>CAWGLY010000001.1:0-238795 GCA_963823505.1 uncultured Acidimicrobiia bacterium
CGACGGCTTCGCCACTGGCGCGTTTGGCACAGCAGTCGACATCGCCACGGCCGGTATCGGACTAATCTTCAACCTCGCCACGATTGCTATGTTCACGTTCTATTTCACCGCAGACGGTCCCAAGGTGCAGAAGGCCGTGCTTCGCCTGTTCAGCCCCCGGGCCCAGGAACGCATCGGCTGGACGTGGGACCAAGCGATCGTGCAGACCGGCGGCTACTTCTACTCGCGAGTGATTCTGATGTTCATCAATGGGCTCGGCTTCTTCTTCACGATGGTGCTGGTTGGTATGCCGGTGGGGCTGGCGACGGCGCTGGCGTTGTTCGGCTCCTTTGTGTCGGTGTTCATCCCTGCGATCGGCACCTACATCGGCGGTGCAGTCCCGGTGCTCCTCACGCTGGCGGTCCAGGGCTTCACGGCGGCGCTGGTCGTGCTGGGCTACGTGTTGCTCTACCAGCAGGTGGAGAACTACTGGCTGAGTCCCCGGATCAGTGCCCAGGCGATGACCCTCAACGGCGGGGTGGCCTTTGGCGCCGCTCTCGCCGGCGGGGCGATCGCAGGGCCGATGGGAGCGTTCACTGCCCTCCCGATCGCAGCGTTGATCTCATCGTTCATCTCGAACACGTCGCCAGTCACGACGTGGTGTACCACTCTCCAGAGCGTGAGCCGAAGCCGCACAGGCAATCGCGGCGACGCCGCAAGGGGAAGGATGGAGGGAGCAACGAGTCCGGTTCGGGCTGATCCGGGGACCTCCTTCGCTTTCCCCTCCCGGAAGCCCGAAGAAGCCTGGTACGAGTCGATCTGTCAAAACGGCACGAGATGGGACAAGTGAACAGCCCGTGATTCCAGGAGAGACACTATGAAGTCCACCGTTGTCGAGCTTGCCGTCAGGGTTGCCGACCGGCTCAATCCCATTACCAACAGCCCGTCGGCGCCCCTCAAGACGAGCGCCTTCTTCGATTCGTTCGGGCCATCGCTGATGCCGCGTGCCACCTTGCACCAGGGCATGGCAGCGGCTCTTTCGGTACTCGCCGCCGACCTGGTCGTGGCGGCAGTCGATGCCGCCGTGCGTCGCGTCGTTCCTCAGGCCTCGCCCGCTACGGTACGGATCGGTGTGCGAGCAGGGCTGGCCGCGGCGGGCCTGGCGGTGAGCCGGATCCCTGATACCGATGACGAGTCGACGGCCCGAGCTTCGGTCCGCAGCGCCGGACGTCTGGCGGCTGCGGGTGCCGTTGGCGGCATCATCTACGAGGCCGCCAACGAGGTAAAGGGCTTGTATCCGCCAAAGTCGGCGATGCGTCCGATCATCGGCAGCAGTGCCAGCTTTGCGGCCGCAACGTTCTACAGCAGAAGGCTGCTGTCAGAGCGTCAGGCAGTGATCGAGCGGTGGACGGATGATGACAAGCCGGCCACGGTGGTCGGCTCTCTTGCGCTCGGCATGGCGGTGTCTTCGGCCGGCCGCGGCATCGGGCGAGGGTTCCTCGCCTCGCGCCGTTCCATGGCTGCGTTCTTTGGCCCCGGGACGCTTCAGGCGCAGGTTGGCAAGTTCCTCAACTCGGCAATCTGGGGTGCCGGTGCGGTCTCGTTGTACTACACCGTCGTCGGGCTCATCGCTCGCTCGAACGAGAAGATCGAAGCCGCCTACGCCACGCCGCCGGACAACGATTTCGTGTCCGGCGGACCGATCAGCATCTCCCCGTTCGACGAGTTGGGCCTCCAGGGTCGACGGTACGTTACCGACGTTGTTACTCCCGATCTCATCGAGTCGACCCTGGGCGAGGAGGCGATTGCTCATCCCATCCGGGCGTACGTCGGCGTCAACAGTGACCCGCTGTATCCCTCGGGCCGGTCGGAGATGATGCTCGACGAGTTGGAACGGCTCGGCGCCTTCGAGCGCTCTCACCTCCTGCTGGTGTCGCCGACGGGGACCGGATGGGTCGACCAGGCCATGATCGAGGCGGCCGAGCTCTACACGCGCGGCGACATCGCCACTGCCTGCATCCAATACGGACGCGGACCGTCGTTCCTCGAGGTGCAGAAGGTCCACCTCGGACGGGCGCAGTTTCGCGGGTTGCTATGGGGGATTCGGGAGCGTCTGCGTGGAATGCCGGAAAGTGAGCGTCCCAAGGTCTACGTCTTCGGCGAGAGCCTCGGATCCTGGTCGTCGTCCGATGTCGTGATGCATCAAGGCATCGCCGGATTCGATCACTATGGCATCGACCGGGCGCTCTGGTTTGGCCTGGTTGGTCTCGCCAAGTGGTCGAAGACGGGCATGCGTCAAGGTTCCAGCGACCTGGTGCCCCCCGGAACGGTGGCCGCCTTCGACAACTTCGGCCAGTACGAGGAGCTGACCGAGGAGGAGCGCCAGAAGCTACGCGCCGTCATCGTCGACCACGACAACGACCCGATTGCGCAGATGTCCCTCCGCTGGGCCGTCAAGGAGCCGCCGTGGCTCACCGGCTCGGATCGCGGCCGCAACGTCCCCGAGGGAATGACGTGGACGCCGATCATCACGTTCGTGCAGATCCTCGTGGATGCCATGAACGCCATGCGGACCGTACCGGGTCAGTTCAAGAGCTTCGGCCATGACTACCGGGCCGATACCGCCGACTTCGTCCATGCGGCCTACCAACTCGATTCCGTCACCGACGCACAGAAAGAGGCGGTGCTCAACACCCTGCGGCAACTGGAACTCGAGCGCGGCGAACGCATCAAAGAAACGCAAGCCCAGGTCGCAGACGAGAAGAAGGCGACGAAGCGAACCAAGCGGCGGATCTGGCTGCGCGATCGCACGCCGGACGACCCCGCTGAGCCTGCAATCACAGCGACTCCAGGAGAAGCACCCCCAGACATGCAGTAGCCGGGAGGTGGGAGTCGGCAACGCGTGCCGATCCGGACACTCCGGGGAATGTTCGTTCGCGTACTCGATGTGGCGATCGGCCTGGGGCAGAGTGCTGCCTCGGCCGGGGCTCATCGGGGTCGTTGACGTGGTCGCAGCACGTGATGGTGCTGGCATTCGGCCGCAAGACGGTCCATACCCGCTCCTGACGTGCCCCTCACCGGTCGAACATGCCGTCGGCGGTCTTCGTGGTTCGGCCACGATCCGATCAGGTGGGTGATGAGGCCGTGGTGCCACTCGCCGTCCAGACTGCGGCCGACGCTGCGTTCGTGGAAAGATGCAGTTATGAACGACAAACCCACGTCAGGCGTCTCGGACCATCTCAACGCGCACATCTATCGCTACCTCGCCGGCGCCGCGCTGGGCCTGCTTCTCCTCGGCACCGTCACCTACCGTTGGCTGGAAGACTGGAGCTGGATCGACTCCCTGTACTTCTGCACCGTTGCAGTGACGACCGTCGGCTTTGGGGATCTCACACCGTCGACCGACTCCTCCAAGCTCTTCACGGTCTTCTACATCTTGAGCGGCGTCTCACTCATCGCTGCGTTCCTCGACGCTCGTTTGCAGCGGCGCGGCCGGAAACGAATCAGGTCGTCCGAGTGAGCGATCTGCCCCCGACTCAACGCGATCTAGACGTTCTTCGCACGTAACGTTCAACGCAGCAGCGGATGATGCTGGCCTGAAGGTGCGTCGCTCACACGGCTCAGAGGCGCGTCCGCGGAGTGTCAGGAGAACGGTGTAAGTGGTTTGGCGTTACTTCTTTTTACCAGACGTACGTGTGTTCGATTAGAGGAGCCTCCCTTCGAAGGTGATGGCGAAGGCGTTGAGAGCTGGCTTCCATCGGTTCATCCATCGTTCCTGCCCGGTGCCGGTAGGGTCGAGCGAGCGGACGACGAGGTGGAGACACTTCAGTGCGGCCTGCTCGTTGGGGACGTGACCCCGAGCTCTGGTCGCTCGCCGGAACCGTGCGTGCAGGCTCTCGATTGCATTCGTGCTATATCACTCGTCTCATGTCTGGTGAGTAGTCCAAGAACGGCACGAACTCGGTCCAGGCGTTCTCCCAGAGGATCTTGATCGCCGGGTACGCCTCGCCCCACACAGTGTGGAAGTCGTTGAGTAGCGGACCTTGGCCAGCACCGGATACATCATCGCCAGCAGCCCCACGGCGATGGGCAACGACACGGTGCCGATCTTGACCGAGTCGAGCCAGTCGTTCAGCTCCGGGATGAGCCGACCCACAAGCAGACCGGCGATCATGGCCGCACCGATCCACACCGGGAGGAACCGGTCGAGCAGCGAAAGACGCTCGAGAACCGGCGCCTCGACCTCGACCCGGGTGGTCACAGGGACACCTCGTCGGTGAGCGGCGATGGCAGGGCCGCCGCCACCATCGCACAGGCGTTGGCGGAAAGCCGGTAGTCGACCCATCGGCCGCGGCGGGTTGACTCGACCAGACCCGCCTCGCGCAAGATGCGGAGGTGGTACGACAACAGGTTGGGGGCGGTGTCCAGCGACTCTCGCAGCTCGCAGACGCAGCGCTGGTCTCGGCTCAGCTCGTCGAGGATCAACAGCCGGATCGGATCGACATATGGCCCGGTACGAGCAGCTCGCCCTCGCTGAACAGATTCTTGGTGCCGTGATAGAAGGGCCCGGTGATGTGATCGCAGTTGCCGTGGGTCACCGGAAAGTACTCGGTTTCGGCGGCACCGTCTCTGGTTGCGTTCGCACCATCAGGATCCATAAGTGGAGGATTATACTCCGTTTCATGACAGATGAGAACCTGGTCGTCGAGGAGCAACCAATGCGGTCCGACGCTCTCAGGAACCGGCGACGGATCCTCGATGCGGCGAGGGAACTGATCCTCGAGATCGGCGGCGAGCCGTCACGCGACGCCGTCGCAAAGGCCGCCGGTGTCGGCATTGCCACCCTGTATCGACACTTCCCCGACCGGCGCGACCTTCTGCGCAGCGTTGCGCTCGACGTTCTCGATCGGACCATCGCTGCTGGCGAAGCCGCTCTCGATGAGACTGATGGTGGCGCTGCGCTGCGCCGCTACCTACACGCAGCGATCGACATCGGACTCGGCGCGGTCAACATCGTTCATCCGCTACTCGACAACGTTGATTGGCCCGAGCAGCGCACTGCCGCCCAAACCGTTCTCGACCGGCTGGTCGACACCGCGCACCGCGACGAGGCGATTCCAACGGCTTTCACCGCGACCGACATCGCACTCGCCACAATCCGGTTCTGCCGACCCCTCGCGATTGGCCTTGACACAGCCGAGGAGCGCGCAATCGCACACCGACAGCTCGACAGCTACCTCGACGGACTTGCCATCACGACCAATAGCACCAGCGAATAGCGCGCGTCGCCAACGCCCGACATCGGCACACCCGTCCTGTGTCCGGCATCCCGGACGGATCGGTATCAATGTCGATGGCGGATCAGCTGCCGTGACATCGTTTGTACTTGAAGCCCGACCCGCACGGGGCCAGGCGACCCTGTCGCTCCTCGGTGTCCACCAGGGACCTCGGTCCTGACACCTTCAATCGAGACCACATCCTGGCTCCCTTCATCGTCCGGATCGCCGGCCGCTGACCGGCCGAGAGGTCCAGCGTCTACTGTCGCGAGACGCCAGCCAGCAAGGCGTTCAGAACGTCCTCGACGAGTTGGCCGCTCACGGTCTCGTGGTCCACCAGCCAGCAGGGACCTCGGTCCTGAACACCTTCAATCGAGACCACATCCTGGCTCCCTTCATCGTCCGGATCGCCGGCCTACGGGACGAACACCTCGCAGACCTCGCCGGCATCCTCACCGAAGAGGCCCCGTGGGCAACCAGGGCCATCCTCTTCGGCTCGTTGGCGAGGGGCGATGCTGACGAGCGCAGCGACATCGACCTGCTGCTCGTCCGCGACGACACCACCCCAGAACAAGACACGCCTCCGGCAGAAGACATCGCCACCCGGGTCAATCGACTCACCGGGAATCCCTGCAACATCCTCCACTACACCGCCGCCGAGTTCGCAGCCCTCCCCGACCGGGCCCCGGATCTGCACGCAGCCATCTCGTCCGAGGGGATCGACCTGACGGCATCGGCACAGCGCTGATGGCAAAGAGCACCGCCCGCACCTGACGCAAGTTCGGAAAGGCAGGTGGGCCCTAGCCGGCCCGACCCAGCCGGGTCGAGAGTGAGGCGTAGAGGGAGTGCAAGCCTCGTCCCGAGGAGGTGGCGCATGAACGCTCTCACTCACGAGACACCCCAACAAGCCGCACCCGGTCTGCCGCGCCGCACCTGGATCGTCGTCCTCGTTGCCGTGCTGGCTGTCGCCGGGTTCGCCGTCGGCATCTGGGCCACCATCGACGCCAACCAGAGCGGCGACCTGGCCGTCGCTTCCGAGCGGGGCACCGGCCGCGCAATCCCATGGCCAAGCCATCGCCGCCTCTTGGGTGGGCACGGCCGACCCGGGACGTAGGGACTTCTGAGACTGCCGGGATCCCCAAGGGACGCCGCACACTGGGGAGGCCTCGGATCCTGAGCGACCGGAGGACGCCGTGGAACAGGTGACGGCAACCCGGTCAGAGTTGCTCGCGCGGCGAGCGCAGATCGCGCTGGCCTTGCAGGGTCGCGACGTCCTCAAGGAGAAGCGCGACCAGCTCTTGGACGAGTTCCGCAAGGTGGCGGACGTCGTGCTGACCGGGAGCGAAGTGCTCGATCGTGCGACAGCCGCAGCCCGACGTAGGCTGGCGCTCGCCGAAACGATCGACGGACCCGAAGCCGTGCGCTCCGCCGGCCTCGCCACCAGGACCGACATCCCACTTTCAGCTTCTGTGACCTCCGTCATGGGCGTCCGCATCGCCGACATCGGCCACGACCGGGTGGAGCTGGCCCGCACGGCCCGTGGATACTCCTTGGAAGGCAGCAGCGCCGCGATCGACGACGCCGCTTCTCACTTCGAGACGGTGCTGACGATGATCCTGGACCTCGCCTCGGACGAGCTGCGTCTCCGCAGGCTCGTCGATGAGATCGGCAAGACGACCCGACGCGTCAATGCCCTGGAAACCGTCGTCATCCCGCGACTCGAACGGGAGAAGCTCGCCATCCAAGCCGTCCTCGACGAGCGGGAACGCCAGGATCGCTTCCGGCTGAAGCGGTTCAGCGCCAGGCGCGGTGAGCGTCTCGCCCAGGGGACGATGTTGTGAGCGACGCCGCCGCGTCGCTTCGCGCGATCCGTGATCTCGAACGCGACATGGCACGGGCGATCGACGATGCGCAGCGCGAGACCGACGCGGTCTTGGCTGCAGCACGGTCCGATGCGGCGGACCTGGTGATTGCGGCGAGGGCACGAGGTCAGGAGGCAGCGCGCGCCCGGTTTGCCGCCGCGGAGAAGAGTGCCATGGACGAAGCGGCGTCGATCGTGGAGCGTGGACGCCGGAGCGCCGCCAACATGTGCGAGGCGGCCGCACCTCACCGAGAAGCCGCCGTCGCGCGCATGATCGAGCTCCTCCTTGCCCCTCCGAGCGAGAAGGGGAAGTAGCCGTGCTCGTGCCAATGGCGAAAGTCAGGATCATCGGGCATCGGGGGAACCTCGACGCAACCCTCGCCTTGCTGCACGAACTCCACGTGCTGCACCTTGTCGACGTGAACGACGATCCGGGCGTGCGACTCCCGCCGCTTACCGTCGATGACGAACGCTTGCGCCTCCTCGACGACCTGCGCTACCTGCGTGCCAGGGTCGACGCACTTCTCGCACTCGTTCAGCACCCACCGCAGGCCTCGGGCACGGCCTCCCCGCTCGACGCCGCGGCGCTTGCCGAACTCCGCGGGGAGCTCGATGAAGCCGGACCTCAGATCGAGTCGCTCGTCGGGCGGCTCGACGAACTCGAGGCCGAGCAAGAGACGTTGCCCCGCTACGCCGCATCGCTGCGCAGGCTGCTCCCGCTCGTGCCCGAGCTCACAGAGCTGGAGGGATACGAGACGGCTGCGCTGATGGTCGACCGGCGGCACGCTGCCGTACTCGGCGAACTCAACACCGGGCTCGCCGAGGCACTCGGCGCCAACTACGAGATCATCTCGGATCAACTCGATCCCGAGACGGTTGGCGCCGTGCTGGTGTTCCCCCGCAACCATGCGGCTGCGGTCTCCGCGCTGCTCGGCCGTGAACACCTCAGCCGGCTGCGACTCCCCGAGCAGTTCGAGCGCGCACCGTTTCGACGTGCGATCACGAACATGGACCGCCGCATGACCGAGATCCCGATCGACATCGCGGCGACGCGGGCGGCGATCGACGACGCGGTCAAGCCGCACGGCAACTGGGCGGACGCATCGGCCTGGCTGCGCTCCCGCATCGAGCAGCTGGGCGCCATCCGCCATCTCGGTGCGACGCCACATACGTTCGTCGTGATTGGCTGGGTCCCGGAAAGGGATCTCGCCCGCCTGCGGCATGCACTGACCACGGTCATCGGTGGTGCCGTGGTCGTCGAGGCAGCTCGGCCCGAAGCCACAGATGCCCCACCCGTCTTGATGTCCAACCCCGCTCCGGCCCGGCCCTTCGAGTTTCTGGTGCGCCTGCTTGCCCTCCCCCAGTACGGCAGCCTCGACCCCACCCGGTTGATGATGATCTTCCTGCCGCTCTTCTTCGGCATGATGCTGGGCGACGTGGCCTACGGTGTCGTTCTCGGCGCGTTGGCGTTCGTTGTCCACCACCGGTTTCGGGAGCGCTCAGCCGTCGCCCGCGACCTCAGCAGCGTCTTCATGCTGGCAGCGGCTTGGAGCATCGTGTGGGGTGTCGTCTACGCAGAGTTCCTCGGCGACCTCGGCCGCCAGTGGTGGGGGTGGGAGCCGCTGTGGATCAACAGGGAGGACGCACTACAGCCTCTCCTGCTCTTGGCCGTGACCGTCGGTGCCGTCCACATCACCCTCGGGCTGCTCCTCGGGATCTGGCAATCAGCCAGGGGTCGACGACGCAACGAGATGCTCGAGCGGATTGCGACGCTGACTGCACTTGGCGGCCTCTTCCTCATCGCTGCCGTGGCTGCCGATCGCTTGCCGTCCGGCGTCATCACGCCGGCTGTCGCCGCCATCGTCGTCGCACTGGTGGTGATGGCGTCGCTCGAGGGCGCCATGGGAATCCTCATGGCGCCGCTCGAGCTCCTGGGCGCCGTCGGCAATGTTCTGTCCTACCTCCGTATCGCCGCCATCGGGCTGGCCTCGGTGTACCTCGCCCGGGTGGCGAATGAGTTGGGGGCGACGGGGCCGGTGTGGCTCGGCATCGTGATCGCGGCGCTCTTCCATGCGTTGAACCTGGCTCTTGGCACCTTCAGCCCCGCGATCCAGGCGCTGCGTCTCCACTACGTCGAGTTCTTTGGCACGTTCTACACAGAAGGGGGCCGCCCGTTCACGCCGTTCGGCGCCCCCAACGACGGCGTTGGCGGGGCTCCGCCTACGTGACGCCACGAAAGGAGAACGAGATGGAACTTGGTCTGCTCGCCATCGGCGCCGGCATCGCCGTCGGGCTGAGTGCGCTTGCCACGGGATACGCGCAGGCGCGCATCGGGTCGGCCGGTATCGGCGCCATCGCCGAGAAGGAGGAATTGACGGGGCGGGTCATCCTGCTCGTGGCGATCCCCGAGACCCTCGTGATCCTCGGCTTTGCCGTGGCCGCGATGATCATCATCCTGCTCGGAGGCTGATGGCCCTCGGCGACATTCTGGCTGCGATCCGCTCCGAGACCGAGGTCGAGATCGCTCGCATCCGCAGTGACGGCGAAGCCCGCATCGCGGCGTTGCTCGAGCGCGCGACGTCCGAGGCGGCAGCCGCCGAGGAGGAGGCGGCTTCGGCGATGGACGCTGCCGCTGCCCACCGTCGCGACCAGATCGTCAACCGCGCCCGTTTGGAAGCCGAACGTATGGTGCGCCGGGCCGTCGAAGAGGTTTACGTGGATACGGTCGAAGCGGCGGAAGGTCGCATCGGGGCGCTGCGAGCCGGTGACGGATATGAGGCCTTGCTCGGCGACTTGCTCGAGGAATGCCTCGCCGTACTACCCGACGCCCGAGTGGTGGAGGTCGACCCGGCCGACGAGGCTCTCGTCGATCGTCTCCTGGCCGACCGCGGAATCCACCACATGAGGGTCGATCCATGCCTCACCACTGCAGGTGGCGTCGCCCTTTCGACCCGGGACGGGAGGCGAGTGATCAATACGTTCGAGTCCCGCAGGGCGCGGGCTGAACGCCATTTGCGCCGCATCGCCATCGAGACCATCCCCGCGATCGGGAGAGCTGCTCCATGACAGGGCTCGAGTACGGCAACACCCGCCTCCGCGCAAGACGGTCACGACTTCTCGGAAGTTCGGACTACGTCACGTTGCTTGCTGCCGAGTCGCTGGACCGGCTACTCGGGTTGCTGAGCGATACGACCTACGGCCCTGCCGTCGCTGCCGCCCTCACCCGATACCGCGGCATCCGGCGGTTGGACGAGGCGCTCCGTGTTGCGCTCGCAACCGAGTTCCGCGCCGTGCGCCGCTTCTACGCCGACATCCCAGTGCCCGTCGTCGACCTGCTGCTGGAGCGGTGGGATCTGCACAACCTGCGCACCATCCTGCGCGCCAAGGCGCGCACTGCCGAGGTAGCCGACCTCCCCGGACTGCTCGTGCCCGCGGGAACCGTCACCGACGCCGAGCTGCGCGAGCTGGCCGACCAGCCGGGGGTTCGGTCCGCGCTCGACTTGATGGTCGCTTGGGGACTGCCGTCGGCAGACAAGGCGCGTCGCGTCGCCTCCGCCTGGCCCGAGTACGAGCGACGGGGCGACGTCTCCGTGCTGGAGCGGGTGCTGAGCATGGCCTATGCGGAGCACCTGGATGAGGTGCTCAGGGCTCACGACGGCGCTCCCAGCGACTCCGGCCGGTTACTGCGCACGGAGATCGACCGCATGAACGTGATGGCTGCGTTGCGGTTGCGACGGGCGCGGTTGGACCGCGAGCCGGGGGCCGACGACGCAGAACCCAAACCACGCTTCTTGCCCGGGGGGCGCATCCGGAGTGCGGTTCTCGAGGGGGCACGATCAGCGGGCACTGCGGCCGACGCTGCTGCGGTGCTGGCGGCGGCACCCGGCACACCCGGTTGGGATGTTGCCCTGGCCGGCTGGATCGCAGCCGAGGACCTCGGCAGCCTCGACAGGTCGCTTCGCGACGCAACGACGCGACACGCCGTCTCGCTCTTCCACCGTGGAGACCCGCTCGGCCCTGCGATCCCCGTGGCGTATGTCTTCGCCAAGGAGAACGAGGTACGCAACCTTCGATGGATCGGGCAGGGCATCGCCCAGGGACTGTCGCCCGACGACGTGGCCGCACACCTGTTGGTGGCGACATGAGCGATGCCCACCTGATGGTCGTGACGCCTGATGAGATGGCGCCGGGGTTCCGCCTCGCCGGAGTTGCGGTGCGCGCCGTGGCGGACGCCGACGAAGCGGTGCGTGCTGTAGCCGACATCATCGCCACAGGCGAGCGGGGGGTGATCGCGGTCTACGAGCCCTACCTCGCGCAGGTCGATGCTGCCCAACGAGTGCACTGGGAGAGCTCGCTCTCGCCCGTCATCATCAGCCTGCCGGCCGGGCTCGGGGCCGAGCCGGCGGCCCACAGACGGAACAGGCTGGCCGGGTTGATCCAGCGTGCCGTCGGCTACCACATCACGTTCGGGGAGGACGCATGACAACTGCGCCTGTTCCTGCCACGGCCGCACATGAAGGCCACGTGGTGCGGATCGCGGGCCCCGTCGTCGTCGCTGAGGGCCTCCCGGGTACGCGCCTCTACAACGTGGTCAGGGTCGGCAGACGCCGGCTCATCGGCGAAGTGATCCGCCTCAAGGGTCGCGAAGCTGTGATCCAGGTGTACGAGGACACCAGCGGCCTCCAGGTGGGATCGACGGTGATCGATACCGGGGCGCCGCTCACCGTCGAGCTCGGCCCCGGGCTCCTCGGCAACATCTTCGACGGCGTACAGCGACCGCTGCCTGCGCTCGCTGCCCAAGACGGCGAGCCGTATGCCCGTCCCTATGTGCGCCGCGGTGTCCAGCTGCCGTCGCTCGACCGCACGCGCAAGTGGGACGTCGAGTTCACCGTTGCGGTAGGTGATCGGGTCGTCGGCGGTGACGTTCTTGCCACGCTTCAAGAGACGCCGGCACTCATTCATCGAATCCTGCTGCCGCCCGACGTCGCCGGCACGGTGACAGCTCTTGGGCGCTCCCCCGCCACCGTGACCGATCCGCTTCTGTTCGTCGATGGAGTCGCCGTCTCCATGCTGTCTCGCTGGCCGGTACGGCGGGCGCGGCCGGTGGCGGAGCGCCTCGACCCCTCTGCGCCTCTCATCACCGGACAGCGGGTTGTGGACGTGATGTTCCCGGTCGCACGTGGCGGGGCGGCGACGATTCCCGGTGGCTTCGGGACCGGGAAGACCGTCCACGAGCAGACGCTGGCGAAGTGGTCGGACGCCGATGTGATCATTTACGTCGGATGTGGCGAGCGGGGTAACGAGTTGGCAGAGGTTCTCGAGGAGTTCCCTGCCCTCGTCGATCCCCGCAGCGGCTCCTCCCTGATGGCCCGCACCACCCTCATCGCCAACACCTCGAATATGCCCGTGGCGGCCCGAGAAGCCTCCATCTACACGGGGATCACGATCGGGGAGTACTACCGGGACCAAGGCTACGACGTCGCGCTCGTTGCGGACTCGACGAGCCGCTGGGGGGAAGCGCTGCGCGAAGTCTCGAGTCGGCTCGAAGAGATGCCGGGCGAAGAGGGCTACCCCGCCTACCTGCCGTCACGCCTCGCTGAGTTCTACGAAAGGGCCGGTGCGGCCTGCGTGCTCGGAGGTGGCGACCGGCAGGGCTCGGTCACCGTCGTCGGGGCGGTCTCGCCGCCTGGTGGCGACTTCTCCGAGCCCGTCACGCAGTACAGCCTTCGTCTTGCCGGCACGTTTTGGGCGCTCGATTCGGAGCTGGCGCGGCGCCGCCACTTCCCAGCGATCCATTGGGGCAACAGCTACACGCTCTACAACCTCGACCGTTGGTTCGAGACCGAAGTTGCGGAAGACTGGGGTGAGCTGCGGCGCTGGATCGTGGGGTTGCTCGGCCAGGAGCAAGAGCTCCAGGCCATCGTGCAGCTGCTCGGCGTCGACGTGCTCGCTCCGGCAGAGCGCGTCACTTTCCAAACGGGCCGCATCGTCCGTGAAGACTTCCTGCAGCAGTCCGCCTTCGACGACATCGACGCCTACTGCCCGCCCGCCAAGCAGTACTCGATGTTGCGCATCATCCGTCACCTCCATCTTGCCATGACGCGCGTGGTGGACGAAGACACCGACCTCGAGGCGATCGGCACCCTGGGCGTCCTCGACGCCATCGCCCGGATGAAGTACTGGCCCGTCGAAGAAGTAGACCGGCGGGCGGAGGCGCTCACGAAGGCCATCGACGAGGAGGTGCAGCGGCTATGAAGCTCCGCCGCGGTCTCCATGCGACCGAGTTCCAGACGGTCTACTACGTCTCAGGCCCGCTGATCTTCATCGACCGCGCCTCCGGAGTGCACTCAGACGAAGTCGTCGAGGTGGTGTGCCCCGACGGTGAGATTCGTCGCGGCCAGGTGCTCGAAGTGGACCGGGACAAGGCGGTGATCGAGGTCTACTCGGGCACCAGGGGCCTCGATCTGGCGACCACGCGCGTACGCCTCGGTGGGGACGCGGCCCGCATCGGCGTCGGTATGGCTCTGCTCGGACGCATGCTCGACGGTGCGGGGACCCCGATCGACGGTGGGCCGCCGGTGATGCCCGAGGACTTCTGGAACGTGAACGGCATGCCCATCAACCCGGCAGCCCGGCGCTACCCATCGGAGTTCATCGAGACCGGCATCTCCGCCATCGACGGCCTCAACACACTCGTGCGCGGTCAGAAGTTGCCGATATTCTCCGGCTTCGGCCTTCCCGCAGGCGAGCTGGCGGCCCGCATCGCCGCGCAGGCGAGCGTCACCGGCCACGAGGAACAAGACTTCATCGTGGTGTTCGCGGCGATGGGTATCACCCATCGCGAGGCGAGCTTCTTCCGGCACGCCCTCGAGGACAGCGGCCAGCTGGACCGCACCGTTCTCTTCATGAACCTGGCAGACGACCCGACCATCGAGCGCCTGCTCACACCCCGGCTCGCCCTCACTGCTGCCGAATACCTCGCGTTCGAGCGCGGCGCACACGTGCTCGTGATCCTCACCGACATGACCAACTACTGCGAGGCGTTGCGCGAGGTCGCGACGGCTCGGGAGGAGGTTCCGGGCCGCAGGGGCTATCCCGGCTACATGTACACCGACCTGGCGGCGATCTTCGAGCGGGCGGGCATGCTCAAGGGTCGCGAAGGCTCGGTCACCCAGCTCGTCATCGTTTCAATGCCGGACGACGACATCACCCACCCCATCCCGGATCTGTCCGGGTACATCACCGAGGGTCAGATCGTCCTCTCCCGCGACTTGCACAGGCGAGGCGTGTCGCCGCCGATCGACGTGCTCCCAAGCCTGAGTCGCCTCATGAATGCAGGGATCGGTGATGGCAAGACCAGGGCGGACCATCGGGCGATCGCCGACCAGCTCTACGTCTTCTATGCGCAGGGCCGCGACCTGCGCCGCCTCGTCACCATCATCGGCGAAGCGGCGCTGACCGACGCCGACCGCCGCTATCTCGCTTTCGCAACGCGCTTCGAGGAGCAGTTCGTCGCCCAGGAGCGACGCCGCTCTGTCGACGAGACGCTCCAGGCAGCATGGGCGCTCCTCGATACGTTTGCGGACGGAGACCTCAAGCGCATCCCGCCCGACTTGATCAAGCGATTCCGGCCGGCGCCCGCGACGAATCCTGAGGAAGCTGGCGCCGGCGAGGGATGACGGCAGCCCCGCTCGGTCTGGCGCTAGGAGCGTTTCTCCGGGCTGCACGACCCTCGGTTCCGATGCGTAGGGTTGTGGTTGCGTCGACGAGGGGAGCGTGCCGTGACAGGTTTGCTATCGACTATGCACAGGCGGGCAGCCGTCGGCACCGTTGCCGTGTTCCTCGGCCTCTCCGTCGTCGTCGCGCCGGTGGCGGGCGCAGACGAAGAGACGGCCGCCGCCCCTACCGATGTGCCCACGATCGAGTGGCAGTCCTGTGGCGCCGATTTCCCTGCAGCCGAGTGTGCGATGGTCGTGGTGCCACTCGACTACGACCGGCCGCACGGTGCGACGACGCACATCGCGTTGGCCAGAATCCCCGCCGGCGACCATGCCAATCGTATTGGCTCCGTGTTCGTCAATCCGGGCGGGCCCGGAGGCTCAGGGGTCGGTCTTGTGCTCACGGGCTTCGGTGAGTTCTTCCACGACCAGCTGGACGGGCGCTTCGATGTGGTCGGGTTCGACCCGCGCGGCGTTGGCGCTTCGGATCCACTTCACTGTTTCGACAGCGAGGACGACCTCTTCGCCTTCTTCGACAGTGTTCCCGTCTTCCCGTATGAGCAGCCTCAGTACCGCCCTTTCTACGACACGTACGCCTCCCTCGGCAACGAGTGCCTCAACGACGGTGAAGTGATCGGCCGCCACATGAGCACCGCCGACGTCGCCCGCGATTTGGACCTGCTGCGGGAGGCCGTTGGCGACGAGGCGTTGACCTACCTCGGGTTCTCCTACGGGAGCTACCTCGGCAACACCTACGCCAACTTGTTCCCTCGCAACGTGAGGGCACTCGTCATCGATGGTGTGCTCGACCCGAGGTTGTGGTCGAGCGGCTGGCAGATCGAGTCGGACCGGGTGGCTACCCAGGAGGAGTTCGACGAATTCCTCCGCCTGTGCGACGAAGCAGGGAGCGATTGTGCGTTCTCCGCGCCGGAGGGTGCGGCGGCACGGTGGGACGCCCTGGCGAGTGCCGTCAAGGACGAACCCATCGACCTCGGCGACGGCTTCCTCTACACCTACGACTTCCTCATCGGCGATGCGGCATCTGCGATGTACTCGCCGGAGGTATGGGGCGGCCCCGACGGATTTGCCGCCTTCTTCAGTTTCCTCGCCGACGTGGCGTTGGGCGACGAGTCTGCCGTGGCTGAAGCCACGCGGGTGCGCGCTGAGTTGGTCACGACGTTGCAGCCCGGGCAGGCCCGAGAAGCCGACTACGACAACGGCTTCGATGCGTACTACGGCAACCAATGTGCCGACACGCAGTACCCCGGCACTTTCGCCCAGTTCCTCTCCATCGACCGCTACGCCCAGGCCGGTTCCCAATTCGGTCCCTACTGGTGGTGGTTCAACGCAGGGTGCACGCATTGGCCGGTTGCCGATGATCGTTATGCGGGACCGTGGAGAACGCGGACGTCGGCACCGGTGCTGGTGGTCGGCAACTACTTCGACGGAGTCACCGACTACGCCGGCGCTCAGGCGTCGACCCGCCTGCTGATCGGCAGTCGACTGTTGAGCTACGCCGGATGGGGTCACACGGCGTACGGCCGTAGCGCATGTACGACCGAGTACATCGACGCTTACCTGGTGGACGGTGCCTTGCCGCCGGAAGGAACGGTCTGCCCTGCCAACCCAAATCCGTTTGTCGACGCGGCGACCCGCGCTGTCGAGCGCCATGCGCCCTTGCTCGGCCTGCCGCCGAGTTGGTTGCTCCGCCCCAATCCAACGGAGAGATGACCGCCGCAGTAGCCGGCCGCCTGCAGACCCTGATCCGCACACAGTCCGCAGTTGGCAGAGCGCAACTAGGTTCAGCGGATGGACTTCGCCGAGCGCACGCTGTCTGGCCTCGACTATCTCGCGACCGTCACTGCGCTGTTGCGACGAGTTCGGATCGAGCATCCGACGGCAGGCGTGTGGGAAGCCGCCGACTTGCAGTGGTGGTGGAGGAAGCCCCGAACGACCGACGACGGCGGGCAGCTGTTCTGGTTCGACACATCGGGTGATCCGGTCGCCGCCGCGGTTGTGACCGACTGGGGCGGGCGGCTCGGGCTGGACGTCATCACGCTCCCCTCGGTTGCCGACGAAACGGTGCGATCCGTCTGGCAGCGGGGACTCCGTGCGGCCGACAACGCACCGCCGACACCCGTCGAGGTCATGCTCGATGACGACGATGCGCTCATGGTCTCGTTGGTGACGGCGGCCGGCTTCGTTGCGGAACCGGGGCAGGGAGCAGCGGCCTGGATGCAGGCTCACTCCGCGCCGACGATTTCGCCGTTGCCGGAGGGCTATTCGTTGGCGAGTCGTGCGGACATGGGTGCTGCAACCCATCACTTCGCCGACCGCACCGGTCCACACGTGGCAGACCGCCTCGAGCAGACATCGCTCTACCGGCCCGACCTGGACCTCGTGGTGCTCGATACGGACGGCGAACCTGCGGCCTACGGGCTGTTCTGGCACGACCCGACCACCGAGGTCGGGTGTGTCGAACCCATGGGGACCAACAAACTCCACCGCAGGCGCGGTCTCGCCAGACATGTACTGACGTCGGGGATTCATCGACTCGTCGAGTCAGGGGCGAGCCGGATCAAGATCAACTACGAGACCGGCAACCCGGCGTCACGGTCCCTCTACCTCGACGTCGGGTTCATCCCGGCGATGACCACCTCGCTCTACGTCCGGACGCCGCTCGTCTCGCCAACGGAGTTCACACTCCGCACCTTGTAGGCTCCTGGCTCAGCGTGACCAGCGAGTGCATCTTCTGTGCGATCGTGAGCGACGAGGCGCCGCGGAGCGTCGTCGCCGAGGACGAGCTGACCATCACGTTCATGGACATCCTGCCCGTGACGCCCGGCCACCTGCTCGTGGTCCCCAAGGTCCACGCCACCCATCTTGCCGACCTCCCGGAAGAGACCGGGGCACAGATGATGGCGACGGCAATGCAATGTGCTGCCGCGTTGCGCACCAGCCCGCTCCGGACCGACGGTATCAACCTGTTCCTCGCCGACGGCGCAGCTGCGGGCCAGGAAGTCTTTCACGTGCATCTGCACGTGTTGCCGAGGTTTCTGGGTGACGGATTTGCGCTGGCACTCCGCTACGAGCCTGCGCCACCCCGCCCCACTCTCGACGAACACGCTGCGCTACTCGCCGCCATCATGGCGGGCTGATCAGCGGCCGAGGCCGAGCCAATCGACGAAGTCGCCTGCGGCGCCGTGCTCCCCGGCCGTCTGGTGGAACCGGACGAGCTGAGTCCGCAGTTCGTCGAGCGTCCACGGGCCATTGGTCGGCCCGGTGCGGCTCAACAGGGCAGCCGCATCCTCGACCGTGAACCGGCCGGCAGTCACCTCACGGCCGACAACAACGCCGCCGAGCTTCTTGCCGTCCACCTCGAGCTCCTTGAGAGCACGCAGGTCCTCGAAGTTGCGGACACCACCTGCGGCCACAACCGGCTCGTCGACGATCGACATCGCACGCTTGAGCGCATCGAAGTTGGGAGGTTCCTCCAACGCATCACGACCCACCTCGGCCACCATGAACCCGGCGGCCCCGGCAGAAGAGAGTTCGATGAGCGCCTCCTCGAGGTACCGGCCCGAGTTGGTGGTCCACCCTTGGATCGCCAATTCCTCGTCGTCACGGACATCGAGGCTGACCACGATCCGGCCCGGGTGATCCCGGCAGAGGTCCCAGAACAGCACCTGATCGATGATGGCCACGGTGCCCATCACCACCTTGTCGGCGCCGGCGTCGATCAATCGTTCGACCTCTTGAGGCGACCGCACGCCCCCGCCGACCGATACAGGCACGTCGCTGGCGGCGATCAGCTCGCGGATCATCGCCCGGTTCCTGTAGTCACGCCTGGCGGCAGCGTCGAGGTCCACGATGTGGAGCCGATCAGCGCCTTTGGTCACCCAGCCCTGTGCCCTGGCCACCGGATCGGCATCGAGGAAGATTGCATCTTCGATGTCTCCACGCGGCAGCCTGACCGCCTTGCCTTCGAGAATGTTGACACGTGCGTACAAATGCATGACCGGGAGGCTACGGGACCCGGATGCGTTTGGAAAGGGCCGGATGGACCCAAGCCATGCCCGCCGTGTTCCGGGTGACGTTCAGTTGACGTAGGCGAGCGCTTGGGCAGGCGCCCAGCGCGTGGCCACCTCGGCGTAGGCGAGTCCGGCTTCCTCGTAATCGAGCCGGTTCAAAGCATCGAGGCTGCGTTGCACATCGCCCGCCGACTCGTCAAACGCAAGTTCGGCGTCGCCGAAGAGGGCAGCGACGGAGTGGTAGTCGAGCTCGAGCATCCCGGCGGCGGCAAAGTCCTGCAACCAGCGCTCGAGCTCGATGACATCGTCGATCACGTCGTCGTCGAAACCCGCCTCTTCGAGGATCTCGATCGCCCTGGTCACCCGCGGCACCGCATCGCGCAGCGAAGCCCTGTACCGAATCGCTGCCCCGTACCGGCCTTCGTAGAGCTCTCGTTGATCGGGGGCGAAACAGACAAACCATCGCAACGGCACATGCCACGGTGCGGTGAGGATGTAGGAACGGGCCGTCGGCGCCCGTAGCCGGATCTTGGCCAGTTCCTGCGATGCCCTGCGCACTGCGAGCTCAGACGCCAGCGCCGAGCCCGGATGATCGTCGCGAAACGCAAGGAGGCCTTCCAGCATGCGGAGCCGGGTGAATCGGGGGCACAGGTACCGCCCCCCTTCCCACTCCAGGGCGTAGGCGTCATCTGCCGTGGACCCCTGCCAGACGAACTCGGCGGTGACGCGGGTGATGGTTCGGCTCGGATCTCGGTGCGGGTCGAACACACCCACCCGATCCGCCGGCAAGTAGACCCGAAGCTGCGCCGTCCTGATCATGACCCGCATGCTACGCACCCTCGCCGTGGTGCGGCGCCGCGATGTTTCGACGAGCCCAGGTCGTGCCGCGGCCACCGCCACGGACGCACCGGCGAACTTCTCCGGGGGGCGGGCCGTCTTCCCCCAACCGCCGGGCCGCGCACCTCCTACAATGGGGTCGCATCTTCCCCGAGCGGCGGTGATGTCGCGGGGATCTCAGAAGGGAGCGGCCAGTTGGGTGTATTCGATGCGATCGGTTCCGACACACATGAAGAGGTGTTGTACGGCTACGACGCCGTATCGGGTCTCCGGACCATCATCGCAATTCATTCAACGGCTCTGGGTCCCGCTCTCGGCGGGACCCGCTTTTATCCGTATGCTTCGGAAGCGGATGCGCTGACCGACGTGCTGCGCCTGTCCAAGGGCATGACGAACAAGTCGGCAGCTGCGGGACTCGACCTGGGAGGCGGCAAGGCCGTCATCATCGGTGACCCGCGCACGATCAAGACCGAGCGGCTGCTGCGGGCCTACGGCAACGTGGTCGATTCCTTGGGCGGCCGGTACATCACTGCAGAGGATGTCGGGACCACGACGAGCGACATGGCCATGGTCTCCCGCGAAACCCAGTGGGTCGCCGGTCTTCCATCCGAGCTCGGAGGCTCTGGCGATCCGTCTCCCGCCACTGCGCGAGGTGTGATGAACGCCATGCGTGCGGTTGCCGACCGGTTGTGGGACAGCGACGACCTCACCGGCCGCACCGTCGCCGTGCAAGGCGTCGGCAAGGTGGGCGCCGACCTCGTCGATCGTCTCACCAAGGCCGGTGCATCTACCGTGATCACCGATGTCGACCAAGAAGCACTCGACAACGTCGCGACCGCACAAGGCTCGACGGTCGTCGGAGTCGACGAGATCTACGACGCCGAATGCGACATCTTCTCGCCGTGCGCACTCGGCGCATCGCTGAACGCGGAGACCATCCCACGGCTGAAGTGTGCAGCCGTGGTCGGCTCTGCAAACAACCAGCTCGCCACCGAAGCGGACGCCGATCGGCTCGTCGACCGGGGCATCCTGTACGCCCCCGACTTCGTAGTGAACTCCGGAGGAATCATCAACGTCGCCGTCGGCATCGGCGGATACGAGGTGCGCCGCGCGGCAACCGCCATCGACAACATCCACATCGCCGTTTCCGAAGTCCTCACCGCTGCCGAGGAGCACGGGATCAACCCCCACGTTGCAGCCGTGCGCGTGGCTCAGGAACGAATCGACCGCATTGGGACACTGCGCCGCCACCGCGGATTGCGCCGGACCTGAGCTGAAGGGAGACGCACGACATGCTCGAAATCGACAACGTACGCGATCACAGAGCGCTGGGACTCACCGACGAGCAGGTCATGGAGATGTACCAGTCGATGCTGCTCGCCCGACGTCTTGATGAGCGCATGTGGGCTCTGAACCGACAGGGCCGCGTACCGTTTGTGGTCTCAGTTGCAGGCCACGAGGCGACTCAGGTTGGCGCAGCCATGGCGCTCGACTCCAGCATCGACTGGTCGCTGCCGTACTACCGCGACATTGCGTTCAACCTGGCGATGGGTGTGACGGCTGAGGACATCTTCCTCGGCGTCTTCTCCAAGGAGGGGGACCCCGCAAGCGGCGGCCGTCAGATGCCCAACCATTGGAGCGAGCCCGACCTCAACATCTTCTCCCACTCCTCGGTGATCGCCACGCAGTACCCGCACGCGTGCGGTGTGGCTCACGAGCTGAAGGCTTCCGGCCGGCCGGGGGTCGTGGCCGTCATGTCCGGCGAAGGCGCAACATCCGAGGGGGACTGGCACGAGGCGATGAACTTCGCCGCGATCCACCAGCTCCCCATCATCTTCCTCGTCGAGAACAACCTGTATGCCATCTCCGTGCCGGTTGCACAGGAAGTGGCGGGCAGCGTGGCGTCGCGAGCCGCCGGATACGGCATGCCGGGGATCGAAGTCGACGGCAACGACGTCCTCGCGGTGTATGGAGTGATGGCCGCCGCCGTCGATCGCGCCCGAAACGGCGAAGGCCCGTCGCTCATCGAGGCCAAGACCTACCGCTACTACGCCCACACGTCCGACGACGACGACAAGCTCTATCGCTCTGCAGAGGAGGTCGAGCTGTGGAGGCGCAAGGACCCGATCATCGTGCTTCGGCAGTATCTCGTCGAGTCGCGTTTGCTCGACGAGGCGACTGAGGAGCGCATCGACGTCGACGTGACCGAGGCGATCGCCGCAGCCGTGGCCAACGCCGAACAGGCTCCCGACCCGCAGGATGCGCTCTCGCATGTGTACGCCGCCCCCATCGAGCCCGGCGAGCCTGCGACAGAGCCGGAACCTGCGCAGGCGGGCGAAACCGTCAACCTGATCACGGCCATCAACCGCACGCTGCACGAGATCCTCGGCGCCGACCCCGCGGTCTCGATCTTTGGCGAGGATGTCGCCGACCCCAAGGGCGGCGTGTTCAAGGCCACGGTTGGGCTGACGAATGAGTTCGGGCAGGACCGTGCGTTCAACGCCCCGCTTGCGGAATCATTGATCATCGGGGTCGGCATCGGCAAGGCCGCGGCGGGCGGTCGACCGATCGCCGAGATCCAGTTCGCCGACTTCATCCATCCCGGGTTCGATCAGATCGTCTCCGAGGCCGCCCGGCTGAGTTACCGCACCAACGGCCGGTGGACGTGTCCCCTGGTCATCCGGGTCCCCTACGGCGGCGGGATTCACGGTGCCCTCTATCACAGCCAGTCGATCGAGGCCTTCTACACCCACGTGCCGGGTCTCAAGGTCGTCGTGCCGTCAACGCCCGCAGACGCCAAGGGCCTGCTGCACACCGCCATCGCCGACCCTGATCCGGTGATGATCCTCGAGCCGAAGAGGCTCTACAGGCTCGTCAAGGGCGTCCTTCCTGAAGGTGAGCATCTCGTGCCCTTGGGGAAGGCGGCCGTGCGCCGTCTTGGCTACGACGTCACCATCATCGCCTACGGCACGATGGCTCACTACGCCATGGAGGCCGCCGCCACACTGGCCGAGGAAGGCATCGAAGCCTACGTGCTCGACCTGCGGTCGCTGCGCCCGCTCGACTGGCCGTCGATCGAGGCCGCCGTGCGATACAACGGCAAGGTGCTCGTTGTCCACGAGGACACCGAGTTTGGGGGCTTCGGTGCCGAGATCGTGGCCCAGATCACCGAGAAGGCTTTCGACTGGCTGGATGCGCCCGTTCGCCGGTACTGCGCTCCTGAGGCGCCCGCCTTTCCGTTTGCGGCAACGCTGGAGAAGCAGCTCATGCCCGACGTCGAGGGGATCATCGAGCACGCCCGCAGCCTCGCCCGGTACTGATCCAGAACACGGGTGTTCCCAGACGACGTATCCTCGCCGCGATGGAGTACCGGATCCGCCCGGCCGGGGCAGCGGACAAAGCGTCGATAGCCGCGTTCACGCAGGAGACTTTCTCGTGGGGGGATTACGTCGTGGATGCGTTCGACCGCTGGCTGGCCGACCCCAACGGCACGCTGATGGTTGCGGTCGATGCGACCGACACGGCGATTGCGCTCGGCAGGGGCGCCATGCTGTCACCCACGGAGCTTTGGTTACAGGGCGCCCGGGTCCACCCCGACTGGCGCCGCAAAGGCATCGCCTCGGCGCTCGATCACACCATGGAGGAGTGGGCAAAGGGCCGGGGCGCCCAGGTCAGCCGGCTCGCCATCGAAGACTGGAACGATCCAGCGCAGACCCAGGTCGAGGTGATCGGCTTCCGCCCCGTCGGTGCGTGGCACAGCGCCTCGCGAGACGTCAGAACGAGCGCTCCCACGGCAGGGGGCAACGGCGGGCGACGGCGCCCTCCCCTCGACAGACTCGTCGCCGCCCCCTCCGCCGAGGCCGCACCTGCCTTCATGGCCTGGTCGAGTGGCACGCTGGGCCGATCCGCACGCGGTCTGCTCGCCGTTGGATGGACGTGGCGCCGGCTCACCCTCGACGACCTCGGCCGCGCGGCCAAAGCCAACGCACTGTGGATGGCGCCCGCAGGCTGGGCCATGGGGGCGATGGATGAAGACCAACTCGAGATCGGATGGCTGGAGACCGGCCCTGACGAAGTCGGCGAGCTCTTGAAGTCGGTCCTCGACCTCGCCGCAGAGCTGGGCGCCGACAGCCTGAACCTCAAGGTCCCCGATGTCGGCTGGCTCACGGCAGAGCTCAACCGCACAGGCTTCACGCTCCACAAACTGACGCTCTACTCCAAGCCGCTGTGACGCTCGGTCACGTGGAGTCGCTGCGATCCCATGATGGGTCGAGCTGCGCGAGGAACTGGTCGATCCGCTCGACCTCGTCCTGCTCGCCGATACGCGCTGCGGCGTCCCCCAAACCCCGGAGCGCTCTGAGGAAACCTCGGTTGCTCTCTTCGCTCCAACGCACGTAGCCGCTGCCCCGCCAGCCGGCGGCGCGCAGTGCATCGAGCCCGCGGTGGTAGCCAATGCGGAAGTAGGCATAGGTCTCGACCGGATCATCGGTCAGCTCCCCTAGTTGAGCCCATGCATCGAGCGATCGGGGCCATGCCGCCACCACCTCGGCAACGGCAGCTTTGCGGTCGGCGGCGGAGCCTGCCGCCATTGCGACGACAAGGGCGCGCCGGGTTTCGTCCGGTTCCGCCGGGATGACCGTCTCTGGTGGCCCGCTGGGCGTGAGGTTCACGGGATGATCTGTCATGCGCGCAGCGTAACCGGCCACGCGCCCCCGTCAGGAACCGAAGATATGGACTCGTGATAGAGCTCGACGGGATGCGCAATGCGGAACCCCGGCCCCAGGTGCGAACGCAGCTGCATCTCGCACCCCGGGTTGGCGCTCGACACCAGCTCAGGACCGGCGGTGCGGATCTGGTCGGCCTTCTGGCGACCGAGCGCATCGGAAGTCTCAGGGTGCAGCACCATGTACACGCCGGCGGCCCCGCAGCACATGCCCTTCGGATCGATCTCGACGGGTGTGTACCCCGCCGCTCGCAGGATCGCCCGCGGCTCGTCCACGATCCTCTGAGCGTTGCGGAGATGGCAGGGATCCTGCACCGCAACCTCCCCGCGGTCGATGTCGACGGTTGGCAGCCGCCCTTCTGCAATCAGTCTGGCGACGAGTTCCGTCACATCACGAACCCTGGCGGACAGCTCGCCGCCGTCTTCGTGCCAGTGTCCATAGTCCTTGAGGTGGGCAGAGCATCCTGCCGCATCGGCCACGACCATCTCGTAGCCGGCGAACGCGGCAACGTTGCGGGCGGCGAGTTCCCGGGTCTCGACCGCGGCACCATCGTGGGCCGCCAGTGCACCGCAGCAGGTCTGGGCGGCAGGAACCTCGACCTGGTAGCCCGCACGCACCAGGAGATCGATCGTGGCTTTGTGGACTCCTCCGAACCATGCGTCCATCACACATCCGGACAGCACCGCAACCCGACCGTGAGCGGGCCCGGCCGGCACCCGCACCGTCCCCACGGTCGTCTCCCCTCGCACGGGGAGCGGGCGAAGACCCCGCATCCGGCCCAGCGGGCCGGGCAACACCTCGGCAACCCTGGTCCGTTGGGCGAGTGCCGCGCCAAGACTTGCGGCCTTGACCGATCCCCGCGAGGCCAGCACCTTGCCCACCACCGTCCTGCGGGTGCTGCGGGTTCGGGTCGGCAGCTGGGCGGCAATCTCCACCCTGGCGCCTTCCATCGCTCTGCCGAACGGGACCATCGAAGGGCACACCACCTCGCAGGCGCGGCACTGGAGACAGAACCCCATCACATCGGCGAACACCTCGTCGACAACGGCATCGCCTTCCGCAACGGCGGTCATCGCTGCAAGCCGGCCCCGAGGTGACGCTCCTTCGTCCCCGGTGAGGCGGAACGTGGGACACACCGGCAGGCAGAGGCCGCAGCTGATGCATGCGTCGAGCTCCGCTTGGGTGGGAGCATCTGCGGTGACCCAACCCATCAGATGCGGCCCGGCAGACGGCCGGGGTTGCAGATGCCTGCAGGGTCAAACGCCGCCTTCAGCCGTCGTTGCAGTTCGGCCGAAGCGGGTGGCGTTCCCCATGGGTCGATCCCGGCATCACGATTGGGTGATCGTTCGACGACGAGGGCGCCGCCGGTCTGCTCTGCCCACGATCTGAGATCGACGATCGCGGCCAGATCGAAGTCGTCGCTGCCGACAGCGATGCAACCGACGCCATGTGCCGCCTGGTACTGCGCCCCGGGAAGGTCGCTGCGGATCCTGGCAACCGCATCAACGAGAGCTGCGGCGGGGACGCGAACGGAGAGCAACCACGGAGAGGTCAACGGCTCAGGCCACTGCAGCCCCTCGTGCGCTTCGCTGCCGAGATCGACTGCCTGTCCTGCAACCTCCTCGGCCGTCCCTGCCACGTAGACGTTGGCCCCCGTGTTGGTCTCGACCACCGCAAGAGGCCGATACGCCTGCTGCTGCGCCAACGCCGCGTCCTCCACGGGGATCGTCCCTGCATGGCGGGCAACGGGCCACAGCTTGAGACACACCGTGCCGATGAGACCGAGTGCCCCGAGAGATCCGGCAGACAGCCGGGGGATGTCGTAGCCCGTGACGTTCTTGACGACACGGCCGCCGGCGGTGGCGATCCGGCCGTCTCCGGTCACCAGTACCACCTCGAGCATCCGATCTCGGGTGGGGCCGTACCGGAGCCGCCGCCAACCCGACACGCCTGTGGCGACAACACCGCCGACGGTCGCCGCGCCAGGCCTTTCGGGGAGCACGGCAGATTGCCCGCGATCGGCCAGCAGAGTCTCGAGCTCTGCCACGGTGAGCCCTGCCTCGACGACGATCGTGAGGTCCTCCGGCTGCCAGTCCACGACCCGGTTGAGCCGCGCCGTCGAAAGCACCACATCGGGGACAACCGGATAGCCGATACCTTGATGCGACCCGCCTCCCCACAGCAAGATGTGGAGCCCGTGCTCCGACGCCGTGCGCAAGCTGCCGCGCTGCGTCATCGAGGCTGCCGGGCGCAACGACGCGGTCTGCGGGGGGCAAGCCCGGGAATTCGTCGCGGACGTCCGGGCCGAGGGCCTCCTCGACGGCGCGGGTTCCCGCGGTCACGCGACGACCGCCGCCACAGGGAAGTCAAAGTCGAAACAGCGTGAGCCGGCGGGCAGGATCTTGAGCGGATTCATGGCACCATCGGGATCGAAAGCCTCCCGTAGCCTGGCCTGGGCATCAAGACTGACGGCATCGAAGATCTCACCCATGAAGTCCCGCTTCTCGAGACCGATCCCGTGCTCTCCCGACAGCCCCCCGCCGACCGCGATCGACATGCGAACGATTTCGTCGCCCGCCGCCTTCACCCGTTCCAACACCCCCGGCTCACGGGAGTCGAACGCCATGAGGGGGTGCAGATTGCCGTCGCCTGCGTGAAAGACATTCAGCATCAGGATCTGCTGCTCCTCTGCGATCTCGTACAACCGCTCCATGACTTCGACCAACCGGGTCCTGGGCACGACCGTGTCGTGCAGGTAGTAGTCGGGCGCCGCCTGGGCGACGGCGCCGAATGCCGACTTCCTGCCAAGCCAGAGCCGGTCGCGTTCGGTTCCCTGCCCCGCGATCCGAACCTCGCTTGCGCCCGACTCCCGCGCGATGCGAGCGATGATCTCCGCTTCCGCGGCGACGGCCGACGGATGACCCGCCACCTCGGCCAGCAGGACGGCAGCCGCATCCGTCGGGTAGCCGGCGTGGACGAAATTCTCCACCGCCTCGACCATCGGCTTGTCCATCATCTCCAGCGCAGCCGGGATGATTCCTGCGGCAATGGTCTCCGAGACGGTACGGGCTGCGCCCAGGACCTCCGGATAGGCGAGGAGCAACGTCCTCACGTCAGGCGGGTTCTCGGTCAGTTTGACGAGCACCTTGGTGACGATGCCCAACGTGCCCTCAGAGCCCACGACAACCGCTCGCAGATCGAGCCCGATCGGGTCGGGAGCGGCGCCGCCAAGCTCGACGACCTGGCCGTCTGCGGTGACAAATTCGACGCCGAGGATGTGGGCCACCGTCGTCCCCTCGGCGAGACAGTGCGGGCCTCCCGCGTTGGTACCGACGTTGCCGCCGATGGTGCAGACCGACTGCGAGGAGGGATCGGGGGCGTAGTGCAGGCCGGCGAGTGACGTGTGATCGGTCAAGTCCTGGTTGATCACCCCAGGCCCCACCCAGGCAGTGTTGCCGACGGTGTCGACGCTCCAGATGCGGTTCAGCCGCATCATCGACACGATGAGGCCCGGCTCGGCGGCAACGGCACCGCCGGCGAGGCCCGTGCCGGCGCCGCGGGGGACGATGGGCACTCCCCACCGATTGGCGATGCGGACGACGGCGGCTACCTCCTGAGTGGTCTCGGGAAAGGCCACGGCGACGACGGTGCCGGGGGTGACGCCTGCGTCACGGTTGTAGAGCCGCAACTCGAGCGCCGAGTCTCTGACGCGGTCGGGCCCGAGGAGTCCGCGAAGATCATCTACGAGGGGCATGGATGAGAGATTAGGAGACTGCTGATCAAATCGTCGTGACGGCTCGCAGGCTCGGCGAAGTGCCCGTCATGAACTCGGGTCAAGAGCTCGAGCCGACACTGATCTGCAGCGTCCCTGGTTCTTGCTCCGATCGGTGTCCCCGGCGCAGGCTGCTCAGAGGATCTGGCTCAAGAAGAGCTTGGTCCGTTCCTCTTGGGGGTTGTCGAAGAAGTGCTGCGGGGTGCCGACTTCGACGATCTCGCCATCGGCCATGAACACGACGCGGTCGGCGACCTCGCGGGCAAAGCCCATCTCGTGGGTGACGACGATCATCGTCATCCCGCTCTCGGCGAGCGCCTTCATCGTGTCGAGCACTTCCTTCACCATCTCAGGGTCGAGCGCCGACGTTGGCTCGTCGAACAGCATCACCTTCGGTGACATCGCAAGCGCACGAGCGATGGCGACACGTTGCTGCTGCCCGCCCGAAAGCTGACCAGGGAACTTCTGGGCCTGCTCGGGGATCTTGACCCGAGTGAGCAGATCCATGGCCGTCTCTTCTGCTTCCTTCTTCGGGACGTTCCGAACCTGGCGCGGAGCGAGCGTGATGTTCTCGAGCACCGTCAGGTGGGGAAACAGATTGAACTGCTGGAACACCATCCCGGTTTCCCGCCGGATCTCCTGGATGTTTTTCACGTCGTCGGTCAGCGGCACGCCGTCGACGACGATGGAGCCGCGGTCGTGCTCCTCCAACCGGTTGATGCACCGGATGAGCGTCGACTTGCCCGACCCGGATGGTCCAATCACCACGACGACTTCCCCGGCACCGACTTTGACGTTGATGTTCGTCAGCGCTTGAAAGTCACCGAAGAGCTTGTCCACGTTGACAACCTCGATGATCGTATCGCCCTTCGCCTGCGTGGCGTCGGCGAAGACCTGTGCTTCTGTCATCGCACACCAACTCCCAGTTTGTGCTCGAGTCGCCGGCTCTCGCGCGACATCACGTATGAACCAACCCAGAAAAACATCGCAGCAAACGGCAGCGTCACCGACTCGAGACCTTGGGCAAAGAACTCCGGCTGCGCCGTGGAGATCTGCGCCGCGCGCAGCAGGTCGAGGAGGCCGACGATCGACACCAGGGTCGTGTCCTTGAACAGGCTGATGAACTGCCCCACCATTGCGGGGATGACGTTGCGGAGCGCCTGGGGAAGGACGATGAGGCTCATCGTCTTCCACGGCGCCATGCCGAGCGCCTGGGACGCTTCGATCTGACCGTTCGGCACTGACTGGAGCCCGCCGCGAACGACCTCGGCGATGTACGCCGACTGGAACAGCGTGATGGCGATCAGCAACCGGAGAAACAGGCTGAACTGAGTGTCGCCCGGGATGATGAAGCCGAGCGCAAACGCACCCATCAGCAGCAGCGTGATCATCGGCACGCCACGCAGGAACTCGATGTAGGTGATCGACAGCCACTTCACCGCGGGCAGGCTGGAGCGGCGGCCGAGCGCCAGCAGCAGACCGAGGGGGAACGCCAGGGAGATGCCGGCGATCGTCAAGACGATGTTGAGGAAGAATCCACCCCAGTCGTCCCAACCCACACCACCAAAGCCCGCGATCCCGTAGTAGAACGCGATCGTCCCGACGATGGGAATGAGCCAGGATCGTTTCACGATGGCGTGAGGCAGGAAATCCCCGAACCAGTAGGCCGCACCCCCAACGATGGCTGCACCGATGGTGAGCAACGTCGGCGTGATCGTCTGCGTGAACGTCAACGTGATCACGATCAGGGCTACCACGGGCCAGAAGCGGCGCAGCACCTCCTGCGGGCTGGAGTGCACGTACGGCAAACCCGCCTCGTCTGCTTTGGTCTTGGCGTTGCGGACGATGGCCTTGCTGAAGAAGGCGATGCCGACAACGGCGATGTACGCACCGATCCAGAGCCGGTGGAGCTGCTCGGAGGGGAAGCGGCCCGTCATGTACAGCTTCAGATTCACCCGGATGATCTCGGTGTCGATGCCGATCACGAATCCCAGCAGGCTCACGAGGACCCAGGCGATCAGCAGGCCAAAGACAATGGTCAGGATCGAGTTGTACCAGTTGGGGAACAGGTTCTTGCGTACCCACTCGCCCGGAGACGTGGCGCTGTGCAGCGGGGCTGCTTCCTCGATGACCGGGATTTGCGTGTCGACCATCAGCGGCCCACCAGCTGGAGCCTGCGGTTGACGAGGTTGACGATGATCGAGATGGTCAGGGAGAACAGGAGGTAAGCGGCCATCAGCCCGAGGATGAGCTGGGGTGCCGGGTTGCCGTTGCCGATCGCCTGGAACGTGATCAGTGTGATCTCGGAGAAACCGATGGCGATGGCCAGTGAGGTGTTCTTGGTGAAGTTGAGGTACTGGTTGATGATTGGCGGCAACGCCACCCGGTAGGCCTGCGGCAAGACGACGTAGCGGAGGCGTTGAAATCCCGTCAGAGCGAGGGCGTTGCTCGCCTCGGTCTGGCCCTTGGGAACTGCAAGGATGGAGCCCCGGACGATTTCGGCCACGTGGCTCGCCGTGTACAGCACGAGGGCGATCAGCACTGCAAAATACGACCCGAGCCCACCGAACCCACCGAGAATGATCCGACCGTCGATCTCGGGGAACGAGATCGAGACGAGCCGGCCTGTCGTGATGTACCCGACGACAGTGAAGCCGACCAGCACGCCGAGACCCCACAGCACCCGGTGGTGGGGGTGGCCGGTCTGCTCCGAGTAGCGGGTGCGCCAGAACGCGACGGTCAACGCCACGACGAGCCCGGCCAGCATGATCAGCCACAGCAAACCCGCACCCTCCTTGGTCGCCAGGCTCGGGCCGACGATCTTCAGGTTGCTGATGACGAACCAGTCGAAAGGCGTCGCCGGGTCGTTGGGTGGCGGAAGCTTCAGGATCACGGAGTTGAAGACAAAGATGATGATCAGCAGGGGCGGGATGTTGCGGATCGTCTCCACGTAGACGGTGGCCGCCTTGGAGACGAGCCAGTTCTTGGAGAGTCGGGCGACGCCGATCAGGGTCCCCAGAATCGTCAGCGCCGGTATCCCGACGATGACGAGCAAGAACGTGTTCTTGATACCGACCCACAACGCGCTTTGGATAGGCGATGCGGGATCGAAGCTGCTGTCCGGGATGTTGACGCCGGTCGGCTGATCCAGGAAATCGAACGTGGTCGGCAGGTTCTTCGCAACCAGCTCGGTGCGGAGGTTGTTGCCGAGGATCCAGACGGTACCGAGGACGACGACGACGGCGACGACCTGGATGACGATGCGAATGATTCGCAGGTCGCGCCAAAACGGCGGTCGTACGTCAGCCGGCGTCTGCGTCGCCGTCACAACCCTCCTCGGGGACTAGTCGGTGGGGGGCCGGGTCGACCCCGGCCCCCCACTGATGTGTCGCTTACCGGTAGGGCGGTGCGTAGAGCAGCCCGCCGTCCGTCCACAGCGCGTTGACACCCCGGCTGAGGCCGAGTGCCGTGTCGGGACCAACATTTGCATCGAAGATCTCCGCATAGTTGCCGACCTGGCTGATCACCTGGGTGCAGAAGTCGGTGGGAAGACCCAAGCCCGCATCAAACACCGTCATGCTGCCGTCGTCGGCTTCGATCTCGATGCCGAGCAGCCGCTTCACAGCAGCGTCGTCCCCGGCGTAACCGGCGACGTTGCCGGAGTTGATATCGAACTCTTCCGCCTCGATAGTGCACAGGACCGTCCAGTTGACGACCTGTGCCCACTGGCTGTCACCATCTGCGACCACGGGGCCAAGGGGCTCCTTGGAGAAGGTCTCGTCCAGGATCACGAGCGCTTCCGGACCACCATCGGCATCCGGCCATGCCGAGCGCACGCCGGCGAGCTGTGACTTGTCAGAGGTCCAACCGTCACACTGTCCAGCGACGAACGCGGCCTGGAGCTGGTCGTTGTTGTCGAACGTGACCGGCGTGAAAGCGGTAGAACCGAACCGCGCCGCCAAGTTGAGCTCGGTCGTGGTGCCGGAGAGCACGCAGACCGCAAGATTGGCCATGTCATCGATGCTCGCGATGCCGCTGTCGGCCCGAACCATCATGCCCTGGCCGTCGTAGAAGGTCGTGGTCAAGAAGGTTGCACCCTCGCCACCGTCTCGGCTGGCCGTGTAGGTGGTGTTCCGAATGAGCACGTCGATCTCGCCGGACTGCAGAGCGGTGAACCGCTGCTGCGCCGTGAGCGGCAAGAAGTTCACGGCAGTGGAGTCACCAAGCACGGCCGCGGCGAGCGCACGGCAGTAGTCGATGTCGAATCCGGCGAAGTTGCCGTCGGCATCGGTGAACCCGAAGCCCGGCACCGCGTCGTTCACGCCGCAGTTCAGCGTGCCACGGCTCTGCACCGTTTCGAGCAGTGAGCCGCCTTGGACCAGTGCCACGGTGTCATCGGTCGGAGCTGCAGTCGAGCCATCGGCACTCGTCGTGTCGGCCGCGCCATCGTCATCACCGTTGCACGCGGCGAGCACGAGGACCAGCGCGGCAAAGAGCGCTATCCATCGCTTGTTCAAGGGTTTACCTCCTCAGTAGAGACGGCAGTCGCCCGCCGTCTGAGAATGAACCTAGCCACCGAGTGATGCCCGCATCAACCAAACCGGCAAATACTTGGACTGTGGCCGCCCAACCACGGGGAGCACCGGCCTGGCGACCGCCGCCACAAATCGGTGGATCAGAACTACGATCGGAGCCTCGGATCGAGGTAGGTGCCCTCTCCGGTTCTCGCCCTTGCCACGGACCGCAATGGCCGCCACGCAAGCGCCAGCACCAGTACCACCGCGGCGGCCAGGAGGTAGGCAGTCCGATCGCCGAGACCGACGAGGAGCGAGGTCGCAATGACCGGTCCGATCGCTTGACCAACCCTGATGGACGAGATCCACGTACCGACGGCAGCACCCCGTTCTGCGCCGGGCACGGAGGAGGCCACGAAGTTCTGAATCACCGGGAAGATCAGACCGATGCCGAAGCCGACCGTCACGAGCGCGGGCCCGACAACCCACAGACTGGGGGCGACCGCTATGGCGAAGAATCCCACCGCGACGAGCACAAACGCACCGGTAAGCACTCCTGGGCCGGCGAATCGGTCGGCGGCCCTCGCCGACAGGAGCGCTCCGGTGCTGGAGCCGACAGAAGCGAGAGCGACGATGAATCCTCGTCCCGTCGAGCCGACGCCGAAGACCTCCTCCAGATACAACGGAGTGGTCGTGAACGCAAAGCCGATGAAGACCACCATGACGAGGAAGGAGAACGGCAGCAGCCCGACGAAGTCGGCGAGAAGACCGTTCGCTTTGAGGGTGCGGAACATCCCCTTGACGTGCTGCATCGGCGGGGGAGGTGGGGGGCCGTCCGGCCGTCCGGGGAGTTGGCGAGCCCAAACCGCCAGCGGGAACGCAATCGTGTAGACCAAGAAGGGCCGGTACACCCCTCCGGCGGCGAGCGCCCCGCCGATCACGGGAGCAACGAGCCCGGTCATGGTGAGGGCAGAGCTGTTGATACCGAGCATCCTCCGTCGTTCGGGCCCGGCCGGCCACAGGTCGCCGATGACGACAACTCCCAGGCTCAGCACCCCGGAGGTGCCGACGCCCTGAATGGCCCTGGCAACGACCAACGGCCAGAAGGACCGGGTGAAGAACCCGAGCGTTCCGCCGATGCCGAGCATCATCAGGCTGAAGATCCCGACAAATCGGCGCCCCCGCAGATCGGCGAGGTAGCCGATGAAGATCGCCAGGAAGATCCCGGGAACTGCCACGGCACCCTGGACCATCCCGATCACGCCCCGGGACACGCCGAGTTCGGCGGCGAGGTCGGGCAGCGCCGGGCTGATGAGGGAGAACGTGAGTACGCCGGTCCCGCTGATCGCAAGAATCAGGGGGACCAGCCGACGTGGGTCGCTTTGGGGCTCCGAGGTCACGGCGGGAGGCTACGCACGTGCTCAGAAAGGACCAATCGGCTCCCATCTGGTCGCGGTGTGGCTGCTCCTCGGCCCTGGTGTTCGTCCTCGGGGTCGGAGCTCAGGCTCGATCCGGCGGGACCCACGGCGGGGAGCAACGAGGGGCAACAAACCCTTCAAGGTGACGCCGGACCTCAGGCAGGCGTGCCCCAACCACCACCGCCCGGGGTCAGCACGCGCAGCCGGTCGCCCGCCTGCACATCGAAGGTCGTCTTCCCAGGCAGCCGGCGAGTGGTGCCGTCCGCCTGGATCAGCCAATCCTCGCCGCAGCTTCCCGGCCGGCCACCGGCAAGACCCCATGGAGGCACGACACGTCGCTCGCCCATCAGCGAAACGGTCGCCGGTGCGTCAAAGTCGATCTCCCTCTCGATACCGTCGCCGCCCGGATATTTCCCTGCACCCCCACTTCCTCGCCTGAGACGATAGGTGATGACCCGGAACGGATAGTGGGATTCGAGTGACTCGATCGGCGTGTTCTTCGTGTTCGTCATGCCGGTGTGGATACCCGACTGGCCAGGGCGCCCGGGGCGGCCACCCTGGCCACCGGCGATGGTCTCGTAGTAGGCGAAGTCGTCGTTGCCGATGAGCACGTTGTTCATGGTCCCCTGACCTGCCGCGGGAACGCGGTCGGGAGCAGCCTGCGCCAGGGCTCCCAGCGCCACGTCGGCGATCCGCTGGCTGGTTTCGACATTGCCGGCGGCAACGGCGGCCGGCGGGGAAGCATTGACGAGAGAGGCCGTCGGCAGCGCGAGGCTGATAGGCCGGTAGCAGCCGCCGTTGGCCGGGATGCTCGGATCGGTCGCGACCCGCACGGCGTAGTACAGGCAGGAGCGGGTGACCGCCTCGACGGCGTTGATGTTGCCCTCCACCTGGGGGGCGCTGCCGTCGAAGTCGGCAAGCAACTCCCCTTCACCGATCGTCACCCTGACGTTGATCGGCAGCAGCTCGTCGCCCCATTCCATGACGTCGGAGAAGGAGAACTCCCCGTCGGGTAGGTCGAGGAGGGCGGCCCGCATTCTTCGCTCCCCGTAGTCGAGCAAGGCCCTGGTGACCTGTTGGAACCCATCGATCCCGGTCTCGGCCGCCAACGTGCCGAGCCGCCGCGCCCCCGCCTCGTTGGCTCCGAGCTGAGCGGAGAGGTCGCCGAGGCGCTCTTCTGGCGTGCGGGTCGCAGCAAGGAACGGCTCGACGAACTCCGGCAGCCACTGCCCGTCGCGGACCGCAGGGACAGGGGCGACCCTGTGGCCTTCTTGGTCGACCGTGACGGCGTGCGCAGGCATGGATCCAGGCGCTTCGCCGCCAACATCGGCGTGGTGGGCACGATTGGCGGCCCAACCGACCAGCCGGCCCTCGACGTGGACGGGACGCACCAGCGTCAGATCGTTGAGGTGGGTGCCGCCGTGGTAGGGATCGTTGACCGCATACTGCATCCCGGCAGGGAGATCGCGACCGAACGTGTCCAGCACGGCCGCAACCGACGCCGGCATCGAGCCGAGGTGGACCGGGATGTGCTCGGCTTGGGCGAGCATCTCGCCGCTCGGCACGAACACCGCTGCGGAGCAATCGGCCCGCTCTTTGATGTTCGGCGAGTACGCGGTGCGCCGCAGTACCACCCCCATCTCGTCCGCGATCGTCGCAAGCTGGTTGCGGGCGAGCTCGAGTGTGATCGGGTCGACGCTCACCATTCGATCTCCAGCGCGCCCGTGTCATGCACCCGTGCCCGTTCGCCGGCGCCGAGGAACGTGGTGGCTTCGGGTTCCCTGACGATGGCGGGACCCGTGACTTCGTCACCCGGCGCAAGCGCCGGCCGCCAGACGATGCTTGCGGTCACGACGCCGTCGCCGGTCACGACCGCCGTCTCTCCCGCAAGCAGCTCGCCGGTTGGTTCGGGTACCGGGATATCGGCGAACCGCAGGGCGGGATCGCCGACGGCTTCACCCCGGACGGTGACGACTTCGATCGGCGCATCGGGCCGTGCAAACCCGTTGCGGGTTCGGTGTGCATCATGGAAGCGGGTGGCCAGCACCTCCCACGTGTCCCCTGGGGTGTACGGAACGGTCACTTCGTGCGACTGGCCCGCATAGCGCACGTCTGCGCGGCTCTCCACTGACACCGTTGCTCCCCCGACGTCTGCGGCGAACTGCCCGGCAGCCCGCCCCCGAACCTCGTCCACGAGCGCATCGAGTGCACGCTCGTCGGTTTCACGAAGCAGCCGACTCTGCGCCGCATCAAAACGGGGCGGGCTCACGAGCAGACCCAGCGCAGAGAACACCCCTGCGTGCAGCGGAACGAGCACAGAATCCATATCGAGCCGCCGTGCGAGTGCGGTCGCGTGCAGCCCGCCTGCGCCGCCGAAGGCGATCAGCGTCGCCGCCCTCGGGTCGGCACCTTCTTCGAGGGAGACCTTGCGGATTGCTCCCGCCATGACCTCCTCGACGACGGCCGCGATCCCGAGCGCGGTGGCAACCGGGTCGAGCCCGAGCTCTCCGCCCAGCCGGGTCACTGCGGCCCGAGCGAGATCGGAACGCAACTGCACATCGCCCGCCAAGCGGCCGCTGCCGAACCGGCCGAGCACCACGTTGGCGTCCGTCACGGCCGGTTCCAGTCCACCACTGCCGTACGCCGCTGGGCCCGGCTGTGCCCCCGAGCTCCTGGGGCCAACCCTGAGGGCATTCCCTGCATCGCGCCATGCAACGCTGCCTCCGCCCGCACCCACGGTGTGGACGGCAACCGCCGGCAATCTGCACGGGTATCCGGCGATCTCGCGCTCGTACGAGACCTCAGGATGACCTCCATCGATACGGCACACATCGGTGGACGTGCCACCCATGTCGAAGGAAATCAACCGGTCGCGGCCCGCCGCCAACCCCAGCGCTGCTGCAGCCGTCACCCCGCCGGCAGGACCCGACAACAGGATGGAAGCGGGAAGCCGGGAACACTCATCGATGGGCGCCAATCCGCCCGAGGACCGCATGACGAGGACGTCGTCTGGGAGACCGGCATGGCGGCAGCCGGCGACGAGGCCATCGAGATAGCGTTCCGCCTCGGGGGCGAGGTAGGCGTTGATGACGGTGGTGACCGTCCGCTCGTACTCGCGAAACTCCGGCACCACTCGGCTGGAGATCGAAATCGGCACGGTAGGAGCCACCACGGCGCGAATGGCCTTCGCGAGAAGCTGCTCCGCTTCCGGCATCTCGTATCCGTAGAGCAGAGCCACCGCAACCGACTCAGCCGCGGCGAGCGCTGCGGCCGGCGCCCACGCGGAGCGGTCGCGAGGGACCTCAAAGCGCAGCGGGGCCGAGACCAACGGCTCTGGTCGATCGGCGAAGGAGTCGTAGAGCGCAGGCCGATCCTGCCGCCCGATCTCGATGACATCGCCAAAGCCCTCACTTGTCACGAGAGCCGTCTTTGCCCCCCGCCGCTCCAACAAGGCGTTGGTGGCAACCGTCGTGCCATGCAAGAACGTTGTGGTTTCCGGAAGCCGCACCGCGCCACCGATCACCCCGACGCTCTGGTCATGGGGGGTCGAGGGCTCCTTGGCTGTGATCAGCCTCGCGCCGTCCCAATGTGCGAAGTCGGTGAACGTGCCCCCCACGTCAACCCCGAGGACCCCACTCATCGCCGCCACCGGGCCAGGCTACGATCAGTCGCCACAGCCAACGAGGAGCCCATGGCCGTCACCATCGCACCCACCCCGAACCCGAACGCACTGAAGTTCACGGTAGGGGCCGATGTCGGTGGCCCGAAGACCTTCGTTGCCGGCCGCGAGATCGACGATCCGCTGGCCGCCGACCTCCTTGGGCTGGAAGGCGTGACGAGCGTGTTCATGACCGCCGACTTCGTGACGCTGTCCAAGCACCCGGATGCGGGCTGGGACGTCATTGCGGCAGAAGCCAAGTCGATCCTCGAGCGCTACTTCGCATAGCCTCGTGCTCAGCTGCGGGAACGGCCGCAGAGCACGACCCACGGCTCTCGTTCGACAACCGGCCACGGACCCATCGGGAGCGCCCCGACACCGTCGAGGAGCGCCGCGTATGCCGGCGCATCGAGGCGCTCGAGACCACGCCACACACCAAATTCGATGGCTGCACGATGATCGGCGGGCGTATCGAACACGCCAACCGGCCGTTCGAAGTCGATGAGGAGTTTGTCGTCGAGGCCGGCGCGAACACCGGCCGTCGCCATCTGGATGCTGGTCGCCGTGCGACCTTGCACGACATCGGCGACCTCGGGATGGGCGCGGTAGAAGAAGGCCGACGGGTATTTCGCAGGCGACGCAGTCCGCAACCGATCGACGGCGAGGTCGGCGAGTACCACGGCACCGCCGGGCCGGACCCACGCCACTGCGCTGCGCGCCGCTTCGTCGATGGCGCTCGGCTGCTGCCATGCGTGGAGCAGGATGACGGCGTCGACGATGTCGTCCCGCGCCGACTCCCGGGCAGGGTCGCCAAGCTGGGTTTCGTCGACGATCACCCGCTCGCTCCCGAGACGTAGCAACGCATCGCCAACTCCGCGTGCCCCGGGCCCGCGCACCACCACCGTCCCGGCGAACGAGAGGCTGGCGGACCGGGCGAGATCCGCCCAGGTTTGTGTTTCTTCGGCGAGGAGGTCAGGCATGGCCGCAAGCGTAGCGAGCCGCCCGCGCACTCCGGCAGACATGGGAACATCGGGCGGCACGACAGGACAGGTGGCAAAGGGTGGACGAAGGGCGCAACGTCAAGCGGCTCGCAACCGGAATGCTGATCGCGATGACGGTCGCATTCATTGTCGCCGGCATCGCGGAGCGCACCTACCCGGGCGTGGTCTGGGTTCGGGTGACGGCCGAGGCGGCGATGGTCGGCGCCCTTGCCGATTGGTTTGCCGTGACCGCGCTCTTCCGTCACCCGCTGGGCATCCCGATTCCCCATACTGCGATCATTCCCAACCGCAAGGATCAGATCGGCCGGGCGCTCGGTCGCTTCGTCCAACAATCGTTCCTCACCAAGGAAAACGTGGTCGAACGGGTCCGTCACGCCCAACTCGGCGAACGTATCGGGTCGTGGCTCGAGGACCGCGCCCACGTCCGCCAGGTCTCGCAACAAGTGACCGACGGCATCGCCGCAATCGTCGCGTCACTCGACGACGACCAGCTCACTCCCGCAGTGCGGGAGATCGTGCTCGAACGGGTGCGCGGCATCAAGCTCGCCCCGCTTGCTGCCCGGGCGATGGCGGCCGCAACTGCAGAGGGAAGGCACCAGGAGCTCGTCGACGTGTTCCTGCCAGCGTTGGGAAGGGCGTTGGAGGAGAACCGCGCCGAGCTGCTCGATGCAGTGATCAAGACTTCGCCGTGGTGGGTGCCGCGTCCCGTCGACGAAGCCGTGCTGGAAAAGGCTCTCGACGTCTCGCACAACTTCATCGGGGATGTCGCATCCCGGCACGACCATCCCTTCCGGCTGCGGGTTGATTCTTTCGTCAGCGAATTCGCCGCACGTCTCCAAGAGGACCCGGACCTCATCGCCAGGGGTGAGGAACTCAAGGAGGAGCTGCTGGCGAACGATGCGGTGCAGCGCTACCTCGACGGTCTGTGGGAGAGCACCAAGCAGTCGCTGCTGGTGCAAGCCGACGAGCCCGACAGTGCGTTGCGCAGCCGCGTCGAGTCCTCCATCAGCCAGTTCGGCGAATCCATGCGCACCGACCCGGAGATGCGGGAGCGGATCGAGGTATGGCTCGAACGGATCATCGGCGAGGTCGTGGACCGCTTCGAGGGAGAGATCTCCGAACTGGTCATGTCGACGGTCGAGAAGTGGGATGCCGAGGAGACGAGCGCCAGGCTCGAAGAGCTGATCGGTCGCGACCTCCAGTTCATTCGCATCAACGGCACAGTGGTGGGCGGGCTGGCCGGCCTCGTCATCTACGCCGTCTCGCGCCTGTGGGCGTGAAGGAAGCAGCCGCCTACGGATCCACGTGAACGACGAGGGGCCAGCGAACTCCGCTGTCGTCGCCGACGAGGACGACGACTCGCCATCCCTCCGCGGCACCGGCCGAACCACCGACCACGGCCACGCCGTCACCGAACGGCGCTGCGGCGTGCGACGCTGCCTCTGCGATGCCGGAGGGCAGCTCGGTTTCGAGGACGGGGGCGGCGCCGGGCGCCTCCTCGGGAAGGTCCGCGGGTGTGGGGAGGTCCGCCACGCTTGCGTTTCCGTCGCTGTCGAGGGCGATCGGCACCACAACGGCCCGCACCGGCATCCGACGGTAGCCCGAATCCTCCGATCCGGTCAGGGTCCGGAAAGCCACCGTCACGTCGAACCCCCCACCAGGCCGTGGCTGGGAGTCGATTGCCTTGGCCCACTCGACCCACGAATACCCGTCACCCACCTCCGGCAACGGCAGACCGATCGGAAGACCGGGCACGGCATCGCCGTCAGCCGCACCGAAGAAGTCCACAACGAACCACTCCGCCCGAGCGGCGGCGTACCGGCTCGGTTGTTCCGGGAGCACCGCCATCAGATCGGCCTCCGAATACAGCGGTGCTTCATGGGGCTGCGTCGCAGCCTCCGGTCCTCCAGCCGGCGCCGGTTCCGCAGGAGAGGTCGGCGCCGCTGCGGCGAGCCCCTCAGCCGAGACGGCGGGGTCGACGGGCTCGCCGGCCACGGCCGAGTCGACGGGAGTGAGGTCCACAGTCGTCCCGGTGGGGCGCCGCGTCACCTGCAGGGCAATGATCCCGACAATGGCCGCAACCACCACCATGCCGGCCGCTTGGAGGATCCACCGGCGGCGCGGTTCCTCGATGTCGTCGGCCAGCATGGCCCAAGGAATGCGCTCGACTTCTTCGATTTCTCGGTCCATGCCGCGAACGTACGTTGATACCGAAGTGAGATCAAGAGTGTTGAAGAAGGAGGTACCAAGTACTAAGTACCAAGTACCAAGCACCAGGCACCAAGTGCCAAGTGCTACATGCGTCCTGGCTGCGAGGGGGCACATTGGTACGACGCCAGCCCTAACCGCCGATGCCAGCCCTATCCACCGATGTACGACATCTCCACTTTGGGGAGGCCGATCGTGGCCTCGGCGCGAACGTCGGAGTAGCGATCGCTGCGACGTTGCCACACGCCGGCGATGATCTCGCCGAGCTCGTCATCTGTCGCCCCGTCGCGCAGTGGCGCCCGCAGATCGGTGCCCGTGGAGGCGAAGAGACAGGTGTAGAGCGAACCCTCAGCAGACAGGCGCGCCCTGGTGCAGCCTCCGCAGAAGGGCTGGGTCACAGAGGTGATGAGACCGATCTCACCTGCGCCGTCGACGTACCTCCACCGCTGGGCGACCTCACCGGGATAGTTGGCGTCGACAGGCTCGATCGGGAAGACGGCATTGACCGTTTCGGCGATCTCGGCGGCGGGGACGACGTCATCCAACCGCCATCCATTGGTGGCTCCTACGTCCATGTATTCGATGAACCGCAAGATGTGCCCGCTGCCACGGAAGTGCTCGGCCATTCCGAGGATGCCGTCGTCGTTGACCCGGCGCTTGACCACCATGTTCACTTTCACCGGGGCCAGCCCTGCGGCAGCGGCCGCGGCGATGCCGTCGAGCACTTTCACGACGGGTACCCCGACGTCGTTCATGGCCATGAACACCGCATCGTCCATCGAGTCGAGGCTGACGGTCACCCTGGTGAGACCGGCTCGAGCCAGTGCCTCGGCCTTCCTCTCCAGCAGCGTCCCGTTCGTCGTGAGCGTGACGTCGCTGATGCCGGGAATGGCGGCCAACCCGCCGACCAGCGTCTCGAGGTCCTTGCGTAACAGTGGCTCGCCCCCGGTGAGGCGCACCTTCTCGACACCGAATCCGGCAAAGATGGCGGCGAGCCGTTCGATCTCCTCGAATGAGAGCAGGAAGTCTCGAGCGAGGAATTCGTACTCGCGGTTGAAGATCTCCTTGGGCATGCAGTAGGTGCACCGGAAATTGCATCGATCCGTGACGGAGATCCTGAGATCCCGCACGGGCCGGGCGATGGTGTCGACGAGCTTCATGACGGAAGCGTACCGGTGCCGAGATGGCAGGGAAGCGGTGAGGCGGGAAGGTGACGAGGGACCCTGGACGCCCCCGTCGCGATTCGTCAGGATGACCACGTCGCGAGAGGAGAGGCTCATGGTCGACACTGATCTGACGTGCCCCGTCGTGAGGGACCCAACGACCACAGGGATCGGCACCGATCATCCCGAACTAGCTCAGATCGAAGGCGCCCACCTGCTTGCCAATGCCGCGCGACCCTTCCTCACAGACTGCGGTTTTGCAGACGAGCATGTGTTGCATTGGGCGCTCTTGTACATCGCCGCCGAGGGCTCAGGGGACGTGGCGACGTTCGTTGCGTGGATCCACGAGACCGAGAGGTGCAACCCGGAGACGGCAGATCCGACCATATGACCCGGGAAGAGCTCGGCCAGCCGGGCCTCAACCCCTGACGAGATCCAAGAACTCGCTCCGGGTGCGAGCGTCCGACGAGAAGGTGCCGCGCATGCTGCTGGTGATCATCGAGCTGTCTTGTTTCTGGACGCCGCGCATCATCATGCAGAAGTGCTTGCCCTCGATGACCACGGCGACGCCGTGCGGATCCAGCACATCGCCGAGCGCATCGGCGATCTGGTTCGTCATCCGCTCCTGGACCTGGAGCCGCCTTGCGAACAGGTCGACGATGCGGGCCACCTTGGAGAGCCCGATGATGCTCCCCTTCGGCAGATACGCCACAGCCGCTTTGCCGAAGAACGGGAGCATGTGGTGCTCACACATCGAGTAGAACTCGATGTCCTTGACCAGAACCATCTCTTCGGCACCTTCGGCGTCGAAGATCGCATTGTTCACGACCTCGTCGAGGGACGTGGTGTAGCCGGAGGTGAGGAAGTCGAACGCTTTGGCGACCCGAAGGGGAGTGCGTTGCAGACCCTCGCGGGACGGGTCCTCGCCGAGCTCGAGGAGTTGTTCCCGGATGAGCGACTCGAAATGCGGGGCATACACTTCCGCAGTGTCATCGAAGTCATCGAGTCCACGAGCCGTATGCGGCGTGCTGAGTTGGATGGCCATGACTGGTCTCACTTCCTGAGCGGCGCCCGGAAGGGCTGCTGCTGTTTCATACGCTGTGGCCCCCGTCTTTGGATGAACGAAATCTGGGGCGACGTCGGCGATGGGCACGGCCACATGCGCCAAGGTGCCGACATCGGGGTCCGGGAGCGACCAACCGTCGTAATCGGCGATCACGTCCCCGTAGTACGAGATGTCGAGATCGACCGTCCGGGGGGCATTCGGATCGTTCGAGCGTTCCCGACCGAGGACGGCCTCGATGCGCCGCAGGTTTTCGCGCAGCTCTTCGGCAGGCAGATCGGTACACACAACGACCGCTGCGTTGAAAAAGGCCGGTGCGTCCGCAGGCCCGCCGACCGAAGCGCTCTCGAAGAACTTGCTACACGCCAGCACCTCGATCCGCCGGTGGCGGCGCAGCAGCCTGATGGCCTCAGGGATGTGCCGCTCCCGTTCGAGATTGCTCCCGATCGAGATCACGACCTTCGTGTGGTCCTCCACGTCAGGTTCCTTGGTTGTCGGCTCCGTATGGGTCGTCAACACGCACACGGTGGATGGTGATTCCCACTGATTGGGCAAACCGCAGTGCGCCAGGCTTCTCCACCGAGATCTCAAGCTCGCGAATCTTCGGTTCGGTGGCGAAACACACGTCCGCCAACTCTTGCACGAGGCGTTCGACGAGAAACGGCCGGCCGGCCTCGATGTGGGCGATCATGGCCTTCGTGATGGTCCGATAGTTGGCAGCATCGTCGATGGTGTCGCTGCGGGCCGCCGCATGCGTATCCACCCAGAACGTGGCGTTGACGCGCACCGTCTGCGGGTTGGCTTGCTCCTCTGGCTTGATGCCGATGATGCCCTGGACTTCGAGATTGGTGATGTGGATGCGATCGAGAGTCATGGGGTGGAAGCGTAGGGGGGTCAGACGAGGTGGCCGCCGCCGTCCACTCTGATGATCTCGCCGGTGATGAAGTCGTTGCGGACCAGCGCAACCACCGCAGCGGCCACGGGCTCTGTGCCGCCGACGTGCTGCAACGGAAGCTGAGCCGCCAGGGATTGCGCATATCCGTCGTCCTCGCCTGGAGGGGGAAGGATCACGCCGAGAGCCACGGCGTTGACGCGGATGTGTGGCCCGAGCGCCACCGCAGCAGTACGGGTGAGGGTGTCCACGCCTCCTTTGGCGATGACGTAGCCAAAACGCTTCCGGTACGGCGTCATGGTCTTCACGTCGGTGACGTTGACGATCGCACCTTCCATCTCCTCGGGAAGAGCAGCAGCAAAGGCCTGGGTCAAGAACATCGGGCTCAACAACGTGAGGTCCAGGGTGCTGCGCACACCGTCGAGGGTTGCAGTCTCGAGCGTGTCCTCGGGGAACCCCGATGCGCTGTTGATCAGGATGGAGATCGGGCCGAGCGCCGCCGTCGCCGCCTCGATGAGACTGGCTGCCACAGCAGGGTCGCTGAGGTTCGCGGCGCCAATGGCCGCTCTGCCGCCCACATCCGTTACGGCTGCGGCGGCTTCTTCTGCAGGACCCGCGGACCGATTGTAGTGGATGTAGACGTTGGCGCCCGCACCGGCGAGGGCGAGCGTGAGGGCCCTTCCCACCCGGGTTGCCCCGCCGGTGACGAGAGCATTGCGACCTTCGATCTCCATGACGCCACCCTACCCACGGGGCCCGTTGCAGGCCGCCATCGTCGCACATGCACCTGCGTCGTCCCGGTTGGGACTATCTTTGCGCCGGTGAGCAGGCAAGATCCAAAACACGGTCGCTGGATTCTCCCCCTCGTCATCGCCGGGCTGGTGGGATTCACGTACCTCTTCGTCAACGCACTCCCTCCGTCCGATTCCACGGACACGACAGGGGACACCACCGCGACGACTGTACCGGGAGACGGTACGGATGGCGGCACGGGCGACGGGACCGACGGTGACGGCACCGACACCGGATCGACCACGACGATCCCCGACGACGCTGCGGTGTTCCTGCTCGCCACAGATGACTACTCGATTCGCACGGCAGAGCTTGCGGCGGAAGCTCAGCGCATCAACGACGACTGGGATGCACGTACCGCAGACTTCGGCGATACCAGGGACGCCCTGACCGAGGTGCAGAATCAGACGGCGGCACTCGCAACCGAAATCAGCGATCAAGTGGTTCCCGAGGCGGCGACCGAGGCATGGAACGTGGTGATCACGTCTGCGCAGACCATGACAACGGCAGCAGCCGACATGCTCGACGGTCTGGTCAACTCGTCAACGGCGGACAAACGACTTGGTGCGCTCGACACCTACGTCACGACAGCAGCGGACCTCGAGAGCGGTCTCGACTTGTCGAGGAGTGCTGTCGGGGGCTGACGCCGCCGACGCACGACACGGCCGCAGCGCGAAGGCCACCTGCAGCCCTCTCTCCGCTGCCAATTGGCGGCGGGTGCCGCAGCCCTGTTGTCACCGGCCCCAACCTTGCGCGGCCCTCCGGTGCAACCGGAACTGGACACCCACGTAGGTGAGACACCTGGTGGCGGCCATCCTGTCCGTTCCGATATGGGTCGCTCGACCAATCCTGGTCATGAGGTGAGAAGCGAACGGGGGGCGGCTGTAGCCGCCCCCCGTTGGTCGTACCTGCGCTCCCGCAGTGGGACTCAGCCCTGCTCGAGCGCCGAGCACACGGTGTCCGTGATGAGCCTCGTCACGACGTACGGATCGCAGTTGGCGTTGGGACGCCGATCTTCGATGTACCCCTTCTGCTCCTGCTCGACCTGCCATGGAATCCGCACGGAGGCACCACGGTCGGAGACGCCGTAGCTGTATTCGGTCCACGGTGCGGTCTCGTGGAGACCGGTGAGACGGCGCTCGATACCGGCGCCGTAGCTCTCGATGTGGAGATCGGCCTTCTTCCCCAACGCCTCACACGCCGCGATGATCGGCGGATACGACTCCCGCATCTCCTTGGTGGAGAAGTTGGTGTGGGCACCCGCACCGTTCCAGTCGCCTTCGACAGGCTTGGGGTTGAGGTGAGCTGAGATGTCGTAGTCCTCGGCAACCCGATACAGCAGCCAGCGGGAGAGCCACAGCTGGTCGGAGACCGCCACCGGGTCGAGCGGGCCGACCTGGAACTCCCATTGACCGATCATCACCTCGGCGTTGGTGCCGGAGATCTCGATCCCGGCTTCCATGCACGCCGTCGTGTGCGCCTCAACCACATCTCGGCCCCAGATCTCGTCGGCGCCGACACCGCAGTAGTAGCCACCCTGCGGCGCCGGGTAGCCGCCGACCGGCCACCCATGCGGCCTGCCGTCCTTGAAGAAGGTGTACTCCTGCTCGATGCCAAACCAAGGCTCGTGGTCCTTGTAGCGCTCGTAGGTCGCCAGGCAATCGGCTCTGGTGTTGGTGGTGTGTGGCGTCATGTCGGTGTTGAGGACTTCGCACATCACCAGGACGTCGTCACCACCGCGGATCGGGTCGGGCTTGACCAGAACGGGTTTCAGCACGCAGTCCGAATCGCTCCCTGGCGCCTGCTCGGTCGATGAGCCGTCAAAACCCCAGATGGGGGGCTCGGCGCCGTCGGGAACGACCTTTGTCTTCGATCGCAGTTTGCCGGTGGGCTTCTGCCCGTCGATCCATATGTACTCAGCCCGGTATGGCATAGCTGTCCGTCTCCTCGTGTGCGCGTGACTGCCTGCTTGAGGGCATGATGATGGCAACACGCAGTTTCTACCCGGTAACTGCCCTGTGAACGCTGTGTTTCAGGTCCACGCCGGGCTGGACCATCGACCGCCGCCCGGCATACGATGACGGCACGAGCCGGCGGAGTGGTGAATCGCCGGCGCGAGCCGCCGCCAGTCCGCAGTACCAGGAGGCCGAATGGGCAACGAGCGACAGTACGTGCTCCGCACCGTGGAAGAACGCGGTGTGCGGTTCATCCGCCTGTGGTTCACCGACATCTTGGGGCTGCTCAAGTCGTTTGCCATCACCCCTGCAGAGCTGGAGACGGCTTTCGAGGAAGGCATGCGCTTCGACGGCTCGGCCATCGACGGCTTCTCCCGCCGCCACGAGACCGAGATGCTGGCACGGCCCGATCCGACGACATTTCAGATCCTGCCGTGGCGCGACGGAGATGCCGGGGTCGCCAGGATGTTCTGCGACATCGAGACCGCGGAGGGTGAGCCGTTCGAGGGCGACCCGCGCTGGGTGTTGCGCCGCAACCTCGAACGTGCGCACGAGCTCGGGTACAGCTTCTACGTCGGACCCGAGATCGAGTACTTCTACTTTCGCGACTCGGGACCGAAGCCGAAGGTCCTCGATCGTGGCGGATACTTCGATCTGACCCCGCTCGATGTGGCTCAGGAGTACCGGCGCCGCACCATCATCACCTTGGAACGGCTGGGCATCCCCGTCGAGTCTTCGCATCACGAGGTCTCGCCGAGCCAGCACGAACTCGACCTGCGCCACACCGATGCGCTCACGATGGCGGACAACATCGTCACGACACGGTTGGCGGTCAAGGAGGTGGCGATGGAGCACGACATCTACGCCACGTTCATGCCCAAGCCGCTCGAGGGCTACGACGGCAGCGGCATGCACCTGCATCTGTCGCTGTTCCAGGACGACGAGAACGTCTTCTACGAGGAAGACGCCGAGTACGGGTTGTCCAAGGTGGCTCGCGGCTTCATTGCAGGACTGCTCCACCACGGACGAGAGATCACCGCCGTCACCAATCAGTGGGTCAACTCCTACAAGCGCTTGGTCACCGGCTTCGATGCGCCCGTGTACGAGCAGTGGGGCCGTCACGACCAATCTGCCGTCGTGCTCGTGCCGTCTGCGAAGAAGGGAAAGGCCAACGCAAGCCGGATCGAATATCGGTCACCCGACGGGGCGTGCAACCCCTACCTCGCGTTTTCGCTGATCCTCGCTGCAGGGCTCGCCGGCATCGAAAACGGGTACGAGCTCCCCGAGGAGGCCGCTGAGGGGCCGACTGCCGCGGCCGGCGTCCACCGCCTGCCGAGCAACCTGGCAGAGGCCCTCGACGAGATGGAGCGATCGGACCTCGTGCGGGCCACGCTCGGCGAGCACGTGTTCGAGTGGTTTCTCCGCAACAAGCGCGAGGAGTGGGAGGCGTACCAGAGCCATGTGTCGCAGTTCGAGCTGAAGGCCTACCTGCCGGTGCTCTGATGTTTGTGGCAATCTTCCCTCCCACTCCGAGCCAGGCATTGATTGGGGCGCTTCTCGAGGCCGGCATTCAGCCAGTCCCGATCGAGTCCCTCGGGGACGTGGCCAAGCGCAAGCCGGAGAGCGGATGGGCCGCCGCCGTTGTGGAGATCCATGACGACCTGGGGCTGGTCCTGGGCATGGGCGCCAAGCTGCGCACCGAACTCGAGCTGCCCGTTTTACTCGTTGCAGACCGCACCAGGACCTTGGACCTCGGCGAAACCGAGGCCTGCGACGACTTCATCCTCTCCCCCATCGACGGCGCCGAGCTCGTGGTTCGGCTGCATCGCCTGGCCGGGTCGCCTGGGCTCGAGGGCGGAGCCGAGGACGTGATCCGGCATGGCGACTTGGAGCTCAACACGGCGACCTATCAGGCGACCGTCGGGGGCGAGCCGCGGGACCTGACGTACATGGAATACGAGCTGCTCCGCTTCTTCGTGGAGAACCAGGGCCGGGTGTGGAGCCGGGAGCAGATCCTGTCGCGGGTGTGGGGCTATGACTATTTCGGCGGCTCCAGGACCGTCGACGTCCACGTCCGCAGGCTGCGAGCCAAACTCGGCGAAGAGCGCAGCCGCTGGATCGTCACGGTCCGCAGCGTCGGCTACCGCTTCGGTTGAACGGGCGGTACATGGGCGTCTCCTCGGAGTCCGGTCCGTTTCGGGACCACCGCCCCTGCCTATCCGCACTAGGCTCGATTGCGTCTGCCTGAGGAGTCGTGTGTCGAAGCCCAAGAAGACCATCGAGATTGCATCGACGCTGCCGGCGGGGGCCGACGACCCCGTCTTCAAATCGATGCCGGCCGGGATCGAGAACTACACGGCGACGGGAAGGCTCAAGAAGGCGTTCTACGAAACGGAGCTGGCGCGGATCCAGGAGGAGTTGGTCAAGCTCCAGTACTGGGTCCAGCAGAAGGGCCTCAAGGTGGCGATCGTGTTCGAAGGTCGCGGCTCGGCCGGCAAAGGTGGTGTGATCAAGCGCATCACCGAGCGGACCAGCTCCCGAATTGTCCGCGTTGTCGCTCTCCCCAAACCCACGGAGCGCGAACGCACCCAGTGGTATTTCCAGCGCTACGTGACTCATCTCCCTGCCGCAGGCGAGATGGTCTTGTTCGACCGGAGTTGGTACAACCGGTCCAACGTCGAATGGGTCATGGGGTTCTGCAGCGAGCAGGAGCATCAGGAGTTCTTGCGGAGCTGTCCCGAGTTCGAGCGGATGCTGGTGCGGTCGGGCATCATCCTGCTCAAGTACTGGTTCTCCGTCAGCTGGGAAGAGCAACGCCGCCGCTTCGAGTCGCGCAACGAGGAGCCGCTGAAGCGGTGGAAGCTGTCCGACATGGACCTCGAAGAGCACCGTCTCTACGTGCGCTACTCGATGGCGAAGGACACCACATTCCAGTACACGGACATCAAGCAGGCACCGTGGTTCGTCGTGCCCTCAGACGACAAGCGCACAGCACGACTCAACTGCATGAGCCACATCTTGTCGCAGATCCCGTATGAAGACGTCGTTCCCGACCCGGTCGACCTCCCGGACCGCAAGGATCTTCCCTACGTGCGCCCCCCGATGCACGAGCAGACGTTCATCCCCGACGAGTACTGAGAGGGTCATGGCTCGGCGTCGCAGAGCCCTCAGCCGAAGGTTATGCCCTGGGACAGGGGGAGATCGTCGCTCCAGTTGACGGTGACGGTCTGGCGGCGCATGTAGACCTTCCAGGCATCCGAACCGGACTCACGGCCCCCGCCGGTCTCCTTCTCGCCGCCAAACGCACCACCGATCTCCGCACCCGACGTGCCGATGTTGACGTTGGCGATGCCGCAGTCCGACCCTTCGTGGGACAAGAACTGCTCTGCCGTGCGCATGGAGTCGGTGAAGATGGCCGACGACAGCCCTTGCGGGACGTTGTTGTGAATGGCCATCGCCTCGTCGAAGGTGTCGAACTCGATGAGGTACAGGATCGGCGCAAAGGTCTCGACTTCGAGGATCGCAGCGTCGGCCGGCATCTTGATGATGGTCGGCTCGACGAAGTACCCGGGCCGGTCGAGGGCGTTGCCACCGAACAGCACCTCTCCCCCCTGCTCCTTGGCGATCCCCACCGCGGCGACAAACGTGTCGACGGCAGCCTGATTGATCAGCGGGCCCATCAGCGTGTCGTCGGCGAGCGGATCGCCGATCGTCACCTGGGCGTATACCTCGGCGAGCCGCTTGGCGAGCTGGTCGGAGATCCCGCGATGCGTGATGAGCCGTCGCAATGAGGTGCAGCGCTGACCGGCCGTGCCGACTGCGGCGAAAAGGGCGCCTCTGGTGGCCAGATCAGGATCGGCGTCGTCCATGACGACGATGGCATTGTTGCCGCCGAGCTCCAAGAGGGAGCGGCCCAGGCGCTTGGCGACTGCCGTACCCACCTTCTCACCCATGGTGCACGAGCCCGTCGCCGAGATGAGGGGGACCCGGCGGTCGTTGATCAACCGATCACCCACCGTGGAGCCGCGTCCGATCGTGAGCCCGAACACGCTCTCGAAGCCCGAGCCCTCCATCACCTCGTGCACGATATTCGTGACGGCCACCGCAGCGAGCGGCGTTTGCGAAGAGGGTTTCCAGATGATGGAGTCACCGCACACGGCAGCGATGAGCGCATTCCAGCTCCACACCGCCACCGGGAAGTTGAACGCCGTGACGACGCCGACGGGCCCGAGCGGATGCCACTGCTCGTACAGCCGGTGCCGGGGACGCTCCGACGTCATGGTGAGGCCGTAGAGCTGGCGGGACAACCCCACGGCGAAGTCGGCCACGTCGACCATCTCCTGGACCTCGCCCTCGCCCTCCGCCTTGATCTTGCCGTTCTCGAGCGCAACCAGCGCCCCGAGGGGCTCCTTGTACTCTCTGAGGGCATTGCCGATCCGGCGCACGTAGTCGCCGCGGCGAGGTGCGGGCAGCATCCGCCACTCCTCGAAGGCCTCGATCGACTCTTCCACAGCTACGTCGTAATCGTCCACGGTTGCCTGGATGACGCCTGCGATCGCTTCGCCGGTCGCAGGGTTCACGCTCGTCAGTACGTCGCCTGAGGGGGCTCTCCAGCCGCCGACGTAGAGCCCCGAGTTCTCATCGGACAGACCGAGTGCGGAGAGGATGGCGTCACGATTCACAGGGACCTCCAAGAACCAGCGGGAGAGCCCGATGCTAGGGGATCGTCACCGCGCCGCGATCACTTCGATCTCGATCAGCGCACCGAGGGGCAGCGCTGCCACCTGGAACGTGGAGCGAGCAGGCTTGGCGGCTGCGACGTACGACCCGTAAGCCTCGTTGACCGCACTGAAGTCGTCGATGTCGTTGAGGAAGATGGTGGTCTTGACGATGTCGCCGTAGCCAAGATCGAGGTCGGCGAGGATCGACCCGAGGTTCTTCATCACCTGGTGGCACTCGGCGACCACCCCGCCCTGAGCGATGCCACCTGAGGCGGTGTCGTAGCCGACCTGTCCGGAGATGAAGACGAAGCCGTTGGCCTCTGTGGCGACGGAGTACGGTCCCGCTGCCGGCGGCGCAGACGGTGGCTGATGGATGGTCTTGGGCATGGCGAAGGGCTCCGATCCTCGGGACGTCGTGCAGGAACCCACCCTAGAACGCGGTGCGTGGCGCGATTGAGCCTTGAAACCGATGGAGCAACGAACGCCGCTTGTCGCAGCGGTCAGCGGTCAGCAGAAACTCTGCCCGCACCCACAGCTACGTTGCTGGTTGGGGTTGTTGATCGCAAACCCTGCACCCTGCAGACCCTGGTTCTTGAAGTCGATCGAGGCGCCACCCAGCATCGCCGCAGACTCGGCGTCAACAGCGAGGCGCACCCCACCGTTTTCGGTCACGACATCGGTGTCGTCGATCTTGCTGTCGAAGAACATGTCGTACGAAAACCCCGAACAGCCCCCCGGGCGGACCGCGAGGCGCAGCGCAAGCGAAGGATCGCCCTCGGCTTCGATCAGCTCGCGGACCTTCTCGGCCGCGGCATCGGTGAGCATCACCGGCGCCACAACGGTCTCTTCGGTAGTCGGTTCGTTCGTGATCACGGTCCGAAGACCTCCTGGAGATGAAGCAGTGGTGCACGAGGAGTATACGCCCTCAATTCACCCTATCGGGATAGTGCTAATGGCTCATTGCGGCATAAGATGGCGCCATGCCGGAAACAGCCGCCATCGAAGCCGCACTGCGCGGCGTCATCGACCCGGAGCTCGGCACGGACATCGTCGAGCTTGGCATGGTGAAAGACGTCATCGTCGACGGCGACACCGTGACGGTGAAGATCGCATTGACCATTGCCGCCTGCCCGATGCGGGATCAGATCGAAAACGACGTGACGCGCAAGGTCGGTGCCATGCCGGGCGTCCGAGAGGTCGTCGTCCAAACAACAGCGATGACCCAAACGGAGCGGTCGGCACTGATGACACGCGCCAGGAGGCACGCCAGAGAGGAGGCGGCCCAGACCCGGGTCAGCCCGCTCACCCGCGTGATCGCCGTCAGCAGCGGCAAGGGAGGCGTCGGCAAGTCGTCCCTGAGCGTCAATCTTGCTTTGGCCATCGCGGATCAGGGCCACGAGGTCGGTCTGCTCGACGCCGACATCTGGGGGTTCTCGATTCCCCGAATGCTGGGCGCCAACGGGATGCGCCTGGAAGCGACCGAAGATCGCAGCATCGTCCCCGGCGTCGCCCAAGGGCTGCACCTCGTATCAACGGGCTTGATCGTCGACAGCGAGGACACGGCACTCATGTGGCGAGGGTTGATGTTGTCGAAGGCGCTGGAACAGTTCCTTCACGATGTGGCCTGGCCTCAGAACCTCGGATACCTGGTGCTGGACATGCCGCCGGGCACAGGCGACATCCAGATGGCACTATCCCGGCTGCTACCCCAAGCCGAAATGGTGGTCGTGACGACGCCGCAGCGTGCGGCGCAAAGGGTGGCAGCCCGGGTCGCCGACATGGCGAGGAGATCGTTCATGCCGGTCGTCGGTGTCATCGAGAACATGTCGGGGTTCACCACCGAAGAGGGGCGCCACTACGACCTGTTCGGCAAGGGCGGAGGCCGCGAGCTCGCCGACGACCTTGGTGTACCGCTCATCGGGCAGATACCGCTCGACCCCTTCGTCGTGACGGGCGGCGACGACGGCGAGCCCGTCGTGCGTGCTCAGGCCGACTCCGCAGCGGCGAAGGCACTGACCGCGGCGGCCGCACGGCTCACCGAGCTCGTACCGCCCGCAGAGGACGAAACCTGCACGTCACGGATCGCCCTCCTCGCCGAGCAGCTCGAGCAGCTGATCCCGACCGCCCGCTGAAGGCCTCGCGCCCTCAGCGATCCGGCGGCAGCTCGATGATCAGGTGGGATCCGGGGTCGGGCTTGTCGCCGGAATCGTCCTGATCGGCCTTCTGCTTGGTCGACTGCTCCTCCTCGACCGTATGCTCGATCGCGGGTTGGTAGATCTGCCCGATCATGCTCAGACCAAGGCCGGGAGGCCGGCGCTTGTTCTTGTAGTAGATCCAGCCTCGACTCTCGGCCCACAACGCCAAGCGGTGTAGCCCGTAGACGGCAGCAGCCGCTACGACCCCGGCGATGATCCAGAACCACGGCATACGGCCATTGTTGCAGGCCTCCCGGTGCCGCCTTCTCAGATGCTCAGAAGCAGAGGCCGGCCACGAGGGGGTAGGGGTTGATGGCCGAGCCGCCGCCGGGGTGATGCTCGAAGTGCAGGTGGGAGACCGTGTAGCGGGCGTTCCCCGAGTTCCCCACATACCCGATGAGCTGGCCTGCGGAGACGGCCTGCCCCGACGACAAGCCGGCGGCGTATCCGTCGAGGTGGGCGTAGTAGTAGCTGTCTCCGCTGTTCCCACCGAGCCAGATGGTGATTCCGCCGAGCGAGCTGTTGGACAGCCTCGAGATCACTCCCGATTCGATGGCAACGAGCGGCGTGCCCCGCGACGCGATCATGTCGACACCTTGGTGGGATCTGCCGCCCGACCGAGGAGCACCCCAGGTATCGGTGAACGACACCGCACCGTTGACCGGGCATGCCCGTCCCCCCGAAACCGGAGGAGGCGGTGGCGGTGGGGTCGTCGTCACAACGCCGGTCGTTGTGGTCGTCACGTCGTCGCCTGGAGCGTTGGTACCCGGGGGCGCTGTCGTCGAGGTGGCGCGCCGTCGAGCCTCTTCCTCGGCGCGGCGGCGAGCTTCTTCGGCGGCGCGGCGCTTGGCTTCCTCTTGAGCGGCGTACGCCGATGCGATCGCGTTGTACTCCTGGTCGGCGGCGCCCAGCTTCTCGAGGATCTCCACCGCAAGCACATCGAGTTCGGCAACGGCGCTCTCCTGTTCAATGAGCAACGAGTCCAGAAGCGCCTGCTGATCCCCCATCGCAGCCTCGAGGGCCAGCAGCCGGCTCAGCGTGGCGTCACTCGATTCCGACAACGTCTCCAGATAGCTGGTGCGGACCGGGATATCGTTGATCGAACCCGCATCGAGCACGGCGAGGCCTGTGCCCGCCCCGGCCTCCATGTACATGGTTCGGGCCACGTCGAGGGCCTCGATCTTCAGGTCCGACAAGGCACGCTCGGCCACGGAGATCTCCACACCGAGCAGTTGGAGTTGGTCTTCGGTGTTGGCGGCGAGGTTGACGGCGGTGTCGTACTCGGCAGTGATCTCGTTGAGCTCGCGGGACACCGCTTTGCGGCGCTCGGCAGCAGCCGCAACGTCTGCAGGGGTGATCTCGTCGTCGCCCGTAGCTGCATACGCGGGCGCCGTGAGCAGCAGCACGGTGACGATGACGGCAATGAGACGCTTCATGAAGACACCTCTGGAAGTCGAATGACGGCTCCCCCGACCGGGCCGTCGCCCGGGAACTCTAACCGTCCTTCAGCGGCGAGTTTTCTCAGCTGCGTTTTGACCTGCATCGTCGCCGCCGGAACGAGTGCGGCATCGAGACCCGCGTAGACGGTGGACACGATGTCCTCCACGGTGCCGGCCCCCGCCGCGACCGACGCAACGATCTGGTCCTCGCGCATCGTCCGATGCGCGATGTAGGCCTCGACCATCTTCGCCGCATCGGGAATCTCGGGACCATGACCCGGGTAGAGGTGCTCAGGCTGCAGCGCCAGGACCTTGTGCAGGGAGTCCATGTACGCGGCGGCGTCCTCGATGATCACCGTCGATCCGCCCATGATGTGATCGCCCGTGAACAGCACCGCTCCGCCGAGATAGCAGATGTGGTCCGCGGTATGGCCGGGGGTGTGCACCACCGTGAGCTCGGTGCGACCGACCGCGATGGTGTCGCCGTCCGCAAGCCGGGAGTCGGGCTCGAAAGAGGGGCCGCGATCAAACCCGTAGGCAGGAACGTCCAACCGGGCGGCGAGGGGGTTGGCGGCAGGTGCGTGGTCGGGGTGGGTGTGGGTGACGAGCACGGCGAGCGGCGCGGTCTCGCCCAGCGCATACTCGATGGCCGCAAGGTGAAGGTCGAGGACGGGACCGGGGTCGATCACCACCGACCGGCCGTCGTCTTCCACGACGTAGGTGTTGGTTCCCGGGCCCGTGTACGGCCCGGGGTTGGGGGCGAGCACTCTCTCGACACGCATCAGCGACCGACCACGGCAGAAGTGCTCACCCGCCGAGCTCCGGAATGGGCTCGCCGGTCGTCGTCGTCACCCGCACTGCGTTCGCCCACGTCTCAGCATCAGGCGGAAGGTCGGCGAGATCCTCGAACCCCGGTTCGCCCGGCAACACGGCTTCGATGGCGCCGGCGGGCATTGTGCGGATGCGAGGTTGGATCGGTGGGACCACATCGAGCGATCGGGCGTACTCGAGAATCGCTCGTGGGGAACCAAGTTGGGCAAAATGCTGCAGCGTCCTGCGAGTCGGCAACGGCAGGAGGAAACCCCCTGCGGCTGCACGCTCCAGCGCCTCGCCGGGCTCGACCCACGCAACCGCATCCATCTCCCGGCCGTCGGCGATCCCATCGATCCCGCCACCCACCTCGGCGACGTAGAAGCGGGCGTCGAAACGGACGGGGACCATGGTCGGGGTGATCCACCGCGAAAACCACGCCAGGTCGGCGCCGGCAAACCTCTGGTCCGACGTGCCGGCAGCTCTGTAGATCTCGACACCGTGCGGACGGTCGTCCGGGGCCAGCGTGAAAGGCTCTCTGCTGAGCCAGACGCCGGCTTCCTCGACGAGCTCGCGGAGTGCCGCCGCCCTCCAGGCAACGTCGTCGGCGTCATCGCAACCCGCTACGGCAGCGCGAGCCTCGCCTCCGCCATCACTCTCGTCGACGACCCCACCGGGGAATACCCAGGCGCCGCCCATGAAGCGAGCGCCGCGCCCGCGCTGTGCCATCAGCACCTCGCACCCGGCTGCGGTACCGCGCAGCAGGCACAGGCTCGAAGACGGACGGGGCGCAGGCATCACAGGATCTGCACCCTGCCCTGCATCCGCTTGCTGCCGTAGCGACGAACGGCCTCTCGCACCTGCGGGACGAGGAGGAGGAATCCGACCGCATCGGTCAAAAAGCCTGGGGTGATCATGAGTGCGCCGGCCACCAGGATCATGGCCCCGTGGGCGAGCTCCTTCGTGGGAAAGCCGCCGGCAGCCACGGTCGACTGTATTCGCTGGAGTTGACCCCGACCCTGCCTGGACACCAGCACTGATCCGAGCAGAGCGGTGATGACGACCAACGCGATCGTGGGCCCGAGACCCAGCCGATCGCCCACGACGATGAAGAGGGCGATCTCGATCAGCGGGACGACGGTGAACAGCACAAACAGCGTGGGCATGGTGCGCACGAAGGAGAGGATACCGGCACCGGTAGGCTTCCCGACTGTGAGCGTGCGCAGGCTGCCTTCCGTCGACGTCCTCGCCCGATCGCTGGTGAGCGAACCGGGTCTGAAGGACCTGCCGCTCCCCATCGTCGTGGCAACGGTGCGCAGCGCCATCGAAGACGCCCGCACCCAGGGCGACGTCGATCCCGAGACGGTGGCCCGGCAGACGCTCAGGCGGCTGGTCGCCAGGCGGCCGCAGCGCATCGTCAACGCCACCGGGGTGCTGCTGCACACCAACCTCGGCAGGGCGCCGCTCCATGACGAGGCCGCAGCCGCCGCTTCGGCGGTCGCCCGTGGGTACGGCAACGTCGAGTTCGACCTGCTTGCCGGGCGGCGAGGTGGCAGACACACCTATCTCGACGAGCTCCTCAGGGCCGTGACCGGCGCCGAGGCGGGCCTTGCGGTCAACAACAACGCGGGAGCGCTGCTCCTGTGCCTGGCGGCCCTCGCAGCACCAGGCAACGTGCTGGTCTCCCGAGGAGAGCTCATCGAGATCGGTGGTTCCTTCCGGCTGCCAGAGCTGATGGCGGCCTCGGGGGCGAGGCTGCTCGAGGTGGGCACGACCAATCGCACGCGCCCTTCCGACTACGCCTCCCGGATCGGCGAGGCCGAGCTGGTTCTCAAAGTGCACCCGTCCAACTACCGCGTCGAAGGGTTCGCAGAGGAGGTGGGCTACCGGCAGCTCGCTGCGCTCGCTCACGAAGGGAGCACACCTTTCGTCGCCGATGTCGGAAGCGGTCTGCTCGACGTGCGGACGCCGTGGTTGGCTGGACCACCCCCGGCGTGGCTAGCCGCTGAACCCGGAGTTCGGCAGACCTTGGAGGCCGGCGCCGACGTTGTGCTCTTCAGCGGCGACAAACTGCTTGGTGGACCGCAGGCAGGCGTGATCGCCGGCTCGGCGGCGCTGGTCGACAGCATCGCACGACATCCGATGATGCGGGCGCTGCGGCTCGACGGTCCCACGCTGGCGGCCCTCGTCGTCACGCTGGAGCTCTACGGCGCAGGGCGAGGCGCCGAGATCCCCTTCTGGAGCATGGTGAGCCTCGACACCGAGGCCCTGACCGCCCGGATCGACAGCATCAGGTCGCAAGTCGCCGGCTCGACAGAGGTCGTGATGGGAGCCTCGTTGCCCGGGGCCGGCTCTGTGCCGGGCGAGACGATCCCCACCCCGGTCCTGGCGGTCGCCGATCGACCAGATGAGCTCTGGCGCCGCCTCCTCGATGCGGACCCGCCGATCCTGGCGCGACGTCACGATGGCCGCCTGATGATTGATCTGCGGACGGTGAATCCAGAAGACGACGGGCACGTTGCGGCGGCGCTCGCCTGATGCCCATCGTCGCCACGGCCGGCCACGTCGACCATGGAAAGTCCACGCTGGTGACCGCGTTGACGGGTCGCGACCCCGACCGGTGGGAAGAGGAGAAGCGCCGCGGCCTCACCATCGACCTCGGTTTCGCCTGGACGGACATCGGCGGACACCGTGCCGGCTTCGTCGATGTCCCCGGTCACGAGCGCTTCATCAAGAACATGCTGGCAGGGGTAGGCGCAGTGGACGTGGCGCTCTTCGTCGTGGCCGCCGACGAGGGCTGGATGCCGCAGAGTGAAGAACACCTGGCGATCCTCGATGCTTTGCACGTCGCCCACGGCGTCGTCGCATTGAGCCGGGTCGACCTCGTCGATCCCGATCTCGCCGAGCTCGCCGCTGCCGAGGTGGCCGAGCACACCGAGGGCACGACGCTGGCCACATGGCCGGTCGTCCAGGTGTCCGCGCTGCGGGGGGATGGCCTCGACGATCTCCGCCGTGCACTCGCCGCCGAGCTCGATGCCGCAGGAGCGCCGCAGGACATTGGACGGGCTCGGATGTGGGTCGATCGAGCGTTCCTCGTCGGTGGCGCAGGGCTGGTGGTCACCGGGACCCTGGCAGAGGGACCGGTTCAGAAGGGCGATACCGTTGCGCTCTGGCCAGGAGGGAGCGAGGCCAGAGTCCGCACCATCCAGAGCCATGAGACCGAGGTCGATGTGGTCGGTCCTGGGAATCGTGTGGCCCTCAACCTGACCGGAATCGACCGTGCGGAGGTACCGAGGGGGACGATGCTCGGTGCCGCAGGGGCATTCGCCGCAACCCGACGGCTGCTGGCTCGCCTGGAGCCGGTACGGGCGTGGCCTGGTGCCGTCACCGACCGCGGCGCCTACCACCTCCATGCGGGCAGCGGGCACTGGCCCGCCGGCGTCCGGTTGCTGGGCGGCAAGCGAGTGGAGGGCCCCACGGCGGCGCTGCTGACGCTCGACGAGCCGGTTCCGTTGCGCATGGGCGATCGTTTTGTCGTACGCGAAGTCGGCAGGCGTGCCGTGGTGGCGGGGGGTGTCGTGCTCGATCCGCGACCTCCTGCGGCCAGCAAAGCGGCTGAGGCTGCTCAGGCGCTCACCGCGGTGCTCGGCGCCGACCGCGATGCCTGGGCCGCAGCGCTGCTCGACATCAGAGGAGCTGCGACCAGGTCGGAGTTGGACCTCGACACCGGCGGCGGCGCGGTCTCCGATGCCATCGCCGTCAACGACCTCGTCATGACGCCCCCCCATGCCGAAGCCACGCTCGCAAAGCTGGTGGAAGTGACCGAAGCGTTCCACGACGCCAACCCGATGCGCCCCGGCATTCCCGCCGCAACCCTGGCGTCAGCAGCTGGCGTCGATCAGCCCGTGCTCGAACTGCTGATCACCGCAGAGGGCAGCGGGCTCACCCAGGAGGGCGCCACCGTCCGTCTCACCACGTTTGGTGTGACGTGGACTCCAGAGCACGAACGGACTTGGGAGACGGCGCAGCAGCGGCTCGCTGCAGCCGGCCTGGCGGTTCCCCGGCTCTCGTCACTCGACCTCGACCGGGAGTTGCTGCATGCCATCGTCCGCGACGACGCGCTCGTCATCGTCGGCAACGATGTGGCGTACCTGCCTGAGCAGATCGCTGAGATCCTGCACCGCCTCGAGGGCTTTGCGGACGGGTTCACCGTCAGCGAGTTCCGCGACACGATGGGCATCTCGAGACGCCACGCGGTGCCGCTCCTCGAGTGGCTCGACAACCAGGGTTGGACATCGCGTCGCGGCGATGTCCGCACGCTCAGACGGCGGCCGAAGCAACCCGCTGACGACGCTCTGCTTCGGTGAAGCCACCCCAGATGCCGTAGGGCTCGCGAATCGTCATCGCGTACTCCAGGCACTGTGTCTTGACGGGGCAGATCTGGCAGATCGACTTTGCTCGAATCTCTCGCCTCTCTCGTTCGTCTTTCCGCTCCTGCGTACTCGGGGGGAAGAACAAATGGGAGTGGTTGCCTCGGCAAAGCGCAATCGGCTGCCAAGTGCGGTCGAGCGAAGTCGTCATCATCGGGGGGATACCTCCAGACCCAAGGGGGGTGCCTCACAACAGCGGGATGAAGGTAGCGAGTAGATCCCACCGGCACAAGGGAATACCTGGAAGAATCGCTTGCTATTCGCGAATACTTGCCGGTTCAGCGTCTGCGGGCGCAATCTCGAGCATGATGCCGCTGACGGCAACGACCTCGATTGGGTCGCCGGGACCAACACCGGCGGCGCGGTGCGAGCGGGCTTGCCAGCGGGCGCCATCCACCTCCACGATCCCCATCGGATCAAACGACGTCTCGGCGACGCCGTGCCTCCCGACGAGATGTTCCCGCCCGATGGTCCTCGTCGAAAAGCGAGACCGCGCCACCGTGGTCAACGCGACCATGTAGAACGAGGCGATGCCGATCACCGTGAGCACCACGGCCCACCATCGTGGTCCGAACTGCGGCGCTGCCCGAGTGATCGTGAGCCCGCCACCCAGCAGGAAAGCCGTGCCCACAATGCCTCTCCAGCTGATCGTCGAGTTCTGGAAGTCGACCGTGAACAAGCCCATTCCGAGCAGCACGACCACGAGGGACACCCAGTTCATCGGGAGGCTGGCAACGCCAAACCCGGCGAGGAACAGCAGCAACACGGCCACACCTGCAGTGATGCCGACACCCGCTGCGTAGAACTCGAAAACCGCGGCGGCCAGCCCCATCGTCAGGAAGAAGACCATGGCTTCTGGGCGCATCGCGAGTCGCAGAAAACGAGTCAGCAGCCCCGGCTTGAGAAACCGAACTTCGACCGATGCCACCACGATCTCGGTCCCGTCATCGGCCGTCGCCGGCTCTGTGGTCACGACCGCAACGGGACCGCTTGCTGTAGCAAGCGGTCGTTCGTTCAAAGATGCGAGAAATTGGCCGATTGTCGGCACGACCTCATCGACGAGACCTTCAATCGGCTCGGACACCACCACGGCGCTGTCGTCGAAGTCCTCGAGTGAAGTCTCCCCGCCTGCCTGGACACGAAGCTCGGGACGCCCGACGACGGTCGGCACCAGATACCCGACCTCGGCGCCGGGGGCGGCTCCTGCATAGGCGACCAGCTCCAGGAGGTGCGCTGCGCCGCCATAGGCCTGCGCCCCCGACGGCCCCACCCATGCCGTAACCGGGCGTTCCGACGCTGCGATGGCCGCAAACAACGCCTCAGGGTCGCCCGATGCGATCCCAGGGTTGTTGATCTGGATGATGACGAGCTGTCCCGGCTCGTTCTCGACGACGTCCGTGAGGAAGTCGAGCGCCCTCTGCTCCAGTGGCCCTCGGACGTCTGCGACCACGACTGCATCCTCCCCCGTAGCAGCCAGGGCAGGAGCAAGCCCGGCGAGGATGAACACGCCGGCGAGCAGGAGTCGGATCGAGTGACGCATGAGCGGCGCGATGTTACGACTCGGCCGCCCACATCCAGAATCAGACCACGGACCTGTTCCCGCGTGCGTCCCCCCGACCGGACATCGCCGGGTCGCCAGCAGGGGCACTAGCATCGGACCCATGCAACAGATCCTTGTGGTGGCCGACGCGTCGTGGGTGCGCAACGAGGTGCACGCTGCGCTCACCGCCCCAGACTTCGGGCTCATCGATCTGGACGATCCGACGCAAGCGGCGGCCGTGGCGGCATCGGAGGCGGTGGACGCCGTCGTGGTCGATCTGCAGGTTGCCTCGATGGGCGGCATGGCCGTTGTCCGCGACGTCAGAGATCGGGCCAACGCCGACGGCCGCGATCATCTCCCCGTGATCATGCTGCTCGACCGCGCCGCCGACGGGTTCCTCGCCAAGCGGGCCGGAGCTGCGGCTTGGCTCGTGAAGCCGTTCACTGCGCACGACATCCGAACCGCGCTCACCTCCGCTTTCTCGAAGGAGCCGGCGCCGGCTGCGGCCCCCGCCGACGCGGGGTGACCTCAGGGTGATCACAAACCCAGAAGAACCTCCCCGAGTGCGGGGTTGGTCAGCCGTGACGGTCTGGGCGCCGTGAGCCCGACTTCGATCTTCTACGTCGTGATTCTTGCGGCGACGGCCATCGCCTCCGGATTCTTCTCGGGTTCCGAAACTGCGCTGATCGGCATCGGGCGCGAACGGGTCCATCAACTCACCGGGCACGGCAAGAGGGGCGAGCGGGTCGTCCAGCTCGTGGCCGACCCCGACCGGCTGCTGTCCACGATCCTGGTGGCGAACAACCTGGTCAACATCTTGGGCGCCGCTGTCGCCACGACGCTGTTCATCGATCTCCTCGGGCAGCAATGGGGCCCGTGGGTGGCAACGATCGTCGTTACCGCAGTCGTCCTCGTCGTCGGTGAAATCACCCCAAAGACCCTTGCCGCCCGCTACCCCGAGCAGTTCTCCCTGGCCGTCGCCCCGACCATCTGGCGCTTGTCCACAGTGCTAGGACCCATCGCTCGCTTCTTCACCGCCATCACTCGCGGAGTCATGCGGCTCCTCGGGCTGAGTGCGGCCGCAGGCGCCTCAGCCGTCACGGAGGCAGACATCAGAGCACTGGCCCAACTCGGCGTCGAAGGCGGAGAGATCGAGGCCGTCGAGCACGAGATCCTCGATGCACTCTTCACGCTGGCGGACCGGCCGGTGCGAGAGGTCATGACCCCTCGGGTCCAGATCGCCTCCCTGACCATGCCGGTGACGGTGGAGGACGTGAGGGAGCGCATTGCCGCAACGGGTCACTCCCGTTTCCCGGTGTCGTCCGGCGACCTCGACCACATCGAGGGTCTGCTCTATGTGAAGGATCTCTTCCAGATGCCCGATCCATCTGCGGAGGGGGCGATCCCGAGTCTGCTGCGTCCTCCGTGGTTCATCCCCGAATCCGCTTCGATCCTGTCCGTGCTCCAGGAGATGCGGGCGAGGCGCTCGGTGTTCGGAGTGATCCTCGACGAGCACGGAGGCGTGGAGGGGATCGTCACCATCAAGGACCTCGTTGCCGAGCTCGTCGGCACACTCAGAGACGAATACGACCCCGGTGAGCCCAGCATCGTGCTCGTTGCCCAGGAACAGTGGATGACCGACGGGAGGCTGTCCATCGAAGATCTGGAGGCTGCTCTCGGCGAAGACCTGCCGGACGGCCCCTACGCCACCACGGCGGGGCTGTTCCTTGCCGTTGCCGGCCGCATCCCCAAGGAGGGCGAGTCCATCACCATCGGGGGGATCACGATGGTGGTGCTGAACATGGACCGAAATCGCATCGACAAGATTCGGATTGAGCGCACGCCCGAGCGCGGTACAATCCCCTGAATCGGGACGTGGCGCAGCTTGGTAGCGCGCATCGTTCGGGACGATGAGGTCGCCGGTTCAAATCCGGCCGTCCCGACCATCAGCAAGAAAGCCGACGGCGAGCCGTCGGCTTTCTTGCATACGGAGGGTCCATCGCACCAGGCAATGGCACGAGGTCAGGACGCGGGCAGCTCAGGAGCGAAGGCTCGAGTCGCTTTCGATGCTGTTCTGAAGGGCTTGGAGCTCCCGGAGGAGGCGGCGACTCATGCTCGGCCTCAGCAACCAGCCCAGAAGGAGCGAAGCCATCCTGGAAGCCAGGCTGTCCGGCCCGGCTTCGATGAGGTTGCTGACCCGGGTGCCACCTTCAACTTCTTTGAGGGTTGTTGTGCCTTCAAACGCAAAGGGTCCCCGCGCCGTGGTTGCGGCGAACAGCGCCGGAGGGTCGTATCCGGTCACCACCACTTCGATCTCGTACGAGCGCCAGCCACCGTTGTACTCCAGCACGTAGCGAGCGCCCTCTCCCATGGCATCGGAAACCCGCCGCGACGATTGCACCCCGGTCACCCACGAAGGCATCTTGGCGACGTCCGTGATGAAGTCGAACACATCGGCGATCGGGCGGGCAATGAAGATGGAGGCGGTGGCTTTCATACGTCGATCCCTGGTGATCCCTGCCGAAGACCCATCCTAGATGGCCACGAGAGCTTGGCTACGGGCCGATCGACCCAGGAGCCACAGCCCCGGCTACGGGTTCGGGTGGGACACGTCTCGGTGGTCCCTCAGTCGAGCAGCAACTCGGCGAGCTGGACGGCGTTGAGGGCGGCTCCCTTGCGCAGGTTGTCCCCTACCGCCCACAGGCTGATACCTCCGGCTTCGCCGACGGTCGGCCGCACGCGTCCGATCAGGACATCGTCGATGCCTGCCGAGTCCAGCGGCGTCGGCACCTTGCTGTCTCCCCACAGTTGCGCTCCTGGAGCTCTGGCCAGAAGCTCGCTCGCCTCAGCCAGTGAGACCGGGCGTGCGAAGAACATCGTCGCCGCTATGCCGTGGCCCACCATGACCGGCACTCGCACACATGTCGGCTCCACGAGGATCTCGTCGTCTTCGAGGATCTTCCGAGATTCGTCGACCAGCTTCCACTCCTCGTCGGTGTACCCCTGCTCGGTGAAGTTGCCTGCGTGGGGCACCACGTTGTAGCCGATGGGACGGGCATACAGGTCGCCGCCGGGATCGGACCACCCGCCCTCGGCGAGCAGCCCACGGTCCTTGCCCAAGATGTCGAGCTCGTGGCTGAGGACGTCCATGCCGGTCTGGCCAGAGCCGGAGACGGACTGGTAGGACGTTGCCGTCATCCGACGGATTCGGGCCGCTTCGTGGAGCGGGCCTGCGGCCATCATCAAGACCATGGTCGTGCAATTGGGGTTGGCGACAATGCCCTGATGCTGCTTGATCGCAGAGTCGTTGACCTGAGCCACGACCAAGGGAACGTTCGGATCCATGCGGAATGCGGACGAATTGTCGACAACGGTTGCGCCCGCCCCGGCAAACCGCGGGGCGTGCTCCTTTGATCGTGTCCCGCCTGCAGAAAACAGCGCGATGTCGATTCCTGCCGGATCGGCCGTAGCGAGGTCCTCGATGACCACGTCACCCCAAGCAGTAGGGACCGTCCGCCCTGCCGAGCGGGAGCTTGCCATCAGGCGGAGTCGGGCGACAGGAAAGGATCGCTGCTCGAGCACCGACAGCATCGTCGTGCCAACAGCGCCTGTGGCGCCGACAACGGCGACGGTGGGGAGTTTTGTGCTCACACGTCCTCCTCGGATCGAGGCCCAAGCGAGAACCCGTCGTGGAGGCTCCGCACTGCCGCCTCCACGTCGCGTCCCCTCACCACGCAGGATATGCGAATCGGAGAGGTAGAGATCATGTCGATGTTGATGCCGTGATCGGACAGCACCCGGAACATCCTGCCGGCGATCCCGAGCTCCGACTTCATGCCGGCACCCACGAGGCTCACGGTGGCGATGTCGGGGTCGAGGTCGACTCCCCTTGCGTTGAGGTTCCCCGCAACCTCTGCGGTGATCTCGATCGCACGGTCGGCTTGGACCTTGGCGACCGTGAACGAGATGTCCGTGGTCCCGGCGTGCGAGACGTTCTGGACGATGATGTCCACGTTGACGCCTGCGTCGGCAAGCGATTCGAACACAGCGGCGGCGACACCGGGCTGATCCGGTACGCCGTGGATCGTCACTTTGGCGTCGCTGGTGTCATGGGCAACGCCCCTGACGATCGGTTCCTCCATCGTTTCCTCCTTCACCCACGTGCCCTCGCCGGTGTGGAAGGACGAACGGACATGGATCGGAATGTTGTAGCGGCGGCCGACCTCGACGGATCGAGCCATGAGAACGCCGGCACCGGCGCCGGCCAGTTCGAGCATCTCGGCGTACGTCACCTCATCGAGCTTGACGGCATCGGGGATCAGCCGAGGATCGGCGGTGTAGACGCCGTCGACATCGGTGATGATCTCGCACACATCGGCATCCAACGTGGCAGCCAGAGCAACCGCAGTGGCGTCCGAGCCGCCACGCCCGAGGGTCGTGACATCCCGCGAGTCCGGGCTGAAGCCTTGGAACCCGGCCACGATCACGACCTTGCCCTCGGCAAGTCCGTCACGCACCCGATCGCCTCTGATCCCGATGATCTCGGCCTGGCCGTGTGCCGACGTCGTGAGAATCCCGGCTTGCGATCCCGTCAGGCTCATCGCCGGCACCTCGAGATCCTGGATCGCCATCGCCAGCAGCGCCATCGAGATGCGCTCCCCCGCGGTGAGCAGCATGTCCATCTCGCGGGGGTAGGCCGAGTTGCTCACTTCGGCGGCGAGCTCGATCAGATCGTCCGTCGACTTGCCCATTGCGGACACGACGACGGCGACCTGGTTGCCTGCGTTGTGGGCGTCGACGATGCGGCGTGCCACGTTGCGGATACGATCGGCGTCACCGACCGAGGTGCCGCCAAATTTCTGAACGATCGTCCCCATGGTGGCGGCGAGTGTACCGGTGACCCCTTGCCATCCAGAGCACTCGCGGAAGTCGGCTACAAGCGCCCTGGGCGGGTTCGCGGGCCCATGAAGCCGCCCGACGTTCTGCCGGAGATCTCGTCGATGTCGACGACCACGATGAACCGTATGCCCGGTGGGAACCCGGCCGGCACCGACAGCAGGTTGTCGTAGGCATCGCGGTACTTCTCGAACAGCCCATCGATGACGAGCTGCTCCTTGGCAGGATCGTCTCGAACGAAGCGAACCGTCCCCGAGGCGATCGCGCTGCTCCAGCTCCCGGTTTCGGCTTCGTAGCGGCTGACCTCGAGCGAAACGCGCGGGTCGACCTCCAGCGCCTCGGTGCGCCGCCCCGGTGCCGTGCGAAAGGCAAGCTGGCTGCCGAAGAACACATACGAGATGGGCGTTACGTACGGACCGTCGGCTGTGATCACGCCCATATGGGCCACGTGCTCCTCGGCGAAGAGCGTGTGGCATTGGTCAAGCGTGAGGGTGTCCATGAGTGCATTGAAGCAGCCTCGAGGCCACCTCAACAGGGGCGTTCGACCCGGCGCACGCCGTTGCCCCCGATTTTGCGGATAGCATCCCCGCCCATGTTCAGAAGAAGAACCTCCCAACTCCTGCTGCTCATCGTGTCGACTGCGCTCGTCATGGCGGCGTGTGGCGGCGACGATGATGCGTCCACATCCGAGTCCACGGCGGCAACGCCAACCGAGTCCACGGCGGCAACGCCAACGGCGGCTCCGTCCACGTCGACGGCCCCGACCACTCCGCCGGGACCGCCACCCACCGACTATGCGGGGTTCCGGGCCCAGCCGACCGCATGCGGTGCTGAGCAACCCGCCGAGCGGGTGGAGGTGCAGTACCCCGGGCCCGAAGACATGGACATCGACCCGAAAAGCAGACCTGTCGCGCTCATCTCGACCTCCTGCGGAGACATCACCGTCGAGCTCGACCCTTCGATCGCTCCAGAGACCGTGAACTCATTCGTCTTCCTCGCCGAGTCGGGCTACTTCGACGGCACGGTGTCGCACCGTGTCGCACCGGGGTTCGTGATGCAAGCCGGAGACCCGACCGCAACCGGAAGGGGCGGGCCGGGCTACGTGCTTCCCGACGAGTACCCGCCGGCGGACTACATGTACGAGAGGGGCGTCGTCGCCATGGCGAATGCCGGTCCGGGGACCACAGGCTCGCAGTTCTTCATCATGCTCGCCGACGCAGCGCTGCCGCCGCAGTTCAGCGTGTTCGGCCGGGTCACGAACGGCATGGAGGTCCTGGACACGATCGCCGCGCTGCCTCTCGCCGTAGGCCCGTCAGGCGAGCGGAGTACCCCGCTCGAGTCGGTGTACCTGAACTCCGCGACGATCGAGCGGTGATGGGTATGCGTCTTCGCTAAAGTGCCCGACGTCATGGCAAGTGAGAAGCGTGAACGGCAGCGGGCGAACCGCGAGGCCAAGCAGACCGAGATGCAGAAGGTGCGGAAGCGCACCGAGACACTGAGCCGAGCCAAGCGCATCGCCATTTGGGCCGTAGTCGGCGTCGTGCTGTTCATTCTCGCCAACCTGGCGTTCGGCGGATCGAGTGACAGTTCCGCGTTGTCGGCGGTGGGTGCATCCGGCCTGTGGGCCGTCTGACCGTTGCCGGTCGACCTTCACCTCCACAGCTCGCGATCCGACGGCACCGACACCCCGACCGAGGTCGTCGAGGGTGCGGCTGGTGCCGGGCTCATCGCGATGGCCCTCACCGACCACGACACGCTGGAGGGCATTGCGGAGGCCAGGACCGCCGCCGCCCGGCTTGGCATTCGCTTGATACCCGGGACGGAGCTGTCGGTCGACTGGCCGACGGGCACGATGCACATGCTCGTGTACTTCCTCGAACCCGGACGAGGCCCGCTCCAGGACGAGCTCGATGCACTCCGGCGCGCCCGCACCGGGAGAAACCGGCGGATCCTCGACAACCTTGCCTCCCACGGCATCGAGATCAGCCACGACGATGTTGTCGCCGAGGCAACCGGCGGGGTCGTCGGCCGCCCGCACATTGCTGCGCTGATGGTCCAGAGGGGACATGCAGCCGACATCCCCGACGCCTTCGATCGGTGGCTGGCGCGGGGGCGGCCCGGGTACGCCGACCGGCAACGGTTGAGTGCCCACGACGCCATCCGGCTCGCTGTGGAGTCGGGAGGTGTCCCGGTGATCGCCCATCCCCACACCCTCGGTGTGGCGTCGACCGAGTACCGGGCGGCGTTCGAAGAGCTCGCTGCTGTGGGGCTCGGGGGCATCGAAGCCCACTACGCCGAATACGACCCGGCGTTGCGGGCCCATCTCGCCGACCTGTGCAACACCCTTGGCCTCGTTGCCACAGGTGGGTCCGACTACCACGGCAGGTACAAGGCGGGGTTGCACATCGGCACCGGACGAGGGGACCTGCGCGTCCCGGACGAGGCCGTGGCCCAGCTCGATGCAGTACGGACTCAGGTGGGCTGATCAGCCGGCTGCCAGTCGGTTCGAGTCAGCGCGCCTCGTCCTCGGGCTCCGCCGCTTCCGACCATCCCGTGGCGTCGTACGTGTGTGAGGGCAGCGGCGATGGCGTCTCTCGTGGCCGCCACGCCAGCACCCAGGGGCTCTGTTTGGGTCGCTTGGCGGGGTGGCTGCGAGCCGACAACTCGCCGTCAAGCAACATCGAGATCACCGCCCCGATGGCCGCTGCGACGTCGGGTTCGGCACCGCCCTTGATCCGGTAGCTCGGCTCCGTCACGGTGGGGGCTCCACCAGCTCGATCAGCGTTCCCGCAAACTCCTTCGGGTGCACGAAGGCAATGCGGGCCCCCCGACCGCCAACCCTGGGGGTCTCGTCGATGAGGCGCACGCCTTGGTCGGCGAGATGGGCCAGCGCGGCCTCGATGTCGGCAACGGCGAAGGCAATGTGATGCATGCCTTCACCGCGGGACACCAGGAACCGCCCTACGGCCGACTCTGCGTCGAGCGGTTGGAGGAGCTGAATGAAGGACCCGCCCACCGGCAGCATGGCTTCTTCAACCCCTTGTTCCGCAACGACTTCGCGATACAGCGGCTCGACACCGTACTGGCCACCAAAACGGGCAACGGCCTCGTCGAGGTCGTGGACGGCAATGGCAACGTGATCGAGGTTGTAGGGAAGCACAGGTTGATTATCGCGCAGCCGGAGAGGGCGATACGCAGGCGCCGCGATCGACGCCGACCGAGCACCGGATCGGCATCGCTGTCTGGCTACGCCACGAAGGGGTTCGTGTTGCCGCAGGCGCCCGGACGCGCCGTGGTGTGGGTGCGATCGGCGCAGACCCGACGCGCTGCAGGGATCGGCATGCACGTCGCAAGAATCACGAAAATCCTGTGTGCACCGGCCGTACCCGCCCGGAGCGGCCGAATCCCGCCCGTGTGCCAGCACGTACACTTGCCCGGCGAACTCAGGAAAGGGCAGGCAATGACGAATCCCGTGATCTGCTCCATCGCACGCACGCCGATTGGACGGTTCAGCGGCGGGTTCACCCCGCTGAGTGCAGTGGAGCTGGGCGCCGCCGCCATCAGCGGAGCGATCGAGCGGGCGGGTCTCGACCCCGCCAACATCGACGAGGTGCTGTTTGGCCACGTCATCCAGGCAGGACAGGGCCAAATCACGGCTCGGCAGGCTGCGACGAAGGCCGGGATCCCGATGACGGTGCCCGCCACCACCATCAACAAGGTCTGTCTGTCCGGAATGACGGCAATCGCCGAGGCTGCTCGTCACATCCGTCTCGGCGAGGCGCAATTCGTGATCGCAGGTGGCATGGAGTCGATGACCAACGCCCCGTACGTGCTGCACGGGGCCCGCCAAGGCCTCCGCATGGGCGATGCGACGTTGATCGATTCGATGACCCACGACGGCCTCTGGTGTGCGTTCGACCACTGCACGATGGGCGAGTCGTCTGACCACAAGAACCGCCAACTCGGCATCGACCGCGAGACCCAGGATGCATGGGCGGCCGAAAGCCACGCCAGAGCACACGCGGCCACGGCCTCAGGCGAGTTCGCCGACGAGATCGTTCCTGTGAGCGTGCCGCAGCGGAGGGGCGATCCTGTGGCCATCGATGCAGACGAAGGCATCCGCGCCGACGTCACCGCAGAATCGCTCGGCAGGCTCAGACCTGCCTTCGTGAGCGACGGCACGATCACCGCGGGCAACGCCTCCCAGATTTCGGACGGAGCCGCGGCCGTCGTCGTCGCCGATCGGTCGGCCGCAGAGGCGGCAGGGTTGCCGATCGTCGCCGAGATCCTCGGCTACGGACAGACCGCAGGACCGGACGCCTCGCTGCACGAACGGCCGGCCGAAGCGCTGCGGATCGCTTTGAAGCGGGCAGGTCTCGAGCAGGCGGACGTGGCGCTCTACGAGATCAACGAGGCGTTCGCCGCAGTGGCGATGCACTCGGCTGACATGCTCGAGATCGGACATGACAAGGTCAACGTCAACGGCGGCGCCGTTGCGCTGGGGCACCCGTTGGGCGCCACAGGAGCTCGCATCACCGTGAGCCTCGCCAACGCCTTGCGTCACCGCGGGGGAGGCATCGGCGCCGCTGCGTTGTGTGGCGGCGGCGGCCAGGGAGACGCTCTCGTGATCAAGGTGGAGGCAAGCGTATGAAGCCACAGCCCGACAGGAACCTCGCCCTCGAGCTGGTTCGCGTCACGGAGATGGCGGCCATCGCCGCGGCTCGTTACCAAGGAAGGGGCGACAAGAACGCCGTCGACCAAGCCGCGGTCGATGCGATGCGACACTCCTTGTCGACCGTCGACATGGACGGCATCGTGGTGATCGGCGAGGGCGAGAAGGACGAGGCCCCGATGCTGTTCAACGGTGAGGTGGTCGGCAACGGGCAGCTCCCCGAGGTTGACGTGGCCGTTGACCCCGTCGACGGCACCCGCCTCACTGCCCTCGGTCAACCCGGCGCTCTCGCCGTGCTGGCGCTCGCCGAGAAGGGCTCCATGTACGCCCCGGGCAAGCTGGTGTACATGGACAAGATCGCCGTTGGCGAGGAGGCTGCCGGCACCGTCGACATCGAGGCCCCGGTATCCCACAATCTCGCCAGGGTCGCCAAAGCCAAGGGGAAGAACGTCTCCGAGATCACCGCCGTGATCCTCGATCGCCCCCGCAACCAGGAGTACATGCGCCAGGTACGGGCCGCGGGCGCCCGCATCGCCCTGATCGGCGACGGCGATATCTCGGGGGCGATCTCGACGGCGAAACGTGACAGCGGCATCGACATCCTCGTCGGCATCGGCGGATCCCCAGAGGCGGTCACTGCGGCGTGTGCGATGGCGGCACTCCGCGGCGAGATCCAGTGCAAGCTGTGGCCCCGTGACGACAGCGAGCGCGAGTTCGCAAAGGAGGAGGGCCTCGACCTCAACCAGGTCATCACGATGCGGGACCTCGTCGACTCCGATCACACGTTTTTTGCGGCCACAGGCGTCACCGGCGGTTCACTGCTGCAGGGGGTGGAGTTCTACGGGGACCGCGTGGAGACCCACAGTGTGGTCATGCGTTCGGCGAGCGGGACGGTGCGTTTCGTGGAAGCCGCACACCGCGCTGATCGGTTGCGGCAGAGCATGACTCCCGGCGTCCGTCCCCGCTGACGACCGGCCGCGCCGTCAGCGGGCGGCAGGAAGAGTCACCACGAACCGGGCGCCATGAGGGACGGCGGACTCCACCATCACGGTTCCGTTGTGACGCTGGACGATGTCCTTGACGATCGCCAGACCCAGACCGGTGCCGCCGGCAGCGGCGGAACGCGCTTCGTCCAGCCTCACAAACCGGTCGAAGATTCGGTCGCGAGCCGACTCCGGTACCCCGGGCCCGTCGTCGGCCACGGTAAACGTCACGTGGTCCGATTCACGGTCGAGGTGGACCTCGACGTGCTCGGCCGCATGGCGCAGCGCATTGTCGACGAGATTACGCACCACCCTGCCCAGCTGATCGTGGCTGCCCCTGACCATGACGGCGCCACCGGGAGCGAGGTGAAACTCGACAGGAGCGGCCCCAACCCTCTGCTGCTCGTCGTGCATGAGCTCGACGAGATCGACGGCGCTGCCGTCCCCAGCAACCTGGCCTGCGTCGCTGCGCGCCAGATACAGCAGGTCGTCGACGAGACGCTCCAAACCCGCCGCCTCCTCGACGACGCTGCGATGGGTGGACAGCAGGTCCGCCGTCTCGGGATGGGCGAGATCCACTTCGATCTCGCTGCGGATCCGCGTCAGTGGGCTCCGCAACTCGTGGGAGGCATCAGCGACAAACCGCTGCTGACGCTGGCTCGCCTCCTGGATCCGCCCCAGCATGTCGTTCATGGTTGTGGCGAGTCGTGCGATCTCGTCGTGGCCGCCCGGTTCCGGAACCCGGCGTTGCAGTTGGGAGCCGGTGATGGAGGCAACCTCGGCTCGGATGCCCTCGACCGGCTGGAGGGCCTTCCCGACCAGCCACCACTCTGCGACCGCCAGCAAGGCGGCAACGATGGGAATGGCGATGGCGAGGGAGCGAGCCAGCGCTGCGGTGCCGTCTCTCACGTCGTCGAGGGAAGCGCCGATGCTGAGCACCACCTCGCCCTGGGGGGCGGAGAAGCGGCGCTGCAGGAGGCGGAACGGCTCGTCGTCGATGGCCGCCAGCCGCATGGTGACAACCTCTTCGCCCCCCGTGCCCACGCCGATTGCCGCACCGTCGAGGTTGCCACTCGAGGCGACTGTCTCGCCGTCGATGACCACTTGCACAAAGGCCTCGTCTGCTCCCAGGCCGAGTGTCGCCGGCAGGTCGCCTGCCACCACGATCGATTCGAGGTCGTCGGCCCGCTGGGCGAGACCGACGTCGATGCCGTTCGTCAGCGTGCGGGTTTGGAGGAACACCAGGACCACGGCGGTGGCGACGAGTACCACGATCACGATCAGGGTCGCCAGCGCCGTGACGCGGAACCGAACCGAGCCTGCCAGCTGCCGCAGCCTCGGCACGCGCCCCACAGGCTGCGCTTCATCCACCGTCGGCCGCCAGCCGGTACCCGGCGCCGCGAATCGTCTCGATGGCGTGGCGCCCATAGGGCTCGTCGATCTTGCGACGCAACCGGCGCACATACACCTCGACCACGTTGGGATCACCTTCGAAGTCGTGGTCCCACACCCCGTCGAGGATCTCGTACTTGGTGAAGACCTGACCGCTGCGGCGAAGGAGGAACTCGAGCACGTCGAATTCGCGGGCCGTCAACCGCACCTCGTCGGCACCCCGCCACACCCTCCGCTCCGCAGGGTCGATTCTGAGGTCTCCTGCAGCGGCAGGAGACGGTTCACGCGAAGCGGCCCTCCGGAGCAGCGCATGGACCCTGGCCACCAGCACAGGCCAGCTGAACGGCTTCTTCAAGTAGTCGTCCGCGCCGGTGTCGAGAGCCTCGGCTTCGTCCAGGTCGCCGTCCTTTGCCGTCAACATCAAGATCGGCGTCCAATCCTCCGCTTCGCGCAAGTCGCGGCAGATCTGATAGCCGTTGCGGCCGGGGAGCATGATGTCGAGCACGATGAGGTCGTAGGAGCTCTCCTGAGCCATCCACAGCCCCATGTCGCCCGTCGCTGCAATCTCCACCGTGAAGCCTTCCGCACGGAGACCGCGGCTCACCGCCGTGGCGATTTTGACGTCGTCCTCGACCAGCAACAGCTTCATGTCATCCTTCTGCTTCGAGCACAGCCCAACCGTTTGCCTGCGTATTCGCGATCTTGCCCCCGGCCTCCTGACGCTCAGCTGAACTCCACCCTATCGGGGTACCCTGCGATTCCTGACGGCTCGTCAGGAGCATTCAGATCAGGTTCAGCCCCTGTAGTCCACACTGGTCATATGCCAGAGAAGGGACACAGATGAAGAGCAGGAAAGTCCTTGTCATCGGCGTTGCGCTGATCGTCGCAGCCGCCATCGGCACCGGCGCAGCAGTAGCCGCCGGGGGCGACGACATCGACACCCCCATCACGGGGCCGGCCCTCGACCAAGCCAGCGCAGCAGCGCTCGAGCACCTGGGCGAAGGAACCGTGACCGATACCGAGATCGGTGACGAGGAGAGCCTCTACGAAGTGGAGGTCACCCTCGACGACGGCAGCCAGATCGACGTGCAACTCGACGAGGGCTTCAACGTGGTCGGCACCGAGAACGACGGGGTCGGCGACACCAACGACACAGACTGAGCACACACGCCTCCGCAACAGCTCCACCCCACCGTCGGGGTGGAGCTGTCGGACGTTGTGGCGAGCTCAACGACCTGCGCCAAGCGCCTCAAAACGGTCGTCGTAGCGCGGCGCCATGGCCCGCCAGTCGAAGGCCGCCATCACCGGGCGAAGATCGGCGGCGATGCGACGCCGATCTTCGGGTTGCGTCAGCGCCCATTCCAGCTTCACCACGAGGTCGTCACCCCCGTCGTGAAGACAACCGTCGTGAAACCGCTCCGGGATGCGCTCCGGGTAGACGAGCCGGTTCGGCAACAAAGGAAAGGCCCCCGCATAGATCGCCTCGGTGACGGCGATGCCGAAGAACTCCTGCCGCGCCGTCGACACCACCACGTCGGCCGACCGCAACAGCTCTGCGTACACGTCATCGTCTGCAAACCCATCGTGGACGATCCTGTCGTCCGCTCGCTCCCGCAGCCGATCGAAGTCCGAAGGCTCCGACACGAACCGCTCCCCTGCCGAGCGCGATGCGGAAGTCGTAGCCCGACCCAGCCAGATTCAGCAACGCATCGACGAACTCGCCCGGGCCCTTGTCGTACTCGCACCGCTGGTTCCACAAGACCAAGGGTGGTTCCGTTCGGGTATCGGGGCCGTCGAGCCGGGAGAGATCGACGCCGACGGGCATCATCTCCGACCGCTGCGCCACCTCGTCGATGAGCTCGGGTCCATGGCCGTAGTCGGGGAACTGGTTGAGAAAGGGACCGATCGCATCGAACCACGCCGCCCGATGGAACTCCGAGTTGAACAGCACGAGATCGGCGGCGGCCATCGACGTCCAGTTGACCATCGTGTAGGTGGCGTCGGGCAGGTCTCGAGGGGACACCGGGTAGGTGAGCTGGTTCTCGTGCATGTAGAGGACCGCCGGCACCCCGGCAAGCGAATGCCGCGCCACGCCGAGCGTCGCGGCCAGGTTGGTCATCGAGGACGCCACCACGACATCGGGGGCACCGTGTTCGGCGACCGTGGCCTCGATGTCGCCGGCCAGCGTCACCGGCGCACCCTGCATCCGCCACTTCCAGAAGCGGCCTTCATGCGTCACGAGGTGCACGTCGTGCCGAGAGGCCCTTGCATATCCCTCGGCCCAGGCGCGGTGCGAGCCGGTGAAGTAGGGCTCGATGAGGAAGATCCTCATGGGGCCGCGTTCAGAGCTCCTTGCGGCCGGAGAGGGCGCGACCGAGAGTGATCTCGTCGGCGTAGTCGAGGTCGCCACCGACCGGGAGGCCGCTGGCGAGACGGCTCACCATCACTCCCAACGGCTTCAGCAGTCGAGCGAGGTAGAGGGCCGTCGTGTCGCCCTCGACAGTTGGGTTCGTGGCGGCGATCACCTCGGTGATGCCTTCGTTGTCGATGCGGGCAACCAGATCTCTCATCCGCAGCTGGTCGGGGCCGATGCCCTCGATCGGCGAGATGGAGCCGCCCAAGACGTGATATCGCCCGCGGAACTCCTGGGTGCGCTCGATCACCGCGATGTCCTGTGCGCGCTCGACCACGCACACGATCGTGGGGTCGCGGCGGGGATCACGGCAGATCGTGCACTGTTCCTCAGCGGTGACGTTGAAGCAGCGGATGCAGAGCCGCACCTGATCCCGGAGGTCGATGATCGACTGACCCAGACGCACGGCATCGGCGGCTTCGATGTGCAGGAGGTGGAATGCAAGCCGCTGTGCGGTCTTGCGCCCGATCCCGGGGAGCCGCGCCAATTCGTCGATCACCCGCTGGACGGGCGCCTCGAACATCAGCCGAGGAGCCCTCCGAGGTCCATCCCGCCGGCAAGGCCGCCCATGGCCGAATTGGCGTCGTTGGCCATCTCGTCCATCGCTGCGTTGACCGCTGCGACGACGAGATCGCCGACGAACTCTGGGTCGTCGGGATCCAGCACGGACGGATCGAACACGACTTCTTGAAGCCGCCCAGAGCCCTTGACCGTTGCCTTCACCACGCCGCCCCCGGATGATCCTTCGTAGGTCTTCTCAGCGAGCTCTTCTTGAGCCTTGGCGAGCTGCTCCTGCATCTGCTGTGCCTGCTGCATGAGCTGGCGCATGTCTTTTGGCATTCTTCCCATAGAGGCGAGGGTAGCCGCCGCCATGCGATGACCGTGTCGTCTCGACGTCGGGCAGTCTTCGCGGACCACCGCCCCGGTCGTCACACCTCGTCGCTGATGATCTCGCCGCCGAGGAGATCCACGACCATGTCGGCTGGGTCCTGGGCAGCTTCGCCCTCGGTGTCGAGGTCGTCTTTGTCGGGGGCGCGAGGCGGTTCGACGTCCTCAGCCGCTGGTGGCGGCTCGTCGCCCTCTGCAAAGGAAATCCCGATGGTGCCCCCAAGGAGATCTGTGGCGATGGCCGCCATCTGCTCGATCAAGGCACGGTCTTCGCGCAGTCGTTCGAGATGGAACGGCATGTGGGCGGGGATGCTCAGGACTGCGATACCGTCGTCGACCGCCGTCGGGACGGCGACACGGATGAGCGCGTGCCGCACCGGCCCTGCCTCATCCCTCACCCTGGCGACGATCGCGGGCCACACGGTGGCAAACGTTGCGAGGTCGACGTCTGCGGGGGGCAGCGGAGGTGGCGGCGGTGGCGCAGGTTGCAGATCGAGCGCATCCGGTTCAGGAGCAGTCTCGGTGGGGGCCGAATCAGCTCGAGCAGTCAGCGCCGGGAGCGTCTGCCCCAGGCCCCTCAACGGGGGAACTCTTGGTGGCGGCGTCGACGGCAGCTGCGTCAGATACTTCGCGCAATTGCGGGCTCTTGGCGCCAAGCTGCTGATCGCCCTGCTGCGGTGCCGCAGGCTGCACGTCCGATCCCGGCCGCTCGATGGGCGTCGGCGCTCTGGCGGCCGCAGCGGGCTGCCGTTCCATGTCGCGCATGCGCTTCTCCACCCGATCGAGCCGCACGTTGAGGGAATCTGCATCGGGCATGGTCTCCGGCCGGGTCAGTCGCAGCAAGGAGAGCTCGATGACGAGGCGTTCCTCGCGCCCCTGCCGGAGCTGGAGGAGCGTTTCGCCGAGAACGTCGACGGCGCGCAGGACCTCGGCAGGCGGCAGGTCGGCGGCGTGTCTTCGCCACTCGGCAATCACGTCGCCGGGCTCGTCGACCACTTCCTCCAAGTTGGGGGCGTACTGGGCGAGGAAGACGCCCCGGAAGAACTCGACGGCTTCGGCAACAAACCGACGCAGATCCGCGCCCCTCGAGGCAAGCTCTGCAACGAGCCCGAGAGCCCCGGGAGCGTCACCGGCGACGATCGATCCGGCGAGCTTGCCGAACACATCACGATCGGCGAGACCCAGCGCACGAGCGACGATGTCCGGCCTCACGACCCCGGCGCCGAGCGCACCCACCTGCTCGAGGAGACTCATGGCGTCGCGGACGGAACCGCCGGCGTGGCCGGCGATCATCGCCACTGCCGCCTCGTCGACATCGATGGACTCCCGGCCCGCGATGTCCTCCAAGTGATCGATGAGCCGCTCAGAGGGCACGGGGTGGAAATCGAAGCGCTGGCTGCGGCTGCGAATGGTGTCGAGCAGCTTGTACGGCTCGGTGGTGGCGAGGACGAACACAACGTGCTCCGGCGGCTCCTCGAGCGTCTTCAACAAGGCATTGCCTGCGGCCCGCGACAGCATGTGCGCTTCGTCCAGGATGTAGACGCGGTGCGCTCCGGCAGCTGCAGCGACGGTGCCCACGTTGACCCGGATCTCCCGTACGTCCTCCACCTTGTTGTGCGACGCCGCATCGAGCTCGATGACGTCGAGCGAAGTACCTTCCGTGATGCCGAGACATGACGCACACTCGTTGTCCGGCTCGCCGTTGTCGCCACGATTGGTGCAGTTGAGCGACTTGGCCAGCAACCTGGCCGTGGTGGTCTTGCCGGTGCCCCGAGGCCCGGCGAACAGGTAGGCGTGCGCCACCTTCCCGTCCATGACCTCGCGGGCAATGGTGTGGGTGACGTGCTCTTGACCAACCACTTCGTCGAATCGCTGCGGTCGGTATTTGCGGTAGAGCGCCTGATATTCCATCTCAGGCGATGGTAGCGAGACCTTGCGACGCGGAGCCATGGCGCAAAGCGGAGCGTTGCCCGCCTCCGGTTGTGCCGACGTCTCGACGACCTGCCAGGATGTCGCCCGACTCGGAGTAAGGGGTACACGTGGTGCAGCTGGCGCTTGCGTTCGTACTCGTGGCGATGGGGTCGATGATGGCCGACGGGGACGAGCTGCCGCCCGGTGGGACCTTCATCGACGACAACGGATCGGTCCACGAGGCGAACATCGAGGGCTTTGTCGCGGCCGGTCTGACGAGCGGCTGCAACCCGCCGTGGTCCGATCGCTACTGCCCGAACCAGCCCGTCACCCGCGGCCAGATGGCTGCGTTCCTGCGGCGCGCCAAGGAACTTGCCGACGTCCCCGACGACTTCTTCACCGACGACAACGACACCACGTTCGAGGGCGACATCAACGCCATCCGAGCCGACGGCATCACCCTGGGATGCAACCCTCCCCTCAACGACGCCTACTGCCCGAGCCGCAAGATCAGCCGGCAGGAGTTCGCCACCATGCTGACGCGGGCGTTCGATCTGCCCGCAACCGACGTGGACTTCTTCACGGATGACGAAACGTCGGTGCACGAAGCCTCGATCAACGCCATTGCCGCAAGCCGGGTGACGCTCGGTTGCGACCCGGAATCGCCGGACCTGTTCTGCCCCGATCGCAGTGTGTCGCGGGCGCAGATGGCCTCATTCCTGACCAGGGTCATCGGCATCGACCCCATCGTGCCGCCACCGCCACCACCGCCACCCGGTGAGGAATCGTGCATCACCGGCGGCGGCTCTCCGACGGGCGGCCTCGGTGTCGTCCCAGGCACCAGCGAGATCGCGGGGACGGGAACGGTCTGGGAGTTCCGGGTCGAGATCGAGGATGGCCTCGCCGTCGATGGGGAGTGCTTCGCCAACGAGGTCCTGCGGATCCTCAACGATCCAAGGGGCTGGGGCGCAGACGGGGACCGCACGTTCCAGCGAGTCGACGGGGAAGCGTATGACTTCCGGCTGATCCTGGCGTCGCCCGCCAAGACCGATGCGTTGTGCGCCCCGCTGGGAACCGGGGGCATCTACTCGTGCAGGAACGGCAACCTCGTCGTCCTGAACTTCTGGCGATGGGAGACCGGGGCGGCGCCGTTCAACGGCGACCTGACCACCTACCGCCAGTACCTCGTCAACCACGAGGTGGGCCATCGCCTCGGCCATGGGCACGTCGTCTGTTCCGTTGCGGGCCAACCCGCCCCCGTCATGCAGCAACAGACCAAGTACACCGCTCCTTGCCTCCCCAACGGCTGGCCCCTGGCCTCGGAGCGGTGAGGCTCCCCGTCACGCCTTCGCCCGGGACCTTTGGACCACCTCGCCAGGTGTCGCCCGATGGACCCATTTGTGCCAGTTGCGGGCCCCCAGGCTCTCCGGGCTCGGCGCTAGGTTCACGGCATGCGGCTGGGGATCGATCTCGATGGTGTCGTTGCCGATTTCACCGGTGGGTGGATCCGGAGATACAACGCCGAGTTCGGGACCGCCATTCGCACGGAGGATGCCGTCCGTTGGCGTGCGGCGTTGGATCTCACCCACTTTGCATCGATGCGGGAGTTCTGGCATTGGGCCCGCCGCGGCGATGGCCCGTCCCTGTTCCGCGAGTTCGACACCCACGAAGGAGCGCAGGCGTGGCTGCACGAGCTGGCCGGTGAGCACGAGGTCGTGATCATCACCACCAAGCCGTCGTGGGCGGTCCACGACACGTACGCCTGGATCGCCGAGAAGCGCCTCCCCACCCGCGAGGTCCACATCACCGCCCAGAAGTGGCGGGTGGCGTGCGACGTGTACGTGGACGACAACCCGTACCAGCTGCGCGACCTCGTGAGCAATCGCCGGGAGGCAACCGTTTGCCGCTTTGTGCGCCCATGGAACGCACCCGTCGCCGGCACCGTCGACGTCGCCGGCTGGGACGAGTTCGGCGCCCTCGTCCACGACCTGAGCCGGCGGTGATCGCGGCCGCCGTTGCCCCCGTTTCCGTCACTCCTGCCTCCTAGCATCGGGGTGACTCGCAAAGGACACATGACCACCTCCGACATCCCGCTGACCGCCAACGCAGAAGCCGTCCTCGCCCGCCGCTATCTCTTGCGGGACGCCACAGGCGAACCGACCGAGCAGCCGAGCGACATGTTTCGGCGTGTCGCCCGGGACATCGCTGCTGCGGAGGCGCAATGGGGCGGTGACCCCGCATCTTGGGAAGAGGCGTTCTACGCCGCCATGACCAGCCTCACGTTCCTTCCCAACTCGCCGACACTGATGAACGCCGGCAGGGACCTCCAGCAGCTCGCGGCCTGCTTTGTGCTCCCAGTGGAGGACTCGCTCGATTCGATCTTCGACACCCTCAAACTGGCGGCCAAGATCCACCAATCCGGAGGGGGCACCGGCTTCTCGTTCTCCCGGCTGCGACCCAGTGGCGACATCGTGAAATCCACGCTGGGAGTCTCTTCCGGCCCGGTCTCTTTCCTCGAGGTGTACGACGCCGCCACCGAACGCATCAAGCAGGGGTCCTTCAGACGCGGCGCCAACATGGGGATCCTCGACGTGACTCATCCCGACATCGAGGCGTTCATCGACGCCAAGCGATCGGGAGGTATCACCAACTTCAATCTGTCCGTTGGCGTCACCGCGGAGTGGATGGAGACGGCTGCGGCAGGTGGCTCCTACGACCTGGTGTCGCCCCGTTCAGGGGGGGTGGTGGCATCGGCAGACGCCGGGAAGGTGTTCGCTCGACTCGTCGACGCCGCCTGGGAGACCGGCGACCCAGGTCTCGTGTTCCTGGACCGCATGAACCGGCCGCGCACCAACCCGACGCCAGAACTGGGACGGATCGAGGCCACCAACCCGTGCGGTGAACAACCCTTGCTGCCCTTCGAGGCATGTGTGCTCGGGTCCATCGACGTCGGCAAGTTCGCCGACGCAGACGGCATTGGCTGGGATCGCCTCGCCGATCTCATCCACCTGGCCGTCCGGTTTCTCGACGACGCGGTCGAACGCAGCTCCTATCCCGTCCCCGAGATCGAGCAGATCCACAAGCACGGCAACCGGAAGATCGGGCTCGGGGTGATGGGCTGGGCTGACCTGCTGGTGCGCCTCGGCATTCCCTACGACAACGACGAGGCTGTCGACCTGGCGGCCAAGCTCATGGCGTTCTTTCAGCGGACGGCCGATGCAGCCTCGGGCGCTCTGGCAGAGGAACGGGGGGTATTCCCGAACTGGCCGGCTTCGATCTACGGTCCGCAGGGCCTCGATCAGCCGATGCGCAACGCAACCCGGACCACGATCGCCCCCACAGGCACCATCTCGATCCTCGCCGGATGCTCCTCAGGCATCGAACCCCTCTTTGCTTTGAGCTACTACCGCAAAGTCATGGAGGGCACACTTCTCCTCGAGGTCAACCCCGAGTTCCGCAGTGCCGCAGAGGCGGCAGGAATATGGTCGGATGAACTCGTGGCAACCGTCGCAGAGCGCGGCGGGGTTCGCGGTCTCGACGGCATCCCCGCCGACATCGGCGACACGTTCGCCACCGCCCACGACATCGCTCCGCAGTGGCACGTTCGCCATCAGGCAGCGTTCCAGGCCCACGTCGACAACGCCGTGTCCAAGACGATCAATCTCCCCAACGACGCCACCAGGGACGATGTGCGCAAGATCTACCTGATGGCCGCCGCCCTTGGCTGCACGGGGATCACGGTGTACCGCGACGGGTCGAAGACCTGGCAGGTGCTCAACCGGGGCAGACCCGGCGGCACAGACCTCGGCACAGTCGAAGGCTCAGCGCCCGCATTCGGCGAGGACCAGGCGCCCGTACCGCCGCTCCGCGGCCAGAGCGTCCTCGAGATCTGCCCGATGTGCGGATCGCCGTCTTTCGAGTTCGCCGAGGCGTGCGGCAAGTGCCACGCCTGCGGCCATTCCACATGTTGAGGCGACCGTGACGGATCCGTTCGTCCAGCGGAGCCGGGTGGAAGCCGAGCAGCTCGAAGCCGCGACTCTCGCCCCCGGAGCCACGCTCGCCGCCCAATCCAAGGGCCGATCTGTCCCCGAGCCGCAGGACACGCAGCGCACCGTGTTCGAACGGGATCGGGACCGCATCCTCCACTCCAAGGCATTCCGCAGGCTGAAACACAAGACCCAGGTGTTCATGAACCCCGAGGGGGACCACTACGTCACGCGGCTGACCCACACGCTCAACGTCACCCAGATCGGTCGGTCCGTCGCCCGCTACCTGTCGCTCAACGAGGCGCTCACCGAAGCCATCTGCCTCGGGCACGATGCGGGCCACTCCCCTTTCGGGCACACGGGCGAGGATGCCTTGTCGGAGTTCGTCGAGGGCGAATGGCTGCACTCGGAGCAGAGCGTCCGCATCTTCGAGGTGCTGGAGCCGCTCAACCTCACGGTCGAGGTGCTGGACGGCATCGCCCGCCATCCGTGGAAGGTGCCGGTAGGGCCGTCCACGCACGAGGGTGCCATCGTTCGCTACGCCGACCGCATCGCCTACCTGGCGCACGACGCCGAAGACGCACTCAGGGCAGGAGTCCTCACGAGGGCCGACCTCCCCCCCGAGGCGATCCGCGTCTTCGGAGAGCCGGGACGCCAATGGATCCAGTCCATGATCGACAGCGTGGTCGAGGAATCCCTCCGCAGTGGCCGCATCACGATGGAGCCGAACAAGCTCGAGGTGATGCATCAACTCCGAGCCTTCATGTTCGAGCGGGTCTACCTACGCCCTGAGATGGAACCGCAACGCCGCCGCGCCATGGAGATCGTGCGCAAACTCGTCGGCTACTACCTCGCCTACCCCGATCAGATCCCGGCAAGCTATCGCCACGACGAGGCCACGACCGTCACCCAGGTCATCGACTACGTCGCGGGCATGACCGACCGCTTTGCCATCAGGACCCACGACGCATTGTTCCGGCCGCGCCTGTTCGATTGAGTTCCTACCGCTGCGCTTCTACCTGGTTCAGGACCTCTTCGATGAAGTCCTGGCCGGCTGGCGTGTCGGGCACCAGCCCGCGCAATTGATCCACCGTGTTGAGCCGCTGCTGCACCTCGGCGCAGCCGATGCGCTCTGCGATATCGAAGTACTGGCTGACGGATATGGCGTCTACTGCCCTGCGGATGTCCGTGACCGGCACCCGGCCATCGGTTCGTTCCGACAACGAATCGACGGTGTCGGCAGCGGTCTGCACGACTCCGACGAAGGTATCGGAGAGGCGATCGCAGTCGCGAAGACCTTCGAGGGTCTCATCGATGTCGATGTCCGTTATGCGGTCGCGAAGACCCTGTGCCGATTCCTGCACGCTCGAACATCCGGCGGCGAGCAGAGCCACAATCAGGAACATCACGGCGGTTCTCATTCGTCTGGCCTCCACATCGCCTCCGGTATCTCCCAATCAGGTGCTGTGCCCCACCGCTCGGAGTAGACCACTTCGTGCGCGGGACGCCGCTCCGCCAGACCCCATTTCCCAAGGGGATAGCCGCAGGTGATCGCCGCCGCACTGACCCAGCCTTTGCCGTCAGGCACACCGAGCAACTCTGCGACCTCCTTCCCCTTGAAGCTGCCCAGCACGGTGGTGAGCGTGGTCCCGACGCCCTGGCCCCGCGCCGCGAGCATGAGATTCCAAACGGCCGGGTAGATGGAAGAACCCGAGGGATCGTTCCTATGAAAGGGCAGGATGACCAGCGGTACCTCGGCGAAGTTCTCGGCCAGCCAAGCCGCTGAGCTGACGACGCGGCGCATGGTGGGGTCGGAAGTCCGGTCGGCACCTGCGTAGACGGTGTCGTTCAGGATCTGCCACGCCTCCCGGTAGAGCACGCCCATCTCCGCAACAGTCTTACGGTCGGTCACGACGAGCCAGCGCCAGCTCTGGGCATTGGAGCCCGACGGCGCACGGACTGCGGCGTCGAGCATCAGCTTGACCACCTCGTCGGGAATGGGATCCGCGGTGACCCGCCGCATGGCCCGGGTCGTGTAGAGAGCTTCGTAGAGATCCATGGGCGCCCAGCGTAACGGGCGAGCTCAGGAGGCGATGGTCGCCACGACGGCGAGCAACACGATCGCCAGCACCGCCCAGCCGATCGCCGTCATGATGTACCTCCGCCAATACACGCCCCAGGTCGGCGAGAGCGCGGCGAGCCGCCCTCCGACGAAGAACCAGATCGGCAAGCTCGTCACCAAACCGAGCACGACCGCCACAACGGCATCGAGTTGCAGCCAGGCGAACACCCACGTCGTCGGTACCGCGATCAGAAACAGAAGCCCCGCCACTACGGGGGTCGATGGGTCCGTGAGGCCGGTCAGCGAACCGCGCATCGAGCCGAGGGCCAGCGCGATCGTGATCAACGGCCACGTCAACGCAAGGAAGCCACCACGGCCGGCCGGCAGATTGTGCCTTGGGGCGAAGGAGTAGCGCGACACCTCGCGGACGTTAGTCCAGGGATGAGCCGACGCATCGTCGGTAGCATCGGCTGGTGCAACGACCACCCAGAAACCGGAAGGAGTGACGCATGAGCGATTTCATCGACAAAGGTGCCGTCAAGGTCATCGAGGTCATCGGCGTATCGGATGAGAGCTTCGAGGACGCCGTCGCCCAGGCGGTCAAGAAGACCTCCGAGTCCATCAGCGGCATCACAGGCGTCGAGGTCCATTCGATGAGCGCCCGGGTCAAGGACGGCCGGGTGGTCCAATACCGCGCCAGCTGCAAACTCGCCTTCGCCGTCAAGTAGGTAAAGAAGGTACTTAGTACTAGGTACTAGGTACTAGCGATTGAGTACCAAGTATCCGTCCCTGAATCGGAGTTGCATTGCCGGCCGCTGCTATTGCCCCACTGATCATCCTCGTCGTTGTGTATCTCGTCTGGGTGCTCCGCGACATCGCCCGATCTGAGGTTCGCTACCTTCCCAAATGGGGATGGGTGCTGCTCACCGTGCTGTCGATCCCACTGGGCGGGATCGTCTACATGCTGATGGGCAGAGAACCGCAGTGATCCGGGTTGCGGGGCTCACCAAGCGGTACAAAGACCACCTCGCTCTCGATGCTGTGGATCTCGAGATCCCAGAGGGGTCCGTGTACGGCCTCGTCGGACCCAACGGAGCAGGCAAGACCACGCTTCTGTCGATCGTTGCCGGGCTGCGCCGGCCAACGAGCGGCACGGTCACCGTCGATGCGCCTGCGGAGCGGCGGGCCGTTCTCCCCGACACACCGCGCTTCGACAAATGGTTGACCGCGCGGGAGGTGATCGACCTTTCGGCCAATCTGGCCGGCGGTGCCGGTGCCGGTGCCGTCGACGAAATGCTGGAGACCGCGGGGCTCGGCCAGGCAGCGGATCGCGCCGTCGGGGGGTTCTCACGCGGGATGCTGCAACGCCTCGGGCTTGCAGCGGCGCTGGTCGGCCGCCCCCGAGTCGTGCTTCTCGATGAGCCGGCGGCTGCCCTCGACCCGGCAGGCCGCCGCGAGGTGCTCGACCTCATAGACCGGATGCGCGGCGATGCGACGGTCGTCTTCTCCAGTCACATTCTGGGCGACGTGCAGGCCGTGTGCGATCGAGTTGGCGTGCTCGATCACGGGCGGCTTCGATTTGAGGGCACCGTCGGCGAGTTGCTGGCGAGAGTCGCCGACACCGCGTATGCCGTCCGCATCCGGTCCGGCGAGGAGAGCGTGGTGGCACGCCTCGCCGCGGAACCGTGGGTCAGCAGCGTTGACACGCTCGCTGCCGGAACACTTCGGGTGGCCGTGACGAGCTTCGCCGAAGCGGAGCAGCAGCTCATCCCCGCCCTCGCCGCCACGGGTGCCACCATCGTGAGCGTCGAGCCCGAGCCGGTGACGCTCGAGCGTGCGTTCCTGGAGATCACCCAGTGAACCTGTGGCGCCTGGAGTGGGTTCGCCTCGTGCGATCGCGGCGTCTGGTCGCGCTCGTCGGCGTCTACGTGTTCTTCGGCCTCGTGGGCCCAACGACGGCGCGTTACATCGGTGAGATCGTGGAACGTTTCGGATCGGGGATCACCGTGCAGTTCCCAGAACCGGTGCCCGCGGACGGCATTGCGCAATTCACCTCCAATGCCCATCAGATCGGGCTGCTGGTTGCTGTGGTCGTGGCGGCGGGGGCCCTGGTCATCGATGCGATCCCAGAGATGTCGATCTTCCTCCGCACCAGGGTGCGATCGACGGCGTCGTTGCTGACGCCCCGCCTGGTGGTCTCGTATGCGGCGATCGGTGGGGCCTTCTTGGCGGGCTTGGGCGCAGCGCACTACCAAACCACGGTGCTCCTCGGTGCGGTCTCGTCGGCCGACATGGCGATCGGCGCCGGCTTCACGCTCGTTTACCTCGCCTTTGTGGTTGCATTGGTTGCGGCTATCGGCAGCCGCAGTAGCGGCGTCCTGCCGACGGTGGCCATCTCCGTCGTTGCGCTCCTGGTGCTGCCGGTGCTCGGTATTGTCGACGCCATCGGTCGCTGGCTCCCAAGCCACCTCCTCGGGAGCCTCGACGGTCTGCTCCGCTCCACGTCCGACGCCGCCGACTACCTCCCGGCCACGGCCGTGACCGTCGTCCTGACCGTTGCCCTCGTGGCGCTGGCCCGGCACTGGGCCGGACGGCGGGAGCTGTGACCCCTCGTTTCAGGGCACGACGATGGGGAGGTCGGCGACATCCCACTCGGCAGAGCCGGCAACGGCAACCACCAGCGTCGCATCCACATCGAACACGAGGGCCGTCGCCTCGGCGATCTCCCCTTCCAAGCCCTGCTCCCGCTGCATTTCGATCCGGCCCGACGTGAATCGTTCGAGCCGCTGCCGCGCAGAGAAGAACGGGCCGCTCCCGACGGAGAAGTAGAAGGCAAGGTCGTCACCGCCCTGCACGGCCCGCAGCGTGACGTTGACTTGACTCGCTGCATCTGCCCCTGTGAGCTCCCACAACAGCGAGGCTCCACCCTCGGTCACTGCGAGCTGGCTCAAGCGCAGCGCCACGCCGCCGCCAAGGTCCACCACCACGTCACCGGCCACCGTGCCGGGCAACGTGACGGGTTCCAGAGTTGCACTCCCCGATCGCACGTCTCCGCTCCACCGCTCCACGAGCCTCAAGGTCCGGAGGCCGGACTCATCCGGCGCAGGAAACACTACGGAAAACACCCCATCGAGGAATGCATCGAACACCACTCCCGACGACGCAACCGTCTCCCCCGCCGCCGTTTCGAGCGCCCACTCCCCACCGCCGAAGCTGCCATCCGCCTCGACGCCGCGCCGGGCGGCGGTGGCGATGGAGACGACGAGTTCGTCATCGACCTCGATGGCGTAGACAGGCTTGCCGCCGACAACGTCGGTCAGCGGCTCAAACCCCGGCGGGAACGCCACATCGTCTGTGTCGACCACTCCGGTGGTCGTCGTGGCGGCGGTCGGGCTCGTCGTCTCCCCCGGCGCCGCGTGATCGGAGTTGCCTGAAGCCGCCAGGTATGCACCGATCACGACGAGCCCGCCCGCCAGGATGCCGCCGATCAACGGGAGCCACTGCACGGGCGGATCGGGTTCGTCCAGCGGCGAGTGCAGGATGTTCGTCAGATCCGGACGCTCACCCACCGCGAACCTCGGCAAACACGCTCACCTCAGCGCCCACCGGCGTCCAGGCGACGGCGGAGTAGCGGACCGTGATCGACGCGGGGACCTCGAGTTCGCTCCACCTGAGCTGGAACCCCGTGGAGCCACCGCGACCTGTACCGCCGATGGTGCTGCTGGCGCTGATCCAGCCCGGTCCTGCGCCTTCGAAGGTGTTGCTCGCCCCGAACGGAGAGCGCTCCCCCGTGCGCCAAGGATCGCCCTGGGCGTCGACATCGAAGTCGAGGATGCTGCCGGTCGTCTGTTCGATGATCGTGTCGAGCGTGACCGTCACGCCGTCGTACGTCTGGAAAGAGGTGCCGACCTCCGCCGCGACGACGTGATCCTGCCGGAACGGTGCGGCCACCCTCCACCCGACCACCCGGATGTCGGCGACGTCGTCGACCGTCGCCGTTTCCGGCAGGCCGGTGAACCTCGCGGAGGCTTCCAGTGCAGAGGCTTCGTCGGGGCCGGTGTCCGGAATGTGTGGAGGGCCGACGGTCGTGGCATGAACGCTCCCGTCTGCGAACTCCACCTCCCAAGTCTCGGGGAGTGCAGCCGTCAAGCTGGGTCCGAAGAACCCCTGGCCTGTCGCCCCGAGGCCGACGAGCTCGTAGTCGAGAACGGCGACGCCGTCGGCGACGTCGAACATGAGAGGCACCAGCACCGTCGACTCGTACCGCACGCCACCGGGAACCCACTCCGGCTCGACGATCGCAAGCGTGCTGCTCGTCGACGTCGTTGCGTTGTCCACGGCAACCGGCTCGTCTGCGCCACCAAACCACAGGCCGCCGAAGGCGAGCACGACCCCGAGCACGAAGCCAACACCCGCCCGAATGAGAGGAATCACGAGTCCAGAATAGGAGCGCCAGGACCTTCTCCAGCAGTCCCGGTTCGCCGCCATCGGTCGTATCCTGACCGGATGCGCCGGGTCATCGCCACCGCCGTTCTGGCCGTCGTCGTGGCGGGCTGTGGCCCGAGGAGCGAAGTCTCCATAGCCACAACGGCCACGCCGGCATCCGCGTCGCCACCGGTCTCCACCCTGGCGCCTGCGCCATCGTCGACGACCGTCGCGCCTGCGGTGGACTTCCAGGCCCTCGTCGGCGACTTTGCGAATCGCATCGGCGCAGGACTGGACGGTGGAGGCATCGTTGTGGCGATAGCCGGCGAAGGCGACCTCTCTGTCGCCGCCGCGGGCACGCAACCGGATGGCACTCCCGTGCCGGCAGACGGCGCGTGGCGAATCGGGAGTGTCACCAAACCCTTCGTCGCCACCCTCGTGCTGCAGCTCGTCGACGAAGGGCTCGTCGATCTCGACGCACCGGTCACCACGTACCTCGCCACCCCGGAGATTCCTGAGTCGGTCACGGTCCGCGACGTCCTGGGTCACACCAGCGGCATCTTCAACATCACGGAGGACGTCGGATTCCTTCCTGAAGCGATCGCCGATCCCGAACGTTCCTGGGAACCGGGCGAGCTGGTGGACAGAGCGCTCGCCCTGCGCGTAGTTCCGGCGGATCCGGGGTGGGCGTACTCGAACACGAACTACCTCGTCGCCGGCCTCCTCGTCGAAGCCGTGACAGGAGAGCCGGTACACGAAGTGCTGCGGACCAGGATCTCCGAGCCGCTGGGTCTCGACGCCACCTACCTCGCAAGCGACGAGGACGGTCCGGCGCCGATCGACTCATCGATGTCGTGGGCAGGGACCGAAGTCGCCATCGACGAGGCCTTCCCGTACACCTCGATCGCGACCGGAGCGTGGACGGCAGGGGCGCTGGTGTCGGATGCCTCCGATCTCACCACATTCGTGCGTGCGCTCTTCCGCGGTGAGTTGATCACCGACACGTCGCTGGCGGCGATGACCACGGTAGGCACGGAGGACTACGGCCTCGGAATCTCGCGGTTCACGGGCCTCAGCCCAGAAGTGTGGGGCCACGGCGGGCTGATCCCCGGATATCTCACCAGCGTGGCCTACAGCCCCGAACGCGACATCGCGGTTGTGCTCGGCATCACTTCAAGCGAACCGCCACCGGGCCTCGAGCGCAGGTTCAACGAGCTTCTCCTCGCCGCCCTCACCAACTGACGCCTCACGGGCGAGCTACGGAGGGCAGCCGAATGCGACCTTGACGACGTCGCGCACATCCGGCGGCACCCACACGTTCTGCAGCATCTGGCGCGCGCCGGTGGCGTCGAACTCCGCTTGGCTGGACCGGCAGAACGCAAACACCTCTTCGAGGATGGCATCGGAGGCTCGACCTTCAGGAGTGTCCACCCAGTCCCAGTGCCCGTCGATCGTGTCGAGTGTGGCCACCTGCGCCGCCATTGCCTCGTCTGCGGCGGTGATCCTCTCGAAGAGGTCGATGGAGGCGGCATGGAGGTCGTCGAGGTCTGCGGGTGGGTCGAGCACAAGGACGCCTTCGAGGAACTCGTCCCTGACCTGGAGGCGGCCGTCCCAGTAGTCGGCCGCCCGCTCCGGGGTGGGGGGAGCCGACTCCCACTCGGCGTCGAGGGCGGCGAACCGACCCTCCATCGTTTTGACCAGGTACTCGGTCTGCTCGGCGTATTCCGTCACCGACAGGCTGCCATCGCCGCACCCGGCGAGCGTCACGGCGGCAGCGACCAGAAGGACGAGGCCCAACAACCGCATGTCGCCAGCTTCTGGGTGCACAGATCCGCCGGGTAGAGCCAATCGTCACATGTGCGCCGCCACCGGCCATGCGCCGGTGGGCGGCTCCAGGGGGCGAACCGGCCGGTCCGCCCCCTGGGCCCTCACGTCAACGAGGGCGACCGCGGCCGAGTCGTACTCGCACCGCGTCTGACCCGACGTTCCCGGCGTCGTCAGTGCAGGTCACCACGAGGGTGAACCATGTGCCGTAGAGATGCAGGACGCCATTGACGACCTGCGACCACTGCCGCCTGCTGGGGATCATCACCACGACCTGGCCGTCCTCCACGGTGACGCCGTTGAGCGTCGCTGCGACCTCAGGAGCCGGATCACGATCGTCGGTGCACTGGGCCACCACCTGGAACTCGCTGCGACCGACCCCGTTGCCGCCGACCAGCAGCAGGCCCGCCGTCGCCTCAGGCGCCGTGGTGTCCGGCTCCTGGTCGACGAACACCGCAGTTGTCCGCGCCGGCACCGCAAAGGTCCCGGTCGCGGCATCGAAGCGGGAGCTCGCCGTCACCTGATCGCCGGACGCAGCGAGGATCGGATGCAGGATCACGTCCTCACCGATCAACTCGGCCGCAGTGAACACGATGTCGTCGTCGGTCGGGTTGAACACCGTCCACATGCCGTCGGCATCAGGGTCGAGGTCGTCACCTACGGTGTCGGATACCGACATGACAATCACGCCGGGGAGCTGGTCAGGGCCGGTGTTGTGGAAACCGACCCGCGCCACGATCTCGTCCTGCGTCGTCAGCCGGAACAGCGGCGAGCCGGCCCGCACCTCGAGGATCTCCTGGAGATGTGCGACCGAAGCCTCCACGTCGGCCTGCGCAGGCGCCAGGTCCGGATTTGCCAGATAGGGCGCCATCAGCTCCCAGTCCGCCTCGTTCTTCTCCGCCACAGGCAGCCCAACGCCCCAGTTCGTCGTCTCGTACGAGAAGTCGAGGCTGTTGAACCAGTCGCCGGAGTTGAACGAGTCACGGTCGAAGGACTTCGACCGCAGCATGTCGACACCGGCGTGGAAGAACGGCACACCCTGCGACAGCGCCGTGACATCCATCGCCACGTTCTGCGCCCGCACCCGATCCGCCATCGTCGTGTCCACCGGATGATGGAACTGGCCGACATCGAACAGGGTCTGGTTGTCGTGCGCCGAGGCGTACGAGATGTGCTCCTGCGGATCGCCCGTATAGCCCGACGGCGCACCGTTGTAGTCCACACCGGCGCCCGTCACGACGTCGCCGTTGCGATCCACGAACTCGTAGTCCGCCAGGTTGCCCGCAAGCCCGACCCTGATCTGATCGGCGCTCAACAGCAGCTCGGCGAGCTGCTCCTCCGGCGGTGCCGCCAGATCGTTCGGGTCGTAGTACGCCCCGTTGACGTAACCCTGATTGGCGATCAGGCTCTCGCCGCCGTCGAACGGGCCGCCACCGCGAATGGCGTCGCGGATCCGGTCGTTGAACGTCCCGATACCCGTGTCTCGCATGTTGAGCTGCGTGGCCTGGAAGAACCGGGTGTTGTCGACAACCTCGCCGAAGTTCCAGCCCTCGCCGTACAGGTAGATGGAGGCACCATCGACGCCGTCGTCTGCCACGGTCAAGGCGTCCAGCGCCGCCCGCACGTTCAGCATGTTCGCCTTGGAGTGGTGACCCATGAGGTCGAAGCGGAAGCCATCGACTTTGTAGTCGCGGGCCCACGTGACGACCGAGTCGATCATCAGCTTCTCCATCATGGCGTGCTCGGTTGCGGTGTTGGCGCAGCACGTCGACGTCTCGACGGCGCCGTCGCCGTTGAGCCTGTGGTAGTAGCCCGGCACGATGCGGTCGAGCACCGACTTGTCGGCCTGACCTGCGGCGTTGGTGTGGTTGTACACCACATCCATCACGACCCGCAGCCCTGTGCCGTTGAGCGCCTGCACCATCTCCCTGAACTCGACAACCCGGGTCGAGCCGCTCGGATCCGTGGAGTACGAGCCCTCAGGCGTCGTGTAGTGCCACGGGTCGTATCCCCAGTTGAAGCCGTCGAGATCGGCGGTCGCCGAAACGGCCGCCTGCTGCTCCTCGGCGTCCGGTCCGTAGGTCGCCAGGTCCGCGGGGTCGGGGGCTTCCCACTCGTCCTTGTTCTCGTTGATCGTGGCGATGTCGAATACCGGCAGGAGATGCAGGTGCGTCAGCCCCGCATCCGCCAGCGCCTCGAGATGGTCGGTGCCGTCAGAGTCGACGGTGAACGCCTTGTAGGTGCCGCGATAGTCGGCAGGCACCGTCGGATCGTCGACCGAGAAGTCCCGCACGTGGAGCTCATAGATCACGATGTCCTCGGGTTCTGCCAGATCCGGCTTGACCGTGTCGTCCCAGGCCGCTGGTTGCAGCGCCGGATCGGCGAGATCGACGATCTGGGTACGGGCGCTGTTGGTCGCCAGGGACAGCGAGTACGGGTCCGTCACGAGGTTGGTCTCGATTTGACCCGTCGTCGGGGCATAGACCTCCACCTCGTACAGGTAGTACCAGCCGTCCCACGAGGCGTCACCAGCGGCGCTCCACACCCCCGTGGCGCCGTCACGCACCATCGGAATGACCGAAGATGCATCCGTCTGCTCCGCGGTCGCAAAGAGGTGCAGGTTGACCGCCACCGCCGTCGGCGCCCACAGGCGCATCGTCGGGACGTCGCCGTCCCACGTCACGCCGAGCTCGCCGTCGTAGGCGTAGAGATCGTCGAGCACTCCCGGGATCTGCAAGCCGGTGGCACCGGAGCGAACACCGTCGGCCGTCGTGGCGACCACCGCCGCCTGGCCGCGCAGGACCTCGGGGACCAACGCGACATCGGCGGCGTCGACCAGCAGCGTCGGCAGCCCGCCGAGGTGGAGCCTGCCGTCGATGTCCGTGGGATACACATCACCGAGGGTGAGCGGGATCGCCGTTCCGCCGGTGACGGTGCCGTCGTCGAGCAGCTCCAGCGTTCCGTCTGCCGAGTACCACAGCTCGTAGGTCGCTGCCGAGTCGGTGGCCGCCTCCCAGACGATGGTGTCCTCGGCCACCCAGTGTGCCTGCTGTTTCGTCAGGTCGCCGGTGTTGCCTGCGCCCTTCGGCACAGGGAGGATGTAGGGGTCCTCCGGGTCGGCGCCGGTGAGCTGCCACACCTCGTTGCCGGATGACTCGAAGCTCAGGAACTGGTCGGGTCCTGGGTCCTTCTCGTCCCCGCGATGGATGATGTAGGCGAGCTGGTCGGCACCGTCTGCGAGGGGTACGTCATAGACGGCCCCGAAGACGTCCTCTTCTGCCGCACGCACCGGATCGGTCCAGTCGGTCGGCGTTGCGGCCCCGGTCCAGACGTGCAGACCCCAGAAGTCGTTGTAGTCGGCCGAAGACGGGTCGCCGTAGTCGCCGTCATCACGGTGATAGTGGATCGTGGCGACGTTCTCGGCCGCTCCCTGCTGCTCGTAGATGGTCTCATCGCCGGACTGGATCCACACCGTTGCGTTGTCCGCGGGGACGTACGACTGGTCGGGACCGGGGTCCTTGGCGTCGCCGCGGTGGATGATGAAGTTGAGCGGCAGCGTCGGATCTTGGAGCTCGACGTCCCAGTAGATCCCGTAGTCGCCCTGTCCCGTCGGCTTCTTCGGCAGGGTCCACTCGGTGGCCTCTGCCGGGTCGATGGCATCACCCCACAGGTGAACGCCCCAGAAGTCGTTGTAGTCGTCCGACGTGGGGTCGCCGTAGTCGCCGTCATCGCGGTGGTACCAGATCGTGGCGAAGCCCTGGGCCGCCGCCTGCGATGTATACGTCGCGGCGTCGTCGGAGCGGAGCCAGATCTCGGGATTGACGCTCGGGTCGAAGAAGCGGTCGCTGTCGGTGCCGTCTTTGGTGTCGCCCCGGTGCACGATGAAGCCGACGTTGGTGGCGCCCGGCTGGAGCTTCACCCAGGCAAACCGGCCGTACTCGTCCTCGCCGAGGAAGGGCTTCGGCGCCGTCCACTCGATGGTCTCGTCGATGCCGTCCCACAGGTGGAGACCCCAGTAGTCGTTGTAGTCACCGGTCGTGTGGTCGCCGTAGTCGCCGTCGTCCCGCAGGTAGTGGATGATGGCGTAGGAGGCCGCTCCGGGGGGAGGCGGGGTCTCTTCGACCGCGACCACGTTCTCGACTTTGTCGGCGTTCAGGTTGCCGTTGAGATCGTCGACGATCGCTTTGAACGACAGCGAGGAGCCGAGCACCTCGGATACGTCGTAGAACACCCGGTACGGCGCATTGTCATCGGTACCGATGGGCGTGTAGTCACCTCCGTCGATGCTGACGGCGAACGTGACCTCGGCGAAGATGTCGGCGTCCAGCTCTGCGCCGACTTCGATGCGCTGGAGCACTTGGTGACCGTCCAAGTCTTCGGCGGCGACGAAGACCTCATCGCCGTCGGCGAGGCTCGTGATCGTGATGCCGGGTGGCGTCTCACGAGCAGCTACCGGCTCCGTCGCGGAGTACACCGCCACCGAGAGGCCGGGAACGTAGATGTGCAGGTTGCCGTTTGCATCGACCGTCGGCGTGCCGACGCCGGTGCCGATCACGTAGTCGAAAGTCGTGCCTTCGTCGTAGAAGGTGGGGACGTCGGCGGAAAGCTCGCTCTCGGAGTTGTTGAAGACGACGATGTACTCGACCTGCTCGTCGCGATCGATCCGCGAGAAGGCGTAGATCCCGGCGTCTGAGCCGGAGACGCGGTGGATCTGGGCGCCGCTGCGCAACGCTTGGTGAGCGCCATACACCGCGGCGTAGTCCGCCAACGCCTGATAGATCGGATGGGTCTGGTCGAAGTTGTCGTCGCTCGTTGTGGCAGATGTCCCGATGAGGTCGTCGTCCTCGTATTCGGGCACCGCGTTGGCGAACATGTCCTGCCGGGCCAGTTTGTCGCCGCCGTCGCCGACGAACCCCTGCTCGTCGCCGTAGTAGATCACCGGTTGACCCCGGGAGAAGAACATCAGGGCCTGCGCCAGCAGCGACCGTGCCTGCAACTCGGCGTCGTCGGCCGCAGGCTGGTCGATCCGCTGGAGGAAGTACCCGATGCGGCCCATATCGTGGTTGCCCACAAACGTCGGCATGGCGTAGGCATTGCTGTCTGTGTCCGTGTAGTAGTCGTCTGCGGCGAAGAATTCGCGCAAGTTGTCGGTCGGTCCGCCAACCGAGGCGAAGTCTCGGGCCGCCTGCTGGAAAGCGAAGTCGATGGTCGACTGGAGCTGTCCTGTCGTCGAGAACTCACTGAGGAAGCTCGGTCCGTATTGCTGGTCGAAGACCTCGCCGAATGCGAAGAAGTGGTCGATACCGGCGCCCTCGGCTGCCGCCATGATCTCCGGCCCGAAGGCCTGCCAGAACTCCATGTTGACGTGCTTGGTCGTGTCGATGCGGAAACCGTCGACACCAAACTCCTCGATCCAGTAGGAGTAGATGTCGATCATCCCATCGACAACTTCCTTGCGCTCGGTCCACAAGTCGTCGAGACCGAAGAAGTCGCCGTACAGCGAGTTCTCACCCGTGAACGATGAATCGCCCCTGTTGTGATACACGAGCGGGTCGTTGAGCCAGTCCGGGAACTTGGCTGCTTCGTCCCCTGCCGGGATGGTCGGCTCGTACGGGAAGCTTGTCTCGTCGACCGCCGGGAACGTGTAGTCGTCCTGACCCGAATACGCGAAATCGGAGTCGTCGAACGGGTCGCCATTGACGTCGGTGTACGGGAAGTCCGTCTTGTTGCGGTAGCCGGCGTTGCCCACGAGTTGCACGACATCGGCCGTGTGGTTGGTCACGATGTCCATGAAGACCTGTATGCCGCGGCTGTGGGCATCGTCGATGAGCGCCTGGAACTCGTCGTTCGTGCCGAGGTGCGGGTCGACCTGCTGGAAGTCGGTGATCCAGTAGCCGTGATACCCCGACGAAAAGCCGTACAAGTTCGAGGAGTCGGGCTGCACGGTCTTGTTCTTGAAGATGGGCCCTACCCAAACGGCAGTTACGCCGAGGTCCTCGAGATAGTCGAGCTGATCGTGGAGCCCCGCGATGTCGCCGCCGTGGTAGTAGCCGCGATCCTCGGGGAGGTAGCCGTGGGTGAGCACGTTGGCCTCGGAGTCGCCTGCAACACATGCGCCCGCGTAGTCGCCACAGTTGTTCGCCGCATCGCCGTCGTTGAAGCGATCCGGGATGGCGAAGTACAGGATCTCATCCTGGAACGGATGACGAACCGCATCGCGGATGAGATCCTCATCGCCGGGCTCCAGCCCGCCGCCGGCTTCGCCTTCGGCGGTGATCGTCGGGATGTTGGTCGCCGAATCGAAGGAGAACGTGACGGTGTCGCCGTCGGCGACGGTGAAGGGGATGTTGTCGGCGCCGCCGCCGACTCCGTAGCTGACGTCCCACGATTCGTCGATCGCGACCTTTGCTTCCCAGTCACCGGCCGGAATGGCGCTCGTCACGAACTCATAGACGCCGTCGCCGTCCAGATCCTGCAGCCACGTCCGCAGGCAGTCCGGCGACCAGTCTGCGGGACAGCCGATCTCGTCCTGGTAGCTGCCCGGCGCAGACGCGATCACCGAGTTGACGTTGTCGGTGGCCCAGTGGGAGTCGTGGGAGTAGTAGAAGCGGACGTCGGTGTCCGCACCGAGGCTCAGCGGGATGTTGTCGGCTCCACCGCCGACGCCGTAGCTCTCGGTCCAGGCGTCGTTGAGCGCGGCCTTGTATTCCCAGTCGCCTGCCGGAATGGAGAAGTCACCGCGCCACACCCCGTCGCCATTTCCTGCAAGGTCTTCAGCGAGATCGATATCGGCGCACTCCGGCAGCCAGTCGCCGGAACAGCCCAGCTCTTCGTTGAAGCTGCCCGGGACCGACACACTGGTCGGAGGTGGCGTGTGGTCGGCGGCCGCAGGCGCAGCCGGTGCGATCGTGGTCAGCAGCGCTACTGCCAGCAGCGCTTTGGTGGGCCGTGAAAGCCTCATCGCTCTCCCCTTCGACAGCTGTTTCCCCAGCGGTCGACACTAGTTGCCTTGAGTGAATGAGTCGATGGACTCAGACCCCAATCTTCGGGACTGCGATGGGTCGTCCGGCCGAAGTCGGCGCCGGCGAAATGCGGCACGATGCCATGAGAGGAGGTTGCCGAGAGATGCCACGGAGGATTCGTCAACGGCTTCCGAAATGGGATCCCTCGACTCTCTTCTCGGACGAGCGGCGGGGGGCGTTGAAGTCCGACCCGATACCGGTCACCTGAGCCGGACCGAGCCAATGGTGAGACCGACCCGCCTTATGGCTGGAGGTCGCCATGGCGCATTCCCGTATCTACCGAGTCCTTTGGACCCTGTTTCTCGTCATGGGCGTCCTCGTCGTGCCCAACACACCTGCCGCGGGTGACGATGCCTCTGCCGGCACGGCCACTGAGAAGTGCACGGAAGGAGACACCAAGTGTGCTCCCGATCCGGCAACGGTGATCGTGACCAAAGCCACCGAACCGGCATCGGATGTTGCGTTCGGGTTCACGTCGTCCATCCCAGGGTTCACGCCGAACCTGGGCGGCGGGGAGAGCGCATCGACCGAGGTTGCGGCGGGACGTTACACGCTGACCGAGCTGCCAACGGCCGGGTGGGAGCTGGGAAGCATCTCGTGTGAAGGTGCGACCAGAACCCGCTACGAGATGGACACCGGCACCGCCGTCATCCGGGTTGCGAGCGGCGCCACGGTCGAATGCACCTTCACCAACCTGGCTGAGCCAGAGCCCGAGCCGGCGACCATCGTCATCGAGAAGGTGACCGACCCTGGTGACACGCCGCTCGAGTTTGCGTTCACGACCAGCGTGCCGGGCTGGAACCCCAGCCTGGGCAGTGGAGAGACGGCCACCATCGAAGTCGACCCCGGGACCTACAGCCTGGCGGAGGACCTCGCCCGCTACGCGACCAAGGGATGGCGGCTCACCGATCTCACCTGCACCGACCCCGACGCCGTGATCGACATCGCCGACCCCCGAGCCGGGGGCACGGCGACCGTTGAGGTCTCGGCGGGAGAGACGGTGCGGTGCACGTTCACCAACACCGAGTACTGCCCGTTCAACGGGAAGCTCGTCGTGCACAAGGTGACCGAACCATCCGGTGCCGATGCCGTCTTCGATTTCCAGTCGGACGTGCTGTGGAAGTCGGACGTCCCGTGGGGGACGACCCTGGGTGATGGCGAATCCGACTGGACGTGGGCCCAGCCTGGCGTGTACACCGTGGCCGAGCTGATCCCGGAAGGATGGAGACTGAGCGATGTAGCGTGTGACGACCCCGATGCCGTGGTCGACCTGGCGAGCGGCACGGCAACCGTCGACATCGGCGAGGGCGAGATCGTCAACTGCACGTTCACCAATGAGGAGATCCCCGACGAGCCCGAACCGGGCACCATCGTCATCAACAAGGTGACCGACCCGACGGGCGCAGATGAGACGTTCGCCTTCCTCACCATCCACGGTGGCGACGCCATCGTCGCCGAAGACGAGCTCGGAGACGGTGAGAGTGCAACCCACGAGGTCATTGCGGGGACGTACGAAGTCGTCGAGATGGACGAAGAGGGATGGCGCCTCATCGACATCAGCTGCGACGACCCGGATGCCGTCGTCGACGAGGCGACCAAGACCGCTGCCGTCACCGTCGGCGAGGGCGAGATCGTCAGCTGCACGTTCACCAATGAGGAGATCCCCGACGAGCCCGAACCGGGCACCATCGTCATCAACAAGGTGACCGACCCCACCGGTGCGGATGAGGTGTTCGATTTCGTCACACTCGCCGGCGAGGATTTGGTCCTCGCCGAGGACGAGCTGGCCGACGGGGAGAGCGCAACCCACGCAGTGACCGCCGGGGAGTACACCATCGTCGAGCGGGACGAGATGGGCTGGGAGCTCACCGACATTGCGTGTGACGATCCCGACGCCGTTGTCGACTTGGCCAACGGTGCGGCAACCGTCGCGGTGGCCGAGGGCGAGATCGTGACCTGCACGTTCACCAACTTGGAGATTCCCGACGAACCCGAGCCGGCCATGATCGTCATCGAGAAGGCGACCGACCCTGAGGGCTCCACGGAGACCTTTGGATTCACCACGACACTGCTTGGCTGGAACCCTGTGCTCAGTGACGGTGAGCGGGCAACCGAAGAGGTCGACCCGGGCATCTACACCGTGGTCGAGGCCGAGCTCGATGGTTGGGACTTGACGTCCATCACCTGTGACGCAGGTGTCACCATTGACCTCGACGAGCGGAGCGTCACGATCGACGTTGCCGCCTCCGAGACCGTGACCTGCACGTTCCTCAACACGCAGGCCATCCAGCCGGGAGGCATCGGGGACTACGTCTGGAACGACGCCAACCGCAACGGCATTCAGGACCGCGGCGAGAAGGGCGTCGCAGGGGTGCGTGTCAACCTGTACTCCGCCGGCGGCGCGGTGCTGGCGAGCACAGACTCCGCAAGTGGTGTCGAGGCGCAGACCGCTGCGAACACAGTGTTCTATGCCACGACCCGCACAGATGCCAACGGCGAGTACATGTTCGACGACGTGCCCGCAGGCAACTACGTCGTGGAGTTCACGGGCCTTCCTGAGGGATACCGATTCACGAAGCCGTTTGTCGGGACGACGAACACGATCGACAGCGACGCCGATCTCACCAGCGGCCGCACGCCCGTCATGGTGATCCCCGAGGGCCACGTCGATCTCACCTGTGACGCGGGGGTGTACCTCGTGTTCAAGCAGGGAGATGAGGGCGAGGAGCTCCCGGTGACCGGCATGGACGTCCAGGCGCCCTTGTGGGCCGGCACCCTGTTGCTGGCGGCAGGCGCTGCGATGCTGCTGGGGGTGAAGCTGCGCAAGGAGCACTGATCGCCCAACGTTGCGAGGGGTCGGGTCCTCCCCGAGCCCTCGCATCGCGTCGACGTCGTCCCCCACAGTGTGGAGGAAGCTCGGGGACCCCCTCGCCCTGGCATCAGAGCCGGCGCAGTACCGGCCGCCAGCCTGCTCGCATCGTGGCGGTGACCTTGCCGGCCATGTCGCGGATCTCTGCCTCGACAACGAGTTCCGTCGACCGGCGTTCTACCAGCCGACCAGCCAGAGTGACCGGCACCTCGATGGGGGTAGGCCGTTGGAGCGAGACGTCCAAGTGGTACGTCAGGAAGGGAGGATGCTCGGCCCAGTTGTACCCGTTGAGCTCGTTGACGAGCACTGCACCGGTATGGCAGTCGAGCAGCGTCGTGACTATGCCGCCGTTGGCGATGCCGTAGCCGTTCTCGTACGTACCGGGCAGGACGACGCTGGCAGTCACGTCCGAGGTGCCGGGGTAGCTGCGGAGATGGAGACCGACGGGATTTGCCGGTCCGCACCCGAAGCACATCCCGTCGGGATTGAACCGTTCCTGAATGCTCAGCTCGTCGGGCCCCTGAAAGTCCGTCACTTCCCCTCCTGTTGACGACCGAGCGAACGGTAGTGGCCCGTACCGGCAACCTCGGCAGGGTCACCTGAAGCGGCGGAGCCCCTACTCGTTGAGGACCACACGATCGATGCGTTCGTGGACGCTCTCCATGAGTTCGACCTCGAGCTTGCGCAGCAGGCGGGCGGTGACGAGGTCTCTCGCCCAGTCATCGATGGAGCCGTCGTCATGCCGGACTGCTTCTGCTTCGACCTCGATGGTCCGCGTGGAGGCCCTGAGGGATGCGTTGCCCTTCATGAGCAACCCTTGTGGCTCGATGTGGATGATCAGCGACTCCGTGATGGTTTCGCCCACTCCGTCCTCCTCGTTCTAGCTCACCCGCCATCGTGTGCGGAGGGCGCGGAACCGAACAGAGGCCGGAGGTCCCGCATCCCCGATCACTCCGGTCGGCGTCGTGACGGGTCTTGCCGGTAGAAAGACGCCAGCAACCCGTAGAGGTCGGGGTGCGCCTCACGCAGAACGGCCGGCTGGGTGAAGAAGCGCTCGGTCGCCACGGCAAACAGCTCCCCCCGGTTGGTTGTCGCATAGCGGCCAAGCACCGTATCCCCTTCAGCGATGAGCCGCTCGTAGACGGCGACGATCGCCCGTTCCCACCGCCGCTCCTCCTCTCGGTTCGCCAGGGGCGGGACTCCGTCGACGGCACCGCCACTCATGTCCAGCTGATGGGCAAACTCGTGGAGGACCACATTCCGTCCCCTCTCGGGGTGGCGTGACGCCACGTCGGCTGCTCGCCACGTGACGAGCACGGGGCCGCCTCGTGTCGTCTCGCCGTGGATTGCGATCGGGCCATCGGACGCCACGCCGCCACCGATGTTGCGCGTGCCCCTCCGGACCACGGTCGTGGGGTAGACGATGATCGAGGCGACGCCGCGATATGGATCCACATCGAACTGAAGGGTGAGCATGCAGGCGTGCGCCGCCACGACGAGCTGCACGGCGTCGTCGATCTCGACGCCGATCCCCTCCCAGCGCCGCCCATCGACGAAGGCGGCCGAACGCCGGAGCAGCCGCTGCCGCTCAGCCACCTCGAGGTCGCGCGACAGCACAACTCGTTCTTCGAGCAGGCTCGGCCAGGTGGCGGGCACCTCCGGCTCGGTGCGGTGGCGGCGGAACATCACCGAACGTTAGGGACGTCGCAGGCGCACGCTGTCCGGCAGCACGGATCAGCCGGGCGTGTGCCGCCGGCGACCCACCCACTGCCCTACTTGTCCTGGGAGAGCACGAACCCACTCATGAACGGCTTCTGCATCGCAACGAAGACGAGGGCGGGTGGTATCGACGCGATGATGGCGGCCAGCATGAGCGGCCCGAAGGTCAGGGCTCCACCGAAGTTGAGCAGCGTCTGCATGGCGACCTGGACCACTTGCTTCGACTCTTCGCGAATGATCAGGCTGGGCCACAAGAACATGTTCCATGTGTAGACGAACTGTATGACGAACAGCGCCGCGATGATGTTCCAGGAGAGGGGGATGAGGACCTTCGTCAGGAACTTGAACGGCGATGCGCCGTCGATCTGGGCGGCCTCCAGCCACTCCACGGGCATGTTGGCGAAGTGCTGGCGGAACAAGAACGCCCCTGTCGCAGACGCAAGGAACGGCACGGTGATGGATGCCATGGTGTCTTGCCAGCCGAACCCAGAGACCATCCTGAACATCGCCAAGATCATCACCTCGGTCGGCATCATCAGCGTCACGAGCACGAAGAAGAAGACGATCCACTTGCCCCTGAACTTGAAGTAGACGAACGCGAGACCGGCCAGCAGCGAGAGCACGGTCTTCCCGACCGTGACCCAGAACGACTGCTGAAGTGAATTCCACATCGCGGTGCTGAACTCCCGCTGCACCCACACGTCGTCGAAGTTCGAAGCAAGCGCGGTGCCGGGGGTGAATCGGAATGAGAAGATCTCGGCGTTGGTCTGGGTGGCGATCAGCGTTGCGTAGAGCAACGGGAACGCGATGATCAAGATCGTGACGATCAGCAGGATGTGGAACGGCCACGATCGACCTCTGATGAGCCCCTTCTTCTTCACGCCCACATTCAGGCCATACATCAGCCGGCACCCCCGTAGCTCACACGCTCACCCGACGTCCTGAATTGCCACAGGGTCACCGCGATGACGGCCCCGAACAGCAGAACGGACTGGGCCGCACCCCTCCCCAGATCGCCGTTGTTGACGCCGATGCGGATGATCTCGTAGATGGCAACGGATGTCCTGCCGGCCGGTGCGCCCTTCGTCATGAAGTCGATCGTGGCGTATATGTCGAAAAAGGCGTAGGTGAGGTTGGTGACGAGGAGGAAGAACGTGATCGGCGACAGCGCCGGTATGACGATCTTGGTGAACCGCTGCCACACCGATGCCCCGTCGATGAGGGCCGCTTCGACCTGGGTGACCGGAACCGTTTGCAAGCCTGCAAGGTAGAAGAGGATGTTGTAGCCAAGGATCTTCCAGCCACTCGCCAGGATGATCGCGGTCTGTGCCAAGACCGCGCTCTCCCGGTAGTTGGGCACGTCGACGCCGAACCATCGGTCCGCCGCGTACTGGAAGATCCCGGCCGTAGGGTCGAAGATCATGAAGAAGAGAATCCCTGCAACGGCGGGAGAGATGGCGTAGGGCCAGATGAGCAACGCCCGATACACCCCACCACCGCGAATCTGCCGAAACGCCAGGTAGGCAATGGCCAACCCCCCCATCATCCCCACGGCGACGATGCCGACGGTGATGATCAGCGTATTGACGTAGACCGGGCGATAGGCGACCTGGCCTCCGGTACCGGGCGAGAAGATGCCATAGAGCGCCACGAACACGGACGCCACAGCAAGCGCCGAGACAGCTTCGGCGAGCCGGTGACTGAGCGTGCCCCTCGTCGTGGCGCGTCTCCACCAACCTGCGCCGTAGATCGCGGCGATCGAGATCAGCGGATAGATGACGACCAGCCGGGCATCAGTGATGAGCAGCTCGCTGAAGTTGCCGAAGCAGACGTCGAGAGAATTGGGTGCGCCGAGGCGGGTCAGCTTCGTCGAGAGGGCGAAGGTCTGGACCGCCGGTGCGTAGAGGAATACGACGAGAATGATGAGGGTCGGGCTGAGCAGCGCCCACGGCACCCATGCTCCCAATCTGAAGCCCCCGGACTTGATCTCGCCGGTGAACGAAGATGCGTCCTGCGAGGTGTCCTCGGCCCTGTCATACACGGACTTGGTGACGATCAGCGCCAGCCACGCTCCCACACCCATCAGTCCGTAGGCGAGAACGTTGTCAACACTCGTAGCCTCGGGTGCGAACCCACACTGATGCATCACCAGAGGCGTCACCGCGGCGCCGGCGACGGATACCGCAGCGCCGATCCCGAGACGGCGAGGTGTGCGATAGCGCCGATCCCTCGCGAGGTAGGCGAAGCCGAACACGGCCGCCACTACCAGCCCGGCGATCAGCATGCCACTACGCCATGCCTAGCGTCCGGCGTGGGACGGAGCAGGGTGGGGCGACGAATTGCTTCGTCGCCCCACCCTCACAACCGCTAGCCACCGAAGAGGGATTCGTACTCACTGAGCGACTTGTTGGCTTCCTCGTCGGCCTGTGCGAGCCGTGTGGCCACGTCCAGGTCGTTGACCAGGATGTCCTCGATCGCCAGCGTGATGACGTCACGGATGGCGACGAAGTTGCCCAGGAGCGCTCCGAGCGAAGCCGGGGTGTTCTGGGCTGCGGCCAGCTGCTCCGAAGCCACCAGGCTGTTCGGGCTCTCGTCGTACCAGCCTTCCGCCTGGAGAAGGTCGACGGCATCCTGGGTGATCGGGATGTAGCCGGTGATCTGGTGCCACTCGGCGGCGTTCTCGGGGTTCGAGAAGTAGTTCATGAACGCCAGAGCACCGTCCTCGGCAACCGGATCCATACCATCCAGCATCCACAGCGTCGCACCACCGATGAGGTTGCCGACGTAGTCGGAGTCCCCGTTGTACGGCATGAAGCTCGCCTCGACGTTGAAGCCGGCGGCGGCCCCTTCCGTGGTGAGGAAGGTCGTATCCGAGCTCGAGTAGATGAGCATGGCGACTTCTTGCGCAAGGAAGGCGTTGGCCGTCCCGTCCCAGTCGCGCTGGACGCCGGTATACGTGTAATAGCCCTTGTCGGCGATGTCCTTCCACCAACTGACGTAGTCGACCATGCCGGGCGAATCGAGGAAGACCTCGGTCGCCCGATCACTGCGGCCGTTGTCGGCGTTGGCCAGCAACTCGCCCTGCTGACCGAGGCTCTGCTCGACGAACCAGGAGTGGTTCGGCCACGTGATGCATGCCGATGGGGCGTCCGGGAGGGCCAGCACCGCCTCACAGGCTGCCTCTACCTCGGCCCAAGTCTCGGGAATCTCGGTCACACCCGCCGCGTCGAGCATGTCGGTGTTGCTGAACATGATCGCCGATGACGTGTTCCACGGCATCGAGTAGAAGGAACCGTCCACCGTGTAGTAGTTCCTCGCTGCGTCCACGACCGAGTCGAGGACGACCGGCTCGCCGAGGATCTCGGTGCGGTCCCCGATGGCCTCGGTCACCGACTTGAAGATCGGGTTGCCGGACGAGTCGACCGCGTCGAGCGCCTGCCTGGTGGCCGCCTCGAAGAAGTGGATGACTCCAGGCGGGTCGCCAGAGTCCACCGCCAGTACGGCGGCGTCGAACGCGTCGTTGTAGGAAGCGAATGACGTCACTTCGATGTTGTACTCGGGGTGCGCCGCATTGAAGGCGGCAGCCTTGTCTTCGGTGAAGCCGAGGCGAGCCTCGTCGGAGAACGCCACCCAGAACCCGATGGTGGTCACCTCGCCGCCTCCGGCAGCGGCGGCCGTCGTGTCGCTGCCGCCTCCATCTGCCGCCGTCGTGGTTGCGCCACTCTCGCCTTCGGTCGTGGTCGATGAGTCACCACCACACGCGGCGACGATCAAGGCGAATGCGGCAAGAAACGTCAGTAGTCGAAACCGGGACTTCATGGATCCGTCCTTCCTGTTGGGTCGTTGAGTTGACCTCAGGAAACGACTGTAGCCAAAGCTGCGGCCGGTTCGTGGACCAGTGCTCGCGACCAGTGCGCAACACGAGTGCATGGCGGGAACGGAGATCGGCTGACCCCTCGCCAGACGACCCTGAGCGCGGGCATCGTCGCTTCCCAGAATGGGCCGAGCGACCCTTGAGACGGACGGCTCGTGGCCACAGACTGTTACGGCTCGACAACCCGAGGTGATCCAACGTGCGCAAAGTTCGAGTTCTCACCACGTTTGCTGCCCTGATGCTCGTCATCGGCGCATGCGGCGATGGAGATACCGCAACCGAAACGACTGCCGTGGCCGCGGCAACCGACACCACGGCCACGCCGGCCACGACGACGGCCGCGCCCGAGACGACGGTCACCGAAGCGCCCGCAACCACCACGACGGCCGCCCCCGCGACCACCACCACTGCGACAAGTGGCGGCGGCAACGGGGCCCTCGCCGAGTTCCAGGCGGCCATTGCCGATACCGCAGCGGCAACATCCGGACGCATGGAGGGTTCTTTCGCAGTCACGGGCCTCGAGGGCGCACCGGCAGGCACCGATTTCACCATGCCGTTCTCGGGTGCGTTCGACAACGCCGCAGGCACCTTCTCGTTCGTCATGGACATGAGCGGCATTGCCAGCATCGCCGGTGAAGAGCTGCCGCCGGGCTTCGAGGACCTCTTTGGTGAGCTCGAAGTCCGCCAGGTCGGCGATGTTGCGTACATGCGTTTCCCTTTCTTCAGCACATTCCTGGGCGCAGAGACCGAATGGCTCCGCATGCCGGCATCTGAGGCCGGCGACGCCGCCGGCGGTTTTGGCGGCGCCGCACCGACCAACCCGGGCGACTTCCTCAGCGGCTTCGAGGGTGCAGACGCCACCGTCGAGGAACTCGGCACCGAGAGCGTCCGCGGGGTCACCACCACCCACTTCAGGATCACCTTCGACACCGAAGCGCTGCTCGAGCAGGCGACGCCGGAGCAGCGTGCCGAGTTGGAGGCGCAGGGTCCGTTGCCCCAGGGAGAGTTCCCGATGGACATCTGGATCGGTGACGACGGCTTCGTGTACCGCTACGTCGTGGAGTTCGACGGCGCCGCAGTAGACGCCCAGCCCGGCGAAGGCTTCGAATACATGACGATGACCTTCGAGATGTACGACTACAACACACCCGTCGACATTGCCGAGCCCGATCCCAGCAATGTCACGGATGCGGAAGAACTCGGCGGTCTGTTCGAGTTCTGATCGGCGGTGCGGACGCGGCGCCGGGGATGAGCTCCGACGCCGCGGAAAGCCCCACCAGCCCGGTATCGTGGCGGTCAGCCACTCCGAGGAGACGTTGCCCCGCTTCGCCGCCATCGCCCTCACCCTCGTCGCGCTCGCCGCGACCGCTACCGCATGCGGTGGTGAAGACGAAGCGACGGCAGCCACGGTTCCTCCCGACGTCACGACCATCCTGGCGGCATCGGCGCAGACGATGGGTGACGTGACCACGGTGAGGTTCACCATCGAACGGGGCGGAGCCCCGGTCTACATCGACCCGCTGGATGCGCTCGAGTTCGTCAGCGCCGAAGGACGTTACGCCGCCCCGACCTCGGCGGATGCGCTCGTGGTTGTCGCCGTCGGCGACCTGCGCGCCCAGATCGGCGCAGTAGCCATAGAAGGCGAGACCTGGCTGACCAACCCCATCACAGGAGACTGGGAGCCCACGCCCGAGGGTTACGCCTTCGACCCTGCAGTGCTGTTCGACCCCGAACTGGGATGGCGCCCACTGCTCGCCGAAGGTCTTGCCGATGCAGAGCTGATCGGCCTCGAAGAAGTGGACGGCGAGATGCTCTATCACGTGCGCGGTTCGGCAGGCGAGGCCCGGATCTCCGTCATCACCGCGGGGCTGGTGAGCCAGGACGTGACGCTCGATCTGTGGCTCGATCCGGTCGACGGCGCCGTCCGCGAAGCCTCCTTCACCACGATCTACCGGGGCGAAGAAAGCGACTGGCGCCTCGTGTTCTTCGACTACGGCGCAGAGCTCGAGATCGAGGTGCCCGAACTCGACGGCGATGCCTGACCTGATCCGCCGCAAAGCGTCGCCGATGGCGGTTCTCGCCGTCGTCGGCTTCGGCGTCTTTGTCGCCGCGGACGACCTCACCGTCGTGTCGACGATGCTGCGCCCGATCATCGGCGATCTCGGCATCGTGCTTCCCGATGGTCTCGACGATGCGGCGTGGATCGTCAACGCCTACCTGATCGCCTACGTGGCGGTGATGCCGTTCTCCGGCAGGCTCAGCGACCTGTTTGGGCGGCGCCGCGTATACATCGCGGCCCTCAGTCTCTTCCTCGTCGGTTCGCTCATCATTCCCTTCACCTCGTCGCTCGGGCCGTTCCTGTTTGGGCGGGTGCTGACGGCGATGGGTGGAGGGGCGTTGGTGCCGATCGGGCTGGCCGTCGTCGGCGACGCATTTGCGGAGGATCGCAGGGCACGTTCGCTGGGGATCCTCGGCGCCATCGACACGCTGGGGTGGGTGTGGGGGCCGTTGTTCGGTGCGATGCTGATCCGTTTCCTCTCGTGGCAGTGGCAGTTCTACCTCAACGTGCCACTGGCCGTCATCGGCATCGCCACCGCATGGTGGGCCCTCGCCGAATACGACCGTCCGGTGCGGACCGGACGCATCGACTGGGTGGGCGCAGGAGCGCTGACGGTTGCCCTCGTTGCCTTGAACCTGGCACTGCTCGGGAGCGCCGAGATCCAATCCGTGACGGGGCTCGAGGAGTTGACCGGCGGTTCGGGGGAAAGTCTGCGCTGGCTCTACCCGGTTGCCCTGGTGGCGGCCATTGCCTTCGTGCTGCGGGAGCGTGCCGTTGAGGAGCCTTTGATCGACTTCGACCTCTTTGCGGGCCGCAACCTGACGGCGGCCGTCATCATCAACTTCCTCGTTGGCGCTGCGCTCGTGATCGCCATGGTGGACGTGCCACTGTTCGTCAACGTCGTCGAGGTCGACGTTGAGCGGTCGGCGGTCATCGCGGGGTGGGTGCTGAGCGCGCTCACCGCCGCCATGGCCATCATGTCGTACATCGGCGGCAGACTCACGGAGCGCTGGTGGTACCGGCCGCCGGTGCTGATCGGGTTGGCGATGGCTGCTGCTGCGTATCTTGCCATGGGCATCGGCTGGGAGGTCGACACCGCATATCCCCTCATGGCCGCCCAGCTTGCCGTGCTCGGCGCGGGTTTCGGGTTGGTCATCGCCCCCACGACGGCGGCCGTGGTCGATGGAGCGCCACCCGACCGCAGGGGCACGGCTGCCAGCCTGGTCATCGTGCTGCGTCTCATCGGGCTCAGCGTCGGTTTGTCGGGGCTCACGGCGTGGGGGCTCCATCGCTTCAACCAGTTCCGGGACACGGTCGAATTGCCCGCCATCAGCGACCCCGGCTACGTCGCGGCTCTGGAGAAGGCGCAAGCCGAAGTGACGACGTCTGCCCTGGCAGAGACGTTTGTGGGGGCAGGGGTCGTGACCGTGGTCGCCCTGCTGGTGGCGCTGTGGATGCGCCGCAGCCCCGGAGGCCCCGACGCAGCCGCCCTCCCCGACCCGGAAGCCGAAGAAGAGAGCCCAGACGAGACCGGCGACACCGCGATCGCAGCATTCGGAACCAACGACGAAGGAGCGCCCGTGAACCTCATGACCCAGCGCCGGCTCGCCATAGGCCTCGGCATCGTCGGCGTCCTCGTGATCGGGCTTGGTGTGCTGGTCGCCGTACTGGTCGGCAGGGTGTCGACGTTGGAGAGTGAGAATGCCGCGCTGCGCGACGACTTTGCACGAGTGGAGAGCGGCGCCGCCATCTTTGGCTCACAGCTCACGGGGTTCCAGCAGCAGCTTGCCGATCTGGCGCCGACGGTTGGAGGTGCGCTTGACGAGGCGGTCGCGGGGCTCGAGACGTTCCAGACCTCCTCGCTGGACTTCGAAGTGCCGATCAACGAGGTCATTCCCATCGATGTCGAGATCGTGCTCGATCGTGTCATCCAGGTGCCGGTGAACACCGAGATCCCCATCAGCGAGACCTTCGACACCACGATCACCATCGCGGGCCCCTTTGGCATTGACATCCCCTTGGACGTCAGCGTGCCGATCGATGTCGTCGTCCCGGTGAACCTCGACCTGGAGTTCCCCATCAACGAGACCGTCCCGATCCAGACGGAGATCGCCGTCGACCTCACGGTTCCCATCGCGGTCGACATCGCAGGCACCGAGCTCGCCGCCCTCGCCGAATCGCTCCAGCAGGGCCTCGTCGGATTCAAAGACGTCATCGAGGGCTTCGGCTGAGGGTTGCGCCGAGCCGGGCTGCCGGCGCGGCCGCCGCACCGGACTGCCGGCTACGAACCCGAGGTCGGTGCGGTCCTGCCATTGTCATCAGCACAGCAATGAGCACAGACTCGACGCGTCGGGTTTGGAGTTGCTCGTGGAGGTCACAGTGGCCGGGAACGAATGAGCTGGCTCAGCGCTTCACTGCATGAAGGTCGTCTTGTTCGACCGAAAGAGCCGCTACCAACTTGGTGCCTGCGCCGGCAGGCTGGGGCTCTGAGATACAGGGCCGCGACATCGTCGCCCAGCTGGAAAGCAATGAACAGCTGATCCGGGTGCCGGAACCGCCGTGCCAGCGTGACTCTGCAACACCCGAGTCAGGGATGTGTCATGCCCCGGGTCATGACTCGGCGCAATCGCTGCGCAGGCGATCGAGGACGGTTGTGACGAGGGCCATCTCCTCGGCGGTCATCTCGGACACGAAATGCGCTTGGAGGTCGTCGAGGTGAGTGACCGTTGCGTCTTCGACCAACGCCAGTCCTGCATCGGTGAGGTGCGCCCAATGCACCCGCCGATCGGATGGGCATGGCAGCCGGTTCACATACCCCTCGGCTTCGAGCCGATCGACCAGGCGGGTGATCCCTCCCGAGGTCAACACCATCTGCTCCCCCAGCTCCGACATCGACATCTGCCGATCTGGCGAACGGCCCAACCGGAGCAATGCTTCGAAGGTCACCGAGCTCATGCCGTGCTCGTCCCGGAGGGTACGGTCGAAGGTCCGCTGCAGTCGACGCGATGCTTCCACCAGCAGCCCGTAGGCGGTGATGCGGTCGTCGTCGATGGGGGAGATGCGGGCTGCCGTCACGAAGTTACCTTACTGAGCAGAGGTTGACATCTCAGGCATTGTTGGTAGATTTACCTGCGTTGTCAACTATTGCAACCTGCAAGGAGACCCCCCATGTCAACGCTCACCCTGCCAGAGACCGGTACCTGGGCCATCGATCCGGCCCACACCACCGTTGGTTTCAGCGTCCGCCACCTCGTCGCCGCCAAGGTACGCGGCTCGTTCAAGACCTTCTCCGGCACCATCCACATCGGCGGCTCCCCCGCGGAGTCCAACGTCGAGGTCAGCATCGACGCAGGATCCATCGACACAGGAGCCGAGGATCGCGACGGCCACCTCCGTTCGCCCGACTTCCTCCAGATCGAGGAGTACCCGACGCTCGAGTTCGCCTCGACGGCAGTGCGGGCCGCCGGGAGCGGCTACGAAGTCGACGGTGACCTCACGATTCGCGGTGCCACCCATCCAGTGACGCTCAAGCTCGACTACCACGGCATCGTCACCGACCCGTGGGGCAACAACAAGGCATTGTTCTCGGCGCACACCAAGATCGACCGCGAGGCCTGGGGCCTGGTGTGGAACGCACCGCTCGAAGCCGGCGGCTTCCTCGTCGGCAAGACCGTCGACATCGAGCTCGAAGTGCAGGCTGCCAAGGCCTGACGCACCGGACCGGGTGGGGGCAGGGTATTCCCTGCCCCCACCCGGTTGCAGAGACCCTGCCCCCACCCGGTTGCAGAGAAAGGCACCATCGTGACAGGAATCCGCCGCCTCAACCACGCCGTCCTGTTCGTCACCGATCTGGCAGAAGCCGTGGCGTTCTACACCGACGTGCTGGGTTTCGACATCGTCACCGAACAACCGCGCTTTGGTGCCGTGTTTCTCCGCGCCGCCGATTCCGCCAACCACCACGATCTGGGCCTGTTCGGCCTTGGTGCCGATGCGCCTCGCCCGGAACGGGGCCGCGCCGGTCTCTACCACCTGGCGTGGCAGGTCGACACCATCGACCAGCTCGCTGAGCTTCGCACCAGACTCATCGACGCAGGTCATCTCTCCGGCGAGTCCTCGCACGGCGCCACCAAGAGCCTGTACGGCGTCGATCCTGCAGGGAACGAACTCGAGATCATGTGGATGCTTCCCAGGAGGGCGTGGGGCGAACACGCCGAAACCGCCATCGTCGAGCGTCTGGACCTCGCGGGCGAACTGGCTCGGTGGAGCGGAGTCGGCACTGCCGACGAGCTCGGCGTCGCCAATCGAGGAGACCGCACGTCCGCCTGAGTCGCGGCTCCATCGGGAGCGACTCGTCCCGCATGGCAGAACTGCGGTCCCCGAAGCGGAACAGACGCGGTACTTTTGACCCGCACCGCCGCCAACCGCCAACCGGCCCGAGGAGCTGCATGACGTCCCACGCCGAGCTTGCCCAACAGCTCTACGACGCCAGGCGGGCGCGGGTGCCCATCGCACCGTTCACCGAGACCCATCCCGACCTCGGGCCCGATGATGCGTATGCGATCCAGCAGGGGTTCGTCGACTTGCTGCTCGCCGACGGCGGCGAGGTCGTGGGCTACAAGCTGGGTCTGACATCCAAGCCCATGCAAGATCTGCTCGGTGTGAGTCAGCCCGACTTTGGCCCGGTGCTGTCCTCGATGGTGTTCGACGACGGGGTCACCGTCGACCTCGACGACTACATCCAGCCGAAGGTGGAGGCCGAGATCGCCCTCGTACTCGACAAACCGCTGGCAGGCCCCAACGTCGTGACGGCCGACGCAGGGGCGGCCATCGGCGGCGTGCTCGGGGCCATCGAGATGGTCGACTCCCGAATCCGCGACTGGAAGATCAAGTTCATCGACACCGTTGCCGACCTCGCCTCTTCGGCGGCAACGGTGAAGGGATCCCGCATCGTGCCAATGGACTTCGATCCACGGGTGTGCGGCATGGTCATCACCAAGAACGGCGAAACCGTCGCCACCGGTGCAGGGGCTGCGGCGCTCGGCAACCCGGTGTATGCGGTGGCGTGGCTGGCCAACACGCTCGCCCCCTACGGCGTGACCCTCGAGCCCGGGCAGTTCATCATGACCGGATCGCTGCACGCCGCTTTCGACGTGGCACCCGGCGACCACGTCGTTGCGGAGTTTGATCGCCTCGGAAACGTGACGATGCACTTCGAGGGCGGCGGGGCATGAGCAAGCTGCGCTGCGCCATCGTCGGCAGCGGAAACATCGGCACCGACCTGATGTTCAAGCTCGAACGCTCCGACGTGCTGGAGGTTGGCGCCATGATCGGCATCGACCCGGAATCCGACGGCTTGCTCCGAGCGAGAGAACGAGGTCACACCGCCACCGCCGAGGGGGCCGACTGGCTGCTCTCCAGGGCCGACGAGTTCGACCTCGTGTTCGAGGCCACCACCGCATCGGTCCACCGTGCGTATGCCCCGAAGTACGAAGCAGCAGGGATCAAAGCCATCGATCTCACCCCTGCCAAGGTGGGACCGAACGTCGTCCCGACGGTGAACATCGAACGCGCCCTCGAAGCGCCGAACGTCAACATGATCACCTGCGGAGGCCAGGCGACGACGCCGATCGTCGCCGCCGTGCAATCGGTCGCCGCCGTGCCGTATGCAGAGATCGTCTCCACCGTGGCCTCGGTCTCCGCCGGGCCCGGTACCAGGCAGAACATCGACGAGTTCACCAAGACCACGTCCAAGGCACTCGAAGAGGTGGGAGGGGCGCAGATCGGGAAGGCCATCATGGTCCTCAACCCGGCCGATCCCCCGATCATCATGCGGAACACGGTGTTCTGCGGCCTCGCCGAGGGATACGACGAAGCGACCGTGGCGAAAGCCATCACCACCATGGCCGACCAGGTGCAGGAGTTCGTGCCCGGCTACCGGCTGAAATCCGACCCCGTGTTCGACGAAGGCCCGTACGGCACGCCGGCAGGGATGGTCCCCGCCCGCGTCATCGCCCTGCTCGAAGTCGAAGGCGCCGCCGACTACTTCCCGCCGTACGCCGGCAACCTGGACATCATGACGGCAGCGGCCACTCGGGTTGGGGAAGCGGTGGCCCGGCACGCTCTGGGCACAGACCGATGACTGCGTTCCGCCTCACCGATTCGACGCTGCGAGATGGCTCGCACGCCCTCGCTCACCAGTTCACCGTCGATCAGGTCCGCGCCGTCGTCCGTGGTCTTGATGCCGCCGGGGTACCTGTCATCGAGGTCTCCCACGGTGACGGGCTAGGAGGATCGTCCTTCAACTACGGGTTCTCTCACACCGACGAGAAGCTACTGCTGCGGGCGGCGGTCGAGGAGGCAACGCACGCCAAGATCGCGGTGCTCATGCTGCCCGGTATCGGCATCAAGGAGGACCTGGTCGATGCCGCGGAGATCGGCGTGAAGGTCGCCCGCATCGCCACCCACTGCACCGAGGCCGACATCGCCCCCCAGCACATCGCGCTCGCCAAAGAACTCGGCATGGAGACCGTCGGGTTCTTGATGATGGCGCACATGATCACACCCGAGGAGCTGCTGGAACAGGCCAAGCTGATGGAGTCGTACGGCGCCGACTGTGTGTACGTCGTGGACTCGGCGGGTGCGATGACGATCAGTGACGCCAGGGCGCGGGTCGCCACTCTGAAGAACCACCTGGAGTGCCAGGTCGGTCTGCACGCCCACAACAACCTCTCCCTCGCCGTCGCCAACTCCATGGCCGCCTACGAAGAGGGCGTCGACCAGATCGACGGTTGCACGACCGGCCTCGGCGCAGGCGCAGGCAACTGCCCGACCGAGATCCTCGTTGCCGCCTTCGAGAAGTCGGGCGTTGCCACCGGGGTCGATCCGCTCGCTGTGATGGACGTCGCCCAGGATGTCGTCCGGCCGCTGCAACCGACACAGGGCATCATCGACAGGGACGGCTTGCTGCTCGGGTACGCAGGGATCTACGGGTCCTTCCTCCTCCATGCGAAGCGGGCCGCCGATCGGTTTGGGGTCGACACCAAGGACATCCTGCTGGAGCTCGGCCGCCGCAAGGTCGTCGGTGGCCAAGAAGACATGATCATCGACGTCGCCGTCGAACTGGAGCGCCAGGCTGCAGAGGCCATGGCCCAGACCATCCAAGACCACTGAACCGCCCCGCCGCCAAAGGGACTTCGACCCCTTGGATGACCTCGGTGAGGTCGGACGCCTGTCCACCCACTCGTGATGTGCGGACCGCCAGGACTGGGAGGGTCACTCACGCCGGCCACACCACAGGGAGCTCCCTGGCGATGGCCACGTCTGTCGGCGTCACGGCGCAGCCGTACGCGACGATGGTCACACCCCCGGCCTGGGCGGCTTGCACGGCGGAGATCCAGCCTGGGTCGGCGTCGCCGCCGATCAGCATGGAACGCACGTCGGGACGCTGCACGACGAACGCCACGGCGGCTGCGACGCCGGACCGGGCCAGCTCCGCCAGTGCCGAAAGATGGCCGGCGGCCCTCGTCGAGGGGGTCTGGGAGAGCAGCGCCACATCGCCATCGGCCCTGCCACCGGACTTGACCTCGATCCACGCCTCCGCGCCGTTTGGCGTGCGACCAACCATGTCGATCCGGTGACTGCCGAGGGCCACCTCGGTCCGGATCTCGTCGATGCGGCCAAAGCCGGCAAGGCTGTTTCCGGCAGCCAGCCAGTCCACGAGGAGCGACGACGCCCTTGCGGCATCGAGTGCCACCCAGCACCCGTCCCAAGCGCGAACCGCCGTGAAGCGGGTCTTCCGCATCGGATCGTCGGCGGGTCGGAGCAGCAAGCGGCACCCCGGATCCGTGAGGTGAGTGAGCCGTCCGGTGTTGGGGAGATGGGCTGCCACGGTCTCTCCTGACGCCAGCTCGGCGATGATCACGAACCGGTTGGGGCGGGCGACAAACCGCGCCGCAACGAGACCTTCGGCCCCCGGGGGCGCCGTCAGACGGCTTCCAGGATGACTGCGATGCCCTGGCCGACACCGATGCACATTGTCGCCAGCGCCCGAGTCCCGCCGCGGCGCCGCATCTCGAGGACCGCGGTGCCTGCGATCCTCGCTCCGGACATGCCCGTGGGGTGGCCGAGGGCAATCGCACCTCCGTTGGGGTTGACGTGCTCGGCATCCTCCGGAAGACCGAGCTCCCGCATGCAGGCGACGGATTGGCTGGCGAAGGCCTCGTTCAGCTCGATCACATCGAAGGCATCGATGTCGAGTCCGGTCCGCGCCAGCAGCTTCTGCGTTGCGGGAACCGGGCCGATGCCCATGATGCGTGGGGGAACTCCGGCGACGGCAGCGCGCCCGACCCGTGCGAGCGGCGTCAAACCAAAGCGGTCGACAGCGGCTTCGGACGCCACCAGCAGCGCCGCCGCCCCGTCGTTGATTCCCGACGAGTTGCCGGCGGTCACCGTGCCGTCCTTGCGGAATGCGGGCCGCAGCTTGGCGAGGTCTTCCGTGGTGGTGCCGGGTCGGGGGTGTTCGTCCACGTCCACGAGATCCGGTTCACCCCGCCGCCGTGGGACCGAGACAGGCACGATCTCCTCCGCCAGCACGCCATTCTTCATCGCCACGGCGGTGCGCTCCTGCGAACGTGCGGCAAAGGCGTCCTGCGCCTCGCGCGTCACCGTGAACTCGCCGGCCACATTCTCTGCAGTGAGCCCGAGCGAGTCCGTGTGACCCATCTCCTCCATCTTCGTGTTGACGAGCCGCCACCCGAGTGTCGTCGATGCGATCTCCGCGGTGGCCGAATACGCCTGCTCCGCCTTCGGGATGACGTACGGCGCTCGCGACATCGACTCGACCCCGCCGGCGACGATGAGATCGGCATCGCCAAGGGCGATGGCGCGGGAAGCCTGAACGAGAGCCTCCATGCCCGATCCACACAACCGGTTGATGGTGGAACCGGGGACCGCCACAGGCAGACCCGCCAGCAGCCCCGCCATGCGGGCGACGTTGCGATTGTCCTCGCCCGCCTGGTTGGTCGCACCAAGGATGACGTCATCGATCGCAGCGGGGTCGACAGTGGGTTGGCGCCGCATCAACTCGGTGATCGGGATTGCGGCGAGGTCGTCGGTGCGCACGGGAGCCAGCCGGCCCGCGTAGCGCCCGATCGGGGTGCGGATGTAGTCGACGATGAAGGCTTGCGGGCTCATCCGGCGAGCGTAGCGGCCTCTGATGGCGGCGGAGGCCACCTGATTTGGGTCTTGACAGGCGTAAACTATGTGACATAGTTTACAACTACGCTCCCTAGTCAAGAAGGCACCATGACCAACACCCTCACTACCCCGGCCGGTACGCTGGCCTACGACGACCTGGGCGGGGATGGACCACTCGCCCTGCTCGTGCCCGGGGCGGGAGACGTGCGCAGCGAGCACCGCTACCTCGCCGAACAGCTCTCCGCCAAGGGTTACCGCGTCGTCACGATGGACCTGCGAGGCCACGGAGAGTCGTCCCCGGACTGGCCGGCGTACGGCATGGCGGAAACCGCCGCCGATCTCGTCGCCCTCATCCGTCACCTCGACGCCGGCCCTGCGACGATCATCGCCAACTCCTTCGCCCCTGCGGCGGCGCTGTGGGCGGCTTCGGACCACCCGGACCTCATTGCGGGCATCGTGGCCATCAGCCCACACCTCACGGCAGGCGGATCCTCGGTGCAGCGGATGGCAATGGAGCTGCTGCTGCGAGGGCCGTGGGCCGCCATGGTCTGGGCCAAGCTCTACACGGGTTGGTACAAGGCCGACCCCCCTGCGGACCTCGATCTCGAGGTCGGCAAGCTCAGGGAGATGATGCGAGACCCGGCTCGGCGCCGCGCCGTCCGGGAGACCCTCACGGCCGACCGCGACGGTCTCGAGGCAAGGATCCCCGGTCTCGACGTGCCCGCCCTCACCGTCTTCGGCACCGCAGACGACCACTTCCCCGACCCCGAATCCGAGGCCAAGCGCACCGTCGACGCCATCGGCGGCCGCTTCGTGATGGTCGAAGGCGCCGGCCACTACCCCCACGTGGAGCAGCCCGCAGTGGTGGCAGCGGCCGTTGCCGACTTCCTCTCCCGCGGCTGATGCCCCGAGCAGGACTCACTCCAGACGCCGTCGTTGCCGCCGCCGTCGACATCCTCGACACCGATGGCTCCGGCGCGGTGTCGCTCGCCGCGGTGGCAACACGGCTCGGTGTCAAGGCTCCATCGCTCTACAACCACGTCGCCGGTCTCGACGATCTACGGCGGCGAGTTGCAATTGCGGGCATCGACCGTCTCGCCGACGTGATGCGGACCGCCGTGATGGGGCGCAGCGGGGCGGTTGCGCTCACCAGCCTCGCCTCCGCCTACCGCACGTTCGGCACCAGCCACCCCGGGCTCTACCTGATGACCCAGGAGGCGCATCCCGAGGATCCCGAATATGCGCTGGCAAGCGATCGTGCGGTGGCGCCCGCGCTGGCGGTCCTGGAAAGCTACGGACTCGCCGGGGACGGTGCGATCCACGCCGCCCGCGCCCTGCGCAGCGCGCTCCACGGGTTTGTCGTGCTCGAAAACCAGGGTGGCTTCGGGCTCGATCTGGATATCGACGAGAGCTTCCGGCGTTTGGTGGCGATGCTGGAGGCGTCCCTCAGCCGCCAGGGCGGCGGTCCACCAGCTGAGCCTGATTGATGCGACCCAGCGGACCGCCCCGATCGAACACCCGGGTGTCGGCAAGACCGATCCCCGACCGATGCTGGTGCGCCGCCGACTTCATCCCAATCCACGCCCCCTCAGGCAGCCGATGGGCGTAGAGAGTGATGTCAGGGTTCACGTAGAGGTACGCCTCAGGATCGAGCGCCTGCGAGTTCCCATTCGACATGTCGGCCACGGTGGCCAGCCGGACGAACGGGGTCGGCTCCTCGCCGGCGACGACCGGCTGCCTCAGCCGAAACCACGACACCCCGGGGCCGTACTGCATGAAGCTGTTGTCGAAGGAGCGGATCTCGACGGCGTCACGATGGAATCGAGCGAGGTTGGAGCCGCCGAAAGTCCAGAAATTCTCGACCGGAACGGCGTCCTCGGGTGGCGGCGGCTGGTCCCACGGCTCTTGGGCCACGTCGGGAAGCTCGATATCGACGGTGCGGATCTTGAGCCCCGTCGCTCTGCCGACCTCGATGTCGCCGTGACGAAGGATGGCCTCCACCACCTGGATCCGCCGACCGTCACGAAGGACGTGGGTCTCGACACGCAGCGGTTCGAGCGGCACAGGCCGGAACAGGTCGATGGTGAACCGGGCGACCTGCATCGGCGACGCCGTCGACACCCGCTCGATAGCTCGTGCCAGCAGGCCAGAGGGCGGGCTTCCGTGTTGGGCGTCGTTGGACCAGCCTCCCCTGGTGAGGTCGGTGGGGAGGAATTGGTCGTCTTCGGGAACGAACAACGCATCGCTCATAAGCCGCGCAGGCTACTGCGGGTCGGTCAGGCGCCGGCCGCCATCCGTGTCGACCACCGGGCGACCGCGTCCGTGAAAGCGTTGAGATCTTCGTCCGTGACCGCCATCGTCAAGGCGATGTAGCCCCTGGCTGCGAAGTAGTACCCCTCGTCGAGCATGTCGAGGAACAGCAACTCCTTGAGCCTGGTGTCGGCTGCGGCGAGATCGGAGAGCCCATCGACAGGACCGGCGACGGGGTGGATGTTCATGAGCGAGCCCCAGCCTGTGACGCACATCGGAAGCCCAGCATCCTCGAACACTCGGTTGAGCGCCGATCGCAGCCGCTCTCCCCGCGCATTGACATCGGCGAGGGCCTCCTCCGTCAGCACCGAACCGAGGGTGACAACACCCCCTGCCATGGTCAGCACGTTGTTGTTGAACGTGCCGCCGTGGGCCAGCCCGCCGCCGCCGTACATCTGCATGAGCTCGCGCCGGCCGCCGAAGGCGCCGAACGTCATCCCGCCTGCGAGGTACTTTCCGAGGGTCGTCATGTCCGGTGTGATCCCAAGGATCTGTTGGGCGCCGCCGGTCGAGAGCCGCGAGGTCATCACTTCGTCGAACACGAGCACAGCGCCGTCTCGCTGTGTCAGGGTCCGCAGCGCCGCAAGGAACTCGGGGCGGGCCGGGATGCAGCCGCCGGCGCCGAGCATGGGCTCCACCAATACACATGCGATCTCGGTGCCGTGTCCGGTGAAAGCGGCCTCCGCTGAGGCGACGTCGTTGAACGTCATCCGCAGCCAGTCGTGCGGTACCAGCAGCGGCGAGCCCGCCGTCCCGAAATGCAGCACCCCGCCGTGGTAACCGCCGTCGCACACGAGCACTTTGGATCGGGCCGTGCCGTGTTTGGCGGTTGCGATCGCCATGAGATTGGCCTCTGTGCCTGAGTTGGTGAACCGCACCAGATCGACGGAGGGGAATCGATCGATCAGCAGCTCGGCAAAACGCGCCTCCCGATCGTGCACCGCGCCAAGCGACCAGCCGCCGTCGAGGGCCGTGCGCACCGCCTCTTTCACCGGTGCCGAGTCATGGCCGAGCAGCCCAGCGGAGTAGTTGCCGAGAAGATCGAGATAGCGATGGCCGTCGACGTCTTCGAGGAAGGCACCAGTCGCATGCGCCACCCGGAACGGATATGGCGCAAAGTCCAACACCGAACGGGTGTTGCCACCGGGGAGCACATCCGCAGCCGCGTCGGCCATCTTGGCGCTCAGCGGTCGGCGCGACCGGTACCGTTCCCGGGCTGCAGCCAATGCGTCGTCGAGATTCATCCCGCCAAGATACGCCAGTCACGCTCCGATTGTGCGACCACGTCGCTACCGTCCGGAGAACGAGGAGGTGCGAAGTGGATCGACGACTCAATCGCAGGTTGTTCCTGGGACGCATGTCCTTGGGGGCCACGGCAGTGGCGGTGCTCGGGATTGCAGCATGCGGAGGCGACGAGGCCACCCCGGATGCGTTGACCCCTCGGCTCACCACGACTCCACCGGAGGGTGGCGGCGCCGACACGACATCCACAGGCGCCGCATCCACATCCGCGCAGCCGAGTACCACTGCTCCCGGCGCGGACATCGCGGTGGCGACCCTGGAACGGGTCTCGCTCGGGTTTGTTTCGGCGTATGTCGTCGAGCGCAACGGCGAAGCGGCCGTTGTGGACACGGGGGTGAGTGGCAGCGCAGGACAGATCGAAGCGGGACTTGCTGCTCTCGGGCTCGGTTGGGACAACGTCGGCCACGTCATCCTCACCCACCTTCACGGTGACCACATCGGCAGCATCACCGAGGTGATGAATGCCGCCCCCGCCGCAACGGGATATGCCGGTGCTGCCGACATCCCCAGCATCAACGCCCCACGGGAGCTGACGGCCGTCGGCGACGGCGACAGCGTGATGGACCTGAGCATCATCGAGACCCCAGGTCATACGCCCGGCCACATCTCCGTGCTCGACGCCACCTCGAGGTTCCTCATCGCAGGCGACGCCATGAACGGCGGCGATGCGGTGGGTGGCGAAGCCGGAACGGTTGCGGGGGCCAATCCCCAGTTCACCCCCGACCTGGCGATGGCGGACGACAGCATTCGCAAGCTGGCGTTGCTTCCGTTCGACAGCATCTACTTCGGCCACGGCGAGCCGGTCATCGGTGGCGCCGACGCCCTCGTCCGCGAGTTCGCCGCCAGCATCTGAGCGGAGGGCTGCCGAACCTCAGTCCTCGAGACGGAAGATCAGGGCCTCGCCCCCTGAGGACGTGGCGGTCATCGTGCGATCGCCGGGAATGGTGACGGTGAATCCGTCGCCAAGGACGGTCACGACCTGGTTGTCCTGTCGTTCGACGGCTCGCCCGCATTCACCGTCGGCGCCGAATTGCCAGAAGAACACCTCGTCGCCGGTGATGCGGTAGTCCCCGTCCAGCGTCCGGCATCCCGTGCTGCCCGACAGCGAGCCGTCCTCGAACAACTCGAGCGTTGCGGGCTCACCGACGGCGGCGCTGACAGCATCACCTTCCACCACCGATTCGAGGACCCACCGCCGACCGATCAGGGCTGCTGTCGGAACCGGCGGGAGACGGCGATACCGCAACTCGACGCCCGGGCCGGTCAGCACGAGTTCATCGCCGTTGACCACCATGCCATCGAGGTCGTGGAAGCGCTCGAGATACCGCGCCTCGGCCTCCATCACCTCCGGGAGACACCCCATGTCTGTCGCCCCGAGGTTGGCGATCCGTACCGTCCCACCGTCGACTGTGTAATCGCCGCCGTAGCCGTTGCAGGCAGCCGTGCCCGACAGCGAGCCGCCCTCCATTACGAGCGAGATGCGGTACCCCTCGACGTTGGGAATGGCACGACCGTCCACGGTGCCGTTCGTCAACTCCCAAGCGCCCAGATGCGAGGCGCCGGGGAGTTCGGGAGTCCCGTCAAGAGAAGGATCCGATCCGCCACCGCACGCCACCGCGACGAGGCTGACGAGCGTGAGGGCGGCAAGGCGCTTCATGACGTTCTGACGCTCATCGGCGCCGCAGGGTTCCCGTCAGAACAGCACCCTCCAGAGGTCTGTCAGCCCGCCACGAGCTCTGCAACGTGGAAGGCGAATCCCGTCTCCTTCTCCGAGACCTCCCACAGGGTCTCTGCCGCACCGCGGCTGTGGCCCCGTAGGTGAGGGCGCTTCACCGGCGGGCCGTTGTTGACCCAAAACGGGGTGTACATCTCGCCGCCTCGGGCCTGCGGATCGGTGGCGGCACGGAGTTGGGGCAGCGCACCGCCCGCCGGCGACATGCCAAATCGGCCGACCGCGTTGTGGAAAAACTGCTGGCTGCGGCCACCGTTGGAGTGGCGGACGCTGGCAGCCTGGAGGTCGGTGTTCGAGAAGCCGGGATGGGCGACGAGACTGGCTACAGACGATCCCGCAGCGTCGAGCCTGCGCTGCAGCTCCACCGCAAAATGATAGTTGGCGAGCTTCGATTGCCCGTAGGCACGCCACGGCGAGTACCGCCCTTTGAGATGAGGATTCTCCGGGTCGACGGCACGACCGAAGTTTCGCGCCGTGCTCGTCACCGTGACGATGCGCGCTGCAGACGCCTTGGCGAGGTTCGGCAGCAGCAATCCCGTCAAGACGAAGTGCCCGAGATGGTTGGTCCCCAACTGCATCTCGAAGCCGTCCGTCGTCTGCAGCTCGGGCGTGGCCATCACCCCTGCGTTGTTGACGAGGATGTCGATCACGGGGTGGGCGGCAGCGATCTGCTCGCCGGCCGACCGCACCGAATCGAGCGAAGCAAGGTCGAGGGCGACGATCTCGAGCGATGCGTCCGGGATCTCGGCAAGGATGTCATCCCGCCCGGCAGCCGCCTTCTCCTGGTTCCGAGCTGCCATGACCACGTGGGCACCCTTGCGTGCCAGTTCGCGGGCGGTCTCGAGACCCAGCCCGCCGTTGGCGCCGGTGACCACGGCGACACGGCCGGTCTGGTCGGGGATGTCTGCTGCGGTCCAGGACATGGGGATGCTCCAAGGGGATCGTGGCTGCGGCCATCAATGATCAACGGCGACGCATCGTCCCACAAATCCCGAACAGGGCCGAGGCGTCTCTACTCGATCGCCTTGATCGCCTGGGTCCACATCATTGCGATGTGAAAGCCGACGCTCTCGTACAACCGGTGGGCGCCGTGCCGGTTTTCGGTCATGACACCGAGGGCCGCCTCTTCCATCCCCCGTTCTTGCAACGCATGCAAGCTCTGCACGAGCAGCGACCGGGCCAGACCGCGGCGGCGGTAGGGGCGCCGAACCGAGATGAACTCCGTGTACCCCCGCTTGCGCCCGTGGGCCTCGTTCTCCTCGGGGTTGATGAAGGAGCGGACCTGCCCGGCGACCTCGTCACCGTCCCAGGCAACCCGCCAGAGCGTCGGATCTCGGCGGGGATCCTCGAGGAATTTCGAGTAATCGTTGTCGGTGGGTAGGGGCTCGCCGACGTGGTCGGCGAAAGCCTCCGCGTCGGCATCCCACACCTTCCGCATCTCGTCGTCGCGCGGCGTGCGCACGATCAAGCCGTCCGGCATCGGCGCTTCAGGAATGTCGTGCAGGTCCGGACGGATCATGTCGGCGTCGTAGCGAAACGGCTCGTAGCCTGCCGCGGCATAGATCGCCGCCGCCCCCACACCGGCGTCGGGATAGAACACCATGAACGACCGTTCCCGATCGCCTTGATGATCGGCCGCGATCTGGAGGAGTCGAGCTTCGTTGTGCAGGTACATGGCGGTGCCGATACCGCGGTTCCGGACGGCCGGGTCGAGGCTGCACAACGGAACGTACCGCCGGGGTCCCTCGTGCTCGTCCCACCACAACACACGACCGTAGCCGACGATATCTCCGTGAATCTCGGCGACGATGACATCACGCTCCGGGTCGGAGTTGTCGAGATGGGCGTAGTGGGTCCGCAAGCCCTCGAGGGTCTCGTGCTCGCCGATCCCGTCCGCGTCGGTCGAGGCATTGATGACCCGCACCATTCCGGGCAGATCAGGCTCGCCCCGGAACCCCCGAAACACGAGCCCTGGCACGTCGGGCATCTCGCCGATGAATCGCCAACCGTCGCCCACAGCAGCCTCCTGTCGCCCAACCTACTCCCGCCGGTTGGGCCGCTCCACCGTCACCTCTCCGGGTCGACGCGTAGGGTCGACGCGAGTGGGTACTAGAAGGGCGCCCCACCAAGGGAGGAAGGGAAGTATGCGAAAACTGATGGTCATGCTGGTGGCTTTCGGCATGTTCCTTGCGCTGTCGGCAACGGCAGCGACGGCTCAAGAGATCCTCGAGGTCACCGTCACCGCCTCGGAAGCACAAACAGGCCTGGGAGACAAAGGCTCAACGGTGGCCGACGGCACGTTTGCCGTGTCCATGGATGGCAACGTGTTCGAGACCGGGACACTCCAATCAATGTATCGCGGCGACGAACGCGTGCAAGGCATCAGGACCTACGTTGACGACTCGACCGGCAACGTCCTCGTCACATCGGTGAGAGCCCTGCTCATCGACGTCGACGACGTGAACGCCGTCTTCACCTACAAGGTGATCGAAACGGTGATCGCGAGCGATACAGGTGCGACGGGCAACGGGACGGGGATCGCCATCGTCCAAAGCCTGCCCGACGGCTCGTACACCGTCGAGTCGAGCATCGACTTCAGGCTGATCCTGTAGAGAGAGCCGGGGTGCACCCGGGCGATCGAGAGAAGGATTGCGGGTGCCGCGCTCGACCGCGGCACTCGCATTGGCCGGCGATCAGATGCCGCCCATCGCCACGTACTTCGTCTCGAGGTACTCGTCGAGGCCGTCGTGGGAGCCTTCGCGGCCGATGCCGGATTGCTTGAAGCCACCGAAGGGCGCGATCTCCGTTGACATCAGGCCGGTGTTGACCCCGACCATCCCGTATTCGAGACCCTCGCTGACCCGCCAGATGCGTCCGACGTCGCCGGCGTAGAAGTACGACGCCAAGCCAAACGGCGTGTCGTTGGCGAGCGCGATCGCCTCTTCTTCGGTGGTGAACCGGAACAGCGGAGCGACCGGCCCGAAGATCTCCTCGTTGGCGATCCGCATCTGCTGGGTCACGTTCGTCAGCACCGTGACTTCGTAGAAGGTGCGACCGAGGTCGTGGCGCCTGCCGCCGGTCAGCACGCTGGCACCCTGTTCGAGCGCAGATCCCACCAGATCCTCGACCTTGTCCAGCGCCTCCTGATTCACGAGTGGCCCGATCGCCGTCTCCTCGTCGAGTCCAGGACCGACCTTCAGCGTCGCCACGGCCTCGGCAAGCAGCTTGGAGAACTCCTCGTAGACACCATCCTGGACGTAGATCCGATTGGCACAGACGCACGTCTGACCGCTGTTCCGGTACTTCGATGCAATCACGCCTTCGACGGCCGCATCGAGGTCGGCGTCGTCGAAGACCAGGAAGGGAGCGTTGCCACCGAGTTCGAGCGACACGTTCTTGATCGTCCCGGCGGCCTGCGCCATCAGTTGCCTGCCGATCTCGGTGGAGCCGGTGAACGAGATCTTGCGAATGACGGGGTTGGTGGTCAGTTCCTCCCCGATCGCCCTGCTGCTCTTGGACGTGATCACATTCAGCAGACCGGCGGGCAGCCCCGCCCTGGTGGCGAGCTCTGCGGCGGCAAGTGCGCTGATGGGCGATGCGCTGGCCGGTTTCACGACGGCCGAGCACCCTGCTGCCAGGGCCGGGCCGACCTTGCGGGTGATCATGGCCTGGGGGAAGTTCCACGGGGTGATCGCCGCAATGACGCCCACGGGCTGTTTGAGCACGAGCAAACGCTTCGTGGGGTCGTGGGTCGGTATGACCTCGCCCCTCGCCCGCTTGCCCTCTTCGGCGAACCAGTCGATGAAGTTGGCGGCGTAGACGATCTCGCCGCGGGACTCCGTGATCGGCTTGCCCATCTCCATCGTCATGATGCGGGCCAGATCTTCCTTGTTCTCGATCATGAGCTCGTACCAGCGCCGCAGGATGACCCCGCGATCCTTGGCGGTGCGCTTGGCCCACGCTTTCTGTGCAACCTCGGCAGCGGCGATTGCCCGCTTGGTCTCGTCGACTCCGAGGTCGGCAACGGATGCGACCGTGCTGCCGTCCGCAGGATCGATCACGTCAAACGTCGCTCCAGAGTCGGCGTCGATCCACTCGCCGCCAACAAACGCCTGCGTCTTCAGCAGCGTCTGGTCATGCAGTTCCGCCATTTTCCGGGTCCTCTCTTCACAGCACTTCGATGAATGATGGTACGCCCAGCGAAGCCGTCGCCCGATGCGCTCACTACGCTGCGAGCCCAGAGGCGGAGGAATCCCACATGCGACTCGGTGTGGCTCGGGCGCTGGTGAACGGCAGCATCGTCGACGGCGATATCGACGTGATCGACGGCATCGTCGCCAATGTGGGTCTGCACCCGGCGGCCGGCAGCGGGTTGGCAGTTCCCGGGTTCATCGACCTCCAGGTCAACGGGTTTGCCGGTGTGGATTTCGCTGCGGCCTCCGCCGAGGACTACCGGATTGCGGCTGCAGCCATGGCGGCCACCGGCGTCACGGCGTTTCAGCCGACCTTCATCTGCCTCCCGGGAGACCGCTATCCGCCTGTGCTTGCCGCGGTCGCGACGGCCCAGCAACAGCCCGAGAGCCCTCGCCTCCTGGGAGCACACCTCGAAGGACCGTTCCTCTCCCCCGCCCGGCCGGGCGCCCACGACCCGGCCAACATGCTCGAGCCGAGCATCGCAGCGGCCGATCAACTGCTGGCGTCGGGACCGGTCTCCTGCATGACCGTCGCTCCGGAGCGGCCGGGAGCGCTGGCGTTGATCGACCACCTGGTGGGGGAGGGCTTGACCGTCGCCATAGGCCATTCTGATGCGGATGCGGCAACTGCCCACTCCGCCATCGACACAGGTGCAACGCTGGTCACCCATCTCTTCAACGCCCAGCGCCCGTGGCGTCATCGTGACCCAGGAATCGCCGGGGCTGCGCTGGTGCGGAACGATGTCGCCGTGTCGGTGATTCTCGACGGCCATCACCTCGCCGCCGAAACGGTCGAGATGATCCGCCGCTGTGCCCCAGGCCGGATGGTGCTCATCACCGACGCCATCGCGGCCGCCGGTCAACCGGACGGCGCCTACTCGCTCGGTGACCGGACCGTCATCGTCACCGACGGTCTCGCCCACCTGGAGAACGGCACCATCGCCGGCAGCGTGCTCACCATGGATGGCGCAGTCCGCAATCTGCTGACCGCCGGTGCAACCCTCGTCGAAGCCATCGAGGCGGCGACGCTCGTGCCGGCCCGTGTCATCGGTCGTCCCGAACTCGGCACCATCGCTCCCGGCACCCCGGCCGACATCGCCGTGCTCGACGATGAGCTCCGGGTCACGAGGACGCTGGTCGCGGGCGTCGAAATCGGAGGGCAGTAGGGCCCTGCAGCCGGCCCTGCGGCTGCGCTAGCTTGTATAGACAACTGGAGACATACAAGCCGAGGAGGGTGTGATGCAGGGACGCTCGATCACAATGCTGGGGACGGGCCTCATCGGCGACTTCTACACGATGACGCTGCACGGCCAGCGCAGCAGGGATCGTGTCGAGGTCGTCTACTCACGCTCCGCCGACCGGGGCAAGGCGTTCGCAGAGCGGTGGGACATCCCCCGCAGCACCACGAGCATGGAAGAGGCCGTCAACGACCCTGACACCGACGTGGTCGTCGTTGCGCTGCCGAACTTCCTCCACGAAGAAGCGATCTCGATGATCGCCGACGCCGGGAAGGCCGTGCTGTGCACCAAGCCGCTGGCTCGCACGGCGGAGGAGGCCAAGCGCATCCTCGACAAGGTCGAGAGCGCGGGGATCTTCGCCGGTTACCTCGAGGACCTCTGCTACACCCCGAAGACTCTCAAGGCGATCGCCGCCGTCGAGAGCGGTGCGATCGGGGACGTGACGTGGGTCCGTTCCCGGGAGACGCATCCCGGTCCGCACAGCGCGTGGTTCTGGGACGCCGACAAGGCGGGAGGCGGTGCGATCGTCGACCTCGGCTGCCACTGCATCGAGATCATTCGTAGTTTTGCCGGCAAAGACAACCGACCGATCGAGGTGATGGCATGGGCCGACACCCTCGTCCACCCGATCGAGGCAGAAGACAACGCCGTGGTGCTGATCCGCTTCGCATCCGGAGCACTCGGCCAGTTCGAGGTGAGCTGGACGTTCCGCGGCGGCATGGACCTTCGCGACGAGGTGGCAGGCACGGAGGGCACCATCTGGCTGAACCACTTCCTGCGCACCGGGTATGAGATGTATTCGTCCGGAGGCGGTGCGGGGTATGTGGCGGAGAAGCTGGAGTCGACGGAGGGTTGGCTGTTCCCGGTCGGCGACGAGGTCAGCGAGCTGGGGTACGTCGACATGTTCACCGACATGTTCCAGGCGATGGAGAACGGCAGCGAGCCGCGGGAGACCTTCTACGACGGCTACGTGGTCAATGCGGTCATGGACGCCGCCTACCGCTCTGCAGAGAGCCGGCAGTGGGAGCCCGTCGACATCGAGTGGCGGGGTGGGGCGACGGAACGCATCGCCAGGGACGTCCAGACCCACGACGGGCATGCGATCGTCAAGGAGGAGATCCTCCCCGACGGCAGACGCAAGCTGATCCTCAGCGACAAAGACACCGGCTCGATCTTCGACATCGTCACCAGGGTGAGTCTGAACGTCGAGGTGTTCCCGGCGGACCGCTGGACCGCCGAGGTCGCCGACCGGATCGAGGCCGTCGTGCGCGTGACGGGATGCGCCACGGATCACGATGCCGACCGGCAACACGCCGAAGCCGGTGTACGACGAACTGGTGCGTCGCCAGCCGGACTGTCCCAAGTGACCTGTTCTGCTCGATGAGTTCGGCGGTGTACCGGCGATCATCCGGCCCGCTGCGAACCGATGCTCCGTCGCGACCTCCTCGACCGCCTGCAGCGGCCTCCGACCCTGCGCACGTTCGACATCGACGCAGCCGACCTCGATGCGGAGCTGGCGGCGTACGAGGCGGAGCTCGAGGCGACGCCGCTCGACCTGGTGGTGCTCGGTCTCGGCCAGAACGGCCACGTCGGGCTCAACGAGCCTGGCTCGGCGATCGACACGCCGACCCGTGTGGTCGAGCTGGCGGACGCGACGAGAGAGTCGGCCGCCCACTACGGCGAGGGCGGGCCGCCGCCGACGTGGGGCATCACGATGGGCATCGGCACCATGCGCACCGCCCGGCAGATCTGGCTGCTGGTCACCGGCGCCGGCAAAGCCGAAGTCCTCGATCGGGTGCTCTCCGGGCCCGTGACGCCAGACCTACCGGCCACGCTGCTGCAGAAGCACCCGAACGCAACGGTGATGGCCGACGACCAGGCATTGTCGCGGTAGCGACGACAGCCACCGACACCGCCTGGCCCATGGCGGCTGATAGCCCCGACACGACATCGTCAAGACTTGTGATATCATACGATATCGTTGGAGGTGGTGATGGCAGACATCCTGATACGAAAAGTCCCCGACGACGTTGTGGCAGCAATCGACGCCAAAGCACAGCGGGCGGGATTGTCCCGGACCGAGTATCTCCGACGCGCCCTGGCTCGTGAGGGCCAATCGGATGCCGGCGAAGTGACGGTGCAATCGCTCCAGCGACTTGCGGAGCGCTTCCCCGATCTTGCCGATCCCGAGGTAATGCGTCGAGCCTGGTCGTGACCGATACCTGGCTGATCGACAAATCTGCCCTGGTCCGCCTCGCAACAAGCCCCGACGCTGCAGACTGGGCAACACGCATCGAACGCGGCCTGGTCCGCATCTCGACGGTGACCCGCCTCGAGATCGGCTTCTCCGCACGCTCGGCTGGAGACCTGCGCAACAGCTTCTCTGAGCCGCCTTTGGCATCCATGCCGGTGGAGTACCTGACGCCTCGCATCGAGGACCGCGCGGTGGAGGTGCACCATGCCCTGGCCGATCGTGGCGAGCATCGAGCCCCGTCGATACCGGATCTGCTCATCGCCGCCACCGCCGAGCAAGCTCAACTCACTGTCCTGCACCGGGACAAAGACTTCGAACTGATCGCCGAACTCACCGGCCAACCGACAGAACGCCTCAACCTCAGCTGAACAGCTCTCTCAGATCCGCAGGCGCTGTCGGAGGCTGAGAGCGTCGGTCGGCCGTCTGCGACAGGCCGCAATCGGGGGAGACGCTGAGGCGATCGGCGGGGACGTACTCCGGGCCGCCGACTCGAATGCACTCGCAGGATCCGTGTGTCGTGGACACGAGGTCGAAAGGGTTGCTGGCCTCTGATGAACAAGATCGAGTATGCACCACGGCGAGTGGTGCCGCCGTCCGCAGACTGTTGACAATACGCAACAGCCTGTTGTATGTTGTCAACATGCCGCGGCGGCGTCACCCGAAGAAGGAGGTCGAGAAGGCGCTGTCGGACGCTGAGAGCGTCGGTTGGCGAGTTGAATCGACGGGTTCGGGTCACCGGTGGGGCGTGATGCGGTGTCCAGAGTCGTCGCGTGAGGGGTGCCAGGTCTCAGTCTGGTCGACGCCCCGCAACCCGGGAAACCATGCCAACCAACTGCGGCGCGCCGTCCAACGATGTCCGCACACCGGGGAAGAGAAGCCATGACCACCTACGAGTTCACACTGATTGTCGAGGGACCCGATCTCCAGGACGACGCCAACGTCGAGGCCCTGTTCGCAGCAGGATGTGACGATGCGACAGTGGGACGAGTGGGTGGCCTCCAGTACATGGATTTCGATCGGGAGGCCGAGTCGTTGCCAAGTGCCGTCGCGGAGGCGGCTGACGCGATCGAGGCAGCGGTGCCCGGTGCTCGGGTGGTGCACCTGGAGCCCGACGACTTGGTATCGATGGCGGAGATCGCCGAGCGCACCGGTCGAACTCGCGAGAGTGTCCGTTTGCTGATCAGCGGCGAACGCGGGCCTGGAGGATTCCCGGCGCCCGCAACTCACTTCCGCAGACGGCATCGCATGTGGAGATGGCAGCAGACAGCGGCATGGTTCGCACAGGCCCTCAACGAGCCCCAACTCGCCGGTGACCCCAGAGCAGCACAGTTCATCACCGCCTTCAACGCAGGGCTGGCGTGGCGTCAGGTCGACGCTGACCTCCACCCAGAAGACCGCCAGCGAGTCAAGAAACTCGTCAGCTGACAGGCATCCGCCGGACCACAACCCCCTCCCACACTCGACACCGACGACGTCACACTCGACCCGGCTGCGTCGTACCCTTGTGCATCCGCTGGCGCGGCAGTGAGGGTGACTGTGACCACCCCATCAACATCGCCAGGGCCGCCCGCAGCATGCTCAGGGTCAGTCCATGCCGCACCTGTTCCCCTTTTCGACATCGCTGGAGCGAGGCTCCGGCTCGCAAGGTTCATTGCCTCGATCGGGGCGAGGCCTCGAGGCCTCGCCGCAGTCATCGTCGGCACAGCAAGCGGCCTGTGTCAGTCGAGCGTCCGCCGCATCCGCTTTGCGCCCTGGACCATGTTGGCGAGCTTGGCCGAGGCTGCCCATCTGGCCGTCTGCGACAGGCCACAATCGGGAGAGACGCTGAGGCGATCGGCGGGGACGTACTCGAGGCAGCGGGCGATGCGATCGGCGATGTGCTCAGGCGACTCGATCCAGTAGCTCTTCACGTCGATCACGCCGATGCCGACGTCCGCGACCTCGGCCATCTGACCGACGACCTCCAGCTCGGCATACTCCCGGCTCGCCATCTCGAAATGCACCTCGTCGGCCTTCAAGCCCAGGAACGCGGGGAACATCGGGCCATAGCTCCTCGGGGCGACCGCCCTTGCCCTGAAGTTGCCAAAACAGAGATGGGCCCCCACGTAGCAGCGACCCAAGATGGGCTCGACGGTCCGGTTGTAGATGTCGACCAACCGCTCGGGATCCTCCTTGTAGGCGTAGCAACTCATCGACGGCTCATCGACCGTGATGATCTCGCACCCCGCCTCGACCAGCTTCACCAGCTCATCCCGGACCATCGGGAGCAGCGCCTCGGTGACGGCGTAGCGGTCGGGATAGTCCCCACCAGGAATGATCCGACCTGCCAGCGTGTACGGCCCAGGGATCGCAGCTTTCAACACCGGCCCTGGTGGCGCCAGCCGTTGGAGCCGTTCGAACTCGTCAACGACGCCGAGGCCGTCGGGCGCCGTCAATTCGCCGACGATCGAGTGCCGGCCACGCTGGTCGTGGGCCGGTGGGCCGAACCGGCGCGTCGACGACTCGTTGCGCTCCAGACCGTGGAGATACGCATAGAAGGACAGGTTGAAGTCGAAGCGGGCCTGCTCGCCATCGGTGATCACATCGAGCCCGGCACGCACCTGATCCATGATCGCCACCATCGTGGCGTCGTCCTGCATCTCGGCGACGTCGGCGGGACCGAACACCTCCGGGGTCGCCGACGCGTGTTCCAGCCAGCCGGGAAACGGGTAGCTGCCCATGACGGTGGTGCGGATGGGTTCGTGGGGCATGGATGTCTACCTCTCGTCGCTTGTGGAGATGGCCTCGACATCCACGGCGAGGCTCGTTTCTCGCACCTCGCCGGGCGCCAAGGCGGGAAGGCGTCCGGCGGCACGGTCGTGGGCTCGGCCCCCCGTCGAGCAGTTCGCCGGCTCCAGACCAAGGACGTAGATGCCCGGCGCGGGGTGGATCCACTGGTGAAAGCGGGGCAGCTCGTCGGAGCGCCACCGCAGGGTCACTGCAATCCCGAGCCGGTCGTTCTCGATGCGAGCCCATCCAAATCCATCGTCGGTTTCGATGCGGTGCTCCAGGACCCGCTCCTCACCCGCCTCGACGGGGATGGGCCGGCTCCACGTGTCGAGCGATGCGGCCGAAGCGCCGTCCCGTGCGGTGGTCTCGACGGTCGGCAGGGTGAGCCGGGCGCCACGGCTCCACAGCGGGTAACCGAAGTTGAAGTGATACAACACGGGCGCCGGTTCCGCAGTACGGCCGAGGTTGGCCGTGAGATCGGTGATCTCGACCCGGCCCCGGCCCGCATAGGTGCGGATGGTGCGGCGGAGCCGCAGATGGTGGCTCAAAGCACCAACATCGTCCACCGTTCCCTGAGCGACCACACCCGCCACCCCATCGCCGGTGAAGCGCCGCACATCGACGCCGGACGCGGCCAGGTGCGAGTACGTGCCGTGGAGCCCGTGACCCTCGCCGGCCGCCCCGACGTTGCGCAGCCCGCACGTCGTCATCAGACCGCCGCCGAATGCACCGACCCATGCATCACCCTGCGGATCCGGCAACGGTCGTGTCTCACCTACGGCGGACACCCACGCCAGCGGCGTCCCGCCGAACCAGGCCTGGCCGAGATCGAAGCCGCGGTCGGGCAGGATCCGCAGATCGACGCCGCCCCACACCCGCACGTCGATCGCTCGCATGCCGTGGGCCGGGCCGCCGGACACGACCGACTCTCTCGTCGAGACCAGCGCATCGACGTTGGCCACCCGGCCGTCCTCCAGCGCACTCCACAGATCGCCGCTCACGACTCGTCCAACGCGTGACCCACGGTGCCGTTGATCACCAGGCCACCGTCCACGACGAGTTCGTGGCCCGTCATGTAGCGGGACCCCTCCGAGGCGACAAACATCACTACATCGGCAACTTCGTCTTCGCTGCCGATGCGGCCGAGCGGGATGCGCTGCTCGTACGTCGACCGCACCTGCGGGGTGTAGGCCTTTGCGTTGAGCGGCGTATCGGTGGCGCCGGGAGACACTGCGTTGACGGTGACGTTGTGCTCTGCGGCCTCGATCGCCAGCGTCTTGGTCAATGCCACGATGGCGCCCTTGGCGGCGATGTAGGCACCGAGGTTGGCCACCACCAGCACGTCGGCGGCCGACGTGATGTTGATGATGCGCCCCCGCTGCTGCTCGTACATGATGTGCGCCGCCGCCCGGCTGCCGTAGAAGTAGCCGTGGAGGTTCGCTGCCATCAGCCCGTGCCAGTCCTCGTCCGTGGTCTCGATGAGCGGCTTGACCATCAGTCGGGCCGCGTTGTTGACCCAGATGTCGAGGCTGCCCCACCGGCCGGTGGCCTCGGCGGCAAGACGCTCCGCCGTCTCCGGGTGACCGGTGTCGACCGACAGGATCACCGCTTCCCTGCCGGCGTCCTCGATCTGGCGCCGCACCTCGTCGGCGCCCGCGTGGTGACTCCGGTAGGCCCCGACGATGTTCGCCCCCGCCTTCGCCAGCGACACTGCGATGGCGCGGCCGATCCCTTGCGACACCCCCGTGACGACCGCACTGGGGCCGATGAGTTCGAACGATGCAGTCATACGGAAACCTCCTCGCGTGGATCCAGCACGTACTTCAGTCCTGCCGCTGCCCGGGTCGCAGCGAACGCCCGCTCCCATTCGTGGAGCGGCACCACTTCAGTGACCAGCGGATCGAGCTGGACGAGACCCCGACGCAGCAATGCCATGGCCCGCACCCACGATTGTGGCGTGCTGGCAAACCCAGACGTCACGGTGACTTCGTTGTAGAGCACCAGGTCCAGGTCGATCTCGATCGGTCCGCCGAATATCCCGATCTGCACGTAGCGCCCGCCCTTGCGGACTCGTCGCAGCGCAAACCTGGCTCCCGCTGCCGCCCCTGAGCACTCACACACGACGTCATAACCATCGGGGAGATCGTCGCCCCCAGCAGCGAGCACTGCAGTACGAACGCCGAGCCCGGCAGCCACGTCGAGCCGAAGGCGATCTCGTTCGAGGCCGGCAAGCGTCACGTCGCCACCGGCGGCACGGGCGGCCTGAGCGGTGAGCACGCCCATCGTGCCGGGACCGGCGACCAGCACTCGATCACCTGCGGCGATCACCGGAGGGTCGAACAGGCAGTTCGCCACACACGCCAGCGGCTCGGCAAGTGCTCCTGCGCTGGGGCCCACACCGGCGGGGAGCTCGTGGAGATTGCGAACCGGCAGAGTGAGCCAGCGGGCAAACGCACCGTCGACGTGGGAGCCAAACGAGCGCCGCTCCGTGCAAAGGTTGGGGCTGCCCGTACGACAATGGCCACAGCGTTCGCAGTACGAGACGTAGGTCTCGCAGGCCACCCGGCGTCCCAGCCAGTGGTCGCCGACGCCGTCGCCGACCGCCACGACCTCCCCTGTCGCCTCGTGACCCATCGTCACGGGAGGGTTGGAAGGGAACTCGTCGTCTGCAATGTGGAGATCGGTGCCGCAGATGCCGGCGGCGAGCACCTCGATCGTGACCTCACCAGGCCCGGGGGGCCGTACCGGTTGGCGGCGGAGACCGATGTGTCCCGGGCCTGCGGCCAGCTTCCCCAAGCCGGTCGTCTCGGAGGGAAGATCGCTCACCGCGAGCCGCCGAGCGCCAGCACCCTGGCAGGATTGGCGACGAGCATGGTCTGCACGTCGGCTGCCTCAACCCCCCTGGCTTCGAGCATCGCAACGAGACCGCTCGCCAGCCAAGCCAACCCGGGAGCTCCCCCGAGCGTGGTCCACATCGAGCGTCGTGCCCCGTCGGTGCCGAGCATGATCTGATCGACGTAGCCGGCGGCAACCATCCCGGCACACACCCACGCGGTGCCCCGCTCCATCAGCACGGGCTGGCGGAGCGCCTGGTCATACTCCACGTTGATCCCGGTCTCGAGGATGTCCGCGTGGTAGGCGAGGTCGGCGACCTTGTCGGTATGCGACAGCACGACCCGGCCGAGATCGGCGCCATATTCGCTGAGCAGCTCGACCTGGGCCACGGCGCCCCGCCCTCCCTCACAGTGGGTGATGATCGGAGCGCCGGTCCGGCGCTGGGTCTCCACGGCGGCTGCGAAGACGCGCCGATCCCGCTCGTTGGGAACGTCGTGGAGCGACCCGATCTTGACGATCCCCGCCCGATGATCCGTGCGATCGATCACCGGGCCCCTGTAGTCGAACCGATCGATGCCATCGACGACATCTGCGGTGAAGAGATCGGCAAGGATCTCCGGCGCCGCCTCGTTGGCCCAGGACGTGCCGGGGTACCACGTCTCGCTGTGCAAACCTGTGGCGGCGACGATGTGCACGCCGCTTGCCCTGCTCACCTGCGCCAACCGCAACACGTCCCTGCCTGTGGCACACGGCAGCGCATCGACCATCGCCGAGACTCCCACTGCGGCGCAAGACCGCAGCTCGGCGACCGCGGCCGCAACGGAGTCCAGCCGGATGTCCGGGAGCCGGTCCTCGACGAAGGGGCTGTCGAGGATGACGTGCTCGTGGGCGTAGGTGACGCCCAGCGCGTCGGGCTCGATGTCCCCGAGCACGGTGCGGACGGATCGAGTCATCAGACCTCCCCTGTCGTGAGAATGGCGTCGCCTTTGCGGGGCACGTGGCCCGGCGTGAAGAACCCGTAGGACGTGTCGAGTACCGCGATCGAGTTCCCGCCGAGGAACGGAAGCTTCTCGACCGGCAGCGTGCGCGCCCCTCCCCTGGTGGCCGCGATGAAGGCAGGCGAGCCTGCGGCCGCAGAGCCGACGACCACGACGTCGAAGCGGCCATACATTCTCGAGTTCGTCACCGTCGCTGGCCCGGTCGTCTAATGGACGTACGGGCTGAGCACGTCGCGGGCGAGCAGGAAACCACGCTTCACCAGCTCGTCGGTTGCCTCAAAATCGCGGTCCTCGTGCTCGATGATGATGGGTCCGTCGTAGCCGACCCTGTACAGCGACCGGAACACCACCGACCAATCGACATCCCCGAGCCCGGGTAGGCGCGGGATCTGCCAGCCGATACCAGACGAGAGGCTGCCGTTCTCGTAGATCCCATCGAAGTCGATCATCACGTCTTTGGCCTGGAAGTGATAGAAGCGCGACCCGAACTCCAAGATGGCGCTCTCGATGTCGATCATCAGCCAGACGAGATGCGACGGATCGAAGTTGAGGCCGACGGTCTCGCCGAACTCGTCGAACATGCGGCGCCAGATCTTGGGGTTGTAGGCCACGTTGTGACCGGACGGCCATTCGTCCTTCGAGAAGATCATGGGGCAGTTCTCGATCGCAATCTTCACCCCGCTCTCTTCGGCGCAGGCGATGATCTCGGGCCAAACCCTGGTCGCCTTCTCCCAGTTCTCGTCCTGCGTCAGGGAGCGATCGGCGCCGATGAACGTATTGACAACGGGAACGCCCATCTTGCCTGCGGCGACGATGACCTTCTTCAAGTGATCGATGAAGACGCGAGCCTGGGCATCGTCCGGATCCAAGGGATTGGGGTAGTAGCCAAGACCGGAGATCTCGAGCCCACGTGAAGTCATGCCGGCGACGACCTCGGAGGCCTGCGCATCCGAGATGCCGTCGACGTCGACATGGCTCGTCCCCGCATAGCGCCGGGTGTCTCCGCTCGTTGCGGGCCAGCAGGCGATCTCGATGGTGGTGAAGCCATTGGCTGCGGTCCAGTCGGCGACCTCGTCGAGCGGGGTCTCGGGGAAGGGGGCAGTGAGCAATCCGAGCTTCATGGGTCTCTTCTCCTTCTCGTGATCAACGGGCGACCGGCACCCAGCGCTGATCCTTGGCGCTGCGGGCGACGGCCTCGGTCACGAGCAGCACGTCGTGACCGTCTGCGAACGTCGGGTAGGACGGCGATGGGGCAGGGCTGCCTGCTGCGATGTCGCGGTAGACCTCGGAGAACAGGGCGCGGAACGTGTCGGGGTACCCCTCGACGTGCCCGCCCGGGTAGCCGATGATGGGTTGCACCTCCGGCGCCATCAACGCCGGGTCCCGCTGCAGGATCTCGTTCGCCCTCCCCCTGTGCCCGATCCACAACTGATCGGGGTTCTCGGAGAACCAGGAGAGTGCGCTGTCGGCGCCGTCGACCTCGAACCGCACCGAGTTCTTCCGCCCGGCGGACACCTGCGAGATCGCCAGCAGACCGCGCAAGCCGTCCTCGAAGCGGAGCATGATGCTCGCCGCGTCGTCGCTCGACATCTGCTCCTCGATGAGGTCGGCCGTCACCGAGCCCGCGGCGAACGTCTCCACGGGTCCCTCCGGATGGCGGCGCACCGGGACGAAGGTGTGCAGCTCGGCCATCACTTCCACGACTCGCTTCCCGGTGATGAAGCCGACCAGGTCGAGCCAGTGCGATCCGATGTCGGCGACGGCGCGCAGCCCACCCGCTTCGAAAGGCACCAGGCGCCAGTTCCAGTCCGTATCCTGCAGCAGCCAATCCTGGAGGTAGCTGCCGGTGACGAACCGCGGCGCCCCGATATCGCCTGCGGCCACCATCTGCCGAGCCTGATGACACACGGGGTAGAAGCGGATGTTGAAGCACACGGCGTTGACGAGCCCTGAGGCGGCTGCTCTCGCCACGAGATCACCCGTTTCGGCGGAGGTCAGCGCAAGCGGCTTCTCGCACACCACGTGCTTGCCCGCTTCGAGGACCGCTGTGACCTGCGGGGCGTGGAGATAATTCGGGGTGGCGATGTGGACGACGTCGATCGCCGGATCGGCCAGCAGCGCATCGAGGTCGTCGTAGACCCTGGGGAGGTTGGCCGTCTTCGCTTTGGCTTCGGCCCGCTCCCGGGACGATCCAACGACACCAACAACATCGACCCCCAGGCGGCGCAGCGCCTCGACGTGGGCAACGCCAATGAAGCCGACCCCGACTACACCCGCCTTGATGTCACTGAGATGCATGGTCCTTCCTTCTCATTGGGTGGCCGCAATGCGGGCGTATGCCCACGACAGGCCGATGATGATGGAGCCGTAGAGCATCTGCTGTGTCGCCTGGCCGGCACCGAGGAACGTCAGCAGCGACTGCACGACACCCAGTATCAAGGCTCCGAGGATGGTGCCGGTGTAGGTACCCGTGCCGCCGAAGATCGACGTCCCGCCGATGACTGCCGCCGCGACGGAGGGGAGGAGAAAGACGTTGCCGAGTTGCAGGTCGACGGCCCCCACTCGCCCGCCCAAGAGAAGGCCCGCAACGGCTCCAAACAGCCCGGCCATCGTGTACACGACGAGCAAGACCTGCCACGAACGGACGCCGGACAATCGAGTTGCGGTTTCGTTGTCGCCGATGGCGTAGAGGTTCCGCCCGAAGCCGCTCCGTCGCAGCATGAGCACGACGAAGACGGCGAGCACCGCCCACACGACCACCGCCCACGGGATGCTCTTGCCGAAGAACGAGCCACCGCCGACGGTCCTGATGAAGTCCCCCATCCGCGTCGACCCCGAGAAGATCGTCTGCGCCCACGACGTGAAAAGCCCAAGGAGGATCGCCGCCATAGCCAGCGTCATGATGAGCGGGTTCACCCGGAAGACCCCAACGCCCAAACCGTTGACGGCCCCTGCGATGATGCCGACGAGGAGCCCGGCGACGATCGCAAACACCGCACCTTGCGGCGACTGGTTGGCAGCGACGTATGCGGCGCCGGTGGCGATCATCGCCGCAGACAGATCGATGCCCCCGGTCAGCATCAGGATCGTCTGCCCGGCGGCCAGCACGCCAATGGGAACGGCGAACAGCGCCGAGTTGCGCAGCCCGTTGACGCTGAGGTAGTTGGGTTCGACGATGCCCGTCACGAGGATCAGGGCAACGAGCACCACAAACAGCACCACATGAGGATGCGTCGCCAGATAGCGGCCAATGCCGGTCCGGGCTCCCGGCTCAGCTCCGCCGACGGCAACGTCCCCGGCTGGCTTGGGCTGGACCGTCATGAGCGCCGCTTCCTTCGCCATTCGAGGATCCCGGTGACCATCATGACCAGAACGATCAGCACACCCTGGATGATCTGGGCGCCGCTGGGGTCGACGCCCATCGCGGTGAGGATCGGGTTCAGGAAGAAGAGGATCAGTCCGGCGGGGATCACGGCGATCACCGAACCGATCCCACCGGTGAGGGCGACACCGCCGAGCACGATCGCTGCCACGGAGTTGAGCGTCAGGTTGCCGCCGAACGTCGTGGCGTTTCCGCGACCGGCAATCGCCGTCGTGGCGAGTCCCGCCAGCGCGGCAAAGCCGCCTCCAACTGCGTACGACATGATCTTCACCCGCTTCGCCCGGATGCCGGACAGGTAGGCGGCGGTGGTGTTGCTGCCGACGGCGTAGAGGGAGAGGCCGCTCCGGGTCTTGCCGAGCCACCACGCAACCGCGGCCACCACGACGATGATCATCACTGCGGCGGGCCACGGGTTGGCTCCGATGCCCCGCGGGGAACCGGTGAAGAGCCAGCGGAATCCTTCGCTGGTTCCGCCACCCGGGTTGGGAAGCACGGCCAGCGCCATACCTTGGAACACATAGAGCGAGCCGAGCGTGATCACGATGTCGGGGACGGTGGAAGCCGTGACGATCCATCCAACAACGGCGTTGAGGGCAGCGGCGCCCACCAAGACGAGGACGGCTATCACAATCGTCGTCGCCAGCGGCTGACCCTCCATCAGCCGCGCTGCGGTGACACTGCTCAGAATGAGCATCGAGCCGACACCGAGATCGATGCCGCCGGCAATCACGATGACGGCCTGGGCAACAGCCAGGAACACGAGCGGAGACCCGTTGTTGACGATCGACGCAACTTGGAACGATCCGAAGGAGGGGATCAAGGTGGCGTAGTAGGCCACCAGCGCGAGAAGGAGCAGCCACACGCCAAAGGTCCAGCCGTGGCGGCGGAGCACACGCTTCCACGAAGCTTGGGTCCCGGTGACGAGGGCGTCTGGAGTGGTTGCGGTCATGCCGGCGACTCCTCCAGGTCATGGGCAGCGGTGAGGAGTCGCTCCTCGGTGGCGGTCGCCGCCGGCTGTTCATGGACGATGCGCCCCGAGTACATCACGAGGACCCGGTCGCAGACCAGGGGGATCTCGCGGAGCTCACTCGTGTAGAGGAAGACCGCGGCCCCCGCGGCGGCGATCTCCTTGAGCAGCTCGTAGATCTGCGCCTTGGTCTGAATGTCGATCCCGCGAGTGGGGTCGAAGCACAGCAGCGTTTCGAAGCCCGCAGCGAGCCAGCGCCCAATGGTCACTTTCTGCTGGTTGCCGCCGGAGAGCCGCTGGACCTGGCTCCCTGCCCGCACGTCGATGTCGAGCCGCGCAACGGCCCCGTCGACTCTGGCCTCCTCGTCGCGGGCCAGCGAGAACCAGGTGCTCACCCGGTTGTAGAGCGGGGACGAGAGATTCTCGCGGACGGAGCGCTGTGGGAGAAGCGCATCTTGTCGATCTGCCGGCACGAGGGCGACGCCCCTGCGTATCGCGTCGTACGGCGACCAGGCATTGAGACGCTCTCCACCAACGAGGAGCTCCCCTGAGGTCGGGCGGCGGTCTCCAGACAGCAGCTGGAACAACTCGTCCTGACCCTGTCCCTCCAGTGCGGTCAGCCCGAGGATCTCACCCTTGTGCACCTCGAACGACACTCCGTTGATCTTGTCGCGCAGCTGAAGGTCGCGGGCTGCCAGGACGACGGGACGATCGCCCACAGCGGCGACATCGGCCTTTGCCTCCTCAGCGGTCTCCTCGGCAATGACTTGAACGAGCTCCTCACCAAGCATCGCCGTGACCAGTTCGGCCTCATCGACCCCGCCGAGGTCGAGATGGGCAACGTCGGTCCCGTTGCGCAGGATGGTCGCCTCGTCGCAGATATGCAGCACTTCGCCCAACCTGTGGGAGATGAAGAGCACGGAGCGGCCCTGTTCCTTCCACTCGCGCATCAGGGCGAAAACGTAGTCGGCCTGGTCCGTGGTCAACGCCGCGGTGATCTCGTCGAGGATCAACAGCTGCGGATCGCGGGCAAGCGCCCTGGCGAGGTCGAGGAGTCGGAGCACCGCCAGCGGCACGTCGCTCACCTGCATGCCGAAGTCGATGTGACCGAGGTTCATCCGCTCCAGCCACGGCATGACCTCCCGTTTGGTGAGCTGCGAGATGCGGAGGTTCTGCTCGAGCGACAAGTCGGGAATGAGCGCCGGATCCTGATAGACGGTCGCGATCCCGGCTCGAAGGGCGTCGGTCGGCTTGCGGAGCAGCGTGCTCTCGCCATGGACGGAGATCTCCCCTGTGTCTGAAGGGAAGACGGCAGAGAGGATCTTCACCAATGTGCTCTTCCCTGCGCCGTTGGCACCGAGCAGGGCGTGGATTTGTCCGCTTTCGACGGTCAGATCGGCGGAACGCAGCGCGACGACGGGTCCGTACCGCTTCGCCATACCCGTCGCAGCCAGCATGACCTGGCGCGTCGTGTTCACAAATGGCCCTCGAAACGTGATCGAGTGCCGGGCCCCCGTAGGAGCCCGGCACTGCTTCCTGTCAGATCACTCTCCCGGGCCCTTGCAGTCAATGACCATGTCTGAGGTGTAGTGGACGTACGGCTCGATCTCCATGTACGAAGACCAACCTGCCGTGAGACCGTCCACGTACACGGCCTCGAGATCGGCTTGCTCGCTGAGCACGACCGGCGTCAGCAGCGTCTGCTGGTCAACCGACTTGCCTTCGAGGATGTCGAGCGCCACCGCAGCGCCAACACCGCCGACCGACGGCGGGTTGCTCACTGCGGCGCCGGACAAGCCATCGCCGCTCAGAGTGATGAGCTGGTTGATGAACTCGTTGTTGTCCGCACCGACGACCGGCACATAGTCAACACCGGCAACACCAAACTGCTCGACCACCGTGTAGTCGATGCCGGAGGTCCAGATGCCGTCAACGTCCATCGTCGTCAGCACTTCGAGCGCCTGCTGGGCACCAACGCTCGGATCCCAGCCGGTCCAGTTCTCGTAGACGATCTCGATGCCGGGGTAGTCCTCGAGGGCCGCCTGGAAGCCCGTGTCACGATCGGTGTCGGCCGGGTGGCCGTCGAGACCGCGCATGTAGGCAACGGTGCCTTCGCCTCCGAGCGCCTCGAACAGCCACTTGGCGCCAACCTCGCCATAGAGCACCTGGTCGTTCGAGACGAAATAGGCGCTCGGCGCCGTCACTGGTGCGTCGATGGCGATGACCGGGATGCCCTGCGCCGATGCCTCTTCGATCACATCGTCGAGCGCCGAGCGGTCGGCCGGGTTGACCAGAATGGCGTCAACGCCCTGCGAGATCAACGTCTGGATCTGAGCAATCTGCCCCGCAACATCGGTGTTGGCGTTCTGCAGAACCACTTCGTCCACGTTGCCCCGCGCCAAGGCCTCTGCCTTGATGGCGCAGATCATCTGCTCGCGCCACGCGTTGCCGACGAGGGTGTTCGATACGCCAAGCGTGAACGTCTCGTCGGCCATGGCTTCGGTGGTGGCAGTCGTGTCGTCACCGCCGGCAGCCGCGGCCGTGGTATCCGCAGCATCGTCGTCGTCGCCGCCGCAAGCAGCGGCGACGAGGGCAAACACGACGATCAGCACGATCGCCGAGAGCCGTCTGTTCTTGATTCGCATCTGCGATTCTCCTCCTGTTTGCTTCCGCAGCTCGTGCTTCGGGCTACTGCCCGAAAGCCATCCCTGCGTCTGTTGTCTCACTTCCGGCGAGTGCTCCTGCAAGTCGCCGGGCGTGGTCCTGGTAAATCGATTCGAAGAGCCGATCAGCCTGTTCTCTCCCCACAACTGCTGAGCTGGTGATCACCTCTGGCATCGCATCCTGCAGTACCAGCAGCGCCGCAGTCTGGCACTTGATCTCGTTGATGATGGCGGCGTACGCCACCGTCGTCCCGGGGCCGACCGGAGACTCGATGCCGTCGATGTTCACCATGGCGTCTGCCGGCGGCGTACACAGGTCGATGACGACGTCTGCGTGATCCAGCAGGCGCGTCCCGGACGAATGCTGCGGATCGGCGGCCTGGGATTGGGCGACAGACGTCAAGACGATGACGGGCAGGCCGCGCAGTTGGGCGCCGGCTGCCATCTCGATGGGGACCGCAGTCGAGCCGCTGGCGCTGCACACGATCATCGCATCGGTCGACCGGAAGTGGAAGTTGCTGAGTATGGCCTCTGCGAGGCCTTCCACCCGCTCGATGAACATCGCCTGGCGCTGCCCATTGGCCCCGGCGATCTGCGTGTGGAACGTCATGGAGAGCTCTGCGATGGGGTGGAACCCGGGGAACGAGCCGTACCGGGGGAACATCTCCTCGACCGGAATCCGGGAGTGGCCGGTCCCGAACATGTGCACGAACCCGCCGGGAGCAATCGCATCGGCGCAGATCTGTGCAGCCTCGGCGATGGCCTCCATCTGGCTCGCTTCGATCCGATCCAGAACCTGCCGCGCTGCTGCCAGCCAACGCCCTCGTGTCGCCGTCACGCCCGCCTCCGAACACCGCCACAGCAAATGTCTAGACAAGCTAGCACGGACGGAATCCGGTTGCCGGTCGCGGTTCCAAGAGCGCCGCCCACCGTGCGAGCCGCACCCTCCGAGCCCGCATCACGGATTGCTCTAACCTCACATCCGCATGGCCGACGGGACACCTGCGCGCTACGAAGAGATTGCCGAGTACCTACGCGGCGTGATTGCGACGGCACAGCCCGGTGACCGGCTGCCGTCTGACGCTGAGCTCTGCGAGCGATTTGGCGTGAGCAGGATGACGGCACGGCACGCCGTGCAGGTCCTTCACAACGAGCGTCTCTTGTACCGCGAGCGAGGTCGAGGCACCTTTGCCAGCGCCCGTCCGATCCCGCGGCTTCTCGGCTCCCCGCTGTCGTTCAGCGAGAGCACCCGGCAGCGGGGCAAGGTCCCAACCTCGCAGGTCGTCTTCGCCGGTATGGCCGCACCCACCGAAGAGGACGTCAAGGCACTCGCCATCACGGCAGACGATCAGGTTGGGGTCCTCGAGCGCATTCGCTACGCGGACGGCATCCCCATGGCAATTGAACGCGCCGTGATCACGCCGACCTGCGCCAGCGTGGTCGACACCGCCGGTGAGGGCTCGCTCCACGCTGCGTTCGAGCGTCTCGGCCGGATCCCCAGCCACGCCCAAGCGGACGTCACCGCACGCCAGGCAACCAAGCTCGAGCACGAACAACTGCGGCTGGCGGCGGACGACGTCGTGCTGTGCGAGCGGCGCATCATCTTCGACCAGAACGGTGCGCCGCTGGAGCACACGGAGACCCGGTACGCCGCCGAGCGCTACGTGTTCGAAGTCACGATGTTCCGAGATGATCAGCGCGGGACCACGTCCCCGTGACGGTGGCTCGTTACCTCGGCATGGACCTGGGCGCCACGAACACCAAGATGGTTGTCCTCCATGACGACGGCGAGACGTTGCGCATCGACCGAATCCCCGCAATGCCGACGGCAGGGGGTGACGGGCACGACGCGGTGATCGCCCGGCTCATCACTGCGTGCGAGGAGCACAACGCTGCCCACGGGCCTCTTGCCGGCCTAGGCGTCGGCACGCCGGGCCTCTTCGATGCGGACGGCGTCGTCACGCTGTTCACGAACCTCCCCGGCCAGTGGAAGGGAGTGCGACTCCGGGAACGCCTCACCGAGGCCGTTCGGTTGCCGGTCACGCTCATCAACGACGCACGCGCCTTCACCCTCGCAGAAGGGACCATCGGCGCAGGCAGCGGGTGCTCGGTGCTCGTCTGCATGACGCTCGGCACCGGCATCGGTGGCGGTGTCATGATCGACGGGGAGCCGTTCTTCGGGGCGACCGGCGCCGCAGGCGAAATCGCCCACCAAACCGTCAATCCGGGAGGGCCGGTCTGTGGGTGCGGCAACCAGGGGTGCGCCGAACCGATGGCCCGTGCCGATGTGCTGTGTGCCACCGCCGGACAGGACACGGTCGAAGGCGTATTCGCCGGCCTTGCCGAAGGCGACGCCCGGTGCATCGAAGCTGTCAGAACGGCAGCCACCTACCTCGGCATCGCCCTCGCCAACGCCATCACCCTCATCGGCCCCGAGCGGATCGTCCTTGGTGGCGGTGTCATGGCCGCCGGCGAGGCAATCCTCGGCCCGATCCGTGAAGCCACGTACCGGCACGTGACCCTCGTGCCTCATCAGGACGTCGAGATCGTCCCCGCTGCGCTCGGCTCCGAAGCGGGAGCTGTCGGTGCCGCCCTGGCGGCAAGGTTCGCCGCGACGAGTTGATCGCCGGATCCAAGGTCAGGGCGTCGCCTCCGTCACCGACCAGCCGCCATCGAATGCAAGGATCTGGCCGGTGATGTAGCGGGATTCGTCGGAGAGGAGGAAGGTGGCCGCCGCTGCGGCGTCACCTGCGGGCAACGGACCGGCAGAAAGCGGCTGCCTCCTGGCGATGTACTCCATCGTGCGCTCGTCTTCCTGAGCCCGTATGGACATCGGCGTGGCGACGAGGCCGGGGGCCATCGCATTGACACGAATGCGGTGAGTGGCGTAGGTGGACGCCATGGTTCTGGCGAGCGATTCGATCGCACCCTTCGCCGCCGCATAACCATGGGTGCCGAACAACTCCGGCGAGGGCCTCGTCGCCAGCATGCTGGACATCAAGAGGATCGAGCCGCGACTCCCGGCTTCCGTCGGCTGCTGGCGCATCATCTCCCGAACGGCGCCGCGCCCCACGGTGAAGGTCGGCCACGCATTCATCTCGAGCGCAGCCTGGAATCCCTCGAGCGAAGCTTCATGCACCGGCCCGTCGCCGTGGAGCCGGGCGCTGCCGCCCGCCACTGCGAACACGCCGTCGAGCCGACCAAACCGACCGACACATGCGGCGACGGCGGCATCTGCCGCGTCCTGGTCCCGGAGATCGGCGACTGAGAACGCCGCCCTGCCGCCTACGGCGGTGATGACGTCCACCAGCACCGTGCAGTCGCTGTCGTCGTCCGACACGACGTAGACCGCAGCACCCTCCGCACCAAAACGACGTGCAGCTGCAGCCGCCATGCCGGTTGCGCCGGTCACGAGACACACTCTGTTGAGGAGTCTGCTGCCCATGTCGACCGAGGTTACGCAGAACGGTCGCCGATCACACGTCTGTGCCGCGGCGACCCGACGCCAACCCCCGCAGCGGTGTACCTTTGGGCTACGAAGAGATCGGGAGGATCATGTCGAACGAGCCATATCTCCGCCCCCTGGAGCGCCGCGTGCTGGCGTTGCGCGACGCCGGTGTCCCCATCGCCGAGATCGGCCGAAGATTCGATCGCAGCCCTGCCCACATCGAACGCGTGATTCGGTGGAGCGAGATCCCCCGCACCGCGCACGAGACTGGCCGCTTGGCTCACGCCGTGGAGCGCCGCGTGCTCCAGCTACGGTCGGCGGGCGAGAGCCACGAGCAGATCGGCGAGCGATTTGGGAGGAGCGGTCGTTTCATCCGCCAAGTGGAAGGTCTGGCCCACTACCGCCGCGGCCTCGAACTCCTGGGGGAGGCCAAAGGCTGAGTTGGAGCCTCAGGGCTGTCTCATCCGACCCGGACGAGTGGGGACTGCTCGGCCAGCGCATGGACGGCGCGGGCAAAACTGTGGAGCACCGACCGACGCACGCAGTACCACGTGCGCGGGCCGTCGCGCGTGGTGAACACGACCTCCGCCTCCCGTAGGATTCTCAGGTGCTCCGATACGGTGGATTGGGCGAGGTCGCAGCCCGCCACGATCTCCTGGACGATATGGGGTTGGCATTCGGCAAACTGTTGAAGGATGCGGATGCGAGCCGGGTGCGCGAGCGCCTTGGCAACGCGCACAAAGTGCTCTGTCGTGAGAGGCGCCGGGTCGGGTAGGCCCATCTCGCTACACGCCGGTGGGTGCGGCCCGCTCACTTGCCCCCCTTCCTCTCCTCCATGCGGATCGGAGACTTTGTGATCTTCTTCACAATGTCTCTCATCCTTCGCCTATCGACGATACGCGAATAGGGGCAGAGGTCCTCCTCTGCGCCCTCGAAGTACCCGGCCTCCTTCGTGCCGGGCGAGTCGGCCCCAAGCCTCTCCCCGTAGTCGGCAGAGGTCCGCGTCTACCGGGGACTTCCGTCTCTATCGCCCATCGACGATGTGCGAAATGATTCCCAGGTACACATTTGTGAAACCATTCACAACATCCTCCAAGGAGGGACCAAATGGCAAAGCGACTCAGGACACTCGGAGTGGTTCTGGCGCTCATCGGCTTGGGATTCGTCATCGCAGGCGGAGTGGCCTACACGAGAGTGCAAGACGGCTACGGCACGCTCCAGGCCTTCAGCGAGGCGCAGAATGTTGCGCTGAGCTACAACGACGACGGCCAGCTCGTCGATCGTGGCACCACTGAAGGGGCCGAAGCGATCATGACGCTGCTCGTCGACGACTGGGGCTACCCGGTCAACGAGGCAGACCTCGACCCCAACGATCCGCTCGTCAACACGGCCTCCGAGTACATGTTCCAGATGGCAACGATCAGCTATCACGTCCTCCACGGCACGCAGACGGTGGTCTTGGACGAACCGGTCGAGTACAACGGCGAGACCTTCGCCGCAGGCACCTACGAGTTCGATGTCGACGGCCGCTACTGGACCGACTTCGACCGCCTCCACCCGATCGAGGGCCCGGCACGCGGTCTGGCCTGGAGCGGAACGGCGCACGCACTCGTTGCTGAGCTCGGCGTCGGCACCGTCACCCATACCGCACTGCAGATGGGTCTTGCCATGGCAGGCATCTTGGCCGGCCTCGGCTTGGTCTTCATGCTGACCGGCGGCGGGTTGTTCTGGTCCGGCCGTGAGGAGAAGACGGTCGTTCCCGACACCATCCCCGCAGACTGGAAGTCGGACACCAAGGTCACCTGACCACTCACCGCAGAACACCTTCAACCCCAGGGGGCCCCTCCGCACCGGAGGGGCCCCTTCTTTTGGCGACCAGCGCGTGAGTCGCCCTCAGGGTCGAACCAGGGTGAGTCCCGATGGACCACGGCCGGTCCGAGGCGCATGCTGAGAACATCACAGGTTCGAGAAGGAGACCGCGATGACCACCCAGACCGGCAGCGACGTTCAGCCAGCTGCGCCACCGACGACCCCGTTCTCGAGCGAGAGCAGGAATTGGGCCAGCATCAGCCACTTGTCGGCATTCGTGATGTTCTTCGGCATTCCTGCGTTTGTCGGTCCGCTTGCCGTGTGGCTCACCAAGAAGGAGGACGCCTACGTCGAGTTCCACGCCAAGGAGGCGCTCAACTTCAACATCTCGTTCATGATCTACGGAGTCGTCGCGGCCATCTCGATCATCTTCCTGATCGGACTGCTCGTTCTCCCCGCGGTGCTGATCACCTGGTTCGTGCTGGCCATCAACGCGGCGATCAAGGCCTCCTCCGGCGAGTACTACCGCTACCCCTTCACGATGCGGTTCGTCAGCTGAATCCACCGGCACTCGAGCACGATGACCGGGTCGACCGCACGGTCGGCCCGGTCACTTGTCTGCCGAACGGCAAGGTTCAACCCTCAGGGATGATGTTTGTCGCAGCCAATCGACCGTACCAGTGGTAGCTCGCCCTCGGCGTGCGCACGAGGCTGTCGTAGTCCACACCCACCAGCCCAAAACGCTTCCCATATCCCTCCGCCCACTCGAAGTTGTCGAGCAGGCTCCACACGAAATAGCCGCAGACCGGAATGCCCGCCTCGACAGCGCGATGTACCTGACGCAGGTACGCGTCGAGAAATGCGATACGGTCAACATCGTCGAGCACCTCGCCCTCGGGCACCGGGTACGCGACACCGTTCTCCGTGACGTAGAGCGGCAGGTCGGTTCGACGGCGAACCATGGCGAGGACGTCGTACATACCCTCGGGCGTGATCGGCCAACCCATCTCGGTTCGTGGGCGATCTTGCGTGTCGGGGACGAGCACGTCGCTGTAGTAGTTGACGCCAACCCAATCGATGGGCTGTGCAGTGATCTCGAAATCGCCATCGTGAATGGGAAGACTGCAGCCGTCCTCGGCTGCGATGCGATGCACCTCGCTGCCGTACGCCCCGTCGAGGATCGGATCGAGCCACATTGCGTTGCGCCATGCGAGGACGCGCGCCGCTTCGACCTCGTTCTCTGCGGAAGGCTCGACGACGGTGACGGGGGTCACGTTCAGCACGATCCCGATGTCGTGAGCTCCTGCATCCCGCAATGCCCGGACTCCAAGACCGTGGGCAAGATTGAGATGATGAGCCGCCGCATAGGCCGCCGCCATGTCCTCAACCCCCGGCGCATGCGTCCCCGTTCCGTAGCCTTGGTAAGCCGAGCACCACGGTTCGTTGAAAGTCGCCCATGCCGTGACCCGATCGCCAAGCGCCTCGGCCACCGCGGCGGCGTAGTCGGCGAACGCATAGGCAGTGGCCCTGTTCCGCCAGCCGCCCCGGTCCTCGAGCGCCTGGGGTAGATCCCAGTGGTACAAGGTGGCGAAGGCCTGGATCCCCTTGCTCTCGAGGTCGTCGATCAGACGGCGGTAGAAGTCGACTCCGTCCGGACTCACCTCGCCGGTGCCGCTTGGGATGATCCGGGGCCATGCGATCGAGAATCGATACGCACCCACTCCGAGGTCGGACATGAGCTGAACGTCCTCGGGAAAGCGGTGGTAGTGATCGACGGCAACGTCCCCTGTATCCCCCCCGGCGACCTTGCCGGGCGTATGGCTGAACGTGTCCCAGATCGACGGTCCCCGCCCGTCCTCGGCCACGGCGCCTTCGATCTGATACGACGCGGTGGCAACGCCCCACAGGAAGTCTGGGGGAAACGAGTCGCTCACGAGATCGGACGCCTTTCGAGGTCTCGAGCGTTTGACCCGCCCGAAGTCTCCGCAAAATACCAGAGAGCCACGAACCTCCGCGACGATGTCTACGCCAGGGTCATCACCCGGTCGGGCGCCAGGACGAACGGCGGCAGGTATGCAGGCATGTTCGAGAACGGCAGGACGTCGGGGTGGAGATCGATCCCCAAGGAATCCCTCATGAAGGATCGCCGCGCCTGGATCCGCCCCCAGGCCACCGGGTAACAGGAGGCAAACGCAGCGCGCAGCGCCTCATCCGCCAGCGCCACCCCGTCTTCGATGTTGGTGGTGAAGTACTCCGTCCCCGTCGCAGGAATCACGTCGACCTGGAACGCCATCCCCGACTTCAGCGCGATCGGCGAGCCGGGGAAGATCGGCGAGTTCACCCATTCATCGAGGTGGATCTGATGCCCGGGGTTGAGGAAGATGCCGAAGAACGGATCACCCAAGTGGCGATCGACGATCTCATGCAGCACGCCCCCGGTCTGGCCTATGTGCAGCGCCTCGTACCACTCGGCGATCGCGGCGAAGTAGGGAGCAACCAACCGGTCGACATAGTCACCGATCCCGGTTGGCAGCTCGGTGGCGTCCTCCACCACGAAGCCGGCGCGACAGTTGAGGGCACCCCAGATTCCGAAGGCGACGGTGAAACGGTCGCCGCGCTCGATGGGCCGGTCCCCGGGGCTGAGCAGGCCGAGGGAAGCGCGTTCACCGGCGGTGAGCATGAGGTGGCAGGACAGCGGCATACCGTTCCATTCCAACAGTTGCACCGCGGCGCGTTCGGTCATGCCCGGTCGCAGCCCAAGGAGGAGGTTGCGCACGCCGTGGGAAGTGTGACATGCCGCCCACTCGTAGAACGCGAGTTGCTCGATCTCGTTGGTCACACGCATCCCGTCCGCGGCACCGATCAGGATGCCGGTGGCGTTCTCGACTGCGCCGTCCTCGCCGACAGCTCGGCGCAGCTCGTCGATGACGTACGACGGGGCGTCGCTCATGGTCGGGCTGGAGTATTCCTTCCAACCGATCACGCCCACTCTGCTGCCCGGCCCGATCCCCTCTGCAGCGAGGATGGCCGCGAGGGGTTGCGAGCGATCGCGGGGCTGGCTTGGAAGGCTGAGGTCCTGAAACATGTGGCGTCGCATCGTGAGCGGAGCAGCCCCTGCCATACCCCAGCACTCGTTGCCAACGAGGATCGCAGGGGACTCGTCGTCGCCCACGATCAGGATCGCCTCCTCGAATCGGGGGTCGAATCCCGTCAAGTAGGCCAGATTGGCGCTGTGCTCCCGGTCGGCATAGAGGACGATCCGGTCGAACCCCTGTGCCTCTCTCCGAAGTTGCAGGCGGTTCATGCGCCCCCGGTACACGGCGGGCGGTATCTCTGGCATCTGCGACGGCATACCGAACGCGGGTAGCTCGATGGCTGCGAGGTGCGGTTTCGGCACGTGCGATCACTCCTCCGTTGGCTGCCAGGGGAGCACCCTGGCTGCGCCGCGCTCGATGATCGCAAACTGGTTGGCGTCGATGCGCTGCCACGGCCCGAGGTCACCGTCCGGCCACTCGACCCGCACCTCTGCTGCCCTGGCTTCGCCCAGGCCGAAGTGGATCCAACCGACCTCGCCTCCGGCATGCCCGCCGCCCACGGTGACCTCGCGGGTCACGACACGGTCGCCGATGCGCAGCTCGACCCAGGCGCCGATCGCATCCGGGTTGGGTCCAACCTGTTCGAGGTCGACGGCAACCCAGTTGCCCATGGCGGCCGGCTGAGCGGCGTCACCCCAGCCCACGTTCCGCCACAGCTTCACCGGCTGACGCCGGTTCACCTCGACCAGGTCGAGCATGCCGTCGAGATTCAGATCGACGAGCGACGCCCCCCGGGTTCTCGCAAAGTCGACGATCCCCGCCGCTTCCGCACTCTCCATGAACGTGCCGTCGGCTTGCCCAAGCAGCAGGTTGTTGGGATCTTCTGCGGCGAATTCCGCCATCGCTTCGACGTTGCCCTTGGCGATGAAGAGGTCGATGAAGCCGTCGTTGTTCACATCGTCGAATTCGGCATGCCAGGCGGTCGATGGCAGCACGTCGTCTCCGGTGAAGGGGCGGTGGGCCGTGACCCCGCGGCGGATCGCGATGTCGCTGTAGCTGGGCCGGGCAGGCCCGTCCGTCAGCGCCTGCAGCTTGTTGTCTCCCTGGCTCGTCAAGAACACCTCAGGAAGTCCGTCGCCTGTCACGTCGTGGCTGGCGATCCCCATGCCCCAGATCTCCATCCTCCGCCAGCCCTCGTCCCGCGTGTAGAGGCGAGGCGGCTCGCCCGCAACGATGTGCCACAGCTGCTCTTCGCCGTCCCGGTAGTAGTGCCGGTCGTTCGTCACCCGCAGATCGCTGCCGCCGGAGCGGTCCCAGTCGCTGAACAGGATCGACAGGGTACAGAGCCCGGGTGCCAGCGGCAGTGCCGCAGCGAACTGCTCTCCGTCCGGCCGCACCAGGACGTTGTCGGAACAGCCAACAAACTGCCGGCCGGCATCGTCCAACTCGACGTAGTTGCCGAAGGCGAGGGTCGGCAGTCCACCGGGCTGCTCCCAGGTGGCGCTGAAGGCCGCCGTCCACTGATCGCCTCCGTCGAACCCCCACTGCTCGTTGGCGCGCTCGAAACGGCACTGTCCAAGGCCGCGGAGCAGGACGTTCTCGCCGAGGCGCAGCACTACCAGATCGGTGTGGGAGTCGCCGTCGATGTTCACGGGGTACGCCCCGGTCACCTCGGTGAGCTCGGTCGCCGCATCGGCCACCTCGGAGAATTGCAGCTCACCGCCCGGCAAGCTCTCGTTGCGGTACAGCGACGCCGGGTTCGTGCCGCCGGCGAAGAAGAGATCGGGTCTGGCGTCTGCGTTGCAGTCGAAGACGGCGACGCCGCCCCCGACGAAGAACGTGAAGTCGCCGTCGTAGACATGGTCGATGCCTGCGGGGTCGGCTTCCTCGACGAACCGTGGCGGCGCCATGGCTTCGGCGGGCGCATCCGAGCCGACGAGTGTCGTGACCACGAGGGAAACGCCAACGGCAGCTGCCGCCACCATTGCCGCGCCTCCGATGAACCGAGTTGACCGAGTCATTCTGCGTCCCGCCTAGGCATCGCCGTCGGTGCCGTCACCGTAATGCTGGAGGGCCCGCTCCCATGCGGCCGTGCCGATGCCCGCTCCCATCACCCTGCCGGCCAAATCGTCGGCTCGCACGTGGATACCGCCGTAGAGACGCGAAATCCCGGCTTGGTCGGCCGCGTCTTGGTAGGTGGCCCATTGCAGCGTCACGTCGTGCGTGGGTCCGGCCTCGAATTCGAGCGAGCCGGCGGGGGTCGTCCATTCGCCAAGCCCACCTGGAAAGTAGTCGCTGCCGGTGAAGGCGCTCAACACTTCGGCTGATGCTCGGCTGAACGTGCTGTGCCCGGAAACGTAGCCGGCAAACGCAGGCGTTACGAAGGTCGGCGCCTGATAAGGAACCCAGTCGACCGCCAGGATCCAGCCGACTCCGCCAACTCCCGACTCCCTGTCCTCAGGCGTGCCGAGGTAGGAGAGCACCGCGACCTCACCTGTGTGCTGCCCAAGGTGGGCGTGGCGACCGCCGGCGGCTGCCGACTCCTCGGTCACCACTTCGACAAGCCCAGGCACCAGCGGCAATCCGTCCGGGTGGAAGCCCGGACCGTCTGGATCGGTCGATTGACCCAGCCCACCCATGTAACGGATCATCGATATCGGCCGCACGTAGTCGTAGTGGCCCTTGGTTCCCCATGCGGCGACGGCAGCATCGTGGTTGGCGCCGTTGAGCGCCAGGTAGAGCTTCACATCCCATTCGAGACGGTCGACCGGCTCTCCCCGTCCCGCGATCCTCAGCTCGGAATCGAGTTCATCGGACACGGCGTTGGCCAGCGTGTTCCAATGGCCCGGCGGGGTCTCCGAGTCCGGCCCGTCGGCCCAGAACTCGGCGACGGCGCGCCCGAAGTCCCCGAGGTTGACATCGTTGGGTACGTACGGTTCACCGGTCACCGGGTTGGTGGCGTAGCCCGTACCGTCGTCTGTGCCGAGGGGGTTGTTGCCCAGCGAACGCGGCGAGATGTCGATGGTGGTGCCCGCCGCCGCATCGAGCAGGCTGCTGAAGCGAATCACGATGGTGGCGTCGTTCTTGAAGGCTCCATCCGTCGCAGGATCACCGAGATAGGGCGGATCGCCAGGGTCGATCGGCACTCCTGAGGGGCCGGCGGGCGGGAGAGCAAAGCCTTCGACGAAACCCCAATGCGGGTCGATGAACTCTTGAGATTCGTCCTCCACGGGGATTCCGTTCTGGGAGATCATCTGCTCGAGCTGCAGCGGCTGCCAGCGGTTGGGATCGACCATCGTGGTACCGGACTCGGCGACCACCAGCGGCGGGTTCACCGGTGCGTAGTTGGGATCGGCGTACCCCTCCTCTTCGTTCGAGCCGTCGGTGCGACCGTGCTCGAGGATGGTGGCGGCAATGCGATTGCCGAGCGCCGCAGGGGAGTCACCTTCCGCCGTGGTCACGTCGATGGGATAGCACAGCGACTCCATCAGATCATCGAGCGCGGGGATCGTGTCCACGGCACCGATCGAGTCGAGGTAGCGGGCCTCGAGGACGCGAAAAGCTGCGTAGCTGATGGCCTCGCGGCGCGCCGAGGCGACATCCGGAGCCGTGTGCGCTTCATCCACGAACACGCCGGTGGCGCCATCGTCATAGGCAGCCCATGCGTCCCACATGGCCGCCGAGGTGTGGAACAGATTGCGGGCATGCACGGTCGGTGCCGGGACATCGCGGCGGATAGCGTCGAGCAGCACCTCGTCCCACTGCCGGGCGACGGACCACTCGGGATGCGCCGCATCGGGTGGGCAGGCGTCGCCGTCAGACCAGGCACCGGCAACGACAAGTCCGCCGAGCAGGGCGGCAACACCGCCGAGGGCAACGGCGCTACCGATGATTCGCTTGGTTCGGCGGCCCGGCACGGATCTCGCCTCCTTGCGCCTCCATCACAAATCGTATTACCGCTCGGGGCGCTGGAATCCTCCGCACGGTTCGGCCGTGGGCGACCTCCGAGAGCCGGTTGGCGCGCGAAGGGACCAATGGACCTGGGATTGGAGTCCGAGAGCTGAAAACACCCCTAACATTCCGCTCAGGACCGCCCGGCCCTCGGAGCGGTCTGACATGGAGGAACCATATGAAACTATGGACGAAGCTGCTCGCCCTGCTTGCGGTGTTCGCTCTGGTCGTGGCTGCCTGTGGCGGCGACGACGACGATGCGGCGGACACCACGGCAGCAGGCGACGCAGGTACCGAAACGACTGCGGCAGCGGCGGATGGAGAGCTCATCGTCGGTGTCTCGTGGAACAACTACAACGAAGAGCGTTGGGCCAAGTCCGACGAGCCTGCCATCAAGGCTGCGCTCGAGGCCGGTGGCGCAACCTACATCTCAACCGATGCCGGTTCATCGGCGGAGCAGCAGCTGGCCGATGTGGAGCAGCTCATCTCCCAGGGCGCCGATGCGCTCATCATCCTCGCCCAGGACGGCACGGCAATCCTGCCCGCCGTGCAGAGCGCCCTCGAGCAGGGTGTGCCGGTCATTGCGTATGACCGCCTGATCGAAGATCCAGGTGCGCTGTACATCACTTTCGACAACGTCGAGGTCGGCCGCATGCAGGCTCGGGAGATCCTCGCGCTGGTGCCCGAGGGCAACTACGTCTTCATCAAGGGCAACCAGGCTGACGCCAACGCAGACTTCCTGCGTGGTGGCCAGGAGGAAGTCCTCGCCGATGCCATCGCTTCCGGCGCCATCGTCAACGTCGGTGAGTCCTACACGGACAACTGGGATCCGGCCGTTGCGCAGACCAACATGGAGCAGTTCCTGACCCAGAACAACAACGACGTCGACGCAGTCGTGGCTTCCAACGACGGCATGGCCGGCGGTGTGGTCGAGGCACTTCGTGCGCAGGGTCTCGCCGGCATCGTGCCGGTGTCGGGCCAGGATGGCGATGCCGCCGCCCTGAACCGCGTGGCCCTCGGCGAGCAGGCCGTGTCGGTCTGGAAGGACGCCCGGGAATTGGGTAAGGCTGCAGGTGAGGCTGCCGTTGCTCTCGCAGCCGGCACCGCGCTCGGTGACGTTGCCGGAGTCGTGATCTTCGATTCCCCAGGTGGCAACCAGATGACGTCCATCCTTCTGGCGCCGATTCCGATCACGCAGGAGAACCTGAACGTGGTCCTCGATGCCGGATGGATCGATGAGGCGACGCTGTGCCAGAACGTGCCCGCCGGTTCCGTGGCAGGCTGCCCGTAATCCGGCTCGTCTGAGCACCGTTTGACTGTGACACACCGCGCCCACGAGTATCTCGTGGGCGCGGTGTTCGTTGTTGAGAGGCTGACGAAGGGAAGCTCGTGGCGGTAACTGACGCTCCACCGACCCCGCAGGAGGCACCGGAGGAGGAATCGCAAGATCGCTCGATCGGCGGATTCCTGCGGGCTACCGAAATCGACACCCGCTTGCTCGGGATGCTGGCGGCCCTTCTCGTCATCTGGATCTCGTTTCACGTCTGGTCGGGGGGCACCTTCCTCACCCCGCGCAATCTGTGGAACCTCTCAGTGCAGACGTCCGCGGTCGCCATCATGGCGACGGGGATGGTGCTCGTCATCGTGTCGCGCAACATCGACCTGTCCGTTGGCTCGATGCTGGCGGTCATCGGTATGGCGATGGCGTTGCTACAAGCGGAGATCCTTCCCGACTGGCTCGGTTTCGACAATGCGCTGACGTGGATCATTGCCCTCCTGGCCGGCATCGTGCTCGGCGCCCTGATCGGTGGATTCCAAGGATTCATCGTGGCGTACATCGGCGTGCCATCGTTCATCGTCACACTCGGCGGTTTGCTGGTGTGGCGTGGTGTGGCGTGGGCGATGGCGAGTGGGCGAACCATCGCTCCGATGGACTCGACGTTCCAACTCCTCGGTGGCGGCTCGCGCGGCAACATCGGTGGATTCTGGAGCTGGGTGATAGGCGCCGGCGCCTGCATCGGCATCGTCGCCCTGCTCGTCAACGGACGGCGGCAACGGGTCAAGTTCGGCTTCAAGATGCGTCCGCTGTGGGCCGAGGTCATGTTGGGCGTCATCGGCTGCGGCGTCGTCCTCGGGGCCATCGGCTACCTCAATCGATACTTCCTGCCCGAGCAGGTCGCCAGGCAGCGATTGGAAGCCGCCGGCGACGTCGTGCCTGCCGGAGGCGTCGAAATCGCCTTTGGTCTCGCCAACCCGGTGCTGATCGCCATCGCCGTGACGTTGATCATGACGTTCGTCGCAACCCGGGTACGGTTTGGTCGATACGTCTTTGCGATCGGCGGCAATCCGGAGGCGGCGGAGCTCGGCGGCATCAAGACCAAGTGGACCGTCGTGAAGACGTTCGCCCTGATGGGCGTCTTGGTGGCTATCGGTGCTGCCGTGCAGGTCGCCCGCCTCAACGCGGCAGTGAGCGGCCTCGGTCAACTCACGGAGCTGTATGTCATCGCAGCCGCCGTCATCGGTGGCACGTCACTGGCAGGCGGCATCGGCACGATTCCCGGTGCGGTGCTGGGTGCACTGGTGATGCAGTCGCTGCAGTCGGGCATGGTGCTCGTCGGTGTCGATGCTCCGCTACAGGACATCGCCGTCGGCGTCGTGCTGGTCGTGGCCGTGGCGATCGATTCGTTCTACCGGAGGAGGTCTGCCTGATGACGGCCGAGACACTGCAGCGGACACCGCTGGTCGACATGCGGGACATCAAGGTGGCTTTCGGCGGCGTGCACGCCGTTGATGGCGTCAGTGTCGACCTCTACCCAGGCGAGGTGGTCGCCCTCGTCGGGGGCAACGGTGCCGGCAAGACGACGCTCATCAAGACGTTGTCGGGAGCGCACAAGGCCGACTCGGGCGAGATCTACATCAACGGCAAGAAGGCCGCCATCGCCACGCCACGCGACGCCAAGCAGTATGCGATCGAAACGATCTACCAGACCCTGGCCCTCGCCGAGAACATCGACGCCCCTTCCAACATGTTCCTCGGCCGGGAGTTGATGACCCGGTGGGGCACCCTCGACGACACCGCCATGGAGGACGCCGCTCGCACGGTGATGGGGCGGCTCAACCCGAAGTTCCAGAACTTCAAGGTACCGGTCAGCTCACTGTCCGGCGGGCAGCGGCAGTCCGTGGCCATTGCCAGGGCCGTGCACTTCAACGCCAAGATCCTGATCATGGACGAGCCGACGGCGGCTCTCGGTCCCGCCGAGACGGCACAGGTCAGCGAGTTGATCCAGCAGCTCAAGGCAGAGGGCATCGGGATCTTCCTCATCAGCCACGACATCCACGACGTATTCGACCTCGCCGACCGCATCAGCGTGATGTTGCAGGGGAAGCTCGTCGGCACGGTCGACAAGAGCGACGTCACGATGGATGACGTGCTCGCCATGATCATCATCGGCAAACTCCCCCGCGACCTCACCCAAGAGGAGCGCGACGAGCTCCACTGAGCGGTTCGTGTGTGCGGCGGACCGAAGCCTGACTTCGCAGATCAGGGCGGCCACGTCTTGCCGCTGGGGAAGAACGTGACGTAATCGGTCCGGAAAGCGGTGAAGCCGGGGACACGGTCGAGGGTCTGGTCGGCCAGCGGGCCGGAGACGCCCCGGCCGATGAACGGGTCGAACACCGTGCCCGATCCGATGTCGACCAGCTCGCCATTCCGCACCTCGAGCTCGACGACACCGCCGTCGATCCGCCGGCTGAAGACCGCCCAGCGCTGGTCGTCGTCGGGGTCGATCACGACCGCGATCTCCCAACCGCCGACGACGTCGTTCACGACGCCTCTCTCCCGCAGCGCGGGAATCAGGTACGACGCAGCCTCCGTACCACGATCGACGACGATCGACATGTCGGCCAGATCGAATCCGGTCGCCCAACCGGCAACATCCAACGCCAGCGTGTCGGGGTACGACACCTTCCATGCCTCCCAGGTCGTCAAGCTGGACGGCAGCAGCTCGAGCTGCGTCCCTGCCAGCGGGCCGGCGATGGCCTCACCGAGTGGCTGGCTCCAGATCGAGCCGGTCTCGTGATCCCACCACGTCATGGCGTTGCCCCAGAGATCGCCCTGGTTGCCGAGCACGATCGGGCTCCCGTTCAATTCGCGGCGATGGACCATCGCCGTTGCGCACAGCGGTCACCAACTGACGAGGATCGGTATGCCATCGAGTGAGTCGATGACCATCTCTCTCGAGTTGAGGTGCGTCACGGGGTAGGCCTTGGCGGTCTCGGCACCTGCCACGCCGATGACGAGGCTGTCCTCCGGCCAGTCGACGCCCCCGGCCGCCGTGAAGGCGGGGTCGTAGACGGGAAGGATCTGATCCCGGTCCAGACCCTTGCGATAGCCGTCCGGCAGCGGCTCCCCGGCCTGGATGGGGTCGTACACCACACCAGGGTCCGGCATCGCATCCGCCACCGGGCTGGGAAATGGGTCGTGATCGCGCGATTGCGCTCGCAGGGCAATCGCTGCGCCGACCACCGCAAGGACCGCGGCGGCCACCAGCAATCGCCTCATGCGGCGCGATCGGTAAGCGTGCTCCATCTCGTATGGAACCATCGCAGAGGATCGCACCGCCCGCCATATGTCGCGACCGCGACAGTTGCCGTCACGCTCGGTTCCCACATGTCGCAGGTGGCCGATACGATCGGTACGTCGTCGCAGGAGGTGGCATGGTCCGGGTGCTCGAGCTGACTGAGCCGCGTCCCGCTCATGATCGGCCTCTGCGGGTCGCCGACCGGGAACCGCCACAACCGCAACCAGGCGAGATCGCCATCGACGTGACTGCCTGCGCGGTCTGCCGCACCGACCTCCAGCTCGTCGAGGGTGATCTCGAGGCGAGGCGGCTACCGATCGTGCCGGGCCATCAGGTGGTGGGGCGGGTCCGGGCGCTCGGCGATGGCGTTGAAAGATGGCGCATTGGAGAACGGGTAGGCGTCGCCTGGCTGGGCGGAGCGTGCGGAACCTGTGCGGCGTGCGTCGCAGGCCAAGAGAATCTGTGCGATGGGGCGGAGTTCACCGGGTGGGATCGTGACGGCGGCTATGCCGAGACGATGACCGCCCGCGCCGACTTCACGTTCGCCATACCTTCCGGCTTCTCCGACCTGGAGGCGGCCCCGCTGTTGTGCGGCGGCGTCATCGGCTACCGGTCTCTCCGAATCTCGGGCATTCAGCCGGGTGAGTGTCTCGGTCTCTATGGGTTCGGGGCCTCGGCGCTACTGGCCATACAGGTTGCGCTGCATTGGGGCTGCAAGGTCTATGTGGCCACGAGATCGCGGCCGGAACAGCAAAGAGCGCTCGACATGGGTGCGGTGTGGGCTGGGTCCTATCACGAACAGCCGCCGGTCGCCCTCGATGCCGCGGTGACATTCGCACCTGTCGGCCACGTGGTCGTTGAAGCACTGAAGGCGCTCCGCCCCGGAGGCACAGTGGCGATCAACGCAATCCACCTCGACAAGATCCCCGAGTTCCCCTACGACCTGCTGTGGCGGGAGCGCGGCGTGCGCAGTGTCGCCAACTTCACCCGCACCGACGCCACCGAGTTCCTTGCGCTTGCTGCAGCGATCCCCGTCGCGACCACCGTCGACGAATATCCCTTGGAAGCTGCCAACATCGCACTCGACAGATTGAAGCGCGGCGAGGTGGACGGAGCAGCAGTGCTCACCTTGTGAACCACACGACGCCATCATCTGGACCACAGAGGCGAGACGGAGCACACAGCAGAAGAATGAGCGGCCCTATCGACGACAACAGCACGGCAGGAAACAACATCGCATCTCTCAGCATCGAGGTGCGTGAAGGGCGGCCGGCGGACGTCGCCGGGATGGGGGTCGTGCGGGTGCTCCCCACCAAAGGACGGCGCACCGTCGGACCTTGGTGCTTTGTCGACCTCATGACGGCCGCCGACGTGGCCAACCCCGACCCGATGGAGATCGGTCCACATCCTCACATTGGGCTGTCGACCGTGACGTGGCTCTTCGATGGCGAAGCGCTGCACACCGACTCGTTGGGAAGCGAGCAGGTGATCCGTCCGGGCGAGATCAACCTGATGACGGCCGGCCACGGCATAGCCCACGCTGAGCTCGAGGTCCGGGGGGGACCGCTCGGCACTCCGGGCGCAGGGGTGAAAGGTGTGCAGATGTGGCTGGCGCAATCGGACGACACCCGCCACGGTGCATCGCAATTCGCTCACCACAAGGACCTCCCGCGGCGTGAATTCGGTGAGGCCGAAGCCACGGTGTTGATTGGGAGTCTCGGCGGCGCCACCGCGCCGATCGCCACCGACTGGCCGACGATCGGGGCCGAGGTGGCGATTCGCAGCGCCCCTGTCGAACTGCGGATCGATTCATCGTTCGAGCACGCCGTCGTGCCCACCGACAGGCGCATCCTGGTCGAGGACGTCATCATCGAGCCGGGTTCGCTCGGCATCGTTCCTCCGGGATTCGATCAGCTTCGCCTCGAAGCACAGGGCGCAACACGTGCAATGCTCCTCGGCGGCATGCCGTCCCCGACCCGCATCCAGATGTGGTGGAATTTCGTGGCTCGAAGCCGCGACGAGCTGGAGCAAGCGTGGCGGGATTGGCGTGACCACAACGATGACCGGTTCGGTCCCGTCGCCTCGTCGCTGGACCGCATCGACGCCCCGCGGCCCCTGTGGGTTCGCGACTGACGGGCAGCGGCGCAGCTCACCGACTCCGCAAGCGCCAGGCACTCCTCGAAGCGGCCGATTCACGACGCGTGCTCCCTCGAAGTGCTCGGCTTCTCACCAAGTTCATAGCCGGCTTTGGGACCACGTTGAACCGGTGATGACAACCTGGCCGGAGTTCGACAACGAGGTCAATCGCCGTGAAGAAGACGTTCTCCCTCCTGGGCCTGATGCTCATCGGGCTGACGCTGCTGTTCAGCCCAGACGTGGGTCTGCTCACCGCCGCGACTGGCGATGCGGTCGCCCTCCCTGTGCAACCCGTCGTCACCACGACGTCGCAGGTCGTCACCGAGGACCCTGCCACGACGACCACCGAGAGCGGAGAGCCGCTGTCGGATCCACCCCCTACGACTTCGACAACGGTCCACCAGACCCTCACCGTGCTCGGGCCTGCGGTGAACAGCCCCTACGGGCCATTCCAAGTCCAGGCTGAGATCACAAACGGCGAGTTGGTGAACATCGAAACCCTCCAGCAACCCGGAGACCGCCGCTCGAACGCGATCAACAACCAGGTGCTCCCTGCCTACGAAGCCGCGGCGCTCGACGCCCAGAGCGCCAACATCGATGTCATCTCCGGCGCCACGGTCACGTGGCGGGCCTACACCCAGTCGTTGCAGGCAGCGCTCGACGAGGCGGGTCTGTGATGCAGCGAAGAACCTGCCACGTGGAACGCGTGATGGGCACGGCCGTGTCGTTTGACATCCGCTGCCTCGTGGGACCCGAGGTCCTCGGGGAAGCCGTGCGGTTTCTCCATTGGGTAGATGCCACCTTCAGCGTGTACCGCGAGGACAGCGAGATCAGTCGTATCGCCGCCGGTGAGTTGCACCCGGACGACGCCGGCAGAGATGTGCGTGAGGTCCTGGGACGCTGCGAGGAGTTGCGCACGGCGACCGAGCGAGCGTTCGATCATCGCCCCGTCGGCGCTGGGCTCCCGCACCTCGACCCCTCCGCGCTGGTGAAGGGATGGAGCATCGACCGGGTAGCGGACATCCTCCGTGACGGCGGGGCCGGCGTCTTCTGCGTGAACGCAGGCGGCGACGTCGTAGTGGCGGGGGCCCCGGAGGGGGCTGAAGCCTGGCGGGTGGGCATCCGCCACCCCGGCTACATCGACCGCATCGCCGCCGTGATTTCTGCAGTGGACGAAGCCGTTGCAACTTCAGGCGCCTACGAGCGAGGCGATCACGTCTGGTCGACTGCCAACGAACCGGGAAGCCTGGCCGGCGTCACCGTCGTCGGACCAGCGCTCGGCACCGCGGATGCCCTGGCCACGGCGATCTTCGCCGGCGGGGAGATCCAACCTGCGTGGTTGGGCAGGTTCCCCGGCTATCGGGTTCTCACCATCGACAGCTCAGCGAACGTCCGCTACAGCCCCGAGTTGGCGGTCGACTCGCTCGAGCCCTTGGGGACCTCGTCGTGACGGCGATCCACGACGGTTCACGCCCGCCGCAGGCCGTGCGACGTGAACGCGCTCGCCGCCACAAGGGCAACGGTCATCGACGTCTTTTCCTTGTCGATGTCGCGCTCTTCCTGGCCTTCGTGGTGGTGGTCGACCTGCCGCTCACCGGGCTGCCCATCCACGAGTGGCTCGGCATCTTCGTCGGTGTCGCGACCATCGTGCACCTGGTTCAACACGGGAACTGGATTGCAGCGATCGGCAAGCGCATCCGCAGTGCCACGTCGTTCCTGAACCGGCTGAACTACGTGATGATGTCGCTGCTGTTCTTGGCCTACGGGACGATCATCGCCTCCGGTCTGGTGATCTCCGAGGTCGCCCTGCCGTTTGTCGGCATCACACCGGTCTCGGGCGATTTCTGGTTGTGGCTCCACGTGAGCTCCGTGATCTTCACGATTTGGCTCACGGCTCTCCACGTCGCCTTCAACTGGAAATGGACCAAGAACGCCCTGAACCGCTATCTGGGCCAACCACTGGGCCGGATGATCTCGGGGGCTCGGTCATGAAGCGGGCTGTCGACCGTACCATCCAGGTCCTCGTGTGGGGTGTTGCTCTCGTCGTGACGTGGTCGGTGGTCGCCAAGACTGCCTGGGCGGCTGGGCGATCCGTCGTCGATGCCGGCCCTGGGTACACGAGCGCACTCGAGCCGCTGGCCTACATTGCAGGAGTGCTGCTCGTTGCCGTCCCGGCGACGCTGCTCGTCCAACACACGCACACCGCCTTGCAGCGTCATCGCGGCGCAGCGCCGGTGCGGACGGTCATCCAGCACGTCACCAGCGCTCCGATGCCGGCGACGGACGTCGCTGCCATCCCCACGGGAAGAACCGTGGCAGACCTCCCCGCCAACCCACCGGTGGTGTCCGCCGCTCCCAGATAGAGCGCTCTGCGGCTGGACGATCGGGACTGAGCGTCGGGCCCGACCAAACGGACTGTTACACCGTCGAGACCTGCCATTCTTCACAGAATGAGCGACCTCGAGAACGCAGCACCCTGGTGAACGAAACACAATCGAAGCAGGGCTCGTCGTACCTGTTGTTGCTGTCCCTTGGCGCGCTTGGAGTGGTCTTCGGTGACATCGGCACGAGCCCTCTCTACGCTTTCCGAGAGGTCTTTGTCGCCGCGGTGGGGCTTCCCGTGACGCGAGACAGCATCTTCGGAGTGCTGTCGCTCATGTGTTGGTCGCTCATCGTCGTTGTTTCTGTGAAGTACCTCATCTTCGTGATGCGTGCCGACAATCACGGCGAGGGCGGCATCCTGGCCCTGACGGCGTTGATCGTGCCTCCCGGTCAGAATGGCACCAGGGGTTTCCGCTGGGGCTTGGTCCTCCTCGGCCTCTTCGGCACGGCCCTGCTGTACGGCGACGGCATGATCACCCCTGCGATCTCGGTTCTGTCGGCCGTTGAGGGCCTCGAGATCGTGGCGCCGAGCCTCGAGCGGCTCGTCGTGCCCATCGCCGTGGCGATACTGGTGGCACTGTTCAGCATTCAGCGTCGTGGCACTGCCACCGTCGGCTCCATCTTCGGCCCTGTGATGATTGTGTGGTTCGCCGTGCTGGCGGTGCTCGGCCTCACCGAGATCGTGCACCACCCCAGCATCTTGGCCGCCGTCAACCCCGGATACGCCGTGGGATTTGTTGCAGATCAGCCGAGGCTGGCGTTCCTTGCCCTCGGGGCCATCTTCCTCGTCGTGACCGGCAGCGAGGCGCTGTATGCCGACATGGGCCACTTCGGGAGGCGGCCGATCCTGCTCGGGTGGTTCACCCTCGTGTTCCCCGCGTTGCTGATCAACTACTTCGGCCAGGGTGCGCTTCTGATCGAGAACCCGGAGGCCGTGGAGAACCCGTTCTACCTGATGGCTCCTGACGGACTGGTTCTTCCCCTCGTGGTCCTGGCGACACTGGCGACCATCATTGCCTCGCAGGCGCTCATCACCGGGGCCTACTCGTTGACGATGCAGGCCATCCAGCTCGGATACCTCCCTAGGCTCGACATCGATCACACCTCGCCGCGGGAAATCGGGCAGATCTACATCCCGTCGGTGAACTACGCGCTGATGTTTGCCTGCGTTGGCCTCGTGATCACGTTCGAGTCATCGACCCGGCTTGCGGCCGCATACGGCATGGCCGTCACCGCAACGATGGTCATCACGACGATCCTGTTGTTCGTCGTCATGATGGAGCGATGGAACTGGAGCCTTCCAGTCGCCGGCGGGGTCACTGCGATTTTCCTGGTGATCGATGTCGCCTTTCTTTCGGCCAACGTGGTGAAGATCCCTGCAGGAGGCTGGTTCCCGCTGGTCGTGGGCGGTGCCATCTTCCTGGCGATGACGACGTGGAAGCGCGGTCGACAGCTCGTCGCAAGCAAGCTCCGCAGGGGCGAGCTCGAGATCGAGGAGTTCATCCGGTCCGTCACCGAGCACCCGCAGCGGCGTGTGCCCGGCACGGCCGTGTACCTCTTCCCCGATCCGGGCGCCACACCCCCAGCGCTCCTCACCAACCTCCGCCACAATGAGGTGCTGCACACCACGAACATCCTCGTGGCGGTGCAAACCACCGGCGGCCCGCGAGTTGCTCCTGCGGGGCGCGCCACCGTGCACGACCTCGGAGGCGACTTCCGTCAGGTCGTACTTCGCTTCGGGTTCATGGATCAACCCGACGTGCCGGGCGCGCTCGAGACGATCACGACTCGCAACTTCGGTTTTGATGGATCCGACGCCGTCTACTTCCTCGGGAAAGAAACCGTGATCGCCACGGATGCACGCGGGATGGCACTGTGGCGCGACCGTCTGTTTGCGCTCATGCACCGCAACGCCGTTTCGGCCGCCCACCACTTCTCGTTGCCGCCTGATCAGACTTTCGAGGTCGGCGTCCACGTCGAGATCTGACCGGGCCGCCGGCCGGCTCCCGTTGCAGTCGAACATCGGTTGCCGGCTGGGACGTTCGCCGCATCCAGGGCTGGATGCCCCTAGCGAGAGTGGTGATGGTCACCTAGGTTCTGTAGATGGCACCGACGCCCGTACCCGCCGCCGTTGGGCCCCCTACCGGGCCCTCCCCGACCGTTGATCGTCGTGTTGCGACCTCCGCTGCGCTGGTCGAGGCGCACCGATGTTTGATGTGCTGGGACGCCCCGTGCACAAGGGCGTGCCCAACGTCGATCGACGTCCCCGGGTTCATCAAGCGTATCGCCAATCGCGACGACATCGGCGCTGCCAGGGTCATTCTCGGCGCCAACGTCCTCGGGGACTCCTGCGCCCACGCCTGCCCGACAACGGTCCTGTGCGAAGGCGCCTGCGTGATGAATGACGTAGATGGGCGCCCCATCGCCATCGGCAAGCTCCAGGGCTACGCCACCGCCCCCGTTGTCCACGGCGGCATCCAGCTGTTCGAGCCGGCGCCGGCGACGGGACAGACCGTCGCCGTCGTTGGCGCGGGGCCTGCGGGTCTCGCCTGTGCGGCAGAGCTGGTTCGGTGCGGCTATTCGGTAGTGGTCTTCGACGGAGGCGCTGCACCTGGGGGGCTCAACACATACGGTGTTGCCGACTACAAGGTCCCCCAGCCCTCGGCTCTAGCCGAGATCGAATGGATCGCAGCGAGTGGTGTCGAGATCCGCCACAACACCACGATCGGGACGAACCAAGAGTTCGACGAGTTGGTCGCCGGCTACGACGCCGTCTTCGTCGGTGTGGGCCTGGGGAAGATCCGGGCGCTGCAGATTCCCGGCGAGGACTTCGACGGCGTGCACGATGCCCTGGAAGTGATCGCGGCCGCCAAGTCCGGCGAGCTCTCCGGTGACGCGTTCACCGGCCACGACGTCGTGATCCTCGGGGGCGGCAACACCGCCATCGATGCCGCCAGGCTTGCAACGAGGCTCGGAGCCCAGCGGGTCACGCTCGTGTACCGACGCGGTGCGACCCACATGCCGGCCTACCGCCACGAGGTGGAGGAAGCGCTCGCAGAAGGCGTCGAGTTCGCCTACTGGCTGGCCCCGCGTTCGATCGAGGGCGACGGCGCCGTGACCGCCCTCCACGCAGAACGAACTGCGCCGGGAGAGCCTGATGCCGACGGCCGACCCGCCGTCGTGGCCACAGGCGCAACGGTCGACGTTCCGTGCGACATCGTCATCGTGGCGACGGGGCAGGCGCCCCGCAGCCCATTCCTGAGCGACGTCGCGGGATTGGACTTGGATCGCAGCGGCACGGTCGTGGTGGACGCCGACTCCCGGACATCCCGTCCAGCGGTCTGGGCGGGAGGGGACTGCGTCAACGGCGGCAAGGAGGTCGTCAATGCCGTTGCCGAAGGCATGGCGGCCGCACGGAGTATCGACAGCGTTCTCAGCGGGAGGAGGTGACGGCATGGCCGACCTTGCCGTGAACATCTGCGGTATCGAGTCCCCCAATCCGTTCTGGCTCGCCTCGGCGCCGCCCACCAACACCGGCGACCAGATCGCCCGAGCGTTCGACGCCGGTTGGGGCGGTGCCGTGTGGAAGACCCTCGGCGAGCCGATCGAGAACACGTGGTCGCGCTACAGCTCCGTCGACCTCAACGGGCAACGGATGATGGGCTTCAACAACATCGAGCTCATCACCGACCGGCCGCTCGATCTCAACCTCGAGGAGATCACCGCCGTCAAGAACCGCTACCCCGGCCATGCGCTCATCGTCAGCCTCATGGTCGAGTCGACGCAAGCAGCGTGGCACACGATCGTGAAGCAAGCGCAGGACGCTGGAGCCGATGGCGTCGAGCTCAACTTCGGCTGCCCTCACGGCATGTCGGAGCGAGGCATGGGGAGCGCCATCGGTCAGGTGCCTGAGTACGCGTGCCGCATCACCACCTGGGCGAAAGAGGCGGCCACCGTCCCCGTCTTCGTGAAGCTGACTCCCAACGTCACCGACATTCGCGGTCCGGCGCGCGCGGCCTTCGAGGGCGGAGCCGATGCCGTCAGTCTGATCAACACGATCAACAGCATCACCGGCATCGACCTCGATACGTTTGCGCCACGGCCTTCGGTACGCGGCGAGTCGAGCCACGGCGGCTACTGCGGCCCTGCGGTGAAACCGATCGCGCTCCATATGGTGTCGGCAATCGCTGGGGACCCCGAGCTGAACGACCCGGTGATCAGCGGGATCGGCGGCATCGCCACCTGGCAGGACGCAGCCGAGTTCATCCTGCTCGGAGCCACGACCGTGCAGGTGTGCACCTCTGTCATGCATTGGGGCTACCGCATCGTGGAAGGCATGATCGACGGGCTCGGCAACTACCTCGATCACAAAGGGATGGCGAGTGTCAACGAGCTCAGGGGCCGCAGCCTGGGTCGGATCAAGGAGTGGAAGCACCTCGACCTCAACTACGTCATCAAGGCGCACATCGACCAGGAGGCCTGCATCGGGTGCGGTCTGTGCCACATCGCCTGCAACGATGGCGCCCACCAGGCCATCGGTGCGGAACGCAACGGCGAGCGGACGCGGGTGTGGATCAAGGACGATGCGTGTGTCGGGTGCAACCTGTGCAGCCTCGTGTGTCCCGTCCCCGGGTGCATCACGATGCAGGAACAGGAGGTCGAGGAAGGATCGCTCACCTGGACCGAATACGCCGAGGGCACCGGAGCCGAGTTGATCCCGCGGCCCAAGCACGGGCTCACGATCAGCTGACCGACCCGGTTGCCGCTGCGGCAGCGCCGCCCTGCCACAATGTCGCTGCGCCCGCAACGGTCGGAGGGATCGTGAGTTCGAACGCCCAGACGATCGAGTCGCTCTATCAGGCTCTGCAGCGACGCGACCATGCCGCGATGGCGGCCTGTTATCACCCCGCGATCGAGTTCTTCGATCCGGTCTTCCTGGACCTCCGCGGTGACGAAGTGCTGGCCATGTGGCACATGCTGTGCGAACGCGGTACCGATCTTGGCGTGACGTACACCGACGTCGACGTCAAGGGCGACCGGGGCGGGGCCCGTTGGGAAGCCCGGTACGGCTTCGGACCGAAACGCCGCACCGTGCACAACCGCATCGATGCGACCTTCCGGTTCGAAGGGGGGAAGATCATCCGCCATCGAGACGACTTCGACCTCTGGCGCTGGACCCGTATGGCGCTCGGGTTTCCCGGCACGCTGTTGGGTTGGACCGGCTACAGCAAGACCAAGGTGCGAACGACCGCCCGCAAGGGTCTGTCCCGGTTCATGGCCGAGCACCCGGAGTACACGCCGACGGATTGATCCGGACTGGTGAGGACGTTCAATCGGCGGCGAGCCGCTCGCTCTCGAGCTGCAGACCCTTCGCCAAACCTCCGATGCCCTTCTCCAACTGCTTGGCCGTGTAGCCCTTCATCAGCCGCCCGAGGAAGTTGAGCGTGTAGCTGTAGTGCAGCGTCAACTCCGTACCGCCGTCCGCCGGGGCGATGTTGAAGTCCGCAACAGCTCCTGAGATCGGCAGCTTGGACGTCTCATAGATGTCGACCGTCAGGCGCGCGCCCGGCTCGTGGCAGTCGATACGCTCGTTGACGCTGCCGAAAGGAACGAACTCGCAGCTGCGCGTCGTCCCTGCACCGACGGGGCCAGCCGAGGTGAGCTCCGATGCGGCAACGCCTGCGTTCCAGCGCTGAATGTCCCCGAAGTCGTCGAGCACCGCCCAAACCGTCTCAACCGGCGCCTCGATGTGGCGGGTGATGGTGAACTCCGGCATCTGGGTGTCCTCTCGCTGTCAGCAGGGCCAACCCCGCATCTGCGCACCGGATTCCCGATCGGGCACGACCAGGGGGCCAACGGCCCGGTTGCAGGCACATGCACTTGCTGGAGAATGTGACCTGACGCTACGAAGGGGTGAGAGCAGTGCGCCGCTCATATCTCTATCCACTCACGCTGCTGATCGCTTCGGCGCTGGCCGCCTGCGCCGACGGCATCGTGATCGACATCGATGGCAACGCCGACGCCGTGCGCGGCAGCGGCACGATCGTCACCGAAGAACGCAGCATTGACGCGTTTGACCACATCACGCTGGCCGGCGAGGGAGAAGTCATCGTCGTGCAAGGTCCGGACGCGGCCCTCACGATCGAAACCGACGACAACCTGTTGCCCCTGATCGACACAACGGTGAGTGGCACCACGCTCGAGATTGCGACCAAGCCAGGGGTCGATCTCGATCCAACCAGTTCCATCGTGTACCGGGTGGACACCCCAGACGTGAGCGGGCTCACGCTGACCGGTGCCGGAAGCCTCAGGCTGGACGAGTGTGATGCCGAGACCTTCTCGATTGCGCTCTCCGGAGCAGGCGACATCTCGATCGGGGCGCTGACGGCAACGAACCTCGACGTCACCATCTCAGGGGCGGGAAGCGTCGTCGTGGCCGGCGAGGTGACGTCCCAAGCGGTCAACACTACGGGTGCGGGTGACTACAACGGCAGGCACCTGCAAAGCTCCGAAGCAACCGTCACCAGCTCCGGGGTTGGCTCTGCCACCGTTTGGGTAACGGACACTCTGGATGCCAACGTGAGCGGCGTGGGGAGCGTCGAGTACTTCGGGTCGCCGCAAGTGACGGAGTCGGTCTCCGGCGTCGGCAGCATCAACGACCGAGGCGACGCATAGCGACGCCGCCGCGGCCGACCAGATCCCACAGAACCTACTTCTTCTTGTCCTTCTTCTTCTTCTTGGACACGGCTTCCCGAGTCTCAACCGTGTGCTCCGTCTCGACGTTGCCCTTCACCGTTCCCGTGTCGTCAAACTCGGTGTACGTCACTTTGACCTCTTCGAAGTTGCTGGCGACGGCCACTACCGGCGGGCCGTCCTCGTCGTTCCCGGATGCGTTGATCTGATACGACGTCACCACCACGTTGGTCAGTTCGTACTTCAGGTACGTGACTCGAGCCCCTCCATACGTTGCCGTCAGCTCGATGTCGAGCTTCGGGACCACCTCACCCTTCAGACACTTCTCCAGCAACTTGGGGCAAGCCTTCTCGTATTCAAAGGTGAGGATCATGTCTTCGACGACTGCAGCCCCTCTGCGGCGGCTTTGTCCTGTCGAGGCGCCGCCCGGCTTGTGCACGCCCCAGTCCAGCGACAGAACGTCGATCCACCTGTCGTGGTGTGCGTCCACCGACTCACCGTCAACACCGTCATATCTCGCAAATGCGGCCATAGCCGCCCCCTCCCGTATGGGCCGGCACCGGAACTGGGCACCTCGTGCCTGCAACCTATCGCACCGGGACTCGTGGTGCAGCTCAGCACCCCGTCGGCGCCTCGCACATCACACGCCCTACTCGTCCCTGAGGAGCTCGCTTGATTGGAGCTGGTTCACCAGGCGAGAGCCAAGCAGCGACGGAGCCGGCGTTGCCGCGAAGACCAAGGCAACCGGCGCACCGAGGCCGGCCGCAGGGACCGTGTACGACGGGGCGAGCGTGCTCGTCGACGGACATGACCGCATCGGCGCCGTGTGCGACGGCGAAATCGGTGGTCCGGTCGATGGCCACGTCCCGATTGGTGCCGTGTGATCGCGGGTCCGCTGGCCCGACCGGTTGAGGTTGTCACGGTCGCTCCTCGGAGATGTGCCGACGTACTGGGCCTTTGTAGCCGAGGCGTGCTGACGCTCTCCTGAACGACCGATGGCCGCTACTCGCTCGGGCGGTCTCCGTCCTCAGCGAGTCGCTCGCCGGCGCGGACGGGCACCGTCAAGTGGTTCTCCGGCGGTGGTAGAGGGCAGGACCACCGCGGGCTGAACACGCAGCTCGGGTGGTAGGCGAAGTTGAAGTCGAGCACAACGGCTTCACCGTTTCCGCCGAGGTCGGCGCCCTTGGCGGTGTCCAGCAGGTAGCGGCCACCGCCGTACGTTGCGGTGCCGGAAGTGGCATCGCGGAACGCCACGTACACACCCCCGCCGTAACCCTCGAGCCAGAACATGGCGAGACGGTGGCTCGTGCCGGCATGGTCGAAACGTACCCGCCCAAATCGGCGCATCAACGTTTGGCCCGCGCCGCTGTGCTCGACGCCGGCCGTGGCCGGCTCGGCCGCCTCGATGGCTGCGATCACCCTCCACGCCGGGTCGTAGGGGAAGTAGGGAAGGCCGGCGAAACGTGAGCGGGCGTCCGGCTCCAGCGCGCTCTGCGGGTGCTGGGCGAACAACCGGTCGCGTCCCACCCGCCATCTTCTCCAGGCCGCAGCTGGATCGTCGGCCCTGCGCACGTCGGCATACATCTCGACGACGCGGCGACGGTAGTCCCACAGTGATGTGGTGGCGGAAGGCTCATTCACGGTTGTCAAGGGTAGGGAAGGGCCGGCCACGGCTTGCGGAGGCGCCGCGCATGGCTGGATTGACGCGCGTGCACGGTGGCAAGCATCCTCCGAGCTGCGCGTTGCAGTCGGGGCAGGTTGGTTGAACCGGGACGTCCGCCCGCCGATATGCCGACGAGTTGGTTCATTCAAGGCTGAACGGCGGGTATTCGTCGGTGACGAGCAAGAGCGCATACGCCTCCACTCGGAGTGCCCATCGACCGACCCCGACCATGTAGTCGAAGAGCCCACGCGGAAAGCGGCCGGTGAACAGGATGGCGAACCATGCGATGACCCACCCCAGGAACGCGCCGATGATCAGGAAGAAGAGCACGAAGTAGTGCGGGATCGCCAGGAACCATTTCACCAGCGGTAGCCACCGGTTGAGGTCGCGCTCGACGTCCGGGTAGTCGATGTCCAGATGAACCGACTGCTCCTCTACGGTCGAGGGGTACTGATCCGTCACGAGGGCGAAGTAGGCGCCGACCCTCGTGCCAAAGCGCGTGAACTCCCGAGCGAAGTCGAACCACCATCTCGGGTACCGCTGTCTGAACACGATCATCAGAAGCGTCGCAATGAAGAGACCGCCGGCGATGCCCCCGCTGGACCGGCTGATCGTCTCTCCCGTGGAGGTGACAACGGTCCAGCTCGCAACGGCCGACAGCGCCCACCACACGATCGCAATCGGGATGATCCAGATCAGACGAAAGAACGTGGTGACCCTGTCGAGCGTCTCGGGGTAGTCGATGTCGAGTCGGGCTGGGTAGGGCGCCTGCGTGGCCATCTGCTCCTCCTGATACCGGGGTTCGATCCTCGCACAGCGTGCACGTCGTGCACAATGGGCTTCCGCACCTCGACACTGAACCTTTCGCCACGAGGGCGGGCCTCACGACCTCAACGACCGATTCTGGCCGAAGACCCTGGGATGACTCCCTCGCCACCTGCGCAGGGCAAGGTGCAGGTAGAGGGCCCTCAGCGGAGTGGACGACCCAGCGTGTCGCGTTCTGCGTCCATTCGGGCCAGCTCTGCGGACCCGCTGAGCACGATCTCGCGATCGGATCTGAAGTCGAGACTGGGATCGCGGTCGGCGTAGTCGACGGCATTGAGGATGACCTTCATCGCGTTCAGCCGGGCTGTGGGCTTGCTGTTCGATCGGATGATCGTCCACGGTGCGACGCTCGTCGACGTGCGTTCGAGCATCCTGTGCTTCATCTCGGTGAAGTCGTCCCAGTAATCCTGTGCCTGCAAGTCTATCTCGGACAGCTTCCACTGACGGAGCGGATCGTGGCGGCGGCGCTCGAACCGCTTGGCTTGGACGTCCTTGTCGACGCTGAAGTAGAGCTTCACCAGAACGGTCCCCTGGCGGACGAGATCCTTCTCGAACCCGACGACGCCCTTGATGAAGTCTCGGTACTGGGACTTCGTGCAGAAGCCGAATACGGGCTCGACCAGCCCTCGGTTGTACCACGAGCGATCGAAGAGCACCATCTCGCCGCCGGCGGGGAACTGCGTCACGTAGCGCTGGAAGTACCATTGGGTCTTCTGCTCGTCGGTCGGCTTGCCAAGCGCCACGATCCGAAACCGCTTCTCGTTCATGTAGCGCGCCACTCGGCGGATCGTCCCACCCTTTCCAGATGCGTCGCGCCCCTCGAACAAGACGATCATGGGGATCCGCTCAGCTTCGAGGTGTCGCTGCAGCTTCAGGAGCTCCACCTGATACGCCTTGAGCGGCTTGTCCTTGTCCGCCCGTGCGCGAAGCCGTGCGTTCTCTCGCTCGAGCTCGCTCAGCCGATCCTCGAGCTCGGCACCGGAATGCATCACGTCTTCTGCATGTTCCATGCGCACAACCTACCCGACCTGACCAGGTGCGTGCCGCGAGCTGCGACTGCACCGGCGACAGCGCAGCGGTCTCGATCAGGACGTCACGAACCGGAGTCGGTGAACTCCACGAGGTCGACCCGCGACCTTCCGATCCGTCGTCCGGGATGCGCTCGCAACTCAGCAGTCTCCTAAGACACTGCTGATTAGCGTCAGTTCGAGCTCGTGACCGAGGTCGTGACCAGGCACCGTGGCGGACCCGCGAGCCCTCACGACGATTTGATCAGCAGTACATCTAGCTGCCGAACAGCTTCCTGACGGCGCCGAGGTTGGGCGCCCAGCCGACACCCCAAGCCTTGCTCGAGAGGATCGGACCGTCAGGGCTCCAATACGTCTGCTTGAACCGCTCGATGGTCGGCCTACGAAAGTCGTAGGGAACAAAACCGGCGACCTTGCCGTGCCAGGTCCGCGTCTCAGGCGACCGACGCAACTCCTGGACCACGGCGATGACCCCGATGATCGCCAGGATCAATCTCCACAAGTCCTTGGGTGTTGGACGCCCTGTCTGGTGTTTGGCTCGTTGGTCTCCCATGGCTGGAAGGCTACCCGACGCAGATGGGTCGGCGTACTCATGCCACCAACGTCGCCGCCACCGTCGTTGCTCGGTCACTCGCCTGGTGGACCGGACTCGAAGGTGCCGAAAGCGGCGGGTCGGACGGCCCTGGCGCCGACAACGGTGCGCCGATCATCATGCGGCATGACAACGCAGTCAGGAGACCCAATGGCAGACCAACAGAAACGAGCGTGGGTGCCGCCGCGATGGTTCGTGCGACTTGCCTGGTCGACACACCGAGGGTTGTACCGGGTCACGGGTGGTCGCATGGGTCTCTGGCGCCCAAAGCCCGGGAAGTGGGGTACCGCACGGCTGACGACGACGGGACGCCGCTCCGGACGGGAGCGAAGCGTCATGGTCGGCTACTTCGAAGACGGCCCGAACCTCGTCACGATGGCGATGAACGGCTGGTCCGAAGGTGAGCCGGCGTGGTGGCTGAACCTCCAAGCCAATCCGCTCGCCTCCGTTGAGCTCGCAGACGGACAACGGACGGTGAAGGGCCGAGCCGCAGCTGGTGAGGAACGGGCGCGGTTGTGGAGCCGATGGCGCAGCATCGATGACAACCTCGACGCCTATGCCGCCCGCCGCTCGGGCGAGACGGCCGTCGTCATCCTCGAGCCCACCGAGGAACACGCCGCTACCGACACTACGTGAACGGCGAGGTCAAGCGAGGCGCCGCACTCCACGCCCACAGAGCGCCACGCTCCCGCATGCGCGCAGCAGCGCGGCCACCGCGCCGCAAAATCGCGACCTGTGGGTAGGTGGTGCAATTCGGGACCCCGGCTCTCCCGGTTCAGTAGGCGAAAGGGCCTTTCGGACTGATCTGTCGAGCGCATGGAGCGCGATCATTGGTGTCGAAGTCCAATCTGGAGCGTTGTGGCGCTAGCTACGGACTTGGTGGTCCGACATGTTTGCTCGGGTCGACACGAGCGGGATTCGGCGCCCTGGCGGAATCCCACGCCATCATCCGGTGCAACCCGACCGTTCTCTCGCTTGCGCCTTCTCTTCACGCCGAACCTGAGGAGGAGTTGCCAGCAGACCCGCAGACTCCTACGTGCGCTGCGAACGGCTCGCGTAGACACAGACAGGCCGAAGAGCACACCTCTGTGCGTTCGAAGGGAAGGAGGACCTCTTGACCAACAGGAAACGTGCGCTCCTCGTCGTTGGGGTTGCGCTCGCATTGACGGCGCCGGTTGTGGTGATGGCAAGCCATCAGTTCACCGACGTGCCGGACTCGAACATCTTCCATGAGGACATCGGCTGGCTGGCAGACGCCAAGGTGACGCTGGGCTGCAACCCGCCGGCCAACGACGAGTTCTGCCCCAAAGAGAAGGTATCCCGCGAACAGATGGCCGCCTTCATGCGAAGACTCGCCGAGAACAAGGTCGTCGACGCAGCAACGGCAGTGACGGCGGAGTCGGCGGACACGGCCACGAAGGCAACGTCGGCGGATACGGCGGCCGCTGCAGACACGGCCGCCACGGCAGACTTCGCCAACGATGCCGACACCGTGGACGGGATCGACAGCCCCGAGCTGTTGTGGCCGGCCACCGCACCGGCCGGCCGAACCCTCACCGGGATGTTCACCATCGGCGAAACGGCCACGGCCGGCGGCGATCGGGTGGAGACGTATGCCTCGTTCCCTGTGCCCTTGGCTGCAGATTCAAGCGAGATTCACATCCTGGGGCCTGGTGAGAGCAATCCGGCCTGCCCCGGAGAATACGACGACCCCGCAGCCGACCCCGGCCATCTGTGTGTGTGGTACAGCACGTTTGGCGCGGGTACCACGACAGTGGATTGCATCGGCGGTGTCAGCAACGGTACGGGGTTCTGCTCGAGCCCGTTCGGAGCCAGGGACGGCTTCCTGGCTGCGTTCAATGCCGGGGCCCCCGGCGTTTACGGTGCTCGAGGCGCATGGGCCGTTACCCCCGCCACGGTGTCCGACAGCGCCGCGGATGCGCCGTCGAGCGATGGCACACTGGATGCCGACACCAACACCGTGAGCGATCGATGACCCCTGGAAGGATGGTCGACGGAGTCGGCATCCGCCGCATACCTCGGAAGCATGCGCCGGGCTCGCGGTCTGGCGAGTAACGGCGGCAGGGCCTCGGGCCGACCGCCAGAGGCCCTGCCGACATCCGATCGGCTCGACCGCCGCGACCACTCCATGTGCGGTAGGTTGGGCGACAGTGTCCGCCGGGAGGTGAACATGCCCAAGGGGTCGAAGTACGAGGGACCGCCCGAGGCGCTCGATGCGTACTTGTCGGTGGTCGAAAGGAGCCAGAGCGGTGCAGAGGTGAAGGGCGCCAAGAACCCGTACACCTCACGCAACGGTCACATGTTCAGTTTCCTCGATGCTGGCGGGACGATGGCGCTGCGCCTCCCTGACGAGATGACCGAGGAGTTCAGGTCGACCTACGACAGCGGCGACGTGATCCAATACGGCGCCACCATGCGCGGCTACTCATCGATCCCTGCGCAGTTGCTTGCCGACGCCGACACACTCAGAGCCTGGTTCGACCAGTCGTGGGAATGGATCGGGACGTTGCCACCCAAACCCACCAAGAAGTAGTTGCGGCAACGCTGGAGTCGGGCTGCCGGGCCAGGTGACGTCGTCGCAGACCGGGGAGAGCGACGCGGGAGTCACACGTGAAGGTCCTGGAGAGTGCCGTGCGCCCAGCAAAGCCACTGCAGCGTCGGAGGCACACCGTCGGAGGCGCAACGTCGCGCCGGTTGTATCGTCGTTTGATGCGATCGCGTCCCTGCCTGGCCGGCTTCCTCGTCGGATTGACGCTGTTGACCGGGGCGTGCAGCGGTGGAACGGCGACGACCGACACGGCCCCGCCCCCTGCTGCCGCTACGACCGGCCCACCCACGACGGTGGCTGCGGCAACGACAACAACCTTGCCGGAGACAACGGTGACAACCCTGCCAGCGACGACCACGACCGTTCTCGAGCCGATCCCGCCGAGTGAGCTCGAGATCGTGGCGTATGCCGTGCCGGCGGGTTCACGCCCGCACGACGTCGCACCCGCAGCCGACGGCGGGGTCTGGTACACGGCACAGGGTTCCGGCGAGTTGGGATGGCTTGATCCAGCAACGGGCGACACGCGCCACATCAGCCTCGGCGCCGGCTCCCGGCCTCATGGCGTCGTGATCGACGACCGAGGTGCGGCGTGGGTCACCGACGGCGGATTGAATGCCATCGTGAGGGTGGAGCCCGGCAGCGACGAGATCACGGTGTATCCACTGCCGGCGGATCGGCCGAACGCCAACCTCAACACGGCTGCCTTCGATGGTGCGGGTCTGCTGTGGTTCACCGGTCAGGGCGGCATCCATGGCGTCCTCGACCCGGAGACGGGAGCCATGGAAGTGTTCGACTCGCCGCGGGGCCGTGGTCCGTACGGCATCACGGCAACACCGCTCGGCACGATCTACTTCGCCTCTCTGGCCGGCAGCTACGTGGGCCAAGTGGCGGCCGACGGATCCGTCACGGTGCTGGAGCCGCCGACGCCAGGCCAGGGCGCCCGCCGGGTGTGGTCGGACTCCGCCGGGGCGATCTGGGTGAGCGAGTGGAACTCGGGCCAGCTCAGCCGCTTCGAGCCGGGCACCGCCTCATGGGGAACCTGGCCGCTTCCGGGTGCGGAGCCGCAGGCGTACGCGGTCTACGTCGACGCGACGGACATCGTCTGGGTGAGCGATTTCGGCGGAAACGCGATCCACCGTTTCGACCCGGCGCACGAGGCTTTCACCACCTTTGGGCTGCCGTCGAACCCTGGCGACGTGCGCCAGCTCCTCGGACGTCCCGGCGAGGTGTGGGGTGCCGAGTCCGCCGCCGACCAGCTCGTCGTCATCCGCGTCGGCAACGGCTGAGTTCCGTCGCGAACCGTGGAGAAGGCGCCCCGTCTCGCGTTGCTGAAGGCGCATGAGGCTCGCCTTGCATCGTTCCATTTTGGAATCGCGCACCCGAGGCCAATGCCCGGGTCGGTCGGACCGTCGTCGCAAGAGGTGACGTGATCGAACAGCCACCGCCCCGACACATCAAAGTCGACCAGGCCGGCTGCATCGACGCCGGCAGAGGCGTCCACCGCTGATGCGGCGAGCCGATTCGGAGAGATCCTGCGTCCTCTACGATCTGTAGCCAATCCGGTAACAGCGACACGCCGAGCCGCCGATCTCCCCGCAGCATCGAGCGCAGCTCGGCAGCTGAAGCGTGCGATTCGGCCTCGTCAGGCGTTGCGGCCACGACTGTGCCCCTGGCGTGACCCTGCGGGACGCCTCGGTACCGCTACCGTGAGCTGAGCCAGCACGAAAGGATCCAGACCTGGCCCCGGACAGCGACGACTCTGCGATGAGGGGAGCGAGATCGCTCGATTCGGGGGAGACGGCTCCAACGGTGCCGCGCCATCGTACGGTGATGGTGGAACAGCCGCTTCCGGAACACACAACCATTGCTCACCACGAAGCGGCGTCGACGATGGCCCTTCCTCCGCGGAGCATCGCCCCCGGCGAACCATTGCCACGGGAGATGCGCCGCATCACCGTCGGTCTGCTGGGAAAGGCGATCGCCGATCTTCGCCCGACGGACCAGGAATCCTTTGACCCCGGAGTGCATTCCGCCCGCAAGGGGATGAAGCGGCTTCGCGGCATCCTGCGTCTCGTCCGCGACGACATCGGCTACCGCGCCTACCGCGAAGAAAACGTCATGCTGCGCGATACCGCCAGGACCCTGGCTGCGGTGCGCGATGCTTGGGTGCTCGTCGACACCCTTCGCTCGCTTCGCAAGAGGTATGGCGACCTGCTCGATGACGCCACTTTTGCGAAGCCGGAGGCCTGGTTGCTGAGCCGCCACGTGGAACGACACGATTTGGTCACTGGGCAAGTCGTGACCAACGCCATCGTCAACCTCGGTACCGCCCGGTCTCGCTTCAGCCGCTTCCCGATCGAGGGCATCGTCCGGAATGACTTCTCCGCCATTGCCGGAGGCATCGAGCGCGTCTATCGACGCGGTCATCGTGGACTGAAACATGCAAGCGCAACACGGGACGTCCACGACCTACACGAATGGCGCAAGCGAGTGAAGTACCTCCGCTACCAAATGGAGGCCTTGACGCCGATGTATCCCACCCTGATCGGTTCCACGGCCCAGAGCCTTGACGAACTGGGAGAACTCCTCGGCGACGACCACGACCTCGCCGTGCTCGCCGAAACCATCCTCGAGCATCCTGAGTCCTGTCGTGACGAGCGCGAGCGCTGGATGCTGATCGCATTGATCCACGAGCGGCGCACCAATCTCCAGGCTCAGGCACTCTCCATCGGGACCGCCCTCTACGTCGAGAAACCCGGAGCCTTTGTCGACCGTATCGGAGCCTACTGGGAAGCCGGCCGCCGATGACTCACGGGGCCTTTGTGGCCCAACAACATCAAGAAGCCTCTGGATCGCGGGCACCTGTGACCAGTATGGTGGTGCCACGATGGCGACGCTTCCCCGCACTGATCGCAACGTGTTCGACCTCTCGGCTTTCCGCGGCGAAGGCGGCGCTGCGCCCGGCTTCGGGACGGTCCCCATTCTCGACACCTCCGAGCTCCGTTGGTTCGCTCCGGGGCCGCTCCCTCCGGGGGTGATCGCCTGGTTCACCTGCGACGGCACCATCGGCACCATCGAGGAGCGAACCGACGTCTACCAATTTCACCGCCTCCACGACATCGGGGTGAAGCGACGCGCTCGCGACATCCTCGAGGTCAAAGTACGACGATCGATTGGCGACGACCTGTCCGTTGCCGTCGGCCTCACCGCTCCGTTCGAAGAATGGCGCAAGTGGAGCCCCTTCAAAGGCGACCCGATGACACCCTCGCCGGACGTCCCATGGATCGACGTTCACAAAGAGGTCATCACCCGCACTTTCCTCCTCCCCCATCACGAGGTGGTCGGACCGGCGTCGCATGTTGGCGACAGTCTCTCCGGCTGCGATGTCGAGATCGCTGCCGTCAACGTCGGCGGGCTCGAGTCATGGACGTTGGCGTTCGAGGCCTTCGGACCGAAATCCAATCGACGCCGCTCTGTTGCTTCCTCGTGGACCAACCTCGTCGCTGAGTCGGGCGGCTACGAGCAACTGGGCTCGCACTTTCAGCTGGCCGCCGGCTACCCGGAGTGGCTCGCAGCAGCGGGCTCCACGAAGGAAGCAAACCCGGCTGCGTCGGTCGACCGACTGACGGGCTAGAAGTCTGGGGAGCAATCGGATTTGGCGTGGGCACGCACCGTCACCATGAGTCGAGTGCGCTGCCGTCGTGTCGGCTCGACTCAGGACCAGGCCGGGCCGGCGCGGGGTGTTGGGCGTTGGGCGTTGGGCGTTGGGGGGAGAATGCGCCTGTGGCCCGGATGCGGCATCATCATGCCGTGAACTGGCTGCCGGACGAACTCGCGTCGAGTGGTGTCGAGCACCTGACAGTGGACGACATCGCCGCGTACGAACGGCGACGGAGGTTCGATCCGTCAGGGGAGATCGACCTCCTGCGAGACCTGGGTCTGTCAGGCCGAGACCGGATTGTCGAGTTTGGCCCCGGGCCGGGTGCGTTCAGCATCGCCGCCGCCCAGGTGGTGAGTGAGGTGATCGCCGTCGACCCGTCACTTGCGATGTGCTCGTATCTGGGCCAGCGGGCCGTCGAAGCCGGTCTCGACAACGTGACGATCGTCAACGCCGGGTTCCTGACCTATGAACACCGGGGGCCGCCCGTCCGGTTCGTCTTCTCCAAGAACGCGCTCCATCACCTCCCCGACTTCTGGAAAGCGGAGGCGCTGGGCCGGATCCACAGCATGCTGGAACCCGGAGGGGTGCTGCGGCTCCGCGATCTCGTGCTGTCCGTGCCACCTGATCAGGCACTCGAGCGGATATCGGCGTGGATCGACGACACTGCGTCGGACGAGGGCTGGAGCAGGGAAGCGCTCGTCGGTCACTTCCGATCCGAGTTCAGCACCTACACGTGGATCCTCGAGGCAACCTTGTCAGCGGTCGGGTTCGACATCACCGACACCGAGTACACCGACTCTGGGATCTTCGCCCGCTACACCTGCCGCGCCGGCCAGCCCCCGAACTGAGTGGCGTCGTCGATTTGGAGGAGAGGCTGCGCGTCATGGTGATGTCGCCGGAGGCCGTGGTAGGTGAGGTGACCGTCACCGATATCCACGTCACTCATAACTGGTATTCGGTGCGGATTTGGCCTTCACCAGCGCGCACTCCGAGGTGCCGTTCGACGCTACCAGAGCAAGCGGGCGTTCTCGTCCGGGATCAGGTGATCGGGGCGGATTTCGGGCCGTTGAGCTACTCAGGCGCAGCGGCGGTGTTGCCTCGGCTCAGTGAGTGTGTCAACGTTGGCGGTGACGGGTGCCGGCTCGTCGTCAGGCACGAATGAAGGGTGCTGCACCAGGCGGGCGGAGAGGCCATCGGGTTATAGTTGCCTATGGCTGATCAAGCACGGATGCGGCAGTTGGTCAGGCTCCCCGGGACGGCGGGTGGCGCCCATCATCCTGTGTTCGTCGGGCCCAACCCCTGCTGGCCCTAGTGGTAAGCCGCTCACGTTCACCCGAGATCTCCGAGCACCTCGGGTTTCGAACCGAGCGTCGACGTGGTCGCTGATGAGTTGCGAGAAGCCGGCGAGCGCCACCAAGCCGTGGACGCGAACGAGTCGTCGCCGCAGTACTACGCCGCCGTCATCCTCGACAGCTACGCCGAGACGGAGTGAAGGGTCGAACGTGCGCACCGTGCTCGAACCGGAGACTCGATGACGACGGAAGGATCGAGCGGATCGTCTGAGCGCCGCATCGTCACAGCGCTCTTCTGCGACGTCGTCGGCTCCACGACGATCGCCGAGACGATGGACCCCGAGGAGTGGAGCGAGATCGTCAACCGTGTGGTCGCCGCGATGGCGGCCGCGGTCGAACGGTTCGGTGGAACAATCGCCACGTTCGCCGGAGACGGCATTCTCGCCCTTTTTGGTGCCCCGATCGCGCACGAGGACGATCCCTACCGAGCGGTCAGGGCCGGACTGTCGATCATCGACGCGGTTCGCTCGCTTGCATACGAGCATGGCGGGCTCCGTGTTCGGGTCGGCATCAATACCGGGCTGGTCGTTGCCGGCGACATCGACGCCGGCAACCTCAACCTCTACTCGGCCCTCGGAGACACGCTGAACGTGGCCTCACGGCTGCAGACACTCGCCACTCCCGACACCATCGTCATCTCCGGAACCACCTACGCGCTCATCTCCAATGACGTCGAGGTGAAGGGTCTCGGACCCGCCGACCTGAAAGGACGCGCCGGTTCAGTCGACGTCTACGAGGTGGTCTCGGTGAGGGGGTCCGACGAGCGCCGGAGAGGAATCGCCGGGCTCACGAGCCCGATGCTGGGCCGCGACACCGAACTCGCCGAGCTCACTGCGCTCATGCAGGCCGCAGCGGTGGGAACGGGAAGGGTCGTGGCGATCCTCGGCGAACCGGGGGTCGGCAAGAGCAGGCTGATCGAGGAGTTCGGACATGCAGTCGCACGGCAGGACACCGCCCTGTGGGCGGTGGGGCGGTGTGTCCCCTATGACGACGAGCTGCCCTTTCACCTCGTCGCTGCGCTGATTCGCTCACTCGCCGGTGTGTCAGCCTCCGACGAGCCGGAGGTCATCGCCAAGGCGGTCACCGAGTTGGCGAAGGCCGCTGGCCGGCCGGATGCGGCCGAGTTGTTGCATCGGCTCCTCGGCGTCGCCGGAGCCGTCGTCGGGGAAGCCCCCGAGCGGCTCCAGGACCAGTATTCCGAAGCCGTGTATGCCGTGGTGGCTGGACTCGGTCGTGAGCATCGTCCAGTCGTCTTGGTGTGCGAGGACGCCCACTGGGCAGACACGTCATCGGTGGAGCTCATGTCCGACCTGCTCGACCGTGCACCGTCAACCGCAGTGCTCCTCGCCGTGGTTCTGAGGCCGGACCGGGACTCTGAAGGCTGGGCGTTGCTGTCTCAGGCTCGGGTCGTTCTTGGAGAGTCGCTGACGGAGATGAATCTCGGCCCGCTCGACGAGCAGGACAGTCGGCGCATGGTGGCCAACCTGCTCGAGATCGAGTCGCTTCCCACCCACCTCCGGAATATGGTCCTCGAAAAGGCGGAGGGCAACCCGTTCTTCCTCGAAGAGGTGGTGCGGATGCTCATCGAACGAGACGTGGTCGAGGAACGGCAGGGGCGCTGGTTCGCAAAGCCGGGCATCGCACAACTCGACGTGCCTGCCACCGTCCACGGTCTACTGGCGTCTCGGATCGACCTGTTGCCGGCCCCGGTTCGACGGGCGGGACGCGTCGCCGCCGTGATCGGACGCCAGTTCCCGGCCGACCTCTTGGCCGCGGTTCACCCGATCGGAGACCGTCCAGAGGCGACGCTGCATCCCCACATTGCCGCGCTGGAGGCTCACGGGATGATCCGGCTCGCACTCACCATGCCATCGGTCGAGTTCGTCTTCCGTCACGCCCTCATCCACGATGTGATGTATGAGGGCCTGTTGAAGCGGGAACGACGCGTCCTCCATCTCGCGGTCGCCCGGGCCATCGAAGTGATGTATCCAGACAGACTCGACGACCACGCTCCGGCACTCGCCCGCCACTACACCGAAGGAGGCGAGTCCGAGCGGGCGCTCGGCCACCTGCTCGCTGCCGGGCGCGCCGCGCTCACGCGGGGAGCGCGGGCGGAGGCCCACCGCTACTTCACCCAGGCCGTGGAGCTCGCTGACCAGGATTCCGACCCGATCACGATGATCGACGCTGCCATCGGCAAGGCGAGGAGCGGCGCGACCTTCACTCCCGGGCCCGAGGCCATCGCCCTGATCGAGTCCACCTTGCCAATCGCAGAAACACTCGATGATGCCGACCGGCTGGCCGCGCTGTACGTGCAGATCCTCAACGTCCGCAACATGCAGGGCGAGAGCTATCTCACCCAGCCGTACCGCGGTCAACTCGATCGGGCGTATGCGCTCGTCCCTCGCCTCGCCGACAAGGGGATCAAGGCGTCTCTCCAGGGGATGATGGGTCTGGCGTACCGATCGGCCGATCAGTACGAAGAGTCGATCGAGCCGCTCACGCATGCAGTCGCCGGTCTTTCGAAGGCGGGACGGCTCAGCGAGGCGTCGTTCGATGCCTCGATGCTCGCCGACTCCCTCGCCACGATCGGATCGTTCGAAGAGGCCAAGAAGGTCATCGCCGGAGCCAGGCGCCTCGGTGTCGAGAGCGGGGATCCGAATGCGGTCGCCGACGCTGATCTGATCCACGGCCGGATCTTCGCCGAAGAGGGCGAGCTGGAGGAGGCACTCGTCCACACCCGGAAGGGACTCGAGGCGGCTGAGGCCATCGGCAACACCTTCTGCTCCCTGGCGGGCAACTTCATGGTCGCAGATCAGCAGCTCCGCCTCGGTGCCGTCGATGCCGCCATCACCCACCTCGAACGCAGCACCGGCCTCGCCGAGTACTGCAATGCGGGCGGCTACGAGGCGCTCGGGCAGGCCTGGCTCGCAGCAGCCAGGGCGCAACAGGGCGGGCTGGAGCCTTCGTCATTCGATGAGCCGTTGGCCATGGCCAGGCAAGCCGGGAGCCGCAGTGGGGAAGCCCTGGTTCGACTCCACCGCGCGGTCGCCACCGCCGGTTCTGGCCGCCCGGAGGATGCGTTCGACGACTTCGAGAGAGCCATCGAACTCTTCCACGAATTCGGCGGCCTCCCCAACGCTGCTCGGGCGCATCACGCATACAGTCAGGCGCTCGAGGCCGCAGGGAGGGTCGAAGACGCCGCGACCCATCTGAGGGATGCACAGAAGATCTTCTCCAGGCTCGGGATCAAACCAGACCCCGCAACTGCCAAACAGTAGGAGGCAGCAGATGCCGGCAACCGACGTGATCGTGCTCGGGGTAGGCACGTGTGGTGAGGACCTCTCGCTCCGCCTGATGGCGAAGGGACTCCATGTCACCGGAATCGAGGCACGGCTCCTGGGCGGCGAGTGCCCGTACTTCGCGTGTCTCCCGACCAAGTCGATGATCCGTTCGGCGAACCTCGTCGCCGAGGCCCGCAGAGCGAACGGTCTCGTCGGCACCGTCGACGTCTCCACCGACTGGTCGCTGATCGCCAGACGGATACGAGACGAGGTCACCGGCGACTGGGTCGATTCACTCGCAGCCGACCGGTTCGAGAGCCGGGGCGGACGCTTCGTCCGAGGCCGCGGTCGGCTCACGAGCCCGCGCACGGTCGAAGTCGACGGCGTGGAATACGAGGCAAGTCGCGGAATCGTCATCGCCACCGGATCTCAGCCGGCGATCCCCCCGATCCCAGGTTTGGCGGACATCGACTACTGGACGAATCGGGAAGCGATACGAACCGAGGAGCTCCCCGGCTCGTTGTTGATCCTGGGTGGCGGTGCGGTGGGCTGCGAGTTCGGGCAGGTTTTCGCCCGCTTCGGAGTGGACGTCACGATCATCGAAGGCCAAGAACGAATACTGACGGGTGAGGAGCCGGTCGCGTCCGCCGCCGTCACAGAGGCGTTCAAGTCCGAAGGGATGAGAATCGTCACAGGCAGGGTGGTCGAACGCATCTCCGAAGACGCCGGCTCAGTCACGGTCACTCTGGACGACGCAACCGAGATCACCGGCGATCGGCTGCTGGTGGCGACCGGACGGCGCGTCGTGCTAGAGGGTCTCGGACTGGATGCGGCCGGCATCGACGACACCGGCAGGTACCTCCCAGTCGATGGGCTGATGCGAGCCGCACCCGGCATCTGGGCGATCGGAGATGTGACCGGCATCGGCATGTTCACGCACGTTGCGATGTATCAAGGCTCCATCGCTGTAGCCGACATCCTCGGCCAGCAGCCCACACCGGCCGACTACACGGTGACCCCGCGGGCGACCTTCACCGACCCCGAGGTCGGAGCCGTCGGGCTGACCGAAGCCGAGGCAACGGAGGCGGGCTACGACTTCGACGTAACCGTCAAGAACGTCGGCGCCACCTTCCGCGGCTGGCTGCATCGAACCGGGAACACCGGGGTGATCAAGCTGGTTGTCGATCGATCGACTGGCAGACTGCTCGGAGCCACCACCGTCGGGCCGCGCGGCGCAGACGTGCTCGGGATGCTGGGCGTCGTCATGAAAGTCGGCCTGCCCGTCACCGATCTCCTCGACATGATCTATGCATTCCCGACGTTCTACGGGGGAGTCGGCGAAGCACTCGGCGCCTTCGGCCGCGGCGTTGGCCGAGTGCTGGACCCGGACACGGCACCAATGTTCACCGACTGACCAACTGCCGGCCGCACAAACGGTTGAGTGCGAGGCTCGCTTCATGAGCATCGTTGGATTACACCATGTTCAGCTGACGACGCCTCGCGGACGCGAAGACCAGGCAACATCCTTCCACGAGGGCCTGCTCGGGATTCCAAAGTGACAAAACCACGTCATCTGGAGGCTCGGGGCGGGTGTTGGTTCGAGACAGGCTCTACTCGGATTCGCCTCGGCGTTGAGGACGACTTCTCACCGGCGAGGAAGGCTCACCCCGCCTTGCTCACCGATGACTTGGCAGCGCTCCGGCAACGGCTTGAGGGCGCCGGGGTCGACGTCGTGGACGATCAGCCGCTACCGGGATTCGAACGCTTCTACGCCTTCGACCCATTCGGCTATCGACTGGAGTTGCTGACCCCTCTCGACCAACGCGGCTTCCGCCAGCACGCCCGGAGGGACTCGAACCCCCAACCTCCCGATCCGTAGATCTCCAAGCCGTGACCACGGCTGTCCACGGGAGTCCAGAGCGTCGGACCGGCGGGCCTTTCGGGTCCACCCGCGTCCAGGGCGATTTCCGCAAGTCCACAGGGAATGGCTCCCAACTTGGCTCCCAGAGCTGCAACCTTGGCTGACCGGCTGATGCGCTCCCCGGCATCCATTCGGTCGGAGCGTGCGCGAACCTCGGTAGTCTGCGCGGCGTGCGGATGCAGTTCAGCCCCGACGACGAGGACGCCTTCTACGCGGCTCGGGACGACTTGGTGTCACGCTTCGAGCGGACCGCTGGTGGGGGCGACCTTGGCTGGGTGGCGGCTCAGGTCCTGGACTTCAAGTGGGATTACCTGGATGGTGATCTATCGCAGTGGCGTATGCGGGAGGTCGAAGAGATCCTGCTCGGGCTGTACCCGGCGAAGGTCATGCTCGACGTCGACGACCTCGACCTGGTCGTGGAAGGGTTCGCCCGGTTTCTCGCCTTCTTGGGTGATGCGGGAATCATGCCCGAGGACGACGTTGCGCGGCTGGCGACATCGGTGAAGCGACTCGCCCCGCAGTTCCGTGACGCCGCACTGGATGAGCGCAACTGGTCGATGGGGAAGCGACTGTGGAGTGCGGCTCGGAACGAAGGTGTTGACCCAACCGATCCCGGCGAGGTGCAGCGCTTCATCGAGGATTTCAACCGGCGCCCCATCGACGAACGAGACGCGATGCTCGGCGGGCTGCCGCCGGACCACATGCCGGCTCTCGGCGCCGACCTCGTGGCGCCGTTGCCCCCCGTTGTGCTGCCGCCAACCGAGGAGCTGGAATCGACGGCTCGCCAGACCGTCGGGTTCATCCGGCTCCTGCGCCTCGTGCGCTTCGTCGGCGAGGGCCGGCCGCTGACGGAGCGGGGAAACCTGAAACTGGCCGACGGCAATGCGCTTGTCGGCGTGTTGGAAACGGGTGACCGATTCGACGGGGAGATCGGCGGCCGCGTGTTCAAGACACAATCGAGCGCCGACCTGAACGGGGTTGATCTCACTCTGCAGATGGCGGTGGAGTCCGAGCTGTTGACACGCAGCGGTAGAAGGCTCCTACCCGGAACCAACGCCGGGTCGATCAACGAGCCGCTTGTTGCGCTGTATGGGGCGTGGCTCGTCCTTCTCACCACGATCGGTCCCACCCAGCATTGGTACCGGCGTGATCGGTACAACTGGGATTGGTACGCCGAGGAGCTCGACGCGTCACTCCCCATGATCCTTCTGGAGCTATATCGCGATGGCTGCATTCCGATCGACGACGTCGCCGGCGACACGTGGGCGCACCTCGAGACGGTCTTTGATCTCAATGATGTGCCCTCAGACAAGCTGGCCTTTCACCGTCGCTCGGTGGAGTGGTCGCTGCGTCGCGCTTTCGAGGTCTTTGCCGAGATGGGCATGGTTCACGTTGCCGACGTCACCGAGACGGCGACGGTATACGGGGGAAAGGACCTCAGTGGCGGCACCGTCGAGCTCACTTCGCTGGGGAAGTGGGCGGTGCAGCGGATCGCTTCCCGAGTGACATCAGCGCCCGTGGTCGGGGAGCTCCGATCGCTCTCGGCGGCCGAGCTGCTCACAGCAGCGTCGGACATACCCGAGGCGGAAGCCCGTGCGGAGATCGATGCATGGATCGACCACCGGGGCGAGGATGCGGCTGAGGAGTTGGTCGAAGCGCTGCGCACCGCCGATGAGACAGGCCGTGGTCTGGGGTTCCGTGCGCTCATCCGGATCGGATCCGACGCCGAACCCGCGGTGAATCGGCTTGCCGACGATCCGGATTTTGCACCCTACATCACCGTATGGCGCATCGACACCCTCGCCGGTACCCGCGACGACATGGACTGTACGGGCGATCCGGAGCGGTTCGTGCGCCTGCTGGGTGTCGTCGTCGAGCTGTGGGGTCCGGCAGCAGCGGTCAGCGGCTGGGCCGGACCCGCAGCCGGAGCGGACGGGCTGCAGTCGATGCTCGACGAAGCCTGGCGCGTCAAGCGGCCGGAGACCGAGCACGTACTCGCCGCAATCGGCACCGAACATCCCGACAAACTGATCGCCAAGACCGCCCGCAAGGCCTTGTTCAAACACCGCACATCCGGATGACATTCGTGCGGGCGCGCGGGCCTGTCGACCGCACCCTGTCGTTGAGTGGCAGCAGTCCCGTCAACCCCAATGGCTCCAGGCCACTCACAACGAGGCGGGAACGGCTCAGGGAACCGTAGACTCTGGCCCACGCGATTCACCGCCGCGGTCACCCAAGCAGCGCCCCGTACGTCGCGCGCTGCCTGGAAAACGAGGTCGCGAGCCAGGGCGCCACCGTGGAGGAGGCCCTGAAGAACCTCCGCGAGGCGCTCGAGCTCTACTTCGAGGACCGACCCTTCCCCGATCACATCGAAACTCCGATCATTGCGCCGGTCGACATCCCGGCGTGAGCCCGAGCCTCCCGATAGTGTCCGGCCGCGACGTGGTGCGTGCTCCGGCCAAGGTTGGATTCTCCGAGGTGAGCCAACGTGGCAGCCACCTGAGGTGCGCAGTCAGGAAGGAAGAACGGTGGTCGTTCCGATGCATCGCGAACGGCGCCAGGCACGTTGCGCTCGATTCTGCGACAGGCAGACCTCACGGTGAAGGCGTTCGCCTAGGTGCTGTGACGGAATCCGGCGAAGGGATCCCAAACGTCACGAAATGTCGTGAAGCAACCGCTGCAATCTGCAGGAACCCGACTCGACGCTGTTGCGTCTCAGTCCCATGTACCAAGTTGACGAGCGCAGGCGCCGGTTCGAATCGCTGGTCGCCGAGGTCCACGACCCCCTCACGAGATATCTCCGTCGGCGGTCCACCTTTGCCGACGCCGACGATGTTCTCTCCGAAGTCCTGCTGACCGTATGGACGCGGCTCGACGACGTGCCCGCCGGCGCCGAGCTGCCCTGGAGCTACGGCGTAGCCCGGCGAGCGCTGGCCAACCACCGACGCGGCGAGCAGCGCCGGCTGCAACTCGTCAGACGAATCGAAGCCCAGCCCCCAGTGACATACGACCCGCTCGGCGCCGAGGGAAACCCCGATCTGGCGGCCGCCCTCGCCAGCCTCAACGACTCCGAAAGAGAAGTCATTGCTCTATGGGCCTGGGAGGGTCTCGAGCCGCGTGAGATCGCAGCCGTGCTCGGCACCACCCCCAACGCGGTGAGCCTGCGTCTCGGGCGCGCCAAGAAGAAGGTTTCCGAAAGACTCCGACAGAATCAGCCACATGCCGGACACATCGATACTGAACACATCGGAGCGCAAACAGCATGAATGACGGACTGCGAGATCAGATCCGCCAGCTGGACCCAGTGCATCCGGGTGTTCCAAGTACCCACCCTTCACACGAACTCATGGAGGAGATAATGAACGAACACAACAACAACAAGGCACCAGCTCGCAACCGCTGGTATGCCGTTGCCGGCGCCGCCGCCGTAGTCGTCGGGCTGGCATTCACCATCCCGGCCCTGAGCGCCGATACGTCGCCGACCACCACCATCGCCGCAGCCCCTGCCCTGCAGCTGTCGCTCGGCGAAACCGGCGGTGGAACCAGCATGACCTCCTGCATCATGTTCGACACTGCGATCCTGGCCGACATGCCGGTCGCCTTCGAGGGCACCGTGACCGCGGTCGACGGCGACAAGGTGACCTTGGACGTCGACCACTGGTACGTCGGCGGCGACGCCAGCACCGTCGAGCTGTCGGCTCCCGACGGGCTGCAGGCACTGATCGGTGGGGTCGAGTTTGTCACCGACGGTCAGTACCTGATCACCGCCACAGACGGCGTCGTCAACTACTGCGGATACAGCGGCGAGTCAACCACCGAATACCGCGCCGCCTTCGACGAGGCCTTCGGCGCCTGAGCCGAGCCGATCGGACAGAGAAGCGGGGCATGTCCCACGGCGTGCCCCCGCCGTCGTTTGCCCTCGGGTTTCCTCCGCTGCCGCCACACTGCAACTCGGGTAGCCGCAGGTCCACACGGCGCTTGTTGTTTTCCTCGGTCGTCCATCACGGCTCCTCTCAATGAGAGCCCGATGTAACCAACCTCCGTCAGTTCTATACGGTTCCGGTGGCGGGTCACGTCCCGACATTCTGCGGCGTGCCCCGGCCGCCCCCCAGGCCGATCCCGCCAGATTGGCCCGCGGCGCCCCGCTGAACCATGACGACGGCCCCCTGCGCTTGGCGCGCCACCGGGTCGTCAGCCAGTACGTGACCTCGGCGACGACGGTGGCCGCGGATTTCTCCAGCACCTGCACGAGGTGAGTACCGGGCTCGCACCCGCCGAGAAGCACCACGCTCGGCTCATGGGGTGTGTGCTTGGGCCCCCGAGCCAGGGATGCGACTCCGCCGGCGAGGCCGGAAACAACGACACACTCTCAGTCATCGATCGTGGTCCCGCATGGGCACCGCAGTCTTCGCCCCCGGCCGCACCTTGATCCGCCTCTGCCCGTTCAAGTACTGGAACCGTCGGGTCGAGGCTCAGCGTTCGCCGGGATAGGCCCATGCCTGCTACCCCTGACTGAACGCCACGCCGTACGCTGAGCTACGCGAGCAGTGAATTTTGGAAGTAGTCACGGGACTGGCGCAGAGCGGCTGCCGATCGGGATTCCCAATCACTGCCCGGCATCAGTTGTCTTGGCGACGGTATGCAGCCTCAGACAACAACGTTGCCCCCGTGGCACACGCCAACACGATCCGGCACCGCAACGCCAACGCCTGCGACGACGAATGCCGCCGCGCCCACCGCTGCAGCGTTTCCCGCTCCTCATCAGACAGCTCGACCAACACCGTGGGACGACCCGGACGCGCCACAACAACTCCTCTCATCGCGGTTCTACCCGACAGACGCGACCACCCCCAGACCAGTTCCACCATTCTTCAACCAAACAACCGGACAGGACACTAGGACACTGCTTCTGCCCGGTCTTGAATGGTCGGTCAGGAGGCGGCATGGCGGCGAAGGTCTCACTTGGGATTATCGGGTTGGGAACGATTGCGCAGACGCAGCACCTTCCCAACATCTCCGAACTGGACGATCGGTATCGGATCACGGCCGTTGCGGACATCTCCCCTAGGCTCGTTGCTGCCATCGCCGCTGAAATGCCCTGGGATGTAGCCACCTCGCGGGACTGGCGCGATATCTGTGCGAACGCCGACGTTGACGCCGTCCTTCTTCTCACCCCGGGCGGTCACGAGGTGATGACCGAAGCCGCGCTGGTGGCCGACAAGCACGTGTTTGCCGAGAAGCCGCTGTGTCTCACGGTTGCCGCGGCTACCCGGCTCAACGCGTTGGCCCGCGACCGCGGCCTGGTGCTCCAGGTGGGCTACATGAAGCCCTATGAGTCGGCACTCGACGAGTTGGGCCGCCGTCTGGGCGACATCGGCGACCGGCGCCTCGTTCGCCACACCGTCTACCACCCCGAGCGGGAGCCTCAACTTGCCCACACGACGGTGCTGAGCTTCGACGATATCGATGCCGGCGCTCTTGGCGGGGTGGCGCAGCACGCCGAGACCCGGACCGTTGAGGCCATTGGCGAGCCGCCTCAGCAGTGGGGGCGGCTGTATCGCAGTGTCATGCAAGGTTCTCTCATTCACACCGTGTCGTTGATTCGATTGATTTTCGGAGAACTGCCCGCGATCTCGGGGAGCCGGCTGTGGCCGGCGGCTCAGTTTGGACCGGACGTTGGTTTCGGGCCCGAGAACACCGATCCTCCGAGCGTGCAGGTCACCGGCACGCTGGGGGATAGGACCCGGGTCGAGATGAACTGGCTGTGGCTGCCCAACTATCCGGCCTATCGCGAGGTACTCGAGATCGTCGGCACCGCGGGATCCATGGACCTCGACCTGCCGCCACCGTACGTGCGGGAGCGTGCGGCGGAGCTCACGGTCCGCTCCGTCGACGGTGTTGATCAACACGGCGGCGGAACGGACTCTGCGTTCGTCCATGAATTGGTCGCCTTTCACGCCGCAATCACCGATGGCACGGTCCTCGACGACGCCCTGGGCGCCGCCGCCGATACCGCATGGCTCCAGGAGGCATTGGCGGCGATGACAGCAGCCGACGGCGTCGTTCTCGGCGGCGAGGTCGAAGAGCGGCGCCGCGCTGGTTGAGGCCGAGCCGGCGGGCCACCGTGACCTCAAGGGCGTCCAGCATCCGATTTCGCTCTATCGCATCACCCAGGAAGCGCCGGTCACATAGCGCCGGCCGCAGTGAGGTGGTCGGCCCCCGACTCCCAACGCGTTCGACCGCCGCTCGCTACCGACCGCTGAGCATGAGCAGGCTGCCGGCGATCGTTGCGGCCGGGCCGATTCGGATGGTGTCGAAAACGCCGGGGCGAGCTGAAGCGGCAGAGACCGCCTCGTCGAATCGCTGAGTAGATTGGTGGAATGCGACGACTGGTTCCGGATTTCGTCCTCCAGCGTTGCTCCGAAGGGGAGAGCGGCGGCCTGCTCACTGCAACCGTGCTGTCCGTCGACGTCGTTGGATTCTCCACCATCACAGATCGCCTCTCCATCCATGGCCAGGCGGGCGCTGAGGCGATGGCGACGCTGATGCGTAGGGTGTTCTCGGGACTCATCGATGCGGTGCATAGCAACGGCGGGTTCGTCGTCGGGTTCGCCGGCGACGCCTTGACCGCCGTGTTCGCCAACGAGCTCATTCGCGACGGCGCCAGGCGGGCAGTAGCCGCCGCTGCGACGATGAGCGAGATGTCGGGGTCGGTCGAGACGACGCCCCTTGGTGAGTTCGCCGTCGACGTCAGGATCGGAGGAGGGCGGGGCGAGGTCGCCTGGGGGATCGCACTGGCCGACGATCTCACCCGCGCTGCGTACTTCTTCCATGGGTCGGCGGTGGACGATGCAGCTGCGCTCCAGCAGATGGCTGAGTCGGGCAGCACGCTCGTCACGGCTGCCGTCGTCGATCCCCTCGGACCGGCGGTATCCACGGCGAGGATGGGCGACCACCTGATCCTCGAGCGCGGTCCGCTGGGTGTCGCCCCGCTCGACCCGGTACCTGCACCCACTGATTCCCTCGACGTGCTGCGCCTGTTCGTCCCGGACGAGGTCATATTCCACGACGCGAGCGGCGAGTTTCGACACGTCGTCAACGTGTTCATCCGAGTGCCCACCGTGCGGACCGATACCCAGCTGGCGATGCTGTTGCGCACGGTGTTCTCCCTCCAGGCCCGACATGGGGGCCTCTTCGGCAGGCTCGATTTCGGCGACAAGGGAGCCGTGCTCATGCTGTTCTGGGGCGCACCCATCGCCCACGAGAACGACGTGATGATGGCCTTGGACTTCGTGGTCGACCTCCAAGCGGAATCCGAGGTGTCGCTGGAGGCCGGGATTGGGTACGGGCTGGTTCACGCCGGCTTCATCGGGAACGAGTCCCGGGACGAATACACGTGCTACGGGCCACCGACGAACCTCGCGGCCCGATTGATGACTGAAGCCCCACGGGGCGAGACCTGGGTCGACGAAGCGATCGCACAGAAGGCCGAAGCCGGATTTGAGCTCGACCTCGTGGGCGACAGGACACTCAAGGGCTTCACCGATCCCATCCGCATCTTCGCCCTCGGCGAACGCCGGCTCCCTGGCGAAACGCGATTCGACGGCACGTTCGTCGGACGCAGCAACGAGATGCAACAACTCGACTCGTTCGTGCGCTCTAGCTTCGACGCCGGCAGTCCAGGAGTCGCGCTCGTGCGGGGCGACGCTGGAATCGGCAAGAGCCGGTTGGTCCACGAGATCGTCGCTCGCCGCTGCAACGACCCGAGCGGCGAATGCACCGTCGCCGTGTGCCAGTCCGACGAGACGGTACGAGACTCACTCAATCCATTCCGGTACTGGCTCCGCCGCCGCTTCGATCAAGGAGAACATCAGTCACCGGCGCGCAACAAGCGAGCCTTCTCCGCCATCCTGGACGAGCTCATCCTCACCACGGGCGACCCTGGACTCGCCGCCGAGTTGGATAGAACGAGATCATTCCTCGGTGCTCTCGTTGGGCTGAGCTGGCGCGATTCGCTCTTCGAGGAGCTCACCGGCGAGGCTCGGAGAGAGAACACCTTCATTTCGCTCATCTCACTGCTCCGCGCCGAGGCCCAGAAGCGTCCCCTCGTCCTGGTTCTGGAAGACGTCCACTGGCTGGATGACGACTCTCGCGCCTTCCTACCCGAGTTGCTCCGAGCAATGGAGACAGGGTCGGCTCCCGTGGCGGTTCTGGCAACCAGCCGGCCCCGGGCAAGCGCGCTGCCGGGCGTGAACACGAGCCTCACGATCAATCTCGAGGTCCTGACGCTCGAGAACATCGCAGAGATGGCCGAGCGCCAGCTGGGGGGTCCGATCTCGCGCGAGCTGGCCGAGCTGCTGGTCGACCGGGCCGGGGGCAACCCGTTCTTCGCAGAGGAGTTGCTGCGATTCCTGCGCGCCTCGGAGGCCCTCGCGCAGCACAATGGAAACTGGGGTCCCGTGCGTGGCGTGAGCTCGGCGGACGTGCCCGCAGACATCCGGACGGTGCTCGTGGCCCGATTCGATGCTCTCGAGCGACCCGTGAGCGATGTCGTGATGGCAGGCGCGGTCCTAGGGAGGGAAGGCCACGCCGACGTCGTAGCGCACATGATGGGTGCCGAGTCGGTCGACGAGCAGATCGCAGAAGCCGAGGCGGCCGGGATCTGGACGACATTGCCGAACCGCCACTTCCTGTTCCGTCACGCGCTCGTCCGTGATGCCGCCTATCAGATGCAATCGATGGCACGTCGCACCGCAATGCACGAGCAGGCGCTGATGGCACTCGAATCGTTCCACGCTGCCGATGCCGCGCCGCCACATGGCGAGCTGGGATTCCATGCGGAGCGCGCCGGCAGGATCGACGAGGCACGTCACCACCACCACCTCGCCGGAGACGCCGCCGCCGAGCGATTCTCCAACGAGCAGGCCGCGATGCATTACACCCGCGCACTCGAACTCACGTCCGAGGATGCAGCCGAGGAGCGCTATGTGCTATTGCTGGGCAGGGAGCATGCGTACTCCGACCTCGGCCTCCGTGAGCAACAACACCGCGATCTCGACGAGCTCGCCGACCTAGCCGGTCGGTCGTCGGACGAGGGTGCTGCACCGGATATCGCCCTACGCCGGTGCGAGTACCTCCTGGCGGTCGGCGACTACGACGCCGCGTTCGAAGCCGGTGAGCGGGCCGTGCGCCTGGCCTCGGTGCTCGACGACCCACGGCGCCTGGCGGCGGCGCACGCAACGCTCGGCCGCCATTACTTCCGCTCGAATCACGGGCTCGAGGTCGACCGACATCTCGAGGCTGCCATGGAGCTGGCGCGCCGCCATGGGCTCGACGACATCGAAGCCGATGTCCACGTCGCTGCCGGAATCGCGGCATCGGAACGCGACCGCTACGACGAAGCCCGCCATCACTTCGCGAACGGCCTCGAAGGTGCCCGCCGTGCCCGCGATCGCCGGGTCGAAGCCTGGGCCCTGAACGCCCTCGGACTCCTCCACTTGAACCGAGACGAATTCGAGCAGGCTCGTGGGTATCTCCGGCAAGCGCTGGCCATCAGGCGCGAGATCGGATACCGGCTCGGCGAGGCAGGTGCTTTGACCAATCTGGCCATCGTTGCGGAGGTGCAGGGTCGCCTTGCCGAGGCAATCCGGGACCACGAGCAAGCCATGCACATCGCCATCGAGATCGGAGATGGCTACAACGAAGCCTGGGCACGTAACAACCTGGGGCTCATTGCCGCGTCCCTCGGGCGTTTCGACGCTGCGGCGGATGCCTACCGGAGAGCACTCGCGATTGGAGAAGACCTCGGCGACACGCGAATCCAGGGCGACGTGCTGGCCAACATGAGCCTCATGGCACACCAGATGGGCAACGATGCCGAAGCGTTGGATCTGGCGCGGAGCGCCGGCGCTCACGCTTCTGCGTTCGGCGCTCGGGAGATGCTGGCCGAGGCGAACACGAACGAGGGACATGCGCTGGCGGGCCTCGGTCATCTCGACGATGCCGAGCTGGCCTACCGCCGGGGGCTGGCCATTCGAGAGGAGGTCGGTCAGGCGACGAAGGCCGTCGAGACGGTGGCAGGACTCGCGAGAGTCCATCTCGCCAGGGGAGACGTGGAAGCGGCGAGCGCCTTGGTCGAGCCACTGATCGCCCGGCTCGATGCCGGAGCACTTTCGGGCACGTTCGAACCGATGCGGGTCTATCTCACGTTCATCGACGTGTTGCGCGCCGCACGTGACCCGCGTGCGGATGCGCTCGAGACGCGCGCGCATGAAGAGCTCATGCGTCACGCCGACAGGATCGGAGGCGATGAGCTCCGCGCCTCGTATCTGGAGAACGTGGCTGCTCACCGTGCGCTGGCAGCGCGCCACGCCGCGACTCAACAGGCCGAATAGTGTCGAATCGGCGCCGAGATCGCTCACCATTGCGAGGATGCCCTGGGCAGCGCCTACCCGCGCTCGTCGCGCAGCTCGCCGCGGCGAAGAAGCAATCGCTGCACGATCGAACCTGAGGGTCGCCGTGAGATCCATGTCAGGTGGGTCGAGGTAGAGGCCACACACGTCGGCGGCCTTCTCCCAGAACTTGGGGTCCCGGGAGGTGAGCCACGACCGCACCCGGTGGGGCTTGAGATCCAGATCATCGAGGATGCGCCGGACCTGGGAGCGGGAGATACCCACCTCGCCGGCGAGGGACTCGGCCACCTGGCGCCCCGACCAGTGGCTGGCGGGGTCGGGGGGCTCCTCAGTGACCGTCTTGATGATCTTGAGGCGGTCGTCGTGTCCATAGACCGGCCGCCGGCCCGACCGAGGCCGGTCCTCGAGACCGACTGCGAAATGTCGTGGAGCAACCGGCAATCTGCAGGAACCCGATTCCACGCTGTTGCGTCTCAGTCCTATGTACCAAGTTGACGAGCGCAGGCGCCGGTTCGAATCGCTGGTCGCCGAGGTCCACGACCCCCTCACGAGATATCTCCGTCGGCGGTCCACCTTTGCCGACGCCGACGATGTTCTCTCCGATGTCCTGCTGACCGTATGGACGCGGCTCGACGACGTGCCCGCCGGCGCCGAGCTGCCCTGGAGCTACGGCGTAGCCCGGCGAGCGCTGGCCAACCACCGACGCGGCGAGCAGCGCCGGCTGCAACTCGTCAGACGAATCGAAGCCCAGCCCCCAGTGGCATACGACCCGCTCGGCGCCGAGGGAAACCCCGATCTGGCGGCCGCCCTCGCCAGCCTCAACGACTCCGAAAGAGAAGTCATTGCTCTATGGGCCTGGGAGGGTCTCGAGCCGCGTGAGATCGCAGCCGTGCTCGGCACCACCCCGAACGCGGTGAGCCTGCGTCTCGGGCGCGCCAAGAAGAAGGTTTCCGAAAGACTCCGACAGAATCAGCCACATGCCGGACACATCGATACTGAACACATCGGAGCGCAAACAGCATGAATGACGAACTGCGAAATCAGATCCGCCAGCTGGACCCAGTGCATCCGGGTGTTCCAAGTACCCACCCTTCACAGGAACTCATGGAGGAGATAATGAACGAACACAACAACAACAAGGCACCAGCTCGCAGCCGCTGGTATGCCGTTGCCGGCGCCGCCGCCGTAGTCGTCGGGCTCGCATTCACCATCCCGGCCCTGAGCGCCGATACGTCGCCGACCACCACCATCGCCGCGGCCCCTGCCCTGCAGTTGTCGCTCGGCGAAGCCGGCGGCGGAACCAGCATGACCTCCTGCATCATGTTCGACACTGCGATCCTGGCCGACATGCCGGTCGCCTTCGAGGGCACCGTGACCGCGGTCGACGGCGACAACGTGACCTTGGAAGTCGACCACTGGTACGTCGGCGGCGACGCCAGCACCGTCGAGCTGTCGGCTCCCGACGGGCTGCAGGCACTGATCGGTGGGGTCGAGTTTGTCACCGACGGTCAGTACCTGATCACCGCCACAGACGGCGTCGTCAACTACTGCGGATACAGCGGCGAGTCAACCACCGAGTACCGCGCCGCCTTCGACGAGGCCTTCGGCGCCTGAGCTGAGCCGATCGGACAGAGAAGCGGGGGCATGTCACACGGCGTGCCCCCGCCGTCGTTTGCCCTCGGGTTTCCTCCGCTGCCGGCACACTGCAACTCGGGTAGCCGCAGGTCCACACGGCGCTTGTTGTTCTCGGCTTCGGCCCACCAAAGCTCACCGCGGATGGCGCTGACCACGGCGGCGACGACCTAGGAGGGTGTTGATCAAATCGTCGTGAGGGCTCGCGGGTCCGCCACGGTGCCTGGTCACGACCCCGGTCACGAGCTCGAACTGACGTTAATCAACACTCTCCTAGGCCAGGAAAGTGCCCAGGCGAGGCTGCAATTCCGGAGCAAGATGGCCTTCGTCCCACGGGAACCACCCGTTGATGTCGTCGTAAGTCAGACGGAGTACCCGCACCGAATGGCGACGTTGCTTCACCGGCTACAGCTCGGGATCGAGCAGCGTGCGCCGACGGGAGATCGATCGTCAGGTGGCGAGGGATCCCATCACGGGCATCACTGCGTGGTTGGGGTCCGCCCCAGCTGCCTCGAAGACTTGGAAGGCCGGGTGGCTCTTCTCCTGGCTGAGGGCTCGGTCGTGGTCCTCGATGGACTTCCAGACTGCTGCCACCCGGAGGAAGTCCCCATCTCGGAGGAGGTAGGCGGCGATCAGTCCCGCGGGGTGATCCTCGACCACGAGGTCGGACCACTTCCCCATGAGGTTTTCGTGGTCAGCCTCGGGGATCTTCGCGTGCGCCATTGACAGAATCAACTCGACTCCTTCCAGCCTTCGTCAAAGGCTACTGATCTTCGTGGCCCGCTGCGCAGTGGAGTCTGTGTCCTCTCACCGGTCAGAGCCGAGGCGTACGTCGAGTCGTCTTCGGTCACGAGGGAAGCCCGGTGCGTCGTGCGTGCGGTTGGGAAGACCCAAGCTCTAGGTATGCAACTGACGATCGTCGCTGCACCGGATTCTGGATTGCGTCGTAGTCGTTCGTCGGGGTTTGTCCGTTGAGCTTCCCCGCTTGGTGGACACCTTGCGTGGGTCTGAGGGCCCTGCAGGAGAGGAGAGACGATGCCTGCTGCGTATGCGCCAGAGTATTCGGCAGCGATCGTTGAGGATGGCTCCGCAGCGGGCTGAGCCGACCGCCACGATTGCCGAGGACCTTGGAATCAGCGAGTCGTGTCTGCGGCGTTGGATGACCCAGCACGACGTCGACCACTGTACGAAAGCCTGGGGTGATGTCTTCGGAGCTGGAGGAGCTCCGCGCGTAGGCAGCCTGAGTCGCGGTACGGACGAACGGCAGAGCAACAGGTCGTTGTCGCCGGTCTCGAGCTGGCTGCGCAGCCACACCAACGCGTCCATGATCTCCGCTCTCCTCCTCGCGGTCGCCTGTCGGCTACCTGAGCCGCTGACGCGGTTTTCGTCTATTGGGAAGCACCCTCAGACCGGGACCCCCCTACACCACGTCCGTGGACGCAACGTGACCGCGCCCGCAGTGAGGTCGACGTCTTGCCACCGGAGCCCGAGCGCTTCACCACGACGCAGACCGCTCGTCAGCAAGAGGATCCAGAGTGCTTCGAGGCGGTCGCCTCGAACCGAGCCGAGGAACGTCTGCGCCTCCGCCTGACTCCGCGCCTTCACTGTTCGTGCTGTGCGCTTGAGCTTCTTGGGGGCGTTGCGGCCCACCATGAATCCCGTCGGTCCCACGTGGCGATGGTGTCGACGGCATCGCGGTAGCCAGCGTTTCCAGAACCCGGTCGCGGTGATGGCTAGCTCGTCGTGGAGGATCTCGGAGTACACGATCCGGGTGCGGTCATCGACTGCAGAGTGCAGGTACCGGTAACCGGCCTTGCGGGACCTGGTGTGTTCGCCCGGGTAGCCCCGTCCCCGGGTACGCCAGCCGCCGCCGTCAGCGATGCCAGCGAGTTTCTTGACATCGACATGGATCAACTCGCCAGGTCGTTCCCGTTGATACCGCTGAGGACACTGCCGAGTACCGGTGGCTCGGTCGCCTCGGTCCAAGCGACCCAGACCCGCCCGGTGCAGGATGTGTCGCACCGTCGAGGCCGCTAACCCCACCTCGTGACCGATGTGGTCTGCTCCCCACCGGCGTCGCAGCCGGAGCTGGATCACCCGTTGCCGCAGCCACCGCGGGGTGCGGTTGAGTGACCGGTGCGGCCGGCTCGACCGATCCACCAACCCGGCGTCACCTTCGATGAGGTACCGGTCCCGCCACTTCCGTACCGTCTTGGGGTCAACCTGGAACCGTTTCGCCGTTGCCGCAATCGACCATCCTTGTGCCATGACACAGGCCACCATGCGACGGCGACCCTCCGGGGTCAGCGGCGCATTGGGATGCTGGGATCTAGCGTGAACCACGAGCCCTCCTTGGGAGATGTGAGTCCTGAACAACCCACAGTCTCGCTCGGAGGGCTCACCCCATCACACCAAACCACCAAGGACAACGTCCCCGGTCATCACAGCTAGTCGGTCAGAATGGGCGGTGACGGTGAGTTCGCGATCATGGCGTCACATCGAGGAGGTGTCGGCATGCAAATCGAGCATTCGGTCAGGGTTGGCATCTCCTTCGGGCTTACCTCTGGCGTCATCACGACTCTCGGCCTTCTTGTGGGCCTTTCGGCTGGCACTAGCTCGCGGATCGCTGTCCTAGGTGGGATCTTCACCATCGCGGTGGCGGACTCCCTGTCCGACGCACTTGGCATTCACGTTTCGGAAGAGGCGGAGGGTGTTCACAGTCAACGTGAGGTCTGGATTGCGACCGTCGCCACGTTCGGCTCGAAGCTGGCAATGGCCCTGACGTTCGCCGTACCAGTGATTCTCCTCGATCTTGATGCCGCCGTTGTGGTGTCGATTCTCTGGGGTGCCCTTGCACTGTCGTTGCTGAGTTGGAACTTGGCGCGGTCGCAGGGCGTCAAGGCACGGGGGGTCGTGACAGAGCATTTGGTGGTGGCTGCAGTCGTGATTGCTGCGTCATACCTCGTTGGTCGGTGGATCTCCTCGGTCTTCTCGTAGGTCCAGGACCGGCGGACGAGGGCGCTTGCGGGTCGCGGATGGAGAGTCGATGACTCGACGCTGAGTTGTGGCATCACATGCGGTGCACGTGGATTGCCGACCCATTGACCCGCCGTCTGCCGGCGGATCACCTTCTTGACGGACGATCCGCCGGTCGTTCGCGTTCAACGCTAATCGAGCGTCGTGCCGTGCGCCGACCTGGCCGATGAAGAGTTGCCACAATCACGTGCGGCGCCATCTCGAGACTTCAACTTGAGGTCGCGACCCATAGCGTCGATGCCAGAGTCCGTCGCCGTTTGGCAGCGTTCATGGGGTGCGTTGACATCGAACCTCCGTGTGCCTCGTCAGGTCGATCACCGGGTGAGCGAGCAGATGGCTCCCTAGAATGGCCCCAAGACCCGACTACCGGCTTGCACACCCCCGCCACGCCGAACCCCCCCCCAATGACGGGGGTTTCGGCAGCACGCCCGGAGGGACTCGAACCCCCAACCTTCTGATCCGTAGTTCGATTCAGCCACCTGAGACCCGTTGAGCCGCAAGAGCCGATCCGGGCTGAAAGTATTGCGTATCAACGTGTTTCGGAGTTTCGGGCTGCGAGAGCAATCGCCGCAAGGACCTCGCTCAGGAACCTATCGAGGCTCTCGACCAAGATGAAACCCAGATCATCGACGGTTGCCAGCGTGTGTACGTGGTGGATCTCAGCCGCGGCGCTGCAAGGTCCAGTCGCCAGGTGAGATCTACTGCAGCGGCGTCCGTCGGTCTGCGGGGTGAGCTGGTCGAGGATCCCCCCAGTTTGCGGAGCCGGGATGCGGTCGCAGAGCGGAAGCCGTGCCGCGTGTGCTTCCTGCCCCGGGGGCCGGCGATCACAGGGTCGTCGGTCGTGAGCCGTCCGGGCCGGGACGCCACCTTCAGAAACTCATCGTTGGTCGGTCGAATCTCCTGCGGTCGCGGCGTCTCTATATAGGCAAGCCTCGAGAAGGAGGAGTCATGCGACAATTGTGGAAGATGGTGGCGCTGGGTGCCGTGGCTGCGATCGCCGTGACCACTCCGGGCGCCGCCATAGGCGGTGAAGGCGACGACGCACCAAATGGAACGACCGAGCGTGTCACCGAGTGGGTCATGGAACAGACCCAGAGCCGATTTGGCCAGCCCGATGTCGCGGGGTTCGGCGAAGGGTGCACGGATCAGCAGGGCACCCACCTCCGACTGCAAGACGGTACGGGGGTCAACTGCGTTGGTGACTGTGACGGCGACCAGGCTCGTGACAGGGACCGCGACCAGGCGCGAGATGGCACCGGGGACGACTGCGTTGGTGACTGTGACGGCGACCAGGCTCGTGACAAGGACCGCGACCAGGCGCGAGATGGCACCGGGGACGACTGCGTTGGTGACTGTGACGGCGACCAGGCTCGTGACAAGGACGCGCTCCGGCAGCGGCTGCAGGATTGCGAGGTCGGCTGCCGGCCCGCATGGCAGTTCGCTAAGAGGTACGGCTGGACCATGCAGGCCGCGATCTGAACGGCCGTCCCTCACCAGGCGGCACCAGCAGTGAGCCTTCGCGAGATCGACCACGAGCTGGTAGACGGAATCCGGGATCGCTCCGACACCGCATTCACCCTCGTCTACCAGCTCCTCGCGTCCGATCTCCTCTCCTTTGTCCTTTGCGTTTGGGATGCTCCGTGACCGCGGCGCTGCCGAGGATGCCGTCCAGCAGGCGTTTCTCGAGCTCGCCAGGGCCGCCGCCACGATCGAAGGCGACGGACGCTCGTTGCGTGCCTGGCTGTATCGCAGCGTCCGGTTCCGTTGCCTTGATGAGATTCGACGGCGCAAACGCCACCCCGAGGATCCGACTGAGCGGCTTCCGGATGCAGGCGTCTCCGATCCGATCGACCTCCCCGATCCTGCACTCCGCGCCGCGCTCATGAAGCTGACCGACCGTCAGCGGGCGATCGTCGTGCTGCGGCACGTAATCGGCGCTTCCTTCGATGACATCGCAAAGGTGATGGGCTCGAATCGCACGGCGATGTATGCGGCGTGTGCGCGAGCGCAACGCAGCCTTGAACGGCATTTACGTGCCATCGAATCGACGAGTGTCGCGGCGTCTGCACAGATGAGGGAACAAGGGACGCCGCTATGAGCCGACACAGCATCACCTCCCGCATGCAGGCTCTGCGCGTCGATGTCGAACCTGACGTCGAGGAGCGCCAGATAGCAGTGATGCTCGGTGAGCTCAGGGAGGTGCCACTCACTCCTGTCCCAGTCACGGCGCGCCCGGCACGGCGTCGCCTGATGACCGCCCTTGCGGTGGCCTTCGCCTTGCTTCTTCCGACGGCTGCGCTCGCAGCCGAGGATGCCGTTCCCGGTGATGTCCTCTATCCGGTGAAGCAGTCGACCGAGTGGGTACGGTCGCTGATAGATCCGACGGTGGTGCAGGAGCACCGTGTCGATGAGCTCGAGATCGTCATCGACCGCGGTGCACCGATCGACGTGATCGTGGATCGGTTCGATGCTTCCGTCGACGCCGTCGACGAGCTGGATCCCGAGCTCATACAGCGTGTCGAGAGGGCTCGCGAGACGGTGCGTGAGCGGTACGGGGTGGACCTTGCACCGACCGTGGCGCGATCCGGCCCGGGGGCCCCGATAGAGCCGTCCGATACCGGCAATGGTCAGACGTCCCGATCCGGATCCGAGCAGCACGGTGGGGATGGTGCAACTGACACGTCCTCACCCGCCATGACGACCACATCGACCGAGCCGCCGGCTACCCGCGCCGGCACCGGCTACCCAGGAACCGGCGGCACGACAACTCCATCGACGAAGGGCCAACCGGACGACTCCCCCGAACCTGGATCAGCCGGCAACCGGCCGTGACGGTCGCGATCACATGATCAGTTGGCCGGTCTTTGACGGACAATCCCGCATCGGGAGGATTCCCGATGCCGCTGATCGGCTCCGAAATCGGCAAATCCGGGTACTCAGGTTTGTTCCTGATGGCCGCCCGACGTGCAAAACCGTACGGTCGGATCAGGAGCGACTCCCGGTGCCTCGGGCGACCGAAGCGGAGTCAGGCGTGGGGCGGCGAGGGGTCCATACGGAAGGAGCGCGCGATGCGCAAAGACTCCAATAGGAGAACACTGATCATCGTCATCACCCTCCTCTCCATATTCGCTCTCGTCGCAGGGGTCACACCTCTCGCAGCCGCCGCACCTCCTTCGGGGGGCGGCGGTCACGGCGGTGGTGGCGGCGGCGGTGGCGGCGGTGGTGGTGGTGGCGGCGGCGGTGGCGGCGGTGGTGGTGGTGGCGGGAGTGCTGGCCTCTACTCCGATCTCGTCTTTATCTACCGGGACGGAACGGGGGTACCAGTCTTCGCGACATTTGATGATGCCGAAGAGTCCACGGTCTACTGCGTCCAGCCGTACTCGGCGACCGAGCCGGACCCTGATGACACCACGTACGCCCACCTCGTCACGAGCGTAGAGAACGGAGATGGCAACGACGTGTGGCTCGTCCCGCTGTGGGGCGCAGCCGTCGAGGACGGCATGGTGACGCACGAGGAACTCGAGGTACTCGGCGTTGAGGTCTGCGATGTCGTGGCACCGCCGTCCGACGGCCAGAGCATCCCCGACTACACGAAGTTCGTTCACGAAGTGCCGTTGTCACGGCTCAACCTCGGCCGAGCCCCAGATCGTGTCCTGCGCCAGCAGTTTGCCGAAGTGACGGTGACACTATCGGGTGCGGACATCGGCCTCGACGCTGCCGGACGCTTGACAGCGGACGGCGTCGCACTCGACTCGTCGCCGATGAACCAGTCTGTCTACCGCGAGCTGCTCCTCTACGGGCTGCTGGAGGGGAAGAACAAGGCTGGTATGCCGACCGGAGAAGCCTTTGACCTCCCGATGGGGTTCATGGAGGTCGCAGCAATGGCGATCGGGGTGGCTGCGGACAAGACAACACCTATCTCGATCGACACGCTGTCGTACATAAACCGGATCTACGGAATACCTGAAGACACGGGCCTCGGCGTAATCGACGATGTGCTGGGGACGTCGGAGGTCTTCTTCGACTTTGCCGGGTTCGAGTACGACCGCGCCGAGATCTACGGGGGATGCTTCTCCGGTCTTGTGATCGACGGCGGAACCGCCGTCCACGCAGACGGGTACTTCCTCACAAATGGGGATAACGCCGGGTACGTGTTCGACGACGATGCGTCGGCGAGTGGGATTACCGGATTTGCTCTCTGGGCGGATGATGCTCGACGAGTGAACCTGTTCATTCACGACAACGTCATCCTCCCGGAGAACGCCGACTCGGCGGGTACGCAGGACCTGTGCGGCGTCCTCTTCCCATGATCGGAACTGCTGCGAACGCGCAACTCTTGTTGCCCGAGTGCGACCTGATGCAGGTCGAGGCCACCGCTCATCTGAGCGTGGTGGTGGTCATGGACAGTGTCAGGAAGGGAAGGGGCGGTGCCAGGTAATCGATCCCACGCCGCGGGGCATGCATTGCCCCGTCCCCATGGGAGCGCCACCTCCGGGTGGCGCTCCCGGCGCTGTGCCTTCATCACCCACCGCCGGCCGCGGTCCAATGAGGCGGGTCGCGGTCCACTGAGGACGCCCCGAGATTCAGGGTCGCGTACAGATCAGGGTGTAGTGACGAGGCCCTCACGGATCGCATACCGAGCGAGCTCGACGCGGTCGTGGATCGCGAGCTTGTCCATGGCGTGCGCCAGATGCGTTTGCACCGTCTTGATGCTGATCCCCATCCGCACTGCCACCTGCTTCTGCTGAAGGCCGGCGGCAACGAGGGCGACGACTTCCCGCTCCCGCTGCGTCAACAGCGTCCTGCGGGCCCCCGCCACGACGCCCGGTTCGGTGGGCAGTCCGTTGAGGATCAGTCGGTCGAGGACCTCTGCGCCCATCGCCGTGCGCCCACCGGCAACCGCACGTATGGCCTCGACGACCTCGGACGGCGGTGTCGCCTTGGAGAGGTATCCGGCAGCACGCACGGCAAGCGCTTCTGCAATGTACCCATCTTGGATGAACGCACTGAGGAAGATGATTCGTGGTGGGTGGTCGGCCTTGGCCATCGTGCGCGCCGCATCGAATGCCGAGATGCCCGGCAGGTCGATGTCGAGGAGCACCACATCGGGTGCGAGGTCCTGACACAACCGCACGGCCTCATCGCTGGTGGCTGCCTGTGCGGTGACGTGCATGCCACGTTCGCTAGCGATGCGATCCGCCAGCATCTCGCGCACCAGCGCATGATCGTCGACCACGAGCACGACGATGTCACTCATAGTGTGGCCTCGATCCCGATCGCCGATATGACTTCGTTGATGAGGTTCGACACCGGTACGGGACTAGTCAGCAGCTTCGCTCCGCCGGGGAGTGCCGCTGTCGCAGGTGCATCAACGACGATGAGGGTCACCGCGGTCAGGCAGCCGTTCCAGTCGGCGCGATCGATCAAGGTTCCATGGGTGAGGATCACGCGGACGGCTTCGGTCTCGGACGCCTCGCCGATGGGCATCCATCGTGCGTTGATTCCCGCATGTTCGAGTGCCTCAACCACCAGTGACGAGTGGTACGCGTCGTCGAGGTCCACGGCGACGACATCGGTGCGGCTGACGGGGCCGACCGGGGGCAGCACCTCGCGACACATCCGACCCGAAGCCGTAGGCACGACGATGTCGAATGTCGTCCCCTCTCCCACCTTGGAACCAACGGTGATCGTTCCTTCCATGGAGGTCACGATGCCGTGGACCACCGAGAGCCCGAGTCCCGTTCCTTTCCCCGCGCGGGTCGTGAAGAACGGTTCGAATACGCGCTCGGCCACGTCGCTGTCCATCCCACTTCCGGTGTCGCGTACCGTGAGCCGGACCCGTGGGCAGGATGACGAGCGAGCCTCACCCACGCAGGACGCCTCGATGGTGATCGTGCCGCCGTCTGGCATGGCATCCCGAGCGTTGAGGATCAGGTTCAGGAGAACCTGAATGAGCTGGGTGCGATCCCCTTCCGTCCACAACGGCGTGGAGGGAACCTGAAGCTCCACCGTCACATCTGAGGGGAGCATCGCTCCGGCGAGCGCCGAGCCCTCATAGGCGACGTCGGCGAGGTCGACCGGCACCTTTCGTCCGGCGGATCGTTTGCCGAACAGCATGAGCGCCTGGACGGTGTGCGATGCCTGCCGGGCTGCTGATCGTGCCCGCTCGAGATCTCCACGAGCATGTGATGCGTGGGACGTCTCGGCGGACACAGCATCGAGCGACCCTCTGATGACGGCGAGTTGGTTGCCGAAGTCGTGGGCAACACCCGCGGCCATCTGGCCGAGTGCCTCCATCTTCTGCGACTCGACCAGCTCGCGCTGGGTTCGCCGGCGCATCTCCTCCTCGCGGCCGAGACGGGCGCGGGTCACCCTGATCCGGTTGAGGAAGAGCACCCATCCCCCAATCGCCACGATGAAGATCGCGATCTCGGCGACGATCGTGTACACCTCGACGGCCTTCACACCGGACAGGGAACTGTCCCGATAGCTGAGGTAGAGGTGGAGGATCTGGAGGGTGATCATCCCGAGGGTGAGCAGGACGGCGATCAGCAGAGTCCGTTGATCACCACGTCGCCGATGGGAAGATTCCCACGACGTTCCCAGCCCGCTCATACGCTCCCCCCCGATGCCACAGCACCTGTGAACGCTTCCGATTATACGGGACGAAGGAGCTGCCGAACGGTCCGATCATGCGGGACGAAGGAGCTTGCGAATAGGCCAACGGCTGTGACTCAGCAGGATTCCCGATGGGGATTCCGGGCGGACACGCATACCTTGGAGGGTGGGACGCGCTTCGTGCAAGCTCATCGCGGGGCGCAGGGACGGAAGGGCGTGGGACAATGAGTGACATCGCATACCGGTACCGTCATGGCGGTCTTCTTCGACGACGGGTCGGTGGCCTATGTGTCGTCATGCTGGTTCTCCTCAACCTGACCGCAGCAACGCCGGCACACGCAGGAGAGGGTGCGGGAGACCGCATCACCGGATCTCTGACGGTCGAGCACATCGGCAATCATGCCGATGGTGAGCCAGGCACCGCATCTGTCGAGTTCGAGGCCTTCGAGGCGACGGCGAAGCACGCGGCCCGGGGCAGCCTCCAGCTTGACATAGCGAACTCGGCTGGTGAGGTCGGGAGGCGCATCACGGTACAGGTCACGGACGTATGGGTAGACGGGACCGAGGGCGCATTCATCGGCATCGTGACTGCTGACATCCGCTCATCTGAAAACGGGGACGATCACGGGGACGAGGCTACCGAACCCGGACATGACACCGGACACGATTCTGGCCACGGAGGTGCGGGCGATCATGCGACCGGAAAGGACCGCACGGGGCAGTTGATGGCCGTCAAGGTCACCGATGGGGGATCCCCCGGTCAGTTTGACACTATCGACTGGAAGTGGTTCCTGGCCGGCACGATCACGCTCGAGAACGTCGTCGCCGCGGACCACCTTTGCGACAACGGCCTCAAGGTCATCCTCGGCGGCAATCTGACGGTACACCTGACTCCCTCCAAGCCGACGAAGACGTCCGTGGGCTTGGCGTCGTGATCCCAGAGGGACAAGCGATATCCCGGGCACGTACCCGCCCCGCCAGCCTGGACAATGGTTGGCGGGCAGCAGACGTCCAGTGAAGCGGAGGCGAACTCAATGGTTCGCTCCTCCCGTGCGACGAGGTCGTGCCGGTACCGGGCGGCGAGATCGTTTTCTACGACCTCGCCGCACGGCAGCTCGGCCCGGGATGGCCATTCACCCGCTGGATCACAGTCTGGCAAGGCTCGAGCACCGGCGGCGCCGCCCAGGCATGATGCGGAGAACAGCACGAGGTTGGTAGGCGCCACGCACAAGGCGCTCAGCTGATCGACCCGTGGTCGGCTGGATCGTCGAACGGACCACCGATGGTTCCCGAGAATGGCTCCCAAACGTCAGAAGGTTCACGAGCCCGTTGAGCGACGAAACCCCCGCTCTCGGGGGGACTTCAGCAGCACGCCCGGAGGGACTCGAACCCCCAACCTTCTGATCCGTAGATCTCCAAGCCGTGTCCACCGGTGTCCACGAGAGTCCACATAGGCCCGGTCGATGGGCTTTCGAGTCCACCGGCGTCCACGGCCGTCCAGAGAGGTCCACGGAGAATGGCTCCCAATTTGGCTCCCAAACGGAATCCGCTGAAAGCCCGCCGGTGTCGCCGTCGCCTCCGTGATCAGCCGTCCGAGTCCACTTCTAGCGAGGCTGACGGTCTGGCTCATCTTCTACCTGCACGCCGCCATAGACCGCTTCGAAGATCCTGGGTGCCTCATAGACCCGCCCTCGCTCGCGGCCGGTCACCTCGACCAGGTCTCCGCGCTCGACGAGGGCATCAATCGCGGCGTGGGCGGTCGGGCGAGTCACCCCGAGCAACTTCTCGGCTCGAGACGCCGAGACGATCGGAACCGAGAACAGGTTCTCGGCGAGCCGCACCACAGAGTTCGCACGACCTTCATCGAGCAACTCGCTCCGCAGTTCGTGCTGAAGCTCGACAAGTCTGACGGTGCGCTCCTCCGCGTCGCGCGCCTGCCGTCGCACACCCCGCAGAAAGAAGCGAAGCCAGGGAACGAGGTCCCCGCGCTGGCTCGTCATCAGAAGCTGGTCGTAGTACTCGCTGCGGTGCTGCTCGAAGTATGCGGACAGATAGAGGAGGGGCTGCGTGAGCGCATCGCGCAACACCAACATCAACGGGATGAGCAGCCGGCCGATACGGCCGTTTCCGTCCAGGAACGGATGAATCACCTCGAACTGGTAGTGAGCAAGCGCCAGCTGCACCAACAGTGGCATGTCCTGCTCGTGCAGGAATCGTTCGAAGTCGCCGAGCGCCACGTGCATCACGTCTGTGGGTGGCGGCACGAAGACTGCGTCCTCAAGCGAGCTACCCCCGATCCACACCGGGCTGGCTCGCAGCTCCCCCGGCCGCCGGTGTTGCCCGCGGACGCCGGACAGCAACAAGCCGTGCAGCTCTCGCAGCAGCCGGCTCGAGACCGGAAAACCGTCTCGTACACGCTGTAGACCGTGCTCCATGGCGAGGACGTAGTTGCGGACTTCTTGCGCATCATCCAATTCGGCAGCGGGGGGCGCCTCACCGGCCTCGAAGCGCAGCAGCTGGCTCACGTCGGTCTTCGTACCCTCGATGCGCGAACTGAGCACAGCTTCCAATCGCAAGTGAGGCCCGATGAGCAGGTGGGGGTTAGGGATCAGCCGCCCAACCCCACCAAGACGGTGGACAGCACCCGTTGCCTCGTCCAATAAGGTGACGACCTCTTGTGGCAGGTCGAGGCGGCGAGGTAGCGGCTCCGGGTGGAACGCCCAGAAGCCCGTTGGGTCCCTCCGGACGACCCCGCGAGCGTGCGAGGTGAAGGCGTCTGGCCGCATGCTGCTCCTGATGAAGCGACGTTTCCTAAACCACAGCCTAGCTAAAGGGAACCGCCCTTTGCTATATTAGCCAGGTCTGCAGGTGAAGCGGACTTGCGCTTCACTCAACGAGGACCACCAGTCGCGCATCCTGGATTGGGATGGCTCCCAAACGTCAGAAGGTCGAGAGACTTCAATCACGCAGAAACCCATGCGCTGCAACGGTTTCGCTAGCACGCCCGGAGGGACTCGAACCCCCAACCTTCTGATCCGTAGATCTCCAAGCCCTGTCCACGGCGTCCACAGCCGTCAACGAACGCCGGAACGACAGGCTTTCGAGTCCACCGGCGTCCACAGCCGTCCACACGAATCCACAGAGAATGGCTCCCAACTTGGCTCCCGGAGTCCTGAGTGGATCCGTGCAGCACCGTGCTTGGCTACGCGTGCACAATGGTGCGAGAAACACGCCTGGAGGGTGAACACGTTCATCTGAGTCGGAACCTTGCCCTTTCTAGCAACTGGTCGTAGGTGCGTACCTCAACGCCGTCTCCGGCAGAGGCTTCGCGGATAGCGGCAGGGGAGATCCCGCGGAGACGACCGATGACCAATTGGAGACGTGGCCACGCGATATCCAGGCCGTAGCGCTCCTGAACCCGTGACCGAACGTTCTCCGAGCGAAGCGCATCGGAGTAATCACGAAGCTGCCTGATTCCGGCGGCAGCCGACCGGCTCAGAACGGGGCGACGGCCCACTTTCGTGACGACGACTGCGTCCGGTCGTTTGATCTCGAGAAGGTCGCACGGGTCGGAGCCGAATGGCTTGAGCACAAAGTCAGGTACGAGCGTTGAACCAGACTCAAGCTCGAGCACCACATGCGGGACTGCGTCCACATACTCTGAAGCGATGAGGAAATCGGGATACGTCTCAAGAAAAGCCTGCACCTCAGCCTCCTTGATACCGGGCTCAGAGATCAGTTCCTCGAACTCCCGAAGCGCCGGCAACAGAGGCGCCTTTGTGAAGACGACGGGCCTCAGCATGTCGAAGACCTGTTCTTTCAGCCCGAGTACGCTCTGGCCGGCTGGCGTCTGCGCCACGAGGGCAACGGACTGGTCCAGGAACGACAGTGAGATGTCGATGTGTGCTGAGGGGTCGGAAATCGGTACGTAACTGGGCGCAGCGGGAGCCTGCGAGTCCCAGACGAAGCGGCGCGTGCGCCAATGGTCTGGAGATTGGGAACGAACAACCACGAGCTGGCCAACGCGCTGGCCCGCCACCATTGCGATTGGCGTTGATCCCATATTCGCCAGCTCAAGCGTCAGGTGCCCCCGCGAGCCTGGGGCCACATTCACAGCTGTGGCTGACACCATTCCGAGACGTGAAAAGGAGGCGCGTCCGGTGAAAAGGCCCTGGAGGCCGATTGGCATTTGGACATACTCAAGGGCCTGCCAGAGGATTAGCTCGCCGGGAGCGACAACCTGAGTCGCACCAAGTGGCAATTCCATCTCAGACATCCCCTCTAAGCCGCCACGATCGAAACCGATCGCCCTATTGCCAAGACGGATATCGACCCCTCCGTCAGTAATCTGATCGTGCGCGATGGGTGTGATGACTAGACGCCGGCTGGGATCCGGTTCTGCGATCGCCGCGCGCAGTTCCGGGGCCGTCAGGATGGAAGGCTTCACGGCTACAGCCCTGGTGCGCGGGAGCCTCGGCGTTGCTCTCGCAGGGCACAACGACACGTCCAGATGCTGCGCATCTCGCCAAACGTCCACGGAACCTGCGGCATGGGAACGGACATGACCGGGTTCAAGCGCCCGTCTTTCGCTGCGCCTCGAAACGCTCGTGGGTCAATGGGCCACGAAACAGATCCTCGTTGAGCAGGTGGAGGATCGAGAACCGGTTATCTGGGTCGAACACAAGACGATCGTCAATGATGAGCCCATCCTCGTCGAGGCCCATCTCGTCGGCGTATTCGCGAACCTGGTCGATCGTCACGGCCGCTAGGTGGCCGCGCCGATTGATCTCGCGGAGACGTCTCCACACGCGGGAGTCGCGGTGTGCTACTTCCGTCAGCGCCGCAACCGCCCCATCACCCCATGGCAGGTGCTGCTCGATGCCGGCCACCCACTGATCGATGTGCTGTTCAACCAGGCCTGCATCCCGAAACAACTTTTCGAATGCGCCTTGATTCACAATCAGTGCCCACTGCTCAGCCAGCACGAACTCAAAGGAGGAGTAGAAAGCAAATGCAGGGTCCACGAGCCGCTCAAGTCTCTCACCGAGCACAGCAAGGAATCTGCGGCCACCCGAGTAGCCGATCCGAGGATCCGACCGCTTAAACAGCGCGATCCGGTTCGCGTCCCCTGCCACAACACCGTAGACAGAAATTCGCCGATCGACTTGATCGACCGCCAGTGGTTGCAGTTCGGCGGCCTGGGCTGCCAACTCGTAGAGGGGAGCAAAGTCGGCTAGAACGTCTTCATCCTCGACCAGGAAGACCTGGCCATCAGCCAACTCGGCGGTTGCCTCGTAGGGGACAACCACATTGTCTTCGATGGTGCCTAGCCAGTCGCGACTCAAGTCACGCAGTCCGCTTGCGGCGGCTTGACCGAGGTTGACACCGCGCGCCTCTAAGCCATCAGATTTCTCATATGCCATGAGCAGGGACACATCACCTGCCAGCGCTGCGCTCGTCTCCGCAACAGCATCACTGAATGGCACGTCGACCCCTTTCAATCAGAATGCCGTCGCCCATCCGCACAAGGTGTTGAGGCCCGTTCCAGTCTGCTACCTCCGTCCTGACCACAAGGTAGTAGGCATTGTCCTGAGAGGTGGTGCCGGTGTACACGCGATACCCGAGCATATAGAACAACGGGTTCACGTGCACCAGTCCAACCGAGACGTGGATCAGGAAGATCAGGCTGAAGACGGCCAGACCCAGCAGAGCCTCGGTCGACGAGACCTTGGGATCGATGACAGCCACGGCAAGGTAGCTACCGATGTGGCCAAGCACGTCTGCGCTCGAATCTGAGATGTCGCCGAAGGTATACGGCTCGGGATTACCCGTTCGAATCGCCCACGTGACAAGGACGACGACCGCGAGACCGAGGAGTGCAGCGATTCCAAACACCCAGGCCAACGGTTGCCCCCAAGCTCGCCAGACCATTAGCGCGAATGCCGGAGAGAAGGCTGCCAGCGATAGCTCTATCCTCGCTCGCAGGCTTCCTCGGCGAGGTGGTCTGGAAGGCATTAGACCTCGTACACCTTGAGAACCTCGTCGCCGTAGTGGTTGATGACTTTGACGGCGATGCGGCCGGTGTCCGGCTTGGCGAAGGGGCGGCTGACAGTTGAGTAGAGAGACGACCATGCCTCCTCGTCGATCTCGGCGCGGAGTGTGCGCTGAAGCCGCTTGTACGGCGCGTCGCCGCCTGTGAAGTAGGCGTGGCGAACGAAGAAGCTCTCCTGGTTGTAGTTGGTGTCGATGAACCAGCAAGCGATGTCATCCGTGGAGCTTGACCGAACCTCGCCCGTCGTCGGGTCGTATACGTCGACCCCGAGAAGCTCCACGACCAGGTCCCCTTCATCCTCCTTGATGTTCACGTCGGGCTCGCCAAACACCGTGAACAGGTTCCCAGCGCCTGTCTTCTTCAGAAGGTCCTCGCCCATCATGAGGTCCGGGTTCATCCGGGCTGGGAGCACAACCAAATCGCCGAACTCACGGGCCGTCTCTCCAACCCGGGCGTCAAAGGCAAACCCACACACGACCAGGATGTCGAAGCCGACACCTCTCACCGCCTCCTTGGCCGCCTCCTTGATGTGCGTCGGGCCGACGGTGCCGTGCTCGGGACCGATCGACACCGCTACCCGCCTGGTCACGCCCCCCTTGTCGGTGAACTCATCCGATGCCTGGATCCAAGCTCCGGCGAACGGCGCCAGGGTTTCTAAGATGAGACGCTCGCCTTGCTTGGTGTTCTGGACACCAGCCTTCCGCAAGTTGGCGAGGACTGTCGGAACGAACCCCTCGGCGTTCGGGTCGGTCTGGGCGGCGACTTCGGTAGCCGACCGTTCCTGGTCTGGGTCGAGGACCCGGTGGGGTGACAGACTCTCGACCGTGAAGCGACCGGTCACCCTGACCCGTTTCTTGTCCTCGTACGGCTGGTCGTACAACAACTCCTGATCGGAGTGACGCTGGATCGCCTCGTCAACTTCCTCTAGTGACATGCCTTCGCGAATGTCGGGGTTGTTAGCGATCGCCTTGAGGGTGATGTGGGGAACCCGCTGGTAGACGAAACCTTGCTTGACGTCGTAGCCGACGAGACCGGCCGAAGGCGAGATGCCTGTGATCTTCATCTCCTTCGCACGACCAATCTCCGAATCGGCGAGGAGGTAGTAGGGGAACCGGGTCGACATGAGGCGAGTGCGAGCTAGAGCAAGAGCGACGCGCGAGGTATCGATCGTGATCCAGCGACGCCCCCACTGCTCTGCCACATACGCCGTAGTGCCGGAGCCACACGTCGGATCCACGACCAGATCACCGGGATCTGTTGTCATCAACAGACAGCGCTCTATCACCTTCGAATTGGTCTGCACCACATACACCTTGTTCATCCCGCTTCCCGACTGAGTGTCGTCCCAGAGGTTGGTCAGAGGGAACGCTGGGAAGTCGTCGATATAGCGAACGTAGGCGAGTGATCTGCCCGTCGCCATAAGGCGATTTGCCCATCCGAGGCTGCGCATGCCGGCTTTGTTCGTCTTCCACCCACCCTTGCCTGGAACGAAGGTCCGGTCTTCGAGCGCTACCTCGAATACCGTCGTCTGGGCCTCTCGTACGGTCTCTGACGTCATCGGACTCGGACGGAAGAACCTGCCATCGGCCTCACCGGTCTCGCGTTCGCGCGCGGTCGCCCTCCTTCGAGAGCCGTCCGCTTGTTGGACCCACGTGTAGGCGCCTGCTCCCTCGCCACCAACTGCTTTGGGCTTGTATAGCTGCCGGTACTTGGCCTGGGAGATGTCTTTCGCGTACCAAAGCAGGTAATCGCTGACCGACGCGAGCACGTTCGTACCACCCGCGAAACTTCCGACTGCACTCGTCTTCTTGAAAGTGATCTCAGCGACGAAGTTCTCGCTTCCAAACACCTCGTCGAGAAGCGACCGCACAAGGTGCACGTTCTCGTCTCCGATCTGGACAAACACGCTCCCGGTCTCAGTAAGGAGATCAAGTGCTCCGATGAGCCGGTCTCTCATGTAAGCCAGGTAGGAGTGGATGCCCTTTTCCCAGGTGTCGCGAAATGCCCGAATCTGCTCGGGCTGACGGGTGAGGTCTGTGTCCTTACCGTCGCGAACAGCCCGCTTGCGCGTGCTGACCTGCCAGTTTGAACCGAACTTGATCCCATATGGTGGGTCGATGTAGACCATTTGGACCTGGCCGCGGAGGTTCTCCTTCTCAGCAAGGCTGGCCATCACCTGGAGGGAGTCGCCGAGGATGAGGCGGTTCGACCAGTTCACGCCGTGGTGATAGAAATCGATGAGTTGCTCGAACTCGAGCCCGTTGAAGTTGCTGAATAGCGTGGGTTCGTCTGACCGCTCCTCCGTTTTTCGGCGGAGGTCCTCGACAATGGCCCGGGGTTCGATCTTCTCTTGGATGTATATCGGCGGAACCGGAATAGCCAGGTCCTCGCCGTCCTGTTGATCCTTGCCTTGCCAAACGAGCTGCGGATCAAGGGAGGGATCCCTCGGGTAGCGGAGCTTGGAAGGCTGCTTCTCGTCGGATGCGACGAATTCGCGCAACTCTTCGGTCGGGATGTTGGCGCGGGTGTCGATGTGCTCCACTGCTTCCACCTGGGTTGGCCCCGTCGCCTTTTTACGTGATCGTCCCGCCACGTTCAATCCCCTCGTCTCATGCTGCTCGCCGTTCTTGGATGAAGGCCCGGATCGTGGTCTGAGCGTTCCACGGGTCGGTGATCTCCACGAACTCCCACCGTCCGAACCCACCGTGGGCGTTCACCGCCGGCACCCAAAGGCTCCGGGCGGTGTCCACCTTGGCTTCCTTGTCACGCCGTTGCGCACCCGATACCTCGGCGACCAAATTCAGCGGATCGTCATGGCCATCGTCGAGATGGGCAATGAAGTCGGGGATGTACTGACGTTGCTGTCCATCGATGGTGTAGGGGATGGTGAAGCCGAGGTTGTGGTTCTTGACGTAGGCAAAGACCTCATCCATGTCCTCGAGCGTCTGGGCCATCTTCTGTTCCCACGACTCGGTGTCGGCCACTACGTGAGAGATGTGGCACTTGGCCGGGTCGGTCACGTAGGTGGGCCGGGTGGTGTCGAAGTCGACATAGCGGGTGCTGCCGACCGGGTCGAAGGGTCTGAGCACCGGTTCGAGCACCGGCCGGGTTTCCTGCTCGGTTCCGGCGCGGACGATTGACCGGTAGATCTTGTCGATGGCGTCGTCCTCGAATCGGCGGATGCGGAGCATCTGGACGAAGGCCTTGTCCTTGAGGGTGACGCATTCGGCCATCCAACGGCGGACGAGTCGCAGCAGCGCCGGGAACGCCCACGGTTTCTCGAACCCGGCGTCGTCGCGGAAGTAGCGCTGGGCAAGGCGGCGAGACAACTCGAACTCGATCTGCTGATCCCGCCAACCGCGCAGGTCGTCGAGCAGAAAATGGGTGGCGCTCTCTCCGACGATAGGAGCTACCTCGACCTCGGTAGGAAGACCCTGAGCGGACAAACCGAGACGGTCGGTGTCGGCGAACGCCACCGCGGGCAGGCGTCCTTCAAGGACATAGCGGTAGCCAACAAGGCGGGGGAACGCTATCTCGGAGGCGATTCGGTCCTCAAGCGCCCTGACATGAGTGAGTGGCGGCCCCGGCTTGGGGTCGGGGGCCGACCCGGCGGCGGGGATGAACGAGAACGGCACCCCGTACACCTCGGCGTACTCGGGCGGGAACATCCCGTCCTCGTCGGCGGTGTATGAACGACGGCGCAGCCCTCTCCCCACCACCTGCTCACATAGCAACTGGGTGGAGAACGCGCGCACTCCGAGGATATGGGTGACCGTGTTGGCATCCCAGCCTTCCGTCAGCATCGACACCGACACCACACACTTCACATGCTCGCCCAGCCTCCCCGGCTTCCCCACAGTGTTCATCACCTCGCGGAGAAGGTCCTCGTCGGTGAGGTCGTCTGGATCCCTTCCCGGGAAACGTTGGCGGATCTCGGATTTGAACTCTTCGATCTCGCCGGCCGCCACCTCCTTGAACGCTCTGCTCATCGCCTCACCCGACTCAAGCTCCCGGGAGTCGATGAGGATGGTGTTGGGACGGGCCAGCCAGCGGCCGTCGGCAGCGTTCGAGAAGATCCCCAGCTCCCCCGGTCTGGCGACGGTCTCCCCAGCAGGCGTCTTCACTTCGTAGCCAGCGATGAAGTCGTAGACAAGCTTCGATACCGCGGTGTTAGAACAGACGACAATGAACACTGGAGGGGTGGAAGCGCCATTGGTGGCCCCCACACTTCCCTCCCACCGGCGGTATGCCTTCTCGTAGTTCCCGTACAACGTGCGTAGAGCGCCCTCCAACTCGCCGGGAAGTCGCGGCTCGCCAGGGTCCTCGGCGGTCCGTCGCCCACGCTTGGGCAGCTCATCGGAGATCCGTACCCAAAGGTTGCGATAGGTGACGCCCTCCCCCGACATCGAATCGTCGGACACCGGCACCCTCGGCACCTTCACCACGCCAGACTCGATCGCATCGATTAGGGAGAAGTCAGACACCACCCACGGAAAGAGGGTGCCCTCCGAGTAGCCCGAACCACGTAGGAAGAACGGAGTCGCCGACAGGTCATAGACAGTCTTGATCCCGAGCTTTCGGTTCACCGCGTCGAGGCCGGAGATCCAAACCCGAGCCTCCTCCTCCCGCTGGTCGGCCTCCTTGCGCTCGTCACCCTTCAACTTGACGTCTTTGGCATCGTCATCGAGCCGGCGCCGGTAGCAGTGATGGGCCTCGTCGTTCAGGACAACGATCTGCTTCGAGGAGGTCCCTAACTCCCGACATACGCGGCGGACCATCTCGTCGGGGGATTCCTGGAACGATGACTCGGGGAGGATTTGCTTGGTCAGCTTCGGAACACTTCCAGCCTTCGACCGGAGCTGAAGGCCATGGAAGTTGGTGATGACGATTCGTGCCGCGACCCAGGTGTTCCCGCAGATCGGCCGGCACCAGGTCGCGTTCTCGGTAATAGTCGTTCGGGTCCGCAGGCAGCAGAACCCGCAGGCGGTCACGAATGGTGATACCCGGCGTTACGATCAGGAACCGGTCGGTGAACCGGTTGTCCTGCGGACTCGCCGCCTTATTCAAGGTGTGCCATGCGATGATCATCCCCATCACCACAGTCTTCCCGGTACCGGTAGCCATCTTCTGAGCGACCCGGAACAGACCAGGGTTGTGGCGGGCCGACTCCTCCCTGAGCAAGTTCACGATCCAGTCGTCGCCGAACTTGCCGGCCGCCTCGGTGAGGTAGATCGCGGTCTCGAGCGCCTCGATCTGACAGAAGAACAACGGACGTTCGCGTTCGGGATCGGTCCAGAACTCGAGGAGGCGGCGTGTCGTGGGGGTCACGCCCCGGTGGCCGCCTTGACGCCACATGCCGACGCGTTCCCGGACCCGGTTGATCGTCGGATTCTCCTCGAGACGATCCGACGTCCATTCCGTCTCGAACGCCTGCTGACCGCCCCGCTTGCGCGCGCCCGCAATCGGAATGAAGTACGAGCTCGCCCGACGACCATCGACGAGATCCGAGGTGATGCCCTCCTCGTCGAATCGGAAATGCCGGTCGGGCTGCCGAAACGGCGAGTTGATGACCGGGTTCTCGATGACGGCGTCACGTGGCATGCGCTACCTACCAACCGGCCGATTCGAGAATCTCATGGGCCCAGTATCCCCGGAATAGGGCCGGCACGCATGAATTGGGTCTCTGCCCGTCGAATCGTGCCCGGTCAGCGAGCAGGCGGACTCGGCCGTAAGACGACAGGACCGACCAACCGGCCGGCCGAGGACGGCCCCCCAGGGCCGCCCGCAGGCCGGCCTCTCTTGATTCTGTAGAGAAAGTCCTCACAGCCGGCCTCGCGCTTGGGGCCGAGGTGGCGTACGGTGTGACCATGGAGCTGAGCATGTGGGCCGAGGATCACGCCGGAGATCTGCTGCGTCCGCTGGGGCGGCGGTGGCGGCATGCGCAGGCAGTGGCCGAGACGGCACGAGAGCTGGCGAGCGGGCTGACACCTGAGGACGCCGACGTTCTCGTGGCGGCGGCGTATCTCCACGACATCGGCTACGCCCCGGAGCTGGCCGTCACGGGATTCCATCCGCTCGACGGTGCCAGGCATCTGCGCTCACTCGGGCATGAGCGGCTTGCTGGATTCGTGGCTCACCACACCCGAGCAGACCACGAGGCACGGCTTCGAGGCCTGGAGTCGGCACTCGCTGAGTTCGATGACGAGGACAGCATCGTGTCGGCGGCGCTGGCGTACTGCGATCTGACCACGGGGCCGATCGGACAAGCGGATGACGCCGGAGCAGCGACTCATCGATGTCGAGGCCCGCTACGGCGCGGGAAGCCCAGTCACCCGTGGTCTTCGAGCGGCGTGGCCCGAGCTGATGGACGCCGTCGGACAAGCGGAGACGCTTCGGCGCCGACCCGTCGGGGTAGCTGCAGCTCAGCCCAGGTAGGGCTCGGGGCGCTGCTCCAGGTAGTGCTGGATCCGGAGACGAATCGACGGGTGGATCTCCATGTCCTCGAGCTCGTCCGGGCTGAAGTAGCCGACCTCGCTCGTCTCGTCGCTCGTTGCCAGCTCGCCGCCGAGACGCCGGCAGGCGAAGCAGACCGAGAACTGCTGGCGGACCTCGCCGTCTGAGTACTCGACGACGTGGTTCGGGTTCGAGTAGATCCCGACCAGTGACACCACCTCGACGTCGAGGCCGGTCTCTTCCTTGACCTCCCGAACCGCCGTCTCGGCGATGGTCTCACCGGGCTTCATCGTGCCGCCGGGGATGGTCCAGAGCGTGTTGTCGGTGCGCTTCGCCAGGAGCAGGCGGCCGTCGTCGTCGGTGATCACTGCCGAGGCAGCGGGAACGAGCCGGGTCGGCCGGGGAGCGTCGGGGTCGTTGAAGTGGTCGATGCGTGTCATGGTGCCGGGATCGGTTGTGAGACGGTCCAGATCCGCTCGAAGTGTGCCACGAACCCGTCGAACATGCCGTCGTCGGTGGCTCGGCGGATGTGGAGCAGAGGTGCTCGGTATCCCTTCAGGCCGTAGAGGTGGGGTGTCACGAACATCTGGTCGTCTCCTCGGAAGACCGAGTTGTACATCCTGCGTCTGGTGGAACCGCAGGTCGATGCCCTCCACACCAAAGAGCGGCTCGAAGTGGTCGATCGTGGTGCGGATCCGATCGGGGAAGGTGCCGCCGAGGCCCTCCTCGTCGTCACGCTCGGCAACGTACGGCGAGTCGGGGTCGGCCAGGGCAATGCGGACCCGGCAGCCGGCGGCCGCCTTCTCGATCAGCAGGCGGTCGAGCCGAGAGTGGTCTTCGGGCAGGAACTGCATGGCATAGCCGAGCAGATCGATGTGGGCCTCGGCGCCACTGAGCATCGCCCACCAGCGGGCCTTGGGAGCATCGGCGCGGTGCGCCCACACGGTGACGACCTCCTGGGTGACCTCCCGGTCCTCTCCAACCCGCGGCCTTCGACGGGTGCCGGCCAGATGTCCGACTCGTCGACGCCCAGGATGTCGGCGACTCTCGCCTTCATGCCGATGCGGCGGGGAATCACTCCCTTGTTGGTCCAGCGCCACACCGACTTCGGGTCGACCTCAACGGCCTCGGCCAGGCGATCAGGCAGAGACCCCAGCCTCGTCCATTGCCTTGCGTAGTCGGTCGTTGCGCACCCCTTGATTCTGCCAGGACACACGCGGACGTCCGGGAAACGCGATCGGAGCGCGATTCGACGTCCGCAGACGTCTCGGCGTCGCGGTTGTGCCGTCCAGTGCCCCTGACGTATTCCAGGGGGAGACGCCGAACGTGCGTCGGAAAGGAAGGTGGAGGTGAAACTCCCGATCGATACCACGGGGATGACGTTCCTCGCAGCCGGCCCACCCGAGCCGGTCCTCGACTTCGAGTCGAAGACCCCGAAGGTGGACGAGAACGGCGCACCGCTGCACTCGGTGCAGGTGGTGGCACTGAACGACGGCGGCGCCGAGGTGATCTCCGTCAAGGTGGCCGGCCAGCCCAAGGGCGTCGGCCAGGGCAGCACGGTGAAGATCGCCGGCCTGGTGGCGACCCCATGGAGCATGGGCGACCGCAGCGGCGTCGCCTACCGAGCCGAGCAGATCGAGCCCACGTCGGCTGCCCGGTCAGGCGTCGTAGGTCGGAGATGGCCTCGATGATCTGCACTTCCGCCCCGTCAACGTGGAGCCGCCATGCGTAGCCACGAAGAAGACGTCGCGGAGGCCGTCATCGAGGCCATCCTCCGTACGCTCTGGGCCTTCCGCGTGGAGCTCACGCTCGTCGCCATCTACGGAGCGCTCGACCTGCTGGCCAAGCCACGTCCTCGGCAGAGGAAGCGCATGGATCGCCCAAGCCGGACTCGTTCGTGCTGGTGCTGGCGGTTCCGCCGATCCGCAGGTTCGTCGGACGTCGCCTTCGCCATGCCCGCCTCCGCACGACAGTGGGCTCGGGCCGTGCGTTCCGCACGAATCCTCTCCCTCGAGGATCGGGTGCCGACCGTCCGCAGGATGAAGGACATCCCGGCCGGGCAGCGGTTCGAGGTGCGAATCCCACCGCGGGAGCAGCGTGCCCGATCTCGAGCACGCGCAGAGGTGATCGCTGCCGCCCTCCGAGTCCGAGAGGTCCGGGTCCACCGCGTTCCCGACAACGCCTCCCGCGCTCAGGTCGTGATCGCCCGACGAGACCCACTGGCCGTCGGTCCACCGCTCCCCTGGCCCGCACGCCGACTCCGCCACCGCCAGCCTCTGGGAACCGATCCCGGTCGGCGTCGGGGAGGACGGGCAGGCGGTCACCGTTCTGCTCCCGGAGCGCAACATCCTCCTCGGTGGTGAGCCCGGAGCCGGCAAGTCGGTCGCCCTCTCCTTGCTGGTGGCGACAGCGGCGCTCGATCCCGCAAGCAAGCTCTGGCTGCTCGACGGCAAGCTCGTGGAGCTGGCCACATGGAGCCGTTGCGCCGAAGGAACCGCCGGAGTCGCCGTCTCCGAAGCGATCGAGGTGCTGCGGAGTCTTGCAGGAGGAGATGGACGACCGGTACGCGCAGCTCCTCGCCAACAGGAAGCGCAAGGTCACCCAGGACGACACGCTGCCTCTCCACGTGGTCGTGGTCGACGAGCTGGCCCACTACTTGACGACGTCCGATCGAAAGGAGCGGGCCGACGTTCGCCGATCTCCTCCGTGATCTCGTCTCCCGCGGGCGAGCAGCAGGGATCATCGTGCTCGCCGCCACGCAGAAGCCCTCGGCCGACGTCATCCCGACCTCGATCCGAGACCTGTTCGGATTCCGCTGGGCGATGCGATGCTCGACACCACAGGCCTCCGACACGATCCTCGGCTCGGGCTGGGCATCGGCCGGCTACTCCGCCGCCGACGTCGACCCGGCGTCGCGTGGCGTCGGGTACCTGCTCCATGAGGGGGGCATCCCGCAACGCCTCCGCTCCTACTACCTCGACGACTCGTCGCTGGCGTCGATCTCGGCTCGGGCAGAGGCACTGCGGAGCCGCCGGTCAAGGTTCCCGGAGGTGTGAGTTGGCGACGACCACGACTCAACTCGATCTGCTGCTGGCCCGAGCTGCTGATCCGGCGGGATTCGAGCGATGGCTCGACCTCGGCCGCTCCACCGGATGGTGCGAGCACCCGGTGACGGCTGGCCGGCAGCACCCACCAGGTCGATCCCGACACCGGCGAAATCGTCTCCAGCTACACCACAGCCGAAGAACCCGACGGTCACCTTCTCAAAGCGTGCGGAACCAGAAGGGCGACGGTGTGTGGACCGTGCTCGGACGACCTACCGTGCCGATGCCTGGCACCTCATCGCCGCCGGCCTGCGCGGTGGAAAGGGCGTGCCCGCAGAGGCCGCCACGCCATCCGACGCTGTTCCTGACCCTGACGGCGCCGAGCTTCGGCCCGGTCCACACGCAGAGAGCGAGAGACGGTGCGGCTCAGATCTGTCATCCTCGAAGGACTCCCGCGTGTACGCACGGCCGTCGCACCGACTGTCGCGCAGACGCATCGGCTCGACGACGACCGCCTCGGTGATCCGCTCTGCGCCGACTGCTTCGACTACACCGGCGCCGTCCTGTGGAACGCACACGCCACCGAGCTGTGGCGGAGAACCACCATCGCGCATCCGGCGAGAGCTGGCCAAGGCATTGGACATGCCCGTCACCCGCTTCGCCGATCATGCCCGGCTCTCCTACGCCAAGGTGGTCGAGTACCAGGACCGAGGACTCGTCCACCTCCACGTCGTCATCCGACTCGACGGACCAAACGGCCCGGCTGATCCACCGCCGGAGGGCCTCCCTCCCGAGCGGCTCGAGGAGGCAGTGGTCACCGCCTCCCAACGGACACGCTTCTCCTATCCCACGACCGAGGGCATCACCGGCGACATCCGATGGGGCCAACAGATCGACGTGCGTCACGTCGCCCTCGACTCGACGGCGCCCGGAGCGGTGGCTGCCTACATCGCCAAGTACGCCACCAAGTCGACCGATGCCTTCGGTCGCCTCGACCATCGACTGCGCGAATCGGACCTTCCCGCACTCGATGTGCGGCCTCATCTCAAGAGGCTCGTGCTGACAGCATGGGATCTCGGGGGCCGGCCGGAGCTGGAGCACCTCAAGCTCCGCCGCTGGGCGCACACACTCGGGCTTCCGGGGCCACTGGCTCACCAAGAGCCGGCGCTACTCCACGACGCTCGGTGCACTCCGGTCGGCTCGCGCCGCTGTGGTCGGCGAACCGTCGAGATGCAGCACCAGACGTGTCGGAGTCGGTTGCGGTCAAGGACTGGCGCTTCAGCGGACGAGGGTGGGACAACCCGGGAGACGAGTGGCTCGCCCGCACCGCAGCGGCGACACGGGCCGAATCCCGCCAGCTGGCCCGGGAACAGCGGCTCGCTGAGCGAAGGGACTGAGGGAGGAGCCATGGAGAAGCTGCTGCTCACACCGAGCGAAGCCGCCAAGGCGCTCTCGATCAGTCGCTCCAAGCTGTACGAGCTGATCGGCCAGGGTCGGCTCTCCACGGTGCAGATCGACACCAGCCGACGGGTGCCGGCGCAGGCGCTCGTCGAGTTCATCCAGCACCTTCAGCACGAGGAGGCCGAGTGTGAAGCGTGAGCTGACAACGGTCAGACGGCGAGCTGAGACGCTCGAAGACCAGCGGGAACGACATAACGCTTTACTCCGTCAAGAGTTAGCGGGTATGGTTGCAGGCATGACCAGCCACCTCGTCGGGCTCAGCGAGATCGCCACGATGCTCGGTGTCAGCCGGCAGCGGGTGGGCCAGCTCGTGCGTGACTACGACGACTTCCCCGCCCCCGTGGCCGAGCTCGCCTCGGGCCGGATATGGGAGACGGCCGCCGTGGAAGCCTGGGCGAACGCCCATCCGGTGAGGCCGCCGGGACGGCCCTCTGCGGATCCCGGCCAAGGGGAGACGCCATGAGCAAGCAGCGTCGAGGCTGGGGCGAGGACTCCGTGTACCAGGACGGTGATCGGTGGCGGGGAGCGATCTCGCTCGGCCGCACACCGGATGGCCGCCGGCGACGCGTCAAGGTCTCGGGCGATACGAAGGCCGAGGTCATCGCCAAGCTCAAGGAGGTCCGCCGATCGCTCGACGCCGGAGTGGAGAGCCCCACCAGCCGTCTCACGGTGGGTGCCTATCTGGATCGGTGGATCGAGGGCGTGCCGGCACGGGTCGAGCAGTCGACTGCTTCGGACTACGCCGACACCGTTCGGCTGCACCTCAAGCCCGGTCTCGGATCGAAGATCCTGACCAAGCTGTCGGTGTCCGAGGTGAACGCACTGTGGGCAGCCAAGCGGAAGGCCGGGTACAGCGCCAACAGCATCCGGATCATGCGAACCGTGCTGCGCTCGGCGCTGCACCAGGCGGAACGGGAAGGCTTGCTGGTCCGCAACGTCGCCGCCCTGTCCGATCCTCCCCGAATCGGCCACACCGAAGGGCGCTCACTCTCGATAGCCGAGGCGATAGGCCTGCTGGATGCCGCCAAGGGCGACCGACTCGAAGCGCTCTATGCGATCACGCTCACACTCGGGCTCCGACGTGGCGAGGCGCTCGGTCTCTCCTGGTCGGACATCGATCTCGATGCTGGCGTGGTCCACGTGCGTCGTCAGCTTCGTCGGGAACGGATCCCGATCGAGCAGCAGGAGGATGCCGGACGACGCACGCACCTCGTCCTCCGCGACCTGAAGACGAAGCGCTCACGGAGAACGCTCCACCTGACGCCGGCACTGGACGGCCTGCTGCGGGCGCATCGAGCCCGCCAGGCCCGGGAGCAGTTGGCCGTCGGACCCGCGTGGCCGGATTCGGATCTCGTCTTCACGACGAAGAAGGGCACCCCGATCGACCCCGACAACTTCGCCCACTACTTCCACCGGCTATGCGATCGAGCTGACCTCGGCCACTGGACTCCTCACGAGCTGCGCCACTCCGCCGCCTCGATCATGCTTGCCCAGGGCACGCCGCTGTGGGTCGTCTCCGAGGTGCTCGGGCACGCCTCGGTGGCCATCACCAAGGACGTCTACGGGCACCTCATTGGCGCCGAGAAGCAGGAGGCGACCGAGGCGATCACCGACGTGCTGTTCCGAAGCTCCCGATCAACTGCTCGCGGCGGCGGTAGCCGGGGAAGCTGATGCCACAGAATGACGCGGGAACACGCTGCCTCAGAACTGGCGACTGACGGCACGTGCCTAGGTGCATGTGACCCACGAGGTCGATGGGCACTCAAGACGTAAGCTGTGATACGAATGGCCACCACGCTTGACAGGGTCTCTGACCAGGCGAACGCGAGTTCCTGCGACGTCGTGTTTGTGCATGGCTTGTCGGGTGACGGCTTCGCTACCTGGCAAGCCGAGGGTGTTGACGGAACCTGGATGCATTGGCTGGCGGAGGACCATCGCGAAGCCGCAGTCTGGACACTTGACTACACCGCAGAGATCTCCAACTGGCAAGCCGAAGGCATTCGCGGCAAGGTGGCGCGACAGGGTCCCGGAATGGCGATCCCGGATCTCGCCACCACGGCACTCAACGTACTGAGAAACCACGAGATCGGTAATCGGCCCGTCGTGTTCGTTTGCCATAGCTTGGGTGGACTCGTTGTCAAGCAAGTTCTGCGGACCGCAGCAACACTGGGATTCTCGGACTCCGAAGCCCTGGCCACTCAAACGCGCGGGGTCGCCTTCCTTGCTACGCCGCATAGTGGCTCAGCTCTCGCAACTGCTTTGAAGTATCTTCCCGGCCTCGCCCGAACCACTAGGACAGTCCTTGAGCTCGAACAGCACTCACCACACTTGGCAGATCTGAAAGACTGGTACCGACAGAATGCTCCGGCGATGAACATCCGGACAGTTGCATTCGCTGAAACACGACCCCTCTCAGGCACCGTCATCGTCGTCAATCGGACGTCAGCGGACCCCAACGTCCCGGACGTCCAGACGATCCCAATTGCCGATGTTGATCATTCCACGATCGCCAAGCCCGATAGTCGCCACACCCAGATCTTCATGGCGGTTGACCGCTTCATTCGGGACACACTGCTGATGGATCCAAAGCGGCGGAAATCGGCCGTTGTTGGTGTCGCGCCGACGTCCGATCAGGTCGGCTCATGGAAGAGCGGAGGTCGAGCAATTCCTGGGACTATGCATCCGCAAGTGGACGCAGACGTCGTTCGACGCCTACAGGTGGTCGAGGTGTATGAGCAGGGTGGCTTCTTCGGGGAGTCAGAGGCAAGGGAGATCAAGGTTCGCATAATGCTTCATCATCTTGGGGTCGGAGATGTCTGACGTCTCAACAACCTTCTTGACGTCAGGTGACACTCTGCAACCGCAGCGTTACGACTACGCCGTACTTGCCGAGGTCATGGATCGCGAGATTGCCCAAGCGCTTGTCGAGTCTCTAATAGCAGCAGGCGCAAGGGTCTTCGACGAGATCGCCTGGCGCGCAGTGACCACGCCCGAAACGCCGATCCACGACGCACTCTCCTCATCCAAAGTAATCGTCGTTCTAGTTCCGAACCGAGACACAGGCTCGAAGTCGCGAGAGCGAGAATTGAGAACAGCGCTAGAAGCAGCGGACGAGAACGCTCAAAGCGTCGTCGCGCTGCTCCTGGAGGATGCACAACTTCCCTACGAGCTCGCAAAGTTCGCAGTGATGCGACTTGGCGGTAAAGGCAGCATCCGCTCGGTAGCTGCAGGCCTCGAGAGCTTGCGCCACGAGTCCGATGAGGAGGCGTCGACCGCCACCGCCATTAGCAACAGTCTGCCCGACCCAGGGACGGTCATCGGCCGGCGCCAGTTGCTTGCGGCCCTCTACCGCGAACCACACTCGAGCGCTGCGACAACATGGATCGTGGGCAAGGGAGGCGTAGGCAAGACGTACCTCGCGGCAGCGTACGCGAGAAGGGAGCTCACGCACCGGGACGTAGTCTGGTGGATTCCGGCCAACCGTGAATCGACTGTCATTCGAGAGCTAGCCGCCATGTCGCACGCTCTGTCACTGCCTTCGGTCGAATCCAGCCTTGGCGCGGCGGACCTGGCCCGTTCGTCAGTGGAGTGGTTGTCAACCACGGAGCAGCGCTGGCTACTCGTGTTGGATGATGTCAAGGATTTGGATGTAGTCGAAGCCTGGGTGCCGAGACCCCGTAAGCGGACCGGCAAGACTGTCATCACGAGCCGCTTGCTACCGAGCAAGGACGTCGAGAGTCTCGTCACTGTCGGTTCCTTCTCACGACCAGCATCGCTGAAGTTCCTCCTAAGTCGCGTAGCTAGCGCAAACCCGACAGCCAGTGCCGATGTCGTGGGTGCGCAGAGAGTCGCAGAACAACTCGGCGACTACCCACTAGCGCTGCAGCAGGCCGCTGCGTGGCTCAGCTCCACGCAGGGGACGTGGCAAGATCTGCTCGTCGAACTCGCTCGCCAAACTGAGGAATCGGCTTCACCCGAAAGTCGTCTGCATCGTGTGGTTCTCATGGCGGTTCGCAGACTTGACGGGGAGTCCCCACTCGCCGGACAGCTGTTGAGAGTCATGAGCCTAATGGCTCAAGCGCCCATCCCCGCGACGCTTCTCGCAAGTGGCAGCCCATGGAGCGATCTGCACCTCGAGGTGTCGCTTGACGAAGTCGAGCGGGCGATTGAAACACTCAGCCGGAATTCGCTTGTAGCGCGCCATCGTTCAGGAGCAATACAGGTCCACCCCCTTGTGATGGACGCGGTGCGAGAGATGGCCGGTGGCCGGGACCTTGCACTGGCTGTCCAGGGTCTGGATCGACTATTACCGCAACGAACCGACGATCCAGATTCGTGGGCGTTGGCGTCGCAACTTCTACCCCATGTGCTCTCAGTTGGAGAACACAACGCTCTCGTCCATGGCGATGGTGCTGACGCGTTCATTCGCCTTATGGACTGGGGTGCCCGCTTCCTACAGGCTAGAGGCGAGTCAGAGCGCGCCATTCCCGTATTCAGCGTCGCCCTCCGCGTTGCCGAACGTGTCCGGGGCCCCGGCGACCAAACGACAGTCACCGCTCGGGCCAACCTCGCCAACTCGCTCGCCATGGAGGGTCGCCTTGAAGAAGCTGTCAGCATGCAGGAGCAAGTGCTGGAGGACTCCGAGCGTCTGCTAGGAGACGATCACCCATCGACGTTGGCTGCGCTGACCAACCTTGCCGCTTCCTTTTGGGACCAAGGTCGCATGGAAGAGGCTCTTCTCCTGGAGACACGAGCTCTTGTGGAATCGGAACGCATCCTCGGACTCGAGCACCCATCAACCCTCACCGCCCGCGCCAACCTCGCCGTCTCGTACCAACGGATCGGACGCATCGACGAGGCCCTCGCCCTCCAACAACAGGTCCTCGCGGACTCAGAACGCATCCTCGGACTCGAGCACCCATCAACCCTCACCGCCCGCGCCAACCTCGCCGTCTCGTACCAACGGATCGGACGCATCGACGAGGCCCTCGCCCTCCAACAACAGGTCCTCGCGGACTCAGAACGCATCCTCGGACTCGACCACCCATCAACCCTCACCGCCCGCGCCAACCTCGCCGCCTCGTACCAACGCATCGGACGCATCGACGAGGCCCTCGCCCTCCAACAACAGGTCCTCGCGGACTCAGAACGCATCCTCGGACTCGACCACCCATCAACCCTCACCGCCCGCGCCAACCTCGCCGCCTCGTACCAACGCATCGGACGCATCGACGAGGCCCTCGCCCTCCAACAACAGGTCCTCGCGGACTCAGAACGCATCCTCGGACTCGACCACCCATCAACCCTCACCGCCCGCGCCAACCTCGCCGCCTCGTACCAACGCATCGGACGCATCGACGAGGCCCTCGCCCTCCAACAACAGGTCCTCGCGGACTCAGAACGCATCCTCGGACTCGACCACCCATCAACCCTCACCGCCCGCGCCAACCTCGCCGCCTCGTACCAACGCATCGGACGCATCGACGAGGCCCTCGCCCTCCAACAACAGGTCCTCGCGGACTCAGAAGGGATCGGCGACGTCCGCTCCCGGGCGGTGACCATGGGTCAGATCGCCGACATCCACTATCGGCGGGGAGACCTTGATGAGGCGCTCAGAATCCGCGCCGAAGAAGAACTACCCGTATACGAACGGCTCGGCGACATCCGCTCCCGGGCGGTGACCATGGGTCAGATCGCCGACATCCACTATCGGCGGGGAGAGCTCGATGAGGCGCTCAGAATCCGCACCGAAGAAGAACTACCCGTATACGAACGGCTCGGCGACATCCGCTCCCGGGCGGTGACCATGGGGAAGATCGCCGACATCCACTATCGGCGGGGAGAGCTCGATGAGGCGCTCAGAATCCGCACCGAAGAAGAACTACCCGTATACGAACGGCTCGGCGACATCCGCTCCCGGGCGGTGACCATGGGTCAGATCGCCGACATCCACTATCGGCGGGGAGAGCTCGATGAGGCGCTCAGAATCCGCACCGAAGAAGAACTACCCGTATACGAACGGCTCGGCGACATCCGCTCCCGGGCGGTGACCATGGGGAAGATCGCCGACATCCACTATCGGCGGGGAGAGCTCGATGAGGCGCTCAGAATCCGCACCGAAGAAGAACTACCGGCATACGAACGGCTCGGGGATCGGGATGGCGTGGCAGCAGCGTCATGGGGCCTGGCGCAGATCCACATCGAGCAAGAGAACTATGAAGCTGCTTATCCGCCGCTGATCTCGGCATACCAGGAGCTTGTTCAGCTCGGCCGACCAGATGGACTCGCGGTGGTTGGCGAAGCGCTGGGGCAGCTGCTGCTCGCCGCCGAGCATGACGACGCGCAGAGTGTTCTCAGAACTGCCATGCACGCGCACAACGCGCTCGGGCAGACGGAGCAAGCCAAGAGAATCGCTGCGCTCCTGCAGGCCCACAATAGGCGTAGGAGCACTTGACACCGCTGCGAGACACTCTGCGAGGAGGCTTCCATCGCAACGGTTGAACGATCGGACACGGACAGCGCAGGGGTCCCTAGTCGCGCTCACGGAACCGATGCCACTGGACGCTGACAAGCTCGACGATCTTGGTGAGTTGATTTGCGATTCGATGAAGTGTGGGCACGGCGATGCTCGACGTGGCGCCCACAGTCCAACATCCCAGTGTCTCGAGTCGAAGGTCGATCGCCAAGACGGCTCCCGAGAATGGCTCCCATGGGTCGCCGCAGCCGACACCTGCGCACCCCTGACACGCCGAAACCCCCGCACACGCAGGGGTTTCGGGTGGCACGCCCGGAGGGACTCGAACCCCCAACCTTCTGATCCGTAGTCAGACGCTCTGTCCAATTGAGCTACGGGCGCATACGCAGCCCGATTGGGATCGGGTGCGAGTCGGTAAGGGTACTCGGACCGCAGGACGACGAAAAGCTCGCCGGTTACAGGATGGTCATGACCTCGTTGACCAAACGCACCCCGCCCGTAACGAACGCCGCAGCGGCGAACGTGATTCCTGCGGGCCGCAGCCAACCCGGCTCGTCGATGTTCGAAAACGCAGTCGCCAGCATGGCAAACCCCGCAGCGACACCCATCAGGACCACGAACACACCGACCAGCCTGGGAGGATTGTCGCAGGCGCAGAAGTCGGTCGAGAAGAACGAAACGAACACGCCGAAGGCCACCAACAGACCCAGACCGACGACCGGGACGTACAGGAGCAGCATCCACCTTCTCGGGTCGTGGCGCAGCCACCGATCCGCCAATGCCACCGCGAACCACCCGTAGAGGAACACGATCGCCGCAAACATCACGACATTGAGCACCGACGGATCCAGCGCCTCGAAGTCACGATTGCTCGCGGTCACCACGGCCCCGCCGCCGATGCCCAGCAGCGCAGCGCCCGCCACCTGCCCCCGCCACCGCCCCGCCCAGTCCAACCACGGTCGCAGGATCACCAGCAGCACGGCAGCGAACGCACCGAACAACACCCCGCCGAAAATCACCAGCTCGATCGTGCCGTCGACGCTGATCGTGCCGATACGGTTGCCGTTGTCGGTGATCCAGCCCACCATGTCGGGACCCGCCGCCAGCGCACTCAGCCGCATCGCAAGCCGCCCCCCGAGGCCGCCAACCACGATTCCCGCCACGACGCCGGCGAGCCCTTGGACGGCGACGAGCTGGGCGAGTCGCAGCACGCCGCCCGCCCTCACATCCGGCGCGACGATCCCTACGGCTTCAGCCATGGGCAACCTCCTGTCGGGAGCCTACGCAGCGGTGGGTACCCTGCATAGGAGGAGATTCGGGAACCCAAACGACCATCCCCGCCGTCGGATCACTATGAAAAGAACACTCCTCGCCGTCGCGATCTTGAGCCTCGTAGCTGCGGCATGTGGAGGCGCCGAGATCGACGCAGGCAACACCACAGCAGCGCCAGACTCCACAACCGCACCAGACTCCACAACCACAAGCACGACGCCATCGACGACCCAGCCGCCCGTCGATCCGGACGCTCTCGTCCTCGAGGTGAAGCGCGTCGGCGGCTTTGCCCCGGTTGAGCTGATCTACAACCCGGGACCTGTCTTCTCGCTCTACGGGGACGGCACGTTGGTGTTCGAAGGCCCGATCCCCGAGATCTACCCGGGACCGCTGGTCGTGCCGTTCCAGAAGATCCAGCTCTCCGCAGAGCAAATGGCCCGAAATCATGGCGGCCGTCGCCGCCACCGGTTTGCCCGCCGTAACGAGCGAGAATCTGAGCGCAGCAGACAACGTCGCGGACGCCCAAGACATCGTGTTCACCTACGTCGACGACGGCCCGCACGTGATGTCGATCTACGCCCTCGGCATCAGCGACCCCCAGGACCCGGCCGTCGTGCCATACGAAGACCTCTACGACATGCTCGTGACCCTCTCCTTCTCCTCAACGGCCGAGCCGGTGGAGATCGATCGCTACCAGATCATCATCACCGAGAGCTTCGGCGGCGAGGACGACGAGTTTGCGACCGTGCAGCCGTCACCGCTGACCATTCCGATCGGCGATCTCCCGGCAACCAACCTCCGCGAGCTGCGGTGCATCGTCACGACCAGCGACGAGTCAGCCGCCCTCACGCCCGTGTTCCAGAGCGCGAACCAGCTCACCTTCTTCGAGGACGGCGGCGAGACCTACCGGTTCATCGTGCGGCCGCTGGCGCCCCACGAATCCGGGTGCCCGGACTGACCTGCGCTAGGACACTGCTGATTAACGTCAGTTCGAGCTCGTGACCGAGGTCGTGACCAGGCACCGTGGCGGACCCGCGAGCCCTCACGACGATTTGATCAGCAGTCTCCTAGACCTTCGTCGACGTCTGCTGCGACGCCATCATTGCCTGGATCCCTGTCGCGGCCACCACCAACGTTCCCGCCAGCAGCAGCACAAACCCGATGGGGTTGGCGCTTGCTGTGAAGGCGGCCGGCGCCGCCCGGCCTTCCCAAGCTGGGCGAACGAGTCGGTTCGGGTTCTTCGCACCGCGTCCAGAGGCGTCGAGCCACTTGACGATCGCATAGACGAACAAGCGCGGCACCGATCACCGTGAGCGCAATGCCCGAAGTGCGGTCCAGCCGGTCCTTGCGCGGGGGCGGTCGGCAGGTACGACGGCAATCAAGACGACGAGGACACCACCTGCGCCCAAGTGTCGAGACCTCCCAGATCGTCGGCAGTCCGTCGGGGAAATCGGGCACGGCTTGCGCCAGCCCGGGCATCAACCCCTCTGCATCCCGAACTGACGGCCTTCACGAACAGGCCTATGACCCCCACAGTGGCACCCAGCAGCGCCATCGCACGTTGATTGTGCATCCTGGCTCCTTCCTCCTGGCGCCCCACGGTAGAGGTTTCGATACCAGCGATTGCCAGCATTTTGCCCGGAGAGGCGGAGATCGGACCGGCAGCACTCTTCTACCCTGACGTCTCGTGCGGACCGAGGGGACATCATGAACGACGGAAATGCGGCAACTCGGCGAGGAGTACTGGGAGTACCAACTCGAGGTCACACCCGACCATGGCCCTCATGCTCGGCGACCACCGCTACGACGAGCAGAAATCGAGGGCACGTCGCGCGAGGCGGGCGGCGACTGGGACGACCACGAGTTTGCTGCGAGGGCCGAGGCCATCCCGACCCCGGCCGCAACGCCGACGACCAGATCCGCGACGTCCTGATGTTCGAGGCGGGCTCCCGCCGCCGACCTGGAGGAGACCCGGCAGGCGGAGCTGGCCGTCAACCACACCATCGGCATGCAGGCGAACTTCCCCGTGATGATCCAACAGTTCCCAATCATGGAGCCGGAGCATGCCGAGGCGATGCTCACCAAGTATCAAGGCATGGCCCGGATGATCCGCCAATCCACCGCTCGGGTGGAGGAAGGCGTAGCCAACGGCCGGGTACCGATCCGCTATCACGTCGACAAGACGGTCGAGCAATTGGACGCCTATCTGGCGCTTGACCCTGCGGACGATCCTTATCTGGCGCTGCACGCTCCGCAGCCTTCAGCGACGGCGACGAAGCGGCATGGCGGAACCGGATCAGCGCCGTGATCGCTTCCGACGTGCGCCCGCGTGGGCCGACTACCGCCAAGTCCTGGTCGACCGGTGGCGCCGTTTACGCCCGGCGGACCAGCCGGGCGTATGCCACCTCGACGACGGTGAGGAGCTCTACCGCAAGGCGATCAGACGCCACACGTCGGTGGATCTCTCCGCAGAGGAGATCCACGAGGTCGGCCTGGGCCAGATCGCGAAGCTCGGCGACGAGTATCGCGAGCTGGCGGCGAAGTGCTGGGCACGACTGACCTCTATGAGATCTTCAGCCGG
>CAWGLY010000002.1:0-7676 GCA_963823505.1 uncultured Acidimicrobiia bacterium
CTACCAGCCGCTGGATCAGCTCGACCTTGGTTGTGGTGTCGAGCAGCGTCGCCTCGTTCTGGAGCCCGTCGCGGGCCCCCACTTCGACGATCGTCACAGCCGGCGGCAGATCCATGATCACGACGTTAGCCCTGCCGACCTATCCCCTCTTCGGCCGGGTAGCCGTATGGTCGATCCATGGCCGACATGAACAAACGCGTGACCAAGAAGCTGAAGGACCGCCTGGGCGTTGGCGAAACCGTCGACGCAGCGATCCTCGTCGAGACCAAGGGCACCTACGGTCTGGGTGTGTTCGCACTGGCTGCCCTCCCCGGCACAACGCAGCGTCGCCTGGAGCGGCAGGCGCAAGAGTCGAGAGACCAGCAGCTCGGGTCAGCCAAGGACTTCCCGACCGGCTCCAGCGTCGTCGTCGTGACCGATCGCAGGGTGCTGGTCGTGCCATCGAATGGCCTCACGTTCAGGGACACGGCGCTCGAGGTCCCCCGCGGCGAGCTGTTCGTCGGCGAGGTGTCCGGCAAGGTGCTGGCGCGGCGCGTCCAACTGCTCTTCTGGGACGGCTCCGGCGTCGAGGTCGACGTCAACCGCGGCCAGAACCTGACTCTGTTCACCGAGGTTCTCGGCAGAGCGACGGTTTGAGGCACACAGCTCTCTCGAGGCCTTGCCGCTACTGAGTGCCATCACCGCCAAGGCTTCCGGCGCGGCCTTGCTTCCGAATCGCCGCGAGGATCAGATGGAGCGATCCCCTGGTTGAAGCCCCCTGGCCAATACTGACCCCCTCTTGGGGTGGCCGCGCACAGGGGGCCAAGTACGGGGCGCACGGACGCGCGGCGTGCCTGGATCGGCGCGTACCCTTCCAACGTTTCTGAGCGCCATTGGCCCAAACCGGGATCCAGCTCGGCGCCTCAGATCGATGCCGTGACTGGCCCATCACCCAAGGGGTTGCAGCAAGTCCATTGCGACCCAGCCCTCATAGGTCTGCCCACCCAAAGATGCTCGGACCTCGAGCCATGGGTGGCCGTCGCTATGTCGGATCTCATCGGACAGGGCCGTGACCTGGGTGCCCTTGGGGAGTTCGACGATGATGTTGTCACCGGCGCTCGTCGTCGGTTGGCTGCGCATGCGGAGATCGTCACTCTTTGTCGCCACCCGGTGGGTGGTTCCCTGCACTGCGGCAGGCGCGGCCTCGTCGCGGGAGGGGATATCGGCGGTCGACGTCTGTGCTGCGCCTGCAACCGCCTCGAGCAAGTCCTCGGCAACCCAGCCCTCGATGATCTGGCCGCGATGACCCGCCTTGATCTTCACCCATGGGTGTCCATCAGCCTGCTCCCGCGGACCGGGCTGTGCAGCCACCGGCGTGCCCTTCGGCAAGTTTGCGACCACCGACGCATCCGTCGTCGGCCGGCTGCGGACGTTGAGGCCGCTCGTCTGCGTTGCCACCCGATGGGTGACACCCTCCACCTCAGGGGTCACGACCGGTTCCGGCTTCGACTCCGGACCTGGAACCGAGCCGGCACCGGGGACGGTCGACCAGTCGACGGCTGCCGCATGGGGACCCTGCTTGATCTGGAAGTGCATGCGGTCGACTGGTGAGTCCCAGGCACCGCCCCATTCCCACAGCGTCTGGCCGGCCGTGTTCTTGATGCGGAGCACGGAGTCGACGTGGTGCTTCTTGATCCGTCCGTCGTAGGGATCTCCACCCGTCGTCATCTTGTTGTAGTCCTCGTCGATGTCGATCGCCATGCCGTAGGCATGCAGCGACCACGACCTCGTCGAGCCGCAGTTGGCTCCAGTGGCGTCCTTTTGGCGTTGCTCCCACGAGTCGCCGATGTGGCGGCAGACGTACGTTCCTGCCTTCTGCGGAGTCGGGTAGCCCGCAGCCTTCAGGGCACGTTCAAGGGCTGTGTATGCGTCGTACGCAGGCGCCGGCACGGGGAGGCTCCTGCCGTAGAACCTCACTTCGACGTACTTCCCCGAGCCTCTCCTGCAGTGCCAGTCCTTCCACGCAGCCCGGACCTCGTCGTGTATGGCCTCGAGCCCACTGAGGGTCGGATCGCCGAGCTCACCGTCGCCCTCGTCGGCGGCGTAGTCCTCGTAGGTGTCCCAATCAAAGGGAGGCGGTGTGGTTTCCGTCGAATCCGTCACGATCTCTCTCCTGCGTTGACGTACGGCCGGGCCGGCACCCGATGCGTTGAAATGAGACTACAGATCAGGACTGGATCAAGGCTGCGGCCCAATGGAAGCCAGCGCCGAAGGCGGTGTCAGGCGGCGAGGACAACCAGGTCGACGGCAGCGAGCGGCACCCCTCCCACCCACCCCCAGCCACTCCTTCGACTGCTGGCTCGTTCGAGGATGCGCCGGGGCGGGCAGCGCAAGTCTCCTACGACCTCGACTGCAAGGGGGTGCCCATGATGTTCAGCTGGCCGTCGGCGGAGAAGACCACCGGCTACACCATCGACGAGAACAACGCCCGCTGGTCCCAGGAGCACTTCGCCGAGTTCCTCGAGCTCGTCAGGACGAAGCTCGGCCTGAGCCGGTGCATGTCATCACTCACAGCATGGGCAACCGGCTGCTCACCGAGACGCTCCCCCACTACGGACCGCGAGGGTGCCGAGATCCACCGGGTGATGTTCGCCGCGCCCGACATCGACGCCGCACCCTCCGCCAACTCGCCGCGGCCTCTCGCGGCAAGGCTTCCCGGTTCACGCTGTACGCCTCGTCGAACGACCTGGCGCTCGAAGCCTCCAAGCCGGTACATGGCGAAAGCCGAGCCGGCGACGCCGGTGCCGACCTGGTGGTACTCGATGGGATCGACACCGTGGATGCATCGACTGTGGACACCGCCCTGCTCGGACACTCCTACTTCGGTGACGAACGCACGCTGCTGTCCGACCGCTTCGTGTTGGTCCGATCGGGTGCCGGACCCGACGACCGGCCGTCGCTCGAAGCGCTCGACCGGGGTGGAACCCGATATTGGGGCTTCAGACCGTGATCCTGGATCGGACCTGCTTCCGGACGCCGCCCCGGAGTCAGATGCGGGTCAGAACTGGAGAGCTGCCGCAGCCCAGTGGAAGCCGGCGCCGAACGCGGTCAGGACGACCAGGTCGCCTGCGACGATTCGGGCCGTCTCGCGGGCTTCCCACAACGCGAACGGGACCGATGCCGATCCCGTGTTGCCGTACTCCTCGACGTTGACGTAGACCTGCTCTTCGTCCGCGCCCAGCCGCTGCCGGACCGCATCGATGATGCGCTTGTTGGCTTGGTGGGGCACCACGAGCGCTACGTCGGCCACCGTCTTGCCGAGGCTGGCAAGCAGCGCACCCACCACCTCGGTCATGCGCAGCACCGCCTCCCGGAACACCTCGCGCCCCTCCATCGTCAGCCGCTGGTGATCCCCCGCCGCCGCAGCTTCGGCGGTGAAGGGATGGCGAGTGCCGCCTGTGCTGAGGGTCAGGATGCCGGCCTTGCTGCCGTCCGTCCCAGTGATGACCTCGAGCAGCTTGGCGTAGCCCCCTTCCGGCCCGAGCACGACCGCACCGGCTGCGTCGCCGAACAACACTGCCGTACTTCTCTCGTCCTTGGCGAGAAGGCGTGAGATCAGCTCGACGCCGACAACCAGCACCCGCTTCGGCGTGGCGTAGACCCTCGATGTCGCCACGTCGAGCGCTTGCACGAACCCGGCACACCCGCTGCCGCCGAGGTCGTAGGTGGGGATGAAACGCGCCCCAAGCCGATGCTGCAGCAACGAAGCTGTGTCCGGCGTGTAGAGCTCAGGCGTGTCGGTGGCAACGATGATCTCGTCGAGGTCGCCGGCCGTCATGTTGGCGTCGGCGAGCGCCCGCTCTGCGGCGGCCGCCGCCAGATCAAGCGTCGACTGGTCGTCTGCGGCGATACGCCTCCGTTTGATCCCTGTGCGAGTAGTGATCCAGTCGTCCGAGGTGTCGACGAGCTGCGCCCAGTCGTCGTTGGTCATCACACGCTCGGGCACGTAGCCGCCCAGGCCGAGCACCGCGGTCACTGACGTCCTTTCGGTCGTGATGGCAGCGTACCGATTCCCGCCGGACGACGCAGTAAGAGTTTTGCAATCTCCCGTTCCTCGCAGCGTCACAACTCGCCAATACGGTTGCGCACGCCCTACCGGCTCCACGCCGGCCCCGCTGCAGAGAAGGAGCACTCCACGATGTGGGACACCCTGCCCAAGTTGGCGCACCCAGATCACCACGCGTTTCGACCGATCCCGTGGGCCGCTCGCCCAGACCGCAAGCGGGGACCGTCCCGGTACACCTTCTCGGCTGAGGCGATGAGCAACCTCACTCCGAGCGATCAGGCGCTGTTCGAGAGGTTCGGCCAAGGTCCTCTGGTCCGACCGGCGTTTGACGCCATCCACCATGCATTCGAGTCGTATGCCTCAGCCCAGCCCGACGCCCCGGCCGTGGAGCACCGCGGTGCAACGATCTCGTACGGCGAACTCAACCGGCATGCCGACCGCCTGGCCGCCCGTCTCACCACGCTCGGTGTCGGCCCGGGAGACAATGTCGCCCTCTTCCTTCGTCGCTCGATCCCGATGGTCGTCGGCATCTTGGGCGTACTCAAAGTAGGTGCGGCGTACGTCCCCCAGGACGTCAGGGTTGCGCCTGAGGCGCAGCTCCGGCACATCATCGACGTCACCCGTTCCCAGGTCATCCTGACAACGAGCGACAGTGCTTCCCGTGTCCCTGTACCGGCGGGTCACACACTGCTTGCCATCGACGAGCTCATGGCCGACGCACCGGCAGCGGCCGGAGTCTTCCAGCCGCAGCGTGCTGTCGGACGCAACGACCGGTGCTTCGTACTCTTCACCTCCGGTACCACCGGTCATCCCAACGGCGTGCAGGTGACGCACGGCAACCTCACCAACATCCTGTTGACGGAGCCGGGAGACCTCGGGATGCGGCCCGGTCTGCGAGTGGCCCAGATCCTCAGCATCTCGTTCGACATGGCGGCTTGGGAGATTCTCGGTGCGCTGTCGCACGGCTCGACCCTCGTGATCCGCGGCGACGACATCGCAGAGACGGTGCAACGCGTCGACGTGGTGATCGCCACCCCAAGCGTGCTGGGCTCCGTCGATGCCTCCCTGTGCCGCAACGTCAAGGTGGCGGCAGTCGCCGGCGAGCCATGCCCGCACCCGCTCGCCGAGACCTGGGGCTCGTTCTGCACGTTCTACAACTCGTGCGGCCCCACCGAGACAACGATCATCAACACTGCCCAGCACTACGACCCTGCGATTGGCCGGTTGACGATTGGCACCCCGACACCGAACAACACCGTATACGTCCTCGATGAGCACCGCCGGCCATGCGTCATTGGCGAGGTTGGAGAGATGTGGGCCGGTGGAGACTGTGTGACGGCGGGGTATCTCGCCAACCCGGAACTCACTGCCGAGCGTTATGCCTCCGACCCGTTCCTCGGGGAGGGCCGGATGATGTTCCGCACCCGCGACCTTGGGCGCTGGACCGAGGACGGCGAGCTCGAGCATCACGGCCGGACCGACGACCAGGTGAAGATCCGCGGCTTCCGTGTCGAGCTCGACTCCGTGTCCGCCGCTCTCGAGTCGGTGCCGGGGGCAACCCACGGCGTCACGCTGAAGTACGACGACCGCACGCTGGTCGGTTTCGTGAGCCCCGGAGACATCGACGTGGATGCCGCCCGCCGGCAAGTCGCAGCTTCGTTGCCCTACTACTGCACCCCCTCGCTGGTGATCGCTGTGGACGACATGCCCATGACGAGCCGCGGCAAGGTCGACAAGCGATCACTCATGGCGATGGCATCCAAAGCGATCAAGGCGTCGGTGGAAGTCGACGAGGCGGTGCCGGCGTGATCGACCAGAGGGAAGCGACGCGGGAGCTCACAACGGAGCTCCCGCCCCAGACGTCGCTGCCGAAACGGGCGATGAAACGCCCTGGGGCGATGCACCACAACCGCCTTGCCGGATTCGTGCTGCTCTGCAACCTGGCGATCGCCTACCTTGGCGTCACCGGTCGGGGATGGTTCGCGTCCGACGGCGTAGCCCTCGGTACGCTCGCCAACCTCGTGCTGGCGAACTTCGCGCTGGCGATCCTCATCCGCCAGCAATACGTCATCAATCTGCTGTTCTGGTTGGCCACGCGGGCGCCGACCAGCTGGCCACTGTCGATTCGGTGGACCCTCGGCAAGGTCTATCACTTCGGTGGCCTCCACGTTGGGGGCGCCGCCGCAGGCACGCTGTGGTTCCTGGTGTTCTCGGGAGGGATCACCTACCACGCGGTCCGCAACCTGCCGGGAAGCTCACCGGGCGCCTTGGTGGCGACATACCTCCTGCTCGCTCTGCTGGTGGTGATCGTCATCACAGCGCTCCCTGGTGCGAGGGCTCGCCACCACGATCGCTTCGAGCGGATGCACCGATTTGGCGGATGGGCTGCGCTGCTGCTCTTCTGGGCGCAGTCGTTGGCCTTCATCGCCGTCAACCGTGGCGATGCGACATTTGCGGATGCGTTCCTCACCTCACCGAACTTCTGGGTGCTCGCCGTGTTGACCGCAAGCGTCGCTCTCCCATGGCTCCGGCTCAAGCGGGTTCCCGTGGAGATCGAGACGCCCTCGAGTCACGTCGCCATCACCCGATTCGATCACGGCGTGACGCCCTTCGCCGGGTCTTCGACCGCGATCAGCCGCAACCCCCTGCTGGAATGGCACTCGTTCGCCAACGCACCCGCTCCTGGAGAGGAAGGATTCCGGCTGACGGTCTCCCGAGCGGGCGACTGGACCGGAGACTTCATCGACGACGTTCCGTCACATGTGTGGGTGAAGGGCATTCCCACGGCAGGGGTGGCGAACATCGAGAAGCTGTTCACGAAAGTCGTCTACGTCGCCACCGGCAGTGGGATCGGGCCCGTACTCCCCCACCTGCTCGCCAACGACGTCCCGTCCACCCTCGTCTGGGCCACTCGCAACCCGAGAGCGACGTACGGCGACGACCTCGTCGACGAGATCATCGCGGTACAGCCGAACGCCCTGGTGTGGGACACGCACGAGTTCGGCAAGCCGGACATGGTCCAGCTCGCCTACCAGGCGTATCGAGATTTCAACGCAGAGGCCGTCATCTGCATCTCCAACAAGAAGCTGACATGGGAGGTCGTGTACGGCATGGAGAGCCGCGGCATTCCCGCCTACGGCGCCATCTGGGACTCATGACCGGCCCGACCACCTACCCCCACAAGGAGACACCGTGACCATCACGATCGAACGGCTCGACAGGGTCGCAATCGTCCGGCTCAACCGCCCCGAAGCCCTCAATGCGCTGAGCAGCCGGCTCCTCGACGACCTCGTAGCTGCCATGCGCCCCCTCGACCGCGACCCCGACGTGGGCTGTTTTGTCATCGCCGGCTCGGACACCGTGTTCGCCGCAGGCGCCGACATCAAGGAGATGGCCAGCAAGTCGTACGCCGACATGCTGGCGGAGGACTACTTCTCGGGCTGGGAGGCATTCAGTGCGATGCGCACCCCGAAGATCGCTGCCGTGGCCGGCTACGCACTTGGCGGCGGATGCGAGCTCGCCATGATGTGCGACACGATCTTCGCCGCCGACACCGCCAAGTTCGGCCAGCCGGAGATCACGCTGGGTGTGGTGCCCGGCATGGGCGGGTCGCAACGGCTCACCCGCCTCG
>CAWGLY010000003.1:0-12224 GCA_963823505.1 uncultured Acidimicrobiia bacterium
GTCTCACCGGAATTGCAAGCCGGTTACATGACCTCATCGAGGTCGACGACGCGCCGTTCAGTGATGGAGCGATGGGCGGCCACACCCATTGCAACAGCGCGGAGACCGTCGGCAAAACTGATCTTGGGTGGCGTGCCGCTACGTATCGCCTCCAGGAAGTCGACGTGCTCGAGGTAGCTCGAGCCATGGTGCATGCCCTCGTAGGCCACCCCTTCGAGCGCGATGTCGTGTGACTCGATCTCGCCACTGGCCCGCCGGCCGATGCGGAACAACCCTTCGGGGACGAACGCCTCGAGCTTGCCGCGATCGCCAACGACGACGATCTCCTGCTCATTCTTGCTCGCCTCGGCGAACATGCACAGATCCAGCATCGCCCTTGCGCCGTTGCCGTACTCCACGATGACGTAGGCGTTGTCGAGGATATCCGGGACTCCGTCTGCGTACCTCTCATCGAGGTGATTGACGTTCTGCCCTCCGCTGGCCATGACCCGCACCGGCTCGGCTTCGATGATCATGCTCATCAGATCGAAGAAGTGGCAGCATTTTTCGACCAGGGTCCCGCCGGTCTTCTTCGAGAAGCGATTCCAGTCGCCGACCTTCGGCAGGAAAGGGAACCGGTGTTCCCGAATCGCTACTTGGTGGATGCGCCCGGCTTCGCCGGCGTGCGCTGCGTGGATGAGGCGGGCGATGGGAGCCATGTAGCGGTACTCCAACGCCATCCAGGAAACCGCATCGCGCCGAGCGGCTGCCTCAGTCACACGGCGGCAGTCCGCGACCGTCGTGCACAGCGGCTTCTCCGCCAGCACATGGAGCTCGGTCGCGAGTACGTCGTCGAGGATGGCGGCGTGGGTGTAGTTCGGCGTGGCGATCACCACCGCATCGCAACGACCAGAAGCGAGGAGATCTCGATGATCCTCGAAGACCGCACCTGCGCTCAAGTCTGCGGCGGACCTGCCGGTGTTGCGGGATCCTTCGTCGGGATCGGAGATCGCCGTCACCACGGCGCCGTGGAGGTGAAGGAGGTTGTGGATATGCTCGAGGCCCATCATCCCGGTACCGATGATTCCGTAGCGAACGTCCCTGCCCATGGTGCTCCTGGAGTTATGCAACGCCGAGCACTGATGCTACCGGTGCTGTGTCCCTCACAGCTCCACAACAGGGAGGGCAAGCCGCTCGGCCAAAGCGCGCAACTGGGCACGCACGTCGCCGTAGGCGATTCCGTAGTGGTGCTCGAGCCCCTCTCCAACGACGGTCGCCAGCACGTCGGCCACCGGGCGATCAAAGCCGCGCCACGCCTGCAGTGCCGCTGAACGCCAGCGGAGCCGCCATCATCTCGGCACCTCCAATCACCAACCGATGGGTGCCCCGAGATTGGCTGAGCCGCGCCAGAGTGATGCGCCCGGCCTTGAGTGGGAACTCGTACAACAGCGGCAGCCGCCGGTTGGAGTGGATGGTGGCGTGGGCGGGTACGTCGGGGTCTGCCATCTCGATCGGCGCAAGGCCGCAGTGCCATAGGACGCCGGTGTTGTCGGTGGCGTCGAGGTCGACCAGGTCGGCAACGAACACGGGCTCGTGGACCAGCTCCTGGAGGATCAGGCTGGTGACCGCACCGTATGCGTCCGCCTCGCAGAGACCGGGCACGCCCAGTTGACTGTTGAGTAGGGATTGGGGCGCACACGCCGCACCGCCAAACTCGGTGAAACACTCCGGCCAGCAGCGGGTTGCGACGGCATCGAGCTTCTCGGTGCGGACAAGATCGCGCAACCCGAGGTGAAGTCGGATGCTGCGGTCGAGCGCATCACCGTCGACCTCGTCCAAGTCGGGGAGTTGCCTTGCGTAGTGACCCCGCACCTCGGCGGCCTCGTGTGCAGGCGCTGCGGCGGCGCGAACGAACAGCGTCGCAAGGGGGATTGCTTTGGCCGTCACGCCCGCCTTTGCCAGCAACTCAGCAGCGTCGTATCCGCACGGCTCAAAACCCGTCGGGCGGTCGCCGATGATGCCGATCCGGGCCGTTTCGAGGCGATGAGCTGCGGCATCGGCAATTGCGCTGTCGTGTTCGGTTGGCGGCGTGGATTGTGCAGGCGGCCGGGGCGGCAGCGGTGCCGAGGCGAGGCGCTCGATCAGGGACTCCGCTGCGTGGGGGGCGTCCGGGTCGACATACACGTGGCGGACGTCCCGCCCCTCGAGTTGCAGGACGTAGGCGGCCAGATTGATACCGCAGAGCGAATTGAGTCGGAGCCTCCCACCCGTCCGTTGCTCCGGGAAGGCCCACAGCAGTATCGGTGCATCCGTGAGCGCCGCCAGCGCCGCGACGAGCGTCGAGTCGGCGAAGCTGGCTTGGAGCACGACGAGCACATCGAGGGGACCTCCGTCGAGAGCGTTCTTCGCCTTCGCCAGGTCATCGTCGCCGAGCACGAGTGCCGCCGATCCAACGCAGTCGACGCCGTCGAGTTGCTCGAGCACGGCAAAGGCGCGGGATGCTGTTGCGGCGGCGAAAGGTACGTCGAAAGTCGGCCGGGCGATCGCGGCTACGCCAACTCTCACGGTGTGAAACCCGGGTAGGCGTGGCGGAATCCGGCGCCGTCGCCTGCCAGCGTTGGTCCGCCGCCAAACGTCGGGTGCAGCGTCCAGGGCAGGGCCGCCTCGTCCGTCAACCGGTTGAGCGACTCCATGTAGGCGACACCGTCATTGCGGAGTTGCCTCCGCATCGCATCGAGATCGGGAAACGACTGAAACGCATCCCACCAAATGGCTCTGCCGGCGAGGTATCCGCTGGCGCCCGCGGCGAACGCATAGGTGAGGATCCGCCGAAAGGCGTCCTTGCCGGCCCCTGCAGACAGCATGACCCACGGCCGACCGGCGAGGCGGCCGAGTTCGTCGAAGGCTTGCTGGGCGGCTTCGGCTGCCGGGGTGTCGCGATCAGGTACGGCGCCGGCGCCGATCGGTGACTCGAGCTTGAACAGATCGACGCCGAATTCGGTCCCGGCGAACGCGGCGACGCTGGCGAGCACGTGATCGGTTCGTTTCCCCGGTTGCTCGACGTAGTCGGTGGTGTGAGCCGCGTCACCTGGGAGGGAGTAGACCAACAACTCGAAGACGAACGGGATGTCGTACCGCCGGCATGCCTCCCCGATCTCAGCGACGAATTGGTGTTGGTGTTCGCGGATCTCAACGGCCGCATCGGGCCGGTACCACGCCAGGACCTTCACGGCATCGCCGCCCGTGCGCTTGATCTTCTCGACGCTCCAGTCATCGATGGCCGACGAACGCCGTCCGGATGGCGTCTCCTCGAAGATCGAGTCCTCCAGGGTCAGCAGGAGACCTTGGGTGGGTCGGACGTGGTGGATTGCGCAGGGATAGGCGTAGTGCGGATCGAGCAGCATGGCCGAAGATTGGCTCGACAGCTCTTCGACGAGCAGGGACTTCACTGCAGCGACATCGTCGTAGGGAGCGGAAGCCACGCCCCTTCGCTCGGCGACGAGATTCTTGATGGGAGGGCGTTGGTCGACCGCAGTCATCTTGAACCGACCGGCGGGATCGGCGAGCCGTCGCATCCCCCACAGCTTCCCCGCGCTCAATTCCAAGGTCCACGCTCCTCAACAAATCGATCGACTTCGTCTCGCTCCGGTATGCCCGCCCGTCCGCCAAAGCGGGTGCACTTCGAGCGCGGCGGCCGCCGCTGCCCAGCGGAGGGCTTCGTGCGTCGAACGGTCCTCGGCGATGGCCAAGGCAAATGCTCCGTGAAACACGTCACCGGCTCCGAGCGTATCAACCGCCGTCACCGCGTCCGCTGGACCGTGCCGGATCTCGCCGCCTTCGAGCCAGTAGACGCCGTCGCCCCCAGCGGTTGCCGCCACCCATGTCCCGAGTCGGCTCGCTGCCGACGACAAGGCTTTGTAGGGGTCATCCGCTCCCGTCCACTGTTGGAGCGTCGGCAACGCAAATACCACGTGGCTGGCCGCCTCCACAATGCCCGACGCATCGGCGGGATCGTGGTCGCAGTCGACGATGCCCGGACGCCCCGTGCTGTGCGCCCATTCGAGCGCAGCTATCGCCCCTTCCGCCCAGCGCATGTCGGCGAGGACGACATCCGCAGCCTCCAGCTCGGATGGCGTCGGGGGCGGGGCATCGCGAAAGAGCGCAGGCCCGGCATGATTGACGATCAGCCGTTCCCCGTGATCGTCCACGAGCACCGCCGAGAGCGGTGACTCCTGCCCGGCGATCCTGCGGACGTGGGTGACGATGTCGCGGCTGCGGAGCCCGGCAACGATCTCGTCTCCCACGGAATCGGCTCCGACGGCGCCGTAAAAGCCGGCGTTGCCACCAAGCGATCGGACGGCCACTGCGGCGTTGGCGGCGACTCCGCCACCAACTGAAGCCCGCCGGGTCGCGCGGTATTTGCCCGGCTGCGAGGGGATCGAAGGGACCTGGAGAACGAGGTCGAGAACCGCGATGCCGATGCACGCCACATGGCTCACCGGCGCGCCTCGGACAGACTGCGGCGCACGTTGGCGGCGGTGAGCCCGCTCACCCGCTCGTTGGACTCCTCGGTGATGCCGGCGATGTGGGGCGTGAGAATGAGGTTCTGCACGCCGGCAAACTGAGCGCCGCCGCGCGCATCGACCGGCTCGGCGGCGAACACGTCGAGGGCGGCCCCTCCGAGCCGCCCGGAGCGGAGCGCATCGACAACAGCAGCCTCGTCCACGATCCCGCCCCGCGACGTGTTGATCACCACCCCATGCGGTGCAAGAAGACCAAGCTGCTCTGCGGAGATCAAATGGCGCGTCTCGGGTACGAGCGGCACATGGACGCTGGCAACGTCGGCGCCCTCCAGCAGCTCGTCGAGCGATGCCGTTCGCTCCACTGCGGTCCACGCCGGATCCTCCGGGGCGACGAAAGGGTCGTAGGCAGCGACAACCATTCCGAGGGCTGCCGCCTTGGCGGCGAGGATCCTCGCAATCCCGCCAAACCCGACGAGCGCAAGACGTTTCCCGCTCACTTCCCTGCCCGACAGGTCCGCCCGTGGCCATCGGCCGGCGACAACATCGGTTGTGGCGTTGAACACTCCGCGGAACAAGACGAGGATCGCCCCGATCACGTACTCGGCCACTGCAGCCGCGTTTGCCCCAACCGCGGGATGTACCTCCACACCCCTTGACGCACAAGCTTCGAGATCGATGTTGTCGAGACCGACGCCGAGACGTCCGACCGCTATCAAACCCGGCGCTGCGTCGAGCAGCTCCCGATCGACCCGCGTCCGGTTGCGGACGATCACCGCTCTTGCGGAGCCGACCAGCGCAAGGAGCCGGTCCCGGTCGTCGACGAGGCCTGGGTCGAAGATGACATCGAAGTCCGCGGTGAGATCGGCCACCGCGGCAGCATCCATGAATTCCGTGATGACGATGTCGGCCGTCACGCTGTCACGCCTTTGCGATCGAGTCCCAGTCGATGGGGGCATGCCGGTCGATGGCCGCGTCGGCCGCCGGCATCGGATACTTGAGGCCATTGCCGCAGTTGAACAGCACGACGTTCTCGTCCTTCCCCACGAGACCCTGATCCAGCGCACGGATGTAGGCGGCGTAGGTCGCGGCGCCTTCTGGACACAGCAGCTGACCCTCGCGGTCCGGCACGCTCACCTGCGCCGAGGCGATCTCATCGTCGGGGACCGCCATGGCGAACCCGCCGGACTCCCGCACCGCCTGCAGGATCAGGAAGTCGCCGATAGCGACGGGCACCCTGATGCCGCTGGCGATGGTGTGGGCGTTCTCCCAGAGTTCCGCATGATCGACGCCGTCGTCGTATGCCTTCACGATGGGGGCGCAGCCGTCGGCTTGCACGGCCACCATGCGCGGCTTCTTGGCGCCGAGCCAACCGATCGCCTCCAGCTCCTGGAATGCTTTCCACATCCCGATGAGCCCGGTTCCGCCACCCGTCGGGTAGAAGATGACGTCGGGGACATCCCAGCCGAGCTGCTCGGCGAGCTCGAGGCCCATCGTCTTCTTTCCTTCGATGCGATACGGCTCCTTCAGTGTGGAGACGTCGAACCAGCCCATCGGCTCCTTGCCCTCACCGACGATCCGGCCACAATCGTTGATCAGGCCATTGACCCGCCACACCTTGGCGCCCTGGAGCGCGATCTCCCGGACGTTGACCTCCGGGGTGTCCTCGGGGCAGAAGACGTAGGTCTCGATACCGGCTCGGGACCCGTAGGCCGCTAGTGCGGCGCCGGCGTTGCCGTTGGTCGGCATGGCAATTCTGGTGACGCCCAGCTCCTTCGCCATGGCGACAGCGAGGGCAAGGCCACGCGCTTTGAACGAGCCGGTGGGCAGACGGCCCTCGTCCTTGACCAGGACCTGACCCGTCACGCCGAGATCAGAAGCGATGCGATGGAGAGAGACGAGCGGGGTGATGGCCTCGCCGAGCGACACGATGTTCTCGGTTCGGCGGACGGGGAGGAACTCTCGATAGCGCCACATGTCCGGTGGCCGGGCTGCCAGCTCTTCCTTGTCCACCGCAGCGCCCAAGCCATCGAGGTCGTATTTCACGAGCAGGGGCTTCCCTGCCTCCGAGAGCCCATGGAGAGTGTCGGCCGCGTAGTGCGTGCCGTCCAGCGAGCACTCGAGGTGCGTGACGAACGTCGGCCGGTCGGTGGTCACGTTGTGGGAGAAGAGAGCTGTCATCGGCGAGAGTGTAGGAAACCGAACGGATCGGCGGATCGGCCGGCGTCAACGCCGTGTCCTCCGAGGGCGGTCTCCGGATGGTGTTGGGCGCCCGACCCCGTTAGGCTTACGTGTAAGCGTTCGCTCTGCGTGCGCGGGAACGGGAACATTCCCCCCCCAAAAAAAACACGGAGGAAACCCACATGAAGAAAGCCAAGTGGCTCGTGCTGCTGGCCGTCTTCGCACTCATTGTTGCCGCCTGCGGCGGGGACGATGACGATGCGGGCGGCGACGACGGCGGCACAACAGACACGGCAGCAGCTGCCGACGACATGGACCTTTCCGGTACGACGGTCACGATCCTGACCCCGGAAACCGACGTCGAACTCGAGAACTTCATCGCGACATTCGCCGATTTCACCGCTGAGACCGGCATCGCGGTCGAGATCGAAGGCACGCGTGACGCTGCCGACATCATCACGATCCGCACAGAAGCCGGCGATCCGCCCGACATCTTTGTGTTCCCGCAGCCCGGTCGCATCGCTGACTTTGCAGCCGCAGGGGACCTGGTTCCGCTGTCGGCCGGCGTCCAAGAGGTCGTAGACGAGAACTTCGACTCCGGCTGGATTGGTCTGGGCACCGTTGACGGCAACGTCTACGGCGTGCCGAACAAGGCCGACCTGAAGAGCCTCGTCTGGTACAGCCCGGCAGCGTTCGCCGAAGCCGGCTACGACGTCCCGACGACGTGGGCCGAGATGATCACCATCTCCGACGACATCGTTGCCAACGGCGGCACCCCATGGTGTGCCGGTCTGGGTTCGGGCACGGCGACCGGTTGGCCGTTCACGGACTGGATGGAAGACGTCATGCTGCGTCTCCATGGCCCCGAGGTCTACGACCAGTGGGTCAGCAACGAGATCCCCTTCAACGATCCGAAGGTGATCGAGACTGCGCAGTTCATCATGGACATGTGGAGCACCGATGGCTACCTCAACGGTGGTCCTGAGGCAACGGCCGGCATCGCGTTTGCCGATGCGGGTCTCCCGATCCTCGACGGCAACTGCTTCATGCATCGCCAGGCGAATTTCTTCTCCCAGCAGTGGCCTGACGGCACGACCGTCGGCCCTGAGGGAGACGTGAACGCCTTCTACCTGCCGACGATCAGTGACGACTACGGCAAGGTCGTTCTCACCGCAGGTACCCTCATGGCGGCCTTCGCCGATCGTCCCGAGGTCCAGGAAGTCCTCAAGTTCGTCGCTTCGACGGACTACGCCGAGACACGTGGTGCGTTCGGTGGCTTGCTGTTCCCGAATCTGAACATGGACACCTCCGTCTATCCGAGTGACATCGAGCAGGTGTTCGGCGAGATCCTTGCCAGCGGCGACGTGTCGCGGTTCGACGCCTCCGACCTCATGCCCGGTGCCATTGGGTCCGGCGAGTTCTGGACGGCAGCCGTCGACATCGTCACCGGAAGCGACATCACCGAGACCCTCACCAGGGTCCAGGACACGTGGGACAACCTCGAGTAGTCCTTCGCATCCTGAAGACGATTGTGGAACGCCGCACCCTCGAGGGTGCGGCGTTCTGCGTTGATGAGCGTGGCACCGGCCCAGAAGCTAAGGTCAGTCTTCGACCTGCGGGTCGTCCTCGTCGAGCGAACTGGGGAGGCATTGATGACGGCAACAGACGTCCTTCAAGATGCTGCAACGCCTGCGCCGATGGATGCACCCGCTTCGCCGCGCACGATGCTCCTCGGCCGCTTGTCCATGGCCTGGGGTGGCATCTGGTTCGTGGGAGGGCTGCTGCTCATCCTCAACGATCTCGCCGGGTTCGATCTGCTCTGGGACGGCACGGCTGACTCCGGAGGGGTGGGGGTTCTTGTTGCCGCCACGGGCGCGTGGGTGTTCGCCCTTGGTCGCGATGCCGCGCGCGATCGCACATGGACCTATCGCCCTCTCCTGATCACCTATGCAACGCTGGTGCCGGTCTCCGTCGCATGGCTCGTCAGCTTCCTCGGCAACGGCAACTCGACCATCTATGGCGCGATCCATTTCCCGATCTGGCTGTTCGGCCTCTATTTGGCCGGCTCCCAGGAAGTGCGGGACCACCTCCACGGCGAGTCGCTGGCGTCCATGGCAAAGCCGTTGGCGTCGTTCTCGACGGGCGGCACGATTCTTGGCCTGCTGCTCGCGTTCACAGGCCCGAAGATCGTCACGACGCTGGTCGGGTCCGTCTTGTCGATCGTCATCGCGGGGGCGCTCTTCGTGGGCATCAACAAGCTCTACGAGGTCGCCCGCACAGACTATGTCCTCTTTTCGACCATAGGGATGGGGCTCCTCGGTGCGCTCGTCGGCGGCATCCTTGCGATGAATGCGCCGCCGCTGGGGGGATGGCCGGCGGGTGCGGTCACCATCGCCGTCAGTGCTGTGCTGATTGGTGCCTACGGCCGCTTCCGGGGTTCCCGCGCAAACCCCACGGCGGGTGAGATCACGAAGATGATCGAGAAGGCTCGGGTTTGGATCTTCGTCGGGCCCGCCCTCATCTTCATCGCCGTCTCGCTCGTCATACCCACTATCCGGACGATGTTCTTGTCGTTCTTCGGCGGCGACAGCACCGAGTTCGTGGGCTTCCGGAACTTCACATGGGTATTCACCTCGGACTCCTTCTTCTCCGTTTCGGGGTGGCGCGACATCTTCGGATCTTCGCTGAGCCTGTGGGGCGTGGTGATTCTGTTTGGAGCGCTCGCCGTTGCGTTGATCTACGGACGCCGGCGAGGCGACAGTGGCGCTGATTTTGAGGGCGCACCCGCCATGATGATCGCCGTCGGCGCTGTCTTCTTGCTGTTTGCCGTGTTCACCTCGCTCAGCGGGGCGATCTGGAACAACCTGTGGTGGGTGTTTGCCGTGACCGGGTTCTCCACCGGGCTCGGCCTGTTGACGGCGGTCATTGCTGAGCGCATCAAGTACGAGAAGGCGGCCAAGGCGCTCATCTTCCTGCCGATGGCGATTTCGATGGTGGGCGCTGGCGTGATCTGGAAGTTCATCTATGACTTCAGTACGCGCGGCGACCAGGTGGGGCTCCTCAACGCGGTATGGCAGGGTCTCGGCAACGACCCGGTGTTCTGGCTCGGGGAGCGCCCTTGGAACAACTTCCTGCTCATCATCGTGATGATCTGGATCCAAACCGGCTTTGCGATGGTCGTCTTGTCGGCGGCGCTCAAAGGCGTTCCGGAGGATCAGATCGAGGCTGCCAAGGTCGACGGCGCCACTGAGCTCGATATCTTCTGGAAGATCACGATTCCCACGATTCGGAGCACCATCGCCGTTGTCATGACGACGTTGATCATCTTGGTGATGAAGGTCTATGACATCGTGAAAGTGATGACCAACGGTGAGTTCGGTACGGAGGTGTTGGCGAACGCCATGTTCAACCAAGCGTTCACGTTCCGGAGCTTCGGTCGAGGAAGCGCGCTGGCGACGATCCTCTTCCTAGCGGTGTTACCGATGATGTACATCAACATCCGTCGGGTGCGTGAGGAGCAGATGCTCCGATGACGCAGACACCAACGCGCACCACGACGACCACTACGGGGACAACCCGAGCCGAGCGGATCTCGTCGCGGCTCGGCAACATCTCGGCGAAAGGGCTCCTGCTGATCCTCGTGATCATCTGGACGGTTCCCTCCCTCGGGTTGTTCATCACTTCTTTCCGCACTGAGCAAGACATCCGCTTCACGGGCTGGTGGCAGTTCTTTGCGGACATCTCCCCGGTGTTCTACCTCGGCCTGGCCATCGTTGTAGTCGGCTTCATTCTGATGTGGTATCGCAACCGCACCCTCGGCGAGGGGAAGGGCGGCGTGTGGCCGGTGTATATCATCGGTCTAGGTGCGATGGTGGCGCTGCTCACCGCGATCTTCAGTGACAGCACGACGTTCGAGAACTACTCGCGGGTGCTCTCGGCATCGGGTAGTGATGCCCCCAACATGTGGGAGCACGCGTTGAACTCGCTAGCGATCGTGATTCCGGCAACGGTGATCCCGATCTCGATCGCGGCGTTTGCTGCGTATGCGTTCTCCTGGATGGATTGGCGCGGCCGTGACTGGGTGTTCATCGGTGTCGTCTCGCTCATGGCTGTGCCGCTGCAGATGGGTCTGATTCCGTTGCTGCAGCTTTACTCCAACGGCGCCCACTTCAGTCTCTTCGGTTGGGAGGCGACGCTGTTCCCGGACTTGAACTTGAACGGCAAGGCCCTGTCCGTGTGGCTGACCCACACTGGCTTTGGCCTGCCGCTGGCGATCTTCCTGCTGCGCAACTACATGTCGACGTTGCCGCGCGACATCATGGAATCGGCACGGATCGATGGCGCAGACCACTACACCATCTTCTTCAGGCTGATCCTCCCGCTGTCGGTGCCGGCGCTGGCCGCGTTTGCCATCTTCCAGTTCCTGTGGACCTGGAACGACTACCTCATTGCGTTGACCTTTGTTGGCGGCGCAGAGAACGTTGCACCCATGACAGTGCGATTGGCCAACCTCGTCGGATCCCGCGGACAGGACTGGGAGGTCTTGACCGCGGGTGCCTTTGTCACGTCGCTGCTGCCGTTGATCATCTTCTTCAGCCTGCAGCGGTACTTCGTGCGCGGCCTCCTCGCCGGATCCGTCAAGGGATAGCGCCCCAGTCGACTCGGGTGTGGTGGCGACGGAAAGCACTCGGTTCTTCGCCGCGTCCCGGTGTTCGGTGGACAGCCGTCGGTACAGTGGGGACGAGGTGGTCATATGCGCTCGCCAGCCGAATCGGAAGCGGTCCACGTTCTGGAAGGGCCGATGCCGGCACGGCCCCGATTCCCACCGTGGCTGGCGCTACTCGCCTTGGTCGTCGCTCTCGCCATTGCAGTCGCGGTCCTCAGCCGACTATCCGCAACCGAGGTGCCGGTGGATCCCGAGCCGATCGATGCGGTCCAGCGTTTGCGCGATGCAGTCGCTGCCGGCGAACAGAGCGAGGTCCTCGCCGCCCTGACGGAGGATGCGGTGCTCACATGGCCGGCTGGGCCACCATGGGGTGGTCCCCTGAGCGGCTCGGTCGAGCTCGTCACGGATCCAGCGAGTGCTCAGATCCTCGACCACGTTGCGCAACTCTCCGATTTCCTGGCGTTTCAACGCACGCTCAACGCAGAGACGCGGCTTCGGCGGTGCAATGTCTACTCCGAGGCCGACGGTCCGGTTGCCGAGTTCGTCGACGTGTGGGTCAGGTGTGACTTCTCCATCCACAATGACCTCCTCGAGTTGCTCGCAGACGAGGGGGTAGTGCCATTTGGGCAGATGCGGTTCCGAATCTCCGAGGACCTGGTGTCGGTCGTGCTGGTGGAGACATGGGAAGTCCGGTACTCCCCGATCGAGTTCCTGACCTGGATCAGGGAGCAGCGGCCTGCGGTCTATGAGTCTCTTCTCGGCGGCAGAATGACGCTGCCGAACTACGGAGCGGACTCGGCAGCCGATCTGGTGGAGCTGGCGTCAGAGTACGCGGCTGCCCACTGATGTGTCGCTTGACGCCCATCCGGTGATCGCAC
>CAWGLY010000004.1:0-137948 GCA_963823505.1 uncultured Acidimicrobiia bacterium
CCACCTGAAGCCCCTGCTCCCGCCAGGGGTTGCGGCGTGCTCGCCAAGAGGCTCGCCTATCCGCTGAGCCGCTTATCGGTCTGGAGCGGGGCCGCCGGAGTCGGGTCCGGCAGTAGGTACGTCGAGCCTGGTGACCCGAATCTGGGTCAACTTGTAGGCGTCGATGCCTTCGACCGTGAGCTCGTGGCCCTGCGACTCGACTCGAGCGCCCACGCGTGGCAGGGTGCCGGTTTCGGCCAAGACGAGGCCGGCAAGCGTCGTCACTCCGTCGTGGCGGAAGGTGAAGCCATAGTCTTCGAGCAGTTCGGTGAGCGTGGTCTCGCCATCGAGCGTGACTGATCCGTCGTCGTGCACGACCGCAGGAAGGTCGTGGTCTCCCGCCGGATCGTCGATCACCTCGGAGATGATGTCGTCGAGGGTGACGAGCCCGATCGTACCGCCGAGCTCGTCGACCACGAGCGCGGCGTGGATCCGTTCGTTCCTGAACCGGGCGAGGAGGACGTCGGCGGCGGTCTTGCCCCCCACGGTTGGGAGCCGCCGAACGAGCGAGGTGAGCTCGACGTGATCGCTGGACTGGCCGACCCGCACGAAGTCCTTCACGTGGAGGATCCCGATGACGTGATCGAGATCGTCGACGAAGACCGGGTAGCGCGAGGTGGACGACGCCTCGATCTGGGCGGCGATGTCGTCGCGACCGGCATCGTGTTGGATCGCCCGAATCTGACGGCGCGACGTCATCAGTTCATCGGCGGTGAGGTTCTCGAGTTCGAAGATGTTGCGGATGATCTCGCGCTGGAGCTCGGGGAGCTCGCCCCCCTCGGCCGACTCGTCGGTGACGATGGCCAACTCCTCGGAGCTGTAGAGCGACAGCGTTTTGTCGGGTTCGGGGATGCGGAGCAATCGCATGAGCGACAACGCGATCCAGTTGAGGAACGCAACCGCAGGCCGGAAGAGGAGGCTGGAAGCCCGCATCGCTCGATTGACCCGCAGGCTCGTACGCTCGGGCTCGGACAGCGCCAGAGCCTTCGGGATCATCTCGCCGAGCACGACATGCAGGTAGGTGATGATGCTGAGTGCCACGATGAATCCGACCGTGTGCGCGGCACCCTCGGACAGTCCGAGCGACTCGAACGGGTCGTACAGCCAGTGGGCGATGGCGGGCTCGCCATACATACCGAGACCGATCGAGGCGAGAGTGATGCCGAGCTGGGCCACGGCGATGTAGCGGTCCTTGCCGGTGGGACGGTCGAAGACTCCGAGGAGCCAACGGGCACCACGGTTGCCGTCGTTCGCCAGTACGTCGATACGTGACCTGCGACTCGCGACGAGTGAGAACTCGGCGGCCACGAACACGGCGTTGATCGCTACCAGCGCAACGACGGCGACGATGGGCAGAACCACACCGGACAAGAGGTCGACGGCAAGCACGGTAACGCTCATGCCGGGTCCTGTTCAGTTTCATCGGCGGGGAGGGTGAAGCTCACCCGCTCGACGAGGGTGCCGTCGACCGAGTCGACCCGGAGTGACGGATGGGGCCCCACGGAATCGAGGTCGTCGCCGCTGTCGATCACAGCGTGCTTCTCCCTGGTGATGAGCGGCACCGTGTCGCCTACGGCGGGAAGACGCCCGAGGTGTTGCCACACGTAGCCGCTGACGGTGTCGGCACGGTCGACGGGGAGGCACAGATCGAAGCGCTCGTTGAGGATGGTCAGCAGCACATCGCCCCGCACCGACACCGCGGAACCGGTGAGCGTGATCGGCTCGGGCTCGTCGTCGAATTCGTCGTAGAACTCGCCGAAGACTTCTTCGATGGCGTCCTCACGGGTGACAAGGCCAGAGATCGATCCGAACTCGTTGACCACGATCGCCCCGTGTATGCCCCGTTGGGCGAAGGCGTTCATCAGCGGCGGGACCTCGAACACCTCGCTGACGACCATCGGCTCCTCGGCGATGTCGGCGACCGTCGCCGCCGTACCCTCTTCGTTGGCGAGGAACAGGTCGCGAAGGGTGACGAGACCGACGATCTCCTCGCCGTCCTCGGTGACGGGGAAACGTGAATACGGGCTGGCGGAGAACTCAGCCAGCGCATCGGCGATCGGCGTCGATGCTTCGATCGTGACAAGTCGCCGACGCGGCGTCATGATCTCGCGTACAACCCGGTTGGTGACCGAGAGGGCCCCGGTCAGCATCTTGCGCTCGTCCGAGTCGATCAGCCCGCCGGCCGCACTGTCCCGGTACAGGCCTGCGAGCTCCGCCGGCGAGTGCACATGGGAGTGGGAGTGGTCGATCTGGAGCCCGAGCCACCGCATGATGGCAAAGGCGGATCCGTTGAAGACGGCGACGAGCGGACGCAGCAGCCATTGGCTGATCCGCATCGGCGTGAGCGTGGCAATCGCCAACGTTTCGGGATACCGAAGTGCGACGGTCTTGGGCAGCAGCTCACCGAGCACGACCTGCAGCGCCGTGATGAGAAGGAGCACGACGACGACGGCGATCGTGCGGCTTGCGCTTCCGAACCGCTCTTCGAAGAGCGGGACGAGCTGGGCCTGACCGTAGGCACCTGCGACGATGCTCGACAGGGTGATGCCGATCTGGCAGGCGGCGACGTAGTTGTCCAGCCGCTTGGGGTCCCGGAGGATTACCAGGAGGTTCGTAGCTGGTCCGCTCCCCGTCTCGGCAGCCTCCTGGACGCGCGAACGTCGCGCCCCGACGGTGGCGAACTCCGCACCGACGTACAGCGCGTTGAACCCCACCATGACGAAAATGAGCAGCAGCACGACCACGATGTCCATTCGGAGGTCGATCGTACTGGCGTCGGACGCCGACGGGCCGCTGCAGGTCGTGGCCATCTCTCGCGACGGGACTCGGTTGGCGACCGGCCAGCTCGGTAGCACCGGCGAGGACAGTGAAGGCACGTGGTTGTCTCTGTACTCGACGGACGACTTCTCGCTGCTCGCCCAAGTGGTTCACGAGGAAACCGCGCTGGGACAGATCGGGATCCGGATCAGCACGCCTCTCTGGAGCGGAGTTCAGTGCGTCAGTCCTGAGGGAGGATGCCTGCCGGGAGCGGGGCCCCTGTTGCTGAGGAGCCTGGCGCCGAAGGGAGCGAGCGCAACGAGCAGGGCGAGGACGATGAGCGCGATCCACCAGCTGAACACCGTGTCGAGTGACGGTCCACCGCCGTCGAAGGGCAGATTGCGGAGGGCGTCGACGATGGCGGTCTCCAGTCTCGCGATGAGGAGCACGCCAATCCCGACGCCAGCCAATGCGGCTCCGACCATGGCTGAGATGGCGAGTGCTCGCCGCCGTTCGGACACGACGGCGGCGGCAGCGGCGGCAATCACGGTGGCGACGGAGAACCAGAGGATCAGCTGGAGCTGCTTGTCCCAAGTTTGAATCCGATCCAACGCTTCGGCGCCGATCAGGGGGAAGCCGGCAAGATCGTCGGGCAGCGCCCCCGCCAGGAAATTGCCGACCGATTCCTTGATGGCGGCCGTGTCGATGCCCGTGATCTGGGCGACGAAGCTGTCATCGGGAATGTCTGGTATCGCTTCGGCGATCAGGTCGTACGCGGCCAGGATCGCCTCGTCGAGATCGACGACAATGGTCTGTCCGTCTGAACTCAGCAGCCCCTCGTCGGAACCGTTGACCAGCAAGACGACCTGCTCGTGGACGGCAGGCAGAGCACGGGCCCAGATGTCGGCAAACAGCTCGGTGCGCACGAGACGCGTCGACACGTCGACCGCAATTCCCTCGACGACATTGACGACGGGTCCGGCGATCACGCCCAGCCCGAAGGGCAGGAGATCGTCGATGCGCTCATCGAGCTGGAGCGACCTGATCGCTTCTTCGGCAAGCCACGTCGCCAGCTCCTCGGCGCGCTCCGGATCGTCGGGCAGGTCTTCGAATGCGGCGAGCAGGATGTCGGGTTCGTACAGCTGATCGTCCGCTCGCCAGGCAACGACCGCCGATGCGGTCGCAAGCGCCACCGTGACGGCAAGTACCCACACGAGGGCCGCCTGCCAGCGCGTCTGCGGCCTGGACGACTCGGTGGTCGTTGCTGGATTGAGCGAGGACATCGGTTGCTCCCGGCGGATGCGTCCCGGCGAACGTTAGAAGAGAACGGTATGCAATGGTTGGGTGGGCCTTGGGATCTCGTCGCACCAAGCTCGCGAAAAGCGACGGTACGACAAAGGGTCGATCGACCTATGCCGATCCCTTGTAGGCGCATTGTCCAAACCCCTACAGTCCGGGAAGCTCTTGATGAGAGATAGACCAGGAGGGGGTTCTGGGGGATGAGCGTTTCGCTTATGTCTACGCGCCGGAGTGTGTCACTCGCGGCTGTTCTTTTCATGGTGGTGAGCATCTTTGCCGCCATTCCGGCCCAAGCGGTGCCGGGCGTCCCACCCGACATCACCGGCATCAATTCGGTCGACACCGACATCGATCCGGGGGAGACGCGCAACTTCGTTGTTGACGTCGTCGGCTACGACGTCGGCGGCTCGTGGGTCTTCTCGGGCACAGGGCTGACGGTCACGTCGATCCGGCCGAAGGCCAATAGCGTGCGCCTGGCGATCACGGCGGACGCAACCGCCGAAGCCGGTCTACGGGATCTCACCGCGATCAACCCCGACGGTCTCTCCGACACATGGCCGGATGCGATCCTGGTCACAGGAGACACCGAGCCACCCGATCTTGGAGATCTCACCGGTCACGTGTTCGACGATCTCAACGGCAATGGCGTCGAGGATGGCGGCGAAGGCGGGCTCAGCGGAGTCTCCGTCTCGGTGACCGACTTCGACAGCGTCGTGCATTCCGTCAGCACCGACGGCAGCGGAAACTTCTCCCTTCTGGCGCTGCCCGTCGGTGACGCAAGTGCGACGTTCACCACTCCTGCCGGATACGCATTGACGACCGGCAACAGCTCGCAGACCGTCACGATCGTGGTGGATACGTCGGTTGCGACTGCGGATGTCGGCTATCAGTCGATCCCTTCCGGTGACCTCACCGGTCATGTCTTCTCCGATCTCGACGGCAACGGTGTCGAGGACGGCACCGAGGTCGGGCTTGCCGACGTCAGTGTGTCGGTCACGGACTTCGGCGGTGCGACCTACAACGCAATGACGGATGCAAGCGGTGACTACAGCGTCGCCGGTCTCGAACCCGGCGATGCAACCGTCACCTACACCACGCCCGCCAACACGACGCTCACGACGGGCAACGGTGTCCAGACGGTGACGATCGTGGACGGCAGCTCGGTGGCCGCCGCCGACGTCGGCTACGAGCCGCCTGCAGGTGTTGCTCCCGAGATCAACGGCGTGCTCGGCAACTCCGAGATCGACCCCGGTGAGACCCGCAACATGCGGTTCACCGTGGTCAACTACGAGGCCGGCGCAACCGTCACCTTCAGCGGGACCGGGGTCACCGGTGTTGTCATCGGTGAGCGCAGTGGCACCCTGCGGGTCTCCGTGACCGCAACCGAGAGCGCTGCAGGTGGTGCCCGCGACGTGACCCTGACCAACCCGAGCGGCCTCTCCGACACGCTGGTGGGTGGCATCACCGTCACCGGCGACGTCGTCCCGCCGGAGAACGGCGACGTGACGGGTCACGTCTTCGCCGACCTCGACGGCAACGGCATCGAAGACGGCTCCGACGTTGGCCTGGCCGGCGTCAGCGTGTCGTTCACCGACGCCGCCAGCGCCGTCTGGAACGGGGTCACCGATGGCAGCGGCAACTTCACGATCAACGCCGGCGTAGGCGCAGGGACACTGACCTTGACCACACCTGCCGGCTATTCACTCACCACCGGCAACGACGTCCAAGGGCTGACGGTCACGGACGGCGGCTCGACGGCCGCTGCGGCCGTGGGCTACGAGCCCGGGGCGACGGCCTTCGTCGACGTCGGCGGCACTGCCGGCATCGTGCAGAGCCACGTCACCGGCGCCCACTGTGGACCGCCCATCGGCGTTGGGTCGGCATGGGCCGACGTCGACAACGACGGCGATCTCGATCTGTACACGACCGACTTCGACAACCAGCCGAATCGGATGTACTTGAGCAACGGCGACGGCACCTTCACGGAGTCGGCGGCAGCTCTTGGCATCGATCAGCCGGCGCCGAAGAGCTTTGCGACGGTCTTCGCCGACATCGACAACGATGGCGACGCCGACCTCTTCGTCCATGACGACGACGGCGGGCACCTGTACGAGAACAAGATGGTGGACAACGGTTCGCTGTCGTTCGTCGATATCTCCGGCACCTCAGGGCTGTTCGACAACGGTCGTGTGGAGACGGCGACCTTCGGCGACTTGGATGAGGACGGCTTCGTCGATCTCTACCTCGCCAAGCACATGAGCTGCAACGGCACGCCGCAGGACCGTCTGTTCCACAACAACGGCGACGGTACGTTCACCGACTGGACGACATATCTGTGCGACGGTGGCGATCCGGCAACGTGCGACGACGTCAACGGGCTCGGCTTCTCGGCGGCGATGTTCGACTACGACCAAGATGGCGACCTCGACATCTACCTGGTCAACGACAACATCAGCAACGTCAACCAGCCGAACAAGATGTTCCGCAACGACGGATCCGACGGCGGCAGCGGGTGGCTCTTCACTGAGACAAGCGCGGCAACCGGCACCGACATCTCGCTCAACGGGATGGGTCTCGGCCTCGGCGACTACAACAACGACGGCTGGATCGATATCGCCTTCTCGGACGTCGGACCGCCCCGTCTTTTGATGGCCGACGGTGACGGCACGTACACGAACGTCAGCGACTCGACAGGGGTGACAGGCGAGTTCACCGAGTTCGATATCAGCTGGGGTACGGCGTTCATCGACTACGACAACAACGGGCTCGAAGACCTGTTCTACGCCCAGGGCTACATCGGCGACGAGCTGCCCATGGCGAACAAGTTCCTCGTGAACGGCGGAGGCACGTTCTCGGACGCTGCCGCTCTCGTCGGCCTGGACGGCACGGACCGGGCACGGAACGTCTCGATCGCCGACTACAACGCCGACGGCTGGGTCGACATGTTCATCGGCAACTTCAACGCTGCCCCGAACCTGATGGAGAACCAGAGCGCCTCGCTCGGGAACACCAACGGGTATCTGACGGTCACTGTTGAGGGCACCGAGTCGAACCGTGACGCCATCGGGACCGAGATGGTGCTGACAACCAGCGCCGGCTCGGCCCGGCGGGTCATCACCAGCGGTCAGAACCATGGTGGCGGCAGCCAGAAGGCGGCGTTCTTCGGGCTCGGCGGCGACAGCACGGGCAGCCTGACGGTGTACTGGCCGAATGGTCAAGTGCAGGTGATCAGCACCGTCGGTGCGGACCAGGCGATCCACCTGGTCGAGCCGGCCACACCGGGACCATCTGATGGCACGTTCACCAACGTTGCCGGCTCGGTCGGTATCACGTTCACCCACAGCGAGGGTGGCGAGTGCGCCCCGGCGATTGGGGTTGGAGCTGCTTGGGCCGACGTCGACAACGACGGCGACCAGGATCTCTACGCCACCAACCGCAGCGGCGCCAACCACCTGTACCGCAACGACGGTGGTTCGTTCACCGACGTGGCGGGCGCCCTCGGCATCGCCCATTCGGGGCTGGACAGCTCGGCAACCGTCTTCGTCGATTACGACAACGACGGTGACAGCGATCTGTTCGTCGCCCACGAGTCGGGCAACTCGCTGTGGGAGAACCAACTGGTTCCCAACGGCAACGTCTCCTTCTCGGACGTCACGTCTGCAGCGGGCCTCGCCAACTTCGGCAGGGTGCAAACCGCTACGTGGGGCGACGTGGACGGCGACGGGTTCGCCGACGTGTACCTCGCCAAGCACATGACATGCGTCGGTGACGGCGTCGATCGTTTGTTCCACAACAACGGGGACGGCACCTTCAGCGACTGGACCACGTACCTGTGCGGCGGTGGAGCCGTTCCGTGCGCCGACGTCAACGGGCTCGGGTTTGCGGCCGGCATGTTCGACTACGACAACGACGGCGACCAGGACATCTACCTGGTCAACGACAACATCGCCGGCAACTTCCAGCCGAACAAGCTGTGGCGCAATGACGGTGCCGCGGGCGGAGGCGGATGGACGTTCGTCGAAGTCGGAGCGGCGGCCGGAGCCGACCTGTCCGTCAACGGCATGGGTCTCGGTGTGGGTGACTACAACAACGACGGCTGGTTCGACATTGCATTCTCAGATGCGGGGCCGGGTCACTTGTTGATGAACAATGGTGACGGCACGTTCGCAGATGTGAGCGCATCGTCCGGCGTCACGGCTGAGACGGCCGGGGCCGTCGGCTGGGGCTCCGCGTTCTTCGACTACGACAACGACGGCTGGCAGGACCTGTTCTACGCCCACGGCTCCATCGCCATCGAGGCGCCGTATGCGAACGGGCTGTTGGAGAATCAGGGCAACGGCACGTTCGTCAATGTGTCCAACGACACCAACATGGGTGACACCAATCGGGGTCGCAATGTGTCGTTGGCGGACTACGACGGTGACGGCTGGGTTGACGTGTACGTGGGCAACTACGACACGGCGCCGCTGCTCATGCACAACGACAGTGCAGCGGGCGGCAACACCAACAACTGGCTGACCGTCACGGTCGAGGGTACGGACTCGAACCGCGACGGCCTCGGCACAGTCATTTCGCTGACTGCAGGCGGGCAGACGCAGAACCAGCTGATCTCGAGCGGCTTCAGCCACGGCGGCGGGTCGCAGAAGGCGGCGTTCTTCGGTCTGGGCACGGCGGGTAGTGGGACGCTCACGGTCACGTGGCCGAACGGGGCGGTTGAGAACCTCGGGTCCTTCACCGCCGGCCAAGCCCTCCACCTGGTCGAGCCGGCGAACTGAATCGCAACCGATACGCAGATTGAGGGGGGGAGGCCTGCGGGTCTCCCCCTACTCTTGTGGCACCATGTTCCACGTCGTCCTGCACGAGCCGGAAATCGCCCCCAACACGGGCAACCTGATGCGGCTCACGGTGAACGCAGGCTGCAGGCTCCATCTGATCCATCCGCTCGGTTTTGCGCTCGACGACGCCCGTCTCCGTCGCGCAGGCCTGGACTATCGGGAGTACGCCGACGTGACGCATCACGAGTCCTTCGATGCGTTCGTCGGCGCCGTGGCGCCGCCACGGGTGTTTGCCTACAGCCAGCATGCATTGCAGCGCTACACCGAGGTCGAATTTGCGCCCGCAGATGCCCTCGTCTTCGGGAAGGAATCCGTCGGGCTGCCCGAGGACGTCCTGACGCACCCGGCGGTCACGGCCCGATTGGCGATCCCGATCGCAGCAGGCGGGCGCAGCCTCAACCTCGCCAACGCCGCAGCCATCGCCGTGTACGAGGCGTGGCGGCAGCTCGGCTTCGACAGTGCGCCGCCGGCCGGTCCCGGCTCAGAGCAGTCCGGATAGCTACCGTTCACCCCATGGCTTTTGTCACCCGTGTCAAGGTCCGGTTCTACGAGCTCGACCCGTACAACCACGTCAACCATGCTTCGTACATCCAGTACTTCGAGTCGGCCCGCGTCGAACTACTGGAAGAGGCGGGAATCGGGCTGAGCGACCTGAAGGACGCCGGCTACCACTTCGTGGTCACCGAACTCGCCACCAAGTTCCTGCGCTCAGCCGAAGGCGGTGACGAGCTCACCATCGAGACCGAGGTTGCGGAGATGCGGCGGGCGTCGTCGCGCTGGACCCAGCGGATGTATCGAGGCGATGAGCTCGTGGCCGTGCAGGAGATCACTGCGGCGACCACGACCACCGAGGGCAGGCCGGTCCGGCTCCCTGATGTGATGGCCGCCAGGCTGCACCCGTACCTGGCGCCTAGCTGAGCACGGTCGTCAGCGACTTGGCCTCGATATTGGCTGCCAGCGCTCCACGGAACGCGTCCAGCGTCATCTCGCCGCGTTGCACCCCGCCCCGGCTGCGGACCGACACCGACTGCGCCACGGCTTCCCGCCCACCCACGACGAGAGTGAACGGAATCTTGCGCTGTTCCGCCGACCGGATCTGAGCGCCAACCGTTCCGTGTGCATGCGAAAGGTCGACGCGGAAACCGGCGCGGAACAGCACGTCGGTGACCTCCTGGGCGTACGCCTCCTGCTCGTCGCCGACCCGGACGACGCTCACTTGGATGGGCGCCAGCCAGGGAGGGAAGGCGCCGCCGTAGTGCTCGATGAGGAAGCCGATGAAGCGCTCGTGTGAGCCCAGCGGCGCCCGGTGGATCACGGCAGGCCGTTCCGGTTGGTTGAGCTCGTTGGTGAACGACAGATCGAACCGCTCCGGGAGGTAGAGGTCGAGCTGGGCCGTCGCGGCGCCGTAGTCGCGCCCGGTCACGGACCGGAAGACGAAGTCGATCTTCGGTCCGTAGTGGGCTGCACCGCCGACCTCCTCCGTGTAGCTGATACCGGACTCCTCGGCGGCCGCTCTGGTGATGCGCTCGGCGAGATCCCACATGTCGGAGTCCGAGTGGTATTTGGCGAGGTTGTCCGGATCACGCAGTGCCAGCACCATGTGGTAGCCGTCGATCCCGAGCGCGTCGTAGTAGAAGGCGTGCATCCGCATCACATCGATGAACTCGTCCCTTGCCTGCTCCAACCGGCAAAAGATGTGCGCATCGTTCTGGGTCATGCCGCGAACCCGCATCAGCCCGTTGAGCTCACCGGATCGTTCGTGGCGGTACACGGCGCCGTATTCGGCATATCGCAGCGGCAGCTCCCGGTAGCTGTGGTGGCGTGCGGCGAACGCCGCCATGTGGTGGGGACAGTTCATCGGGCGGACGTAGTAGCGGTCCGATCCCGCGTCCATGGGTGGGTACATGTCGTCCGCGAAATACGGAAGATGCGCTGATCGCTCGTAGAGCTCGGCACGGGTCACGTGCGGAGTGGCGATGCGCTGGTATCCCCACGCTCGCTCGGTTTCCTTGGCCCAGGCCTCCAACGCATCCCGCACCGCAGTTCCCGCGGGAAGCCACAGCGGGAGCCCGGCACCGACGGCCGGATCGAAGGCGAACAGGTCCAACTCCTCGCCGATCCTCCTGTGGTCGTCGTCTCGTACGGCTTCGGTGGCGGCGAGATGATTCTCGAGCTGTTCCACGGTCGGCCAGGCAGTGCCGTGGATGCGTTGGAGCTGGGGCCGGGTTTCGTCGCCGCGCCAGTACGCACCGCTGATCCCGAGCAGCTTGAAGCCCCGTGGGTCGAGGTCCCCAGTCGAGTCGAGGTGTGCGCCGCTGCAGACGGCGACGACGTCGCCGAGGCTGCACAGGGTGCACGGCGGACCGTGGTTCGCCACCATCGCCTGTTCCGCGATCTCGCGTTGGTACGGCTGGTCGGCCGGGACACCGACCAGACGGTCCCGATCGAGGGGCTCGCATCTGAAGAGCAGATCGGCTGCCATCAGGTGGCGCATGCGGTCTTCGATCTCGTAGAGAGCCGTGCTGCTGATGGTGCGGGGAGCCTCGAAGTCGTAGTAGAAGCCGTCGTGGGTCTCTCCTCCGGAGCCGAACTTGGTGCCTGGGTAGAGTTCGGAGACGGCTGCCACCATCACATGTGCTGCCGAGTGCCGCAGCCTGCCAAGGTCGTCGCCATCGGGTGGATGTGTCGATGTGTTCATTGCCTGCTCCTTGGGTGGGGGAGGAGGGGCACAAAACAAGGAAGGCCCCACCTCCGTGGGGCCCGTCGTGCGCGATCAGCGACAGGTCCCTACGGGGAACCGGTCGTCGTCAGCTCGGTGCGCACGTTCAACATGGTCACAACCCTAGAGGATGAACGGCGAGACGCAAGGGTCGCCCCCGCGCCGGTCGCCACGGCGGCGAGGATGCACCCCCGCGGTGTCGGCCGCCCTTGTCCGTGGGTGGCGTCGATTTGAGTTCTTTCTGCCGGTGCCGCAGGTCTGCGCAGATGGATGCCGGCACAGTCTCTATCGTGTCCGCCATGGCTGCACCAATGACCACCCACCGCGAACTCGATCAGGCGACTCAGGATCTGGCCGGTCGCGCCGGCGAATGGGCTGCGCTCCCCATTCCCTCGAAGATGGCACTCCTGGCTGGTCTGCGCGAACGCACAGGAAGGGCGGCCGACGCCTGGGTTGCGGCGGCCACGGAGGCGAAGGGCATTCCCACCGACTCGCCGCTCGCCGGGGAGGAGTGGTTGTCGGGCCCGTACAGCGTGATCGCCTACGTCAGTGCTCTGCACCAATCGCTCGATCGGATCTGGCGGGGTGAGACCACGTACGCCAAAGGCGCAGTAACCAAAGGGCGGGACGGACGCGCCGTGGTTCGGGTGCTCCCTTCCGAGTGGCACGATCGCCTCCTGCTGAACGGGTACTCGGCGGAGGTCTGGATGGAGCAGGGAGTGACACCTGGTGCCCTTGCAGCCAACACGGCGTCGTTCTACCGCGAATCCGAGCCGCCCGGCAGGGTCTGCCTTGTGCTGGGAGCCGGCAACATCGCCGCCATCCCCCCGCTCGACACGCTGCACAAGCTGTACGTGGACGGCGAGGTCGTGATCCTGAAGATGAACCCGGTCAACGACTATCTCGGACCGATCCTCGAGGAGGTCTTCGTGGATTTTGTCGAGAGGGGATATCTGCGCTTTGCCACCGGCGGCGCAGAGGTCGGCTCCTATCTCACGTCTCATCCCGCCGTCGACACCGTTCACATCACCGGGAGCGCCAACACCCACGATCTGATCGTGTTCGGCGCCGGCGAGGACGGTGCACAGCGCAAGGCAGACAACCAGCCGCTTCTCGACAAGCCGATCACCAGCGAACTCGGCGGCGTCACCCCGGTGATCGTCGTGCCGGGGCCGTGGACGGAGCAGGACCTTCAGTTCCAGGCCGAGCACTTCGTCACGCAGAAGCTGCACAACAGCGGTTTCAACTGTGTCGCCGCGCAAGTCCTCGTCGTGCCGGACGGCTGGGAACACACCGACCGGTTTCTCGAGTTCGTCGAGGCTGGAATCACCAACGCCCCCGATCGCCCCCTCTACTACCCGGGAGGGCACGATCGGCATGACCGGGCGAGGGACCGCCACGATGCGACTGTTCAGCTCGGCGCTGCCACACCTCGGGCCCACCTCCGCAATGTGCCCTACGACTCCGACAGCTTCGCCTTTCGGGAAGAGTTCTTCTCGTCCGTGTTTGCGACGACGCGGCTGCCCAACGGGGACGTCGCCTCATATCTGGGGGCCGCCGTCGACTTCGCCAACAACCGCCTCCACGGCACGCTCGGTGCGTCCGTGCTGATCCATCCGGCGACCGTCAAGGAGCTCGGGGTTGCTTTTGAGAACGCGATCGCAGATCTCCGCTACGGCTGCATCGGCGTCAACGTGTGGAGCGGGATGGGCTTCCTCCTGGCTCGAGCCAGTTGGGGGGCGTTTCCCGGTGAGCCGCTCAATGACGTGGGGAGCGGCCGCGGCGCCGTGCACAACGCCTTCATGTTCGACAAGCCCGAGAAGACGGTCGTCACCGGGCCGTTCCGCCCCTTCCACAGGGCGTGGCGCGGAGGCGAATTCCACCTGGCGCCCAAACCACTGTGGTTCGTCACGCACCGCACCGGCGCCGACACGGCCCGTAGCCTCACGGCCTTTGCCGCCGACGGCTCCCTCAAGCACCTTCCATCCATCCTCGGCGCAGCTCTGCGCGGCTGACAACACGGACAGGAGGACATCGGGATGAAAGCCGAGCGGATCGCCACATGGAGCGAACTCGATGCGCAGCGCCCCGCCCACGCGCTCGTCCGCGACGTCGACCTGGTCATCGTCCGGTGGCCGGACGCCGAGACCGCTTCGGTGATGTACGGCCGCTGCGCCCACCGCGGAGCGTTGCTCGCGGACGGGCATGTCGAGGGAGAAAACCTGATCTGCGGTCTCCACCACTGGGACTACCGGTACCGATCCGGCGTCAGCGCCTACCAGAACAACGAGCAGCTGCATCGGTTCTCTTCGTGGGTGGAAGGCGACGGGCTCTACGTCGATGCCGATGAGATTGCAGAGTGGGCAAGCAGGCATCCCCAGCCGTTCCGCAGGGACGGATATCAGGGTGCCTACCAGGACCCGCACGGGACGCCCATCGAGCCGCACGTGCGGGTCATCCGGGAGCTGGCGGCCGACGGGCTCGACAAGCTGGGCCATCACGGTCACGTTGCGGCCATGGGTGTGCCTCATCACGAGCTGCCTGCCTGGGCGGATCTGCAGCTGGTGACGGCCCAGCTCGCTCGTCCACCCTTGCTCGACGACGAGGTCGTCGGCACGGAGCTCGTGATCGGGCCTGCGGCCCACAAGCCGCTGACCCTCGATATCCCCATCTTCGTGTCGGACATGTCGTTTGGCGCGCTCTCCTTCGAAGCGAAGGTCGCGCTGGCCCGCGGGGCCGAACTGGCAGGTACCGGCATTTGCTCAGGCGAAGGTGGGATGCTCCCCGAAGAGCAGGAGGCCAATCGCCGCTACTTCTACGAGCTTGCCTCCGGGCGCTTCGGCTTCTCCTGGGACAAGGTCGAACGGGTCCAGGCGTTCCATTTCAAGGGCGGTCAAGCGGCAAAGACCGGAACGGGGGGCCACCTTCCCGGCAGCAAAGTGACGGGACGTATTGCAGAGGTGCGCGGCTTGACGCCGGGCGAGCCCGCGATTTCGCCGTCTCGCTTTCCCGAATGGACCTCGACCGCCGAGTTCCGGGACTTCGCCGACGAGGTGCGCAGGCGCACAGACGGCATACCCGTCGGTTTCAAGCTCTCGGCGCAACACATCGAAGAGGATCTCGACGCTGCCCTCGACGTGGGTGTGGACTATGTGATCCTCGACGGTCGCGGGGGAGCCACAGGAGCGGCGCCCCTTCTGTTCCGGAACAACATCTCTGTGCCGACCGTCCCCGCTCTGGCGAGGGCTCGCCGCCATCTCGATCGACGTGGCGCACCCGACGTCACGTTGATCGTTACCGGGGGGCTGCGCACGGCGGCCGACTTCGTGAAGGCACTTGCCTTGGGAGCAGACGGTATCGCCATCGCCAACGTTGCGATGCAGGCCATCGGTTGTATCGGCATGCGAGCCTGCCATACCAACAACTGCCCGGTGGGCATCGCCACTCAGCAGCAGCACCTGAGAGACCGGCTCCCCGTGGATGAAGCAGCCGAGCGGCTCCGCCGCTACCTCGGCGCCACCGTCGAGCTGATGCAGGTGCTGGCAAGGGCATGCGGCCATCGCCATCTGAGGGAGTTCACGCCCGACGACTTGACTACGTTCAAACCCGAGATGGCGAAGCTTGCCGGTGTGCGGTTTGGCGGAGTGGTCCAAGCGGACTGACTCGCGTCTGGGCCCCGGCCCAAGCCGGGGCCCAGACGCCGTGTGAGACCTGTGCCCCTACGTCCCTCGCAGGCTCATCGGGCCGACCGGCCGGTCGGCCGATGGGCCGAGGAGCCGGAAACCTGCCGATACCAGCATTCGGCCCACGGCAGCCCGCACCCGGCCGCCGCTGCGGGGTGCTGCTTGGAATGCGTTGGCGACCTCGATGCGTCGAGTTGTGGAGAGATTGGAGGCAAGATCGAGAGTCGAAAATCCGTGGTTCATGGTGTGTCCTTCTTCGTGGGTGTGCTCTGGTTCTGGAGCACCAGCTGCAAATAGGTGTTGAGGAGTTCCGAAGCCTCGGGGACGGCATCCCGTCTGAGCTCGTAGCGTTTGTCGTCGTCTCCGATGATGATGCGGACGAGCCCTGCTTGGCGCAGGATCCGCAGGTGGTGGTGGGTCGTCGACTTGGCGAGGTCGAGTTTCTCCGTGAGCTCTTTGAGGGTGCGGGCTTCCGACCCCAACAGGTACAGCAGACGCAGCCGCCGTTCGTCGCCGAGCGCCTTGTAGATCGCGACGAGCCGGCTCGGTGGGGATGCAGGATCGTCGTTGAGGTGTTCTTGGGCTACCGGGTAGGAGAAGATGCGCACGTCATCGTGTTCGGAGATGACGACCCACGGCCCGACGACGAGGGAGGGGATGAGCACGATGCCGGCGAGTCCGGGCCGTGGCTCGAAGGTGACGCCGTTGGTGACCCGCTCCACGAGCTCTGCCGGCTCCATGGTCGTGGCGAGGGCTTCTGTTGCTGCCGCGTCGCGCTCCAGCGTCGGCATCATCGAATCGAGCTGCAGGTCGACCTCATGGTGGACGCGGCGGAGGAGACCGGCGAGGTGCTGACGGGTGGCTACAGGGTCCATCAGGAGGAGATTGCGGAGCCCGGCGTCGCCGTTGGCAAGGAGTTCGACCACCGCCTCGTCGTCCCCTGCGGCGGCGCGGTCGACCGTGTCCTCGTCATGGTTGTGCGTCTTTGTCACCCCTGAGTTCACCAGCATCTGGCGGCGCAGTTTCACCGCATCGTGCTGCTCGAGGTGGGTGACGAACGGCTCGACCGTGTGGGGGAGTGGTGCCGACCTCGCAATCCCGAGGAGGGTGAGCCACAAACCTCCGCAGCCGGACAGCTCGGCAAGCGTGTCCTTCAACTCGTCGGAAGCATCGCTCTCGATGCGGGTGAAGAAGTCGAGGGCGCGCAGCTCGTGGTCATCGTCGAGGCCCGCTTGATACGAGAACAGGCCCAGCAGCAACTCGTAGACCGGAGAGGCCTCGACCCATACCGGCAGGCGTCGCGCATGGTCGGTGAAATCGTGGACTCGTGGTTCGGTGGCCACCCGTACGCTCCTACGTTCGATATGCTTCGAATATACGACATCCGACGAATTCGGTCAAGGTCGAATTCGAGGTTCGCCGAACGTCGAACGGCTACGGGGCCACGAGAGAGGGGCCCGGGCATGGCCCGAGCCCCTCAGTTGTTCAGTGGCGTTGGTGCCTAAGGGAGTTGGACGATGCGGCCTTCGCCCCCTTCCGGGTAGTCGGCAGCGGAGATGAGCCCACCGAGATCGTCCACGATGTAGTCGAAGAGCGATTGCTGGTAGCTCACGCCGACGCTGGTGAACTCGGCGCCGTTGAACGGGTACTGGTCGCCGCCACGGGCGAGGAAGTCGATCGTGGCGACGACGATGTCTTCGCCTGCCACGACAGCACCGCCATCGACGACGACTGTGCCGTCATCCAACACCACATGCTGGACGCGCGTGCCCGGTGTCGTGATCTCCCCGGTGTCCGGGTCGATCACCTGTGCCGTGCCGGACGCCGAGTACTCGACACTGAACCCGGCGATCTGAGCGAACCGTCCATCGGCGTTGGGGATTCCGGAGTATGCGTTCTCCAAGATCTCCTTGAATTGCTCACGTGGGATGTCCGGGATCACCGACACGAAGTTGGCGAACGGTGCAATGTTGAACGTGTCCAACTCGGTGAAGTCCCCTGCGGGGATCAACGTGTTGTTGCGGATGCCTCCGCCGTTCTGGAGCGCAACGTCGGCTTCGGGCACACCAAAGTCGGCGGCCAGCGCCCTTGCCGTCGCCAGCATGGAGTCGGCCATCAGGTTGCCGAGGTTGGTCTCTTCCGTGCGGACACCGGGATCGCGGCGACCCTCGAGCGCAACCTCAGAGGTGGCGATCACGTTGGATGCCAGCGCATCGAGGAAGGCACCGACGGGCTCAACGACCAGCGTCTGCATGATCGGGTTGTTCGGCACGGCATCGGGATTGTCGCCGCCGGCGATGCGGATCGGTCCACCGTTCCAGCCGGTCACGTTGCCGTCGTCGTCGAACGTGACGTCGAGTCGGCCAAGGTACTTGTAGTCACCTGCGGTCGTCACGATCGGAATCGTGACGCCGTCGGCGCCGGTGCCGATCTGCGGGTAATCCCCGAAGACCGCGTCGTCCCCAGGCACCAGGAGGTCGCCGTCGTTGGCGAGCAATTCGTCACCGCCACCGGCGATCATGATGTCGACGTCGTACAGCTCGGCAGCGAGGGCGATGTCCTCGTCGATGTCCTGCAAGTGGCTGATGACGATGATCTTGTCGATGCCCTTGGCCGTCAGCTTGTCGATCTCGTTCTGAGCGACGGTGACGATGTCCGGGTCGACCACCACGTTGCGCGGGCTGGAGATGAAGCGCAGGTTGGGCGTGACAAAGCCCACGACGCCGATCCGCTCGCCGAGCGTCCCCACGATGGTGCTCCCGCGGATGACGCCTGCGTCGGCGTATGCCTGCAGTGCCGGCTCGGCGGAGAAGTCGAGGTTGGCGCTCAGGTACGGTGGGCGACCAGGCTTCCGGTAACCGGACAGGAACTCGGCAAGGAAGTCGGGCCCGAAGTCGAAGTCGTGGTTGCCGATCGCGATGGCGTCGTACCGTATGTAGTCAAGTGCAAGTGTGTCGTAGAACGGGACACCGTTGGCGACCCCTGCAGCCAGCTCTGGGCCGGCGAGGAAGTTGTCGCCAGACGACAGCAAGATCGATCCGTTCCCGCTCTGGCGCGCATCTGCGCGTTGCAGCTGCACCTGAGTGGCGAAGCGGGCGATGCCACCGAAGTCTTCGATGCCGCCGCCGGCGTTGACGAGCTGCGACTCGCCGTCGTTGTTGTGTAGCACGGTCAATGTGAAATCGCCGTCCTCACCTGCCGTTGCCGGGCCTGCGGCAAATACCGCAAACAGCATCGACAACGCAGCGAGTAGGACGAGGACGCGCCTGTAACCAGGCCGTTGGCGTGAAGTCACGCGAAACCCTCCATCTCTATCTTGAGTGCTCTCAGAGTCCTCGAGCGGACCCCCCATTCATCAGATTCGACCATACAAGGACGCGGCGACATAGCCAGGCCCGAAAGTCCCTGGCTTGCTTTGGCTGGACGCCGCCTCTTGCCTCATCGGAGACGCGCCAACGAGGTGGCCCACGCAGACCGCCCCGACCGGTCGTTTCGGTCGGTCGTCGTAGACTGGGGGAGTTGCGGGCTCGTAGCTCAGTTGGTTAGAGCAGCGGACTCATAATCCGTAGGTCGCAGGTTCGAATCCTGCCGGGCCCACCGCGATTCGCTCGAGCCGTGAAATCGCGTTGTGGCCTCTGGGAACCCGCCGCCGCGAGGGGTGCGTCCTGCTGGGTACCTAACAGGACACGCTCGAACCACGCACTCAATATGTGCCGATCGGCGTGGTCGGGAGGTGTGGGCGATATGGCGCAGACCCGTTGATCTGGGCTGTGGAGTGTGTATCCTATGCGCATGGCCCGCGTCAACGTCTACCTTCCTGATGATCTTGCCGCAGAAGCCAAGGCCGCCGGGTTGAACGTTTCCAACCTGACCCAAGAGGCGCTGCGGAGCGCGCTCGCAGCCAGCCGAGTCGATGACTGGCTCGACGACGTGGCAGCCATGCGTCCACTCGGCATCAACCACCACGCCGTCGCCAACGCGGTCGCCGCCGCAAAGGACGATTTCGAGCGTGGCTGAGTCGGTAATCGTCGACGCCTCCGCAATGGTCGATCTCCTCGTCGGGTCGTCGATAGCGCCCGCAGCACAGCATCGACTCCGCGGTCACGAGCTCCATGTGCCGGCACATTTCGATGCCCAGATACTCTCCGCCCTGGGCCGACTGCAGCGAGATGGCCAATTGACGGTCCGTCAGGTCACCACCCGACTCCAGCGCGTATCCGCTGCTCCACTTCAGCGTCACCTTCTTGCCCCGTTGCTCAACGGTGCATGGAAGCTCCGTCACAACCTCAGGCTGGTGGACGCCCTGTATGTCGAGCTCGCCAACCGACTCGATGCTCCCGTCGTGACTACGGATGCGCGCCTCGCAGCTGCATCTCCCGTCGCTGAGCTCCTCCCCACCAACTGACTGACACGATCCTCGACGTGCCGGTCCCGCGCACTCGATGGCATGCGTCTTGTCGTCGGGGTTTGGTGATCGGCGTGGGTTGACGGAACGGGTGAGACGGCGACTGAATGTGCAAGGTTGATGATTTCCTGATTCGCTTGCGGAGAGCCGGTGGTGTGTCGTCGTGATCAAGTCCGAGGGCCCGGCAGATGCTTGACCAGTCAACCGTTCACCAGCGTCTGGAGAACCTGGCAGAACGAGATCCTGAGTTCACAATCTTTGGTTCGGAGTCGCATCGGTATCGGTTGGGTCCCCCGCTCCCCGAAAGACGCGTCGCAGAGTTCGAATGCGAAATGGGTATCGAGCTGCCAGCGGATTACCGCTCCTTCGTCACCACTGTTGGAAACGGTGGCGCGGGGCCGGGGTACGGCTTGACCCCGCTGGAAACTGCTGTCGACTACGTTCGCCGCAAAGATGAACGCAACCGGCAAGGGCTACGCAGCAGAGGATCGAGTGCGGCACAAGCTTTTCCGCTCTCTTCGCCTGCCCTGGGTCCCGAGGGGCTTGATGCATACTCAGGTTCCGACTTCACGGGGGTGGTCAGCCTGGGCGGCTACGGCTGCGGGATCGATCCCTACCTGGTTGTCTCTGGAGCTGAGAGCAGTCACGTGTGGATCCTCGATCTTGCCAGCGATGGCGGTGTCTATCCCTTCGCCCTTGTTGAGACTGGACACCTGCACGACGAGGCGCGTGGCTATCCATCGACATGTGAAGAGATGGTCTTCGCGACTCGGTTGTCGTTCTCTGAGTGGTACGGAGACTGGCTTGAATCGACCGAACGGCAGCTTGCCAGTGACGTCACGGTGCGTGACTCCTGAACCACTCCTGGATGTGCCGCTATGCGTGGTTCGGCGATGTGCTCGTTTCTGCGCCAGATTTGGCGATCGGCGTGGTTGGCCGACCTCTTCCAGTGTTGTATCACGCGTGATACGCTGCGGACATGTCCGAAGTTTCAATCCGGGAACTCCGCAACCACGGCGGCGACGTGGTCGACCGAGCCGCCAAAGGCGAGTGGCTCACGATCACCCGCTCCGGGAAACCGGTCGCTGAGCTGCGACCACTTGACCGGGAGCCGATGCCGCTCGACGTGATCCTCGCCCGGCGCCGGCAACTTCCGCCCGTTGACCCCGACCAGTTGCGCCACGACCTCGACCAAGTCCTCGATCCCGCCCTCTGATCGATGCCGCGCGGGATTCTCGACACCAGCACGCTCATCCTGCTCGGTCGCCTGCAGAACACCGACCCGCTCCCCGACGAGCCGCTGATCACGGCGATCACCCTTGCCGAACTCTCGGTAGGTCCACTCGTGGCATCCACCGACGAGGAACGGTCCGCGCGCCAAGCCCACCTCCAGCAAGCCGAAGCCGACTTCGAACCGCTGCCGTTCGACGCTGCTGCAGCCCGCTGCTTCGGTCGGGTAGCTGCTGGGCTGCGAGGAGCAAGGCCGCAAACCAGCGGCACGTGCCTACGACGCCATGATCGCTGCGATCGCCATATCGAACAATCTCCCCCTTCACACCTGCAACCCTCGCGACTTCACTGGGATCGAGGAACTCACGGTGGTCGCCGTCCCCCACCCACACCACTAACCGGCTACCCGACCGACCCGCTCGCGGAAGTGCCGAAGTGCCGCTATGGGTGGGTGGGCGGAATGGCCGTTCTCGCTCGGAACCGTTGATCTCGGCGGAATCGTGCTGTACGTTATGCTGTATGTCAGCAACTCGCACGCAGGTATACCTCACTGAGGAGCAGCGCCAACGCATCGACGCCCTCGCCGAAGCGGAAGGCGTGACCATGGCCGAGATCATCCGGCGTGCCCTCGATTCGTACCTCGAGGACGAGTCACCCGATCCCGAACTGGCGCTGGCGGCCACCTTTGGCGCAGCTCCGGACGCCATGGTGCCGAGCCGGGACGAATGGGATCGTGGCTGACATCCTCGTCGATACCGACGTCTTCATCGACCACCTCCGAGGCGCCCGGCAGCTCGCTCCCGGCCGTCGCCGACTGCACTACTCGGTCATCACCCGAGCCGAGCTCTTCGCCGGCAACACCGCCTCCAACCTGGTCAGCACCCTCCTTGCACCGTTCCGTGAGATCCCTGTCGACCGCACCGTGGCGGAACGTGCCGGCCGAATCCGTCGCGAAAGCGGCATCCGTCTCCCCGACGCCATCATTGCGGCGACCGCGATCGAACACAGGCTGAGTCTCGCAACCCGGAACCGATCCGACTTCGAGCCCGTGCGGAGCCTCCGCCTCAGAGACCTGTAGACGCACTCGTACGTGCCGATCTCGGACACTTGGCGGAATGCGTGATATCGAGCCCGATTGGTGACCGGCGCTAGCCGACAGCCGGAGATTGTTGAATTGGACGCTGCCGGTCGCTGGGGCGTTGATGTCGCATCGATCTGCGGGGGCCCCCACGATCGGCTGGTCGCGAACTCGCCGCGGGTGACGGCGTGCGCCAGCTTCGCAACAGCGCGACGACAGGAGGTACCTGGTGAGCGACTTGGTGGAGTACCCGCGCGGAACCGCGTTCCCCGGGGTGATCGGACGAACGGGTCGCCGAGTCTTCCCCGGCATGGCCGGCACCGCAGCGAACACCGGAGGGGTCGCCGAACGTCATCTTCTTCGTGCTCCACGACGTTGGGTATGGGCAGATGTCTGCGTTCGGCGGGTTGGTCAACACTCCAAACCTCGATCGGTTGGCGGCCAACGGCCTGCGGTTCACGAATATGCACACCACGGCGCTGTGCTCACCGACCCGGGCCTGCATCCTGACGGGGCGCAACCACCACTCCAACGGGGTGGCAGCCATCATGGAGACGGCGACCGGCTTCCCCGGATACGACGGACGGATGCCCTTCGAGAATGGGATGCTGTCCGAGATGTTGGTGGCGCAGGGCTACAACACATTCGCCACAGGCAAGTGGCATCTGTCCCCAGCCGAGGAAGGAACCCCGGCGGGGCCGTTCCATCGGTGGCCGCTGGGTCGGGGTTTCGAGCGCTACTACGGGTTCCTCGGCGGCGAGACAAACCAGTGGTTCCCCGACCTGGTGCGTGACAATCAGGGCACGAGGCAGCCGAAGTCGGTCGAGGACGGCTACCACCTGGACGAGGACTTGATCGACAATGCCATTCATTTCATCCTCGACGCCCACCAGAACGCGCCGGACAAGCCGTTCTTCTTGTACCACGCACCCGGAAGCGCCCACGCCCCCCACCAGGTCGCCAAGGAGTGGATCGACAAGTATGAGGGCGTCTTCGACATGGGGTGGGACGAGTACCGCGAGGTGGTCTTTGCTCGGCAGAAGGAGCTTGGGATCTTCCCCGAGGACGCGGTGCTGTCCGAACGGGATCCGGATGTGGCGCCGTGGGACTCGCTTTCCGATGACCAGAAGCGCCTCTACGCCCACTTCATGGAGGTGTTCGCCGGCTTTCTCGAGCATTGCGACCACCAGTTCGGGCGGCTGCTCGATACCCTCGAAGCCATCGGCGAGCTGGATAACACGCTGATCATGGTCCTTCCGGACAACGGTGCCAGCTCCGAGGGCGGCACCGACGGTGCGTTCAACGAGATGAGCAGCTTCAACTACCGATGGGAGACCCTCGAGGAGATCCTGCCGCGCATCGATCAGATCGGCGGCCCGGCGTCGTACAACCACTACCCGTGGGGCTGGTCATGGGCGGGCAACACCCCGTTCCGGCGATGGAAGAAGGAGGTGTACCGAGGCGGCAGCACCGACAACCTGATCGTCCACTGGCCCGCCGGCTTCCAAGCCCGCGGCGAGATCCGCAACCAGTACGCACACGCAATCGACATGGTCCCCACCGTGCTCGAAAGCCTGGGGATCCAGCCGCCGACCAACATCCGCGGGGTGGCCCAGTCGCCACTCGAGGGGGTCAGCTTTGCGCACGTATTCGACGACGCCGATGCCCCCACCAAGCACCACACCCAATACTTCGAGATGTTCGCCTGCCGGGCGATCGACCACGACGGGTGGCGGGCAGTGTGTGGCTGGCCGGGACCCAGCTACGCGGAGGGCGCCGAGAAGGGCCGGACGCTCGGTGACGAGATCACCGCAGAGGTGCTCGATGAGCTCGACGCCACCGGCTGGGAGCTCTACCACGTCGCCGAAGACCCAGCGGAGACGAACAACGTGGCGGACGAGTACCCCACCAAACTGAGGGAAATGATCACCCGCTGGTATGTCGAGGCCGGCAAGTACAACGTGTTGCCCCTCGACGGCACGCTCATGCAGCGCTTCGTCACCGAGAGGCCCCGTCTGAAGGTCGACCAGACCCACTATGAGTTCTTCCCCGGCCTGTCGATCGTGCCAATCGGCAACACACCCATGGTGTTCAACCGCCCGCACTCGATCACCGCCGACGTCGAGATCCCCGACGGTGGCGCCGAGGGGGTGCTGCTCGCCCAAGGCGGTGGCGCCGGCGGCTACGCCTTGTTCGTCAAGGACGGCCGACTGCATTATGTGCACAACTACCTCGGCCTCGAAGAGCTCATGGTGTCGTCGACCACCGACGTGCCGACCGGCCGAGCGAGTCTTCGCTATGAATTCGAGCCCACTGGGCCGCCCAGCCCTCGCGAAGGCAAGGGCGCGCCCGGGCGGGCCCAGCTGTACTTCGACGGTGAGCTCGTCGGCTCCACCGAGTTCCACATCACGGTTCCAATCACGTTCGGCATCGAAGGGCTGAGCTGCGGCTACGACTTCGGCGAGACCGTGTCGAAGCAGTACCACGGCGAGTTCCCCTTCACCGGCACACTGCACTCGGTCGCGGTTGACCTTTCAGGCGACCTGATCGTCGACGACGAAGCCGCCGTGCGCCAGCTGATGGCCCACCAATAGCGAAACTCCGAGGACAGACCGACCGGCGGGATTCGAAACCCAACGCACTCTCAGTACCCGGCAAGGCGTAGCGCACAGATCACGCACCTTCCCGAGTGATCGCGCGCACCCTTGACAGCGCGGGATCCGGCAGAAAAGGCGCATCCAGCAGCATGACGTACGTCGCGGTGAGTGTGCGCCGACAGCCGAGACCCCGCACGCATTCGTACCGATCGGGTGCACCCCGAGAACTGGGCGATATCGCCCATATTTGATGATCGGCTCACCGACCGGAGCAGAGCGGACGCGGGATCTGAGTATGTCCGGTTCGGCGGCCCTGTACGACGGCTTCCACACCTTGAACCCCGGTCCACCAAACCCCGGCGGATAGGGTTCGCCGGGTTTCAGCCGCCCGCGAAGTCCAATGCCTCGTCGAGATAGGGTCCCCATTCCTCGGCGGCGGTGATCTCCACCCACTCCTTGAAGACCTTTCCCGCCGGAGCAACCGGCACGCCCTTTCCCGATTCGAGGATCTCAGCGACCCGCTCGGCTGGGAGCTTGACGACCATCCCGTCGGATTCGTGACCGGGCATTGCCACGAACGCCTTGCCGGCACGAACACACCGAAAGCCGAACATCGTGCCCTCCTCGAGGCGACCGTCCGCCTGGAGCGGGGCCACTTCATCCCAGAATCGATCACTCATCGGTGTTTCCTCCACTTGGCTCGAATCGGTGAGGGCCTGTCGCCGTGGCCTTGTGAGTTGCGTTGGGCGTCCACAACATTGACCTGCAAGCCACTAATCGCCATCGGAGGCGAGGCTGCGTATGACTGCGGCTCCGACCTCCGACGCGATGCCGTCGTTGGGCTCGGTGATCTGCAGTGTGCCGTTGGCCACTTCGCGCTCGATCGCCTCGCGCAGGGCGGCGAGGGCCTCTGCTGAGTCGGGGTCCCAGGAGCCTGCGGCCGACGAGGTCATTGACAATGCGAGAGAGCCATGGCCCGCGGGCTCGGCTGCATGTGATCGTTACGACGGTGGAATCGCCCCTGGATTGAAGGCTGATCTCGTCGAAGATCCTCGCACCGGGGATCGGTGTCGTGTCCTCGGTGACCATACGCTTCAGCGGTTGCAGGGCGAGAACGGTCTGCGTGGTTTCGGGACTCCTGCCGTGGTAGCACGTGAAGACCGATCCTTCGGCGATGCGTCCCTCCTGCCGTTGACTCGGTTCCTGGCGATCCAGCCCGAAGAGGATCGAACGGTATGTCGGCTGGAGGAGCAAGTCCCACACGACGCCCAGAGGTACGGGAAGCTCATCCTCGACCTGGACGAGTACGTCGCCCGGCGAGACACGGAAGCGCGTCCCTTCCCGATCCCGTTCCCAAACCGGATGCATGTCCTGGATCCACAAGGCGAGCGCATCTAGATCGGGATACGTCTCGGTGCGCCGAGTGAGGTTCGTGGTGAAGCCAGTTCTTCGATGACGAAGGCGGCAGCCGAACGACCCTCGAGCAACAGTTCACGCAGGTGTGGCAGCCCTTCCTCACGACACGAGACACAGGCGATGTTGGCCCAGGTTGCGGAGCTTGGGCAACGAGGTCGTCTGGCCGGACAAGCAATGGCGACCGAGCCGTTGGCCACTCAGGGCCATCGCGGGAGGCTGGGGCCCGGTTCGGGCAACCTATGCGGACCGTCGACCGGTCGGCCGGTCCGTGCGGTAGACCGTCACGTCGCTGCGGTCCCGGGGAGCAGTTCGAACAGCAGGTCGAACTCCACCAGCGATGCCAGCATCCTGTGGAGGCCGCTGAGATCACCATCCACGTCGCTGGCGCCTGATGCGATCAGCTCCTCGAATGAGCGCTGGCCGAGCATCACCTGTTCGAAGTCGGCACGATCGACGACGATCGTGACCGTGGCGTCGTCCGATTGGAACCCCATCTGGGTGGTCAGCGTCGCATTGGAGAGCTCAATCACGAGTTCCTCCCCGCTGTCGGGATGACGGATGTTGGCGACGAAAGCGACATCCTCGACCTTGGAGCCGTCCATCCGGATGGCGAGATAATCGAAGAACATCTCGGTGGTGAGCGCACGCAGTACGTCGGGGGACGACACGGCCGGCACGGTTCCTTCGGGGATGCCGGTGCGCAGCTCGAGGGCAGCAGCGAGGAAGCTGTTCCGTACGCTGGGGCTTTCCTGCTGGTAGCCGAGCTGTTCAAAGACGTCGGCGAGCAGCTGCTTGGCATCGACGTTGTGGGGCTCGGCATACACGAGCTTGTTGAGAATCTCTTGCGCTTCCCGGTACCGGCCCTCGTCGTGGAGCGCCCGACCCTTCGTCAGGATCGGCTCGGAACCACCCATCATCTCGACGTAGAGCGGAGCCGAATCCTTCGGCGACAGTGGGATCAAGGTCGCGGGATTGGCATCCCAATATCCGAGGTACCGGTTGATCACGGCGCGCGAGTTGTGTTCCTCTGAGCCGTGATAGGAACGCGCCGGCCACTGCTTCGTGAGTGACTCGGGTTGGCGGTACACGTTGTGGATCTCGTTGATCGTCACGCCCTGGTTGGCGAGATGCAGCACGTGGTTGTTGAGATGCGCGTAGGCATCGCGCTGGGTGCGCATCACGTCCTGGATCCGGTCGTTCCCCCACCGGGGCCAACTGTGGGAGGCAAACATCACATCTGCCTCCTTTCCGAAGAGATGGAGTGCCTCACCGATCTTCTTCGACCAGACGAGCGCATCGCGCACGAGCGCTCCACGCAACGTGTAGATGTTGTGGATGGTGCCGACGATGTTCTCTGCGGCCCAGAACGCCTTCTTGTCTGGTAGGTAGGTGTTCATCTCGGCGGGCGCCTCGGTACCCGGCGTGTTGTGGAAGACCATTGGGATGCCGTCGACCGTGTGGTGCTCGACATCCTCGGTGATCACGAGCGAAGGTTGGATCAGGCTCGGTCGCCCTGCGGCGGTGTTCTTGCCGATCGCCTGGTCGACGTGGCCATACGGGTTGGCAGGCATGAGCCCGCCGTACTGGAAGAAGGCACGCCGGAGCATCGCATTCCCGGCGTAGACGTTCTCTGCGACGGCATGCTCCATGAAGCCCTCTGGGACGATGACGGGTACTGTCCCGGCCCGAACTTCGGCCTCGTCGATGAGTCCGCGCACGCCGCCGAAGTGGTCGATGTGCGAGTGAGAATGGATCACGGCGCTGACCGGCAGATCCTCCACGTGCTGCCTGACGAGGGCGTGAGCGGCTCTCGCCGTCTCGACGGTCGTGCCGGTGTCGAATACGATCCATCCCGTTGCTCCCCGCACAAACGTGAGGTTGGCGAGGTCGAATCCGCGGACCTGATAAATGCCCTCCATCACCTCATAAACGCCATAGGCCATGTTGAGGATCGCCTGGCGCTGCAGCGAAGGATGGATCGAATCGAAGTCCTCACCCTCGAGTAGGAACTCGTAGCGGCCCATGTCCCACGCCACATTGCCAGCGTCGGCCATGATCTTGTCGTAGTCGGGTCTCGCGATGAATCCCCGCCGAGCCTCCTCGAAATCGCGGTCGTCGTCGAAAGGCAGGCGGCGACGTTGCTCCTCCTGAAATGCGCGGGTGAACGCGGACGGCTCCCTACCGTTTGGGTGGAAATGGGCATAGTCCGACATGCTGCTCCTACGGGAATATGGGAATCTGAGGGCGACAGTAATCCACGGCGAGACTTCGTCCAACGCTGCCCAACAGGCCCGGAGTGAGCCAGGTAGTGTCCAGATTCAGCAGGTGGTGGACGGGGATCAGGCCCCGGCGGGGAACCCTGAGGGGTTCCGCGATCGCAGCCGCGCCACGCACCGCTGCGGCAATCCCGGATCGGATGGCCGCAGCTGCCCTCGTGGGCGTGAATCCGATCCACGGACTCTGCGCCAGCTTCCATTCCCGCGGCGGCCACGCCTGCGTGGACGGAGAAGGTGCGAAGCTGGTGCACGTACTCACGCGTCTTCTCTGCGTTGATTCCGTTGTCGCGGGTGCTGCTGGGGGAGACCGCGCTCGGCACCAAACCAATGACGCTCTACCACTACGTCTCGTCGAAGGACGAGATCGTCGACGGCATGGTCGAGCGGGTCTTCTCCGAGATCGACAAGCCTTCGACAGAGGTCGATTGGCCGGCCGCCCTCCGAAACCGGTGCGTGTCGGCGCGTGCGGCCCTGAACCGGCACCGCTGGGCGGCACCTCTCATGGAATCGCGCACCTCACCCGGCCCCGAGAACCTCGGCCACCACGAGGCGGTGCTCGCCTGCATGCGCGGGGGAGGGCTGAGCTGGCAGATGACCGCACATGCCTATGCCGTACTCGATGCGTTCGTCTACGGCTTCGCACTGCAAGAGGCTGCTCTCCCGTCCCAGACGGAGGGCGAGTTCGTCGCAGTGGCACGCGACATCGCCGCTGACTTCGACGCCGACGCCTATCCGCATCTGGTCGGCTTGACCGTCGAGCACGTGCTCCAGCCCGGGTACGAGTTCGGCGATTCTTTCGAATTCGGCCTCGACCTCATCCTGCGACGCGCTCGAGCAGGGCTGCCGACACACCACCTGAGGGCCTCGACAGACGCACCGTTCGCGCAGTGGGAGATCGACCATGTCGATCTCCCACTGCGTTACAGGTGCGTGCTCTGGTCAGGCAAGATCGAACCGGTCGAGGTTCATGACCTTGTCCCACGCCGCCACGAAGTCACGCACGAGCTTCTCCTCGGCGTCGTCACTGCCATACACCTCGGCGATCGCCCGCAACTCGGAGTTCGAGCCGAACACGAGGTCGACGCGGGTGCCGGTCCACTTGACGGCACCGGTCTTCCGATCGCGGCCCTCGAACACGTCCTCAGCCTCCGAGGTCGGCCTCCATTCGGTTCCCATGTCGAGCAGATTCACAAAGAAGTCGTTGGTCAGCGTCTCCGGCCGATCGGTGAACACCCCGTGCGGGGACTGCCCCACGTTGGCGTTGAGGACGCGCATGCCCCCGACGAGTGCGGTCATCTCCGGTGCCGACAGTGCCAACATGAACGCCTTGTCGACCAGCAGGTGCTCCGCTGCGAGCTCGCTTCCCTTCTGCTGGTAGTTGCGGAACCCGTCCGCCGCCGGCTCGAGCACCGCAAAGGACTCCACATCGGTCTGTTCCTGCGTGGCGTCGGTGCGTCCCGGGGCAAAGGGGACCTGTACGTCGTACCCGGCGTTCTTGGCCGCCTGCTCGATTGCGGCGCAGCCGCCCAGCACGATCATGTCGGCGAGTGACACCTGCTTGCCGCCCGCCTGTGCGCCGTTGAACTCCTGCCGGATCCCAGCGAGGACCCCGATCACCTGCGACACACCTGACGTGAGATTGACGTCCCAATCGGCCTGTGGCGACAGGCGGATGCGGGCCCCGTTGGCGCCGCCGCGCTTGTCGGTGTCGCGGTAGGTCGATGCGGACGCCCAAGCCGTCGAGACCAACTGGGAGATCGACACATCCGAGTCCAGGATCTGCGCCTTGAGCGAGGCGATGTCGCCGTCATCGATGAGCGCGTGGTCAACCGCAGGGACCGGGTCCTGCCAGATGAGCTCCTCGTCCGGCACCCACGGGCCGAGGTAGCGCGTGGCGGGGCCCATGTCGCGATGCAGCAGCTTGTACCAGGCTCGGGCGAACGCATCGGCCAATTGGTCGGGGTGCTCGTAGAAACGTTGCGAGATTTCTCGATACACGGGATCGGTGATCATCGCCATGTCGGCGGTCGTCATCATCGGCACCTGCGTCTTCGACGTGTCGTGCGCCATCGGTGCCAGGTCCTCGTCTTTGACAGCCTTCGGAGTCCACTGCTTGGCGCCGGCGGGGCTCTCGGCGAGCTCCCACTCGTACGAGAACAGCATGTGGAAGTAGCCGTCGTCCCATTGAATGGGGTTCGGCGTCCAAGGACCTTCAATGCCGCTGGTGATGCTGTCGTCGCCCACGCCCGAGCCGAAGTCGTTCTTCCATCCCAAGCCCTGCTCGGAGAGGCCGGCCCCTTCGGGTTCCGCCTCGAGGTGGGAGTCGGGGGCGGCCCCATGGGCCTTGCCGAACGTGTGGCCGCCTGCGGTGAGGGCCACCGTCTCCTCGTCGTTCATGGCCATGCGGGCGAAGGTCTCGCGGATGTCGCGGGCCGAAGCCATCGGGTCCGGTTTGCCGTTCGGGCCCTCCGGGTTGACGTAGATCAAGCCCATCTGCACCGCGCCAAGTGGATTGGCCAGCTCGCGGTCGCCGCTGTAGCGCTCGTCACCGAGCCACTCACGCTCCGGACCCCAATAGACGTCGTCCTCGGGGGCGTAGATGTCCTCACGGCCACCGCCGAAGCCAAAGGTCGTGAAGCCCATCGTTTCTAGAGCGCGGTTCCCTGCGAAGATGATCAGGTCGGCCCACGAGATCTTCCTGCCGTACTTCTGCTTGATCGGCCACAGCAGCCGGCGCGCCTTGTCGAGGTTGGCGTTGTCGGGCCAGCTGTTCAGCGGAGCGAAGCGCTGGGCGCCGCTGCCACCGCCGCCGCGGCCGTCGTAGGTGCGGTAGGTGCCCGCAGCGTGCCACGTCATGCGGATGAAGAAGGGTCCGTAGTGGCCGTAGTCGGCGGGCCACCAATCCTGTGATTGGGTCATGAGTGCATCGACGTCACGCGCCAGTGCGTCGAAAGCCAGGCTGTCGAAAGCCGCGGCATAGTCGAAGTCCGAGCCCATGGGATTCGCTTGGGGGCTGTTCTGACGGAGGATCTTCAGGTTCAACTGATCGGGCCACCAATGCTGGTTCGCCGTGATCCCAACTGCTGTGTGAGGTCCGCTCATCACGGGGCATTTGCTAGCGCCGTTCTCTGACACGTTGGTCCTCCTAGGTATGGTGCTGCTGGTCGATGCTGAGTCTGACGCATTGCGCGCTGCACGCGCAATCGTTGCGCTCGGCTGGGTCGTGGCGGACGATGCCTGGCCTTTCCCCGCGCCGTGCTGCGGCGTGTCCGAAGGCCGGTACGAGCAACCGCACGAGCTACGTGCCCAGCTCTCGAATCCGAGCCTCTACCAAAAGGGTGAGCAGGGATTCGGGAAGCGGTTCATCGATGGGGAACCTGAGGGTGCCCTTCGACCACTCATATCCGTTCAGCTCATCCTCGAGGCCTGAGAGCACCAAACCCGAGTGGGGGTAGTAGCCACAATGGTTCTTGAACCACGCGTATCCGGCGACAGGCGTGCCGTCGACCTTGAAGGAAGGGACGCCGTACGAGAGACCTTCAGTGGAGTCGGGCAGGATCCGACGCAGGGATGCTCTGACGTGGGTCAGAGTGTTTCGCTGCGGCTCGGGAGCGTTCTCCAAGTAGTCGTCGACGGTGATGGCGATCCTTTCTCCGCCAACCCGATTATCGCACGACTGATGCCCGTGCCGGCCGGCGCCCTCGTCGAGAGATTTGGGTGATTCCGGCAGCGGAGCCGGGACGCTACGAGAATTGCTTCGCCGCGTCTTCGACCCGATTCCGGTAGGCCGCCCACCAGGCTTGATCGCGATCCGGGAGGTTCTCGCGGCCGGGGACCAGGCCCGCCGAGCCGTCGATCAACTCGCGGACGACGTCGGCATGACCGGCGTGGCGGTGCGTCTCCGCCGTCACATGGACGAGAACGAGGTGGAGCGTCACCTCGGTGCGTTCGGGTGGCCACCAGGGGACCCGTCCGAGCGCATCGAGATCGAGCGCCTCGATGGTGGCATCCGCGTGCTTCGCAGCGCGTCGGTACAACGCCACGATGTCGTCTCGGGGCTCATCTGGTGTGGCCCACATGTCCGCGTTCGGCTCGGCAGTGTCATCCCACCACGGCAATGACTCCCCATGCGGCCGGCCGAAGGTATCGCCGAAGTAGCCCAGCTCGACCGACGCCAGATGCTTGACGAGACCCAGGAGATTTGTCCCCGTCGGCACCAGCGGACGGCGGACGTCGTACTCGGAGAGACCGTCGAGCTTCCACAGCACCGACTGGCGCCCAACCTGGAGGTAGCGATGGAGATCGTGCTTCTGGGTGGACATGGTGCTGGATTCTCGCTCGGGGGCGTCGGGATCGCCAGCCGGATAGTCGTTCAGCACGATCAGGGTGCCGGGAGCGATCACTCCTTAGGCGTACACGTCTGTCGCGGCTCCAGGCCTCAGTACTGGTCGGCTGCGACATCCACCAGCGTTGCTCGCGGGATGTGGACGCGAACCATCGCCACGGCACCCGACCGCTCGATGATCTCGAGGCTGGTTGCCCGGTCCAGTCGCATGCCGGAAGCGTGCTCCAGGGAGCCATCCGATCGCACCACGTCGATGCCGCCCTCGCCGTCGACTCTGATCGCAACGACGGGCACCTGGCACACGGTCAGCCCAAATGAGCCCGCATCGAGTTCGATCGTCTGCGCATCCCCGTCGCACCCGATGAACGTCCATTCCACGGGTTCGAGCAGCAAACTCCTCCGATTGCAGCAACACAGGATCGAAACACAACCGCCCTTCGTCGAACGTGACGCCGAGCTCGCCCGAGCCGGGTGACGATCTCCTCTTTGACCTGGCCGGTCATACCCGGTTGCTGCGCCCCAGCGTGTGCCGGTGTGTGGCTGTAGGGATCCGTGGGGAAAGCTCCATATTCGGCCGCCGTCTTGTTGAACCCGAGTCCGCTTCGTATCCGGTAGTAGCTCCGGCGCAGCCGGTCGACCACATCCGCCGCAGCGCCGGACCGTTGGGCCTCACGCACGCACTCCTGGGTGGCGACCAGCAGCTTCGCCACCATGTGCCAGTAGATCGACCCCAGTCCCTCGTAGGCGTACATGGCGCCGGACCGACCCGTGAATGCATGGTGATTGAATACGGCTTCGTAGGCGTCGAGCGTTGCACTGCGGTGGGCATCGACCAGTGGGCGCCATGCCGGATCAGCAGACAGCCGGTCCAGCGCCTTCGCCAGTTCACCGGCATTCTTCAGGTCGGCGTTGAAGTGGTGCCGACCCGCAACGTCCAGCGAGACCAGCGTCGAGTCCCCGGCGGCGAGAAGCTCGACGAAGAGCGGATTCGAAGCGACGAGCTCGCCGGGAATGAGATTCTTCTGCAGAAACGGTGGTGGACGGCGGTTTGGATACAGAACGAAGCTGTTCTGGTCGGGCCGGTACAGCGCACTTGCATACAGCGCATCCACAACGTCGGCGGCCTCCGCAGGCTCGAGCACGCCGGAACTGAGCGCCGCCACCTGACCTTCGAGCATCTCCGGGAGCACCTCGATGGACGCCGTTCGCCCCTCCGCGTCGAAACGGATCAGGTTGTACGAGTGGTAGAGGCCGTCCGCACGTCGATTCACACGAATCGTCGCATCCATCTGGGGCAGTGCAAGGGCGCACAGCTCCTTGACGGCGTCGACGGGGACTTGGACAGATCCGCTGAAGCCCTCTGCGTAGACCTTGGCGCGGTATGCCGAGAACGCTCGACCGAGAGCTTGCATGATCGTGGCACGATCGCGGTCGTTCATGCCGCTGGGTGTTCCGGCGTCGCCGGATCGCAACACGTCGATGAGCTCCCGAAGCCAAATGACGACTTCGGCAGACATCGCGATCGACTCCGAGTCAAGACGGTCGACGACAGTCATCAGCCAACTCAGGTAACGACGGAGGTGATAGAGCGTCACCATCGAGAGCCCGTAGCCCACGAGTGCGTTGTTGGCGTCATTCCACTCGGGACGCTGGGTGTTCATCCAGATCCCGCCGCCCGGCACGTACGACGAGAGCTTGCTGAGTGCGGGGACCAGGAGCTTCTCGAGAAGCGACACGTGGTACACGCCGTCGCGATCGTCGGTCAGTAACTTGCCGTCGCCGCCGATCTGCGCGGAGCGGGCGAATGTGCGGCGCGCTGCATCGACGTCATACGTGATCGACGATCGGGGGTCGGCAACCAGATCGTCGTAGGTTCTGAGTCGATAGGGCACGTCGGCATAGGTGAAGATGCGACGCTCCAGCAGCGAATCGATCGCACCCGGAACCATGCGATCCGCTGATTCGAGCAAGCGCAGCAGGTAGACGATCTGATGGTCGCCCCAATAGCCGATGTTGCTCCAAGGATTCTCGGGCTCCGGAACCTCCCACTCGAAGCCGGCGCGCGTGATCCGGTAGGGATTGAAGCCATCGACCGTCGAGGCGTTCACGAACACCGTCACCATCGACGGCAGGTATGCCGGGAAGCTGAGACACAGTGCTTCCCAGTTCTGGAAGATGTCTCGCCAATTGCCCTCATGCCGCAAGACCGGTCTGCCGTCTGGCTCCTTCACTCGAATCGAGAACTGATTCCAGGGTCGGCTCGGGTCGCCGTGGCGCCGGGAGAACGACAACGGGAGGTACTCGCGAGCGAGTCGCTCGAGGTCGGGATCCTCGGTGGCTGCGGCTCGCCCCACCAACTCGGAGTGTGGCAACTCGGCAGGAAGGTTCGCCAGCATGCCGACGTGCGTGGCTTCCACGGCACGGTTGCGTTCCCCGATGAATCGCACGAAGTCGGCCGTCTCGCAGACGTAGCCGTTCTCGAACACGCCGCCGCGCATGATGTTGAAGAGCACGTTGGCCGCATGATGCACCGTGGCGCGATCATCGCCGGTGTGTTGCATCGCATCCGCCGCTGCAAGCTTGGCGCTGAGGGCCCTCGAGCCTCGTCGCACCGAGGCCGCGACGTCGGCAGCGGGGTCGGCTGCCGATGCGAGATACGCTTCGAGCGCGGCAATCGCCGCGTGGTCTTGGGCAACGTCAGCGATGATGTGCCATTCCGTCGAGGCTCCGGGCTCGAGGATCGTCTCAGCGGTGACGAGATGGGCTCCCGGCCGTCCGGTAAGCAGCGTCTGTGCGGTGATCTGCTCGCCGGTTCGGCTGGCGTCCGCCGCTCTGCCGTCGAGCGTCACGCGCGCCGCCCCGGGCCCGATGGACCAGGTGACCGTGGCGCGCAGCGCTTCTGCGGGGATCGCCTGGTCGGTCATCAGCGCTTCCATGGTGTGGAGAGCGAGACCGGCCGAGCCGCCGACGAGCTCGCTGCGGCGGTAGGCGTTCGTGAGGTTGCTCATCGATTGGCACTGAGCCGGCGTCAACCCATCCGGGAGCACGTTGACGATGCCGTCGGTGATCGTGACGCGCTTCGACGAGGCACCGATGTTGGCGAGTGAGACGCTCCTGACGAAGCCGAAGCGGTCGCTTGTTGCCCAGCGATAGCGCATCACCAGGCCGAGCGCTTCGTTCGCTTCTTCGAACACCACCACATTGCCCAGGGTGGATTTGGCAATGGCGCGATGGACGCCCGGCTCGGCGTGCCGCCCAAACGGTTGCCACACCCGCGGGCCGCCATTCTCGGCAACACGGATCACCGTGACCGGTCCGCTGATCCCGGTCGCGGAGTGGAGGCGGTCATCCGTCTCATAGGGAAACAACGCAGTCGAGGCATCTCGGCGTCCGGCGGTGAGCCCTCCGCTGCTCGATATGAAGCACCAATGGTCGGCGTCGCTGACGAGGCTCATCAAGAACGGCTCGAGGTCTGAGAGATCAGGGATGACGTAGAAGGTGTCCCGGTCGATCTCGATGAGGCCCTCTGCACAGGTCGTCAGCATCGGGGTTCCACGCGTCATGACGGAGAGCCTCCTCGCCCAAGTCCGTAGCCGAATGGATACATCGGCGAGCCGTTTGCAGCCTCCAGGTCCGCAGCGGTCCGCGGCCACGGTTGTGGCAGCCGACCCTCGAAGGCCCAGCGGCCGAGCAGCAACCCGGGTAGCTCCGTGGCTTCTGTTCCTGGGAGCCAGGCGGCAACGGTGGCGTCGGCTCTGGAGATGAGATCGGTGACGACGAGGGGCCGTCCGCTGTAGATCACGAGCACCAGTCGTTCGCATCGCGCCCGCATTCGCTCAAATACGAGGCGATCCTCGGCACGCACGTCGGGGACTGCACAGTCCCCGACGCCTTCTGCGTACGGCTCCTCCGCTACGCAGACCACGCCAACCTTCAGCATCTCGTCGCCGGGGAATCGCCCATCTGCGGAGAAGCACGCGTCGGGAAGCGCCGCCTCGAGGGCCTGGCGCAAGGTGGTCCCCTCGGTGATGCGCCCCGTCGCCCCTTGCCACTCGATGCTCCATCCGCCGCATTGCAGACCGACGTCGTCGGCGGCGGCGCCTGCCAGGTAGAGCGGCTCGGAGGCATTTCGAAGAGGCAGGAGCCCGTCGTTGGCGAGCAGCACCGCGCTCCGTCTTGCTGCTTCGGCGGCCAGGGCGCGGTGCCCGGCTGCGCCGACAACGCTGAGCGGCGGTCCGTCTGCCGGCTCCAGCAGCCCGATCCCAGCTTTCGCTGCGAGTACCCGCTGCACGGCGTCATCGATACGGCCCATTGGTATCCGACCGCCGGCAACGGCGTCCGTGGTCGCGGTGATGAACCGGCGATAGTCGAACGGCACCATCACCATGTCGACGCCGGCGTTGATCGCCGTGACGACGGAGTCTTCGTAGCTGGGGGCAAGCTGATCGAGCCCCATCCAATCCGTCACGACGAATCCGTCGAATCCGAGTTCGTCCTTGAGCACATCGCTGAGTAGGTAGCGGTGGCCGTGGAGCTTGTCGCCGTTCCAGGAGCTGTAGGAGGCCATGACCGTCTCCGCACCTGCCGCTATCCCAGCGGCGTACGGCGCAAGGTGAACCGATCGCAGCTCGTCCTCAGCCACCCTCGTATCGCCCTGGTCGATGCGCCATTGCGGCCCCCATTCCTTCCACCAGTCCACCCACGACGGGGGCGTGACCGAACCCCATGACGCACCGCCGTCGCCCACGAAGTGCTTGAGACACGCCATCACGGGAACGGCACCATCAGAGTCGTCGCGAAGACCGGTAACCAGACCGGCACCGAGCCGAGCCACAGCTGCTTGATCGCGGCCGTAGCTCTCGTACGTTCGTCCCCACCGGATGTCCTGGGCAACTGCGACTGTCGGGGCGAACGTCCAGCGCACACCTGTCGCCGCCATCTCCTGCGCCGTCGCTCGGCCAATGCGACTGACGAGGTCGGCGTCGTCAGCGGCACCCAAACCAATGTTGTGGGGGAAGATCGTCGCACCGCGCACGTTGTTGTGGCCGTGTACGGCGTCGACCCCGTACACGACGGGGATGCCGAGCCGGGTGTCCCGGCCCGCTGCCAGGTACGAGTGCACCATGTCGGACCATGCACCCGGGCTGTTGGACGGCGGGTTGCCGCCGCCCCCGCTCAGGATCGAACCGATGTGTTGGTCGGCCACTTCGGCAGGGGTGATGCTGCCCTTGTCGACCTGGGCCATCTGTCCAATCTTCTCCGCGAGCGTCATGTCGGAGACGAGGCGTGCCGCCCACTTGTGTGGGATCACGCGACCGCACCATCCCGCAGCCGCGGCCGATTCCGGCCGGGACCCAAAGACCTCGGCCGGAATCGAACGCTGCGAGGGCGCATCGTGTCGCATCAAGGAACGAACTCGAACGAGCCGACGTCGCACGCTGCATCCCTGGCAACACCACGCTGATCGACGTCCGGGCACGCCGCCGTGTCGGCCGCATCGATCGCAGGGCTCCCCGGTTGGAGAGCGTGGGTCAGCGTGGGTCCACCGTTGTCGGCGAGAGAACCGATCATGGCATCCGCGATGACTTGATCACTGGCAACCGGATTGCAGGTGTCGTCCTGAACGACGTTGTTGCCGCCGGAGACGACGTTGCCCTCGGTGCCCGAAGCAAACCTCTCGCAGGCGTAGAACTGGTTGCCGGTGATGATCGTGTTCGTCAGCGTGAGTGTCGGGACGAAGGCTCCACCGAACTGACCGATGAAGAGCGTCGATGATGCGAAGTCCGGAGCGACGTTGTTGGCAATCGTCGAATTCAGAATGCTGACGTCTCCGTCGGTCTGGAAGATCGCGCCCCCGTGCCATCCGGTCGACGTGTTGCCGCTGATCGTGCTGTTCACGATCTCGGCATTGCCGAGCAATCGGAAGGCGCCGCCCACATCGTTGGACACATTTCCACTGATCGTGCTCCGCACGACCGTGGTGGTCGTGTTGAAGAAGCTGTACACGCCTCCTCCCGACCATTGCGCCGTGTTGTCCGACACCGTGCTGTCGACGAGGTTGAGCGTGGCGCCGTCCCCGCTGTAGATGCCGCCGCCGCCTTGCCAGAAGTCGCCGGCGTCGGTCGTCATCAGACAACCGGTCACCGTTGCGTGGTCCAGCGTCAGACTCCCGTTGTTGAGCACACAGCCTGCGAGCTGGAAGCCGAACCCGTTCTGCATCGTCAGGTGCGACACCGTTGCCGTCGCCGCCGAGTCGACGATCAGGACACGATCCGTCGCCAAGCCATCCAACGAGATGCCCGGGGCATCAGAGGCGTCGATGGTGACGTCACGCATGAGCGTGATTGGCGCCAACAGCTCCACGGTGCTGCCTGCGAGCGCCGGATCGAAGGTGATCGTACCGCCGTCGGCGATGTCGGCCACCGCCTCACGCAGCGAGCCGTCGCCGGCATTGTTGCTATTGATCACGGTGATCTCGGTCGGCGGCGGGAACGGGACGACCCGCACCTGATCGAGCAGCGACCGAGCCCGTCGCCGTTCCGTCCGGCACGCCGAAGCCGTAGCCCCAGACGTCGCTGAGCGTCAGGCCGTCGTTCGGTGCACCATCCGGCTGGTTGGCGCTGCGAACGAGGTCGGTGAACGGAATCGTCACCTCTCTCCAGCCGGCGACATCGTCCACGAACGCCGCTTCGAACCGCTCCGCCGTATCCGGGGCCTGATAGACCCGGACATAGTCGATCGCGTACTCCTGAGGAAGCACGAGATCGTCAGCGATGGTTCCGCCGAAGTTGCCGCCGATGGCGAAGTTGAGCAGGAAGAAGAACGGCTTGTCGAAGACCCAAGGACCGGGAACGTCGGACGGCTCGGCCTGGTGGTACTGGATGCCGTCGACATACCAGGTGATCAGGTCCGGCTGCCACTCGACGGTGAACGTGTGGTAGTCGTTGTAGACCGGTTCGCCGAAGTCGTACACGTTGCCGAAGCTGGCGCCACCCGAGTAGCCCGGACCATGGATGGTCCCGAAGATCTCCGTTGGGCAGCCGGCTCACGTACTCCATGAAGTCGATCTCGCCGGCACCCGGCCACGGGTTGCGAGTGATGTCCGTGCCGAGGCTCCAGAACGCCGGCCACAGCCCGTCGGCGCCATCGGGCACGAGCAGGCGTGACTCGATGCGACCGTAGGCGAACTCCTGCCGGTCCTGCGTGAGCAAGCGCGCCGAGGTGTACTCGCACGTGCCGTAGTAGCACTCGAGTGAGCCATCGGCATCACGCAAGGTGATCACGAGGTTGCCGTCGCCGTCCATCGCCGCGTTGGCGGGATCGTCGGTGTAGTACTGACGCTCCTCGTTGCCCCAGCCGTTCTTGCCGTCCGGTGTCACGTCACCGATCTCGTAGCCCCAGTTGGCGGGGTTCGGCGGTGTGCCGGCCGGATCGTTGAACTCGTCGCTCCAGACCATCTCCCAGCCGGCCGGGCCGGGATCGGGAGCGCGGTTGTCCTTCACCTCGAGGTTGATGACATCGCCTTCGCCAGAGCCGTAGTACCAGAAGCTCAGCGACTCGGCCTCGGACCAGTTCTGCCCGAGCGGGAAGTCGCGGCCAAAGCTCGCGTCGGAGCCACCCGCCGTGATCGGCTGACCGTCGAACGTGTAACCGTTGAACGGCACGACGTCCGGATCGCAGAGCAGCCCGCTCTCGTCGAACCGGAAGTGGAAGACGAGATCGGTGAGACCGTCACCGTTGGCGTCCTCCTCGTGACGCTTGGCGACTCCCGTCTTCTTGTCCACATGTGTCTCGGTGGCATTGCCCATGGACACCGTCGTGTGGTCCACGGTCGTCGCATCGAAGTCCGGGGTGCTCAGGAGGGCGATGGGCACCACGCCGTTGCCCTGATTGCACACCCGCCCCTCGACGTCGATGGCGACGTGCAACGGCACTGTCGCCTGCAAGACGCCCTCGTAGTCTCCCTGACCGGGAACGGCCAACGGGTCGCCGGCGGCGAGCTCGAGATTGGTCAAGCTGACGTTCTCCGTGGAATCCCACAGATACGGGAAGCCCTCGAAGTCGTCGAGCAGCAACGGGTCGTAGGGGTCCTGATCGATGATCAGCGCCGACGACTGCCGGATGAAGCCGAGCTCCACATCGACGGGATTGGCGAGCCGCAGCACGATCCGCAGGTTCCCGGTGAACTTCCCGTCGGCGAACGTCTCGATCGGGAAGCTCTGCTCTTGGGGGCCGCCCTGCACAAAGGTCAGCGTCCCGCTGGTTGGCGTGTAGTCACGTCCCGCCTCGGCCGTTGCCGGCTCTGTCGTGTAGTCGATCGATACGGCAGCGGGGTCGCTGTCGACCATGGGCCGGTTGAGCTTGATCGTGATGTCCCCGGTCGTGCCCTCGTCGACCTCGAATATGCCCTGACTGAAGGCCACGGTGAGCGGAATCGACCCGGCCGAGCCGTAGAGGCTCACCCCGTCGAGATGCCACGTGTACTCGTTGCCGCCCGTGTTGAGGGCGCCGAACGCCCAGCCGTGCATCTCCTGGCGCGTGAACCCGTCGTTGGGGGCGCCGTTGCCGATGTCCTTGCGGAAGAAGTCATCGAAGGCGAACTCGAAGTACTGCCAGCCGCTGAAGTCATCGACGAGTGCCACCGACCACCGCTCAGCGTCGTCGCCGGTCGATCCCGGGTTGCGGTTCTCGATGAGGTCGATGAACAGATCCGTGCCGGTGTTCTGGCCGTGGAGCCAGAAGGCGAAGCCCTCGTAATCCGACCAATCCTGCGGCGTCCACGTGTCGAGCGCCTCGTTGGCGAAGTTGTGAATGAATCCGGCGAACGAGCCGACGGTCATCGTCGTGGCGATCGCCGAGTTGGGCGCCCCATACTCGAAGCTGAGCGGCGGTGCCGCGTCGTTGGTGATCGCCACCGGGCTGCCGTCGCTGAACGTGAAGAACCCGACGGGTACTCCGGTTGCTGTGTCGGCGCCACTCGGCAGGGTGCCAGCGGCGAGATCGTCGAAGTCGTCGATCACGTGGTTGTCCACACCGAAATCGTCGAAGTACACGATGTCTGCGCCCTGCGGCAGCACGATCGCCCAGGCCCAGATCTCGGTCAGGGTGAAGCCATCGTCCGGCGCTCCTCCCGGCTGGAAATCGGTCGCCCGGGTGAATTCTGACCATGGGATCGAGATGCGTTGCCATCCCGCCGTGGTGTCGGTGAATTCGTAGTCGAAGCGCTCTGACGTGTCGGTGTCGGGATCGGACCGGTTGTCGGAGATCTCTGCCTGGTACGTGAGTCCCGATCCGGTCCCGTAGAACCAGAAGCTGAACCCGTCGGCCAAGCTCCAGTCCTGGGGGCCTACGTTGGTGGCGTATTCCTGGCCGAAGCCACCGAAGTCGAACACGTTGAAGTCGGCGACCAGTGATCTCGTTGTCTCCCGCCTGCGCTGGTCGCGCAAGCGGATCCGTTTCGGCGACGACCTGCGTCGAGGTGGTCACCGTGCTCCCGCCGAAGAACGTGAACCACCCACTAGGCACTCCGCCCTCGAAGTCGGCCAGCTTGTCCGGACCCACCGGCGGCGCAGCTTGTGCGCTCGGCGAGACTGCCGGCAGCAATACGAGCGCCGACGCCGCCAGCACGATCGCCAGCAGGACGGCAGTCAGTCTCCTTCTACCCACCTGAACCATGGTCATCCCCTTCTTTTTCTCTCTCGTTCGGCATTCTCGCCGATTGACTTGTCGCTCTCTCTTCGAAATGTGCTGCAGACGCTCACCCGCCGGCGTCGCCGGCCCTTTGGTAGACCCGCACGTAGTCGACGTACATGAACTTCGGAAACTCCACATCCAAACCAATGGGTCCCGGCATGGTGCCGCCCAGCGCCAGGTTGAGAATGAAGAAGAACGGCTGGTCGAAGACCCAGCGGTCTCCAACGATGTCGCTGCTCTTCTCCCCGTACTGCTCGCCGTCGAAGAACCAGCGGATGCCGTCGACGTCCCATTCGACGGCGTAGGTGTGAAATTCGTCTGGAATCGGTCCGTCGTGTCGATACGTGCTGCCGAGACTGCCGGCGCCGGAATAGCCCGGGCCGTGCAGGTTGCCGTAGGCGAGAATCGGCTCCTTGCCGACGAATTCCATGATGTCGATCTCCCCGACGTCGGCCAGTTGCTGTCGTCGGGATTCTCGGTGTCGCGGCCGAAATCGGCGCCGAGCATCCAGAAGGCCGGCCACATGCCCTGGCCCTCCGGAACCTTGATCCGCGCCTCGAGATAGCCGTATTGGAACTCCTGGAGGCCCTGGGTCTTGAGTCGGGCCGAGGTGTAGTACGACTCCTCGAAGCGCTCCTGGCGGCCCTCGACCACCAGCAACCCGTTCTGCAGCCGGGCGTTCTCGGGGCGATCGGTGTAGTACTGCGACTCGCCGTTGCCCCACCCCCAGCCGCCGATGTCGTACGTCCAGTTCGCCGGGTCGATGGTGTCTCCGTCGAACTCGTCGCTCCACACCAGCTCGAAGCCCTCCGGCGGCTCAGCGGGGATTGGTGGCGGCGTTGCGATCGTCGTGGTCGTGGTGGGAGCCACGGTCGTCGTGGTCTCCAGCGCCACGGTCGTGGGCGTCAGCGGCCACGTTTTCGTCGTTGCCGGACGACGCCGTTCCGCAGCGCCGAGGCGCCCAGCGCGACGACAACGAGAAATGCGGCGTTGCGCCACCAGCTCAGCGAACGGATCGAGCGTCGCAGCCCTGCGACTCATGGCCGCACCGCACTGCCGTCAGGCAGCCGGGTCTGGGTCCACTCCACGACGTGCTCCGAGCAGGGGTACTGCGCCGCCAGCCCTTCGTCGATGTCGATGCCGAGACCGGGCCGGTCGTTTGGATAGAGATATCCCGCCTCCACCCGGGGCATGCCGGGAAACATCTCGTACTCGAGCTCGGAGGGCCGATACCACTCCTGGATCCCGAAGTTGGGGGCCGACACGTCGAGGTGGAGGTTGGCTGCGTGTCCCACCGGCGAGGTGTCGCTCGGGCCATGCCATGCGGTGCGGATGCCGTACATGGCGGCGAACGCAGCCACGTTGCGGGCCGGGGTGAAACCGCCGATCTGGCTGATGTGCATGCGGATGAAGTCGATGAGCCTGCCGGTGATCAGCCTCTGCCATTCGTGTGGATTGTTGAAGAGCTCACCCATGGCGAGCGGCGTCGCCGCCTGCCCCCGGATGTTCGAGAACCAGTCGATGTCCTCCGGAGCGAGGGGATCCTCGAGGAAGAACAGCCTGAACGGCTCGACGTCCTTGGCGAACTGGACGGCGTCGATTGGGTGGAGTCGTTCGTGGACGTCGTGGAGCAGCTCGATGTCGTCGTCCAGATCCTCGCGCACGTGTTGGATCATCGGGAGCATCGCACGCCCGTACGCCCGCGGGTCGAAGTAGTTGCCCTTGGGCGCTCCGTGCGGCCGGTGCGCTTCAGCCGTTCGACCCCCGTAGCCGCCCATCTGGATGCGCACGTGGCGATAGCCTTCGTCGACGAGGCGCTGCGCGTTCTCGGTTACCTCGCGCGGATCGAGGCCGTCAGCGTGGACATACACGGCAGCCGCTTCGCGGCTCTTGCCGCCAACGAGCTGGTACACCGGCATTCCCGCTCGCTTGCCCTTGATGTCCCACAGGGCCTGGTCGACACCCGAGATAGCGTTGTTGCCGACAGGACCATTGCGCCAGTATCCGTTGACCATCGACATCTGCCAGATCTCTTCGATGCGATCCACATCGCGGCCGATCAGGAACGGCTTCAGGTGACGTTGGATGAAGGCCTGAACCGCAAAAACACGCTGCGTGTAGGTGGCACAGCCGAGACCGTAGAGACCGTCCTCGGAAGTGACCACCTTGACGATCACCAGGCGTGAGTGCGCGGGCCGGGTCAGGATCGCGTGGACGTCGACGATCGTGACCGGTGCCCGCCGGTCGCTCCGTTCCAGCCCGACGTGGTCGGGTGAGCGTTGAGCAGCACCCGTCGCAGATTCGAGATCACCGATAGGCATGATCGCCGTTCGCCTCGCCCTATCCCTTGACGGCGCCGGATGTGAGACCGCCAATGATGTAGCGCTGCAGGAACATGAAGAGGATCAGCATCGGGAGCATCAGCATGAGCACTGCGCTGGCCAGCGCCGGCCAGTCACTGCCGTACTGACCTTCGAACACGATCAGACCACGCGTGATCGGGTACAGGTCGGAGTCCGTCAGGTAGATCGTTGGCAGGATCAGCTCGTTCCAGATACCGATCGCGTGCAATACGGTGACCGTGGCAATCGCCGGTCGGATGAGTGGCATGACGATCGACCACACGAAGCGGAAATAGCCGCAGCCATCCACCGCTGCGGACTCGTCTAGCTCCCTGGGAATCGACTTGATGTAATTGACGAGAATGATCATCCCTATGGCATTGACCAGGAAGAGCAGGATGTAGCCCGAACGAGAGTTGTACAGACCCAGATTCAGGATCAGCTGGAACTGAGGAATCAGCGCCGGTGGTAGGAACAGGGCAACGACGTAGAACGTCAGCAGCGCTCCGCCACCTTTGATGATCCCGCGGGCGATTGGGAACGCTACGAATACCGACGTGACGACGAAGACCGCCGTTGCGACGGCCGTGTACAGCGCCGAATTGACCATGTAGCGCGGGAAGTTGGCGAGTTCCCAGGCCTTCGTGTAGTTGTCGAAGTTGATGCTCGACGCCAGGCTGATCGGATCCCTGAAGAACTCCGAAAGTGGCTTGAACGATGCGTTGACGAGCATGAACAGCGGTGCGATGTACAAGATTGAGAACAGGCCGAGGGCGACGTAGGAAGCGATCTTCCCCCAAGGGAATCGTTTGCCGGGCCGCTCCAGGGTGGGCGGTTCTCGATCCAATTTGGGAAGGATCGTCTGCGAGAAGCTTTCTTCAGGGAGAGTCATCCGAGGTACTTCCTCTCTCTACGCTGGACGAACCAGTTGGCGGATAGTCCCAGAACCAACACCAGGAAGAACAGCACGATCGAGGCGGCGGCAGCGTACCCCTGGCGGAAGGCGCCACTGACGGAACCTGTTGTTTGCCCGAAGCCTTCGGCGAACACGAGGTAGCCGAGCACTTGGGTGCCGGGGCGGTATCCGATGAGGACCAAGAAGAGCTGCCAGGCCTGCAGCGAGCCGATGATGTTCAACAGGAAGTTGGTGTTGATGGCGGGAGTCAGCTGCGGCCAGGTGATGCTCTTGAAGAGCGCCCAGCCTCCGGCACCGTCGATCCGAGCCGCTTCGTACAGGGTCTCGTCGATTGTTTGCATGCCCGCCAAGAAGATGACCATGGTGATGCCGGCGTTGGCCCAGATCTGGACGACCATCACCCAGATGAAGGCTTCGGTGGGTGCTCCGCCGAGGAACTCCGACTGAATGCCGAACCAGCCGAATACCTCGGCGACGGGGCCACCGCCGGGGAAGAGGAACAGCTTCCACATGAGTCCCTGAATGACCACGCCCAAAATGACCGGGAGGAAGAACAGGGTCCGGAAGAAGGTCCGGCCCTTGAGCTTCTGATTCAGCAGCAGAGCGAGCGCCAGGCCGAGGCTGAACTGCACCCCGGTGACGACGATCATGAACGTCAAAGTGCGCTGGAGCGCGGCCAGGTTGTCGCGAGAGGCGAGCCCGCGGAATAAGAACTCGTCGTAGTTTTCGAAGCCGATCCAGTTGATGGCAGCGCCGCGAATGCCCGATGCATCCGTAAACGAGTAGACGGCGGTGGCCAGCGAGGGACCAAACGAAATCAACAGATATAGTCCAAATCCGGGGATGAGCAGCAGCAGCGGCGCCCATCGCCTCCGGCCGTGACCGAATAGGTAGGTCTTCTTGACGATCTGGATGGCCATGCGCTCCCTCGATCAGCTCGCGCTGGGAGAGTGCGGACTCCCCGCCTGGTGGGTGGGGAGTCCGCACGTGTTCCAGCTGGTCTAGCCCAACTCGTCCAGCGCAGCTTGCAGGTCGATCTGTGACTGGGTAGCCAGTGCCGCAGGATCTTCCCACTCGTTGAAGGGCGCGAACCACGACGCGCCCTGCGAGCCGTTGGCCCATTGTCCGGCACCTGCCGGCTGCACCCAGTACTGCTCGAAGCCCACCCGGTAGTTCTCGAGATATGGCGCGAGGGCTTGCCCCAGAGTGGTGTCCAGGGTGGCCGACGGCTGCGTCGGGATGAACCCGGTCACATCCACGAACTCCTGGTAGGTGGCCGGATCGGAGAACGCCGCCACGTAGGCCTTGGCCACGTCGACGTTCGGCGAGTTCGCTGCGATCGACCAGCCCTGGTCGTACTTGCCGAAGAGCAATTCGTTGTCTGCAGCGTTGTCGCTACCCGGGAAGGGGACATACGTCCAGTCGAAGGTGGCTTCGCCTTCGAGGTTGGGGGCCTGCCACGCACCGGTGGGCAGGAATGCCACGTCACCAGCTGCGTACCGGAACGTCGCCGCATCGTGGGCGAGACCCGTCGTACCCGCCTCGAGCATGTCCTGGGCGTAGATCTGGAAACGCTCCCACAGCGGGGCAACGTCGGGGTCATCCCACTTGATGGCGCCCGTGTAGAGACCCTCGACGAGTGCCTCCTGATCGGGGTACAGCGCCCCGAGCAGGCCGTAGGTGCCCACGAAGACGGGCCAGCCGTCGGCGCCGCCGTTGGTCATGCACTGGTTGCCGGAAGCTACGACGGTCTCGCACACGCTGACCAGTTCGCTCCACGTGGTTGGGATGTCGACTCCAACCTCTGCGAGCAGGTCGTTGTTCACGAACATGCCGCCATATACGGTGCGGCCCAGGTTGACCGAGTACACCCGACCTTCGAACGTGCCGGCCTGCTCGATGGAGGCGGTGTCATAGTTGGCGACCCACGGCTCGTCGGTGATGTCCAGCAGCAGCCCGGCGTCGATCAGGGTCTGCCACGCCGGCGGCGTCGCATTGCCCATGTACGGCTGAACCGGATTGGCGAAGCCGAACATGTCGATGACGTCGATGTCGTTGGCAGACAAACGGGTCTGGGTGACGGTGGCAAGGTCGTCGGCGCCGACTACCGACACGTCGACCGTGACGCCGGGATTCGCCGCCTCGAAGTCCCTGCTGAAATCTTGCACGAACGTCGTCATCGGTTCCTGCGAATGGACGAGGACCCGAAGTGTGACGGGTTCATCCAGTGGAGCAGCGGTTGTATCCGTGCCCCCGGCATCCGCTCCAGCCGTCGTGGCGGTATCGCCTGAATCATCGGCTGCGTCGTCATCGCCGCCGCATGCGGCGACCACGAGTATCAGGGCAAGCACCAAGGCCAGCCATCTCGATCGCTTCATTTCTGTTGCTCCTCTCATGCCTCCCCGTACTGGGGAAGTCCTTTCATTGCGTAAGTCGGAAAGTCTGCCGCGAGGATCGCGTCCCTGACCGGGCGCGGGGCGGGTGGTGGTCGCACAGTCATCCTCCTTGGTCAATCGTGAGTGGGTTCGCCGGCCGAGCGCCGCGACGCTCCGCAGGATTCGCGGACGATGAGCTCCGTGGGAACGATCTCGTGGACCGGACCTTCGATGTCCCCATTCACCAAGCCGAGCAGAAGCTCCACGGCACGTACCCCGGTCTCCGTGACCGGCTGGCGAACGGTGGTGAGCCTCGGCAGGGAGCGCTCCGACGGTGGCAGCCCATCGAAGCTCATGAGACCGACCTCATTGGGAACGGAAACGCCCGCCTCGTTCAAGGCACGCAGCGCGCCGACCGCCATGGTGTCGGTGGCCACGAACGCTGCATCCGGATCGGCCGAGAGGAGCGCATGCATGGCGAGGTAACCGCTCTCCTCCGTGTAGTCGCCGTCGCACATCAAGTCGTCGCTCGGTGTCGCGCCGCACACGGCCAGGCCCTCCAGGAATCCGGAACGGCGATCGACGCCGGCGGTCGTATTGGTCGGCGCCCCGATGTACGCAATACGTTGGTACCCGAGGCTGCACAGGTGGAGCGCGGCGCGGCGTGCCCCACCGTGATTGTCGACATCGACGTAGGTCACCCCCTCCGCCGCATCGGGCCGACCGATGACCACGTAGGGAAGCTGGTCACTGGCGAGCCGTCTGAGGAGCAGATCGCCCATCCGGGTGGCTGTGATGACGACCCCATCGACAGCTCCGGAGCCCATGAGCCGTGGGTAGAGATCTTGTTCCTCGGTCTCGCTTTCAAAGAGGAAGAGCGACAAGGTCACCTCGGCGAGATTGCTGGCGTGGCTCACGCCCTGGATGAGGAGCGGGAAGTACGGATCGTCGAACAGGGTGTGCACGCGGTGCGGTATCACGAGCCCGATCACCCCGGTGCGGTTTGAAGCGAGGGACCGAGCTGCTGCGTTGGGGCGGTAGCCGGTCTCGTTGATCAGAGCCTGGACCCGCTCGCGCACTTGCGGACGGACGCTCTTCTCGTTGTTGATCACGCGGGACACCGTCGACCGGGACACTCCAGCCATCCGTCCGATCTCCTCGAGGGTCAACTTCATCAGGGGGCTTTGCCTCTCTTGGGAGCGCTCTCGGGAGCGCTCCCAAGAACATAGTCGTAGGTTGCTGAGCCTGTCAATCGGGAGCATTTCAGTCCGTGGACTCCGGAACGCCCCATCGCAAGGCGAGCAGAGCAGGAGACAGCCCGTTGCGCTCCGCTGGGGTGAAGGGCGGAGGCACGTCATCGAGAACCGAGACGACCCGTGAACCCATGAGATGGCCAAGCCGCAGCCTTGCCCGCACCGGCCAGCCGAACGAACTCGCCGCCAGATAGCCTGCAGCGAAGGCGTCGCCGGCACCCGTCACGTCGACGACCTGCGCCGGCAATGCAGGCTCGGACACCTCACCACCTCGGGTCACGAGCGTCGCCCGGTCGGCGCCTCGTTTGAGCACGAGCTCTTGGTCGTTGCGGCGGAGGATCAGCGATGCGAGCGAAGCGGTATCCGCCATGCCGAAGAGAGCTTCTGCCTCGTCGGCGCCGATGAACACGACGTCGGCCTCTCGACAGAGGGCAAGCAAGGTGCTCGTCGCCGTTGCCGTATCGGGCCACAGGACGGGACGATGGTTGACGTCGAACGCGACGCGCCCCCGGTGGCGACCGCGATGAGCCACGACGGCGTCGACGAGGCCCGCCGCCGACTCCGACAGGGCCGAAGTGATGCCGGTCACGTGCATCCAGTGAGCCCGCCCAGCCCGCTGGAGGTCAGACACCGAGAGGCTGGACGCTGCGCTCTCGGTGCGGTAGTACTGGGCCACCTTCTCCGTACCGGACACGTGCTTTGTCATCACGCCAGTCGGTCGAGAGCCGTCCCGGACGACGGCGACCTCGACCCCGGCGGCGGCGACCGAATCCTCGATGAATCTCCCGAGCGGGTCGTCGCCGACCCGCGACACCCATCGTGTCCGGCACCCCAGTTGCGCCATCCCGGCGGCAACGTTGGATTCGGCGCCTGCGGGTACGGCGAGCGCCCTTCGCGGATCGTCGCGGAAGACGAAGGCGACCATGGTCTCACCGATGCACACCGCGTCGAACTGCTCTGCTGTGTCCCGGCGGGGCTTGCTAGCTTCTGCCATGGACCGGCTCCCTGCACTTCACCGCCGACATGTTGCGTCCAGGCCGCGTCTACCGCAAACGGCCAGACGGCTGTCGTGAACGCGATGCCAACGAGATGGTGCCCTGCGCCCAGGGCGGTAGGGTTCCCCACACCCGCGGGTCCACGCTGGCAGAGTCTGCGGCCCATCAAACCCTTCGAGAACCGATCGAGGATGCTGATCGATGAAGATTGCAGTTACCGGCGCCACAGGCCGCGTCGGGCGCGCGGTGGTCGAAATGGCGGTGTCTCTCGGCCACACCGTTGTCTCGATCGATCGTGCGGTGGACGGGCCTTCCTCCCCGGATTCGCTGTTCGTTCAGCTCGACACCAGGAAATACGCCGCACTCGAGGAAGCCCTCGATGGGTGTGAGGCGTTGGTCCATCTCGCTGCGATCGCCGGCCCAGGCCTCGATCCAGACCATGTCGTTCACAACAACAACGTGGTCTCCAGCTACAACGCACTTCATGCGGCAGCCGCTGTGGGCATTCGACGCGTGTGTCAGGCTTCAAGTGTCAATGCGATAGGGGGGCGATTCAGCCGCTGGCCGCCACGCTATGACTATTTCCCTCTCGACGAGGATCACCCGGCGTACGTCGAGGATCCGTACAGCTTGTCGAAGTGGATCTGTGAGCAACAAGCAGATGCGATCGCACGCCGCTACGACGAAGTCTCGATCGCAAGCTTGAGGCTTCACGGTGTCGTTGCCGACGCTTCGGATACGCTCGCGTGGATCGACTCGCCGGACAAGATCGCTGAAAGGCATCTATGGGGATACGTCCTCAGGGAGGCGGCGGCTCGCGCCTGCCTTCTGGCGCTATCCGCCGACTTCACCGGTCACCAGACGTTCTACGTCGTGGCTCCCGAGACGATGGTTGATACGCCCTCGCTGGATCTCAGAGATCAGTACTACCCCGACGTGCCATTACGCGGTCCGCTGAGTGGAACTCGCGGGTTCTACGACTGTCGAAAGGCCCGCGACATACTGGGCTGGGAGCACGATGCGGGCTGATCGCCCGACTGCGCGCAACGCAATCGACGCCCAGTCCGGGGCGGCACCCGAATGTCCGACGGATCCGCCGCAGTGCTGGAGATTCGGGTCGTGACCGCCTCATTGGAGAGCGCGGCGCTTGTCGGCAGCTACGCACCGGGGGACGCGGCCGGCATCTATCTGGTCACCGTGAACGAAACGGAAGGCAGGCTGCGAATCGATGCAACCTTTGCCGGGGTGCGGAATCCCTCTCATCTCGCCACCCATCCGGGCGGGGACCATCTCTTTGCCGTCAGCGAAACCAGTGTCGGCGGTGATGGAGTAGGGGGAACGGTGCACGCCTTTCGGATCACTCGGGGTCGTGGCGGCGTCGATCTCGCCGCCCTCAACGAGCGGTCCACCGACGGGGATCACCCTTGTCATGTTTGCGTTGATGCTTCGGGTCGCTGGTTGGCCGTCTCGAACTACGGCACCGGGAATGTCGCCGTGTTCCCGATCGGGCCCGATGGATGGCTCGGAGAGATGACATCGTCCGTGCAGCACTCCGGCAGCGGGCCGAATGCCGATCGACAGGCAGGCCCCCATGTCCATTCGACGGTTTTCACGCCCGAGGGTCGATTCCTGATCGTCGCCGATCTTGGGATCGATCGAGTCGTCATCTACGCCTTCGATCCGGATGTCGGATCCCTGTCGCCGCACGACGACGTCGCGACGAAGCCGGGAGCAGGGCCGCGGCACATGGCCTTCCACCCCGATGGGAGGCACCTGTTCGTCGTCAACGAACTCGACAGCACGATCACCGCATATCGCTACGACGCAAGGGCCGGTGCCCTCCAACCGTGGCAGACCGTGCCGGCGCTCCCGGAAGGAGCGCCAGCCGGCATGGCTGCGGACATCCATGTGTCTCGGTCGGGGAGCCGCGTCTACGCATCGAACCGAGGCCACGACAGCGTGACGGTGTGTGCGTTCGACATGACGAGCGGCCTGAGCCGGACCGTGATTCGTTCGTCTGGCGGACAGTGGCCCCGTGGATTCTGCTTGATGCCGAGTGGTCGCCATCTGCTGGCTGCAAACCGGCACAGCAACGAGATCGTCCTCCTGCCGCTGCTGGCCGGGGGATCGGACATCGGCGAACCCCTCGCACGGGTCGAGATCGCACAACCGTCGTGCGTTTCCTTTCTCTCGAGGTGAGGCCATCGGGAACCGTGTCCCCGCCGGCCGTCCACCAGGCATGGCAGCGCTCTCGGTACCACGAGGCGGAACCGATAGATTGGCACCCGATATCGCAGGAAGAGGTTCAATGGTCGCGACTCCGGACAGCACTCGCATCGGCTGGATTGGCACTGGGGTGATGGGCGCATCCATGTGCGGCCATCTCCTCGACGCCGGGTATCCGTTGACGGTCTACAGCCGCACCCGTGACCGAGCCGCCGATCTGGTGAGGCGTGGCGCCGCATGGGCGGACGGTCCCGGCGAGGTCGCCGCCGTGTCGGACGTGACCTTTGCGATCGTCGGTTATCCAGCCGATGTCCGAGAGGTGTTCCTGGGCGCAGGCGGCGCGGTTGAGAACGCGGCGCGGGGGAGCATCGTCGTCGACATGACGACGAGCGAGCCGTCGCTTGCGGTAGAGATCCACGCCGCCGCTGCCTCACGAGGGGTCGGGGCCGTCGACGCGCCCGTCTCCGGCGGCGACGTCGGCGCTCGCGATGCGACTCTGTCGATCATGGTCGGTGGAGACGCGGTCGACGTGGCTCGCGTGTGGCCCGTGTTCGAGGTGATGGGGGAGACCGTGGTGCACCTCGGCGGTCCGGGTGCGGGCCAGCACACCAAGATGGTCAATCAGATCCTGATTGCCACCGGGATGATCGGTGTGAGCGAAGCGCTGCTGTACGCTCAGCAAGCCGGGCTCGACCTCGACAAGACGCTCGAAGCCGTCAGCGGCGGTGCTGCAGGTTCGTGGTCGCTCAGCAACTACGGTCCCCGGATGCTCGCCGGCGACTTCGCTCCCGGCTTCTTCGTCGATCATTTCGTCAAGGACATGGGCATCGCTCTCGATGAGGCAAAGCAGATGCAGCTCTCGGTCCCCGGTCTGGCGCTGGCGCACCAACTGTATGTGGCGCTCCAAGCTCAGGGTGGTGGCCGAAGCGGCACCCAGGCCCTGCTCGAGGTGCTTGCACGCCTGTCCGACGTCGAGTGGGCCCGGAGCGGTTGACCTGCGCCGCAGCGAGCCTGTCGTGCCACCGCAAAGCCGTGAAACTCTCCGTCTCCGGAGCGGTTCGGATCGACGGCGAGGGACAGGATCGACTCTTCGAGGGGCAGGATCCTGCCGGCTTTGCGCCTCACGGCGAGAAGAAATCGCGGTCGGACCCGGGGTCCGACCGCGACTCCTCCCCAACGATGCCCTGAGGGCCACAAGCGATCCGGCAATGATCGAAATCACGAGGGGAGGGGTGCCGTCGAGCGTGACCCACGCGATGGCGGAGCTGGTGCCCACCACGATGGCGAGGGCCCGATGGGCAATTGCCGGAACCAGTTCGTGATGCGGCTCCCGTGTGCGACGAACGTAGTCCTGGGTTGAGTGGCGGTGCGGGCGCAAGACAGGCTGGAATGGGACCTCAGACACTGGCGAGTACACCATGCACCCGGAATGCTGGGTACGGCTGGGTGGCTGGCGGCGTGGCCCAAACTGGCCCTGAGAACGTGCGGCCTGCTCCAGTGCCTCGACCGAAGGAGTCGGCATGAAAGCAACGAAGAACCATCGCATCGTTGTGTCGCGGCGAGGGGCACCCGACGTGCTGCAGGTGATCGAAGAGAAGATCCCTGAGCCGATGCCTGGGGAGGTTCGGGTCGAGGTGCTGGCGGCGGGCGTATCCGCCTACGACCTGTTGGTGCGGTCCATCTCCCTACCAGGGGACCCTCGCCCGCCCTTCACCCCCGGCGAGGACATCGTCGGCATCGCGGACAAGCTGGGGGAGGGGGTCACGACCATCGAACAGGGACAGAGGGTCGCCTGCTGGACCTTCGGGGACGGCGGCGGCTACTCGGAATACCTGTGCCGACCCGCCGACCAACTGGTCCCCGTCCCCTTGGGCATGGATGCTGCCGAGGCCGTCTGCGTAGTCGTGAACTACCTCACCGCCCACCTGTATCTGCACCAGACGGCGCGCGTCCGGAGCGGTGAGCGCATCCTGGTTCACGGTGCAGCCGGGGGGTTGGGGACGGCACTACTGCAGCTCGGGCAGCTGGCCGGCCTCGAGATGTACGGTACCGCCTCCCAGCACAACCACGACGTGGTGTCCAGCCTCGGCGCAGTGCCGATCGACTACCACACCGAGGACTTCGTCGAGCGCATTCATACTCTGACCGGCGACGGAGTGGATGCGGTGTTTGATGTCGTGGGAGGTGCGCGGCAACTCTGGCGGTCGCACCGAGCTCTGCGGAAAGGTGGACGGTTGGTGCCGATGGGAAGCGTTGCCACCTCGAAGGTCGGGGCGAAGTCCATCCCGCTCGGGCTCGCCGCCGTGGTCGTGCTCAAGCTCATTCCCGACGGCAAGAGCGTACGTCTGTCTCCCAACATGATGAAGTTTCCCCAGGCACACCCCGATTGGTATCGCGATACCCTGACGGAGCTCATCGAGTATGTGGCGGCAGGCAAGATCACACCCGTGGTTGCGGCACGAATCCCGTTGCGCGACGCGGTGAAGGCTCACGAACTCCTCGAGCGTGGCGGCCACGCCGGCAAGGTGGTGCTCGTCACGAACTCGGCTTGACCGAACACCGGACCCGGCAGCACCCCCGGCTCATCGGGCGTACCCTTCAGACTCACGTCGAAAGCGGGGTACACAGTGCAACTTGGAGCCTTCTCAGTCAGCCTTGCCGTCAGCGATATGCAGGCTTCCCGTGATTTCTACGAGAAGCTCGGGTTCACGATGATTGCCGGTGACGGCGAATCTTGGACGATCGTTGCGAACGGGACCACGGCTGTCGGGTTGTTCCACGGCATGTTCGAGGGCAATATTCTGACGTTCAACCCTGGCTGGAAGGGTCTCGGTGAGCCGGTAGAGGCGTTCACCGACATCCGCGAACTCCGCTCCCAACTCGCTGCAGCCGGCATCGAGGCAAGCGCCGACACGACCGCGGACACACCCAGCGGACCCGCCAGCTTTGCGATCACCGACCCGGACGGCAACCAGATCCTCCTCGATCAGCACGTCTGACCAAGGCGGCTGCGCTGGTCCCGAGGATCACCTCGTCGTCGGTGAAGTCGTGACCAGCACCTCGAGGCGGGTTGCATGAGATGTGCCGCTCTGGTGGAGAGACTCCGCGACCTGGTCTGCCGTGGAGAGCCGGCCGACGAAGAAGGGGCAATCGGTCCCTGTGGCGGCACGACGACGGGCAGTAGTTTCGTGTGCAGGTCGACGACGCAACGGGCGGGCGTTGCGGCGGAGACGATGCACGCAAGGGAGCACCGCTTGGCAACCGACCGCAGTCCATTTGCCATCCAAACCAACTCTCGATGACGTGTTCCTGCAACTCACGGGAAAGTAGCTGAGAGAGTGAGATCCGCAGAGCTGACCAAGCGGAACTTCAAGGAAGTGTGGAGGGACCCGCTCTCGCTGGTGTTGACAGTTGGGCTGCCCCTCCTGATGCTGCTCGTCCTCCAGGCACTCGGAGGGGTAGACGACTTCTTCTCCGCGACGTCGTTGGCGCCTGGAGTCGCAGTGTTCGGCTTTGTGATGCTGATGTTCAGTGCCGCCATGACGCTGTCCCGCGACCGGGAGAGCGCCCTGTTCTCACGGCTGCTCACTACACCCTTGAAGCCAAACGACTTTGCGACGGGCTATTCGCTGCCGTATCTCCCGGTGGCGATCATCCAAGCTGGGGTGATCTTTGGGGTCGCCGTCTTCTTCGGGCTCGAGATCAAGGGCAGCGCAGTACTCGTGGTCCTCGTGATGCTGATCACAGCGATCATGTTCATCGGTCTCGGAATGATCACGGGCGCCCTCTTCACGGTGAAGCAGGTGCCGTTGGTGTACATGGTGATTCTGCTCCTCGCCATCTTTGGGGGAGCGTGGATGGACCTCGAGGCGATTGGTGGCGCCTTCCAGACCGTGGGAGGGCTCTTTCCGTTCGCCCACGCACTCGATGCGCTCCGTGCCGTCATGATCGACGGTGCAGACCTCGGCGCCATCGCCTCGGATCTGTACTGGGTGATCGGCTACACCGTGATCGTCGCCGGGCTGGCCGTGATTGCATTCAGGTACCGAATGCAGGAGTGAGCTGCTGCGGCGCCGCGTCCGTTGCGCATCCGGAAACACCCCCCGTCCGTGGTCGAAGTCTGCGGGCTGTCCTCGATCCGGGGTAACCCTCAACGCACGCTATCGAGAGGAGCAAGGGGATGGTGCGCAAAGGACGCTGGTCGCTCAAGCGACTACTTGTCGTAGGTTTGGTGGCATCGTTGGCTGCGCTGGCTGCGCTGGCTGCGCTGGCTTCGGTGGCGCCGGTCGGCGCAGACGACACGGACGGCGAAGACGTCGATGTGGTGCATCTGCAGATCTTGGCCATCAACGACTTCCACGGGAACATCGCCACGATGTCGAGTTCCTTCGGTGGGACGGGCCGCGCAGACTCTCTCGCAGCCAACGTTGCTGCGGCAGAAGCAACCGCGGAAGGCAGCTCGATCTTCGTGTCCGCGGGGGACTTGATCGGAGCGTCGCCGTTGATCTCGGCGCTGTTCCACGACGAACCGACGATCGAGGCCATGAACCTGATGGGTCTCGACATCAACGCAGTGGGCAACCACGAGTTCGAAGAGGGGCCCGACGAGTATTCGAGATGACCTGGACTTCGTGTCCGAAGGCGACGAGGCCGACGGTGAGGTGACCTTTGGTGAGGCGTTCAGCGTGCAGCCGTTTGGCAACAGCCTGGTGACGATGACCCTGACGGGCGAGCAGATCCACACGTTGCTCACGCAGCAGTGGGTTGGTCAGACCGATCCGCGCATCCTTCAGGTTTCGGACGGTTTCACCTACACGTGGGACGACGCCTTGGCCGACGAGGACAAGTTGAGCCTGGCAGTGAGTACAGGGTCACGGTCAACAGCTTCCTGGCGGACGGCGGAGACAACTTCTTCGTCTTGGTCGATGGCACCGACCGTCTGGCGGGGAAGGCGACCTCGATGCTCTGGTCACGTATTTCGGGGACGACTCCCAGGTGGCGCCTGGTCCACAAGATCGGATCACGCGGCTCAACCAACCAACGTATCGACCTATTGATCGACCGAGGGTGCCCGGCCGTACGGCCGGGCACCCTCGCTTCTTTGGCGGATCATGTAGCTCAACCCCAGGGAGTTGCCCCAGCAAAGCTCGCGAAAAACGTGTGACGGGGCCGCGGTCTGACCACTACGCTCGAAGGACATGCTGGTTTGGGGGCCGGCGAGACCGCACTGTTGGGTTGCCCACGGTGAGGGATCGGTGAGGGGAATACAGCATCCTTCCGCACATAGTGAGCGCCTGTGGGGGCGTTCGTGCGAGGGGGTTCTGCAATGGGGGAGTCTCGTTACGTTCTACTGATTGCCGTCGCGCTGGTGGCGGGTTTGATGGCGCCGATGCCGGCGGCGGCCGAGCCGCTCCAAGGGGAGCCGCCTGTAGCCACACAAGCGGCGGCGCCGCTGCTCGGGGCGAACTCGGAATCGCTGGACATCGAAGCCGAAGCGTCTGTTGCGACGCAGCCGAACTTCGTTGTCATCGTCACCGACGACCAGAAGTGGGACTCCGTGGGTCGTTGCGCTCCTGAGCTGGATCCGTTCGACTTCGACGCGGGTACCGAAGCATGCATGCCAAATCTCCAGGACATGCTGATGGATGCGGGGACGACCTACCTCAAGGGTCAGGTGACCCAGTCGCTCTGCTGCCCGAGCCGGGCGAGCATCCTTACCGGCCAGTATTCGACCACCCACGGCGTGACCAACAACAACGGCGGACTGTTCGACGACACCTCCACCGTCGCCACGTGGCTGGATGACGTCGGCTATCGCACCGCCCTGTTCGGGAAGTACCTCAACGGGTACGGACTCGGTGGGTTGGCCGAGTATCTACCGCCGGGATGGGATGTGTTCGAGGGCTACCACGGTTACCGCAACACGGACGACCCCTACACCGACTACCCATGGATCAGCTTTGCCGAGGGGGATCCGGTCGGCGTGGTCAGCAGGATCAACGATGTCGACTCGACGTCTGGCGATGCATGCGCCGACGGCAATCTCTACTCAACGGACTACATCTGCAACCTCAGCGTCGACTTCCTCCAAGCCGATGCGACGACGCCGTTCTTTGCCTACATCAACCCGGCAACCCCCCACAGCCCGTACACAGTTGCGGACCGTCACGTGGGTGAGTTCAGCGGGATCAACATCCCCCACTATCCGTCGACCAATGTGCTGCCGTCGCCGAACCCGCCCTCGTATCTCCCGGTACAAGATCTCCGAGACAACACGCTGGATCGCATCGAGGGCACGCTGCGCAACGTCCTTGCGTTGACCTTGCCCGTCGACGACATGATCGGCGTGCTCCACGCCGAGCTGGAGGCCGACGGTCGACTCGACAACACCGTCTGGATCTTCATTTCCGACAACGGCATTTCCTCGAGCGAGCACCACTGGCGGAACAAGGGGTGCGAGTACTACACGTGTCACCAGGTTCCCTTCATCGTGGTCTGCCCGACCGGGGTGTGCGCCGGGTCGCAGGCGGGCGTCGTGGATGCCTCGAGCTACGTGCTCAATGTGGATATCGCCCCAACGCTCGCCGAGCTGGCGGGTGCAACGCCGACGATTCCGGTGGACGGCATCAGCATGGTGCCGCTGCTCAACAACCCGCAAGCGGCGTGGCGGACCGAGTGGTTCATCCATGGCAACAACCCTTTCTACGAGGGCATCGTTGCCATCGGTACGGACGGAGATTGGTACAAGTACGTCGAGTTCCCGAGTGTGGCCGAGTTCGAGCTGTACAACTTGGACGTTGACCCTTGGGAGCTCTCGAACTTGGCGGGGAATGGCGCCTATGCGGTCGTCGAGGCCGATCTTGCGGCTCGGTTGGACACGCACCTCAACGGCGGCTCGCCTCCCAACGTTGCCCCAACGGCAGTGTTCTCGGCGGCGTGCACCGATCTCGAATGCGACTTCACGGATGCCTCATCCGACCCAGACGGCACAGTTACGTCGTGGGACTGGGACTTCGGGGACGGCGGCGTGTCGACGAGCCAGAGCCCAGCGCACACGTATGGTGTGGCCGGGACCTACACGGTGACGTTGACCGTGACTGACAATGATGGTGCGACCGACTCGACGTCCAGCACTGCGACGGTCACGGACCCAACACCGAACGTGGGGCCGACGGCAGGGTTCACGGCATCGTGCACCGATCTGTCGTGTGACTTCACCGATACGTCGACTGATGCGGATGGCACGGTGGTTTCGTGGGATTGGGACTTCGGCGACGGCGGAACGGCAACCGACCAGAATCCGTCGCACCTTTACACCGGAGCGGGGACGTTCACGGTGACGTTGACCGTCACTGACAACGACGGCGCCACAGACGTCGTGTCGAGTGACGTGACCGTGGCGGCCAACGTTGCGCCGACTGCAGGATTCACGTCGGTGTGCACCGACCTGACGTGCGATTTCACCGACACGTCGACCGACAGCGATGGCACGGTCGCGTCGTGGGAGTGGGATTTCGGGGACGGGGGCACATCGACAGACCGGAACCCGACCCATGCCTACGCGGCCGATGGTACGTACACAGTGTCGCTGACGGTGACCGATGACGACGGCGCCACCGATGTCACGTCGAGTGACGTGACGGTGGCCGACTCCGGGACCGGCCCGTTCCAGGAGGCTGATGGTCAGGTGGTGATGGAGGCGGAGCACTACACCGCCGTCGTTGACCGGAGTGGCGACGCATGGACGTCCCAGGCGGAGCCCGAGGGATTCAGCGGGGATGCGGCGATGGCCGCCCTTCCCGATGACGGGACTCGGCTGCGAGTCGACTTGGCCAACACCGCACCCGAGATGTCCTTCGACGTGGACTTCATCACCACCGGCACCTACTACGTGTGGCTGCGAGCGTGGGCGCCTGACATCCGGGGTAAGGCCATGTTTGTTGGGCTGGACGGCGTCCAAGCCAATGACGGGATCTCCGCCGGCGGTGCCGGTGCATGGCAGGACGGCGTGCTCGAATGGACCTGGTCGAACAGTGGTCGAACGGGTGCACAGGTAGTCATCGAAGTCACCGATCCCGGGGTGCACACGCTGCAGGTGTGGATGGGCGACGACGGCGTCATTGTCGACAAGATCATCATGACGACCGACTCCGGCTTTGTGCCGACGGACGAGGGGCCACCAGAGAGCCCGTTCAACGCAGCGGTTGGCGTGCTGGCGTCGATGCTGGAAGCAGCGCTGGCGGCTTTCGGCTCGCTGTAGGCATAGGTTCCCTGCGGGGTTGGGGAGATTCTGCACGCGACGCGAGCCGTGATTGCACAAAGACCCGAATCCTCGAACCCACGAGGGATAATGCCGTCATGCCAGTGCTGCTCATGCAAACCGCGACCACGGAGGATCTCGACCGGATTGCCGACTCGCTCGAGCGGGTTCAGGTCACGTGGGCGACGGGGCTCACGGCGGTTGCCATCTTCATCATTGGGATCATTGTCGCCCGCATCGCACGGCGCTCCATCATGGAGCTCGGATCGCGGTCGGATGTCGCCACCCTCGACGCCTGGAGGTTTGCCGGACGGTCGGCCTCTTACCTCATCGTCCTCTTGTCCGTGGGCGCTGCGCTCGGAGTCCTGGGTTTCGACGTTGTCCCGCTGCTGTCCGCACTCGGCGTTGTTGCGATCGTTCTCGCCATTGGGCTCCAGCCCCTGATGGAGAACTTTGCCGCTGGCGTGACGCTGCAGGCGCGGCGGCCGTTCGAGACAGGCGACCAGATCAAGGTGCTCGATGTTGAGGGAACGGTGCTCGATATCACCTCACGTACGGTCCTGATCGAGTCGGTAGGAGGCGAGTACGTCCATGTGCCAAACCGCAAGGTGCTCGACACCCCCATGACGGTCTTCACTGCCAAAGATGCGCGCCGCTCGACGCTGGACGTCGGACTCGACTACGCAACGGATCTCGCCGTTGCCGCGGAGCTGATCAGGGACACGACGAGGAACACCGAAGGCGTCGTTCCTGAGCCTTCAGTGACCGTCTACATCCATGAGTTCGACGCCTCGACGATCAACGCCTCGATCTGGTTCTGGCATGAACCAACCCTACAGAACGGCTGGGAGATTCGTCATCGGGTCGCGGTCCACGTGAAGGAGGCGCTGGATGAGGCGGGGATCACGATCGCCTTCCCGCAGCAGGTGCTCTGGTGGGGAGAGCCTCCCGGAAACGGTTCGTCGTCGGCGTGAGGAAGTCCAGCGGTCCTGTGTAGCAGACGACGGCAAACACGGCGCTTCCCAACCACAGCGTGACGAGTGCGATCCGATCGGCTCCCCCAAATGCCGAACCGCCGCCAAATGTTGTGCTCCACGGTCGGATCGGCCGGCTCACGTGGGCGCGTCATCGTCACGGCGACCCCGAGTCTCTGCTGCGCTGCGCTATCGCACCACATGTCACGAACGCGTCATCGCCCAGCATCCCGCACACGGTCGAGGCAGCGAGCGGCGCCGGCGTGCCTTCCCGTGTGGCGGCGGCCGCAACCTACCGAAGTAGCCGCCGTGACGGCGGTTGGGCCTATCGTGCGGCCCTCGCAAGGAGCTGGGAATGCAACGGGAACTGATCAAACACGTGCTGCAGCGTGAAGACTTCGGCGTCGAGGTCAAGGTGGCGGGTTGGGTGCGGACCCGCCGCGACTCCAAGGGCGGTTTCTCGTTCATCGAGCTGTACGACGGGTCCGGGTTCAACGGGCTCCAGATCATCGCCGACGGCGACCTGCCGAACTACGAGAGCGAGGTCCTCCAGCTCAGCATCGGGAGTGCGGCCGCCGTCGCGGGCGTGCTCACCGAGTCGCCCGGCAAGGGCCAGCGTGTCGAGCTCAAGGCGACCTCTGTCGAAGTCTTCGGGCTTGCCGACCCCGAGACCTACCCGCTCCAGAAGAAGCGGGTCTCGTTCGAGCGATTGCGGGAGATCGCGCACCTCCGGGCCCGTACCAACACGATTGGCGCCGTGGCTCGGGTGCGCAACGCCCTGGCTCATGCAACCCACACCTACTTCCAGGATCGCGACTTCCTCTACCTTCACACCCCCATCATCACGGCCAGCGACGCAGAGGGCGCCGGTGAGATGTTTCGGGTTACGACGTTCGACCAGAGCGCAGTGCCCCGCACCGACGGGGGACAGGTCGACGAGGCACAGGATTTTTTCGGGCGCCCAACCTTCCTGACCGTCAGCGGTCAACTGAACGCCGAGGCGTACGCCCTTGCCTTGGACAGGGTCTACACCTTCGGCCCGACGTTTCGCGCCGAGAACTCCAACACCCGGCGCCACCTTGCCGAGTTCTGGATGATCGAGCCCGAAATGGCTTTCGCCGACCTGAGCGACAACGCCGATCTCGCCGAGGATTACGTCAAGTACCTCGTGCACCACGTCCTGGAGGAATGCGGGGACGATCTCGCATTCTTCAACCAATGGGTGGACAAGGAACTCTTGACGACACTGGAGAGCGTGGCCGAGCGGCCCTTCCATCGCGTCACCTATACGGAGGCCGTCGACTTGCTGGAGAACTCGGGGGAGACCTTCGAGTACCCGGTCGGCTGGGGCCTCGACCTGCAATCTGAGCACGAGCGCTACCTCACGGAGAAGATGTTTGACAGCCCGGTGACGGTGACGGACTTTCCCTTCGACTTCAAGGCCTTCTACATGCGCAGGAACGACGACGGGAAGACTGTTGCGGCGATGGACGTGCTGGTCCCCGGTGTGGGAGAGATCATCGGCGGGAGCCAGCGTGAAGAGCGGCTCGACGTCCTGGCCGACAGCATGGACGTCAAGGGGATGGATCAGGACCACTACTGGTGGTACCTCGATCTGCGACGGTTCGGCACCGCCCCGCATGCAGGCTTCGGGCTCGGCCTCGAACGTGTGGTGCAGTTCTGCACGGGGATGCAGAACATCCGCGACGTGATTCCGTTCCCGAGAACGCCCCGCAACGCCGACTTCTGAGACAAAGATGCGGACGGCGTCCCCCGCACACGGCAATCAACGGTCAGAATTGGACGCAGGCCGGCGCTTCGACTTCCCCAACCCCGATTACCGCTAGCGGTCTGCGGCGCCTGGGCTCGCGTCCGGGGACACTGCCGCTGCGATCGTGTCGAGGGCGACAACGGCCTCGGCTTGCCGCAGATACCGGGAGTGACCCTCCGCCGCTGGACAGTCGTCGAGGGAGAACCGCCACCGTGTCGCCGGGTCCCGCAGCAGCCGGTCGCCGCCACCGAGGTCCGGGTCCGCGGCCGGGTGACCGATGTCTTCATCAGGCCCGGTGAAGATCACGTCGCCGATGGGGTCGGTCAGCCTGTGCAGGTTGAGCCAGCCGTCGACCTGCTCAGAGCCCAGCCGGTCGCGGAGCCAGCGCATGAGGCCGCCACCGAAATACCCGGGGAAGAAGCGGCGATAGAGACGCCCACCGGGATTTCCGTGGGTGACCAGGTAGATGCGTTTCCTGGCCGATCCGCGCAACCCGGCAAGCGCGGCGGTGGCGATGATCGCACCCTGGCTGTGGGCCGTCACCACGACGCGGCGGTCCTCGTGTGCGGCGAGCTGCCTGAGGCGAGCCTGGAGCTCCGGCACCGCGCGCTCGGCGTATGACGGTGGCGCCAGCGGATGGAAGCGGCGCGGCCAGAACGTCAGCACGTCCCACGCAATACCGATCAGGCGACGTGTCGATGCGTTACGGATCGCCATCCGCACGACGATCACCCCCACCAAAGGGAACAGCGACGCCACCCACGCCGCCGTTGCAACGGCGGCCGACCAGTCGGCCGGGATCACGGGGTACTCCAGGCTGTTGAGGAATACGGAGAAAACGCCGTCCGCGTTCAAGGCCAATCTGCCCAGCGCAACGACGCTCGCCACCAGCGGCACCATCACGAGAAGCGAGATGAGCACGTCGACGTCGCGGAATGCCGTGGATACGGAGCGCCAGAACACCGCCTGCTGAACCACGGCGCCGTCCCCGTCTGCGGCGCAATCCACGAAGTCGGCCACAGGCTCCGGTGCGGGCTCGTCGGCGTACTCATCGGCGATCGTGTCCGCCATCGGGCTCCACACGTCGAGGCGGATGCGCACGAGGTGCAGCACAGCGCCGATGGCGGCGAAGGCGAGGCTGCCGACGAGGAGCAGGGCCACCAGTTCGTAGATCGGGAGGACGGCGATCTCAGGCGTTGCGGGATCGCAACACGCCTCGAACTGACCACGGTTGAGGAAATCCCTGGCGAGAATCAGCGATCCTGCGAGCGACACCATCAGCGCCAGCAGCCCGAGACCGACCCCGATGAGCGGGGCTCCCCAGCGCCACCGATCCTGCCGTCCGAATTGCGCCGACAATGTTGGCAGCAGCGCAAGTCCTGCGACTGCCATGCCGGACCACTGCAGTGCGGAGCTTTGCGCTGCTCGTCCCCACAAGAACAGACCGATACCGGCCGCGGCCACCAGCAGGATGGCGAAACGCCACGTACTCGTTCGGGCGGTGATCCATCCTGCACCGATGATTGCGGCGGCCATCACCCCCGCGATCGCGAACGACCAGGTCGAGGTGACCCAGGGAAATTGTTGCCACGTCACCGTCATGATGATCAGGCCGAGCCACAGGACGGTAGGGATCAGCCGCGTCCGCAGAACCTTGATGGGGTCGTTGTACCAGCGGATGAAGCGGACGAGGAACATCGCGACGATCACCAGCAGCATGGCGAGTCCCAGGAAGAGCGGTCCCCTTCCAAACACCGGCTCGAGTGACCCGGGTGCGGCAACCTCGGTAGGGGGAGTGTTGGGGCCGCTCACCCATCCAATGACGAGGGCTGCGCCGGTCAGCCCCAGGGGGGTGAACCAGTAGGCATGCCACTCCTTGTGGGAGCTTGGCTCGTGGTCGGTGCCTTCGTCACCGGTTGTCCAGGTGATGACCAGCACGAACACCGCATACAACCCGAGGGCTATGAGGATTGGAGTGGTTCCCTCGGCGCGGGTGTTGGTGAGCTCTTGCACGGCAAGCGCAAACAGCCACCCAACCGTGGCGACCGCAACGCCCACGTGCATGTACGTGGCTCGACTGACGAAGGCACTGGACCGCCAGAATGTTCGGTCGGTGAGTCGGGCACCGTCCTCACCGAATTCCGAAAGGTGGTCGATGCGGTGCGGGTACTCCTCGTACCGGTTGCGCGCTCGGTAGGAGAGCACGAACAGCAGGAGGATGAAGAGCAGCGGGATGAGCGCGCCGACGGCCATCCGCCGCGCCGGGAATGCGGCGACACTGTCGATCGTGAACGGGCTCATCCACCAGCGCCCCGCCGTACAGGTGGTCTGTCCGCCACACTGGAACGCCACGAGGTCGACGAACAGGGTGCCAAACCACGCAACGAACAGCGCCGTCATGGTCAACGCTGCGCTGCGGATCAGCGCAAACTGCACTCGTGCCGCACGAGTCACATCTCCGCCTTCTGGCTTGCGGGAAGGCTCAGACGGATGCGGCGCAGCCTCCGGCCGCGGCTCGACCATCCACCCCGCGGTGTTGACGATCGAGAACGGCAGGAGCAGCAGCCAAAGTGAGCGCACGCCCGCCCGTGAGGTGAGACCTCCCCAGCTGTACGCCTCGAGACTGCGGTGGCGCTGCTTGCCATCCCACTGTTTCGTGTAGAAACCGGCGATGTGGTCGCCTGCGATGTGTTCCGCAGGCGGGTAGGCGGCATCTCCGTCGAAGCCAAGCGCATTGTCGGGGGATTCGCCGCCGACACCATGGACGCGGAGTTCAACGACGCCGTCGGGGAACCGCGGATCGTCGCTCATGTGAGGTGCTCGACCAGGAAGTCGAGTACATGGCGGCGGGCCGTCATCTCCCCGTCGACGGCGCGGTCGAAGCCGGCGGTGAGGGTTGCGTGCGGAATCCGCTCACACCGCCGGATCTTGTCCGGCGGATCGGTCGCCCACTTGTCAGCGTAGTTCCTCACTTCGAGCGATGGGCCCTCCCATCGGCGCTGCACCGCGGCGAGACGCTGCTCGGGGCTGAGCTTCCTGTCGTCTTTGAAACGTATGGCCAGCACAGGCGTCTCCGACTGCATCGAGGCAACCAGGTCCGCTTCGGAAACGCTGATCCGGTTCTTGCGGAGCCGGAACGGGAGCGCAGGTTGCGCAGCAACTCCGGCCGCAATGGCGGGATCCCACACCATGGACATGGCGAAACCCCCGGTCAGGCACATGCCGATCACGCCGATCGGTCCGCCCGTGTCGGCGGCGACCCGCCTCGCCAGGCCGCGCATCCACTCGGCGATGGGGGAGGAGCGCTGCCACTGCATTGCCAGGAATTCGGCCCTGATGCAGAGGGTCTGCGCCATGCCGGGGAAGATCCCGCAGCCGCGACCGCCCTGGCCGGGCCTGCCGAACATCAGCGGCATGGTGACGCGGAACCCTTCGTCGGCAAGGAAGTCCGCGAGGTCGAAAGTGCCGGGAGACAGCCCGGGCAGCTCGTGCATCAGCAGCACCCCCGGCCCGTCATCGCGCTTGGTGCTGTAGGTCTCGCGCATGACGCCGTTGTAGGTGAACGACGTCCGCACGTAGCGGTCCATGGCGTCTCGATCGGTCATGGCGACCTCCCTCTCCCACCACAGTGATAGCACGGCACGGCCCGGGTGAGCGTGATTGGTGGATCGATCCGGTCTCAGGGTTGTCCCCGATCAACCCGTCGCTGCTCAGGGTCGGCGGCGGGGCATACCCGATGGCTCGGCGCGGTGCCGCTTGACACGATGCGGGCAGGAGAGACATCGCGGCAGCCGTGCTGCGGAGCACACGGAGGAGAATGAAGATGCACACATCAGGTTTCACCGGCCGCCTGGCTCGCAGTTCGGCCCGTCACCCCTGGTGGACTCTTGCGGCGTGGGTGGCGGCGCTGGCCGCAGCGTTCGTGCTGGCAGGTGGCCTTGGCGACGTCCTCACCGATGACGGTGAGCTGACGGTCGTCACCGAGTCCGAGCAGGCCGATCAGCTGCTGAGCGAGCACTTCCCGGCTACGAGCGCTGACGAATCTCCCGTCGAGGAGTTCGTGCTCGTCGAGAGTGCCTCGACGACCGTGGAATCGGCGGAGTTCGGAGGAGTCGTCGATGCGCTCGTCGCCGAGCTGCGGAGCCTGGAAACCGTGACTTCCGCCGTCTCGTATCGCGACGGCGTCCCTGGCCTCACGTCGGCGGACGGTTCGGTGGCGCTCATCCCCGTGACGCTGAGCTCAGGCGGCGACGCCTCTGAGTTGGCCGCTCCGGTTGTTGCAGCCGTCGAGGCTGCGGACGGGGCGTCAGATTTCCGCATGACAACCGTTGGTGAAGGGTCGGTGAACACGGAGTTCTCCACCCTCGCCGAGGAGACGCTGCTGCGGGGCGAGGTCTTCGGCATCTCGATCGCCATGGTGATCCTGGTGCTCGTGTTCGGGGCCGCCGTCGCCGCAGGCATCCCGATCATCCTGGCCGTGGTCGCCATCATCGCCGCCGTTGGGATGACGGTGATCGCCGGACAGTTCCTCGACCTGTCCACATTCGTCGTCAACATGATCACCATGATCGGCCTCGCCGTCGGCATCGACTACTCACTGTTCATCGTGCAGAGATTTCGCGAGGAGCGAGCGAAGGGTCACACCGTCGTGGATGCCGTCGAGCGGGCAGGAGACTCGGCCACTCGCGCAGTGTTCTTCTCCGGCCTCACCGTCGTGATCGCGCTCACCGGCCTGCTGATCATGCCCGATTCTGTCATGCGCAGCCTCGGCGTCGGCGCCATCTTGGCCGTCGTCGGAGCCGTCGCCGCCGCGCTCACGCTGCTGCCCGCCGTCCTGGGTCTTCTCGGCGATCGGGTCAACAAGCTGCGGGTGCCGTTCCTCGGCGGAACCGCCTACCACGAAGGCGGCGGACGCTTCTGGCACAGGATCACGTCACTCGTCACTGCTCGGCCGATTGTCAGCGTGGCCTTGGCAGGTGGCATCCTGCTTGCCGCCGCGGTGCCGTACTTCTCCATCGAGACCGGTCAGAACTTCATCGAGTCGCTGCCGGAGGATTCGAACACCCGCCACGCGTTCGAGGTGCTGAACGACGACTTCAGCACCGGCTTGGTGACCACGACGATCGTCATCGATGGCGATGTCGCAGATACTGAGGTCGCCGCGGCAGTGGAGGCGTTGGCGACCTCTCTCGAGAACGACGCCGACTACGGCGACGTCGTGGTGACCCCGAGCCCGGACGGCGCGATCGTGGCGATCGAAGCGGTGACCAAGCTCGATCCGTCGACCCAAGAGGCCCGCAGCGAGATCCAAGATCTCCGCACCAACGTGCTACCGGCAGCGCTGGCAGGCACGGGAGCCGACGCTCTTGTCACCGGGTCGGCGGCGGGCACGGCCGACTACGTGTCGATCATCGACGGCCGCACGCCGATCATCTTCACGTTCGTGCTGGGGCTCAGCTTCTTGCTCCTGATGCTGGTGTTTCGATCCATCGTCGTTCCGCTGAAGGCCATCGTGATGAACCTGCTTTCCGTTGGGGCGGCGTACGGACTTCTCGTGCTCGTGTTCCAGCAAGGCGTCGGCGCCGACCTCTTCGGCTTCCAGCAGACCGACGTCATCGAGGCGTGGATTCCGCTCTTCCTGTTCGCCGTCCTCTTCGGTCTGTCGATGGACTACCACATCTTCTTGTTGAGCCGCATCAAGGAGCGCTACGACGTCACAGGCAACAACGACGAGTCCGTGGCGTTTGGGCTCGGGTCAACCGGGGCGATCATCACGGGTGCAGCTCTGATCATGGTTGCGGTGTTCGGCGGGTTTGCCGCAGGCGACCTGGTGATGTTCCAGCAGATGGGGTTCGGGCTCGCAGTTGCCGTGATCCTCGACGCCACCATCGTGCGGTCGATCCTGGTCCCTGCAACGATGACGCTGCTGGGGGACCGCAACTGGTACTTCCCAAGCTGGCTGAGCTGGTTGCCTGAGATTCACGTCGAGGGTCGACCGGATCACGTCCCGACCGCAGTGGAGTCTGAGCCGGAGCCCGTCCTGGTCTGAGCGTCTTCATCGCCGATGCCCGCCGACTCCCCGGCGGGCATCGCCGCGATGCGGGTGCGGATCCACTCGCCGAAATGGGCGACGAGGCGCTCGGAGTCGAGGAAGAGTGTGCCGTGATCGTGAGTGGCCGCCTCCATGCCTCGGTGCACGGATTCGACGAGCGGCAGATCCTCGGCTCCGACTTGGTCGTCGAATGCCAACATCGACTCGATCCACCCATCGTCTGCATCAGGACCGAAGAAGTAGTCCAGGAAGCGGTGGGTCGTGCCGGGCGACGTCGGGATCACCGGTCCGATCGACAGGTTCTGCCGTCCCGGCATGATGTTGATCGCCGTCGCAGGGTGGATCACGTGAAACTGACCGCGACCGACGGGACCCGACGGATCGAACGTCCCGGTCCAGCCGGGTCGAACCGGACCGTACTGCGTGGAGCCTGTCGGTGACGTGATCAGCCGGTAGTCGTCAGGACCCGTGTCGATGACCCGGGAGAACGCCGGATGCGCAACCCGGCAGTGGTAGCACTCGAGGAAGTTCTCGACACACACTTTCCAATTGCCGCGGTAGTCGGATTCCGTTCGCCTCCAGAACCGCAGGGCGTCGACATCGACCACTTCCGCCACACGTTCGGGCACGTCACCGATCCATTCCTCGAACGAGGCGTCGGGCTCCACGGCAACGAATAGGAACGGCCCCCACCGGCCGAGACCGATCGGGGAGAGGGCGTGGGTGGAGGGGTCGAAGTCGGGTTCCCTGTCGGAGCGGGGGGCGTTGCGAAGGCTCCCATCGAGGTCGTAGGTCCAGGCGTGATACGGACACTGCAGGGTCTCGCCTGCGGCAGCCGACGGGCACACGATCGAGCCGCGGTGCCGGCACACATTGACGAGAGCATGGAACGTATCGGCGGAATCGCGGGTCACCACCACCGGGACCCCGTTCACGTCGATCGGGAGGGCAGCCGCCTGCGCCGGGAACATGCCGGTATGGCCGACGTAGTGCCACGCGCCGCGGAAGACCCGCAGTTGCTCTGCCTGGAGAATGGCCGGATCGGTGTACCACGACCACGGGAGCGTCTGCGCATTGGGCATGCACCGCAGGCTACCGGTGGTGGAGTGGGGTATCGTTGCGGGCATGCCGCGACGAGACACGGACAGGAGTGCGCTTTCGACGGCGCTGGCCAGCCGGTTGCGCGACGTCGGCCTCGTGTGGCATCCGCAACCGGGAGACCGCTTTGCGATACCCGATCGTGGTCTCGACGAGCGACTCTTCGCCATCAGCGACATGGTGATCGAGGTGCGTGATCGTGTCGGCGATCGCGAGCTGGCCTTCAACGGCACCGTTGAATGGGCTCTCGATTCGATCCTGACCGACGAGGTCATCTGGGTGCCGACCGAGGGTCAGCTCCGCGAGCTGATCGGGGAGAGCTTCATCGCGCTCTACCAGGACGAAGCCATCTACGCCTGTGTCGCCCGCATCGACGGCGAGCCGAGAACGTTTGCCGCCTCGAGTGCCGCCGAGGCCTATGGGCAGGCGCTCCTGGCGCAGCTCACCGGCTAGAGAGCTGCGGCTACGGGGCGCGGTTGCGCAGCTCGGATCGGTCGTCGCAGCTCGAGATCAGCCACCGAAGAACCCGGTCAAGAGCCCTTCATAGACGACCGCTTGGCTCGGGTCGGCTGCGACGAGTACGACGCGCGTGCCGTCTGTGGCGGCCGCAAGTGGCGGATGCCCCAACCCGGGGACTTCAAAGCTCTGCCAAGCAGTTCCCTCGAGCGACCACGCCACGACCTGCCCGTCGATCGTGCCGAAGGCGACGGTCATGTCCGCAAGTTGCACGATCGAAGTGATGAGATCGGGACTCCCTGCCAGATCGGCGGGAGTTGCGTCGAGCCAGGTGTCGCGGTCGGGGGAGATGGAAACCCACGAGTCGATCGAGGATTCGCTCTGGCTGGTGCCCCACACCACGACACGGTCGTCGGTGGTGATGGCGCAATCCTGGACCGAGGCGAACGAGCCGTCCGCCATTCGCACCGTCTGCGTCTCCCATGTCTCGCCGCCGTCTGTCGTGGTCGCGGCCTGGACCTCCACGCCGGACCCGTCGGTTTGCTCCAGATCCTGACGTCCACCGAGAGCGACCCAGACCTCGGGGTTGATCATGCACAGCGCATCGAGGTTGGTGAATTGTGAGGCGTCGTTGACGAAGGCCGCAGGCTGAACGACGGTCGGCGGCTGGGTGGTGTCGTTCCACACCACCATGGCGCCTCCCGACCTGCCGTCGACTTCCGCATCGTCTCCGTACACGATCACCGTGTCTCCTGAAGCGGCAAGCCCGTTGGCGAAGAAGCCGGTCTCCGCCAGGGCGATGGGCTGCGACTGCCACGGTTGCCCCTCGAGCAGAGTGAGAAGCGAAAGATCCGCATCGGTGTTGCTCAGCGCGGCGAAACGGTCATCAGTCACCGCAAGCTGCGCAGTGGGAGCGCCCACATCGCTCAGTTCCCAAGTGGCGGCGTTCGTCGATCGCCATGCCGGAGCCGGCACCTCGGCTGCGTTGCGCCCGATCACGACGAACACGTCATCGAGGGCCGCAGTGTCGAGGGCCGCAGGGGCGTCGGTGATGGTCGGTCCGATGGTGCTCGTCACCCAGTCGTTGCCGGCGAGCGTCGCAACCTCGCCGCCGGTGACGGCGACGAAATCCGACCCGATCCGCGTGGTCTGCACGGCGCCGGGAACCGCAGCTTGCCTGAGCAGCTCCCACGATGCCCCGTCGACAGATGTCCACGCCGCGAATTGCGAGGTCGCCACGAATCCTGCCGAGTCACGTGTGACCGCTGTGATGGTCCGGCTCTGCGCATCGCCGCCAAAGCTTCCGATCTGCTCCCACGTCAGCCCGTCGGTCGAGCGCCAGATGGCGGGCACCTGCTCGGTGCGGCCGGTTGCTCCGCCGGCGATGATCGTCGTACCGTCGTCGGCAATCGTGGAGATGGTGGCACCGGGGAAACGCACTGTTGTGTACGTTGCGCCATCTGCGGTCGACGTCAACAGAGCGGTGCCCTCCTCAAAGCCGGCCACTGTGATCTGGCTCGGGGTGACGGCAACGCCGACAATCGAATCCTCGAGGAGCGGGAATCCGGTTGCCTTGTCCCAATCTCCGCCCCGGTCGCTGATCCACAACGCTCGTTCGGTGCGGGATGCGGTCACTGCCGCATACCGGTCTCCGTCGGCGTCGACGGCGAGGACGCTTCCCTCCGCCTCGACTGGGAGCTCGAGAAGCTGCCACTGGCCGCCGTCCCGTTCCCATACCACCGGGTGCGGGTCGCCTTCCCGTGAGGAGCTGCCGCCTGCAAGCGTTACGGTGCCGGTCGAGACCACAGTCGCGACGCTGCCTGCTGCTCCGGGCTCGAGGCCCGGCAGGGTCGTGGCGGTGAGATCTCCCGCGGTTGGTCCCTCCCAGACCGTCGGGACTCGAACGCCGCCGGCGGAATCAAAATCGGAGCCGGCGACCACGATCGTGCCCGCCTCGGTCTCTGCAATGCCGGCGAGGCTGACCGGGCCGGACGGCAGCGTCATCCCGTCGGCACGAACGAGAGTGACCACGGGCGGGCGTGTCGTTGTGGTGGTCGAACTGGCCGTGGAGCTGTCGCCCCCTGCGCTTTCTGTCACCGGGCCGGTCGTTGAGGCTGAAGAGGTGTCGTCGCCACTGCAGGCGGTGAATGCCAGCAGTAACGCCGCGGCGCAGTATCGAACTCGTTGGGCCGTGAACACGATCGGTCGCTCCTGATGCGAGGCTGGCGCAACGGTAACGCCTGGAGCGGGATGTGAGACCGAGATGCACGTCATCTGCACGTATGCTCGGGACCATGTGCGGGATGACCGACGGACGTGCCCGGATTGCCGTTGTGGCGAGGTAGCGGTGGGATTCACCCGACAGGAGCTCGAGTCATATCGGGACGCTTCAGTTCCTGACCTGGTTGGACCGGGGCTGCGTTTGCTGTTTGTCGGCATCAACCCGGGGCTGTGGACGGCGGCAACGCAGACGCACTTCGCGCATCCGGGGAACCGGTTCTACCCGGCCCTGCGGCTCGCCGGGGTCATCGAACGGGACATCGACCGATCGGCAGGCTTCACCGCGGACGACCGGGCCCACCTGATCGAGCGTGGCATTGGCATCACCAATCTCGTCAATCGGGCGACGGCACGGGCGAGCGAGCTGTCAGCCGAGGAACTGAAGGCAGGGGGGCAGACGTTGCGTGAATTCGTCGCCGAGCATCGACCGGGCGTGGTCGCCGTTGCCGGCGTGACCGCGTACCGCACCGCGTTCGGACGCCGGACCGCAACGCTGGGCCGGCAGCCGGAGTCGATCCATGGGGCCGAGCTGTGGGCGGTTCCCAACCCGAGCGGTCTCAACGCCCACGAGACCACCGAGTCCCTGGCTGCGTGGTATCGCCAGGTGGGTGAAGCCGCGGGCATCGTCTGAGCGGAACCGTCCGCTCAGCCGGCTTCGGCGGCAGCCTTGATGTCGTCCAGGTCCTGTTCGATAGCCTTGCGGGTGGACCCCTGGAACATCCTTCCTATTGTGGCTGCCATGATCTTGCCCATGATCCCGTCGGGCTCGGCGGCGAACGTCATCCCGACTCGGCAGCGGTCCTCGTCCGCAGCTTCGACAGACATCGTCGACACGTAGTGGGCTCCGCGAGCATCAGCCTCCACCGTGTACGACACGCCCGGTTCGATGTGGGTGACCACCATCTCTTCGGTCGCGGTCTTGCCAGACATGGTGCGGGTCTCCCGCCACTTGGTACCGACCCCGAACTCGGAGCCCCCGTCGAGGCGCTCGATCTTGTCGATGCCGGACATACGTGCCGCGGCACCATCGAGGTCGGTGATGATCTCCCACACCTTCGAAGCCGGCGCCCCGACGTTCTTCCGCATTGCCATCTCAGCCATGTGCCGCTCCTGTGGTCTGGGGTTTGGCCCAGAGACTACATGGCGACCATGACGGGTCGGATGGGCAGCCGCTCTCATCGAATGTGATGAGGAGGTCCAGGGTCGGGCGGCTCATTGAGCCCCCGTGGGCGGTTCCGGGTGTAAGCACCGGCCGATCGGGAGTGTCTCACCTATGTCAGCCGGCGAACAGGGATTCGACGACAGACCGGCCCGGTAGGGCCCGGCGAGAGCCGGTGGGCCAAGGTTTGTGGAGGCGGACAAACGGGGCTCCTGTGGGAGCCCCTCCGCATTTCTGGGAGGTCTTCACGTCGCACGCTCCTCTTTCGCACGGTCTACCGCACTTCGAGGGGGCCCAGGAATCGGGCGATGACACCGGCGTGATCGGGCGAGGTATGGCCACGCGGATGAGCCGCAAGGCTCATCGTGTGTGGACGGCCTGCCGCGTACCGTGGCGGCATGGGCCGAATCGTTGGAATGGATCGTGGCCGGGAACCCCGTGACGTCGCACGGCGTCCGACCTTCATGAGAGCCAAGGTACTTCTGGGATTGGCCGCCGTCGTGTTGAGCGCGTGCGGCGGTGGGGCCACTGCGACTCCTGCGCAGCCGGGCGAGCGGGCGACCACGACAGCGTCCGTAACGCCGACCTCCTCAGCGACAACACAGCCAACGACGGTGCCGGGAGGCACTGCATCCGACCTCGCCCCGCTCAACGAGGCGAGGAGCCGCTGGGCTGCCGCAAATATGAGCACCTTCAGCTACGTGTTCGAGGACGATTGTGGCGAGTGCATGCCGGTTTCGCAGCAGGTCGTCGTGTGGGACGGCGTTCTCGCTTCAGGTGGCGAGCCGGTCCCTTCGATCGAGGCGATGTTCGATGCCATAGAGTCTGCGATTGCTGACGGCCAAGCGGTGGACGTCGTGTACGACGACGAGCTCGGGTTTCCCGTGGACCTGTGGATCGATCGGGAGGCCCGTGCATATGACGGCGGGATCCACTGGCTGATCGAGGGCTTTTCAGGTCGGCTGCCGGGTGACGGCAGCTCGCTCGACGGGCTCGACGCGGCAGAGGCAAGATGGCAGGCCATGCGGCCCTTGGCGTACTCCTTCCGCACCACCATCATCTGCGACTGCGAGCTCGACGGTTGGCTGCGGACCCGGGTCGAGGGCGTCGAGATCGTCGATTGGGAGATGGATCTGACAGTCGGAGACTCAGCGAGCTTTTCCCCACTCACCGTTGACGAGCTGCTCGCCGATCTCCGGGAGCTGTTCTCCGCCGGCGTCGAGCAGCAAGGGGTGCGGGTCGGCGGGTCGGCCGAGTACCACCCTGAGCTCGGGTACCCCGTGTGGGTCGGCCTCGACATCGAGGTGCTCGACCCCGAGAGCGAACTCGCCGACCTGCCGCCGCGGCTGATCTTCAGTATCGACCAGTTCAACGCAGAGGAGCCGAGTGGAGATCTTGGTTCCGCGACGAACCTCGATGAATTCCAAGTGGCAAGAGAGCGCTGGGTGGCCACGGGCCTCGTCGACTATCAGTACTCGCTCACGGTCCACGACATTCTCAGCGGTGACTACAGCGACCCGTACACCGTGATCGTGCTCGATGGCGCCGTGGCGACGGTCACGGCCGCCGACAACACCATCGACGATCCGGAGCTGCCTGCCCTGCCGATCAATGACCTCTTCGACCGCATCGAGGTGTGGAGCCAGTCGGGAACACCGGCCGATGTGATCTACCACGAGGTGCTCGGCTATCCGGTCGTCGTGGTGCGGCGGTCGGGAGATACGCCCCTTGCGTTCTCCATCAGCGACCTCGTCGAGCGCTGATTCCCGACCCGGGTCTGGCGCCTCATTTGCGCCGCCACAGCCGGTCGTGGTGTCAGATCGGGCCTGACCGTGTGTCGTACCTATGTCAGCAGCGAGTGAGGATTCGGGCAGACGGCGGGACGAAGGTCTCAGTACCAACGGCGGATGAACGGGGCTCCTACGGGGCCCCCTCCGCATTTCTGGCCCTCCATCTGGGGGGCAGGGCTGGCCCTCCATCTGGGGGGCAGGGCTGGCCCTCCATCTACGCGGCAGGGATCGCCCCCGGTGGGGGCAACACCGCATGCCAGTGACGGCAACACCCAGTAGCCGGACCGGGACCCCAAGGCGCACACTTGAACTCTCGGGGATGGTTCGCGCCATCCGTAGCTTCCAATGGGGGAACGATGTCCAGCAAGGTAGACCCAGACGTAGACGTGCTCGTGATCGGTGGAGGCCCGTCCGGATCGACGGTGTCCACACTTCTGGCGCAGCATGGACATCGAGTGAGGGTGTTCGAACGGGCGAAATTCCCTCGCGAGCATGTTGGAGAATCGCTGCTGCCGTACTGCTTTGGCATCCTCGATGAATTGGGTGTCCTCGAGCAGATGAAGGACCAGGCGGTCCGCAAGCCTGGTGTGCGGTTCGTCGACGTCGATGGGCGGCATCACACCACCTGGTGCTTCGGTCATGTGATCAAGGATGAGAGTCATCTGTCGTTCCATGTGCGGCGCGACCGCTTCGACGACATGCTGCTCCGCAACGCCGAGTCTCATGGCGTCGACGTGTTGGAGGAGACCCGAGTGACGGCAGTCGAACTCGACGGTCCCGACGGGCTGGTCACGGTCACCGCAACCGGGCCTGACGGCGAGGAGCGCATCCACACCGGGAAGTACGTGGTCGACGCCAGTGGGCGGGACACGTTCATCGCCAACCGGATGGGCTGGAAGAAGGCCCACGACGAGCTCGACCGAGTCGCCACCTCCACCCACTGGGAGGACGTCGAGTTCAACGGCGGTCTGGAGGAGGGACTGCTCCAGATCGTCTATTTGGGCGGCGAGAAGAAGGGGTGGATCTGGGTCATCCCCGTCGGCGCCACCCGCGTTTCGATCGGCATCGTCGTGAACAACGACTACTTCAAGGCGCAACGCAAGGCGCTGCGAGCCGCCGGATCCGAGGACTGGAAGCGGGACTTCTACGTGCAGGAGCTGGAGTCCTCGCCCTTCGTCGGTGAGGTGATCGCTACCGGCCACATGGTGGCGGAGCCGGTGGTCAACGGCGACTATTCCTACAAGAGCGAGACGAAGTACGGAGACAACTTCGCCTTGGTCGGTGACGCGCACACGTTCATCGACCCCATCTTCGCCAGCGGCATCTTCCTGTCGATGAACAGCGCAAGCCTCGTTGCCGGGGCTTTGCACGAGGGTCTGACCACGTCGCCGGAGACCGGCAGGAAGGCACTCGACGGTGCGTACGAATCGATCGCCGGTGCCTACGGGCTGGTGGAGAAGGCCATCCGGCTGTTCTACGACCCGACCGCGATCAACTTCGCCCAGGCGGCTTCGGCCGAGGATCTCATCCACGAACGGCACAAGAATGCGCTTGCCAGCATGCACTACCTACTCGCCGGTGACTTCTTCAACCGCCACGAGGAGTACAGCAAGGTGATCGATCTCCTGGCTGACCCCAGCCTGTTTGCGAAGTACAAGTCGTTCGTGATCGATCGTCACGACGAGGCCACTTCATCGTGCGGCATGGACCGCGCCCAGGTGTTCAGCGAGTTCCTGCTCCGGGAGAGCGCCGCATCGTCTTCTTCCCCTCCCTCGTAGGCAGAGGTTCGGCCACGCCGGGGAGCGGTTCTGACCCGCATCGGCAACCAGCCGTGTCGATCGGCTAGCTCCCGCGTCTCGGCGCTTCGGCGTAGGATGCGTTTGGGACTCGAGAGGGAGACGTCATGAGGGACCGCCGCGGCACCCGCCGCCTTGGAATCGTGCTGTTGTTCGTTCTGGTCGCATCGATGGTTGCCTCGGTCGCCCATGCGGCGCCGGCTGCCGGCGTGCACGAGCAGGACGTCGCCATTGCCGCTGGTGACCACGACATACCGGGCACGCTGACGATGCCGCAGGGCGTGCGCGGTCCGGTGCCTGCCGTGTTGATGTTGCACGGCTTCGGCAGTTCCAAGGACGAGGTTGGCGACATGTACGCCAGGGTTGCCGAGGACCTTGCAGCGCTCGGTGTCGCCAGCTTGCGTATCGACTTCGCCGGAGCTTCGGATGCCGCGCAGCCGTGGGTGGACAACACCTACGACGGCATGGTGGCGGACGGCAGAGTTGCCTTGGATTGGCTGATCGACCTCCGCCGCGTCGACGATGACCGCGTTGGCCTGCTCGGCTTCAGCCTGGGGACCAAAGTGGCGATGTCTGTGGCGGGCACCGATCCTCGGGTGGCGGCCTTTGCGTCGTGGTCGGGAAGTGCGGCCAACGGGAGTGAGGATTTCCAGTTCTACTTCGACGAGTACTACGACGATGCCCTGGCCAACGGTTCGGTGGTGGTCGACCTCGGCTTCACCGTTGTCGAGCTCAGTATCGAATGGTTCGAGACGATCGCGGCCTCGAACAACCTCGATCTCATCGCCGGCTACGACAACCCGATCCTTGCCATCGCCGGCTCGGACGACGCCACGGTGGACCCTCGCTGGTCGAGGACGCTCATCCATGCCGCAGGCAGCGACGACACGACGTTGCGGATCATTCGCGGGGCGGACCACATCTATCACGTGCTCAGTCCCGACCAATCCTTCGCCGAACGGGTGATGAGTCTCACCGCCAAGTGGTTTGCGTCACGCCTCTGAGGTGACGCGTTTTCCGCCGCACGCCTGAGGGCCGTCTCAGCGGCCGGTGCGGGCACGGATCCTGCGGAGCTGTCCGATCCTGCAGTCCACGAGGGTGTCCACCTCGGCGGAGGCGGCCGCATGGCCACTGACGGCTTCGACGAAGGCCTTGCCGTCGAGCTCGTACAGCTCGACGTCGGTGAGGGTGCGCACTGTGGCGGTGCGTTGCACGTGACGCAAGAGAGCGATTTCGCCGATCACGTCACCGGCACCCAAGGTTGTGACGAGCTGGCCATCGTGGACGACCGTCACCTCACCCGATTCGACGACGAAAACCGCGTTGCCGGCCGCACCCTCGCTGATGATTTCGGTCCCGGCGACAACAGTGCGCTGAGTGAGGCGCCGGGCGATGCGCTCGAGCGTGGGCACGGGCAACGCCGAGAACATGGGGCTGCGACGAAGCGTGTCGAGGCGTAGGTCGGGCACGTCGACCATCGCGTCGACCTGTTGCAGCTTCACGAGCACGGCAAGTCCGGCGACCGCCCCGATGACCCCGGAGCCGATCAGCGCCGCCTGCACGCCGAAGGCAACGACTCCCCACGACGCCAACGCGGCGCCCACACCGAGAGCGCCCCAGTAGACACCTTCGAATGCCCCGAGCACCCTCCCCAGCTCGTCTTCCGGCACGGTGCGCTGGACCAGGGTCATGGCGGCGATGTCCACCTGCGCTCCGGCGACGCCAATGGTGAAATGGGCGATGAGCACCGCAGCGGACACCGGAAGCAGACCATTCGCCGCCAACCCCAATCCGAACACCACCACGCCGAGGGCGAGGTAGCGGCCGAAAGGTCGATTGCGGGCGAGCGACGCCATGGCGATGCTGCCGGCCAAGCCGCCGATGCCGAGCACGGCGTTGAGCCAGCCGACACCTGCCTCACCCCAATCGATGAGATCAAAAGCCACCACTACCAGCAGCACTTCGCTGACGCCGACGAGGATCGACTCGAACGCCCAAGTGCCGATCACCAACCCGGTGCCTGGGTTGCGCCGTATCGCCTTCAGTCCGTCGGCGAACTCACGCACGAAGGCGTTGGCGGTGCCTCGATCTGACGGCGGGCGACGATCGCTGTGGAGGTTGCCGGCCAGCCCGGCCGCGCCGAGCAAGACGGTGGCCGACACTACGAACACCCACGACGGCTCGGCAACGAGCAGGATGGCAGCGGCGGTCGCAGGCCCGATGATCGTGCCCAGGTTCTCGGTAGCGCTGGCCAGCGCGTTGGCCGTCGTGAGGTCGCTTGCGCTGCGAGCCAGCTCAGGCACGAGCGCGCCGTAGGCGGGGTAGAAGGTGGAGGCTGCGACTGCGTCGAGCGCAGCCAGCACGTACACGATGGTGGCAGCCGAGTCGGCTGAGATCGTATATGCCAGCGCCGCTGCGGTAGCCGTTCTCGCAAGGAATCCCATGGCGAGCACAGTCGACCGGGAGCGGCGGTCGGTGACCACGGCGACCAGCGGGCCGGACAGCAGCGCCGGCAAGGTTCGCACCACGGTGATGACTCCGACTCCGGCGGCGCCGCCGATGTCGAAGGCGTACACCGACAACGCGACAAGCACGGCGTACTCGACGGTGTTGTGGGCAAGGGAGGTGAGCTGGAGGCGGCGCAGGTTGCGATCGGCCACGCCGCTGCGGAGCGACGCGACCCGCAATTTCAGATGAAATACGATGGACGCCAGGTGGCGGGACACAGAACTCCCAGGTCCGGCGAGACCTTAGACGCCGGCGTGGTGAACGTTCCGGGCACTCGAATCGACCGTGGGCATCCGGCAGAGGTTCACCCCATGGGATCCTCGCCGCTACGCACCCACCGCTCGAGCCGCCAACGTGGGATACGGCATCGACGTCGCAATCCCGAATTCCTGCTCGATGCGACGGCAGTAGTTTCTGTGCTCCAGGAGCGCCTCGGCGTGGCGGCCGTCGGCCTCGAGGGCGATGACGAGCAGTTGGGCAAATCGGTCGCGCAATGGGTGGGTGTGCACCAGGTCACGCAGCTTGTCCAGGATGCAACTGGCATCGCTCAGACGGATAGCGGCCTCACACACATCGGCGAGCGCCGACAGACGCAGCTCTTCCAGCCGCGCCACGGCATGATTGAGGAACTCCGCGTAGTGGAGAGTGCCGAAGGCCGGCCCCCGCCACAAGCCGAGTGCCGCGTCGAGCGTGCGTCGGGCGCCGGCCGGGTCGTCGCCAAGCTGGATCCGGGCCATTCCCGAGAGCCGCTCGAAGCGGACAACATCGGTCTCTTCCGGATCGATCGCAAGCAGGTAGCCGCCCGTGGTGGTTTGCACGGCGTCGGCCACAGCAGGTGCGAGCGCACGGAGCCGACTGACGTAGACGTGAACAGCATGCCCGGGATCTCTCGGAAGATCGTCTTCCCAGAGCGCTTCGATGATGACGTCGATCGAGACCTCGCGTTGTGGATGGAGAGCGAGCAGGGTGAAGACCGTCCGCACCTGCCGCCGATGTATTGCGGTTTCTGTGCCATCCAACTCGAGCCGGATTGGGCCTAGGAGACCGATGTTGATGCCGCTCATGTCGTCCCCTCTGAAAGACGCTCCAGGTGCCGGGTCCTCGTCAGGATGCCCGGACGCCGTCAACCTACGGGAGCGAGCTTGGAAACGACTTGGAATGGGCGGCGCCTCGTACGACTGCGGTCGAGGCCTCAGCGGTCGTCACCGCAGGCAGGGTCAAACCGGCTTTCGCCCATCACGTTCGGCCAGCTCCGCGACAGGTCCCAACCGTCGAGCCACTCGCAGAGCCGGTCGGGCCAGAGCGTCCACTGTGAGTCCCACACCACGGCTCCACCGTTGATATCGACGGCGACGAGTTCGCGTCCCTCGTCGGCGAACACCATCGCTCGGACCGCCCCCGAATGGCGCATCTCCCCGACCTGACTCCACGTTGCGACTTCCCACAGACGGATGGCGTTGTCCTGGCTACCCGAGGCGAGCGTAAGCCCGTCCGGCGACACGGCCATGCCTCGGATGGCGTTGGTGTGGGCGCTCCAGTCCCGGACGACCGTGCCGGTACCCGCATCGACGACAGTGATGACTCCCAGTTCGTCGCCGACCGCGACGAGGCCATCGCCCAGCGCAACCACTGCATTGGCCTCGTTTTCGACGATCGGGACATCGATCGTCTGCGTACGGGTCGTGAGGTCCCAGACGCGCAGATGCCCGTCGGCGCCGGCGGTGGCGAGGGTCTCATCGTCGAGGAAGGTCGCTGCCTTGAAGCCTTTGCGGTCCTCGACGGGCAAGCCAAAGGCGGGGTAGAGCGGCTGCAACGTGCGGGGATCTCTGATCACGATCGTGTAGTTGCCGCCAACGCTGACGACCGCTTCGCCACCGGGCGCCGTTTCGATGTCCCAGACGCCGCCCGGATGATCGGCCAAGAAGCGGACCCCTTCTTCGTCGGCAACTCCCAATTCCCCCTCACTCGTCCCGAAATACGCAGAACCGGGCTCGAGTCCGCTGGTCACGGAAAAGACGTAATCGTCGAGATCGAACGAACGGCCCTCTCCGCTGCTGCGGTCCCAGTGGTAGATCCCCGCCGCTCCTCCGATCCACGTTGCTTGATCGGTGACCACAACTGACCGGTAGTCGGCGGCGATGCTGCTGGGTGGCGGTTCGGTTCCGAGATGCAGCCGATAGAGACGAACGCGATCGCTCACCGCTGCGACGAGAGAGTCGCCACCGGGAGAAAGGGCATGATGCTGCGTCGCCAGTGCTGTCGTGCTCCCGATGGGTACCGGGTTCGCCAGGTTGCCTTCGCTGTACGTCCACACCAACACCCCACCGGTACCGGACGAGATGAGTGTCCGACCGTCCGGCGAGAAGGACAGCGATCTCTGCTGGGCGTCCAGCGGGCCGATCGGCAGTCCGACCGGGGCCAGTGTGCCGGCGTCCCGGACGACGAGGGTCCGGTCTTGGTGCCCGGTGATCACATGATCGTCACCTGGTGAGAAGGCCGCGCTCCACACAATCTGCTCCAGGTCCCCGAGGTGGTACGCCAGCAGATCTCCGCTCCTGATGTCCCAGGACGCAATCATCAGGGGAGAGCCCATCGTCAAGAGCCGCTTCCCATCTCCGCTGACGGCGACACGTCGGATCTCGAGCGTCTCGGCCCGTGTCTCCGACTCGGATAGGGGGATCTCGTCGAGGGCGTATTCCAGGACCATGGAAGGTCCGCCTGGTCCGACGCTGAACAAGGTCACCGAAGCCGTCGTGGCCACCACCACGGCGTCATCTGGGGCGACCACGATGTCGACGATGAGATCGTCGGTGTGCATGATGGGCGTCGCGGCGCGTTGATCGACGTCCCACACCAGGATGTTCCCATCGCTGTCGCCCGTCACCAATGAGCCATCGTTCGTGAAGGCGATCGCCGAACCATGACCCGAGAGTGGCAGCTCGCCCAAACGGGCCCCGTCGGCGACATCCAGCAGCACCACCTGATTGGCTGCACCGGTCACGGCGGCGACGCCGCGGTCCCAGTCGACGGCAACGTGCCCGGCAGCGGATTCGCCGTCATCACCAACCGCTGCACCCCACACCTCGCGGCCGTTGACGATCCGGCCGATGGGAATCAAGGCCGTCGGCGACGCCTCGATGGCATGCGACTCTGCCAGCCCTATCGCTGCCCCTTCGGTATCGCCGATGGTCATGAGGTATTCGGCGTCGCCAACCAGCGCAAGTGCCGCCAGCGAGCGCGCCCGTGTCGCCGATGAGGTCGCAAGGACGGCAAGCACCATGGCGATGAGCGCGGCCGAAGCGAAGGCTCCCATGATCACGCGGCGGCGGGTGCGGCGGGACCGTGCCTCCTGGTCTCGGTGGGTGATTCCCGCATCGATGAACTCGCGCTCTGAGCTGGTCAATGGGAACACTGGTTCTGCGGACCACTCCTCGAACTGCAGGAGCCGCCGGCCGCGGGGGAGCAGGTCGGCGTCGCGGGAGCCCTTCTCCCACTCGTCGACGGCCGCCGTCAGCCGGCGCTGGATGATCAGAGCCTCGCGTTGTTCCGAGATCCACGTCCTCAGCAGCGACCACTCGCGCAGCAGCGCCTCGTGAGCGACCTCGACCGTCGGGCCGCGGGACACCGGGTCGCGGTCAAACGTCACCAGCCGGGCTTCCCCGTAGTCGCTCAGCACCCGATCCAGCCCTTCTCTGTCGAGCCCGAGACTGCGAAGCTCAGACAGGCGGACTCGATGCCGCACGTCGTCGGCGTCATCGGTGACGGACACCAAGCGGAGGAACACCTGCCGTGCGACCGCCTGGGTCGGCGCATCGAGACTCGGCGTAGATCTGCGTGGCTCGCTGTTCGACGGCACCGCGAACTCCGCCGACGCTGTTGTAGGCGGCGACGGTGATCGAGCCGTCGGTCGATGCTGCTACCAGACCGGCCAGCACGAACTGCATGAGCGGAAGTGCCCCCGGTTGGCCGCGCACGTCGGCCACGATACGATCCGCCAGCCCCGGCTCGAGACGAATCCCTGCGGCTTCAGCCGGGCGGACGATGGCCTCGGTGAGCTGGTCGGCGTCGGGCGTTCCGATGGCCAGGTGCGCATCCCGGACTCGCCCAGACAGCATGTCGTCGACGAGCGGCCGGTCGAAGAAGTCGGCGCGTATCGTTGCGACGACCTCGAGCCGTGACTGTGGAGCATCCACAGCCTCGACGAGCGCCGCGACGAAAGCCCGGCGAGTGGCTTCGTCGGTGAGCGAATACAACTCCTCGAACTGGTCGATGACGAGCACGAGATCGCCGCGGACTCCCTCCACTATGCGTGCGACGAGCCGCGAGAGCCCATCCACATGTGAGCGAAGACTGTCCGCAGCATTCTCCAGCGGCGTCGTCGCGACCCGGCCCAGTGCGGTGGCGAGCTCATCGAACGGATGTTTGCCCGGCGTCATCACCACCGAGGTCCAAGTTGCGACGTTCCGGCCATGGTTCGAGGACAACGCCGGCAGCAACCCGGCCCGCACCAGAGAGGACTTGCCCGATCCCGACGGTCCGACCACCGTCACGAACCGATGGTGGGCGACGAGGTCGGCGAGCTGCTGGATCTCGGTGTTCCGTCCGTAGAAGTCGCGGGCGTCCGCGACGTCGAATGCGGCCAGTCCCTTGTACGGGTTGCGTACCGCCACGGCAGCTACCGGGCCTGGGGAGACCGACAGGTCGCCGGCAGACTGCAGCGCCTCCAGGAACTCGCCAACGGACCCAAAGCGCTCACTCGGGTCTACGGCGCAAGCTCGCCGCAGCGCGTCGGCCATGCCGTGGGGGAGCTGGTCGGTGCCGGCGGTGTCGGGAAATCGACCCGTCAACAAAGCGACAGCCACCGCTCCGAGTGAGTAGATGTCGGTGCGCTCGTCGATGGGATCCCCGGAGCGCTCCTCGGGCGCCCGGAACGTGGGGGCCGTGGTCGGAATCTCGGAGACCTGTTTCAGGGTCGGTAGGGCAACGCCGAAGTCGGCGACATAGGCATTGCCGTCCGCATCGAGGAGGATGTTGGCCGGTTTGATGTCGCGGTGGATCACCCCCTCCCGGTGGGCGTAGCTGAGCGCCGAGCCGACCTGAGCCAGCAACGTCATCGCACGCTCGACGGTCATCTCCCGGTCGGTTGCGTCGGCCAGGCTGCCGCCTGCCATGTGGGGCATCACGAAGTAGGCCCCTTCGGCGTCACGCCAGAAATCGTGGAGGGAGACGATGTGGGGGTGCTCCAGCCTGGCGACGAGGCGGGCTTCGCTTTCGAACCTGCGCACGTACTCGGGGTGGTTGGCGAAGTCGCCACGGATTGCCTTGATGGCGACCTCGCGGCCGACAGACGGCTGGTATGCCCGGTAGACCACGCCGAAGCGGCCGGCGCCGATCCGTTCTCGCAGCTCGTAGCCGCGGATGGCGTCGCCGGACCCACGTCCCATCTCGGTTGCGGAGGCGTCGGTGCGGAGAGCTGGGAAGTCGGAGTTCATGCCCTCTGCAACGAGTTGATACGCCGGCAGCGGCGCACCCAGCCCACGAAAGCCATGCTCGCCGAGGTTCAAGATCTGGATGCCGGCCTCGCTACGCAGTGCGTCCCGGGCCGCCTCAGTCAGGACGATTTGGCCAGGATGACCGGCGGCCATGAACCGCAACGCTCGGAGTAGCGGGGGGCCGTGGAAGTCACCGGCCTGGGCCTCCACCTCTCCGGCGTCAATCGCCATCCGGACCTCGACGGGCACGAGTCGGTCCCCTTCTGAGTTGAGCCGCCGATGGGCTGCGACCGCCACCGTGGCGGCAGATCGCACGTCGGCAAACGCCGCCACGGTGGTGTCGCCGGTCCTGCGAAAGATCCGACCGCCGGCTGCTTCCACTGCGTCGGTGATGACCCGGTCGTGAAGCGCCATTGCTTCGCGTACAGCCTCGCTGCGGAGCTCCCAGAGCTCGGCCGGCACCGAGACGTCGACGGCCAGGAACGTCACGTTCTGGGTCACCACGTCAGACGCACGCAGCAGATCCGGATCGTGGGTCAAGATCCGATGCTCGAGGTCCTGCAGTTCTGGCGAAGGGTCGACGCCGAGTTCTTCAACGAGCACATCACGGGTCGCCTGATAGGCGCGCAACGCTTCCGCTTGGCGCCCGTCGCGATAGAGGGCGAGCATGTGGCGCGCACGGGACCCTTCGTTCAGTGGGTGCTCCGCTGCCAGTGCTTCCAACTCGCCGATCACCTCACGGTGCCGGCCGTTGGCGAGATCGGCGTCGATGCGCGCCATCACAGTGGCGATCCGCAAGTCCTCGAGTCGGCGCACTTCACCCTCGAGGCCTGGCACGTCGACGAGGTCCGCGTACGGCCGTCCCCGCCACAACGACAAGGCCTCCCGTAGCCGCTCGGCAGCTGCGGGTGCGTTGGTCGCCACCAGATCACGACCTTCGCTCGCCAGGCTCTCGAAGAGGACAGCATCGATGTCACCAGGCGTGGCCTCGAGTCGGTAGGTGCCGCCGTTCCGTTCGATACCGCCACCCAACACCGCTCTGAGGTTTGACACGTAGGAGTGGATCGAAGCGCGCACGGCACTCGGTGGCGACTCACCCCACACCCCGTCGATGATCTGGTCTGTGGACACGGGTTTGGTGGCGGCGGCGATCAGCATCGCCAACACCGCACGCTGCTTGGGTCCGCCCAGTGGTGCAGGCGTCCCGTCGGACTCTGCAGCCATCGGCCCCAGCACCAGGAACCTCATACGGTCACCCTGAGAGGCTCAGCGGATAGGCGAGCCTCTTGGCGAGCCGGCCGTTGATGCCGGGGCCTGAGCGGCCCGCCCGAAGGGCAGGAGCGGACAGTATCTCTTCGTCCGGCGAGACGACAGCTTGCCCTATTCACTCGGCTCCTACGCGGCGGCCGCAATCGACAGTCCTGCACAGCCGACTCCCCTCTGTCACAACTACGACCCTACCGAAGGCGGCTTGAAGAGATCTTGGAACGGGTCTCGGTCAGTACAGGATGTCGAGTGCGTAGCGAAGCGCCCGGTCGACCGCCATCCGTTGGCCCTCATCGAGGCGACCGACGGGAGCGTCGTCGAGCGAACTCGCAGGCACCGTGATCACGTTGTCACAATTCACTGCGCACGGTTCTGGGAGGCCTTGATCGGGCCCGATCTCGACCTCGGACCGAATCCCCCTGATCGTGCGTGTGATCGGAGCACACGTGACCGAGGTCAGCACCGCGATCGCTGCGTTTCGTGTGAGTACACACACAGGCCTTCGACCAGCCGGCGGGCCGAGGTCAGCCCAGTAGATGTCGTTGCGAGCTACCACTCCGGGGCGGTTCCGGCAGCAAGTCGGCGAGCGGACTCAATCAACGATGGATCGGCTGGTTGGCGCCGGTAGGCAGCGACCAACTCCTGGTCGGCAGTTGCGAGTTCTTCGGCGCTGATCAATGCCTGGGCGCCTCGGCGGAGCAGCTCCGATCGGTTGGTGCCCAACCGAGTCGCGAGCGCGTCGAGTTGTTCGACGAGAGCATCGTCCAGCTGCACGAGAACTTGCCGTCTGGCCATGACCATATGGTATCACATATGGGTTCGGGGGTTTGGGAGCTGCAAGTGCCGAGACGTCGGTTCTTCTATTTCGTAGACGTATCGCCGGCCAGTGACACGACCTCACTCGCCGGCGCGTGTGCGTAAGGTCGGTGGAGGGCATCTACTGGGAGGTTGGCGCATGAAGCATCCGAACTTGGAGAACATCGAGAAGGCGTATGCCGCGTTTGCCGAGGGAGACATCGCCACGATCATGGAGTTGTGGACGGACGACATCGTCTGGCACACGGCCGGGAACCACCCGCTGGCGGGCGATCATGCGGGGAAGGATGCGGTGGCCGCCTACCTCGGTGGTGTGGTGCAGACAACGGGCGGGACGTTCCGTGCCGAGCTGCAGCACGCCCTCGCCGATGACACCAATGGCTACAGCCTGCACAAGGGCACGGGGACGAAGGACGGGGAGGAGCTGGAGGGATGGTCCATCCTCGGGTATCGCTTCAGGGACGGCAAGGTCGACGAGATCTGGACCTTCGACTACGACCAGCGCATCACCGACCGTCTCCTCGGCTGATCTCGCCGGACTGCAGCAGGTCCCTGAGATCCGCCAGGAACCTGGCGGCCGGAGTCCCGTCGACAAATGCATGGTCGAACGTCAGGCTCAGTGTCATCACCTTGCGCGCCACGACCTCGCCATCGCCGTCGAAGCCCGGCACGACGCGGACCGCACCGATGCCGAGTACCGCCACCTGCGGGAGGTTGATGATCGGGGTGAAGCCATCGATGCCGTATGCGCCGAGATTGGTCACGGTGAAGGTGCCACCTTCGTAGTCTGCCGTCGCCAGTTCGCCCGCTCGGGCCCGATCCGCCAAGCCGGCGATGGATGCGGCCACGTCATCGGCGGAAGCGCCGGCAGGATCCCGCACCACAGGGGTGACGAGTCCGCCGTCGGTCTGTATCGCCACCGCCACATGTGCAGTGTCCGATCCGGTGAATCGATCGCCGTCCCGCGTACCGTTCAGGTCGGGGTGGTCGCCCAACACGATGGCGGCGGCGCGGACGACCCATGCGGTGACGGGCGGGCCGGCCGTCTGTGTCACGTCGACGGTGGTGGTGAGGGTGACCGGCGCCGTTTCCCGTGCGCTGCGGCGCATGTTGCGTGCGATCACGGCCCGCAACCCGCTCATTCCCGCGACGGCCGGGGCCTCGCCACTCGCTGCCGCATGAACGTCGGCCTCGGTGATGCGACCTGCCGGGCCCGTGCCGGCCACTGTGGTGAGGTCGACTCCGAGCTCCCGGGCCACCCGCTTCGCCGAGGGTGAGGCCACGACTCTCCGTGTCGCTGCAGCAGGGACGGTTGCGCCGGCCGGGGAGCCGTGCGGAGGCGCAGTTGTTGCAGCCTCGCCTTCCTCAAACAGAGCACACATCGCAGCGCCCTGCGGCACGGGCTGGTTGATGGCGACCAGGCCACGCACGATCCCGTCGCCGGGGGCATGCACGTCCGCAGCGACCTTCTCCGCCTGGACTTCCGCAATCAGCTGGCCGGCGGTGACCCGACCGCCTTCGTCCACGAGCCACGCGGTGACGACCCCGTCATCACCTGGCTCGGTGATGACGGGCATCAACACCTCTGTCGACATGGCGCCTCTTTCAGTCCGAGAGCAGCGACTTCACTCCCGCAACGATCTTGTCCGCGTCGGGCATCACGAACTGCTCGAGCACCCTGGCGTACGGGATCGGCACGTCCGGGATGGCGATGCGCGCAGGAGGTGCATCGAGATAGTCGAAGGCACCTTCTACGGCAGTGGTGATCACTTCGCCGGTCATCCCGAAGCTGCGGTAGTCCTCGTCGACCACCAGCAGCCGGTGGGTCTTGCGCACCGATTCGAGGATCGCTTCCCGGTCGAGCGGCACGAGCGACCGGAGGTCGAGGACCTCTGTCGAGATGCCGTCGCCTTCCAGCCGCTCAGCCGCGTCGAGCGCACGGTGCACCGACAGGCTGATGGTGGCGACGGTGACGTCTGTGCCCTCCCGGGCGACGGCCGCCTTGCCGATGGGCACGGTGTACGCCTCCTCCGGCACGGCACCGGTGGCGCGAGGGTTGTTCGTCATCCAGCCAAGGCCGAGGACGCCCTTGTGGAACATGTACAGCACCGGGTTGTCGTCCCGAATGGCCGAGATCATCAGCCCTTTTGCGTCGTGAGGGTTCGAGGGAGCCACGACCTTCATTCCCGGCAGGTGAGCGAACGTGCCCCACAAGGTCTGGGAGTGCTGGCCGGCGTCTGAGTAGCCGCCGCCCACGGCGGTGGTCAGCACCATCGGCACCTTGATGTTGCCGCCCGAGAAGTAGTGGATCTTCGCCATGTTGTTGTAGATCTGATCCATACACACGCCGAAGAAGTCGACGAACATCAACTCTGCGATCGGCCGCATCCCGTTGGTGGCCGCACCAATCGCCGCTCCGATGAATCCTGTCTCCGAGATGGGCGTGTCCATGACCCGCTCAGGCCCGAAACGATCGAGGAGACCTTCCGTGGCGCCGAAGATCCCGCCGTATACGCCGATGTCCTCACCGAGGACGAAGACAGTTTCGTCCCGCTCCATCTCCTGGGCGATGGCCTCGGCGATGGCCTTCTGGGTGGTGAGCTTGCGCTCGGTCATCGTGGTCATCGTCCCTCCTATGCGAATACGTGGAGGAGCGCGTCCTCCGGGGCGGGCGCAGGGCTGGTGCGGGCGAAGGCGATGGCCGCATCCACTTCGCCGTGCATCCGCTCGGCGATGGTGTCGCGGTCCGCGTCGGTCAGGACGCCCTCCTCGATGAGGCGGGCGCCGAACACGGTGATCGGATCCCGCTCGCCCATGGTCTCCTTGAACTCATCGCTGCGGTAGGCGTCGGCATCTCCCTCGAAGTGACCCCACAACCGGTCGGTCTTCACCTCGATGAGGCTGGGACCGCCGCCGGCGCGGGCCCTGGCGATGGCTTCGCGGGCGACCTCGTATACCGCAACGGGGTCGTTCTCCGGCACGAGCACCCCCGGCATGCCGTAGGCGGAGGCCCGGTCGCTGTTGTCGGGGATGGCCGTCGACGCCTCCTTCGGCACCGAGATTGCGTAGGCGTTGTCTTCGCAGATGAACACCACGGGGAGATTCCACAACGCGGCCAGGTTCAGCGACTCGTGGAATGCACCCTGGTTGGCTGCGCCCTCGCCGAAGAACGAGATCGCCACGTTGTCCTTGCCCAGCTTCTTGAATGCGAGCGCGGCGCCGACCGCAACCGGCATGCCCTCGGCGATGATGCCGGAGCACCCGAAGTTGGGTGCAGCCGAGTAGAGGTGCATGTGGCCGCCCTTGCCGTGGCCAAGCCCAGTGTCCTTGCCGAATATCTCGGCGGCCATCTTGTTCAGGTCGAGGCCTTGGGCGATGGCGACGTGGTGCGGCCGGTGGGTGGCCGTGATGGCGTCGCCTGCTTTCAGGTGCGGCATGACTCCGACGGCCACCGGTTCCTGCCCTGCTGCGAGGTGCATCTCGCCGGGAACCTCGCCGGCTGCGATATCGAAGGCGGGAAGCTTGTCCGCAAAGTAGATCTCGCGGATACGCTCCTCGAAGTAGCGGATCTTGACCATCGTCGTGTACATGTCGACCAGGTGCTCTCGAGGTATCTGCATGCAGGCTCCCTTCCGTCGGCGGCCCACCGCGCGCAGGCCGGACGTTCGCATGATCTCGTGTCGACCCTACGCGTCAGGAACGGCCGGTGGTCGGGCCGAACGGCACGTTCTCTTGCCGCGCCTGCGAGTTGGCGGCGAGCGCCCTCGACACCGAGAGGAGGAAGGCCCCAGCAGTGACCTCGATGAAGGGGTTGTCGCCGCGAACCAGGCGCCGCTCCCCGTCGAGGGCGACGACGCGGGTGGCCGGTTGCAGGTCGATCGTCGTGCCTTCGGGGATCGTGTCGTGTTCCGCCACCGAGATCTCGCCGACGAGCCCGGGCCCGAAGATCGCCCGCACGCGGTGCCCGCCACCGAAGCGGATGTAGCGGGCGTGTCGTGGCGGTATCGGGCCGAGGGCGGATGCGACCGATGCGATACCCACCGCTTCCGGGCGGGCGTTTGCGACGACGGCTTCAACCAGATCGTCCGGTTCCCACAGCGCCCGGGCCCCCGTCCAGTGGGTGCGCACGCCCACTGCGTCGACGACCGCAGTGCTGGGTTCTGCATCTCCGGTGCGGAGGATCATCGTGGTGAGCTGGTCGTACGTGTGGTCAGGCACACAGCCTGCCGCGGCCAGCGCGGTTGCGTAGCCCACCATCGTCGGCTCGTGACCGATGGCCACCGCATTGTTCGTGCCGGCAGCGAGGGGGACGAGCCGGGCGTCCGGCCAGGCTTCGACGGCGGAGCGGATCGTGCCGTCTCCACCGACGGTGACGAGAGCGCGGGCTCCCATGGCGGCCAGGAGGCGGGCTGCGTCGTACGTGTCGCGCTCGGTGGCGGTGGCTGCCATGGGGAGGAAGCGCACCGGTGGGCTCGTGCCTCGCGACATGCGGAGCGCTCTTTGCACCATGCCGCCCGAGTCGTCGAGCGCCACGACCTCGACGGGGGGCCCGGCGGTCATGCCGACGAGGAGCCGTGCGATGAGGTTGGCCTTCTCCTCGACGTCGACCACGCGCGCCAGACCGACGAGGCGCCGGATGTCCTTCGACGCCATCGGGTTTGCGATCAACCCGACGACGGGCAGCCTCTCATCGACGGGGCCCGAACCTTCCGTAGCCGTCGCAGGTGACATGCCACCCACCCTATTGCCCCGTTGCCGCCGGCGCCCCTGCGGCTGGGCGCCACCGGCAGGCGTCGTCGTCAGTTGTCCAGCTCGATCGCCACCATCACGACGGCGTCCGCAACTCGAGCCAGCTCGGCATCGTCGGGGTGCCATCGTTTCCCGAAGAACTTCGGTCGACCTGAGGGCGTCGTGTAGGGGAATCGGCTCACGTACTCGCGGACATACCGGGCTCGCGCCGCAGCGTTGGTGATGAGGTGCGCCGTGCCCGCTCGATCCACGCCGCGCAGCCGGACCGTCACCGCCTCAGGAGTCTCGAAGTTGCGCCACCACGTCTTGCCGCCGGGTGCCCCTGCCCAGATGGCCAGCGTGGTGCCATCCTCGAGGTACTGCAACGGCAGGGTGAACTGCTTGCCCGAGCGCCGGCCGGTGTAGGTGAGCAAGAGCAGGCTGCGGCTCATCATGCCGTGGAGCGGTGAACGCAGCACGGCTGCCATGATCGAGTTGCCAAAGCTCACGGTGCGCTCCTTCTCAACGTTCCAGCAGGTGATGGATCTCTCTCACTTCCTCCAGCAGCGCGTGCAGATCGGTCGTCCCGCCATTGCCTGTTGCCGGATCATGGTGCGGCTCCAGCCTTCTGATGCGGTTGCGCAACTCCTGGTGCAGCTCGGCGGGATGATGCTGTCCCGCAATGCGGCCCTCGTAGCCCGTGGCCGTCTGGTTCTGCCCGGCGGTCTGAACGTCGATCGAGCCGATGTGCAGCCACCGGTCGTACAGCGAGCGGTGGAGCCGGAAGTCGGTGATCATCCGGAACGGGATGTTCTGGTCGACCTTGGAGAGGATGCCCTTGTGGATGATGACCTCGTCCGCAGTGACCTCGTAGGACAGGTTGCGAATCCACAACCATGCGATGGGGGCACCGATGATCCACATCGCGGCCAGCGCCGAGCCGACGACGATCCACATGATGGGCACCGCCTGGCCCGGGTCGTCAGCGGCGAGATTGATGATGAGCGTGGCGACCCCGGCCCCGGCTGCGACGAACGTGGTGATCGTGGCGAACGTCATCCATGCCTTGGTGTAGAGCTTCCGCACGGGTGTGAGCTTCATGCTTCCTCCTCGACAGCGCACCTCCCCATTGGACCTCAGTGGACTTGCGGCAGATAGGGGAAGTCGTCGATGGCGATCGGGACCGCAACCCGCGGCTCGCCGGACCGAGAGCGACGCCGGCGAGGGTTCCCGGCACGTTCCCTGCGATCACCCCTAGGTCGATCGGCTCGGGGTCGGTCGACTCATTCCGGCTGGGAGGGTGACAGACGGGTGGTCGGGGAGTGTCTTACCTATGTCGGCAGCGAATGAGGATTCGGAAGCAGGCAGGCCCGGTAGGGACCCGCAGGTAGGAACGGGTGGGCCAAGGTTTCATACAAAGGGCGGATGAACGGGGCTCCGAGAGGGGCCCCCTCCGCACGTCTGGGGCCAGTCCGCCGGCACAGCTCTTTGGTGACTTCAGACATGAACCCACCGAAACGCCCGCCCGCGCGGGCGGACGTTTGGTGCGAGCCGGGGTTCGTTCTCAGCTCTCGGTGAAGCGGAACGTCATGCGAGCCAAACCGAGGCCGATGACGATCCAGGCTCCGATCAGCGCCAGCTCCGAGCCGATGTCGCCGATCCCGGCACCCATCAGGGCGATGGCTCGCATCGAGTCGATCAGCGGCGTCAGCGGCAGCAGATCGGCGATGGGTTGCAGCCATGCCGGCATCGAGTCGATCGGGAAGAAGCTGCCCGACAGGAACATCAGCGGGGTCGTCGCCAGCCCGGCCATGTTGTTGGCGGCGTCGACGCTTCTCACACGGCCGGCAATGGCGAAGCCCAACGACAAGAAGATCAGGTTGCCCAGCGCCGAGATGACGAACAGCAGTGGCCAGCCCGACCCGAGGCTGCCGCCGACGAGGAGGCCGACGAGCATGATGATGGCCGTCTGCACTGCAGCCAGCACGAGCCGGGCACCAACCTGGCCCACGATGAATCGCGACGGTGGCAGCGGCGTCACGACGATTCGCTTCAGGATCTTCAGTTCCCTGTAACGAGCGACCGATGCTGCGGTGCCGACCATGGCGAAGTTCATCAGACCGATGGCCAGCAGGGCGGGGAGCACGTACTCGAAGTAGTCGACCCCCGGCAGCGCACCCTCGGCCGAGAAGCTGACGTCGAATACGGCAAAGGCGAGAACGAAGACGACGGGGAAGATCAAGGCCATCAAGAAGGCGGTCTTGTCGCGCACGAGCATCTTGACGGATGAGGTGAAGAGCTGGATGGTGGGCTTCACGGGTGGTGTCCTTTCAGGGTTGGTGCGGAGAGCTGCCGGGAGCTCATCGAGCGATACGGCTCGCCCTTCAGTCACGGAGCCGGCGTCCTGTCACGTTGAGGAACACGTCCTCGAGGGTCGGTGCGTGCACGGCGAGGTCGTCGACCTCGAAGCGCCGCACCGCGGCCAGCTGGAAGAGGGCGGGGACCGTCTGCTGGGGCGAACCGGTGCTGAGCACGTGGGAGGCAATGCCGTTGGCCTTGGTGGCGACGGCGGTGACGCCCGGCAACGTCGCCAGGACGTTGTCGCCGACTTCCTGCGGTGAGGTGAATACGACCGAGTGGTCGGTGGCGAGGGTGTTGATGAGACCGGCAGGGGTGTCGAGCGCCTGGATCTGGCCGGCGTCGATGATCGCCACCCGGTGGCTCAGTTCGCTCGCCTCTTCCATGTAGTGCGTCGTCAGCACAACGGTCTTGCCATCGTGCTCGTTGATGGTGCGGATCAGGTCCCACAGGTTGCGGCGCGCTTGCGGGTCGAGACCGGTCGTCGGCTCATCGAGAAAGACGATGTCGGGGTCGTTGACGAGGGCGGCAACGATCGAAAAGCGCTGTGCCTGGCCTCCTGACAACTGACCCACCAGCGCTCGGCGTTTCGGTAGCAGCCCCACCTTGTCCAGCAGCGCTCCGGCCGGAAGGGACCTCGGGTAGAAGGAGCCGAACAGGTCGAGCAGCTCCTGCAGCGTCAGGTATTCGAAGTACGACGAGGCTTGGAGCTGAACCCCGATCCGGGTCTTCACCGCCCCAGTGTCGACTTGCGAGTCGAGACCGAAGACGGACGTCGTCCCGCTGGACGCGGTGTTGAGTCCCTCGATGATCTCGAGCGTGGTGCTCTTGCCTGCGCCGTTCGGGCCGAGGATCCCGAACACCTCGCCTGCTGTGACGTCGAACGACAGGCCGTCGACGGCATTGAAGGCGCCTCCGTCGGGGTCGGGATACGTCTTGACCAGGTCCTGGACCCGGACGGCCATCGTCTCGTGCGCATCGTTGTCGATGTCAGGTCTGGGGTTGGTCGAGCGTGGTCATGTTGGCTCCCTTCAGTGCTTGCCTGCAGCGTGCAACGTGGGGCTGACACCGCGCTGACCTCCCGCTGACAGCGGGCGAAGGGGCCGTCAGCGAGTCCTCAACCATCGACCGCGGCCCTGGAGGACCGCGTTGAACGTGGCTCCTGGGCGAACGACCTCCCGGGCAGGCCTCGAGCTCTCGATCCGCGGCGACAGCGCCCGCGACGGTGCCCTAGGTTGCGCCTGTGGAGATTCGCATCCTGGGCCCGATCGAGGCGACTGCCGGCGGCGAAGCATTGCCGCTCGGCGGGCTGCGGGAACGTGCCCTCTTGGCGGTCATGGCGCTGTCGCCCGGCCGGGTGCTCGGTTCGGACCGCCTGATCGACGAGCTGTGGGGCGAGGATCTCCCCGCCAATCCGGCCAATGCCCTGCAGGCTCTGGTGTCGCGGCTGCGGCGGTCGGTTGGCGCCGAGGTCATCGTCACGCGCCCTCCGGGATACGTGCTCGACGTCCCGCCCGATGCGGTCGACGCCGTGCGTTTCCGGACCATGGTCGCGGCAGCACGACACGAGCCCGACCCGGCCGAGCGCGGGCGGCGATACCGGCAGGCGCTGGCGCTGTGGCGGGGACCGGCCCTGGCCGAGTTCACCGGCGAGGAGTCTCTCGTCCGTGAGCGCGCCCTCCTCGAGGAGCTGCGGTTGCAGGCCGTCGAAAGCCGAATCGCCGCGGATCTGGAGGTTGGAGACGCATCTGAGGTCGTTCCGGAGTTGGAACGGCTCATCGCCGATCACCCGTTGCGCGAGGGTCTGCGAGCCAGCCACATGCTGGCCTTGTACCGGCAGGGGAGACAGGCAGACGCGCTGCGCGCGTACACCGAGGCGAGCCGCCTCCTCGGCGAGGAGCTCGGCATCGAACCGGGCCCGGAGCTGCGGGCGATGGAGGAGGCGATCCTCATGCAAGAGCCCCGCCTGGGGGCGATGCCCGTCACGAGTCCACGGCGAGTGGCGGCACCGGCCCTTCCCGCCCGTATCGCCAGTTTTGTCGGACGGACCGAGGAGATGGCAGAGGTACGGGCTGCCTTCGGTGGGAGCCGTCTCGTCACGCTGACCGGAGCGGGCGGGGCCGGCAAGACCAGCCTCGCGATCGAGGCGGCTCGCGCGCTCGAGCAGGAGTATCCAGATGGGGTGTGGCTGATCGAGCTGGCACCGGTGATGGAGGCGACCAGCGTTCCCGACGCCTTGGTGGCGGCGCTCCACCTCGAGCTCGGTGGCGAGATCCGGGGGCGGCACGACCTCGATCCACTCGTCGCCGTGGTCGAGTTTCTCCGGCATCGCTCCGCGTTGCTCATCCTCGACAACTGTGAACACGTGGTGCACGCTGCGGCGGCGGCCGCTGAGCAGGTGCTGCTGGCGTGTCCGGCGGTCGACGTGCTCGCCACGAGCCGGGATCGCCTTGGCATCCCTGGCGAGGTCTTGTGGCGGGTGCCGCCGCTCGGCGTAGGCGACGACCGGTCGGATGCGGTGACGCTGTTCGTGGAACGGGCCCGGGCAGTCAATCCCTCGTTTGCACCCGATGCCGACGATGTGGCCGCCGTCGCCGATATCTGCCGGAGGGTCGACGGCATGCCGCTGGCGATCGAGCTGGCCGCCGCCCGCACCAGGACGCTGGCGGTCCACGAGATCGCCAGGCGGCTCCACGACGGCATCGGCGTCCTCAGCGGCGGCCCTCGCCACGGGTCGAAGCGGCAACAAACGCTGGCCGCAACGATCGACTGGAGCTATCGCCTGCTGCGTTCCGAGGATCGTGAGCTGTTCGCCCGGCTGGCGGCGTTCCGCAACAGCTTCTCCCTCGAGGCGGCGGAGAACGTGGCGCCTACGGGCTGGACGGCAGCGGCGGTTCTCGAGTCGATGGAGCGCCTCATCGACGCCTCGATGGTGGCGCCTGTAGCGGCGGTGGCCTCGATGCGATACCGACTGTTGGACACGCTCGCCGCCTACGCAAGCGAACGGCTTGCCGAGACCGACGAGACCGACGAGGTCATCGCACGATTGCTCGACCACTACCTGGGCATGGTGGCGGATGCCGAAGACGGTCTGCGCGGTCCTGAGCAGCTCGAATGGATCGAACGGATCGAAGCCGATCTCCCCACGGTGCGCAGCGTGCTCGATTGGGCTGCATCGCATGAGCCCACCGAGGGGTTGCGGCTGGCAGGGATGCTCGGTTGGTTCTGGTACCTGAGGGGCAGCGGCCAGGAAGCGCGGCAGCACTTCGAGACCTTGCTCGACGCAGTGGGCGAGGCAGTCGACGCTCGGACCCGGGCGCAGGCGCTCTTCTTCCGTGCGCTCCACGACCCGCACATCGAGGCAGCCCGGGAGGATTTTGAGGCTGCTCGCGACGCCTATCTCGAGGCCGGCGACACTGCTGGGGTGGCGCACTCGCTTGCGATGATGGCCGCATGGGGCTTCGATCGTGTGGAGACCGGGGCACTCATCGAAGAAGCTGCGGCGTTGTGCGCCGAGTCCGGCTACGCGTGGGGGGCGGCGCTGATCAGCTTCCTCTCGGCGGGCGTTGCCGCGGTCGCCAACGATGTCGACGCATCGGCCCGGTTCGCCGAGGATGCCGCAACGCGGTTCGCTGCGCTCGGCGACCGCTGGGGACAGGGGTACAGCCTCTACTCGCTCGGCGTGGCCAGGCGTGCCATGGGTGACTATCCCGGAGCGTCTGCGGCGCTACTCGCCGCGCTGGATCATGCGCGCCCGATGCGGCTGCGCAGGGAGATGGCGCCGGTGCTGAGTGAGCTGGCCAGCATCGCCATGATGCAAGGCGAGTTCGCAGAGGCAGCGAGTCTCCTCGCCAGGGCACGGGAGTATGCGGATGAGGTTCCGTTCGCCGGGTCGCAGGGCATGGTGCGCAACGCCCAGGGTCGCCTTGCGCGCCTCCAGGGGGATCACGAGTCGGCGCGGCGGCTGCACCGTGAGGCGGTGGCGTTGTACGAGGAGAGCCGCAATCCGGGTGGGCTGGCCTACTCGCTGTCGTGTCTGGGGTTCGCCGAGGAGTGGGGAGGTGACTTTGCGGCCGCGACGCGCCATCACCTCGATGCGCTGCACCACGCCGAGGCGTCCGGCGACGTGTTCGCCGTAGCGCTGGCGTTGGAGGGCGTGGGGGCAGCGGCGATCGTTGCGGGGGACGCCGGGCGCGGGGTGACGCTGGTGCATGCCGGGTTGGCGCTCCGCGAGGCCGCCGGTGTGCCGCTGCCGCCGGGCGAGTGGGTGGAGGTCGAGCGGGCGTTCGACGCCGCGCAGCACGTCCTCACTGCCGACGAGATGGAGGCGGCTCGACAGTCAGCTCGCCGCCTGGACCTCGATCAGGCGACGGCGCTGGCTCGGCAGCAGCACCAAGCGCCGTGAAGGGCCGGCTACGTTTCCGCAAGCCGTAGCGGGACGATGCGGGCCATGGCCCCGAAGTCGCGGTCGGCGGTCAGCAATTCGGACCCACTGCGGATGGCCACGTTGGCGATCATGCAGTCGATCAAGCCACGTGGGCTGATGCCTGCGGCCCGGCAGCTTCGATAGATCTTGGCGGCACCCTCGAAGTCGGCGACGGCGTCGAAGGGCACCCACCGGAAGGAGGTGAGGAGGCGGCGGAGCTGGTGCGTGCGATGGCCGTCGGCGGCGCCGGCGAGGACTTCCATCAGTACCGGCTCGGTGACCGCAAGGTCGTCACCACCCTGCCGGATCAGATCGGTGAGGGACAGGTCGACACTCGAGCCGGTGGCGCGGTCGTATTCGACCCATGCCGACGTGTCGGCGAGGATCACGGGCCCGTGTCGGCGGGCGGGTCGCCGATCGCGTGTGCGCCGCGCATCTCGAGCGCCTCTTTGATGGTCATCGGCTGACCGGCGAGTCGACGGAGGGCGAGATCGACGGCCTCCTTCTTGGTGTGCACGCCGAGGCGTTGCATGACGCGGGCGAGCAGCTCATCGTCGATATCGATGTTGGTTCTCGCCATTCTCCGAGCATACACCATGTCTACACCTCGTACCTTCAACTGGTGTATCGGCCGGCGTGCAGTACCCGCCGGTGCAGCGCGCGAGGCTTGCGGGTCAGTCCAGTAGTCCAGCAGGGTCGAGCGTGACCTCGACCGGACCCGCATCGAGTGTTGCCTCCGAGCCTGGACCGTGTCGGGCCTGTTCGACGAGCACCCCGTCGACCAGTCGGTACACGATGACGATGGGTCCCTCCGGATCGATGATCCAGTAACGCTCCAGGCCGGCGGCGGCGTACTTGGCCGCCTTGCGGATGATGTCGGCGGCCGGGTCCGTGGAGAGGATCTCGACGGCGACGTGAGGCGTGCTTGTGAGGCGGCTTGTCTCGCCGGCGTCGTCGAACACCATCAGGTCCGGTACAAACTCGTCGCTCCCCGGCTTCCACGCCCAGCCTTCTACGACCATTGTCGGCGGCCGCAGCGCCGCTTTCAACGCAATCGCAAGGTTGAGCGAGATCGTCTGGTGGGGCAACGTCGGCGAAGGGCTCATCACGAGCGCCCCGTCGATGTATTCGCCGCGGACGCCGGGACCCAAGGCCGCGTACTCGTCCCAGGACATCGCTGTCCGGTCACCGGGCCGCGTCGTGGTTGCCATGTCATGCACCGTACACCTCCGGTGTCCTCCAAACGTCCGATCCTGTTGTTCCCATCCTGTCCGCCCGGTGTGACAGATCCACAGGGGTCGGGCTGCAGGTTGCGGGGTCACAGTGCGGTCATTGCGGCGCCGAGGTCGCGGCTCACGTGGAAGTCAGCGACTCCAGGAACTCATCCTGCAGCTCCCGGAAGACCCGGTTTCCTTCTCGCAGCTCCTGGCTGAGGGTGCGGAAGGTCTCGTCGAGGCGTGCGGCGTCGCTATCTTCCTCGATGGGAGACTGCCCGGATTCGATCAAATCGATGAGCTGCTCCACAACGGCTGTTTGGTCCTCTTGGATCGTCCGGAGCGTTCCGTCGAGTTGCCACATCTCCCGATAGGCGTCGGGTGCGTCAGGTTTCTCCATGGCCTCATACTGCGCCGCCGTGACTTCGAGCTCATTGCGTGCTTCCGCCGCTGCCGTTCGAGCAGCGGCGACATCGTCCTCGAACGGCTCTCCGGCGAGCTGGGCGTTCACCGCATCGATGTACGCCGAGAATGCGTCGTTGATGGGGGCGCTCACCTGGTTGATCAGGTCGGTGAGGATATTCGTGTCGTCCCTGAAAGCATCGATGTTGATGTCGTCGAGGATCTGATCGAGCTCGTCGCCGGTGTCCGCGAAGAGGCTTTCACCATTGACACTCTGGGCGAGGGTTCGCAGTTCATCCTGCGTTTCGTCGTCCACTCGGAAGCCAATCACCTGGAAGTCGAGTTGCACTCCGATGCCCTCAGCTTCTTTCTGCAATGCGGCGAGATCCCCTCCACAGCCATCGGACGATGACGTGATGACTACGACCTTCGTTGCGACGTGTTCTCGATCGACGTTCGACGGGTAGATCGTCGGATCTGCAAATACGTCCACAGATGCCCGGACGGCAGAAACCAGATCGGCGTCACCGGACGGCTCGATCCCCGCCACGGCCTCGGAGACGCGTTCGCCGTTGCCCACGCCCAATGGGACGAGCCGGGCGGGATCGTCGGCGCACTCGTTGCCGAACGCAGAGAGCCCGAGCGCGGTGTGGGTCGCTCCGTCGGTGAACGAGGCAACTGCGTCGTTGAGCTCGACCAGTCGAGGTGTGCCGTTGTACTCCGCCGCCATCGCCGACGAGCTGTCTACGACGAGCTCGATGTTGCGCGTCGAGGTCTTCGTGCCGCCGAGCAACGCCGCACCCAGCAGCACTGCAAGCGCAACGGCCACGACCCCACCACCGGCCACCGCCCGGCGGCTGCGCTCTTGCAGCCATGAATCACCCCGCACGTCGAGGCTGCTCGGGTCGGTGCCGGGCTTCGCAACCAGGCAAGGGGTGGCACCGTCGGGCAAGTCGAGCATGTCGACCTCGTTGGTGCCCAGTTTGAACGCGGATTCGACGTCTTTCCCGTTTGAGATGCCACGGTAGAACCCTGCCGCAAACCGCCGGGCACCATCGTCGGTGATGGCTCGTCGGGTGCCGATCACCGCGGCAACGTGCGCAGCGATGGCCTCCGCCTGCTGTTCGGTGTAGCACGCGTTGAGCACGACACACTGCAAGCGATCTCCAACGATGGCCAGGAGATCTGCCAGCGCTTCGCCATCCACCGGCTGGCTGTTTCCAGACTCGTCCTGCAACACGATGCCGGCGGACTGGCCATGTCCGGAGAAGTGGACGATGTGCGGCTTGAGCCGCAGCAGGACCTCGCCGAGGTCGTCTCTGCGCGTCGCCCAGTGCGAGACGAAGGAGATCTTCGAGCCGTGCTTGCCTTCGCGAAGCCGCTGCTCGATGAGCCGTGCTTCCTCGCCAAGCCGCAGCGGCTCCGTGTCAACCGGATTCGCCGCCAAATAGAGGATTCGCACGCTCATTGGGCAGCCAACCTGCACCGCGTTTCACGCACGATCCGCACGCGACGCGAATCGCCGGCTGCCCACCTCACTCTGGGCGTGAACATGCTCCCTCCGCCTCCTGTTGTCTGCTCGGTCACTGCACGAGACGTACACCATCGGCGCCGAGATACATCGAATCTCGATGCACCCGGAGCGCAATCCCGCCGGTAGGCTCTCGACGTGCCCCATCACATCAAGACCCTCGAGGTCCGCCGCGACGACTTGCGCATGACACGGGTCGTCAGCGACCCGCTGCCGGAGGTCGGCGCAGGCGAGGTGTTGCTGGCGGTGGACCGGTTCGGCCTCACGACGAACAACATCACGTACGGTGTTGCAGGCGACATGATCGGCTACTGGGGCTTCTTTCCGTCGACCGACGGTTGGGGTCGCATCCCCGTGTGGGGGTTCGCCGACGTTGTGGCGAGCGACATCGAGGACTTGCCCGAGGGCACCCGCGTCTTCGGCTACCTCCCGATGTCGACGCACCTCGTCGTGGCGCCATCCAGGGTCTCGCCCCACGGGTTCACCGACGGCGCCGCCCACCGGAGCCAACTACCCGCTCTCTACAACCGGTATCAGCGCACCGATGCCGACCCGATGTACCTGCCCGAAACCGAGGACCTGCAGGCGATTCTGTTTCCGCTGTTCGCCACGTCGTTCGTGATCGACGACTTCCTGGCCGACAACGACGACTTCGGTGCCGACCGTATCGTGCTGACGAGCGCATCCAGCAAGACCGCTGCCGGGACCGCGCTGTGCATCTCGCAGCGGGAGGGGCATCGGCCGCAGGTGGTGGGGCTGACGTCGGCGCGGCATGTCGACCTCGTGGCAGGACTGGGCTGGTACGACCAGGTCGTTGGGTACGACGACATTGCGACGCTTGATCCGTCGCTGCTGAGCGTGCTGGTGGACATCGCCGGCAACGCCGAGGTGCGGTTGGCGGTTCACCAGCTCAGCGGCGACCGGCTGACGGCGAGCCACACCGTCGGCATGACGCATTGGGAGGCGCGGCCGACATCGGCACCGCTGCCGGGCCCGACGCCGGCGATGTTCTTCGCCCCCACCCAGGTCGACAAGCGGATCGCCGAGTGGGGCGTGGCCGGCTACCAGGAGAGGTTCGGTGCCGCGTGGTCGCGGGCTGTCGCCGTGGCTCCGCAGTGGCTCGACATCGTCGACGTCGCCGGCTTCGATGCGCTGCAAGCCACCTACCGTCGCCTCCTCGAGGGCGCAGCGAGCCCGGCCGAGGGATTCATCGTGCACGTCGGGTGAGCTTGACGGGAGTCACGACGTCCTCGGACGGCGCACTCAGTCCAGCAACTGGGCGGGGTCGAGCGTGACCTGCACCGGCCCGGCATCGAGTGTTGCCTCCGAGCCTGGACCGTGTCGCGCTTGTTCAACGAGCACGTCCTCCACGAGGTGGTAGACGATGACCTGGGGGCCATCGGGATCGATGATCCAGTAACGCTCCAGGCCTGCGGCGGCGTACTTGGCGGCTTTGCGGATGATGTCGGCGGCCAGATCGGACGAGAGGATCTCGACGGCGAGATGAGGCGTCTCCGTGAAGTGGGCCGTTTCGCCGGCATGGTCGAAGACCAGGAGGTCCGGGACGAACTCGTCGCTTCCTGGTTTCCACGCCCAGCCCTCTACGACCATGGCGGGAGCGCGCAGCACCGTGTCGAGAGCAACCGCCAGCCTGAACGAGATTCTCTGGTGGGGGAGCGTTGGCGAGGGACGCATCACCAGGGCTCCGTCGATGTACTCGCCGCGGACCTCCGGGCCCAGCGCCATGTAGTCATCCCACGGCATGGGGACCCGGTCACCCGGTCGCATCGTCGTTGCCATGTCATGCACCGTACACCTCCGATGTCCTCCGCAGGTCGGCATCGTCCCCCGCATCGTGGTCGACGGGTGTGACGTGATCCGGCCACTGGAGCGTACTTCCAGCACGCCGCGGATCAGATGGGTAGGATCGAAATCAGGCGGCGGCGGTTCCGTCGTCTGGGCGCGACAGGGGAGGACACAGATGCGTATGCGAATCGTTCTCGTTTCGGCGATGCTTCTCCTGGCGGCAGCGACACCGGTGCAGGCGAAGCCGCTACCGGAGCCGTTCGATGTCAGCCAGGCACAAGAGGTCGGCAGGGGCGCAGAGACCAACTCGCTCAACGGGATCTACGTGTCGCCCTACGACGGCAACGTGTATGTCGCCAGCGTCGGCGGGGACGAGATCACCGTGCATGACCCCGAGACCGGAGATCTGCTCGACCGCATCGGTCCCGAGCGCGGGGTGCACGGTCCCGACGACGTCTTCGTCGCCGACGACGGAACGATCTACTGGACCGAGATCCTCCTGGGTTACGTCGGGATGCTCCGGCCGGGCGAGGAGCCCGTCTATCGGTTCGTGGGACCGGGCGTGAACCCGATCACGATGTCCGACGACGGCCGTCTCTTCGTGGGACGCCTCTTCTTCGGCACGGGTCTGTACGAACTCGATGCCGACCTGGCAAACGATCCCGTGCTGCTGAACGAGGATCTCCAGGTCAACTCGTTCGACTTCGGGCCCGACGGCCACCTGTATGCCCCGTCGTTCTTCACGGGCGAGGTCTTGAGGATCGACGTCGACTCTGCGGTCCCGGTGACGGCCGATGTCGTGGCGAGCGTCGGCGGGGTTTCGTCTGCCGTGAAGTTCAACTCGCTGGGCGAGGCCTACGCCGTGAACATCGGCGAGGGTCTCGTCTTGAAGCTCGACCTCTCGGGGGCGAACAACCACGAGGTCGTGCTGGACATCGAAGGCACCATCGACAACATCGCATTCGCCACCGACGATCGCCTCTTCGTTGCGGCCGGCGTCGACAACCAGATCATCCGCGTCGACACCCGGGGTCGCGCCAAGGCCCTCACCCCGGCCGGTCTCGGACTTCCGGGCGGCGTCGCGGTGTCGCCGGACGGCACGGTGTGGGTCACCGAGCTCTTTGCGATGCGCGGCTTTGCGGGCAACAAGCGGTGGACGTCCTCGTTCTACGACCGGTTCGACCCGCCGGGTACGGGCTACGCCGGTTCGACGACCGTGTCGGCCGACGGCGACAACCTGATCATCACGAGCGGCTTCGCCAACACCGTGCAGGTGATGGACCCTGCGACGGGCGCGATCTCGTTCGATGAGCGGAGGCTGGCCGTGGTGACCAATGCGGTCCGCCATGGCGAGGCGATCGCAGCGGCGCAGCTGGGCCTCGGCAACGTCGCCAACGCCGCCGATCCGGCTGAGGTGTTCATCGACGGTCTCGTCGTACCGTTGGGGTTGGCCTCCGATGGCGAGACGCTCTATGTGAGCGACTGGGCGACAGGCATCGTGTGGGCCGTGGGCGACACCGGACCGAGCGTGCTGGCGTCGGGGCTGCTGCTGCCGGAGGGTATCGCCGTGGACGGCGATCGCCTCCTCGTCGTCGAACCTCTCCTCGGGCAGGTGACGGCGATCGATCTGGCCACCGGAGCGACGTTCCCCGTCATCGTCGGTCTCGACTACTCGGACCGGGTTCCGGAAGGGTTCTTCCCGTTCGGCAACATGGCCGGGGTAGCCGTCGGTGATCGGTCGATCTACGTATCGGACGACGGCGTCAACAAGGTCTACGAGTTCCCCAGGAACCCCTGACCGAGGCTCGAACAGGCAGCTGCGGGTCCGGGAGGGCCCGCCGCTTGCCATGTCACGGCACGCGCGGCTACGCCCGCAGCTCCACGAAGCCGGCTGCGCCGAAATCCCCGTCGAAGGCGAGCGCCGACGTGATGCGCTCACGACGCATCGTTGCGAAGCTCGTTGCGTCGACGAACGAGTATTCCCGCTCATCGTGCCGTCGGAGCCATGTAGCCGCATCGCTCTCGTCTTCGGCGCTCGAGTGGATTGCATGAATGCGTGGCGAGGCGTCGACGGCGTCGAGTAGGGCCACGGCAGCACCGTGGCCGGCCCGCCGTCTGAGGTAGGTCCAGGATTCGCCGACGACATGGTTCGTCGTGAGCCACCCGGCTGCGGCGTGCCGATTGGCGAGTTCGACGGCCTCGGCGTGGTGGGGATCCTTGGCGAGCAGCAAGCCCACGAAGAACGAGGTGTCGACGAAGATCATCGGCCGTATACGACCTCGTCGATGCTCGCCGGCTCGGCATCCACCGACCCGATCAAGCGAAAGAGGGGATCGCTGCTCAATGGCGGCAGCGGCTCCAGCGCAGTACGCAGGATCCGACGGATGACCGCCGCCTTGGATATGCCCTCGTCACGGGCGACCCGTCCGACGGACTCGTCGAGGTCCTCGTCGATCATGATCTGGAGTCGTTTCATGGGTAGAAGCTTACATCACTCTCCTTACGCTGACGTAGGATTCCTCCGCTACCGGCGGCCCGATGAGGCAGGTGAGTTCAGCATGCAGTGGGAGAGTGACAGAAACCTGCTGATGTCTCGCCGGAACCCTTCGTCCACCGCTCGCTGGGGTGTCACCCCGCGACGGCCACGGCTGCCGGCTCGTCCTGCGCCGGTGCGGTGGTCTGCGCTTCGTGGCCGCCTGCGACGCCGGCCATGGACACGCCGACCAGCTCCCCAGCCAGCACCAGGAGCAAACCCACGACGACGAAGGTCTCGGGCAGCTCCGAGCCGGGGTTGCCCGGCCGGGGTTGGGCCAGCGACAAGAAGATGTCGACCGCCGGCACCACCATCACGGCGGTCACTGCGGACACGACTACCAGCCGCACCCATCGCGCCACCTCACCCGCCGCCGGCCACGCCACGAGCGCGATGCCGGCCACGATCGCCGGCCAGGTGAAGAGGTAGGCCGCCCCCGGCATCCCCACCGCCGCCACTACAGCGAACGCAGCCCACACCAGCACGACACCTCCGGGTGCGGGCCTACTTCGGCGGCGTGCCAGCCAGAGCCGCATCGCCAGGCCCGCAGCTCCTATCCCCGCCAGGTACAGGTATGCCTCGCCTGCGCCCATTTCGGGTCGGGCTGCTGCGATGCCCATCCACACCAGCCCCGCTACGAGTGCGGCCCCCACCGCACCGAGCGTCAACCATGTCGCGCTGGCCAGTACGGCCCGGAGCCGGAGGCCTCGGCGCCGCACGTCGACGGCCACCGTAGCCGCCGCCATCGCAGCGGCCACCAAAGCCAGCGGCAGCGTCCACATGCTCCGGTAGCGCACCAGCACCCCAGGCCACACGGTGAAGAACGTGGCGTCGGCGGTCGACGGTGTCTCGGTCAGGTCCATGTTCCCCAGCTCGTGCGCCATGCCCACTGCATAGTCACCGTGATGCTGCACGCTGGCGAGCGACACACTGTCGAGCGCGTCCCGCGGCGTGTGGTAGATCGAGGAGCCCCGCAGGTAGGCGACGTTGAGGCCTCGCACACCGGCTGCGTTGAACGGGTCGAGGTCGGTGCCGATCTCGCCCATCAGCTCGACGGTGGCGGTGAGGAACGAGAAGGCAACCGGCCGCGAGGTCGCGGAGGCCAGCCGGTCGATCGTCCACGCTTGCGCTACGCCGGTTTCCGCCGCGATCGATGGGCCCGAACCTCCCAGCGCCTCGAAGTTCATCACGAATGCGACGTCGTCCATCCACGGGTGTTGCGTGACGAACGCAGTCGAGCCGTACCGCGGCGCCGGCTCTTCCGCATCGGTGAACAGCACCACCACGTCGTTGCCCAACGGCTCACCCGCAACCAGCGCCCGGGCGGTCTCCAGCAGCACCGCCACGCCTGATGAGTTGTCGTTCGCCCCGGGCGTCGGTGGATCGGTGTCGTAGTGCGCCATCAACACCACCGCCCCCGTCGTCGACGTTCCGCGGATGCGAGCCATCACGTTGACCACCTCGACGGTCGTGGCAGACGGCGAGAAGTAGTCCGGAGCCTCGACCGCCTGCAATTCGGGATCGAGGCCGAGCGACTCGAGCTGTGCCACCAGGTAGCCGCGCACTGCTTGGTTCTCCTCAGATCCCATTGGATGTGGGTCTGCGGGCGACGGCGGCCACATGGGTCATGGCCCGGTCGGCGGAGAACTCGTCGGGTGCAGGGTCGGCCGGTATCGACGGCGTGGCGAGGGTCCGTGCGCCGAGCAGCAGCGCCGCTCCCACGGCTGCGGCGCACCACGCATATCGCCCAGCACGGCTGATCACCCCGCAACCGTCCCACGCCTGGCGGCGGCGCGGCTAGGGCCCAACGATGCCTACCCGAGTGAGGACCCGGCGCCGGCGGCGTTGTGGCGGGCGTTGGGATGGTGTCAGCCGAGGAGATCCGCAGGGTCGAAGGTGACGCTTGCTGGTCCCATGTCGAGCGTGATCGCCTCGCCGGGTCCATGCCGTGCCCGCTCGACGAGCACGCCGTCGACAAGGCGGTACACGATCACCAGGGGCCCGTCGGGATCGATGATCCAGTAGCGCTCGAGCTCAGCGGCGGCGTACTTGTGTGCCTTGCGAATGATGTCGGCGGCCGGGTCGGACGACAGGATCTCGACCGCCAGATGTGGGGTTGCCGTGAGGCGCCGGTCGTCGTAGTGCTCGTCGACGGCATACATCATCACGTCCGGGATGAACTCGTCGCGGCCCGGTTTCCATCCCCACGCCTCCCGCACTTGGACGCCGTCGGGGAGGACCCGCTCGATGAGGTTGGCCAGGCGGCGTGAGATGTCCTGATGCCGCCCCGTGGGTGAAGGGCTCATCACGAGTGCCCCGTCGACGTATTCGCCGCGGACGTCGGGGTCGAGCGCCTCGTAGTCGTCCCAGGACATCGGGATTCGGTCCCCGGGTTGCATCGTCGTGGCCATGTCATGCACCGTACACCTCCGGTGTCCTCCGGTGGTCAATGCGGCCATGGTGCCGGGTGGGTGTGACAGGAATCCGGTGGGGGATGGGCGTTTGGACGTATCAGCACCACAGGAGCCGCCTCCCGTCGCACGGCAGAGTCCACCAGTTGGGTGAGACGCGTGCCATGCTTGGAGTACGAAGGCGAAAGGGAGGGATTCGATGAAGGGGAATGTGCGATTCGTGGCGGTTGTGGCGCTGCTCGTGCTTGCAGCGGCGTGCGGGGGCGATGACTCAGCCGATGCAGGAGACGACGCAGGCGGCGGCAGCGATGCGCAGACCGCAACGACGTTCCCGTCGACCGTCGGCGACATTCCGGGCGTCAGCGGCGAATGCGAGGCGCTCGCCAACCTGTCGCTGGCCATCTCCGGCGTTCTCACCGGGACCTTCGACGGCCTGCCTGATGACGTGGTGGGCAACCTGCCGGGCGATGCGCAGGCTGATGGCGAGATCGTCGCCGACGCAGTTCAGGAGTTCAGCGATCGCCTCGACGAACTCGGCATCGATCTGTCCCAGGGTCTGGGGAACCTCAGCGCAGAGCAGCTCCAGGCGTTCAGCGACATCTCGGGCGAGGTGTTCAACGACGACGTCGACGCCGCAGTCAACCGGATCGGCATCACCATGGCCGACGACTGCGCCCCGGGCGGCTGAGAGAAGGCGCTGCGGGAGGGCAGGCCCACCGGGGAGCGGGTGCGCCCGCAACGCAGCGCGGAGTCGCATAGGGTGCGATCACCGAAGCGAAGGGATGAGATGGAGATCGACACCGCCCTCGAGTTTGCCGCCGCCACGAAGAAGGGCGTACTGGCGACTCACAAGCGAGACGGCCGCCCGCAGCTGTCGAATGTCGTGTTCGCCGTCGCCGACGGCGAGGTTCGGATCTCTGTCACGGACGGTCGGGCGAAGACCGCCAACCTGCGCCGCGACCCGCGGGCCTCGCTCCACGTCACCTCCGCGGACTTCTGGTCCTACGTCGTCATCGACGCCGACGTGGAGTTGACCGACGTGATGACGGACCCCGGCGACGAGGCAGCGGAGCTGCTCCGCAGCACGTACCGTGCCGTCTCGGGCGAGCACCCGGATTGGGACGAGTTCGACCAGGCCATGATCGACGACCGCCGCCTCGTCGTCCGGCTCCGGCCCAACCACGCCTACGGCATGGGGTGAGCCGAAGAGGTTCGGGACTCCACGGGACTCGGAAAGGTCATGCGGCCGAGCGTACCGGCTGTGCCATCGACGGACGATGGAACCGGGAAAGGAGGCAACCATGAAGCGGTTGCTCACTGCACTCGCTGCCTTGCTGCTCCTCATCGTGACGGCGGCGCCCGCCTCGGCCGAGGTGGAGCGGATTCCAATCGAGGTCGAGACCGAGGTCGTCGGCATCGTTGACTTCGGCAGCTACAGCGAGACCGGTCAGGTGATCCATGTCGTGGACATCGTGTGGCTGTTCAACGGCACTGGCCACGATCTCTTCGAAGGCGAGCTCTACACGACGCTCAGCTTCACGGCCAACCGGGTGACTGGCAAGGGTGCCGGCCACGGAACCTTCGTCGCTCTGTCTTCGAACTACCCCGATTCCGGATGGGAGGGAACGCTCCTGACGAAGTACGAGAACTTCGACTTCAACACAGGGTTCGGGGACCTGACGACCGATAGCGTATCCCACGGCTTCGGTGCGTTCGAAGGGATGCAGATGCGCCTCGAGAGCGGTGCCGAAGGTGGACTGGTCGGCGAGATTCTGATTCCGCCGTCGGCTCCCGGCGTCTGAGTCGCCGGTCACCCGGCGCCCGCGGTCGTGGTGCCTAGTCCAGCAATCGAGCCGGATCGAAAGTCACCTCGCAAGGCCCGACGTCGAGGGTCACCACCGCTCCCGGTCCGTGCCGCCCTTGCTCGACGAACACGCCGTCGATGAGATGGTGGACGATGACCTCGGGACCTTCCGGGTCGATGATCCAGTAGCGCTCGAGGCCCGTCGCCGCGTACTTGGCGGCCTTGCGGACGATGTCGGCGGCAGGGTCCGTGGACAGCACCTCGACGGCGAGGTTCGGTGTCGCTCCGAGGCGGCGGTCGTCGTAGTGCTCGTCGACTCCGAAGACCACGACGTCGGGGATGAACTCGTCGCTGCCGGGCTTCCATCCCCAACCTTGTCTCACCCGAACACCGTCCGGCAAAGCCTCGCTCTATCACGTTGGTCAGGCGATGCGAGATGTCCTGGTGACGGCCGCTCGGGGCGGGCGACATCACCAGCTCCCCGTCGATGTATTCGCCGCGCACGTCGGGCCCCAGCGCCTCGTACTCGTCCCACGACATCGGGATCCGGTCTCCCGGTCGCATCGTCGTCGTTGCCATGTCATGCACCGTACACCTCCGATGTCCTCCAGGGTTGTGTGGTGACGGTCCGATCATCTCAGCTGCGGGTGACAGATTCGGAGGCCACTGTCGCGTCTCGGCTGGACCAAGGTCATCGGCGGAGAAGGCGGACGAGCCGGCCGATGGCCCACGGCATGTATTGCGTAGTCCCGCCGCCGGTACAGCGCGGACACCGGTGCCAGCACGATGTGCTGCATACCGGCATCCGCATAGTCACGGAGTTGGGTCGCGACCGCCTGGGGCGTGCCGAAGAGGAAGGAAGAGCGAACGATCTTTCTGGGCACGCAGGAGAACGGCGGCCTCCAGCGCCGCCCGGTCGATCGTCTCGGGCTCGGCGTCGATGTAGCCGCGGAACTCCGGATCGAGCAACGCATCCAGGCCGATCCGGAGCGTCATGCACGCTCTCCGAATCGAGCTATTGCGACTGTGAGCTCGGCGAGCAAGGCGCCGTAGGGCCGAAGGGCATCAGCGGTTTGTGGTGGTCGTGCCCGTACAGGCGCGTCAGCCGACGAGCCGGTCTGGGACCAGGGTCACGATGGTCTCGCCGATGTCGATGGTGACGAGCTCGGCGCCCGTGTGCCGGCCGGCTTCGGTGTAGGCGGCGGTGCCGGGGACGAGGTTGTACTCGATGATCTCCGGGCCCTCGGGGTCGACCACCCAGTAGCGGGGAAGTCCGGCGGCGGCGTACTTGTGGAGCTTGCGCAGCAGGTCTCGGCCCCGGTCCGACGACAGGATCTCCACCACGAGGTGCGGGGTGCCGGTGAAGCGGTGCAGCACATCGGCACGGCTTCCGCTGTAGACGATGAGGTCGGGAATGAACTCGTCGTCTCCGGGCTTCCACGCAAACTCGTGGCTCACGAGCACGCCAGGCGGCACCGCCGCCTCGAGGATCGCCCGTAGGCGGTGCTCGATGTCTTGGTGCCGGTTGGTGGGCGACGGGCTCACGACGAAGGCGCCGTCGATGTATTCGCCCCTCGGATACACCGGGAGGGCTGCGTATTCGTCCCACGACATGGGCAACCGATCGCCGGCCTGCAATGTAGACATAGCGTCATTCACGATACCCCTCGCCGTCATGTCCTCCTCTCGGTTTCCTGCCATGCAACGTATGCGGAGGGTGCGACAGGAACGGAGGCGGTCAGACGAGGGCATCGCAACGGGCGGCGGGTACCGGGCGATAGGGCGCACCCTGCCTACGCTCACGATCGTGAACGACACCGAACCGAGCCTGAAGCTACGCATTCGCCACATCATCTTCGATCACGACACGCCGGCGGCGAAGACGTTCGACGTGGTGCTGATGGTGCTGATCGTCTTCAGTGTGCTGCTCGTGATGCTGGAGACGGTCGAGGAGATCGAGGCGCGCTACGGCACGCTGCTGCTGGTGCTGGAGTGGATCGTGACGATCCTCTTCTCGATCGAGTACATCCTCCGGCTGGGACGGTCGAGAACCGGCGGCAGTACGCCACGAGCTTCTTCGGCGATCATCGATCTGCTGTCGATCCTGCCGGTGTATCTGAGTCTGATCCTGCCGGGTGCGCAGTCGCTGCTCGTGATCCGTTCGTTGCGCCTGCTGCGGGTGTTCCGAGTGTTCAAGATGGCGCCGTGGCTGAGCGAGGCGAACTACCTGACCCGGGCAATCCGGGCCAGCTCCCGCAAGATCGTGGTGTTTCTCATCGTCGTCGTCCTGATCAACGTCATCGTGGGGTCAACGATGTACGTCATCGAAGGCCCGGAGCACGGCTACGACTCGATGTTCCGCGGCGTCTACTGGTCGATCGTGACGATGAGCACTGTCGGCTTCGGCGACATCGCGCCGTCGACACCGCTCGGCCAGGTCTTGGCGGCGATCCTGATGATCACCGGCTATGCCGTCATCGCCGTCCCCACCGGGATCGTGGCGGCTGAAGTGGCGTCGACCGGCAACGAGCAGCGTGAGCTGTCATGCCCCGGCTGCGGTTCGGCGGCCCACGGTGCGACGGCGCGGTTCTGTGATGCGTGCGGCACGGCGCTGCCGGGGCGGGGGTGATGGCAGACGCGGAAGTCGCCCCGGCGCGAGGCCGGGGCGACTCTCGCATTGCTGTCTTGGCTACAGGTCCGACAGATCGAAGATCCCGAGCACGAAGTGATCGCCTGCCGCGGCGGGCACTCCGGGGAACGGAAAGATCGGGAGTCCGGGGTTGATGCCGTGGGTCATGCCGTCGGTGTGGATGATCAGCAGCATGAACGCCGCCGGCACCGGGCTGCGGACCAGCTCGGGCACTCCGTCGGCGTCGAGCACCTGGAATCCGTTGCTGTCAAAGACCCGCAGGTAGGAGCTGCCTACGGCCTGAGTCTTACCCAAACAGCACGTCGGCTGCTCGCCGCCGCTTCCGGCCGGTGCGTCCGCTTGATGCGTGTTCGTCAGCGTGTTGCGCAGCGGACCCTGGTTGGCGGCGAGCGGGTTGTAGTCCAATTCGATCTTCAGCTCGCCGTTGCCGTTCGGTTGCACAACCATCTGGTTGGGTTCGATGCCAAGCCCCTCGGTGAAGGCGGCCGTCGTCGCGGCGACCGGAGCCGAAACACCTGCAATGCCCGGCGATACGCCATCACCGAAGATCGGGTCGGGCGGAACCACGCCGGGGCCCGGGTAGTAGTACGAGATCCAGGCCGTGATGACCCAATCTGGGTCGAGGCCGTCAGCGGCGAACTTGGCGACGGCGGTGCCATCGTCCTCGATCTCGAGCTTCAACTCACCCGACGTCCCGTCCAGTGTCGCCGGGTCGAGGCCTGCGGGAACGATGCACGGAGGCACCGTCGGTGCCCCGGGGGCCGGGAAGCAGGTCATGGGGATCTTGTGGTTGATCGTGTTGCCTGCATAGGCGCCCACTGCGGGGTCGACGATCACCAAGAGCCCGGCGAGTAGAGCCAGCGCAATCAAGAACCTGCCACCGCGCCTGGGATGAATCCGTACCACTGCATGCCCTCCTGGTGCGTCACCTCCGGCCGATCCGGAGGCGTGCGCCGACGGTGACAGAGGGGTGTAACCGGGCGGTCACCGGGGGGTCGCCAAGACGACTCCGCGATAGTCAGTGGCCGCCTCAGCATCGAGCTGGGGCGGCCACTCTGCCGAAGTGTTGCGTCAGTTCACGCTGATGCAGGTGAACGATTCGGGTGCAGGCTCGTATGCGTCCAGCAGGGCTCCCGGTACGTTTTCCCGATACGAGTCGGCGTAGTAGTTAACTGCGCACCACTTGTCATCTGGCTCGACGTAAGTCCTTTCGTTGCCGGCGAGTAGCCACAGATTGCCGTTGATGTCTTCGGCCACTGTTCCTACCCCCGGTTCTGGGAGCAGGTACTCGCCCGTGGTGCATTCATCGATCGAGTCACCTTCCACCATGCCGAGGATGATTCCTAGCTCATCTACGGGGTACCGGTAGCTCAAGCATTCAAAGACCCCGGGTGCGAGCGGGTGGTACAGCCCGGTTAAGTAGTCGAAGAACCACTCGTCGCCATTCGCTTCTCGGACGAGTTCGCCCGGGCCGAGGTCAGTTGTTACACCGGAGCCGGGATCGCCTCCGGGGTTTGTGAGCTCCTCAACCCATTCGCTCTGACACTGCAGGTCCAATCGCCACCCCGCGTCGTTGAAAATCGAGAGACAGTGCGACCCGACCGGAAAACCGCCATACGATGTCGGCTTTGCAGCGGCGTACTCCATGAATACGAGGCCATTCGGCAGCTGGAGGGTCCCGATCAGATCCACGGCGACAGTTCCCGCCTTGAGTATGTCCTGTCCGGTGTTGACGGTGCTCGTGATAGCTTCGATCGAGGCCTTCCAACGCTCCGTGGCGCGAAGCGCATAGGTCCTTGTGGCCTCACCACCGAATTGCCCGATCGCCTCGATGAGGTCGTCGTAGGAATCGGGAAGACAAGAGCCCAGTGCGGGGACCAGACCTGCAAGGTGCGAGTTCGATGCAGTCCAGGCGCACTCTGCGAGTTCGTACGTCTCATCGTCGAATACGAATTCGATCGCACTGCCGTCGGGAAACAGATCACCCATCCAGTCGAAGATTTCGCCAACAGTCACGTCAAGTGCGATCGCGACCGAGGTGCGCAGCTGGCTGGCAGAGAAGTTGACGCTCGCCACGGTGGAGGGCCATGTCGCATGGTTCACGCTCACCACCGGGGATGCTGGGCTCAATCGAACGTGCAGTTCACCCTCCGGCGCAACCGCCGGACCAAACGCGACGATCTCAGCAATGATGTCTGATCCTCCTACTTCGCTGAGATCGACTGCCGAGGCTGGATTGGCAAGCACCAACGTTCGGTCGAAGATGACCGTCGACCGGTTCCGAAGCTTGACGACGGCATCGCTGGCAGAGAACAGCGAGCATGCTCCGAACAGCGGACCTCCGGCAATGCCGGGATCGACCATCCCTCCTTCGATCGACACCCGAGCGACGGCGGACGGTGAGCAATCTGGAGGCGAAATCGCTGTTCCTCCCGCCCAGTCGATCACGTCGTAGAAGCGGTTGTACCAGGGCGTCTCAATCGTCTCTACGGTTGACAGCGATGTGAGCGGAGTCGACACCATATTGGCTGTGAATGTCAGTCCGTGGTCGGGTGTGATCAGTTCGGTGCCATCGACCGTCTCGTGATAGACGGCCGGAACTGTCGGTAGGCCGAGTCCGTCCCACTGGAAAGTATCCCTCGGTAGGCCGACCTCCACCTCGCCGATCCACGGACCCTCGATGTGGGCATCCATGCGCGGCCAATCTGCGGTCTCGCTGATATCCGGAAGGACCGTCACTGACGCCCAAGCGCCGACGGGGTCCGTGATCGCACCTGGCGGGACGGCAAGGGAGTAGTTTCCCCGGCTGCCCTCAATGTCGACCTCCGCCCCTATGGAGGCATAGACCCACCGGTACGCCACAGAGTTCCCGTCGTCATCCACTGCTTCGAACGGCGCCGGGGTGATGCACAGGTCACCGGCGAGCTTCTTCAGGCGACCATCGCCCACCCCGGAGATGATCGTCGCATGCTCCAAGGTCGGGAACGGATGAAGCGCCCGCCACTCGACGAGGCTCTCGGCCACGGGCTCCGACGCAAAGACGTCGGCGATCTCATCGACGCTTGCCGTTTGGAGGTCGATCTGCTCATCCGACTCGCAGACGTCTGCTGGAATCGGGGGCGGCAGAGTGAGGGTGGCGCATGCATCAACCGCTGCGATGAGCTGGCTCATCCGGCCTGGCCCAATCCCAGCGACGATCAGCGCATCCTCGAGCGAGTAGTGAGGCCGAGATTCCACGATCCGTTCTGCTATCGGCGTGGCGACATCGAGGGTTGTCTGCAGATCCTCCAGCGACGCCGTGTTCATGTCGAGTTGCCCCTCGGCGCAAACCAACTCCACGACCGGGATTGCTGCGCCGGGATCCGTTGTAACACCACCTTGCGCCGACGCACGATCGGTTGATGCAACCAAGACTGATCCGACCAGCAAAGAAATGACCAACGGCATGAGATGCCGGTGCAACGAAACAGACACTTTGAGCCCCCCTCTACGTGTCGAATTCTCTCCTTTCGCATCATCAGCCATATGCCCTAGCGCATCATCATCAAAATTGATGAAACTCCATCCGAATGAAATCAACCCGTGAGCTTCACGGCCCGCCCTTGATCTCGAACCACCAGTTGCTCGCTAGACGAAGCCACCGGACCCTGACGCCCAGTGACCATTGCCCAGTGCCGCCCATCCATGCGCGCTGTAGGCTCGTGGTCGCCAGGACTCCCGAGGGGGGAGAGTGGAACATCACTCTGAGCTGACCAACTTCATCTGGACCGTCGCCGATCTGCTCCGCGGCGACTACAAGCAGTCCGAGTACGGGCGCGTCATCCTGCCGCTCACGGTGATCCGCCGCCTCGACTCGGTCCTCGCACCGACCAAGGCCAAGGTCCTCGCCGAGCACGACCGCTACCGGGACAAGCTCGGCGACGAGGCTCTCGCCGACCTCCTCAACCGGGCCGCCGGGCACACCTTCCACAACACCTCGACGCCTCGACTTCGAGACCCTGGTCGCCGACGCCCCCAACATCGCCGCCAACCTGAAGTCCTACCTCGCCGGGTTCTCCGAGAACGCCCGGCGGATCCTCGACAACTTCCGGTTCAACGAGCACATCAACCGGCTCGACCGGGCCGGGATCCTCTACCTCATCATCCAGCGGTTCAACCAGGTCGACCTCCACCCCGACCGGGTCTCCAACGTCCAGATGGGCTACATCTACGAGGACCTCATCCGCCGCTTCTCGGAGCAGTCCAACGAGACCGCCGGCGAGCACTTCACCCCCCGTGAGGTCATCAAGCTCATGGTCAACCTGCTCTTCGCCCCCGACCAGGACGTGCTCACCGACCGCCACATCGTCCGCACCATCTACGACCCCGCCTGCGGCACCGGCGGCATGCTGTCGGTCGCCGAGAACCACCTCCGCAACCTCAACCCCGACGCCACCCTCGAAGCCTTCGGCCAGGAGATCAACCCCGAGACCTACGCCACCTGCGTCTCCGACATGATGTTGAAGGGCCACGACACCGACAACATCGTCTTCGGCAACACCTTCACCGAAGACGGCCTCCCCACCAAACGCTTCGACTACATGCTCACCAACCCGCCCTTCGGCGTCGACTGGAAGAAGTACCAGCAGCAGGTCAAGGACGAGCACGAGCAACACGGCTGGCAGGGACGATTCGGCGCCGGCCTGCCCCGAGTCTCCGACGGATCGCTCCTCTTCCTCCAACACATGATGTCGAAGATGAAGGCGCCCCAGCACGGCGGCAGCCGCCTCGCCATCGTCTTCAACGCCTCGCCGCTGTTCACCGGCGCCGCCGGCTCCGGCGAGTCGGAGATCCGCCGCTGGATCATCGAGAACGACTGGCTCGACGCCATCGTCGCCCTGCCCGACCAGCTCTTCTACAACACCGGCATCTCCACCTACGTCTGGGTGCTCACCAACCGCAAGACCGACGCCCGCAAAGGCAAGGTCCAGCTCATCGACGCCCGCGACCTGTTCCAGAAGATGCGCAAGAGCCTCGGCGACAAACGCAACGAGCTGTCCGACGACCACATCGCCGAGATCACCCAGATCTACGCCGACTTCGCCGAGTCCGACCGCTCGAAGATCTTCCCCAACGAGCACTTCGGCTTCCGCCGCATCACCGTCGAGCGCCCGATGCGGGGCAGTTGGGTCATCGACGACGAGGCGATCGAGTCGATCCAGGCACACCGGTCGTTCGAGAAGATGAAGCCCGACCAGCAGGCGGCGCTGCTCGATGCGGTGACGGCGATCCGGGACGACTACGGCACCGACGAGGCGGCGCTGGTCGACAAGCTGAAGGCGGCCACCGCCGAGCGAGGGCTCAAGCTGACGGCGACGATCAAGAAGCTGGTGCTCGGCGCCGCCTACCGCTACGACCCCGACGGCGAGCTGCTCCTCGACAAGGACGGCAACCCGCAGCCCGACTCCGATCTGCGCGACTACGAGAACGTGCCGCTCGCCGAGACGATCGAGGAGTACATGCAGCGCGAGGTGCTGCCCCATGTCCCCGGCGCCTGGGTCGACGAGTCGAAGACCAAGATCGGCTACGAGATCCCCTTCACTCGGGAGTTCTACGTCTACGAGCCGCCCCGACCGCTGGCGGAGATCGACGCCGAGATTGAGGCGCTCGAGGGCGAGATCCTGGAGCTGCTCCGCGAGGTCGCGACTTGACCGTTCAACTCGCGGCCGCCGTGTCCGTTGACAGCGCCGACGTACTCGCAGATCCGATGGACGGCTCGACGCTCTCCGGTCGCTCCGTGACGGCACGTTGAGTCGACGGCACCGGTCGCCTCGTCGACTGGACTGGCGATCGCCCGGAGCACACGATCGAATCGGACGAGGCGGCCAGACGGCTTCGACGCATCGTGGCGGGCGACACGATCATGCTCGACGAAGTCGCGGACGTACCTGCACGAGGTCTGGCATGTCTGATCGGTCCGGACCACTGCTCGCTCACGAGCTAGTGGTCGTGCGTCCGAACCGCATGGATCTCGACAGCACGCTACCTCTACTACGTCGTTCTGTCGTCTACGTTCGTCGAAGTGGTCGGATGCGCTCGTCCTATGGCACGACGATGCCGCGCACCTCAGTCGGAAGCGCCGTGGCAAGCTCGAGAGTCGAGCTGCCGTCCCTGCCGGCAACTCAGCAGCACCATCGCCGACTTCCTTGATCGGGAGACGGGGCGGATTGATGCGTTGGTGGAGAAGAAGCGGCGGCTGATCGAGCTGCTCGAAGAGAAGCGGACGGCGCTGATCAGCCACGTCGTCACCAAGGGCCTCGACCCAACCGTCCCGATGAAGGACTCCGGCATCCCCTGGCTCGGCGAGATCCCAGCGCATTGGGAGCGTTACCAAGCACGTGCTCGTCCACATTGCCGAAGGTCAGGTCGGAGCATCGACGTCTCGAGCCGTCGGACGCATCGATGCCGCTCGTAGCATCCGTAACTACATGCGTCCAGGCCGAGTCGACGAGTTGACCGACGTCGCATCATGCTCCAGGAGCAGGATGCCATCAGCGGTAAGTACCTGTGCGAAGCCGGGCGATCGTCGATCTATTCGAAGATCCGCACCCGGCCGACGAAGGTTGTGTTGGCTCCAGGCGAGTGCCTCTGTAGCGCCGACATCGTACCCAATGCGTGTCGCCATGGGCTTCGCCCCGGGTTCTTGCGTTGGTGCTTGCTAGGCGATCGCTTCTCGACGCAGGCCGCAGCTTGGGTCTCTGAACGGTGCGGCTATGCCGAAGGTCAACCGGGGACGCTCGTCGACGTGACGATTCCCGAGCCGCCCGGCGACGAGCAGGCCAGCGATGTCTGGGACTTGCAGGAGCGCTGGAGCAGACTGGACGAGTGATGCGGCTTGATCGAGCAGCAGCTCGACCTGCTCGCCGAGTACCGCCAAGCCCTCATCACCGCCGCCGTGACCGGCCAGATCGACGTCGAGCGCCGAGACGCCCGAGCCCGAGGAGGCACTGGCATGAGCGTCCACAAGGAGGGCACCTTCGAGGCGGCGATCGAGTCGCACCTCCTCGCCAACGGCTACTTGTCTCGCCGACTCCGTACGACGCCGACCTCGCCCTCGACACCGGCCACCTGTTCGCCTTCATCGAGGCGACCCAGCCCGAAGCCTGGGCCGAATACGTCAGCCTCCACGGCGACCAGGCACGCTCCACCCTCCTCAAGCGCATCGTCTCCGAGCTGGACCGCCAAGGCTCGCTCGGAGTACTGCGCAACGGCGTCGTCGACTACGGACAGACGTTCAAGCTCGCCTTCTACCGGCCCGCCACCACGCTGGCTCCCGACGTGCAGCAGCTGTACGACGCCAACCGGCTTGTCGGTGATGCGGCAGGTGCCGCTGTCGGGCACGCAACGAGACCGTCGACATGGTGCTGTTCGTCAACGGCATACCTGTCGTCACCATCGAGTTGAAGACGCCGACCACCAACCAGACCGTCGAGGACGCCGTCAAGCAGTACAAGGCACGAGACCATCGCCAGCAGCTGTTCCGCTACGCCGAGCGGGCGCTCGTCCACTTCGCCGTCGATCCCGAGTCTGCCTACATGGCGACCAGGCTCAGCGGCAAGCAGACCCGGTTCCTGCCGTTCAACATCGGCCGGGACGGCGGCGCCGGCAACCCCGACAACCCCGCCGGCTACAAGACCGCCTACCTGTGGGAAGACGTCTGGCAACGCGACTCGCTGCTCGACCTGGTGCAGCGCTTCATCAACATCGAGTACCCGCCCGGCACCAAGAAGAAGGACCCGAAGAAGGGCGTCCACATCTTCCCTCGCTATCACCAGCGGGACGTCGTGAGGCAACTCGAAGCCCACGCCCGCCAGACCGGACCCGGCCACAACTACCTGGTGCAGCACTCGGCCGGGTCGGGCAAGTCGAACTCGATCGCCTGGACCGCCCACCGGCTCTACTCGCTGCACAACGAGGCCAACGAGCGGGTGTTCCACTCGGTGGTGGTGATCACCGACCGGCGGGTGCTCGACCAGCAGCTCCAGGACACGATCTACGGCATCGAGCACCAGTTCGGTGTGGTGCACCGCATCGACGAGAACTCGCAGCAGCTCGCCGATGCGCTGGCGACCGGGGCGCCGATCATCATCTCGACGCTGCAGAAGTTCCCGGTGGTGATCGAGAAGATCGGCGGCCTGCCCGACCGCAACTACGCCGTGATCGTCGACGAGGCCCATTCCAGCCAGACCGGCGAGGCGGCCCGCAAGCTGCGCCAGGTGCTCACCACCGGCGGCATCGCCAACCTGCGCCGACGACGACGAGGAAGGCATCGACACCGAAGAGGCGGTGCTGCGGGTCATCGAAGCGTCGGGCCGCCAGCCCAACCTGAGCTTCTTCGCCTTCACCGCCACCCCGAAGCCGAAGACGCTGGAGATGTTCGGCACGGTCGGCGACGACGGCAAGCCCCGCCCGTTCCACGTGTACTCGATGCGCCAGGCCATCGAGGAGGGCTTCATCCTGGATGTGCTCGCCAACTACACGACGTACGACCGGTTCTTCAAGCTCACCAAGGCCATCGAGGACGACCCGGAGTTCGAGTCACGCAAGGCGCAGCGGGCGATCGCCCGGTTCGTGCGACTTCCACCCCACCAACCTGGCGCAGAAGGCCGAGGTGATCGTCGAGCACTTCCGCCAGCACGTCCGGCACCGGATCGACGGGCGGGCCAAGGCGATGGTGGTGACGAAGCTCGCGGCTGCAGGCGGTGCGCTTCTAGCAGGCGATCAACGAGTACTGCGACGCCAACGAGTACCACGACATCGGGACGCTGGTGGCGTTCTCCGGGTCGCTGGACGACGTGACGGCGGTCGCGTACACCGAGACGTCGCTGAACGGGTTCTCCGAGCGGGAGCTGCCCGGCCAAGTTCGACACCGACGAGTACCAGGTGCTGGTGGTGGCCGAGAAGTACCAGACCGGGTTCGACCAGCCGCTGCTGCACACGATGTACGTGGACAAGAAGCTCGACGGGGTGCAGGCCGTGCAGACGCTGTCCCGGCTGAACCGCACCATGCCCGGGCAAGGACGGACACGTTCGTCCTCGACTTCGTCAACGACGCCGAGGACATCCAGGGCGGCCTTCGAGCCGTACTACGAGGCAGACGGTGCTGGAGTCGCGGACGGATCCCAGCAATGCTGTACGACTTGAAGCACACGCTGGATGAGTGGGGGATCTACTGGCCACAGGAGGTGGAGGACTTCGCGGCGATCTTCTTCAAGCGGACGATGGACGCAAGCGACCAGGGACTCCTGTACGCCATCGTCGACAAGGCGGTGAGCCGTTTCGCAACGAGCTGCAGCATGACGAAGAACGAGAGGACTTCAAGAGCCTGCTCGACTCGTACTTGCGGATGTATGGGTTCCTCACCCACGTTGTCAGCTTCAAGGACACGAGCCTGGAGAAGCTCTACGCCTATGGCAAGTGGCTGCGCCGGCTGCTGCCCAGTAGCCGGGAAGTCTCGATCGTCGACCTCGGTGAGGACATCGATCTGGCTGCGATCCGCATCCAGTTTGCCGGTTCCGGCGCCATCGAGCTTGGCGAAGGACGGGAGCTGACGCCGCCCCGGCCGGGTGGCCGGAAGGCGGAGGAGCTGTATGTCTCACTTAGCGAGCTGATCAAGGAGTTCAACCAGCGGTTTGGCACCGATTTCACCGAGGCCGACATGTTGCTGCCAGAGGCGGTCCACTTGGACATGCTGGCAGACGACAGACTGGCCGAGCAGGCCAGGGCCAACACGCCGGCGAACTTCCGCATCGTGTACGAGGATGCCTACCGGGATGCGCTGTTCGACCGTAAGGACCGCAATGAGGAGGTGTTCCTCAAGCTGGTCGACAACAACAAGCTGCTGCAGGCGATGATGGATGCGTACTTCCAGGCGACGTACAAGAAGCTGCAGGACCAGAAGACCGCGCCGGAGCTGATCGAGGCAGGCGAGTCCGACAGGGTCGAGTTCAAAGCGTCGGCGCGGTGGGGCTACAAGGCAGGCAAGCTGCTGCCGGAGGTCGAAGATGCCTTCGTGAAGACGGTCGCAGGCTTCCTGAATGCCGATGGCGGCACGCTGCTGATTGGTGTCGAGGACCGCACGGGCGGGGTGGTCGGCTTGGACCGGGACGTGGCATCGGTGAAGGGCAAGGACCTCGACGGCTACGAGAACTGGATGACCGACAAGCTGGTGGCTGCGCTCGACCCGGGTGCGACGTCGGTGGCTCGAGTTGCAGTGTCGTTCGCTTCGGTCGACGGGGTTGAGGTGGCTCGCCTCGAGGTGGCGCCGAGCCCCGAGCCTGTCTACGCCAAGACATCGAAGAGCAGCGAAGCCTTCTACGCCCGTATCAACAACTCAACGAGGGAGCTATCGCCAAGCGAGACGGTCAAGTACGTAGGCGAAAGGTGGGGTACGGGATGAGTGGAGCACCTTTGATTTCGAAGACCGTTCGAAGGAGGATGCAATGCCGCTCTACGAGGTGAAAGAAAGCGAACTGGTTGGTTTTCGGAAGCTCCACGGAGGCGCCGACCTCTATGAGCAAGAGATCGAAGACCTGCTTTGGTCCAACCTCGATGACTTCACAGGAGAGTCCTTCTTCCGTATTCAGCGCCAAGCCCTAATCAAGGGTGGGGGCCGTCCAGACATCGTTGCGCTCGATGACACGGCGCGTGTGGTCGTTATCGAGGTGAAGCGCGATGTAGACCGGGGGCAGCTCGCACAATGCCTCGAATACGCCGGATGGGCCAAGACCACATCGCTCGACGAGCTGGCCGGGTTGTACTTCCGGGGACCGGACAAGTTCTTTAGCGATTGGCAGGAGTTCACGGAGTCAGACGCCCCGGTCGTCATCAATTCCAATCCGCGCCTAATCCTCGTGGCTCGCGACTTCCACGATCGTACGTTCTCTGCGTTTGAGTTCCTTACCCAGGGTCAGCTGCCTATCGGCCTCATCCGGGTCGCCGTCTACGAGGATGCGAGCGGCCGTAGGTTCGTCGACGTCGAGGGCGACCACGAGCCCGAGTTCGCCGCAAGCCAAGAGGCTGCTGGCATCGACCACACCAAGATTGTCGGGCGGAGGATCAGGCTTGCAGACCTGTTGGATGCCGGACTTCTTGAGGTCGGCGACGCGTTGACCTGGAAGCGGCCGAAGCTCGGGGACTCCTACACGGCCCACGTGAATGCGCAGGGAGCGATTCAGCTCCCTGATGGACGATCGTTCACGTCGCCGTCCCGGGCAGCAATGGAGGCGGCCGACATCGTGTCGTACGACGGTTGGTACGCGTGGCGGCTCGATCGGAATGGCAAGCTGGTGAACGATCTCCGCAAGGAGCTCGTCGACGAACGCAATTCAAACTGATTGGTAGGAGTTCAAATGGCGCTTGCGAACGGAGTGTCGGAATTCGTTGAGAGACAACGCTCGCTGTACGGCAAAGACCTGGTCCCGTCTCGACGGGATGCCGAACAGCAAGCCAGAGAACTGCTGGACGATCGCGCTGGCACGATGACCGAGGACGACGCTCTCGAGCTTGGGCGACTCCTTAACTCTGGGTCGTGGGACGGCCGCCCGATGCGCAATCGCTTCGCACCCATGTTCCAGGGCGGCGCCATTGCGAAACTGACGGCGGACCTCGACCGCTTCAATGCAGTGACTGCTGGATTGTGGCGGGGCTCAGACGAGGAGGCGCTCAGCGCCCTTGACCGCATCTACAAGGACCACTCCACCCTGCCGAGCGCAGGAAGGTCCTATCCCTCGATCCTGATGTACCTTCGAGACCCGGAGCGGTTCGCAGTGCACTACAGCTCCACTGACGAGGGCCTGACGGCACTCGTCGGTGTGGAATTGCCGGACCGGCAGATTGGCAAGGACGGATTTCTCGCCTTCTGTGCACAAGTGCGGAAACTCCGAGTCGAGTACGACCTCGCCCCGCAAGAGGTCGATGCCGTCCTAGCGTCGGCCCAGAGAGAGCTGTGCACTTCGACGAGCGTCGACACTGATGAAGTGCCAGTCGTGGGCGCAGGCGCTGTCCGGGGAGGAGACGCATGACCCCGGAGGAGTTCAGTCGGAGCTGGGGGGCCTCACCGAAGAGGCTGAAGCGATGGCTGCGGGACACCTTCCCGCGACCTCCGGGAGAGGAGAACCAACCGTGGATCATGTCCGAAGATCAGATCGCTCAGGCACGGCGGCCTTCACGTCCAGTGAGACAACGCCGTGGGACGAGTTCATCCACTGGGCTGCGCGGTTCTTCCAGCGGCCCGACTACGACAGCATCGAACGCAACTACAAGCTCGAGATCGCAGACCACCTCCGCTCCGTCAGGGAGGCTGTGCGCCGAGCGGACGAGGACTGGCCGGTGAAGCTGAAGCGTGCGTTTGGGTCGCCCAACAACCTCACGTACTTCATTACCCACACGACATACCTTGACTGGGTCAACTCCAATCCTGACGAGGCGCGGGCAGGGCTGCTCGCGATCTGGGACGAAGACGCCGGAATCCAGGAGCGGCTCCTCGGGTTCCTTGATTCACTTCCGCACGAGGCGCTTGCAGGCGGGGCATCGGCAATCGTCTGCAGATTGCCTCGTTCCTCCTGCTCGCTGATCCGACCGAGTTCGTGATCTTCCGCCCTTCGCCGATTCAACGAAGGGTGTCGCCGTCGGGAGTTCCCGGTTGGCACCGAGGTTGACGAGTATCTGAGGGCGCTCTGCCTTCGTCGATAAGGTGGTCGAGGAGTGCGCCCGGGGATTGGAGCTCAGGGACCAATTCGACGCGCAAGGTCTCGTGTGGTCGGTAGTCACGCAGAGGAGGCCTGATCCATCGACAGAGGAGCACGGAAGCCCTGCACCGCTTCCGTGGCGAACCTACCACGGTCTGGTGGGTGAATCAGGGGATCAACGAAGAGTGGGAAGCCGGCGTAGTGACGCTCCGTTGCGGAACAAATCAGGACGACCTCCAGCACTGGACGAACCTGTACGCGCCCCGTCGATGTGATCGTGCTCACTACGTTGCAGGCGAGGTCCGGGCAATCAGCAAGTGCCCAAAGTGCACGGCAGCCAACCGTCGGAAAGAGTGAGGGTCGATTGGAGCTCGTCCGACTCCGCTACCACGACCTCGAGGTTCCGATCGGCAAAGACGAGATTCCTCGGAGTGGAGCTCGAGGATCGGGCCCATTCAATCGGAAGGGCGAGGTCAAACAGGGCTACGTCTACCTGGAGCCGGAACGTGCCGCGATCTCGGATTCGCTGCGCCGACGCGGGCCCGGTTCGCCGACCGGTGGCCCGACGGGTCGCCTTGGGCGCCCGTGCAGAGGACGACGTGGCTGTTCCAGGCCAATCCACAAGTCTGGAATCTCGAAGAGAAGCTCGAACCGATGCAGATCGGCGACGAAGACACGTGGACGGTCTCTCGGTACAAAGCAGAGATTGCGGAAGGCGACCGCGTGCTGCTCTGGCAATCTGGACCGCACGCAGGGTTGTATGCCGTCGGTCAGGTTGTCGGGGAGCTGTTCGAGCGCGACATCGAAGAGTCCCAAGCCAGCGGAGACAGCACCACCGCCATCGCCTATCGCCTGACCCGCAAGGTCGATCCACCGATTCTCCGGTCCGACGTCGTCAACCATCCGGTGCTCAAGGGCCTCCAGATCATCACGGCACCGCAGGGCTCGAACTTCAGAGTCACCGACGAGCAATGGGTGGAGCTGAAGAGGCTCATCGACGGCGGTCAGCGAATCGAGAAGGGTGTCGAAGAGCTCCCGGCGCGGACCTTCGACGAGATCTCGCTGTACATCGCCAATCAGGGACTCATCCTGACGGAACGCACGCTCCGGCGGTTCCACGTTTCGCTCGCGACCCGTGGCTTCGTGGTGCTCAGCGGCGTCAGCGGTACGGGGAAGACGTGGCTCACCGAGGTGTACGCCGACGCCATCGGGGCGCGCTACCTGCTGGTTCCGGTCGCTCCCAACTGGACGACCAATGAAGATCTGCTGGGCTACCTCAACCCGCTGGACTCGGTTTACCACGACACAGTCTTCGGTCAGTTCCTGCGGGAGGCTGCCGAGGAGTGGGCCGCCGCAACCTCGGCCCAGCGAGAACCTCGCAAGTTCATCCTGACGCTGGACGAGATGAACCTGGCACGCGTGGAGTACTACTTCGCCAAGTTCCTCTCCGCAATGGAAGTGCGCTCACGCCGGGGGACCGCCGGCATCGAGCTTGCCCCCGACAAAACCGTAGAACTCACCCCCAATCTGCTCTTCATCGGCACTGTCAACATCGACGAGACCACGCACGGTTTTGCGGACAAGGTGTTCGACAGGGCACAGCTGATCGAGCTCGAGGCGCCTCGCGAGGCGATCGCAGACCACATTGGCCAAGCGGCGTTTCGGGACACGCTGCTCGATGTCTACGACGCCGTGGCGACAGCCAAGCCTTTTGCGTTCCGGGTCGTCGACGAGATCAAGAGCTACGTTGGCGAGTCCGAGGGCCTCGACGTCGACTGGCCGGAATCTGTCGATGAGCAGATTCTCCAGAAGGTCCTCCCCAAGCTCACAGGAGCCGACCCGGCAGTGCGGTTTGCCCTGGAACAGCTCGTCAACATGGCCGAAGAGAATGGCTTGGGTTTGACCCTGGCCAAAGGGAAGCGGATGCTCGATGACTACGACCGAGACGGTTTCACCTCCTACTTCTGACCTCGCGTTCCTCGATCGGACCGGGGTCGTCGTCGACGTCCCCGCCGAGTGGGAGCCCGCGCACGTGGTGCTTCCCGTTGAGGCGCAGGATGTGTCCGGCGTCGCCGTGATGGTGAACGGCCGGCCAGTCGAGGTGATCGTCAAATCGGTGGCAGGGTCGCTGCGCGTTGTGGCGCTCTGGCAACGCGCCGGGCCCGGATGGTTCGACATCGAGGTCACGCTCCCCAGTCACAATCTGCGGCGCCGGATCCGGGTGGAGCCAGGCAAGATCGACCATGCGGCGTTCGCACACCTCCTCCAGGATCTGGAGATCCGCCTTCCCGTCGCACTGGCCATCGCGCTGCGGGACGGTGGAGCCCGATTGGGTGTCCACCTCACTGATCCGGCCGAGCAAACGCTGGCCACGGAGGTCGCTCGCCTGCGGCGGGCTGTCGAAGGCGGAGGGAGGCCGGGGCTGGTCTCTGTGCTCGAAGAACTCGCCGAAGACCCTCATCGGATGCTCGTCAATGTGGGCCAGTGGGTGCGACGGGAGAGGGCCAGGCGACCGCACGGTGCAGATCTGGCGCGATCGTTGTGGCGGGCCGGAAATGTCGAAGACGGGAAGATCCAGCAGGTTCTGGATCGGCGGGTAGAGCACACGGTCGATCTGTACGAAAACCGATTGGTCAAGGCGTTCACGACCGAGGTCGACCGGCGGCTGCGGCGGCTCGGCGGTGTCCTCTCGGAGAGCGGGAACACGGATCTCCACGACGAGATCTCCGGCTTGCTCGTCAAACTGACGAGGGCACAGCGGGCAGCCTTCTTCCTCAGTGAGGTTGGCCAGCTCCGCAGCGCGCCTGATCGAGTGACGATGGTGCTCCTCAAACGCAGGGAGTATCGGGCGGCGTACGAGGGCTTCCTCGAGTTCCGCCGGCGGATGAGCGTGCACCTCGACGAGCCTGCGCTGGCCGAGCCATTGCGAAACCTGCCCTACCTGTATCAAGTGTGGGGTGCGTTGTTGGTGGTCGAGGCGGTCCTGGCGGCCGGCGTCGCCTCCGGTTTCCGTGTGGTGAGCCAGCGGATCGTCTGGCCCAATCGTGGCGGGATGTACCTCAAGGTTCTGAAAGACAACCAACCGGCAGTGGAGCTTCGCAATTCTGTGGGGGATCGGCTGCGACTGTACTCAGAGCGGCAGTACGGCGGACAGACAAGTCCCTTCCGCTCGATCAGCTTTGCGCAACGTCCCGACGTTGCCTTGGAACTCCAGCGATTCGACGGGACACATGAGGTGTATCTGTTCGACCCGAAGTACAAGCTCGACAGCGAGTTCGGCGCCGACGCAGCGGATGGCAAGCCGAAGAAGGTCGACATCGACAAGATGCATGCATACCGGGACGCCATCCGAGACACCGAGGGCCTGCACTTGGTCCGACACGCCGCGACGCTGTATCCGGGAACCTCTGTGACCTACGGCTCAGATGTCGCTGCGCTGCGGATGTATCCGGGGGAGGAAAGCGAGTTGCACCGATGGTTGGTGCGGGACCTGTCGGACTGGATCATGGGAGGCGGACTATGAGGCAAGTGATTGCGTCGGCCTGGCACGGTGGCTACTCATCGACCAGCGACGGTACATACGGTGTTCGGTTTCGCGGAGATGATCGATACGCGATGGTCGACGGCGACCGGGCCACGGTCATACTGCGGTTGTCGGGCAGAGCGTCAGCAGTAACGGTCGACGTGACCCCGGGCTTCTGGCGGAAGTGCCCGGAACTCCGCCATCGTGAGATCGGACGATGGCTTCGCGAGCTCGGCCTGGTGCCATGGCCGAAGGGTCGGCCCCCGAAGCTTCGTGTGTCTCGCACGGAAGGCAAGGCTGAGCTGTACGTCGAACCGGCGTAGGAGCGATGGCCGGCGGATCGACCGTCCTACAGCGGCGGGTCGTCCAGACTCTCGACGGCCACGCGAGACGGTCGATTCATTGTCGGTGACGATTCTGAGGTTCCGTTCGTCCACGTGCCGATCACAGAACGATTGCCTCGCTGAGGGGTTTGTCGAGGTATGCAAACCATCCGGCGAGTGGGGCGCAAAGCGGGCCGACGACGACCTTGTTGATGCGCCCCCGACGGTTCTCGATGACGCACCAACGAACAAGAGGGTCCTGGTCGTGCATGGCGATGACCTGCTCGACGGCTTGCCTCGTTGTATCAGCATTGAGGTGGATGCGGTGATCGCCGACGGTCGAGTAGACCCAAGGTTGGCCGCCGAAGGAGGCGGTGCTTCCGATCGTGTTTGCCTTCGATTCGCTGAGCCACCAACCCAGAGCGTCGAGCAGTTCCGTCTTGCTCGTCAACTGCAGCCGCCGAGGGAGATGTCCCTGTGCGTCCAGTTCGTACATGGAATGCGTCCTTTCGCGAGGTCGGTTGCCCCATGCTCTACGTTCGCCTCGACTTCTCCCAAATGATCGTCGGCTGCGCACAAGGGACAGAAAGCAGGCATGGTTCGATCCTTCCTGGTCTTCACGAACTCTCGCAGCCGATGCCGTCGTTGTCGCCATCGAGGCCGTATTCGTCCCAGCCCACCACCGCACCGTCGTGGTTGTGGTCCACGTGCATTTGGCGAGGGAAAACGTCGTCGTGGTCCGCCCCCCTCATCGCCTCCGGTCGTGGACGGATATCGAGACGATCGGGGAATCGGCGGCTCCCACCCGCAGCGCCTCCTTCAGGAGGGCCTCGACTTCCGCCTTCGACAGCACCGGTGTCGGCAGGAACTCGTCGGTGAGCTTGACCCTGATGGATGCGCCGTATTCCTTCGTCGGTTCGGCCATGCGAATCTCCTCGTGCGACCGGCCCAAGCTACCGCGCTGACGGAGAATCCACCCCTCGCGCGCACTCCTAACCTCCGCGTGGTAGCGCGCCGAGCCAGGGAGCATCGATGACCCTTCTCCATCCCCGTCACCTCGATCGGTCTTACCCCGACGAGCGGTCCGCCGAGGTGATGGCCAAACTCGTCGAGTTCTTCGAGGCGAAGGGCAAAGCCGCGCCTCAAGGACGACGACCACGATGCCGTCTGGTACCAGGACTTCCTCGACTTCGTCGCCGCCGAGGGCATCTTCGCCACCATGTGCACGCCCGCCGGCTACGGCGCCGCCGACGCCCGCTGGGACACCTGGCGCATCTGCGAGTTCGCCGAGATCCTCGGCTTCTACGGCCTGCCCTACTGGTACACCTGGCAGGTCACCGTGCTCGGCCTCGGGCCCATCTGGATGTCCGACAACGAGGCCGTCAAGCAGCGGACGGCGCAGCTCGCTGCAGGACGGCGCCATCTTCGCCTTCGGGCTGTCGGAGAAGGCGCACGGCGCCGACCTCTACTCCTCGGAGATGACGCTCACCCCCACCGGCGACGGCACCTACGTGGCCAACGGCTCCAAGTACTACATCGGCAACGGCAACCAGGCCGCCCTCGTCTCCACCTTCGGCAAGATGGCCGACACCGGCGAGTACGTGTTCTTCGCCGCCGAATCCGAGCCACCCCAACTACCGGCTGGTCAAGAACGTCGTCCACTCCCAGAACTACGTGTCCGAGTTCGAGCTGGACGACTACCCGGTCACCGACGCCGACATCCTCCACGGCGGCGACGACGCCTGGGACGCCGCCCTCAACACCGTCAACATCGGCAAGTACAACCTGGGCTGGGCGTCGATCGGCATCTGCACCCACGCCTTCTACGAGGCGATCCACCACGCCGCCCACCGCCACCTCTACGGCATGGCCGTCACCGACTTCCCCCACGTCAAGCGGCTCTTCACCGACGCCTACGCCCGCCTCGTCGCCATGAAGCTGTTCGCGCTGCGGGCCGCCGACTACATGCGGTCCGCCGCCGCCGACGACCGCCGCTACCTGCTGTACAACCCGGTGGTGAAGATGAAGGTCACCACCCAGGGCGAGGACGTCATCAACCACCTGTGGGACGTCATCGCCGCCAAGGGCTTCGAGAAGGACATGTACTTCGAGATGGCGGCCCGCGACATCCGGGCGCTGCCCAAGCTCGAGGGCACGGTGCACGTCAACATCGCCCTGATCGTCAAGTTCATGCAGAACTACTTCTTCAACCCGGCCGCCGACCTGCCCGCCGTGCCGCAGCGCAACGACGCCGCCAACGACGACTTCCTCTTCGACCAGGGCCCGACCCGGGGCCTCAGCAAGATCCGCTTCCACGACTGGGCGGAGGTGTTCGGGCGCTTCGATCAGCCCAACGTGGCGCTGTTCCTGGAGCAGGCCGAGGCGCTTCAAGACGATGCTGGCCGCCGAGCCGCCGTCGCCGGAGCAGACCAAGGACACCGACTGGTTGCTGGCGGTGGGGGAGATGTTCACCCTCGTCGTCTACGCCCAGCTGGTGCTGGAGAACGCCGAGATCTACGACATCGACCCGGACCTCGTCGACGAGATGTTCGACGTGTACGTGCGGGACTTCTCCCGCTTCGCCACCCAGCTGCACACGACGGCCGCCACCACCCCGGAGCAGGGCAAGCACGCCCTGGAGCTGATCCGCAAACCCGTGGCGGACCCGGACCGCTACCAGCGGGTGTGGGACGCCCACGTGTACGCCAAGCGCGACGCCTACGAGATGGCTCCCTGAGCGCGGCAGCGCAAGCTCAGAGATCGAAATACCAGATGACGCGTCGTCCGCTGTTCGGCGAGCGACGATCGGGGAGGCGACTCGGATCGGTCGTGGCATTGCTGGCGCTCGGCGCCGTCCTCGGTGTGGCCATGTTCATGTTGATGAACGCTGTCGGCGATAAGGACGACACCCGAGCCCTCCGGACGTTGCGGGCATGGAGGAGGCTGCAGCCCTCCAGGCGGTTGCCGAGGCCGACCTGGTGGGCGTCACACAATTGGTGACCAGTGCCGAGGTCGAAGCGGGCCTGGTGGTCGGCACGGAGCCGCCGGTACCGGCTGAGCTGATCGAGGGAGACACCGTCGTCGTGTTCGTCTCCGAAGGCGAGGCCGCCGACGGTGCGCCGGATTCGTAGGGGCGTTGCCCTCGTCGGGTGCGAAGCTGACGTCGTGCATGAGGTCCCGGCGGATTGACGGACGGCCGGAGAGCAGGGAACGTACCTCCGCCGACCCGCCGCCGGCCCGTTCTTGTCACACCCTCGAGTCATACTGTCGAACATATGTTCGATATTGTTGAATGGGATGCAGCAGTTGCGCCGAACGATCCGGCTGAGCGGATCCGTGCCGATCTCGCTGAGCTCGGTCTGGAGGATCGGGACGGCTGGCATGGGGATGCCCTGTCGACCCGGCTGGTCGAGCTACTCGAGGTGCGGGAACGGCTCGACGCCGAGCTGACTCGGGTCGCCGCAACGTGGTGCCGGCGCCGTGCGTGGGAGGCCGACGGGGCTCTGTCGCCGGGGGCGTGGTTGACCCATCAGGCGCCGATCGCCGGTCCAGAAGCCCGTCGCCTCGTCAAGAGCGCCACCGTCGTGAACGCTGCGCCGCATCTGGCCGAGGCGCTCCGTTCCGGCGCCACGACGGCCGCCCATGTCGGGGCGCTTGCTCGGGTGATCTCGCCCCGCCGCGTACCGGTCCTCGCCGACCACGACGAGGTTCTGGCGAACCAAGCAGCCACGCTGCCCATCGGCGACTTCACGCTGGTGGCGCGCCGCTGGGCGGCGCTGGCCGACGATCACCTCGCCGCCGACGACCACGATGAGCACCGGCCCCGCAACCGGCTGCACGCAGCCGTGACGATGAATGGCCGGGTCGACGGGACGTTCAACCTCGACCCGGTGGCGGGCGCCGAGCTGCTCGGCGCACTCGATCACCTGGCGCCGCCCGACCCGACCGACGCGCCCGACGGGGTTCGCAATCTTGCCGAACGTCGAGGCGACGCCCTCGCCGAGCTGGCGGGCCGCTACCACCGCGGCTCCGCCCCGCACGCGAACCCACCCAACCTCGACGTCGTGATCGACGTCGCGACCCTCAACGGAGACACTCCCGACCTCGCCCTCCGACGCTGCGAACTGGAGGGCATCGGACCCATCACTCGAGCCACGCTCGACCAGATCGGCTGTAGCGCCACTCTCACCCGAGTCGTCATGGCCGGCGAGTCCGCCATCCTCGATATGGGCCGCAAGGTCCGCTTCGCCACACCGGCACAGGCCAGGGCGGTGCGGATTCGTGACGCCGGGTGCATCTTCCCGAGCTGCGGCCGGCCAGCCCGCTGGTGCGACATCCACCACATCAACGGCTTCGCCCAGGGCGGCACGACCGACGTCGCCACGATGTGCTGCCTGTGCCGCCGCCACCACACCCTCATCCACAGCTCCCAATGGACCATCGAAGTCGACCCCGGCGGCACCTTCACCGTCACCCACCCCGCCCGCGGGCCTTGAAACCCACGCGATGTTGGGCGCCGGCGCGCTGCACCGACTCGCGCCACGGCGGCGAGCTCTGTGGACGATCGCCATCCGCTCGCCGATGCGGGGTACGGTTCCGCAGGCGGCGCGGTCGCTGCGGATCGTTCGCCGAGTCGGAACGGTGAGGTCGATGAAAGTGGATGCACGGGCACAACGGGCGGCGGTACTGGTTCCGTACGTCGCCGTGACGCTTGGCCTGTGGGTGTGGCGGAGCGCATGGGCGGCGTCGCTTCTCTATCACCTGGGCGCCTGCGCCTTCGTGCTGGGGTCGGGTCGATGGAGACAACTGCGCTGGTCGTCGTCGATGCCGCCCCGGGCAATTGTCGCTGCGATCGCAGTCGTCAGCGCCGGGGTTGGTCCCGTGGTGTTCGTGATGTGGTCGATCGTGAAGCACAGCGGTGTAGAGATGGGTGCCGAGCTGGCCGACATCGGGCTCGCCGGCGCCTCGTGGGCCCTCTTCATCGTCTACTACGCGACAGTGAACCCGGTGGTGGAGGAGGTCTTCTGGCGTGGCTACCTCGGTAGCTCGAGCGTGCGTCTGGTGGCGCAGGACTTCTGGTTCGCCGGGTACCACGTCCTGGTGCTCGTCCGCTTCATGGACTGGCCGTGGATCGCCGTCAGCTTGGCAGCATTGGTGACTGCGGGATGGGCGTGGCGGCAGCTCGCCGCTCGGTTCGACGGCCTGGCCATGCCGGTCTTGTCGCACGCCGTCGCCGATGCCAGCCTCATCCTCGCCGTGTTCGCGATCGCGTCGTAGGTCGCCGGGCGCCCCGGGCCGCCCTCGTGGGCGCGCGAGCGCAACCCGACATCGTCCACCGCCGAGCCGATGTGAGCATGCGGTGCGGTTCTCCCACCCCTCGGCTCGGGAAGCACCGCACCTGCTCGCTCATGTCCCTACGTCAGATAGACGGGCTCAGTCGGAGGTGTACTTGAAGGACACCTTCAGCTTGGTTCGGTAGGCGATGATGTCGCCTTCCTCGCTGATGTTGATGTCGAGGTCGGCGACCTCGGCGATCCGCAGATCACGCAGGCTCTTCTTCGCCTCGGCAAGCGCAACGGCGGCTGCCTTCTCCCACGACTCCGGGCTCGTGCCGACCAGCTCGATGACCTTGTACGTGCTCTCCATGACGCTCCTCTCGCGCGCGGGTTGTTTCTGCGCATCGTCTGCCTGCTGCGGTGGCCGAACCAGGGCCACCCGCCCCTATCTCCCCATCGCTTCGAGCGGCGAGGCCCGGCCACCGCGATTCTGTCGCACCCTCGTGCGATGGTCGCTCACATGTGCTGCACATGTGAGCATGTGGAGCACATGCGGTACGATGAGAAGGTGAGCAAGATGATCCAGATACGCAACGTGCCCGACGAGGTCCACCAGGAGCTGAAAGTGCGTGCGGCACAGGCCGGGATGAGTCTGTCCGATTTTCTCAACGCTGAGCTGGCTCGGCTGGCGTCAACCCGCCCGCTCGAGGAGCTCATCGACGGGCTCGGGGCGGACATGTCGCTCAGTCCGGGAAAGGCGGCAGCAGCCGTGAGAGCGGGCCGTCGGGATTGATCGTTCTCGACGCTTCTGCGCTGGTGGACGCGTTCGCCGGCAACCTTGCGGTACGCCGGCGCATCTCCACGGAAGAGGTCCGTGCCCCGCATCTCCTGGACGTCGAGGTGGCAAGCGCCTTGCGCCGTCTCGCTCGGGCAGGTGACATCACCGAAGCGGCAGCAGCGGCCGTTCTCCGAGCGATGGCGCGGGCCGACATTGTTCGCCACTCGCATGTCCCGTTGCTGGGTCCCGTGTGGGCAATGCGGGCGACGCTCAGCGCATATGACGCCACCTACGTGGCGCTGGCGACGGCCCTCCGCGCCCCGCTGGTGACGACGGATCGCAAGCTCGCCGCCGCACCCAACCTGCCGTGTGTGGTGGAGTTGCTCTGAAGGCTGGGGTTCCTGAGGAGCGCTCGTCGGGTTTCGTGTCGCACCCACGCCCTACCGTCTCTCGTGTGACCACCACAACCGCAGAACTCGAACATATCGCACACCAGCACCTCGCCCGGCTCGTCGGCCCGGGCGCCACCTTTCGGGACGGACAGCTCGACGCCATCACAGGAGTCGTCGCCTCGGGCGCCCGCATGCTGGTCGTCCAGCGCACCGGGTGGGGGAAGAGCGCCGTCTACATGATTGCCACCCGCATCCTGCGGGACCAGGGCCGGGGGCCGACGCTGCTCATCTCGCCACTGCTGGTGCTGATGCGCAACCAGATCGCCATGGCGGAGCGACTCGGGGTCACCGCCGCCACCATCAACTCAGCCAACACCGACCAATGGGACGAGGTCATCGCCCGCCTCCACGACGGCCAGGTGGACCTGCTGCTGATCTCGCCGGAGCGTCTCCAGAACGAACGGTTCCGCAGGGAGGTGATGCCTGCAATCTCGGGTGAGGTCGGGCTCTTCGTCATCGACGAGGCCCATTGCGTGTCCGATTGGGGACACGACTTCCGGCCCGACTACCGGCGGATCCGAAGCATCCTCGACACCCTTCCAGACGGCACCCCCGTGCTGTGTACGACGGCGACGGCGAACGATCGGGTCATCGCCGACGTGGCCGAGCAGCTCGGCGTCGGGTTCCAGGTCATCCGGGGGCCGCTGCAGCGGGACAGCCTCGCCCTCCAGGTCCTCAACCTGCCGTCGCATGCCGAGCGGCTCGCCTGGCTGGCGCAGACCATCCCCACCCTGCCCGGTTCCGGCATCGTCTACTGCCTCACGGTGGCCGACACCCACCGGGTCGCCGACTGGCTGCGAAGCCAGGG
>CAWGLY010000005.1:0-2371360 GCA_963823505.1 uncultured Acidimicrobiia bacterium
ATCGACGCCGCTGCCTACACGGGCGGTACCGACAGCGCTGATCGGCTCGAGGTCGAAGCCCGCCTCGACGCCAGGGAAGTGAAGGTCGTCGTCGCCACGTCTGCGCTCGGGATGGGGTACGACAACCCCGAGCTGCCCTTCGTCATCCACTACCAGTCGCCAGGTTCCGCCATTGCCTACTACCAGCAGGTCGGCCGGGCGGGGAGGGCGATCGACCGGGCGCACGGCGTGCTCCTCACCGGTCGAGAGGACACCGAGATCCAGGACTACTTCATCGAGACCGCATTCCCTGTCGAACGCGACGCTCGCGCCATCCTCGACGCTGTCGAAGCCGCCGACGACGGAGTCGGCGTCCGCAACCTCGCCGGTCTGGTCAACGTGCGGTTCGGGCGTATCGAAGCGGCGCTCAAGGTGCTGTCCGTCGAGGGAGCCGTCGTCAAGGAGGGCAGCCGCTGGTTCCGCACCGCCGCCCCGTGGACGTACGACGCCGCTCGCGTGGAGATGGTCACGGCCCACCGCCGAGCCGAACAGCAAGCCATGGCCGGCTACATCGCCACCGACGGCTGTCTGATGCAGTATCTCCGTGAGCAGCTCGACGATCGTGATGCCGGCCCGTGCGGCACATGCGCCAACTGTGCCGGTCCTGCACTGCGACCGGAGATCGACGCCGATGCGGTCGCCGGGGCGCTCCGCCATCTCCGTCGCATCCACTACGACATCGAACCTCGGCGCCAGTGGCCCACCGGCGGGCGGATCCCGGTCGAGGCGAGGCTGGCGCCGGGGAAGGTGCTGGCCCGGTGGGGGGATCCAGGTTGGGGCGACCTCATCCGGGCCGGGAAACACAACGTGGGTGCCTTCGACGATGAGCTCGTCGACGCGATGGCCGCAATGGTGGAGGAGTGGTGCCCCGATCCGGTACCGGCGTGGCTCACGTACGTTCCGTCGCTTCGGTATCCCGATCTGGTGCCCGACTTCGCTCGCCGGCTTGCGCAGGCACTGGGGATTCCGGCCCTCGAGCTGATCGAACAGCAGCGCCAGCACCAGAGCCAGCGTGAGATGCTCAACTCCGCTCGCCAATACGGCAACGTCCGTGACGTTTTTACCGTGGTCGGCGAGCCACCCCGCACTCCGGGCCTGCTGATCGACGACATCGTTGACTCTCGCTGGACGCTGACGACGATCGGGGCGAAACTCCGCGAAACCGGCAGCGGCCCGATCATCCCTATCGCGCTCGCCTTGGCGCCGGGCGCATGACGCGCACGATGACTTCTACGGCCTCGTGCGGAGTTCGGACCTGACGGAGATCACTTCGTAGTTGATGGCGTCGGCGACGACGACGGGAGCGTAGAGGGACTCAGCAGCCACGGTCCCGGTACTCGCCGTCACGTAGTACCAACCACGCCATTGTGCGGCGACCGACAGTGTGTAGTCATCGCGGGCGTCGTAGATGTGTTCGAACGCTGCCTGGTCCTCCGCTTCGACACCGGCGAAGTAGCTGTCGGCGGGCCAACGGGTGGAATCTTCGAAGTCCAGCTCGTATTCGTATCCCGATGTGTCGAAACCGGTTGCCATACCCCGGTAGTCGCATGCGGTCTGGCAGTCGATGTCCCACATCACCTTGTCGATCCAAGCGTGAGCGGTGACGGTCCACGTCTCGCCTGCCGAATCGAATGTCGTCGCCTGGTACGGACCGAGGCTCCACGACGCGGGATTGGTGAAGTCGTACCACAGCCAGGTGTCCAGCCCGGTGAGACCGCGCACGGTTGGGTTGGCGTTGATCTGGGTGGTGGGCACTGCCTCGATGACTTGGGCGATATCCGAGTCCGGATCGAAGATCGACAGACACGCGAATTCGATATCCGCCGAATAGAGCACACCGGGCTGCGGAAACTCGACGCCGTTCGTACCGAAGCCGGCCACGATCGCGTTCTGCAGGTACGAGAAGTAATACGTCGCCGAGGCAACCATCACCTCGCCGTAGTTGCAGAACACGGTTTCCCCGTTGAACGACACCAACGTGAAGTCGTCATCGTCGGTCAACTCGACGATCTGGTCCGTCGCCAGCTTCCACCCATCCTCATGCGTCACCGTGCACCAGCGAATGTCATCCGGGATGAATCCCACCGTGATGCCTGCGTCCGCCATCGCATCCGGGTTCGCCTCGACGAACGCCCAAAACTCAGCGATCAGGGTGTTTCCCAACCAGTAGTGAGGTCCATAGTCGCTTCCGTTGGATGCGTGCCACACGTCGAGTGCTTTGTGCACATCCTCACAATCGTGGGCGACAACGTCGCTGACCGCCTCCTGGTAGCCACCCTTGATGAACGTGTCGGCGGCCATCTTGTAACCGTCCAACGTCCCGCCATGCTGGACAGGCGTCGTCATCTGCGTGCGATGGGGTCGCGGCAAACACGCCAGCAACGAGCCAAGCGACAACCAATATGACGCACGCCTTCCTCGACTTCATGCGTTCCCCCCGTAGTTGATGATCGTGTCCCAGGTCTTCCATCCTTCTGCGGTCGGCACCATGATTGCGATCGATCGCCAGTCCCAGCCGTCGATGAGGACCTCGACGATCTCACCCGAGTCTTCTCGAACGAGATGGAGCGGTCCGGACGTCGAGTCGTACGAGACGGCGACAGCGTTCGCCGGGAGATCCTCGAGCGTCTCCGCAGGCAGAGTCAGCTCGGTGATATCGACCACGGTGGCATCGCTGTAGGTCCATTCCGATCCGGGAGGTCGGAGTCGCAACCAATCGCTGAGAGAACAGCTCGTTCTGGTTGTCTTCAACGATTTCAAAGTACGGGCTGTCGGGCAACGCATCTATTGGCGACCATTCGACTGACGGGGAACCTCGCCGCAATCCACTGGCTCCAGCGGTTGGCCTCCTCAACAGCAACCGTGGGGTCGGGGTTGGTGAGGTCAGGGATCGGGACTTCGTTCGGATCGAGGTCGGGATAGAACAAGGTGAGTTCTTCGGCGATCTGGCGGATGTGGGTTTCGAGTGCAGCCGGGTCACCGACGGTGTCGGTGGCGGCGGTCGTGGTTGGGGCGGCCGTCGTCGAAGGCGGGACGGTGGTTGTCGTCCCAGGTGGGGATGTCGTCGTGGGCGCAGCCGTGGTCGCGGGTACGGTCGTCGTCGGTGCGACTGTGGTTGTCGCAGTGTCGCCGTCCGAGCAAGCGGTGAACGCAAGAGCTGCAACGACAATCACGACACCGCCACCGTGACGAGAGATCTTCATGGCGCGTAGCGTACCGGGTCCTGTTGCCGCTGGCAACTAGGTGAAAAAGCCGTTAAACAACGTTGGGTGCCGGAGTCACAAGATGGCGGAGCCGCTGTAGCCGCATGTGCCGGCGCCGCAGTTCGCATCAGGTTCCGTGCTCGGAATACGCAACGAGGAGATCAGTGCCCGTGCTGCGGTGGCGACCTCGGTTCGTGCTATGGACTTAGTCAACGACTTAGTCCATAATGACCCAATGGCAGAAGTAGGCGTACACGAGGCGAAGACGCATCTGTCGCAGCTTCTACGCAGGGTCGCCGGCGGCGAAGAAGTTGTGATCACGCGCAGCGGAAGGCCGGTGGCGAAGCTGGTTCCCGTCGGCGGGGCCGTCCGGCGCGAGTTGGGGCGCGACCGCGGCCTGTTCGAGGTGCCGGATGATTTCAATTCGCCATTGCCGGACGACCTGCTGGCCGAATTCGAGAAGTGAGATTCCTCCTCGACACTCAAGTGTTCCTCTGGATGCAGGTAGCACCGGAGCGGCTCCGCCACCAAGTGCGGCACACCATCGAAGATGCGAACAACTCCGTCCTGTTGTCGGCTGCAAGCTCATGGGAGATCTCCATCAAATACGGTCTCGGCAAGTTGGCATTGCCCCAGCCGCCTTCCGAGTACGTCCCCGATCGTATGGAAACAAGCGGAGTCTCCGCCCTACCGGTTCAGCACAGCCATGCCCTCCGGGTGGCGTCGCTTCCGATGCACCATCGCGACCCGTTCGACCGGCTGCTCGTCGCCCAGTCGCATGTGGAAGGGCTCGCGCTGATAACTGCTGATCCGATCTTCGGTCGGTACGACGTCGAGGTGCTCGAAGCTCGTGCCCCTCACCCAGCGACGGCGGGGTACGCTCCGCAACCATCTCCGCGGAGCGAACTCGATGACCCAACCGACTCAGCGATCCCTCCTCCACCGGGCGGCGTTGCGGGCTGAGCGGATCTTCGACGCCGCCGTCGACCGGCTCCGCACGTGGCTCGGCCGCACCGACCCGCCCCTCGAGATCGTTGCCTATCGGGCCTACGGCACGCACGATTGTCTCGAGGTGCGAGGTCGCATCCTCGCCCGCCGCACCCGCACCGCCGCCCAGCCCGAAGACTCCCGCTTGCGCAACATGCGACGCGTCGCCCGCGCCTTCCTCACTCGGGAGATGCCGGGGGTCCTGGTATTCATCGAGCACGAAGGTGTCCACGCCGTCTGCGTGACGGACGAGGAGGGCTACTTCCGTACCGATGTCGCCACCGCAGACGCCGACGGGTGGACGCCCGTGACGGTGAGCACCGAGCGCGCCCAACAGGTCGAGGCCCTCGCGCTCGTCCCGACCTCCACCGCTCGGTTCCTCATCATCAGCGACATCGACGACACCATCCTCCCTACCGGTGCCACTCGCACTGTGACCGTCATCCGCAACACGTTCTTCGGGAACGCCCGCACTCGCACCCCGTTCCCCGGCATCGCCGACTTCTATAGCGCGCTCGTTGCCGGTGCGTCGGGCGGCGAGGACAACCCCGTCTTCTACGTGTCCAGCAGCCCGTGGAACCTGTACGAGTTCATGGTCAACTTCATGGCCGGCCACGGCCTCCCCGCCGGTGCGGTCATGCTGCGGGACATCGGTGTCGACGAGAGCACCTTCCTCCACGGCAGCCACGACGACCACAAACTCGCCGAGATCCGCAAGATCATGCGCACCTACCCCGACCTCCCCGCAGTGCTCGTCGGCGACAGCGGCCAGCGCGATCCCGAGATCTACACGACCATCGCCACGGAGCATCCGGGACGCATCCTGGCCATCTACCTCCGAGCAATCGGCGGTGCCGACCGCCACGCTCAGGTGGAGGCGCTCGCCGATTCCAGCGATGTGCCCGTCATCCTCGGTCGCCGCACCGCTGACTTCGCCGACCACGCCCGCAGCAGTGGGCTCGTGAGATGAAGCGGCGCGGGTACTTGCGGTCGCCTGCTCGATGACGGATCATGCATCAGTAGCCGCGTGGATGAAGGAGTGGTCGTGAGACAGCGCAGTCGCAGCGTCGCATCGCCGCATCACACGGCCGCCCGCACCTCGCCGCCGGTACGCCGCCCCCTCGTTGCGGGGAATCGGACTCTCGCCCGCGCTGTCGCGGCAGCGGCGCCGCAGGTGCAGCGCCAGCTCGACCATCGAGACCGGTTTCGCATCCTCGATGCGCTGCAACAGATGCGGGAGCGGTTTGGCTGGTCGTTGCCCCGCGCCCGGCAGGTCGGACATGAGGCGATGAGCCGGCCCTCGCTCCAAGCCGCGTTGGAGTACCTCGACGGCGTTGCCCGTAGCGGCGGTTGAGCGTCGACCGACACTCGGGCCGGCAACGTAGCATCAGCGGGTGACGTACGACATCGCCGTCGTGGGGCTCGGGCTCATTGGAGCTGCGGCGCTCCGTCACTCGAGCCTCGCCGGAGTGACGGCGGTCGGCATCGGGCCGGTCGAGCCGGCAGCGATGGCGCAACACGACGGCCCCTTCGCCAGCCACTACGACTCGGGGCGGATCACGCGGCTGGTGGACGATCGCATGGAATGGGCCGTGCTTGCCGCCAGGTCGATCGATCAGTATCCGGCGATCGAGGCGGCCTCCGGGATTCGGTTCCATCACCCGGTGGGGTGTGCATTTGTGCGCAAAGACGAGGCTGGTCTCGACCTCACCCGCCGGGTCGCCGCCGCACTCGACCTCGCCGCCGAGTTCATGACGACGGCGGACCTGCAGCGCCGGTGGCCCGAGGTGTCGTTTCCCGCCGGCTGGACGGTGGTCTACGACCCGCCGCCGGCAGGCTTCGTCGACCCTCGGCGGATGGTCGCCGCTCAGATTGCCGCCGCACAACGCAACGGCGCCGTTGTGATGCGCAACGTAGTCATGGCCCTCGATCGTCAACCCGGGGGCTACCGGATCCGCTGCGCAGACGGCACGGACGTCATGGCCGAAGCCGTTCTCGTCGCTACCGGCCCGTATGGGAATGATCTGCTCGCTGAGCCGCTGGCATTCCAGGTAGCACCGGAGGCCGTGATCCTGGGTGAGGTCGGAGATGGGGCCGCCGTCCGCCTCGCCGATCTCCCCTCCCTCATCTACTTCCTCGAGCACCCGGAACACGACGACGCCTACGTCGTGCCCGCCACCAGATACCCGGACGGCAAGCACTACATCAAGCTCGGGGCCGCTCACGCTCGTGCAGGGGCGCTGCTGACGGCGGGGGAGAAGCGAGCATGGATGGCGGGCACGGCCGCAGACGCCCAGCTCGATTCGATGCGGGGGATCCTCCAAGGCATCTTCCCGTCGGTCGGCTTCCGGAGCTTCACGATGAAGCCGTGTCTCATCTCCGACACCAGCCACGCCTTGCCGTTCGTCGACCAGGTCGACATGGGTCTGTTCGTCGCCTTTGGGGGCAACGGACGGTCGGCGAAGAGCAGCGATGCCATCGGCAAACTCGGCGCAGATCTCGCCCTCACCGGGAAGTGGTCGGACGAACAGCTCGACCGGCATGCGTTCCGGGCGGAAGGCGGCTTCTACGAGCCGCAGCCCGGCAGCCGCCACGTGCGATAGGAAACTGCCGGTTGCCGTTTTCATGATCGATCGCCAACGAGGAACGTGTTGGGTCGCACGCCACTCCTCGATTCCCCCAGGTGCGGGCGCCACGAACGGGTCGCGTCTGGCATGATCGGGTGAGGCGCACCGGGAGTTCTGATGGCGCACGGGAGAGACACCAGCAGCGAGGCATGGCGGCGCATTCTCGAAGAGGGCGATGAGTTCAAGCGTCTGCGCTGGATCTTCAAGCGTCTGCCGAGCGAGCCTCGCTGTCAGATGTGCCACGCACCCTTCCGAGGGTTCGGGGGCGTGTTGCTGCGGGCGGTCAAGGGCCTCGGCCCGTCGTCGCTCAACCCCCGCTACTGCAACGACTGTGAACTGATCGGTGCCGATTACCCGGGGGGTGCCGAGGTGGACGTGGCGATGCTCTTCGCCGACCTTCGGGGCTCCACCTCGCTCGCGGAGCAGTCGACGACGTGGGAGTACACCGCGGTGATCGACCGGTTCTACCGGGAGGCTGCCCGAGTCCTGATCGAATCCGACGCACTCATCGAGAAACTCATCGGCGATGCCGTGACCGCGATCTTCGTAGGCGGGCTCGCCGGCCCCCAATACGTGCCCGTGCCGTCGAAGCTGGACGCCGCCTCCTCGAGGTCACCGGCGGTCCGCCGGCCGCAGGCCACCCGCTCCCGGTCGGCATCGGTGTGCACTTCGGGCGGGCATTCGTCGGTGCAGTGGGTGAGTCGCACGGTGTTGCAACGATTGGGGCCCTTGGCGATACCGTCAACGTGGCGGCCCGGCTGTCCGATCGCGCAGCGGGCGGCGAGATGCTGGTCAGCCGAGCTGTCATGGTGGCCGCCGGTCTCGATACGGCCGCTCACCCGATGCGCCGCCTCGACCTCAAGGGCCGAACCGAGCCTGTGGATGCCTTCGTGCTCACGCCCGCCGCGTGCGCGGAATGCCCCCCGTGAGGAGCTCCTCGATCCCGTCACGAGCCGCCGGTTCCTTCATATCGATCTTTCCCACCATCGCAGCACCCGCAATGCGCGCAACGTGTTCCACCGGCTCGGCCGGCCGACCTCCTCCATCTCGAACCACGTCTGCCCCGAGTAGCGCTGCTGCACGGGCCACCGCCCGTCCTTGCGACGTTTCCCCACCACCACATCGATGGCGTCCTCGAGACGGTCGTCGCCGGGCGCTCCAGCAGACTGGAAGTGGTCGAGGCTCCGCAACACGTCGTAGCGCCACCGGGGAGGGAACGACAGCCGCAGCATCTTCTGATCCACGATCTCTCCGGTGCGGTGCGACCGAAACAACCGGTGCTGCAGCAGGAACTCTCTTCCCTGCGCCTCCGCCGCCTCGGTGTCGGATGAGCGCACCCCGCCGGCCGCGGCGTACTCTCGCAACCCCTCCAGCACGTTGATCGTCGTGTGAAACGAGCCGTGCGTCGCACCTCGAATCCGTTCGCAGTTCCAGCCTCCGTCCGCCATCTGCTCACCCAGCAGGAACTCGACCAGCCGCTCCCGGCGGGGGTCGTCGCAACGGAACCACGACAGCACTCCAAGCACCATCCCCGTCACGCAAGCCTCTCCGTACTGGAACGTGACGGTGACGTTGATGCCTCCATCCGGCCACAGCCCCTCGTCCAGAAACAACCGGCACGACCTCGCCGCCCTCGGGTCATCCGGTGGCAGCCCCATGCGCCGCAGCAGCGCCATCGAATACGTCGTCGAGATCCACTTGTAGCCGTAGATGTGCGGAGTCCACCGGCCATCCGCATCCTGGTGGCGCAGCAGCTCAGCACCCCATCCGTCGGTGGCGACCCGAGCCCGCTCCGCGGCCCACCTCGCCTCCGGCTCCCCGCAGAGGTCCCGCATCACTTGCCAGCGAATCGCCGGATCGCCCGTAAGCAACCACTCGAGGATCTCGGCACTGGGTTCACTCATACCGCAGCGCCGTCCCCGGCCGCATCCGGATCACCCGCCGGACCGGCAGCCGCATCGCAAGGAGACTCACGACCATCGTCAACAGGAGGGCAGCAAGCACCGGCCACAGCGGATAGAGGTATTCGAACGTAGCGCTGAACTCGTTTTCGATCACCCACATGATCAACCGGCCGAGCACGTAGCCCGCAGGGATGCCCATCAGCCATCCGGCGAACGCGACGGCGAGGCCTTCGGCTCGGAACATTGCCCGCAGATCACGTTTGCGCGCCCCGATGCTGCGCAGAATGCCGATCTCACGGGTCCGCTCGATGATGTTGCTCGTCATCGCGTTGACGAACCCGATCATTCCGATCGCCACGATCGGCAGACCCATCGCCATGATCACCACGACGACGATGCGGTTCTCTTCGTTGTTCTGCTGACGGACCACGTAGCGGAGCTGCGAACCGACGTTGTACCCGGCGGATTCGAGGGTTTGGTGGATGTCGATGGCGACGGCGTCGACGGTCGCATCGTCGGGCTGTGTCGTGCGTACCCAGTAGCTGCCGGATTCCCACCCCTCGTAGTCGAGGACCGTTTCAAACGGGATGAACAGCGTCTGACCGTCGTTGGCCAGATGGCGGTCGATGCCGATCACCTCGAGATCGATCGGCCCACGCCGGGTCTCGACGGTCACGACGTCGCCGACCTCTGTCTCGGTGATCTCCGCCAACGCCTGGCCGATCACGGTGACATGGGCCCCGGCATCCGATTCCTCCGACGTGTACCAGCGTCCGTCCAGGAGGTCATAGGGGTAGGTGGTGGCCGCGGGCAGACCCCATACGAAGCGCTCACCGCCGAGCTCGACGTTGGAGTAGATCATCGGCTGGGCGAGCTCGACTCCCGGTACCGACTCGATGAGACGGCCGGCGGCGGCGTCGAGTCCAGGTCCTCCGGCGTTCCAGATGGCGATGTCACCGCCCTCCAGGTCCTTGGCATCCTCGTGCAGCGCAGTGATTGCGACGGAAGCGAACGCCAGCATCGTGGCAACGGCCAGGGCAATCTGAACAGCGATGGCCAGACTGCGGCCGGCTCGCCTGCTCGTGTTGCGCAGCCCGATCTGCGTACGACGCGCGAAGAACCTCGGACGCTGGACCAGGCGGTCGAGGGCCCCGGTTCCGTAGCTCGTCACGACGCCGTGATCCATGATGGCCTGCTGTACGGTGATCCGTGATGCTCTGCGCAACCCGGGCCATGTCGCCAGCATCGTCCCGCCGAGCCCCATCGCGATGCTGAGCACGACGGCAAGCATGTTCACGGTGAATCCGACGTCGAGCCCACCGAATTCCTGGATCATGAACGTCCCGACCACGTTGCTCAGTGGTATCCCGAGGGCAAGACCGACCGCTGTTCCGATCCCGCCCAAGATGAGCGCGGTGAGCAGGTACCCGTTGCGCACCTGACGACGGCTCGCCCCCAGGGACTTCATGATCCCGATCTCTCGGGTGTGCTCCCGGATGATGGTGTTCATCGTGGTACCGATCAGGACGAGAGCCGACAACATGGCCACCCCTGCGATCACCCAGAACATCACCAAGAAGTTGTCGAACTCCTCTGCGCCCGGCCAGTCGCCGTCCTCCCACACCTCGAGAACGTCCCAATACTCGAGGTTCGGGAACTGCTCGGCCAGCGTGGCTCGCAGCGACGCCACCATTTCGGCTACGACCTCAGGCGACGTATCGGCGGCGACTACGTCGATCGAGTTGGGCCCGGGGTATCCCGTGAGGGTCTGCACGTCGGCTGAGGAGAGGTAGAGGATGGGGGAGTCGTCGTCGACCGAGGCGCTGTACCGGACGGTGGCTCCTTCTCCGCTGACGGCGAACGTCATCCACCTGCCGTCGGCCGCCTGCAACGCCACGGAGTCGCCTGCCCTGCCGCGGTACTTCCCGCTCGACAGGTTTTCGACGTCGGTGACAAGCTGGAGTGGTGCGGTGGGGAGCGCCCCGTCGTCGACGGTGACGATGTTGACGTTCTGCGCTGCAAAGTCGTCGACGCCGATGAGCCACGCCCAAAACACACGTCCGTCGGCGCGGATGTTGGCGCCGCCCAGTGTTCTCAGATCGAGGGCAGCTACGTTGGGGAGCGAGCGCAGTTCGTCGAGTTGCTCCGGCGAGGGTTGGATCGACGCCGGAGCCAGCCGCACGGTGTGCAAGCGGTCGACCTCGACTCGTTCGCGCATGGCCGTCTGGATGTTGCCCGGGATGGCGAACAGCCAGATGGCGGCGATGGCGACCGCGATGCTGAGGATCGTCAGGATGGAGCGGCCACGCCGGCGACTCAGCTCCCGCAACGAGCGCCGTGATGCCGCCGAGATCATGGCGCCCCGCCGTCCACCACCCGTCCATCGCGGATCGTCGCCACCCTGTGCGCCCTTGCGGCCAGCGCCGGATCGTGGGTGACGTACACCACGGTGGTGCCGTCGCCGTTGACCCGATCGAGAACGTCGAACATCTCTCGTGACGTATCTGTATCGAGATTCCCCGTCGGCTCGTCTGCGACCAGGATCGCCGGTTCGCACGCCAGCGCCCTGGCGATGGCGACCCGCTGCTGCTCGCCTCCGGACATCTCGGCCGGGAAGCTCCCGACTTTGTTGCTCAGCCCGACGTGGGCGAGACAGGTCTGGGCGCGGGCAACCCGGGCCTCACCGTCGCCGCGCTTGGCGAAGTCGAGCGGCAGCATGACGTTTTCGATCGCGGTCAACGTGGGGAGCAGCTGGAAGAACTGGAACACGATCCCGACGTGCTCGCCACGCCACGCTGCAAGCTCCTCTTCGTCCATGACGGTGAGGTCGCATCCGGTGACGTTCACGGACCCTGCGGTGGGGCGGTCGATGCCGGTGATGATGTTGAGGATCGTGGATTTGCCACTGCCGGACGGTCCCACGACGGCAACCAGTTCACCGGAGTTGATGGCCAGGGTGACGTCGCGCAACGCGGTGTAGTCGACCCGCCCGGTGCGGTAGACCTTCTCGACGCCGTCCAACTCAACGATGCGCCCGACCGAAGGTGCGGACCTGCCGACCGGGACGTTGCGCAACGTCTCCATGTGCGACATCTATCGACTTCCGCCTTCGGTGGCTAGGGCGAAAGGTCACTGCAGCCCCGTCGAGGACCTTCGGCGGGATGGCGCAACGGCACGTAGGGTTGACCGAGAGGTAGGAGAGACGAACTGTGCCACAGGAATTGCTGGTCGACGGGGCAGCCGATGCGACGTCCGCAGATGCATACAAGCATCGGTGGTTCAGCTTCCGGCCGAGAGGACCGATGCTTGGCGGGCTCGTGGGAGCGTTCTTTGCGCTGCTGCTGGCGCTCAACGAGTTGGGTGCTCTGCTCGGGACGCTTCACGTACCGGGAGTAGCACCACGGGGAATGGGCGGCGGCGGTCTTGCCACCGAGCCCAACGCGACTCTCGAAGTATGGCGAGCGTTTGTCGATCAAGGGTCCGGACTGACGGCTCCGTTCCACGTGGCTATGCAATTCATCGCAGTCGACATGGTGTTTGTGGTCGTGTACGTAGCCGTTGTCCGCGGCTTGGCGCGGCCCGGCGGCGACATGATGAAACGCGATCCGAAGGCCAGCGACTTCTTCCGGTTCCTCTCGATTGGCGTGATGGTCCTCGGTGCGGTCGACGTCGTCGAGAACTCTGCGCTGGCGCTGGCTGTGTGGGGCGGAGCCACACCGGAGGCCGGAGTCGGTGCCGTTCATGCGTGGGTGCTCGACACATCGTTCGTCGTGAAGACGTTGCTGACCGTGGCTGTCTTCGTTCCGCTCGTCGTCTTCCTCTTCCGGTGGTGGATCGGCTGGGTGAAGCGACCGGACGTGCGGCACGGCCTTGTCATGTCCCGCGCCCAAATCCTGGCAGTCAGCGTCGTTGCCGTGATCGCGTTCCTCCCGCTGCAGACGTCCGACGTGTTCCTCGATCTCGGCGTTCGCCAGTTGCCCTGGGTCATGGTCCAGCTGATCTTTCTGGTGCTGGGTGTGGGTATCGCATCACGCTTGGCCATCTTGCGAGACCTCACGCGGCCTCGCGACGACGAAGGCCGTGACTTCTGGGAAGCGGTCGCCGGGGCGACCATGCTCGCCGTCGCCCTCTTCGGTGCGGGCGTGCTGCTGGGGTGGACCGGACTCCCGGTGCTCGGCGTGATTCTCTTCGTCGTCATGTTCGTGTCTGGTCTTGCGAAAGACATCGGTGGGCGACGACTCGTGCGCCCTGCGCGGGCGTCCACACAGCTTCCCGTACTGCTGGCCACGGCGCCGCTTCTTCTGGTGGGCCTCGGTCTCGTGAAGTGGACGACCTGGCCGGAGGCACTCAGCGCCACAACGACCGTTGGGGTCAAGCCCGTCGCCGGCACCATCATGGCCGTCGGTGCCGGTGCCGTGATCCCATGGCTGTGGCGTCTGGTCGGCGATGAGAAGACCGTGCAGCCCCCGGCGCGCCTGCTGCGTTGGCCGCGCGATCAGGGCGGGCGCAAACTCGGGCGGCTGGGATGGGGCATCGTACTGGCGGTTCTTGCCGCTCCGTCTGCGCTGATGGTCGTTGGGCGTCCCGAACAGCTTGGCCCAATCGGCCTGGTGCTCGGTGCGGCGGGAGCCATCAGCGCCGGTGGGTTGGCGCTGGTCCTCGGCGCCGATTGGTTTCGCAGCCGGTACGGCCTGCCGGCCCTCTTCCGCCTCCTGGGGCTTCGCAGGATTCCCGTCCTCTCGCTCGTCGTCGTGTGGGCGCTCGCCAACGCGATCGTCGTTCCCCAGCCGGAGTACTACAACGCCAGAGTTGTGCCTCTGCGCTCGGCTGTGCCGGATACCCAGACCCGACCTGACCTCGAGACGTGGTTTGAGCGGTGGACGGACGTGCGCAAGCTCGATACAGAGGCGCAGGAGGCCTCGGTGACGTACGAGGACGATCAGCGCCGAGCTGTTCCGATGGTCTTCGTGGCCGCAGAGGGAGGCGGGATTCGCGCTGCGTATTGGACCGACATCGCGCTTTCGGCCATGTTCCGCGACGTCGAGAAGCAGCAAGCGTTCTTCCTCTCGGGCACATCGGGTGGCAGCGTCGGGATCGCCACATTCCTCGACCAGAACAGCTTGCGGGCGATCGACGATCTGGACTTTCTCTCGGCCACCCTCGAGCGCTGGTTCACCCGTGATCTTCCTCGGAGCCTGCTGCGGTGGGATGCACCGGCAGGCGACCGAATCGTCGCCCAGGAGGAAGCATTCGAGGCTGCCTTCTCAGGGCTCGGCGCCGCGCTGCACGTGCGCTACGACGTGGACACGTTCTCTCCTCTGCTCGTCTTCAACGCGGCGAGCGTCGACGACGGTTGCTTGGCTGCGATCAGCCCGGTCCACGACCTTGCCGGTCCGGCGATCTCTCGGGGACAGGCCGCTGCTCGCCGTGGTTGTCTCAACCCGGATCGATACCGCGATGCTGCCGACAAGGGTATTCCTGCGACGTTCGACGTCTTTGAGGGCCTGTGCCGGCGGAGCAGCGACGGATTCGAGACCCCCCTCGACCTGCGCATGTCGACGGCCATGCTGCTGTCTGCACGCTTCCCGTTCGTGGCTCCGGCTGGGCGTATCACGATCTGCTCGGAATCCGGAGGGGGCGACACGGAGGTGGGCACCTACGATCTGGTCGACGGGGGTTACGTGGACAACTCAGCGACAAGCCCGGTCCTCACGGTCATGCCGCGGGTAATGGAACTCGTCGAAGCTCACAACGCCACTGCCTTCGAGAGTCCCAACGGCTGGTGTGCCGTTCCGATCCTCCTCCAGATCGACAACGGCGCCGAGACCGGCGGCGTCGATCAGGTTCCCACGGGGAGTTCGCTCGAGATCCTCACTCCGCTCAAGGCATTCCTGCGGTCCAGCAACGCTGGCCGCGACACCCGGCTCAAAGCCGCAGCAGCAGACTTCTTCACCGAAGGACTGGAGGATGCGAGAGGTGTCACTCTCGAGATCAGCTATACCGACGGCACCCCCGTCGAGAGCAGGTACGTGCGCACCTTCCCCACGGCGTTGCCCGGTCGCGACGCCTCTCTCGGCTGGCTGCTGTCCGACGTGTCGCGGCAGATCATGGATAGCCAGCTCCCTTCGGCGCTCGAGGACGCGGTTGCCCTCCTCGCAGAGCCGCTCGTGTGTTCCCAGGGGTAGACGCCGCGCAAGGACCGGGATGGCGCCCCGGGGTCCGACTGGCGGTCAGGGACGTCCGCGGCCAGAGCAGCGCCGCGTCCTCAGGTAGCGCACCTGGCACTCGCAGAAATCGGGATGGTGGCGGACGATGCGCTCGGTGTTCCACCCCCATCCGACCTCTCGGCGAATCCAGGCCACTTCTCTTTCGACGCAGCGCTCCACCGTCGCGCTGCGCATCATCACCGCACCCAATCCACATACCGCAATCAGCGGCAGCCCAACCACCAACGCACCCAACAGCACGGCAGTCACCTCCTGTGGCGGCGTCGAGCCGGCATCCCAACGGGCCTGCATGGCGCCGACCGCGTCAACGCTATCCCGATGGACACCCGCCGGCCAGGGCCATTGGACTCCTCGCACCTCGGCCGGGAGCAAAGCGGAGCCCTGTCCGATGTGAGTTGCCTGCAGGCCAACCGGGCCGGTCAGAGCTCGATGGTGGTGCCCGTCTTGCCGGGCACGAACGTGAAGGGCAGGTCCCACCCGGCGATCTCGGCAGCGATGGCGTCGAGCATGACGTCGTCGTGGGCGGGATCGTGATGAAAGCTGACCAGCGTCCCGACCCCAGCCTGCGCCGCAAGATCGGTCACCTGCTCGAAGGTGCTGTGACCCCACCCCACGCGTGCGGCGTACTCTTCTTCGGTGTACTGCACGTCGTGGATCAAGAGGTCGGCGCCGGCGATCAGGTCGAATCCCGACGTCCACTCGGCGGCTCCGGGAAACGCGCGCATGCCCAGCGCAGGCTCGTGGTCCGGCACGTAGGCAAGGCTCGCTCCTCCGGCCGTGATGCGGTACCCCATCGTCACTCCGGGGTGGCAGACGAAGTCGGCGGTGATTGTGGCAGGCCCGATACTGAAGCTGCCGGGCGTGACCTCGTGGAGAGTCACGTTCTCCAGGTCCCGCAACCGGACCGGGAACAGGGGGGGAGACAGGTACCGGGAGAGGCGATCCTCGAGCGGCAGGTGGGGTGAGCTCGGTCCCCAGATGTGCACCTCGGCGTTCGGGTCCAGCAGCGGCGTGAAGAACCCCAGGCCCTGGATGTGGTCCATGTGGAGGTGGGTGAGCAGGATGTCGATCCGCGGGAAACGCGCCAGCGGCTCACTCAGCCTGCGGATCCCGGAGCCCGCATCCAGCACGATGACCGTGGTTTCGTCGATATAGACCTCGACCGATGAGGTGTCACCCCCGTAGGCCACGGTGTCGGGACCGGCAGCGGCCAAGGACCCCCTCGTCCCCCACAGCGTCACCCTCATGTGTCGTCGTGCTCCCAGAACATGGCGACCACCCCGTGGCGCCGTCCGAGGGCATCGACCGGAAACGCCGACACTTGGATCTGGCGCGAGATGCCACTGGACGTACTGAGCCGCAACTCACCGTGGACCGGGTGGCCGTGTTGGAGCGCCATGACGATCGGGAGCTCTTCGGTCGGCATCGGGGACCCATCAAGACGTGTCGTCACGAACATCTCCGCAAGCTGTCGGGCGTTGATGCGGCCTGCTTCGTCGAATCGCAGCCCGAGGAGCTGTTCGGCCGGTTCGTTGTAGAACAAGAGGTCGCCGTGCTCGTCCATGAGCCAGATGGGGATGTCGAGGTAAGACGCCCACTGCCGGAGCAGGATGAGCTCGATCGGTTGCTGGGCCATGGCGATTCCTGGAGGGCGTGGCCGCAGCCTACGCTACGGCCGTGCTCATCGGCACACACCTTCGGTGCGGGCGGTGGCCGCAACGGCGGCGGCCACCGCTGGAGCGACCCGGCGATCGAACGGGCTCGGGATCACGTAGTCGGGGTCGAGTTCCTCATCCGTCACCAGCGAAGCGATGGCGTCTGCGGCAGCGATCTTCATCGCCTCGGTGATGTCGGTCGCGCCGGCGTCGAGGGCACCGCGGAACACACCGGGAAAGGCAAGTACGTTGTTGATCTGGTTCGGGTAGTCGCTGCGGCCCGTGGCGAGGACGCCGGTGATGTCCATGATGCTCGTCGGGTCGACCTCGGGATCGGGGTTGGACAGTGCACAGACGATCGGTCGGTCGGCCATCGTCGTGATGTCGTCCCGGCTCACGAGGTCAGGGGCAGAAACACCCACAAACACGTCGGCTCCGCGGAGCACCGCACCGAGGGAGTCGGACAGGCCTCGCCGGTTGGTGTGCTCGGCCAGCCATCGTTTTGAAGCGTTGAGGTCACTTCGGCCGCCGTGGATGGCACCGTTGCGGTCGGTGACCACGATGTTGGTGACCCCTGCCCGCTGGAGGATCTTGGTGATGGCGACGCCAGCAGCTCCTGCGCCCGCGACGACGACGGAAAGCTCGTCCATGGTCTTGCCGACCACTTTGACCCCGTTGGTGAGGGCAGCCAGAAGCACGATCGCGGTGCCGTGCTGATCGTCGTGGAACACCGGGATGTCCAGACGTTCTCGCAAACGGTCTTCGATCTCGAAGCAGCGAGGGGCGGCGATGTCCTCGAGGTTGATGCCGCCGAACACCGGGGCGAGCCGCACCACCGTCTCGACAAAGTCATCGACCTCCGACACGTCGAGGGCGAGGGGAAATGAGTCGACCCCTCCGAACTCCTTGAACAACGCAGACTTGCCCTCCATGACGGGAAGGGCTGCAGCAGGGCCGATGTCGCCGAGGCCAAGGACTGCAGTTCCGTCGGTGATCACGGCAACGGTGTTGCGCTTCATCGTGAGCTCGTGGACCCGTTCCGGCTCCTCGGCGATGGTGAGCGACACCCGCGCAACGCCAGGGGTGTAGGCCATCGCCAGGTCCCGCGGGTCCTGCAGCGACCTGCGGGAGACGGTTTCGAGTTTGCCGCCTGCGTGCATCTCGTACGTTCTGTCGACCCAGTGCAGCAGCTCGACGCCAGGCACGTTCTCCACCGTCCGGCAGATCTCAGCGATGTGGTCTCCACTCCGGGCGTCGACGGTTACTTCGCGGTCGATGAACTGACCGTGGACCTCGTAGTGCTCGATCGATGCGATGTTGCCGTCGGCCTCGCCGATCGCGGTGGTGAGACGGCCGAGTGTGCCCGGCAGATGCGTCAGTCGCACGTGCAGGCGAATCGAGAATGCGGCTGTCGTGATGGCCACGAGGTTGTCCTTGCGAGTCTCGAGGGCGTTGCGGTTGGACCGCGAGTCTACGGCCGCCCTGCGGGCCGGGACCCGCAATTGCGCCGGGGGGCCGCACGGGGGATGATTCCGGCATGACCGAATTCGAATCGCTGCCCGCAGACGTAGGTTTTGACGATCTGACGGGACCTGCCGACCGAAGGGTGCGGTTGGAAGCCATCCGCGACGCAGCTCGGGACGGGCGGCCCGTGGGCTCGCTGTTCAGCGGGCCCTCAGGGACGGGCAAGACGTTCGCAGCCAGAGCTCTCGCCAACGAGCTGGACAAGCCGATCTTCCGCATTGACCTGTCCAACCTCGTGACGAAGGACATCGGAGAGACCGAGAAGAACCTCAGGCGGATTCTCGATGACGCCAAGGCAGCGGGTGCGATCCTTCTGTTCGACGAGGCGGATGCAGTGTTCGCCGAGCGGTCCGACGTGGCGGAGGTCGTGCTCGACATGGTGAGCGCATACCCGGGCCATGTCATCTTCGAGATGCGCCACGAGAAGGGTGTTCCCAAGGGTATTGCCGCGGCGTTCGCTCACGTGATCGAGTTTTTTGCGCCGCACGTCCACATCGAGCAGCTCGAAAGCGCCATTCGTGCCATCCCTGCGGCGCACACCGCGGTGACGGGGTTCGTGGGGGCGGCAGCTCAGGGGCCCATCGATCAAGCTACTTCGGTGGCGACCCTCGGTGACTACATCGACACGTTTGGTGGCCTGGACGTCGCCTACCCGATGAGCCATGCAGTCGCCCACTTCTTCGAAAACGGAGGCAGCCACGCCAAGGTGGTCCGCGTCGTTTCCCGCAGCGGGGGGCCATGCGATCCCATCATCGACGACGACCTCGCCGGCCCGTCGCTCGAATCTGGCGGCCATGGCATCTGGGCGATGCGTGGCGCGGGCGTCGATCTCGTCGTTGTCCCGCCGCTCGGGCCCGGCACCGACGTGTCGGCCGGCACCCGCCGCGCCGTCGTGGCGCTGGCGGCCGGGGAGCGCGGAGTTGCGATCCTGGATCCGCCGGCCACCTGGATCGCTGCATCAGACGTGGCCGTGGCCGATCTCGGGCTTGTCGAACACTACGAGAACGCGGCCGTGTACTGGCCCCGGATCGAAGCAGCCGACGGAGCCGGCGGCACTGCGATGTTCGCTCCCGCAGGAGCCGTGGCTGGTGTGTTCGCCAGAATCGATCACTCTCGTGGCGTGTGGAAGGCGCCTGCAGGCACCGACGCTGCGCTCGCCGTGACCGGGCTGTCGGCGACGGTGACGGACGCCGACATCGAGCACCTCAACGGGTTCGGCGTGAACACGTTGAAGACGGCCTCGGCCGGACACTTGGTGTGGGGCGCTCGGACGCTGGCCGCGCCTCAGGGCAGCGATTGGCGCTACGTCCCGGTGCGCCGGACGGCGCTCTTTCTCGAGCGAAGCCTCTCTGCGGGTCTCGAATGGGTGGTCTTCGAGCCCAACGACGAGCCTTTGTGGGCGCAGCTCCGCCTGACCGTGGACGCATTCATGGCCGAGCTCTGGGGCGACGGTGCGTTCCGTGGGGACAAGGCCGACGAGGCCTACTTCGTGCGCTGTGACAGGTCGACGACCACGCAAGCCGACGTGGACCGCCACATCGTCAACGTCGTGGTCGGGTTCGCTCCCCTCAAACCCGCCGAGTTCGTCGTGATCGAGGTGGCCCTCCCCACCGCGTGACCGGAGTCGGCGATCCGCCGGCGCAATGCTGGATCGGCCACGTCGCAGGGACCGCTCGCCCAGGGCGGTTAGCGTGGGTCCCATCTGAGACAGACGGAGGAGTGGCCGATGGTGGGTGCGACACCGTTCTATGAGCGAGTGCAGTCCCGGAACGAGACCGGGCTCTGGAAACACTGGGCAGGGCAGCTCGTGCCCGAGAAGTATCAGATGGCGGAGAAGTTCGAGTACTTCGCCGTCCGCAACAGCGCTGGGGTATTCGACACGTCACCCCTCTACAAGTACCGGTTCGCCGGTCCAGATGCGGAGCGATTCCTCAGCGGCGTCTTGGCCAGGGACGTGCGTGCGTGCCGGCCCGGGCGTGCCCAGTACACCATCTGGTGCGACGATGCGGGCTACGTGCTGGAGGACGGCGTCGTGCTGCGACACGCTGCCGACGAGTTCTGGCTGAGCACCGCCGAGCCCAACTTTGCCTACTTCGCAGACCTCCGCGGCCGCCTCCAGGTCGAGATCGAAGACATCTCCGAACGGTACGGAGCACTGGCCGTGCAGGGTCCCGCATCGCGTGATGTGATCGCTGCACTCGTCCCCGGTGCCGCAGAGCTGCCCTTCTTCGCCCACACCGAGGGCAAGATCGGCGACGCACCCGTGGTCATCTCCCGGACCGGGTTCACCGGCGACTTGGGCTACGAGATCTGGGTCGAGGCCGACCACGCCGTCGGAGTGTGGGATGCCGTCTTTGCGGCCGGCGAAGGCAGGGGAGTCATCCCGATCGGGCAGATCGCACTGCTGATGACCCGGATCGAAGCCGGCTTGTTGCTGCTGGACACCGACTTCTCGTCGTCGCGTTTCGCATGGAACGACAGCGACCGTTCCACCCCGACCGAGTTGGGCCTGGGGTGGATGCTCCGCACCATCGACGATGACTCGCGGCCGTTCATCGGTCGTGAGGCCACCCGCCGCCGGATTGCGGGAGGAACGGCCCGCTGGGCGATGGTGGGTCTTGCCGTTGATGCCGCCGACTACGACCAGAAATACCGAAGTGCAGGGCTCATCGCCCCGAAAGACCACGTGCCGGTGGCGTACGAGATGATGCTCTACGACGACGACAGAAACCGGGTGGGGTACACCGCCAGCTTCATGTACTCACCCATCCTCCAACAACACATCGGCATCGGCAGGGTGCTTCCCCCGCTTGCAGGGGTCGGCTCCAGAGTCAACGTCGAGGTCACGATCAACCACGCATACGAACTGGTGGGCGCCCAGGTGACGGGCCTGCCGCACTTCAACCCGCTACGTAGAACAGCCTGAGGGGTGACCATGTCCACCAGTCGAACCTACGACGCCATCGTCATCGGGGGAGGCCACAACGGCCTCGTCAACGGTGCCTATCTCGCCAAGGCAGGGCTGAAGACGCTGATCCTGGAGAAGCGCCACCTCGTCGGCGGTGCCGCCATCACCGAAGAGCTGGTGCCCGGCTTTCACTTCACCACCTTCTCCTATGCGTTGAGTCTCCTGCGTCCCGAGATCATCCACGAGCTCGAGCTTCCCAAGCACGGCTTCATGCCGCTGCTGATGCCAACGTCGTTCGCCCCGGGCGACAACGGCGAGTTCCTCCTGATGGGGAAGGACCGCGACCTGAATGTCCGCCAGATCGCCCGGCTGTCGCCCCACGACGCCGATGCGTACGACCAGTACGACCACGACATGTCGATGGTCTGTCAGGCCGTCAAACCGCTGCTCGACACCATTCCGCCCAACATCCAGAGCAGCGACCCAGAAGAGCTGATGCGGATGGCAGGGCTTGCCAAGTACCTGCGGGACCTGGAGCCTCGTGTGCTGCACAACGCCGTGCGATTGCTCACTGGCAGTGCTGCGGACTTTCTCGACGACTATTTCGAAAACGAGCTGCTCAAGGCATGGCTGGCCTCGTCGGGCATCATCGGCTCGAAGGTCGGTCCGCGCTCGCAAGGATCGGGCCTCGTGCTGCTGTTCCACAACCTGGGCGAGCACGATGGTGCATTTGGTGCATGGTCGTTCCACAAGGGAGGCAATGGCGGCTTCACCCAAGTGCTGGCGCGGGCCGCAGAGTCCTACGGCGCAGAGATCAAGCTCGATGCGCCGGTCGCCGGCGTCATCACCAGCAACGGCAAGGCAACCGGTGTCGTACTCGACGACGGTACGGAGCTCAGCGCAACCACCGTGGTCAGCTCCGTCGACCCGCGGCGGACGTTCATGGAACTGGTGGATCCACGCGAGCTCCCAGCCGAACTCGTGGAGAACATCAGGCGCTACAAGTTCCAGGGCGTCTCGGCCAAGGTGAACTTTGCCCTCGACGGCCTCCCGGCCTACCCACCCCTCGGCGATCGAGCGGATCAGTATCGGGGCTTCATCAACATCGCGCCGACGATGGACTACCTGGAGCGCGCCTTCGACGACGCCAAGTACGGCTGGTACAGCTCGCGGCCGTACATCGACGGCGCCATCCAATCGACCATCGACCCCGACATGGCGCCTCCGGGCAAACACGTGATGTCCTGCTTCGTCCAATACGCACCCTATGACCTGAAGGTCAGCGACTGGGACGCGGAGCGAGACGGCTTTGGCGACACGGTCCAGGCGGTGCTCGAAGAGACGTTCCCTGGCTTCGGCGAGCTGGTGCTGCATCGGGAAGTGGTGACGCCGCTCGACATCGAGCGTGTTGTCGGGCTGACGGAGGGCAATATCTTCGCCGGTGAGTTCCTGGCGCCCCAGATGTTCTTCTTCCGTCCGTCCCCCGGCTGGAACCAGTACCGGACTCCGATTGCCGGGTACTACCAGTGCGGATCGGGGACGCACCCAGGGGGCTGCGTTACAGGAGCCCCGGGCCGCCTCGCCTCGCAGCAGATCCTGGGGGACCTGGCAGCGGCGATGTGACCGCGGTCGCCGTGCGAGCCTCGGGACGGGGCGGATCGGACGCGGCGCGGTCGGTGACCAGGCGCGGTGCTGCGGGAGACGAGTAGGTTCTCGATGTCGTCGACCGGGGGACACATGCAGATCGAGCAGCGCGCAGAGGAGTGGCTCGATGGCCGCCTTGGGAAGGGGGAGAAGATCAGGGCCGTCGCCGCCGGCTCATACCCTACGGTGGTGCGCGGCAAGTCGATCTGGATTGCTGCCATCATTGCGGCTCTCGGCGGAACCGGGCTGGAGGCGGCGGGGGTGCCATCCCCGCTGGGTCTCCTGCTGGCCTTCGCCGTTGCGATCACCGGCTGGTACTCGTGGCTGTTGCGCCGAGACGACGTGCCGGACCAACCGGCGGCTCCATGGCCATTGGTAGTCGCCACCAACCGCAGGGTGCTCTTTCTCAACCGCAAGCTGCTGGGCGGAGGCGACTTTGGCCTTGCCGTGGAACGGCGGGACCTGACGGGCTTCGAGGTGCTGTCGCACTCGCGGGAGACCTATCGCACCCGCCTTTCGTTCCGAGACGGGTTGGTCGTCGACGTTGAGCTGCGCCGCGCGGTGTCGCTCGTCGACGAGCTGAGCTGAGACGACGCGACCGGCGGCGTACACTCCGGCCCGTGGCTGCCCCTCCTGATGTCCGCCGGCGGCTGCTTGGCGTCCTGTTCGCCGGCAGCGCTCTGGCGCGGACGGCCTTCATCGCCACGGTGACCGTCGGCTCGCTGGTTGCGGAGGACCTGCTCGGTGCTGCGACTCTCGCGGGCGCCCCTGCCGCAGCAGCAACCATCGGCGTAGCCCTCGGTACCGCACCCATCGCAGCGCTCATGGCTCGGCATGGGCGGCGCCCCGGTATCGCGTCGGGCATGGCCGTAGCCGCAGCCGGAGCAGGGATCGCTGCTGCCGCGATCGGTATGCGATCGTTTGTGGTGTTTGTCGCCGGGATGTTCCTGTTCGGTTTCGGCAACGCCGGCGACCGCCTTTCCCGCTACGCAGCCGCCGACATCTCAGCACCCGAGCGTCGGTCGTTCTCCATCAGCGTCGTGGTGTGGGCCGGCACCATTGGATCCGTCCTCGGTCCCATCCTGCTCCAGCCGGTCGAGTCCATGGCAGAAGCCGTGGGTATGGAGGGACTGGCGGGGGCCCCGCTGCTTGCGGTGATCGCCCTGACCATTGCCGCGCTGCTTGCCTTCGTGGCGTTGCGGCCAGACCCGCTCACCTTTGCCTCCGTCGTGGATCGTCCGCACCGGCTCCAGATGTCGGCCATCAAGCCGATGCTCATCAACCCGCGGGTCCGGTACGCGATCGTTGCGCTGATCATCGGTCAGGTCGTGATGGTGCTGATCATGACCGTCACGCCCGTGCACATCCGGCGTGCCGGCGAGGACCTGGGGATCGTCGGGCTCGTCATCGGCGCCCACACGTTCGGCATGTTCGCCGTGTCGCCCTTGACGGGACTGGTTGCCGACCGGGTGGGGCGAGTGCCGGTGATGGTTGCAGGGCAGGCGATCCTGGTGGTGGCTGCCCTGCTGGCGGCGAACGCAGGAGGCGACCAGCGAACGCTGCTCGTCGTCTCGCTCTTCCTCCTCGGTCTGGGATGGAACTTCGGGTTTGTGGCCGGAAGCGCCTATCTCACCGAGAGCGCCCCACCAGGCTATGCAGTGCCGCTGCAGGGTCTCGCCGACACGATGGTGTGGACCTCAGGCGCAACCGCCAGCCTCTCCTCGGGTTTCCTGCTCGAAGCATCCGGTTACGCCGCCCTCAACGTCGTGGGGGCGGCGCTCGTGGGCCTGCCGATCGTGGCCATGGTTCGCTACCGGTCGGCCCTCATCGAGCCGGCGGCCGCCTGACACCTCAAGAGCGGGGCGAACCATTCCCGGACGACCGCTGTCCCTGCGGCTTGCTGCGACCCGATCCCGAGCCACCGCCGGAGTACGTCCTCCTGGTCTGGTTGCGTGTGCCGGACGAGTTCGGCTTGCGCCGTTTGCCCTGCGACTGCGATGTGCCGGCCTTCGGGGTTCCGCCCGATCGCTGCCCACCGGTGCGCTCGCCCCCTGCCGTGCCGCCTGTGCTCGATGACGAGCGGCTGCCGCTGCCGTGATGGGACCGCCGCGACCGGCTCTTGTTGCTGCGCTGCTTCGAGCCACCGCCAGAGCTGTTCCGGCTCCTGCCCGAACCGTTCTTGCCGGTCGACGGGCGTCCGCCCTTGGGGGCCGAAGCCGGCCGCTTGCCGAGGAGTTCGCCCTCATCATTGAACAGCGCCTCCATGGAAGGGTCGCCTGGGCTGTTCCGAAGTCCGAGATCCTGCTGCAGCTGGCGCGTGGACCGCACCTGATCGTGGAGCACCAGGGAGACGACGTGACCCCCGGCGCCCGCACGAGCCGTTCTGCCGGAGCGGTGCAGGTAGGCCTTGTGATCCTCCGGGGGGTCGAAGTGGACGACACACTCCACGCCGTCGACGTGAATGCCGCGGGCGGCAACGTCTGTGGCGATGAGGGCTTCGACCTGGCCGCCCTTGAACTGCCGGAGGGCTCGGTCTCGCTGGCGCTGGGACCGCCCGCCGTGGATGGTCTCAGCCTTCACGCCGTGGCGGTCGAGCTGGCGAGCGAGGCGGTCGGCGCCGCGCCTGGTACGAGTGAACACCAGGGTGGACTGGAATGCGCCGGCGACGTCGGCGACGAGGCCGAGCCTGTCGTGGTTCTCGATGCGCCAGAAGTGATGGCGAGCGGTGCCGGAGTCGAGGGCGTCGCCCCCGACCTCGTGGCGCACCGGGTTGTCCTGGTACCGCTTGGTGAGTTCGGCGACGTCCCCGTCGAGAGTTGCCGAGAACAGCACCGTTTGGCGCTGCTGCGGCGTCATGTCGAGCAGCTTGCGCACCTGCGGCATGAAGCCCATGTCGGCCATGCGGTCGGCCTCGTCGATCACGACATAGCCGGCGTCTGCGAGGGAGACATCGCCCTGCTCGATGAGGTCGATGAGCCGCCCAGGGCAGGCGATGAGCACGTCGACACCACGACGGAGCTTCGACCGCTGCGGGTGGTACGACACGCCGCCGTACACGGTGAGGAGTCGGATGCCCCTGCCCGCGGCGATGGGAGCCAGCTCGCGACGGATCTGCTCCGCCAGCTCGCGTGTCGGCGACAGGACCAGAGCCTTCGGGCGGTGGGGGGACGCCTTGCGGATGGTGGCCAGCAATGGCAGACCGAAGGCGAGCGTCTTCCCCGAACCTGTCGGGGCGCGGCCGCATACGTCACGCCCCGCCAGCGCGTCGGGAATGGTTGCTGCCTGGATAGGGAAGGGCTCGGTGATGCCCGCTTTGCGAAGGGGCGAGACGAGCTCGTTGGGCAAGCCGAGATCGGCGAAAGTGATCGACACAGTGGTCTCCTTGGCCCGCAAGGCACGCGGGCGGTTCAGTTGGCGGCGCACGTACCCGGCTGTTCACCATGTGTGAAGGCGGGCGGGAGAGACGAGGCAACCAAACCCAGGAGCGATGCCGTGGTCTGCATCAGCTGATGCGTCTCGAGGACGCAAGCCTCGCCGTGCAGCGGCGAAGCGGAACCTTAGCCGGGTTCCGGCAGATAGCGAGCATCGCCGCCGGGTGGGCGGTCCGCAGCACCGGCGAGCGAGAGATCAGTCTCCGTCTTGGAGACGCCGCAGGAAGTCGTCGACGGCCTGTTCGGCGACCGATTCGCCATATCGTTCGTCGAGGATGTCCCGCATCTCTTGATGGATCTCCGCCTCCTGCTCGGCTTCGCTCTTGAGCGTCAGGCCGAACAGCTTCGTTCCGTCGATCCACGGCTTGGAATCGTTGACCGCCCACGGCACGAGAATCAACCACGACCACACCGTCTGGCTGTCGCTCACCTTCTTGTGGCGGGTGATCCCGACGCAGCCGTAGGGGAGGTGTTCCCAACCCATGGACGTGATCAGGTCGCGGGGATCGCGTTCGTGCTCGGATGGGGTCATACGGCTTCTCCTGGAGTTCTCGCAGCGACGCTAGCCAACCGGACGGACAATCGTGACGGGTAATCTGAGCGCTGAGCGAGGAGGTCGTGCAGGTGGCAATCGAGCGGATACTGGTAGCGACCGATCTCGAGCCGAAGTCGGCCACGGCGATTCGCTACGCCACGTACCTGGCGCAGCAACTCGGAGCGAAGGTCGTCGTTGTCCATGTTGTCTCAACCAGCGCCGCGCAGTCTGAAGGCGTGGTCCACCGGCCGGGACGAACTGGGGATGCCGCACTCGATCACGCTCGCGCCGCCTTGGGGATGCAACTTGCCGACCTCGGTGTGGAGGATGCGGAGACCGATGTGCGGTTCGGGGATCCCGGTCTCGACATCATCGCAGCTGCCCACGATCACCAGTGCGGTCTCATCGTGCTCACCGTCCAATCCCGAAGCCGCTTGGGCAAGCTGCTCATGGGCAGCCATGCCCAGCAGGTGCTCCTCGACTCTCCGACTCCCGTCGTGGGCGTGAAGCCGGACTGGCAGCCACCTGCCTGACGATCGGAGGCCGCCGATGGGCCACCCCGGCAGGATCGTGGAGATCGATGCCGGCAGTCTTGGCCGGCTCTGCCTGGAAGTGCACAGCGGCACCACGCCGATCACCCCGGCGAGCCGCGTCACCGTCGCCGCCGTCGAGCGTCTCGGCGGGGAGCTGTCGGGGCTTGGCATCGACTGGGGAACGGGAGTCGGAACTGCGGCGATCGCAGCGGCCAGAGTTGGCGCCGTTCGGCGGGTTCTTGCGATCGACATCGATACGGCCAGCCTGACGGTCGCTCGTCGCAACGCCGATCACAACGGCGTTGCCGACCGGATCACATTCGTTCACGCCGACGGCTACACGTCGCTCGACGGATCACCTGCACTCGACGGCGCTGCTGGTGAGGTGGACTTCCTCATCGCCAACCCGCCGGGGAGCCATGGCGACGACGGCCTCGGCTGGCGGCGCCGCGTGTTGGATGGAGGGCGGCGATTCCTGCGTCCCGGAGCTTCTGCGTTCCTCCAGGTGTCCGCACAATACGGCCGGCCCCGCATCGAAGGTCTTGCCGCGGTGGGTCGCCTTCGTTACGGCGGCGTGGTTGCGACGTCTGGCTGGGAGCCGTTCGACCTCGATCGCCCGGATCTGCGGGCCTTGCTCGACCAGTACGTGACCATCGAGGAGGCCGGCGGCCCCGCCTACAGATTTGGGCCGGGTGCGCAGACCGCTGCCGAGGTTGCCGCGGAACACGCTCGGACAGGGGAGAGCCCGCTGACGCAATGGCAGGTGCATCGCTTCGACGTTGCTGCGGCTCAACCCGGCTGACGACCGCAAGCAGACCGCCCCGGGACGACGTCCCGGGGCGGTCGCTATCAATCGAGGTTGGAGCCCGCTAGCTGCCGGGAACCCGGAGCAGCAGGAGCTGCCCGGACTCACGCTTGAACAGCGTGTCGCCTACCTGCTCTTCGTCGATGAACACACCATGACCTTGGATGGTCACGAGCCATGTTCCGGGACCGAACCACGCCGACGCATCGACGATACCGCTGGACTCGCCATCGGGGTCGGTGACCGTTGCGATCGGCGTCCAGTCGCCGCTCGCAAAGCTGTGCTGCCAGATCTGGGCGTCGTCCGCGTCCTCCTGGACCATCAAGCTGTTGGCGCTCGTGTCCAGGTTGTCCGGCGCCCGCATCGGCACGTAGACGTCCGAATCTGGAGCGTCGCCGTCGGCGATCACCGTCAGACTCAGCACCTGGCGCGGATCAACGGGATCCAGCTCGAGACGGAACACCCGACCATTGTCGGCGAACCCTTCGGTGCCGCTCGGACCACGCACGAGGCGACCGGTGGTGTCGTCGGGGACAACCCGGCTGCGACCCGTGTCGGCGATGTACAGCACGTTCGGGTTGTGGACGTCGTAGGCAACGTCCTCGAGCCGGATGAACTGGAACACGTTGTTGTCGTTCGACCAGGCCTCGAGACCGTCCTGCGGTCCGACGTCGGCCAACGTGCCGTCCGCGACGTCATCCGGTACCCGGATGAACTGCCCGGTGAACGAGTCACCTGGTTGCAGATCCAGGTAGTCGTTGGCGCCGTTGAACGGGTCGCTCGGATCGACGGGACCGGCGGTCGAGCCGGTTGCCTGGAAGGCAAACAGATGCCCACGGTCGTTGAGGACCCCGTCCTGGCTGCGCGCCAGGTACATGTAGAGCTGCGCGCTCGGGCCGGAAAAGGTGTCGTCGGTCGTCACCAGCACGATGCCGGGGTAGCCGGGCACCGCAAGCGTCTGCTCGTGGTTGAGGCGTCCCAGACCAGGGATGTGCACCGACTCGCCCGTCCGGGTGTTCACCGCCACGGCATAGCCCGCTTGCCGTTGACCGTCGAGTGCCGGGTCGTCACCGTAGGGCGCACCGGGAACCACGTCGACGATGTCGTTGGTTTCTTCACCCGTGAAGAAGATGTGGTCACGGAAGCCCTCCGCAGGCCCGGCCATCGAAGCCGAACAGAATCGGAGGTATCCGAGTTCGGGGGAGAGTGCTTCTTCGGCGGCGAGCACGGCGCCGCGCGTCCCGCCCCGGGTGTTCAGGGTGAGGTGGGTGATGGACGCATCCTGGAAGTCCGCCTCACCGAAGAACGGCACCGTCGTTTGCTCGTGGGCCACGTAGACCTCAGCGGTTCCGCGGGCTGCACCCGGTGCAATCCCCACGCCGTCGGGAAGACCTTCGAACATGACACCGTCTACGACGTCGCCGCTGCTGATGATCGTCCGTACCTGGGATCCGGCGGGCGCTTCATCGTTGAAGGCCAGCAGGGGATCGTCCGGGCTGACGTAGCCGGCGGCGTAGGCCGGCGACGGGACCATCACGATCATCATTCCAAATGCGAGTGCAAGCGGCCACAAACGTCTCGTGATTCGAGTCATACGGCCACCCCCTTCCCCTTGTAGCGAACTCTCCCAAGCCCCGAGCCCGCCGGGTCGACGTCGGCCGTCCCGGCGGAGGGCTTCCGGACCCCACCCTACGCGGTTGGCGTGGCGCGTGCACGAAGAATCGGCGCATCCACGCAGAAATGGAGCACCGTCTCCCCTTCTTCACAAACGAACGATCGTTCGCTAAGCTGCGGCTCGACCTCACGACTCCGGGAGCTTGGATGACGATCACCGAAGACAGGTTCGAGGCGATCATCGCCGCCGACGACAAGGTCGAGCCCACCGACTGGATGCCCGACGACTATCGCAAGACGTTGATCCGGCAGATCGCGCAGCACGCCCATTCCGAGGTGATCGGGATGCAGCCGGAGGGGAACTGGATTTCCCGCGCCCCATCGCTGAAACGCAAAGCCATCCTCATGGCCAAGGTGCAGGACGAGGCCGGCCACGGGCTCTACCTCTACTCGGCGACAGAGACGCTGGGCGTGAGCAGGGACGAGTTGGTCAATCTGCTCCATACGGGACGCCACAAGTACTCATCCATCTTCAACTACCCAACGCTCAACTGGGCCGACATCGGAGCGATCGGGTGGCTGGTCGACGGCGCCGCCATCACCAACCAGGTGATGCTGACTCGTACCTCATACGGTCCCTACTCGAGGGCGATGGTGCGCATCTGCAAAGAGGAATCCTTCCATCAACGGCAGGGCTACGAGCTCCTGCTCCGCTTGTGCAGGGGAAGTGCCGAGCAGAAGGCGATGGCACAGGATGCCGTGAACCGGTGGTGGTGGCCGTCCCTCATGATGTTCGGACCGCCGGACAGCGAGTCGACCCACACCCAGCAATCGATGGCGTGGAAGATCAAGCGCATGTCCAACGACGAGCTGCGGCAGCAGTTCGTCGACATGACAGTTCCCCAAGCCGACTACCTCGGGCTCGTGCTGCCCGATCCGGAGCTGCAATGGAACGAGGAGCGCGGACATCTACGACTTCGGCGAGATCGACTGGGACGAGTTCTGGACGGTCGTCAAGGGCAATGGACCGATGAATCGTGAACGGATCGAGCACAAGCGCCAGGCGTGGGACGAAGGCGAATGGGTGCGGGACGCGGCCCGCGCCCACGCCGACAAGGAACGAGCCCGTCGCACCGCCCGCAAGACTGCCTGAGGAGGCCCCGTGAGCTACGAAGTCCCTCTCGCCCCTGGCGAGCAGATTGCCGACGTCCCTGAGTCCACGGACGAAGGCGGGTCTCCCATGTGGGAGGTGTTCGTCCGGCAACGCCGTGGTCTCAACCACGTGCATTCGGGCAGCTTGCACGCTCCCGATGCCGAGTCGGCCCTGCAGAACGCCCGCGATGTCTACACGAGACGCAAAGAGGGTGTCAGCATCTGGGTGGTGCCCTCGTCCGAGATCACCGCTTCGGACCCCGACGACGCCGATGCGATGTTCGAGCCTTTTGGCGAGCAGCCGTACCGCCATGCGACGTACTACGAGATCCCCGAAGAAGTGGGGCACATGTGATGGTTGGTATCCCGTATCCAGTATCCCGTATCAGGTATCCCGATCGGGCGGTCGCGTGACGGATGCAGTGACGGCTGGGGCACCCCAGGGGATGCCGGCGTTTGGGGTCGACGACGCCCACGCCGCCTATGTGCTGAGGCTGGGAGACGACAACCTGATCCTGGCGCAACGGTTGGGTGAGTGGATCTCCAACGGGCCGGAGCTCGAAGAGGACATCGCGCTGGCCAACATCGCCATCGACCACCTCGGCCAGGCCAGAGCCCTGCTGTCGCACGCCGGCCGGCTCGAGGGCAGGGGGCGCACGGAGGACGACCTGGCAATGCTGCGGTCCGAGCGTGAGTTCTCCAACGTTCTCCTCGTCGAGCAGCCCAACGGCGACTTTGCGATGACGATGGCCCGCCAGCTCTATGTCGATGCCTACCAGCTCTCGTTGTGGGAAGCGCTGTCCCAATCTTCGGATGCCACGCTGGCAGGGATTGCAGCCAAGGCGCTGAAAGAAGCGCGCTACCACTTCCGCCATTCCAGCACGTGGGTCGTGAGGCTCGGGGACGGGACGGAGGAGAGTCATCGCCGGATGCAGGCAGGCATCGATCATCTGTGGCGGTTCACCGGGGAGCTCTTCACGGCAGATGCCGTCGACACTGCGATGGTCGTTCGAGGCATCGGTGTCGATCGTTCGACGCTGGCGCCTGCTTGGGACGACCGGATCAACTCCGTGTTGTCGGCTGCGGGACTGCAACGGCCCGAAGACCCCTATCAGCGGATGGGCGGGCGGACGGGATTCCACTCTGAGCACCTTGGGCATCTGCTCGGCGAGATGCAGTGGATGCAGCGCACCTATCCGGGGCTGGAGTGGTAGCCGTGACGACCACCACCCGTGAGCGTGCCTACCAGGCAGTGAGCAAGGTGGTGGACCCCGAGATCCCCGTGCTCACCATCGTCGACATCGGCATCCTGCGCGACGTGCACCTCGAGGGCGAGAGAGTCATCGTCACCATCACTCCCACGTACTCCGGATGCCCTGCGATGGACATGATCCGCGACGAGGTCACTGCGGCTCTCGATCGGGCGGGTTTCGCCGACACCGAGGTGCGCCTGGTCTACTCGCCGCCGTGGACGACGGACTGGATGACCGAGGGCGGGAAGCGGCGGCTGCTCGAGTACGGGATCTCCCCGCCACACCCGGCATCAGTGTCTCGCGGCGCCGTTGTGTGCCCGCGGTGTCGATCCGAGTCCACGTCGACCGTCAGCGAGTTCGGCTCGACCGCCTGCAAGGCCCTCATGGTGTGCGACAGCTGCGGCGAGCCGTTCGACTACTTCAAAGAGCTATGACGTTGCGAAGAGCCACGACGAGCCACGAACCATCGGATTCGTGTCACTCACCACCACGGGAGGTCACGGAGTGACAGCTCCAGTGTTTCACTCATTGCGGGTGATCGAGGTCGTACCCGAGACCGACGATGCGGTTTCGGTGACGTTCGACGTACCCGAGGAGCTGGCCGACGACTACGGCTACCTGCCGGGCCAGCATGTCACGCTCAGGGCCGTGATCGACGGTGCCGACGTGCGCAGAAGCTACTCGATCTGCGCCAACGCCAATACCCGGAAGCTCCGTGTCGGGATCAAGCGGTTGGCCGGCGGTGCCTTCTCCACGTATGCGACGACCCAGCTGCAGGCAGGCGACGTCGTGGACGTCATGCCCCCGGTCGGCGAATTCACCATCACGCCCGACCCGGCTGCATCCCGTCACTACGGTGCCATTGCGGCCGGCAGTGGTATCACGCCTGTCGTCGCACTGGTCAGCACCGTCCTCGAGACCGAACCGCAGAGCAGGTTCACCCTGGTGTTCGGCAATCGTGGTGCGGGCTCGATCATGTTCCTCGAGGAGCTCGAAGGCCTGAAGGATCGATATCACGCGCGCTTCCAGCTCGTTCATGTGCTCAGCCGTGAGGGGGGCGAGCTGCCGTTGTTCACCGGTCGTATCGATGGCGCCAAGCTCGAGCAACTGTTCGCTTCCGTAGTGGACGCCGACACGGTGGACGACTGGTACCTCTGCGGCCCCTTCGAGATGGTCGAAGCCGCTCGCACGACATTGCAGGCGCGAGGAGTCTCCGCCGCCAACATCCACGACGAGCTGTTCTTCGCAGGGCCCATCGATCCTGCGTCGCTGCCGCAGGAGCCTGAGGACGAAGAAGGCACGGTTGCGCTGACCTTCGTCCTCGACGGACGTTCATCGTCGGTCCGCATGCGACCCGAGACGAATGTGCTGGACGCTGCGTTGGCCGTGCGCAATGAGCTGCCCTACTCCTGCAAGGGCGGCATGTGCGCTTCGTGCAAGGCCAGGGTCGTCGAAGGCAGCGTCGATATGGACAAGAACTACGCGCTCGTCGATGAGGACCTTGCCGCCGGCTACGTGCTCACCTGCCAATCCCATCCGACCACGGAGACTCTGGTCGTCGACTTCGATCAGCGATGACCAGAAACACCAAGGAGGACGTCGTCCAAGCAGCGGGACGGCTCTTCGCCGAGCGCGGCTACCACGGCACGTCGATGCGCGATCTGGGGAGGGAACTCGGGCTGCTGGGATCGTCGTTGTACTCCCACGTCGCCGGCAAGCAAGATCTCCTCGTCGAGGTGGTGGAGCGGGGTGGCGCCCTGTTTCAAGCATCCGCCGATGCCGCGGTGGCAACGACCGGCACCGGGACCGACCGGCTGCGCGCATTCGTGTCCGGTCACATCGACGTCGTGCTGGATCACCTCGACGAAGCACGCACCTTTCTCAACGAGGCTCGCTCCCTGGATGCCGAGCATCGAGGCCGCATCGTTGCCGCCCGGGACGAGTACGAAGCGTCGCTGCGCCGGCTGCTCGCCGGTGGTGTCAGCGACGGCTCGTTTCGCGCCGACGTGGATCCGCGACTGGCCGGGATCTTCATCCTCTCGATTCTCAACGCCGTCGATCGATGGTATCGGGACCAGGGTGCCATCAATCGGCAGATGCTGGTGGGCCGCATCATCGCGTTTGTCGGCGACGGTCTCTACTGAATGCTCGAGGTGCCGCTACTCCACAGTGAGGACGTAGCCGGCACCTTGCTCCAACAATGCATCCGAAACCAGGATCAGATACTCACCGCTTTCGTCGGCGGTGAAGTCGAGTAGCGCATCGGTTCCGAACAGCCCACCCCCCGAATTGTCGTCGAAGGCGAGGGCGTCACCCGGATTGCCGATGCGGTCGATCCACAAAAGCGGGTCGAAGAGACCGTCCACCTTCACGGTGACGGTCTCTCCGGCCTGCAACACGATCCGGTGGACGTCGACCTCGCCGGATACGTCGAGCACGCCCTGGACCACGTCGCCGGGAAACACTTCGAGATCGTCGTCAGGGTCGACGAACTTGCGCAGCGGATGTGACGAAGCAATGGTCACGGTCGAAGGCCCTGTGACGTTGGCGTTCACGAACACGAAGTGCTGCTCGTCGTATTCGGTGGTGACCTCTACCGACGAGCTCAGTTCCTCATCAGGCGCAAGGGAGAAGCCAACCGCATCCGTGATATCGACGATGTGGTCGTCACCGCTGAGGGATATTGCCACCGTCGTTCCCGCACGCTCGTCGAGCACGAAGATGGCATCGTGCCAGTACGAGGCGATGTCGACGGTGTGCTCGGTGGCGGCGTCGCCGGTCTGCAGCGGGGCGACGTTGAACCGGCCGGGGGTTGTCCCGTCGAGCAGCGCCTGCACCCGCGATTGGAGGTCCTCGGTTGCCGCCACCAACGCAAAGTTCGCTTCGGTGAACCCGCCGAGCCCAGAGATCCCGAGCAGGTCGCCCTCTCGGGTGACCAGCGCACCGCCGCTCTGGCCGCCGGCGATCAACGCATCAGTCTGGATGTAGGTGAGCGCGGCGTCCTCCCATTCCCGCATCCGCGACACCACGCCTTGGGTGATGGCGGGCGTAGGGAACTCCTCGACCTCGCCCGGGTAGCCGATCAGGAAGACGGTGTCGCCGACCGCAAAGTCCACAGCTGCGTCGAGGGTGAGCGCCGGCGCCTTCACGGTGACGGGGCCGAGAACGGCGAGGTCCTCGTAGGCGTTGGCTCGGACGACGGGGACGGACGGCAGCTCCGTGCCGTCGGGGAACACGACCCGCACCTCATCGAACGGCCACACCACATGGGCGTTGGTCACGATCCAACCCCCGTCGATGAGCACGCCACTGCCGGTGCCGAGGTCGGTCGTGATGAAGGCAAGCGACGGCGAGATCTGTTCGTACAGATCCCGAGTGGTGAACTCTGCAGCGGTCGTGGTCGTCGGTGGGATCGTCGTCGTTGGCGGGGCGGCCGTCGTGGAGGGCGCGGCCTCGTTCCCGCCGCACGCGGCAGCAGCAACGACGAACAGGACCACTACCAAAAGACGTTTCACACCGCCGCGCAGCGTAGTCCGATCGGGGCGAGTTCTTGCGATCAGGGGAGGGCGTCGTGGTTGTAATTCCCGGCCGCGTTCCAGAGCATCCAGCCGATGTTGCGGCTCTCTGCTTCGTCGATCCCTTGCCTGACCTGGGCGGCCGTGTAGTAGAACGCCTGGAGCCACGGCCGCAGCAGGGTGCCGGGGGCGAGCCGGGGGAGGGCGTTGTCGATGGCGTCTGCGGTGACCGGACCGGGGTGGTCGTTGGGGTCGCCGAAGCCAAGCCAGCCGGGGGAGTAGTGGCTGGGGTACACCATCGGGCTGATGGCATCGACGGCCGCGGACAGCTCTTCCGGACGCTGCCCGATGCCTTCGTCGGTTGGTGACGAGACGACGATCGCAAAGATGTCCGCAGAGATGGCGCAGCCGAGCGCGTGCAGCCGCTCCCTCGCCTCGGCGAGGAACGCCTCGATCGCCGCAACACGCTCGTCTGCAGTCGTCGGCGTTGTGGCCCTGGCTACCTCGGCCGTTCTCCCCGCAGGGAATCGTACGTAGTCGAACTGGATCTCGTCGAAGCCGAGCTCACACGCCTCCGCAGCCAAAGCCAGCGGGTATTCCCAATTCGCCTCCACGGTTGGGTCGATCCAGAGACCGGCCAGCTTGGCGGACGGATCGGCCTTGACCCACACCTTGTCTTCGAAGGTCACCAACCGGGTGATGGTGTAGAGGCCGAGGTCGCGGGCGGCAGCAAGGACCACGGCGGGATCGTATGTCGGATCGATGGCGCCAAACTCTGCGGCGATCTCGACGCCCGTTTCGTAACGGACCTTCCCCGTTTCGTCCTTGCTGTCGAAGATCAGCGCATTGATCGAGCTCGTCGCTGCCATGTCGAGCAGGGCCGCAAACTGCTCGGGGTCGCCGGCGGCGTCTGGGATGGCCCGCAGCGCACGAATCACGCGAGGTTCGAGCGTGACCTCCAGCGGGCTGCTCCCATCCCACTCGACCGTCTGCGGCAGCCACGCAAAGCGAGTGATCTCAACCTGCCCGGCCGGGGTGGCGGGGAGGGCGAAGGCACCTGCCTCGTCGGTGACCGCACTCTCGGCGCCTGCCATGACCGTGACATCAGGGAGTGCAGTGCCTGCGGCGTCTGTGACGGTGCCGGTCAGAGGGAATGTCGGGATGGTGGTGGTCGTGGTCGTTGTGGTGGTGGTTGTGGTGGTCGTGGTCGTTGTGGTGGTCGTGGTCGTGGTCGTCGTCGTGGAGGTAGAAGAGCTGGTCGGAGCCACGGTTGCGAAGGTCGTGGCGGCGCCTGCGTCGCTCGTGCACGACGAGAGCGCAATGGCCGCGACGACGGCGACGGCAGCAGCAGAGCGGGTGCGAGGCATCGCGGGATCGTAACCCGGGCAGACGGCTTTGCGAGAGTATCTCGACTCTGGTGTCAGATGTGGAGCTCGACGACCTCGCCGTCGGTGACGACGTGGTCCGGGCCGACCTGGCGTCCGTCGAAGTCGTCACCGCTCCAGATCCGCGCAAACCGCAGGCGGGCGGCGATGTCCTTGTGGACCAGGAGGGCGACATCCTGGACGGTGTCGCCTTCTCGCACCGTGAACGGCCGCCCCATGTCGGGCTTCTGGCCGGGCAGCTTCGTGTACACGCGCACCACATCGAGCCGGTCCCACAACATCGGGCCGATGCGATCCAGGCCCTCACCGGTCACCGCCGACGTCAACACGGCGTCATAGGCGTACCCCGTCAGCTCCCGGAACACGAGGAGCTCCTCGGCCGGGTCGGCGAGCGCATCGATCTTGTTGGCGATCATCAGCGTCGGCACCACGATCGCAAAGGGGTCATCGTCCCCATCTGCGCGGTGTCCGTCCCACAGCGGTGTCAGGTGCACGCGACGTTCTTCAAGGAGATCGTGGAGCGCCACCACCTCGGCTACACATCCCGGATGGGACAGATCGATGACGAGCATGGATGCGTCGGCCGTCTGGATGGCGTTGGCGATCCACGGCACCGGATGCTCCTCGGCGATCGGCGGGAGATCGACGAGTTGGAGATGGACGTCCTCGTGATCGAGCATGCCCGGCTGCGGGAATTGGGTGGTGAATGGATAGTCGCCAACCACCGTGTGCGATCGCGTGAGCACGGCATGCAGCGACGACTTGCCGCTGTTCGGCGGTCCGATCAGCGCGATCTGCGCCGCACCGTCCGGTCGGATCACGGTCGGCGGCCCGGTGCGGGCCGCGCCACCGGTCCTGCCCCCTGCAACACTTTCGGTCAGCTCCTTGACCCGGGACTTGATGTCGGCACGCATGTGCTCGGTCCCCTTGTGTTTCGGGATCGTGCGCAACATCTCACGCAATAGCTCGAGCTGATCGTGAGGGTCCCTGGCGCGCCGGTAGGCGGCTTCTGCCTTCTTGTACTCGGGGCTCAGGTTGGCGGGCATACGAGCCTCATCCTGCCTCACGAGGTACCGGCTGTCGACCGCCGGACGGCCTTGCCTCACAAGGCCACAGGGCCATGTAGGTTGGCGCAATGCCAGAGGGCCACACGCTGCACCGTATCGCCGACGTGCACAACCGATTGCTCGCCGGGGGACCGGTTGCCGCCGCCTCGCCGCAGGGCCGGTTTGCCGAAGGTGCGGCAATCCTCGACGGCGCCAGGCTTTCGGAGGTGCGGGCCCACGGCAAACACCTGTTCTACGAATGGATGGATGCGCCAACGTTGTACGTCCACCTGGGTCTCATCGGCAAGTTCCGCACCTGGTCGAGGCGCCTGCCGCCGGAGCCCAGCGCCGCGACCCGGCTGGTGATGACCAACGAGCGGGCGACGACATACCTGACCGGCCCGATGGCATGCAGACTGGTCGAGCCCTCTGAAGTGGAACAGATCGTCGCCGCGATGGGGCCGGACCCGATTGCCAGCCGCAGGGGTCGCAACGAGTTCAAGCGGAGGCTGGCGAGGAAACGGGGTCCGATCGGCGCCGCACTCCTGGACCAGGGTGTGCTGGCAGGGGTCGGCAACGTGTACCGGTCCGAGCTGTTGTTCCTCATCGGCATCAACCCGCAAACGCCCGCCGCCTCGCTGACCGAAACCGAAGCGGACGCGTTGTGGGACACGACGGTCGACGAGCTGCGGGCAGGCGTCACTGCGGGGCGGATCGTGACGGTCAAGGCCCGGGAGGCGGGGGTGCGCAGCCGTATGGACCTCGATCGCGATGAAGCGCTGTACGCCTACCACCGCGACGGCCTGCCATGCCGGCGCTGTAGCACGGAGATCCGGATGACCGAGATGGGGAATCGACGCATCTGGTGGTGCCCCCAGTGCCAGCCGGAATGAATCTGGAGGCCGCCGCGCTGAACACACCGAGCCAACCGGAGGTTGCCCTTGTCGGATAGTCCATTCCCGGCGCTTCCCGGAGACTTCGAGCCGACGCGGGCCACCCTCCATGCGTATGCCCATGCCGTCGGTGCGTTGCCCCGGGTGCACGCCGTCCCGCACCCCAAGTGGTGGCACATCAGCCTGAAACCCAAACCCAACGGTCTCATCACCGAGACCATGGCACTGCCTTCCGGCGAGACGTTTCAGCTGCGGATGGATCCCCGGCGTCACGTCATCGTCCTCGAAACCTCCACGGGTCATGAGGAGATGTTTGCGATGACCGACGGGCTCACCGCGACACAGATGGGCGATGCCCTGATCGGAGCGGTCGCACGCCTCGGTCTCGATGGCGACTACAACAGGGAGAAGTTCCAGAACGACGAGCCGCGAGAGTACGACCCGGCGGCGGCGGTGACATTCTTCGCCGCCCTCAGTGCCGTGGATCTTGTGATGCAGCGGCATCGTGCAGGTCTGGAGGGCGACGTTGGCCCGATCCAGCTCTGGCCCCACGGCTTCGATCTCGCCTTTGAATGGTTCGGGACGCGGGTCGAAACGGTTGAGGAGCACGGGGAGACCCAAAGTCACCCGTCCCAGTTGAACCTTGGTCTGTATCCGGGTGGGCGGGCCTACTTCTATTCCAACCCGTGGCCATTCGAGGAAAAGGAGCTCACCGCCGCGCCGCTGCCGTTCGGGGCGGAGTGGCACACCGAAGGCTGGCAGGGGAGCATCCTGTACTACGACCAGATCGCCGGCGAGCCCGATGCGGCGGACCGTTTGCTGGCATTCGCCGCGGCCGTCCATGCCGCCGCCGCACCCACGCTGACTGCGTAGCCCTGCGGCGCGGCGCTCATTCGCCGATGTCTTCGTCCCACAGGGTTGGGTTGGCGGCGATGAACCGCTCCATCAGTTCGACACAGCGGTCGTCGTCCACGACCGTGACCTCGACACCTGCCGCTTCGAGGAGTTGCTGCGGGCCCTGGAAGGTGCGGTTTTCGCCGACCACGACCCGGGGAATGCCGTAGAGCAGGATTGCACCCGTGCACATCGAGCACGGTGACAGGGTTGAGTAGAGGGCGGCTTTGGCGTATGCGGAGGCCGGGAGCCGTCCAGCGTTCTCGAGGCAGTCCATCTCGGCATGGAGAACGACGCTGCCGCGCTGCACTCGCTGGTTGTGGCCGCGGGAGATGATCTCACCATCGATCACCAGCACGGACCCGATCGGAATGCCTCCGGCGTTGTAGCCCGTGTGCGCCTCGACGAGGGCGGCTTCGAGAAACTGATCCATCACTGCACCGTAGCGCTGGTGGCGCGGATCACGAGTGCCGGGTGATTGCCCGGTCGGAGAACCGGCGGCGCACCAAGCGCTCCCAACGGCGGCGGCGGAAGCGTCGCCACCTCGTGGTGGCAACGCCGTGCTTGGCGTCGTACCGCGCCATCTCTTCGGCCACCAGCGAAGCGATGTGGTCGCGGTCGGGGACGTAGGTCATCGGTGCTCCTTCCGCCACACGATCTTCAAGCCCGACCAGGTCTCGTCGATCGCAGCAACTTTGACGTCGACCATCCCGAGGGGCAAGACGACCTCGCGCACCACATCCTCCGTCATGTCGGTCGAGACCTTCGATGCGCGCTTCGGCCATGCGACCCACACCGCACCGTTCGGGAAGATGAGCCGGCCCAGCACCTCGATACGGTCGGCGAGCTTGCGTCGTTCCTTCGTGAAGAACACGGCGACGTCGGCGCTGCCGCGTGCGGAGCTGCGCACCGTGACGCTCTGCGGCAGCGGAGCGACCAGCTCGGCAAAATGCCCGGGGTCGCCGATGACCGCCACAACTGCACCTTCCTCGATGCCGAGCTTCTTGGCGAGGGGCGTGCCCGAGTAGCCGGCGGCCATCGTCACGACCAGTCGAGGATGACTTTGCCGCACTCGCCCGATCGCATCACGTCGAATGCGTCCTCGAACTCGTCGGCGGGGAAGTGGTGGGTGATGACGGGCGAGACGTCGAGCCCCGTCTGCAGCATGGCGAGCATCTTGTACCAGGTCTCGAACATCTTGCGGCCGTAGATGCCCTTGAGCGTGAGGCCCTTGAAGATGATGTCGTTCCAGTCGATGGGCGTTGGAGCCGTCGCGTCCGGGATGCCGAGAAGGGCGATGTTGCCGCCGTTGTTCATCGTCGAGATCATCTCGTGCAGGGCGGCGGACACTCCCGACATCTCGAGCCCAACGTCAAATCCTTCGTGCATGCCGAGGTCACGCATCGTGTCGCCGATGGGGGCCCGGCCGACGTTGACCACCCGGTCGGCACCCATCGTGGCGGCGATCTTCAGGCGGTAGTCGTTGACGTCGGTGACCACGACAAACCGGGCACCGACGTGGCGGGCGATCGCCACCGCCATCATCCCGATAGGTCCCGCCCCGGTGACCAGCACGTCCTCGCCGGCGAGGTCGAAGCTCAGCGCAGTGTGGGTGGCGTTCCCGAGCGGGTCGAGGATGCTGGCGATGTCGTCTGGAACGTCGTCGGGGATGGGTTGGACATTGCCGTGGGGGATGACGACGTACTCGGCGAACGCACCCGGCCGGTTGACGCCGACCCCGATCGTGCGGATGCAGAAGTGGCGACGACCGCCCTGGCAGTTGCGACACCGGCCACAAGTGACGTGACCTTCCCCGGAGACTCGCTGACCGATCTCGAGGCCCTCCACCTCGGCACCGATCGCGGCGATAGCACCCACATATTCGTGCCCGACCGCCATCGGGACGGGGATCGTCGACTGCGCCCACTCGTCCCATGAGACGATGTGCAGGTCGGTGCCGCAGATCGAGGTCTTGCTGACGCGGATGAGGACATCGTTCGGCCCCGCCTCGGGCTGCGGGATGTCCTCCAGCCAGATGCCCGGCTCCGGGCTGGCTTTGACCAGGGCCTTCACGGCACAACTCCCAGCTCGCGACCGACCTGGACGAAGGCGGCGATGGCTGTGTCGATGTGGCTGCGGTCGTGTGCCGCGGACATCTGGGTGCGGATCCTGGCTTCGCCCTCGGGAACAACGGGGAAGGAAAACCCGATCACGTAGACGCCCAATTCGAGCAAGCGGTTCGCCATCTCCGTCGCCAGTTTGGCGTCGCCGAGCATCACCGGGATGATCGGGTGGTCGGCGCCCGCCAGGGTGAAGCCGGCCGCTTCCATCTCCTTGCGGAAGTGGGCGGAGTTGTCCCGTAGTTTGGTGCGGAGCTCGCCGGATGCTTGCAGCAGATCGAGCGCCGTCAGCGTCGTAGCGGCGATGACGGGAGCCAGCGTGTTGGAGAACAGGTAGGGCCGGGAACGCTGCCGCAACCATGCCACGATCTCGGCGCGTCCCGACGTGTACCCGCCTGAGGCCCCACCGAGGGCCTTGCCGAGCGTGCCGGTGACGATGTCGATGCGGTCGGTGACGCCCCAGTAGTCCGGGGTGCCGCCGCCGTGTTCACCCACGAAGCCGACGGCGTGGGAGTCGTCCACCATGACCAGGGCATCGTGGGCCTCGGCGAGATCGCAGATGCCGGGGAGGTTGGCGATGATGCCGTCCATCGAGAACACGCCGTCGGTGGCGATCATCGTGTACCGCGCCCCGGAGGCCGCTTCGAGCTGCCGCGCCAGGTCGTCCATGTCGTTGTTGGCGTAGCGGAAGCGCTGCGCCTTCGACAGGCGAATCCCGTCGATGATGGAGGCGTGGTTGAGGGAGTCGGAGATGATGGCGTCTTCTGGGCCGAGGAGCGTCTCGAAGAGCCCGCCGTTCGCGTCGAAGCACGACGAGTAGAGGATGGTGTCGTCGGTGTGGAGGAAACGGCTGATTGCCGCTTCGAGTTGGCGGTGGACGGTCTGGGTGCCGCAGATGAACCGCACCGACGCCATGCCGTACCCGTACTCCTCAACGGCGTCACGGGCCGCGGCGATGAGGTCGCGGTCGTTGGCCAGACCGAGGTAGTTGTTGGCGCAGAGGTTGATGACTTCGGTGCCGTCTTCGAGGGTGATGACGGCATCCTGCTGTGATGCGATGACCCGCTCGGCCTTGTACAGGCCGGTCTCTCGCAGCTCGGCGGTCCGATCGGCGAGATACTTCAGGTACTGCTGGTTCATGGCACCTCCAGCCGGCAGTCTACGGTCGCGATGAGGCGCGACCCTGGGTCAGATGCGGGTTTCCCGGCCCATGGCGTAGAACTCGCGATTGGGCTGCATCGATGTCAGATTCGCCATCCGGTTGGAATACGCAAACAGCGCCGCAACCGCTCCGATATCCCAGATGTCGTCGTCGGAGTAGCCGAACTCGTGGAGCGTGGTGAAGTCGTCCTCGGTCAGCGAGGCGGAATCGGTGGCGACCTTGACGGCGAACTCGACCATGGCGCGACGGCGGTTGTCGAGACCGGCCTTGCGATAGTTGTTGGCGACCCTGTCGGCGATGAGAGGGTCCCGCTCCCGGATCCGCAGGATGGCCCCGTGGGCGACGACGCAGTACAGGCAGTCGTTGGCGGCGCTGGTGGCGACGACGATCATCTCGCGGTCGGCCTTCGACAACCCCGACTCCTTCTCCATCAGGATGTCGTGCATCGCGACGAAGGCACGTAGCTCGTCAGGGCGGTGTGCCATGGCCAGGAAGACGTTGGGGATGAAGCCCGTCTTCTCCTGGACGGCGAGCATCATGTCGCGGAGGTCGTGCGGCAGGTCGGCAAGGTCTGGCACAGGGAATCGGCTGATCGGCAAGTCGGTCACACAAGCTCCTCGAGTTCGATAGCCGTGACGCTAGCTCAGGGAGTGGTGGGGCAAGTTCGGGCGCGCCGCAACGGCGAGTAGTTGGGGGTTGCGGGGGTTGCCGTGTGGAGTTGTTCAGGTTGTGAGGGGTGGTGGTGCCCGGTCTGCCTGTGGGCGGAGGAAGCGGCGGCGTTGGGGTGGTGATTCTGGGTCGATGCGGTGGCCGCGGCCGTGGATGACAACGTGGTGGTGGTACCAGCAGAGGGTGGTGAGGTTCTCTGGCTCGTTGGTGCCACCGTGTTCTCGGTGGCGGATGTGGTGGGGTTGGAGCCGGTAGCGGGATGAGCATCCGTCGATGGTGCAGCCGTCGTCGCGATGCAAGACGAACCGGCGCAGCTTGGGTGGGATGCCGGAGTTCCGGTGGCCCAATGCGTGGGGCGTGTTGTGGGCGTCGATGCCGATGGCTTCCACGGTGCCGCCACACAAGATCCTCTCGATCGTCTGAATGCCGACCCGGGGTCCGTGCTCGATGGTGGCGTCGATGAGGTCAGGGTCAGCGCTTGTGGTGCGGGTGTCGACAAAGACGGTGAGTAGCGCGGTCCGAGATGGTGTCGCATTGTCGGGTGTGGTGCCGTCGAGGGCGTCTTGGCAGATGGCGGTGAGGGCGTCCGCGCGGCGTTGCGAGGTGGTGCCGCGTTCGCAGGGGTGGCGGGTGGGGAACGAGTCGGTGCGTTCGTCGATGGCTTTTTGGATGAGGCGCCATTCGTAGCCTGCGAACTCGCCGTAGATGCGTCCCATGGCGTCGTCGAGGGAAGACTGCATCACCAGGTGGCGACGTTCAAAGACGTGCTGTTCGTCGGTGCGGGTGTGGGTGCGGTGGCGGGAGGCGAGGCGGCGTACCCCGGCAATGTCGAAACCGGCCGAGTGGTGGAGGGTTTCGGGGGAGGCGCCGGTGGCCGCCAACCTGGCGGTGGCGGCACTTCGGGCAAAGGAGGTGTTGCCTTGGGCGAGCGGGATCCGCAGCTCGGGTTGGTCGGCGGTGGTTCGGGCGGTGCGGACCAGTTCCCTAGCGGTGGGGTGGTCGAGGTCGGTGCGGGCAGCAACCCACTCGGCGAAGTTGCGAGACCCATCCAGCGACGCGACTTGTGCCACATCCAGGCGGTCGAGCAGTGCCATCTGCATCGCCCGCAACTGGCCGATCCGCTGCTCAACCTCGATCAGCGTCGTTTCGAGTTGGTCAACCGTCCACGTATCGAACATACAGCCATCATGTCAGCCCGGTGTGACAGATTCCTGAACCGAGGGCGTCGGCGCGGCGTTGCGAGGAGCATCGTGAATGAGGCCAGGTCAACGCAGCAGACCGGGGATCGTACCCGTGTCGTTGGGGGTTGAGGGGGTTGCCGTGTTGGGGGATCCGCATGGCGTACAGCCAAGCCCACGGCTCAGAGCGGCTGGGGGCCCTTGCGCTCTGCCCGCTTCGCCCGGCGCTCCTGGTCGTAGCGCTCTCGCTCCGCCTTGCGCTCACGGGAAGCACGCTCGTTGGCTTCCTTGCGCTCGCGGGCTTCCTTCTCGTTGGCTTCCTTGCGCTCCGCCTCATAGCGGGCGTTTTCTTCTTTGCGCTCCCGCTCGTGGCGGTCTGCTCTTTCTCGATCAGTCTCCACGGCGGCCTCCTGCGGTCGAACCCTCAATGTGGCGATACCCACAGGGTAAAGCCCCCAGGCGTGTTGTGAACCGGAAGACATGAGAAGTCGGCCCGAGTCAGACAATACGGCGGTCGGAAGCCCATCGGGCAAGCTCGTGGCGGCTCGACAGCTGGAGCTTCCGGAGCACGGCGGACACATGGGTTTCCACCGTCTTCACCGAGATCGAGAGCCGGCGGGCGACCTGCTTGTACGTGTACCCCCGAGCAATCTGCCTGAGAACCTCTTGCTCCCGGGGCGTCAACTGATCCAGCTCGGGATCATCCGGGCGGGGGAGCGAGCCCGCAAACGCATCCAGCACGAAGCCGGCGAGTCTCGGCGAGAACACGGCGTCGCCTTCGGCGGTGCGGATGATGGCGTCGAGCAACTCGTCCGGCGCAATCGACTTGGTGACGTAGCCCCTGGCACCGGCGCGGATCATCGCAATGACGTCCTCGGGGGCATCCGACACCGACAGCGCCAAGAAGCGCACGTCCGGGTTGGTCTCTGCAACGTTCTGGACGACGGCGAGACCCCCGCCTCCGGGCATGTGGACGTCGACAAGGACGATGTCCGGCACGGTGCGTCGGATCGCGGCAATCGCATCATCGACGTCCGATGCCGAGCCCACGATCTCGACCTTGTCGTGGCCGTCGAGCTCGGCCTTCACGCCCGACAAGAAGAGCGCATGGTCGTCGACGAGAAACACCTTCGCAGGCATCAGGAAACCTCCAGTGGCATCTCGAGGTGAACCTCCGTGCCTTCGTCAGCATCGCTGGTGATCGTGGCTCGACCGCCGTGGCGGGTCATCCGCCCGATGATGGACTCCCGGACCCCGTGGCGGTCCTCCGGGAGGTCGCCGGGGTCGAAACCGCCACCCTGGTCCGAGATGAACACGTCGAGGGACCCGTTCATTGCCTCGGCGTACACCGACACCCGGCCGGCGCCGGAATGGCGGGCCGCATTGTTCATCGCCTCGGCCGCCGCCTTCACGACCGCATCGATACCGTCGTCGACGGGCACGTCGTTGACCACGATGACCTCGACGGGCACGTCGTTCGCCTGCTCCACCCGGGTGGCAGCCAGCTCGAGCGCTTGCGCGAGTGACTCGCCTTCGATGTCTCGATCCTGGGCGTAGAGCCACGTACGCAACTCCCGCTCTTGGGTGCGGGCGAGCGTCACCATCTTCTTCGGGTCGTCGCTGCGCTGGATGAGCGCCAGCGTCTGCAGCACCGAATCGTGCAAGTGGGCGGCCATCTCGGAGCGCTCCTCCGACCGGATGCGGTCTCTGCGCTCCCGCGACAGGTCGCCCGCAAGCCGCCCGACCCACGGCCCGAAGATCAACATGAAGCCGGCAGCGGTGATACCGACCGCAATCACGATCGGCCCCAGCTGGCGGAAGGACTGAAGGCTCCCGGAGAACGTCGCGAGACCGGCCAGCATGAGCGCTCCACCGACGACGATGCGAGCCGTGCCTGGTGATGCGTCGGTGAAGGCCGCTGCGGCGCTGCCATCGCCGCGCTCGCTGCGGTCCCATATCGCACCGATACCAAAGGCGATGAGGGCGACCGACCACACGACGGTGTCACCGAACCAGAGCTCCAGGCCGCGGAATGCCACCACCGTCCCGAGGAAGAGCAGTGCGAGGGCTGCCTTTTGCCGCCCCGGCAGCGTGCGGGGTATGGACCGGGTGGGCACGGCTTCCGAGGCGAGTGCCCATCCGATGCCGTAGAGGATGACGCCGATGCCACCGGTGAACGCCAGTACGACGAATGCGGCTCGGACGTAGGCGGCGCCGATGCCGAGCCGCATCGAGATCCCAGCAGCCAGACCCGAGATGACGCGATCGTCCGAGCTGCGGACGATCCATTGCCGGATGCGCAGCCACAGATCGGGCTGCGACGTTTCGGCGGGAACCTCGATGTCACGTGTGTCGACCACCCCACGATGTTGTCACAGTGCCCACGCCCTCACAACCGGGGGATCACCCTGAACTCCGCACCCGGCCTCAGGGTCCTCTCAGGGACATACCCAATGTCCCTGCCGATGCATCTCAGGGAGGATGAGGGCATCATGACCAACACGATGACCTCACCGCCCCGAATACAGCTCGTCCGCCCCCTCGACGATCGGGTCATTGCCGGCGTCGCCTCCGGGCTCGCCCAACGGCTCGACGTCGGCGCGGGTTTGTTGCGGATCCTGTTTGTGGTGTCGGCATTGTTCGGTGGCATCGGCATCGTGCTGTACGTGGTCGGCTGGCTGGCGATCCGGGACGAGGGGGCGGAAACGTCCATTGCCGAGCAGTGGATCGGCAGCTTGGAGGGCTCGGCTTCCTGGGTTGGCGTCGGTCTCATCGTGCTTGCCGCCGTCGTCATTCTGGGGAGCACCAACTTCATCAGGACGGAGTTTGCGCTGGCCGCAGGGTTGTTCCTGGCCGGTGTGCTGCTCTACAGGGGCAAGCTGGGAAGCTCGCGCGCGAACGAGACTCCAGAGCCCCACACGGATCCTGGTGCCACGGTTGCCGCATCGCTCGCTCCCACCACGGCCGTGACCACAGAGACGTCCGAGGACGTGCCGACCGATGCTGCAGACGGCGACGATGGCGGAGCCGCTGCGCCGCCTGCGAAGGAGACCGTGCAGCTCCCGCCGCCTCCGCCTCCGCCCCCTCCGCCGCCTCGCCCTCGCTCCTACCTGGGTCGGATCGTGGTGGCATCCGGACTCATCGTGATCGGCGGTGTGGCGTTGCTCGACAACCTCGACGTGATCGACCCGGGTTTCCGCCACTACGTCGCAGCGGGTGTCTTCGTCCTCGGTGTCGGTTTGCTGGTGGGCACGTTCTTCGGCAGGGCCCGCGGCCTCATCGCCGTCGGCCTGCTGGCGATGCCGCTGCTGATCGTGACTGCGGCCATCCGGGTGCCGCTCTCGGGCGAGTACGGCGACCGCTCGTACGAGCCGGCCACCGCCGCAGAGGTGCGCACCAACTACGAATTGTCGGGCGGGCAGCTGCGGCTCGACCTCCGCCAGATCGACGACTTCTCCACTGTCCAGCCGATCAACGTCGATCTCGGGGTTGGGGAGCTGCTGGTCTGGGTGCCCGAAGGGATCGATGTGGAGATCGACGCCGATGTCGGCATCGGTGCCCTGTCGATCTTCGGTGAAGAGACGGGCGGGTTCGGCGTGGACGATCGAGTGATCCGCACCGGTGGGGACGGGGTCACCGACCTCGCACTCGAGCTCGAAGTCGGCATCGGCAATCTCGAAGTGATCGGCACCCCGTAGGAGCAATGATGAAACGCCACCCGTTCGATGCAGTGTCATTCTTCTTCGGTCTCGTCTTCACCGCGCTGGCGGCATGGGTGTTGTTCTCAGGCGATCTCGATGTCTTCGAGGTGAGGTGGGTATGGCCGACCGTGCTGATCGTCGGTGGCCTTGCCATCATCGGTTCGATGTTCACCCGTCGCGGCACGGCGGCGTCGGTCGAGTCGCCGGTCGCGGATCCGGCCATCGAGGCCGCCAAGGACGAGCTCCCGGCCAACCCTTTTGAAGGCCTGTCGTGAGGTGCGAATGTCACCGCGCCACGACATGTGCCAAGTGTCATGGGGGCGTCATTCGTCGAGCGTGATACGTGAGGGAATGACGCTGCGGCAACGGTGGTTGGCCGACACATGAACGACATTGCCAGCCTGCTGTACGAAGACGACACCACTGTTGCGATCGTCGGGGCCACCGACGACCCGTCGAAGTACGGATCGGTGATCTACCACGACCTCAAGAACAAGGGCTTCACGATCTATCCCGTCAACCCGTACCGGGACACCGTCGATGGCGACAAGGCGTACCCGTCCGTCGCCGATCTGCCCGAGAAACCCACGATCGTGAACGTCGTCGTTCCGCCTCGCCAAACGCTGCGCGTGTTGGAAGAAGCGCTGGCGGCAGGAATCACGAACGCATGGATCCAGCCCGGCGCCGGTGGCAGCGAGGTGGTCGACTTCCTCGACGCCAACGGGTTCACCTACCTGGCGAACGCCTGCATCATGGTGCGCAGCCGGCACAAGACGGCGTCCTGACCGGTAAGTTGCCGGGGTGCTGGTACCTCTTGCGATCCGAAGCTGGGGAGACGGCGAGCGGCGCGCCCTGTTGATCCACGGCCTTTCGTCCAACTCCGACGGCTGGTGGAGGCTGGGGCCCGATCTCGCCGAGCTGGGGTACACCGTGCTTGCTCCCGATCTGCGCGGCCATGGCCAAAGCGAAGACGGGGACGGCTTCCATCTGGAGGGGTATCGAGACGACGTTCTCGCGCTGGGCGGCGACTGGGACCTGGTGCTCGGCCACTCGCTCGGCGGCCTCGTCGCGCTGTCGTGCCAGCTGGCCGGCCCGGACTTCGCCAGGGCCATCGTGCTGGAGGACCCTGCGATCGGCCTCGACATCACGCCGGAGGTGATCGACTGGCTGCTGACCGACTACGCACCACCCATCACCGTCGAACGGGTTGCCTCCAACAGGCCCCGCTGGGATCTGCGAGACGTGGAAGCGAAAGTGCAGGCGCTGCGCGACGCGGGCGAACACGTTGTGGCGCCGACGGCGAGGACGCTGGCCACCGATCTGTGGGACGAGATGGCGGGCGTCACGGTGCCGCTGCTGTTGCTGTGCGGCGATCCCGAATTCGACTCGACGGTGCCGGCCGCGGTCGGCGAGCGGGTAGCGCAGGCCGGCAACGTCGACTACGTGGTGGTGCCGGGAGCGTCCCATTCGGTGCATCGCGATTCGTACGATGCCTTCTGGGTTCAGCTGGCGGCCTGGCTGACCGGACTGGGGGTCAAGCGATGACGGGTTGTCGGTCGTGCCTTCCCGCGACCACACTCCGGGCATGAGCTCACCCAACATCGAATCCATCAAAGACGTCGTGCTGAGCGACGGCGTCTTCATCGCGGTACGTCTCGGCCCCGGCCATCCCGTGCTCGATGTGTGCCGGGCGGCCATGCGTGGCGGGTTGCGGCTCATCGAGCTGACTTTGACGACCCCGGGTGCGCTCGAGACGATCGAGCGACTCGCCGGAGACGACAAATGTGTGGTGGGTGCCGGCACCGTGTTGACCACCGAGGATGTGGCGGCGGTTGCGGGCGCGGGTGGCCGTTTTGTGATGTCGCCCGCATTCGACCCTGCCGTCATCGATGCGGCCCACCACCTCGGTCTGCTGGCAGTTCCCGGCGCAGGGACCGCCACCGAGATCCTGATGGCGCATCGGGCCGGGGCAGATCTGGTGAAGGTCTTTCCCTCTGGCGCTCTCGGCGGGCCCGAATTCCTTCGCAAGGTTCGCGGACCGCTGCCCGACATCCCGCTGGTCCCCACCAGCGGACCGACCATCGCCACGATTGCGGATTACGTGGCTGCAGGGGCGGCTGCGGTTGGGGTTGGCGCTGAGTTGTTGAGCCCGGGTTTCACGCTTCGCAGCGTGCAGCTCAAAGCGCGAGAGGTGCGCATCGCGATGGATGCTGCCCGAGTGCGCTGACCGATGGAGGTGGCCTGCCCGCAGTGCGGCGAGACAGAGGATCTGCACGGCTCACGCGGCGAGGGTGTCATCGACCTGACGTGCAGGAGGTGCGCTCACACGTGGGTCCGTGATCTGTCACCGACGTGTCCCGCCTGTGGTGGCAGCGACGTCGAGACCGTGCCGCTCGCCATCGTGGAGAAGAGCCGCGGCACTCAGCTTTCAGTGGTTGGCACCCGCCCGGTGACGCTCTGCTACGTCTGCGACCCCGAAACCCTCGCCAAGTTCCACCGCAACCGTCCCAACCCCCTGATGCCCGACGAGCTCCCCACCATCAACACCAACGACGCATAGCGGGAACCCTTCGGGTTCCCGCTGCCCTACGAGCGGCGGATGAGCTGGTCGACGGGAGCGAAGTCGTCGGTGAGGGGCTTGGCACCGTCGAGCCACTCTTCGAGGGCGTCCTCCACCAGCACCAGCTCGCCTGCGCCGCGAGTTGCGATCGCCGCCGTCAACGCCGTTTCATCGATGGGTGCGTTGGTGGCCACCAGGACGTAGTTGCCGCCGCGGGTGCCGTAGAAGTAGTCGGCAGGGGCGATGACGGCCACGTTGTCGAACACACGCTGCAGCGTCGCCGCCTCCGCTCTGGCAAAGCCGGACGGGGGGTAGTCGATGAGGTTCATCACGTACATGCCGTCGTCGGTCATGTGGGTGGCCAGCTCTTCGAGAAACTCCTGGGTGGTGAGATGCCACGGCACCGACTCGCCGCCGAATGCATCGCCGACGGCGAGTTCGAACGTGTCCAGCGGGGTCGCCGCCAGGGTGAGCCTCGCATCCCCGACCTCGATACGGTCGATCTCCTCACGGACCAGACCGAGGTCGCGCACCGCAATCTCGACGAGTTCTGCGTCGAGTTCCAGCACCGTGTTGGTGCTGCCGGGGCGGACGACGGAGAGCCACCGGGGCAGCGTGAAACCGCCGCCACCGACGTAGATCGCATCGAGGGCACCTTCAGGCGCAACCGTGAGCACAGAATCGGACAGGAGCTTGGCGTAGCGGAACTCCAGATGCGTCGGGTCTTCGAGATCCACGTACGAGTGACGCAGCGTATCGAGCCACAGGACCCGACCGGTCGGGCGGTCTGCGTCGACCGTGACTCTGGCGCAGAAGTAGGCGGTCTCGACTTCGCACGGCCCCGCCACGGCGAAGGTCATGCCGCCCGCCACCACCGCGACCACGACGAGTGCCGCAGCGGTCGCAGGCACGAGCGTCGACGCCCGGAACGACAGCAGCAGCCCGACCGCAACCAGCAGCGTGCCCACGACGAGCACGATCGGCCGCGACGGCCACGCCGCCAGCAGGAAGAACCCGGTGACGAATGTGCCGAAGATCGCGCCCGCCGTGCCGATCGCCGAGAGCTGACCGACGATGGAGCCGGTTTCGTCGAGGGTGCGCAGTTGGATCTTGACGACGACAGGGCTGACGGCGCTGAGGACGACTGCGGGGGCGAAGAAGCCAAGCGCCGTGAGCGTCACGATGGTGATCGGGTCGCTTCCGGTCAGGGAGCTGCCGGCCCACGTGATGATCGTGGGGGAGAGCATCGTCAGGATTCCTCCCGAGATCAGCAGCGGGCCGAGCAGCTTGTGTGGGGGATAGCGGTCGGCGGCGCGGCCGCCGAGCCAGCTGCCGATGGAGATGCCGGCGAGCACGGTGCCGATGATCCCGGTGAAGGTCTCGAGGGTCACTCCCACGTACGGCGCCAGCAGACGGCCGGCGAGGATCTCGAGGACCAGCACAGCGGCCGAGGTGAAGAAGACGAGGAGGCGGGCGACGGCGGCAGACATGAGCCGCGAGTATGCCAGCTGGGGTGGGCAACCCGTGGCCCGGGACGCAACGGTCGATCGGCTCTAGGCGCGGAGGATGCTGCGTGCCACGCTGGAGTTGAGGCAACGCCATGAGACGCTTGGCCATCGTCGTGGTGTGGTGTGTAGCCCTGGCGGCGTGTGGCGCCGGCAGTGGTAGCCCTGCGAGCCAGGTGACTTCTACCTCGAGCACCCCGTCCTCGAGCGCCCCGTCGCCGTCCACGACGGTCGTGCCATCGATGGCTCCAGCCACCACGACGTCTGACACCCTGCCGCCGACGACCTCGACGACAACAACGGTTGTCACCGGGTCGACCGCAGCGCCCGACCTGGAGATCACCGTCTCGACGCCCGAGCCGGGCAGCCGGGTGGCGGACCGGCTGTGTGTGTTCGAGGGTGTCGTCGATCCGACCGTCGAGCTCGTCGCCGCCGGACGCTACCCCGTCGATGTGGCCGCAGACGGAGCGTGGCAGACGACACTGCTGCTGAACCCCGGCGGCAATGTCGCCCGATTCACAGCGGCAGATACCGAAGGTGGAACCACGGAAGTGCTGGTGCCCGTGTTCTACGACCCGCCCCTCGAGCTGCGGGCGGACGGACTCGGCCCCCACGACCTGTTCGTGCCGATGGAAGGCATGATGGTCGACCTCGTCGAGTTGTTGGGAACACCCGATCGCGACGAGATCACAACTGCAGACGACGCCCCGGACGACTATGGCGGCTGGTTCGCGGTGTTTGCCCTCACCGGATATCCGGGCCATACGTATGCCCGGTTTGTCGGGTGGGACACAGCGGGCCTGACGGTGATGTTCAGCGACTACGACGCCATGGACACCGGCGAACCTGGACCCGTCGTCTTCAACGGTTGGCACGCCAAGCCCTCAGGAGAGTTCGGTGCGAGGTTGGCGACCGGCACGGGGATCGGCCCTGGCTCGCTCCTGTCCGAGGTCGAGCTGGCATACGCGGGGGCGGTGACCACCGATGTGATGCCGGACGATCTCGACGGACAGTGGCACTATGTGATCACGACCAACGTTCCGTCGTTCACCTCAGAGGACACGATGAACTACTACGGGATTCTCGACGGAGAGCCCACCACGCCAGGCGTACGGATCGACACCATTCAGGCAGGCTTCGGCTTTGACAGCTGCTGAGGGCGGCCATCTAGGGTTGTCGTGGTGAACGACGCACCGATCCTCGAATACGATCCGGAGCGCATCTCCGTCGTCGAGCCGACCGCATGGTTCCCACCTATCGACATTGCCCCGCACGCCGTGATCACCTGGATGAGCGATGTCGTCGAGAGTGTGCTGGCAGATCATGATCCGATCGAGCGCCACACGTTCGCACGCGGAGTCCGCTCATCACACTGTGTGGGAGATCGAGTTCGAGGGCCGGCCTTTGGTGGTTGTGAGTGCGGGGGTCGGTGCGCCTTTGGCGACGGCGCTGTTCGAAGTGCTGATCGCCCTGGGTTGCCGCACGTTTGTTGCGTGTGGCTCGGCGGGCGGGTTGCTTCCCGATGCGGTACCCGGCACGGTCGTGGTGCCCACAGAATCGATACGAGACGAAGGAGTGTCGTATCACTACGCCCCGCATGCGCTGGTGGCGCCGCATCACGAGGAGATGCAGCGGTTCGTGCGAGACGCATGCTCCGCGGCGGGCTTCGATGTTCGTGACGGGCGCACGTGGACGACCGATGCGCTGTTCCGGGAGACGCCGGCGAAGGTTGCGTCGAGGATCGAACAGGGATGTGTCGCCGTGGAGATGGAGGCGGCGGCTTTGGCGACGGTGGCACGTTTCCGCGGGCGTCAGGCTCGGCCATGCCGTCTATGTGGCGGACACGCTCCACGGTGACGAGTGGGACGCCACCCATCTGGTCAGGCCGGATCGACAGTTTCGCCGCCGCCTCTGGGAAGCGGCGGCGAAGGCATGCCTGGCTGCGGGTTGAGGCTCTATTCCCCCGGGTCGGTGTCGTCCGGCTCGGCGATGATCCCGGCCTTCATGAGCACCTCGGTGGCGGACCGCGCCTCGTTGATACGGAGGAAGGCGTTGTGGGTGAGCTGCTCGGCGTTGAGTTCGTGGCGGGCGACGCCCTCGGCGACGGCGGTCGTGCCGACGGCCGCTGCGACCTTGGGGACGACCTTCCAGTCCGTCATCTTGGGCAGGATGTGCTCGTCGCTGAGGCCGAGGTCGTAGGTCGCTTCGGCAAGGGCGACGGCTGCGGCGACGGCCATCTTGTCGGTGATGGTGCGGGCGCGGACGTCGAGGGCGCCGCGGAAGATCCCTGGGAAGGCGAGCGAGTTGTTCACCTGGTTCGGGAAGTCCGAGCGGCCGGTCCCGACGATGCGGGCGCCGGCGGCGTGGGCGTCGTCCGGGTAGATCTCGGGCACGGGGTTGGCGCAGGCGAACAGCACCGACTCGGGGGCCATGCGGCGCACCCATTCTGGCCGGATCACGTTCGGCGCCGACTTGGCGAACGAGATGCAGACGTCTGCGTCGACCAGTGCATCGTCGATGCCACCGGAAACGCGGTCGGGGTTCGTCTCGGTGGCAACCTGGAACTTCTCCCGGTATTCGTCGTGGAGCATGCCCATGTCGTCCCGGTCGCGGCGGAGGATGCCGTGGCTGTCGACGGCCAGGATCCGGCGCGGGTTGGCGCCAAAGGCCGTCAGCAGCCGGTAGGTGGCCACGTTGGCGGCGCCCATGCCGATGAGGGCGATCTTGACGTCGGTGATGTCCTTGTCAACGAGGCCCAGCGCGTTGATGAGACCGGCCAGGGCCACCGTGGCGGTGCCCTGCTGATCGTCGTGCCACACCGGAATGTCGAGCAGGAGCCGCAGCCGGTCCAGGATCTCGAAGCACTTCGGCTGCGCGATGTCTTCGAGGTTGATGCCACCGAAGGCCGGGGAGAGGCGCTCGACCGTCTCGACGATCTCGTCGGGCTCGTGGGCGCTGAGGCAGATAGGCACGGCGTCGACGCCGCCGAGGTATTTGAAGAGCATGGCCTTGCCTTCCATCACCGGAAGCCCGGCGAGGGGGCCGATGTCACCCAAGCCGAGGACCCGGCTGCCGTCGGTGACGATGGCGATGCGGTTGCCCTTGCCGGTCTCCTCGTAGACCGCATCGGGATCTTTGGCGATCGCCCGGCACGGCTCGGCGACGCCCGGCGTGTACCAGACGGCAAAGTCCTCTTCCGAGTGGATGGGGACTTTCGGGAGCACTTGGACTTCGCCGTGATAACGGCCCAGCCACTCGAGAGCTTCTTCGCTCGGCGACCCGTGATGAATACCTGTTTGGCCCGGCATGGCACCTCCTGGACTACCGCCATCGTGAGGCGCCGACGGCGTTCGCCCCAGAGGCGAAGGAACCTACGCAGTGGGCAAGTCGAAGGCCGGTCGGCCCGGGGTGGTGGAGGTACGTTGAGGGTATGCCACGAGTACTCGCCGCACTGGCGGCGGCAACGTTCGGATTTCTGGTGTACGGCATCGCGGTCGGTTCGTCGTCCGTCGCGTACTACGTGCCTGTCACGATCCTGCTTGTCGTACTGATGAGTGCGTTGCACCTGTCGGCTCGGTTTTCGGTGGCGCTGATGTGGGGTCTGGCCGCGGTGGCCATCGGCAACATGGCGGGCGGCGTGATCCTCGTTGATGGGTCACCGTTGTACGAGCTCGCAGTCGTGGGACCCGTCCAGTACGACAAGCTCTTTCACGCGTTCGCAACCGGAGTGGGGGCATGGGCGGCGCTCGAGGCGCTGCGGCATTGGGGGATCCCGCGGCGGCCGGCGCTGGTGTTTGCGGCGGTCATGGTGGCGAGCGGCGGAGGAGCGCTGGTGGAGATCGTCGAGTACTTCGGGTCGCTGCTCATCGAGAACGACAGCGTGGGTGGCTACACGAACAACATGCAGGACTTGATCGCCAACACGCTGGGTGCGGTGGCGGGCGCAACGCTGGCGTATCGGCTGACCGGACCACGTCGAGGCACGCCACGATGAGGACACGGTCTGTGCGATGACGGCACCACTACACTTCCGGCCGCTTCGGGCGTTTAGCTCAGTTGGCTAGAGCGCTTCCCTTACAAGGAAGAGGTCGGCGGTTCGAGTCCGTCAACGCCCACGGCCGGAAACCGTTGGGGGGACAAGGGTTTCGGTCGATCAGCCGTCAGCTGACCTGCGCGATTTCGCTTTGCGACCACATCGCAACCACAGGAACCGCTTCTCGGTCTCGATGTGGCGCGGGGAGCCGTATCCCACGACAGGGCGTGCTGACGGGGCCGGCAAGCCTGGGTCGACGGCGGCGTCAAAGCGCGAATACTGCTGCCTTTCGACCCACCCCGGATCGTCAGGTATGTGTCATATCGCCCACAGGGCCGAACCGAGCCGAACGGCACGTCCGCGAGCGGGGTCGTGCTGAACGCGGGTGATCAGTCGCCGACTGCGGTGGTTTCGATGAAGGACCGCAGTGCTTGGGTGAACGCTTCCGGTTGTTCGATGAACGGGTAGTGACCGCTGTCGGGGATGACGGCGAGTGTGGCCCCGGGAATGAGTTCTTTGGCCAATCTGGGGGCTTCCGGCACGATGAAGTCCTCGGCGCCGTGCATGATCAGGGTCGGGCAGGCGATTCTGGCCAGATCGTCTTGAACAGTCACACGCTGCTTGATGATCTGTGCCGGTTCAGCTATCGCGACCATGTTCCTTGCCGTGACGGCGTCGAAGGCCACGAGGTCGAAGTACTCCTCCCGTGCAGCAGGGACGTGGAACGTGGGTCCCTCGGATAATCTCATCGCCGCGTTCAGGCACGCAGGGTCACCCGCCCGGTATGCATCGCTTCCGTACATCGCCTCGAGACGTTCCCATTCGCCGGCAGGGAACCGATCGATCAGCGCCCGGTACGAATGGACAAGGAGCTCCGTATTGATCGGGGCTGCATCGACAAGGACCAGACATGTGACGCGCTCTGGGTGTCTGGTCGCGTAGTACATCCCGAGCAATCCGCCCCACGAGTGCCCGATGATGCCGAGCCGATCGAACCCCCAGGCGTTGCGGAGTTCGTCGAGGTCTGACACCAACCAGTCAACGGTGAAGTTCTCCTTCGTGATCTCGGGCATGAGGGATCTGCCATTCCCACGCTGGTCGTAGAAGATCACCTGATGGTCTCGAGCTAAGTCGTCAAAGTAGGGGAACAGCTCATCGTGCCACATGCCAGGGCCGCCATGAAGGACAACAAACGGCTCTCCGTGACCCACCGCCCTATAGAAGTGCGCCACACCGTTGACCGTGATGTACCCCTCCGAGGAGACACGCCCGGTATGGTTCTTTGATTCCGACACACGATATCCAGACGCTGAGCGCACCGACTCTACCCAGCTGTCGAGGGGCTTGATGCTGTAGTTCCGCAAGATTGACGCTTGCGCGATTTTTCGTCGTGACTGCCGCTTTGGTGGCGTCCCGGTGCTTACGGGGATCGATCTCGATAGCCAAGGCGCCGTGCGTGCGCCAATCAGACGTTGCTGCCGACGTCCTCGGTGGAGCTCGCACCCAGTTGATTCCCTCAACACCATGCACCCGACCGTTGGTGTCCACCATGAGAGTGCACGACCCCCAGTCAACGGAGACGAAGCGTCACACGATCGGTCTTTCGCAGTCGACCCTCGAGCACCCAGCGTGGAAAGGCGGGCCACGCCTGCGGGGTTCCTTGGCCCGAGGTGTCTCCAGCCCGAGAAACCTGCGTGCGGTCCGATCCACCGGCCCACGTAGGACCTACCTCCCCGTGCGAACTCGAGCACGCCTGTGTTCGCCGCCGAGGCTCAACTCGCAGCCGTCCACGTCAAAACGTGGAGTGCGCGATGAGACGTCCCTGGGCCAGGAGCTCTTCGGCGTGACGCCGAACTTAACCAGGCGAGGAGGCCCAGCGGTCTACCCCGCCGGGCTGACTTCGGTGAGGAGCTTCTCGAGTGCTGCCCCATCCGGGGCGCCCCAGCCAGTGCATGCATCCCATCCTGAGGCAGCCGAGAACCACGTCTCAGCGCCCGGCATCTGGTTGTTGCCCTCGGTGATGTCGAGGAATCCCCGGCCGCCCCCTCGATACAAGACCGAGTTGATCCATCCGACCCGCTTCCCAGACCGCTCGCTGATGCGGGCGAGGAGGGCAGCCCAGAGTGGTGCGACGGCGCTGGTCCCGTGCCCGACAAACGGCCGGCCTCCGAGCGTCATTGCATAGCCGATGGCACGATCGGCGAGAGCCGAGACGTCTGGGACGAGCCTCCCCGGGGTTCCGACCGAACGCCTTGGCGACCGCCAGACCCCCTTCGTTGGCAGTGCAGGCAGGCTGGCTTGATAGTCGGGTCGGGCAAACACCCCACTCTCGCCTCCACCGGACGCGACGTGAGTCCCGAGCATCGGCGTGTTCCACACCTCTTCGGCGAGCACCTTGCCCGCGGACAGCCGGAATGTTGTACCCCCACAGGCCAGGGCGTTGGGACTCGAAGCTGGGAAATTGACGCGGGCAAGGCCGTCACCGCCGGCCGGCTCGTTGAGCGACCCGAAATCACCAGAGGAGCAACACACGGTGATGCCTAGGCTCCTCGCCCTGGCGAGTGTTGTGTCAACGACGTTGAGATCATCGTCACCACCTGACCACTGCGACTCGGAGAGACCCCAACTGATGGAGATGACGGTCGGCTTGGTCGCCACGGCAGCATCGATCGCGGTGGCGAGGCCACTCGACGAGTAGGGAGCGAAGTACACGTCGATCGAAGCCTCGTTGGCAAGCGATCCCGCCACGGCGACATCGAGGGTCGCTTCGAGGGTTCCCAGAAACACCTGCCACTCTTCATCGGGGTGGAACCGGGCGGCCACATCGGTGAGCGTTGCGCCCGGACGAGCCAACGCGTCGAGGACCTTGCCGATGGTGTCGGTATCGAGCGGGGCGTTCTGGCCAGTGATGGGGAGACCGCGGAAGGTGGCCTCGACGGGATGTGATGTCACCTTGGGTGCGGCGCCCAGCCCGTCGAATGACGCCTCGAGGTCCGCCTCGTGGTATCCGCCGCCGAGTTCGACGATGGCGATCCGCTGGTCCTTGCCGGTCGCTTCTGGGAAGCCGTAGTGGGTTGCCAGATCGCGAGCAAGCATCCCCTTCGTGTGGCTGTTTGGTCGCTTGTCGGGCATCATCGGGGCCTTCGACGGTACGGTGGCAGCACCTTACACGGTGGTGCAGGACCTACTCGGAGGCGAAGTCGATGAGATGCGACGCATGCGGCTCGGAAGTCCCCGAGTCGAGCAAGTTCTGCGGCGAATGCGGGAACCGTCTCACGCAGCTCACCCCGGATGACGAGGCCGAGCGGCGTCCCTTGACGATCGTCTTTGTCGATCTCGTTGGCTCGACCGCGTTGTCGGAGAAGGTCGATCCGGAGGACTACCGCGACACGGTTCGCTCCTACTACGCCATCTGCGAGGACGCGATTGGCCGATATGACGGGTACGTCGTGAAATACATGGGCGACGGGGCGATGGCGTACTTCGGCTACCCAGTTGCCCACGCCGAGGATCCGCAGCGCGCCGTACTGGCCTCGCTCGAGATCGCCAGGGATGTTCCGCTACTGGCCGGAGATCTCGTTGCCGATGCAGACCTGCTGAACGTGCGCGTCGGGATCCACAGCGGTCCGACAATCGTCGGCCAGGTGGGCGCAGGTGCTTCACAGGAGGCGCTCGCGGTCGGCGACATACCCAACGTGGCGGCACGACTCGAGGCCAAGGCGCCGGTGGGTAGCGTACTCGTCAGCGAGACAACGCATCGTTTGATTGCTGAGGAGTTCGAGTTCGAGGCCCTCGGTCCTCAGGCCTTGAAGGGCGTCAGCCTTCCCATTACGGCCTACCGGGTGCTCCGAGTCGTCGAGCGTCCTCGGACGCGTCTGAGGCGCGGTCGCATGGTGGGTCGGGAGCAGGAGCTCGACCTGGTCATCAGTGCAGCACACGCTGCAATGGAGCACGAGGAGACCCTCGTGGTTCTCGAGGCGGACGCGGGGATGGGCAAGTCGCGGCTCCTGGCCGCCACGCAGGACAGGCTCTCGGGGACCGAGCTGCAATGGGAGTTCACCGCATGTTCGCAGTTCAAGCAGAACAGCTTCCTTCATCCCTTCATCCAATTGGTTTCGAGCCTCGCCGAGACCGGGGTGGACGAGCCCGAAGAGCGCCAGCTGGAGATGCTCCGCCAACTCCTCAACCGCGGCGGCATAGATCGGGCCGAGGCGCTCCCGCTCCTTGCCTCTCTGCTTTCCCTCTCAATTGGAAGGGAGGGTCTCGAGTACACGCCCGAGGTCTGGAGACAGCGGACGATGGCGTTGATCGCCGAACTCATCCGGCGAATCGCTCGCTCGTCGATGTTCGTCCTGGTCATCGAGGACGTGCACTGGGCCGACCCATCGACAGTGGAGCTGATCACGCTGATCGCACAGCAACCATCGAAGGTCTCTCTGTTGATGGTGCTGACTGCTCGGCCGAGCGCCGCACCCTGGCTGCGGAAGCTGCAGCCCCCGATTCGCCACATCCGACTCGAGCCGCTGCCATCGGCTCAAGTCGCCGCCTTGGTCATGGAGCTCGCAGGAGCCGAGCGCCTGAATGACGCACAAGCAGAAGCCATTGTCGCTCGATCCGACGGTGTCCCCCTCTTCGTCGAGGAACTCGTCAACGCCGCCATCAACCCGACGGGCCCCACCGACCTGCCCGGGCCCGGTTCGAGCTTGGCCGTACCGGCCACCCTCCGTGGATTGCTCGCTGCCCAGCTCGATCAGCTTCGGCTCGACAAGCGCCTCGTGCAGCACGCCTCCCTTCTAGGCCACGAGTTCCGCGCCGATCTGCTTGCGGCTGTCGTGCCGGCGTCGATAGATGTCCAGCCGGCTCTCGAACGGCTGGTGAACGCCGACATCCTGGTGCAGAAGGGCAACGAGGAGCCCCCGACGTACGAGTTCAGGCACGAGATGCTGCGCGAGGCTGCGTACGAGTCACTGTTGAATAAGACCCGACGACGATTACATGAGCGCGTTGCCGAGACCTATGAGGACCAGTACGCACGCGAAATCGAGTTACGGCCCGAAGTCGTTGCAGAACATTGGGAGCGGGCCGGCCACGACGTCCGGGCAGCCGAGTACTTCGTGGCTGCCGGGGAACGCTCGGCCGGGAGATTCGCCAACGTGGAGTCACTCGCCTTCTACGACAGCGCCATTGAGGCTCTGAGGCGGGTGACGGATTCCGGCATCGTGAAGGACGACCCCGAGTCGCAGATCAGGTTCGGCTCGGAGCTGCTGAGCGTGATGGAGCGCAAGGGTGATCTGCTCGCAAGAATGCGCCGGCAATCTGATGCGATCAGCACCTTCGACGAGGCGAGGAGATTCGCGGGAAATCCGCTTCATCTCGCACGGCTGCACAGACGGATCGGCGTAGTTCTCGAACAGGATCGAAGCGGAGCTGAAGAGGCCTTCTCCGCCGCCGAAGCAGCGCTGGAGCGCGTGGAAGACAGCTCCGAACAGCGTGTCGAGTGGCTCAACGTGAAGATCGCGAAGCTGAAAATGCTCTACTGGTTCGACGACAGCGCCCAGATGCTGAAGTTGATCGAAGAGGTGAGGCCATACGTCGAAGCTGGCGCGCAACCCCGGCAGCGAGCGGAGTTCTTCGAGCAGCTGACACTCTTCGACTTCCGGCATGATCAGTATTTCATGAGCGAGGAGACTTTCGAGCACGTGTACGAGTACGTTCGTGGCGCAGAGATGGCCGGTGACACGAGCCTTCTTGCCGAAGCTCGATTCACGCTCGCGTTCTGTCAGCTCTTTGCCTTCCGTGCTGCAGATGCACTGGCCGAGCTCGATTCCGCGCTCGATCTGGCGAGGCGGACCGGCCACCGTGCGGTGGAGGTGCGCTGCCTGTCCTATCTCGCCACGGCGCACCGGCTCGCAGGCAATGTCCGTGAGACCGAGGAGCATGCCACACACGCAAGATCCGAGGCGGAGGCCGAGAACATGGTCGAGTACGTCGGCTTGGCCGATGCGAACCTCGCCTGGGTGGCGCACCGAAGCAGCAAACCGGAGCAGTCCGAGAAACTCGCCGAGGCGGCACTCACGGCGTGGCGACACATGGAGATGGTATGGCCGTTCCGCTGGCTCGGGCTGCTGCCAACATTGGGTCTGGCAGTGGACCGGAAGGATCCCAAGTCGCTTGCGGCGTTCGCCCGGGAGATGCTCGATCCTGCTCAGCAGCGACTTCCCAATGCTGTCGCAGAAGCCTTGCAGCGGCTTCAGGCGGCCGTTGGTGAGTCAACGACGGTCCTAGACGCGGCCAAGGAGGTTCTTCGGGCAGCAGCAGTAGCAGGTCTCGATACCTGAGGACTGGGCGCCGCGGCGCGCTGTCGTGTATCCTCGCCCCACGGTACGCAGGCCAACAGGGAGAGGCTGGCCACATGGCAAAGTTCGAGCGGGATATCGTCATCGCCAACGACGATGGCAAAGTCTACCACTTGACCCAGGACACATTGAATCAACTAGAGCACGTCGACTTGAAGGACAACCGCTACCAGCTCATCAATGGGCTCCTGGAGCAAGGCGTCTCGACGGCCGCCATTCCGACGGTAGACGATCCCGGGCCGGAGCCCGATGCATTCTGCTACCTGCTCAACCTGGGCAGCTTCCGAAAGAGCCAGCCCTACGAGGACTGACCTTCGGTCGGCGCCGAGCCCGCTGCCGATCCCGCGCTAGCTCCGATGCTGCAGGCGAACGGCCTCAGCGAATCGGATCTCAAGCGATTCCGAATCGGAACGCACCGTGCGCTGAACCCGGTGCAGACCCTCGAGAGGCTGCTCCCGCTGGCGAGCGCCTTTGGGATCACTCGGGTTGCGAACATCACCGGTCTCGACCATATCGGTATTCCCGTGGTTGTGGCCTACAGACCCAACTCGAGGTCGCTGTCGGTGTCGCAAGGCAAAGGCCTCACACTCGACCAAGCGCGCGTATCGGCGTTGATGGAGTCGATCGAATCCTGGCACGCCGAGCGCATCGCGCTTCCGTTGAGGCTTGCGTCGTCCGCGGAGATGCGCGTGCGACATCGGGTGGTCGATGCTGCGCAGCTTCCTCAGCTGTCAATCAGCCGCTACCACGATCATCTCCGACTCCCGTGGGTCGAGGGTTTGGATATCGCTGTCGACAAGCCGGTGTGGGTTCCGTATGAGATGGTCCATCTGGACCTCACGCTTCCGCTCCCCGAGGGCTCCGGGTGTTTTCCGATGAGTTCGAACGGGTTGGCCTCCGGTAATCACCCTCGCGAATCCGCCGTGCACGCGGTCTCCGAAGTGATCGAACGCGATGCGTACGCGCTCTGGCAATTTCGGCCACCCAAGGATCGGCAGGGTCGTCGGCTGGATCTTGCCTCTATCTCGGATGAAGCGTGTCGACAGCTCATCGATCGATTCGAGGCGGCAGGGATGCTCGTGGCCGTGTGGGACATGACGAGCGATGTTGGCGTTGCGGCCTACCGCAGCACCATCATCACGAGTGGCGATGATGCTTTGAGGCCGCTCTATCCCAGTTCCGGTCTGGGCTGTCACCCGTCCCGCGACGTGGCCCTGTTCCGAGCTTTGAGCGAGGCAGCCCAGAGCCGCCTCACCCGCATTTCGGGCTCGCGCGACGATGTCGAGCGAGCCGAGTACGAGTTGACCCGGAATCCCGACCGACTCTCAGCCGTGCGGCAACGCCTGACGAATGAGAAAGGGGTCCGCGCGCACGACGAGGCACCGTCCCACGACGCCGAGGACTGCGGAGGCGACTTGGCGTGGATCGTCAACCATCTGCGCAATGCCGGCTACCCCCAGGTCGTGCTGGTCGACCTCACTCATCCTGAGGTGTGCATCCCCGTCGTCAGGGCCGTCGTTCCTGGGCTCGAAACCAAGCCAGGAGGACCTGGATACGTTCCGGGGGCTCGGGTCCGCAAGCTCGTTGGGGCCTCGTCGACGTGATGCAGCGATCAGATATGGTCGTCTTCTCAGGGCCAACGCTGTACAACGTGGATCGATCAGCGTTCCTCGATGCTCGTTACTTCGCTCCCGCCGCACAGGGCGATGTGTACGCAGCCACCAAGGAGCAGCCCTGGGCGATTGGCATCATCGACGGCTTCTTCGAGCGCGTCCCCGCCGTCTGGCACAAGGAGATCCTGTGGGCGATGTCACGAGGCGTGAGGGTCTACGGCGCTGGAAGCATGGGTGCGCTTCGAGCAGCCGAGTTGCATCCTTTCGGCATGCGTGGTGTCGGCAAAGTGTTCCGCTGGCTGGCAGATGGGGTACTCGAAGACGATGACGAGGTCGCTGTCGTGCACGCACCGGCAGAACTCGGCTTCATGCCGATGTCGGACGCTCTGGTCAACATCCGCGCGACTCTAGATGCCGCCTTGGGCGCCGGAGTCCTGCGGTCGGAGTCTGCGGCGACAATGACTGCCGCTGCAAAGGGGTTGTTCTATCCGCAGCGATCGTACGCCCGGATGTGCGACGCGGCTTCTGCAGCCGGCGTTCCGGCTGCAGAAGTGGCCGACTTTCGGCGCTGGCTGCTGGAAGGCCGCGTCGATCAGAAGCAGGTCGATGCAATCGCGATGCTCCAGCAGATGGCCGCCGACCGTTGGGAGCACGGCGACTCGCGGGAGACTGTGTCGTATCGATTCAATTACACCGACGCATGGGATCAAGTCGTTCGACGAATCGATCGGAGGTCACTGTCCACGGCGCCTGGGACCGAGACCTACCAACATGACGCCGTGCTCGACGAAGCGCGCCTCGATCCCCTCGAGTACGCAGCACTTCGAACGAGGGCCCTCATTCATGTCTTGGCTCTCGAGCTTGCGAGAGACAGCGGAGGCGAGGTCGGCGACTTCACGATCCAGGTGGAGGTCGACAGCCTCAGAAGGGGCCTCGGGCTGCACACGCCGCGACAGATGGATGACTGGCTCGTTGAGCAGGGTCTCTCGAGAGAGAGTTTTGCCGACCTCGTTGTCGATCGGGCAAAGGCGCGCCGGATCACTGCCATCTACGCAGGACAGATCGATGGTGCGATAGCCGACTTGCTTCGGCTATCCGGCCTGCAGGGTGGCCTCGAAGAACGGGCTCGTGACAAGCAAGAGGCGCTCGCGCTCCGCGGCCTCGAGAACCCGACGTCGCGGGCCGCCGGGATCACCGACGACGAGCTCTGGCGGTGGTATTTCGAGACGCGGCTGGGAAGTTCGGTGCCACACGACCTCGAGGCAGAGGCCTCTTCTCTCGACTACCTCGACGTACACGCAATGCGACGCACGGTGCTGCGCGAGTATTGCTATCTCAGGATCGTCCCCGACTCGGATCAGAGCGGCGCACCGTAGCGGTCCCGAAAGGCGAAACTTTCAACGGGCTTGCGCGGCGGACGTCGGCGCTCGTCCTGGCGCAGGTCCTTGGGAAGCTCATCGATGGCTTCGGGATCCGGGTTCTTGACGCCCACGATGAGCATCGCAACCACTTGCTCCGGATCCGGAATAGCCAACAGCTGCTTCACTCGAGCCTCGTCGAAGCCGGCGATCGGGTGGGCGACCAGGCCGAGCTCGGTTGCCATCAGCATCATGAACCCGGTTGCGATGCCGATGTCGAACAAGAAGAGCGGACGCTCGAGCAGGATCTTGCTTCCGTCAGGTGCGGTGGTGAAGCTCCGATGAGCCACCTTGACGGTGGCGTCGTCCGCTTGGCTGCCGCAAACCACTACGAACATCGATCCGCGGTACGCCCATTGGTTGAAGTCGGGCAGCGCATTGTGTGTAGAAAAGGACTCGAGCACTTGGGGGTCGCGCACGAACACGAACCGCCACGGCTGCGCGTTGTTCGCGGATGGGCTCAAGCGGGCTGCCTGAGCGAGCTTGGAGGTGGTGGCGTCGTCGATCGCCGGGCCAAGCAGAGCTCGGAAGGCTCTCCGATGTTCGATCGCCTCTTCGAGGTCGTAGGGCTGGTTTGGTTGTTGAGCAGCCAAGTCAGGCCACATCCACGAGGCCGCGCGCGTAGGCCTCAACGGTGGTTTGCGGAATCGGTAGACCTGAGGGCCTTTCCACGTTCGGCGGGTCCCCGGCCGCGTACCGGAGCATGAGACTTGCGAACGCCTGTTCAACGGGATGGGCGGCGTCTGCGCGTTGCGCTTCGAGAGCTGCCGTTGGAACGTACTCGGTTTCGAACGCCCGGCCGGTGACTTGCTCGAAGATCGCTACGACTTCGTTCGGGGTCAGCGCCTCGGGCCCGAGTATGGGGAGTACCGTCCGTGAGAAGGTGCCGTCGGTGGCTACGGCCCTCAGGATCGCTGCGACATCCGGTATGGCCACCCAGGCCATGGGTGACGTCCCCTCGCCATACACCGTCGCATGTCCTCCTTGCCAGTCGAAGCCAACGTGCGGTGAGAGCCACACATCCATGAAGATGGAGGGCTGCACAGTGACGAAATCGATCGAAGAACGCGTCAGGTGCTCTTCGACGGCGAGCTTGGCTGCGGTGAATGGCGAGTTGGCCCGAATGCCGAGTATCGAGACGAAGATGAGTCGACCGACTTCGGCGTTGACCGCAGCATCGATCAAGGCCTTCTGCCCTTCCTGGTCCACGGCGACCAGGGTATCCTCGGGTCCGTCCGCTCCGAGCGCTGAAGCCGTTGTGATCACCGTGTCCGCTCCCGCGCAGGCTCGACGGAGCGATGCGGGATCCTTGAGGTCACCGACGACCGTGTCCACTCCCCATTGGTGGAGTTGGCTCACCACTGCCTTGTCTGAGGACACGCGGACCAACCCGCTGACGGTGTGGCCGTCCTCTGCAAGACCTCGGGCGACTTGTCGTCCGAGTTGCCCGGTCGAACCAACGACAAGAGCTTTCATGGGACCCCTCTTCGCGCGTAGCCGGCTCCACGCCTCGATCGCCGGTCGAGTAAGGGTAGGTAGGAGCTGGTCTCCCTCGCAAGAGTCGCCATCGATGGCATGCACATCGTGGTCGGCCCAAAGCTGAAAGGACGCGCCAAGACTGCGTATGCCCGAGTACGGCGCGCTCCGCCGAGACCAATGTCGCGGCCCTGAACCCGGTTCTGTCCTCGGCGAGCCCGTCGACGTCGTCGGGATTTCCGTGGCGTGGCATCTCGACGATGTGCCGTTCATCGAGTGTGTGTCCGGGGTCCCGAACTGACTGGCCTCGGCGCACCGAGGACGTCCCTGATTGAACACAGCATGTCTTGCTCTGCGTCTGGTCCGCGGCGTGTCCGCGAAACGCAGAGACTGTTACCCACGACGAGAGTCGACGAGCGTAGGAATCCCATACGGCACAGGGATATCGGCAGACTGGCCACCCGACTCGTTGAACGCAACGCCGCAACCCGCACGCCGGTCGGTCTCTGCGATCACGAACCGGCGTGCGGTGGCGTCGTGCTCGATCAATCAGGGTGTTGCGGGTACCTCCTGCTCGCCGACGGGTTCACGTCCGGTCCCGACCGAGCCCCACTTCAAGATCGTGTGGAACTTGGCGAACACCGGCCGCTCGTTGCGCAGCGTGTCGAGCAGAGCGACGAGCTCCGCCTCGTGGAAGTAGATATTGAGGATGCCGTTTGGCCACACGACGTTGCCCGGTAGCGGTGCCGAGTCTTTGATGATCCCCACATACCCGATGTACTTGCCCGTCGGTGTGTACAGGTACACGAAGCCGATCTGGTTGGCATTGCCGTAGCCGGTGATCATGAGCACCGAGTACGACCCGACCTCGTGGGCGATGACCGGGGAGATCAGCTTCGCCAGATCCGGACGGTTGCCGATGCGCTGGGTCGCCGGTCGAACCGGGTGGTTCTGCGGATAGCCAGTGCCCGTCATGCTGGGCACAAACGTGAACCCGGGTGCGTCTTGTTGAGCCGATCCGGTGGTGCGCAGCAGTTTCCGCGCCTCCTCGGGCGTCATCAGTGCACCGCCGTTCACGTGACGGACCCCCTGGACGCAGGCGAGGGCGCCGACAACGATTGGCGAGGCGCTCGACGTCCCGCTGAACTCGTCTGTATACCACTGGTTCTTGTCCATCCCGCCTTGCAGATCGCCGTAGCCGGTGGTCGTCACCTCCCAGCCCCAACCCTGGGCATCAACCCGCGAGCCGTGGTTGGAGAAGTAGCAGCGGCCCCTGTCGGCGTACACGTCGCCGGTGGCGGGCTGGCTGGTCCTCCCATGGGTTCCCGCCGGAGGGAGACCTGCGCCGACGAGGACCGCACCCGAGGTCTTGTTCGCCGAGTTGAACGGGTTTCTCCACCAGAACGGGAACGGCCCCAGGGGTGACGGCGGGTTCGTGTCGTAGATCGGGTCGTCGAGATCCTGGCCGCCGTTGCCGGCTGCCTCGACCACGATGACGCCCTTGCCGACCGCATACCGGATGGCAACCAAGTCATCTGGCCACCACTCGACCGGGATGTATCCGAATCGGGTCCAGTCACCGATCGTGTACTTTGGGCCGGCACGGTGGACCTCGATGAGGATGATGTCGCCGGCGGTCAGGTGATTCGCAGCCGTGTGGATCGCAGCCGATGTCCCAGCGGGATTCCACGACACCCCGCTGACGCGAGCATCCGGACAGATCCCCGTGATGCCGATCGTGTTGACGTCGCCGCCGATCTCGCCGATGACGGCCGTTCCGTGGTTGTTGTCGGGTGCGTTCGTGCCGTCGATCACGCCCCCCTGGTTCGAGAGCAGGTCCTCATGGGCGAAGTTCCAGCCACGTTCGATGTCGATGATCCGGACCTGCGTGCCACGCCCTCCCGGCACGGTCCAGGCGTGATACGCGTTGATGCCGGTCGGAGCCGGGTCCAGATAATCCTGGCGCGGCTCGAAGTTCGGAGTCGTGGCCGGCGCAGGCTCGCTCAGGGGCTCCATCTCGTTGAGCACGAGGTGCGCTGGTTCGGTGGGTGGCTTCACGTATGCGGTCTCGACGACCTCGCTCTCTCGCAGCCGCTCCGCAAGGTCGTCGAGGACCTCGTCGGGCGCCTCGACCTTGTAGAACACAGATAGATCCGGGACGTCGGCGCCGGTATCTCGGGTGAGAGCATCGGCTTCGGCCTGGAGCCGTTCCTCGCTGGTTCCGAACAGCGGGCGAATCACGATGTCCTCGCTTGCGACCAGGTCGGCAAGGGCGCTCACGTCGACGCCGCTCGTCGACTCGACGCCCTGGGGCGTGGCTCGCAACCCGGCGTCCGCCTTGGCGATGATGATCAACTCTCGGGGCGCGGTCAGGTCGTCCCGGCTCTCGCCTATCAACTCCTGAGTCATTGCCTTCTCCCCTCTGCGGCTGGCGGAGCGCCGCCAACCATCACTCGTGAGAATTCAGGATCCGAGCATTGATGTCTGAGGTTCTCGCGCTGCCACCTCCTCCCGGCCCCTTCCTGCATCCCAACTCGCGGCGGCCGCAGCGGCCAGGGTCGAAGTGCTCCTTGGCAGTCCCGGCACTTCACGGTGCGCCGACAAACAGGGCACATGGCGCGAGGATGTGTCGTGTGGGATCCACGTCTTGTGAGGATCCGAGACGATCTTGGCGTTGAGGACGATGCGGTCTGGCTGCTCAACACGAACGACAACCTGTTCTGACCCAGCGCTCCGATCGCGAGAGGATTTTCGGTTGATTCGGTGAGGTCGAAGGCCCCGCCGGGACGGCACCGTGACCATCTGCCCTAGCTCGGCTGTTCTGAGCGGCGGACGATGGCGGAGTACGTGGCCCGCCACTCGGGCGTCAACGAAAGGGGAGAGGGTCCCGGGTTGGCATTGAGGTGCGGGTGTCGGCTGAAACGTTCTGTTGCGTTGTGATGCCCGTCCTCCAACGATTCATCGAACGAAGGGGTCGTCATGGCCAACGAGAACGTCGAAATCACCGTATTTGGATCAGCTGGAGCGCAGGCTGCCTACGACACCAGGGACGAAGGCCGCGTCGTCGACGTGGTGCGGAATCAGGTCGTACCCAGGGAAAAGGCCGAGTACCAGAGCGTCAAGGTCAAGGTGAGGCGGAAGCCGGACGGCTCCCCGGATCACCTCGTCGTCTACATGCTGCGCAAGGACACCTATCTGGCCGACGTGGTACGTGTGGACGTCGATGACACGTACGAGGTCATGGCCTATCGCGACGACTATCAGGAGACCGAGGACGATGAAGACGAGGAGCTTGCGGGCGAGGGGCTGAGCTACCCGCCGGGAGTCTCCTTCGACTTCATCGCGGCCACACCCGTACCGGAAATCCCAAGCGCCCTCGAGGCTGTCGAGCACATCCACCAAGCAGCACTCAACGCAGGGCTGAAGTCGCATGTGTTGCTGGGAGCCGACGCCACCGTTGCGAACTACAGGCACTACTTGGCGTCCGGGCTGCGCGGCTTTGTGAACGTCGGGCACGGCTTCACCGGCGGCATCGTCCTGCACGACGGCACGCTGGGCTCCGCTTGGTTCAATGGAGTGCCGGGAATGCCGCTGGCGCCGGGCGTGGTGTACTTCAACTCGTGCCAGGTCTTCAACGCACCTCTGCAACCCGCAGTGATGCACGCTGGTGCCCGCACCTACGTGGGCGGCATCGTGAACCTCCTGATCGGAGCTTCCGAGAAGGTGGCCAAGTGCTTCTGGGACTCGGCCATGAAGAGCAACACGCCGATGGGTCTGGCGCTGAAGAACTGCGAGAAGAACGTGTACCCCACCCAGGGTGCCCACGGGATATCGGGCGACCTCGGTGCGTTCAACTTCGTGTCGGCGCCGATCGACGAGTACAAGGTCGTGCTGTACGGCGAGGATGCGATCCCGGGTGATCTCGTGGCTTTCATCCACTGCTACCACAACGGCAGCAACGTCATGAGCTGCGAGTTCTATCGAGACGGAGCGGCCCTGCCGGAGAACCGGTTCAAGGGCGGACGTGTCGGGCTCGTCTACCCGTACTCACACTTCGACGAGATCCTCGACGTCCTTCGCAACGAAAAGCCGCTCTACTACGGGCTGATCCTGTCGACCAAAGTCGGGTACATCGCAACCCGCGCCGAGCCGGTGGGGGAAGGCTCGGACAAGTCCTGAGGGAACGACGGCGCTCCGATCCGCACGGCCGGAGCGCCGTGCCCTTGACCCGGAGGTCCCCTGCCGGTACCTCGCTGCGTGTCATCCCCGGCGAGGCTCGTCAGGTGGCCATGGCGTGCGGCGCCGGCGTCGGATCCGCCGCCGGGGTTGCTTCGACCCAGGCGTCGACCAGCGGGCTGAAGCAGCTCGCTCGATCGGGCTGACCCCAGTACCCGGCATGGGTGCGGAATCCTCGAGCGAAGAGGACTTGCCAGAATCCAAGCTTCTCATCGAGATACCTGATCGATGTAGGAACCGAACTGCCGAGGGCCAGCGCTTTGGATGGACCACCTTTTTCGTCGTTCCTGTTCTTGAGGTTCGACGAGAAGATGTCGGCCGCATCGAACACGTTGACCCAAGGGAGCCGTGGTCGTCGCTCCACACGGTCGTCGAGATACGAGGGCTCGAACAGGCGCACGAGATCGATCGGGCAGCCGATGGTCGTCAACGAGGCCGCCTCGTCAGCCGGCTCGGCGGGTCGCAGTGTCCTGATCTTGGGGAAGAGCGCGTCGATCATCACGAGACTCCCGAAGCTGTATCCGAGGAGATGAATCGGGCCGTGCCATCCGTTCTGACGAAGACCGTCGATCGCCTCGTCAACGGTGAGGGAAACCGTATCGCGCCTCGCTTCCTCGTTGCGCACGTATCGGATCAGTTGCCGAGCGGTCGTGGCCAACGCAAGTGCATGATTCCTGAAGGCCGACCAGCCGATGACGGCGAAGGTCCCGCTGATGGCGAACGTCCACCCAGCAGCGTTCTCACCGAAGATGCCATCCAGTCGTTGCGGGAGGTTCACGCCGGCGGCGACCAGAGCTGCGTAGATGGCAACGAGCGCAGCGAGCACAAGTGATCCCACCGCGGCAAAGCCCACGAGCAGCTGGAACTTCGTCGCCAGGGTCTTTGCAGGTCGTCCCAGCGCACGCAGAAGCTTCGCGAAGCCGTATGCCGCGTAGACAGAAGACCGGATCACGCCCGGCGGAGGTGGAGGACCTTCGATGCCTTCCGAGTCGGCGAGCCGAGGGTGATAGTCCAGCTCGAAGAGCTGGAGCACGGGTGCATCGTCGGCGCCCACGACAGTCTTGCCCACGCGCAGCCCCTTCGGCGCCGTCACGGCGGAATCAGACTTCGTGCTGAACTCGGTCGGCCGGCGGCGGTCGATGACCTTCGCCAAGACCTCGGCGACGCCTTCGGCCGTGTTCTCCGGGTAGCGACCCAACCCGGGCGCATAGATCAGCACTGGTGTCTTGGCGTGTCTCATGGCACAACCTCCTCGACGAGCTCCGAGTGACGGTGCCACCGCTTGCTTTCCAGACGGAGCGCGCGCCCTCGTGCTCGCTCGGTCTACACGACCAGTGTCCTCCGTCGACGAGGGCGGCAGCCAGTCCCCAAAGACCCTTCACAGATCCCGTGGACCCCGTCAAAGCGATCCTGCGACACAGCGAATCCAGTGACGTGCCTCCTCGGTACGATGCGCCGATGGATGACATATGGGCCGGTGCTGTGTCGGTGCAAGAGATGTACGGCGATTGGGACTACGAGGCCGCGGTCGGCGTCTTGGAGCGCAGCCTCGATCCAAGGCCCAGCACGTCGTTGTTCGACACGATCGGCGCGCTGGGGGTTGATGCCCGGCGACGTGGTCTTGGACATCGGAGGCCGGGACGGTCGCCACTCTCTCGTCATGGCTGAGCGTTTCGGGTGCCGAGGAGTGTCGGTGGATCCCGTCGCAGCCAACCTCGCCGAAGGAGCACGGCTCCTGGCCGAGCACGAGTTGGGCCACATGGTCGAATTGCGGCTCGGCGCCATCGAGGACATCCCTGCCGAAGACGCTGCGGTTGATCTGGTGCTCTCGCGCGACATGTTGGGACACATCGAGAACCTCGATACGGCCTTCGCCGAGTGTGCCCGCGTGCTCTCTCCGGGCGGTGCCATGGTCGTCCACCAAGTATTTGCCACCCCGTTGCTGGAGCCGAAGGAGAAGGCAACGCTGTGCGCCTACACGGCGACGGTCCCGGCGCGGCTGTCGGTCGCGGGCTTCGAGGCAGCGGTCGAGGCATCCAGCTTCAGCATCGAGAGCCTTGATGTCGTCGGTTCCGAATGGGCCGAAGCCTCACAGGAGGCCGGTACTGCACCCAACTACCTGCTCCAGGTCTCCCGCCTCAGGCGTGCGAAGGACCAACTCGTCGACGAGTTCGGCGAGGCCCCCTACCTGGTGATGTACGGCAACGCCCTCTGGAGCATCTACCAGGTACTCGGCAAGCTGGAATCTCGCGTCTACGTGCTGCGACGCACATGAACACGGGGGAGGCGCCCGGGGTGCAGAAGCCGGCAGCTCCGGTATGCGAAGACCCTCAGCCGCATGTGGAGCGTCTCCGGGGAGGGCGTAGCCTGGGCCAGTGATCGATCTTCTTGTCAACGTCGCCACCGTCATCACCGTTGACGAGAGCCGTCGTGTGATCACTGATGGTGCCGTTGCCGTCGATGGCGGGCGGATCGTCGCAGTCGGACCGACCCGTGAGGTGATGGGCGACTACACGGCCAGGCAGCGGATCGACATGCCGCACGGGGTGGCGATGCCGGGGCTCGTCGACACACACGGCCACGCCGGGCACTCACTCATTCGCACCATGGCGGATGACCTCGGGGCATGGATGCAGGCCTGTGAGCAGGTCTACCTCCACGGCGCCACACCCGACTTCTGGAGGGCTGAGGCGCGGCTCACCGCCCTCGAGAAGCTGATGGCCGGGACGACAACCTCGCTCTCCATGTTGGGCGGCGCAGGCCACACCATCCGCAGCGACGACCCGAGCCACGGCAACGCCCACCTCCAGGGCTACACCGAGGTCGGGGTCCGATCCGTGATGGCCGTCGGCCCGGGAGCGCCGCCGTTTCCCAAGACGACGACCATCCACGACGACGGAGCCAAGCACCACCGTGCCAGCTCCTTCACCGATCAGATGGCAGCCGTCCAGTCCCTTGTGGGCGAGTGGCGTGAGCACCCCCGCGCGTCCGTGGCGCTGACGTACCCGACGCTGGACATGCAGGCCATCGGCACGCCTCCCGATCCGGAGCTCGTCGCCGGGGCTGCCGCAGTGCGTTCTCTCTCCGACGACGCCGAGATCCTCATCGTGCAGGACGGCCACCGTGCCGACACGGTCGACGCCAGTCACCAGCTCGGGCTGCTCGGTCCAAGGACAGTGATCTCGCACGCCGTCGACCTGGACCAAACCCACATTGACCTTCTTGCCCGCACCCGAACCGCCGTAGCCCACAACCCCTCCGCCATCTACTCCCAGTTCGGGCGATGCCCCGTGCCAGAACTGATGGCCGCCGGGGTCACGGTCGGGCTGGGTTCCGATGCCACCGCACCAGACCGCTCCGCCGACATGTTTCGTCACATGTTTCAGCTCACCCGCTATCACAGGGCCGACCGCCGTGATCCCGCCATGTTCCCGCCCGGCATCGCAATGGAGCTCGCCACCATCGGAGCAGCTCGCGCCCTCGGCATGGGCGACGAAGTCGGATCGATCGAGGTGGGCAAGGCGGCCGACATCGTCCTCCTCGACACCGCCAAACCGCACCTCACTCCTTTCACCCATCCCGTCCACCAGATCGTCTACTTCGCCACCGGGGCCGATGTCGACACCGTGATCGTCGGGGGAGAGGTGCTCATGACGCGCCGGCAGGTCCCGGCGGTCGACGTCGCGGCGGCCCTCGATGAGGCTTGCCGCCAGCAGGAGCTGGCCTTCGCCCGGGTCGGTCTCCACCCGGCCGCAGCCCGGGATGGCCTGTGGGGTGCGGTCCGCTACCCGGACGGTCCGGGAATGCAGCTATAGGCACCGACCGCAACCGCGTCGATACGCCCGCAGAAGCGCTCGCCACGAATCGACCCGGCCGGCACGCCTCTAGATTGGCCCCATGCCCACTATCTCACTCGTGACGGCCAGCTTTGTGACCCGGGAACTCGGATACGGGACGATGTCGGAGTGGAGCGAAGGCGACACCGCCACCCAAGAGTTTTTCGCTCCCGTCGACACCTTCCCCGAGCGCTTCGACGCCTTGCTCGACGACGTTGCGGACCTCGGCTACCGCACCATCGATCTGTGGGGCGCCCACCTGCACTACGAGTGGGCGACGCCGAGCCACTTCGCAGCCGCTCGCGACTCGCTCGACGGCCACAGGATGGAAGTGAACAGCCTCGCCGCCTGGTGTGACACGATCGAGGCGCTCGAAGGGTTCTGTTCCGTGGCCAACGAGGTCGGTGCCACGATCATCGGGGGAGGATCACCGACGTTGATGGCGCAGCGAACCGACGCCCTCGCCGTGCTCGCCGCCCACGATGTCCGCTTCGCCATCGAGAACCATCCCGAAAGGACCCCCGCCGAAGTCCTTGCCGTGATCGGGGATTCCGAGTGGCTCGGCTCGTGTGCCGACACGGGGTGGTGGACCATCCAGGGCTTCGATCCGCCCACCGCCATCCGTGAACTCTCCGACCACATCTTCACCGTTCATCTCAAAGACGTCGACGGTGCCACCGGCTCCGGAATGCGGCCCGGCAGCGGCTCGGCGAACCTCGCCGGGTGCCTCGACGCGCTTGCCAAGATCGGGTACGACGGCGCCGTCGGCATCGAACACGAGCCCAACGGTTGGGACCCGCGCGACGATCTCCGGGCCGGGTACGAGCTCCTCGAGGCATGGGTGGCCACCGCGTGATCAAGGCCGCGATCGTCGGCTGCGGCAACATCGCCGCCGCATATGCCCGCGACCTCGCGGCGCAGAACGTCGTCGAACTCGCCGGCTTCTACGACGTCGACCCGTCCCGGGCTCAGGCGATGGCTGCCGAATACGACACGGCAGCCTTCACGACGCTCGACGCGGCGGTCGACGCCGCCGACCTCGTGATCAATCTCACCATCTTCGAAGCCCACTACCCGGTCTCAAAGGCTGCGCTGCACGCAGGGTGCCACGTCTACAGCGAGAAGCCCGTGGCCATGACCCTGCCAGATGCCCGCGAGCTTGCCGGGCTGGCCGAGTCCAACTCCCTCAGGCTGGCTTCGGCGCCCTTCACCTTTCTCGGGCAGGCGCAGCAGACCGCAATCGGACGGGTGCGCGGCGGCCGCCTCGGCGCCGTGCGCCTGGTCTACGCCGAGGTCAACCACGGGAGGATCGAAACCTGGCACCCCAACCCTGCGCCCTTCTACGCCGCAGGGCCGATCCTCGACGTGGGCGTGTACCCGCTGGCGTTCCTCACCGCCACCTTCGGCCCGGTCGTCGAGCTCCACGCCACGGCTTCCACTCTGCTGCCCGAACGCACCACCATGACCGGCGAGAGCTTCACCGTGACGACCCCAGATCACTGGCTCGTCGAGCTCCACCACGGCAGCGGCCCAACCGTCCGGATGACGGTGAACTTCTACGCCAAGGGTGACGAGGGGATCGAGATGCACGGCGACCAGCGCACGCTCCGGCTCCACTCCTGGTTCTCCCCGGACTCTCTCGTCGAAGAGGCGGCGTACGGCGACGACTTCCAGCCGGTCCCGATCGCCTGCCGCTCCCGACGAGCTCGACTGGTCGGTCGGCGTCGCCGAACTGGTCGCCGCCATCAGCGAGGACCGGCCGTGCCGGCTCGGCCCCGGCCACGCCGTCCACATGGCCGAGATCCTCGATGCCATCGGTGCCTCGGCGCAGACCGCGGCGCCGGTGACTCTGGCGACGAGTTTCACGGTTCCTGAGCCAGTGTGAAGTCGGGCGTATCATCGAGTCCGTGAGCGACCAAGAGCCTACGCACCCCAGGGTCGTCATCGTCACGACCGCTCACGATCCTCGCGACGGAAGGCTCACCCGGCATGCGCTCTCCCTCAGGGCGGCGGGGTGCTCCGTCGACGTCGTCCGCACCGTGTCCGGATCCCGGTGGAAGCGCTTCCTGCTCGGACCGTTCACGACGTTCGGCGCCATCGTTGGGGCGGACGTTGCGATCTTCCCGGACCCCGAGTTGTTCGTCATGGGTCCGATCGCGGCGAGGCTGCGGGGTGTCCGACCGATCATCGACGTGCATGAGGACTACCGGCTGGTGGCGAGGAACCGGTCCTGGGTCCCGATCGGTGGGGCCGGCCTGTTTGGTCTCCTCGCCGACGTCCATCGCCGGCTTGGTACCCGGCTGGCGGCGGCGACCATGGTGGTCTCGGCAGATCTGGCCCGCACCGGCGAGGCGATCGTCGGCAATCAGCCGAATCCCGAGTGGCTGCCGTCGAGTGCGTCGCGTACCACCAGGGGTGTGTACGTCGGGGATGTGACCATCAGCCGGGGCATCCGCCGCATCGTGGAACTGGTCGACGCCGTCCCTGGGCTGGAGGTGGATCTGGTGGGGCCGATGAGCGCAGAAGCTCGCCGCATCGTCGCTGCGGCGGACGGTGCCGAGCGCATCCGGGTCTATGGAAGGCGCCCCTACTTGGAGAGTTGGGAGATTGCCCGCACTGCGCTGTTCGGGATCAGCCTGCTCGAGGACACTCGGGCCTACCGGCGAGCCGTTCCCTCCAAGGTGTGGGAGTACATGACCTCAGGGCTTGCGGTGTTGGCCTCGGACCTCCCGGCGCAGTCGACCGTGGTGCACGATGCCGGATGCGGGGCCGTGGTGCGTCCTGGGGAAGCGGCCGAGGTGGTGGCCCGCTGGCTTGATGACCCCACGGACGCCGTCGCCCTCGGTGCCGCGGGACGCAACTGGATCGCCACCCGCCCGTGGAGCGATCAGGCGCTGTGTGACGCCGTCCTCGGTTCATCGACGCCGTAGACCGTGCAACGGCCAGGCCAAGTCCAGCGACTCGTCACACCGTGTCGACAAAGTTGCCGAGTCCGGAGTTCCAGTCACTGCATTGTCTCGAAAGTCTGGACTTGGCATTGCACGAGCATCTGCAGCTGCTCGCCGGTTGCCCAACAAAAGACAACCTGAGGCGACACCCCTCAATGGGCGGCATCGGCTCAGGTCGTCGGTAGATGAACTGTCGGAAGATGTCTCAGCGCCGGCGACGTGCCGTGCGCCGTGAAGTCCGCCTCGCTACTCTGCGTACTGCCGGCATCATCGACCTCCATTCCTTGTCGTACTTCTGATCCTACCCCTCACAGGGCCGCATCGAGCGCAACTTGGTCCTCCGCCTCCGCAGCCGCGACAAGACCAATCGCGACGAGATCGATGGGGCTGATGAAGCCATCACTGATTCGGTAGCCACCGGCGCGGGCAATGGCGTCACGCAAGGGCACCGCCCAGTGGTGCTCGATGAGAAGGAGCGCTGCAGCAGAATCATTTGGGATCTCCTCAACGACATCCCAGGCATCGTCGTCCGAGAACACTTGAATGCCCTCAGCCGCCGCTTCGGCGCCGATCGCCGCACCGACCTCCATCCCTTCCTCGCCTTCGATACCAAGACCGATCAGCGCGGCAACCTTGGACCCCAGCTCAACAGCTTCTTCACTCGTGAGGTTGCTCAGGTGTGCCACCTCGATCTCACCATCAGCATCTTTGAAGACCGCCAATGCGTCGATCACACGAATCGTGTCGGTCTGACGAAGCCGATCGAGCTCAGCAATGACCTCTCCCTGGAAATTGGGATGATCGAATCCAAGTACGAGTAGCTGGACCGGACCTATAGCCATACTTCATCCTTTCACGGCCGGACCCACGAAGGATCCGGCTTTGCATCGGGCTCGCGCCCAACCGCTTCGGTTGGGATCAGCCAGCCAGTATCATCGTGCACCAGGGTGACGGTCGCTATTCACTTTCGGTCGGAGTTGCTCCCATCTGGCTGATCGACGGGGCACTCGGCAGCGCGTTGGGGAATCGTCGCACATTCCGGGCGCAGGAGGGCCGGCCACGAGGATCCCAAAGAGTCGGAGACGACTACTTGCTGGCCTGCCCCTACTTGCTGGCTGGCCCCGGAGAGGCTCCGTCCGCCGTACGCTATGAGCCGGCGATCTCCCGGGCGGCAACGGTTCTGATGTTGATGGCCCTGGTGAGGACCCCACCGCCGAGAAGCACTTGTGCTTCGACGTAGATGAACATGATCGTGACGAGCACTCCGGCCGCGGCACCCATGATCGAGCGGCTTCCGACGCGGACCATGTACTCGCTGAATCCCCACGCGCCTATGGCGAGACAGGCTCCAGTGATTGCACCGCCGATCAGGGCGGGCCGCCATCCAATGTCTTCGTACACGAGGGAGCGAAAGGAGATGGCGACGAGGAGCATGCCCAGCAGCGCAGAGAGGCCCGCGCCGGCGACGCCGGCGAGAAGCCCAGGTCGGTCGATCACGCCCGGAAGCAGCGCTCCCATGAGACTGACGAGCATCTGGACGACGAGGGCGGCCGCGACCATGCATCCGGTGAGCAGCACCATGAGCGAGCCCTTGAACCGACGTCGGAAGCTGAACCCCAGTCCTCCGCGCGGAGACTCATGGAAGATCACGTTCAGCGCATCCTGGTAGGCGAGGAAGAACAACGAACCACCCACAATCACCGAAATCAGGCCGACGAGCCCGAATCCGGCCTGGGTTGGGCCGTCATCGATGACAGCGGACGCCTGTTCCACGAGACCGACCGTGTCGACCTCGGCGCCCAGTATGTCGGCAAGGCGGGTGGCAAGGGCCTCTTTCACCTCCGGGGCCTCGAGAAAGATCCCCGCGATCGCAATCGTGATCGCAAGCAGCGGCACGAACGCGAACAGTCCGTAGTACGCAAGCCCGGCGCCGAGGCGAATGACCCGATCGGCCCGCCATGCCCCGTAGGTCTCCCGGAGCACCTCCCACCCCTGCCGGACGCGGCCCGCAATGCGGGACAAGGGAACGCGTGACCGGGTCATCTTCTCCCCGTCATGGTCATCGCGGCAATGCCAGGAACTCACGCTGCGAGGATCGTGGTTCCCACGCGAGGGAACCGATCTCGATGTGCTCCTGAGGGTCAAACCGATTGGACTCGCTTTGAGCCAGCGCACATACCGTCTCGGTGCGCCACGGCGCGGTCAGCCCTTGGGCAGAGACGCTCAGGATGATGGTCGCCGTCGCATCGACGATCCGGCGAGTACCTCTCATGCCCCACTCCTCGATGATCGTCGGCGCATCACGATGCTAACGCGCTCGCGAGGGCGTGCTCACCCCGGTCCGCCAGCTCGCGCCGACGCACGACGACTGGCAGCGAACGGTCAGCCGACGACCACGATCTCGTCATCGGCCGAAAGCGTCACACGATCGCTCACGCTCGGGTTGAGGACCACCTCGCCCTGGTCGACAATTCGTCGCCATCCAATGGCGAGGACACCGGCGGCATAGGCGGACGCCACCACGTCGGCGGTGCTGACCGAGCCGACCAGGTCGAGGCGGTCGCATCGGATCAGCCGGACCGACGCATCACCACCCCCGTACAATTCGAGCAGGATGTCACGACGCTCTGGTTGCTCCATCAGCTGAGCGATGAACTGGCTGGCGAGTGCAGCACTGATCAAGAAGTCGTCCGGGCCGGTCAGATCTGCGAGGTCGGCGTGTTCGTCGTTGAGTATCTGCACCACGAATCGTGGCATCGGCCCGGCCTGCGAGCACCGTCGCCTCAGCTGCATGAGGTCGAGCATCGTGCGGTTGTCGGCCTCTGCAGTGTCGATGGACGCGTAGCCGAGGACGACGATCGTGGTCGGCTGGCGACTCAGATCCAGCGACGACAGCTCCGGGGTGGGAGTGAGCCGAACCTCGATGTGGATGTCCGGAATGAGGACGTCGGCCGCTTGGACGAGGCGCGGATCGAACGCCACTTCCACGCTGGAGGATGCCGCCGCACCCCCACTCCATCCGTCGAGCAGGTGCTGGCCGAGCGGATTCCAACCCACGACGAGGATGTGCTCCTCGACCGGCGCCGTCAACTGCGCGGACGGGCGGTCGACCGGGCCGCGCTTCGCAAGGGGTCGAGTCGCTTCAGTCGGCTCGAGCGTCGTGAGGTCATATGCGATGAGGATGAGTCGGTCACCGGGGGCGAAGGTCGATTCGGCCGGAGGATTGAGTTCGATTCGACCGTCGGAACGGGCGAAGCCCAGCGGCCGGGCATTCGCGAAACGACCGACGATTTCGTCGAACCGCAGCCCGACGAGTTCTGGACGTTCGGTGACGTGGAGGTCGCTGCCACGGAAGTCGGTGAGTTCGTTGATCACCCTGCTGAGTCCGCGCTGGCGCAGTGCGAACGCTGCGGTCTTGGCGACGGCCTGGGCGGTGGCGATTGGATGCATCGTCGGACCGCACGCGTGAACCAACCGCTCGGCCGTCGTCGACTCGGTCACCTCGGCCACGACAGGTAGATCGTCAAGGCCGCCCAGCTCCGCGATGAGCGCGAGCACGGTCTGCACTACGGAGACGTCGCTCCCTTCTTGTTCGGGCAGCACGATCGCCCCCCGGGCCTCGCCCACGCGAGCGAGCGAGAGGTCGGAGCGGACCTTCGGATCGCCGAATCGGTAGACGATTCGTGTCTGGTGTCGGTTGGGGACCGCAGCGACCACGGAGCGCCGGAGTTCTGTCGGATCGATCTCGGCGAGCACGACGATCGTGTTGGAAGTGCGCTCGGCATTGGCCAGGACGAGCTGTTGGATGATCGCCGGGATGCGACTCGACCCACCGAGGATCACGAGATGTCCGGACTCGATCACCACGCTGCGTCCGCGCCGCATGCTGTCGATACGGTTCTCGACGCCGGCGGCGATGACGCCAATCAGCGTGCCCGCCACCAGCACGCCGAACAGGGTGATGAACAGAGCGAGAAGGCGTCGGCCCCAACCCACATCGCCCGCCATCGTGCCCGTGTCCAGGACCCTGAGCAGGCTCTGCCAAGCGTCCTCCGCCCACGAGCCGCTCTCGCTTCCGGTGAACGTGACGCTGAAGACGGTGAGGAGTAGCGAGCTCAGCAACACGGCGGCGAACGTGACGGCGCCAAGCCAGACGAGCGCGGCCCCTGTGCCCCTCGCGAGCACGTTGTCGAATCGATATCGGATCCGCTGCCGGACGGTCACGTCGATCGACGGCGTGTCCCGCTGTTCACTCCCGTCGCCCATGTCATCGCCTCTCGGGGGCCGGCGGCAACAGCAAGTCGGCGCCGACGAGGAAGCAGACGGCTCCGATGAACGTGCCGGAGTTGACGATGGTGATGTTGATCGCCTCCCCGGTGGTCTCGAGGGTGAACGCGGCAAGTGCAGAGGCCATGAACGCAATCGATCCGGCGTAGTTGAGCAGTGAACTCCACCAGTCCGGGTCGTCGGTGTTGGTACACCAGAGCCTGCCACATGTGTGGGTCCAGTACAGGTGGCTGGCGACGAGGAACGCGATACAACCGAAGAAGTCGGGCGCCCACACGAGGCGGTTGGTCTCTTCGACCGTGAACGTCTGCACCATCGCCAAGATCGTGTTGACGTTGAACAGCAGCGTGCCGATCAGTTGGATGAAGGCCGCCCACCACAACTTGGTGCGGGGTGACCACGCCCAGCGCTTGGCAGGCGTGCCGGCCCCGCCGCCGTCGTTGATCACCTGCACGAACGCGCTGTACCCGGCGGCGGTGAAGAACAACGACCCGATCACGAAAGTGATACCGACGATCCGCCCGTCGACGAGTTGGGAGTACGGCGGGAACGAGCCGAGCGCGAAGAAGAACGATCCGATGATGAACAGCACGGCGATGCGCCAGCCGAGATCGTGGGGATTCCAGCTGAGCTGTCGGCGCCAGCGCATCAGCGGCTGGCCCGCTGCGGTGGCGTCACGTGTGGCTGAAGCCGGGGGCCGGGGCCGGTTGCGCCGGCGGGAACGCCTCGAGGTGAGCAACCGCCTTCGCAAGCTCTGCGAGGAGCATGTCGGCGAGGTCGATGCCGAAGCCTTCGCGGACGACAATCCGAATGACGGCGACCTCTTCGGCGTCAGCGGGCATCGTGTACGCCGGCACCTGCCAGCCGCCGCTGCGCATCAGGTCGGACACGTGGAACACCGTGAATCTCGAGGGGTCCCTGACCTTGAACGAGAGCACGGGAATCGTTGAGCCGTCGCTGACCACGTCGAAGGGGCCCATCGCGGCGATCTTGGACGACATGTGGGTCGCGGCGTCGCGCAGCGACTCCATGATACGGCGGTAGCCGTCACGACCGAGGCGAACGAAGTTGTAGTACTGCCCGACGATCTGGTTGCCCGGGCGTGAGAAGTTGAGGGTGAACGTCGGCATGTCGCCGCCGAGATAGTTCACGTGGAAGACGAGGTCCTCGGGCAACTCCTCGGCCGACCGCCACACGACGAAGCCGATACCGGGGTACGTCAGCCCGTACTTGTGCCCTGATACGTTGATCGACTTGACCTGCGGGAGTCGGAAGTCCCATTCGAGATCGGGGTGCAGGAAGGGGGCGACGAATCCGCCCGACGCTGCGTCCACGTGGATCGGGATGTCGGTGCCGTGCTCGGTGTTGTAGGCGACAACGCGATCGTGGATCTCGCCGATCGGCTCGAACTCGCCGGTGTAGGTGGTGCCGAGGATCGGGATCACGCCGATCGTGTTCTCGTCGACCTTCTCCATCACGTCGTCGGGGGCGACGGTGAAACGGTCAGGGGTGACCGGCACGTAGCGGGGCTCGACGTCCCAGTAGCGACAGAATTTCTCCCACACAACCTGGACGTTTGAACCCATGACCATGTTCGGCTTGTCGGTGGGGAGTCCGGCGGCCTCGCGCCGTTGCCGCCACTTCCACTTCATTGCGAGGCCACCGAGCATGACGGCTTCACTCGAGCCGATCGTCGACACACCGATCGCGTCGCCGTTGGTCGGCGCATGGAAAAGATCGGCCACGATGTTGACGCATCGTCGTTCGATCTCCGCGGTCTGCGGGTACTCGTCCTTGTCGATCATGTTCTTGTCGAACGTCTCGGCCATCAACTTCTCGGCCTCGGGCTCCATCCACGTCGTCACGAACGTCGCCATGTTCAGCCGCGAGCTGCCGTCGAGCAGCAACTCGTCGTGGATCATCCGATACACGGCTCCAGGCAACGACTCGTCGTCGGGCATCCGATTCTTCGGAATCGGCGCATGCGCGAAACGTCCCGCATAGGCCGGATCGAGCGTCTCATCGTTCGAAACGTGCTTGTGGACCATGTAGACCTCCTAGGAAACGGCAACAATCGAAGTGAATGTTGACCTTCGCCGACGATCGGTCGGCGAGCAGCTTCGCCTTCTGGGCTTCGAACTCAGCTCGGTGATCGGACTTTGGCCCCTCAGCTCAGCCAACCGGCTGAACTCGGTCGCGACGCCGCCGGTTCCAGCAGCATCGCGTACATACGCTCGGGGGGCCCGTTCGGTCCGCTGAGCGTCGGCAAGCATCGCATGACTCCTTGGGAGAGGCGTCGGTGTGGATACCGGACGAAGTCTGCCACGTCCGGGAGGGGGCCCCGAATTGACGCCGCGATGAACGTAGCCCTGGCCACGCCGGGGTCACATCGCCCACATCGGATGAATCGGCGCAGTTGCCGGCTCGACCCGGCCATAATCTACTATGCGAAGGCACGCCGAGGCTCGGCGGCACCCGACCCCAGACACCGACGCTGGATCGCAGAGGAGGACCCATGGCTGCGCCGCTCGAGTACATCATCGTCAGGTTTCCCGAGAACAACTTCACGGGTGAGATCATCCCCGAACTCGCCGCTCTCGTCGACGGCGGTTTGATCCGCATCGTCGACCTGGTGTTCGTGGCCAAGGGCGACGACGGCAGCGCGGTCGCCCTCGAGGTGGACGAGCACGACCATCTCAGTGCCTTCGTGGCGCTCGAAGGTGAGGTCGGCGGCGTGATCGGGCCCGACGACATCGAACATGCGGCGGAATCGATCGCCAGCGGCTCGTCGGTGCTGATGCTCGTCTGGCAGGACCTCTGGGTGGAACCGTTCGCAGATGCGCTCAGGCGAGCGGGCGGAGAACTGATCGAAGGCGCCCGAATCCCCGCCGAGATCGCTGAAGAAGTGGAAGCCGCGCTGGCAGACGCCAGCTGAGAAAGCGAGGAAGCCATGTTGCGACGACGACCCATCATGCGCGCGGCGGTAGGCACAGCCGTCGTGGCCGGAACCGCCACAGCGGTGTCCGGTCGCGTGCAGCGCCGCCAGGACCGCAGATACCAGACGCAAGCCGACGCCGAGGCGTACCAGCAGCAACAGTACGCGGAACCGGTCATGGCAGCACCCGCTGCGCCGCCGCCTGCTGCTGCGCCGGCTTTGACGGCCGTCGAGCAGCTCACGCAACTCGCCGGCCTGCACAAGGACGGAGTGTTGACCGATGCGGAGTTCGAGGCGGAGAAGGCCAAGATTCTCGCCAATTGAGGAGGCGCTGAGCGAGGATGGGAGCAGCGTTCGGAGCGATCTTCGGCCAAGCCGCCAGCGTGGCGACCACCCGGCGCCGGACGTTGCTGCCATCCGATCATTGCTGTCATCCTCCACCCCAACTCCTGGAATCGGTCAGGGCTGCTTCTGATCTCGATCCTCGGCTCTGCGCGACGACTCGAGACGCTCGAGACGCTCCGCGATCTCGGCGAGCGACGCCTCTACCTTCTCGAGCGGGTGGGGCTCCTTGGCGTCAGCTTCGGTTTGGGACTGCGCCATCCGGACTCGTGCCGCCTCGATGAACAACGAGGTGATCGCAGCGGTCACCACGGTGATCAGGCCGATTCCGGTGAGCATCACGACTCCCGCCACGGACCGCCCGATTGCACTCGTCGGCGTCGCGTCGCCATAGCCCACCGTGGTCACGGTCTGCAGCGTGAACCACACTGCCTCACCGTAGGAGGGGTAGTTGGCGCGGTCGAAGGTCCACATCAGCAGCGCACCCACCACGACGACCGCAATCGTCACGAGCATGATCACGGCGATGGCGTACCTCGCTGACGCGGGGTTGGCTTGGAATCGCAGATAGGTGCGCTGCAGGAATCTCATCGGGACTTCGTCACTCGGCCGACATGGCGCTGAATTCTCTGATCGTAGCGGCGGTCGCACTTGGTTCCGGTGACCCTTGCTCGTCACCGTGCGATGGCTGCGCAGCGAGGAACGGGGCGATGGCGTCCAGGAGTCCGAATCCGCCATCATGGGCGATGAACGGTGTGGCTGAGTAGGCCTAGAGTGACCCACATGACGAACCAAGACTCAGATGGCGCGCGGACGGACGGTGACGATTCGGTCGCTGCCACCAGTGGATCGAACTCGGGCACATCACCCACGACTCCGAGCCGAGCACCGACGGTCCTCGTCGTGGTCGCAACCGTGCTGGCAGTGTTCAGCTCGTTGACGACATGGGTGCACACCGACGCACTCGACACCGACGCCTGGGTCTCCACCAGCGAAGAGTTGCTGAATGAGGAAGAGGTCACCGCCGCCGTTGCGACGTACCTCGTCGACGAGTTGTACACCCAGGTTGACGTCGCCGGTTCGCTCCAGGAAGTGCTGCCGGGTGACCTCTCGGGTCTCGCGGGGGCGCTCGCTGGTGCACTGCGTGAGCCTGTGACCAACGGTATCGAGCGGGTGCTCGCGTCATCGCAATTCGCCGAGATCTGGGTGCGCGCCAACCGCCTCGCCCATGAGGCGTTCGTCGCCATTCTTCGCGACGAGACCGTACCCGCGGTGTCGACGGCGGACGGCACCGTGACGCTGGATCTCGGCGAAGCGATCACCAACGTCGGCCAGGAACTCGGACTTCCCCAGTCGGCGTTGGACCGCATTCCCGAGGGCGCCGGGCAGATAACGATTCTCCAGTCGGACGAGCTGAAAGACGTCCAGAATTACGTCCGGGTGCTCGACTTCCTCTCCTGGTTCTTGTTCCTGCTGACGGTCGTGCTGTACGTGCTGGCGGTGTACCTGGCCCGCGATCGCCGTCGTCGTGCCTTGTCGATGGTGGGGTGGTCGCTGGTCGCCTATGGCGTCACGCTGTACGCGCTGACGGGGTTGGGCGTGCGGACCGCCGTGGATTACTACGTCACGGACAACACCAGCAAGGAGCTCGCAGAGGTCATTGCGACGGTCGCAACCGACCTGCTTCGTCAGTTCGGCTCGGCTGGCATCGTGTACGGCGTCCTGATCATCGGATTCGCGGCGCTGCTCGGACCGCACCGGTGGGCGGTCGCACTGCGCCGGCACAACCCGATCACGTCAACCGCAACAGCGGTTGGCGGTGCTGTGGTGATCACGCTCGTGATGCTGTGGTGGAGCCCCGGCGATGCATTCACCCGGTGGTATACGGCGATCGTTGCCGTCGCACTGATCGCAGGAGCGATGGCTGCACTGGCCGTGCAGGCAGGCAAGGACGACCGCGAGGCAGTCACGACGGGCTGACAGTCTCCTCGAGCGCTTCGTAGGCGGTCGACTGTTTCGGCTCTTCAGACGAACGACCCGCCCAGCACGCCCGCCGGCTTGCCGGTGCTCGGGAGCCGACCGACCGATGGGATTCGGGTCGCGTTTCGTGCGACGTCGGACCGCTACGGCACCGTCCGAATGACTGATCTCGCTGTCCCGACGGCACGACATTCCGCGTGTATGCTGCCGCTGCGGCCGATGAGATCGCGCTTTGATCGCGCACGATGCGTGCGCAGCTCACCACATCCGATTGACGGGATCGACCGTCGGAAAGAGAAGGCGTGACATGGACCAACGTGCTGCGCTCGACGGCGCCATCGGCCTGCTGGTACTGGCCGCGGCGGCGTGGTTCTTGTATCGCCCGCAGGTGCAGAAGTCCGAGCGGTATCAGGCGATGGTGGTCCCGCTGGCCAACATCATGGACGTCGGCTTCCTGGTGCTGTCGCCGATCATCGTGGTGTTGGTCGGCTACGCCGCTCCGCTGTTCATGCTCGGAATCTGCCTGATTGCGATCGCAGCCGGCTTCGTCATTGCATACAACATCCGCCACTACGAGCCGCTGGTCGGTTCGCCTGATCCCCTGCACAAGGTAGCGGCCTTGGCGAACTGGTCGCTGTTCGCCGCGTCCATGGCCAACATCGCGTACTACACGATGCTCCTCATGACCCTGGTCCTGTTGCCACTCGAGTTGTACTCCGAGGACCGGGTCACCAGCACCTCGGTCATCGTGCTCATCGTGGTCATCGTGGTCGGCTACAGCGGCCGGCTTCCGGCCCTCAACAGGCTCGGAGATCGCACCACGGCGTTCAACCTGGCGGCGTTGTTCGCGGTGCTCGCGGCCTTTGCCGTGTACAACATCGGAGAGGCCATCGGGGGAAATTGGGACTTCCCCACGTACGACCCGACGGTCGACTCGACGTCGCTTCGCCAGATCCTGGGGTTGTTCGCGATGGTGCAGGGGTTCGAGGCGTCGCGCTACATCGGCGCACGCTTCTCGGGTGAGGTCAGAGTCTCGACGATGCGCTGGGCCCAAGTGATCGCGACGTCGGTGTTCGTCTTGCTGATCGCGCTCGTGCTCCTGCCGTTCGGACAGTTCAGACCCGCTGCTGATGCGACCGCGATCTTCGTGGTGTCCAAGGAGGTGAGCCCGTACCTGCCGTGGTTGATCATGGCGGCCGCCATCGGAAGCCAGCTTTCGGCGATCACGAACGCGACCACCTCGCGCAGTGCGCTGCTCATCGAGGCCACGCGCAACACCCTGCGGCCGAAGTACACGTTCCCGATTCTTCTCGTGCCGACGATCATGATCGTGCTGTTCGCCGACGTGACCGACGCCGTCGCGATCGCGTCGCGGGTCTTTGCGCTCTACTTCGTCATCCAGGCTGGGATCGCAGTGACTCTCGCTTATCGGGCCAAGAATTGGCTGGCCGTGGCCGGATTCGGCGCCGTGGCCCTGATCATGTCGATCATCGCAGTCTTCGGGCTGCCCATCTGAGGAGTGCGCAGGTGGATCGGGCTGCGGCCACCAGACGCCTGGGCTGCTCGAACCGGCAGGTCGGATGCCATGATGAGACTCGCCGGAACGCATCGAGAAGGGGCGCCCGACGGTAGCGAACAGCGAGGTTCACGGACCGGAGATCGGCGGCTGGGAAGTCGCCCAAAACGTGTCCGAATGGATCGAGCTCGGGGCGATCCTGGTCATTGCGCTCACCGTGGCGATGGCAGCGGTCCAGACGGCGCGAACCTTCATCGCTGGTGATCGAGCCACCGTCGTCGACGTATTCAGGCGGACCTTCTCGCGCGGCGTCCTGCTCGGGCTCGACCTCCTGATCGCCGCTGACATCATCCGCACCGTGACGCTGGAGCCGACCTTGGAGAACGTGGCCGCGTTGGGGCTGCTCGTCGTCGTTCGGACGTTCCTCGCGTGGGCGCTCGTCATGGAGGCCGAGGGTCGCTGGCCTTGGCAAGCGCCTCGGAGCGATCTCACCTCGACCTGATCCAATCGAGAGTCTCGGTCGAGCGCCTGCCGCATCTTCGGTGATCCCGCACCGATTCCGGTTCGTTGGCGCCACGCGGGCGCTCTATGTCCGTGATCGCCGGTCAGACGCCCGGGTCGTCCGCAACGGGGAGGCGACCGCTCTCGATGGCCGCCTGGAACTGTCCGTAGTCCTCGAGGTTCTGGGCGGCGTAGGCCTCGCTGAACGCCCCGATTGCACGCGTGAACTGCTTGCCGCTCCCGATGTAGGCCGCGATCGCTGCGGCGTCACCGGTGCGAGCGTGGCCACGTGCCAACGTCCTGCCGCAGACGTCGGCGTAGAAGGCCAACTGCCGCGGTGTCGAACCCTCGATGTCGACCGAGCCCTTCCAGTCACGCAGCTGGCGAACGTAGAAGTGGTGCCCCTCGATGCGTCCTTCGGTCCATCCGAGGAAGATGTCGGACTGGGCCTGGGCGAGCCGTTGGCCTTCGACGATCCGTTGGCCATGATTGGTGTAGGGGCTCGGCTCCAAGAACTCCTCGAGCACAGACGGCTGGGCCTCTTTGGCCTGCAGGAAGAACATGTCGTCGTCGTCCTTGCCGCGCAGGAGGAAGATCAGGCAGCGGGTGCCGACGCTGCCGACGCCGACAACCTTCACCCCGACATCGACGATCGAATACCGGTCGAGCAGGAACCGGCGTGCATCATTGAGGGTCGATTTGTAGGCCTCGAGCGCCGCGTGGGCCTCGGCCTCGATCGCGTCAGCGTCGTACTCTGGAGGCAACGCCCGGAGCGGGAACAGGACCGGGGGTTGGTTCAGGATCTGATGTCGACCGTCGACCACGCCGACCAGCTTGCCCACCGCCTGGCGGCTGTCCTTGCGCCGAGCGCGCCGCTCGAAGCGGTCGATTCGCCTGACGAACTCCGAGTACGTCATCCCTGCCGACTCGCGCAGGTCTTCGATGGTCACCAGTTGATTCCACACGTCGAGATACCCCTGGTTGCCGAACGTCGCCATTGCGTCCCGGTACGCAAGGGTGACCGTCGCCGTCACCTCATCACGGTCGCGAGCTTTGAACTCGAGGTGCTCGGCGGCGATGTAGACGCTTGCGGCAAGTCGCTTCAGGTCCCATTCCCACGGACCACGAAGTGTCTCGTCGAAGTCGTTGGCGTCCAGCACCAACTGCCTCCCCGGCGACGCATACGCCCCGAAGTTCGAAAGGTGGGCGTCACCGCCGAGCTGCACCTCGAGACCGCTGACGGGGGTCGGCGCCAGGTCGCCGGCCATGATCCCGGCGGCGCCGCGATAGAAGGTGAACGGCGAGACTCGCATACGCGTGTGGCGGACCGGCACCAGCCATTGCACGCGCGTCTGGTTTTGCTGCTCGAGGAACGCCACAGGATCGCGACGATCCGACGCCGGACTCCACTCGCCGTGGGCCGAGCGGGGGACCGACTCGCGGGCGGACCGACCGCGCTCCGCACCGGCGTCACGGGCGGCGGTCAGGTCCTCAGGGGACCCGTCGGCTGATGGCTGACTCGCGGTGTCCGTCGTCATGGTGTACGCCCTCTCGTGCATAGCAAACGGCCGGGAGAACGACCCCTGGCCACGCCTCGAACGTTTGTCGGTGTCGGCACCGATGTCGTCATCTCCAGCGGATGATTCCGGGCCATTGGCGCCTGGCGTTCCACTCGTGCTGCCGATGTTACTCCTCAACGCTGGCGGGTCACGCTCCCCGTCCTCTCACGGTCACGATGTCATGTCTGGTTGCCCCGACGTGTACGTCACTGCCGCGACATTGCGATGCGCATGCGCTCCTCGGGGTCGATGAAGTGGTCGTTGTCGTCATCACCGAGGTCGATCTGCACCCAGTGGATCTTGCCGTTGAACCGGCTCGACTCCATCGTGTACTCCGGAGTGACGGTGGTGCCGGACTCATAGCCGATGTCGGTCGTCTCGTCGGCCGAGAAGATCAACGGCTGAGTGGCTTCGACCCGACCGGTGCCGACCGCGGATCCGTCGTGGTACAGGGTCACGTCGCCGCCCTTGGCCGGACCGCCGCCGTCGTAGGCGAACTCGATGCGAACCTGATGCTTGCCTTCCGGCACCGGGATGTCGGCACCGACGGTGAACCACTGGATACCAAGCACGTTGTAGACAAACTTGATCGTGCCGTCCTTCGCGTAGAACGCCCAGCCCCCGAAGCGACCACCCTGGGCGATGATCACGCCATCGGCACCAGCGGCCGGCACATCCACCTCGGCGGTGACGGAGAATGAGCGGTTTTTGATGCTCACGACACTGTTCTCCGACAGACGACCCATGCCCGGGAAGAGCAGCTGCGACTCGCCTCGGATCAGCGTCGGACGGCCTGCGATATCCGGATTGAGGCGCTCGGCCGTGCGGTCGTCCATCGGCAACACGTTGTACTTCGTGGCCTCGATCAGGAAGAGGCGCTGCAGCTTGGCCAGCATCTCGGGGTGTTCCGCCGCGAGATTGCGTGCTTGGCTGTAGTCGCTGTTGCCGTCGTACAGCTCCCAGACGTCGTCATCGAACGCGGGCAAGTCGCCGCCGACCATGACCCACGGCGTCCGATGCTTCGTGACCGCGCTCCAGCCCTGGTGGTAGATGCCACGGTTGGCAAACATCTCGAAATACTGCAGGTCGTGGCGCTCGGGCTCCTCGGGCGTATTGAACATGTAGAGCATGCTCGTGCCCTCCATCGGCGACTGCTGCACACCGTTGACCATCGTCGGCTCCGGCAGCCCTGCTGCTTCGAGGATCGTGGGCGCCACATCGATCACATGCGAGAACTGGTCCCGCACCCCGCCCGACACCTCGATGCCTTCGGGCCAGTGGACGATCGTGCCGTTGCGCGTGCCGCCCCAATGTGAGGCCACCTGCTTGGTCCACTGGAACGGGGCGTTCATCGCCCACGCCCAGCCGACGGAGTAGTGGTTGTACGAGCTCGGCGAGCCGAACTCGTCGATCTTGCTCACCATGAACTCAGTGGTTTCGAGCGCCGCCATGCCGTTGAAGTTCGCCATCTCGTTGAAGGCGCCATTGACCGTCCCCTCGGCGGAGGCGCCGTTGTCGCCGATGATGTAGTAGATCAGCGTGTTGTCGAGGATGCCGAGGTCGTCGATGGCGTCGACGATCCGACCGACGTGGTGGTCGGTGTGCTCCAGGAATCCGGCGTAGACCTCCATCTGGCGAGCCAGCACCGGCTTGAGTGCCTCGGGCATATCGTCCCACGCAGGGATCTCGTCGTGACGGGCGGTGAGTTCCGCATCGTCTGGGATCACGCCCATCTCCTTCTGCTTCGCAAAGGTGCGTTCGCGTTGCAGGTCCCAGCCGTCGTCGAACTTGCCGGCGTACTTCGCAGGCCATTCGGCGGGCACATGATGCGGAGCGTGGGTCGCCCCGGGCGCGAAGTACACGAAGAAGGGCTTCTCAGGCATCAACGCCTTCTGTTGACGGATCCATCCCACTGCACGATCCGCTAGATCCTCGGTCAGGTGGTAGCCCTCCTCTGCCGTTGCAGGCGGCTCGACCGGTGTCGTTCCCTCGTACAGCGCCGGCTCCCACTGGTTGTTCTCGCCGCCGATGAACCCATAGAAGGCTTCGAAGCCACCGCCACCTGACGGCCACGCGTCGAACGGACCCAGCGGCGACGACTGCCACACCGGCACTTCGTGGCACTTGCCGAACTGAGCCGTCGAGTAGCCATTGAGCTTCAACGTCAGGGCGAGCGGTGCCTTGGTGTTGGGCCTGAGTGAGCTGTTCCCCGGCGCCGAGGTCGCGGTCTCGGTGATGCTGCCCATCCCGACCGAGTGATGGTTGCGGCCCGTGAGCAGCGCCTGCCGAGTCGGCGCGCACAGCGCCGTCGTGTGGAACCGGTTGAGGCTCAGGCCACCGGCCGCAAGGCGGTCGGCGGTCGGCGTCTGGACGGGACCCCCGAACGCACTTGACGCACCGAAGCCGACGTCGTCGAGCAAGACGATCAGGACGTTTGGCGCACCGTTCGGTGGCTGCAACGGTTCAATCGGCGGATACGTCGTCGCTGGATCCTTTGCGTCGTAGGTGGTGAGACCCGTCGTTGGGCGATCGGGAATCGGCAACATCGTGCGCGCATGGCGGTCAGGGGAATTCGTCATCTGAGACCCCTTTCTTCGTTGGGGAACGCTTGGCGGCCATATGGTTGCGGGTACACCAAGCCGGTCAGCGGACCTTGGAACGGCCGTGAGCGTTGGTCACGGCCGTGGTTGTCATCAGCGGTCGTCGATGTCTGCTATTCGCTCCGCCGCCGGCGTCATTGTCGACAATTGACCACTTCGGCACTATTCACAATCGCCATGATCCGGGTGATGACATCAGACCCGGACTCGTCCATGCCCTTTGGTTCGGGCTCTTCCGGATGCGCGGCGAAGGGTTTCGCTCGGCACCTCGCCGAAGAGTCGGCGGTAGCGACCGGCGATGCGACCGAGTTGCGTCACGCCGAGGGAGCTTGCGATCCAAGTCACGCTGGAGATCGCTGGGTCGGCAAGCACCAGCTCGTTGCGAAGCCGGCTGAGGAGCCGGGCTTGGAAATACTGCGTAGGCGGTATATCGAATATCTCGACGAACGCATGGCGGACTCGGCTCTCGGATGCGAATGCCGCACGACACAACTCGCTCATCGACGGTTGAGACGACCCGCTCGAATCTGCGTAGTCGATGCAGTCCCTCACGATCTTCTTGCTGTCGAGCCGGCGGTCGGCCCTGGCACGGTCCGACCCGCCATCGGCGACGATTGCGGTCGCGGCCAAATCCAGCAGTCGGGCTCGCTGGGCCGGATCGTCCATCAGCTCGGGTCGCGCGGTGAGACCATGGAGGGCAGTAGTCAGCCGGCGGACTTCGGGTCGCTCGGCGAGAGGTCGGACCGATCGTGAGAACCTGAGGATCCCCGCGCCGAACGTGTCGGCGACCCGCTCGATCGTTTCGGTCGACGTGACCAGGAACGTTGCGCTCAACCCCGCCGGGTTGATGCCGGCGAATGGCGTTCCTGGACCATATACGTTCAGCATCCCGACGGCGGTGTCGACGCCGCACCACGAGCCCCCCGGAGGCGTCGACGTGATGAGGCTCACGACCGCGGTCCCCTGTGGCACCTCGACGTGGGAGAAGGCGGAGAACCCCATCCGACCGGTGCTGAGCATGACATCGCCTGAGCCGCTGCACGTCATGCGACACGGGTCGCTTTCTGCGCCGGTGCGCACGTAATCGATGTCCAGCCCGGCAATGGCCGTTGTGAACCCGTCGACCTCAAGTGCTTCTATCTCGATCGGCATCGATGACATCCGGGGGGACGGGCGGCGTACTCTACAGGCTCGCAAATCAACGCGTGCGAGAACGAACTCCCGCGTCAGTCGGCCCGACGGCGAGCCCGCCAAACCCCCGACGGGCGCGTATCGTTGCAGGAGCTTCGAGGGTCGCGACGCAGTCAGAGTTGCAGATACAGGACCCGCTGCAGCGCGGATTCGAGCTGTTCGCTTCGATACAGGACTGTCCGGTTCGAGGCCTCGATCAGGTCAGCCTGGTTGGCACCCTCGGACTCGAGGCGGAGGCCAACGTTGGCATCGAGGGCGCCTCGCACTCCCGCGACGGCCTCGCCGAGCTCGTACAGCGATCGTCGCTGGCTCTCGTCGGGCAGATCGGCCGTCAGCGACTGCACTCGGGCCTCGAGATCGACGAGCTGGGTCCGTGCGGCAGCCCAGGTCGGTTGCAGCGTCACGGGATTGGAAGACTGCAAGATGGCGACGACCGCGCTGTCATGTATCGACCGGGATGCCCTGGTGATGTCGTCCAGACGTCGCTGGAGCGACCCATGTGCCTCGCTCCGGCGACGCGATGATCGGGACGCGAGAGCCGCCGCGCCGGTCACGAGCGCGAGGATGACGAGACCGAGCACGATGAGCAGCGTCCACTCTTCGCTGGTCAAACCCTCCTCATCCGTGGCCTCCTCCGGCGCAGCCTCCGTGGGTGGGGCGACCTCGGCGGGGGGCTCTTCCGCGGGGGGTTCTTCGGGTGCGGGCTCTTCCGCGGGGGGTTCTTCGGGTGCGGGCTCGTCCGCGGGGGGTTCTTCGGGTGCGGGCTCGTCCGCCGGTGGTGCGGTCAGGGCAGGTCGAGAGTCGCCGGTTTCAGGCAAATCGGGGTTCGCCGGCAGTGTGCCGTCGCCGCTGCAAGCGGCAATCAGGAGCAGTCCGGCAACGGCCATCAAAGGAAGCAACCGGCGCCTCGATCTGGCCATCGGAACGTAGATTCGCATGACACCCTCCTCAGGCCCAGTTCGGTCCACCGGACGATTTGCCTACGCTACGGATCCGCACCGCGGTCCGATATTCACTTTCCGCATGATCACCCGTTGGAATGGCGGCTGGGTCATGGCGGGGAGGCCGCCGAGGAGTCCGCAGAATGCCGAAGAGTTCGTTGAACGCCGAAGAGTTCAGGGCGATTCTGAATAGCGACGCAAGCGGCCCACCGATTGAATGGCGCGAGCTGGCAGCGCCGGCCCGTTACGGCAGCGAGAGCGATGGCCGGCGAAAGGTCGAGATGAATACAAAGACGAGCTTCCGAGTCGCAACCGGTCATTGTTCGTTGCCTGTCATTGGGTGCGATGCGTTGTCTCGGACCTGTGGATGATTCCGAAGGGGAAGGCAGCGTCCGCGGCGCTTTCGATCGAGTCGGCCGCGCTCGCCGGCCTCGCACACGCAGGGCTGTTCGTCGCCGCACGCGCTCTGCTGTTGCGCGTGCCGGGGCCTGGCGATCCGTCGGTTTCGGGGTGGTACGCGAACGCTGCGAACCAACGCTCCCTGGTCACGGCGCTCAATCTGATCACGATCGGCTGCATCGCGTTCCTCTGGTTCGTCGCGGTCATCCGGCGGCGCGTGGGTCTACGAGAGAATCGGTTCTTCGGCACCGTCTTTCTGGGCAGCGCGCTGCTGACGGCGGCGATGTGGATGATCGGAACCGTATTGTTCGCTGCGCCGGCGCTCGACGCCTACCTCTTTGGCACGGCGCAGAGCTCGCGGGGCGTGGCGGGCTGGCAAGCCGTTGGCGTCGCGTCGTTCACGATCGTCGCCGTCCGGCTCGAGGCCGTCTTCATCATCTCCACGACGACAGTCGCCCGGCTCGCTCGAGCCCTGCCGCGCAGCCTCATCGGGATCGGCTACGGAGCGGGCCTGCTGCTCCTCTTCGCGCCCCTGCCGAGCGCAGCACTGACCTGGATCTTCACCGCATGGGAGATCGCAGTGAGCCTCGCACTCCTGATCCGTCATCGACAGATCGAAGAACACCTCGCAGAGCCGATTCCCCCTGAGTAGCTCGCGGTCGATCACACAGCGTCTTCTCGGCGGATCCCGGAGTGCTCCGGCGGTCACCCCCGCCAGCCCCTGGGGTCCTCCGGGAGCCCCGTCGTCAGTCGATCAGCTCGAACTCGCCTGGGCGCCAGGTCTGGTCGAACCACGGCTCGAGCGGGCCGTACAGCCGGAGGAGGATGAACCATCCCTTCCCCGGCACCGTCTGGATCCAGTTCGCATCCGTGCCTGCAGGCGCCGAGGGTCCGAAGTAGAGGTCAACCGAGCCGTCGTCGTTTGCAACGAGCGGATCTTTCTCGCTGTTCTTGCTCGGGTAGGGCTGCCCGGTTTGCAGCTCCGAGCGGGTCTGCGGGTCGTAGGCGACGACCGACCAGAAGTCCTTCGCCGGGGGGTCGGCCGGGATGTTCAGGCGATACGTCTTCCCGCCGTCGAGGTAGGCGCCGTTGCGATCTACGGCGAGGAACCCGTACTGTGAACCGACGCCGACCATCTTCATCGCCATCGCCGGCGTGTTGACGGTCGCCAAGTAGAAGAAGTACGTGCGCGCATCGAGGTTCCGGCCGCCGGCGCCGTCGTCGATCAACCAGCGATAGTCGCCGCCGATGAAGCCTGCATCACGCACTGACGCGATGTCGCCCCGCCCATCTCAACCATGCCGCGGCGCATCGCCTCGAGCGACGCGGCGGGAACGCCGTTCAAGAACGCTTCGACGCCCCGGATGAAGACGAGGTGATCATGGAGCCGGTCGGCCGTCTCGGGCGTCGGCAGACCGTCGAAGAACTCGAACGCGCCGATACGGGTATCGACTTGCTCCGGCGTGGTGATCGACTCCGGGACGGGCGTGTTGTATCCAGCTCTCGGTTGCTCAGCCATAGTCTCCCCAGGATCGTTGAAGGTCAGATGCGGGTTTCCGCGATGTCACGTCCGTGCACGGTCAGCGCCCAGATCACGGCCACGCCGAGGGCGATCATCAGCATCGACCACACCGGGTAGTACGGCAGCCAGGCGAAGTTCACGATCATGCTCAGCGCAGCCGCTATGACGCCCACCGTCCGAGCCAGAACGTTCCCGCTGAAGATCCCGAAACCGGCCGCCACGACCACGATGCCCCAAATGAGGTGGGTCCAACCCCACGTCGCCACATTGAACTCGAAGAGGTACTGGCTCCCCACGACGTAGAACGTGTCGTCGATGATGGCGACGAGCCCGGCCAAAGCGTGGAAGATCCCGATCATCACCAACATGATGCCGGCGAAAGACGCCCAGCCCACCGCCCAGGAGCTGTATTGGTCGTTCATGATCACATCACCTCGCGCGTTCGAGACGGGCATACTGGTGAGCCCAGCACAATCCCAGAACCTACGGTGCGAGGAGCCGGTCTGCTATTCAGAATCGCCACGTACGCTGATCTCGACCCGGCTGCTCTGCTGCTGAAATCCGGTGCGCGGTCTCGACCCGGATCCCACAGCATTCTCCAAGCCTTCTGGAGCGATCAGGCGCCGGGTGACGCCGTCCTCGGTCCCTCGACGCCGTAGACCTCGCACCCGCTCCAGAGGCCGGGATCGATGATCGCCCTGCCGTCGTAGACGATGCGGACGCTCGGGAGGTCGGCGGCGCCAAGGGTCGCATACGCGGCGTGGTCGGCCTGTACGATCGCCACGGTGGGCTCCTCGACGGTGAGCGGCGTCAGCCCGAGTTCCGCCAGTTCGGCGTCGGAGTAGAGCGGATCGGACACCACGGCGGTTCCCCCCATGCGCTCGATGCCTGCCGCCAGTGGGAAGACCCCCGAACGGGCCGTCTCCTTCACGCCGCCGCGGTAGGCGACGCCCAGGATCAGCACCGTCACTCCGTCGAGGCCGCCGAGCGCCGCAGCCACGGTGTCGAGCGCTCGCTGCGGCCCGCGGTGGTTGATCTGCCGGGCCAGCGCAGGCAACAGCGAGTCAGGGTGGCCCTCCAAGTACAGATGGGGATACACCGGGATGCAGTGACCACCCACGGCGACGCCAGGACGGTGCACGTGGGAGAACGGCTGGCTGTTGGCGGCGTCGATGACCGGACCGAGCGCGATGTCGTGCCGAGTCGCAAAGGTGGCGAACTCGTTGGCAAGCGCAATGTTGACGTCGCGGTAGACGGTCTCTGCCAGCTTGGCGAGCTCCGCCGCTTCGGCGCTGCCGAGATCCCACACACCGTTCGGCGCCGGCAGGTCTGGGCGCTCGGTGAAGGACAACATCTCCGTGTAGAAGACCGCGGCTGCCGACCCGGACCGCGTGTTCACCCCGCCGACGAGTTTCGGGTACGTTCTCAGATCGGTGAAGATCCTCCCCGACATCACCCGCTCAGGTGAATGGGCGAGCAGGAAACCCTCACCCGCTACGAGCCCGCTTGCCTCTTCCAGCAGCGGACCGCACCGATGCCGGGTCGTCCCCACCGGCACTGTCGACTCGATGATGACGAGCGTGCCTTGCCGGAGCCCTGCACCGATCCGGCGGATGGCGTCGTCGAGATCGGCGAAGGCGGCCCGGTTGTCTGCGTCGAGACCGACAGGGACAACGACAACGACGACCTCCGCAGTACCGGCCGCCTCCTCGGTCGCCTCCGTGACCATGAGCCGACCCGCGTCGACGGCGTTCCGCATCTTGTCCCCGAGGTCGGTCTCATGGGGGTACGGTGACCTGCCGGCCTCGATGTCGACGAGGAGCCCAAGGCGCCGGTCGACCCCGACAACCGTTGCTCCTGCACCGGCGAACTGCACGGCGAGTGGGAGGCCGATCTTGCCCAGTCCGACGACGGCGACATTCACGTGTGGCCCTTGCGGTCACCCGTCGCCGACCACACTGCCGTTTCTGCGATCTCGAGGATCTCGACCGCACGGTCGAGCGTCACGAGTCTGCCAGACGCCTCACCACCAATCGCGGCCGAGAACTCACCGAGCTGGGTGCGGAGTGGATCGTGGTCCGCCAGGTCGTGGGCGACGGTCGCAGGAGCGGTACCGGCCGCCGGCCACGACTTCACCGAACCGGCAATCAGGTCGGCCTCCAGCACACCCTCATCGCCGAAGGCGGTGAGGGTGCGACGGCGCTGCCCGCGATGCCAGCCTGCACGGACGGTGACCACCGGGCCGCCGGCGAGCCGTCCGACCGCCTCGATGTGCCGATCGATCCCCGTACCGTCATCGAGCACGGCCTCGGCTCCGCTGATCTCCAACGGCCCGCCACCGATCCACATGACGAGGTCGATGTCGTGAGTCGCCAAGTCGACCGTGACGCCGACCTCGCCGTGGCCCGGCGGTTCGGGACCGATCCGCTCGGTGGTCAACGCACGAAGCGTCCCTACGTCACCTTGCACGATGCGCTCGCGCAGGTCGATCACAGCCGGGTTGCATCGCTCCACATAGCCGACGACTGCGATCAGGCGGGTCGTGGAGAAGCGATCGGCAACCTTTGCGGCCTCAGGCGAGCTGCCGGTCAACGGCTTCTCGATGAGAGCGTGGACTCCTGCGTCGGCCAGCTGTATCGCCAGGTCGCGCTGGGTGCTGGGCGGGGTGGCGATCACGATGGCCTCCGGCCCGAGATCGAGAAGGTGCTCGACATCCCGCATGAACGGCACGTCCGGGTGGATCGGGCCTCCAGCTGTCTCGGCTCGATCGGCCACGCCGACAAAGTCCACCTCGGCGGATTCCTCGAGCGACCGGGCGTGGCGACGTCCCATTCGCCCGAATCCGACGAGTCCAACGCGCAACCGGCTCACGCGGCGGCTCGGTTCAACGTGTCGACCACCCGCTCGACCTCGGCAGGGGTGAGGTCGGGTCGCACGGGAATACTGATCACCGACCTTGCGGCGCGCTCGGTCTCGGGTAGATGAACGTCGGCTCGGCGAAAGGCCGGCTGCTGATGCACCCCTGCGGGGTAGTAGATGCCGTAGCCGAGCCCTGCGGCAGTGAGGGCATCAGCGATCCGCGCCCGGACCGGCGGGCGGATCGTGTACTGGTGGTAGACGTGCACGCCTTCGGCCAAGGGCTGCGGCAGGCCGAGCCGTGGATCCAGCCTCGCGTCGTACTCGGCGGCATTGGCGGCCCGCCGATGCGTTCCATTCGTCCAGCTTGGGCAGCTGCGCCAGCCCGAGCGCGGCTGCCATCGCCGTCATTCTCCCGTTCAGGCCGACGACGTCATGCCGGTACTGCTCGCCCATGCCTTGATCCCGCAGCATACGGGCGGCCTCGGCGAGGTGCTTGTCGTTCGTCGTGAGCATGCCGCCCTCGCCCGTGGTGATGTTCTTGGTGGCATAGAACGAGAAGGCGCCGAACGCCCCGACGGAGCCAACGGTGCGATCGCGCCACCGCGCTCCGGGCGCCTGGGCGGCGTCTTCGACGAGGAGCACGTCGTGGTCGGTGCACAACTCGGCGAGCTCATCGAGCGGCGCGGGCCTGCCGTAGAGGTGGACCGCCACGACCGCCTTCACCTTGCCGCCGAGCAGCGGGGCGATCGTCGCGGCGTCCACGCAGAGGCTGTCCCGATCGACGTCGGCGAACACCGGCGTTGCCCCCGTCAGGCACACCGCATTGGCGGTGCCCGCAAAGGTGAACGAGGGCACGATGACCTGATCGCCGCTTCCCACCCCTGCTGCGGCAAAACCGACGTGCAGCGCCGTGGTTCCGCTGGAGACTGCAACGGCGTGCCGGACGCCGACGTAGTCCGCAAAGGCCGTTTCGAAGTCGGTCACCGCCGGACCCTTGGCGAGTGTGCCGGATCGCAACACCGCATCGACCGCCAGCCGCTCTTCGAGCCCGATCATCGGCCTGGAGAGTGGGATCATGCCGGGCCGAGCCCCGCTGCCGTCGCGACGTAGCGGGTTCCCGTCACCGGGTCGACGAACCCTCCGGGCGCCTCGTCGAGCTTGGTGCCCGTCGGTGCCACCCACCCGATCTGGCGTGCCGGGATGCCGGCGACGAGCGCATGGGATGCGACATCGCTCGTCACGACGGCACCAGCCGCAACCATGGCCCATGCACCAACGCGAGCGGGGGCGACGACGACGGCTCCTGCGCCGATCGATGCGCCCTTCCCCACGATGACGCCCTCGGCGGCCCAGTCGGTGGTGGCGGCGCGTACGCCTTCGGGAGTGATCGCCCGCGGGTGGCGATCGTTGGTCAGCACTGCACCGGGTCCGATGAACACGCCTTCGCTCAGCTCGGCGGGGGAGAAGACCTGGGCGAGATTCTGGATCTTGCATCGGGGCCCAACGTGGACGTCGTGGTCGATGTACGCCCCCCGCCCGATGGTGCACTCGTCACCAACGACTGCTCGCTCCCGAATCTGGGCGAGGTGCCACACCTGCGCAGTCGGGGCGACGACGGCTGTTTCGTCCACGTGTGCGGTTGGGTCGATCACCGGTGGGCTGACTCTCGGGGGGTCGGTGTTGCGATGATATCGGTCGTTTGGCGACCCGGCGACTCGGGATCGCTGCTGCGGGTAGATCTATCATGGCCAGGTGACGAGGCTGCTGGTCGCCAACATCGTGGGTACCCGGCCACAACTCATCAAGGCTGCCCCCGTCAGCAGGGCGCTGTCCCGGGTGGGCTGCGCTGAGCTGCTGGTGAACACCGGCCAGCACACCGATCCCCATCTTGATGCCCACATCGCCGCCGGTATCGGGCTGCGCAGCCCCGACGTGCATCTCGGCGTCGGGAGTGGCACACACGGGCTGCAAACGGGGCGGATGCTCGAGGCCGTAGAACGGGTACTGCTGGAACACCGGCCCGATGCCGTTGTCACGTACGGCGACACCAACTCCACGGTCGCCGCCGTCCTGGCTGCAGCCAAACTGACGCTCCCCACCGCACATGTCGAAGCCGGGCTGCGATCCTTCGACCGGACGATGCCTGAGGAGTTGAACCGTATCGCCGCCGATCATCTGTCGGATCTGCTCCTGGCGCCCACGGCCACCGCCATGGCGCAGCTGGCGAAGGAGGGCCTCGGCGATCGCGCCCGGCTGACCGGGGATGTCATGGTCGACGCTCTCAACGATGGCGTCGCCAGGGCGGTCCCACCACCCGGCTGGGCAGCCGGCACGTTCTACCTGGCGACGATTCACCGACCTGAGAACACCGACGGCGCTGCGAGGCTGCGCGAGGTGATGGCGGCCATCGGATCCCTCGACGCCCCCGTGCACCTCCTCGTGCACCCCCGTCTGGCCGAACGGCTCGGCCGTTTTGGTATCGAGCCCGCCGGTGCCGTCGTGCCGCACCGGCCGTTGCCGCATGCTGCGCTGCTGGCGGCCGTCAGGACCGCCGACCGAGTCATCACGGATTCCGGGGGTCTGCAGAAGGAGGCCTTCCTGCTGGGCACGCCATGTGTGACCCTCCGGTCCCGGACCGAGTGGCCTGAGACGCTGGCCGGAGGGTGGAACGTTCTGGCGGGCGACGCGCTCGATCGCCTCGAGGAGGTCGTCGCATTACGCCCGGCGGAGCCACGGGGTGCCCCCTTCGGCGACGGCCGGGCCGCTGACCGCATCGTCGCTGCGGTCGAGGAGCTGGTTTCATGACCAACCACATGGTGATGGTGTCCAATTCTCCCTATCCCGACGATGTGCGGGTCGATCGTGCGGCCCGGACCGCAGCAGCCGACGGCTGGGACGTCACGGTTGTCGCCCAGGCCGGGTCCCATCCGCCGCCGGACGGTATCCGCCTTGCGGCCGTGGGAGAACGGCGGGCACCCGGCGAGCGGCGTCTTCCTGACCCGCAGCAGGGACCGTGGCGGGCCGTGCGCTGGCTCGGTCTCCCGGAACATCGCAGCAGAGTGGAGCGACGGTTCTCCCGGTCGGTGCGCGGTGCAGCGGACTCCTTCGCACCACCCGACCTGGTGCACGCCCACGACTTCCCCGCACTCGGCGTGGCCGCGGAGCTGGCAGCCGGCAGCGGGGCGAAGCTCGTCTACGACTCCCACGAGTTGTGGTCAGGGCGCAGACTCGAGGGCCGGCCGGCTCCGCTGCAGCGGCGGCGCCGACTGGCGGAGGAGCGCCGGCTCGGTGTCCGCGCCGACGTCGTCGTGACGGTGAGCGACGAGCTGGCCGAGCGCCTTGGAGCGATCCTCGGGCGAACCGACATCCGGCTCGTGAGGAACACGTTTCCCGTCGAGTCCACCGACCTCCCCCAGCAACCGGCCGCCATCGTGTACGTGGGGCGGATCAGCCGGGGGCGCGATCTGGAGACGGCCTTCGCCAGCGAGCTTCTTTCGTCACGAGGCGTTGCGCTGGTCGTCATGGGGCCTGCCGGCGGGATCGATGTGCCCGGCTGGGTCGATCTTCGGCTGCCGGTGCCTGCTGCCGAAGTGGGCGGCGTCATGGCCACTGCCGGCCTCGCTCTGATCTCCCTCGACGACTCATGTGCCAACCATCGCGTCGCTCTACCCAACAAGCTGTTCCAGGCCGTTGCGGCCGGGGTGCCCGTCGTCGCCGCAGAGCTGCCGGCGATGCGGCGCCTCGTGACGGCCTTCGATCTGGGGGAGCTCTACGCACCCGGCGATCCCCGGTCGCTCGACCGGGCCATCACGGCCGCAACCGCACGCTACGCAGAGCTGTGCGTGTCGGTGCTGGCCGCTCAGCCGAAACTGAACTGGGACGTCGACGCCGCCGAGCTGCGCAGTCTCTACCGGGAGCTGGCGTCATGAAGGTGCTGTTCGCTCCAAGGAACACCAGCGGGCAAGGCACCGAGATGGCCGCTGCCGTCCGCGGGTTCGGTCACCAAGCCGAAGTGTGGTCCTACGGCGAACCCGTATTCGGGTTTCCCGCGGACCGGGTCGTCGACGCCGACCGGCTCGTTGCGGACCCGCGCTACTTGTGGAGCATCCTTGCCGAGGCGGTCGAGCGGTTCGACGTCTTTCATTTCATGTACGGCCGCTCGCTCATCGACCCGGTGGATCCCGTGCTTCCCCCGCTCTGGGATCTGCCGCTGCTGAAGCTGCTCGGCAAGCGGGTCTACATGCACTTCCGCGGCTCAGACGTCCGGCTGCCCTCGATCCACAAGGCACGCGAGCCCGCGTCGTACTTCGATGTGATCGACGTCGAGGTCGACGAGCACATGGTTCGGGAGCGCATCTCCATCTGCCGTCGCTTCTGCGACGGTCTCTTTGTATCGACACCGGGTCTGCTCGACTACGTGCCGGATGCGCGGCTGGTCCCCCACACGCTCGACGTGTCTGCGTGGGCTGCGGAACGCGGGCCGGAGGCGGCGATTCCCACGGTGGTGCACATCCCCTCGCATCCTGCGATCAAGGGATCGGCGGCCGTCGATGCTGCGCTCGGCGGTCTGGCTGTGCAGGGCATCATCCGCTACGAGCGGCTCGAAGGGGTGGGCCGTCCCGAGGTGCGTGGTGCTCTGCAACGGGCCGACATGGTGGTCGACAGCATCGCCATCGGCGATCACGGCCTCGTCTCCGTGGAGGCAATGGCGGCAGGGTGCATCGCCATCGGCCACATCCACGAGGAGAACCGGCGGCGCAACCCCGGGGTTCCCGTCGTCGAGGTGGACGCAGCGACGCTGGGCGATGTGGCGGCTTCGCTGGCCCGCGACCCGGAGCGGCGAGCAGCGTTGCGTCGTGAGCAGGTCGGGTGGGTGGAGACGCACCACGATCGCGAGGTCATCGGCGAGGTTCTCGACGCGCTCTATCGCATGCCCCCGGTCGCGCCCAAACTCCACCGACCGGACTGGCCGGCGTGGCCGTCGCCGGGCAAGGTGCAGATGTTGGAGGCAGAGTTGGAGCAACTGCGCAGCGCGCAACCGCAAGGCGCGACACAACGCAGGAGCAGCCTGGGCGATCGGCTCCGTCGTTTTCCGCGAATCCACCTGCTTGCCCGCAAAGTGCGGCGGCGGTTGCCCCGATGAGTCGGGTGCTGATGCTCGTCGTCAACCCGATGACCGGTGATGCGCGAGTCGAGCGGGAGGCGGCCGCCCTCGCGGTTGCAGGGCACGACGTCGCCGTCCTCGCCACGTGGCAGGAGGGCCTGCCGATGACGGAGCACCGTCGGGGCTTCACCATCCACAGGCGGCCCTACCGACGCACCGTTCGGGACCGGGTTGTCGGCACGATCAAGCACTACCGGGTCGCCGCACGTCGTAGCCGGGGCGGGCCGGTATCGGCGGCGGCGGCCAGGGTCGCGGCAGAGACGGCGCGGCTGGCGGGCGGAGCCGCATTGCGCCTGATGCGCAGCAGGCTGCTGCCCATCGAGTATTGGAGCACGATCCAGCCGAGCATCGGTGATGTGATGCCACGCCCCGATGCCGTCCACGCCCACGACCTCGGGACGCTCGCCTCCGCATGTCGCATTGCCGCATCCGACCCCTCCCATCGCACCGCCGTCATCTACGACTCCCACGAGCTGTACCTCGAGCAGACCGACGCATGGACGGCGGCCGAGAAGCAGCTGTGGTCGTTCCATGAGCGCCGCTGGATTGGCCGCGCCGACGCCGTCATCACCGTGTCAGACGGGATCGCGGACGAGCTCGTGCATCGCTACGGGTTGGCGCATCGCCCGACGGTGATCCTCAACACCCCCGAAACCGAGCCGGCCACGAGCGACGTCCGGCAGGATCTGGGCCTGGATCCCGGCGTGCCACTTGCGGTGTACACAGGCGCCGCCAAGCGCTCCCGCAACCTCGGCGTCGTGGTCGAGGCGCTGCCTCTCCTCCCAGCGTGGCATCTCGCCATCGTCGGCACCACCATCGAGGTCGACGCCGCCAGGCTGACGGCGCATGCGTCCGGCCTCGGTGTAGGAGACCGGCTGCACCTGCTGCCTGCCGTCCCGAGCTCCCAGGTCTGCGGCTACATCGCCACCGCAGACGTCGGGGTCCATCCGCTGCCGCCTGGACTGCGGAATCATGAGCTGGCGCTCCCCAACAAGCTGTTCGAGTACGTGTTCGCCGGTCTCCCCGTCGCCGTCAGCAACCTCCCCGAGATGCACGGCTTCGTGCGATCGACCGGCACCGGCGCGGTCTTCGACCCGACGTCGCCCAGGTCGGCTGCTGCCGCGATGCGAGAGGCGCTGCCGGTGACCGTCGACCCGGACATGCTCCTCCCATACGCCTGGGAGCGCCAGGCGGGGCGCCTCGTCGAACTGTACGGACGGCTGCTCCCGGCCGAGGCAGGGCCGCAGACCGAAGCGACGGTGGCGGCGTCGTGAATCCGCCCGCACCCCTCCCAGTTTCCGATCGCAAGCCGCGGGTGGTGATGCTCGTTGCCAATGACGTGTCCGTCGACACCAGGGTCAAGAAGACGGCACTGACGCTCGCCGCAGCGGGCCTCGACGTCGTGGTCATCGGGCTCGTTCGCAGTGGCGGCCGGTCGGAGAGCCAGCTCGGACAGGTTCGACTGATCCGTCTCCCCGTGCCCCCACCGCCACGCAAGCCGGTGAAGGTGAGGCGCAGGTCGCCGCTGACTGCAGCCGCCACCAAACAACGCCTCGTGGCCACGATCAACGCCCGCAGGCTCAGACAACGCGAGCTCGAGGCGGCGATGGGCCGGGTTGCCGGCGGCCGCGGTCCGGGCGCTCGCATCCGGCGCCTGTGGCTTCGCTGGTTCAACCGTGCGGTCGGGACCACCTACCACCTGATCGAGGACCTCCATCGCCGCCGCCTCGACGCGTTGCGCAGCGGCACGACGCCTCGCTCGTTCGGCATATCCCTGCCGAGGCGGCGGCGGCGCTCGTGGCGCACCGTCCTTCCCGAGGTGACCGGATACGAGTTGGCGATGGGGGCGGAGATCGACGCCGCCAAACCCGATGTGATCCACGCCCACGACGTCCACGTCATCGGCATTGCCGAACGCGCCGCCGCCAGAGCCCGGCACAGGGGAAGGGACGTCAGGTGGGTCTACGACGCTCATGAATACGTGCCGGGCCTCGCTCGCTACGACGATCGGGTTCGTGCAGCGTGGGTGGACCTGGAGTCCGAGTACATCGACGGGGCCGACCGCGTGGTGACTGTTTCGCCCGTGCTGGCCGACAGGCTCCAGGCCGAGCACGGGTTGCCGCGGCGCCCGGACGTCGTGCTGAACGTGCCGATCGTGGCATCCCACCACAGGATGACGGAGTCGGTGCGGACCGCTTGCCGGCTCCCCGAGGATGTGCCACTCGTGGTGTATTCGGGGGGATTCGACCGCACCAGAGGGGTCCACACGCTCGTTGACGCCATCGGGCGCCTCCCGGACGTGGTACTTGCCCTCGTCGCCAAGGCCACGTCGAACTACCTGGTCGAGTTGCTCGAGGCGGCCAGGCGTGGCGGCTTTGACGATCGTATCCATCTCGTGCCCTTCGTCGCCCCCGATCAGGTCGTGAGCTACGTCGCCGGAGCCACGCTCGGCGTGCACCCGTTGGTCGCCGGGCCGGAGAATCACGAGGTCGCACTCCCCAACAAGCTGTTCGAGTACCTGCATGCGGGTCTCCCCGTCGTCGTGTCGGATTGCAGGGCGATGGCGGAGTTGGTCACCGAGCTTGGCGTCGGTGAGGTCTTTGCCTCTCAGGACCCCGCTGATCTCGCCGCCGCCATCCAACGTGTCCTCGATGATCCGGGCCGGTACAGGCGCGCCATCGCCGAGAAGCGCGTCGCCGCGACGTTCTCGTGGAGTGCGCAAGGACGGGTGCTGCGACAGGTGTACGCCGATCTGGTCGGTCCCGCAGCGGTCGAGCTCGATGCCCCGATGCCCGCATCACTGGAAGAGCTCGCTCCGGCAGCATCGGTGCCCGCGGCGACGCGTACGGGCGGACCTGCCCTGCTGATCGGACCTCGCAACTCGGCCGGGCAGGCGTGGGCGTGGGCGCGTGCAGCAGAACGTTGCGGGCACATCGCAGCGCATGCGCTTGGCCCGGTGCGCACCGGCCCTCTCCAGTTCCCTTCGGATTCGTCGGTGTCGGGGGCGCAATGGCGCGACCTCGAGTGGCAGCTCGCGCAGGCACGCCGCATCGCCGCCGAGTATTCGCACGTCATCGTGGAGGGTGCCGCAAGCGTGCTCGGCGATCTGAACGGGGGAACGGCTCGGCACGATGCGCCCTTCTTCGCGGCTCACGACATCGCAACCGCGGTGGTGCTGCACGGCTCCGAGATCCGTGATCCGCAACGCCACCGCGAGTTGATGGAGTTCTCTCCATTCGTGGCGGAAGACGACTTCACCGACCGGCTCACCGCAGTGGTCGCCGACACCCGCGCCGCCCTGGAGGGCTTCGCCGGGCCGGTCTACGTCACCACGCCTGACCTGCTGGCCTTCGTGCCGGACGCGGTATGGCTACCCGTCGTGGTCGATCTCGAGAGCTGGGCGGCCGGGTCGCACGATCCGCTGCAGCGCAGACGACCGATCGTGGTCCACGTGCCTTCCCGGGAGCGCCTCAAGGGATCGTCTCATGTCGACGCGGCGTGCCGGAGCCTCGAACGCCGCGGGGTCATCGACTATCGGCGGCTGGAGGGCGTGCCCCGTCGCGACATGCCTGCGGCCATCGGGAGCGCCGACATCGTGGTGGACGGTGTGGTGTTGGGCGCGTACGGGACGCTTGCCGTCGAGGCGATGGCGGCCGGCCGTGTCGTCGTGGGCGACGTGTCCCTATGCGGTGCGCTCCGGTCCGAACTTCCGATCGTGCATGCCAAGGCCGACTCTGTCGAGGAAGTGATCGCGGGCCTCATCGCCCAACGTGAGCAGGCGATCGGACGGGCCGCCGAGGGTCCGCGCTACGTTGCCAAGCACCACGACGGGCGCTATTCGTGGAGTGTGCTGGCCGAGTGGATCGGGGAAGGCGAATGAGCGAACGAGTGACCGTCTACGAGGCGGGATCACGTTCGCTGCCTGAGTTGCGGCCACTCTTCCACGACTTGTGGAACGCCCGGGCGCTGGCGTGGGCGATGGCCGCCGCCCAGATCAAGGCTTCGCGCCAGAACACGTGGCTGGGCAGGGCTTGGGCGGTGCTCGACCCGCTGCTGCTCGGTCTGACGTACTTCCTCCTGTTCGCCGTGATTCTCGGCGACGACACCAGTCTCTCGTACCTGGCCTTCCTCCTCGGCGGCATCTTCGCCTACAACTTCACGCGCCGTGCGGTCGTGTCAGGTGCAACATCCGTGATCAAGGGAGGGGCGTACCTGACGGCGACCCAGACACCGCGGGCCCTGTTGCCGATCTCGGCGGTGCTGGCTGCCCTCCAGGTCTATGTCCCGACGCTCGGTGCATATGCGATCATCTACCTGCTCGGCGGCTACCGGCCCGGCTGGTCGCTGGCTGTTCTGCCCGTCCTGGTCGCCATCCAGACGTTCATGAACCTGGGCATTGCACTGCTTGCCGCAACGGCAACCGCCTACTTCAGAGACGTGACTGCCTTCCTGCCGTATGTGCTGCGCATCGGCATGTATCTGACGCCGGTGCTGTACGCCGTCGATGACGTTCCCGCACGACTCCGCTGGATACTCGCCGTCAACCCGCTGGCGCCGCTGTTTGCTGCATGGCAAACCGTGTTGTTCGAAGGTCGGTGGCCCTCGGCTGCTGCGATGGGGATGGCCGCAGCATGGGCGGCAGGGCTGCTGGTAGCAGGAGCCTGGGTGTTCCTGAGGCGAGAACGGGAGTTTGCGCTCCTTGTCTGATCATCCCGCGATCGCCGTCGATGGCCTGTCGGTGCACTACCGCGCCCCTCTCGAGCGCAAGGCGACGCTCAAGTCGGTGCTCACTCGACGCCGGGACTCGCTGCCGCTCCGGCGGATCGAAGCGGTCAAGGACGTCTCGTTCTCCGTCCCGCACGGCGGCGTGCTCGGAGTTGTCGGGCCCAACGGTGCAGGCAAGTCGACGTTGCTGCGTGCCCTCGCAGGCATCCTCCCGCCTGCCGCTGGGCGCATCACCATCCGGGGCAGGGTGACGGCGCTGCTGGCCCTGGGGGTGGGCTTCCAGCCCGAGCTGAGCGGCAGGGACAACGCCATGCTCGGTGGGTTGGCGTCCGGGCTGACGCCGGCGGCCGCTCGCCGTGGCGTGGAGAACATCCTGGAGTTTGCGGACCTGGGGGAGTTCGCCGCCTATCCGATGAAGATGTACTCGTCCGGCATGCAAGCCCGGCTCGCCTTTTCGGTTGCAGTCCATGCGGATCCCGATGTCCTGCTCATCGACGAGGCGCTGTCAACCGGCGATGCAGCGTTTCGCATCAAGGCGAACGCCAAGATGGAGGAACTCTGCGAGCGGGCGCGGGCCATAGTCGTGGTTTCCCACGGGCTCGATGTGATCAGAAAGATGAGCACCTCGGTGTTGTGGCTCGATCGGGGCGTCGCCCGCCGGCTCGGCGAGCCGGACGAGGTGGTTGCGGCCTACTCCGCCCATGCAACCGGCTCCAACCCGGTGCCACCGTGACGGCGGATTGATTTCGTAGGCTTGGCCCGCTTCCTACGCTGGCACTGATGGCCAGCGGATTTGCCTACCGACCGGCGCTCGACGGCATGCGCGCCGTTGCTGTGGCCGCCGTGTTCGTCTATCACGCCGACTCCCGATGGCTCCCCGGCGGTTTCCTGGGCGTCGACGTGTTCTTCGTTCTGTCGGGTTTCCTGATCTGCAGCCTGCTCCTGATCGAGCATCGCACCACCGGGACGATTGCGCTCAAGAGCTTCTGGCTGCGACGGGCTCGCCGTCTCCTCCCTGCGGTCCTGCTGCTCCTGCTGGTGGTGGCCCTCGTCGAATCCTCGATCAGTGACCTCATCACGACCCGAGTGGCCCGCCGCGAGGAGCTGCTGGCGACCGCCGCCTATGTCGCCAACTGGTTCTCGATCTTCAGCGGTCGCTCGTATTTCGCCGAGTACGTCGATGCATCACCGGTGCGGCACACCTGGTCGCTCGCCATCGAGGAGCAGTTCTATGTGATCTTTCCCCTCGTCATCCTCGCTGGGCTGGTCTATCTGGGCAGGAAGCGGCTCCCCGTGCTTCTCGCCGCCGCCGCTGCGGCGTCGGTGTTCCTGATGGCGGTGCTGTTTGACCCCGCTGCACCCTCCCGGGCGTACTACGGCACCGACACTCGCATTCATCAGCTGCTGGTGGGAGCACTGCTGGCGTTCGTGCTCCAGTCCGAGATGGCGTCCCGGGTGGTGAGGCTTGCCAAGCCGCTGACGGTGCCGGCCTTGCTCGGATTGGTGGCGGGGTTCGCCCTGGTGACCGATCAGGCAGCGTTCTACTACCAGGGCGGTGCGGTGGGGATCGCGCTGTTGACGGTCGTCGTAGTGGCGGGGCTCGAGGCCGGCCCGGCGGTGGCAGGCGCCCTGGCCGTGCGTCCGCTGGTCTTCGTGGGAGTCATCTCCTACGGCGTGTACCTGTGGCACTGGCCGATGCTGCAGTGGCTCAGGGCGGGCCTTGGCCCCGGTACGGGCTCACTCGGGATCGCCGCCGCCGGTGCGGTGGCCACGCTTGGGGTGGCGTGGCTGTCGTATCGCCTCCTCGAGCGTCCGATTCGCTCCGGCAGGCTCGGAGGGCGGGTTCTGTCGCCGGCACGAACCTGGGCATTGCTCGGCACGAGTTTTGTGGTCGTGCTTCTCGTCATCCCCGTCTCGTTGTGGGGCGATCGCCCGGAGTGGGCGAATACCGGCACCGACGTGGTGGTCGGGGGCCAGGCCGCCGGCGACACCGAGGCGTCGGCCTCCACGAGCTCGACAACGGCGCCCGACCCGCCCCAGAGTGGGGGAGCGCCGCCTCCCACGGCCACGCCCGCTCCAGAGCCGCTGACTGTTGCGGTGGTCGGTGACTCGGTGATGGTGTCAACCCTCCCCGGTTTCAGGGCTGCAGCCGCCGACCAGGGGTGGAACCTCATCGAGGCCGCCTTTCCGGCGTGCCCCGTCGGGCTCGGTGCGTTGTGGGACGACGAGGGGGAGATCAGCCCGTATGCGGAGAAGTGCGGCCGGCAAGTCCCCGCCGCCTACGACCTCCTGGAACAGGAGGCTGTCGACGTCATCTACTGGCACGATCTCCAGTCGACCCTGAGCCGGCGGTCGCCGTCCACAGGGGAGCTGCTGACGGCCGGCTCACCGGAGTGGAGGGACGACCTCGTCGTCGAATGGCTGACGGTGCTCGACCGCTTCACCGCCGCAGGCAGCCATGTCGTCGTGATCAGGCCTCCGCTGCGCAGTCAAGACCCGGCGGGTTGCACCGCGGCGGCCAGCCCCTCCCGGTGCGAGACGATCCAAAGCCAGGACCGGCACATCCGGGAGGCGACGCAGGCGTTCGAGGAAGCAACCACAGGACGGACCGACATCACCTTCGTCACGATCGACGAGATCCTGTGTCGGGAAGTGCCGTGCCCTGCCGAGATCGAAGGGGTGGCAGTGCGCGAAGGCGCAGGCGACCAGACCCACTTCACGGAGGCCGGAGCGGTGTGGTTCGTGGATCGGCTCCTCGAAGTCGCCGACCCGATCGGATTGATCGACGGGCCCGATTGATGTGCGGCGGACGACCCCAAAGTGTGCGCAGCACACCACTAGCATTCGCAAGGGTGGAATCAATTGCACGTCGCACGTTGGCCCTCGGGCTCGCCCTCGGTGCCGTCGGTGCGCTTCTGATGGTGGTCCTTGCGCCACCGGCGCGGGCCGATTCGATGCAGAACGGCAACGTCACGATCGTCGGATCTTCGGAATGCAACGGCTATGTGCTGTATGGCCTGCTGGCTGAGAAGCTCGAGATGGCCGGCTTCGCTCCCACAGCACCTTGTGAGTCCTCCGCACGACCTGCACGGGCGGCCGAAGCAGCGGAGGCACTGCCGGTCATCGGGTCGACGGTGGTCATCACCCTCGGGCTCAACCCGTCGCCCACCGACTTCCGCGCCGACATCCAGGCTGCCGCCGCGGCGTTCCGCGCCCGTGGCGCCCAGCGCATTGTCTGGTTCACGACGGCAAGCGACGGCCACATCTTCGATTCCATCTATGCGTTCAACAACCCGATCCTCGTTGATGAGGGTGCCCGGCTCGGCATCGAGGTCGTTCGCTGGGACCTTCTCGCCGCCGCCGCGACGATCACAGACGACGGTGCCCACTACACACGAGAGGGGTACCTCGCTTTCGCCGACAAGATCGTGGACGTGGTGAGCTTCGGCCAAGGCCCGTTCACTGCCACCACCAGGGGACCATGTGACTTCGTCAGCGCCGGTATCACCGTTGACTATGCGGCCAACCTTTACGGCGTCTCCGTTGCCGAGATCAATGCCGCCAATCCGTTGTGGGATCACAGCCAGGGGTCGATCGTCTGCCGGCCAATCGGCGAGGTTTCCCCTCCCGACCTGCCTACGAGCGAGGCGGGGTTCATCGACACCGTCGGCACCGTTTTCGAGACCGACATCGATTGGCTTGCGTTTGAGGGGATCACCTCGGGGTGCGGTACGCCGTTCGACGAGTTCTACTGCCCGAAAGCCAACGTGACCCGAGGTCAGATGGCGGCATTTGTGGTGCGCGCCCTCGGCCTCACCGACGAAGGCACGGTCGACTTCGTCGACGACGATGTGAGCATTTTCGAGGCCGACATCAACAAGCTGGCGACTGCGGGCATCACCAAGGGCTGCAACCCCCCGGACAACGACCGATATTGCCCTTCCGCCCGTGTCACCCGGGGTCAGATGGCGGCGTTCTTGGTGCGCGCCTTCGGCCTCACCGACGAAGGCACGGTCGACTTCGTCGACGACGACGGAAGCGTCTTCGAGGCCGACATCGCCAAATTGGCTGCGGCGGGCGTCACCAAGGGCTGCAACCCCCCCGACAACGACCGCTACTGCCCGAGTGCCCCGGTGACTCGGGGCCAGATGGCGGCGTTCCTGCATCGGGCCACGACGTACTCGACGACATGACACGATCGCTCACCCTCATCGGCGCCATGGTGGTTGCCGCGGCGCTGCTCGGCGCAGGCCCGGCGGCTGCCGATGAGCTGCCGCCCGGCGGCACCTTCACCGACGACAACGGCAGCCAGCACGAGGGCAACATCGAGGCCATCGCCGCAGCGGGAATCACCAAGGGCTGCAACCCGCCCGCCAACGACCGGTACTGCCCTGACGACCCGGTGACCCGCGGTCAGATGGCCGCTTTCCTGGTGCGAGCCCGCGGCTACACGGAGACCGGCGACACCGACTTTGTCGACGACGGCGGGAGCGTGTTCGAAGCCGACATCAGCAAGCTGGCAGCGGCCGGGGTGACCAAGGGCTGCAACCCACCCGCCAACGATCGGTATTGCCCCAGCCACTTCGTGACTCGAGGGCAGATGGCGGCGTTTCTGGTGCGAGCCTTCGGCTATACGGACACCGGCGACGTCGATTTTGTCGATGACGACATCAGCATCTTCGAGACCGACATCAACAAGCTGGCCGCCGCCGGGGTGACCGCCGGGTGCAATCCGCCCGCCAACGATCGGTATTGCCCCGACGAGCCGGTGACCCGCAGCCAGATGGCGAGCTTCCTTGCGAGGGCGCTGGATCTCGATCCGATCACCCCGCCGCCGCCCCCTGAGGTACCGACGGATGTCACCGCAGTGGGCGACTCGGTGATGCTCGGCGCCACGGCCCTGTACTGCGGGTCGCTTCCGGAGATCATCCCCGGCATCGCCGTCGACGCCGTTGTCAGCCGCCAGTTCTGGGAGGGGGATGACGTGCTGGCTGCGAAGCGCGCTGCAGGGACCCTCGATCCTCATGTGGTCATCCACCTCGGCACCAATGCAGCGGCCAGCGACTCAGGTTTCGATGACATGATGGACGAACTCGTCGACACCGTCCGGGTCGTCTTTGTCAACGTGGCGGTGCCGCGTTCATGGGAGGCGACGAGCAACGCGGTGATCGCGGCAGGCGTGGACCGTTACGGCACGGCTGTGCTCGTCGATTGGCACGCGACTGTGGCAGCGCATCCCGAACTTGTCCGAGACGATGGCTTTCACCTGACGTGCGAGGGCGCCGACGCCTACTCCGAGTTGATCGCCGCGGCCCTCACGCAGTAGGCGGCCGTCTCAGCTACGCAGCCTTCCACCGTCCGCACGGAACATGGCCTCGACGAATGCCCTGGCGAGGCTGCGATTGATGTCGTCGGGGACCGGAAGGGCGCCGTGAGGCAGCTCGTCGTGGGAAGCAGCAACCCGCTCCAGCGAGCGCGCCTGGAGCGCAAAGCCCATGTCCATCGACTCGATGCTGTTGCCTTTGGCGTTGGGACCGGCGAGGTTCATCATGCGGCCTCTTGCGATGAGGTCGACGGAACGCCCGTCGCTGAGCCGGTGGCGTTCGATCGTGTTGCCGAGCGGGATGACCTCGTCCGTCACCGCATCCAGCGCCTCCACGTCGATCTCCCGATCGAAGTGCCCCGCATTCGCCAGGAGTATCCCGTCCGGTGCCGCGGCGAGCTCGGCGGCGCCAATGACGCCATCGACGCCCGTGGCGGTGACCACCACCGCTGCAGTCCGGATGAGGTCGAGGGCGGTGCCGACGCGGAAGCCGTCAAGCGCAGCCTCGAGGGCCTTGAACTCATCGACCTCCGCAACGTGCACCTCGGCGCCGTTGGCTCGTGCGTAGTGGGCAATGCCCCGCCCACACCACCCGTAGCCGACCACGAGGAAGCGCTTTCCCTGCGGCATGAGATTGGTGAGCCGGCACAACGACTCGTACACCGATTGGCCGACGGCGTGCTTGTTCTCGACGAGCGCCTTGAGGGGCGAGTCGTTGATGACGATGACGGGAAAGGCGACTGCGGCAGCGAGTTCGCCGCGGAGGATGTTGTGACCCGACGTCGTTTCCTCCGTCCCGCCAAGCACGTCCATGCCGAGCTCGACGACAATTCGCGCCAGGTCCGCTCCGTTGTCGAGCAGGAGGTCGGGGCCGGAATCGACGACCGATCGAACGTGACCGAGATGGGTCTCTCGCGAATCGGAGCCGCTGCCGCGGGCGTCGATGCCCTGCCCGTTGAGGTAGGTGACGATGTCGTCCTGCGTCGTGCCGTAGTTGCCTGCTGCCACGATCTCGGCACCGCCGCGCCGTAGGGCGAGGAGCAGGGCAGCGGTCTTGGCCTCGAGGTGGAGCGACACCCCGATTCGCAGACCCTCGAGCGGCATGGAGGCGTCGAACTCCTCAGCGATCCCTCCGAGGAGCGGCATGTTCGAGATGGTCCACAGCATGCGCTGTTCCGTCGTTCCAATGAGATCTCTTGCGTCGGTCATGGGGGAGTGACCTCCTGCTCGTGCCCGGTGGCGACATTGTGTTCCAGTATGCACCCGCCCCGCGGGCACGGATTGTCCACACAAAGGGATGTGCCGCGGAGTCCGGCCGGCACGTCTCGCGTCTCGAGCGGTCGCCCGGCACTGCCGGACGACCGCTCGATCGCGCAACCCCCCTGGTCGCTGGACCCTCAGAGGAATGCGTACTGCGGCACCCGGAACACGTCGTCCGGTACCTCGAGGTTCGTGTTGCGGCGGATGATGTCCGCGAGACGGGTGTTGGCGATCGCGATGCGATCCGACGCCTCGAGATGCGGGTCGTTCTCGTACCAGTAGTGGTCCCCGTTGCGCAGCCTCGTGAACTGATCGACGATGGCCTCATGGAACAGGTCGCCGAGGAGCCGTCCGGGCTGGGGGGCCTCGGCCAGACCGCCCACCCACGGGTCGATGCCGTCGATGCCGCCGTATACCCGGCGAAGCCGGTCGGCGAGCGCAACGTCTCGAGTGAGCACATCGAGGTCGGCTACGGGAGCCAGACCCATCATCACGCGGCATCCGTTGTAGTCCGGCAGCTCGTGGTCGCGGCCCCGCTGGATGTTGAGTGCAGCGAGATCGAGCATGTTGATCGTGTCGCGACGGAACAGGAACTGACGCAAGCCGTCCACGATCGACGTGTCGATCGCCGCCATCCGGCGGTGGGCCAGCCTCCCCAGAAACGCATCGATGCCGAGACGGTCGATGAGCTCGGGGGTGAAGAACACGTGCTCGAGCCGGAGCCGCCGGTTGGCGATGCTGAGAGCCACGTCGTCGCGCACCATGGAGTGCCCCAGACGGTACGCCGCCGTGGCGAACAGGTTGGAGATCCCCGGATCGGTCGCCGGCCGGTAGCCGGTGTAGGAATCGACACCGTCCGGGCCGAGCAGGGCGGGCAGGAACTCGTTGTAGGTGATCGCCTGCATCTGGGCACCCACGATCTTGCGGGCGCGCTCGTAGATCTCGTCGGCTCCGATGCCGGGGTGACGGGCTTCGATGGCAGGGCACAGCCGGTTGTGCTCACGGACGAACAGGGTGTGGAGTGCGGTGAGGACCGGGTGCTCGTTGGCTCGCACATCGCCGGCCAGGAAGAACCGTTCGGGGGAGCCGCTCCCGGAATCCGCGTTGGGCAGCCCCTGGTCGTTCTTCGGCAGCACGTCTCCGTCGACTCCGGCTGCGGTCCTCATGCGGCCGTTGGTGCCTTGCAGCGCCGCTTTGCGGTCGTTGTCCGTGCCGTAGACATTGGACGCATCGACATACGCCGTGTGGCGGTTGGGAAGGCCCTGGGTGCTCGGGTTGCGTCCGGACCGGCGGAAGCCGATCGTCGTGCCCCGGAATTCCACGCTGGGGTCAATGTCGGGAACCGGAATCGGCGCATCGAGGCCGTCGTCGCGGATGAGATCGAGCTCGTGGTCGAGGAACTGGCCCCACGCCCATACGAACTCGGAACGGCCGTGGTCATCCAACCGCACCAGGCGGTGACGCTGTACCACCACGGCGTTGCTGACAGCGCGCGGGTTCGGTTGTCGATGTGGGGTGAAAGGGATGGACGCCGCGGTGGCAGGCATCAGGAGGCCGCGGTCGACGGCACCGCTGTCCCTGCCGTCGTTGTCGGTCCCGTCGATGGTGCGATACGGGGCGGTAGTGGTTTGTGGGGGAGTGGTCATCGTTGACTCCGAGATCAGGCGCTGCGGCGGGTGAAGGCCTGCTGAGTGTGCTTGGGCAGCCGATGGCCAGCCCAAGCACACTCGCCGGCCGTGGGTCAGTGCTTGTAGATCTGCACGTGGCCTTTGTCGTGACCGGCAATGACGCCGAAGTCGCCGCACGGATTGCGGAATGCAACGACGGCGGTCCAGTCGTAGACGGCCGGCTTGGGCTGGCCCGGGGGCAGCTTCCCTGCGGGAATCTCGACGACGAGCTCGAGATGAGCCCTGCCGTCCTTGAACACCCTGCAGCCCTCGAACTCCGTCTCGAGGTCGTACCCGACGAGGTCACTGAGGGCGGTCCGCGTGCCTGTGCGAGCTTCCTCGAAGTAGACGTCGTAGCACAGGGTGCCGCTGACGCACTTCCAGATCTCGCCCAAGAGCCACGTCGAGATCCGCATCCGCCACGGTGTCGACGACTTGATGATGCCGGAAGGTGCCACCCCGTTGGGGTCCTCGACCGTGACGTCGAAGTAGCCCTCCAGGTCGTTCGTGGGCGGCTTCCAGATCTCGAGCCGATTTTTGTACGGCTTCTTGCCGTGCTCGGGATCGTGCCCGTTGTGGTGCTCCTCGTCCGTTGCCGGGGTCACCGCTGTAGTGGTATCGGTCAGGGTCATGGCGTTGTCCTCCTTGGTTGCCGTACCCGGGACCAGGTGTACCAAGGGGGACTTCAGCAGCGCTTTCCCGCCGGTGAAGAGGCAGTTGTTTTGCGCTTAATGCCTTCGACGCAACGTCGGATCAGCCAAAGGTCGGCGCGGAGAGGAGATCAGGCAACTTCGACTCGCCGCCGTGATCGCGCGGTACGCCGCGCTTTGGCGCTCAGTGGCGGCGTTGACCCAGAGAACGGAAGATCGCGGTCGTCTCGGGGTGTGGCGCAACGTCGAGCTCGTCGTGAAGCGTGGTCACACAGTCGGCGTACTGGCGCGCAGCCAGGTGGTACTGGTCGCTCGCCGCATAGGCCCGCATCAGCAACCGGTGAGCGGTCTCGTGACATTGGTCGATGCGGAGCATCGCGTGGCACAGCTCGATGGCGCGCCGGATCTCACCGGCTCGATAGGCATGGGTCGCAAGTTGATCCATCGCATCGACGTAGCGCTCCTCGAGCAGCCGGCGATCGAGAAGGTACCACTCGCCTGTGGTGGCATCGTCGAAGAGTGGGCCGCGGTACAACGTTGCAGCGCGCTGGTATGCCTCGACCGCGGCGTCGAGGTGTCCGGCCTGCCGCAGCCCGTTGGCGTCGCGCACCAGCGCCTCGAACTCGGCGACATCTGAGCTGATCGAGACGGAACACGCAAAGCCGTAGGCTCCGTCTGCATGAGTGATGTACGGGCCCGACCCGCCCACTTCGAGTGAGCGTCTCAGGCCATAGATGGCCACGTTGAGGTTGTTCCTTGCCGAGCGGGCAGACGATTCTGGCCACAAGAGGTCCATGAGCTTCTCTCGGGCAACCGGCCGGCCCGGATGAAGCACGAGGTAACGCAGCACCATGAGACCCCGCTGCGACACCCACGTGGTGACGGGCGTTCCGCGCACCCACACGTCGGTGCCGCCGAGCGCCCGTACGACGATCTCGGCGTCGCCGAGCGCCAGCGGGGCCTCGGCTGCAGCCCGTGGTGATGGAGCGCCGAGGCGGCCGGCGTTTGAAGTCGAGTCGCCCACGTTGGGTCGGCGATCGCGCCCGATGATGTCCTGCGGTCTTCGCAGAATGCCCCGCCACAGGACACGCCAAGGTCCCGGTGGCGCAGGGCTGTGCAATATCTGTCCCTCGTCCAACCCGGCTCTCCGATCCTTGGGGGTTGAGCCCGGCCCGCATAGCGCCCGTCGCGTACCAGACGAGCTCGCATCCGCCGTGATACGCGATATCTCCTGAGGTTACGCGGGTATGAGCCGTGGCGCGGCGCCTTTTGCGACTCTCGGAGCGGGGCGTCGTGCGACAACCGCCGGCGCTACGATCCGGGCGTTGCGATCGGGAAGGAACTGTGTGGTGGATCTGACGGCGATGGCACCTCAGCTGGTCGAAGAAGCGCCCGGCTATTGGGTTGCGCCGGTGCAGATGACCGTGGCGTATCCGGAGACCGGTCACCAGAACCTGATGGACGTCGAGGACACGTCGTTCTGGTTTGCCCACCGCAGCGCTGCGATTGCGTCGATTGCACAACGTTTCCCTCCCCAGGGGTGCATCTTCGATGTCGGCGGAGGCAACGGCCACGTCACCAGGAAGTTCCGGTCCGTCGGGTTGGAATCGATCGTTGTCGAGCCAGGTGACGCAGGCGCTCGAGCCGCGCTCGCCCGCGGTCTGGGTCCCGTGATCAACGGCACAACCGAAGCGGCGGGCTTTCTCCCCGGATCCCTGCCGGCGATCGGGCTATTCGATGTGCTGGAGCACCTCGACGACGACTTCGGGCTGCTGACCCACCTCCACCGGCTCCTGCAGCCGGGGGGCCGGCTCTACGTCACGGTCCCGGCCTACCAGTGGCTGTGGTCTGTGGACGATGTCCGCGCCCAGCACTTCAGGCGCTACACCACCAAGACGCTTCGCAAGGTCATGGAGAAAGCCGGCTTCGCCGTGGAGTACGACTCGTACCTGTTTCGAGTGCTCCCGCTGCCGATCCTGCTCATGCGGGTTGTTCCCAGCCGGCTGGGTAGGAGAAGCGAAGAAGGCTCGAGGTCGGGAGAGCACGCCATCCCAGGCGGGGTCGCCGGCCGGGTGTTCTCGTGGACGCTCGATCGGGAGCTCCGCCGCCTCAGCAATGGCAGGGTCGGGTTCGGCAGCAGCGTCCTCATGGTGGCCTCCAAGGACCGCTGAGCCGGCGGCCGAGCCGTCACATCGCAGTGCCCGCCATCCAATCGGCATGGAGGGCGGCATACACGCCGTTGCGTGCCACCAGCTCTGCGTGAGGGCCGAATTCCACCAGACGACCCTGATCGAACACCAGCGTGAAGTCGGCCGCCTCGGCAGTCGACAAGCGGTGGGCAACCGTGATCGACGTGCGACCCTCGGTGATGCGCTCCATTGCCCGCCGGATGCTCACTTCCAGCACGGGATCGACCGCAGAGGTGGCCTCGTCGAGCACGAGCACGCCCGGAGCCGCGATCCAAGCCCTGGCGAGGGCAACGAGCTGCCGCTCGCCCGCGGACAGCTGGCCGCCCCGTTCGCCGACGGCAGTGTCGAGCCCGTCGCTGAGGCCGGCAATCCAGTCATCGAGGCTGAGGTCGGTGAAGGCAGCGGCTACCTCCTCGTCGGTTGCCTCCGGTTTGCCGTAACGCACGTTGTCGGCGATCGACGCGTCGAACAGAAACCCCTCCTGCGGCACGAAGACGACGTGCCGCCGCAGGCTGGCGAATCGCACTTGGCTCAGCGGCACGCCGCCGATCGAGACCGTGCCGGCGGCGGGATCGAGGAGGCGGGTGAGCAGTTTGGTGAAGGTCGATTTCCCCGACCCGGTCTCGCCGACCACGGCTACCCGCGCTTCCGCAGGTATGTCGATCGTGACATCCGTCAAGACGTCGCCACCCGTGGGGTAGCGAAAGCCCACGTGATCGAACGCCACGTCGAGAGACCCGTCGGGAAGGTCGACGCCGTCAACCGGATCGGGGACGTCGACGGGAGTGTCGAGAACGTCGACGACGCGACGTACTCCTGCCGCGGCGGATTGCGCCTGGTCGAGCGTCTCGACGAGGGTTTGCACGGGTTCGACGAGCAAGTTCACGAGGAACAACATGGCGAGGAGCGTGCCGGCGCTGAGCCCGTTGTTCACCCCCGTGAGGATACCGACGCCGATGACGGCAGCGGTGATGGCCCCGGCAAAGATCTCAGCACTCGAGAACATCGCCGACCCGATGGCGAAGGTCCGGACTTCGGCCTTGAACTCCTCGTCGAAGACCACGTCGATCTTGCGTTGTGTCGCGGCTTCGCCCCCGTAGGCTCGCACCACGGGGAGGCCCGAGATGACCTCGCTCATCGCTGCCAGCGAGTTGGCGACCTTTGCCCGCACTTGGTTGTGCATCTTCTGCAGGATGCGCTGGAACCAGATCAGCATTGCGGCGTACACGACGACCCCTGCCAGCACCATCAGCGCCAGATCCCACTGGTAGTACAGCATTGCGCCCAAGGCCAGCATCACCTGCGCAACGCCGATGAGGAGGCCGACACCTCCCCAGTCGACGAAGTCCTGGATGGCCACGATGTCCGACGTCACCCTGGCCACGAGGGCGCCGCGCCGTTCGCTTTCCACGTGGAGCACGCTGAGATCGTGGAGATGGGCAAACGTCTTGACACGCAGGTCGGACAGGCCCTCGGCAGCACGAACCGTGAGCCGAACCAGCGCGAGCCGCCGTACGATCATCGCGACCGCCATCGCGGCAACGGCAATGGCGCCGAGCCGTAGCACTGCACCCACATCGACGCCGTCGGGGTTGAGGATCTCGTTGTCGACGATCATCTGGATGACGATCGGGACGGCGATCTGGATCGACGTGCCGGCAGCAGCCAGCAGTACGGTCACGACCAGACCGCGTTGCAGCGCCGGCGCCTCGCGCAGCACGCGGAGCAGCGCAGCAGACGTAGAGAGCTCGGACGGCCTTGTCACGAGTCGCCCGCTTCTTCCGCACGCAGCGCCGCATCGTCGTCATACGCGTCGAGGATGCGGGTGTAACGCGGCACGGTCTCCATCAGCTCGGCGTGCGGCCCTTGGGCGACGATGCGACCGTCGTCGACGAACACCACCTCGTCGGCCAGCGTGATGGACGAGCGGCGGTAGGCGACGATCACCACAGTGGAAGGCAGCTCCGCGTTGCGAAGGCCCTCCAGGATGCGGGTCTCGACAGAGGGATCCACCGCTGCGGTGGCATCGTCGAGGATGAGCAGCCGCGGCCGCCGCACCAAGGCTCGGGCCAGCGCGATGCGCTGCCGCTGCCCGCCCGATAGCGTGGTGCCCCGTTCGCCGAGCACCGTATCCATGCCGTTCGGCAGATCCGCGATGAAGTCGGTCGCGGCGGCGAGGCGGGCCGCCTCCCACACCGCCTCCTCGTCGGCATCTGTACCGAAGGCGATGTTGCCGCGGACCGTGTCGTCGAAGAGGAAGGCGTCCTGCGCCACGAATGCGACTTCCCCGGGCAGCGCCGAGCGAGCGAAGTCCCGCAGGTCTGCGCCGTCCAGGGTGATGGAGCCTGCGGTCGGATCCCAGAGCCTGGCGAGGAGGGTGACCAGCGTCGACTTTCCTGATCCGGTCGGGCCCACAACGGCAACGACTCTGCCGGCGGGAATGGAAACGTCCACATCGCTGAGCACGACCTCACCGTGGCCGTATCCGAAGCCAAGGGCGATGCTGTCCACTGCCGCACCGCTGTTGAGAGGCCGGGATTGGAGTGCGCCGTAGGCCACGATTTCCTCGCTGTTCATGACGTGCTGAACCCGGTCCCAGCCTGCAACGGCATGTGACGCCTCCCACAGGACGAACCCGACGAGGCGGATGGGTATGAACAGGAGGCTCAGCAGGTAGGCGACCGTGATGACATCGCCGGGAGTCACGGCACCCGCACCGACTCGGATCGCGCCAACGACCACGACCAGCACCGTGAGTATGGACAAGAGCCCCTCGACCAGGACCCTGTAGTTGGAGTGAATCACGCCCACGTCGGCATTCAGGTGCCGCAGGTCTTCAGATGCATCCCGGAAGCGCTGCGTCTCGTACCCGCCTCGACCCAGCGCCTTGACGGTGAGAGCCCCGTCGAAGGACTCGTGGGCGACACGCGACACCTTGCCGCGCAGCGCCTGGACTTGCTCGTATGCGGCGTACGTCCTCCAACTGCCGTGAGTATCGAGCCCGACGATCAGGGCGAGTGCGGCGAACGTCACCACCGCCAAGGTGGGATCGAGCACCGAGATCATCACCACGGTGCCGACGAGAAGCAGCGAAGCTCCTGTGCCGTACGGTATCGGGGCCAGGATGAAGGTTGCCTGGCTGGCGTCAGCGTCGGTCACCGCCAGCAGGTCACCGATGGACTGGCGGCGGTACCACGACAGCTCGAGCCGCAGCATCCGGTCGATCAGGTCGCGGCGTAAGTCGATCAAATTGCCGTACTGGAGATAGCCGGCGCCGACCCGACGGATCGTGATAGCCGTCGCCTTCCAGACGGCGACTCCGATCACAGCAAGGACTGCGGGCCACAGCCGCCCGCCGATGGGCTCCCCGTCATCGAGGACGGGGACGATGACCGAGTCGGTGACGTTCCCGATCACAACGGCAGAGGCCACAATGGCGCTGGCGAACGCTGCCGCACCTGTCACGGCAATGGTGAACGCCATGGGGTGTCGTTTTACGTAGTACGCGACGAGCCTTGACGCCGCACCAAGGTTTGCGCGGAGAGATGTAGGTCGATTCGCCATCGGTCCAGAGGACACTAGGAGACTGCTGATCAAATCGTCGTGAGGGCTCGCGGGTCCGCCACGGTGCCTGGTCACGACCTCGGTCACGAGCTCGAAATGACGTTGATCAGCAGTGTCCTAGAGGTGCCGAGCAGCCCTACCTTCCGGCGAGACGGCGGCCCTGCCTCGGCCGCCAGAGTGCCCTCTCAGGCATCGAGACCGATGGGGCAGGCCACGCCGGTGCCGCCGATTCCGCAGTAGCCGTTGGGGTTCTTCGCCAGGTACTGCTGGTGGTACTCCTCGGCGTAGAAGAACGGCCCGCTCTCCGCGATTTCGGTCGTGATCGGGCTGTAGCCGGCCGAGGCGAGTCGCTCCTCGTACATCGCCTTGCTCTGGTCCGCAGTCTGCGCTTGGGCGGCAGAGGTCGTATAGATGGCGGACCGGTACTGAGTGCCGACGTCGTTGCCCTGCCGCATGCCCTGGGTGGGATCGTGGCCTTCCCAGAAGGCTTGGACGAGCGTGGCGTAGGTCACCTTCGCAGGGTCGAACACCACCAGCACGGCCTCGGTGTGGCCGGTGCGGCCGGAGCAGACCTCGTCGTAAGTCGCATTCTGCGTGAACCCCCCTGCGTAGCCCACGGCGGTCGAATACACGCCGTCGATCTGCCAGAAGATCCGCTCGGCACCCCAGAAGCAGCCCATGCCGAACACGGCGGTTTCCAGGCCCGCAGGGAACGGAGGCACGATCGTGTTCCCGTTCACATAGTGCGTGCCGGAGAGCGCAACTGGTTCACTACGTCCGGCGAGCGCCTCACCTGCGTCCGGCATCTCGAGCTTCTTGCGTGTGAAGAACATGGCGGGTCCTCGCTGTGGGTCGTTCTCCGGCGTCAACCGCAGGTGTCGCTGAGCTGTTCCCGCCATGATGCCACTCGCCGGGTTGCTACGATCGCCCGATGGGTCAGACCATGCAGGGCATCTGCGACGATCTCGCCGCAGAGAAGGCCGATCTCGTCGAGATCCTCGGCGCCCTCGACACCGCAGCCTGGGCCACCCCGACGCCCGCCGAGCCATGGACGGTTCACGACCAGGTCGCACATCTGGCGTACTTCGACGAGAAGGCGTTGCTGGCGCACCAGGACCCAGAGGCGTTTCTGGCGCAGCTCAACGCCACCAACCTGACCCAGATGATGGCGACGCACCTCGACGCAGGAGCGGCGATGACGCCCGCGGAACTGCTGGCGTGGTGGGATGAAGCGAATAGCCGGCTCGTGGCCGCGTATCGCGACCTCGACCCCAAGATGCGTGTCGTTTGGTACGGCCCGCCGATGGCGGCTCGCTCCAAGGTCACGGCGCGGATCATGGAGACATGGGCCCACGGCCAGGACATCGTCGACGGGCTCGGCGTGACCCGCACTCCGTCTGCGCGACTCCGCCATGTCTGCCATATCGGGGTGCGGGCGCGGTCGTATTCCTACATGGCCAACACTCTGTCGATTCCCGCGCAGGAGGTTCGCGTGGAGCTGACGGCGCCGACCGGGGAGCTGTGGACCTGGGGTGACGCCGCCGCAAGCGATCGGGTCGCCGGTGACGCACTCGGGTTCGCCCTGCTGGTCACGCAGCGCAGGCACCGGCACGACGTCGACCTGGTCGCCGAGGGGGCGGAGGCGGATCGATGGCTCGACATCGCTCAGGCATTCGCCGGCCCACCCGGGGAGGGACGCCAACCGGGACAGTTTGCGGGTCTCGACACCCGGTGAGGTGGCTGGGTCCGGGCCGCGGGCTCCTACCATCAGCGGCGTGACCAGCGTCGCCGACATGATGGTGTATCTCGAGCGGATCGCTCCGCTCGCCAAAGCCGCCGCTTGGGACCCTGTCGGCCTCCAGTTCGGCGACCCTGCAGGCCCTGCCGAGCGGATCGGCATCTGCCACGAGGTGACGACTGCCGTCATCGATCGCGCCGTCGACGCCGGGCTCGATCTCCTCGTTGCGTACCACCCGCTGCTCTTCCGACCTACCACGCGGCTGGTGGCAGGCCCGGCGGCGAGCGGACGGGCCTACCGGTTGATCGGCGCAGGCATTGCGCTGGCTGTGGTGCACACGGCCTACGACGTTGCGCCCGGGGGTGCCGCAGACGCGCTGGCGGAGGCGCTCGACCTCGGCGATGTCGCACCGTTCGGGCCGAACTGGACCTCGGAGGTGGTCAAGATCGTCACCTTTGTCCCCGAAGATGCCGTTGCCGCGGTGACAGGGGCGATGAGCGCTGCCGGCGGTGGCGTCATCGGCTCCTACAAGAGTTGCTCGTATCGCTCGACCGGTATGGGCACCTTCTTCGCTCCTCGTGACGCGACCCCCGCAGCTGGGAGCCCGGGCGTGCTGAACGATGAGCCGGAGGCGAGGCTGGAAATGATCGCAACAGCTTCCGCCAAAGACAACGTCGTGGCCGCCCTCGTGCAGGCACACCCGTACGAGGAACCCGCTTACGACGTCTACGAGATCTCGGCGAACGCCGGGTTCCTCGGCAGGATCGGGGCCCTGCCTGCGCCAACGACTCTTGAAGCCTTCGGCGCCCATGTTGCCGAGCGGCTGGGTGCGCTTCCCCGGATCGCAGGGGACCGTTCGTCCACGGTGCGGCACGCAGCGGTGGTCCCCGGCTCAGGGAGCAGCTTCATCGCAGCGGCACGCCGCGCCGACGTGATCGTCACAGGAGACGTGGGCCACCATGCGGCTCGCGAAGCGCTGGAGCGGGGGATTGCGGTGATTGATCCCGGCCACGCACCCACGGAGCGGCCGGGGGTGCAGAAGCTGTACGCTGCTGCGTCGCAGCTAGTGGAAGATGTGGTCGACCTGACCGGCGTCGATGTGAACCCGTGGGAGGTCATGACGGATGAATGAACTGAGGAGCTTGGCGGACCTCCTCGACCTGCAAACGGTCGACTCAGAAATCGACCGTCTCATCCACGAGCGCGAGAACGTTCCTGCGCTCCGCGACTACCGCAAAGCCCACGAGATCGTGCAGGGCATCACGGACCAACGAGACGCGCTGGCCGTGACCCTCAAGGAAGTCGAGCTTGCGCTCGACAAGACCTCGGGTGAGCTCGACATCGCCGAGATCAAACTCGCTGCGGAGCAGAACCGGCTCTACGCCGGCGGCATGAGTGCTCGCGACGCCGACTACCTCCGCCGTGAGGTCGAGATGCTCGACCGCAAGAAGCGCGAGATGGAGGACGAGGTCCTCGAGCTCATGGAACGTCGTGAGCGAAACACGGGAGAGCTTGCCGAGCTGTCGGAGCGCTTGGAGGCTGCCGTCGCCGGCAAAGCCGAGCTCGAAGCGACGATCACCGAAGCATGGAAGGACATCGACGGCCGTCTCGCCCGCAAGGAAGAGCGCAAGGCGGACATCGTTCCCTTGATCGAGAAGGACTTGCTCGACTTGTACGAGCGCCTCAGGGGGCAGAAGGACGATGGCGTCGCCGTCGGGCGGCTCGCCGAAGGCACGTGCGGAGCGTGCCATCTGCGGCTCACTCCCGCAGAGCAGCTGGAAGCGACGAGACGGGATCCTCCTCGCTGCATACATTGCAGCGCCATCTTGGTCACGTGAGGCATCCGGTCGCCGCCAAGGAGTGGTTGCGGTGATCTTCTGGCACCTCGGCGGCACCACTGCGATCACGCGCTACGCCTTCCGAGACGATCATATGGATCTTCGCTTCCTGGCCTTCGGTGCGCTGGTGCCCGATCTGATCGACACTCCCGTCGGCCTGGCGTTCTACCAGTCGCTGCAGAGCGTGCGGCTCACCGCCCACAGCTTGCTCGCTGCTGGGGTGGTGATGACCGTGGTCGTGCTGCGCACCCGGCGCGGCCGGCCGCGCAAACGGTGGATGGCGCTCGCCATCGGCATGCTGCTGCACCTGTTCCTCGACGGGATGTGGCAGGACCCGGAGACGTTGTGGTGGCCGTTCCTCGGCACCGAATTCTCAACCGCAGCCGCCACAACGGCGGGTGGCTATATGGCCGATGTCCTCACCGACCCACGGACGTGGGCACTCGAAGCCGTCGGCCTCATCTACCTGGTGGTGCTCGGCAGGCGAGCCCGGCTTGGAGACGCAGCGGCGCGTCGGCGGCTCCTCACGACGGGGACGGTGGATGTCCCCATCGAAGCGGGCTGAACGCAGAGGGAGGGCCAGCGCACCGACCCTCCCTCTATCGCCGTCGCCAACGGATGTCGGTCAGGCGCCAGGTCCAACGTGGAGGACTCGCATCATCTCGTGATCCTCGTGGGACAAGATGTGGCAGTGCCAGACGTACCGGCCGGGCTTGTCGAAGGTCGCCTTGATCCTCGTGACCTGGCCGGGCAGGGCCGTGACCATGTCCTTGGGTGCGTTCTCGACGTACTCGGCTGGCTTGGTGACCGCATCACCTTTGGTCGGACTGACGATCCGAAAGCCTTCGCCGTAGGTCGCCGCGTCTCCCGCCACCGAGTTGTGCTGCACCGTCGGCTGGCTCACCAGGTACGTGCCGTCGTTCGCCGGTGACGAGCCGTCCGGGATGAACCCGTCGTCATCCGCGTTGGAATCGAACTTGATCGCCTCGCGGCCGAGGATCTCGAAGTTCACCAGGTGCAGGTGCACCGGGTGGGCGTCGCCGGTGAGGTTCCAGATCTCCCACTCTTCGGTGGAGTTGAGCGCAGGGTTCTCGGTCGTTGGGCTGTGCCATGCGATAGAACCCTCCATCTGACCGACCAATCCGACGCTCGAGTACTCGAGCGTGTTTGGCCAGTTGATCGGGTTGCCCAGGTAGTCGGTTGCCGGCTCGGCGGTGCCGAGCAGTGGCTGGAGCCGTCCAAACTCGTCCTTGCCCTCGAAAAGCGCGACCTTCCGTGTGCGGGTCGGCGTCGGGATGTCGGGTCCGAAGTTGATACCCGTTGGGCTGACGTCCGGCACGCCGGGATCGAGCGGTTGGTTGACGTCGAAGGCCATGATCCGATCGGTCTCGTTGAAGACCTGTGGGCCCGGGATGTCGCCGCCGAAGGGCTCGTCACCGCCGATGTTCTTCATGATCACCCGGCTGTTGAAGGTGACTCCCTTGAAGTCGACGATCACGTCGTAACGGGCGCCCGTCTCGATCAGCAGCGTCGTTTGACCCGGCGTCGGGCTCGACGCCAGACCTTGGTCGCTGCCGATCACCGTGAACGGAAGCGGCCCGGAGATCACCGTGCTGAAGTCTGTCGCGTCTGCGGGTACCTCGAAGAACTGGATGGCGAGGAACCGGCTGTCGCACCCGTTGAGCAGCCGGAACCGGTAGTTCCTCGGCTCCACATCCATCTTGGGCCAGATCTTCCCGTTCACGACCATGTGGTCGCCGAAGAACTCAGCCAGGCCGGTGGGGCCACCACCGGGGAACAGCGCCTCGGGGAGCACGGCGCTCTCACCCGTGATGAAGTCCGCATAGAACGGGTCGCCGGGGAAGGCAGGGTAGAAGAACTCGCCGTTGTCCTTGAACATCCGATCCTGGATGGCGAACGCTGCCTCGTACGGAAAGGCAGGAAGACCCAGCGGATTTCCGACCAGCCCAGTGTCGCCATCGTCACGGATGATGTAGAAGCCCGCCATCCCCGCATATACGTTCAGTCGGGTGATGCCGAGTGCATGGTCGTGATACCACACCGTCCCGGCTGGCTGGCTGTTGTCGTACTGGTACTTCTTGTCGACCCACTGTGGGCCGCGAATGGTGTAACCGGGGCTGAAGAAAAACTCGGGGTTTCCGTCGTAGATCGAGTCGCTGTGCTGACCGTGCACGTGGGCGACGATCGGTACCCCGTCTTCGGCATAGGTGTACTGCTCGTAGCCCGCCAGGCTGTAGGCCCAATGCAGGCTGGTATCGATGACCGGGCGACCGGTGTAGTTGCCGAACCCGAGGCTCGTGTTGTCCTTGCCGGTGATCAGGTACGGGAGGCTCTTGAGGTCGTTCTCCCACTTCACCTCGAGCGGCTCGAAGCTGCGCACCTGGAAAGTGCGACCCGGCCAGGTGTAGAGCTTCTTGTCGCCGTAGCCCCAGATGCTCGTTGCGACCGGGGTGGCGCCGTCCGGGGCAACGAGCCCGGTGTATTGGATCGTCTGCCCGACGCCGACCTTGATCGATCCCTTGCTCGTGTCGTAGATGAAGCTTGGGTCGAGGGCGTTGGGTACGTACTGCGCGAACTTTGGCTGGGTGGACGGATCGCTCAAACCGGGGCCCTGGGTTGCACCGTAGGCGGCAGCGGGCCGACTGATCGGCGTGCGCACCAGCCCTCCAGGGGCCAGCACCCCCGCCCCAGCAGCGAGGCCTGCCACCGTCAGGAATCCGCGTCGGGTGAGTGTCATGAGGAACCTCCATTCCGTCAGCGCCGGGCGCGCCCAACAGCGTTTGTCTGGCCGCCGCAGAACGATCCCCCGTGAACGCCCTCTCTCCAAGGCGGTTGTGGACCACACAAGCCATTTCCCGCACAGTCGGCCAGGGCCGGGAGTCCCGCAGCATCGGCCGAACGCCTCTCAGCGGGTGCGGCGTGCGTGAAGGCTGAGGCGTGCGGCTACGACCAGCAGCAGACCGGCGAACAGTCTGCGCAGCAGCAACGGATCGAGGTCGACAGCCAGCGTCGAACCTGCCACGGCCCCGGCGATGCCTGCAATGCCGATGGCCGCTGCGGTAATCCAATCGACGCGGTCCCGCTGATGGTGGGCCCAGGTCCCGATGATGGACGTGCCCAGAATGACCGCCAGCGACGTTCCCTGGGCGAGCTGCTGGGTGAAACCGAAGACGACCACGAGGGCGGGAACGAAGACGATGCCGCCACCGACCCCCAGCGCCGAAGCCATCGCACCGGCGGCAAGTCCGATCAGGATGAGTCCGAGCACGGTCATGCGGCGAGCATCCGAAGTGCCGCCACCACCATGACCACGCTGAACGCCAGGCTCAACCAGCGATCGGGCACCCGACTGAGGTTGCGGGCGCCCAGCCACGCTCCGACGGCAGAGCCCGAGAGGAGGTAGGCGGCCGCTCGCCAGTCCACCTCGCCTTCCCCGGAGAACACCACCAAGGCGGCAGCGGAGGATGCGAGGATCGTAGCCGTGGAGGTTCCCGATGCGCGATGCTGGGAGAACCCGAGGAACAGGACGAGGGCAGGCACCACGATCACACCGCCGCCGATGCCGAACAGCCCGCTCGCAAAACCTGCCACCAGTCCGATCGGGATTGCAGTCAGCAGACGCGGCACGGGCGAGAGTTTAGAGATGCGATCTGTGCCGAAAACGCAACCCTTCTACCCTGCCGCGCTATGAAATCGCGCTTGGCATTCCTCCTGGTTGGCGCACTCGCTGCGTCCTCGTGCACCGGGCAGAGCGGAGAAGGAGCTCCCGAGGCCGCCGCCACTCCCCAGATGGTCGTGGCCGACTGGGTCGCCGCCCTCGAGGCGGTGGATGTCGGCGTGCTTGCCGACACCACGATGCCGGCCAACCTGGCACTCATCGCAGGGGCAGAAAACGCATTCACCATCGACCAGTTGGCATCGATCGCAGATCTGGGGTTGCCGCAGGCCACGGCTCGCTCGTACTGGATGAGCTTCCGCGACAGCGTAGGGGGCTTCCTCGGCAGCGACGTGTCCTCCGTCACCGTCACCGCAGCCGACCCCTTCACCGTAGGGACCCGGTCGTATTCCGCGGTCACCATCTCCAGCGGGGACACCTCGACCGAAGTATTGACTCGGCTCGACCCCGATGGATGGAAGGTCGATCTCGTCGCAACCGTCGGACCCGCGCTTGCTGTGCAAATACGGCGGCTCGTTGCGACGCTGGTGGACGAGGCTGGGGATGCGACGGCGTACACCTATGCGCGCGAAGCGGTGGATTCGTTGAGCGCCGCCTTGGCGAGAGCTCCGGGCGACCGTGCGCTCGAGCTGGAACTCGAAGCCATCGAGGATCTTCCCATCGACCTGTCACGGTGAGGCGACACCCAGAAATGCAACTCCCGTGAGGTCGGGCGCGCCATACTCGGTGGACCAAGGGGCTTTTTAGCAAGGAGACATCCGATGACGGAACAGATCCGCAAGTTGCTCGCCGAGCTGCTCGGCTCGTTCTTCCTGGTCTTCATCGGCGGGCTGGCGATCTTGGCGTCCGGCGCAATCCGCACGGCGGATGTTGCACCAAAGGATGCAGCGGATCTGGTGGTGATCGCCTTCGGCTTCGGCCTTGCGCTGCTCGGTGGACTCTATGCATTTGGCGAGGTGTCGGGTGGCCATTTCAACCCTGCAGTGAGCCTCGGGGCAATGCTGGACGGCCGCATCGATGTGTCGACGTTCGTGCAATACGTGGTCGCCCAGATCGCGGGATCCGTACTGGCGGCTCTCGCGGTGCTGTGGGCGTCCAGCCAGGAAGCCGTCGCAAGCACCGCGACCATTCCGGCACCCGGCGTCGGTGCCGGCAGCGTGTTCCTTCTCGAGGTCCTGCTGACGGCGATCTTCGTTGCGGTGATCCTCAAGGTCACGCAGAGCGATACCATGGGGCCCTCTGCGTTCTTGGGGATTCCGTTGACGCTGGTGGCCGTGCACCTCGCCAGTGCCCCGCTCACAGGCACGTCGGTCAACCCCGCCAGGTCGCTTGGGCCGGCCATCGTCGGTAACGAGTACAGCGACATCTGGGTCTATCTGATTGCTCCCTTTGTCGGCGCCGCCTTGGGATGGGTCTTCCATCAGCTGGTGACCGGCAAGATGGGCATCGACGCCAAAGCAACGTGACCCTGCGTCCAGAGGACGATGAAGGACGGGGCCCCGGTGTGGGGCCCCGTCGGTTGCGAGTCCGGGTGTAAGCCGGATTCTGTTCCCGCTCCGGGAGCGGGCGACGACCATCTATCTATGCGGCCCACCTGGGACGTGACGAGCGGGCCGCTCTGTCCCTGTTTGGCCTTGCTCCGGGTGGGGTTTACCAAGCCATCCGGGTCTCCCCGGATGCTGGTGGTCTCTTACACCACCGTTTCACCCTTGCCTGTGGCTGCGAACAGCTCATCGGCGGTCTGCTCTCTGCTGCACTTTCCGTCGGGTCGCCCCGCCTGGCCGTTAGCCAGCACCCTTGCCCTGTGGAGTCCGGACTTTCCTCGACGCCGAGACGCCGCGGTCGTCCCCCGGGCTCGCACGTTGAACGGTAGCGGAGCTGCGACTTGAGGGCTTCGCCCCGCTACGGTCGCCTGACCGAGTAAGTTGCACAGGGGACATCCGGAGAAGTCCGTCAGCGGGCAGGGTCCGTAGCGGGGAACAAGAGAGGGAGGCGGCTGTGGGCATCCGTATTCGTACTCGACGACGTTTGACTGCACTCTTTGCGAGTGCGCTAGCCATGACCATGATTGTTGGGACGGCGAGCCTGGCTGCGGGCCAGGACCCACCACCGCCGGTGGCGAGCGATGAAGGGCTGCTCGTCCTCGAGCTGGGGAGCGTCGACCGATTTGCGCGTTACGACCCGGCAGGCTTGCTGCTGTCGACGCAAGACATCACCGTACAGGGCTGCAAGGTTTCGCTCGACACGGGCGGCGCCGTGCTGGTGTCAGTGAATCCGCTGCCCAGCAACGGCAGCGTTGGGTTGTTTGATGACGGGTTGGGCGTCAAGGTCAACGGCCCCGGAGGCGGCAACGGTCAGCCATGCGGCAGGGCAGACGGCCCTGATGAAGGGCTCGTGCTGGACCTCGCCGGCGATCTGGCTGGTACGACGATCTCCCGGGCCGAGCTCGACATCGAGGGCAAGTTCAACGCCGACGTCGAAGCCCGCCTCTTCCTCGGTGGAGCGCCCGTCGGGGGCGTTTTCACCCTGTCGACCGGTGCTCGTTCGGACTCCGGGCCTGACTCGGCCGACGGGGACAACTACCGCTGGGAAATCGAACCCGGTGCCGGTCTTGTGTTCGATATGATCGAGCTCACCGTCAGCTCGGCGACACCGAGCGGTGCCTTCTCGCTCGAAGGTGGTGCCGACGGTACGGCCGCAGGTTCACTCGGTATCGCCGGCTCTGCGTTCCAGCTGGTCGAGACCTTCGACGGCATCATCGACTGCGGCGAACCGACATTTACCACCGGTGACGGGACGACCGCTCCGAAGGCCACTTTCGTCCGTGGTGACGACGATGACAAGAACGACGATCCGTGTTCCCAACTCATTGGTTACAACCTGACGTCAACGGTGACGGCGACCGAGCAAACGGTCACATTCGAGTTCGAGACGGAAGAAGCACCGAGCTGGTTTGGGACGTTCGATTGGACGCCTGAGGCAGCGGTGATACCGGTACCGGCGACGCAAGTCGACGCCAATGATGACGGGTTGAGTGATGGTCCTCTCATCTGGTGCCTCGGCTTCAGCGGCGTGGATGTATCCACGGGCAACCCGCTCCCGGTGATGCCGGCGGGTGAGTCGTGGTGCCTGATCACGCAAGAATCGACGCTGCAAGCTGACGGCGAGATGCAAGTGACCCAAACCATCTACGGCGAGTCGGATCCATCCTTCGGAAGGACCAACTGAGTCGGTGGCTCTCACCGCCGAGCCAATCACCCAACGCCGAGAAGTAGGAGCGATGGATCTCGGACTCCGAGGCGCACCAGAAGTTGGTGCGCCTCGGCAGTGTGAGCCGCATTGACGGTGCTTGACACGCGTTCTTCGAGCGCTGCATGCATGAGCACCAGCAACGCCCACTCGTAGTCGAGACCTTGTGCGGTGGCGAGCGCAATACCACGTTGCACCTCGGCGCGTGCATCGTCCCAACGATGGGATGCGACAAAGGCCTCAACGCGATATCGGGAGAGCGTCGGGCCGAGAACGATGAAATCTTCGCCTGCGTGATCCGCGATATCCCGCAGGGTGTCTTCGGCCAACGAGACTCGCTCCATGGCGAGCCAGCAACGAGCGAGGTCCATCTGCGCCTCGAGCGCCGTGGAGCCGAGACCGAGGTCGGTGAAATCTCGATGAGTTCGTTTGAGGATCTGCTCGGCTTCCTCGAGCGAACCACGCAGTGTCAGCAGCCTTCCCAGCCTCATGTCGGCCGCCCCCTCGAGGTATCCTGAGGCGCGCTGCACGCGAGCAGCGTCGCGAAGGACGGGCTCCGCCTCGTCGAACCGCCCCTGATTGACGAGCACCTCTCCGATATTGGAGCCGATGAGGGCAGCTTGTACCACATTGCCCGCACGGCTGGCTGCACTTCGGCCTTGCTCGTATTGGGCGACGGCATCGTCCCAATCACCGGCGAAGTACGCATCCGCACCGAGCAGATTTGTTGCGACAGCGAGGTTCTCCGGTTCATCCAGGTCACGGAAGAGCGCGACGGCTCGTTGCCCGTAGGACGCGCCTCCGGGGAGTCCCAGCATCAGATGGGCCCAATGTACGACCATGCTGGCAGCGCCCTCTGCGTGGGGTTCGACTGCAACACTTGCCGCCTCGACGGCGCGCAGAGCAATGTCCAAGGCCTCGCGGGGCCGCTCCTGAGCCTGGCGGATCATACCTCGGTGCGCCGCCAGCCGAGCCCGAATCTTCGCTGCTGCCGGCGTGGAGAGGTTCTCCAACATGCGGTAGCCGGCGGTGATCTCGCGAAGCGCCTGCCGGTATGCTCCCGCACGTTCGCGACTCACCGCGCGCTTGAACTGAACACCTGCGCGGGCAACCGGGTCACCTTTCAACAGCTGTGATGCCCTTCGGTACGCCGCCAACGCATCGTTGAACAGGCCGACCGGCTCCAGCACGTCCCCGAGATCGACCCAGATCGCCGCGCGGTCCTCGGCAGCGACGTTGCCAAGACGTCGTGCGGCTTCGAGTGCTCGTTCGTAATTTGTCGCCGCTTCCACGTTGGCGTACGTCGCTTTTGCCCGATCACCGGCCATGCGGGAGAACTTCCATGCGCGCTGGTGATCGGCACCGAGGGAGTAGTGCGTGGCGAGCAGGTCGGCGACATCTTCGACGTGTCCCGAGGCCCCGCGCTCGATTGCGGCGGCGGCGCGCAGGTGGAGCTCGCGGCGCCGCCGGAAGGACAGTCCATCGTAAGCCACGTCCCGCACGATCGCATGGCGAAAGACCAAGCGTTCCCGACCCTCTGAATCGAGAAACCCTGCGAGCTCGCGCCGGGTCGCCGCGTCGAGGGTCGCGTGGTCATCGCCGAGGAGGTCGCGCAGCGCCGGGACCCTGAAGCTTTGACCGAGGACGCTGGCGTAGCGAAGGATGCGGCGGGCGAGGGGAGGCAGCGCATCGATGCGCGCTCCGACGACGGCGCCGAGGGAATCGGGAAGTGCTTCGACGCCGCCGGTCTCGCGCACGACGCGCATCGTCTCTTCGAGGAAGAGCGGGTTGCCACCGGCGCGGGTCACAATGGCGTCGACCTCGTGGGGACGGAGTGGTGCTGCGGACGTGAATGCGATCACCAGTTGCTCGGCCTCGGTTTCCGTGAGTGGCTCCAAGTCGATGACCGTGCCAATCCCGGGCGTGAAGCCATCGTCGCTGGGCCGGCGGCTCACCAACATTCGCCATGAGTGGTCCTCGGTTGTGGCAGCCAGCCGCTCCAGGAGGTGGGCGGATGCTTCGTCCATCCAATGAGCGTCATCAACGACGAACACAGTTGAGGCTTCGATCAGCCTGCCGAGTATGCGCAGGACGGTATCGGCGAGGCGGTCGCGGCGAAAGCGCGGCTCGATGCCGTCGACGTCGGGTGTGCTCTCTACCTCGATGTGCATGACATCTCCGAGGAGCGGGATCAAGGGGATCACGGACGGGTCTGTCAGCTCTACCTGCAAACGGAGCGCCTCCGCCATCGCGGGTTGGGAGTCGCGTTCGATACCGAGGACGGAGCGGAGTGGATCTCGAAGCGAGCGATAGGGGTTGCCCGTTCCGTACGGCTCAGCACGGAGCTCCACCACTCGCGCCTCAGGGTGCGTCAACAACACTTCGTCAATCAGTCTGCTCTTCCCGACACCAGTTTCCCCCACGATCGCGACGACATTGTCGGCCGGACCTCCCTTCGAACCCAGTGCGGCGTTGAGGTACGCCAGCTCTGCAACTCTGCCGACGAATGGTGTGTCGGAGCGAGCCGCCTCGCTGCGGAAGCCCGCCTCGTTTCCAACGGAGTAGGCGATCAGCGGATCGGCTTTTCCTTTGAGCGTCAAGGGCTCGAGCTGCTCGGTTTCGAAGAGGCTGCGCGACCGTTCGAGAGCGTTGGGTGTTGAGTAGATCCGCCCCGCCCAGGCAGCACCGCACAGCCGGGCGGCGGTATTGACCGTGTCGCCCATGACGGTGTAGGTAGACCGGTAATCGGTTCCGACCTCGCCGGCGAAGACGTGGCCTCTGTCGACACCGATGTGGAGGTCGAATGGCGCTTCAGCGTCGGCGATCCTCCGTACCGCTCGCAGCAGGTGCCCCTCGTCGTCCTCGCGTACGGTCGGTGCCCCCGCAACGAGGAGGACCTTGCCGCCATCCTCGTTGATGTCCGTGGCCAGGAACGTAACGCCCTCGGCGTCCGCCGCCGCCTGGATGACGGACATCAACGCGTGCAACCCGTCGGCGACGGACGCTGGACCTTCGTCTTCGAGTACCTGATCGAGACCGCAATACCGTACGAAACCGACGGTGGCGACTCGGTGCTCCGGCTCTGGTGCGGAGGCAGCGAGATAGGATCGCAGGGCTGTGGGCAACCATTGATCCATGCGTTCATCGCCGATGCCCGAGCGTCCGTCGAACGTGCCCGGTGCAACGACCGGCTTGCGCCAACGCAGCAGCCATCCTGCACCCTTCGGTCCCGACACGGCGCCGCGGGGCAGCATGTCCCGCGTCGCCGAGCTGACGAGAATCTCACCGGCATCAGCCTCATGCTCCATCATCGTGGTCATCGTGCCGGCCGGCCCGGTGACGATGAGCTCGCGATGGGTGTTACCGACGCAGAAGAGATGGATGCGTCCGGAGTGCACGCCAACAGACATGCGCAGCCGTATCTTGCCGACCGACGTAGGTTCGCTCGTGGCCAGCCGCAGAGCACTCCTCATCGCGACGGTCGCACTGGCCGCCCGTACCGCATGGTCGTCACCGGTGAACATCAGCAGCAAGGCATCTCCGCCAAACTTGAGCAGACTGCCGCCGAAGTCGTAGCCAGTTTTGAGCATCTCTCCGAAGACGCGGTTGAGGACGTCGGTCAGTTCTTCTGCGCCGATCCGACCGCGGCGGGCAAGACGCTCGGACAGAGCGGTGAACCCCGAGAGATCGAGCATGCACAACGTGCCGTCGACTTCCTGCCAGAGCCTGCCACCGGCCGCTTGGTCCCAATCCGCAGCGATACGGGGAACAAAGCGCTGTAGCGAACTCTGAGAGCGCGACGCAACCACCCGTTAGAACATCCTCGTGGAGGCGTCATCAATATCGAAGTCGTGTTCGCCTCTTTGCGACTGCATCGTTCTCCAAACGCCCAGAACGCGACGCTACCAGTGCAGCCGGGTCCAGCGGACGCTGGCGCGGGTCAGTTCCCGACGGCAGCAGCCACCCTTTCCAAGCGCGTCTTCACCTCTGCCGCGAGCGCCGGCACGTCCGGATGGTCGACCAGAGTGAGCACTGCGGCCGGATCCATGAAGTCGACCGCGATGTGATCACCGTCCTTGCGGACGACCACGTTGCAGGGGAGGAGTGCGCCGATGGCCGGGTCGGCGGTGATGGCTTGGTTCGCCAGTGGGGGATTGCACGCTCCCAGGATCACGTAGGGCTCGCGATCGAGATCGAGTTTCTGCTTCATGGTGGCCTGGACGTCGATCGTCGTGAGGACGCCGAAGCCCTCGGCGGCGAGGGCCCCCGTCACGCGATCGATCACGAGCGCAAAGTCGTCGGCAACGGTTACGCCAAAGGTGTAGTCGGGCACGGGTGGTCTCCAGTCGTTGTGGGGAAGGCGGTATCAGGCACTGAGTTCTCAGTGCCTGATACCCGAGACGGCAGGGCCGTGCCTCAGACGAAGATCACCTGGGAGCCGTTGGACAGCTCGATGAACTCGTTGACGTTGATGATGTCCTCGACTCCGTCATACATGTCGTCCTTGGTGAGGCCCATCATGTCGACCGACATCTTGCAGGCCCACAGCCGGGCGCCCATGTCGTGGAGCATCTCGATGAACTCGGGTACTTCGGGTACGTCGAGATCGGCGATCTGCTTCTTCAGCATCTTGGTGGCGAACCCGGTCATGCCGGGAAACCCGCCGAGACCCTGCGGGAGGTGCTTCGTCGAGCCGGGCATGTGCATCGCCGTGTTGCCCAGCATCGAGAACTGCAACTTGTCCCACGTGCCCTTGTTGATCATGTCCATCCCCCAGAAGGTGAAGAAGATGTCAACCTCGACGCCTTCGGTGAGGGCCCCGTTGGCCATGATGAGGGCCGGGTAGGCCATGTCGAGGTTGCCCTTCGAGCAGATGAAGCAGATCTTGCGATCCTCGGCGTCATCGCCAAAGTCGGGGACGATGGCAGGAGCTTCCTGCGTGCTTGTCATCTCACACACATCCTTTCGGCTTCGGCAGGCCGGCAACGTACGCCATCTTCTTCGCCGGCTTCTTGGGGAACAGCATGAACAGCTGCTTGGTGGGGATGCCGCCCACGGTGGAGACTCTGCGGATCGTTGGCGTCTCGCCTTGTGTCGCGAAGTCGTCCCTCAGGAACTTGATCGCCGCCCAGTGGTCGTCGGTCATCTGGATCCCGACCTGCTCGGCAAGCGCCGCGCCGACCTGTTCATCCCACTCGTCGTAGACGGTCATGAATCCCTCGTCGTCGACGGTGATCTCGTGGTTGGCGATCGTGGTGACTGCCATCACTGATCTCCTTTCTTGGTGTTGTTGATCTGACTCATGGTCTCGGGCCCGGTCTCCGCAGACACGGCACCCAAGGTGTTCAGCGCCCGGGAGATGCCCTTGCGGACGTCGGGGTCGCGGAGCTTCTTCGAAAGCGCCCACAGGCCCGGCGCCTCGGCTTCCTCGGCGGCGATGACGCTGCGCTGGCGTTGCAGACCTTCGATCATGTGCTGGAGCAGCGAAAGCATCTCCGGCTGGGTGATCTCCTTGACGGTATTGAGGATCGTGACGACGCTCTCACCGAGCTGCTCGACGTCGGACTCGTCGAAATTGGTGATGATGTTGTCGACGACCCCCAGGCCTGCTTTGGCGAACCCGAAATAGCCCTTGCGGTCGAGGACCTCGAGCCGATCGCTGGCCACGGCCATCGCTCCGGTGGTCAAGGGAGTGACATCGGCGGCGAGCTCCGAAGCGCTGTCGAGCATGACGAGTGCCTTGTCGAGCGTCGGCGCCACCTCGACGAGGCGCTTGAGAAGATGCACCAAGTCGCCGAAGTCGGCACGCAGCCGCAAGTCTTCCAGCTCCCTGGTTGCCACCGCCATCGCTTCGCCGGCGACGGGGGAGAGGTCGTCCATGAGCTCCATGTACATCTGGCGGTGCCGCTGCCGCTCGATGGCGTCGTCGGTGAGGAAGGCGACCTGGGCGGCGAGGGCGTCGAGCTTGGACTCGAGCGCCGCCACGGTGCCGGTGTTTTCGATCGCCGTGGTCATGAGTCCGTCTCGACGATCTTGCCGGCGAGCGACATGTGGGCGGGGAGAGGCAGCTGGCGGCCAGGAAGCAGGACGTTCCAGTAGGTCCAGCGGAACATCATCTTGCCCCAGTGGTTCAGCTCGGACTCCTCGAGCAGCGAGAAGGGGCCGACCCCCGGCAGGGGGTATTTGCCCGGCAGCGGCTCGGTGTCGTAGTTGAAGTCGATCAAGAGGCCCTTTCCGTAGCCGGACTCGATGAAGCAGTTGGCGTGGCCGTCGAACTGCTCCATCATCGGCCGGCCCTCGATGTGCTCGAGGAAGTTCTCGGTGAAGACGTCGACGGCGAAGTGCGCCACAGAGCCGGCCTTCGACGTCGGCAGGTCGGCGGCGTCACCCAGAGCGAAGATGTTCTCGTGGTCATTGGAGACGAAGGTGTGCTTGTCGACGGGCACGTGGTTCAGTTCGTTGCCGAGTCCGGATCGGGCCACGAAGTCCGCACCCATGTTGATCGGCACCGTGACGAGGAGATCGTACGGCACCTCGCGCTCGTCGTAGGACACGAGCTTGCGGTTCGCCGCATCGACTTCCATCAGGAAGAAGTCGGTCTCGAGCGCAACCTTCCGGTCCTCCAGCATGTGGCCGAGGGCCCTGGCCGCAACGGGCTTGGTGAACGCGGCATCGAGGGGGGTCACGTACACGATCTCGACGTCATCGCGGATCCCGTTGTCGGAGAAGAACCAGTCGGCCAAGAACGTGAACTCGAGAGGGGCCACCGGGCACTTGATGGGCATCTCGATGATGTTGATGGCGAGGCGGCCACCCTTCCACGATCGCAGGGTCGAGGCGAGCGCCTCGGCGCCGTCGAGCGTGTAGAAGTCGTGAATGCTCTTGCCGTACTCGTCACCCTCGAGACCCGGTGTCTGGTCGGGGCGGGGATGGGTGCCCGTGGCGATGACCAGGTAGTCGTAGTTGAGCACCGATCCGTCCAACATCTTGACGCGGTTGGCATCCGGCTCCACGAGGTCGATCTTTCCGAGGACGAGTTCGACGCCTGCCGGGATGAAGCGGCTCTTCGGCTTGACCACGTCACGCCGGTGATAGATGCCGAACGGGACGAACAGGAAGCCCGGCTGGTAGTAGTGCACCTCGTCCTCATCGACGATGGTGATCGACCACTCCGCCGGGTCGAGTCGGGGCCGGAGCTTGTTGACCACCATGGTTCCGGCGGTTCCAGCTCCGAGCACGAGCAATCGTTTCACAATGCGCTCCTTGTGGGTGAAGTCGCCGCCCCAGCGAGGACGGCGATGGCGTCGAGTTTGGACATCAGCTGGCTCCTGGCGGTTGCCAGCCTCGAGATCAAGTCGCTGAAGCGGGGGAGCAGGCTCAGCACCCACTGCTGGTGGGCCGCGTCGAGGTAGAAGGTCTCTTCGATGTGGGCGTGGATCAGCTCTGCATCAACGCCGAGGTCGTGCGCAATTCGATCCTGCTCTGCAGCGTCCGGCGGCCAGACTGCGGGCGTGACTCCGCCAACGATCAGCATGCCGACCAGCTCGCTGCCGACGCGAATGAACGTGCGGGCACACATGAAGCCGAGGTGGCTGGGAATGAATCTCGGTTCGAGTTCGACTTCGGCGCCGAGCCGGCGCCATCCTTCGACACACTGGTCGACGGCGCCTGGCTGCTCGCGGACTGCATCGAAGTAGCCGCAGGGGTTGGCGACCGTGGTGAGGGTTCGGCCGGCCATGTCGGTCACGACGGCCATGACCCCGAAGAGGTCGGCGGCGAGGTCGGCAATTGCCTGGGCCGCTTCACTGGGGAGGAGTGCGGCGAGGTCCCTCGGCGCAGGTGCGGCATGCGCCTCGACGGGCATCGACGGGTCACCGAGGAAGCTGGCGATCCGGTCGGCAGGAAAGCGCCACTGCCGGCCGACCTTGATGGCTGGGAGTCTGCCGTCCTCGGCCATCCGGTAGATCGTGGACTTGTCGACGTGGATCAGGTCCTGGAGGTCTTTGGTGGTGAGCAGGGTGGCCACAGTGGGGATCCTTCTGCAGGAGATGCATGCGGTGCCTTTTCTGCATCTTCTGCATCTCATGCATCATGGAGTAGGGCCGGAAGTCCCCTCTCGTGAAGGACTTCACAAGGACGAGGCACGACGTACCTAGATCCTGCGCCGGGATTCGGCGAGAACGCCGCCTGCTGAGCCGAGGATGGCGGCCACCGTCCCAAGGAAGAGCAGCGGGGCGATTCCCACGGATGCACCGGCACTGACGCTGATGGTCGCGGCGACGAAGAACACCATGAGGCCGGAGAGTCCGCCATTGAGGGGTGCAGAGCCCGTGCCGAGCCTTCCCGCGACGTAGCCTGCGGCAAACATCGCAAAGAACTGCATGAAGATCAGCACGATGTCGCTCACCCCAATACCGAGGAGGAGCAGGAAGACGGCAAGGGCAACGCCCAGCCCCGACATCGCACCGAGGGCGATGGCGCCCCACGAGGGCTGCGGGCCGGCTCGACGCTCCGTCAGAATCCGTCGCCGAGGTGCTCTTCGAGCCCGGCAATCCAACCAGCGGGCAGGTTCCAGTGCTTCGATCCGCGGAGCATGATCGCCACGTAGCCGGCCGCCGGCGGGTACATGGCACCGTCACTCTCGCACAGGTGCACCGTGACCTGATGGCGCTTGCCGGTTCGGTCCATGGCCTCCACCGTTGTGGCGCGACGGCCTTCCTTCGTTTCCGTCTTGTCGAGTTGCTCGAAGTCGTCCTCGGGAACGTGGAAGACGGCACCCCAGACAGTGCTCGCCGCGTCGGGACAGACCGTCGGCAGTCCCCCGCCCCATTCGGCGTCCGAGAGGGGCCACTCGAGCCCGTGTTGGGGGAGGTGGGCGATGAACTGGAACTCTGCTCCAGGGGCGACCTCAGCCATGTGCTCGGGTGCGATTCGTGCGGTGTAGGCGAAGTAGAGCAGAGCCGCCTCCCTTTGCGTCGTTGCCCTCAGCTCAAATATGCGTCGAGAGTGTAGTTCGTCGCGGCTGCGCCTTCACCCCACAACTGGACCTGCGCAACGTTGTTGGGAGAGACGAGAAGGAGGGAACTCATGTGTAACTCCGTTCGTCAGATACATGAGCGCCCTTTCGGACAAGGAGAGCGCATACCGATGTACGAATCCACCACATTGCTACTCGACTACCTGAAGGCCCCGATCACCGAAGAGCGGCCGTGGGTCGTGTTTGCGGCTTGTCGCGATGCCGACCCTGACCTCTTCTTCCCCTCGAACAAGGGAGAAGAAGCTGCTGCGCTTGCCCTGTGCGCCATGTGCCCGGTCGTGCGCGAATGCAACAACTACTCCTTCCTGGCGAAGGAGAGCTTCGGGGTTTGGGGCGGCCTCACGGAAAAGCAACGCAGGATGAAGGTGCGTCGGAGCGCCTGAGCGCCTGCGGGCAGGTGATCACGACCGCCGGCTCGGCCTGTACCCGAGGGGGTTAGCCTGCCCGCTGTGAGGCACGCCATCATCATCGAATCCCGCTCAGGATGACGGCTTTCGACTGGGCGGGGACGCTCAGCTCGCTCGTCGGCGGCCAGGGGCTGACCCGTGACGCGGCCCGCAGCGCCATGACGGAGGTCATGTCCGGCAACGCCACGCCTTCCCAGATCGCAGCCCTGGCGGTTGCGCTGCGGGCCAAGGGTGAGACGAGCGACGAGATCACTGGCATGGTTGAAGCCATGCTCGACGCCGCCATCACCGTCGACATCGGTTTCGACGTCGTCGATATCGTGGGTACGGGCGGTGACCAGTCGGGGACATTCAACATCTCCACGACGGCTGCCTTCATTGCTGCAGGAGCCGGTGCCAAGGTGGCAAAACACGGCAATCGTGCGGCGTCGTCTCAGGCAGGCTCAGCAGACGTCCTCGAAGCGCTCGGTATCGACATCGGGTTGGAGCCTGCACAGACGGTGGAGATGATCCGCACCATCGGTTTTGGGTTCTTCTTCGCGCCCCGATATCACCCTGCGATGCGGCATGCCGGCCCGGTACGGAGGGAGATCGGCATTCGGACGATTTTCAATGTGCTCGGCCCCCTGTGCAATCCGGCACGCGCCACCCGCTATGCCCTCGGGGTCGCCGACCCTGCCCTCGCCGGGAAGATGATCGAAGTCCTGCGCAACACCGGGGCCGAGACGGCGTTCGTGTTCCACGGAGAAGACGGTCTCGACGAGCTGACGACCACCGGCCCTTCGATGATATATCGCCTCGTCGACGGCGAGATCACCAAAGCCGAGTTCACCCCAGAGGACTTCGGTGTTCGTCGCTCAACCCGAGAAGAGCTGTTGGGCGGGGACGTCGCGCAGAACGCGGCCATCACGCTGGCCGTGTTGCACGGTGAGCCAGGCCCCAAACGTGACATCTCGTTGATCAACGCAGCCCCTGCAATTGTGGCTGCAGGTCTTGCCGACGGGTTCACCGAAGGAATGGAGCTCGCCATCCAGACCCTCGACTCGGGCGATGCGCTCGCCGTCCTCGATCGCTCCATCGCGTTCTCAGCGGACGGGTGAGATGCGGCTGCGCGGCGTGGGCGGCACGTCTGGCTCACGTGGGAGTGAACATTCGATGAACATGACGTGCGGAGTTCGCGCTACGCCACGTCCATGTCTACGATCTGCCCCGTGAAGAAGCTCACGATCCTTCTCGGCGCACTTGCGCTGGTGGCGGCCGCCTGCGGCGGAAGTGCCGAGGGCACCGCAACCACTGCAGCGTCCATCGATGCGGCGGCAGCCGCTACGACAGGTGACGAGACGACGACAATGTCGCCCGAAGAAGCTGCCGGCAGCGACACCACTGCGCCAGCAGGCGAGCCGGCGGATGGCGCCACAACGACCGGGGCCCCCGCAGCGGAGCCGGAGGGCGACCCCGCTCCCGACTTCACGCTCGCCCTCGGTGACGGCGGCGAGTTCGTGCTCAGCGGAGAGCAGAAGCCGGTCTACCTGGTCTTCTGGGCCGAGTGGTGACCTTCATGTCGGCGGGAGTTGCCCGTCGTCGCGGAGATATCGAAGGATTACGCCGGCGATGTCGAGTTTGTGGCTGTCGCCGGACGCTCCGACATCGGCTCGACCGAGACGCGGGCCGCCGAGCTCTTCGGCGATGCGCTGACGTGGGGACTGGATGACTCGATCTGGGATCTGTACGGCGTGCCCTATCAGCCGGTCACCTTCCTCATCACCGGCAGCGACATCATTGTCGACGGTTGGCCGGGCCTCCTCGACGAGAGCGAGATTCGCAACCGACTCGACGCGCTGGTTGCACTGAACGCCTGAGCCCGCACGGGTTCGATGTCGGTCATTCCTCGAGTGCCGTCAGCTCCGCTTCTGGCTCACCCCGGGCGCTGAACCATGCCAACCCGACGACGCCGGCCACGACGGCGGCGAGATACCACGCGACCGGACCGCCGCTCAAGGCGGGACGAAGCGGCTCAGTGGCCCACCGGACCGCGCCGGCCACGAGGAGCGCCGATGCGGCCGGCACGCCTGGGCGAGGGCGGCCCCAGGCCCGCCAAACCGCAATAGCGGTGGCCGCAGCCGCATAGGCAAGCGCGGCATAGATCTCGACGGGGTGGCGTCCGACGGGGCTGCCGGACTGCGAGAAGGCCCAGGGGAGGTCGCTTGGGGTGCCGAGACACGCTTCCCGGGTGAGGCAGCCGGCGTGCCAGCCGGCGAGCGCGGCCAGACCGGGTGCAGCGAGACCATCGAGGACCGGCCACAGCTCCTTGCGTCCGAGCCAGACGACGGTGCCAAGGGCCGCAACCGTCGCCCATCCCGTCGACACTCCGGCGCGGACGATCAGGATGTCGGCCGGATGCGTGACCGGGTTCACCCCATCGGCGAACATGGTGGCGAGTCTGCCCACGAAGACGCCGACGATGGTCGCGGTGAGCGCGATGTCCCACAGGCTCGCGACACAATCGGCGGCGCTCCCACGGCGTGCCTCCCACCACACCATCGCATAGAGGCAAGCGACGGCGATCGCCGCAGAGCCAAGCAGCGTGAACTCCACCTCAGCCTGCCAAGATCTCGTCGATCTGGAGCGCCAGCGTACGCTCGTCGAGAACCCCGGTGTGGACCTTCACGAGGTTGCCGCCCGGTGCGTAGAAGAAGGTGAGTGGGACTGCCCGGGAGCCGCCGAGGTCGACAGGGATATCGCCTGCTCTGTCGAACAGATGCTTGATGCTTGCCTCCGGGAAGAACTCTGCGATGAAACCCCGAGCACCATCCTGGCTATCGCGTACGTTCAGGCCTAGGAACTGCACGTCGTCGGAGAACTGCGCGGCGGCGCGTTGCAGCAGCGGGCCTTCGCTCCGACATGGGATACACCACGACGCCCACACGTTGAGCACGACGGGCTTCTCCGCCCCCGCCAGCAACGTCTGCACTTCTTCGGACGAGGCCGCAGGGAGCTCCGGGATGGATGAGACGTCGACCGAGGTCGTGGCGCAACCGGCGGCGATGAGTGCGAGCACGGCAAAGAGGGCGGCAAGACGTGGCGTCACGTGATCGAGTGTATTGGTGTCCGTGTCGATCGGCCTTCACAAGCTGGCCTCAGCCCCGACCGGGAGGCTCCCACCAGTCGATCTCCGGGCCCTTCGGAACGATCCGGCTCGGGTTCAGGCGTTCGTGGGTCCCGAAGTAGTGACGCTTTATGTGGTCGAAGCTCGTGGTGTCGTGAAAGCCGGGACGCTGGTAGAGGTCGCGGGTGTAAGGCCACAGGTGCGGGTAGTCGACCAAGCGGCGCAAGTTGCATTTGAAGTGCGAGTAGTACACAGCGTCGAAGCGGACGAGAGTGGTGAACAGTCGAATGTCCGCTTCGGTGATCTGGTCACCGGTGAGGAAGCGCTGGTCGGCCAACCGCCGGTCAAGCACATCGAGGGCCGAGAACAGCGCATCGAACGCTCGTTCATACGATGATTGGGTGGTGGCAAAACCTGCCTTGTACACGCCATTGTTGACGTTCGGGAAGATGAGGTCGTCCAGCTCGTCGATCTCCTGGCGGAGGTGTGGTGGGTACAGATCAGCCTTCGTCGTGGCGTACTCTGCGAACTCGGTGTGCATCTGAAGGGTGATGACCGGGTAGTCGTTGGTAACGATGCGCCGTGTCGTGCGGTCCCAGATGACGGGAACGGTGTAGCGCCCGTTGAAGGTGGGACGCGTGGCGAGGTACGCCTCGGAGAGGTAGGCAAAACCGTTGACAGGGTCAGCCGTGTGGCCGGCACCTTCGGTGAAGCGCCAACCACGATGATCGCGGATCGGGTCGACGACGGACATCGAGATCACATCTTCGAGCCCGAGGAGCTGACGCACGATGATGGCGCGGTGCGCCCAAGGACATGCCAGTGAAACGTACAGGTGATAACGACCGGGTTCGGCGATGTAGCCGCTCGATCCGTCGGCGCTGATGCGATCGGTGAACGCGTTCGGCTGGCGAACAAAGCTGCCGTCGGCGGCGGCTTCAGGCTGGAACTGTGCAGGGTGCGTGCTGTCGCCGGTCATGACGCAGAGCCTACGGATCGTTGCGACCTACCCGTAATGGTCCCCAGGGGTCTCTTGGTCCGGGCGACCCAGAGGCGTTTCGTCATTGCGGACGATGACGGATCGCCTTGCTCCGCGTAGCTTGGCGAGGTAACTGAAGAGGAACATCCTTTCGAGCCGAGGTAGGGCCAGGTGCTTGCAGGAACTCGTGTACCCAATGTGAAAAGTGCGTCCGGCGACGCTTGAGGCGCCAAGCCGTCAGACGGTCAGCGTGCCCGCGACACTCTCCGCATTGACGAGTCGGGGGCAACCATGATGCTGCTCGCGGTGATGTCGGTCGTGATCTTCGGCTTTGCTGCGCTGGTGATCGACATGGGCCGTATCTATGTCGAGCGGAATGCGCTGCAGAACGGTGCGGACGCCGCAGCCCTGGCGATCGCTTCGGATTGTGCCGAAGGGCACTGTGGCGGCTCCTACGACGAGTTCGCAGTTGCCGACATGTACGCAGACGCCAACTCTGGCGATGACACCGCAACCGTGTTGGACGTACAGATCAATCCCTCCCTTCGCGAGGTCACGGTGACGGTCGGGACGGAAGAACCCGGCGGAGCCAACGCCATGGACATGCTGTTCGCCAGCATGGTCGGTGCGGAGGACGTCACCGTATCTGCGTCCGCCACGGTGCAATGGGGTGCGCCCGGCTCACTCATCTCGTTCCCACTGACGATGTCGAAGTGCGAATGGACCGAGTACGGCGAATTGGGTTTCGCCGATACGTCACCCCAGGGCTATCTCCATCGTGCCGCTGCGGTCCGCGAAGGCGAACTTCCACCAACCGCCGGGTATCAGTATCGGGCACAGTCCGTGACGATCTACTTCCACGGCGCCACGACGTGTCACGACTCGTCTTCCGGTCAGGATCTCCCGGGCGGCTTCGGTTGGCTGGATGCGGATGGCAACGAATGCGCCGTCAAGCTTCACAAGGGTGGCAACGCAGCCGTCGATCCCGGCTCATCGCCCGCCCGGGGATGCGACGCAAGTGACGTGGCCGGCATGCTCGGCACCGTCCAGATTCTCCCTGTGTTCGACGGCTACACGGGCCAGGGCAACAACGGCGAGTACCAGGTGTCCGGTTTCGGCTCGCTCTACGTCACGGGGTACAACTTCGGTGGCCAGTTCAAGGAGGACTCGCTCATCGACGGCCAACTGCCCTGCAACGGAAACCAACGTTGTATCCAGGGCTACCTGCTGGGTGACTGGGCCGTAGCCGACGAAGGCGGCGCACCACTGAGCGCCGAAGATCTCGGCGTTGTGACCACGCGCTTCAGCAGCTGACCTCGATTCTTGGGCCGGGCGAGTCCCTCGTCCGACACCTTCCTGTCGCTTCGCTGAACCGCAGCGTGGGGAGGGGGTCGCCGACGGCACCGCCACGAGTTTCTGGCCTCCCATGAGGAATCGTGCGGCACATCCAAGGACGAAGATATGCCTGGATGTCGTTGCGTTACGGTAGTAAGTGAGATAAGGCGGTGTATTCGCCCCTCGTGAGAACACGTCTTCGCGATCTTACGGTCACCGCATGAGCCCCGTGGCTCATTTCTGGTTGGTCAAAGTCGGGGATGACGCGCGCATCTGCTTCAAATATCGTTGAGGGGAAATCAAAGATCCCTTTCGAGCTGAGGTAGGGCAATGCTTGTGGGAACACCTTCATCCGATGTCGTCCGGCCAGGGCCGGATGCGACCAGAACCAACTCTTCCGAGTCCGGCGCGACGATGGTGTTCGTCGCGCTCATGTCGATCGTCATGTTCGCCTTTGCGGCCTTCGCCATCGATATGGGTCGATTGTATGTCGAGCGCGCTGCGCTGCAGAATGGTGCCGATGCCGCCGCTCTCGCCATCGCCAACGATTGTGGTGAGAAGCGGTGCGGGGGTTACTACGACGAGGATGCGGTTGCCGACGCATACGCCGATGCCAATGTGAGCGACGACACGGCCCACGTCTCCGACGTCTCCATCAACCCCGGAACCCGCGAGGTCTCGGTGACCGTCGTCACCGAGCAGGCAGACGGCACCGCGCTGTTTCCGATGCTCCTCGCCTCCGTCATCGGCCACGACGAGCTCGCCGTACAGGCGACCGCATCGGTCGAGTGGGGAGCGCCAGGTGACCTCGACGTGCTGCCACTGGTGTATTCGAAGTGCGAATGGCAGGAATACGGCGACACAGGATTTGCCGATGCCCCCGCAAATGGATACCTGCACCGGGCCAGCGCGGTGCGAGACGGCGTGCTCCCGCCGGCCAGCGGCTACCCGTATGCCTCGAGATCGATCACCGTGTTCTTCCACGGCTCCAACGGCACGTGCACGGAGTCATCCTCGGGCCAGGACCTTCCCGGCGGCTTCGGTTGGGTCGACGTGCCCGGAGTTGACTGCGAGACCGATCTGAGTGTCGGTGACCTGCCGTCCGTCGAGCCGGGCGCTTCGCCGACGAGCGAGTGCGATCCCGCAGAAATGGCCGCCAAGATCGGGACGGTGCAGCTGCTTCCGTACTTCGATGACTACACCGGTACGGGCACGGGCGGCGAGTACCAGATCGCCGGTTTCGGGGCGATGTACGTCACCGGGTACAACTTTGGTGGTTCGTTCAAGGAGGATTCGATCATCGACGGACAGCCTCCGTGCACTGGTGACGATCGATGCATTCAAGGCTTCCTCATCGGCGACTGGGTGGTGCTCGACAACGGGGCGCCGCTCAGTGATTCCGACCTCGGTGTCTTCATCACTCGTTTCAGTCACTGACGTCGGTTGGGCCCGGCGGGACACTGCACGAGGGCATCCTGCATCGGGACGGCGCACGGCAAGTCTGCAACGATGCCGTCATCGTCGGCGATAGGACATGTGATGCAGCCTGAGAGAACCCTCGTTGTGGGCGCCGGATCGTGGGGGACCGCTCTCGCCAACCTCCTCGCCCACAAAGGTGTCGCGACCACGATCTGGGCTCGGGAGCAAGACGTCGTTGCCGCCATTGGCACAAAGCGAGAGAACACGACCTTCCTTCCGGGAGTGCGGCTGGCCGAGGGACTGAACTCGACCGGTGACCTCGCCTCCGCCCTCGACGATGCAGAAGTTGTCGTCAGCGCGGTTCCCACCCAGTTCATTCGCAGCACCTATGGTTCCGTAGCCGAGCGTTTCCGTGACGGCCAGTTGTTGGTCACCGTGGCGAAAGGCATCGAGGTCGGCACGCTGCTGACGCCGAGCGAGATCTTCGCCCAGGCGGTCGGAGGACCCGTCGCAGATGGGATTACCGCGCTCTCTGGGCCTTCTTTTGCCCGGGAGGTGGCCGCAGAGCATCCAACGGCCGTGGTTGCTGCCAGCAGCTTCCCTCCCAACGCACGCAAGGTCCGCGATCTCTTCGCAACGCGGAGCTTCCGGGTGTATTCGTCTGACGACGTGCTCAGCGTGGAGTTGGGTGGAGCGCTGAAGAATGTCATCGCCATCGCTGCGGGCATCGGCGAAGGCCTCCGCTACGGAAGCAACACCATGGCTGCCCTGCTCACCAGAGGCCTGGCCGAGATCACCAGGCTCGGGGTGGCCCGGGGCGGGAATCCGCTCACCTTCGCCGGGCTCTCCGGCATGGGCGACCTGGTGCTGACCTGCACCGGGGCGCTGTCCCGCAATCGCTCGGTCGGCATCCAGCTCGGAAGAGGGAAGAAGCTGGCAGTGATCCTCGATGAGATGCACATGGTGGCAGAGGGGGTCAAGACCGCCCTGGCGGCACGAACGCTTGCCCTGCAACTCGGCGTCGACATGCCGATCACCGAGCAGGTCTATCAGGTGTTGTACGAGGACAAAGATCCGCACGTTGTCGCCCGTGAGTTGATGACGAGGGAGCTCAAAGACGAACGGGTTGTGTGAGCCGAACTCGACCGCAGATGCTCATCCGGAACGGGCGCGGAGTTCAGCGAGCATCGCCTCAGGGCCGATGCCCCGCTCCGCCAACAGCACGAGCAGGTGATAGACGAGGTCCGCGGCCTCTTCCACCACTCGCGCATCGGACGCCGTACCGGCGGCGTGGTCTTTGGCGGCGAGCAGCACCTCCGTTGCCTCCTCGGTGACCTTGCGCCCCGTCGCATCGACGCCGCCGTCGAGGAGCTCGACCGTGTAGCTCCCGGCAGGGCGGTCCGATGCCCGTTGGGCAATCACCTGCCACAGGTCCTCGAGCGCTGCAAAACCCTGCAGTGCGGTCGGGTCCTGAGCGTCGAAACAGGACGTGGCGCCGGTATGGCAGGTCGGCCCACCCGGGCGCACCCGCAACAGCAGGGCGTCCCGATCGCAGTCCATCGCGATGTCGACCAGCTCCAGGGTGTTCCCGCTCGTCTCCCCTTTCATCCAGAGCCGGCGTCGCGACCGGGACCAGAAGTGAACCCTGCCGGTTTCCCGCGTGAGGCGCAGGCTCTCCTCGCTGAGCCAGCCGAGCATCAGGACCCTGCCGGTGGCTGCATCCTGGATGATGCCCGGCACCAGGCCCCTGTCGTCGAACGACAGCTCTGCCGTCATATGGCCGGCTCCTGCCGCACCGGGATGCCGGCGGCTGCCAGGCCCGCCTTCAGGTCGGAGATCGCGATCTCGCGCCGATGGAAGATGGAGGCGGCGAGCACCGCGTCGGATCGGTCGCCCGTCAGGGCGGCGACGCAGTGCTCGATGGTGCCTGCGCCACCGGACGCGATCACAGGAATCGACACCGCTGCACGGACCGCGTCGAGGAGGGCGAGGTCGTACCCTTCCTTGGTGCCGTCACGGTCCATCGACGTCAGAAGGATCTCCCCGGCACCCCGTGTGGCGCCCTCGACGGCCCAGGCGACGGCGTCCACTCCAGTCGCCGTCCGCCCTCCGTGGACGTAGACCTCCCAGCCTGATCCGTCGGCCTTGCGTTTGGCATCGATGGCGAGCACGACGCACTGGGTCCCGAAAGCCGCAGCGCACTCCGAGATCAGCTCCGGCCGTTCCACCGCAGCCGTGTTGACCGAGACCTTGTCGGCCCCCGCACGCAACGCGGCCCGCATGTCCATCACCGTGCGTACGCCACCGCCGACGGTCAGCGGAACGAACACGTTCTGTGCGGTGCGGCGGACCACGTCGAGCATGGTGTCCCTCGCCTCGTGGCTTGCCGTGATGTCGAGAAAACAGATCTCGTCGGCACCTTCGGCGACGTAGCGCTCCGCAAGCTCGACGGGATCGCCCTCATCGACGAGATCCAGGAACTGCACGCCCTTGACGACTCGACCGTCGTGGACATCCAGGCACGGGATGATCCGCTTACGCAGCACTGGCTGCCGCCGACATCGCGACGAAGTTGCTCAGCATGCGGAGGCCTGCGGACCCCGATCGTTCCGGATGGAATTGCACGCCGACCCTGGCGCCGTCGGCCACTGCCGCAGCGAACGTCCTGCCGTAGTCGGCAGTGCCGATCACCAGCGATCCGTCGGCGGGGACGGGGGCATAGCTGTGGACGAAGTAGAAGGGTGTGCCTCCCGGTATGCCGTCAAAGATGGGGTGCCCGTCGCTGGCCACGTCGTTCCAACCGATGTGGGGCAGCAGGGGTGTCTCCTCCAGGGGGCGGACGGCACCGTTGATGAGGCCAAGGCATGGACTCCCGCCGTGTTCCTCGGAGGAGGTGAAGAAGAGCTGGAGGCCGACGCAGATGCCGAGGAGCGGCCCCTGCCACTGTCGGAGCGGCTCGACCAAGCCGGCGGCGGAGAGCCGCCCCATGGCCGCTGCAGTGGTGCCGACTCCAGGGAGGACAACGCCGTCAGCGTCGAACATGTCGCCTGGATGGGCGACCACCACCACCCGCGCACCGGCTCGCTCGAGACCACGACCGATCGACACGAGGTTGCCGGCTCCGTGATCGATCACGGCAATGGTGGTCACGGCTGCCGGCTCTCGATGGGGTCACCCTTGGTGGAGGCGACGCCGTGGCGACGGCCGTCGATCGCGACCGCCGTCCGCAGCGCGCGTGCCAGCGCTTTGAACGCCGCCTCTGCCACGTGGTGATCGTTGCGCCCGGTTGCGGTGAGGTGCAGCGTGAACCCGGCAGTGCGAGCGAAGGCCTCGACGGCGTGGGGGATCATCTGGGTGGACAGCGCCCCGATGCGCTCACCGCGAAAAGGAACGTCGATCACGACGTAGGGACGGCCGCCGACATCCACGACGGCTTCTGCACGCGCTTCGTCCATCGGCACGGTGGCGCTGCCGAAGCGCTCGATGCCGGCCCGGTCTCCCAATGCATCGGCGAATGCCGTGCCGAGCACGAGCGCCGTGTCCTCCACCGTGTGGTGGTCGTCGACTTCCAGGTCGCCGAGGGCGGTGATCTCGAGGTCGAACATGCCGTGGTGCGCCAGCGCCGTGAGGAGATGGTCGTAGAAGCCGATCCCGGTTGAGATCGCAGACGCCCCGGTGCCGTCGAGGTCGAGACGGACGGAGACGTCTGACTCCCTGGTCTTGCGAGTCGGGGATGATGTCCGTGTCATAGCCTGGCCTCCAAGGCGGTTCGCAACCTTGCGTTGTCGCTGGGCGAGCGGACGGTGAATCGCAAATACTCTCCGAGTGGTCCGTCCGCTGCATAGGTTCGCACGACGAGTCCGATTCCGGCGAGTTCGGCACCGATCTTCTGTGCCGCAGGGCCCACATCGCACAGCAGGAAGTTCGTCTGTGAGGGCATCACGCGCAACCCGATGGCGCCGAGTTCTGCTGCCCACCGCTCCCGTTCTGCAACGATGCTTGCGACACGGTTCTGCATTCGGTCCGGATCGGCGAGTGCGGCCACGGCAACGTCGGCGGAGAGGCTCGAGATGCTGCCCGGTGGCCGGACGGCGTCGATCGCATCGATGAGGTCCGGGTGGCCGAGGCCGTACCCCACCCGAATACCGGCAACGCCGAAGCCTTTCGACAAGGTGTGGAGAACGAGCAGGTTGTGGCGACGTTCCACCCATGGCCCCCACCTGTCCCCGGAGAACTCGGCGTAGGCCGCGTCGACGACGACGATGCCGTCGGTGGCGGCGATGAGAGCCTGCACCGTTTCGTCGTCGACACAGGCGCCTGTCGGGTTGTTGGGCGTGCAGACCCACGTGACGTCCGCATCCCTCGCCTCATCGATCATGCGGTTGGCTGGGAAGGCGAAGTCTTGCGCTGTCGCATCGACCTCGACGATCTCGGCGCCGGCTTGGAGCGTTGCGATCTCGTACAGCGGATAGGTGGGAGTCGTTGTCACGGCACGCAGACCCGGCCGCAGGAACGCCCTGCCGACCAGCAGGAGTAATTCATCGACTCCGGCCCCGACCGCAACGTGGTCGACAGGAAGGCCCGCGTGGGTGGCAGCGGCGTTGCGGATCGGCATGTAGCTGGCGCCCGGGTACTCGTTGAGCTGAAGCGCTCCCGCAGCGACGATCGGCGAGGCCCACTCTGTGGAGAAGGGTGATGTGTTGTGGTCGAAGCGCACGACGTGTTGCGCCGGGATGCCCGCTGCTGTCGCGATCTCAGCCGTGGTCGGCTGCCACTTGTAGCGAGGTGCCGTCACGGGGTCTCCTCGAATCGAATGTCGGCGGCGAGTCGATGTGCGGACAGCCCTTCTGCGTCGGCAAGCGCGCCGATGGTGGGCCTGAGCGCTTCTAGTCCCTTGCGGGTGAGTTCCTGCACCTGGCGCCACGATCCAAAATCCTCGACCGAGAGCGGACCGTATGCGGCGGCAAGACCGCCGGTCGGAAGCACGTGGTTCGCCCCCGTGGCATAGTCGCCCGCGGACTCAGGGGACCAGTGGCCGACGAACACCGACCCGGCTGACGTGAGCCTGGCGGCGGTGCTTGCAGCATCCGTGGTGTGAACGCTGAGATGCTCCGGGGCGTACGTGTTGGCGAAGCCCACGGCAGAGTCGAGGTCAGGAGCGAGCACGATCCTGCCGTGGTCGGTGAGGGACTTGGCGAGGATGTCGGCGCGGCCGAGGCGGGGCAGCAGCCGATCGATCGCACGGGTGACGGCTGCCGCCAGCTGCGGAGAAGTCGTTACGAGCAGAACGGGGGAATCGGGCCCATGCTCCGCCTGGCACAGGAGGTCGGCGGCGACGATGGTTGCATCGGCGCCGGCGTCCGCCAGCACCAGCGCCTCGCTGGGCCCGGCAGGGAGGTCGACTGCACAGTCCCCAAACACGGCGAGCTTCGCAGCCGTGACCCAAGCATTGCCGGGCCCGACGATCTTCTGGACGCGGGCGATCGACTCGGTTCCATATGCCAGGGCGGCGATCGCCTGTGCCCCGCCGACGGCGTACACCTCGTCGATCTGCAACGCGGCGGCGGCAGCAAGCAGGGCGGTTGAGATGTTCCCGTTCTCGTCGGCTGGCGTCGTAACGGCAATCTCGGTGACACCGGCGATCTGCGCCGGCACTACGCCCATCAACAACGAAGACGGGTACGGGGCGCGACCGCCCGGCACATACACACCGACCCGCCGCAGTGGCTGCCACCGTCGATCGACCCTGACCCCGGGAATGACCTCGAGGGGAGCGTCGACAGGGCGCTGCGGCAGGTGTGCGGTGCGAATGTTGGCGACCGCGGCGTCCAGGGCGTCCCGCAGCGACAGGGGAGCTGCCGTGAGGCTCTCCTGGAGAAGGGTGCTCGGTATGCGTAGCGCCCCGCCGGCCGCAGCGCCACCAAAGCGCTGCGATGCGTCGCGCACGGCAGCGTCGCCGCCGCGCCGTACGTCGTCGACGATCACCGCTGCTGCACGGCGTACCGCAGGGTCCGGCACTGCGGAGCGGCGCGCCAGCGCGGCGATGTCGCCCGGCGTGGCGGTTGCCAGATCGAGGGTGCGCAAGCGCATCAGGGGATCAACTGTTCGATGGGCAGGACCAGGATGCCCGAGGCTCCCGCTTCCTCGAGCTTCGGCAAGAGGGTCCACACGTCGTCGGCATCGACGACGGAGTGGATGGCAGCCATGCGGTCGCCTGCGATGGGCACGATCGTCGGTGCATCCAGACCCGGGATCAGAGCAGCGATCACGTCGATGGCGTCGTGCGGTGCGTTCATGAGCAGGTAGCGCCTCCGCTTCCCGGCCAGCACAGCGGAGGCCATCGTCGCTACCTGGTCGGCCAACGCTCGCTCAACACCTGTCAGGTCGGTGCGGCGGACCAAGACGGCTTGCGATTCCAGCAGCGTGGCGACGGGGCGCAGACCATTGACCCGCATGGTGCTCCCGCTGGAGATCAAGTCCACGATGGCGTCGGCGACATCGAGCCGGGGGGCCACCTCGACAGAACCGCGCAACGGCACTGCCGTGATGTCGATGTTCCTCTCGGCGAAGAATCGCATCGTTGTGCGGGGATGTGAGGTTGCGATGCGCAGACCGGCAAAGTCCTCAACGGCGGTCACCGGCGACGACACCGGTACGGCAGCGGCCAACCGGCAGCGCCCGAACCCCAGCTCGGCGCTCACCTCGATGTCGAAACCGGACTCGCTGACGAGGTCGAGGCCCGTGATGCCCACACCGGCGACACCGTCGGCAACCAGCTCGGGAATGTCCTCGGTACGGACGAACAGCAGCTCGACGTCGATGTTGGCGACAGGAACCGACAACGACCGTGGGGTCTTCTCGAACCGCATCCCGCTGTGCTCGAGCAGCGATGCGGCTGGTGCCTCGAGACGGCCCTTGTTGGGAATGGCGATGCGGAGCCCGCTCATTCGGCGTCCTCGAGGAGGCCGAGCCGCTGAAGCATCGTTCGATACCCCCCTGCGCCGTGGTGAAGCCATTGGTTGATGCGGGTGATGGTGGCTGTGGAGACGCCGGTACGGTCGTGGATCTCGCGATAGGGCATGTGCTGGTTCAGTAGCAGCACGACGGCCCACCGGGCGCTCATCTCCTCCAGCTCCCTGTAGGTGCAGAGGTCGCGGAAGAAGTCCGCCGCATCGTCGCGATCGCGCAGCGTCACGACGGCGTCGAAGAGGTTCGCTGTTGCCTCGTTGCGCCAGTCGTCTGTGATCATTGGAACACCCATGGCAGGCTCTCCTGCTCGTGCTGTCGGCGTGCTTGTGTGGTAGCGTTTTAGCATGCTAATACACACTACCCCAAACTCATGCAGCTGATCCCCGCGGTCGACGTGCTCGGGGGCCGGGTCGTACGCCTCGTCGAAGGGGATTACAACCGGGTGACGGTGTATGCCGATGACCCTGTGGCCCAAGCGGCCCAGTGGGTCGCCGACGGCGCTGCCTTGGTGCACGTCGTCGATCTCGAGGGAGCGCGTGACGGCGAGTTCAACGAGGGCCTGTGGCGCGGGCTGGCGGAGGCCGGTGTGCCCTTCCAGGTCGGCGGGGGCATCAGGGACCGGGATGGTGCAGAACATGCCATCGCCTCTGGCGCAACGCGGGTCGTCATGGGGACGGCCGCAGTCTGGTATCCCCATATCGTTGCGAGCGTCGTCGAGGTTGTTGGCGCTGCTCAGGTGGTTGCCGCCCTGGACGTCCGTGACGGCAAGGCCACAGGGACCGGCTGGCTCGACGAGGGTCGCGATCTGGCGTCCGTCGTCGGACACCTCGTGACCGCCGGTGTCGAGCGGGTGCTGGTCACAGGCATCGGCAGGGACGGGCGCATGACCGGTCCCGATTGGGACGTGATCGCCGATGTGCAGCGCCTGGCTCCAGGGTTGGCCGTGCTGGGCTCGGGTGGTGTCGGCGGCCTCGAGGACCTCGACCTCATGGCGCAGAGCGGCGTGGAAGGGGCCATCGTTGGGCGCGCCCTGTACGAAGGTCGATTCACGGTGCAGTCCGCAGTGGCGCGGCTGGCGGCGAGCTGAAGCTAGGGGTGCTCCGCGCTTAGCGGAGGTGCGGACCGTAACCTCGTCCCCATGGCCGATCACTTGCTCAGGGAGGACATCCGATCAGATCTGCGGGATCTGTTCGTCGGCGAGCGGACGATCGGCGACAGCTTCCCGGCCCCGCTCGTTTTCGTCGGCACCAACGCATGGCTCGGCCTCGGCTGGGCAGCGGTCGCCGCCGTGGCGGTTGGCGTCGCCGTTGCTGCATGGCGGATCAGCAAGGGTCAACAGGTCGTCTACGCCCTCGGTGGTATCGGGGCGATTGCCTTCACGGGTTTCCTCGCACTGCGGAGCGGGCGGGCAGAGGCGTACTTCCTGCCGGGCATCATCTCGGCGGCCGGTGCCGCCGCAGGCACGATCGTCAGCATTGGCGTCGGCCGGCCGCTGGCGGCCTGGTCCAGCTGGTTCGTACGCCGGTGGCCGATGGAGTGGTACTGGCGTCCCGACGTGCGGCCGGCCTACACCTCGGTCTCATGGATCTGGGGCGGGTTCTTTGCGCTGCGGGCTGCCATCCAATGGGCACTCTTCGTGAACGAGGAACCCGAGCTGCTGGCGATCGCCAAGGTGCTGACGTCGTGGCCGACCATTCTCCCGCTGCTCGTGGTGAGCTACGTGTACGGCAACCGTAAGCTCCATAGTCTCGGCGGTCCCAGCATCGCCGAGTTCACGTCCGGCGCGGAGCCGCCGTTTGCAGGGGGGCAACGGGGCTTCTGAGCCCGCACCGACCTCAGTCTGCCGTGGTGCCTGCGCGCGACTCGGTGTAGCGGGTGATGGCGTAGTCGAGGTCCTCGGTGGTGACGGCGAGCGCTGTCGAATCACGGCGAAGTGCCTGCAGCGCCGCTTCCCTGAGCAGGCCGGACATGTCGGCGAAGGAATACCCCTCCGTTGCCTCGATGATGTGCTCGGGGTCGACGTCATCTGCGAAGGGCACGTCGCTGATGGCCATGAATGCCCGCCGGGACTCGGGTGCGGGCAGATCGAGGAAGAGATGGGTCTCGAGCCTTCCCGGCCGGAGCAGCGCCGAGTCGACGAGATCGCGCCGGTTGGTGGCGCCGATCACGAACACATCGCCGCGATCGGAGACACCATCCATCTCGGTCAGCAGGGCGGCCACCACGGAGTCGGTGACCGAGTTGGTGGAGTTGCCACGCACAGGAGCGAGTGCATCGAGCTCGTCGAAGAACAGGATGGAAGGTGCCACGGTCCTGGCCCTGGCGAACACCTCGCGGACCCCTCGTTCCGACTCGCCGACGTACTTGTCGAGGAGCTCGGCCCCCTTGACGGTGAAGAAGGCCGCACCGGACTCGTGGGCCAGCGCCCGCGTCACGAAGGTCTTGCCGGTCCCCGGGGGCCCGTAGAGCAGCAGTCCGCGGGGCGGCTCGATGCCGAGCCGGGAGAAACGCTCCGGCTCCGTCATCTGCCAGATGACGGACTCGGTCAACCGTTGCTTGACCTCGTCGAGGTTGGCGACCCGCTCAAAACCGTATGATGGCATTTCCCCCATACCGGTCGTCCCCAGCGATGGTGTGGTCTCATCGGCGGCGTTCACCAACAGATCTTGGGTGAGCTTGCCGCCTTTGGGTGCGATCATCGCCGAGGCATGCACCACGGCCGCCAGGATGTCTGCGCCGGAGAACCCTGCCGTGCGGCCGGCGAGCTGGCCGTAGTCGATCTCGTCGGAGGGCACTTTCGCCAGCGCCGCCTCGAAGAGCAGCGCCCGGCGCTCGGAATCGGGGGGCGGGATGCTCAGGGTGCGGGGGAGCAGCGGCGAGTCGGTGACCGAAACGGGTAGCTTGCTCACCGAGGACACCCCCAGCACACATGCCACCCGACCTCGCTCGGCGACGGCGTCGAGAAACCAGCGCATGATGGCGGCGACCTGGGTGCGGAACATTGCATCGTCACCCACAACCGCATCGAGTCGATCGACGAACACGACCCCAGGGGTCGGAGCGGTCTTGGCCGCCTGCTCCAGGCGTTCCAGCAGCTTGTCCGGTTTGAAGACCAATTCGAGCGACACTTCGTGAACCCTGGCACCGGAGCGTGCCGCAGCAGCGGCGACGAGTTCGGACTTCCCGCAGCCTGCCGGGCCTTCGAGCAGCACGCCTGCGACCTTGGGCAGTCCCCAGGCGCCGGGCAGATCTTGTTCCGAGGTGAGCAGCGAGAGCCAGCCGGTCATGATCTCGAGTTCGTTGTCGAGACCGGCCAACAGCGCCTGAGCGGTGGTGAGCGTCTCCCCATCGACGCGCCCCGCGGGGTGTTCGAAGACGGGTTTGGCGCTCTCGCTCTTCTCGGACACCACCGTTGAGCTGCTCACGAGGGCGGCGCCGTTCGGCTCAACCGCAACGATCTCCAGTTCGAGGTCCTCGGCAGCTCCTCCTGCGCCGTATGCCGACCGGGCCACGACCCGATCACCGACGGTGACCGGGATGCCCTGGAGGGAGCGGGAGAGGTGGCGAGTGTCCAGGTCGGCGCCCGTGTCGCTCACCGTCACCCGAAACGCCTCGGGGAGAGGTGCCCGCGTGACGTCGGTGCTGTCGCCGATCTTCAGACCGGCGTTGTCCAGCGTGAGAGGACCAACCAGGATCGCCGTCGGGGAGGGGACTTCGCCCGTCGCCACCCGGCAGTACGTCGTACCGAGTTTGATCACGCCGCCACCGGGAAGCCCGAGGGCTCTCAACAGCGACGAGTCGGCACGAGCGACGGGGTCGGTTCCTGGGCGAAGGATGAAGCGCATGACGAGTCAGGCTACACGGGGTAGCGGGTCACGATGCGAGTGACGTCACGGCTGGGACGGCGCGCATCGGGACATACAACGGAGACGTGCTGTCGACCACGGTGACGCCCGACCGACCCAGCCATTTCCACACCAACCACATCTCCTCGGCTGCGGCGATCGAGGGTGGCGTGGGCGCCATGATGTGCGGCGCGGCCCCGGCAGGGATCAGCGGCGCAGGCTCGGGATGTTGCCAGGTCGTCACGAGCGTGCCGCGGTCGATCAACGCGGCTGCCCCCTCGCCGTCCTCAGCCCACATGAGGCCCGCACCGGCGAGCGCCTGCCAGGCGCGGCGAGTTTCGAGTGCTCGCGCCAGCGCACGGTGGCGGTCCCTCATCTCGGCCGCCTCCTCGAACGAGCGGCGTTCCGCCAAGCCTCGCATTCGCTCGACGAGCGGATCGAGGAGGCGCCCAGGGTCGTCGCGAAGGCCGCTGAGCAGCTCGTCGATCATGGTGCGGTAGGTGCCGACCTCGAGCGTGCCGTCGCAGGGGCACATGGCAACACCGAGCTGGGCGAAGCGACACGCCGGGTGGCCGGACCGTCCGGTACAGCGGCGGATCGGCACGGCGTCCCACAGTGCGAACATCACCGCCTCCGCGGTGCGGCGCCGCCGAAAGGGACCGAGGTGGTCGAGGGCTGCATCCGGTCGCAGGCTTCGCACGATCGACAGTCGCGGGAACGCTTCTTTGGTGAGGCGGAGCCAGTGCGTGCTCTTGGGAGGGCGGGACCTCCGGTTGTAGCGAGGGCGGTGGGCATGGATGAGCCGCAGCTCTGCGACCGAGGCCTCGAGCTCGGTGGGGCACACCCTGTGATCGATGACCGTGAGGTCCCGCAACATCTGGGCGATACGCCGCCGCCGATCACCGTAGAAATACGAGCGGACCCGGCTGCGGAGGTTCGTCGCCTTGCCCACATAGATCACTTCGCCGGTTCGGTCCCGGAACAGGTACACCCCTGGCTTTCGTGGCAGGCCCTGAGTGAGGTCGAGCTTCCCGTAGTGGGGTGAGCCCTTGGCGGTGGGGAGTCGCATCAGATCTTCGAGGTAGATCACGCCGAGTGAGCCTGCCCGCTCCAACAGCTCGAAGAACACGTGAGCCGTGGCTTTGGCGTCTTCGAGTGCCCTGTGATTGGGGGTGGTGGGGGAGCGGAGGTGGGCAGCGAGGGTGCCGAGCCGGAAGTTGCGGACCTCGGAGGCGAGCAGACGGCGACCGAGGGCCGCCGTGTCGCTGGTGCGATTGGGCAGCCGCTCGTAGCCGAGTTGGATGGCGGCGGCGTTGAGGAACGACATGTCGAAGCGGACGTTGTGGCCAACGATGACGGCATCGCCGATGAACTCCAGGAGCGAGGGGAGCACCTCTTCGATGCGCGGCGCATCGACCACCATGGACTGCGTGATACCGGTCAGGATCGTGATCGAAGGCGGGATGGCGGCGCCGGGGTCGACGAGGGTGTGAAACGTCCCGGTGAGCTCGCCGCCCTCGTACCGCACCGCCCCCACTTCGGTGATGTGGCAGTCGTGCGGCGAGCCACCGGTTGTTTCCAGGTCGAGGATGCAATACGGAACGCTGTGGAGCGGCGCACCAAGATCGTCGAAGCTGCGCTGCGTTCCGAGCATGGGTCGTCCTCGTCCGGGCCCGCCACGCTAGATCGAACACATGTTCGATGTCAAGGAAGGCGTTCCCTGCGGAGTTCGGGCCGATCGCGCCGGTATCTGGCATCCGGTATCCGGTATCCGGTATCCGGTATCCGGTATCCGGTATCCCGTATCCGGTATCCCGTATGCCCACAGGGGTTGACCAGCACGTCGCCGAACGACGGCACAGGTAGGGGATACCGGACACGGGATACCCATCCGGAACTACGCTCGCGGGGCATGGAGTTCACCGGGACCGTCTACTTCGATTTCCTGAGTGCTGATGCTTGGCGGCTCTTCGTGCTGCTGTCGACCGCCGAGCAGGAGCGTGTCGAGGTCAAGCTGGAGTGGAAGGGCTTCGTCGTGGAAGGGCTCAGTGAGCCTGGAGCGATGACACCGGGCCAGCGAGGGCTCGCAGCTCACGCTGCGGTGGTGGATCCAAAACGGCAACGTCGCCTCAGGGAGGCATTGTTCACCCTCGTCCACAGTCAGCGCGACTCCCTCGAAGACGAGCTGACGTATCGGGCTGCAGCCAAGGTCGCCGGGCTCGACGGGACGGTGCTGCTCGAGGCGATCGAAGAGGTCGGGTACCGCACGCTCGTGCAGCAGCATCGAGCCGCAGCGGCCGCGGGGGTCACTGCGGTACCGTCGATCGTGCGGCACGGTCCACCCTTGCTCGTGACCTCCACGCAGGCCCTGCGGGAAGGGCGAGCCAAGCCAAGGCTCGAGATCATCGACCGCATGCTCGATGACGATGGGCTTTGGGGGCTGGTGAAGCCGTGACGACCGACGTCTATCGGTGCTCCCACTGCGGCAACCGCACCCGGTTCGATGTCTATGAGACTCTGCGCAGACGTCGTTTTGCCCACTTCACGCTCGGGGGTGAGATGAATGTGGACGAGGAGGAGATCCTCGACGCCACCATCGAACGTGTGGTGTGCCGCTGGTGCGAGCGGAGCGACGCCATCGAGATCGTCGCCCCCGAAACCGACTGATCCTGCATCATCCGCGCTGACGGAGCGCCTCGTAGACGATCACCGCGGCGGCGATCGAGGTGTTGAGGCTGTCGCCTGTGCCGCGCATCGGGATTTGCACTTCGACTGCGCCGGCCCATTGGGCGGAGAGCCCGGCGTGCTCAGAACCAACCACGATGGCCCGCGCTGCAGTCAGATCGACGTCCCACGGAGCGACAGTCCCGCTGGGGCTGGCAGCCACGACAGTCCCACCCAGCTCGGCGAGCCAGGCAGCGACCGCTGCTGCGTCGGCAACCGCGGCCGGCACGGAGAACAACGCTCCCTGGGAGGCGCGCACCACGTTGGGGTTGAAGAGATCGGTAGCGGTGTCTGCGGCGATGACCGCATCGACGCCTGCCGCATCTGCCGTGCGGAGGATGGCGCCGAGGTTGCCCGGCTTCTCGACCGCATCGACAACCAGCAGGAGAGGATCTGGAGGGAGATCGAGCTGGTCGAAGGATCTGTGGCGGATGCGACCAACGGCGAGGATGCCGTCGGGATGCCGCCGGTACGCAATCCGCGAGAAAGCCGTGCCGCCGAGCTCTGTGAGCGGCACGCCTGCCGCATGGATGCGTTCGGCGAGCGCAGCGTGTTGCGCCGTCGCCAGCTCTGGGGCGATCACGACTTCGGTGATCGGCCACTCCGCTCCAAACGCTCGCTCGACGGTGCGGAAACCCTCGATGGGAAACGTGCCGGTCTCCCGGCGTCCCGAACGATCCTTGAGCCGTGCCAGCGCCTTGACCCTGGGGTTGGCGGTTGACGTGATCACCAGCTGCTGCCGCCGCCGCCCCCGCCGAAGCCGCCCCCGCCGCCGAAGCCGCCGAAACCTCCGCCACCGCCCCACGAGCCTCCGCCCCACGATGACCCGCCGCCCCCGCTGAAGCCGCCGCCGCCACCCCAGCCGCCGAAACCGCCCGTGCCACCCCACCAGGAGCTGCGGTCCTGCGACCACGAGTTGTCCCGATAGATGGGCTCCCAGCCCATGGTGCCGTGCTGGCCGCGAGTGATCACCCAGTGATAGAAGAGCAATGTGTAGGGGTCGAACGTCATCAGACCGCGCGGGATCGGCTCACCGGTCCACGAGTCGGTCTGCTGCTGCGTGCCGCCGTGGGCAAGCTCGGGAGCGAAGCGGTCGGCGTCATCGATCGTGCTGCGGGCAAGACTCTGCCGCTGGGCGGCGTACGCCAGGGCAAACGTCCGCGGTCCTCGAGGATCGGAGGCGCCGAAGGCTGCTGCCACGTCCGCATAGGCTCCTTCGAGGCCGAGCGCGCCAAGTGCCGCCCTCGCGTCGATCCAGCGGCGGATCGCCAGCGCGGGTTCTGTCGAGATGGCCAGGATCCCTGCGATGGTCCTCCGGGTGTCCCCCTCGACGCCGTGACTCGCCAACTCGTCGACCAGGGCTCGATACACCTCGGGCCCGTCGTCTCTGCGGCGTAGCAGGGCAGCCGTGATGGCAACGGGGAGCTCCAGGCGCGTAGCTTCCTGCTGGACGTATTCGATTTCCCGGGGGGTGCGTAGACCGGCGAGGGCGTACTCGACGGCTTCGTCCGCGGGGAGGCTGCGCTTCCGGTTGATGGCATACGCATCGACGAACTCGGCGACGTCGTCTGCGTCGTTGTTCATGAGGAGCAGCGCGGCGATGGCCGGGATGGAGAGGCCGTCGGCCTTGAGCGCCGCCCCCATCGACTCGAGGTCGGTGCGGACCGCCTCGTAGCGGGTGGCGGACGTCGCCGGATCGTCGCTGAGGTCGGCAAGGGCAGCTGCGACGGCCGGCCGGGCGGTGGATTCCGGAAGCCGCTCGTACAGATCCTGGAGTCGCGCCGTCTTCACCTCGGCCGTGGCGTAGACCGCCTCGAGCTCGGCCGTCGATGTGGCCACGTCGGCGTTGGGGTCGAGGGCGGCTCCCGCCCTGAGGAAGCGGCTTCCCGTGTCGGAGAGCAATGCGTCGCCGAGCGGGGTCGGGGCGAGTTGATTGGCGAGCGTCGTGGCAAAGCGCTGCCGCGCGGCGGCGACGCGGTGGGGACGCAGGCTCTCGATGATCCGTTGCAGCTCCTGCCGGCGGACCACGAAGAGATCCTCGTCTGCCGTCGACACGGCAAGGGCGTCCCGTGCCGCCTGCTGCACGGCGCCTTCGAGGATGGGTCGTTCGTCGGTTGCCTTCAGCTCGAGCGGCACCTCGCCTGCCGCCAAGACTCTGGAGCGGTCGACGATCACGACGAGGTCGTGCCTCCACGCGGCCGCCACGGCGTCACCGTCGGCCGTGCTGTCACCGTTGTCGATGGCGGTGAGCGCGCTGAGCGCCCGGTTGGTGGCGACATCGGTCGTCGAGCCGGTCAGTGGCATGGAGAACTCGTCGAGGCGGAGCAGCTCGTGGCCCGCCGGCTCCAGGGTGGACAGATCGCCGTTGACCAGCTCTTCGCGGCGCCGTCGAGTGCGCCGGCTCGTGTCTCGCCTGCGCGAGACCACACCGGCGGCGCCACCGAGCAGGCCTATCCCGGCCGTCAGCCCGATCACGGTCCATCCGATGCCTCCGCCGGAGGAGCCGCCGTCACCGGAGCCGTCGGATACGGCGTCGTCGGTTGAGGGCGGTGGGTTCTCCTCGGTGTCGGCTGTGCCGGTCGTGATGTCCTCGAGCGCCTGCTCGAGACTGCCCACGATGGCGATCATGCCGCCTTCGAAGTCCCCAACGCCGAAGAAGCTGTCGGCCGCACCGGCAATATCGCTTGCTCTGGCATCGCTGAGCGGAAGGCCCGACCCCGGCGCCACCTCGGTACGCCGGGCGTCGAGGTCGACGAGCACGACGACTCCGTCCTGTTCCGGCCCGCCGACGCCCCATGCGTTGCCGAGGTTGGCGGCAAAGTCACGAGGGTCCTGGCCCCGGCTGTCCGTGACGATCACCGCAGCGATCTCGTTTCCGTAGCGGCCGACGACAGCATCGATGCGGTCCTCGAGCCTCTGGTCGTCTTCGACGACCCCGGCGTCGTCGGTGAACCATCCCTGGCACACGACGCGTTCGTAGGTGCCGCAGTCGATAGGCCCCGTGGGCTCGTCCGTGGCGGCAGCGGCCGCAGGAGCGGCAAGAAGAAGTGCGGCAACGCTGAGCAGCGTCCAGATCGGTTTCATCCTGCTGAACGCTAATCGAAGCGGGGAACCCTCAGCCGAAGCGCAGCGGGAGGTCGGTGGGCCGGTAGAAGGACGGCTCGAGCTCGTTGCACCGACGCAGGGCCATGACGATCTGGGCGCTGGCTCCGAAATCCCCGTGGTAGCCGCCCGGAATCTCCAGGTGCAGGGGTGGCTCACCGTCGACGACGATACGGTCGCCCGGCTCGGGCAGACCCCAGTCGACGATGAAGTCGAGGTCGATGGTCTGCTCTCCCGCTCGCAGGGTCACGTGCTGGTGAAACCCGGACACGAGTGCCCCGTTCTCGATGGGGCGGAGCTCCTCGGTGGTGTCGCGGTTCGGCCATCCGAGGGCGTGGGCCAGCAGCTTGGCGCTGGGGACGAGGCCACGATGTCCCACAGAGCCGGCGGCGACGGCATCGTGCCACTCTGCGGTGGTCAGGCCGCGACCTGTCTTGGCGATGTAGGACTCTCTGCGGGCGGCGGAGTCGATGCGCCGGCTGACGGTCACGCTCTTGACCCGGCGGGAAGCGGATGTGGCCAGCAACGGCAACCGGTCCATGACGAAACCGGGGTTGACCCCGGTCATCACGATCACCCTGCGGTGGGTCCTGGCGGCGGTGTGCAGCGCATTCCAGGTGTGGCGAGGTGGCCACGCCAGCTCCTCGCACGTGGAGACGACGTCGAACCCCAGGGACAGCAGCCTGAGGATCTCGGGGGCCACCACGTCGAGGCGCGGAGAGATGGCGACGAGGGCTCGGTCACCCGTCCGTGCCGGCGGCACCTCTGCGGTCGAGCCGAACAGCGGTGCGTCGTACCGGCTGCCGAGTTTTGCCCGTGCTGCGCCGTCGGGATCCACGATGCCCGCAATGGATTCCACGACCTCGTCGTCGAGCGCCGCTGCAGCTGCGGCGGCACCCACGGCGCCTGCTCCGACGACGAGTAACCGAGACATCGACGAGCATGATGGTCGGCCGCGGCCCACGGCGCAACGACGTCACGCCGAGGCCACGTCAACGATGGAAGCGGTGACGCCTGATCGTGGTCTGCTCCAGCGTATCCCGATCGACGGTGAGCAGCGCTCTGGCGTGGATCATCCCGTCCTCCACCTGCCACTCGGGCTCGACGACGTCGACCGCAAACCAGTGCTGCGATGCGGCGAGATCGCTCGGCAGGGAGACGGCCGGATGGGTCGCCAGCGCCACCAGATGGTGTTTGCCGACGCCGGTCTCGATGAGACCCCCGATCTTGACTTCAAGGCCGTGCCGAGCGGCGAGGGTGAGACCGCGAGCGGTCAATGTCGGGCCGAGGCGGCCCGGTTTGAGCGAGATCGCCCTGGCTGCGCCTGCCGAGGCTACGGTGACGATGTCGCCGAGCCGGCGGATCGACTCGTCGAGGCAGATCCTGGTTCCCATGCGCCGCTGCAGCTCGATGTGCCCGCTGAGGTTGGCCATCGACAGCGGCTGCTCGATGTAGTCGAGATCGAGAGTGTCGAGGTCGAGGAGGTCGTCGAAGTCTGATCGGCCGAAGGAGCCGTTCCCGTCGACGGCGATGCCGAGTTCGGGGAAGCGCTTGCGGACGGTCGTGATGTCTTCGATCCGTCCAGGGGCGATCTTCAGTTTCACGTGGCGGTACCCGGCATCGGCCGCATTCGCGACGGCGCCGATCAGGTCGGCAGTGGTGGTCGGCAGCCCGATGGCGGCACTGGCCGGCACGGCATCGAGTGAACCGCCGACGTAATCGGGGAGTGACTGGCCTGCGGCAGACGCCTGGAGTGCCGTGACGGCCTGGTCGAGCGCCGAGGTTGCCGCAGATCCCTCGATGAGGACCGGATCTGCCGCCCCCAGGATGCGGCCGGCCTCGGCGAGGAGGAGCTCCCACGCTTCCTCGATCGTGTCCCTCGTCTGAGTGGGCTGCGGGGCGGCCTCGCCCCAGCCCTCCACAGCGTCTGTGGCGACCCGCACGAGCAGTGAGCGACGCGCGGTTGTTGTTCCCGCCGCAGTCGACAGGGGCCGGCGCAGCGGAAGCTCGACCTCCCACACCTCCACATCGGTGGGGCGAATCATGGCGATCGGACCGGTGGCGGTGGCACAGCGGGATGTTACGCGCTGCCGACGATCGCGCCACTCGGCCGGCGCTTCGGCACGTCGTCTGCAGGCACTACCGTCGAGGTCTCATGGCGAAGCGCACGGTGGCAATCGACGGCCCGTACGACCTCGGCGGAACGCTGGGCGCGATCCTCGGTGCGGCCATCGGCCGGCCGCCGGGGTCCGGAGGTGCGATGTGGTGGGTACCGCACACACCCCACGGGCCCGCCGCAGCACGCCTCGAGCGGACCGCAGACGGGGTGGATGCGGAGGCGTGGGGAGCGGGAGCGGAGTGGGCCATCGAACACGTCCCGTCCTTGTTGGGTGTCGACGACGACCCGGCGACGTTCTCGCCGGGGCCGGGCCTCATCGGCTCGTTGCACCGGAGGCACCCGGGTCTGCGTTTGGGCAGGACGGGTCTGGTCTTCGATGCGTTGCTGCCGACCATCCTCGGGCAGCGGGTCACCTCGATCGAAGCACAACGCTCGTACCGCAGCATTGTGCAACGCTTCGGGACCCGTGCCCCCGGACCAGTCGACGCCTGGGTGCCGCCCCCTGCGGAGGTCGTGGCACAGGTCGGCTATGCCGACCTGCACCCCCTCGGCGTGGAACGCTCCCGAGCCGTGATCATCATCGAGGCCGCACGCCGTGCCAATCGGCTCGAGGAGATCGTCACCATGGAGGCCGAGGCGGCCGCAGCCAGGTTGCGTGCGATCCAAGGCATCGGGCCGTGGACCTCCGCCCTCGTGCTGGGGTCCGCCATGGGCCAGGCCGACGTGGTGCCGATCGGGGACTACCACATCCCCAACATGGTCTCCTATGCGCTGGCGGCGGAGCCTCGTGGCGACGACGACAGAATGCTCGAGCTGCTGGAGCCGTACCGGCCCCACCGGCGCCGCGCCTTGCTACTGCTGAAGACCTCCGGCATCAAAGCGCCGCGGTACGGCCCGAAGAGCGCGCACGCGGAACTTCGCCAACTCGTAGCGGACGTCATTGTCCGGATCGGCTCAGTACAGCTCGTAGTGGCCGTCGATCAGGCGATCGCGCACGCCGGACCAGTCCTCGAAGCATTCCTCAACGGTCTTGAGCACCGCAACGTCGTCGACGGGGCCGCCCGCGATGTCGATGTGCACGGCCTGGGGGCTCGTGACCGGGCGGCCTATCGAGCTGAGGAGCCGGATCGTGACCTCTTCGACATCCATCTCAGCGATGAGTCGATCGGAGATGTCGGCCCCGATGGCGTGGTAGGTCTTGCCGACGTGAGCGGCCGGGTTCTTGCCCGCAGCCGCCTCGAGGCTCATCGGGCGGTACGGCGTGATGAGGCCGCCGAAGCGGTTGCCACGGCCGACCTGGCCGTCGTCCCCCGCCTCTGCCGATGTTCCGGTCAGGGTCAGGTAGGGAGAGTCGTCCTGGTCGCCCTGGTTGACGGCGACCTCGACCGTCCGGCCGAAGGCCTCCGTGGCGACGTCGATCACCGTTCCTCGGATGGAATCGATGACATCGTCGTACTCGCTCCGGTTGGAAACCGCCCTGGCCATCACGGGGGCTGCCACGGTCAGCTGAGCATCCATCCCCACCCGAGCGCCCATCACCTTGATGTCGCGTCCGACCGGCACTGCGACACGAAAGGCATCGCTGTTGAGGTGCTGCTCAACGGCGTGGACCGCCCGCTCGAGCGGGGATCGAGGCAGCGAAACCGCGGCGAACGAGGTGTCATTGGAAAACGGCGCCTCGTCGCGGGGACCGGCCACGGCGGCCAAATCTGCCGACGACTGGCTGAGCCAGATCTCGACGCTGAAAGCATCCGGCGAAGCATCGGGGAGCAGCTCGAGCAGCTTCTTCTTGTATTCTGGCTCGAGGGCGGCGACGTCCGGCTGCCAATGCGTCGAGAAGTTCGCCTTTCCCACGAGAACGAGCTTGGCGGGGGTGATCTGCTCACCACCGCCGTACGTCACCTTCACCGACCCCGCGGCAAGAATGGCTTTGTCGACGTTGAAGGCCTGCACGTTGCCCGTGTGCGTCAGGTAGTCGGTGGCGAGCTGGCGTGCGAGCTCCTCGGCGAGGTGGTCACAGATGGTGTCCGGGTGTCCGACACCCTTCCTCTCGACGAACTCGACGGGCGGCGCGTAGGGGCCGCGATGGGTGACGGACAAATTCATCTGGTGATGCTCCCGTGGTCGAATCACAACAACAAAGCCTGGGGCAACGGTGCATGCTAGCGCCAAGCGCGACGGGCACTGCTTGCTCAGGTTTCGGCGGAGCGGAAAGCCTCGCGCATCTTCACTTTGCCCCCGGATTTGAGAAGCCCCCCTGCGTAGATGCGCCCGCCCAGCCTCAGCATGAATGTGATCGCGACGACCATCAGCGCCACCGAGACCGCGACTTCCCATGGCGCCGCCGTCCCCGAGGCCTGGCGGAGCGGCATCGTCATCGGGGAGAACGGCGGGATGAGCGAGAGCGCCTGCAGAGCAGGGTTGTCGCCGCCTCCCAGTGCCGTCGACGACACGATGTAGCCGACCAGCATCAGGATCGTCAGCGGGAATGACGCGTTCTGGGCCTCTTCCTGCCGGGACACGAGGGAGCCGGCGACGGCAAAACCTGTGGCGAAGAAGGTGAATCCCAAGATGAACCACCCGACCACGACGGCCACGAGCGAAAAGGTCAGGCTGGGGATGTCGAACTGTTCGGTGCTGCGAACGATATAGACACCCATGCCGGCGATGACGATGAGTTGGGCCAGGCCGAGCAGGCCGATCCCGACGACCTTCCCTGCGAGGAGATGGCGAGGGCGGACGGCGCCGAGCACCACCTCGACGACCCTGCTCGACTTCTCCTCTACGACGCCGATGAGGATCCACTGGCCGTAGGTGACGATCGAAACGAACAGCAGCACCGTCCCGGCGAACGCGGCGATGGTGCGGCCGGTCTCGTCCTCGTTGTTTTCCACCTCGACAACCATCACGTCGCCCGTGACGAGCATCGTGAGGTCGTCCTGGTCGAGGCCGAGCGATCCCGCCCGCGCTTCGATACCCGCGGTCGCCAAGACTGCCGTCGTCAGGGCGGTGAGCTGCGAGCTGGTGCCTGGCCCCACGATCACGGTCGTGCCGTCGACCACGCCGATGTCGACGGCCCCGTCGAGGACTGCTTGGCGGAGCGCCTCATCGGTCGGGAACGATTCGGCAGTTGCCGTGGTCTCCGGTTCAGGGGCACTGGCCGCTACGAGCTCAGGCAGCGTCGCCGGGGAATCGCCCGTTGTGCCGATGGTGTACTCAGGTGGCCCGTCGAGCCCGAGGAGCGAGGGGACCAGCAGCAACCCGAGGACGAGGATGATCGTCAGCGCCGTCGAGATCTGGAACGCGCGGCTTGCGGCCCGCTCCCGCAGCTCGCGTCTCGCCACGAGCCAGATCGTGCGTAGTGAGCTCTTCACTGGCCGACCGCCTCCCGGAACACCTGGCTGAGCGTTGGGGGTGCAAAGGCAAACTCGCGCACCCTGCTGTTGGCGCCCAGCGCCTGGAGGAGCTCTGCCGGGTTGGTCGACGCAGGCACGCGGACCCGTGCCCGATCGCCCTCGCCACTCACGACCGCCACGCCATCGAGCGACGTGTACCACGCTTGATCCGCTCCGTCGATGAGGAGGTCGACGTACCGGTACGGCGATCGGGAGCGCAGCTCGACCACCGGCCCTGACAGCACGATGGATCCCTTGTTGATGACCACGACCGACTCGCACAAGTCTTCGACGAGGTCGAGCTGGTGGCTGGAGAACACCACAGCCGTGCCCGTCGCCGCACGGTCGGCGAGGATGTCGGCCATCGCATGGACTCCCAGCGGGTCGAGGCCCGAGAACGGCTCGTCAAGCACCAGGAGCTCCGGTTCGTGCACCAGAGCGGCCGCCAGTTGGACTCGCTGCTGATTGCCGTGGGAGAGGTCTTCGAGACGATCGCCCGCACGCTCGGCCAAGCCCAACGTGTCGAGCCATTGCTTCGCGGAGTCGGCGGCAGCTTTGGACGTCATCCCGTGCAGCTGGCCGAAGTACGCCAACTGGCTACCGATGCGCATCCGCGGGTAGAGCCCGCGCTGTTCCGGCATGTAGCCGAATCGTTTCCGGGTTTCCTGGCCGATGGCCTCGCCATCCCACGTCACCGCACCCGCGTCCGGCACGACGAGCCCGAATACCGAACGCATCGCCGTGGTCTTGCCTGCGCCGTTCGGACCGAGGAAACCGAGCAACGATCCCCTGGGCACATCGAACGAGCACCAGTCGAGCGCGACGACATCGCCGTAGCGCTTGGTGAGACCTTCGAGTCGAAGCATGGCGGCAGATCATATTGCGCACGCGACGGGTGCGAGCCGGGCGGAGGGTGGGTACCGTTGCGCCGATGCGTACCACCGTGGTTCAACTCGCCGACGGCGGAGGTCACCGGGTCACACTCGGTATCGACGGGGACGGCCGGTGGGCACGACCCGACCCCGGTTGGCCCGCTGCCGATGTAGGGGATGGCTATGCGTTGGCCGGCTTGGTGGACGCCCACGCCCACCTGACGGCCACGCGGGCGGCGGAGATGGACGGCTCACTCGACGGCTCGTTGGGGGAGCGCATCGCCCGCAATGCCCGGATGCAGCTCGCCGCCGGAGTGCTCCTCGTTGTCGACAAAGGCACCCACAACGTCTCGAGCGTCGCCATGACGCTGGACCTCGCAGAGGCGGCTCGGCCTGCCGCTCAGCTCGCCGGACGGTTCCTCACCACCGGGTCCGGGTACTACCGCGGCTACGCGATCGAGGTAGAGCCCGCCGCATTGGAGGAGTCGGTGCCCGAGTCGGTCCCTGTGGGGGCCACATGGGTGAAGGTCATCGGCGATTGGCCCCGCCGTGGCGTCGGTCCGGTCCCCAACTTCGACGAGGCCACGCTGCGGAGCGCCGTCGATGCGTCCCACCGTGACGGCCGCAAGGTCGCCATTCACACTGCGGCGCCTGCCACCGCCGATATGGCGGTGCGGGCCGGAGTCGATTCGATCGAGCACGGTCTGTTCCTGAGCGAGGACGGCCTCGCCCGCCTGGGAGCCCGCGGCGGGGCGTGGGTCCCGACGGTGGCCGCGATGGAGATGCTCGTGGAGAGCCTCGGCGCCGAGTCGTCGGGGGGCCGGCTCATCGGGGAAGGACTCGACAACGTACGATCGTTGCTGCCGCATGCGGTGGCCGCGGGAGTCACGGTGATGGGGGGCACCGACCTTGCGCTCGCCCACGGCGAGGTAGCCGTCGAGGCGAGCAAGCTGCTGGACTACGGGATGACCGAACCGGACGCGGTCGCCGCCGTCACCTCGGCGCCCCGGGCCTCCCTTGCCGAGCCGGGCTTCACGCTTGGGGGAACCGCCGACTTCATCATCGTCGATCAACCGGATTCCGTTGCTGCGCTCCGTCGCCCGCGTCTGGTGGTGCGCTGCGGCACCATCGTTGCCGACCAGAGGAGCTGAGTGCTCCTTCAGGACGCGAGCTCCTTTTCGAGCGGCGTCCGGAAACGCGGCGTCAGTCGCACGTCCCTCAGCCATGTGCCGATGCGGTGCGCTGCTGTATCCAGGCGCTGCTCTGCATCCGCCCCCACGTCTTCGAGCAACCTCACCACGACTTCCCCGTTCTCTCGTTGGGACCAGCCGCCAACCACCCGGCCGTCGAGCCACGCCGTCGGTCCCGCATTCCCGTTGCGGTCGAAGAGCGCCGCCTTGTGGGGCCCGACGTACCAGTCCCGCTCCTTCCATCCCATCGTGGTCGGATCGAGTGAGGGCAGCAGCGCAACCCATGGTTCGGGACGATCATCCCGATCGGCGTGGTCCTCGGGCAGCACGTACCCAATCCCAGAGTCGAGTTCGACTTCCACCGCACCGACGCGTCCGAGGACGTTGCGGGTCTGCCGAATCCCCCACCCTGTCCACCACTTGAGATCCGTCTCGGTGCCTGGGCCGAATGCTGCGAGCCAGCGTCGCGCCAGGTCGTTCTCGGCTTCCTCGGTGGGGATGGCCGCCAACCCCCCTTTGATCCAGGTCTCGGTCGGGGTCCACCTGTACTGGCTCGACAACCACGTTCCGAGCGGTCTGCCGCGCACGATGCTGCCTTCGGTCGCCATCAGGAAGAGCACCCGCGTCGAGATCCCGACCTGGCCGCCCCACTTCTTGCCTTCGCCGAAGACGAGCGTCTCTCGCAGCTCTGGGATGGTTTCCCTGAGCTCGGTGGCTGTGGCTTCGCCGCGAGCATGGAGTGCGTCGAGGGTCATGGCCACGACCCGGTCAACCCACGCTGCACCGTCCGTGGCAATGTGTTGTTCCTCGATCATGCTGATGAGCCGCCGCCGTTCTGAAGGTGCAAGCGCTCGCGTGCAGGCTGCGTCGATGGTCGCCCCGACGTCGTGGGGTACGACGAACATCGTGCGGCGCATTCCCAGGATGCGAAGGAGCGTACGCCGGTCATACAGCGCATCGCCGAGGTCTTCTGGCTCGATCTCGGCGACTCGGGCGTAAGCCGCCAGGTAGACGGAGGCAGGATCGGTCGCATGCAGGCCGACGAGGCCGCCTGCGGCCTCCTCGACCGTCTCGGCAGGGCTCGTCAGGAAGTGCCGCCTGGCGAGACGAGACCTGCGTTCTTCTGTGGCAACGCTCCGCACGCCGGGCAATCTAGAAGGCACAGCGGAAGCGGACCACGGCCGGCGCAGTCAGAGGCCGTACTCCTCGAGGAGACGCAACCACACCTCGCTCAGCGTGGGGAATGCGGGTATGGCGTGCCAGAGCTGGTCCAAGGTCACCTCGGCGACGATGGCGATGGTGGCCGCATGCAGCAGCTCGCCCGCCTCGGGGCCGACGAAGGTGGCACCGACGATCACCCTGCGGTCCTGGTCGACGACCAGTCGGCACGTCCCTCGGTATCCGCGGCCCCGAGCTGCAGCAGCAGCAACGTGGCCGATGTTGTAGTCGACGGTGCGGATCGAGAGGCCTTTGGCGTGCGCCTGTGCTTCCGTGAGACCGACGGCGGCGACGTTGGGGTCGGTGAAGACGACTCGAGGTATGGCCACCCTGTCGCCGTAGGCCTCGGTGTTGGCGGTATGACCCGCGATGTGGTCGCCTGCGATACGGGCCTGGTACTTGCCGGCATGTGTCAGCAGTGCCCTGCCGTTCACGTCGCCGACCGCATACAGCCAGTCGCCGGTCACACCGACCACTCGCATCGAGTCGTCGACCTCTACGTAGCTACCCGGCTCGACACCCACGGAATCGAGGCCCACGTCGCCCGTGAGCGGGCGGCGACCGACCGCGACCAGGATCTCGTCCCCGACAACTTGGCCGCCTCCCTCCAGTTCGGCCGTGACCGGACCGGCTGTTCCATCCCGTCGTGCGCCGACCATGCGAGCACCTGTGACGATCTTGATGCCGATGCGCTCGAAGGACTGGGCCAGCTCTGCGCCGACAAACGGCTCCTCGCGGGGAAGCAGGTGGTCCATGGCTTCGATCACGGTCACCTCGGAGCTGCCGAGTGTCCTGAAGGCTTGCGCCATCTCCACGCCGACGACGCCGCCGCCGAGGACGATGAGCCGTCGCGGGACTTCCTTGGCCGTCGTGATGTCCCGGTTGTCCCAAGGACCGACCATCGCCAGTCCCGCGATGGGGGGCATCGCGGCGGCGGTGCCGGTGGCGAGCACCACGGCCCGCTGCGCTTCGTATCCGGTGACCACGCCATCACTCGCGGTGACACTCACCAGCCGATCACCGGAGATGCGGCCGTGGCCGCGGATGACGTCGAGTCCCGCACCCTCGGCCCACTCGACTTGACCGGCATCGTCCCAGTTGGACGAGAGCGCATTGCGTCGCTCCAGTGCCTCGGCCACGTCGATCTCGCCGGTGACTGCGCCCGCAGCGCCTGGGGTTCTGCGTGCCGTGGCGAGAACCTCACCAGGGCGGAGGAGCGCTTTGGAAGGCATGCAGGCCCAGTACGAGCACTCTCCGCCGAGGAGCTCGCGCTCGACGATGGCGACGGCCATGCCCGTGCGAGCGGCGCGGTCGGCGGCGTTCTCGCCTGCGGGACCACCGCCGATGACGATCACGTCGTAGTCACGGTTCACCATGGCTGGCTCCTTCAACGTTGGGCTCGGTGGGGTTGACGGTCCGCTGGCCTGCCGTGCCGCTCCGTCCCGATGCGGAGCAAAACGGCGGCTCAGCTCGATTCATTCCCCGCGACGGGCGGCGTCCACGTCTCGCGGTGCACCACCTCATGGAGAGGGCGACGGCCCCGCTGCAGTGAACCCGAACGTCGATCTGGGGCCGGATGCCCAATGGTCACGACCCCGATGGCCCGCATGTCGTCGGGCAGCCGGAGAAACCGTTCGAGTTCCGGCATGGCGTGTGATCCGAGAAAGCCGGCGGCCAGGCCTTCGTCGACTGCTGCGAGCAGGACCAGCATCATTGCGGCGCCGGCGTCCACCCACCAGTACGGTACCGGCCACTCCATCTTTGCCCGATCGGGGCTCTTGTCCGGCTCGCCGTACCGGCTCCGGTAGATCTCCTCGCTGACGCACACCACGACGTGGACCGGAGCCTTGGAGATCCAGGGATCGAATCCCTTGGCGACGTACGCCGCTTCGCCCGCCAACTCGGCGATACGGTGCCTTCGTCCCGGGTCGGTCACCACGACGAAGGCCTGGCCCTGGCTGAACCCTGCTGACGGAGCTCGCCGGGCGAGGTCCAAGATGCGTTCGAGTGCCGCAGGGTCGACGGCAACGTCCGTGTAGTTGCGCACCATGCGCCTGCGGCGCACGGCATCCGAGAGCTCCATCAGACGTCGCTCAGCGCGGCGAGGACCGACTCGAGCGCGGCTTTGCCGTCGGCAAACAGCATCATGGTGTTGTCCTCGTAGAAGAGCGGGTTGTCGATGCCGGCAAAACCGGGGGAGAGCGATCGTTTCACGACAACAACGGTTGCGGCCTTGTCGACGTCGAGGATCGGCATGCCGTAGATGGGGCTGGTGGAGTCGTCACGAGCCGAAGGGTTCACGACATCGTTGGCGCCGACGATCAACACCACGTCGGTTTGGGGGAACTTCGGGTTGGACTGGTCCAAGTCGAACAGCTGGTCGTAGGGGACATCGGCCTCGGCGAGGAGGACGTTCATGTGTCCGGGCATGCGGCCGGCTACGGGGTGAATCGCATACCCCACCTCGATGTCGCGAGCCTCGAGCGCATTGGCGAGGTCGCGGACGGCGTGCTGCGCCTGCGCAACGGCGAGCCCGTAGCCGGGAACGACGACCACCCGCTGCGCGTAGGCGAGGGCGATGGCGACATCGTCCGGTGTAGCCCGGTTCACCGGCTTGTCGCTCATCTCGCCACCGCCGGTGCCGCCGCCGAAGCGGGAGAAGAGGACGTTGGCAATCGACCGATTCATCGCCTCGGCCATCTGCAGCGTCAGGATGAGGCCTGCTGCTCCGACGAGGGCCCCGCCGATGATCAGGGCGGAGTTGCCGATCACGAACCCGGCCATCGAAGCCGCAACGCCGGACAACGAGTTGAGGAGGGAGATGACGACCGGCATGTCGGCCCCGCCGATCGGGAGGACGGCCAGGACCCCGAGCACGCCTGCGGCGACCACCACCAGCCAGTAGGGCAGCAAGGCCTCGCCGGTGAGTGCCCACGCCCCAAGACCGACGATGCCGGCGGCGATGGCGGCGTTCACCACATGCCCGCCTGGCAACGCGACCGGTCTACCGGTGATGATCCCCTGCAGCTTCCCAAACGCAATGAAGCTGCCGGTGAAGGTGATCGTGCCGATGGCGATCGACAACAGCACCGTGACGTCGGTCTCCGCCGGGAGTGCGGCCCCCACCCTGTCGATCTCGGCGAGGGCGACCAGCGTCGACGCAATGCCGCCGAAGCCGTTGAACGCCGCGACCAGCTGTGGCATGGCGGTCATGGCAACCCGCAGCGCGAGCAACGCCCCGACCACGGTTCCGGTGACGAGCCCCGCGATGATCGTCCACCAGGACACGACATCGGTATCGACGAGCGTCACGACGATGGCCAGGAGCATGCCCGCAGCAGCAAGAGTGTTGCCGCGCCGTGCGGTGCGGGGCGATGAGAGCTGCTTCAGACCGAGGATGAAGAGCACCGCGGCGCCCAAGTAGAGAAGCTCGGTCATGGCGCCTTCCGCTCCGGCTTCTTCTTGAACATCTCGAGCATGCGGTCGGTGACGAGGAACCCGCCGACCACGTTGATCGTCGCGGTCGTCACGGCCAGATATCCGAGGATCGCGGCGAGGGTGCCTTCACCAAGACCCGCCGCGATGATGGCGCCGACGACGGTGATGCCCGAGATGGCATTCGCCCCGGACATGAGCGGGGTGTGCAGCGTGGGTGGCACCTTGGAGATGACCTCGAGCCCGACGAAGGCGGCGAGGACGAACACGACGATCCCGCTGATGAACAGCTCGCTCACGAGGCAGCGCCTTCCATGAGCGCCTTCGTCCGCGGATGGTGGACGGCCCCATCGACCGTGATGGTTGCACCACCGATGATCTCGTCTTCGAGGTCGACGGTGACACCTCCCGTCGCTTCGTCTCGCGCCCGCTGGAGGAGCGCCAGCAGGTTGCGGGCGTACATGCGGCTGGCGTCGGCGGCGAACATCGAGGCCAGGTTGGTGGGCCCGTGGATCGCGACGCCGCCGATCTCGACCACTTCGTCCGGCAGGCTCAGAGCGACGTTGCCGCCTGTGGCTGCGGCCATGTCGACGATCACCGATCCCGGGTGCATCGAGCGCACCATGTCTTCGGTCACGAGCAGGGGTGCCGGCCTGCCGGGGATCTGGGCGGTGGTGACGATCAGGTCCGACGCTGCGACGTGAGGGGCGAGTGCAGCGTGCTGCTGGGCTTGGGCGTCCTCGGCGACCTCCTTCGCATAGCCACCCTCGTCGGCCTCGGTGGTGATTGCCTCGACGAACTTCGCCCCAAGACTCTCCACTTGCTCACGGGTCTCGGTGCGGATGTCGTAGGCGTGGACCACGGCACCGAGTCGCTTGGCGGTGGCAATCGCCTGGAGACCGGCGACCCCAACACCCAGGATGAGTGCCCGGGACGGTGGAATGGTGCCTGCGGCGGTGACCATCATCGGCAGCAGCTTGGGGGTCCCGGTCGCACCGACGAGCACGGCGGCGTATCCGGCGATGTTGGCCTGGGAGGACAGTGCGTCCATGCTCTGCGCCAGCGTTGTCCGGGGAATGGCCTCGACGGCGATGGCCGTGAGCCTTCGATCGAGGCACGCCTGAACCACGTCCGTCGCCACGAAAGGGTCGAGGAAACCGACCAGGGTGGTTCCGGCGTCGATGCGTTCGACCTCGTCCCGACTCGGTGGGCCGACGACGAGGACGAGGTCGGCATCGAAGGCGTTGTCCACGATCGTGGCGCCCGCCGCGACGTAGAGATCATCGGGGAACCCGGCGGCGACGCCTGCGCCCGCCTCGATCAGCACGTCCCAGCCCCATGCCACGTACGTCTTGACGACATCGGGCACCGTGGCGACACGGTGTTCGCCGTTGCGGCGTTCTCTTGGGATGCCGATGCGCATGTCGCGGGCACGCTACCAGGGGGAGGGGATGACTCGTCTCGCGCTGCGGTCGGCTACGTTTCTTGTGAACTCGTTGGGGTCTGATGGGTCTGAGTGACATACCGAGGTGGGAGCACCTCCCGGACGTAGAACTCGTTGCGCTGTGCGGTAGCGACGTCCGTGCGTTTGGTGAGCTGGTCCGACGTCACCAGGACTTTGTCTACGGAGCAGCACTGCGTGTGGTGAGGGACCCCACGATCGCCGAGGATCTCGCCCAAGAGGCTTTTCTTCGGGCATACCGGGGTCTGCCCGACTTTCGCTACGACTCCCAACTTCGATCGTGGCTGTATCGCATCGTGACCAATCTGGCGCTGAACGCGGTCACCAGAAAGCGGGAGTACGCCCATGACGGCGTCCCGCTGCAGAGCGCGGCGCCGAGTGCGGAGCACAGCGCGCACGACTCGCTGCTCGCCGACCACATGCACGCCGCCATCGCCGAGCTCCCTGAGGACCTCCGCCGCTGTCTCGTGCTCCGCGAGTACGAAGGCATGTCGTATCAGCAGATCGCTGATGCGACCGGCCTGCCGCTCAATACGGTGCGGACCCGGATTCTGCGGGCGCGGCGTGCGCTGCGGTTGTCGATGGAGGCGTGGCGATGAGGGACTGCGGCATCACCGACGACCGGCTCTTTGCGTTTGTCGACGGCGTCGAGGAGACTTTGGACGAGCACGTGGCGGCCTGCGACGAGTGCCAGGGGTTCCTCGCCGAGCTGTGGATCGGCGAAGCGCCGCGAGATCTCGCCGAGCCGGTTCTTCGCCAAATCCGCTTCGACGAGTTCCTGATCGCCGCGGCGCGTCTCGGTATGGACGTCGTCGCTGCTTTTGGCAAGGCCATCATCGAGTTGGGTCCCGGCTCAGATGAGTGACAAACCGGCGTTCCGCCGGTCCTGTTGGGGTGCGGAGGTTGCATGAGTGATGAGTTGATGAGCCGGGTGGTGACCGCCGTCGTGGTCGCCGTCGTTGCTGTGATCGTGTGGATGGTGGGCAGCGTCATCAAGCGACGGTTACCCGAACGCTGGGGCGACCTCGTCGGCCAGCTCATCCCGGTGCTCGTGCTCGGCACGATCGTCGTCGGCGCCCTGGTGGTGATCGATCCCGATCAAGCCGACCAGCTCCTCGAGTCGCTGATCCAGTCGGTGCCGAAGATCATGGTGGCGCTCATCGTCGTGATCATCGCCAAGGCGTTGGGACGGATCGTCGGGCTGTTCGCCGAAACCGCCCTCCGTCCCGTCTCCGCCGCCATGGCGTCCCGGGCGCGGCTGATCCTGTCCAGCCTGATCATGGGTGTTGGCGTGGTGATCGCGATGCAACAACTCGGGGTCAGCGCCGACATCATCCTGATACTCGTTGCGGCGCTGGCGTTCGGTGCCACGATCGCGGTCGCCCTCAGCATCGGCATCGGCAGCGTGCCGCTTGCTCGCCAGGTAGCCGCCGGTCGCCACGTCGCCGCCCGATATGCGCCGGGCGATCGGGTCAGGGTGGGGGATACCCACGGGGAGCTACTCGAGATCGGGCTCGTCTCGTCACGGCTCGGCACGGCGGAAGGCGCCGCCGTCGACATTCCCAACGCCGAGTTCATCAAGAGGGCGATCAGCGTCGACCTCTGAGTCGGGCGGTGGGTCACAGGGCCGAATCGTGCGGTGGCGAAGCTGCCCAGCCCGACCATCGCACGATCTGCAGCCGGATGACCGGACCTCCAGGCGGCTCTTCGACGTAGTGTGGGTATTTGGCCTGGAGCGCCGGCAGCACGGCGGCGAGGTCCTCGGCGGAGTGCTCGATCGCGGCGGTTGCATCGGCGCGGACCCACCAGAGCTTCGACCAATCGTCGGTGTAGTGGTCGGCAAGCACAGCGGCCCTCGGATCACGTTCGAGGTTGCGGATGCGGCGCAGTCGCAACGTCGTCTTGGGCTTGGCGTCGACGACCGTCACCACAGCACCGTCGACGACCGCAAACACCACGGGGACGATGTGAGGTCCGTTGCGGCCGCTCGTGGCGAGGCGGGCGACCGGGGCGGCAGTGAGCAGCCGCTGGCAGGTGGCCTCGTCCAGCCTCATGCCTCGTAGCTGCCGGCCGCCGTGTCGCCGCCTGCGCCGGTCCAGTTGGTGTGGAAGTACTCGCCTCGGGGGCGGTCGGTGCGCTCGTAGGTATGGGCACCGAAGTAGTCGCGTTGAGCCTGGATGAGATTGGCGGGGAGTCGTTGCGAGCGGTATCCGTCGTAGAACGCCAGCGCAGATCCATACGCAGGGGTCGGAATGCCTGCCTCGACGGCCCGGACGACCGTGCGGCGCCATCCCGCCTCGCTCTTGGCGATCTCGCCGGCGAAGAACGGGTCGAGGAGCAGGCTTGGGAGTTCGGCGTCCCGGCGAAAGGCGTCGGTGATGTCGTTGAGGAACCGGGAGCGAATGATGCATCCGGCACGCCACAACGACGCAATGGAGCCGAGGTCGAGCTTCCACCCGTGCTCCTCCGAGGCGGCGGCCATCAGCATGAAACCCTGGGCGTACGAGACGATCTTCGACGCATAGAGCGCATCGTGGAGGTCGGCGACCACGTCGTCCCACGCAGCGGAGATGGGGGTCGAGGTTGTGCCGACCCGCTCCGCTGCAAGTGACCGCTGCTCGACCAATGAGGAAACGACCCTCGCGTATACGGCCTCGGCGATGAGGGAGACCGGCATCCCGACGTGCATCGAGGAGATGACCGTCCACTTGCCTGTGCCCTTCTGCCCTGCCGCGTCGAGGATGCGCTCGACCAAAGGCTCGCCGTTGTCGTCCTGGTAGCCCAAGATGTCGGCGGTGATCTCGACCAGGTAGGAGTCCAGCGGTCCACGATTCCACTCGGCGAACACGGCTGCCAGATCCAACGTGGGGATCCCTGCGCCCCTGTGGAGGATGTCATACGCCTCGGCAATCACCTGCATGTCGCCGTACTCGATGCCGTTGTGCACCATCTTCACGTAGTGGCCCGCTCCATCCTTGCCGACCCACTCGCAGCATGGCTCACCTTCGGCGACGGCCGCGATGTCCTGGAGGATGCCTTGCACGAATGGCCATGCCGGTGCGGAGCCGCCCGGCATGATCGAAGGTCCGTATCTGGCGCCTTCTTCACCGCCCGAGATGCCCGTGCCGATGTAGAGCAGCCCAGCCTCTTCGACCGCGGCGGTGCGGCGCATCGTGTCGGTGAATTCGCTGTTGCCGCCATCGATGATGATGTCGCCCGGCTCGAGGAGCCCGACGAGTTGATCGATGACGGTATCGACTGCGCCTCCGGCCCGCACCATCAGCATCACCCGCCGCGGCCGCTTCAGCACGGTCACCAGCTCTTCGAGGGTATGGACCCCTATGACCTTCGTCCCTGCGGCGTCGCCGCTGACGAACTCGTCGACCCTCTCCGTGGTCCTGTTGTAGGCCGCAACGGTGTGCCCGTGGTCGTCCATGTTGAGGATCAGGTTGCGGCCCATGACGGCCAGCCCGATGACACCGATGTCGGCAGCGGCTCTCATTTCACCCTCCAGGCACACAGACAGCTCGGCCGAGTCTCACAGCTCCGGGATGTCGTCGCCATAGAGCCACATGTCGAAGAACTCGGTCAGGTCCATGCCGCTGGTTTCCTCGGCGACTGCGATGAAGTCCGCGGTGCGGGCGCTGGCTCCACCAAATCGATCGACGTAGGTGGCGAGCGTGGCGAAGAAGGCATCGTCGCCGATCGTGTTGCGGAGTCCCTGCAGCGTCAGTGCGCCCCACCGGTACACCGACGTGTTGAAGAGATCGTCTGCCGGTGGGGACCCTGGCGGGGGGAGACCGACTCCTGCAAGCGCATCGCGGGTGCCGGTGGCGATGGTCTGCAATGCCTCGGCGCCTTCGGTGTGTTCCAGCCAGAGCCACTCGGTGTACGTGGCGAACCCCTCGTTCAGCCAGATGTCGGCCCAGTCGCCTGGGCTGACGTGGTCGCCGAACCACTGGTGGCCGATCTCGTGCACGAGCACCGCCTCGAAGAGCGCCGAGCCGGTGATGGCGTCACCGAACACCGAGAGGGTCTGGGTCTCGAGTGCTCCGGGGAGCTCGGGGACAACGGCGATGCCGTACACATCGAACGGGTAGTCCCCGTACACGGTCTCCAGAAATGCCAGCATCTCGCCCTGCCGGCCGAGGGCAGGTGGGGGGTCGGCAGCCAAAGCCGGGGGCAAGACGTTGCGAACCGCGATGCCGGCTGCTGCCGTCGAAGCAGCGTCGTCCACCACCTCGAGGTCGCCGATCACGACGGTGGCGAGGTAGCTGGCCATCGGCTGCCGCATCTCGTAGGTATACGTGGTGGCGTCAAGGTCCGTGACGGTGTCCACCACCGTCCCGTTGGCGATGGCGAGCAGCGGATCCGGCACGGTGACCCGGAACACGTAGGTGGCCTTGTCCAGCGGGTGGTTGTTGTTGGGAAACCACGTGCTGGCGCCGTCGGGCTCTGAGGCCACATAGTGCGTGCCGTCGAGTGCCGTGAGCCAGCCGACCGGGAAGGGGATGGCTTGGCTCTGCGTCGCTTGCGGAATCCCGGAATAGGCCACGGCCACGGTGAACGCCTCGCCTGCCGGGACCGGAGCCGGAGGCACGATCGTGAGCTCTGTGCCGGTCCGGCCGTACTCTGCCGGCTGGCCATCGACTACGACCTCCAGGACCTCGAGACCGTTCAGGTCGAGATTGAACCGATCGAGGTCGTGCAAGGCCGCAGCTTCGATGGTCGCCAGCCCGCTCACCGTCGTACGGTCGGCAAGCAGGGACAGATCCAGGTCGTAGTGCAACACGTCGTAGCCGCCGTTGCCCAGGCCGGGGTAGAGGCTGTCACCCAGACCGGTCTGCTCGGCGGCGGCAGCGATCAGGCGCTCGTCGTCCGTCGCCGCGGCCGGAGGCGCCGTCGTGGTGGTCGCAGCAGTCGTCGATGGCGGCGTCGTCGCCGGCGTGGTCGCCGGCGGTGTGGGCGGCGCGGCAGTGGTCGCCGGTGTCGCATCTGAGGATGCGTTGCACGCGGCGGCGAGCAACATCACGGCAAGGGCGAGGGTGGAGCGGCGAGCCGGCATGACTTGCGCCACGCTACCCCGCCGCGGGGCCAACCAAGCTCAGCCGATGGCGTCGACGACCGCGTTGCCCATCGTCGATGTGTCGACCGTTGCGCCACCCGCCGCGATGTCGGCGGTCCGCAGACCGGCGTCCAGCACCACGTCGACCGCGGTCTCGACTGCGGCGGCCTCGGTCTCGAGGCCGAGCGAATGGCGCAAGGCCATTGCCGCGGCGAGGATGGTCGCCAGCGGGTTGGCGATCCCGCGACCCGCAATGTCGGGGGCGGAGCCGTGGATGGGCTCGTACAGGCCCGGGGGAGCGGTACCGAGTGATGCCGACGGGAGCAAACCCAGCGATCCCGGGAGCATCGATCCCTCATCGGTGAGGATGTCGCCGAACATGTTGCCGGTGACGACGACGTCGAATTCCGCCGGCCGCGACAACAGGTGCATCGCCATCGCATCGACGAGCACGACGTCATAGGCGAGGTCTGCGTACTCCTCTGCGACCACTTCGGCGGCGACCCTGCGCCACAAGCGGGATACTTCCAACACGTTTGCCTTGTCGACGGACGTCAGCTTGCCCCGCCGCTCCCTGGCGGCGTCTCCTGCGATGCGCACGATGCGGCGAATCTCGGCTGCGGAGTACGCCATCGTCGACCAGGCGCTCGTGCCATCGTCACTGACGCCGCTGTCACCGAAGTAGATGCCACCCGTCAACTCCCTCACGAACAGGATATCGACACCTTCGATGAGCTCGGGCCGCAACGGGGACGCTGCCATGAGCTGCCGGTGCGCTTTGATGGGTCGCAGGTTGGCGAAGAGCCCCAGCTCCTGCCGGATGGCGAGCAGACCTGCTTCAGGTCGCGTCTTTGCCGTGGGGTCGTCCCACTTCGGGCCACCAACCGCACCGAGGATCACTGCGTCGGCGTTGCGACATGCGTCGAGTGTGCTCGCCGGCAGGGGATCGCCAAACTCGTCGATTGCGATGCCCCCCATCGGGCGCTCATCGAAGGTGAAGGAGTGCCCGAATCGGGTTGCCACCGTCTCCAGCACTCTGCGAGCTTCGGCCGTGACCTCCGGTCCGATCCCGTCACCGGGGAGCAGGACGATCGATGCGTCCATCATTCTCCTTGCTGGAAGGCGTTGCGATCGATCGCGGCCTTGTTGAGGGCGGCGACGAACGCACGGGCTGAGCCTTCGACGACATCGGTCGACACTCCGCGGCCCGAGTATGCGCCTGCGCCTTGCTGGACGATGACGTTGACCTCCGCCATGGCGTCCGCGCCACTGGTGAGCGGGCTGACCCGGTAGTCGACGAGGGATGCCGGGAGGCCAAAAGCATCCTGGAGGGCGACGAAGGCTGCATTGATCATGCCGTCGCCGTCCGCGGAGTACTCGAGGACTTCGTCGCCTCTTTGCACCCTCACGTGGGCGAGGGGGGTTTCTTCGTTCCCTCCCGATACCCGAATGCCGAGAAGATGGAGCTGTTCGGTCCGCATGCCGGCTTCCTCGGCCACGATGGCCCGCAAGCCCTCCTCATGGATCTCGCCTTTGCGGTCGGCGAGTTCCTTGAATCGCGTGAACGCCCTCGCAAAGTCGTCGTCCTCGAGGGTGATGCTCATCTTGCCGAGGGCGTCGGCAAACGCGGCCCTGCCGGAGTGCTTGCCGAGCACGATCACGCTCTTGTGCCCTATCGAGGTCGGGTCCATGATCTCGTACGTTTCCCTGGCCCTGAGCACACCGTGCTGGTGGATGCCGGACTCGTGAGCGAAGGCGTTCTTCCCCACCACCGCCTTGTTGTACTGAATCGGATACCCGGTCAGGCTCGACACCAGGCGCGAAGTCTCGAAGATCTCGCGAGTGTCGGCGCCGATCTGCACGCCGTAGTAGTCCTCGCGTGTCTTCACCGCCATGATGATCTCTTCGGTTGAGGTGTTGCCGGCCCGTTCCCCGATGCCGTTGATCGCACCCTCGATCTGCCTCGCCCCTGCGTGGATGGCCGACAGCGAATTGGCGACGGCGAGCCCGAGGTCGTTGTGGCAATGCGTCGAGACGATGACGTCGTCCCGGTCGCCTTTGACCTCGGTGTAGACCCGAGTCAGCATGTCGACGTACTCACTCGGCGTGGCATACCCCACCGTGTCGGGGATGTTGATGGTGGTCGCTCCCGCCTCGACGGCGGCTCTGCAGATGTCGATGATGAACTGCGGGTCAGAGCGGGTGGCGTCTTGCGGGGAGAACTCGACGTCCTCGGTGTACGCGCGGGCCCGGCGCACCCCTTCGACGGCAGCGTCGTACACCTCTTTCGGAGTCATCCTCAGCATCTGTTCCATGTGGATCGGCGATGTGGAGATGAACACGTGGATGCGGCTTCGGTCTGCGGCCTTGAGGGCGTCGGCAGCCTTGTCGATGTCGTCAGGGTGGGTGCGGGCCAGGCTGGCGATGACCGGGCCTTCCACCTCGGCTGCAATCCGGGCAACCGCTTCGAAGTCGCCGGGTGACGAGGCGGCGAACCCTGCCTCGATGACGTCGACCTGCAACCGGCCCAGTTGGGTGGCGATGGCAACCTTGTCGTCGGGGGAGAGCGCGATACCCGGCGCCTGCTCGCCGTCGCGCAGGGTGGTGTCCAAGATGATCAGGCGGTCGTTGTCCATGAGATGAGCTCCTCGATGTCGGTGACGTGGCGTGGATGACCAGTGACGCCGGATCGGTCAGAGCCGATCCGGCTACCTAAGAGCGCTCAACGGATAGGCGAGCCTCTTGGCGAGCCGGCTGCTGATGCCGGGGCCTGAGCGGCCCGCCCGAAGGGGGGAGACTGCTGAACAAGACGTCGTGCGGGCTCGCAGGACCGAAGGAGTGCCTCGTCACGAGCTCGAGCACGAGCCCAAGCTGACGTTGTTCCGCAGTCTCCTTGGAGCAGACAGCATCTCTTCGCCCGGCGAGACGACAGCTTGCCCTATCCGCGCGACCTCTGAGGAGCAGGTGGCCCGGGATACGGGCCACGGGACAGGGCGCCGCCCTCTGCACCTCGCTCATCCTCCGCTCCCGGTGTCAATCGCACTCTTCGCATCCAAGAACGGCATCATCGTTCGGAGCCGCTCGCCGACTTCTTCGATGGGGTGATCCGCAAGGGCACGGCGGGCGGCGAGGAGGTTGGGCGTGCCCGCAGCGTTTTCCGCCATCCACTCCTTGGCGAACGCACCGGACTGGATCTCAGCCAGCACCTCGCGCATCGTCTGCCTGGTCTCCTCGGTGACGATCCTGGGGCCCCTGGTGACGTCGCCGTACTCGGCGGTGTCCGACACGGAGTAGCGCATCCAGCTGATGCCTCCCTCGAACAACAGGTCGACGATCAGCTTGAGCTCGTGAAGTACCTCGAAGTACGCCATCTCCGGGGCGTACCCGGCGTCCGTGAGGGTTTCGAACGCGGCGCGGATCATCTCGTCGACGCCACCGCACAGGATGACCTGCTCGCCGAACAGATCGGTCTCGGTCTCGTCGCGGAACGTGGTCTCTATGACGCCTGCCCTGGTGCCCCCGATGGCGTCTGCGTAGGCGAGCGCCACCTCTTTGGCGGTCCCGGTTGCATCCTGATGAACGGCGACGAGGCACGGTACGCCGCTGCCTTCCGTGTACTGGCGGCGCACGAGGTGGCCGGGTCCCTTGGGGGCGACCATGGCAACGTCGACGTTGCCGGGGGGCGTGACGTATCCGAAGTGGATCGAGAAGCCGTGGGCGAACAACAGCAGGTTTCCCGGTGTCAGGTTTGGTTTGAGGTCGGTCTCGTAGAGCTCGGCTTGGTGCTGATCGGGGACCAGGACCATGATCACGTCCGCCCAGGCGGCGGCATCTGGCGGTGTCATCACCGTGAGCCCGGCCTCGGCTGCGACATCTGCCCGCCTGCTGCCCTCACGAAGCCCGACGACCACCTCGACTCCCGACTCCCGCAGATTCTGTGCATGGGCATGGCCCTGGCTGCCGAATCCGATCACGGCGACCTTGCGGTCCATGATCAGCAGTGGGTTGGCGTCGTCCTGGTAGTAGATCTTCGGTGGCATCTCTCGCTCCTGGGGGGACGGGTCATTCAAGCGGATCTGAGGGAGGCCTTGGCGGCGTCTCGCGTCTTGGCGTCTTTGGCCAGCGCAATGCGTCCGGACTTGACGAGATCGACGATCCCGTACGGCCGCATCAGCTCGAGGAAGTCCGCCAGCCGCTCCGGCTCTCCCGAAAGCTCGAACGTGACCGTGGAGTACCCGACGTCGACAGGCGTGGCGCCGAAGATGCGGGATGCGTCGAGGATCTCGGGCGCCCGCTTGACCCGCACCATCATGATCTCTCGCTCGATCCGCTCTCCTGCACCCAGTTCCGTGACCTTGACGGTGTGCACGAGCTTGTAGAGCTGCTTGATGATCTGTTCCATCTCAGGGCCGTCGACGACCACGGTCATCCGTGAGATGGCAGGGTCCGATGTTGGACCGACCGCAAGGGAGTGGATGTTGAAACCGCGGCGGGCAAACATCGACGAGATCCTGGCCAGGACGCCGGGCTTGTTCTCGACGAGCACCGAAATGACGTGATGCATCAGAGATCCTCCGGTCCCAGAACGACGATGTCATTCGATCCGCCGGCAGGCACCATCGGGAACACCATGGCGTCCGGGTCGCAGCGGAACTCCACTACGACCGGGCGGTCCGAGATCGCCAGCGCCTTCTCCAACGCGGGAATCACCTCGGCGGGGTGGTCCGCCCGCAATCCCACGCAGCCCATGGCCTCTGCGAGCTTGACGTAGTCGGGGGTGTGGTCGGTGAGATCGACCGCCGAGTACCGCTCGCCGTAGAACAGGCGCTGCCATTGCCGCACCATGCCGAGGGAGTGGTTGTTCATCACGGCGATCTTGACGGGGATGTGCTCGACGCTCGCCGTGATCAGCTCCTGCATCGTCATCTGGAAGCACCCGTCGCCGTCGATGGCGAACACCGTCCGATCCGGTGCCGCCACCTTGGCGCCAACGGCGGCCGGCACGGCATAGCCCATGGTTCCCAGACCTCCGGAGTTGATCCACGTTCGCGGCTCCTCGAAGCCCCAGAACTGCGAGGCCCACATCTGGTGCTGCCCCACGCCCGCCACGACGATGGCGTCGCCGCCGGTGAGCTTGTGGAGCTGATCGATCACGTACTGCTGGAGGATCGGCCCATCCGGGTTCTGGTCGTAGGCAAGCGGGTACTTGGCTTGCCAGCCTGTAAGAGTCTCGAGCCAAGCCTCCCGCGCCGGCGGCGGGTCGCCGGCCAGCTTCTTCTCCATCGCGGTGATGAGTTGGCCGAGCACTGCCTTGGCGTCGCCGACGATGGGGATCTCCGGGTCGCGCACCTTGCCGATCTCGGCGGGGTCGACGTCGACGTGGATGACCTTGGCGTGGGGTGCGAAGTAGGCCGGGTCTCCGGTCACACGGTCGTCGAAGCGTGCGCCTATCGAGATCAGCAGGTCGCATTTCTGGATGGCCGTGATGGCGGTGTAGGTGCCATGCATTCCCGGCATGCCGAGGCACATCGGATCGGAGTCGGGGATCGCACCTCTGGCCATGAGGGTCGTCACCGATGGCAGGTTGGCCAGCTTGGCGAAGGCGCGGATCTCGTCGCTGGCGTCGGCGCGCAGCACGCCGCCACCTACGTAGAGCACGGGCCGTTCGCTGGCGTGGATGGCCTGGACGGCTGCCTTGACCTGCTTGGGGTGACCTTGCACGCTCGGCTTGTATCCGGGGAGGCTGATCTGCCCTGCGCGGTGCCAGGTCATCGCGTCGGACAGGATGTTCTTCGGGATGTCGACGAGCACAGGTCCAGGGCGGCCGGTCGAGGCCAGGTGGAACGCCTCGCGAATGACGTTGGGGATGTCGTCTGCGCTGGTAACCAGGTAGTTGTGTTTGGTGCACGGCATGGAGATGCCCCAGGTGTGTGCTTCCTGGAAGGCGTCGTTGCCGATCGACGTCGTCGCCACCTGGCCGGTGATCGCGACCACGGGTATCGAATCCATGTGGGCGTCCTGAAGCGGCGTGATCAGGTTGGTTGCTCCTGGCCCCGATGTCGCCACCATCACGCCGACCTTGCCCGATGCATGCGCATAGCCGGATGCCATGTGGCCGGCACCCTGTTCATGGCGTGCCAGCACGTGCCGGATGGGGCTGTCGAGGATCGGATCGTATGCGGGCAATATGGCCCCGCCGGGCACACCAAACAGGACTTCGACTCCTTCGAGCTCGAGAGCACGAATCAGTGCTTGTGCGCCTGAGAGAGTTTCGGTCATGTTCGGGCTCCTGGTGGGGGATCGGATACGAAAAAACCCTCCCGATGAGGAGGGTCTTGGCGCACGGCGACGGGCAACGTCGCTATGCGCTGGTGGTGATGAGTACGAGGCTGTTGGTGGTGAACAAGGTTTGTCGAGTATGGCATCGCGACGGGCCAAGTCAAGCCTGGCACCGCGCAACGACTCGAATCGGCGAAGATGGGGCCATGGCCAACCTTCCGCCGCCCGTCCGCACTGCGTTGATGCCGGTCGTCGGTCCCATCCGAGCCCTGCTCCGTGATCTCGAGTCGCCCGAGGTGCCCGCATCGCTGCACAAGGTGGTCGCCTACACGGGGAAGCGTCTTCCGCCCCCGCTGTTGAAGAGCCTCGTCGTTGAGCTCGATCGCAACGATGTGCTGCGCGACAAGCTCGCCGAAGCCGGCGGTGACGATCTTGATCCTGCGGTCCTGAGCTTTCTCGAGCGCAAGCCGGGGTGGTGGATGGCGCTGGCGGGTGACGCTGCCGCAGCCGCTGTCCCCGCAGCGCCCGTGGACGACGAGGTCCCCAAGCTGCAGGCCAAGCTCGACGAGGCCAAGCGCCGGATCGCAGATCTCAGGGCCACCAGCGCCGCGCTTCGTGCAGATGTCAAGCAGGCTCGCAAGCAAGGGCACGACAACGACCAGGATGGCGACGCCCGCAGTCGAGTGAGCTCGCTTCGACAAGAACGCGACGATCTGCGGGGCCGGCTCGAAGAGGAGTCGGCGCTGCGGGCAGAGATCGAATCCAGGTTTGAAGCGCTCAAGCGTCGCAAAGAGCGGCGGCAGCGCCCGCAGGCCACCGACCGTGATCCCGGGGTCGTGGGTCTGCGAGACCCGATTGCTGCTGCCCGCCGGCTCGATGTGCAGGCGGACTTCTTTGCTGCCGGGGCCCGCACGGGAGAGAGGGAGCGACCAGTCTCGGATCAGCAGGCCCTGTCGCCTCATGGGCCACCGGTGGTGCTCCCTGCGGGGATCGCGCCCGACTCGGTGGACGCCATCGGGTGGCTGATCAGGGAGGCCGGGCCGGTGCCGGTGATCGTGGATGGCTACAACGTCACGTTCCTGTTGGATCCCAACCGCTTTGTGGCGTCCGACGTGCGGCGCAAGCTCGTCGCTGAGCTGGAGCGGTTGATCCGCAGTGCCCGGAGCGCCCACCGCGTCGTCGTGGTCTTCGACTCCTCGGTCGACGGCGGCAGTCAGCCTGGCCCGAGCCCCGGAGGGGTCGAGATCCACTTTGCCACCGATGCGCCGAGCGCAGATGACGAGATCGTTGAGCGTGCCATTGCGCTGAGCGGCCATGCCGTCGTCATCACCAACGACCGCGAGCTCAGAGAGCGCGTTGGCATGGTCGGGGCGCTGGCGCTGTGGGGGGATGCCCTCGCCGCATGGATCGAGGTCTAGGAGACTGCTGATCACATCGTCGTGAGGGCTCGCGGGTCCGCCACGGTGCCTGGTCACGAGCTCGGTCACGAGCTCGAACTGACGTTGATCAACACCCTCCTCGGGGTTTGTCGGCCGAGACTCAGTCCTGAGTGCTGACCGTGGGAGTTTCCAACGGCTGGGTGCTGACGTGCAAACCACATTCCAGCTTGTCCGACCCTGCCCACCGGCCGGCGCGCTCTTCTTCTTCGTTTGTTGTTGGCCGCGTGCAGGGAATGCACCCGATCGAGCGGTAGCCAACATCGTGCAGTGGGTGATAGGGCACGTCGTGTGCTCGGATGTAGGCCCAGACGTCGTCGTCGGACCAATCCGCGAGTGGGTGGATCTTCCAGACTCCAAAACTCTCCGCGTACACGGCTTTCTCGAGCCCGGCGCGCGACGGTGACTGACTCCGCCTGATGCCCGAAGCCCATGCATCGAACGGCTCCAGCACTCGAATCAGCGGTTCGACCTTGCGGACGTGGCAGCACCGGTCGGGATTGGTCTCCCACAGGTTGGGGCCTTCGATCCGATGCTGCTCTGCGATCGGGGTGATCTCCGGCTGGATGAGTCGCAACCCGTAGCGTTCGACGAGCTGGTTGCGGATCGTGTACGTCTCTCGAAACAACAGGTGCGTGTCGAGCTCGATGATGGGAACTTCGAGCCCAAGCTGCCAGACCATGTGGGACAGCACGGAGGATTGCTTCTGCCACGAGCACGAGAGGGTCAGCTTCGAGCCGAATTCGTTGGCAGCCCACTGCAGGACGTCTTCGGCCTGCATCGCTTCGAGCCGCTCGGGTGCGATCGTGAGTTCCGGTGTCAACGAGGTGTCGATGCCGCGATGCTACCGGTCTCGCTACTGGTCTCCGGCCGTGTGGCCGTCCAGTCAGCGGGCATCCACGTTCGACCCCGGCTCAGAGCGCAAGCTCGGCGAGGGTGCGCAGTGTCGTTGGGTCTGGGGCGGAGATGGACAAGTCGGTGACGCCCGCATCCCGCCACACGTCGAGCCGATCGCGGATCATCTCCTTGGTGCCGATGAGGTTGAGCTCGTCGACCAGTGCGTCCGGCACGGCCGTGGTGGCCTCCTTGCGCTTGCCGTCGAGGTAGAGGTCCTGGATACGGGTGGCTTCTGCCTCGTACCCGTACCGGCATGCCAGATCGTTGTAGAAGTTCTTGCCCCGCGCCCCCATGCCGCCGATGTACAACGCCATCGTGGGTTTGATCTTGTTGCGAGCGCGTTCGAGGTCGTCCGTCACCGCCGCGTTCAGCGACGGGACGATGGCAAACCGAGCCGCCTTCGAGTCGTCTTCCGAGGCGGCGAAGCCGGCGTCCAGCAACGGCTGGTACACCCTGCCGGACTTCTCGGGAGAGAAGAACACGGGCAGCCAGCCATCGGCGATCTCCGCGGTCAGGGTGACGTTCTTCGGGCCGATCGCCGCCAGGTAGATGGGAAGCTCGTGGCTCGGGTGGGTGATCAACGTGAGAGGTTTGCCCAGACCGGTGGCGTCCTCTCCACGGTAAGGGAGCTGGTAGTGGACTCCGTCGTGACGAGCCGGGTGTTTGCGGTCGACGATCATGCGAACGATGGAGACGTACTCCCTGGTCTTCCCCAGCGGCTTGCCGTAGGGCACGCCGTGCCAGCCTTCGACGACCTGTGGCCCGCTCAGCCCGAGCCCGCAGACAAATCGTCCCTGGGACAGCTCGTTCAGCGTCACCGCGGTCATCGCCGTCATTGCGGGTGTCCGTGCCGGCATCTGCAGGATCGCGGCACCGATGCGGATGCGAGTGGTGCGTGCCGCGATCCACGTCAGGACCGTCACCGCATCGGACCCCCAGGCTTCTGCGGCCCAGACCGAGTCGTACCCGAGGCGTTCGGCCTCGGCCACCAGATCCATTTCGAGGCCTGCGTTGGCCCCCCAATAGCCGATGTTGATGCCCAGCCGCACGGGTGCTCCTCTCAGGCCGCAGGCGGCGCAGGCTAACGCGGACGGCGCCGAGCCGAGTCAGCTGCATCACGGCACATTGGGCCGCGGACGAAAACACGAATCTGTCGGGTATGACGGCCAAACGTGTCACACCGGTCCCGTACGTTGTGGACAACTCGTCGAGAGGAGGACGTATGCGCATCGACTGTGACGAATGTGTGATGCAGCACACCCATGCGTGTGACGACTGCATCGTGACCGCGATCCTGGGTGTCGAGGAGCGGCAGGTTGATCTCGCCGACGTTGAGTCGATCGCGCTTCGCAACCTTGCCGATGGCGGTGTGGTGTCTCCGCTGCGGCTCGTCGTGAGGGGAGATGACACAGGAGCCGCCTCGGCGTGAGACGAGCGGCTCAGCCGCCCGGAGTGGGCGCCTTCGCCGGATGCGACAGCGTGCCCTGCCGACCCCAACGTAAGCTGCCCTGGTGGATCTCTCAGCCCGGTTGCGGAGCATCGCCGATCAGCACGGAGCCGCAGGATTCGGCGTCTGCGGCGTCGCGCCCTTCGTGGACGCCGCAGCGGAGATGGAACGTCGGATGGGCGACGGGAGCCATGCCGATCTCACGTTCACCTACAGCGACGCCTCGGTGTCGACCGACATCCGTCGGTCCTTCCCGTGGGCGGAGCGGCTCATGGTGGTGGCATGGTCGTACATGCCGGCGGCGGGTTCGCCGGGTCCTGCCGCAGACGGCACGGGGCGCGTGGCCCGCTTTGCCACCGAGGATCACTACAGGGGTCTGCGGGCAGTGCTCGATGCGCTCGCTGTGGAGCTGAGGGATTGCGGGCACGAAGCCGTTGCCCTCAGCGACGACAACCGCTTGGTGGACCGGGCGGCAGCAGTGCGAGCAGGGATCGGGTGGTGGGGGAAGAACACCATGGTTCTGGCGCCCGGTCATGGCCCGTGGCTGCTGCTGGGCAGTGTCGTCACCGATGCCCGGCTGCCGACCGCAGCGCCAATGGTGCGTGATTGCGGCTCGTGCACAGCCTGCATTCCGGCCTGCCCCACCGGTGCGTTGATCGCCCCAGGGATCCTCGACGCAAGAAGGTGCCTCGCTCGCTTGGCCCAGGCACCTGGGGTGATCCCTCGCACGTACCGGTCGCTCATGGGCGACCGTGTCTACGGCTGCGACGATTGCCTGGATGTGTGCCCACCGGGGCTCCGCACCCTCGCGGGCGCTACCGGATCGCGGGGCCGGGTCGACCTGGCGGCGCTGCTCGCCAAGAGCGACGCAGAGCTCCTCGACGAATACGGACACTTCTACCTGCCGCGGCGTCGCCCCGCGATCCTCCGCCGCAATGCCCTGGTCGCCATGGGGAACGCCGGAAGCCGGCAGAGCTTGGGGATCTTGGCCGGCTACCTCGGTCACCCCGACCCGTTGCTGAGGCTCCATGCGGCCTGGGCTCTTGGCGAGTGTGCCGCTCCTGGCAGTGACGCGGTGCTGCAAGCTGCACACGGCACGGAGCGCGACCCCGAGGTTCGCGCAGAGATCGAACAGGCTCTACGCTGACAGCCGTGGTCATCGTGTACGCACTCGCCCTGGTCGTGGGGTTCGCCGGCGTCGTGACGTGGACGCTCGTCGGGTCGCTCGCCTCCAACCCGAAGTCGAGCGTCCGCGACCCCGCCGAGCGTTTCGGGGATGGCCCGCGCGACATCGTCACCGGGATCTTCGGCATGGGAATCGGCGGCATGTCGGCATCGTTCGCCGGATGGCCGGCCACCCTCGGCGTGCTGGCCGCAATCGCCGGTGCGGCGCTCCTGCTGGTGTCGATCCGCATCATCGAGCACGACGAGCCCGTCGAGTCGGGCGAATCAGGGACCTGATGCTGCTGGTGGCCGACGTCCACGGTGCGGCTGATGCCTTGCGCCGGGTGGCGGCAATGGGGGAGCCCCTCCTCGTCCTCGGCGACCTCATCAACTTCATCGACTACAGGGACAACAGCGGCATCCTCGCCGACGTGGCGGGGCGGGAGCTCGTAGACGAATTGGTCAAGCTGCGTACTGCCGGTGACTACGCCGGTGCGTCCGGTCTGTGGCGGCAGCGGATGGCGGGGCGTCAGGAAGAAACCCGCAGAGCCTTCGACAACCGCATCACCGCGGCCTATGCGGAAGTGTGCGGAGCGCTCCAAGGGGCTGAGGCCTACGTCACCTACGGCAACGTCGATCGGCCCGACCTGCTTGCTGAGCTGCTGCCCCCCGGGGCACGGTTTGTCGACGGTGAGGTGTTGGACATCGACGGCCACCGTGTCGGTATTGCAGGCGGCGGCATGGAAGCTCTCGGCACGCCCGGTGAGGTCTCGGAGACGGACATGGCCGCCAAGCTCGCTCAGCTCGGCCCTGTGGACGTCTTGTGCACCCACGTGCCTCCCGCAGTGCCTCCCCTCGCCAAGGACGTGATCGGCGGCCGGCAGAAGAGTTTCCAGGCGGTGCTCGACTACGTGCTCGAGCACCAACCTGCGTACCACTATTTCGGAGACATCCACCAGCCGCAGGCCGTGACGTGGCGGATCGGCCGGACATCGTGTCGCAACGTGGGGTACTTCAGGGCAACCGGCAGGGCCTACCGCCACTGACGTCCCGGATATCCGGGAGCAGCGGGGCCGGCGCTACGATGCGATGACCTCATAGCAAGCGACACAGCACAAGGATTCCCGCCATGAGCATGGAAGGCACCGTCCAAAGCATCGAGGTCTCGGCAGCTCCGCAGCTCGTCTACGAGGTGGCGCTGGATCTCGAGACCTACCCGGATTGGATCGCGGGCGTCAAGGAGGTGGAGATCCTCGCCGAGGACGAGCACGGCCGGCCGTCCAGGGCGGCATTCGTCGCGGATGCCATGATCAAGGAGATCTCCTACACCCTGAACTACCACTACGAGATGGACAACGGGTTTTCGTGGTCCGCCGAGGTTGGCGACGACATCAAGTCGATGGACGGCAGCTACGAGTTCAACGAGCTGGCCGACGGCGGCACAGAGGTGCTCTACGCACTCAAGGTCGAGACGGCGTTCAAGGTTCCCGGCTTCCTGCGCCGCCAGGCGGAAAAGCAGATCGTCTCCAGCGCACTGCGCGGCCTCAAGAAACGGGCCGAGAGCGACACATGAGGATTCTCCTCGTCACCGGCAAGGGTGGCGTTGGCAAGACGACGGTTGCTGCGGCGACGGCGCTGCGGGCGGCCGATTTGGGTCATCGAACGCTCGTCACCTCCACCGACCCGGCCCATTCTCTCGCCGATGCCTTTGGGCTCACGTTCGGCGACCAGCCGACGGTGGTCACCCCCAATCTCGCCGCTCAGCAGATCGACTCGCAGCAACGCCTCGAAGAATCGTGGGGCGCCGTCCGCAGCCACCTCACCGAGCTCTTCGACTGGTCGGGGCTCAAGGGAGTCGAAGCCGAGGAGTTGACCGTCTTTCCGGGTATGGACGAGATCTTCTCGCTGGCGGCGGTGCGCGATCATGCCCGATCGGGTGACTACGACACCATCGTCGTCGACTGTGCGCCCACCGCCGAGACCCTGCGGCTGCTCTCCCTGCCGGAGGTGCTGTCCTGGTACATGGAGAAGATCTTCCCCGTAGGTCGGCGGGTGGCCAAAGTGGTGCGACCGATGATCAACCGAGTCACCCAGATGCCTCTGATCGGCGACGACCGTGTGTTCGAGGCCATGGCCGACTTCTACGAGAGGCTCGACGGCATTCGCGACATCCTCGGCGATCCTGAGGTCACAAGCGCCCGGCTCGTGATGAATCCGGAGAAGATGGTCATCTCCGAAGCCCGCCGCACCTACACCTACCTCGGGCTCTTCGGTTACGCCGTCGACGTCGCCGTGGTGAACCGGGTACTGCCGGAAACCGTCACGGATCCGTACTTCAAGCGCTGGCATGAGATCCAGGAGACCCACCTCGAAGCCGTCGAGGAAGGTTTTGCCGACGCTGCCATCATGCGACTCCGACTCTTCGACGAGGAGATGGTCGGCCTGGACAAGCTCCGGCAGGTGGGGGAGGAGCTCTACCAGGGCGAGGATCCAACCCGACGCTTCGCGACCGGCCTCCCGTTCCGGGTGGAAGACGCGGACGAGAACGTGGTGCTCGTCATGAAGGTCCCGTTTGCCGAGACGACCGATGTCGACGTGCTCCGGCACGCCGACGAGCTCTTCATCACCGTCGGTCCCTACAGGAGATCGTTGATCCTGCCCGACTCGCTGAAGCGTCGCGAAGTGCGCAGGGCGCAACTGGTCGACGGCGAGCTGCGGGTGACCTTCGGGCTCGACTGATATCCTCCCGACTCGCAACAGGAGCACGTGATCGAGACCACAGTCGGCATCGACCTCGGCGGTACCAAGCTGCTGGCGGTCCGCCTCGAAGACGGCCAGATCGTCGAAGAGCGACGGAGCTCCAACCCGGGAGTTCCCGAGCGGCTTGCAGCCGCGGTGATCGAAGCGGTTGGCGAGGTGACGACGCCGGACGTCGAGGCGATCGGCGTTGGCGTGGCCGGCCTGGTGCAGTGGCCTGAAGGCGTGTTCGTCTGGGGGCCCCACGTTGCCGGGACATCGGTCCCGCTCCGCGCCGCCCTCACCGCAGAGTTCAACCTGCCTGCCCTCGTCGACAACGACGCCAACGCGGCTGCATGGGCCGAGCATGTTGCGGGAGCAGGGCAGGGCTATGCCGACATGCTGCTGGTCACACTGGGCACGGGTATCGGTGGTGCGGTGATCGCCGCCAACGCGCTGCATCGGGGCCGCTCTTTTGCCGGTGAGTTCGGGCACACCATGTTCGAGCGCAACGGGCATCGGTGTGCGTGCGGCAAACAGGGATGCTGGGAGACGGTCGCCTCTGGGCCTGCTCTCGTCCGGCTGGCCCGCGAGTTCATCTTCCAGAATCCCGATGGCGCCCTGGCGCATCGGCTCGGCGACCAGCCGTTCACGGGAGAAGATGTGACCAGGGCGGCGGATGAGGGCGACGAGACTGCTCGCGGCCTCGTCGCCCAGGTCGGTGCAGACCTCGGCAGGGGCCTCTGCAATCTGATTGCGATCCTCGATCCGGACATTGTCGTTGTCGGCGGTGGCCTCGGGTCGGTCGGGGAGGCGCTCCTCGGCCCGGCGCGACGCGTCGCCGCCGACGCACTCCACGGCGGCAGCCACCGCCAGCTCCCCCCGATCGTGGTCGCCGAGCTCGGTCCGGCAGCCGGAGCGGTTGGGGCGGCATTGATGGCCGCCGACCTGGCCCACGGACGCACCACCGCCGAAGCGGATCACTGACGTGGCCGACGACATCGTTCCGCTCCCCGGTCGCCCGCCCGCCCATCACATCGACGAACGCATGCCGCGGCCGGCGCGCACCACCAAGGACCTCATCGCCGAGGCTCTTCTCCTCGGTCCGCACCTGCTGCTCCTCATGGCGCGCCTGCTGCGAGACCCGCGGGTCCCGCGGCGACGAAAGGTCGTTGCGGGGCTGGCTGCGGCATATGTGGCCTCGCCGATCGATCTGATTCCGGACTTCGTTCCTGTCGTCGGGCAGATCGACGACGTCGTGTTTGCCGCCTTTGCCGTCAACCATCTGCTCAACGGTGTTCCCCCATGGGTCCAGCATGAGTATTGGGCGGGCAGCGAAGACACCCTCGACCTCCTGCGTGCCCTCACTTCTTGGGGTGCAGAGATGGTGCCCAAATCGCTCCGCAACCTCCTCGGGGATCCCGAGTGAGAAGCGGACGGATCGTCATCGGATTGGCGCTCGTCCTGGTAGGCGGGCTGTACCTCGCCTCGGCGTTCGGTGACGTCGATGCCGGGGGGCTCGTCGGCCGATGGTGGCCGCTGGCCATCGTCGCCCTCGGGGTCGCGCAGTACGGCATCGACCACAGCGCCAGGCTGGGCTCGGCGGTACTGATCATCATCGGGCTGATCCTGCTGGGTTTTACGGCGCAGGTGATCGAGGGGTCGGTCTGGTCGTACCTCTGGCCGGTTGCGATCATCCTCGCCGGCATCGGCATCATGATCCCGCGTCTCGACCGGACCCCTGAGACCGAAGGCGACTCGGCGCACGGATTCGTCGCTTTCGGCAGCCGCACGCTGCAATCCCGATCGCAGGCTTTTGAGGGTGGTGAGCTGACGGCCGTCCTGGGAAACATCGTGCTGGATCTGACCGAGGCCCAGCTGGCGCAGGGGGCCAAGCTCTCCGTGACGGTCATCCTCGGGGGCTGCGAAATACTGGTGCCGCCGGGTTGGGACGTTCACATCGGGGGTCTTCCCGTGTTGGGCGGCTGGGACGACACCACACGGCGAGACGGACGGGCGGCGGGTGCTCCCGTGCTGACGATCCGCGCCGTTGCCATTCTCGCCGGAGTCGAGGTACGGCACCCTTCCCGCTGGGCCTGATCGCGACGCGGTGTTCCCGTCCTGGGACGCTGTTGATGCTTGGCAAGCGTGCACCTATCGTCCCGACTATGGAGTTTCGGCGGATCAACAACCTCCCCCCATATGTGTTCGCCCAGGTCAATCAGTTGAAGTTGGAAGCTCGGCGAGCAGGCGAAGACATCGTGGATCTCGGCTTCGGGAACCCCGACATTCCCAGTGCACCGTTCGTGGTCGAGAAGCTCGTCGAGGCGGCCAGGTCCGGGCGCAACCACCGTTACTCGTCGTCAAGGGGACTCCCGAATCTGCGCAAGGCGGTCGCCGGCCGCTATGCCCGCCGCTTTGGGGTGGAGCTCGACCCAGAGACCGAGATCATCAACACGATTGGGGCGAAGGAGGGTCTCTCCCACCTGATGTGGGCGCTGGTCCAGCCCGGCGATGTTGCGCTGGTGCCCGAGCCGTCGTACCCGATCCACATCTATGCCGCGGCGCTGGCGGGCGCAGAAGCACGCCGGGTGCCGATTGCTCTGGAAGCGGACTACTTCGAACATCTCGAGGAGGCCTTCCATGACTCGTGGCCCCGCCCCCGCGTCATCGTCACCTCGTTCCCGCACAACCCGACGACGCGCAGCGTCGAGATCGACTTCTTCACCAGGCTCGTGGCGTTTGCACAGGAGCACGAGGTGATGCTGGTCCACGACTTTGCGTACGCAGACATCTGCTTCGACGGGTACCAACCGCCTTCGCTGCTGCAGGTGCCGGGGGCAAAGGACGTCGGCGTGGAGCTGTACACACTGTCGAAGAGCCATTCGATGGCGGGTTGGCGTGTCGGCTTCGTGGTCGGCAATGCGGAGATGGTGGGTGCCCTCGCCCAGCTCAAGTCGTATCTCGACTACGGCACTTTCCAGCCGATCCAGATTGCATCGATCATTGCGCTGAACGAGGGCGATTCCTACATCGACGAGGTGAATGCGGTCTACAAGGCCAGGCGGGACACGCTCGTCGATGGTCTCGAACGCATGGGTTGGAAGGTGCCTCGACCAGAGGCCACCATGTTCGTGTGGGCCGAGATCCCCGGCCCGTACAACGAGATGGGCAGTCTGGACTTCACGGTGCATCTGTTGCGGGAGGCCAAGGTTGCCGTCAGCCCCGGTGTCGGGTTTGGCCCGACCGGCGACACCCACGTTCGGTTCGCCCTGGTGGAGAACGAGCACCGAACTCAGCAAGCCGTCCGCGGCATCCGCAGAGCCCTCGACAAGCTGTGAAGTTTTCCCGCAAGAGAGCGCAAGCCCCGCGTGGCACACCAAAGTACCAAGCACCAAGAACCAAGGGCCAGGAACTGAGTACCCCCGACCGATGTACCTCGTGAGTCTTCGCCGGTAACCGTCCGCGCACCCAGAGAGTCTCACCCCCATATGCCCTACGCGATTCTGTTTCCAGGACAGGGCAGCCAGACCGTTGGCATGGGTGCCGACGTGTTCGCTGCCCGACCCGATCTCCTCGTCGACCAGGCCGATGCTGTGCTGGGATGGTCGCTGCGCGAGGTCTGCTCCAACGGTCCCGAGGACGAGCTGACGCGCACCGATCGGGCCCAACCTGCCCTGTACGCGGTGGCCTTTGCCTTGTGGGAGGCGTTTTGTGAGGCGGCTCCGCCTCCCGCCGCAGCAGCAGGCCACTCACTCGGTGAGTACACCGCGCTCGCCGCCGCGGGAGTGTTCGACTTCACCAGCGGGCTCCGTCTCGTGGCCACCCGGGGCACGGCCATGGCTGCAGCCGCCGATGCGACAGAAGGGGCCATGGCTGCACTGGTCGGTGCGGACGTCGACAGCGCCGAGGCGCTTGCCCGAGCGCGCCGCGACGACGGCGGCAGCCTGTGGGTGGCCAACATCAACGCCCCCGGCCAGGTCGTGATCGCCGGTGGTGTCGCCGACATCGCATGGACCACCGAACATGCAGCCGCATTCGGCATCAGACGCGCCATCCCCTTGAAGGTAGCCGGAGCCTTTCACTCGCCCCTCATGGAACCTGCCTCGTTGGATCTCAACGAAGCACTGCATGATGTGGCGCTGGCTGAGCCTGCTTTCCCGGTGTGGTCGAATGCGACGGCCGCACCGACATCCGACGTCGCCGCCAGCCTCGGCAGCCAGCTCACCAGCCCGGTCCGTTTCGCCGAGAGTCTCCTCGGTATGGCGGCCTCGGGCATCGACACGTTCGTCCACATCGGCCCGGGAGATGTCACCGCGGGGCTGGCCCGCCGGACGGTCAAAGACGCCACGGTGCACGTCGTCTCTTCGCTGGACGCCATCGCCGACGTGGCGCAGGTCGTACAATGACACCTCCGCAGGAGGAAGAGAGAGCCGTGCGTCGCGCCACCATCACCGGATGGGGCAGCTGTGTCCCACCCGGAGTGTTGACCAATCATGACCTCGAGGGCGTGATGGATACGACCGACGAGTGGATCACCACCAGGACCGGCATCAAAGAGCGCCGGATCACCCATACCGAGACCTCGGAGATGGCGGCGGTCGCCGGCGCCCACGCTATGGCTGCTGCGGGCGTCGAGCCCGGCGAGATCGACCTCCTGATCGTGGCGACCTGCAGCCCTGACCGTCTGATTCCCTCGGCGGCGAGCTACGCACAGCCGATGCTCGGCGTCACGAACGCGGCATGTTTCGACGTCAACGCCGCCTGTAGCGGGTTCGTCTTCGGTCTCAGCATCGCCAACGGCATGATCGCAACCGGGGCCGTTTCCAAGGTGCTGCTGATTGGTGCGGAGAAACTGACGACGCTGCTCGACATCGAAGATCGCACCACGGCGGTGCTCTTTGGCGACGGAGCGGGCGCCGTTGTCCTCGAAGCGACGGACGGCGACGAGGGCGTGCTCTCGCTCAACCTGGGCACAGACGGCACCCTGGCCGACAAACTGGTCGTGACCGGCTTTGCGACTGCAGATCTTGGCCCGCTCGCCGACGAGTATCTGCTTTCCATGGACGGCCGTGAGATCTTTCGCAACGCCGTCGTCCGTATGGGCGAGGCGGCGCTGGACGCCGTCGCCGATGCGGGCCTCGAGCTCGACGATGTCGACCTCCTCATCCCGCACCAGGCCAACACGCGCATCATCGACGCCACGGCGCGACGCATGGACCTGCCTCCTGAGAAGGTATTTGTGAACATCGCCAGCTACGGCAACACCTCCGCCGCCAGCATTCCGATTGCCCTGACGGAGGCCATGGAGATGGGGCGTATCCACCCAGGGGACGACGTCGTGTTCGTCGCCTTCGGCGGCGGGCTGACGTGGGGGGCTGCATGCGTGCGGTTCGGCGAGCGGGTGACGCCGGTCGCCACGAGCGAGGCGAAGCTCCGGCCGACCGACAAGTCGGGCATCGAGCTACTGGCCGAGCGCAGGCATCAGCAACTCATGCGGAGGGGTTCGGCGTGAGCAGAGTTGCCCTGGTGACGGGCGGGTCTCGCGGCATCGGCCGTGCGGTGTGCGAGCGGCTTGCTGCCGACGGTCACACGGTGGTCGTGAACTACGCCCACAGCGCTGCGGCGGCCGACGAGGTCGTCGCTGCCATCGTCGACAGCGGCGGCACGGCGATCTCGGTGGGAGGCGACGTCGGTGACGGTGCTGCGGTCGACACACTTTTTGCCGAGGCCGTGGATCGGGTTGGCCCGATCGAGGTGTTGGTGAACAACGCCGGCATCACGAGGGACGACCTGCTGCTGCGCATGAAGCCTGAGGCCTGGGCCGAAGTCGTCGCCACCAATCTCACTTCGAACTTCCTCTGCTCCAAGGCTGCGCTGCGCGGCATGCTGAAGGCAAAGTGGGGCCGCATCATCAGTTTGGGTTCCGTGTCCGGGATCTACGGCAACGCCGGCCAGACCAACTATGCGGCCTCCAAGGCCGGTGTCATCGGCTTCGCCAAGTCGCTTGCCAAAGAGGTTGGTTCACGCAACATCACCGTGAATGTGGTCGCTCCCGGGTTCATCACGACCGAGCTCACCGCTGAGCTCGGGGAGGATGCAGCGACCACGATCCAGTCGAGGATCGCCCTGGGCCGTCTCGGGCGGCCCGAGGAGATCGCTTCGGCCGTCGGCTATCTTGCCTCTGACGAAGCGTCATACATAACGGGTCAAACCCTCGTCGTCGACGGTGGCATGTCCCTTTGATTTCCCCCCAACGCCAAGGAGGCGCTGCCAATGGATCGTTCTGAGATCGAGTCGAAACTCGTCGACCTTCTCGTGGAGGAGCTCGGGCTCGAGCGCGACGACATCACGATGACGGCGAAGTTCGAAGAGGACCTCGAGGTGGATTCGCTGGGAGTCGTGGAACTGCTGATGGCGCTCGAGGACAACTTCGACGTGAAGATCCCTGACGACGAGGCCGAGAAGATCACCACCGTCGGCGAAGCCGTCGACGTCGTTGCCAGCAAGGTCAACGCCTGATCCGAGCGATCGAAAGGACACAGAGTGTCTCGACGACGAGTCGTCGTGACCGGGCTCGGGACCGTGAACCCGATCGGTCTCGATGTTGCCACAACCTGGAAGAACGCTCTCGATGGGGTCTCCGGCGTCGACCGCATCACGGCATTCGATTCCAGCGCCCTCTCGACGCAGATCGCCGCCGAGGTCACCGACTTCGATCCCGACGACTACATGCCGAGAAGGGCGTGGCGGCGCATGGACCGGAATGCGCAATTCTTCTGGGCGTCCACCTCGCAAGCCCTCGCCGACGCAGGGATCTCCTACGAAGAGGATGCACCAGAGGCCGAACGTGCCGGTGTCGTGGTGGGTTGCGGGATCGGCGGGCTCATCACGACGCAAGAGGAGATCGAGGTGCTCCGTGATCGTGGTCCCGACCGGGTTTCCCCGCTGGCGATCACCAAGATCATCTCCAACATGGCGGCGGGTCTCGTCTCCATCGACTTCCACTTGTACGGGCCCAACACCTGCACTGTGACCGCATGTGCCGCATCGGCGAACGCCATCGGCGATGCGACCGAGATCATCAGGCGGGGCGATGCCGACGTGATGGTGGCGGGCGGCACAGAGGCCGGAATCTGCGAGTTTGCGGTTGCCGGCTTTGCCGCGGCGCGTGCCATCAGCAGGCGCAACGACGACCCCCAGGGGGCGTGCCGCCCGTTCGACGCCGACCGCGATGGATTTGTCATGGGTGAGGGCGCCGCAACGCTGATTCTCGAGGATCTCGATCACGCAACCGGGCGCGGCGCCACGATCTACGCCGAGGTGCTCGGCTACGGCATGTCGGCCGACGGCTATCACATCACGTTGCCCCGTCCCGGCGGCGGTGGAGCGGCCCGTGCGATGCAGCATGCGCTCGATGACGCAGCCCTCTCTGCCGCCGACATCGACTACATCAATGCCCACGGGACATCCACCGAGGCAAACGATTCCACCGAGACCGCGGCGATCAAGACGGTCTTTGGCGAAACGGCCTACGAGGTTCCGGTGTCCTCGACCAAGTCGATGACCGGCCACCTCCTCGGAGGGGCGGGCGCACTCGAGTCCGTGTTGTGCATTCTTGCGATCAACAACGGCGTCGTACCGCCAACGATCAACTACACGACGCCCGATCCGGATTGCGACCTGGATTACGTGCCCAATGAGCCGCGCGAGGTGCTGGTCGACAAGGTCATGACCAACTCGTTCGGCTTCGGCGGCCACAACGCGGCGCTGGTTTTTGGGAAGGCATGATCTCGGCCTCGTCCCGTGCGCACCTCGGCTCTGCTGCTCAAGGCTTGCGGAGTCCGAGCGAGAGGTAGAGCGCAGCAGACATGACGGTGACCGCACACGAGATCAGGAACACCACACCCACTCCTGCCGGTATACCCCGCGGGGTCGTTGCCACAGCAGCCAGCCCGCTCAGCAGCGCCAGCGGCGCGCCAATCGCAAGACCGAGCGTTGCCACCGTGTCGAGAGTGCTGCGACGGCGCGGCTCGGTCACTGATCGTCACCATCGGTTTCGCACCCGGGTGTCGGTGGGGGGCGGTTGGCCGCAACCGCCTCGTGATATTCGTCAAAAGATCGGGTGACCAGCGCAACCACCAACCCGACCCCGATCAGTGCCCCAACCCCGGTGATCACCGCGGCCGTCGCCTCCAAACCCGGGCATGAGCCCGGAAGGCACAGGGCGCGGACGACGCCACGCCCGACAAGGGCACCGCCGATGGTCCCGACGGCGATCGCAAGGGCGACGAGGGGCCGCATCCCTGCAGCACCGGCGGCCACACCGGCGATCCCGGCCACCACCGCTGCGGCCACGACCCATGCCGTGCCGCCGATGAGGCTTCCCGTGAGGGCGCCCAGCAGAGCAAATCCCGCGCCGAGAGCGGCAATGGTCGCCGTGCGGTTCACTGTTCGGACCGCTCTCTGTCGGTGCGAGTCTTACGGGGGCCGGGTGCGTCATCCATCAGCGGCTGGGCGGCGAGCAGCGCCTCCGGGGTCCAGGCCAGACCGACCACGCCGCCGACGAGTACCAGGAGCAGTGCCGCCCCTGCGGGGGGCGAGGCGATCGCGGCAGCGATCCCGAGCACGGGAAGCACCAGCCTGATGGCCCACAGGCTCCACACTTGAGCTTTCCCGTAGGCCCAGGCCAGCAGCACTGCGCCGGCTCCAAGGACGCCGTGGGCCGTTTGGAGCCCTCCCGGTGCTGCCAGACCCACCGCAGGCACGATGGCCAGCAGTCCGAGCAGGAGCACGACGACTTTTGGGTCCGGCCCTGTCGCAGATGGACGAGCACGAATCCAACCGTCGAGCCATCTTCCCAGGAGCACACCAAGGCCGGCGAGCGCGGTGAAGAGTGCGATCCACGACCAGACGTCGAACTCTCCGACGGCGGTGATGCCTGCAATGGCCAAGGCGAGAGCGACGGACATCCACCGTGCCCATCGACCCCTCACGAGCACGAGACCGACGACGGCGATGATGGCGAACATGACCGCCCCGATGGCGATGACCGCAGCAGACGACGAGGCAAATGGATCCGGCGCAACGGCCAGGTGAATAGCCAAAGAGCATCCGGCAACCGACAGCAGCGCGGCCGCAACGAGGGGTGTGGTCATGTCCCCATTATCGGCATACCGGGAGGCTGGTCAGCCGATCACTGGTCCGGCCGAGTGTCGATGGACCCGGGGATGCGGTTGTTGCCGAGGAAGGCGAAGTACCTGTAGATGCCCGGCTCGAACTCTCGCATGTCCACCTCGAACACGTCCCCTGTGTTGAGCGGACCGCTCATGAACTCGCCGTTGCGGGCTTCGATGACGTACTCGCGCTCGTCGGAGTCTTCGTGGCGGAACTCGACGATCCACTCGACATCGAGGTCGATCTTGAGGTTGGACGGTCGGAAGGAGCCGTTGGTGATGCTGACAATCGCGTTGCCCTCCACCGGCGCTTCGGTTGTCGTGGTGGTTTCGGGCGCACGGTCCCGATCGAGTGTTTCTTGCGATGGGCCGCTGGCGCACGCAGCGAGCAGCATGGCCGCGGCCGCAAACCAAATGACGATGCGACTCCGCACACTTCTCCTCGGCTGGCGTCGGGCGGCAGTTTAGGGGGAGCAGCGTCGGTCCGCAGGAATGGCGACACGATCTCCGTTTCAGTCCTGCGGTGGGGTGTACACCACAATCTCGCTCCACCCGTCCCGCCGTTGGGCGAGGGTGACGATGGTGGCATGAGCGGGTTTGGAAGAGTTGAAGCCGTCGAAATCGCGGCCGGTGAGGATGCGGCGCATCGCCTCGGTCGGATCCTGGTGACCCACGACAACGACGTCGCCGCCGCCCACCGCAACTCCCCAGGCGTCGGCGGCGGCAGCGGCGGCACGCGCACCGGCTTCGGCGAGGGTCTCGGGGGAGAAGGGGAGGTCGGCCGGGTTTGCGGTGTAGGCCTCGAGCTCGCCGGGGAAGTCATCGGGGAGATCCGGCCAGCGGTGTCCTGCCCATCGGTCGCTGAGCCGCCACTCGGCGAGTCGCGGATCGGTCGTTATCGCCACGCCGTGCGGGGCGGCGATGATCTGCGCGGTCTCAACGGCTCGATCAAGTGGCGAGGCGATGACGTGGCGGATGGGCCGCGTTGCCAGCCGCTCGGCAGCCGCGGTGGCTTGGCGTTGTCCTCGATCGCTCAACGGGAAGCCGGGCAGCGCGCCGTACACCAGCCAGTCGGGGTTTGCGACCTCGCCGTGGCGGACGAGATGGAGACGATCGTCTGGGCTGTGCACGACACGACACTATCGGTTGTGTGCCGAGTACCGTGCGCCCATGGCGGGCTTCACCGAGCCGATACTCCACGTCGACATGGACGCGTTCTTCGTGGAGGTGGAGCGTCTGGACGACCCGACGCTGCGCGGACGACCGGTCATCGTGGGCGGGCTCGGTCCCCGGGGTGTCGTGGCGGCAGCAAGCTACGAGGCGAGGGCGTATGGCGTGCACTCGGCAATGCCCATGCGGGAGGCGCGGCGTCGCTGTCCCCATGCGTCGTACGTTGCACCGAGTCACGGCACGTACGGCGCGGTCTCCAGCCGGGTGTTCGATGCGCTGCACTCGTTCACGCCGCGGGTGGAGGCGCTCTCGGTGGACGAGGCGTTCCTCGACGTCTCGGGTCTTCGCCTCCACTACGCCGGTCCGGTCGACGTTGCCGTCGCGATCCGTGCCCGGCTCCGCACCGAGCTGGGTCTCCCCGCATCCGTCGGGATTGCGCCAACGAAGTTCCTCGCCAAGCTGGCGTCTGAGGAAGCGAAGCCGGACGGCATCTACCACGTCCACGCCGGTGACGAGTTGGGTTTTCTCCATCCGCTGCCTGTGCGTCGGTTGTGGGGTGTCGGCGAGGCGACGCATGCGGCGCTCGAGGGTCTCGGGGTGGCGACCATCGGCGACCTCGCTGCGTTGCCCGAGGGCCTCGTCGCGCGGAGGCTGGGCCGGGCTCTTGGCGCCCATCTGTCCGCGCTGGCCCATGGCATCGATCGTCGCATGGTCGAGTCGGGCGGCGAGGCGAAGTCGATCTCGGTCGAGAACACGTTCGATCGAGATCTCACGTCAGAAAGAGCGATCGATGCTGCGCTGCTGGACTTGTGTCACCGGCTGGATGCACGGCTTCGCCGCAGCGCAGCACGCGGTCATACGATCTCGCTCAAGGTCCGCCTCGACGACTTCACGACCGTCACCAGATCCGAAACCTCGCCGGACGCGGTGGCCCATGCGGCTGAGTTCTTCCCCGTGGTGCGCACCTTGTGGTCGCGGGTAGATCGTGGGGGATCGGGGGTGCGGTTGCTTGGCGTTGCGGTGAGCGGGCTCGAAGACAGGGAGGCTCCCGAGCAGATGCTGCTGGTCGACGACCACAAAGGGGCGGCCGCCGCCGTCGACGAGATCCGGCAGCGGTTCGGCGACGATGCAGTGGTGCCGGGAGGGTTGCTTTGGCGCCAGTCGGGTGCTGAGAACACCGGTCGAGGAACCGCAAACACGCCGAGTCCGTAACCACGGTCAGGGGTATACTGACGGAGCCGCGACTCCGAGGCGAAGGAAACAACGGCATGCCGCTCAATGAACGAGAGCAGCGCATCCTCGAAGAGATAGAGCGCCAGTTCTATCAGGAGGATCCGAAGCTGGCTCAAACCGTGGCGAACACCACGTTGGAATCGGTCAGGCGCCGATGGAACAGGGTCGCGTTCGTCGGGTTCGTCGTTGGCCTGGTGGTGATGCTTGCGTCCTTCACGCAGTGGACCGCCGTCGCCCTCGTCGGGTTCCTGATCATGGTCGTCAGCGCAGGCTGGATCGCCATGAATGTGCGTCGAAACCGCACCGAAGCGAGTGGTTCAGGACCACTGTCCGGGTGGTTGGAGCAGGTTCGGCAGAGGTGGCAGCGCGACCGCTAGAGTGCGTCTCCCGCCAGTGGGGGGCGGGTGAGGATTTTGAACTTCTGAGGCAGCGGCGTGTCCTGACGGCCACGGTGCCTTGCGGATGACCAGGGAGGACCGTTGGACGGGTTTACGGCGCAGCAGGCGTCCCAGCTGACATATTGCACCGCACATCAGCTTCGGTATTGGGACAAGGTGAATCTCGTCCAACCCTCGATCCAGTCGACCGGTGGCAGGCCGGGGCGGCGCAGGCTCTACTCCTTCAGGGACCTCGTCGCACTCCGGGTCGTGAAGAGCCTTCTCGACAACGGCATGTCCGTTCAGCGTGTCCGCCGCGCTTGGGACTATCTACGGCGCACGGCCGACATGGACTCACATCTGGCCGAGGTTCGCTTGGTCACAGATGGTCAGTCCATTTTCCGGATCGCATCGGACGATGATGAGTTGCTCGATGCGTTGCGCCAGGGCCAGCTCGCCTTCTTCGTCGCCATCAACGAGATTGCCCGCACAGTCGAGGACGACGTGACCCGATTCGAGCTCGACCGGGAGCAGTTTCTCGAGTTGCTGCGGCGGGTCGAGGATGACGTCCTCTCCGAGGTCGACACGGCCTGACCCACGTCGAAGCGGCTCACGGCCTCCGGCGTCGCCAGCCGTCCGGAATCAACGAGGTCAGCCGGTAGAGCGACACGATTCGCTGGGTCCGCGAATACCTGCCGGCAAGTCGTGACGTGGTCTGTTCGAGCGAGCTTGTCGCCGTCGTCACCACGGCCGGATCCTGAGCTGCGGGAGGCCCGTAAATGGCCTTCCCGTACACCGTAGCCAGCGGCTCGAGGGCAGGATCGACGGCCTCGGCCAGCTCATCTGGAGTGAGGGTGGGCGCCGGGCGCTCGCCGTAGTCCTCGAGCCTGGCGACGATGTCTTCCCATGCCGCGGTGATGTCGCCGTTCTGGAGCCGCGCCATTCGCCGCCTCCTGCGCGACCATTTGAGGAGCGGGATCCCGCCGAAGCCGAGCGCGGCGCCGATACCGAGCAGCACCACGGGCCAGGCCCACCGGCCGAGCCCTGCACCGCTCGACGCCGCCGGGGCCCCCAAGTCATCCAGGCTGAAGTCGAGATTCCGGTCGAGGAAGTCATCCGGGTCGAAGAGACGCCCCGGCTGGTCGGGGAGGGCAAAGAGCGGGTCGGGAATGTCCTCGAAGTAGTCCACGGGGTCGAACCCGAGCTGGGCAACGACCTCGCCGGTCGTCGTGGGATTGATCTGGTCCGGGCGGGGGGTCGGGTCGAACTGGACCCAGCCCTGCGTCGGCATCCACAGCTCGACCCAGGCGTGGGCGTTGCGGTCCCGCACAACCACGACGTCGTCGCGTGCGGTTCGTTCGCCGGGGGTGAAACCGAGTACCACCCGTGACGGCACGCCGAGGGTCCTGGCCATCACCGCCATGGAGGTCGCAAAATTCTCGCAATAGCCGGCTCTGTAGGAGTTCGACTCGGCGTCGAGCAGCCAGTCGGCGAGGTCAGTTGCGCCGTGGCCCGGCTCGATGTCCGTGGTATAGCTGAAGTCGCTCGAGCGGAACCACGATTCGAGCGCCAGACCGATCTCGAACGGTGTCCTGAGGTTGGTGGTCTTCTCCCGCGCAAGCGCTTGAATCTCGGGATCGAGATCCTCGGGAACTTGGAGGAAGACCTCGACGTTGGGTGGCGCTTCCCGCACCTGGCCCACCGAGGGCGAGGGGACAGGTGCTCCATCGGTGGCCGCTGCCTCGAAGAGCGGAGACAGCTCCCCGTTGGAGTTCGAAGCCAGAACGTCGAGATCGGGGTGCGGGACCAGCGAGGTGACCGAATATTTGAGCTCCTGGTAGCTCAGGCCCCCTTCGAGCCGCAACGACCCGTCGTCCTTGCGCACCCGCAATGATGCTTCAAAGGTGCCGTCGCCCAAAACGTCGACGGGGCTGTACGGCGCCGGCTGCCATTCGGACACGAGCCGGTCCACGATGATGGTGGCTGTCACTTCCTCCGTTGGGCCTGCGAAGGCATGCCCGAGGTCCTCCCACGTATTGGTCTCCAGCGGTTCGATCTCGGGCCGATTCGCAAAGAAGCGGCCCCTCTCGTAGGTCTCCAACGTGAGGAGACGGAAATAGACGCTCTCGGCCGGGACGTCGCCTTCGATCTCAGCAAAGAAGAGCGGAGTGTTGGTGTTGGACACGATCGACTGCTGGATGCTCGCAAACGTGTTGTACGAGACGCTGCCGAAGTACTCCCCGGTGAGACCAGTCGCCACCCGCCACGTCACGATGCCGTCGTACGGGACCGAGTTGCGGAACGTGCCGACGGCGATGGCGCTGCCCACCAGCGTCACGCCGAGTGCGGCAACAGTGGCTGCGTTGAGGAACGACCGGGTAGGTCGCCATCCCGAGGCGTGTGCCATGCGGCCAGACGTGTTGGCGCGCTCGTCTGCGGTCACGGCCATGACCGCTCCCGCCAGCAGGGCGAGGAACACCAGGATCCGGGCCATACCGGTTGGGTTCCGGTCCATCGTGGCAAATTGCAGCGAAAGGACGAGACCTGGAATGACGGCGATCCCCGGCCTGCCGCGCAACAAGCCGTAGGCCGTCACGGCACCAACCACCCAGAACAATGCCGTGATGATCACCACGAGACCGCTCACGGGGAGCACGGGCTCGATACCGTTGCGGATGATCACCATCGCCTGATCGAGCTGCGCACCCATGGCGGAGAAGCTTGCCTGAGTGGGGATCAAGAACACGAGGGTCTCCGGGGTGGCGATCCTGAACGACACAACGATGAGCGCCATTGCATTGATCGCGGTGACCACCCACATCGACAACCGGTAGGTGATCCCGGTCCAGGTGATCACCGCACCGAGCGCGAGACCGGCGAGGACGACGAACTGCCACGGCGGGCCTTGCACGGTCGGCCGGAGCAGGCCGTTGAGCTGGGTGAAGGCGAACGCCAGGATCGCGGCGGCGGCTAGGCCTGTGTACCGATAGACCACGATCGCTCCAATGCCTCCTGCCAGGCGCTGGCCCAGCGTGTTCCTCGTGGCGATGTCACCGTCACCACACCCGCTTGGCGAAGCCCGACGACTGCTTCGTTGCGCTCATCGGCAACGGACATGACCACTGTCCTCGTGTAATCACGCCCGAGCGTGCGGTAAAGCGCAAGGTGACTGTCGCCAACCCGACCGGTGACGAGCACCAGAGCGCCCCCCGACATCCCGCGCCGGCGCAACCGGTTGACTCCAACTCGAAGATCGGCGGCTTCGGCTGGCTGCACCATCGCAAGCTCTTCCATCGCAAGCCCGTACGTGTCCATCGAGGCAACGGTCGTCGGGTTTGCCTGGCCCAGCCAGAGGGTCGGGCTGAAACCTGCCGCGAACAGGTGATGCAGGGCCGACGCCGCGCCGCGGACGGCATGTTCGAACGTGTCGGGGCCCGAGTAGCTGGCCGCATCCGGATCCAGGACGATCAGGGCTCGGGACTGCCATGGCATCTCGAGCTGGCGGATCATCAGCTCATCGCGCTTGGCGGACGTGGGCCAGTGGACCCGGCGCAGGTCATCCCCCTGCTGGTACTGGCGCATGGTGAAGAAGTCCTCACCGCCGGTCTGGGAGAAGCGGGCGCGCGATTGTGCGGTGTTGGGGTCGTGGCCGCGGACGACCGGAAGACCTTCAAGTGTTTCGATGCCCGGGAAGACCACGAGCCGATCGACGCGGCCCACCTCTCCGCCGGATTCCGCCATACCGAAGGGATCCCGGATCCTGACGTCCGTGGGACCCACCTTGTAGACCCCGCGCGGCCGGCACAACACCTCGTAGCGTCCGATCAACGGATCCTCGGGGGCCACATGGTCGGCGACGAACTCGGCGGCGCCGAGACCCTCGACCGTATCGGTGACGTGGGTGTGCGAGAGCCCACGGTGCGCAACAAGCGACACCGTCACCAGCGCTCTGTCGCCGTCGTGCACCTGATCGGGGCTGATGTCGCGGGACAACGCGACGCGGGGAGCGATCCGGCGAACGTAGACGACACCAAACGCCACTGAGGCACCGAGGAATACCGCAGCGGCCAGCAGGAGCTGTTCGCCGAAGCCGACCCACAACAGCGACAACGCGGCTGCTGCGCCCAACGCCGCCCAGCCCCGCAGCGTCGGCATCAGGAGCCCGGCTTCAGGCCCGGGACCGGGACGCTCGCGCTCAGACCGTCGATGACTGCGCTCATGTCGACGCCGCGCATCTGCGCCTCAGGCCGGAGGATCAGACGGTGATTCAGCACGGGCTCGAGCATGACCTTGACGTCGTCCGGGGCCACATAGTCCCGGCCCTGGGTGGCGGCATGGGTACGCGCCGCCCTGAGCAGGTACAGGGTGGCCCGCGGCGAGATGCCGAGCAACAAGTCCGGATCGTTCCGCGACGCATCGGCAAGATCGACGAGATACCCCTTGACGACATCTGCGACGTAGATGCGGCGAGCCGCCTGCACCATCGCAACGACGTCGTCGGCGTGAACCACGGCCTCGAGCTCGTCGTACGTCGAGTGGTCGCCGTGCGTCTCGAGCATCTGGAGTTCCTTCTCGCGGTTCGGGTACCCCACCGCCAGCCGCATCATGAAACGGTCGAGCTGCGCCTCAGGCAAGGGATAGGTCCCCTCGTGCTCGATCGGGTTCTGGGTCGCCACCACCAGGAAGGGGGAATCGAGGCGGCGCGTGACGCCGTCGACGGTGACCTGTTGCTCCTCCATTGCCTCCAGGAGGGCGGACTGAGTCTTCGGGCTGGCACGGTTGATCTCGTCGCCGAGCACGACGTTGGCGAACACAGGCCCTGAGCGAAACACGAACTCGCCGCGATCCCGATCCCACACCGAGACTCCCGTGACATCCGACGGCAAGAGGTCGGGTGTGAATTGGATGCGGGAAAAGGTGCAGTCGATCGATCGAGCCAGCGATTTGGCGAGCAGCGTCTTGCCCACACCCGGCACATCCTCAACGAGGGCGTGGCCTCCCGAGATCAGGCATACAGTCATCAGTTCGATGACGTCGCGCTTTCCTTGTATGACTCGTTCGATGTTGTCGGTGATGGCGTCGAAGCGCTTCCGGAACCCCTGGAGGTCTTCGGCGCTGATGGTCACAGGCGGTCTCCTTTTTCCGGCAGAGAGAACATTGAGGTTATCAAAGCGTCGGGCGCTAGGAGACTGCTGATCAAATCGTCGTGACGGCTCGAACCCTGGCGAACTGCATGGCACAAATTCGGTCCGAGCTCGAACTGACCTTGATCTGCAATGTCCTACTGCGGGGCACAAACCGATCTGCCGGAGCGACCAGCCGTTCGTGTGGTAGAACGATGGCGCCATGAAATCGGTTCCGACCTTTGCGCTTCTCGGAATAGTCGTCAGACATCCCCGGATCTGGGGTGAGGCGATGCGGGCCGCACCGTCGTTTGCCCGGCGAGGCTGGTGGCGGAAGCCTCCGTTCCTGCCCTTGCCCGATCCGGAGTACGTCGCATGGCGCGTGGCGACGGCGTACGGCTCTGCGAACGGCCGGATCCCGCCGGATGACATCGTGGCGTATCTCGAATGGAGGCGTCGCCAGCGAAGCTGACGTGCTGCGGTCAGCCGATGGTCCGGCGCACGGCTTCGATCCGTTGCAGCGTGGCGCGAAGCTCGGCTCTGGCTGCGTCTGCCGGTGGTTCGGTGAGGTGTTTCTCGTCGTCGGGCTCAGTGGACACCAGGTCGGCGCCTCGGCTGCGGAGCTGGGCAAGCAAGGTTTCCTGCCCGACCATGTCGGCAGCAAGTGCATCGAGCGAGGCGACCATCAAAGTGGATGCCGCACCCGAGTCGATGATGGCTAGCGCCGCTCGCATCCCTGGTCGCACATCGCTGCCGTCTGCGGCGTGAACATCGGAGCAGACGGCGATGAGGCGGTGCCCTTGCTCGCTTGCGAAGCGCCGCATCCGCTCATGCTGCGAGAACGCCGGCTCGGCGACCGCCGCCGGGGGGGCTTCCCTCGTGTATCCGATGACATGCATACCGAAGGAGTCTTGCACAACCGTCACCTCCGGCGAGCCGTTCGGCTGCGCAGAGGCAGGTACGGGCCCCTGGTACTCTGCTCCGATGCCAAGGGCGCTGGTGCTCAACGCAACGTACGAGCCGCTTTCCGTCGTGCCTGTACGACGGGCGCTGGTGCTCGTCCTGCGGGAGAGCGCCGACGTCGTGGAAAGCAACGGCCACGTCTGGCACTCCGAGCATGTCACGCTCAGCTCGCCGTCGGTGATCAAGCTTCGTCGCTATGTGAGAGTGCGGGTCGATCGCCGCGTGCCGCTGAATCGCCGTTCGATCTTCCTGCGCGACGACTTCTCCTGCCAGTACTGCAACAGGCCGGCAGAGAACGTCGACCACGTCGTGCCCCGCTCCCAGGGTGGGACCCACACGTGGGACAACGTCGTGGCAGCGTGCCGGCGCTGCAACACCAAGAAGGGCGGCAGGACCCCTGAGCAGGCCGGCCTTCACCTCCGCGTGCCGCCCAAAGCCCCACCGCGCCAAGGGTGGGTTGCTTTTGCGTCGGGACTTCGCCCGGACCCGTCCTGGGAGCCCTACCTGTGAGCCCGCCCAACTCCACCACGACCGTGGCGTAAGCTCGCCGGATGACGAGTCAAACCGTGCTGGGAACTTGCCATCACGACTGCCCGGACACGTGTGGGTGGGTGGCGACCGTCGAGGACGGTGTCGCGGTGAAGCTGCGGGGGAACCGCGATCATCCGTACTCGCGTGGCGAGCTGTGTCCCAAGGTCAATCGTTTCCTCGATCGGGTCTACAGCCCGGATCGGCTCTTGCACCCGATGATCCGGACCGGTGCGAAGGGTGCAGGCGAATTCGAGCGCGTGTCATGGGGTGAGGCGCTCGCCCATGCTGCCCGAGGCTTGCGCAGAGCCATCGACGAGCATGGCGGTGAGTCCGTGCTCCCATGGTGGGACGCCGGAACCCAGGGGCTGCTCCAGCTCTCGTCGCTCGACCGCAGGTTGTTTGCCCGCATGGGGGCTTCGCGACTGACCGGTTCCCTCTGTGGAGGCACGGCCGGTGCGGGAGCCGCGGCGACGCTCGGCTCGGGCCGCGCCTCGGATCCGATGGATGTGCGTTTCTCCAAGCTCATCGTGCTCTGGGGCACCAACACCCGACTCACCAACCGGCACCTGTGGCCGTTCATCGAGGAGGCGAGGTCCGCCGGTGCGACGGTGGTGGTCGTCGATCCCATCCGGACGATGACGGCGGATTCGGCAGATTGGTTCGTCCAGCCGCTGCCCGGCACCGACGTGGCACTGATGCTGGCGATGATGCACGTTCTCGTCAGAGACGACCTGATCGACGGGGACTACGTGGCGCGGCACACGACGGGCTTCGCCGAGCTGGTCGCACACGTCGCCGAATGGAGCCCGGAGCGGGCGGCCGCGGTCTGCGGTCTGGAGGCTGCCGAGATCGAACGGCTCGCGACTACCTACGGTTCGGCGCAGCCCGCGATGATTCGCACCCTCATCGGCGCCGAGCACCACGAGAACGGTGCAATGTTCTTCCGGACCCTGGCTTGCCTCCCCACGCTCACCGGGTCGTGGCAACACGTCGGGGGAGGGTTCGCCAGGAGTGTGGGTTCGTGGGCGGGCACGCTGGTGGACGACGGAGCGTTCGAGCCTGCCGACGTGCCCGACACCCGCGGCATCAACATGAACCACCTTGGGCGGGTGCTCGTCGACGAGTCGCTCAGCCCGCCGATCACGGCGCTGGTCGTCTGGAACGGCAACCCGCTGGTCAGCGTGCCCAACGCTGAGGCCATCCGGCGCGGGCTCGAGCGGACCGATCTGTTCACGATCGTCAGCGAGCAGTTCATGACCGACACGGCTCGGTATGCGGACGTCATCTTCCCCGCGACGACGCAGCTCGAGCAGACCGACGTTGTTCCGTCCTGGGGGCACCTCTACCTGGGGTGGAACGAGCCCGCCATCGCCCCGCTCGGGGAGAGCGTGCCCAACACCGAGCTGTGGCGCCGGCTCGCCGCTGAAATGGGGTACGACGAGCCAAGCCTGTTCGAGACCGATCAGTCACTGCTCGAGTCGGCTCTCCAGCGTTTTGATCTCGACGTGCTGCGCAAAGAGGGCTTCGTGAGGCTGAACCTGCCCGAGCATCTGCTGCCGTACGCAGAAGGCAACTTTGCGACGCCGAGCGGCAAGGCTGAGCTGGCCAGCGACCGGCTCGGCGACCGTGGGCTCGCCCGGCTGCCCACCTTTGTTCCGCCTGAGGAAAGTCTGGTCGGAAACGGCGAGGCGGCCCGTTTCCCTCTTGCGTTGCTGACCCCGAAGCACCACACCAGGTTCCTCAACACGAGCTACACCCATCTGCCTGCGCACGGACCTCGCGAAGGCGGGCCGTTCGTCGAGATGCATGCGGTCGACGCCGAGGCGCGAGGTGTCGCCGAGGGCGACGTGGTCGAGGTGTGGAACGACCGCGGGTCGCTGCGGCTCCCGGTGCGGATATCCGAGCGAGTGCGCCCTGGCGTTGTTGCCGTTCCCTTCGGCTGGTGGTCGGCAGATCACGTCACTGGCGGGTCGGCCAACTCGTTGACGAGCGACACGCTCACGGATTGGGGTGGCGGGGTGGCCTACTCCGACACGCTGGTGGACGTGCGCGGCTCCAACACCACGACAGGGATCTGACGGGGCGTCTTCGCCTCGTACTCGGCGAAGAACGGGAAGGCCTGCTTCTGGGCTTCCCAGATACGGTCTCGCTCAGCACCCTCGGTTCGCCTTGCAGTGACGGGGATCTTCTCGGTTCCGATCTCTACGGACACCTCCGGTTGGGCCATCAGGTTGTGGAACCAGGCAGGGTTGTTGGGTGCGCCCGCCATCGAGGCGAAGATGGCGTAACCGGTGTCGACCTCCAGATACATCAGCGGCGAGAGACGAGCCTCACCCGACTTGGCTCCCGTGCTGTGGAGCAAGAGGAGCGGCCTGTCCTCGAACACCCCGCCAACCTGCCCGGCATTCTCACGGAACTCGGCAATGATCTTGTCATTCCAGTCGGACATGGGGCTCCTCGATCGGTGGGTGCGGTGACCGGTGAACCCTATCGGCCGTGCGCTCCAACCGGGCGCCGGGCTCGAGAAGGCACCGTAGGCGCTACGAATCTCCCCAAGCGGCGGACGTTCGATTCGGTTAGGTTGGGCGTGTACATCAGGCCGGCATCGACGAAGTACATCACCGGGGCCTCGATGGGTGGGCATGTCACCGTGCGATCCATCGAGCAGCCCGGTCAGGTCTACGACGGTGCCATGCCGATCTGCGGCGTGCTGGGTGACTACGACTCTGTTCGACTACTTCTTGGATTTCAATGCCGCGGCTCAGCAGATTGGGCTGGGCTACTCGAACTTTCCTGTGGACACGCCGTTGTACATCGGTGTCGAAGTTCCGCAGATCAAAGCCAACCTCGAGGCGGCACCGGGGACCTGGCCGGTCGTGCTGAACGACGCGGGCGAGGATTTGAAGCAGCTTCTCGAGCTGCAGTCTGGTGGGGATCGGCCCAACTATGACGAGGCTTTCGTTTTCTGGAACAGCATCCCGGCGACGAGCGGAACCGGCAACTTCCTGTTCGAGCTCGGTCTCGGTGACGGTTCCGTGTTCGGCGCCCCCGGTGTCGTCGTGGACAACATCGGTACCGTGTACCAGACGGACCTCGATCCGGCGCTCAGCCCCGAAGAGCTTGTGCTGAACGCTGAAATCGTTCGAGTGGCGGGTTCGGCCTCGCTCCGAGCCAACCCCGGGCTGCTCCCGATCCCGATCGTGACGGGTGATATCGACGTCCCCGTGCTGAGCCTGCACAACCTCGGTGATCTGTTCGTGCCGTTCCACAACGAGATCGTGTACGCCCAGGATGTTGCCACTCATGGCAACAGCGACCTACTGGTCCAGCGAGCGATTCGCGGTGTTTCCCACTGCGGATTCACCCCGACGGAGCTGGTAACGGCGTTCGCCGAGCTCGATGCGTGGGTGCAGTACGGGATCAAGCCCGATGGCGACATTGTCCTCGACCCTGCCGTCGTCGCTGCCCCGGACTACGGCTGCAAGTTCACGGACTTCGCCACTCCGGACGGCCACGTCCTGGCTACGCCCTGCGACTGACGGAAACACAAAGGACCGGGGCGCCGCATCGCTGCGGCGCCCCGGATCCGTCGTAGTAGCGGGTTCGGTCATGCAGGCGGCAGGAGCACGCTGTCGATCACGTGGATCACTCCGTTGCTGCCGAAAATGTCGACCTGAACGACGTTGGCTTCGTTGACCATGACGTTGTCTCCGTCGATCGTGACGAGCACCGTCGCCCCGTTGACCGTTTCAACATCCTGACCGTCGAGGGTCACGACGACCTCGGCAGGCGCCTCGACGCCGAGCACGTGGTAGGTGAGGATGGAGCTGAGGGTGTCCGTGTCGGCGAGCAGGTCCTCTGCGGTGATGCCGAGGGCATCGAGAGCAGCGGCAAACGCCTCTTCAGTGGGAGCAAAGACCGTGAATGGGCCCGGCCCTGACAGCACCTCGTCGAGGCCCGTTGCCTGCAGCGCAGCGACCAGGGTCGGGAACTGGCCGCTGGCGACAGCGACATCCACGATTGTGCCTTGCTCCTCGGGAGCGCTTGTTGTCGTCGTCTCAGGAGCGGCTGTGGTCGTTGTGGGAGCGGCCGTCGTTGTAGTGTCGGCCACGTCGTCCATCGCAACACCCAACGCTTCGGCAACGTCCGGCGGCAGCAGCACCGTGTCGATGACGTGCACGATCCCGTTGTCGGCAACGAGGTCGGGCGAAACGACCGTCGCCTCGTTGATCATGATGGCTCCGTCCACGACGCTGATGGCGACGGTCTGGCCGTTGACCGTCTCGACGGATTCGCCGTCGAGGGTCGCGACCAGCTGGGAGTCGGCTTCGATGGGCAGCACGTGATAGGTGAGGATCGCCGTCAGGGTCTCAGTGTCGGCGAGGAGTTCGTCGGCCGTGATTCCGAGGGCGGCGAACGCCTCGTCAAACGCTGCGTTGGTGGGGGCGAGGACGGTGAAAGGGCCCTCGCCTGCGAGCGTCTCACCGAGACCGGCAGCCTCGATCGCGGCGACGAGGGTGGTGAAGCCACCGTTCTCGATCGCAAGGTCGACGACAGACATCTCTTCAGAAGCCGCCGCCACAGTTGTCTCGGTTGCGTCGTCGTCACCGCCGCAGGCTGCGGCGACAAGCGCCACGACGAGAATCAGGGGTACAAAGCGTTTCCACATGGTTGTTTTGGTCCTTGGTGGGACGGCCACTGGGTGCGGCCGGTTCACCGGGTATACGGACCAGTCGCCAAAGCGGATGTCGCGGAGTGGAAGAACCCGACCCGGGTGTGGACCGCGGCTGGGTGAGTCGCGGGTCGGGTGTCAGTGGGTGCGAGGAAGGGGAGCCCACGGCGGGGGCCGTTTCTGCAGGTAGGCCGCCATGCCCTCCTGACCTTCCGGCGAGGCGAACAGGCGATCGGAGAGGTCGGCAGCCCAGCGCAGCCCTTCATCGAGGTCCATTTCCGGGACGGTGCGCAGTAGCTGCTTGACGGCCGCAAGGGCATGGGGCCCGCCGGCGAGGAGGTCATCCACGATCTCGTCGATGCGCGCATCGAGGGTCGCGGCGGGAACGGCCTCGTTGATGATCCCGAGCCGGGCGGCTTCGGTGGCGTCGAATCGGTTGCCCCGGAGGAACGCCGCGGTCGCTTCCGAGCGGCGCATCTTGGGGAGGCAGACGACCGAGATGATGGCGGGGGCGAGCCCGAGGCGGACCTCGGCGAAACCGAACTTGGCATCCGCGGCCGCAACGGAGATGTCCATGGCTGCGGCGAGTCCGGTCCCTCCTGCGATGGCGTGCCCGGCAATGCGTCCCACAAACGGCTTTGGCGAGCGCATGATCCGGCCCAAGATGGCGGCAGGGTCCGCAGCCGCAGGCGCGGGGTCGCCACCGGATCGTTCGGACAGGTCGGCGCCTGCACAGAAGACCCTGCCAGTGTTGGTGACGACAACGACCCTGACCTCGTCGTCGTTGTCGGCGCGGTCGAGCGCGGTCATCAACTCGGTCACGAGCTGCGAGCTCAATGCATTGCGATTGGGCTCGTCGGCGAGCGTGATGGTCAGGACGCCGCCGCCGAGGCTGGTCACCACCTTGGGCGGGCTCGATGGTTGGTCGGGGCTGTCGACAGGGGAATCCATGAGTGCCGATCTCGGGGGGAGTGGGGTCGGTGGCCTCGGCCATGTTACCGAGGCACCACGGAAGGGTCCCGCTCGGCGAGTCAGGGCAACCGGTACAGAATCCCGCGTTTGTCCCGACCCACCGTCTCGACCGCCCCTGCGACGCGCAGGCAATACGCAACTTCCCGTGCGACGTGACGGGAGCGCCCCAGCCCTGCAGCCAATTCCCCGGTGGAGAATGGTTCCGGCAGGTCGTGCGGCAACAGGCCGAGCAACGCCTCGGGACAGGCAAGTTCGACGGTTTCCAGAACGTCGACCAGGCGCCGTTCTTCGATGACGTACCCACCACGCCGCCAGCCCTTCTTGGCGTCGGGCCGCCGAACCTCCTCCTCCTCGACGAGCGCGACCTCGAGCGTGAAATTCGGGTGGCTGAGCAGAGAGGGAAACGCAACCAACTCCTCGCACACGTCCGCCGCGATGCCCCGCTTCGGCGATCGTCGCCGAGACGCCTCCTTCCCGTCCCCGTCGAGCTTCACGATCCATTTCTCTGCGGCAACGGGGTGGACCAGCCGCATCGGGTGTGCATCGAGCAACAGGTCGAACTTCCTGCGCATGGCGGAGAAGCCCCTCGTCTGGATCTCGATCAGCAGCTCATCACGCACCAAGTCGACGACGAAGCCATCGATGGGAGCCTCGACATGGTCGCCCTCCTGGCGAAACCACTCCTTGAGTGCGGCATGCAGCGGCTTTTCGTTGAGCGAACCGATGGACGTCACAACCTCAGCCTACGAGCTGGAGGTTTGGATCTTGTGTGACCTGTGGCGTCCCCGGTCATCGGCGCGGCGTTTCTGCCGGAGGTCGACCGGCCAGCAGACCGAGCCGCCCGTGACGGCTTGATGACCATGACGGCGAGGATTGGAAGCACCACCGCAATTGTGCCCCAGAACACCGGAGCGGGGACCCGAGCCAGCCGGGTCGCCGGGAACCGGGCCGGTGCGCCAGTTCGGCGGCGAGCTCAAACGGTGTCCCGAACTCCTCGATGGGATCCGTATTCGAGTCGGCCAGATGGCTGTCGATCTCTGCGAGGAATTCTCCGGCCCGGGCGCCGTCAACGCCTTCTTGCTGGAGGGCTCGACTGAGCTGCGCCAGGAGACCCACGATTGTTGGTTCATTGCGACTCCTGAATCGAATCTGAGAGTATCGACTCCGCCAACGTGGCGAAGTCTGACCATGCATTGCCGGCGTCTCTGAGCCCGGATCGACCGAGTTGGGTGATGCGGTAGTACTTCCTATCGGGTCCTGTCGTCCGGCACCTTCGCCAGGAAGTCGATCACTCGCTGCAGCAGCAGCTCGGTGGCTCCTTCGTCGTACGAGGGCAGCGAATTGTCGGCGAAGTAGTGCTGATCGCCCGGGTACAGGAACAACTCGGCACGAGGGCTGGACGCAACGATCTCACGAGCAGCGTCGATGTCGCCCTCGTCGACGAAGAACGGATCGGCGTCCATGCCGTGGATCTGCACCGGGACGTCGGTGGGCCACGCCTCGCCGAACTCCGAGGGCGGGACACACGAGTAGCAGAGCACGGCACCCAGCGCCCCCGGTCGGGTCTGCGCCAGCATCTGGGCGGGCACCACCCCGAGGGAGAACCCGGCGTACACGGCGTTGCGACCGATGGCGTCGGCAGCCTTGGCGCCGCGTTCCATGATCTCGCCAAACCCGAGCTCTCCCACGTAGGCCATGCCCGCTTCGATGGAGTCGAACGTGCGACCGTCGAACAGGTCCGGCGTATGGAGCTCGTGGCCCGCGTTCCGTAGGTGCTCTGCGAACGCTGCAACGCCTGGCGTGAGACCCTGTGCGTGATGAAAGAGGACGACTCGTGCCATGGTGTTGCTCCCTTCTGGCCCGGTCGATGGTACCGATGGAATCGACGGTCTCAATGCCTCTCGTCACATCTCCCGTCGACTGCGCAATCTCCGGTGGCGCGCCCCGAGCAGCGAGGGGATTGCGACCTGTTTTGTGTCGTTGGTGTCTGGTAGGGTCGAACGTATGTTCGATCATGGTACCGGGGGCGTTCCGACAGGTTTGGATAGCGTGCCGCCGGGGTATGTGCTGGCAGCGATATTGGATGACATCGATCTCGGCTCCTGCTCCGGCTATGACCGTATCCGGGTGTTGCAGGCCTATGAACGAATGCGGTCGCACTACGCAGCCCGTCGCTTCCACGCGATGGCGTCGGTCGTGGCAGCATTCAGGGACGATCCGGACGAGGCTGACTTTGCCGAGGAGGCGGCAGCTGCTGAGGTGGCGGCGGCGCTCCGATTGACGCGCCGAGCGGCCGATGTCGAACTGTCGCTGGCGCTCGAGTTGCAACGGCGGCTCCCGACCGTCTGGCGTGCCCTCGGTGATGGTGTGATCGATGTGCGCCGGGCCCGGTTGCTGGTTGACGCCACGTCGCATCATCCCGTTGCGACTGCGCGTGAGATCGTCGCCGGTGTCTTGTCTGATGCCCCGTTGCTGACGACGGGTCAGCTGGGTGCCAAGCTCCGGAAGTTGTGCATTGAAGTCAACCCGCAAGAGGCTGCCGATCGGTACCGCCATGCCGTAGAAGATCGCCGCGTGGTCACCGAGGCGGCTGCCGACGGAACCGCCAGCCTGTATGCGGTCAACCTGCCGCCGGATCGGGTCGCAGCGGCAAAGCAGCGGATCAACAGACTTGCCTTGGGCAAGAGGAGCCAGGGCGATCAGCGCAGCATGGATCAGCTCCGCGCCGACATCCTTCTCGACCTTGTCGAAGGAACGGGAGCGGCTGCCGGGCGGGGCATGGTTGATATCCAGGTCGACGTTGCGACGCTGGCCCGGTTGGTGGATCATCCCGGCGATCTGGCCGGTTACGGTCCGGTGATTGCCGATATCGCCCGCCAGGTTGCCCACCATCAACACGATGCGGAGTGGCGGTGGACGCTGGTCGATCCCGATACGGGGGTTCCTATCGATGGTGGCACCACCCGGCGTCGCCCTACCACGGCGCAACGTAGGCGGGTTCAGACCAGGAACCGCACGTGTGTGCACCCTGGTTGCCGGATGCCGGCGGTCGATTGCGATCTCGACCACTGCATCCCTTGGGCAGAACGCCAACTCACGAGCGTCCATAACCTCGCACCGCTGTGTCGGCATCACCACGTCATCCGCCACAAAGCCGGCTGGAGCTACCGGCCGCTCCGCAACGGCGACTACCAATTCACCACCCCACTCGGACACACCTACACAACCAGCGGACGGTCACCCTAGGAGCCAGCGGCCCCGATCTCCACGCAGGCTGCGACCGACGGCACCGTCGCCCTATGCGCTCGAGATGCTCCTGGTGGTGGTCTACCTCAACGGAAACACCGGACTGTTCACCTTGTGATGCGAAACGGTGGGCGTGGTTCGAGGCTCAGGTGCGTGGCTACGTGGTGAGGAGTTCGAAGAGGTAGGCAAAGGCCGGCTTGGTGTAGCCGACACCGCGGCCGCTGTGGTGGAGCGCGTCAGCAGAGATGGTTGTGGGGCGTTTCGGGACGAGGTAGGTCTCGAGGTGTGTGTCGCTGACGGTGTAGTTGCCGGAGCGGGTCGTGACGGCGCCGACGAGGCGGTAGGTGGGGTCGATGGATGCCATGGCGGCATCGCCGTGGCTGGGGTTGACCAGCAGGTGCCCTCCGGGGCGCAAGTAGCGGCTGCAGTGCTCGGAAACGAAGCCTGCGTACAGGGAGACCAGGAGGTCGAAGTGTCCGCCGGGGATCTGGAGCTCGGATGTGTAGTCGGCGTGGATGAAACGCCACCGGGTGGTCGAGTCCGGTTGGCGATGTTGGCCGATGATCTCATCGACACCAGGTTGGTCTTCGAAGAACTGGGCGGCGCGACGGTCCGTGTCGACGTAGGTGACGTCGTCGAATACGAAGGATGGGGTGACGTCAACATAGGATCCCGGATAGAGCACCGACGATGCCGCAACGGCGGTGTTGACCGCAGTGAAGAGACGGTGACGGTCGCCGGGGTGTCGGTCCTGCTGTGCCCAGAGCCGGCTGGTGCGTGGCTTCATGACGGCCCTCCACCGGGCGGATGATCCTGGCCCGGATCCGAAGCCGGTTCGCCGGCGGGTGCGGTGGCGCTGATGACGGTGGCGGTGACACCGGCGATGGGGTGATGGTCGGTGTGGGTCGCGGCGAGACCCGCGGCGGCAAGCAGCTCGACCATGAGGGAGGCGTCCACGGGTTCAGGCGCGTCGCCGTGACCGAAATCCTGTTCGATGAGGAGCAGCCGCCCGCTGGGCTTGAGGACTCGTGCCAGCTCTGATGCGGCGTGTTCGATGCTGTTGAAGTGGTGGGCGGCGTTGACGGCAAACGCGGCATCTACGGAGCTCTGGCCCATCGGGAGGGCCTCGGCAGTGCCGGGACGAACGTCGATGAGCCGTCGCGATGGGTGCCAGAGGCGCCGCAGGCGGAGGACTCCGCGCATGATGCGGGAGGGGTCAATGGCGACCATCCTCCCATCTGGTGCGATTCGATGTGCGGCCTCGATGGTGGCGGGCCCGAGCCCGGCGCCCACGTCGAGCAGCGTCATGCCCGGTTGGGGGTTGATCAGGTCGACGGCTGCTCGGTTCAGGTCGGAGGACCAGAAGTCCCCCATGGCGCCGAGCATGTGGAGAGCGGAACGGGACGTCCACCGGCCGTCGTGGCCGTTCGACGGGTGGTCGCGCATTGGTGGTCTCCTGCAATGACTAGCGGTCAATGACTAGCGGTCAATGACCAGTGGTCACAGTATGACCATTGGTCATTCGACTGTCAAGGCGGTACGGTGTGGTCCATGGCCACCACCGCAGACAGCCCGACCGAGGCCCGCTACCGGCCTCCCGAGGTCCGCCGGCAACAGATACTCGACGCCGCCGCCCGACTCGCCACCACCGACGGACTCGAGGCCACGTCGATTGCGCAGGTCGCTGAAGCTGCCGGCGTGGCCAAGGGCTCGATCTACCTCCATTTCGCATCGCGCGACGACCTGATCGGCGCCCTCCAGACACAGGTGTGGACCCAGATGATGGAGACCCCACGTCTCACCGCAGCCAACCACGACCTGGCGTGGGTCGAGCGGCTCGACGCCGTCGTGGAGCATTGGATCCGCTACGAGGTTGAGCACCACGAGCTCTACCACGCCGTCTTCCACACCGTCGCCACTGACAGCCAAGAGCCGTGGCACGAAGCAAGAACGCTGCTCCACGACCTCATCACCGGGGGAGCAGCCGCCGGCGAGTTCGACCTTGGCAACCTGGATGTCGACGTCGTCGTCGAATTCCTCCTCCACGGCTACGTCGGGCCCTGCTTCCACCACACCGACGTCGATACCGTCATCAGCGACGTCCAGCAACTCTTCCGCCGAACCATCGGCACGGTCGGTTAGCCACTCCGACCGCCTAGGAAAGTTGGGTGCTGACACGGCCAGAGAAGAGGTCGGTCTGCGTGTGCGGTTCGAAGCCGACGCCGAGGTAGAGGTGGCTCGCTGCGGTGAGCAGGTCGATGCCGGTAGTGAGGATGTGGCGGGCAAGTCCCCGGCGTTGGTGATCGTCTTGAGTGCGCATGGGTTCGAGGACACCCGTGCCCGCCTCGGGGTCGTACCAGAACAGACCGTCCGCTGCGATGTTGCCATCGCCATCGAGAGTGAGCGGATCGAGGTCGGAGCGGTACAGCGATGTTGCAGGAAGCGCTGCTCGATGTCGGGTCGTCCCGGCCGGGTCATGTGATGGGACCCGCTCGATCCAGGGTGACACAACTCCGAGCAACCACTGACACGACCGTGACGCCTCCCCGCGCTCCTGTCCGAAATGGTGACGCCGTTTGAGCCTCACCGTCGGTCTTTCGACTCGTTTTTGGTCGAGGTGGGGGATTGGTGGGCGGATAAGGTTGACAAGTGGCGCGTAGTGGGTCATAGTGGGTCCTCGTGGGAGATGAAGGCGTGACGGAGATGGAGTGGCGTGTTTCTTGGGGAGTTCGAACACTCGTTGGACAGCAAGGGGCGGCTGGTGCTGCCTCGGAAGTTCCGCGACGAGCTCGAAACCTCGGGATGTGTGCTCACCAAGGGGCAGGAAGGCTGCCTCTACGTCTTCTCGATGGAGCAGTGGGAGGAAGAGATCGCTCGGCTACGCCGGCTGCCTCGCACCGACCGCCGCAACCGCAAGTACACCCGATCGTTCTTCGCCTCGGCGCTGGATCAGACCCTCGACAAGCAGGGTCGCATCCAGGTACCGGAACGGCACCGCGAGTTTGCGGGGTTGGAGAAGGACGTCACGGTGGTCGGCGCCATGGATCGGATCGAGATCTGGTCGAAGGGTGCCTGGGCTGCCGAGGCCGCCGAAGCCGACGAGTACTACAGCGGTATCGAAGAAGTGCTCAGCGCGGACGGTGGGATCTGATGACCCGCACCGGACTCGTCACCCGTACATCGCCCACGTCACAAGAGTGGCCGTCTGGCCCATGTTCAGCCTCCCGGATGCCAATTGGGAGGCCCCTTACTCCGCCCGCTTCCAGGTTGGCGCCAGCGCTCCGGGAGGCTGAACATGGCCCAGAAACCACTGCCGTATCACGTGCCGGTGATGACGTCCGAGGTCGTCGAGCTGTTCGCTCCCGTAGGTTCGGGTGTCATCGTGGACGCAACGTACGGTGGGGGCGGGCACACGGCAGCGCTGCTTGCAGCGCTGCCACAGGTTCGGGTGCTGGCAATCGACCGGGACCTCGACGCGACAGCACGGGACCAGGACGCGGCGCACATGCGGCTCGTCAGGGCCAACTTCGCCGACCTGGCGCAGGTGCTCAGCGCCCCGGACACCCGGGCGTGGCTGAATGAACCTCGCGATCACGATCCGAGCCGCGGCGGTCTGGCTGGGGTGCTATTCGACCTTGGCGTTTCGTCCCGCCAGCTGGATGAGGCCGCTCGCGGATTCTCGTATCACCGCAAGGGCCCGCTCGATATGCGCATGGGTCCCGACGCCGGCGTCAGTGCGGCCGACATCGTCAACCACTCCGACGCTCGAGACCTTGCCGACATCCTCCGTCGCTACGGAGAGGAGCGATACGCCCGCCGTATCGCCGACGCCATCGTCCGGCAACGCCCGATCGAGGATACGGCCGCGCTGGCGGCAATCGTCGCCGATGCCGTCCCTGCGGCGGCCCGCCGGCAACGCCATCCGGCGCGCAAGGTTTTCCAAGCACTCCGGATCGCCGTCAATGACGAGCTCGATGCCGTCGCTCACGGCATCGATGCCGCCATCGACGCCGTGCGACCAGGAGGCCGCATCGTGGTGATCGCGTACCACTCGCTGGAGGATCGCATCGTGAAGCGGCGCTTCATCGCCGGCGCAACCACGTGCGAGTGCCCGCCGGACTTTCCCGTCTGTGTGTGCGGCAAGGTCGCCGAGCTGCGCCGTCTGACCGGCAGGCCGCTCCGTCCGACAGAGGCCGAGATCGAGCGCAATCCGCGTTCGCGCAGCGCCCGACTTCGCGCCGTCGAGAGGCTCGCAGCGTGACCACGCACACAGCATCGGTCACCAGGCTGCCTCGGGTCGAGGGTGCTGCCCACCAGGCGCCCGCACAGCGGAACCAGCGGCTTCGACCTTGGGTCTTGTTCATCGTGATCGTCATCGCCGCCTTCTTCGGTCTCACCTATAGCCGGATCTCGCTCGATCGGTCTGCGTTCCTGCTCGACACGCTCGAGGATCAGATTGCGGTGGAAGAGACGCGGCACTTCGATCTGCGCTTCGAAGTCGCAGAGCTGCGTGATCCGCAACGGATCGCAGCGGAAGCGGCCGAGTTGGGTCTGGTGTACCCGTCGATCCGACATCAACTTGCGGTCGCCGAGGTGGCCGAAGACCCCGAGGTCGATCCCGAATACCGCTGGGCCCAACTCAAAGCGCTGTTGAGCGCCCAGCCATCTTCACGGCAACCAGCCGGAAATCAGCCATGAGCGCATCGGCCACGACGAACGCACCAGCGGGCGATGCGCAGAGCGCAGGCCCGCCGATCACGGAGTGCTGAGGTGGGCCGGCGGCAGGGAAGGGGCCGGGAAGGCCGCCTGATCGTGGTCGGTGCCGTGCTCGTCCTCGCATGGTTCGGGCTCGGCTACCGCTTGTTCGAAGTGCAGGCGCTCGAGGCAGAGACCTACGCATCCGAAGGTCTCGACCAGCGGGTCCGTCACGAGGAGCTACCGGCGACGCGGGGAACGATCTACGACCGGGACGGCGTTGAACTGGCGGTGACCGTCGACGCAACCACCGTCATCGCCAATCCAAGCCGGGTGACCGACCCAGCTGCCACAGCCCGGATCCTCGCCCAGTTTGTCGGTGTCGATGCAGCGGTGCTGCGAGATCGCCTCTCCGGGACCGGGCAGTTCGCCTATGTTGCCCGCTCTCTCGATCGCGACACCGCCGACGCAGTGCGCCGTGCCGTCGAGCACTTCGAGCTCACCGGGGTGTCGTTCACCACGGAGCCCAAGCGTATGTACCCGGCAGGAGCTCTGGCGTCCGCGCTCATCGGCTTCGTGCGCTCCGACACCCAGCAGGGCCTGGAGGGGCTCGAGTTTGCGATCGACGAGGAGCTCACCGGCACGCCCGGTATCCAAATCGTCGAGCGTGACGCCTACGGCACGCCGATCCCGCAAGCCGAGCTGCTGATCGAACCTGCCGTACCCGGCTCGGATGTCGTGCTCACCATCGACCGTGAGATCCAGTACATCGCAGAAACTGCGCTCGCAGACGCGCTCACTCGCACCAACGCCACCGCCGGGACTGTGGTGGTCCTGGACGTCCACAACGGCGAAGTGCTCGCCATGGCCAACGCCCCCGGATTCGACCCCAACGAACGCAGCAGCGTGACGCCTGATCTCTATCGCAATCGGGCGATCTCCGATGTGTACGAGCCGGGCTCGACGCTCAAGGTGGTCACCATCGCCGCCGCCCTCAATGAGGAGGTCGTTTCCGTAGGCACCACCTTCGAGGTCCCGCCCGAGCTACCCATCCACGACAAGACGTACACCGACGTCGGTCGGCGGGAGACCGAGACGATGAACGTCGCACAGATCGTTGCCCGCTCGTCGAACATCGGGACGATCATGGTCCAAGACCATCTGGGCAATGAGCTGCACCACGAGTACCTGTCCCGATTCGGTCTGGGAGCCATCACCGGCTCCGACCTCCCTGCCGAGGCATCCGGGAAGGTGCACTCGCTCGACAACTGGTGCGAAACGACCTGCGGCCCCTCAACGGCAATCGGGTATCGCGTCGATGTCACGCCGCTCCAGATGGCTTCAGTGTTTGCGACCATCGCCAATGATGGGGTGTGGGTCGAGCCGCATGTGATCAAGGAGGTCATCGACGGCAACGGCAATCGCGCCGTCCCCGACCGGGTCGAGCGCCCCGTCGTATCCGCAGGCACCGCTGCCACCATGCGACTGCTGCTGCAGGGAGTCGTCGAGACGGGCACAGGAAGCCGGGCCGCTATCACCGGCTACTCGGTGGGAGGGAAGACCGGAACGACCGAGAAGCTGATCCCCGGGGTGGGGTACTCGGACACGGACCGGATTGCGAGCTTCATCGGCATCGCACCCATTGATGCCCCAGAGGTCGTCATTGCCGTGGTGCTGGATTCACCCCACGGCGACGTTGACGAGGGGGGAGACGAGCCGGCGAAGCTCGAGTTCGGAGGCGTGTCGGCAGCCCCGGTGTTCGCACAGGTGGCGGAGGCGACGCTCCACCAGCTCGGGATCGCTCCCCGTGGGAGCTGAGCCGGTCCGCCTCAGCCGGCTGGCGGCCGTCGCGGATGAGTTTCAGACGGCCCGTCTCGACGGTGCCGATGTGACCGTTGTGGGGATCGAGCACGACTCCCGGGCCGTCCGGCCCGGCCAGGCCTTCATCGCACTCCGCGGCAGCACCTCGGATGGACACGACTATGCCGCCTCCACCCTCACCGCCGGTGCGGCGGCGCTCATCGTCGACCACTCCCTCGAGCTCGATGTCCCCCAACTGGTGGTCGAGGCGACCCGCCCGCTCATGGCCCCGCTTGCTGCCGAGGTCTACGGCCGGCCCTCGGCCGCCATGACCGTCATCGGTGTCACGGGCACCAACGGCAAGACCACCACGACGCACATGATCGAGGCGATCGGTGCCGGCGCCGGCCGGACGATGGGCCTCATCGGAACCGTCGGTGCCCGGATAGCGGGCAAGCCGCACCCGGTCGGGTTCACGACTCCGGAGGCGACCCATCTGCAACGGCTGCTGCGCACGATGCTCGACGCTGATGTCGACACGGTCGCCATGGAGGTGTCGAGCCACGCTCTCGCCCAAGGGCGGGCTGATGCGATCGACTTCGACGTCGTGGCCTTCACCAACCTGTCCCAGGATCACCTCGACTACCACGGCACCATGGAGGAGTACTACGCGGTGAAGCGCACCCTGTTCCGCCGATCACGGGCGGCCCTTGCGGTGGTCTTCGTCGATGATCCGTGGGGCGCCCGGCTTGCGGGTGAGATCGACCTCCCGCTGTCGACGGTGGGATTCGAACCCGGCGCGGATGTCCGCGGCGTTGCCTTGGCTGCGACCCCGGCTGGCACGACCATCGAGATCTCTTCGCCGCAGCACCGCTTCGAGGTGACCACGACGCTGGCCGGCGGCTTCAACGCGGCCAACGCCCTCGTCGCAGTCGCATCCGCTCTCGCCGTGGGCATCCACCCCGACGACATCGGCACCGGCCTGCAGGACATGGCGGCGGTTCCGGGCCGCTTCGAGGCCGTGGCGTGTAGCCGAGGATTCGACGTCATCGTGGATTACGCCCACACGCCAGACGCTATCGCCACCATCATCGGCGCCGTCCGGCCCCTCACGGCGGGCCGCATCATCGCCGTCGGCGGGGCGGGCGGCGACCGCGACATCACGAAGCGTCCGCTCATGGGCGGGGCACTCGCCACCGCCGACGCAGCCGTCGTGACCTCGGACAACCCGAGGTCGGAAGACCCGAACACGATCGTAGATGCGGTACTGCAGGGAGTTCCCGCCGATCGCTATGCCGTTGCCGAGCTCGATCGGCGGGAGGCGATCCGCCTGGCCCTGCAGATCGCGCGCACTGGTGACGTGGTACTGATCCTTGGCAAGGGTCACGAGACCGGCCAGCAACTTGCCGATCGCACCATCCCGTTCGACGATCGGATCGTGGCCGCCGAGGAGCTGGCTCGGCTCGACGAGGAGCAGCCCGCATGAGCCACAGGTGGACGCTGGCCTCCATTGCCGACGCAACGCGCGGTGTCCTCGTCGGAGAGCCTTCGGTCGTCGTTGACGCCATTGCGACCGATTCCCGCGCCATCTTGCCCGGATCGCTGTTCGTCGCACTTCGCGGCGAGCACTTCGACGGCCATGACTTCGCGGCGCCGGCGCTGGCTGCAGGCGCGGCCGCGGTTCTCGTCGAGCGAGGCCACGACGCAACGCCGCGGATCGAGGTCGAGGACACCTCGCTTGCCCTTCGCGACCTCGGCGCGGCGCGCCGCAACGAGATTGCCGTACCCGTCGTTGCGATCACCGGGTCGACCGGCAAGACCTCGACCAAGGACCTGCTCGCTTCGGCCCTTCCCAACGCTGCGGCGTCGGAGAAGAGCTACAACAACGAGATCGGGGTGCCGCTCACCGTCCTTGGTGCGCCGGACGACATGTCGTACCTCGTCCTCGAGGTGGGCTCGAGGGGACATGGTCACATCGCGTGGCTCATGCCCGTCGTCCGGCCGGATGTTGCGATCATCACCAACCTCGGTGTCGTGCATCTCGAGACGTTCGGTTCTGAGGAGGTTCTGGCCGATGCCAAGTGGGAACTGGTCGAGGGTCTCTCGTCGTCGGGAACCGCCGTGCTCCCCGTCGAAGAATCGCGGCTGCATCGCTCCCATGCGGGGGCGACGCTCACGTTCGGCGAGACCCCTTCCGCCGACGTGCACATCGCCGATCTGCGTGTGGACGATCTCGGTCGACCTCGGTTCTCGATCCACACTCCCATCGGTTCCGAGACGGTCCGGCTGGCGGTAGCGGGAGCTCACCAAGCCCAGAACGCCGCCGCAGCCGTCGCCGCCGGCATCGCCCTCGGCCTTCCCCTCGCCACGTTGCTGCCCGGTCTCGAGCGTGCCGCCGGGTCGGCGTGGAGGATGGAAATCCACCGCGGTCGCTTCACCGTCGTCAATGATGCGTACAACGCAAACCCGGATTCGGTTCGGGCGGCCCTGCGAACGGTTGCGGCACTCCCCGGGAGGCACGTTGCAGTTCTGGGGAAGATGGCCGAGCTGGGACAGGTAGAGGCGGAGGAGCACCGGCGCATGGGTGCCGAAGCAGCGCGACTGGGATACGAGACCGTTGTGACGGTCGGGGACGACCCCGGCTATGCAGACGGCGGTGCGAACGTCATGGCGGTTGCCGGCATCGACGAGGCCCTCGAGATGCTCCGCTCGCTGGTGAACGACGGAGACGTCGTGCTCGTCAAGGCTTCCCGCTCGGTCGGGCTCGAAGTGCTGGCCCATCGATTGGTCGAGGAGGCACAGTCGTGATCCTGCTCCTCATCGCCAGCGCGGTCTCGTTCCTCGTCGGCATCTTGCTCACACCCGTCGCCATCACGACACTGCGCCGCCACAACATCGGCCAATTCATCCAAGCCGAGGTCGCAGGACACAGCCACAAGCGCGGCACGCCGACGATGGGCGGGCTCGTGATCCTGATCGCGGTCACCGTCGGGTATCTCGTCGCCCACGTCAACCTGTACAGCTTCGACGGTGGCGTCGGGTTGTCGATCGAGCCGTTTGCCTCCGAGGGATGGCTTGCCTTGTTTGGGTTCCTTGGGATGGGCCTGATCGGCTTCCTCGACGACTTCGCCAAATATGCGAGGAAACAGAACCTCGGGCTCTCCAAACGCTGGAAGTTCCTCGGCCAGCTCGGCATCGCGGCGCTGTTCGCATGGGGGGCGGAGGCGGCCGGCGTTGGCACCGAGCTCGTGTTCACGCGCGAGGTGACCGTCGATCTCGGGCCGGTGCTGTACACGGTGCTCGTTCTGTTGCTCTTGGCGGGCGCCGCCAACGCCGTCAACCTCACCGACGGTCTCGATGGGTTGGTGGCGGGCTCAGGAGCGCTCGTCTTCGGTGCGTATGTCTTGATTGCGTTCTGGCAGTTCCGCAACTTCGACATCTACGGCGTCGACGGGGCACTGGACCTCGGAGTGTTTGCGGCTGCCGTCGTCGGAGCGGCACTCGGATTCTTGTGGTGGAACGCCGCCCCTGCGGAGATCTTCATGGGGGACACCGGGTCGCAGGCTCTCGGTGGCGCCCTGGCGTCGCTGGCGCTACTCACCAAGACCCACGTCCTGGTTGCGCTCATCGGCGGGCTGTACGTCGTGGTCACCCTGTCGGTGATCCTGCAGGTGTTCTCATTCAGGGTCTTTGGCAAGCGCATATTCCGGATAGCTCCGTTGCACCACCACTTCGAGATGAAGGGATGGCCGGAGACCACGGTGATCATCCGATTCTGGATCGTCGCGGGGATGTTCGTGGCAATGGGCGTCGGGCTGTTCTACGCCGACTTCCTCGTCGCCACCGAAGGTGGGATCTCGCCGTGAACGTCCTCGTGCTCGGAGCGGCCGTCAGCGGTCGGGCTGCTGCGGGGCTCGCTGTACGGCTCGGCGACCGGGTCACCGTGTACGACCGGTCTGCCGCCGCCATCGACGCACTCGACCTCGATGTGGCGACCGCCTACGGCGAATGGGATCGATCGCTCCTGGATACGGCTGATCTCGTCGTCACCAGCCCAGGGATTCCCGAACACGCCGCACCGATCGTCGCCGCAACTGCAGCGCCGGTGCCGCTCGTCAGCGAGCTCGAGTTTGCCAGCGCCCACCTCGATGCTCCCTACGTCGCGATCACCGGCACGAACGGCAAGACCACCGTCACGGAAACGACCGCAGCGATGATGCGCGCCGGCGGCATGCGCGCCGTTGCGGCCGGCAACGTCGGTCTGGCACTGTCGGACATCGCCCTCGAGCCTTGGGATTGTGTCGCCGTCGAGGCATCGAGCTTCCAGCTGAGGTTCATCGATCGGTTCCACCCCAAAGCGGCTGCGGTGCTCAACATCGCTCCCGACCACCTCGACTGGCACGGCTCGTTCGCAGCGTATGCGGGAGCCAAGGCGCGGATCCACGAGAACCAGGATGCGGGAGACATCGTGGCCTTCGACGCCAACGATGCCGCAGCGGCAGCTGCGACGGCCGGAGCGAGGAGCATCCGCATTCCCGTGGCAGGTGACCATCGCCCCGCAGCCGGCAACGGTCCTGAGGGCGACCGTCTCATGGTGGGCGAGGTTGCCTTTCCCAAGCCGGACCTCGATGCGGTCTGGCAGTTCGACGTGGCCGTTGCGGCGACGATGGCGCAAGCCGTAGGAACGTCAGAGGCCGGGATCGGCGAGGTGCTCGCCTCGTTCCAGCCGGGCGTGCATCGCCGCACCGTGGTTGCCGAGGTCGCAGGAGTTACGTGGGTCAACGACTCCAAGGCGACCAATCCTCATGCCGCGGTGGCATCGGCGAGTGCCTATCCGTCGGTGCTCCTGATCGCCGGGGGGCGGAACAAGGGCCTCGATCTCGCTCCTCTCGTCCAGGCGGCAACGGTGAAGCAGGTGTTTGCTCTCGGCGAAGCCGCCCCCGATCTGTATGCGGCCGATCCGCACAAAGTCGTCGTGGTTCCCGACTTGGAGCAGGCGGTGGTGCAGGCTCGTGCGCTGGCGGCGGCTGGTGACACCGTGCTGCTGGCCCCCGGTTGCGCCAGCTTCGACATGTTCGACTCGTACGCCCACCGTGGCGAGGTCTTCACTGCCCTTGTCCGCAAGGAGGTGAGGTGAGCATGGCCGGCAGCAGCGCCGCCACCAGGCAGGCCCCCTCCAAACAGCGGCAATCCAAGCCGAACCCCCAATCCAGGCCGCGGCGAGCGCGCGAGCGCCGGGCCGTCCTGTTGCTGCTCCCCGTGGCGATTCTGCTCATCGTGGGGCTCGGTGCGGTGTTGTCGGCTTCTTCAGTCGTGGCGATTCGCGAAGGCCTCGATCAGCACGCAATCTTCCGCAAGCAGTTGCTGTTCGTCGGGGTGGGGTTTGTCGCCCTCATGGTCACCACTCGCATCCCGTACCGGTGGTATGCACGGTGGGCACCGGCGCTCATGCTGCTGGCCATCGGCGCTCTCGTCGCCACGATGTTCGTTGGCAGCGTGCGTGGTGGGTCGCGGCGTTGGATCGAGGCGGGTCCGATCACACTGCAGACCTCGGAGTTCGCCAAGTTCGCCGTCGTCGCGTACCTGGCTGCGGCCCTCTCCCGGAAGGAACGGCATCTCGGCTCCTTCAACCACGTCATCTGGCCCGTGGCCGGCTCGCTTGGGATCGTCTCACTGCTGCTCCTGCAACAACCGGACCTCGGCACCACGCTCCTTGTCGCCGGCGCAGCCTTCGCCGTGCTCATGGCGTCGGCCACTCCGCTGCGTCACATCGCGGTGCTCGGCGGGATCGGCGGCCTCGCCGCGATGGCGGCGGCAATCGTTGCTCCCTACCGGCTCGAGCGAGTGCGTTCCTTCCTCGATCCCAACGCAGACCGGCTCGACGAGGGTCTGCAGGCGTTCCAGAGCCTCGTTGCGCTGGGGACCGGCGGATGGTTTGGGGTAGGTCTCGGGGCGAGTCGAGCCCGATGGTCGTTCCTTCCCAACGCTCACACCGACTTCATCTTTGCGATCATCGGAGAGGAGACGGGCCTCGCCGGCTCGTTGACGGTGCTGGCGCTGTTCGTCGTCTTTGCGGTCGTCGGAACGCTCGTCGCCATTCGCGCCGCCGACTCGTTCGGCCGGCTCCTGGCGACCGGCATCGTCGCATGGCTCTCCCTCCAGGCAATCGTGAACATCGGAGGTGTGGTGAAGGCCCTGCCGATCACAGGCGTGCCATTGCCGTTCGTGTCGGCGGGCGGCAGCGCCATGATCGTGAACCTCGCCGTTGTCGGCGTGCTCCTGAACATCGCCAGGACCGGCGTCGACAAGCCAAAGGGGAAAGGCCGATGACGTTCGCTTTCGCCGCAGCCGGAACCGGCGGCCACGTCTATCCCGCCCTTGCTGTGGCCGACGAGCTCCTGGCTCGCGGCGTGTCGAGAGGTGAGATCGTCTTCTTTGGCGGCGACCGGATGGAAGCCGATGCGGTTCCCGCCGCGGGATATCGTTTTGTCGGCGTCGAGATCCGCGGTCTCCAACGGTCGCTTTCCGCAGCGAACCTCCGCCTCCCCGCAATGGTGCGCAAAGCAACGGCTGCGATCCAGGCGGAGATGCAGACGGCGGGCACACGGGTGACGACAGCCTTCGGTGGCTACGTGTCGGTTCCCGCAGCATGGGCGGCCAACCGGGTCGGCGCCCAATTGTTCCTCCACGAGCAGAATGCGGTCCCAGGGCTGGCCAACAAGCTCATCGCCCGTCGTGCCCGCATCAGTTTTGTGGCGTTTCCGGCCGCGGCCGAACGCCTGCCGCGCGCTCAGGTCGTTGGCAACCCGATCCGTGCCGCACTGCGGAGCTTCGACAGGTCTGCGTCGAGAGACGATGCGCGCAAGCGGTACGACCTTCCTTCCGACGTCGTCGTGCTGGGTGTGCTCGGCGGGAGTCTTGGCGCCCAAGTGCTGAACGATGTCACGCTCCGCATTGCCGACGACGCCGATCCTGACCGGGTTGCGATCGTGCACCTCACCGGGACGGACCATCACACGGCCGTGACAACGAAGGCCGTGCGGTCCGCGGTCACCTGGAGGACGATCGCGTTCGAAAAGGAGATGCACCACTTCTACGCCGCCGTTGATCTCGTGCTCGGCAGGGCAGGTGCGGTCACCATCAGCGAGCTTGCGGCAACCGGCACCCCTGCGGTCGTGGTGCCCCTCGAGGCCGTCGCCCAGGAGGGCAATGCCGCGTTCCTCGCCGGGGCCGGGGGCGTGATTTCGATCCCGCAGCGCGAGATCGATCGCGTCCCGGTGGAGATCGAGCAACTCCTCGCCGATCCCGACCGGCTGCGCCGCATGGGCGAAGCCGCACACAGAGCAGCACGGCCAGGAGCGGCCGCAGACATGGCCACGGCGCTGATCGGGGCGGCGCAATGAGCTTCACGTCGCGGTGGAAACTCCCGAACTCGGGTTCGATCCATCTTGTCGGCGCAGGTGGCGCTGGGATGAGCGCGCTGGCGAAGCTGCTCGCAGGTCTTGGCTACACGGTGACCGGGTCGGACCTCAAGCCGGGTCGCCAGCTCGAGTCGCTTGGCGACTTGGGGATCGCGACCTGGCTCGGTCACCGGCCTGAAGCGATGGCGACCGTGGATCTCGTGGTGGCGTCGTCGGCCGTGCCCGCAGGCGATCCCGAGCTGGCAGCGGCCCGTGCGGCCGGGGTCGACGTCTGGATGCGACCGGCGCTCCTGGAAGCGCTCACCGCCGAGCGGCCGGCGATCGGGTTTGCCGGAACCCACGGCAAGACCACAACGACCGCCATGGCGGTCACCGCACTGCGGTCGATCGGCGAGGACCCGACCTTCATCGTCGGTGGCGAGATGACTGCGCTCAACACCGGCGCCCATCTCGGGGACGCCGACCTGTTCGTCCTCGAAGCCGACGAGGCATTCGGGACATTCCGGCATCTTCATCACCGGGGAATGCTGGTCACGAATATCGAGGCCGACCATCTCGACTACTACGAGACGGTTGCCGGCCTCGAAGAGGCCTTTGCCCTCGTCGCCAACCGGGTGCGAGGCCCCGTGGTGGGCTGCGTCGATGACCTCGGAGTGCGCAGGCTGGCGCAACGCGCACCGGTGGTGGGCTACGGGACCGGCCCCGATACGTCGTGGTCGATCGTCGACGTGGCTCCGGGGAGCGGCAAGATCTCGTTTCGGCTGCGCGGTCCGGCAGGCGAGGACCAACGGGTTGTGGTCCCGCTGCCCGGCATGCACACCGCCCGCAACGCCGCAGGGGTGCTCGTCCTTCTCTCCATTCTGGGCTACGACCTCGCCGGCATGGCAGAGGGGCTCCGCCGGTACCGCGGCGTGCGCCGCCGCTTCGAGGTCCGCGGCACGGTTCGGGACGTGACGGTGGTCGACGACTACGCCCATCACCCGACCGAGATCGAGGCAACGATCGCGGCAGGTCGGCTCGGTGGTTGGAGTCGTGTCATCGCCGTGTTCCAACCCCACCGCTACACCCGCACTGCGGACTTGGCCCCCGATTTCGGGGCGCCCCTTGCCGCTGCAGATGCCGTGATCGTCACCGACGTCTACTCGGCAGGGGAACGTCCGATTCCCGGCGTCTCGGGGAAGCTCGTTGCCGAAGCCGTGTCGGCCGCAGGCGGGACCGTCGAGTACCGCCCCGCTCTGCTGTCGGCGATCGACGACATCGTGGCGATGGTTGCGCCGGGCGACCTCGTGCTCCTGCTCGGGGCAGGAGACATCACGGGTGTCGCCGAGCCCCTGCTGGCCGCACTCTTGGAGCATGTGTGATGACCCATGGACACCGTGCGGGAGGTCTGCTGAGAAGAGGCGTGTCGCTTGCCCCGCTCACCACCTACCGGTTTGGCGGAGCGGCGGCGTGGTTTGCGGAGCCGACCGATGAAGTCGAGCTGGCGCGGGTGCTGGAGGCGGCACGCGAGTTGGGGCTCCCTGTTGTCCTGATCGGCCGGGGGAGCAATGTGGTCATCAGCGAACGAGGTCTTGATGCGGTCGTCGTCCGGCTCGCCGGCCGCTTCTCTGCGATCGCCGTGGACGCCGCCGGGGTGGTCACCGCCGGTGCGGCGGCGCCGTTGGCGCGCTTGGCGCGGACCAGCGTGGATGCCGGCAGGGGCGGGCTCGAGTTCCTGGTGGGGATTCCCGGATCGGTGGGCGGTGCGGTGCGCATGAATGCCGGCTGTCTGGGCAGCGAGACGGCCGACTGGATGATCGAAGCGGAGCTCATCAGCGTGACCAGCGGGGCGCAATCGGTGCAGACGCCAACCGGTCTTGCGATGGGCTACCGCACGTCGTCTGTTGGTCAGGATGACGTCGTGGTCCTGGCGCGCTTCCGTACCGAGCAGCAGCCCACCGATGTCGGCCGGGCGAAGATACGTGAGGTCACCCAGTGGCGCAGGGAACACCAACCCGGCGGCACGTTGAACGCCGGCAGTGTGTTCAAGAACCCGCCGGGCGATGCCGCAGGACGCATCATCGACGCGCTGGGTCTCAAGGGCTTGTCGGTTGGGGGCGTGCGGGTGTCGACTCGGCACGCCAACTTCTTCGAGGCGCACGAGGGAGCGACCGCTCAGGATGTGTACGACCTGATGCAGACGGTCCGGGCCGAGGTGGCGGCGCGTACGGGGATCCACCTCGAGCCCGAGGTGAAGTTTCTCGGGGACTTCACCTCGGTGGACGCTGCCCCCAACGAAGGGGACGTGGCATGAGCGTTCATGTCGATCCCCGTCTCGCCGCCCGCCGCCGTCAGGTGCGGGAGGGTTGGGCTCGGCGAAGGCTGCGCTGGATCGTCGGCTTGGTCGCGCTCGTGTTGGTTGGGGGAGTCGGCATAGCGCTCCTGCAGTCTCCTTGGCTTGCCGTGCGCACCGTCTCGGTGTTCGGCGTCGAGCACGCTCCGGTGGCGCAACTGCTCGAAGCCCATGATCTGGTCGAGGGAGTCCCCACTGTGTCGGTCCGGCCGGCCGCAGTGGAAGAGGCGCTGCTCGCGAACCCGTGGGTGGCGCGGGCTGAGGTGCGCGTGACGTGGCCGGGAGCTGTGGAAGTGACGGTCCTCGAGCGCGAGCCCGCAGCATGGATCAGGACGGGAGTCACCTGGGCGCAGGTTGCCGCCGACGGCGTGATTCTCGAGGTCGGTGAACCGGACGGCGATGCCCCGCGAGTGAATGCCGCCATCGGCAGACCCGTTCCCGGGGACAAGATCGAAGACGCCGAGATCGTCGGAGCCATCGAGTTCTTGGGTCTGCTTCCTCCCGATCTCGCCGTCGGAGCGTCGGCCTCGGTGACCGCCATGGGTATCGAAGGCAACGTCGCGGGGCACGAGGTGCTGTTGGGGAACCAGCGCGACATGCCCGAGAAGGTGGCAACGCTGACCGCACTGCTGGAGACGACGCTCGATGCCGAGGCGACGCTGAATGTGATCTCACCGATCCGCCCCAGCGTGACGAACTCTCAACCATTGGTTGAGGATACAGGAGAAGATGTTTCATCTTCTGACGATTCAGGGTAACGTACAGGTTGAACCTCACGGAGTTGGAGCCACACGTGACGGAAAATCGCACACCCCATAACTACCTCGCGGTGATCAAGGTCGTCGGTGTCGGTGGTGGCGGCGTCAACGCCGTCAACCGCATGGTCGACGCCAACGTCGGCGGCGTCGAGTTCATCGCGATCAACACTGATGCCCAAGTCCTTCTCATGTCTGACGCTGATGTCAAGCTCGATATTGGACGCGAGTCCACTCGCGGGCTCGGCGCCGGAGCTAACCCTGAGGTGGGACGTGAGGCGGCAGAGAGCCATCGAGAAGAGATCGAGGATGCGCTCAAGGGCGCAGACATGGTCTTCATCACGGCAGGCGAAGGCGGCGGCACCGGCACCGGTGCGGCACCGATCGTTGCGGAGGTGGCCCGGTCCCTCGGTGCGCTCACCGTCGGCGTGGTCACGCGACCCTTCGGATTTGAAGGCAGGCGGCGTTCGGTCCAGGCCGAGCAGGGGATCCAGTCCCTGAAGCAGGCGGTCGACACGCTCATCATCATCCCGAACGAGCGGCTGCTCGAGATTGCGGACGACAGCACCGCCGTCGTTGAGGCGTTCCGCATGGCCGACGAGGTGCTGACGAGTGGCGTGCGCGGCATCACGGACCTGATCACCACACCCGGCTTGATCAATGTCGACTTTGCCGACGTGAAGGCCGTGATGACCGATGCGGGCTCGGCCGTCATGGGTATCGGGTACTCGACCGGAGACAGCCGTGCCCAGCAGGCCGCATCCAAGGCCATCAGCAGCCCGCTGCTCGAGACGTCGATGGACGGCGCAAGAGGTGTGTTGCTGTCGATCTCAGGTCCAGCCGACATGACGCTGCACGAGGTGTCCACGGCTGCGTCGATGATCTCGGATCAAAGTGACCCCGACGCCAACATCATCTTCGGTGCGATCATTGACGACACGCTCGGTGACGAGATGCGGGTGACGGTCATCGCTGCCGGCTTTGATCGTGATCGCCGCCCCGGGGGTCGCGCGATGTCGAGCAGCTACAGCTCGTCGGTCGGCCGAAGCGACGCGACCATGACCGGCGAAACCGACGATCTCGAGATCCCTGGTTTCGTCCAGGGATGATCTGTCCCCCCGGGTTTGCCGGGGTTGCCTTCGGAACCGCAGCCGAGGGTGACGCCCGCACCGACCCGGACGCAAGAGCGGCGTTCTCGACACTGGGTGCCCCCGATGAGTGGGCGTTCGTCTCGCAGGTACACGGCGGCCGAGTCGTGGAGGCCACCCATGCCGGATTGCTCGGTGACGGTGATGCGGTCTACACGACGCGCCGAGGTCTCTCGATCACCGTTGCGACCGCAGACTGTGTGCCCATCGCCATCGAGGGGGACGGCTTCGTTGCGGTCGTCCACGCAGGCTGGCGAGGTGTTGCCGCCGGCGTCGTGGCCGAGACGTTGCGCACGCTCCGCCGTCACCGCCTGACCCCGTTGCGCGCAGCGATCGGGCCGGCCATCGGGCCGTGCTGCTACGAGGTAGGTGCCGAGGTGACGGAAACGATCCCCGACCACGTCGCCACTACGACATGGGGGACGCCAAGTGTCGATCTTGCGGCCGCGGTGGCCGTAGACCTCGGAGACCTCGTCGCATGGCGGAGCAGTCGCTGCACGATGACCGACTCCGAGCTGTTCTCGTATCGCCGGGATCGGACGCTCGATCGCCAGGTAGCGGTGGCATGGTTGCCCGACAGCTAGCCGAAGTGCATGCCCGTATCGCACGTGCCGCGGCGCGTGCCGGCCGGGATCCCGGCACGGTGACCCTCGTTGCCGTTTCCAAGGGCCACTCGATCGAAGCGATCCTGGAGGCGTATGCCGAGGGTCAGCGCGACTTCGGTGAGAACCGTGCTCAGGAGCTGGCAGACAAAGCACCGCTGCTCCCGGACGACATTCGATGGCACTTCATCGGCAGTCTGCAGAGCCGCAAGGTGAAACTGGTACGGCCTCACACGCACCTGCTGCACTCTCTCGATCGCACGAAGCTGGCGCAGGTGTGGGCAGCCGACGGATCACCTCCCCCGGCACTGATCCAAGTCAATCTCGCAGCTGAGCCACAGAAGCACGGTGCCGAGGTCGGCGACGTGCCGGCCCTCATCGAGGCAGCTCGGGACCTCGGCATCGATTGCACCGGCCTCATGCTCATTCCTCCGGCCCCCGACGAGGCGGAGGACAGCCGTCCCTGGTTTGCTGAGCTGGCCGGTCTGGCCGGCTCACTGCGGGCCCAATTCGAAAGCCTCGACCACCTGTCGATGGGCATGACGGACGACTTCGAGGTGGCCGTGGAGGAAGGTGCAACCGTCATACGCGTCGGACGGGCTATCTTTGGACCCCGAAGCGAGGGCGATCGCGTAGAAGAACGAGGAGCCTGATGGCGTCGCTGTGGCAAAAGACACTGTTCTACCTGGGTCTGGTGGACGAAGACGAGTCCGAAGCGCCCGTCGAAGCACCCAATACGCAGTCGGGTGTGCGGACGGTCGATCCACCGGGTACACGGACGCGCAGCACCTCGATGGCGCCTCCACCTCCCAACGATGCGCTGCGCAGCCAAGGCGGCGTGGCGGGTCGGCGCGTCGAGCCGCCTTCCCAGCAGAGGCGGCGTGTCTCATCCAACCCGGTCCATGCGGAAGCGGGTGTGCTGGTGCAGGGATCAATGGCGGGCGATCCGCTCCCGCCAACGACGCATCCGGCTGCTCGCTGCGAGATCATCGAGGCCCGCACCTTCACCGATGCCCAGGCCCTCGCCGACCACATCCGCAATGGACGGCCGGTGGTGCTCGATCTGCGATCGACGGAGCCCGCCATGGTCCGGCGCCTCGTCGACTTCGCCACAGGGCTGACGTATGCACTCGAAGGACGCATGGCCAAGACGAGCCAAGGTGTCATCCTCGTAACACCACAGGGCAAGACGCTGCAGGCCGACGAGCAACAGCGGCTCTCGGAACTCGGCCTCTACCAAGTGAACCGCTGAGCTCGGCGTGGGTTTGATCTGTCTTCTCCTCACGGTGGCGTTCTACGCCCTCATCGTGTGGATCATCCTCAGCTACGTCGTGTCGTTTGGGCGGCTCACGGCCGGCCATCCCGTCCGCCGGCTCTTCGACGGCTTGGCCTCGGTGATCAACCCGGTGCTCGCACCGATCCGCAGCGTCCTGCCCCCCGTACGGCTGGGAGGGGCTGCCCTCGACCTCTCGCCGCTGGTCCTGTTCTTCGGCATCGCCATCTTGAGGTCGATCCTGGGCTGCTGAGGCCCATGATCGGCGCTGTCAGCCGACGACGCCCACCCGTGCTGTCAGGCGGGCTTCGCCGATCTCGACCGTGACGCCTTCGACGTCGACGTTGTTGGTGAGCTCTGCGGCGAGCACCTCACTGGAGATCAGATCCACGTGCATCACGATTGCCGCCGCCAGGTCCGGATCGTCCGAATGCCACACGATGGCAACCCGGTCCGTCACGTCCAGCCCTGCGTCCCGCCGCATCCCTTGCAGCTTGCTCACCACCTCGCGCGCCAGGCCTTCGCCGCGTAGGCTCTCCGTCAGCTCGGTGTCGAGAGCAACCGAGACCGTGCCGTCGGATTCGACGACGTGTCCGGGTCGGGGCTCCCGTCGGATCACCACGTCGTCCTGACCGAGGAGCTCGCCGGCTACGTCGATCGTCTCGCCGCGTGCGAGACGATCGACCGCGGCGTGATCCAAGCCGGCGACTGCAGCGGCGATCTCCTTGGTGCGTGGCCCCAGCCGCGGACCGAGCGCCTTGAAATTGGCTTTGGCCGAGAGCTCCAGGACATGTGACTCGTCGTCATCGACGAGCACCTGCTTGACGTTGAGTTCTTCGGCGATCAGCTCCTGATGCGACATCACCGCAGCAGCCACCACAGGATCACGGGTGACGACGGTGACCTCGGCGAGGGGCTGGCGGACCCGCAGGTCATGGTGCTTGCGCAACGATCGTCCGACGTTGACGACGCGGCGTACGATGGCCATGTTCTGCTCCAGCTCCGGATCGATGCGCACCGGATCCGCCAGCGGGTAGTCGGCGTGATGCACGCTTGCGGGACCGTCGCCATCGACGCCGTTCACGAGGTGCTGCCACATCTCTTCCGTGATGAAAGGCAGCAGCGGGGCGGCAACCTTGGCGAAAGTCGTCAGGACGTCGTACAGCGTCGCAAACGCCGCGAGTTTGTCGCGGTTGTCTCCCTCGGTGCGCCGACTCCAGAACCGCCGCCGCGATCGACGGATGTACCAGTTCGTCAGATCGTCGACGAAGCCCAGGATGGGCGGGATCACGGCAAACAGCCGGTACTGCTCCATCTCCTCATTGGCCGAACGGATCAATGACTGGAGCACCGAGATGATCCAACGATCAATCTCGGGTCGCTCGTCGAGCGGAGGAGCGGCGGCCAGGTCCGCGGCGGTGATGCCGTCCGCCTCGGCATAGGTGGTGAAGAAGGAGAAGGCGTTCCAGAATGGAAGCAGCACGGTTCGCACGTAGCTGCGAACCCCCTCCTCGGAGAACCGCAGCGACTCGGCGCGCACGACCGGAGAATCGATGAGGTAGGCACGGAGCGCATCCGCACCAAACTGGTCGAGCACCAATCCGGGGTCGGGGTAGTTCTTCAGCGACTTCGACATCTTGCGGCCGTCCTCGGCGAGGATCAACCCGGTGACGATGCAGTTCTGGAAAGGGATCTCGTCCATCAGCGCCGTTCCGAGGACGACGAGGGTGTAGAACCAGCCGCGAGTCTGGTCGAGACCCTCGGCGATGAAGTCTGCGGGATACCGCCGCACGAAGCGGTCCTCGTTGTCGAACGGGTAGTGGATCTGGGCGTAGGGCATGGACCCGGACTCGAACCAGCAGTCGAGCACCTCGGGGACGCGGTGCATCGTGCCGTCGCATGCCGAGCAGCCGAAGGTCACCTCATCGACGACGTGCTTGTGGAGGTCATCGAGCCACACCCCCGACAACTCCTCGAGTTCCTTGCGGGAGCCGACGCAGGCCGTCTCGTCGCAGCCGTCGCACTTCCACACCGGGATGCAGGAGCCCCAGTACCGGTTCCTGCTGATCGCCCAGTCTCGGGCGTCCGACAACCAGTTGCCGAAGCGTTTGGCGCCGACCGCCTCGGGTACCCAGCGGATCTTCGCGTTGAGCTCCGCCATGCGGTCGCGAATGCGCTCAACGGCGACAAACCAGGTTGGGATCGCCTTGTAGATCAGCGGCGTGTCCGTCCGCCAGCAGAAGGGGTACGAGTGCACGGTGCGCCCGCTGCGATAGAGCACTCCGCGTTCGTCGAGCATCTCCACGAGCCTGGCGTCGGCCTCCTTGATGTTCTGCCCGGCAACTTCGGGTACTTCTTCGGTGAAGTTCCCCTCGAAGTCCACCGGATCGACGAGCACGTCGAGGCCGGCTGCCTGCAATGCATAGAAGTCTGCTTCGCCGTAGGCGGGCGCCATGTGGACGAGACCGGTGCCTTCCTCGGTGGTGACGTCGTCGGAGCTGATCACCCGGAACGCACCGCGGTCCCGTTCGTGACCGAAGTAGTCAAATGGAGGTTGGTAGCCGGCACCCAACAGCTCGCTGCCGGAAGCGGCGGCTACGGTCTCTGCGCCGTCCGGCCACACGGTCGTGATCAGTTCCGTTGCCACCCAGAAGCGCATGCCGTCGGCCACGACCGCCGAGTACTCGAGATCCTCCCCGACGGCGACGGCCAGGTTGGACGGCAGGGTCCACGGCGTGGTGGTCCAGATGAGCAGCTGATCACCTGCGACGAGCGGGCCAATCGGATCAACGACCGGCAATCGCACGGTGATCGAAGGATCTTCCACGTCGCGGTATCCGCCGAGATTCACCTCGAAATTGGATAGCGGGGTCACGGCACCCCACGAGTAGGGGAGGACCTTGAAGTCCTCGTAGATCAGGTCCTTGTCCCACAGCTGTTTGACCACCCACCAGACGCTTTCCATGAAGTCGGCGTCCATGGTCTTGTAGTCGTCATCGAAGTCGATCCACCGACCGATGCGGCGGGTGATGGTCTCCCACTCGCCGCCCCGCGCTGTGGTTGCTTCGACCTTGGCGCGACATGCTTCGTTGTACGTGTCGATGCCGAGGGCTGCGACCTGGCGGGGTCCTGAGACGCCGAGTTCCTTTTCGACCTCCATCTCAACCGGAAGACCATGCGTATCCCAGCCGAATCGACGCTCGATACGGTGACCCCGCATGGCCCAATAGCGGGGAACCATGTCCTTGACGACCGCCTGCAGCAGGTGGCCGTAGTGGGGCGTGCCGGTAGCGAACGGCGGCCCGTCGTAAAACGTATACTCGGAGTCGGCAGGTCGTTGCTCGACCTGCGTCGTGAAAGCGTCGACTTCGTCCCAGAAGGCGAGGATCCGTTGATCGAGCCCCGGGAGATCGACGTGGGGCGGCACTCGTTCGAATGCCGCCTTCGGCGTGTTGTCGTTCACCTTCTCGTCCTCCTGCTCAGCACCGTTGCTGCCGCCGGGACGAGATGGTTCCCGCGATACCACCCGGCTTGCCGGACCACGGTCCGACCTCTCGATTCCCCCGTCACGTGGGGTCGAAACGGCGGGTTCTACGCCCATCGCCGATGGGTTTCTTCCCGCAGCTCGGGGGTGATGTCCATCAGGGCCGGATACCGGTCTTTCACCGCTACCGGCTCGCTGTCGATCCGGCGTACCTGGCGGGCGTGTCCCCGTCGAAGCTGTTGGCCGGGATGCTACACCTGCACACGCCCCATCGGAGCATCACGGACCACGTCGGTTGGCCCTGAGCGCCGTACAATCGCCGGCATGGATGGTCCGGTCGCCACGAGGGATGACGAAGTGCACATCACGGTGTGGGTCGTCCCCGGTGCAAAACGGACCGAGATTGCAGGTGTGTACGGCGACGCCATCAGGATCCGGGTGGCTCAACCTCCTGAGCGGGGCAAAGCGAACGCTGCGGTCGTGCGCCTCCTCGAAGGACGGCTCGATGCGGAGGTCGAGCTGGCCGCCGGTGCGGGCTCGCGGCGCAAGCGGCTCGTCGTCCGTGGTGTGAGCGCGGACCAGATCCTGGAGTCGCTCGGCTTGTGAACCGGCAGCACCGTGACGTCTGAGGAGTCCCCTTCGCAGGCAACTCCCTGCGGGGTGGTATTGTCCCGCCCGCAAAAGGAGGACAGATGGCCCGCCAACTGGCGGAATCCACGCTCAAACGCCTGCGAGCTCTGCTCATCGAAGAGAAAGAGCGGCTCGAGGCCGTCATCGCCGAGTTCGAGCGGCAGCGCGAGCTGGCTCGGCTGGCGGAAACGAGCTCCGAGCACGCCCCCGACCCTGACAGTGCCGACGGCGGGTCCATCGCGCTCGAGATGGAGATGGACCTCTCCCGTCAGCAGAACGCCCAGGAGCTCCACGACAAGGTGATGCACGCCCTGGATCGCATGAAAAACGGCGAGTACGGCATATGCGAGGTCACGGGGAAGCCGATACCGCTCGCCCGCCTCGAGGCGCTGCCGTACGCAACGACGCTTGTCGAGTGGGCGCACCGAGTCTGACGCGCTCCCGGCTCACCCTGCTCGCCGCTGCAGCCATCGTGGTTGCCGACCAGCTGACGAAGGTATGGGCCGTTGCCGCGCTGCCGGGCAACCCGATCGTCATCATCGACGGCTTCCTCGGCTTCCACCTCACGAGGAATCCCGGTGCGGCGTTCTCCAGCCTTCAGGGTGTCGGCCCGCTGATTGGCGTGCTCGGGATCGGCATCGCCGCATGGCTGATCATCATGCTGCGCCGCGAGCCCGATCCAATGGAAGCGTGGGCATTTGCACTGGTTCTCGGCGGCGCCGTCGGCAACCTCCTCGATCGGGTGTTCCGGGGCGACGGGTTGTTGGACGGCGCCGTGGTCGACTTCGTGGACCTGTGGTGGATCCCCACGTTCAACGTGGCCGACAGCGCCATCACCATCGGTGCAGGGTTGCTCCTACTGGCGGCATTCCTCCACGAGCGCCGTCACGAGCCATCGTCATGACCACGAACGAGACGCACGCCGAGGTGCCGCAAGACCTCGACGGGGTGCGCGCCGACCGGGTGGTGGCGGTGCTCTGCGCACTGCCCCGTGCCGAGGCGCGCCGGATCATCGATCAGGGGGACGTCACCGTCGACGGTCGCGGTGTCGCCCCCGCCGAACGCCTCAACGCAGGATCCGTGGTCGTGGCCCTCATCCCACCTCGAGAGCCGCAGCTCGCTCCCGAGCCCGTCGAGTTTGGCGTGTGCTACCTCGACCCCGAGGTCATCGTCGTCGACAAACCGCCTGGCCTCGTGGTGCACCCCGGTGCGGGGACACGCACCACGACAACGCTCGTGGCGGGGCTCGTCCATCGTTTCCCCGAGCTCGGGGACCTCGACGAACAGCGTTGGGGTTTGGTGCACCGGCTCGACCGTGACACGTCCGGCCTCCTGATGGTCGGCCGCACGGTGAACGCGTTCCATCACCTTCAGCATGAACTGCGGCAACGGCGTATCGAACGGGTGTACCTGACGCTTGTCGACGGCGTGCCTGAGGCGGCGCGGGGCACGGTCGATGCCCCGATCGGCCGCGACCCGGACAACCCGGTGCGGATGGCGGTGGTCAGGGATGGTCGCCCGGCGAGGAGCCACTACCGCCGGCTGGCGGCCTGGGACGACGCCGCGCTGCTCGAGGTGCGTCTCGAAACCGGCCGTACCCACCAGATCCGGGTCCATCTTGCTTCGATCGGCCACCCGGTCGTCGGTGACGGCGTCTACGACCGTCGCCGCCGGCGCAGCGTCGCCGATCCCGGCCGGCAGTGGCTTCACGCCGCACGGCTCGCCTTCGTGCATCCCTCCTCAGGCGAGCGCGTCGAGGTGACGGCTCCGCTACCGGCAGATCTGCTGGCATCGTTGCCGTCGCTCGGAGAGCCCACAGCCGGCAGCATCCCCGTGTGGGAGAACATGCCCTAACCTCGCGGTTTCGCCGAGGAGGATGGAACCCAATGGCCGGCCATTACGAGCGCCTCGCACACCTCGACACGTCGTTCCTGGCGCTCGAGTCGCGTACCACGCACATGCACGTCGCCGCGTTGATGATCTTCGAAGCGGGACCCATGCGCAACGAGGATGGCGGGATCGACAGCGAGCGCATCAGCCGGCTCGTGGCATCCCGTCTTCATCTCATCCCGCGCTACCGGCAACGGCTGGCCTACGTGCCGGTTGAGCGGGCACCCGTGTGGGTCGACGACGAGCACTTCAACGTCGACTTCCATGTTCGCCACACCAGCCTGCCACGACCTGGAGGGCACGACGAGCTGGTTGCGCTGATGGGTCGGCTGGCATCGCAGCAGCTCGACCGCTCCAAGCCGCTCTGGGAGATGTGGGTGGTCGAGGGGCTCTCGGACGATCGTTTTGCCATCATCGCCAAGACGCATCATTCCATGATCGATGGCATTGCCGGTGTGGATCTCATGCAGGTGTTGCTCAACCCCGGGCCCGTTGCCGGCGTGGAGGATCCACCGGTCTTCCGGCCCCGTCCGGCTCCGCACGGCACGGAGTTGGTGATTCGGGAGACCGCACGTCGCATGGGCTCGGCCGCGGCGACGATGCGCAGCGTCCGCAGGCTCACGAGCGACGCGCAGGCCGTCGCGATGGGAGGGGTGCGCAAGGTCCGGGCCGTCGGCTACTCGCTCTCGTCGGGTTGGCTGACGAAAGCCAGCGATACGCCGGTCAACGGAAAGGTAGGGCCGAACCGTCGATTCGCCACGCTGGAGATCCCCCTCGACGACGTGAAGGCCGTCAAGAATGCCCTTGGTGGCTCGGTCAACGACGTTGTGCTCGCCACCGTCGCCGGTGCAGTCCGGCGGCACGTCGAAGCGCACGACCAGCCGGTTGACGACATCGACTTCCGAGTCATGGCGCCGGTTTCGGTGCGCTCACAGGACCAGCGTGGAACCCTTGGCAACCAGGTGGCGATGTGGCTGGCCACCCTTCCGGTGTCGGAGCCGGACCCGCTGCAACGCCTTGCCGCGGTGCGCGAGGAGACCGAGCGGCTCAAGCGGACCGATCAGGCGCTCGGGGCATCGACTCTGGTCCGGCTGAGCGCAGGAGCACCCATGACCCTCGTCTCATTGGCGAGCCGGCTCGCGGCGGGCGCCAGGCCCTTCAACATGACAGTGACCAACGTGCCTGGGCCGCAGTTCCCGCTCTACATGCTCGAGTCCAAGATGCTTGCCACCTACCCGCTGGTTCCGCTGTGGGAGGGGCACGGCGCCGGCATCGCGCTGTTCAGCTACGCAGGGACGCTCTACTGGGGTCTCAACGCCGATTGGGACGTCGTCCCCGACCTCGACGACCTCGCAGCCGAGATCCTGGCGTCGTTCGCCGAGCTCCACGACCTGGCGAAGGCGGTGGGCAAGAAACCCAAGCCAAAGCCGCGCACCCGCAAGAAGCGTCCTCCGTTGGGTACCAAGTCGTCGAATGGGAACGCCGGGTAGGGCTCCCGCGCAAGCCCCACGACCCTAGGAGAAGAACGTCTGAGCCACGTCGTACACGTCGCCGGGCACGCCGCGAATCTCTGCACAGGCCTCTTCCATGGGGACCGGGACGATCTCGGCGCCTCGCAAAGCGGCCATCACCCCGGATCTTCCCTCGCAGGCGTAGTCGGCAGCCGCCACGCCGAGCCGGGTGGCGAGCACGCGGTCGAAAGCCGAAGGCGTGCCGCCTCGCTGGATGTGGCCAAGCACTGAGACCCGCGTCTCGAACCCGGTGCGGGCCTCGATCTCTGCAGCGATCGCGTAGCCGACGCCACCCAGCCTCACGAATCCGAAGGCGTCCTCTTTCTCGTGGGTGACGTAGCCTTCGGGTCCGGCGACGCCCTCGCCAACCACCACGATCGAGTAGCTCTTGCCGCGGCGGTGCCGGGCGCGGACGATCTTGGCGATCTCGTCGAGGTCGTACTCGATCTCAGGGATGAGGATCGCATCTGCGCCACCGGCGATACCTGCATAGGCGGCGATCCACCCTTTGGTGCGACCCATGACTTCGACGACGATGACCCGGTTGTGTGCCTCTGCCGTGCTGGCAAGGCGGTCGATGGCATCCGTGGCGATCTGCACCGCGGTGTCGAAACCGAACGTGAGATCGGTGCCGTTGATGTCGTTGTCGATGGTCTTGGGGACCCCGATGACCGGGAGACCCTCTTTCGACAAGGCCAGCGCGGAGCGGAGCGTCCCGTCGCCGCCGATCACGACAAGCGCCTCGATCCCGTTCTGCTGGATGGTCCGCTGGCAACTCGCGTACCCGTCTCCGTGGACGTAGGGGTCCATGCGTGACGTCCCGAGAATCGTGCCGCCTCGGGTGAGTATGCCCCGCACGGCATCGCGGTCCAGGTGGCGGGTCTCGCCCTTCATCAGGCCCTCCCACCCGTTCTTGATCCCAACGACTTCGGACCCGTGCACCTCGGTTGCCCTGGTGGCCACGGCGCGTATGACGGCATTCAGCCCTGGGCAGTCCCCTCCTGCGGTGAGCACGCCGATGACTTGGGGGGCAGCGGCCATATCAATACAGGAACATGGGTTTGCCCGTGACGTGCCGCACCTTGGGCCGGTAGCGGGAGCTGTCGTACAGCTCGTCGATGTCCACCCGCTTCACACCCTCTTTGGTCACCGAGATCGGCACGTGGGTGTACGTCCCGCCACGCAGTGCGACCATACGACCGGTGGACCCGTCGATGGCCAGATCAGCAGCCATCACGGCGTAGTTCGTCGCCACCATCAGGTCGAGGGAATCGGGGCTTCCCGACCGCATCAAATATCCGACCTGCTGGTTGATGATGCCCTCGCCGGTGCGCTCCTTCAGGAGCTCACCGGTGATTTGCCCGATGCCGCCGAGCTTGCGGTGCCCGTAGGCGTCCGCTTCCCCTGACACCATCATCTCGCCGCCTGCGATGGTCGCACCTTCGGAGATGGTCATCATTGCGTAGTGGGACGGATTGGTCGCCTTGTCGCGCATCAGCAGCTCGGCCAGGTGGTCGATGTCGAACGGAACCTCAGAGATGATCGCTCTGTCGACGCCGGCCAGATACGCGGTGATGAGCGACGTTTCGCCCGAGTAGCGCCCGAACAGCTCGACGACGGCAATCCGCTCGTGGGAGCCCGTCGAGGTGCGCAGGTTGTGGATGAACTGCACGCCGCGGGTAACCGCGGTGGAGAACCCGATGCAGTAGTCGGTGCCGTGGACGTCGTTGTCCATCGTTTTCGGGATGGCGATGACGTGCACTCCCTCTTCGTGCATCCGCAGCCCGTAGGACAGCGTGTCGTCACCACCGATCGGGATCAGGACGTCGATGCCCTTGGCTTCGAGGACGCGTAGCGCGTGCGGGGTGAAGTCGAAGGGGCCGTCACCCTCGGCCTGATCGGCAAGGAAGTCGGGGACCTCCGATGGGCGGACCTTGCCGGGGTTGGTGCGGGACGTGTGGAGAAAAGTGCCGCCGGTGCGATCCACCGTGCGCACCGTGCTCGGGTTGAGGTTGATGAAGTTGGATTCGAGCGTCACCGGGTCGTCTGGATTGGCCGTGAGCAAGCCTCCCCAGCCGCGCCGGATGCCGATGACCTCGTGACCTTCCTCGTTGACGCGGGTGACCACGGACTTGATGCACGGGTTGAGCCCGGGGACGTCACCGCCCCCGGTGAGAATTCCGATGCGCATGTGTGCTCCTCTTGGTGCTGCTCGCACGACCGCACGGCGAAGGGTCGGCGCCGGCCGGCTGTCGACCGGAGAGAGTAGTGCCGCCGGATGGGGCGTGATCGAGCGCGACGACGGTGCGGCTCAGCCGCCGAACGTGATCTCCATGTCGAAGGTGAGGGTTTCGATGTGGCGCATTGTGATCCCACCCTCGATCACGGTGTCCCCGGTGACCTCGAAGGTCCCGGTGTATTCCCAGATGTGACCCGGGCCCAGCGGACTCAACTCCGGCGGAGCGCCAATGATGACCGTTGGCGAGTTGTCGGTCACGGTCTCGACGTAGGACCCGCCGACCCAGACGTCGAAGGTCATCCCCTCGACGAACACGTCGAAGTCGGCGACGTTGACGATCGTGGCGACGACTGTCACTTCCTCACTCGGCACAGGAGCGGCCGGTTCGAACACGAAAGTGCCTTCGACGGGCCAGGCGAGATCGCCGGGGTCGCCGATGAAGAAGTCCTGGACGATCGAGATCCCGGGGTAGTCGCCCTCGAGCCCCATGGTGATGTGGAATTCGTAGGGTTCGTCGATGCACGAGGCCGGCTGTGGCCACGTGTAGCGCCATGTTTCTCCGAACTCGATCAAGAAGTCGGCGTCACTCGAGAATCGTTGGGGGCCCTCGAAGTCGCCGGTGAAGCATTGTTCGTCGACGACGACCACGAAGTTCGGATGCTCGACCGGATGCGTTCCATGTTGCGTGATGTCCACGGTGATCGCGTAGGGTTGTCCCTTGAAGGTGATCGGACGTTCGAGACCGAGATTGGTGGTCACCACGGCCCCCCGCTCCGGGGTCGGGAGGTCGAGAGCCCGATCGAGGAACGACGCCATCTGCCCTCGGGTGACGGGCTGGTCGGGGCAGAAGCGGGTGTTGGCGGGCGGGTTGCAGCCTTTGGTGACGCCGGCGGTTCCGAGCTTGTCGATGTCGGTCTCGAAGATGCTGGTGTCGTCGTCGGTGAAGTGGTTGCCGCCACCGTCGTCGTCGTAGCCGAGGGCGCGGACCAAGAAGGCGGCCATCTGCCCTCGGGTGACGGGCTGGTCGGGGCAGAAGCGGGTGTTGGCGGGCGGGTTGCAGCCTTTGGTGACGCCGGCGGTTCCGAGCTTGTCGATGTCGGTCTCGAAGATGCTGGTGTCGTCGTCGGTGAAGTGGTTGCCGCCACCGTCGTCGTCGTAGCCGAGGGCGCGGACCAAGAAGGCGGCCATCTGCCCTCGGGTGACGGGCTGGTCGGGGCAGTAGCGGGTCCTCTCCGGTGGGTTGCAGCCGGTGGTGATCCCAGAGGCGGCGATGGCTTCGATCGATAGCTCGTGGATGCTGCCGTCATCGTCCAAGAAGGCGCCGGGATAGGGCTCTTGGCCCTGGGCGGGGTTGGCGAGCACGCCGGTCAGCGTCAGCAGCGCGACGACGACGGTGCGCTTGCCTCGAGATCGCATCGTGGCCCCCCGGGTGATCAGCGGTGCGCCACCCATGGTCCCTCACGACGACCGGGTCGGCAAGTACGCACGGGCGGCGAGCGGCGTGGCAGGCCCGGTCCCCGCAACCATCTCGCCCTCTCCTAGAGCCGAGAATCGCGCTGTCGCAGGAGCGGGCTGAGCGTGCTTACATGGATGTAGTTCGTTCGTCAGCGGAGGGTGTTCCCGGGCATGAGCAGTTTCGCCCATCTGCATGTGCATACCGAGTTCTCGATGCTGGACGGGGCCGCCCGCGTGCAGGACCTCGTCAGAGCCGTTGCGGCGGATGAGCAACCCGCAGTTGCGATCACCGACCACGGAGTGATGTACGGCGTCGTCGACTTCACCAAAGCCGCTGCGGCGGCAGGCGTGAAGCCCATCATTGGCATCGAGGCCTACCTGACCCCGGGTTCTCGGTTTGATCGCCCGGCGCGGCGGGACGACGTCCGGTATCACATGACGATGCTCGCCTACAACGAGACCGGCTATCGCAATCTGATGGCGCTGTCGAGTCAGGCGTACCTCGACGGCTTCTACTACAAGCCCCGCATGGACAAGGAGCTGCTCGCTGCGCATTCGGAAGGCATCATCGCCACGACTGGGTGTCTCGGCGGTCATGTGCCTCAGCTGCTGGGCCCGGATGCGTCGACTGAAGAAGGTAACAGGGGTCAGGTCCGGGATTACGACGCCGCTGTCGAGGCAGCGGCGATGTACCAGGACATCTTCGGCAAGGACAACTTCTTCATCGAGATCCAGGATCACGGGATTGCGGCCCAGCGCAAGATCATGGCCGATCTGCTGCAGATCTCGAAAGACGTCGACATCCCGTTGCTCGCCGCAAACGACAGCCACTACACCTATGCAGCGGAATCAGACTCCCACGACGTCTTGCTGTGCATCCAGACCGGCGCCAACAAGTCCGACGAGGACCGGTTCCGGTTCGACAGCCAGGAGTTCTACATCAAATCCGCCGCCGAGATGCGCGGGCTGTTTGCGGAGGCGACGTATCCGGGGGCATGCGACAACACCTTGCTCATCGCCGAGCGGGTCGACTTCGAGCTGGAGTTTGGCAACATCCTGCTGCCCCAGTTCCCGGTGCCCACCGGCCGTGATGAGGCCAGCTACCTGCGCGAGCTCGTGATCGAGGGCGCCAGGCATCGCTACGGGGCGATCCTGCCCGACGAGGCGGCGGAACGCATCGACTATGAGCTGCGCGTGATCGACGAGATGGGCTTCAACGCCTATTTCCTCATCGTGTGGGACCTCATTCGCTACGCCAACGAGCAGGGAATCAGGACCGGGCCGGGACGAGGGAGCGCCGCGGGTTCGATCGTTTCCTACTGCTTGGGCATCACCAAGCTCGATCCCCTCGCATACGGGTTGATCTTCGAGCGGTTCCTCAACCCGGGGCGCCGCCAGATGCCTGACATCGACATGGACTTCGACGAGCGCTATCGCGGCGACATGATCAAATACTGCGCAGATCGGTACGGCTCGGACCACGTGGCCCAGATCATCACCTTCTCGACCATCAAGGGACGCCAGGCGCTGCGTGACTCGGCAAGGGTGCTGGGGTATCCGTACGGGCTCGGCGATCGGGTGTCAAAACTCATGCCGCCCGCCATCCTCGGCAAAGAGGCGACGCTCACCCAGTGTCTCGAGGAGCCGGAGGCGGAGGCGGACCAGAGCATCAAGGACTGGTACACGGCAGCCGCAGGTCTTCGGGAGGCGTACGACACCGACGCAGAGGCGCGTGAAGTGATCGAGACGGCGAGGGGCCTGGAAGGGCTGCGGCGCCAGGATTCGATTCATGCTGCCGCCGTGGTGATCTCACCGATGCCGCTCCAGGAAATCGTGCCGGTGCAACGCAAAGGCGATGAGGCGGAGGTCGTCACCCAATACGAAATGCACGGCGTCGAGGACCTCGGCCTCCTCAAGATGGACTTCCTCGGGCTGCGCAACCTGGCGACCATCGAGCGTGCGCTCGAGCTCATCGAACGCACCACAGGACAGCGCATCGACATCGACGAGATCCGGCTCGACGACCCCAAGGTCTACGAAATGCTCCAGGACGGCGACTCGATGGGGGTCTTCCAGTTCGAGGGGGGCCCGATGCGAGCCTTGATGCGCAACTTGAGGCCCGAGCGCTTCGAGCACCTCGTCGCCCTCAACGCCCTGTACAGGCCCGGCCCGCTCGGCGCAGGCATGCACCTCGAATACGCCGACCGCAAGAATGGCCGCAGCCCCGTCGAGTACCTCCACCCGGATCTCGAGCCGATACTGGACGACACCTTCGGCATCATGGTGTTCCAGGAGCAAGTCATGGAAACCGCACAGAAGATGGCCGGGTTCTCCATGATCGAAGCCGATGCGCTGCGCAAGGCGATGGGCAAGAAGATTCCTGCAGTGATGCAGCAGCAGGAGCAGAAGTTCGTCGAAGGCACCGTCGGCAACGGCCATCCCCGGGCGCTCGGTGAGGAGCTGTTCGGGTTCATCGCCCACTTCGCCGGATACGGCTTCAACAAGTCGCACTCGGCGGCCTACGGGCTGGTGGCCTATCAGACGGCCTGGCTCAAAGCGCACTACCCGGCCGAGTACATGGCGGCGCTGCTGACCGCATCGAAGCGAGACAAGGATCGAACCGCCCTCTACCTCCACGAATGCCGCACCATGGGGATCCGTGTTCTCGTGCCGGACGTCAATCGATCGGAGTCGGACTTTGCCGCCGTGGACGGCGAGATCACGTTCGGCTTGTCGGCGGTTCGCAACGTCGGGGAGGGTGTGGTCGAGCACATCGTGGTCGAACGCGAGAAGAATGGGCCGTACGAGAGCTTCCAGGGCTTTGTGAACCGTGTCGATCTCTCCGTGCTGAACAAGCGGACCATCGAATCGCTGATCAAGGCCGGCGCTTTTGATTCGATGGGGCATCCTCGTCGCGGGCTACTGGAGCGTTCGCTCGATCTGCTCGATGCCACTGTGGCCAGGCGTCGTGCCGAAGACATGGGTCAGTACAGCCTGTTCGGCGGGGCCGATTCCGAGGTCGCCGAGGTGAGCGTCGAGATCCCCGACTCGGCGTGGGACAAGAAGACGAGACTCGGCTTCGAAAAGGAGATGCTCGGTCTCTACGTGTCGGACCATCCGCTCCTTGGTGTCGAGAAGGCGCTGCGGTCGATCTGCTCGACCACCATCCCGGGGCTGTGGGACCAGCAGGACAAGAGCCAGGCGACGATCGGAGGCATCATCGGTCCCGTCACCCGCCGCTACACCAAGGGTGGGGACCCGATGTACTTCTTCTCGCTGGAGGACCTGCAGGGTGCCACCGAGGTCATCTGCTTCCCCCGCACCGTCGCCGAGTACGGCCCCTTTGTGCGGGAGGACGCCATCGTGATCGTCAAGGGCCGTGTCGATCATCGTGGGGACGACGTGAAGTTCATCGCCCAGGAACTACGGGAGCCGGAGCTCAACGCCGAGGAGATGGTGCGGCTGCGGGTTCCGGCGACAGTGCTGTCGAAGAACATGGTCGGTCGGCTCCGTGAGGCGCTCAACAACCACCCGGGCACCGCGCCGGTCTACCTTCACATGCTGTCCGAGAACGGGGAGAAGGTGATACGTCTCGGCGACGACCATCGTGTCGAACCGCGATCGTCTCTGTTCGCAGAGCTACGGGCGCTCTTGGGCGCCAAAGCCGTGTTGTGAGGGTCACCGGACTCGGCGGCTCGGCCACGACCGCATGAGGCGACGGATCGCATTCGGGCTGCTCGCGACCGCGCTGGCGCTGGCGGCATGCTCCGACGGCGGGACAGAGTCCACACCCGCAGCCGAAACCACGCAGCCCGGGACCGCCATCACATCGTCGACAACGTCGACGGCAGCGCCGATCGCCACGACCACGACCACCACCGTGACGATCACGACGGTGGCGCCGAGCACCACCACGACAACGACGACCACCACCACGACGCTTCCCCCTGACCCGCTGCAGGGGCTGGCGCTCGAACTGGTGGCCGAAGGGCTGCATCAGCCGACGGCGGTGGCGTCTGCTCCGGGTGACGATCGGCTGTTCGTGGTGGAGCGGCGGGGCCGGATCCGTATCGTGGATGCCGGTGCGCTCGTGGAGCAGCCGTTTCTCGACATCGAGGACTCGGTGAACTGGGCGGCGGGTATCGAACAGGGAATGCTCGGCCTCGCCTTCCACCCGCGCTTTGCCGACAACGGTCGGTTCTTCGTCTACTACACCGGGTTGAGCGACGAGCGCCGACTTGTGGAGTTCACCGTGAGCGACGACCCGTCGGCTGCCGATCCGGCGAGTGAACGACTCCTGCTGACTCGACCCCAACCGACCGACATCATCCGCCATTACGGCGGGCATCTCGAGTTTGGGCCGGACGGGTTCCTCTATGTGTCGCTCGGCGACGGGGCGGCCCCTGAGCTGAACGGTCAGGACCCCGGCACCGTGTTCGGGGCGATCCTGCGGCTGGATGTCGACAACGGGGACACGTATGCGATCCCCGCCGACAACCCGTTTGTCGACGGCGGGGGTGCTCCGGAGGTGTGGGCATTTGGGCTCCGCAACCCGTGGCGGTTTGCCATCGATCGCGAAAGCGAGACGCTGTTCATTGCCGATGTTGGCCAGGAGCATTGGGAGGAGATCAACCGGGTGTCGCTCGGTTCTGCTGGTGCGAACTTCGGCTGGCCCGATACCGAAGGCGCCCGCTGTTTCTTGCTCTCGGGCTGCACCCTCGACGATTACACACTGCCGTGGATCGAGTACTCGCACGACGAGGGTTGCTCCGTGACCGGTGGGCGGGTCTACCGGGGGAGTGCCATCCCCGAACTGACAGGGCAGTACCTCTATGCCGACTGGTGCGGCCAGTGGATCCGCAGCGTGGACGTGTCCGGCGTGCAGACCGACTGGTCGGACGACCTCGGCGAGGCCGGCCAGGTCCAGTCTTTCGGCACCGACGCCGAAGGCGAGCTGTACGTCGTCAACTTCGCCGGCGAGCTGTGGAAGATCGTGCCCGTCCGGTAGCGGTCTCCGAGGGGGCGGGGGTGATGTCAGATGAGCCTTGGCCGGGGCTCGACGCCCGCCGATATCGGCGATGGATCGGCACACCGGTGTTTGTCGCAGGCGTTTGATATGATCGAACGTATGTTCGATATTGGTCTGAACCGATGAGCTCGCTGCGGTCGGCGGTCGATGAGTTGGCCAGTGACCAACTCGACTACCTGGACGACCGTGGGTTGCTGGACGATGTCGCCGAACTGAGCCGCGACCTTGCAGCGCTCGAAGCACAACGTCTTCGACGAATCGCCGAGATCGACCGCCGGCTGGCAATCCGGCACGACGGGGCTCTGTCGACGACGGCCTGGCTGCGCAATCGTTGCGGCTTCTCCGCAGGGTCGGCGTGCGAGCAGCTCCGGATCGCCCGGGGTCTTCGTCACGCCCACCTCACGCAGGCGCGCTTCGAAGCAGGCGATATCGATCTTGGCCGCGTGCGGGTCCTGATGTCGGCCCAGAGGCGCCACCCGGATGTGTTCTCTCGGGATGAGCAGACGTTGGTCGAGGCAGCGACCTCGTTGTCGCAGAAGGACCTCCGCCGGCTGCTCGACTACTGGGCGCAGGCGCTCGACCATCGGGAGGCGCTCGCCGATGACGAGGCCCGCCATCGCCGCCGGCGTCTTCACGTGTCCCGCACGTTCGGCGGCATCGTTCGGTGCGACGGCGACCTCGATCCAGAAGGTGGCGAGATCGTGCTGATCGCACTCCAAGCTCTCGCTGAGAGGAACCATCTCGACGAAACCGACGATCGGACGCCCGCTCAGGCGAGAGCCGACGCACTTGTCGACATCTGCCGGGACCAACTCGATCGCGGTGCGGTTCCTACCGTCGGTCGCAACCGGCCGCACCTGTTGGTGGTGGCCGATCTCGAGACCCTGGAGGGTCGTGCGGGCTGCCGCGCCGAGACGGAGGATGGTGCGGTCCTTCACCCCGAGGCCATCCGCCGCATCGCTTGCGACGCCGGCGTATGCCGGATCATCACCGACGCAGCGGGCCGGCCGCTCGACGTTGGACGCACCACCCGAGCCATCTCGCCCGCATTGTGGCGAGCCTTGCTTGTCAGAGACGGCGGCTGCACGGCTCCTGGCTGCGATCGCCCACCCCGCTGGTGCGATGCTCACCACATCCGCCACTGGATCGACGGCGGGCACACCAAGCTCGACAACCTCCGCCTGCTGTGCCGTCGCCATCATCGGATGCACCACGAAGGTGCGGCACTGGCCAGGGCGCCGTAGGTCATGTCCTCGTGCTCGTAGACCTACATTGTCGTGGTGACCTTCACTACGGATCTCAGAGATCGCGCCGAAGCCATGCTGGGAGCACCGATACGTGGATGGGAGCCCCGAACCGCCGGGCTCACGCACTCGGTGACGGGGCTGGCGACCCTTGGCACCGGCACGAGGGTCTTCGTGAAGGCAGCGACAGAGCGGCACTCGTCGCGGGAAGTTGTACGGGAGCTCGCCGCATTGCACAGCATCGAGGCGTCGTTCATGCCGAAGTTGCTGGCGTTCGCTGACGAAGACCTACCGCTGTTCGCACTCGAGGACCTGTCACACGGCCTTTGGCCGGAGCCGTACCCGCATGACCTCAGCATGTTGCAAGCAGCGCTCGAGGAGCTTCGGACGCTCCCCGTACCCAAGGATCTGGGCCTCGAAGTCAGAGAGCATTCGGATCCGACCGGTTGGCGCTGGCTCTCTGAGGCGGCCCTCCAAGGCGCGCCTCAGCTCGCCGCCTGGATCGCCGAACACGAGAAGGAGATCGTCGAGCTTGCGGCAACTGCCGGTGGCGGCACCTCGCTCGTGCACGGTGACCTGTGGTATTCCAACATCTGTTTCCTTCCCGACCGGGTCGTCTTTGTCGACTGGTCGCATGCCTTCGTCGGCTCCCCTTGGCACGACGCCGCCACCGTCAGCATCGACCTCGTCATCGAGGGGCGCCGCCCGCTCCCCGGCCCTGGTGGCGCCGCTTGGGCGGCCGCCTACCTTGCGTGGTCCGTCCGTTCCCTCGCCCGGGATCCCGCGGAGTCGATCGGCAACCCGACTGCGTGGCGCATCGACGTTGAGGAGCTCATCGATGGTGCTGCTTGGTGGGTGGCTGTCGAACTCGGCGTACGGCCGCCACCCAAGCTGTCGGAGCGGCCAGTGGGTTGGGCCTGAACGTTGCGTCGATGAGCCCCATACGTCGCGCCTGGTTGGGGCCCGATCAGTTGCCGTTCCACGAGAAGTGCATCCAGTCCTTGAGGCTGGACCAGTTGCCGCCCCAGCCCCAGCCGATGTCGGCGAATGCTGACGTTGCCGTGTCCCCTGGAACGATCATGCCGGTGCGGACGTCGTCGCGGTCGACGTAGACCGAGGCAAGCTCGGGAAGCACGAGATCGCCCTTCAGATACGGGTTGTGGAACGGGTTGATGTCTATCGCAAGTCCGAACGCGTGGTTGGACCAGCGACCTGAGCCGACTGCGGGCCGGCAGACGAAAGACGTGGTCTCGTTCCAATCGCCCGTGGGATGGGCATCGACTTCCTCCTGGCGGATCACCCGCATCTGCTCGATCGGGAACCTCGCTTCGTGCAGTTGGCGGAAGATCTCGACGATCTCCTCAGCGACCGAGGCATTGATGATCATCTCGCCCGTGTGGAACTTCCCGTCGAACCCGTAGTGCGACACGGTGATGTACGACAGCTCTTCGGCCGTGACCGGGCACTCTTCTCGCCATGTGGAGCGGGCCAACACCTCGGCGGGAACAGGTCCAAGCGTCGACACGAATTGGTCGTCGGTCGGCGGCGGCAGCAGATCGTGCGTCTCGAACTCGCGGTCGACCAGCTCGCCTGGAGTCGGCTGCACCTCGCCGTGCTCATCAGGCCGAAGCGGCAGCGGTCTCGTGCCGAGCCAGGCGGGCCTCGCAAAGGGTGAGATCGTGGTGGTCGTGGGTGCGACGGTTGTCGTCGTCGTGGCCGGCGGCTGTTGCGGGTCCGCAGGGCCCTCTGAGGTGCTGCTGGTGGGCGACCGCGTCGACGGTGTGCCGCCTGCCGTAGCACCGTCGCTGCCACCTGCGGCGGCAGAACAAGCGGCGACGGCCAGCGACACGGCGGCGAGCCACGTGGCGAGTCTTCTCACCAGAGGAACGCTAGTGCCGTCCGAACAATGCCTCGCTGAGGCCCTCCGAGTCGACCATCATCGCTGCCAGCGCCTCCAGGTCTGTCGGGGGGTCCGTGAGCCACGGTATCGAGGCAAGCGCCACGTCGTAGCGGGCGGCGAACTCGATGCGCACCTCTGCCGTGCGGTGCGCTTCGGCGGCCCACCGCAGCAGGTTGTCACGCAGTGCGGTGGCGACAACCCGATCCAGGTCACCGTCGACGGGCGGAGCCGTCGTGATGGTCTCCCAATCGTGCGGCAGCTCTCGATTGAACACGACGGCCGCCGGCCGCATGTTGCCCGCCGGGAGCTCCTCGAAGAATCGCCGCGCCTCCCGCATCGGAGTCGGGCCTGCGTTGGTGATCACCACCGTATGAGCCGCCGCCAGATGGCGCTCGACGCTCTTGGCGCGTCGCGTCATCCCGTCGTACAGGGTTCTGAGATCGAGCAAGAAGTCGGCGATCTCCTCGAGCAGGGGACCACCGAGGACCGCATCTGCGAGCTTGAGCACGGGGCGAGCCGTGATCCGATAGAGAGCTCGGCGGGCGGGGACCCGTGCGCCCGTGACCCACTGCAGCAGCCGGCCCCCGATGAGCTCTCGCATCCTGCCCGGGGCGAGCAGGAAGTCGATCCCGCCAACCGACGGGGGCGTGTCCACGATCACGAGGTCCCAGGTACCGCTTTCGACGTACTCCGCCATCTGCTCGCCTGCCGCGTAGGCCTGGGCGGCAGGGAACCGGTCGGCAATCGCTCGGAAGTAGGCGTTGGCGAGAAGCCGATCCCCGACTTCGGGCTCCGCATGGCGGGCGACGATCGCCTCCCACGATGCGGCGACGTCCAACATCGCGGCCCACAGGTTCGTCTCCTCCGCGACACGGCTCGGCTGATTGCCGAGCGCACCGACTCCCAGCGCATCGGCAAGTCGTTTGGCGGGGTCGACCGTGACCACCAGGGTGGAAGTGCCCGCCCGGGCTGCGGCGACCGCAGCCGCGGCGGCGACGGTGGTCTTGCCGACGCCCCCGGCACCTGTGATCAGCAGGATCCCCGTCATGCGTCGTCCCATGCATCGGTGAGGCGGGCCGCGACCTCGCCGGGGGTCATCAGACCGAACATCTGAGGAAGGTGGGTGGCGTTGCCGAGGGCGGTCAACCAGAACTCCTGGTGTACCTGCAGGATCTGGTGAAGCTCAGCAGCCCTGCGAACGGGTTCGTCGGGGAGCTCGGCGATGACGTCCGGTGCCACGTCCAGCGGAGCCAGGACCCGATTGGCCACGACGCGGGCCAGGTCGATGAGTGGCTCCTCTGCCAGCTCGTCGAGGGCCTCGATGGTCTCCACGATCGGAAGCTCCTCGGGCATCGTCACCAGCACGAGACCCGATCGCTCCGGATCCGCCAAGAAGCGGCGCATACTCATCGCTTGTGCTTGCACGATCCCCGTCGGGACGATCCGCTCCACGGTCGCAGGGGCGCGCAAGTAGCCGATGAGCTGGCCGATCGGCGGGGCATCCACGACGACGAGATCCCACTTCCGCCGCTGCGCCTCGAAGATGGGTTTTCCCATCGAGATGATCTCGCGGATCCCCGGTGCCGTTTCCACCAAGACGTTGAGCGCTTTGCTCAGCTGGCGGGTCGGTGCGGCCTTGGGCACCCGAAGCTGGAGCTTGATGTACTCGTCGAGGGATTCACCACGGTCGACGGCGGCGGCGAACACGCCCGGGGCGGTCTCCCGCGGCTCGTGCTCCAGATTGTCGACCCCAAGATGAACCGCAAGCCCGAGCCCGTCAACCATGCCGAGTAGCAGGACCCTGGCTCCACGGCGGCCGGCGGCGAGAGCGATCGAGGTGGCAACGGCGGACTTGCCGACACCACCCTTGCCGGAGACGAGAAGCAGGCTGCGATCGAGCACGAGCAAGAAGGGTAACGGAGGGGGAGGAGTGCCCGGCCGTCGCAGGTAGCCTGGCGGTCTCGCACCCTCCGGAGGTCCTCGTGGCTCAACTCGATGTCGATCAGTTCCTGCAGCGATTTCGCGAGCGGGCAGATGCCGTGAAAGAACGCGGCGTCCCGCCCCTGGAGGGCGAAGCCAGGCGTACGTTCATCTCCCAGATGGAGCTCGATTTCCTCGACTACTCCCTCGTGGGCAGCGCCGCCTGGGCGGTCGAAGACGGCAACTTGGTGCTCCGCATCCCGCTCAGCGGCTGAGCCCAGCCCGCTCGTCAGTCGTTGGGGTCGGTGAGGCCGAGGGCGGCGCGTTTGGCGGCAGCTCGGCGTTCACCTTCGAGCCTGGCGAGGTCGTAGTCCTCGTAGTCGACGTATGCCATGGCGTCTGCGATTGCAGCGTGACCGGCTTGGTCGCGGATCAGCCTGTGCATCTCCTGGGCGACGCGCCGGTAGTCCGGATGGCCGCCCCGACCGCTCCGCAACTCGATGAGATGGAACGCCTCCCGAGCGTTGAGCTGGAAGAAGAACCGGATGCGATACGCAAACGGGATGACGTACTGGGCCACGTCTCGACCCAGGTCGGCGGCGACGGCATGGAAGAGCGACGCGGTGCGGGCCATCGCCTCGCGCCACAGATCGCTCGCTCCGATGTCGGCGATCGACTCGGGAGTCACGTAGCCGTGGGTGGGGGATAGCCGCTGCCAGTCGATGGTCAGCAGACGGTGGCGCTGCAGGTCGCGGAAGATCCCGTAGTCGCACAGGATGTCGAACCGGTAGTCCGTCCGTTCCATCCCGCGGCCAGGCTTGTGGCGCCGGTTCGATCGGGAGCCGACGTAGCTGCGGATGAGGGTGGTGCGCTGCTCCGGGCTCATCCCCCTCACGATGGCGAGAAGCTGATCGTCAGGCAGATCGCTGTAGGCGTACACCGCGGCTGCGGCCACCTTGAGCTCGCCGTCCGGGTCCCATTCCACCAGGGTGACCTCCGGCCGATCGGCGGGCGTCGCCTCCAGGGCGTCGCTGTGGGCGGTCATCTCGGCGGCGATCCCGGCGAAGTACTCGCTCCAGACGCCTCCCCGGTCCGGTACGTCGACTCGTCTCATGAACGAGGGAATGACCTTGCGCAGCTCGGTCAGCATCATCCCGGCGTAGCCGCGGACTTCGGCGGAGGGGTGGGCTCGCATCCGCAGCTGCATCATCTCGTAGGCCTGGCCGCTGCCGAAGATGCCGACGTTGGACAGGGTGCTGGCGGGGAGGAGGCCGCGGAGGTCGTCACACGCCTTGGCCCTGATGGTCGATTTCCAGATGAAGTTCGAGTCGGTGTTGGCCTTGGGGTAGAGCGTCTCGTAGTAGGGGACCATGCGGCCGATCAGCTCCGCATACGTGTCGAACAGCCACTCCATCGTGGAGACGTACGCTGTCTGGTGCGGCGAGGCCGCAATTTCGGGCGGGACCATGTAGCGGTAGCGGTCGCCGAGCTTCTGGTCGTAGAAGATGTAGCGAGTGCTCTGCTCGAGGTACGCCGCCAGCCGGCCGCGTTCGAGGACCTTGGTGAGGATGTTGGACGCCTGCTCGCAGGCGAGGTGGGCGCCACCAAGCTGGGCAACCGAGTCGTCTCCGTACTCACTGAACACCCGCTCATAGAGCTTCTCGGCACGATCGAGGGCAACCGCCGGGTCGTCGTTCGTCAACTCGTCGGCAATGTGTTGGATACCGACCTCTGGCTGATTGAGGAACTCGTCGAGGAACAGCCTTCGCACCGATTTGGGGGAGCGGCTGTAGCGGGCGAACAAGGCCCCTTTCACCACTTCAGGCAGGTTGACGATCGCAAAGACCGGGCCGTCGAGGTTGGTGAAGAAGCGCCCCAGGACGGCCCGTTGCTCGGGGGAGAACTCTTCGGCGAAATACGAGTTGGAGTGAGGTGGGTGCATGATTTCAACGAACTACGAGTGTGTGATTCGGCACCGTAGCAGAGGGTGCAGGCGAGTCGCACCCGTCGGGATGCCGCTGGAGCGTTGCATCGCCGGTATTCTGTCTGCATGCTGCTGCTCCGGATCATCATCGGGTTGCTCATCGCCGCCGCAATCGGCGTGGCGCTGATCCCGCTGGCCGTCCTCCTCGACCTCCACGAGGGTGGGACAGGCTGGGGTTTGTGCCAGCAGGGCGTAGCCGGTTGCCGGAACTCGTACTTTGCCGGCTTTGAGCTTCTGGGCTTCGTGGCGCTCGTGCTGTTCGTCATCGTTGCGCTCATCGCGGCGTGTGTCAGGGTCTTGCGCTCCTTGGAACGTCGCAGCGGGCAGCCCCAACAATGACGGGCCCCAACCAGGCCGCATCGGGAGAGGTAGAGCTCACGCTGCGAGAGCGGATGCCGGAGTACCTCGCGGTCTTTGGCGTTGGACTGGCTATCGCGCTCGTCATCGGGGCGATCATCGGCGGCTTGTCGTCCTCGAGCGTCGGCTCTGCCATGGGCTACACGGTGTTGATGCTCGGGGTGGTCTTCCTTCTCGCCGGAGGAGCCACTGGTGGTGGCTACGCGAACATGTCGATGGGTGCCGTCGGTTCGCTCTTCGGAGGCAGGGGCCGGATCGACGAGGAGGTCGACGACCCCGACGTACGTCGCGGCGCGATCGCCAGGGTGAACCCCCAAGATCGCCTCAGGCGTGGTCTGCGACCCGAAGCCAACCCTCGCGCCTTCTGGCAGGTGATCGGTGGCTTCGGCTACATCGGCGTCGGGCTGGTCATCGTGGAGTATCTCGGCTGACGCGGCGCCGGCTACGGTCCACGCAGCTCGACCCCGCCCTCGTTCAGTGAGACGACCTCGACGAGCGCCGTCACCGGCCATTGGTGTGCTTCGAGGCGCTGCCGTCCGGTCATGAAACACTTCTCGAGCGCAAAGGCGAAACAGATCACTTCGCTGCCGGCTTCTTCGACGATCTGGCCGAGCGCCTCAGCCGTTCGCCCCTGGGCCAGGATGTCATCGACGATGGCAACCCGCTCGCCGGGGCCGAGCACGCGGCGGGCGACCTCAACGCGGTATTCGACGCCCTTGGTCGGGGACACCACCTCCCGTGCATACGAGTAGCGGTTCCCGGTGCCGAGGTACTTCTTGGCGTAGATGAGCGGTGCGTTGAGCGCAAGCGACGTCGTCATCGCGGGCGGGATGCCGGATGCCTCCGCGGTCAGCAGGACGGACGGGTTCATCGGGCGCAGCCGCTCGGCGATCTCCGCACCGACTTGCTGCATGACCTGCGGGTCGACACGATGGTTCAAGAAATCGTCGACGAGGATGAGGTCGCCTTCGACCCTGGCTCGCTCTCGTACGGCTCTCCGCAGATCCATGGCGGCATCGTAACGGCTGGGTCGAGCGGGGTTACCATCGCCGGTCCATGCCGACCCCCGATCCATCAGCGGCGCCCTCCACCCGCGAGCGGCGCGACGCCAAAGTCATCCTGAACCGGCTCAAGAAGCGGTACCCCGACATCGGAACCGCCCTCGATCATGCCGATCCTTGGCAACTGCTCGTCGCAACGGTGCTGTCGGCGCAAACGACCGACGAGAACGTGAACCGGGTGACGCCGATCCTCTTCGCCCGCTGGCCGTTGCCGGAGGATCTGGCAGATGCCGACCCCGAGGAGGTAGAACACGTCGTGTTCTCGACGGGCTTCTACCGGCAGAAGACCAAATCCATCATCGGGCTGGCCACGGGTCTCGTCGAGCAGTTCGGCGGAGAGGTCCCGGCGGATCTCGATGAGATGACCAAGCTTCCCGGCGTCGGTCGCAAGACGGCGAATGTGGTCCTCGCCGAGGCATGGGGCGAGCCGGCCATCGCCGTGGACACCCATGTGCGCCGTGTGGCGAATCGGCTGGGTCTCACAAGCGAGCACGATCCCACGAAGATCGAGCGCCGGCTGAAGGCGCTCTACCCGGAGAATGAGTGGTCGGGGATCTCGATGCGGGTGATTCAGTTCGGCAGGGACGTGTGCGATGCGCGGCGGCCGCGCTGCTGGGAGTGCCCACTGGCCGACCGGTGCCCCTACCCCGACAAGACGCCGGCGCCGCCCCGTTGAATCGCATCCCGCTGCAGCGCGGCTTCGCTCGTCGGGCCATCTCTCGTTCCCCCTTCGACCGGGAGATCCTGCGGCTGGCGATACCGGCCCTCGGATCCCTCATCGCCGACCCGCTCGTCTCGCTGGTCGACACCGCATACGTCGGGCGGATCGGGACCGAGGCCCTCGCCGCACTTGCGGTGGCCATCGCGGTGTTTGGAGTGGCCGTCAGCTTGTTCAACTTCCTTCAATACGGCACCACGCCGCTGATCGCTCGAGAGCTGGCACGGGGGGATGGCGAGGAGGCGGGCAGGGTGGCGACCTCGGCGGCCTCGCTGGCCCTCGGTATGAGCGTGGCGCTGATGCTTCTCCTGCTCCTGGCGCCGGAGACACTGCTGCGTGCCGTTGGCGCCGGTCCCGACATCATGGCCCAGGCCGTCACCTACCTCCGGATTCGCTCGCTGTCGCTGCCCGCAGTGCTCCTCATCACGGTTGGCCATGGCGTCTTTCGCGGCGCCCTGGACACTCGCACCCCCTTTGTCATTGCGGTCGGTCTGAACCTCGTCAACCTGGTGCTGGATCCCATCCTCATCTTCGGGTTCGATCTCGGGCTCGCCGGTGCGGCATGGGCGAGCGTGACGGCCCAATGGGTTGGCTGTCTGGCTCTTCTCGTTGCGGTGCGCGCCAAGGCGGCAGAGGTCGGCATGGTGTTCGGCCCGCCTGCGTGGTCCGAGGTGAGATCGCTGGCAACCGCGGGCCGCCACCTCGTGTTTCGCACGGCGTCGCTGCTCGTGGTGTTCACCGCCACGACGGCGGTTGCTGCCCGGTTGGGGGCGGTCCCCGTGGCCGCCCACCAGATCGCCCTCCAGCTCTTCTTGTTTCTGTCGCTTGCTCTCGACTCTGTCGCAATCGCAGCCCAGGCGCTGCTCGGCAAAGCACTGGGAGACTCCGATCGGGACGGGTTGCGACTGCTCGCCGACCGTCTCGTCGGCATGGGCACGATGGCGGGAGTGGCACTGGGTGCACTGTTGCTGGCCGTCATGCCGTGGCTCCCCGGTTGGTTCACCACGGACATCGCCGTGCAAGATGCGCTGCGGTCGATCTACATCCCGTTGGTGGTCGTGCAGGTCATCGGCGGAGCCGTGTTTGCGTGGGATGGCATCGTCATCGGCGCCACCGACTTTCGGTGGGCGATGGTGTCAACGGCGCTCCCCGCCCTCGTCACGACTGCAGTGCTGATCCCGATCGTCCCCACCGGCGGCACCCTTGTTGCCGTGTGGTGGAGCGTGGTGTTGATGATGGGGCTGCGTGCTGCGTTGCTCGGCTGGTGGCATCGCAGCCGCCTTGGAGACTGCTGATCAAATCGTCGTGAGGGCTCGCGGGTCGGCCACGGTGCCTGGTCACGACCTCGGTCACGAGCTCGAACTGACGTTGATCAGCAGTGGCCTAGACCTCTTGCCCGTCCCCGAATGATCGAGGGGGCGCAGGGGGGACCATCGTGGGCTCGGTGGCCATCCGCTCCGCCGTGAACCCGACGAGATCCTTGCCGCGGGTCTCGGGCAGCTGGAGCTCGAGGTAGATGGCGACCAACACGCCGGCTCCGAGTACCGCAACCGTGCGTGGCAGTCCGATGGAGTCGACCACGAGGGCACCGATGACGAAGCCGAACAGTGCCCCAACGATGGCGACGTTGGTGATCATGCCCGCCGCCGTCGCCCTGATCCGGGTGGGGAACAGCTCGGAGCGTTGGGAGGCAAAAGCGGGGGTGAGCATGGTGGCGCCGAGGGTCCCGAGGAAGACGGCGACAGCCAGGAGCGGGCCGGTGGACACGAAGTAGAAGGCCACCCCTCCTGCAACGCCGAGCACCATGGCGATGACGCTCGTGGTTCGCCTGCCGATGACATCGGCAACCCGCCCGCCCACGAGGAGCCCGATCGTGCCGATCCCGGAGAAGACCACGAGCAGCCAGCGGGCGCTGCTCGTCGACCACTCGAGATCGTTGATGAGGCGTTCGAGCACGAAGTCGAAGGCAGGGGAGGCGAAGGCGGCGACGAAGAAGGCCATGCCGGCAAGCAGGTAGAAGTGGCGGCCGGCGCCCGACTCGAGCACCTCGGCAAAGCTGCCGGCGTTGCTCTGCCGGGTGTACGCCCTGCTCTCTCCGAGGAAACGATCCAGCAAGGGCAGCACGACCAGTCCCAACGCCGTCGCTCCAAACAGGATGCGCCACACGTCGTCGCCTGCGTCGGCGAAAGGCAACACGAGCAATCCGAGCCCGGCTCCCATGGCTCCCGCAACGCCGTAGATGCCGATGCCAAATGCCCTGAGCCCCGATGTCAGTTCCTCGGCGAGGATCACGACCGCGAGAGCGGCGACGGCGACGACGCCGATCCGCGTCACCGACTGGGCGATGGCAAATACCACCGGGTTCGGGACGAGGCCGGTTACGAGGTTGCCGACCGGGATGAGCGCAAACGCAACCAAGAATGGCCCTCGCCGCCCGCCTCGATCTGCCGTGATGGCGAACAGCAGGCCGAGCAACGATGCCGCTCTCGTGATGCCGAAGATCCAGAACATGGCGCCTTCGCTGAGATCGAGTGCGTTGCGCGGAAAGGGCAGGGTGTGCGACAGCGATGACGCCCCGTATCCCGAGACAAATGCCACCAAGCTCATGAGGAACAGCGTCCGCCGATCGCGCAGCGTGAACTTGGTCGGCGATGAGAGACGTGACATCACGTGTTGGCTTCCTCCGTTCCAGCGCGGTGCGGGGCAACGACGGCCGGAGGTTACCCGGATTGGCGCCGGACTCCATCGACCGATCTGCGAATATCTGATTGGAGCGCTGCGACTGCCTCACTTCGTCGTAACCTGGACAACGCGGGAACAACGGCCGTGCCGCTCTCGTTGATCGGTGACGACGGAAGATACGCCAGGAGGGGAATCCGTGGACAACGTGACGCTGATCGCTGCGGTCTTCGCCGGCATGGCGTCGTTCCTCTCGCCCTGCGTATTGCCGCTCCTCCCCGGCTACCTCAGCCTGATGTCGGGGTACTCGCTCTCAGAGCTTGCCGAAGGTGACGTGTCATTGTGGCGGGTCACTCGGTCGACGCTCCTGTTCGTGATGGGTTTCAGCCTCGTGTTCGTGGTCGTCTTCGGGGCCGCCGCCACCACGCTGGGGCAGACGCTCAACGGTCCAGGCTTCCGCACCGCCTCCGGCATCGTCATCATCATCATGGGCCTCTTCATCGCGGTGACTGCGGTGTGGAACCCCACCTTTCTGCTCCCGATGATGCGTGAACGCAGAGTCGAGATGAAGCCCAGCAAGTTCGGGGTGTTTGCACCTCCGATCATGGGTGCCGCGTTTGCGTTTGGCTGGACCCCCTGCGTCGGCCCCTTTCTGACGGCAGCGCTCACGCTTGGTGCCAACTCGGAGACGGTCGGTCGAGGGATGACGGTTCTGCTCTTCTACTCGCTGGGTCTCGGCGTACCGTTCCTGGTCGCCTCGGTTGCGCTGGCGGGCGCCTTTTCGGCCTTCGACCGTATCAAGAAGTACCTGACTCCGATCACCGTCGCCTCGGGGCTGTTCCTTGCGATGTTCGGCGTGCTGCTGCTCACCGGGCGCATCACGGACCTGAACGCTTGGTTCAGCGATCTCCTGATCCGGCTTGGGCTCGAGAACCTCGCCGAAGTCTGATCGAGCTACGCTCGCACCCCACTGCATGCAGCATTCGCCGACGCGCTCCCGTTTCATCGAACTCGCCGCGACCCATAGCGTCGTCCCGGTGTCGATAGAGGTGCTCGCAGACCGAGACACCCCTGTGTCCGTCTTCGAGGATCTTGTCGGGGACGGGGACGGTTTCCTGCTCGAATCCGTTGAAGGCGGAGAACGATGGGCTCGCTGGTCGTTTGTGGGCTGGCGGCCCCACTTCACGCTCACCGCCGCCGGAGGCAAGGCTGAAGCTACGGGGGAGCACCCCCCGGAGCTTCCTGCCGGTGACCCGTTGACCGTACTCGAGGAGGTCTTGGGGAGATTCGTCACCCCCGATCCTGCAGAGCTCGGCCTCGGGGATCCGGTGCCGCCGCTGTTCGCCGGGGCGGTCGGCTACTTGGCGTACGACGCGGTGCGCTACATCGAGGACCTTCCCGACCGGCCTGCGGATGATCGCGATCTGCCAGAGATGATGTGGCACTTCTTCACACAGCTCGCCGTCGTGGATCGGTTCCGGCAGACCGTGCGGCTGGTGAGGAACGTGTTCGTCGACGGCGACCCGGGGGCGCAGTACGACGAGGCCGTCGCCGACCTGGAACGGGCCATGGTGCAGCTTGGCCGCCCCCGGAGCCGCACCGTCGTGCCCCGCCCCGATTTCGGCGGCGCACCCGCCGTCCGGGCCAACATGACCCGAGAGGAGTTCGAGGCTGCGGTGCACAAGGCCGTTGGCCACGTGCATGCGGGCGATGCGTTCCAGATCGTGCCTTCGGTGCGGTTCGAGGCCGATTTCGACGGCGATGCGTTTCAGGTCTATCGGGCTTTGCGCCTCGTCAATCCTTCGCCCTTCATGTTCTTCGTGAGGCACGGCGAGACTTCCGTTGCGGGCTCCTCCCCTGAGCTGATGTCGCGGGTGCGCGACGGCAGAGTCACCAGCAGGCCCATTGCGGGGACGATGCGGCGAGGCGCAACCGCAGAAGAGGATGGGCGACTCGAAGCGGAGCTGCTGGAGCACCCGAAGGAGAGGGCTGAGCACGTCATGCTGGTGGATCTCGCCCGCAACGACCTGGGAAGGGTCAGCGACTTCGGCTCGGTCACCGTCGACGAGTTGATGGTGATCGAGCGCTTCTCGCATGTGATGCACATCGTGTCCGGCGTGTCCGGCGCACTCCGGGACGGCATGGGCCCCGTCGACGTGCTCAGGGCCACCTTTCCTCACGGCACCGTGTCCGGTGCGCCGAAGGTTCGAGCGATGCAGATCATCGACGAACTGGAGCCCACGGCACGCGGGCCGTATGCCGGGGCCGTCGGCTACGTGGACTTCTCCGGGAACCTGGACACGGCGATCGCCTTGCGCACCATGATCGCCGACGGATCGACGGCGTGGGTGCAGGCCGGGGCGGGTGTAGTGGCAGACAGCGACCCCGCATCAGAGTACGAGGAATGCAAGAACAAGGCAGCAGCAGTGCTCGCTGCCATCGACGCTGCGTCGCAACTCACGGGAGAACGCCATGAGTGAACGCGGCGGCGCAGCTACCTTCGGCGATGTCACCGGCGAGTACTTCGCGTTGCGGAACGAGGCGGCGTGGACCGTGCCGTGGCACGACCTCGTGTGGGTGCGCGGCCCTGATACCGTCCGGTTTCTCGACGGGCTCGTCAGCCAGGCCGTCGAGCCGATGACTCCCGGCTCGGTGGCGCGGTCGCTCTTGCTGGCGCCCCAAGGCAAGCTGCGTGCTCCTCATGTCCTGCTGCGCGGCGACGACGAGGTCGGTCTGCTGTGTGACGCCGGCTCAGGCGCCACCGTCGTGGCCGATCTGCGCCGTTTCAAGATCCGGGTGGACGTGTCGATCGAACCTGAGCAACGGCCTGTGGTGGACGTCGTCGGTCCTGCAGCCTCAGCAGCTGTCGCCGAGATCACGGCGACGGGACCCGTTGCCGCCGGCTGGACGGAAAGCGGCGTCGCCGTTGTCGCCGCGCTGCCGTTCGGATCGGGGCTGCCGCGGCTCGTGGTGGCAGGTCTGGATGGTGACGGGTTCGAAGCGGCCGGCCTGCGCAGAGCCGGCCGTCAGGCGATGGATGCGGTTCGTATCGAGGCGGGAGAGCCGTTGATGGGTGTCGACATCGACGAAGCGACCATCCCCCAGGAGGCGGGCCTGGTGGACGGTGCAGTCGACTTCGACAAAGGGTGCTACCTCGGCCAGGAGCTCGTGGCCAGGATTGATTCCCGCGGGCACGTCAACCGGCGGCTGCGAGGCATTCGGCTCACCACCAACGTCGTGCCCCCGCTCGGCGCAGAGGTGCGGTCCGGTGAGCGGGTTGTCGGCACGTTGACGTCTGTGGCGGAGTCGCTCGAGCTGCGTGCTCCGATCGGCCTCGCCATGCTGCGGCGGGAGGTCGAAGCCGGCACCAAAGTCGACCTCCATTGGGCGGGCGGCTCGGCAGCTGCAATCGCTCACGAGCTGCCGTTCGAAGGTGCAGCCTGACCTGGGCGGATACCTCATGTGCCGAAAAGGCTCCTAATCTCCCGTGCATGCCCCGCCTCCGAAGCTCCGTCGTTGTGGTTGTCGCCGCCCTGGCCTTTGCCGCATGCGGCGGCTCGACTGAAGGCCTTCTCGGCGAGCAGCTCTACGAACGGAGCTGCGCGGGGTGTCATCTCGTCGACGGTTCGGGTGCGACCGGTCCTGCAATCGGGCCGGAATCCAATTCGGTGCTCCTCACCGACGAGCAGTTGGCAGGTGTCATCCTGGTGGGCCCCGGTTCGATGCCCGCTTTCACTCGGTTCACCGACGAACAGGTGGACAGCCTCGTTGCGTACGTACGCGACCTGCAACAGCAGTGATGCTCGAGCCGATCCTCGAGGCGACTCGCCAACGTATCGCTCCCCTCGACACGGCGGCACTTGCGGCGACGGCTCGGCGCGGCGCTGCGATCCTCGACTTCGACGCGGCGCTCAGGGCACCGGGCCTCGCGGTCATCGCGGAGATCAAACGCAGCTCGCCCTCGGCGGGACCGATTGCGGTGGGTATCGACGTGGCCGCCCAGGCGCAGGCGTACGTTGCCGGAGGAGCCGCCGCCATCTCGGTGCTCACGGAGCCGCAGTTCTTCGGGGGCTCGCTCGACGACCTGGAGGCGGTACGTGCAGTCGTGGATGTCCCGGTGCTGCGCAAGGACTTCACCCTCCACCCCTCCCAGATCTGGGAGGCACGAGCTGCCGGCGCAGACGCCGTGCTGCTGATCGTGGCCGCGTTGCCGGAAGACGAGCTCGCCCGGCTCGTGGCGACGGCAAAGGAGGCGGGTCTGGCCGCACTCATCGAGGTGCACACCATCGCCGAAGCCCGCATTGCTCGCCGGGTCGGTGGATCGATCGTTGGCGTGAACAACAGAGATCTCACGACGTTCCGTACGGACCTGGCAACGGCGGAGAGCGTCGCCGCTCACATTCACGGGCAGGCAACCCGAGTCGCCGAGAGCGGCGTGTCGAGCGCTGAAGGGGCCGCCCGCATGGCCGCCGCCGGGTACGACGCCATCCTCGTTGGCGAGGCTTTGGTGCGATCGCCCGATCCCGCATCCCTCGTGCGGAAGCTGCGAGGCGTTGAATGACCTGGGTCAAGGTGTGCGGGCTCAGCACCGTCGACGACGTGACCGCTGCGGTTCGTGCCGGCGCCGATGCGGTCGGCTTCGTCACGCATCCGGGGTCCCCGCGCTATGTGTCGCTACCCCTCATCGAGGAACTGGCGGCAGGTGTTCCCATCACGACCGTCGTGTTGACGGTCGATCTCGGGGTCGCGGCCGCCATGACTGCGATCGAGGCGACCGGTGCCAGCGGCATTCAGCCGTACGGTGTCCACGCTCGCGCCATCGCCGAAGCCGCCGTTGCCGGCGGCTTGACGGTGCTTTACCCGGTTCGAGCCGCAGGCGGCATCGGTTCGGCGCCTGCAGGGACGATCCCCCTCGTCGACACTCCCGACATGGCGGTCTATGGGGGTACAGGGCGCACCTTCGACTGGAAGCTGCTCGACGACGTCGAAGCCGACTACGTGCTTGCCGGAGGGCTTGGGCCCGACAACGTCGCCGCTGCGGTACGGCAGATGCGGCCGTGGGGAGTCGATGCGTCCAGCGGTCTCGAGGGAGCCCCAGGCATCAAGGACGCCGGTAAGGTGGCGGCCTTCGTCCAGGAGGCCAAACAAGCGTGACGATGGCTCGTCCAGACCGGCGCGGCCGATTTGGTGACTACGGGGGGAGGTTTGCGCCCGAGACCCTCATGCCGGCCCTCGACGAATTGGAAGTTGCGTTCGTCGAGGCATGGGCCGACCCGGCATTTCGTGCCGAGCTGGCCGAACTGCTTCGTACCTTCGTGGGCCGGCCGACACCGGTGCACCGTGCGTCGCGACTCTCTGCGAGGCTCGGGCTCAACCTGCTGCTCAAGCGCGAGGACTTGGCGCACACCGGGGCGCACAAGATCAACAACACGGTCGGTCAGGGCCTGCTGGCGAAGCGGATGGGCAAACCTCGTGTGATCGCCGAGACCGGCGCAGGCCAGCACGGCGTCGCGACCGCCACCGCCTGCTCGCTTCTTGGTCTGGATTGCGCCGTGTACATGGGTGCGAAGGACATCGAGCGCCAGGCGCTGAACGTGTACCGGATGGAACTGCTCGGCGCCGAGGTGATCTCCGTCGAGCACGGAGCGGCAACGCTGAAGGACGCCGTGTCCGAGGCGATGCGCGACTGGGTCAGCACGGTCGACTCCACCCACTACATCATCGGCTCCGTGGTTGGGCCACATCCGTTTCCCTACATGGTGCGGGAGTTCCAGAAGATCATCGGCGAAGAGCTCCAGAGCCAGCTCGATGCGGATCCCGACGTCATCGTTGCATGCGTCGGCGGCGGCTCCAATGCCATGGGGATCTTCTACCCGTACGGCGGGTCAGGGGTCGATCTCGTTGGTGTCGAAGCCGCCGGGTTGGGGATCGACACGGGCAAGCATGGTGCGTCGCTCGGAGAAGGCTCACCGGGCGTTCTCCACGGCGCCGTCACCTACCTGCTCCAGGACGATGATGGCCAGGTGCTCGAAGCCCACTCACTGTCTGCGGGTCTCGACTATCCGGGGGTTGGTCCCGAGCATGCGTACTTCAAGGATTCGGGGATCGCTCGATACGAGTCGGTCACGGACGACGAGGCAGTGGCCGCCCTGCATCTGATGTCGGAGACGGAGGGCATCATTCCAGCCCTCGAATCCGCCCACGCACTGGCGTGGATCATGCGGGAGGCGCCGTCGCTTGCCGGGAAGACCGTGGTGCTCAACCTGTCTGGCAGGGGAGACAAGGACGTCCAGCAGATCGTTGCCGCCGATGGCTGACGTTGGCAGAGCGCGGATGGAGCAGGCGTTTGATGCGGCACGTGCCGAGGGCCGCACGCTGTTGATGCCGTACCTCACCGCAGGTTTGCCGAGCCCCGAAGTCTCCGCAGATCTCTTCGTGGCCATGGCCGAGGCAGGTGCCGATGCGTTCGAGGTCGGCATCCCGTACTCCGATCCGCTCATGGACGGGCCCACCATTCACGCTGCCGGTCTGCAGGCGCTTGCCGCAGGGGCAACATTCGAGCGGAGCATCGGCATCGTCGAAGAGGTCGTGGTGCGCACGGGCAAACCGGTGTTCGTCATGACGTACGCCAATCCCGTGTTGAGCCGCGGCGCCACTGCGTATGCCTCCAGGGTGGCGGAGGCAGGCGCGGCGGGGCTGATCATCGCCGACCTCCCTGTGGACGAAGCCGAGCGGTTCGAGGCGGCATCGACCCGCGCAGGCCTCGGCATGGTGCTGTTTGCGGCGCCGACAACGGACGATGAGCGGCTGCAGCGCGTCATCGACCACAACCCCGTGTTCATCTATGCGGTGGCACGGCTCGGCGTCACTGGTGAGCAGGCAGCGGGCGAGTCGCAGCTCGCCGAGTTGTCGCACCGGCTGCGTGCCCGCACCGATCTTCCCATCGTTGCCGGCGTCGGCATCTCAACACCGGAGATGGCGAAGGCGGCGGCGGAACACGCGGACGGGGTCATCGTCGGCTCGGCGCTGGTGCGTCGCGTCCTGGAGGCGGAAGAAGACGCAGCCGCCGCCGCCGCCTCGCTCCACGAGGCCGTGTCCGCCCTCGCGGCGGCCGTCCGCGCCTGAGCAGCCATCGCACGGCAGGTGGTACCGGGAGGGGGACTCGAACCCCCACGTCCTTGCGGACAACGGATTTTGAGTCCGTCGCGTCTACCGATTTCGCCATCCCGGCCGGACGCAAAATGCTAGCTGGTGTGGAGGAGTGCCATCGTAGACTCCCCGGCATGCGACGAATCGAACGGAGGCTCTTCCAGATCAACGACGAGATTGCCGCCCTCCACAAAGACGAGGCGCTGGCGCGCGAAGAGCTGATCTTCCATGAGCACCTGAACGACGATGCACAACGGGACGCCGCAGTCAGCGGCAACCCCATCGACCGCGCCGATGCGCGCGAGACGAGGAGCGATGTCGAGCGGTTCCGCCGCCACATCGAGAAGCTGCGCACGACGCGGGAGAAGTTGGAAAGCCAGCGCGACAAGCTGATCCGCAAGCTCTCCTGACCCCCGCCTACACTCCGCGCGATGCCGACGCTTGCCCTCCTGGACGGTCACAGCCTGGCCTACAGAGCCTTCTATGCCCTCCCGTCCGACCTCGCCACCACCTCGGGTCAGGTGACCAATGCGGTGTTCGGGTTCACCTCGATGCTCATCAAGCTGTTGGGCGACGAGCAACCGGACGCCATCGCGGTCGCTTGGGATGTCCGAGGTCCCACCTTCCGCAAAGAGCTGTACCCGGAGTACAAGGCGCAGCGGGAACGGCCCCCCGACCTGTTTGCAGGTCAACTCCCGCTGATGGACGAGGTGCTGCGGTCGCTGCGTATTTCCCAGATCCGGGTCCCGGGCTACGAAGCCGACGATGTGATCGCAACGCTGGCAGGCGAGGCCAAGGACGAAGGTTGGGACGTCGTCGTCGTCACCGGCGATCGGGATGCGTTCCAGCTCGTCGACGACCGGGTCAAGGTGCTCTACACCTGGCGCGGGGTGTCCGAATCGGTGGTCGCGGACGCCGAATGGATCGAGAACCGCTACGGGGTGCGTCCCGACCAATACCTCGACTACGCGTCGTTCCGCGGCGACAACTCCGACAACTTGCCCGGAGTGCCGAAAGTGGGGGAGAAGACCGCGGCGAAACTCATCGCCCAGTACAGCGACGTCGAGGGGGTGTACGCCCACCTCGACGATCAGACGCCGAAACTCAAGGAGAACTTGGAGGAGCACCGGCGCCAAGTGCTGCTGAACCGGGAGCTGATGTCGCTCGTGCGGGATGTGCCGATCGAGCGTGACGACGGCACCGCAGTGAAGCCCGACGACTTCATCATGCAGGAATGGGACCGCGACGAGGTCAGGGAAGTCTTCGACAGCCTTGCATTCCGGACCCTCTGGGAAAGGCTGGAGGAGCTGGGCGGCCACACCGCCGTGACCACCACGGGCTTGGACGTCGAGGTGAGAACGGTGCGCGATGCCGGCCGGCTGCCGGCGGGCGATGGGCCATTCGGCGTCGAGCCGGTGTGGAGCGGTGGAGAACTAGCCGGCCTCGTGCTGGCGACGACCGACGAGTCCGATGTCGCCTTTGTGCCTGCAGCCGGTCTGGGAGACATTGCCGCAGCCCTCAGCTTGCGCGGCATGGTCGGCCACGACGCCAAACCGACGATCCGCCTGCTGCTGGAGCGGGACGTGCCGCCGCCGCCTGTTCGATTCGACACCGCCCTCGCCGCCTACGTCGTCAACCCTGCGCAGCGGACCCCGGACCTCACGGAACTCGCCTACCGGGAGCTGGGTCTCAGCGTCGACGCAGAAGGCGAAGCCGATGCGGAAGCCGCGTCGGACCAAGCCGCCTTCGACTTCGATGCGGCGGAGGACTCCCAGGAACCGGATCTCGAAGCCGCAGCGCGGCGGGCAGTCGCCGTCTCCCGGCTCGTGGCCCCGCTCCAAGAGAAGGTCGACGTCCGCGGCGGAACCCAGCTCCTCGACGAGATCGAGTTGCCGCTGGTGACCTTGCTCGCCCAGATGGAAGAGACGGGCATCGGCGTTGATCGTGCCTTTCTGGAGGGCTTGTCGGTCGATCTCAAGGGCCGGCTCGCCACCCTCGAGGCGGAGATCCACGAAGCGGCCGGTGGCCCGTTCAATGTCAACTCGACGCTGCAACTGCGCGAGATCCTCTTTGATCGGCTGGGTTTGCCCGTCCTCAAGAAGACCCCCAAAGGTGCGCCGTCCACAGACGCCACGGTGCTGGCCAAACTCCGCGATGCGCACCCGATGGTCGACTACTTGCTCCAGTACCGCGAGTTGGAGAAGCTGCGCTCCACCTACGTGGATGCGCTCCTCCCGCTGATCGAAGCCGACGGCAGGGTTCGGGGCCGCTTCAACCAGATGGCCGCGGCCACGGGCAGGCTTTCGCAGGAACAGCCCAATCTCCAGAACATCCCCGTCAGGAGTGAGGAGGGGCGCACGATCCGGGCAGCCTTTGTCGCCCAGGAGGGCTCGGTGTTCCTGGTCGCCGACTACTCACAGATCGAGTTGAGGATTCTGGCGCATCTCTCCGGTGACGCAGGGTTGGTGGAGGCCTTCGCGAATGATACGGACATCCACACTGCGACGGCTGCGAGGGTGAACGGCGTCGCAGTGACCGAGGTCACCGCCGACCAGCGGCGCCGCGCCAAGATGGTGAACTTCGGGCTGCTCTACGGCATGGAGGCCTACGGTCTGGCGCAACGGCTCGAGATCTCTCGGGAAGAGGCCCAGGCACAGATGGATGCATATTTTGCGCAGTTTCCCGACGTGCAGGAGTTCATGCAGGGAATCGTGGACGAGGCGAGGAGCAGCGGGTACACCACCACCTTGCTGGGGCGACGCAGGTATCTCCCCGAGCTGGCGAGCCGGAGTTTCCGGGACCGCCAGGCAGGAGAGCGTATGGCGCTGAACGCTCCGATCCAGGGCTCTGCCGCCGACATCATCAAGAAGGCGATGGTCGAGCTCGATGCCGAGTTCCGGGCGGCAGGCTACGGCGCAGAGATGCTGCTCCAGATCCACGACGAGCTCGTGATCGAGGTTCCCGAGGACGAGATCGAGGCCGTCACCGAGACCACGGTTCGCGTGATGGAAGGCATTGTCGAGCTGCGGGTACCGTTGCGAGTGGACGTGGGGGTGGGCCGCAGCCTCGCCGAGTGCAAGTCGTGAGGCGGTGTCGCCGCCGGCCGGCGAACATTCCTTTCCCTAGGTCACCCACGACCTGTTACGCTTACATCGCTCTCAACGAAGGTCGAGCACCCGCGCTTGGGAGCAACTCATTTTTGTTCATAGGAGTTGATGTCGTCGCATGGCCATCGAGAACGAATCGGAAGCAACCGCTTCTGATCTGACCCCGGAGGAGACCGTTTCCTCCGCAGCGGCTGAAGTCGCACCCCCCGGGGAGGCAAGTGTCCCCGAAACCCCTGACGCAGCACCCGCAGCAGACGCTGCCCAGGTTGCCGCCGAGTTGAGTGCTGCCGCCGAGGCGGTTGATGGCGAGGCCGGTATGGCTGAGCCTGCACCCGAGGTGGCAACACCCGAGCAGGAAGCAGCCGGTGTTGCTGCCGACGACAGTGGGGTGGCCGCGGAGCCCGTGATGGAGGCGGCAGATGTCGTCGCTGTGGCTGAGGCCGCTCGTGGCTGAGGCTGTCGTGGCTGAGGCTGTCGTGGCTGAGGCTGTCGTGGCTGAGGCTGTCGTGGCTGAGGCTGTCGTGGCTGAGGCTGTCGTGGCTGAGGCCGTCGTTACGGGGGATGAGGCCGAAGGCGCAAGCGTGACCTTCACGCCCGCCGACCACGGCGAACGTCCTGCGATCACGGCACCAAAGGACATCGGCGACGTCGCCGACGATCTGTCGGCGGACGACTTCGCCGCCGCCATCGATCGGACGGTGTTCGAGTTCAAAGAGGGCGACATCGTTGCCGGCATCGTCGTCAGAGTTGATCCCGACGAAGCGCTGATCGACATCGGCTACAAATCCGAGGGCGTGGTCCCCGCCAACGAGTTGTCCATTCGCAACAGCGCCAACCCGGCAGACGTGGTCAAGGTCGGCGACGAGATCGAGGCGCTCGTCATGCAGAAGGAGGACGAGTCGGGACGGCTCGTGCTCTCCAAGAAGCGGGCGCAGTACGAGCGTGCCTGGGGCCGCATCGAGCGGATCATGGCAGAGGGCGGCACCGTCAACGGTCCCGTCATCGAGGTCGTCAAGGGTGGCCTGATCGTCGACATCGGCCTGCGCGGCTTCCTCCCGGCATCGCTGGTGGATCTCCGCAGAGTCCGCGACCTGCATCCGTTCGTGGGCGAGATCATCGAGGCAAAGGTCATCGAGCTCGACAAGAACCGCAACAACGTCGTTCTGTCCCGCAGGGCGTACCTCGAAGAGGCTCAGGCCGAGCAGCGGCAAGCGTTCCTCTCCGATCTCCAGCCGGGCGACGTTCGCTCCGGCGTGGTCTCATCCGTGGTCAACTTCGGCGCCTTTGTCGACTTGGGTGGCATGGATGGTCTGGTCCACGTCTCCGAGCTGTCGTGGCAACACGTGTCCCACCCCGGTGAGATAGTGAACGTCGGGGACAAGGTGGACGTTCGCGTCCTGGAGGTCGATCGAGATCGGGAGCGGATTTCGCTCTCGATACGCCAGACCAAAGAAGACCCGTGGGACACGTTTGCCCGCGAGATCGAGCCGGGCACCATCATCGACGGCCAGGTCACCAAGACGGTGCCGTTCGGCGCCTTCGTCTCGGTTGGAGACGGCGTCGAAGGTCTCGTTCACGTGTCGGAGATCGCCATCCACCATGTCGACAGCCCAGAGCTCGAGCTTTCCATCAGCCAGCCGGTGCGGGTCAAGGTCACGGAGATCGATGCGGATCGCCGCAGGGTGAGCCTATCGATCAAGCAAGCCCTGCCCGAGTGGGAAGAGCGCTCGCAATGGACCGAACGTCGCACCGAGACCCCGGAGCGGCCTCGTCGCCGTGAGTTCCAGCGTGAGGAAGAAGCCAGCGAGGCACCCTCGTTCAATGCCGACGCGTCCCTTGAGGCCATCCTTGCGGAGCTCAAGGAGCGCGGCATCGGCCGGAAGTGACGGGGTGGTTGTTTCTGGTGGGTGAACGTGCCAGTCTGGCGTTTCTTCCTCGGCTTGATTCCGGGGACGCTGCTGTGAACGAGGGGGGCCAGACATGAGTCGGCGAGCCGTGGTCTTGCTGGTATCGCTCGTGCTGGCGGGTTTGGCGGCCTTTTCGGTGTGGCAATACGTCACGACGGTCGAGGGCAACGTTCGCGCCGACATTGCCGAAGTGGTGGTGTACCGCGCCAGCGCACCGATCGCACCCGGCACCGATGGCACCGCCGCTGCAGTTTCGATCTCCGAGTCGACGGCGCTCGCCGAGAATGTCGTTTTTGTCGGATCTGAGATCTTGTGCACCGGACCGGTCGACACCGAAGCCGACGATGTCGACTTTGCGGTGTGCGACGACAACCCGAAGGACCTGCAGGCGCTGCTGGCCACTGGATTTGCCGCCGGACCGATCAGTGCGGGACAGCTCATCACGACCGCGATGTTCGTGCCTGCGTCGGAGCTCGACCTCGACAAGCTCTCCGCCGATATCCCGCAGGGCAAGGTCGCGATCGCGGTCAGCCCTGGCTTGGTGGGCAACGTCGGAGGCTTCATCCGCCCGGGCGACAGCGTGAACGTGCTGGCTACGTTCTCGCTCAACGTTGCCGGGCTCAACTCGCTGCTCTCAGATCCCGAGACGCGGGACATCGTGCTGCAGAACGCCGACTTGTCCGGGCTGCTGGGAGGAACGGTCTCAGAGCCGACCGTGATCACCGATCCGGTGACCGGGGAAGTGATCAGTGTCATCGAGCCTCCGGAGGATCCGCTCAGCCGGTATGCAGACTCGCTTCCCGACACGGTGCGGTTCACACAGACGGTGTTGCAAGACATCGAGGTGATCGCATTCGACGACGCCACGCGGACCTCGGCCGCCGGGGTCGACACCGCACCGGCCGTTGGCGAGGCGATCGTGGTCCTCGAAGTGACCCCCGCCCAGGCCGAGACGCTGGAGTTTCTTCGCCAGAATGCTCAGCTGTCGCTTTCGCTGCTTCCTGCCGACACACCGTACAGTGAGTTCGCAACGCGGGGAGTCACCGTAGACGACATCTTTGGGTTCGTGGATAGGCTGCGCGAGGAGCTGGAGGCGCTCGGTGGCTGACGTCTCCTGGTCGGTCCTCCTGGTTGATGCCGACGACGGGTTCGTCGACGACACCAAGGGGCTGCTGGGCGACCACACCACCTACACCGCTCGGAACATGAGCGATGCGCAACGCAGGTTGGTCGAAGAGGGCATCCAGGTTGCGATTCTCGGCCCGACGTTTGGATCCTCCGACACGGTGCGAGACGTGCGCCAGCTCTTCGAGCTCCGGCCTGGTCTGCCGGTGGTGCTCGCCACCGACGAGTTGAACACGGACGTGCTCCGCACCGCGATGCGAGTCGGGATCCGCGACGTCATCGAGACCCCGCTGACGCGACAGAAGCTCGACGAGTCCCTCCAGCTCGTCGGGCAGAACCTCGACGACGCCGACACGCCGAAAGACTGGCGTCCGCGTATCGGCAAGGTCGTCACCATCATGTCCCCGAAGGGTGGCGCTGGGAAGACGGTCACCACGACCAACGTGGCGGTCAGCCTGGCGGAGTGGTCGGAGCCGGATCGTGTCGTCGTCATGGACGCCGATCTGCAGTTCGGGGACGTGTGTATTGCGCTCCAGGTCGACCCCAAGCATACGATCGTCGACGCGGCCAGAGACATCGAGAAGCTCGACGAGGAGTTGCTCGGCAGCCTGCTGGCCCGCCACACGAGCGGCCTGCGCGTGCTGGCGGCGCCCCTCGAACCTGCGTTGGCGGATGAAGTCTCCACCCCCGTCGTCGTGCGCACGTTGGGCATGCTGCGGCGCATGTTCGACTACATCGTCATCGATACCGCGCCGTTCCTCGACGAGCCGGTGTTGTCGATCCTCGAGCGCAGCGACGTGGTGCTGCTGGTCGTCGATATGGACCTGCCGAGTGTCAAGAACGCCAAGCTGGCGCTCGATACGTTGCGTCTGATCAAGTTCCCCTTCGAGAAGATCAAACTCGTCCTGAATCGCCACAACTCCAAGGCGCGGCTGGACGTGGGGGAGATGGAGCGTTCGCTCGGACTCCAGGTACAGGCAGCCGTGGTGTCGGACAAGCTGGTGCCCCGTGCGATCAACGAAGGCGTGCCCGTCGTTGAGCTCCATCCAAGGTCGCGGGTGGCGCGCGACTTCCGTAACGTGGCACGACTGGTGTACGACGACCCGAAGGACGCCCCTAACGAAGAGGGGCGGCGTCGTTTCGGCCGATGACAGGTGAGGCGAGCAGATGAGTCTTGCGGACAGAGTGCGGGCCGCCAGGGCCGCAGACAGTACGATCGAGGGGCAGCGCGAAGAAGCGCGCCAGGATCTGCGGCGCCGCCTCCACTACAAGGTGGTCGAGGGTCTCGGTCCGACCCTCTACGACAGCCAGCTGAGCGATGCGGAGCTGAAGCTGCGCGTGATGGAGATGCTCGAATGGGCACTCGATCAGGAAGAGTCGGTGCCGCTGGCGCGCCCCGATCGGTTGTCTCTGCTGCAGGAGATTGCCGACGATGTCCTCGGCTACGGCCCCATCGACCCCTTTCTCGCCGATCCGGCGGTCAACGAGGTCATGGTCAACGGCCCACATCAGGTGTGGGTGGAGCGCCATGGCATCCTGCACCTGACCGATACCCGGTTTGTCGACGGCACCCATGTCGCCCGGATCATCGAGAAGATCGTCGGTCAGGTGGGTCGCCGGATCGACGAGTCGAATCCCATGGTGGACGCCCGGCTCCCCGACGGGTCCCGGGTCAATGCCGTGGTGCATCCCCTGGCAATCGGCGGGCCGTTCCTCACCATCCGGAAGTTCTCCGTCGACCCCTTCACCGTTGACGATCTCATCCAGAACGGGACGATCACCGCTCAGGTTGCGGGCTTCATCCGGCGGTGCGTGCTCGGGAGAGTGAACATCATCGTCTCGGGCTCGACCGGTTCAGGGAAGACGACGCTGCTCAACGTGCTGTCGAGCTTCATCCCGGACAACGAGCGCATCGTCACGATCGAGGACGCCGCCGAGCTCCGACTGAATCAGGTGCACGTGCTGGGGCTGGAGTACCGGCCGCCGAATCTGGAGGGCAAGGGTGCCGTGACGATCCGCGACCTCGTTCGCAACTCCCTGCGCATGCGCCCCGACCGCATCATCGTCGGGGAGGCCCGCGGCGGAGAAGCCCTCGACATGCTGCAGGCGATGAACACCGGTCACGACGGCTCCCTGACGACGATTCACTCCAACTCGCCAAGGGACACCATGTCCCGCATCGAGACCATGGTGCTGATGGCCGGAATGGACCTTCCGATCCGGGCCATTCGTGAGCAGATCGCTTCTGCCGTGGACCTCATCGTGCACCTCCATCGCTTGCGGGACGGTTCCCGCAGAGTCACCCACGTGACCGAAGTCCTCGGCATGGAGGGCGACGTCGTCACGACCAACGATCTTTTCCTGTTCGACTACGGCATGGGGGTCGACGAGGACGGCCGGTATCTCGGCCGCCTCAAGGCGACGGGCTTCCGGCCGCGGTTCTCGGAGCAACTGGAGCAGAACGGCATCACGCTTGCACCCGAGCTCTTCGAACCTGAACCGATCCAGGCGCGTCCCCGGTGACTCTCCCGACGTCCGCCATCCTGCTGGCAGCCGAGGCGATCAGCCCCACCGCACGCTTGTTCGCAGTGTTGGCGGTGCTTGCGGCAGCGATTGCGCTGTTTCTGATTGTCACCCTGCTGCTCGGCAGTCAATCCGTCGAACGTGACCTCGAGTCGCGGCTCAGCCCGTACACGGGGGGCCAAACCGACCTCGGCTTCCTTGCCAGGCTTCGCTTCCTGCGACGCTTCGCCGTGCGGGCCGAGCGGATCGCAGAGCGTCGTGGCGTGCTCGGCCAAATCGAGACCGCCCTCCAGCAGGCCAACATCGCGATCCGACCAGGCGAGGCCATCGCTTTTGGGCTGGCGCTTGCCGTCGCCGTCGGGTTCGCGGCGCTGATTGTCACCGGCAATCCCATCTCCGCAATCGGCTTCGGCTTGCTGGCTGCGGCACTCGTCGCCGCCGGCGTCTCTGCCGTGGCGTCCCAGCAGCGCCGCCGCTTCGAAGACCAACTGCCCGACACGCTGAACCTCTTGGCCACATCGCTGCGTGCCGGCTACTCCATGCAACAGGCACTCGAGGCCGTGTCCCAGGAGGCACCCCAACCCACCTCCCGCGAGTTCCAGCGCGTGCTGAACGAGATTCGGCTTGGTCGTTCGGTGAGCGAGTCGCTCCAAGACTCGGCGACTCGGATGGAGTCCACCGACTTCGACTGGGTCGTGCTCGCTTTCACCATCCAGAGAGAGGTGGGCGGCAACCTGGCCGAAGTCCTGCAAACCACGTCTGAGACCATCTTGCACCGTGGCCGCCTCCGCAGGGAGACTCGGGCGTTGACGGCCGAAGGGCGGATCTCCGCGATCGTCCTCGGGGCCATGCCGTTTGCCCTGTTCTTCCTCCTCTTCACCTCCAATCGTGAATACGTCCAACCGATGCTCGACACCCGCACGGGCGTGCTGGCGCTCGTCGGGGCAGGGGTGCTGCTCGCTCTCGGCCTGGTGTGGCTCTCCCGGATCATCAGGATCGAGGTGTAGCTGTGGACACCCGGTTGATGATTGCCCTCGTGACGGTCGCCGTCGCGGTCGCTTACATCGCATTCACCGTCGGCACCCGTGTGCAGGACTCCGGTCGTTCGGCCAACCGCAGACTCGTCGATCTTCAGGCGAATCCGGACATCATGCAGACGAGCTTGGTCGATCGTGCCGTCGTCCCGGTCTTCCGTCGCCTGGGGTCGCTGGGGATGCGCATCACTCCGCAGGCCTGGGTGTCTCGCACCCGGCAACGGCTGATCAGGGCCGACTGGTACCCGGCGGTCGATGAGTCGTCGTGGGCGGCCATCCGAGTCTTGTCCTTGCTGGCGGGCGCAGGGGTGTTCTTCTGGCTGGCACGATTCACGACCGGCAACGAATCGCTGATCCTTCTCATCATCTGCGCTCTCGGCGGCTACGCCGGTCCCGACCAGGTGCTCAACAGGAGGATCGACGAGCGGGTGCGGTCCATCGAGCGGGATCTCCCCGACATCATCGACCTGCTGGTGATCTCCATCGAGGCCGGGATGGGCTTCGAGGCCGCCCTCGGCCGGGTTGTAGATCACGTGCCTGGGGAGCTCAGCGACGAGTTCGGGAGGATGCTGCAGGAAACGCGGGTAGGGGTGAGCCGCCATGAAGCGATGCTGTCCCTGGCCGAGCGAACCGACGTTGACGATCTCAACTCGTTCGTGCTGGCCATGAACCAGGCGGACACGTTTGGAGTCAGTGTGGGTCGCATGCTCCGCGTGCAGGCCGACGAGATGCGCACCAGGAGGCGGCAGCGCGCTCAGGAGCGAGCCTTTGCCGCACCGGTCAAGATGGTGTTTCCGCTGGTGTTCTGCATCTTTCCCTCGATCTTCGTGATCCTGCTCGGCCCCGCCGCCATCAACATCTTCCGCAACCTCTCGAACTGAGATCCCCTTGCGGCGCATCGGCATCCGGCATCTGTGGCTCCTCGTGCCGTTCTTTGCGCTTGCGGTGCGGGCCCGACTCCCCATTGGCGACAATTCCTTCTTGTGGCACATCAGGGCTGGAGTCGATCAGCTCTCGTCCGGTGAAGTGCTGCGCACCGATCCGTACTCCTTCACCAAGGTGGGTGAATCCTGGCGCACTCAATCATGGCTTGCGGATCTCTTGTACGGCTGGGCAGAGAACACCTTCGGGAACCTGACGTGGGTGCCGTGGTTCAACTTCCTCGCCGGATCGCTGGTCATCGCGGTGATCGTCGTGCTGCTCATGTCCCGAGGCGGCTCGCTGGCGTCGATCGCCGCCGGCACCGTGCTCTTCGGATGGATCATCCAGCCCTACGCCAACCCGCGTCCCGTGCTCTTGAGCTATCTCTTCTTTGCGCTGATGGCGGTGGTGGTGGCGTCTCGGGGCAAACACCTGTGGGTCGTGCCGGGACTGATGTGGGTGTGGGCAGCCGTCCACGGGTCCTTCATCATCGGTATCGGCATCCTCGTGCTGGATGCCCTCCGGCTCGGATCGCGGCGGCACCTTCGTGTCATCGTGCTCAGCCTGGTGACGGTGTCATTGACGGCCCACGGCTGGGGAGTGTGGGAGATCCTGTACCGGTTTGGAACCAATCGTGCCGGTCTCGACTTCATCGTCGAGTGGCAGCCGCCCAACTTCCAGAACCTGTGGCTCATGCCGTTTGTGATCATCATCGGCCTGCTGATGGTGGGTTTTGCGGGGCAGCGCATCCCGCTGCGGGATCTGTGGATGATCCTCCCGATGATCGGGTTTGGGCTCACGTCGTCGCGCAACGTGCTGCCGGCCGTCATCCTCTTGATGCCGTGGGTTGGAGACGCAATTGCTCCGTTCCGTCAGGACGACGAAGTACCCAGAGGTGATGCGCTCGCGATGGCAACCGGAGTGGTGATCGTCGCCCTTGGTCTGCTGATGGTGGCCCTGCCGTCTGGTCTCGACGAAGAGCGATTCCCGTCCCAGGCTGCGGTGGACGCCCTGTCGGACGGGCCGCTGTTTCAGACGATGGGCCCCGGCGGCTATCTCATCTACGCGGACGCTGATCGATTGCCGGTGTTCGTGGACGACAGGGTCGAGCTGTACGGTGCCGAGTTCCTCAGCGAGTTCCTCGACGCGGCTTTTGGGATCACCTGGGACGAGTTGTTTGCCGAGTGGGACATCGACCAGGCGCTGCTCGAACACGACAGCGATCTCCTGCCCGGTCTCGTCGGGCAGGGATGGGAGACCTGCTACAGCGACGAGTACTTCTCGGTTGTCGCCGCCGCCTGTCGCCCGTGACGCACCCACGCCCCTGACGCGCAACCGCCCGCCGTGGTGGCAAGCACCAGGCAGGCGGTTGGGTCTTTTCGGGCCGACGGCTCAGAGGCTGTCGGCGATGTCCTGGAAGTCCTGTGACACGTTGTCGCCGACGACCGACACGGCTGCAATGGCAACCAGGGCGATCAGGGCGAGCAGCAGTGCGTACTCGACGAGGCTGGCGCCGTCGTCGTCGCTCAGCAGATAACTCTCCACGCTGGTCCATAGTCGCATAACCATTCCCAAACCTCCTAAAGGGCGATGCAAGGCAAAGTGTAGATACGTCAGAAATCGACGGCTATAGGGCGCTCGACCTAACGATTCTCCGGCTGGTCGCGGTGGAGTCCGAGCCGGATCGCCTCGACGGCGGCCTGGGCACGGTCGGCGACGGCCAGCTTGTCGTAGATGTTCGCCAGATGGTTCTTCACGGTCTTCTGCGATATGAAGAGCAGATCGGCCAACTCGTCTGTCGCACTCACTCCCTGCGCAAGGAGTCGGAGGATCTCCCGCTCCCTCGCAGTGAGCGATGCCGCCCCGGCATCGAGCTGTGGAGCACGGTGCCGATCGAGGATGTCCCCTATGTCCTCCTCGCCGAGGAGATGCTCTCCCGCGGCTGCGGCGCGAACGGCGGCAGCGAGGTCGGGGAGCGGCGTGGCCTTCGACAGGAAGCCGACGGCTCCGGCGGCTTGCGCCTGGCGACGCTCCGCTTCGCCGGTGTGCATGGTGACGATGATGGCCGGGATGGACCCCGACATCTCGCGCAAGGCCGCGATGCCGGACAGCTGGGGCATCTCGATGTCGACCAGCAGCACGTTGGGCTGGTAGCGGCGGGTCTGCTCGATCAATTCCGTGCCGTCGCTCGCAGTGGCGACGACGCGGATATCGGGGATGCTGTCGAGCGCCTCGGCGAGGGACTCGAGCATGAGGGTGTGGTCGTCCGCAATCAGTACATCAATCATGGTGAAACCAATGGGGGTTGGGTGCCCCACCCTACTGTCAAAGTCGTGCCTCGGCCCAGATGGGATTGGATTTCAAGCGTGCCGTCGATCGCCGCCGCCCTTTCTGTCATGCCGACCAGCCCGAAGTGGCCTGGGTAGTCGGCGGTGGAGTCGAATCCGCGCCCGTCATCGGTGACCGAGATGCGTCCGTGCTCCCGGTCGACCAAACCTTCAATCGTGATGGTCCTTGCATCGGCGTGTCGTGCGGCGTTGCGCACTCCCTCGATGAGGATGGCCCCCACCTCCGCGGCGATCGCACCGTCGACTACGCCACGCTCATCGATCTTGACGACGATGCGAGGAGGTCCCGCACCGAGTTCGGCGGCGATGCGGTGGATGTGCTCGACCACGGTCGTCGTGTCCGCTCTTCGCAGGGAGGCAACGGTGGCTCTCACCCGCTCGACGAGACTCGTGACGTTGCTGCGGAGTCTCGTGAGCTGGCGTTTTGCCGCAGTCGTCTCCGCCGTGGTGAGCAAGATGTCCATGTTCAACCCGAGGGAGGCAAGTGCGGGGCCGATGTCGTCGTGCAGCTCTCGAGCCACCCGGTTGCGCTCATCCTGGATGGATCGTCGAGCAACCGTCTGCAGGAGAGAGATGTTGTCGAATGCAAGGGCAATCCCCGCTGTGGTCGCATCAATGGTCGCCTGGTGCTCCTCCAAGGAGAGCGACGGATCGTGCCAGATCCTGAGCCAGCCGAGCGTACGGTCGGTGATGGAGATCGGGAACTCCGACCCCGCCGAGTTTGATGCCATTGTGCCCCACTCGGCGACGATCTCGCGGTCGCCTGCCGAGGAGACGCTGCCGTACGAGAACGGGATGGTCTGCGACAGATCGATGAGCGCCGATTCTCCGACGTTGACCGCGCTCAGCTCGCTGGTGCCTGCGAGGTTGACGAGCTCGACGAGCAGCCCGTGAGCAGACTCCAGACGCTCGACCCGAGCAGCATCCATCGCCCCGGCGGCCTGGAGTGCGTCGTACCTGGCCCGCTCGATGACCAGAAGGCGCCTGGCCTGGCTGAACGTGAAGCCGATCAGCATGTACAGCACGAGCGTTGTGGCGCGGTCGACGACGGACAAATCGAGGACCATCAGGATGCCAACCATTCCCGCAGTGGCGAGCAGGGCCGTTTCCATGCCAACCCGGAATCCCATGAAGGCGGAAGCGAAGAAGATCGGCACGCTGACCAGGAGAAGGTACCCGCCATTTCCGCCGTCGGTGAGCGCGACAGCGGCCAGCGTGGCGAGGACGCCAACCGTGGCGAGCAATTCTCCGGCGACGCGTTGCTCGCGGACTCGGCGGGGTGTTGCCTGGAGCACCACGACGAACGTGCCGGCGATGATGGCGGCCAGCAACTGGCTGTCACGGTCTGTTTCGTCGAGGCCGCTCAGGAAGATGGCGAGACCGAACGCTCCGAACATGAGCGCGGTGAGCGTCCAGTCGAAGCGAGTCTCCCAGGCCGTGGCATCAGAGCGCTCCATGGCCGCAAGGGTACAGTCAGTGGATGGTGTCTTCGAAGGACCTCATGGGGGTCCGCCGGGTGATCGTTGCAGGGCCGATCGGCAGTGGGAAGAGCACGGTGGGTGGGCTCCTCGAAGAGCGTGGCGCCATCGTGATCGACGCGGACCGTATCGGCCATGCGGTGCTCGAGCCCGCCGGCGAAGCCTTTCAGGCGGTCGCGGAGAGATGGCCAGAGGCTCTGGTCGGGGGCCGCATCGATCGAAGGGTGCTCGGCGAGATCGTCTTCACAGACCCTGCGGAGCTGGCAACGCTCGAGGGTCTGACCCATCCCCACATCGCAGCTCGTATCCACGATCTCGCCGCTGCAGCGAGAGACGCGGTCGTTGTGGTCGAGTTGCCGTTGACGATCGACATCCTCGGACCGGGATGGCACCGGCTGGTCGTGATCGCCCCAGACGACGTACGGCTGCTGCGTGCGGTCGCCCGTGGCATGGTGGAGGAAGACGTGCGCAGCAGGATGACCGCGCAACCGTCATTGCCGCAGTGGACGGCCATCGCCGACTCGATCATCGTCAACGACGGTGATCTCGACGCATTGCGACCTCGTGTGGCCGACTGGTGGGAAAACGTCGTCTCCTGCCCGAGCGAGGCCTGATATGTCGCACCCACCCGGTACGCTGCGCCCATGCGCCCGTTCAAGCTCGAATCCGACTTCTCCCCCGCAGGCGACCAGCCGGAGGCGATTGCACGACTGACTGCCGGCATCAATGCGGGGGAGCGCTTCCAGACGTTGCTGGGCATCACGGGTTCGGGGAAGTCGGCGACGGTCGCGTGGGTCATCGAGCAGGTGCAGCGACCGACGCTCGTGCTGGCACCGAACAAGGCGTTGGCGGCCCAGCTCGCCAACGAGTTCCGCCAGTTCTTCCCCAACAATCGGGTCGAATATTTCGTCAGCTACTACGACTACTACCAACCTGAGGCGTACATCGCCCAGACCGACACGTACATCGAGAAGGAATCGACGATCAACGACGAGATCGATCGGCTCCGTCACTCGGCCACTGCAGCGCTGCTGAGCCGCCGCGACGTCATCATCGTGGCGTCCGTGTCGGCCATCTACGGACTCGGCTCGCCCGAGCAGTACGAAGGTCAGTTGCTCAGGCTCGTGGTGGGTGTCGAGCTCCCGCTGGACTGGGCGGTGCGCCGTCTCGTCGACATCCAGTACGAGAGGAACGAGGTCAACCTCGTGCGGGGGCGCTTCCGGGTCAGGGGCGACACCCTCGAGGTCTTCCCTTCGTATGAGGAGTCGGTGTTTCGTGTCGAGTATTTTGGCGACGAAGTCGAGCGCATCACCCAGATGAACCCCGTGACGGGAGAGGTGATCGACGAGCTGTCCGAACTGTGGATCTATCCCGCTTCTCACTACGTCACGGGTCGAGACCGGATCCTCAACGCCATCGCAGGGATCGAGGTCGAGCTGCAGGAGCGGCTCCGTGAGTTCGAGCGGCAGGGCAAGATGCTGGAGGCACAGCGGCTGCGGATGCGGACCAGCTACGACATGGAGATGATGCGGGAGATCGGCACGTGTGCGGGCATCGAGAACTACTCGGTCTACCTCGACGGACGGAAGCCGGGCGACCCGCCGTACACCTTGCTGGACTACTTCCCCGACGACTTCCTCCTCGTCGTGGACGAGAGCCATGTGACGATCCCGCAGATCCACGGCCAGTATGCGGGGGATCGAAGCCGCAAGGATGTGCTGGTCGAACATGGGTTCCGGCTCCCCACCGCACGGGACAACCGCCCTTTGACCTTCGAAGAGTGGTACGAACGGACCAAACAGGCGGTGCTGCTGTCTGCCACGCCATCGGCTTGGGAGCTGCAGCATTCGACCAGCGTGGTCGAGCAGATCATCAGACCGACGGGACTGGTCGATCCTGAGGTGATCGTGCGTCCCACGAAAGGGCAGATCGACGACCTCGTCGAGGAGGTTCGGGTCAGAGCCGAGAACGATCGCCGTGTGCTCGTGACCACCCTGACCAAGAAGATGGCCGAGGACCTCAGCAACTACCTGCTGGAGCTGGGATTGAGGGGTCGCTACCTGCACAGCGACATCGACACGCTGGAGCGGGTTCAGATTCTCCGCGACCTACGCCTCGGCGAGTACGACGTGCTGGTGGGCGTCAACCTGCTGCGAGAAGGGTTGGATCTCCCCGAGGTTTCGCTCGTGGCGATCCTCGATGCCGACAAGGAAGGGTTTCTGCGCTCGGAGACGAGCCTCGTGCAGACGATCGGCCGTGCAGCCCGCAACGTCGATGGCCAGGTCATCATGTACGCAGACGGCGTCACCGACTCGATGCAGCGGGCCATCAACGAGACCAACCGCCGCCGCCGCCGCCAGATGCTCTACAACGAGGAGCATGGCATCGACCCGCAGACCATTCGCAAGAAGGTCACCGACATTCTGGAACTGCTCTCGTCGAGCGATGCCCCTGCTGCGGGTGACCGGCGGCGGCGCGAATTGACGTCACGGGAGCCCCTCGATCTCTCCCACGACGATCTGCGGCGGTTGATCCAGAGCCTGGAGGAGGAGATGCACGAAGCGGCGACCGAGTTGCGCTTTGAGTATGCGGCGCGCCTCCGTGACGAGATCAACGAGCTGAAGCGGGAGCTGCGAGAGGTGACGGAGGCCATCCACTGACAGGCCGTTGCCGTGTTGCAAGGCGTTACGGCACACGTTGGATGTGCACGATCACCGTGGTGAATCGGCCGGTTTCGATGCGGCGCTCGGATTGGACGGCCCCTGCGGCTCTGGCCGCCTCCCACAACGCCTCGAGATCGGCCGCACCCGCACCCAAGCCATCGGTGACCAGATAGATCTCCGCCGGATAGGCGCTGAGCTCCCGCCGTTGGGCCGCCGGCACGTTGTTGACGGTGATGACCTGGTCGCGTGGCGTGGACACATAGGTGTTGGCGGGATACAGGAGGCGGTACGCCGTGTTGCGACTCACGACGACGGCGACGTCGGATGGCAGGAGCTCGACCGCAGCGGCTGCCTCGATCTGGTTGTCGATGAGGGGGAGATACTCGGCCGACCGCTCAAAGCAGACGAAGTCGGCACAATCCGGCTCGTCGTACAACCTGCCGGAGACGTTCACGAGCGAAACGGCGCACAGCGCGAGCGCCGCGGTCGTGACGGCGGACCTGCCGGTGAAGCGCCGCAGCTCCACGGCAGCGCCAACAACGACAAAGGGCACGACCTGCACCCAATACCTGGGCAGCAAGACGAACCCGAGACTTGCGCCGGCCGCATGGAAGGCCATGAATCCTGCGAGCACGAGCATCCCCACCAGCCCGACCCGCTCGATCTCGGCCGGGTCGATGCCGTTCGGAACGTGCGGGGCGTGGGACCGGATGAGGCGTAGCACCGCATACGCCGCCACAACGACGAGCACGTCGGGCATGAGCGCCGCAAAGGACAGCGAGTCGGCCCCGCTATCGAGGAAGGAGCCGACCGAGGGAACGAGGTTGGGGGCGGCGTGTCCCCTGACCGCCAGCTCGGCGCCGGCGACCGCTAACGGGACACCTGCGAAGGCCGCTGCCCATGCTGCGCGGTTGCGGGGACGGGTTTGATCGAGCAGGCAGGCAGCGCTCAGCGCCGCAGCGGTGGCGAGCCCAGGCTGCTTGATCATCACCCCGAGCACCACGAGGGTGAGCGCAAGCCCCCGCCGATCCTCGAGCCAGAAATGGACGGCCCAGACGGTGGCCGCCAGCAGTGGCATCTCCAGGTACAAGAACCCCGCCTGGGTCAGCACCAGGGGTAGGAGCATGGCGGCGGCCGTTGATGCGATGGCGGGAACAGGCTCGAGCACCTTTCTGGCGAGCAGAAAGACACCCGTGGCCGCCAGCGCCGCTATCGCCACGTGGATGACGTGCAGGGCGACGAGCATGCGCGTTCCCTCGCCGAGAACGTCGATGGCGAGGGCGGTGAGGAGCGTCACAGGGGAGAAGCTGTGTACGTTGGGTCCTGTGCTGAGGTACCCGGGCTGCGCGGCGAGGTACGTGTAGTCGTAGCCTGAGGCGACGAGGGTCTCGGCGGCAGGGAACACACTGAAGGACGCATCCCACGCAGGTGGCTGGGTCAACGTCCCTGCCTTCAACGCCAGCAGGATCGTGGCGAACACCGCAAAGACCGCCCACGGACGCATCCACCAGGCTGCGTGGCCCGCATCGATCTGGCGTGGCGTGCTCACGAGGTCTTCATGATCTCAATCACCATCGCCGTGAACTCGCCGCTCGTGAAGGTTTGGATCGCGGTGGTGTAGCCGGCATCGGCCTCGACTTCCTGCCACACGTCGTACAGGGCGCGCCCGCCGAGTCCGAGGTGGTCGACGACGACGTAGAAGTGGTCCGGGTAGTCCTCGACCCTGCCGGCGTCGAACGGCTCGTTGCGATAGACGTTTACACCGTTCCGCACGGGTTCGTCTACGTACCCCGACACCGGGTAGGCGACCCGGTAGTGCTCCGCGACGGTGTAGAAGACCGGGATGTCGTCCGGGACAGCCGCGATGGCTCGGGAGGTTGCCTGGTGGAGGGCAAGGAGGTCCCTGTACTCGGCGCTGCGCTCGACGACGGCGAAGCTGTTCGTGTTTGCCGCCGGATACAGCCAGCCCGTGCCGTTCACCGCAAAGACCACGAGCGCGATCGCAAAGCCGGCTTCGAGCCGTGACTGCGGCGCTACCCGGCCGAACAGCAGAGCGAGCCCTATCAGCAGGAACGGCACGATCAACGCCAGATACCGGGGTATGAGCGAGATGTTGTAGCCGCCTGTGAACAGGTAGAACAGCCCGAACGCACCCAGCACGCTCCGGCAGAGTGACTCAACGCGGGCAGCCTCAGTCGGGTCCTCTACGGCCGCGATGGGGCGGTCGGATATCGCGGGTCGCACCAAGAGATAGACCAGCAGGAGGATGAGCAGATCGGGCACTCGCACCAGGAACCCGATCGAGGTGAGCAACCTGGTGAGCACGAGTTCGAACGAGAATGCCTGCTCCGACACGGAGGAGCTGCCGATCAGGACTATCCGGGAGAGCAGCGCAATGGCTCCTGGGACGGCGAAGAACCACACCGCGTCGCGGCCGCTGCTGCCCGCCCTGCGTGCCGTCAACCAAGTCGCTACGCCAAGCCCAGCTGCGACGATCAGCCCCGAGTCTTTGGCGGTCACTGCAAGGCTGGCGGCGAGGACGGCCAATGGAAGCCGCCCTTCCAGCCACCACACCGCCGCCCACACGCCCGCGGCCAGCACAGGCAACTCGAGGTAGATGTCGCCTACTTGCGTTGCGACCACAGGGACCACGAGTGACGTGACCGCGAGCACCAGCGCCAAGCGCACGCCGAAGACCCGGTGCGCCATCCGGTAGACGCCGAGCCCGACGAGGGCGCCGAGAACCAGGTGCACGATGTGGAGGACGGGGAAGAGGAGCGGTGATTCGCCAAGCAGCCGAATGGCAACGGCCGTCATCAACGTCACCGTTGACAGCGCATGGACGTTCGGCCCTCCTGCCACATAGCCGGGCTGATCCAGCAGCGCTCCGAGGTCGAATCCGTTGCCGGCGAGGAAGGATGCTGCGGGAAACACGCTCCCCGTGCCGTCCCAGACAGGAGGCTGATTGAGTGCCCAGAAGCGAAGGAGGAGCACGACGCCGAAAAACCCTGCGAACAGCAGCATTGTTGGTGGCGCCGTGGCCCCTGCCCGAGGCGGCACTTCCGTCGATCTCATTGGTCTCTTCCTGGCACACGATGACCGCGAACGGGGCGCAGCCTACGCCGAGGGCAGCAAGTTCTACTGGTGTAATTCGTGTCACCGGCCATCGCTACACTCGCCGATGGCTCGATGGCGGAGTACGAGGACGGAACACGGTGGCAAGCGAGACGATCGTCGTCAAGGGTGCTCGCGAGCACAATCTGAAGAATGTGGATCTCGAGCTGCCGCGGGATCAGCTGATCGTTTTTACGGGTCTGTCGGGTTCGGGGAAGTCGTCGCTGGCGTTCGACACCATCTATGCGGAGGGTCAGCGCCGGTACGTCGAGAGCCTGTCGGCCTATGCCAGGCAGTTCCTCGGGCAGATGGACAAGCCGCACGTCGACTTCATCGAGGGGCTGTCGCCTGCGATCTCGATTGACCAGAAGACGGCAAGCCGCAACCCACGATCGACAGTCGGGACGGTCACCGAGGTCCACGATTATCTGCGTCTCCTGTACGCCCGTATCGGTGTGCCGCACTGCCCGAACGACGGTGCCGCAGTGGCGCGCCAGACCCCGCAGCAGATCGTTGACCAGATCCTGGAACTCGCGGACGGCACCCGCTTCCAGGTGCTGGCCCCCATCGTCCGGGGGCGCAAGGGCGAATACGAAGCGCTGCTGAAAGACCTGGCCAAGGACGGTTTCTCCCGCGCTCGCATCGACGGCGAGGTGCGGGACCTGGTGGAGGACATCAAGCTGGATCGGTACTTCCAGCACACCATCGAAGTGGTGGTCGACCGGCTCGTTCGCAAGGAAGGCATCGAGCGCCGGCTGACCGAATCCCTCGAGACTGCGCTGACCCTGGCAGACGGTGTGGCGTTGATCGACATCATCGACGGGCCCACCCTCACCTTCTCCCAGCACTACGCCTGTCCGGAGTGTGGTCTCTCCTTCGAGGAGCTTCAGCCACGCAATTTCTCGTTCAACAGCCCGTACGGCGCCTGCCAGGAGTGCAGCGGTCTCGGTACCAGATACCAGGTGGATGCCACCCTGGTGGTCCCGCAGGAGGACAAGACGCTGGATCAAGGCGTCGTCGCCCCTTGGGGAGGCCGGCACCGGATGCGGTACTACAAGCGGCTGCTGACGGCAGTGGCGGAGGCGGAAGGGATCGATGTCCACACGCCGTTCCGGGACCTCCCGGACGACCACAAGAAGGTCATTCTCTACGGCAGCGGCGATCGCCAGTACACGGTGACCTACGAAAACCGGTTTGGGCGCAAACGGCGATACCAAGCGGGATACGAGGGGGCCGTGCCGTGGTTGGCGCGACGGTACAAAGACGCGGACAGCGAGTCTGCTCGGGACGGCTACGCCCAATACATGCGCGAGGTCCATTGTGACGTGTGTGGTGGGGGAAGACTCAACGCCGTGTCGCTTGCGGTCACGGTGGCGGGCAAGAGCATCTACGAAGTGTCGAGGACCTCGTTGCGCAGATCCCTCGAGTTTCTCGAGAGCCTCGAACTGAGTGAGCGAGACGCCCACATCGCCGATCTCGTCGTGAAGGAGATCTGTGCCAGGCTGCAGTTCCTCGTGGACGTCGGTCTGGAGTACCTGACGCTGATGCGCTCGGCAGCGACCCTCGCAGGCGGTGAGGCGCAGCGCATCCGGCTGGCGACTCAGATCGGCTCTGGGCTGGTGGGCGTGCTCTACATCCTCGACGAGCCGTCGATCGGGTTGCATCAACGGGACAACCGGCGCCTGATCGAGACGCTGGTGAGGCTGCGGGACCTGGGCAACACGCTCATCGTGGTCGAGCACGACGAAGAGACCATTCGCATCGCCGATCACATCGTCGACATCGGCCCAGGGGCGGGAGAGCACGGGGGCCGCATCGTTGCGGAAGGAACGCTCGCCGACATCACCGGGGAGCCTGCATCCCTCACAGGCGACTACCTCGCAGGGCGGCGCAGCATTCCCACGCCTGCGGCGCGACGAGGCGGCACGGGCGACGCCATCACCATCATCGGCGCCACGGAGAACAACCTGCAGAACATCGATGTCGCCTTCCCACTCGGGACCCTCACTGCAGTGACCGGCGTTTCCGGATCGGGCAAGTCCTCACTCGTTCAGGGGATCCTGTCGAAGACGCTCCATTCCGAGCTGCATGCGTCACGGGTGGCCCCTGGCGCCCATCGGAGGATCGAGGGTCTCGAGCACATCGACAAGGTCATCAACATCGACCAGTCACCCATCGGCCGGACACCCCGCTCCAACCCGGCGACGTACACCAAGGCCTTCGACCGGATCCGTCAGCTCTACGCCTCGACACCGGACGCCAAGATGCGTGGCTATCAGCCCGGCCGGTTCTCGTTCAACGTGGCAGGCGGCCGGTGTGAGGTGTGCAAGGGAGATGGGACGTTGCGCATCGAGATGCATTTCCTCCCCGACGTCTACATACCGTGCGAAACGTGCAAGGGGCGGCGCTACAACCGCGAGACGCTGCAGGTGCAGTTCAAGGGGCACTCCATCGCCGACGTGCTGGACATGTCGATCGAGGAGGCCCTCCATTTCTTCGAGAACCAGCCTCCTATCGCCCGCATCATGCAGACGTTGTACGACGTCGGGCTCGGGTACATCAGGCTCGGACAGCCGGCACCCACCCTGTCCGGTGGCGAGGCACAGCGCGTGAAGCTGTCGTCGGAGCTGGGCAAGCGGTCGACCGGGAGGACCGTGTACATCCTCGACGAGCCCACCACAGGGCTCCACTTCGAAGACGTCCGCAAGCTCCTTGGCGTGCTGCAACGGCTCGTCGACGGTGGGAACACCGTGGTCGTCATCGAGCACAACCTCGATGTCGTCAAAGCCGCAGACAGGATCGTGGACCTGGGGCCCGAGGGCGGTGACGAGGGCGGACGTATCGTTGCGATCGGAACGCCAGAGGAAGTGGCGGCCGTCCCCGAGTCCTACACCGGCAAGTTCCTGCGGGAGATGCTCGGCTGACCCTCGTTGCCGTCGCCCAGGACCCGGCGGGCGATCAGCCACGGCGTCGCCAGCAGCACCAGATTCCGCAGCGCAACGAGACCGATCCACCAACCCGACGACGGCGCCCACACCAACAACGTGGCCGAGGTGAGAAGACCAGTTGCCGCGACCACAGCGACCGGAGCAGTGGCGACCAGGGCGAGGAACACCAGCGGCCACGACAGGAACTGCGCCGAGAGCAGCGGGCTCACCAAGAGCAGGCAGTAGGTCAGCAGACTGAGCTGCACCGGTACGGCCGCCCTTCTGGTTGACCACAAGAAGGGTCCGGTGGCGGCAAGCCCTATGAACGCATTCGTGATCACGATCCAGTTGGGGCCCGCCACGTACCTCGCCCCCGCCGCAGAGGCGATCTGCGGATCGGCGCCCGTGACGTGGCGGAACGTCGCCAGCAACGACCCGGTCACGGTTTCGAGGTGTATTCCGCTGAAGCTTCGTCCTTCCGAGAACCCGGGGGTCAGCACCAGCCCGACGCTGAGGAGCCCGGTGATGACGACGGCGGACACCGCCGCAGCTTTCCACGACTTGCGCCACATCGCGGCGGCGAGCACCACAGGCCATGCCCGCGCCGCGACGCCCAGCATCGTCGTGACCCACGTCCTCACTCGATCGTCCCGGTCCAGGTACAGCAGCGCGGCAGCACTCATGGCAAGCGCGATGGGGTCGAGTCGGAAGAGGATGATCGGGAACAGCGGCACGGTCATGATGAGCCAGCGCGTCGCGGCGGGGCCGTCGAGACGTTCGAGGGTCCTCAGCACGAACACCAGCAAAACGCCGCTGATGACGATGAACCCGGTGTTGAACGTGAGACCGGGGATCAGCGAGAGCCCGTGGGCCCCCAGCAGGGTTGCCAGCGACAACGGGAAGTGCTCGAAGGTCGCATCGAAGTAGGGCAGATGCCCGTCGAGGATCGGATCGAGGCGGCGCTCGTAGAACGGGAGGTCGCCGAAGAACACAGAGCTCTCGGCGGTGACGGCTGCAAGCATGGCGGCGGCGATGTAGAAGACGAAGAATGCGAGCAGGCGACGCTGAGACACGGCGGAGAGGTTAGGAGGTCCCTTGCAGGACGAGTGGATTGAACTCACCAACTGGTGGCTCGCGGAGATCGCTGACGACCCGATCTTCCGTTCGGACGTGCTGCCCTTGGTGCGGCAGATGCTGCCGCAGGACGAGGGGCCCTGGCTCGATCTCGGCTGCGGCGACGGGCGCACGATGCGGGATCTCGGCCGGACGGTGTTCGGTTGTGACATCTCGCTTCCACTCCTGCAGCGGGCGGCCCGCCACGGTGCGGCGGTGCGATGCCGGCTGCCGAGCCTGCAGTGGGCGGCGGACGGTGTTTTTGCCGGCGCGTATGCCGTGCTGGTCGCAGAGCACGTCGCCGACCTCATCGAGCTGCTGCGAGAGGCGCACCGCGTCGTCCGGACCGGAGGCTCGCTCGTCATCGTGTCCAACCATCCGGCCTTCACCGCGACGGAGGCGGGGCCGGTGGTGGATCTCACTGATGGCGAGGTCATGTGGCGCTGGGGGACGTACTTCGACGCCGGTCCGGCGACGATTCGCATCGGCGGGCACGCCGCCACCGTTCATCACCGTCCCCTTGGCGCCATCCTGACCCGCGCCGCCGAAGCGGGCTGGCGTCTCGATATGGTGGAAGAGCGGCCGCTGAGCCCAGCCGCCGTCGCAGCCGAGCCCGGGTATGAGGGGCAGGAGGCCATCCCCCGGCTCGTCGGATTCCGGTGGTCCAAGGACTCGACGCGGTAGCACGAACCGCCGTATCGCCGATGGCGCGTGAATTGGTGCGCCCGACCCATTCCCGCATGGGGCCCCGGCAGGCAATGTAAGGCCTGTGGTAGGCAGCCACGTCGGGGGGCGTGGTGAGTTCTATCCATGGGGGGCGATGCGGTAGTCCCTACCTACTTCGGTAGGTAGGGATCTACCACGTTCTGAGGGGGGCACGTCGGTGCGAGACAGGGGTCCAGTCGAGGGTCATGACCGATCCTTTGAGGTGCGTCGCTCGCGCACTCTTGTTCTTCGGAACCGGAGTTGGCGCACCGGGGGTCATGGCCCCACGCCACGACTGCGGACACCGGGTGAAAGCTCGGCCTGACAGAAGCCCGAGGTGAACTCCTCCGAGGTGGTCGGGCCATTGGCCCGACCACCTTTTTGAACTGGGGAATCTGCTGGTGATGCACGCAGCTGCGTCCGGTTGCGTCACACCGCGCTCCTAACCTCCTGGCATGGTCTCGCGTCCCCCGAGCGCATCCGTTCCCGACACGCCCGGCGTGTACATGTTCCGCAGCGCCGAGGACGTGGTGCTGTACGTCGGCAAAGCCAAATCGCTCCGGAAACGCACCTCCCAATACTTCAGCAGGGACCTCATGGCGAGGACGCGGGCGATGGTCGACGCCGCAGCCAACTTGGAGTGGATCGTCACCGACAGCGAGGTGGCGGCGTTGATGCTCGAGTACTCGCTCATCAAGGAGCACAAACCTCGTTTCAATATCAAGCTGCGCGATGACAAGAGCTTCCCCTACCTGGCAATCAGTCGCTACCAGGAGTGGCCAAGGGCCTCGGTGATGCGGGGCAAGCGCCGCAAAGGCGTCGAGTACTTCGGGCCGTATGCCCACGCCTATGCGATTCGGCAGACCCTCGATCTACTCCTCCGCACCTTCCCGGTCAGGACGTGCACCGACAGCAAGTTCAAGAGCCACGAAACGCTGGGTCGCCCCTGCCTGCTGTTCCACATCGAGCGGTGCTCGGGGCCCTGCGTCGGCGAAGTGTCGGCTGAAGAGTATGCGGTCCACGTCGACGGCCTTGCCGGCTTCCTCGACGGCGACCGCGACGACGTCCTCACGTCGCTCCGCAGCCGCATGCAGGAGGCGGCCGGCCGGCAGGAGTTCGAGGCGGCGGCGCGGCTGCGGGACCAGGCTGCCGCCGTGGAGAAGGCGTTGGCTCGGCAGGAGCTGGTGACCCAGCGTCGGGAGACGTTCGATCTGATCGCCATCGAGGAGGACGATCTCGAGGCGGTGTTGGTCGTGTTGAGCGTCGTGAAAGGCCGGGTGACGGGACGCAAGACCGCCGTCGTCGACAAGGTGGAGGACGTGACCACGGCAGAGCTGATCGGCGTGCTGCTCGGGCAGCTCTACGGCGCAGACGAGCCACCCAATGGCGTGCTCGTCCAGGAGCTGCCCGACGATCCGGACCTGTGGCGGGATTGGCTGCGGTACCGCCGCGGCTCTGCGGTGTCGCTCCGCGTCCCGCAGCGTGGCGCCAAGCGCCGGCTGATGGAGACGGCGGTGGCCAACGCCAAACAGGAGTTCGCACGGCATCGCCTCAAGCGCAGCAGCGATCACAATGCCCGCGCCCGAGCGCTCCGCAGCCTGCAGGAGCACTTGGGGTTGGAGCACCCGCCGCTGCGCATCGAGTGCTACGACATCTCCACGAATCAGGGAATCGATACCGTCGGCTCGATGGTCGTATTCGAGGACGCCCTCCCCAAGAAGCCCGACTACCGCCGATTCAAGATACGAACGCTCGACGGGCAAGATGACTTCGCTGCGATGGAAGAGGTGTTGCGACGCAGGTTCACGGCGTATGTCGTCGACCAAGGAAAGCCGGCCGGCGAGCGCGGAAAGTTCTCCTACGTGCCCTCCCTGGTGGTGATCGACGGTGGGGCGGGGCAGCTCGGCAGGGCGGTGAAGGTGCTCGACGAGCTGGATCTCGACATCCCGGTCATCGGCCTCGCCAAGAAGCTCGAAGAGGTCTACTTCCCGAATGTTTCAGAGCCGATGTTGATACCTCGCGGCGAAGAAGCGTTGTACATCCTGCAGAGAGTGCGCGACGAGGCACATCGCTTCGCCGTGACCTACCACAGGACTCTGCGGGGGAAGGGCATGGTCGACTCCGTGCTCGACGAAGTCCCCGGTATCGGCCCGGCGAGGAAGCGGTCGCTGCTGCGGCACTTCGGTAGCCTCAAACGTCTCCGCGAGGCTGACGTGGACCAACTGGCGGACGTCGTGCCCGAGTCGGTTGCCGCCGACCTCTACACCAGCCTCCACGGGTCCTCGTAGTCGTGGTCTTGCCTCTCGAGAATCGATGCTCAGAGGCGCAGCGGATAGGCGAGCCTCTTGGCGAGCCGGCTGCTGATGCCGGGGCCCGAGCGGGCCGCCTGAAGGGGGGAGACTGCTGGACAAGGCGTCGTGCGGGCTCGCAGGACCGAAGGAGTGCCTCGTCACGAGGTCGAGCACGAGCCCAAGCTGACGTTGTTCCGCAGTCTCCTTGGAGCGGACAGTATTTCTTCGTCCGGCGAGACGACAGCTTGCCCTATCGGCGCAACCTCTTGATACTCCGCTTGTGAGTGAAGCTCCCAGAATCGAACCGCGAGTCATCATCGTCACCGGAATGTCCGGAGCCGGGAGGTCGCAGGCCGCCAACGTCCTCGAGGATCTCCGATACTTCGTCGTGGACAACCTGCCGCCGACCCTCATCAATGACGTCGTAGATCGGGTTGGTGTCGTCGAGGGCAACCACCCACGCATGGCGGCCGTCGTGGACACTCGCGGCGGGGTGACCCCTCACGATCTCGACGAGGCGCTGCGCGGCTTGCTCGGGCGAGGCATTCGGGTCACCGTGCTGTTCCTCGATGCCGATGATGCGACGCTGGCGAAACGCTTCGAAGAGACCAGGCGGTCGCATCCGATCACGGCGCGCTCCCTGTCGCAGTCCATCGCCGAAGAACGTCGCCGCTTCGAGGAGATCCGCGGCATGGCAGATGTGATCATCGACACGACCGAGCTGAGCGTCCACGATCTCCGGCGCCGCATCGAGGATGCTTTCGCAGAAGACCGCGACGATCGCACGATGCGTGTCGACTTCGTGTCGTTTGGGTTCAAGAAAGGTGTGCCGCGCGTGGTCGACCTGCTCTTTGACGTGCGGTTCCTTCCCAACCCGCACTGGGTCCCAGAGCTAAGGGAGCACACCGGGCTGGAAGCCGCGGTGCGTGACTACGTCATGGGCGCAGACGACGCTCAGGAGTTTGTTGCACAAACGGTGGGGATGCTCGAGTTCTTGCTGCCACGCTACGAAGCCGAGGGCAAGAAGTATCTCACCATCGCCGTCGGCTGCACCGGCGGCAGGCACCGGTCCGTTGCCATTGCGGAAGAGCTGGCCGCGCGACTGAAGGATCGCGACGCCGACGTGACGGTCCGGCATCGTGACGTCCCCGGCGAGGCGCAGGTCTCGTGAGGGGAATCTCCGGCCGTCACGTTGTGTGCATTGGTGGTGGGCACGGCCTGGCGCAGGCGCTGCTTGCGGTCCGGAGCTACGCAGCGAGCATCGCCGCGGTGGTGACGGTCGCAGACGACGGCGGCTCATCGGGGAGGCTGGCTCCTGCCCTGGACATCCCGCCACCCGGCGACATCCGGCGCTGCATGCTGGCGCTCACCCCGGAGGACTCGCCATGGCGGCCGCTCTTCGAGTACCGCTTTGAAGCAGGCGACGTGCATGGCCACTCGCTCGGCAACCTCCTCATTGCGGCGTTCGCCGACATCGAGGGGAGCTTCGCAGCCGCACTGCACGCAGCGGGGGAGATGCTCGGGTCCGTTGGCTCAGTCGTGCCGGCCGCGCCTGCCCATCTCCGGCTCGCCGCGGAGATCAGTGGTCACACCCTCTCGGGCCAGGCGACGATCGGGCGCGCTCGGGGGAGGATCGATCGTCTTTGGGTCGAGCCCCGCAACGCAACGGCCTCGCCTCAGGCCGTGGCCGAGATCGCAGCTGCGGATCAGATCGTGTTGGGGCCGGGGAGCCTCTACACCTCGATTCTGGCCACCCTGGTCGTGCCGGGGATCACCCAGGCGGTGAATGATTCGACGGCACAGCTGGTCTACGTGTCGAATCTCATCACTCAGGACGGGGAGACGCTCGGCATGGACCTTATGGCCCATGTAAAAGCGCTGATCGGCCTGGCCGGCCTGAGAAACCCGGATGCTATCGTCGCCGAGTCCGGGACGGTGGATGTGGCATCCCCCCTCGAACCGGTTCGGGTCGATCGCGACGAGCTCGCCGCACAAGGATCTTTCGTGGAGCTCGCCGAGTTGGCCGACCCAGCCGCAACCTGGCCCCAGCACGATCCTGCGCTCCTCGGCAAGGCGCTGGCCGGTCTGGCGTCTTGACCATCACGACTCAACTTCACGGGAGGCGGACACCATGAAGGTGGCCATCAACGGATTTGGACGGATCGGGCGGAACTTCTTCAGATCTGCCAAGCGCAACAATGCAGGATTCGACATGGTGGCGGTCAACGACCTCACCGACGCAGAGACCCTCGCCCACCTGCTGCGCTATGACAGCGTCCACGGCCGGTACGACGGCACGGTGGAAGTGGTGGATGGCGACCTCATCGTCGATGGCGACCGTTTTGAGGTGTACTCGGAGCGGGACCCGGCCGCGTTGCCATGGGGCGAACTCGGTGTCGATGTCGTCGTCGAGTCCACGGGGATCTTCCGCTCCCACGCCGCCGCCTCCAAGCACCTCGAGGCAGGCGCCAAGTGGGTGGTGATCAGTGCGCCCTCAGGCGACGCCGACATCTCGGTCGTGCTGGGTGTCAATGACGCCGATCTCGATCCCGCAACCCACAAGATCATCTCCAACGCCTCCTGCACGACCAACTGCATTGCGCCCATGGCCAAGGTGCTGGACGAGTCGTTCGGTATCAACGACGGGATGTTCACCACAATTCACGCCTACACGAACGATCAGGCGATTCTGGACGTGCCGCACAAGGACCTGCGGCGCGCCCGCGCCGCAGCCGCAAACATCATCCCGACTTCCACGGGTGCGGGCTCTGCCGTCGGCAAGGTGCTGCCATCCCTCAACGGGAAGCTTCACGGCATGGCGGTGCGGGTCCCGGTTCCAGACGGCTCGATCACCGACCTGGTGGCGACGCTGGCGCGTCCTGTGACCCTCGATGAGGTCAACGCTGCGTTCAAGGAGGCGGCGGATGGTCCGCTCAAGGGCATCCTGCGGTACACGGAAGATCCGATCGTTTCGACCGACATCGTGGGCGACCCGCACAGCTGCATCTACGACGCTGCGGCGGCAATTGTGCCGGGAAGCAACGTCGTGAAGGTGCTCGGCTGGTACGACAACGAGTGGGGCTACTCGAGCCGCATGGTCGATCTGGTCGCTCGCCTCGGTTGACGGTTCGGTCTCGCTGAGATGAGCAGGCTTCCAACGCTCGCCGACATCGACGTTGCAGGTCGGCGCGTCCTGTTGCGCGCCGACCTCAACGTACCGTTGCGGGATGGTGCAGTTGCGGACGACTTCCGTATCCGGTCGAGCCTTCCGACCATTCATCGCCTGCGCGATCTCGGCGCGCAAGTGGTGGTGTGCAGCCATCTCGGCCGGCCCAAAGGCGTGGATCCAGAGTTCACGATGGCGCCGGTGTCGGTCCGTCTCGGTGAGCTGGGCGGGTTTCCCGTCGAGCAGATCAGCGGGGTCGCCGGTCCTGAGGTGGTGGCCCAGGTCGCCGCGGTGCCGCAGGGAACCGTTGCGGTGCTCGAGAACACCCGGTTTGAGGAGGGGGAGAAAGCGAATAGCCCTGAGCTGTCCGCTGCGCTCGCCGCGCTCGCCGACGTGTTCGTGCTCGATGCGTTCGGTTCTTCGCACCGGGCGCACGCCTCGACGGTTGGGGTGGCAGAGCTGCTTCCCTCCGTCGCGGGGCCGCTGCTCGAGGCGGAGGTCAATGCGCTGCAGCGGCTCCTGGTCGATCCGGCACGACCCTATGTGGTCGTTCTCGGCGGAGCCAAGGTGGCGGACAAGCTCGGGGTGATGCGGCATCTGCTGCCGAAGGTCGATCGGATGTTGATCGGCGGTGGGATGTGTTTCACGCTGCTCGCTGGTCAAGGCCACCCCGTCGGTGATTCCCTCCTCGACGCAGACCGCATCGGCGAAGTCGGCGAGTTGCTGGAGGAGTACGGAGATCGGATCGTGCTCCCGAGCGACATCGTGATTGCCGACCGCTTTGCTGCCGACGCGGTCCCCGTCGTCGTGCCCGCACACGCCATCCCGGATGGCACCATCGGCCTCGACATCGGGCCGGACACGATCGCCACGTTCGGCGAGATCATCGAGTCGGCGGGCAGCCTGTTCTGGAATGGCCCCATGGGCGTCTTCGAGTGGGAGGCTTTCCGCGCCGGCACCGCAGGCGTGGCCGAGGCGGCGGCACGGTGCCCCGGCTTCAGCGTCATCGGAGGTGGCGACAGCGTTGCCGCCATCCGGATGCTCGGCAAGGACGACGAGGTTGCCCATGTCTCCACGGGTGGGGGCGCCGGGCTCGAGATGCTCGAAGGAGCGACGCTCCCCGGGCTTGCAGGATTGGAACGATGGGCCGTCGAGTGATGGAGCAACTGTGCGCAAGGACCTGATTGCCGGCAACTGGAAGATGAATGCCACCCATCTGGAAGCGATCCAGATGGTGCAGAAGCTCAGCTACCGCCTGGACGTGGCGGATTACGAGAGGGTCGACGTCGTTGTCTGCCCGCCGTTCACGGCGCTGCGGTCAGCCCAGACGGTGATAGAGAGCGATCATCTCTCGATCAAGCTCGGTGCCCAGCACTGCCATTGGGAAGAAAGCGGCGCTTTCACCGGTGAGGTTGCCCCCCAAATGCTCAGCAAGCTGTCGGTGAGCTACGTCATCACGGGCCACTCCGAGCGCCGCCAGCTCTTCGGCGAGACGGACGAGATGGTGAATCGCAAGGCGAAGGCCATCATTGCGGCGGGGATGACGCCCATCGTGTGCGTCGGTGAAACTCTCGAGCAGCGCGAAGCGGGTATTGCAGAGTCGTGGGTCCGTGAGCAGGTCCAGGCGGGCCTCGCCGGCATCTCCGCAGAGGCCGTTGCCGGTCTCGTGGTGGCCTACGAGCCGATCTGGGCGATCGGCACCGGTGTGACCGCCTCGGCGGACGACGCAGGCGCCATGGCGACCCTTGTCAGGACTACGGTTGCAGAGGGCTGGGGCCAGGATGCCGCCGACAGCGCCCGGGTGCTGTACGGCGGATCCGTGAACCCCGGCAACGTCGCCGGCCTCATGGCCAAGCGTGACATCGACGGCGGCCTCGTCGGGGGAGCGTCTCTCGACCCCGACACCTTTGCGTCGCTGGTGCGCTACTGGGCGTAGAAGGCTGCCGATCGAAACGGCGTGAGGGCTTGCTGGCCGGTGCAGTGCCTGGTCGCGGGCTCATCGCGAGCCCGAACCGACGTCGATCAGGACTGTTCCTAGGCGTCGCATCGGGGAGCCGAACGGCTCTTTCCGCCGCAAACTACGTTGGTGGAATCTTGATACGTTCGACCCATTGCGGCTTGCAGGGAAATGCCGGACACTCGTTCCATGACACCCGTAGGCAGGTAGGCGCCGGAAAGGAAGCATCGGGTCATGGAGTTTTCCGTCTGTTACGAGTTTGCGGTTCAGCGCCGCATCCCGTGGGACGAGGACCAGGAAACCCTTCGTAGCCACATCCGCGATGTTCGTCATCGTGTGGCTGAGCACGTCTCGGTGGAGGATGTGCGTGCGGAGTCCGACCTCGGTACCGCACGAATCACACTCGAGTTCATCATGTTCGGCACCAATCGCCAGGTCATCGAGAACGATGTCCGTGAGCTCTTGGGCAGCGCGATTCGCGATTCGGGGGCGTACCACCAGGGTCTGTTTCCCGTCAACGAAGAGATGCGGCTGCGGCCGACGCTCAACACCTGGTCGGGCCTGCGGACGCCGACGTGGCGGGTACGCCGCTCGTCGATCGCCCTGAAGCGCAGCCTCGGGTTGGCTGCCTCTGGTTGACCCGGTCCGGTAGCCGAGCGCTCAAGCGGCGCCACTAGCCTCCTGGGCATGAACAACGCAACATTGATCCTTCTCAGGCATGGTCAGAGCGTCTGGAATCTGGAGAACGTATTCACCGGCTGGACCGATGTCGCGCTCTCGCCAAAGGGGATCGCTGAGGCTGCTGCCGCAGGACGCCTGCTCCACGAGGCCGGGCTGACGCCAGTGGTTGCCCACACGTCGCTGCTGCGGAGAGCCATCGACACGCTGAATCTGGCGCTGGCGGAGATGGATCTCGACTGGCTCGAGGTGAAGAAGCACTGGCGTCTGAACGAGCGCCACTACGGCGCACTCCAAGGTCTCAACAAGTCCGAGACGACCGAGCAGCACGGTGCCGAACAAGTCCATGTCTGGCGGCGCAGCTACGACACGCCGCCGCCACCCCTGGATTGGGACGACGCCCGTCACCCCCGCCACGACAGCAGGTATTCGTGGATGCCCTCTGAGCTCCTCCCGGCAACGGAGTGTCTTGCAGACGTGGTCGACCGGATGCTCCCGTACTGGTACGACTCCATCGTCCCCGACCTGCGCCGCGGGACCGTGATCGTTGCTGCGCACGGCAACAGCCTGCGGGCGCTCGTCAAGCATCTCGACGGTATCTCAGACGAAGAGATTCCAAGCTTGAACATCCCCACCGGCATCCCGCTGGTGTACGAGCTCGACGCTGACCTGCGCAAGATCTCGAGTCGCTACCTCGGCGACCCTGACGCTGCCGCGGCGGCCGCCAAAGCAGTCGCTGAGCAGGCCAGCCGCTAGTTCGAGGACCGGCCAACGGTACGGCGTGTCCCGCATCGGGAACCGCCGACCCCTGGGGCTCGTGGACGGCGCCCGGAAGTGGCGCTCGCTTCGCCGCAATGACTTGCGAACGGAGCCGTATGCATCCATACTCTTTCCCGTGACCCGTATCTGTTGGCGGGTCTCGTGTGAGAAAGGGCTCTCTGTTGCTGGCCGGGATCGTTGCTGCGCTGCACACTCTGATTTCCCTCACCGTCATCTTTCTCATCCTGCTTCACGCGGGACGGGGAGGGGGTCTGTCCGACATGTTCGGCGGGGGTTTTGGTAGTGGCGGCTTTTCGGGGTCAACCGTGGTCGAGAGGAATCTCGATCGGTTGACCGTGATTGCAGTGGTCGTTTTTGGCATTACAACGATTTTGTTGACGTTGTTGTGGCGATGACCCAGATGCGTCGGCTCAACTGAGCGCCTTGACCATTCCTAAGGAGGCAATACCTTGACTATGTGGCGTAGCCGCAAGGTCGTTTGGTTGGCCGCTCTCCTCGCTTTCGCTCTCGTCGCAGCCGCTTGCGGTGGCGATGACGATGCGGGAACCGATGAGACGACCACCGCCCCGACCGAGGCACCCGAAACCACCACTACCGCAGCCGCGGACACCACTGCTGCTCCTGCTGAGACGACCACCACTGCCGCACCCGAAGACACGGGTAAGGCGTACGGTGGCGAGGCCGTGTTCGGCCAGGACCAGGAGCCACCGACCCTGAACCCGTTTGTTCCTGGTGGCGACAACTTCGTCGTCTCGATCATCGGGCAGGCCTATCACGCCGGTATCCAGGAAGTTGACGGCTTCACTCTCGAGTTCATCCCTGAGCTCGTGACCGAGCTGCCGACGCTGGACAACGGTGGCGTGGTTCTGAACGATGACGGCACCATGACGGTGACGTATCAGATCCGTGACGAGGCCGTGTGGTCCGACGGGATTCCGATCTCCGGTGACGACTTCCAGTTCACGATGGACACCATCTTGAACCCGGACAACCAGGCCGACATCACGTTCTACGAGGACATCGTTGCCAGCGAAGCTGGACCGAAGACCTTCACGTACACCGTGGCAGCCCCCACGACGCAGCACGAGTTGTACTTCAACACGATCATCCCTAAGCATGCCGTTGAGGGCACGGACTTCGTGGCCGACTGGAACGACACGATGTGGCCGTCCGCCGGCCCGTTCGTCTTCGACGAATGGCAGAAGGGCGAGTTCGTCCGCGTGGTGCGGAACGAGAACTACTGGAAGACCGATCCGGAAACCGGCGATCAGCTGCCGTATCTCGACAGTGTGACCCACCGGTTCATCCCGGAGACCGAGTCCCTCATCACCGCCTTCAGGGGCCGCGAGATCAACATCATGAACCCGCCGCCCTCGACGGATGCGATCGAGTCCCTGCAGGCCCTCGAGCCTGAAGGTGCCGCGGTCGAGGTGCTGTCCGGTCCGATCTGGGAACACCTGAACTTCCAGTTCGGTCCAGCTCGCTTCGAGAAGAACGAACTCTCGCCGAACGAGAACCTGAACTATCGCAAGTGCGTCGCACACGCGATCGACAAGCAGGTCATCGTCGACGAGATCCTCGCCGGTCAGGTTGAGCCGCTCGACTCCTATGTCGATGCCTTCAGCCCGGCGTTGTCCAACGGATCGTGGGCTCAGTACAACTACGATCCGGCAACGGCCATGGAGTTCTGCGAGCTCGCCAAAACAGAGCTCGGCGTGGACGTCCTGACCACCGTCTTCTCCACGACCTCGAACAACGATGCCCGTGTGAAGCTCTCCGAGCTGTTCGTTGGCATGTTCGAAGCCGTGGGAATCGCCTACGAGAACCAGCTCGAGGACTCGCAGCTGTTCTTCGGTGAGACCCTCGACAACGGTCGTTGGGATCTTGGTGAGTGGGCGTGGGTCGGTACTCCCGGCTTCGCCGGATTGGTCAGCATCCATGACGTGTGGGATCCCGAGGCTCCGCCGCCCGAGGGTGGCAACTACTACCGCTGGGGCACCGAGGACTCGTCGGTCATCGACGACAGCACGGCGCGGTTCGCAGAGATCCGCGATTTGATGAACGCAACCGTCGAGGCGGCAGAGCTCGAGGCTCTCATCGCAGAGGCCGAGCAGATCCTGGCCGACCAGGTGGTCATCATCCCGCTGTACGCACGTCTCGACCCTGGCGCCTACTGGGGCGATGAGCTCGGCGGTGTCAAGCACAACCCGTCCACGGCGTCTATCGCCTGGAACATGGAAGAGTGGTACCGCGTCGACCTCTAGGTCGCACAGCACCACGACCGATTGATGTTTGGGGGGCCCCGCAAGGGGCCCCCCAAACGCGTGGACGGTATCCGGTATCCGGTATCCGGTATCCGGTATCCGGTATCCGGTATCCGGTATCCGGTATCCGGGACGTTGTTCGGCGGATCGGCGATGCGGCGCGTTCATGCTGAACCGGTGAGCTCGCTCACCGTTCGGTGGCGGCGGCCGCCGAACGGGTGCCTCGCGCCAATCGAGCCCAGCCAAGGCGCCTTCATACCATCACGTCCAGGAACGCCCGATATCTGCTGCGCGGAACCCGAGGTCTTGGTAAGGTTGTCACGCAACCGGCCGGAGGCAGAGGAGGCGGAGCATGCTGGCGTACATCGTGCGTCGATTGGTGTACGGCGTGGTTACGGTGCTCGCGTTGAGCATCGTGGTGTTCTTCCTGATCCAAGCCGGCGGAGGCTCCCCGCTCGATCGCCTCAAGGGCAATCCTCGCATGATTCCCATGATCCCGGTCCTGACCGAGCACTTCGGGCTCGACAAACCGGCGATCGAGCAGTATTTGACATGGCTGCGCAACTTCGTGTCTGTCGACCGATTTGACGTTGCAGGCATCTCGCCGTGGGTCGCGATCGGGCTCGCCGCCTCATACACCGTTGCGGTGTTTCTGGCGAAGGTCAAGAAGACCTGGTGGAGGAGCTTCCGGGCATTCTCCATCATCGGCGTGTGGGTTCTCGCTCTCTGGTTCGCCAAGGGGCGCATCGACTTCGCCCTCAATTGGAGCGACTCGTTCCGGGGCGACGGCTCCGTCTGGAATCTGGTCTTCGGCGCAGCGGGAGCGACGTTCCGCCTCGGTCTGGCAGCGCTCTTCCTGGCTTTGCTGGTGGGTATCCCACTGGGGATCTACCAGGCGATCCGCCAGTACTCGTTCTTCGACCAGCTCGGGACGACGTTCTCCTTCATGGCGTTCTCCACACCGATCTTCATCATCGGCGTCGGTCTCCAGCTGATCCTCGCTCTGAACATGGAGAAGTGGACCGGGGTCAAGACGTTCTACGTTGCGGGCATGACCAGCACCAACTATCCCGAACTGGCGGACGGGATGACGTTTGGAACGACGGCCATCTCGATTGGTCCGATCTCGTTACCGTCGCTTGCTCAGTTGGGCGACATCATGCAGCACCTGACCCTGCCCGCCCTCTCGATCGCGCTGATCTCCATCGCCGCGTATTCACGCTTCCAGCGAGCCTCGATGCTCGAGGTCATGCACAGTGACTACCTGCGCACCGCAAAGGCGAAGGGCCTTCCCCGCCGTCGCATCATCGTCAAGCATTCGCTGCGCAACGCAGTGATCCCGATCGTGACGCTCGTGTCGCTCGACATTGCCGCCATCATCGGCGGGGCCATCATCACCGAGTCGATCTTCGGCTGGCCGGGGGTTGGCCGCCTCTACATCGGTGCGATCAACGCTGTCGACTACCCGGTGATCATGGCGGTGGTCATGGCGATCGGCGTGGGCATCGTGATCATGAACATCGTCGCTGACATCCTCTACGGGGTTCTCGATCCCAGGGTCAGGTATGAATAGCGGCGTGGGGGGCCAGGTAGCCAATCCGGTGCGAGTGAAAGGCGAACGTGGGCACGAACACCCAATTCCCCATCACGCCCAGTGACGGCCACAGCGAGCTGATCGACTCGCTGGAGGGCATTGCCGTCGAGCCGATCACGCAGTGGGATCTGTTCTGGACGCGGTTGCGCCGGCACCGGCTGGCCATGATCTCCGCCGGGTTCTTGCTGGTGATCGTGCTCATTGCGCTTGCCGCACCGTTGATGACGTGCGCTGCCGGTGTGGAGAATCAATTCTGCGGCAAGCCCCTCGAGCACTTCGCCGAACAGCTGCAGAACCCCGAGGCCGGGGGGCGGCTCTTCGTGAACATCGCACCGCGTGGCGATTTCCCGTTCGGGACCGACGAGTTGGGACGCGACGTGATGGCACGCGTCGTACACGGCGGTCGGGCGAGTCTCGTCGTCGGGGCCCTCACCGGTCTGCTCGTTGCCACGTTCGGGACGATCGTCGGCGCCGTCGCCGGCTACTACCCAGGCTCGGTGGACCAGTCGCTGATGAGGTTCACGGACCTCGTCCTCGGCCTGCCGCTGCTGCCGGTCGCAATCGTTGTCGGTCGCCTGCTGCCTGAGCTCGCGTTCTTTCCGGATTGGATGAAGGAAGGGCCCTGGGGCATTGCTTTCCTCTTGGGATTCCTGCTGTGGGGGACGCTGGCACGGATTGTGCGTGCCGAGTTCCTGTCGCTCCGCGAGAAGGAATTCGTCGAAGCGGCCAGAGCCGCAGGCGCCAAGGACCGACGGATCATCTTCCGGCACATCCTCCCCAACGCAATGAGTCCGATCATCGTTCAGACGACACTCATCGTCGGCACAGCCATCATCATCGAGGCTGCACTGTCGTTCCTCGGCTTCGGGGTGCGCCCACCGATCCCGACCTGGGGCGGGATGGCATCGTCGGGAGCCGGTGTTGCCGTCCGCGGGTTCTGGTGGGAGCTGGTCTTCTCCGCAACGGCCCTGATCATGACGGTGTTGGCGGTCAACTACATCGGAGATGGCTTGCGTGACGCGCTCGATCCCACTCAAACCATCGAACGAAAGTAGGAAGGTCCGTTGACCGAGACTCAGTTGACCGAACCACCCAAGCTGCTCGACGTCCACGACCTCAGGACGTACTTCAGCACCGAAGAAGGCGTGGTGCGCGCCGTCGACGGTGTGTCGTTCAGCGTCGACCGCAAAGAACGGCGCGGCGTCGTGGGCGAATCCGGGTCTGGCAAGTCGGTCACTGCGATGTCGCTGATGCGCCTGATCGAGCCTCCGGCCGGTGAGATCGTCACCGGGCGGGTCGATTTCAACGGAGTCAACCTGCTCGAACTGTCCGAGGACGAGATGCAGCAAGTCCGCGGTGGTCAGATCGCGATGATCTTCCAAGACCCGATGACCGCGCTCAATCCCGTCTACACCATCGGCGACCAGCTCATTGAGACCATCCTTCTGCACCAAGACGTGAGTCGAGGTGAAGCTCGGGACATCGCGATCGAGGGACTCGTCGATGTTCAGATTCCGTATGCGGCGAACCGGATGGACGACTATCCGCACCAGTTCTCCGGAGGTATGCGACAGCGGGTGATGATCGCCATGGGGCTGTCGTGCAACCCGCAGCTCCTCATTGCTGACGAACCGACGACCGCCCTGGATGTGACGACACAGGCGCAGATCATGGATCTGATGCTGAGGCTCGCCGACGAGAGGGACACGGCCGTCATCCTCATCACCCACGACCTCGGGGTCGTGGCCGGCTTCTGCGACACCGTGCAGGTGATGTATGCGGGGACGATCGTCGAGAGCGGCAGTGCCGACGACCTCTACGGCGACCCGCAGCACCCCTACACATGGGGACTGCTGGCATCGATGACACGCCTCGACGAGGAACAGCGACAGCGTCTCCATTCGGTGAGGGGTGCTCCGCCTTCACTCATCAACCTGCCAACGGGTTGCCGGTTCCGCCCGCGGTGTGACTTTGCGGTCGAGATCTGCGGTCAGGCGCTTCCAGTGCTCCGCGACAGTGGGGGCGAGGGGCAGCTCGCGGCGTGTCACCGGGCGACCGAACTGGGTCTTTCATCGATCGATGCCGCCGCCGAGAAGGAGAGGCTGGCGCGATGACCGACACCGTCAGCGAGACCACCAGCACGGCGGAGATCCCTGAAGAAGACGTCCTTCTCGACGTGCGGAACCTCGTGAAGCACTTCCCCATCACACGCGGGATCTTCTTCAAGAAGCAGGTTGGTGCGGTGCAGGCCGTGTCGGGTGTGTCCTTCAAGGTGCGGCGCGGCGAGACGCTCGGGCTGGTCGGCGAGTCCGGTTGCGGCAAGTCGACCACCGCACGCGCCGTCTTGCGTCTGCTGGAGCCGACGTCCGGCGAGGTGTTGTATCGCGCATCGACCGACGACGGCGAGTTGGATGTCGTCGATATCGCCAGCGCCGACAAGGACACTCTCAATCGGCTGCGACGCGACATGCAGATCGTGTTCCAGGACCCATATGCGTCGCTGAACCCAAGGATGACGGTTGCCAGCATCATCGCCGAACCGCTGGTCGTCCACGGGGTGGGCACGACTGCAGAACGTCTCGACAAGGTGAAAGACCTGCTCAAGGTGGTCGGTCTGAGCCCAGAGCACGCCAACCGGTACCCTCACGAGTTCTCCGGCGGCCAGCGGCAACGTATCGGCGTGGCCAGGGCGCTGGCGCTCAACCCGAGCTTCATGGTGCTGGACGAGCCGGTGTCCGCTCTCGACGTGTCCATCCAGGCGCAGGTGCTCAACCTTCTCGACGACCTGCAGGACGAATTGGGTCTCACCTATCTCTTCATTGCCCACGACCTGTCGGTTGTACGCCACATCTCGGATCGTGTCGCGGTGATGTACCTGGGCAGGATTGCGGAAATGGCGGACCGCGACGCCATGTACGACCGGCCCATGCACCCGTACACCCACGCGTTGCTCTCGGCGGTGCCTATCCCCGATCCCCATCTGGAGAAGGCGCGGCAGCGCATCATCCTGGAAGGCGACATCCCATCGCCGGCCAACCCGCCGTCAGGTTGCCGCTTCAATACCCGCTGCCCGAAGGCGAAGGAGGGCGTCTGTGACATCGATGTTCCCGAGCTGCGGGAGCTCGAGCCGGATCACTGGGTGGCGTGCCACTTCCCCGAAGTCGTCAAGGTGATGTGAGCGTTCCGGGTACTAGGGACTGGGTACTTGGTACCACGTACTAGGTACTTGGTACCGCTGTCGTGGGGGAGTGCACCCCCCATCCTGTGGGCATGGTTATCAACCTTCTCATCATGGGCGCCGCCGGGCGCGACTTTCACAACTTCAACGTGCTGTACAGGGATGATCCCGACGTGACGGTGGTGGGCTTCACCGCAACTCAGATCCCTGACATCGCCGGGAGGCGCTATCCGGCTTCCTTGGCGGGCGACCGTTATCCCGATGGCATCCCGATCTACGACGAGTCGGAGCTGGAGAGCCTCATCGCACGGCTCGACGTCGACGAGGTCATGTTTGCCTACTCGGACGTGAGCCATGAGACCGTCATGCACCAGGCGGCCCGAGCCGTTGCCGGAGGAGCCGCCTTCAGGCTTGCCGGGGACGGTGTGATGTTGCAGTCGACGGTTCCCGTGGTCGCCGTGACTGCCACCCGCACCGGCACGGGGAAGAGCCAGACGAGCCGGCGCATCCGGAGGATCCTGGCGAATGCGGGGAAGCGGGTCGCCGCCATCCGCCACCCGATGCCGTACGGTGACCTGGCGAGGCAGGCCGTACAGCGATTCGCCACGCGGCAGGACCTGCTCGACGCCGACGTCACCATCGAAGAGCGCGAAGAGTACGAGCCGTATCTTGCCGAAGGCGCCGTCATCTACGCCGGGGTGGACTACGCCGCGATCCTCGCTGCCGCCGAAGCGGAAGCCGATATCGTTCTGTGGGACGGTGGCAACAACGACCTCCCGTTCTATCGGCCCGACATCTGGATCTGCGTCGTGGACCCGTTCCGCCCGGGCCACGAGCTGAAATACTGGCCAGGCGAGGCGAATCTTCGCCGGGCGGATGTGATCATCATCAACAAGGTGGACACGGCGCCGGCTGAGGGCATCGACGAGGTTCGGACCAACATCGCAGCCGTGGCACCCAATGCCACGGTGATCGAAGCGGCGTCGCCGATCACCGTCGAGGACCCGTCGGTGATCGCGGGCCGGTCGGTGCTCGTCATCGACGACGGGCCTACGATCACGCACGGAGAGATGCCGTACGGTGCAGGTGCGGTTGCTGCGAGGCGCCACGGTGCCGCCCGTCTCATCGACCCGCGGCCCCACGCGGTCGGCTCGTTGCGATCGGTCTACGAGAAGTTCCCCCACATTGGCCCGGTGCTTCCGGCGATGGGGTACGGCGACGGGCAACGCAGGGATCTTGCCGCAACCATCCGGGCAGCAGCTCCTGAGGGCATCGTTGTAGGTACGCCCATCGATCTGGCGGGCATCGTCGATTTCGACGGGGTGCCCTCCACGCGCATCGGTTACGAACTCGAAGAAGTGTCCGGCCCGTCGCTCGATGAGATTCTGCGCCCGATTCTCGATCGAGCCTGACGCCACGCAACTAGCCTGCCGAACCAAAGCGAGCTGCGGAGGCGCGTGTGGGCATCTTGGAAGACCTCAGTGCGAAGGTCGGCACGGAGATCGGCGTTGGTGATTGGACCACGATCACGCAAGAGCAGATCGACGGGTTCGCCGATGCAACGCTCGACCATCAGTGGATTCATGTCGATGAGGAGAAGGCCGCAGCCGGACCTTTCGGTACGACCATCGCCCACGGGTTCCTGACGCTCTCCTTGATCCCGGCTATCGCCCCCGCGCTGGAAGTGCCCGGCGCGAGGATGGCGATCAACTACGGTCTCGACAGGGTGCGATTCATCGCCCCGGTGCCGGTGGGGTCCCGCGTCCGTGCCCGAACGACGCTCAATGAGGTCCACGAGGTATCAGGTGGCATCCAGACGAAGACGGAAGTCACCATCGATCTCGAGGGTTCGGAGAAGCCGGCGTGCGTCGCTGAGACCATCGCCCGCTTCTACGTCTGATCCGGGTCGGCAAGGAGTCGGTATACTCGCCGCCCACGTCGGAGTGGCGGAATTGGTAGACGCGCTAGGTTGAGGGCCTAGTGAGCTTTTAGCTCGTGGAGGTTCGAGTCCTCTCTCCGACACTCGACTCAACTACACGCGGCCGGGATTCGACGACGACCCGGCCGTCTTGGTGGTAGGTGATGTCGATCCCCATCTCGGCGTAGACCTTGGCTTTGTCTGCCGGGTCCGCTGCGGCCAGTGTTGCGGTGATGCCCTGCAGACAGGCGACGACGGACCGCACAGACACACATGTGACGTGGTTCGAACCGCTAGGAGCTTCTCAGGCGCGTAGGAGGTGACTGGTGAGGAAGCTTCGTTGCGCATCCACAGAGGATGTGAAGTACTCGGAATGGTGATAGACAAGTCCGAAGTGGCCGCCGCCGATTTCGAAGACTTCTTGCGGCCCCGACGTTGAGGCATGCACCTGTCGGGCGATCGCGGAATCGCACCAGGGCATCTCGTCTTCCTCGGCCACCACCAGAAGAAAGGGCACATCGATGTGAGGGATGCACGGTTGGGGGCTGAACGCGATGGGCGTGTCGATGACTCTCTGCGTGGCCTGATTCTGCCAACCGGTGCCAAACCTTGCGCCATAGCTTATGAACCAGTGAAACGCGGTGATCGGTGTGAGGAAGGATGGTGTGCTCAGCTGATCCGGGGAAACGACCGGCATCGGTCCGAGCACCTGCGACGCATACGAGCCGAACGTGTTGTCCAAGAGGATGCCGCGGATGGTGTCGAACTTGGAGCCGTCGGTATCGGGTTGTTCGAGTTCGTCGCCGAATGCAGGGCACTGCACGATCACTGCCGCTACTCGTCGGTCGACCGCTGCAACGACAGCAGCGACCCGGCCGCTCAGGCTGTCGCCCCAGACTGCGATCGCTTCCGTGTCGACGCCCACCGTACTCGCGAGATGGTCGATACAGGCGATATAGTCCCGAGCTTCGGCCCACGGATTGATCTGGCAGCGCGGGTCACCATCGGATCTGCCAAATCCGCGCGTGTCAACCAGAAGCGCAGCCACGCCGGTCTGGGCGAACGCTGCCGCGTATTGATCAGCCACCATCCCCTCGATGGTTGCGGAGAACCCATGGATCATCACCATTGAGGGAATCTGCTCCGAACGAGACTCGGGCTCGAATAGCCAACCTCGAAGCGTCACACCATCGGACTCGATTTCAACTGGATGCCTCACGACGCCCTCTGAGCTTCTGGGCAGCTCCATCCAATCCGCTCCCTTCGATCCACGGCGAGCGTAGACGGCGGCGTTGCGGCGCAGCAACCACGGCGCACCTGTAGGCACACACGCGCACCGGTGACACGCCGGGATGGCCGGCTGCCGGCCTAGAAGGTCACCGCACTCGAGAGTCGGTGGACCGCGGACGGTGGCGTTGCCCTTCTGGCGGAGGCGCTCGGCCTGCCGGATAGCGGGCTGCCGAGGGTGCACCAGTAGCTCTTGGTTGTGTGATTTGGGCTGCGGTCCGGGGCTCACCGGATGTTTCTGCCCCGGTGCCTTCCGTTCTCGCTTTTGAAACCGGTGCGTGCTGGCGTCCCCGAGGCTGGGGGCCACTGCGAGCTGTATGGTGGATCGGAGGCAGGGATCTCGCGCCTGAAAGGGGAGGCTTGGTGAGTCCGGACACGCAGGGGCAGGTGATTGCGGGGCCGGTGCGAGTGGTCATCGAGCGGGGACCGAAGGGGAAGAAGTCGGTGGTGTTCGCCCTCGATTGGTCGGGTTGGAACCGGGGGGCCAAGACACCCGAGCTGGCGTTGGAGGTCCTCGAGTCGTACCGGCAGAGATATCGACCGGTGGCGGTCGAGGCGGGGTTCGATGACGAGTTCGACGCTGCCGGTGGCTTGGAAGTGGTCGAAGACCGGGTTGGGACAGGCTCAACCGACTTCTGGGGCATCAGCCTCTCCCCGTCCAGCACGGAGCAGGACCCGATGGATCCCGAAGAGATGGAACGGAGGATCCGGCTGCTCCAGGCTGCCTGGTCCTACTTCGACGCCGTCGCAGCGCGGGTGTCCGCCGAGATGCGCAAAGGACCCCGCGGAGGTGGACGTGACCGTGACCAGATCGTCCGTCACGTGATCCGCAATGAGAGCGAAGAGTTCGCCAAGAAGGTCGGCATCCGCATCCCCGAAGAAGCTGCCCTCACCCCGGCCGGTCTCCGTGAGCATCGGGAAGGCTATGTCGCGGCCATGCGGGCCTACAACGCGGGAGAAGGAAAGCCCATGCGGTCGTGGACGCTCCCGTTTCTGATCCGGCACAGCGCCTTCCACGTCCTCGACCACGCCTGGGAGATGGAGGACAAGGACCTCACCGAAAGCCCGACGGCGTCGTAGCCAGTCGTTCGGGCTGCAGCCGGGGTCAGCAGGTCCGGCGCGCAAACGCCCGCGCCTCGGAACCCCGCCGATCGAGGCACATCCGCGATTGCGCCGCCGCGTAATGAGCGGCCGCCTCAGTGCGTCCAAAGCACCGGTGTGTGCGCGATCTTGGGCGAACCTCATCGGTGTTCTGATCGGAAGAAGAACGGCGCGACTGGACGCTATGTTGCCGGGTATGGGAGCGATCGGGCCGGATTGGCGGGTGGTCGATGGTGCTCCGACGGCGTGGTTCGCCACGCCGTCGCTGATCGAGGGGGCGGCGCTGGCCGGGCGCATCGTGGAGCTGTCGTCTGAGATCGTGGTCGACTTGCGCCCAACGGGCATGCGGGTGCGCCTCGACTCACACGGACACGCCGACGCGGTGTCGGCGGTTGCGCGGGGTCTCGGTCTGGCCGCGAATCCTGCCGTGTTGCAGCAGTTGACAGTTGTGTTCGAGTCCGAGAGTCCGATCGGGGTGAGGCGGTTCTGGCAGAGAGTGCTCGACTACGAGCCTGGCCAGGATGGCGGTTTGGCGGATCCGTTGCGGCGCGATGTAGCGATTCGGATCCGGGAGTCGACTGAGCTGCGGCCGCTGCGAAACGGTATCCACATCGACGTGGTGCGGCCGGCTGCGGCGGTCGAGCAGGCGAGCCTTGGTGAGGGATTCGGACCGTACGGGGTCTGCCACACCGATCCCGACGGCAACGAGGTCGATCTGGTGCCGGGCGAGGTGCTCGGCGAGAGCAGCAGGACGGCCGACTGGCAGGCGGTATTCAGCGCGATGGTGTGCTACCGCACCACCTCGCCGACGCAGCAGCGTGACCTGGCCGCCGCAGCAGCAGCCTTGGCCGACGACACGGGCTTCCCGCTGCTGGTCGACCTGCGTCCCGGGCTTGTGATCATCCACAGCGGCAAGGACCAGTGGGAACACGACGCCCCGGCCTCGAGCTCGACTACACCGACCTCGCCGGAAACCTTCAGACCGCTGCCCGCGAACTCGGAGCCACTGCGAATCCGGGGTTAGCGCGCTTCGTTCAGGTCTTCGTGGACGCTGCCGACGTCGCCGCAGTCCGCGCCTTCTGGATCGCCGCACTCGGCTACATCCACGACCGGCGAGCCGCGGTCACCGACATCTACGATCCACGACGGCTGAACCCGGTGCTGGTGTTCCAAGAGCTCGATCATTTGGAGACCGATCGCCGCCGGCAGCGCAACCGCATCCACTTCGAGCTCGAAGTGCAGCCGGAGCTCGCAGAGACGCGCCTCGCCACGACGGTCGCAGCCGGTGGCCAGCTCCTCGCCGAATCGGAGAACCGCTGGCGGGTCGCCGACCCCGAAGGCAACGAACTGGTGATCGTCGGCGGGGCATGAGCTCGCACTCGTCTGAGCTCCATGCTCAGGGGCTTCTCACGACGGCCAGTCTGGCGCATCTCGACAGGGAGAGGCATCTCAAAGCTCCGGAAACCACTCTCCGCTCTGATAGAAGGGAATGGGGCGAGGTGCATCGCGCACTAGGCGTCCCCTACCCGCACACCGATCAACGGATCCCGAACAAGAACACCCGCAATCCGGAACAGCGCCGAACGGCACGTCGGCGCTCGGTCGGGAGGGGTTTGCTCGAGACCGTCAATCGCACGATATCTTCAGTTGTCGGCTGCTACATGGCGGAGCCAGGCTGGCTTGGCGACATCGAGATCGAGGTTGTTGAGGCGGCGCTCAGCCTGCCGGGTCTGGATCAAACGCCGCCCTGAGTGCGTCGATCTGGCTGCGGTGGAAGTCCTGTACAACCGGGGCGCTGAGCGCCGCCTCGAAGCCGTGGTAGCCGCCCTCGACCACCTTGAGTTCACAGGGCACGCCAGCCTCCTGCAGGCGTCGGGCGTACTCGACGTCTTCGTCGTGAAACAGGTCCAGCGTGCCGACTCCGATCCACGCCGGCGGTAGGCCGGACAGGTCTTCGGCGCGGGATGGTGCAGCGTACGGGTGCACATCGTCACCCGTGGCACCAGCCAGGTATGAGGACCAGCCGAAGCGGTTGCAGGTCTGGTTCCACAGCTTGACCGGCATGTCGTCCAGGTCGGTTCGCTGGGCGGTGCGGTCGTCGAGCATCGGGTAGATCAGCATTTGGAAGACCGGTTTGACGCCCATCTCATCTCGAGCTCGAAGAGCCAGTCCCGCTGCCAGGCCGCCACCTGCGCTCCCGCCACCGATGGCGATGCGGCCGGGGTCGACATCGGGTCGATCGGCCAACCACGCCAGCGCTGCGGCACAGTCGTCCATCGCTGCCGGGAACGGGTGTTTGGGGGCAAGGCGGTATTCGACGAAGGCCATCGCCATATCAATGTGGGGGATGTACCGCTTGTGGGTCAGCGAGAACTCCGTGACGGCGGTCCCGACCACCATGCCGCCGGCGTGCATCCACAGCAGCGCCGGGGCGGGCTTGCGTCCTGACGGCGGACCGACGTAGTAGACATCGGCGGTTTCGCTGACCGACACCTTGCGTGCCTTTGGTCTGATGAAGCGCTTCTGAAGCGCCTCCATGGCGCGGAAGAAGGGCAGCGTTCGGGGAAGGCCGAGTGATGGCGGATAGAACCGTGCCTTGGTCAGATCGGGGTGGTAGGTCGCCATCGTGGGATGCTACCAATCAGTTTTCGGCCAATGTTCGACACGAAGGTCGAGTAGTCGGGGGGACCCTCGGCAAACCGACGAGCCGTCCCTAACGGATCGAACGGATTGGCAACCATCGACCCCAACGTAGACGCCATGCCTTCCACCCTCCCGGTGTCCACGCCGATCACCAGATACCGAGCGATAACAAGCCAACGCCGGAGCCACGCATCGCGGCACTTCGAGAAGCGCCTGCTCCTGGTCGGGTGGTCACTGAGCGTGGTGGTTGCCCGTTGCCACGGTCTGTACCCGGCGAGGTGCAACAACATGCCGGTTCGAGGGTGGTTGAGGGTGCGCGATACCGTGCGGCGTGGTGAGCGTTATGGGCGGCTTCGGATCGGTCGGCGTACGTGCCGACCACTCAGCTGTCACCATAGATCCACCCACCGAAATCCGGGACGTCGGGGTCATACTTCCGACTTGTCGGCACTGCCATCCGGATCTCGGTGTACGGGTACCCCCAAGTGTCTGCGGTTCCCGACTTGACGACCCGCATACCATGCTTGCGGTAGAGCTGGATCGCCGGCTCGTTCCCGAGCCTGGCCAGCGTCCAGGCCTGTTCGCCAAGTGCGACCATGGCTTCCGTCAGGAGCCGATCTCCAATCCCTTGTCGATGGTGTGCAGGATCGACGTATAGCCACGACAGATAGCCGCTATCGCGCCATTCGCCGCGTTCGCGCCACCCCACGAATCCGACGACGCTCCCCTCGACGCAAGCCACCATCGCCGTGTTGAGTCGTCGGAAGGTTTCCCAATCCTCCTGGTCCGGCAGCGGTCGGAAGGCGCGCCGATCGACCCCGCACAAGTCGAGTTCGGTGTTGGCGGCGCGTTCGTACACATCACAGAGCCCGTCCCAGTCCTCTGGCGAGAACGCTCGGATGGAGAATCCTGCCATGGTGGATCAGCGCCGGCGTGCGGCCGTCAGGGCTACCACGAGAGGACGGGTGATCTGGCCATCGAATTGCCGGCGTATGAATGACTCCATGTCGTCGAGCAAGCCCCGGCGGTCCTCTGGGTCCATCATCTGCGTCACGGAGTACGACAGCATCAACTTGCGGTAATCAGCTGCGGTGTAGGTGTGGTCCCAGTCCCACCTGTGGACCTCAGGTGAGTCGAATCGGTCGTCATGCTCGAGGAGCTTTCGGATCGGTGGGTCAACATCGTCGCGGGTTGGCGCCGGAGGGCCCTGGTGTGCCTGTCCGTACTTCTCGTAAATGGGCTGGGCTGCTTCGAAGAACCCGTTGTCCACAGGAGACGTGACCTGGATGAGATCCACGATGGCCAAGATGCCGTCGAGCCGTAGGATGCTGGCGGGCCGGTCAGTCTGTGCTCGTGGCGAGATCCAGTGGTAGGCCGTAGCGGAGAACACCGCGTCAACGCTCAATGGCGCGATCTCCACTTGCTCGAAGTCGCCAACGGTGACGCGGAGTCGATCATTGGGAAGGTTCGAGCGGAGCTTCGCAGCCATCGCAGGGCCAATCTCGACAGCGTGTACCAATGCTCCTCGATCGAGCAGATCTTTGGTTGCCTGGCCCGTGCCGGGGCCTACCTCCACGATGCTCGGATGAGTCGGCAGCATCGCGAACAAGGTCGCGTACAACTCTGCGGGATACGACGGCCTGATCTCGTCGTAAACATCCGGGACCTCGTTGAAGGACAGCCGGTGATCCGCGTGTCGTCGGCTCATGTCAGTAATCCTGCCAGCAGACGCCGATGTACCCAACACGCTCGTCTCTCCTGGCCGTCGTTGTGCAACCGCTTGGCTGACCTCCTTCGTTCGCCAGCGCGGCTCAACGCCAACACATGGAAGAACCCCCGAGCTGCTGGAATGGCGGCATGGAGAAGGCCCGGCTGATTCTCACCTGTGGGTTGCCCGCAGCGGGAAAGACCACACTCGCCAAGGAGCTTGCTGCCCAACGTGGCGCAGTGCGGCTCACGAAGGACGAGTGGCAACGGGCCCTCGGCTCCAGCCCCTGGGACAGGGAGGTCGGCGAGAAGATCGAACAGGAGCTCTGGCGCCTTGCTCAGGACCTGCTGCGTCTTGGAGTGAGCGTGGTGCTCGACTTCGGGCTTTGGGCGCGAGTCGAGCGTGACGAGCTGCGTGCAGCTGCTCGCGGTCTTGGTGTTGGCGTCGAACTGCCCTACCTCGAAGTCCCTCTTGATGAACTCTGGCAGCGCATCGAGGTACGAAACTCGGCGCCACCCTGGGACAGCGAACCGATCACACGCGCCCACCTCGATGAGTGGCACGCCGCCTTCCAAGCTCCCGATGCTGCCGAGCTCGCCTTGTTCGACTCCGTTGACTGAAGCGGAGTAGCCGCCGGCAGCGCCCAACCGGTAGAGCGTCACGAACGCAGATCGCCAGATCCCGGTCGGAAACAAGCCGCAGCCAGAACCACGCATAGCGGCACGTATGTGGGCGGTGCTGATCGCCTACTGGAGCCGAGGCAGGCCATACTGGCCTGGTGGCTTGGTTGAGCACTCTTGGATTGGTCGTCGTCTTGGCGGGCTTCGTTGCGTACGCTGCGCTGCTCTTCGCGATTCACAGGTTCACTTATCGAACCTGGGCCTTCGACAGCGTCGTGGCGCTGGGGATGCTGCTGGCAGCAGCCGGTTGGATCAGCGGCGCCGTTGACGTAACTGGTGGCGTCGCGCTCGCAGCCGGGGTGGCGTGGTTCCCGCTAACTCGACGAGAGTTACGGATCCGAGGATCTGAGAAGCTGAATCTGCGTCCCGGTGATCAGTTTCCGTCAATGGCCGTGACCACAACAGACGGCGCGGTGGTCACCGAGCAAGACCTCGTCGCACACGCCCCCACCTTGTTGGTTTTGTACCGCGGCTGGTGGTGCCCGTCGCACAAGTCGCAACTCAATGAGTTGGTTGGAGCCTACGAACGTCTGGCGGCAGCTGGGCTCTCGGTCTATGCGGGCTCCGTTGACAGTCCGAGCGAAGCCGCATCGATCCAAGAACACGTCGGCGACAAGATGACCATCCTATGCGACGTCCCGACAAGCCTGCTCGATGACATCGGTATACGAGATACGAAGGGCGCCCCGTGGTACGACCGCCTCCTTTTCGGGGCGAAGAAACAAGACATCGCGATGCCCGCAGCGGTCGTCATCGACTCATCCGGCACCGTTGTGTACTCGTACCGGGCAACCAGGGTCGATGACCGCCCCGATCCCGACCGGATTCTGGCGAACCTCTAAGCCCCAACCCCCCAACTTGCAACGGAGACGAAGGCAAGCGTCTCGTCCCGCGCCGATCGCCGGATATCGAACCCGAACGCACATCCCGTCCAGTGCGCTGGATCGGCACGTCTCGTGCCGGTGAAGGGGAGCTGTCATCATGTGCTGAGAATGAATGATGCCCCAACATGGGTTGCACGAACGTGCCGGATCGCCAAGTCGTGGCGGATTGGCGCTGAATCGGTCAGAGAACACTTTCAACGGGCTGCTCCCGACCTGAGCGACGAGCCCAGTTTTCTCGCTGCAGTGCGCGGCCACCTGCGCAGCCAACCTGAACTCGTACATGCATGGCAGAGCTACGTCGACGACAAGCGCGGAACCCCCAGCCCCTACCTCGACCTTAGGTCAGCCGAGGTGGGGTGGATGAACACCCGCGGCAAACGGGAAGACATCTCGCGGCACGATGACGAGTTCGACGCGGCCGCGCAATTCATCTGGCGCGAGGCGAACTGGGTCTTGACACGGCAACGGGTGACGTGAGCGCCGATCACCAGATATGGGATGAGAACGAGCACCTCCACCGACCACGCAGATCGGCACCTCGTGCTCGGGTGGGTCATTGCTGTCGATAGATGTCGCGGCGGTGCCCGACACGGAGCACGATGACTTCTCGCCGGTCGTCGTCGATGCGGTAGAGGATGCGGTAGGTGCCGCGTCGGGCGCTCCAGACGCCTTCCAGCTCGTTGCGGAGCGCGCCGCCTACCCGCTGCGGGTTGTCGAGTAGCGGTCCGGTGATGAAGTCGATGACAGCGAACGCCACTGCTTCAGGGAGCGTCTCGCGGATCGCCCGTGCGGCGGGCGCTGTCACGACGATCTCGTACCGGGGTTCGGTCACCGGGGCCGGAGAGCCCTGACGGCGTCGACTCCGCGCACCACGTCGCCTTCGAGATAGGCGCGGTGGGCCTCGACGAGTTCGGCCACCGCATCAGAGTCACCCAGTACCGCAAGGGTCTCTTCCAGTGCTTCGAGGTCTTCGGGGCTGATGAGTACGGCGGCCGGCGTCCCGTTCTTGGTTACAACGACACGCTCGTGGTGTGCTTGGACGCGTTCGATGAACTCCGAGAAGCGGTCCCGTACAGTTCGCAACGATTCACTTGACATGGCCACAATTGTGCCACACCCAATGGCCTATGGGAAGACCCACGCCGATCACCTGATCCCGGAGAGAAACGCTCAAATCGGTAGATAGCGCCGAGCGGCACGTCCAGCGCTATCCGGTGACGCCTTGCTGGTCGGCTTCTCGCCACGGTGCGTGGTGACTTGGACGGGTTCGTGCAGGTTGATTCCTCTCGGGAGGTGAGAGGAACAGCATGACAGCAGCTCAACACGCACAGGTGACCGCAGCGCTGACGCCGGACTTCGACTCGTTCGCCGTGCGGCAGGCGATCGCCGAGTTGTTGGCCGGCCGCTGCCATGCCACCCGTGAGGCCCTCGGTGAACGTGTCAACCACGTTTCTCGAGCGCTGTACACTGAGTCGCCTTCGAGACCGTCGGATCGGACATGTCGCGCACGACCTCGGGCCATCTGCTCATCGCCGATATCAGCGGCTATACCCAATACCTCACGTCATCGGAGCTCGAGCACGCCCAGGAGGTATTGAGTTCGCTGATGGAGCTGCTCATCGACCGCACTCTGCCGCCGCTGCGCGTCGCCGGACTCCAGGGTGACGCCGTGTTCAGCTACGGGCTTGGTGGCGGGGCACTCGGCGGGCAGGCGCTCGTCGAGATGATCGAAGAAACGTACGTCGCGTTCCGTCGCGCCATCGAGCAGATGGTGCTCAACACCACCTGTCAATGCAACGCATGCGCCAATATCTCTGCACTCGACCTCAAATTTCTCGTCCACTACGGCACATTCTCGATCAGCCCGCTTCGGGGCAGCGATGAGCTGGTGGGTTCGGCGGTGATCGAGATACACCGCCTACTCAAGAACCACATCACCGACGCCACCGGCATCCGCGCCTACACGGCGTACACCGCGGCGGCGGTGGAGGCGCTCGGAATGGATGGATTCACCACGAACCTCACTCGGCACACCGAGACGTATCCCGATCTAGATGCGCTCGCCTTGTGGATCCAGGACATGCACCCAGTCTGGGAACGGGATCGGGAAGGGACGCGCTTCCGTGTCTCGCCGGGCGACGTACTCGTCCAGGTCGAGGATGAGCTTCCCGTACCTCTGGGCGTCGTGTGGGACTTGCTCCTCCAGCCGACATACCGTTCGATCCTCTTCGGGCTGGATCGCCAGGAACCGGGTCAACGGCAGGAGGGACGCATCGCAGAAGGATCGGTCTTCACGTGCTACCACGGCAGGAGTCCCGAAACCACGCAGACCGTTCTCGCCCTGCAACCGCTGAAGCGTATGGTCACCGAGGACACAACGCCGATCCCCGGTGCGAGGATCTTCGACCAGATCAGCCTTGAACCCAGGGGCGATTCCACCGTCGTAACGATCACATGCAGCCGAGCCCGCGGGCCGTGGCTCTCTCGCATTGTCAATGACCTCGTCGGCCGCAGGCTCCTGGGACCCCGACTCAGCAGAGGCCTGGCCGCCCTGCGCGAGGCGATCGAGCGCGAGGTGGCCAACGGCACGTTGGAGATCCCTGAGCCCAACGACGGCATCGCATCGGAGGTCGAAGCCGCAGTCATACGCAGCCTCGCCTCCGATGGCGATTAGTGGCTCGCAGGTCGATGATGTGGACGCCCAACGCAACTCAGAAAGCCACGGCGACAGGCCCTCACCGATTCGAGCTAAGTGGAGGAAACACCGATGAGTGATCGATTCTGGGATGAAGTGGCCCCGCTCCAGGCGGACGGTCGCCTCGAGGAAGGCACGATGTTCGGCTTTCGGTGTGTTCGTGCCGGCAAGGCCTTCGTGGCAATGCCCGGTCACGAATCCGACGGGATGGTCGTCAAGCTCCGAGCCGAGCGGGTCGCTGAGATCCTCGAAGCGGGAAAGGGCGTGCCGGTTGCTCCGGCGGGAAAGGTCTTCAAGGAGTGGGTGGAGATCACCGCCGCCGAGGAATGGGGACCCTATCTCGACGAGGCATTGGACTTCGCGGGCGGCTGAAACCCAGTGAACCCTATCCCGCCGTGGTTTGGTGGACCGGGGCGATCCTGATTGCGGAGGAGCCGGTGTTCGGGGCAACACGAGAGATCGGGCATCGAATCAGGTACTGAGCAGGGGCTTCAAGGTGTGAAAGCCGTCGTATAGGGCCGCCGAACCGGACATACTCAGATCCCGCTGCTCGTCCGGTCGGCGAGCCGATCAGCAAATACGGCGCACGAACGCACATTCCGCCGAGTGCCCGATAACGGCACCTCCTGCGCTACCTCGTGACTCGGGTTGGGTTCGCTTCCCATCACGCTGCGTGGTGAGCTGGTGAGGTTCGTGCAGATCGGTTCTTCCCGCCGGATGGGAGAACCAGATGACAACTACACAATCAGCCTTCATGCCAGCGGTGGTGGCGCCGGACTTCGACTCGTTCGCGGTGCGTCAGGCGATCGCCGGGTTCCTGGCCGGGTACGGCGATGCCACCCGTGACGCCTACATTTTGGATCTGCGCCAGTGGCTGGGATGGTGCGCCAGCCACGAGCTCCGGGTGTTTGCGGTGAAGCGGGCCCATATCGAGCTGTTCGCTCGGAGTCTCGAACACGACGGCAAGGCCCGGGCGACGGTGGCACGTCGCCTCTCGACGATTGCCGGGTTCTACCGGTATTGCGTCGGCGAACGCGAAGAGGGACCGATCTTCCTCAACCATGACGGCACCAGACGTCTCGACCGGCACGCAGCAACAAGGATCGTGAAACGGCTGGCGAGGCGAGGCGGGATCGAGAAGACAATCTCACCGCATTCGCTGCGGCACTCGTTCATCACCGCCGCCCTCGACGCCGGCGTCGCCCTCCGTGACGTCCAAGAAGCTGCGTCACACGCCGACCCGAGAACCACGATGCGCTACGACCGGGCCCGGCGCTCCCTCGATCGGCATGCCACCTACATCGTCGCCACCTTCGTCGCCGGCGCCAGCCGCTGAACAAAGCGGGGAGCCGACACCCTATGTGACGGCTCCCCGCACAGAACTGCCGGGTCGGCTCGGAATAGCTCAGGCGTCCGGGCCGTGGCCTCGCGTGATTATGCGCTATCCGGCTCGCCGTCTCCATCACCGGCAGTGGTCGGCTCGAATCCTGCTGCTGTAGCCTTTGAGAGGCTGGTCGGTTCGTGGTAGACCTCTTCGGTGTGGATCAGTCCGTCGAGGTCAGCGTCGATGTGTGTGTCGTGCCGGGTACCCAGTATGAGTGTGGTGATGCCCTCCTGCATTCGCGGTGTCGTATCTTCGTTTCCCGACTCGGCTCGGTAGTGAATGGCGACGCCGATGAGGCGTCCTCGCTCGGGGTCGGATTCAGTGGGTGGGTATTGGCCATCAGTCCACACGTAGAGATCGAGCACCTCGATCGTCAGGTGACCCGTCGAACCGAATCGCACGTCGGAGAGGTCACCGATGGCGTCGGCCGTGTCGGCTGCAAGGCTCAGCATGCTGTCGACGAACTGCGCGTCGTCGCTGTATAGGGCGGCGATGGCGTCCGGATCGTGGGCGGACCAGGCTGCTACGTACCGGTTGACTGTCTCCTGCAGCGCAGGACAGCCGTCGATCTTGAAGCAGGCCGCGCCGTGGAAGTCGAGGAAGTCAGGAGCCACCCATTCGTCGACCCTGACGATCTGTCCATCTCGGAAACGGTCGACGATCAGACTGCGCAGGATGGGGGCGTTGGGGTCTTGCGACATCTCGAGTCCCGGCAGCCTCTCTTCGTAGGCGGCGCCGTCTGCCGATAGGTACGTGCCGGTCACTTCGACCGAGAACTCGAAGGTATTGGCCCATTGCTGTTCCCACGCAACGATGTCGTCCTTGCCGACGAAGAAGACCTCTCCAGTCGGGTCCGCGTATTTGGCGTCCTCGGCGAGGGCAGCCGCGTAGGCGTCGAGGTCGGAGATCGACCCCACTGCCCGCTCACTCTCCAACTGCTAGACGGTATACCCCTCGCAATCGAGATGGCTGCCGCCCGGCTCCGGGTTCTCTCTCCTGCCCAGATCGCCGATTCGCTCTCCGACCGGTTCGCGTTGCTCACCCGAGTCGAGAGCGACACAGTCCCCCGCCATGAAACGTTGGAGGTGGCGCTCGATTGGAGCTACGAGCTGCTCGAGCCCGACATTCGGCTTGTCTTTGATCGACTGTCGGTCTTCGCCGGCGCCTTCGACCTTGAGGCCGCCGATGCCGTTGCCGGTTTGGCCAAGGGACGACCCCGGATGCTCGACGCCATCACCGCCCTCGTGGAATCGTCGATGCTGACGACCGTGGGGTGGGACACGTTGGTCGTGCGCTACCGCATGCTCGAGACGCTCCGTGAGTACGCAGCTCGACGCCTGCAGGCCGCCGGCGAGGAGGACGAGGTTCACGAGGCGCATGCCGGCCACTTCCTCGCGCTCGCGGAGCAAGCAAAGGACGCGATCGGAACTCCCCAGTTCGCGTCCTGGACCAAACAACTCCAGACCATCTATCCGGATCTCCGCCTAGCGCTGGAATGGTCTTTGTCACAGCATCCGCGAGCGAACACGCTGCGCGTGGCCCCAACCCTGTTCCATATCTGGATCCGCACCGGCGACGGTCGGGAGGCCGCCCACTGGGGACGCAGGATGCTCGACGACGCCGAGGGAGCTCCCACCCAGCTGCGGGCTGCAGCCCACCTCGCCTTGTCGTTCAGCGGGAACATCCTCGGTGAACCAGAGAGCGCCCGCCTCCACACCGAAGCATCGATCAGGCTCTACCGGGAATCCGGAGACCGGCACGGGTTGGTGACGGCCCTGTTCGGAGGCGGCAACGTTGCCCTGCAGGGTCGGCGACATCGACACGGCACGGGCACGCTCGCAGGAAGCCCTGGCGATCTGCGATGAGATCGGCGACCGCTGGAACCGGGCAGGACCGCTCGCCACCCTCAGCTTCGTGCACTTCCTAGGGGGCGGTTCCCTCGACGAGGCCCGCCGGCTCGCCGAGGAGGCGTTTGCGCTCTACCGCGAACTCGGGGACGTATTCGGTCAGGTGGCCATGAACCCACTCATCGGTATCGCGGAGCGACAGGGGGACCTGGACGCAGCCGAACGGTTCGCCGCCGATGCTGCCACCGTCGCGGTCGGGACGGCGTGGGAAGGGACCGCCCTCATCAACTTGGGAGAGGTGCTCCTGGCAAAGGGAGACACCGAGGGCGCCGAGGCGGCCCTGCAGCGCGGCCTGATCCGTGCCCTGGACGGCGGAGTCGAGATCTGGTTCCGGATCGCACTACGAGACCTAGCCAACATCACCGCGATGCGCGAAGCGCCACGGCGCGCCGCCCAACTGGTGGGCGCATCGCGCCGCAACGCACACCACTACGGGCTCGACCCCGCCATCTACGAAGCAATCGAGACCCAATGCCGCACCACGCTCGATGAAGCCACCTTCACCGCAGCGACCGAGGAGGGTTATCAGATGACCCACGAACAGTTGCTCACCCTCGCATGCGGCTCCTGATAGGCGCATCCCGGAACCCTGGGTTAGTTCCTCGGCCACTGGCCGGTTCCGCGTGAGCACACCACGCGGCAGCTGCGGGCATCGGCCCACCACCCTCTGGCTGCCAGGAAGAGCGCCGATCACCAGATCGGGGCTCGGAACGAGCACGATGCCGGGTGCGCCTGATCGATCCTCACCTCCAGCGCTACCGGCGGAGATCAGGCCTGACCACCGACTGTGGCCGGCCGTTCTGCCGGCTTCGCTCGCCCCAGCGGGCGGAACCGACGCGTCCCGGCCGACCGCCATAATGCCAGGGACAAGAAGGCAGAGTCATGCGCCGGGGATTGCGGTTTGTTGTTGGTGCCGTTGCGATGCTCGTTGTCGTCTCGGGGTGTTCCGGGAGCGTTGACGGCCCGGTGATCGAAGGCAACCGCCGCACCGGAGGCACGGACGCCGAGGTACTGGGGGTCGTTGTCATCGAGGGGGATTGCATCTACCTGCGCCAGGCCGAGATTGACACGCGCTATCCGGTCGTCTGGCCCCATGGGACCTCGTGGAATCGTGCTGAGTCGGCTATCAAGCTTCCTGACGGGACACTGGTGTACGACGGGGACCAGGTGTACGGCGGCGGCTACCACCACGAGGGCAATCTGGACCAGTACACCGTCGCCGAAGGGGTCGAGCTGGCGCTGCGCTGCGTTGACAATCAGTACGGCGAGGTCGCCGTGTTCAACTCAGGTGGAGATATCGACGTTGAACGGTAAGCACACCGGTATTTGAAGCGGCGCTGTGACGGGCCTCAACACGACGACGGTCGCCCCCTACACCCACGCCGACCAATCGCTATGAGCGGCAACACGCATTTCGTCAAACCACGAATAGCGGCACGACTGCGCTCGGGTTCCTGAACACTCACCGTCACGATGTGATCCTCTAGATGCGCCCTATCTGCCGGTTCGGCTCGGAACGGGATGCGCCATATCGCTCTGCGCCTGCGGTGATCTGGGCGGCACTGGGATTCGTCGATGGGTTTTGCGCTCTCAGCCTGTTCGTGCGACTACAGCCCGAAAGCCCACTCGGTCACTCACCCAAAATTGACTCAACATGCATTGAGTATTATCTTCGTTGTATGGATATCGGTGAACGAGCCCGGATGTTTGCGGCGTTGGGGGAGCCGGTGCGGTTGGCGATGGTGGATGATCTGGCGGTGTCGGATCGGGCGCCGGTGGAGTTGGCGGAGCGTCACGGGTTGGCGTCGAATCTGTTGGCGCATCATCTGGATGTGTTGGAGCAGGCCGGGCTGATCGAACGGTCGCGTTCGTCGGGGGATGGCCGCCGCCGCTATGTGCGGCTCCGCCACGAGGTCCTCGACGTGCTGGGGGTGGGGATGGCGGTTCCTGATGGCCCGGTGGTGTTCGTGTGCACCCACAACTCGGCGCGGTCGCAGATCGCTGCGGCGGTGTGGTCGGCGACGAGACCAACTCCGGCGTTGAGTGCAGGGACCCATCCCGCCGATCGGGTCCACCCAGGAGCGGTGGCCGCCGCAGCCCGGGCCGGGTATGACCTTTCCGAAGCGGTGCCCCGGTCGATCGGTGACGTTGCGGTGGAGGGGAGCATGGTGGTGACGGTGTGTGACCGGGCCCACGAGGAGCTCGAGCCCGGGGCGGATTGGCTGCACTGGTCGATCCCCGATCCCGTGGAGCGGGCATCCCCGGACGCCTTCGATACCGCACTGGCCGAGTTGGAGACACGCATCAAGACGTTGACGGGAGGACCCCACCGTGACTGACGGCACCGCGAAACTCACCACGGAACAGCAGTACCTGATCAAGCAGGCAGCGGAGCGGCTCAAAGGCGATTTCGCTGGGGTGTTCTCGGTGGAGACGATCGAACGGTTCATGACCGAATCGCAAGCCCAGTTGGAGAGCCGGGCCACGGTGACGACGTGGCTGCCGATCCTGATTGAACGATTCGCCCGGGACCGTCTCCGGGCCCTCGCGAAAGTGGAAGGTTTGATGACCGATCAACGACCCGCCGTCCTTTTCCTGTGTGTGCACAATGCTGGCCGTTCCCAGATGGCGGCGGGTTGGCTGCGCCATCTCGCCGGTGACACCATCGACGTGTTCTCCGGTGGCTCCGAACCGGCCGCCGACGTGAATCGGGTGGCAGTCGAGGCGATGGCAGAGGTGGGGATCGACATCCGCACCGAGTTCCCCAAACCATGGACCGACGAGATCGTCCGCGCCGCCGACGTGGTGATCACCATGGGCTGCGGCGACGCCTGCCCGGTGTACCCAGGGAAACGCTACGAGGACTGGGAACTCACCGACCCGGCCGGGCAACCCATCGAACTGGTGCGCCAGGTACGCGACGACATCCAGGCTCGGGTCCAAGCGTTGATGACGAGCCTCGACATCCCCGCACAAGTGTGATGCCATCGTTGGGGAGGCGGATCGCCGCCGAGTTCGTCGGCACCGCCTTCCTGCTGGCGGCGATCGTCGGCTCGGGGATCATGGCCGAGACCCTCTCGACCGATCCCGGTCTGCAGCTGTTGCAGAACGCGTTGGCGACGGCGGGTGCGCTGACCGCAATGATCCTGGCGCTGGGACCGGTGTCGGGGGCGCACCTCAACCCGGCGGTCACCCTCGCGGACCGAGCCTTCGGGGGGCTCACCAACCGCGAGACGATCGGCTACATCACCGCCCAGATCAGCGGCGGTATCGCCGGAGTGATCATCGCCAACCTCATGTTCGACCTCCCCGCTGCAACGTGGTCCACCACCGCTCGATCCGGGTCGCATCTCTGGTTGGCTGAAGCCGTTGCCACCCTCGGGTTGCTGTTGGTGATCTTCGGGCTGGTCCGTTCCGGGAAAGCGTCGGTGGCGGCGTTTGCGGTCGGCGGTTACATCGCCGGCGCCTACTACTTCACCTCGTCGACCAGTTTCGCCAACCCCGCCGTCACCATCGCCCGTACCCTCTCCGACACCTTCGCAGGGATCGCTCCCGCCTCTGCCCCCGGCTTCGTCGTCGCCGAGCTCGTCGGCGTCGGGATCGCCGTCGGGTTCATCAGGTGGCTGTTCCCCCACCTCGAAGATGTCGCCGACCAGGTCATCGTCCCCCACACCCAATGACCGGCAAGGTCGAGCTCGTGAACACCGTCACAACCACGCCGATCACCAAATCAGGCGCAGAAACGCCCATTCCGCCGAGTGCGCGGGACCGGCACCTCGGCGAGCGCCGTTCGCAGCTGAGCCAGTCCGGCGTTGCGGCTGGTTTCAGTCGTTCTGCTCTTCGAGGTGGGCTTTGCAGGCCTGCAGGAAGGCGTTCCCCGTCTTGGAGCTGCCGAACCTCTGGTAGAAGAAGCCCAAAAACCCCGGGGCCTCAACGTTGCTCATGACAAGGCGATAGGTCACTCCGGTGTCGCCCGTGGTGTAGGTCTCAGAGAAGTGCGACGTTGTGGTGACCTTCGATCCCGCTTCGTACCTCTCGTCGAACTCCACGACGACATGATCCGTCTCGATGCGCTTGGAGATGTTCGATCGTGTCATTAGGCCTTCGTTGGTTCGGATGGTCACAGAGTCATCTCCCTGTTCCACCAGCTCAACACTCGATAGGCCCGGCATGCGCCTTACGATCTCGACGTAGAACTCGCCGGGATTCTCGAGGGCTCGCTTCACGTGTCCCATGTCGCAGTCGACTGCGCAAGAGCCTTCGAACCACACGGACATGGTGAACCTTTCTGCAGGGCTGGGCGTTGTCCGTACCTGCTCAGGGTACTGACTTGGGGCGGGAGTTCCGAGCCAGTGTCGAGCTGGCACCTCCAGTGCCCCAAGAGCCGACCGGAACGCCCACCACCGATCCCGGTTGTCCGGGATCGACCGATCTGGCGTCCTAACGCTCACGTCGCCAGACAGCGCCGAGCGGCACCTCCAGCGCTACCTCGTGAGGCCTGCCGGTTGGCTTCTCGCCACGCTTCGTGGTGAGCTGGTGGTGTTCGTGCAGATCGGTTCTTCCCGCCGGAGGGGAGAACCAGATGACAACTACACAACCGACCCTGGTGCCGGCAGTTGTGGCGCCAGGCTTCGATTCGTTCGCGGTGCGCCAAGCCATCGCCGGGTTCCTGGCCGGCTACGGCGACACCACCCGTGACGCCTACAGCCTGGACCTGCGGCAATGGCTCAGATGGTGCACCAGCCACGAGCTGCCGGTGTTCGCGGTGAGGCGCGCTCACATCGAGCTGTTTGCCCGCAGCCTCGAACAAGACGGCAAGGCCCGGGCGACGGTGGCACGCCGGCTGTCGACGATTGCCGGGTTCTACCGGTACTGCGTCGAAGAACAACTGATCCCGGTGTCACCGGTGGTGCACCTACGCCGCCCGAAACTGAACTACGAGTCGAACGCCACCGGGCTGGACCGCAACGAACTTGGCATGTTCTTGGTCCAGGCCGGACTCGCCGGCGGAAGAGACCACGGGTTGGCGTGCCTCTTGGCGTTGAACGGGTTGCGCATCTCGGAAGCCCTGAACGCCGATATCGAACATCTCGGGCTAGAGCGGGGGCACCGCACCCTGACGATCACTCGCAAGGGTGGCAAGATCGTCACCATCCCTCTGGCGCCGCGCACCGCTCGCGCCATCGACCTGTGCGTCGGCGAGCGCGAAGAGGGTCCGATCTTCTTGAACCATGACGGCACCAGACGCCTCGACCGGCACGCCGCAACGAGGATCGTGAAACGGTTGGCGAGGCGAGGCGGGATCGACAAGAAGATCTCGCCGCATTCGTTGCGGCACTCGTTCATCACCGCCGCCCTCGACGCAGGCGTTGCCTTGCGTGACGTCCAAGAGGCAGCGTCGCATGCTGATCCCAGGACCACGATGCGCTACGACCGGGCGAGGCGTTCCCTCGACCGGCACGCCACCTACATCGTCGCCACCTTCGTCGCCGGAGCCAGCCGCTGAACCCAAGGTGGGGGCCGTCTCGCCAGAGTGGCGGCTCCCCACTCAGAACTGCCGGATCTGCTCGGCCACGTGGGCTGTCGGTGTGAACATTCTGCGTGGGTCAAGTCTGTGCACCGTCGCTCCGGTCCTGCGGTAGCGGACCGTCCCGTCTCGTTGGATCAGCCGGCGCTGTTCGGCGGTGGGTTGGCGGACGAGGCAGGCTAGGAGTTGGCCGTAGGGCCTGCGAATACGTCGGTCTGCTTGACCCGCCTGAAGCCGACGCTCGGGTAGAGGCGGCTCGACGCTGGGTTGCTCAGCTCGAAGCAGATCTTGATCCGCTCGGCGCCGGCCTCGGACAATTGCTCGATTCCCGCCGTCAGGAGATGGCGGGCGAGCCCGCGTCGCTGATGATCGTCCTCGGTGCGCATCGGTTCGACCATTCCCGTCGACGTGACCGGATCGAACCAGAACAGTCCGTATGCAGCAACACCGTCGTTGCGGTCCAGGACGACAAGATCAAGGTCGGGCCGGTACAGCGTGGTCTGGAGCAGCCGTTGCTCGACGACCGCTCCGTTGCGCTCGATCAGGTGGTGTGGACGCGGCTTCGTGTCGAGTCGACACCCCAACCGGTATTCCGCTGGCAGCGGACTGATCTCGGGTCGCGCCTCGGCATCCAGCCAGGTCTCCGCCCACCCGGTTTCCTCGATCTCGAAGCCACGTCCTGACAGCGCCTCGGCGAGAAGGTGATCGGCGCGGTCGACCTCGAGTTGTACCGTGCCGAAACCAGAGGCGCGAGCGTGGTCGAGTCCGCGTTCGACGACCTTCGAGACCAGTTCCGGTGTAGCAGCCGGCAGGATGATCGGATCCAGCTGAACCCCGTAGCTCCACTCGGTCGTAATCACGGCGGCCTCCGGGCGACCGATGTCGTCGAACCAGAAGAGTTGCGGGAAGGAGTCGATCAAACGCGGGCCTTGCGCCCACCACCACTGCAGATCGGCTGCTTCGTATAACCCATCCGTTGGGTGTGCGGCCCGGGCGCGCTGCAGGAGGGTTGTGACTGTTGCTAGAGCGTCGACACCGACGCAAAGCTGTTCGCGCAGTGCGAGCATTCTCCCGAGCCTACGCTCATCGCATCACTTACGCGCTCGGCCTGATCGAGGCCCCTTCCTTCAACTCGCCTCGTGAGATATGCTGACATACCTTGAAGCGAACGACGGTCAAGTTGCCCGATGAGCTCGACGCCAAGCTGCGTCACGAGGCGGAACGGCGTGGTATCACCGTCTCCGAGCTGACCCGCGAGGCAATCGAGGATCACCTCGGCGGTCACGGCCGTCATCTTCGCGCTGCCGGCGCGGGCCGCAGCGGACGTGACGACATCTCCGAGCGGATCGAAGAGATCCTCGCAGCCGGGGTGACCCGATAGCCCTCCTCGTCGACGCGGGACCGCTCTATGCCTACGTCGATGCCGACGACCGCCATCACGCCGAATCGCTCGAGCTCCTGCTGCACCATCCCGGTCCATTGATCGTTCCCGTGCTGGTGATCACCGAGGTGGTCTACCTCATCGGAACACGGCTTGGCGTCGACGCCGAGGTTCGTTTCCTGGGTGACCTCGCGGCGGGTGAGTTCGCTATCGAGGCAGTCATGGCAAGTGATTGGCTCCGCATCGCCGAGCTGGTGGGTCAGTATCGGGATCTGCCGCTGGGGACCGTCGACGGTTCAGTCGTGGCAACGGCCGAACGACTCCGAATCGCCAAGATTGCCACGCTCGACCGTCAACACTTCTCCATCGTTCGTCCCACCCACACCGACGCATTCGAACTCGTACCTTGAGATCTGCAACCACGCCGATCACCGGCGTACGAACGGTCGATGCAGCTCTCGAACCTCGAAGACCGTCACCAGCGCTGCCACCCGCGTAGTCCGCCGGCGGGACGCTTCTCCGACACCGACGCAACGCTGACTGCACGCATCCGAACGTGATGCCGCCTGCAGGCAGGTCGATGGCCGGAGGCCTGTAGACGCGCGTGTATACGATCTAGTAGACTGCAGGCCATGAGCACGACGATACGGGTGAGCGAGGAGACTCGAGACCGGCTTGCATCGCTGGCGACCACCACAGGGCGGCCGATGACGAGGGTCCTCGATGACGCGGTCGAAGCCTTGGAGCGGAAGGTGTTCTTCGACCGGTTCAACCGCCGCTACCAAGAACTGCGCGACGATTCCGCTGCTTGGTCTGAGATCGAACAGGAGCGCGGAGTTGAAGAACGTGCGCTGGGAGATCTCTCCGAGTGACACCTCGACGGGGCGAGGTCTGGCTGGTCGACTTCGGTGAGCCGGTAGGTCGGGAGCAAGCCGGAATTCGTTCCGCCGTGGTCGTATCGACCGATGCTCTCAACGAGGGGCCGGCGGGAGTCGTCCTCGTTGTTCCGGTCACCTCGGCCCGACGTGACCTGCCGTCGCACATCGAGATCGAGCCCGGAGAGTCGGGCCTCGATCATCCGAGTTACGCCAAGTGCGAAGATGTGAAGTCTGTCTCGGAACGAAGGCTTATCGATCGGCTCGGAGTCATCGGACCCGAGCCGCTCTTCGACATCGGTCGGGTGCTGCGGTACTTCCTCGAGCTGTGATCGCTCGGAGGTCGCCTCACCGAGAACGCTATCACCAGGGCTGGCGTCCGTGTAGTTCGTAGGCGAAACGCTTCTCCGACACCAGACTCGACGACACGCGGCCGGGATTCAACGACGACCCGGCCGTCTTGGTGGTCACGCTCTATCCGTAACTCCGCAACGTCCTTGCGCAACTGGTGCAACACGGCGCGCTCGTCGACGGTGAGGCCCTCCTTCTCGCCACAACGCCGATGGCGGTCGCGGGGTCGTGCAAGACGATGCTTTGGGCGGCCGGTTCGTCGTGCTCGTCGAGAACCACGAGATCCAGGTCCGGGCGATACAGCGACGTCTGCCGCAGCCGTTCCTCGAAAGCCGGCACATGCGGCCTGTCCATGTGATGCGGCCGGTCGGTCAGGTCCTGGCGGGTGGCGAGGCCATAGCCCTTCGGCAGCGGGCTGACCGGAGGGCGGGCGGAGGCATCGAGCCAGCACTCGACGACGCCGTTACCCCTGCGGGTGAAGCCGCGCCTTTCGAACACGGCGCGCATCCGCGCGGTCTGCTCCATCGGAACTGGAGCTCGGCGGCCTGGTAGAGCCCCTTCGTCGGGTGCTCGGTGCGGACGCGCTGCAGTCGCGATGTGAACGATTGCTCCGTATCACATATCGTGATACCTTGCGCGCATGGCTCAAGCAATCTCAGTTCGCCTCGACGACGAAGCACAACGTGCGCTGACCGAGCTCGAGGCCACCGGCATGACGCGCTCGGAGTCGATCCGTGCCGCGCTCGTAGCGGCTGCATCCCGTCTTCACGACAAGCGAGCGCTCGCCGCCGAGGTCGCTGCGATCGAGGCCGACAACGACGACCGGGCCGAGATGCTGGAGGTGGCCGAATTCATGGAGCGCCTTCGTGCGCCGGGGTGACATCTTTGCCCTGCGACCCCCCAAAGGCGTGGGCCACGAACAACGAGGGCGCCGCTTTGGCGTCGTTGTGCAATCCGATGCGTTCCTCCCGAGGTCGGTTGTGTTGGTGGCACCAGCGTCGACGAGCGCCAAGTCGGCGTCGTTTCGGCCCGAAATCGACATCGGTGGCACTGCGACTCGCGTTCTCGTCGAGCAGGTCGGTGCCGTCGACCCTCAGTGGCTTGGTGACCTCGCCGGCCATCTCACACCAGAAGAACAGTGGGGAGTCGACGCCGCGTTGCTCACCGTCCTCGGCCTCGACTGACCAGCGCCGACCGAATCCCGGACGAGAACACCCATCTCGCCCGGCAGGTGTCGGAGGACCGCGATCGACCACTCCCCGTCAAGGCTGTGGCAGCTCGGATTCTTGGACGAGGAGGTCCCAGTGGTGGTCCTTGCCCAGCACCACGGTACGGAAGTCCCGGTAGTCCCACGTCAGGATCCAGGCATCGCGGGTCGAAGCCATTGCCATGACCGTGAGGTCGGGCAGATCGACTCCCGAGTCGACGTATCTGTCAGCGAGGTCGAGGGCGAGCCTCAGTTCGGTGTCCGTTGGTGCGTCGAGCCGGTGGACACCATCGAGGAGGGCGCGTCCGAACGTGATTGCCGCCGGGGCGTGTCCTCGAGCGCGCAGCAGCAGATCGACCTCAGCGAACACGGGCCACGGGACCACGACGTCACGTGCGGATCGGGCCAGCAACTCAGCAGCGAACTGATGGCGTCTGCCCTCGCCTCGATTCAGGGCTGACACCAGCGGACCGGTGTCACAGATGATCAGCCGGCGAGCCGTGCCAGCACCTCCTCGACGCGCTGGGAAAGGTCTTTGTCGTCCTCGACCACGCCGGCGTACGGCAGTGGGTCGGGATGTTGGGAGACCAGCTCGGTGATCAAGGAGGAGAAGGAGGTCTTGCGTCGCGCGGCTTCACGATCGAGACGGGCCGCAACGGCGGGAGGTAGCGAGATGGTGCGTCGTACGGTTGCCATGGTCGACAGTATGAACTGCAAGGTATGAAGACACAAGCGTCCTGTCTCAGATCGCCAGGTCGGGCACGTCACCGGGACGTGTGCCGTGTGGTTCGACTCGGCGATCGCTTCGGCGATCGTCTTCGGCCGGTGGGCGTCTTGGACCGGCAAGCCGCCGCACACGACCTGCTCGACCGACTGATCGACGCCGCACCCACTGACAAGGCCATCGACGACGACGTCACAGCGACCGAAATCGCGCTCGCCACCATCCGTTCTGTCGACCCCTGGCGATCGGTCTCGACTCCGCCGCCGAGCATGCCATCGCCCACCAACTCAACAGCCAACTCTCGACGGACTCATCCTGCGAGCCGACCAGACGCCCTGAAGGGCCCCAGGGCGCCGGCGGCCGACCGTCGTTGTGGTGTCACCCCCGGTGGAGGACCGCCAGCGAGTAGACGTCGAGTTCCTCGACCCGACCCACCTCCTCGGCCCGCCATCGATGCGTCGACGAAACGCTGATGTTCACGTTTCGTTCCGTACGTCGCGATCAAGCGAGCATGGTTTCGAGACGGGCGTAGCTGGTTTCCATCCCGTCGACCATGCCCGTTTCGAGCACCATGTCCCGAACTTCGGCGCTCGGGTAGGTGATGACGACACTCATCAGCGTGTCGCCATGACGGGGCGTGAGGGTCATCTCGTTTGTGGTGCCCGAGCCCTCGACGCCGATCATGCGTTCGGTCGTGACCGCACGGCGCGGCGGGTCGGACTCGACGAGCTCTCCTTCGAACCCGAAACGTCCAGGTGCGCCGTCTGCGGACGGGTCTTCGGGCTCCCACTCGTAGCGGTAGACGTCACCCACCACGGTCGCCACCTCACACACGGGCATGGTCCAACCGTCAGGACCGAGCATCCACTGCGTCATCAGCGCTGGATCGTGGTGGGCTTGCCACACCTGCTCGACGGTGCCGCGGATGACCCGCGAGATTCGCACCTGCGTGTCGGACAGGATCCGTTGTTCGGTGCCACGTCCGGCAGCGAACGACGCGAGATCAGCGAGCACCTCGTCGATCTGGCCCATTGCCGACACCATGCCTTCTTCCATCCCCATGTCGAGCAGCTGTTCGAGCTGATCGAGGGAGCCGAAATGGGTGGTGGTGACGAGACGCGATCCGTCGTCGGTGTCCTCGAAGGAGAACGTCATGCGCATCGACGGCATGGCGGTATTCTCCTCGCCGTCGTCGCCGGCGAACCCGTCGCGGACCTCGAAGAACTTGCCGTCGTCGACCACGAGGAATTCCCAGAAGCCGGCGGAGCGTTCTCCGTTCGGTCCTGTCATGAAATAGGAGGACCGTCCGCCGACGAACACGTCGTGGCGGGTGAACGTGGCCGGCCACTCGGCCGGCCCCCAGAATCTTTCGATCTGGCGGGGGTCGGTGTACGCCTCCCACAATCGTTCGCGGGTGGCGACGAAGTCGGCGACGACGGTCATGGTCAGGGCATCGAGATTCTTCTCGACCGAGGTGATGGGCATGGTGGTGTCCTTCTTTCGGTTTCGTCGGGGTGCTACTTGTCGGTCTCGGCGAGGAGGTCGTCGAGGCGGTCGATGCGTGAGCGCCAGATCTGCTCGTACCTACCGAGCAGCGTCTGGGCACGCCGGATGGCGTCGGGATTGCCGCGGACGAGCCGCTCGCGGCCTTTCGGCTGTTTGGTCACGAGACCGGCCCTCTCCAACACCGCGACGTGCTTCTGCACCGCAGCAAACGACATGTCGTAGGTGCCCGCCAGCTCCGAGACCGAAGCCTCAGCGCCGAGCGTGCGCCGGACGATGTCGCGGCGCGTCGAGTCGGCCAGTGCCCGGAAGATCCGGTCGACCTCGCCGCCATTCGGCTCAACCGTATAATGTACAACCATATGGTTGTACATTATGGAGCCTTCGACGTGCTGTCAAGAGCCGAAGCAGGCGCACTGGTGTAGAGCACCGGCCCGTCCACCTTCAGTGATGGGTCGGCTGGGTTGTCGTGAACCCTGGTCGAGGGGACGCACATCGCGGGTACGAGCACCCGACGACGTCACTACCGACTTGAGCGGATAGGGCAAGCTGTCGTCTCGCCGGACAAAGAGATACTGTCCGCTCCAAGGAGACTGCGGAACAACGTCAGCTTGGGCTCGTGCTCGACCTCGTGACGAGGCACTCCTTCGGTCCTGCGAGCCCGCACGACGCTTTGTTCAGCAGTCTCCCCCCTTCGGGCGGGCCGCTCAGGCCCCGGCATCGGCGGCCGGCTCGCCACGAGGCTCGCCTATCCGCTGATCCTCTCAATGCGATATCGGAGGCGTACGACGCCGCTGCTGAACCGGTGCTCGTCGATGAGCGCCAGATCGACACGCACGTCGGCGGGCAGGGCGGGGGTGCGCCCGCCGAGCACGACGGGCCAGACGAACAGGACCAATTCGTCAACCAACCCGGCAACAAGGGCCTGGGCTGCCAGGTTCGGGCCGCCGACCAACAGATCTCTTTGTGACGCCGCTTTCAGATCGCCCACGGCGCCGGCGTCGAAGTAGCGTTCGAGCCGGGTCCTCGAGGTGAACGGTGCGGCCAAGGTCGAGGAGTAGACAACCTTGTCCGCTGCCTGCCAGGCGCTGGCGTAGTCCGCCATCAGGTCCGACTGGTTGGCCAGGTCCGGGTCGGTCTCCCACACTGCAAGGGTCTCGTACATGCGCCGCCCATAGAGATAGATGCCTGCCGAGACCATCAGATCGGTGATGCACACGAACACGTCGGCGTCGGGCGGAACCCAGTCGAAGGCACCGTGCTCGTCCTCGGTACAGCCGTCAAGGGACATGTTCGAGGCGTAGATCAGCTTTGCCATGTGAGCTCCTGCAACACCGGTGACAAACTCGGCGCAGCGGCGCAACCGTACTGCGCGACGACCACGTCGTCCACGAATGGAGTGGGCACGACATCTCCGCGCACAGGTGATCACGGGCGTGCCATACCGCTCGGCGAGTATGTGCTCGGGATGGCTTTCGACGAGGAAGCCAACGACGAGCAATACAGTGCACTCGGCACGGCATTGCTGTTCATCAACGATCAGCGGGTGGGGCAACAACGGATCAAGACGCAGCCGGGGAAGTTCATGCTCAGCGGCGAAGGGCTCAACGTCGGCAAAGACCCGGGTTAACCGGTGAGCACCACCGCCTACACCGCACCGTTTCCCTTCAGCGGGGGCCGGCTCCGCGAGGTGATGGTCGATGTTGGTGGTGAGCCGTACGTCGACCTCGAGTTGGAAGCCATGGCGATGATGAAACGGGACTGAGCTCGGCGCCTGCTCGTCACGCGTCGGGGGGCGGCGGACTGGGGCTTGCGGATCCACCCAGGCTGCTTTCGCCGACCCACCCGGCAGCGTCGTCGTACGCACGGCGCAAGGTCCGGCCTACCCACTCGTCGGACCGGTAGATGTTGTCGGACCCGATCATCGTGGTCACCCCGGCGACTTCGAGTTGGTTGAGCACACGGCGGCTGTCTGAAACGATCATGAGCTTGCTCTGCGCCTTCGCCAGCGATTGTGCGTAGCGGCCGAGCACCTCGGTCAGGGTCGAACCCAGGTCCGTCCGCCCTCGCAGCCGCATGATCACGGCCGAGTTGTGTGTTGCCGCGGTCACCACGGGGAGGTGGTCCTCGAAGACCGACGCGGACGCAAAGAACAGGCTGCCGTACGGCTGCAGCATGATGACTTCGTTGGGATCCACGGTCGGAGGCGGCTCCACTTCGCGTCGTACGCCGTCGACGAAGATGAAGCGCTTGACGACGAGGTCGTTCGACTGGCGAATAACGAACAGAATCATCGAGATGCCGACTCCGACGAGTACCGCAAACTGCAGCGGGACGATGATGGTCAGCGCCAACGTGACCGTCATCACGACGGCCTGCACCTTCCCGGTCTTCCAGACGGCGAGGATGTCGGCGAGCTTGACGGTGCGAAATCCGATGAGCATCAGCAGGCCGGCGATCGCCGGCATTGCGAGATATCCCACGGCGTCTCCGAACACCAGCAGGACGATCACCATGACGAGACCGGCGATGATCTGGGCAGCCCGCGTCCTCGATCCTGCTGCCGTCACCAGGGCGGTGGCCGACATCGAGCCGCCCACCGGCATGCCCTGAAAGACACCTGCCACCACATTTCCGACCCCTTGACCCACGAAGTCTCGGGAGGCGTCTGGGTACGTACCGTCGAGGTTGGGGAAATTTGCAGTGATGGCGGCGCCCTGCACGAGGCCGACGAACGCAAGCGATATGGCCGGGATGATGAGTCCCGGCACTGCGCTCAGTAGTGGCAAGCTCGGCAGCGGCAGCCCCCGGGGCACGTCGGTGATGTCACGAAGCTGGGCGACGTCCCACCCGACGATGGCGACAGTCGCCGACGTGGCGACCACCGCAACCACCATGCCGAGAGATCCCAACCGGGTACGTTCCAGCACGACGATCATGAGAATCGTGGCAATGCCGATGGTGATCGTCTGCAGATCGATCGATCCGGCGTTGAGGACGGTGTTGAGGGCACGGGCGAGGCGACCGCTGCCGGCAGCCTCGTAGCCCGTGAAATCGGCGATCTGGCCAAGGACGATGTTGACGCCGACGGCGCTGATGAAGCCGACCATCACCGCGTTGGAGACGAAACGCAGAATCGAGCCCAGTTTGAAGAAGCCGGCGAGCAGCATCACGATGCCGGTGAGGATCGCAAGCGTGAAGAGGGCGCGATCGGCGTTTTCGCCGGTGTGGACCGCACCCACGTCCGCAACGACGACGGCCATTGCCCCGGTCGCCTGCACGGTCATGAAGGCCGAGCTGGTGACAAGAGCGGCCGACACCATGCCGAACAGGTAGGCGTACAGGCCGAAGAGCGGATTGACCCCCGCAAGCAACCCGCCGGCGAGTCCGTCGGGAACGGACTGCACACCCAACACCAGGCCTGCGGTGGCGTCCTGGCGGAGTGTCTCCTTGTCGATCTTCGACCTGAATCTCGTCAGCAACTTGCCTCGAATGTGGAGCGTCACTGGTTGGCCCCGACGTCGAGGCAGGCATCCAGCCGCCGGGGACGCTACCACGCGACGAAGGTCGTTCAGGGCCCGCTGAGTACTGTTCTCCCAGTCCTGAGGAATATGAGAACGGAGGTGAGGTGAACGCACCGTGGCTGAGCGTGTACCGCCGATGAGCGCAGGCATCTTGATGTACCGGCATGCCGGGGATGTGATCGAGGTCCTCATCGCCCACCCGGGCGGCCCGTTGTGGGCACACCGCAACGAAGGGGCATGGAGCATCCCCAAAGGGGTTCTCGACGGGGCTGAAGCCCACGAGGATGCCGCTCGGCGCGAGTTCGAGGAGGAGACCGGCTTTCCTGTGACGGGGGAGCTGATCGATCTGGGGACGGTTCAGCAGAAGTCGAGGAAGGTTGTTCATGGCTACGCCGCCGAGGGCGATCTCGATCCGGCAGCCATCGTCAGCAACACCTTTCCGCTCGAATGGCCGCCGCGGTCTGGTCGTTTTGTCGCAACGCCCGAGATCGACCGGGTGGCGTGGTGTGATCCTGGCGAGGCGAAACGGTTGCTGAACCCTGCGCAGGCCGACTTGGTCGATCGCCTCGTTGCGCTGTTGGAGCGGCATCCTCGCTGATTCCTGGAGACCGTTACCATTCCGGTCACACTCCATTCGCGAGTGGGTGAGCAGATCATGGCGCGCAGGCACAACCGCAGACTTCAGGAATTGAGCAAGCAGTCGGCCGATCGCGGGCCGCGGTTCCGGCCTACGGAAGACGACGATGAGCCGATCCTCTCTCGGATAGGTTTTGTGCTTGCGTCTGCCGTCGCCTTTCTCCTCGTGGCCGCAGCGGCGGTCTGGTTCGGCGCCGCTGAGGTTGAAGCCTCGCTGGAGGACCAGACAATCCAGCTGCTGCGCGCCAACGGCTACAACGACATCGAGGTGAACGCCGATGGCCGGGAACTCCACCTCGTCGGCACCGTTGGAGACAATGTCGCCGTCGAAGCAATCCCTAGGGCCGTGAGCCAGCTGGACGGCGTACGCGCTGTGGACGGTGACCTGCGGGTCGTCGAGGCCTCCGATGAGGGTGGGCCGGTGGCAGCTGACCCGTTGGCAATCGATTGGGCTGAGGGCGAAGTGGAGATCGTCGGCACGGTTTCGGGTGGCGAGGTCCGATCGACCATCATCAGCGCCGCCGAGGTCCTGTTCCCGGGCAACGTCGATGCGGGGGACTTGGTGATTCGCCCGGGCGTCAGGAGCGAGGGCGCCTGGCTGGAGAACGTCGTGGGGGTGTTCCTGGACCTCGGTGCGGCGGTCGACGCAGGCCGGATCGTCGTCAATCCGGACGAGAGCGTCGTCACGGTGGCGGCCGAGTTCCCCGACAGGCAGGCCAGGGGCGAGATCGAGCGGACCGCGGAGGAATCCCTCACGGCGTCAGGACTCGACTTCGTCAACGGGCTCACCGTCGAGGACGCACCGCCGCCACCGCCACGCGAAGAGGTCGTCGAGCTGCAGGAGGACCTCGACGACCTGATCGCGGGCAAGGTGGTGGAATTCGAGGTCAACAGCGACCTGCTTACCGTCGCCGGCCAGGCCCTCCTGGACGAGATCCTGGCGGCGCTTCGCCAGTTCCCCGATGTCCCCATCGAGATTGCCGGCCACGCCGACGCTTCCGGCAGCCCCGACTTCAACCTCGACCTCTCCCAACGGCGTGCCGATGCGGTACTGGAGTACCTTGCCGAGCGCGGGGAAGACCGCAGCCGGTTTGTCGTCATCGGCTACGGTGAGACTCAGCCCGTCGCCGACAATGACACGGCAGAAGGACGGGCGCGCAATCGCCGCATCGAGTTCATCGCCTTGGACCAGTAGTCATGCTGTACGTAGCTGGAGAGATCTTCGTGTGGATGATCCTCGTGTTCGTCTTGGGCATGCTGGTCGGGTGGGCTGCACACAGCAGGCGTGGCGGGAGCGTCACGAGGTCGAGCCGGCGAAGGTTTCGCTGAATTCGAAGGAGGATCGTGGAGCACGTTGCCAACGACGGGATCGTATGGGAGCCGGCACCCGAGGAGTGGTTCACCGGGCAAGTGTGGTTCGGGCCGCTGGCCCCTCCGGCCACCGCCGAGGCGCTCAACACGCTCGGCGTGATGTTCGCTCCCGGCGCACGGACGGCCTGGCACCGGCACGTCGAAGGGCAGGTGCTCTACATCGCCCATGGCTCCGGCATCGTCGCCAACGATGCGGGAGAGCGCGTGGAGGTGGGATCGGGCGACGCCGTCGTGATTCCCGCCGGAGAAGTGCACTGGCACGGGGCGACGGCAACGTCGCACATGATGCACCTTTCGCTCACCACGGGTGGGCCGACGGAGTGGCTCGACCGCAAGGTCAGCGACGCCGAATACCGCGGCTGAGGCGCCCTCCCTGCCCGTGCTGCAGCGCCACGGCATCGGTAGGCTCAGCCATGCCGCCATCCAAGGAGCCATGACGTGCCGACCGATACCCCGCTGGAGCCGCCGGTCGCAAAGCGGTGGTTTCGCATCGACGCAGGCGACCTCCCAGTCGGGCACGTTGCCACCGTCGTGGCCGCCCATCGTGCACTTTGCGTGACACGCACTGCAGAAGGCTACGGCGTACTCGACAACCGGTGTCCCCACCAAGGCGGGCCCCTCGGCGAAGGCCAGATCGAGGACGGGTACGTCATCTGCCCGTGGCACGGATACGAGTACGACCCGCTGACAGGGGAGCCGCCGGAGGGTTACGGGGATGTGGCGACCGTGCTACCTCACGAAGTCAGGGACGATGGCCTCTACGTCGAACTGCCGCTCCCCGACGACAGGCCGACCCTGATGGACCAGATGGTCGATGTCATGACCGCATGGGGTGTCGACAGCGTGTTCGGCATGGTGGGCCACTCGAACCTCGGTCTCGCCGATGCGATACGGCGGGCCGAGGAGGACGGACGGCTCACCTACATCGGCATCCGCCACGAAGGCGCAGCTGCTTTTGCGGCGTCTGCGTACGCAAAGCTGACAGGCAGGCCCGCCGCCTGCTTCTCCATCGCAGGCCCGGGGGCGACCAACCTCCTGACGGGGTTGTGGGATGCCAAGGTCGACAGGGTCCCGATCCTGGCGCTGACCGGGCAGGTGGATACTCAGGTGCTCGGCCCCGGTGCGTTCCAGGAGATACCGACCGCACGTGCATTCGATGCCGTGGCCGCCTGGAGTCAGACCGTGCTCGTACCCGACAACGCCACGGAGCTGATGGCGCTGGCGCTGAAACACGCCATCGTCGAGCGCGACGTCGCCCACCTCATATTCCCCGACGACATGCAGAACGTGCCCGGCGCAGCCGAGCCGGAACCTGCACCCCGTGACGGCCGGATCGCGGACACGGCGATCCTGCCGCCCTGGCCCGAGGTGGAACGGGCGGCTGCAATGGTTGCGGCTTCGGATCGGCCAACGATCATCCTCGGGAACGGTGCGAGGCATTTCAGTAAGGAGATCGTGGCGCTCGCCGAACACATCGACGCTCCGCTGATGACAACCTTCAAGGCCAAGGGCTCGGTGCCCGACGACCATCCGCTTGCGTGCGGGGTGCTTGGTCGTTCAGGGACACCCGTTGCCTCGGCGATGATGGGGAGGAGCGACGTGCTGCTGGTATTCGGTGCGTCCTTCTCCAACCACACCGGCATCTCGACCAACAAGAAGCTGATCCAGGTCGATTTCGATCGGATGATGCTGGGCAAGTTCCACCCCGTGGACGTGCCGCTGTGGGGCGAGATCGGCCGGACGGTGGCGCTGCTGCTGGAGGAATGCAGCCCCGCTGCGCGGCCCGAGCAGCGCAGCGCCGTCGCACGATGGCAGCAGCGGTGGCGTTCCGAGAAGCAACGGAGAGCAGCACTGCTCGACGGTTTCGGCAGGATGCACCCTGCCCGCCTTTTTGCCGTGCTGAGCGAGCTTGCGCCCGAGGATGCGGTGCTCCCCGTGGATGTCGGCAACAACACCTACGCCTTTGGGCACTACTTCGAGACATCGGGCGATCAGGACGTGCTCATGTCGGGCTACTTGGGGTCCATAGGCTTTGCCCTTCCCGCTGCGCTCGGGGCATGGGCGGCGACCAAGGGCCACCGCAAGATCATCTCGGTATCGGGAGACGGCGGGCTCGGTCAGTATCTGGCCGAATTCACGACGGCCGTGAAATATCGGATGCCGATCACCCACATCGTCATGCGCAACGACGAGCTGGCCAAGATCACGAGAGAACAGGTCGGTTCGTTGCGACCCCCGTTCCAGACGTCGCTCGTCAACCCCGACTTCGCCGCGTTCGCCGAATCATGTGGCGGTCGAGGCTTCAGCGTCACGCAGCCCGGCGAGCTCGCGGAGGTGCTCGCTGCGGCGCTTGCTGTAGCGGATGGTCCGTCCCTCGTCGAGGTGCAGACTGCGGGGAAGTGGGTGTGACGGCGTGACGGCAGCCTGCGTGACCGCAGTTCGGTGTGGTGGGTGGTGACCCGTGTCCTTGCCGCTGCTGCGCCGCGCGTCCTGTTGCCTGCCGCTCGGCTTGACCTCCGGTTGGATGCGGATGTGTGGACCAACCCGCTGCGGGATGCGGCGATTCCAGGGCTCGCAGTCTTCTTTCGGCCCTCGAATGAGACGGCGTTTCCGAAAGTCGGGACGCTGGCGGCAATCATCGGGAGACGGCGTGCCGGGGACATCATCCACGTTCGCCTGCGTGGCCTGCGCCGTGTCATCGCCGACGACGCACCACCCCGCCAGGCGGCAATGGTCGAGGTCGTGCTCGATCCCGACCCGCCTGTGGCAACGGACTCACCGCGCCGCCTGGAGGCGTTGCTGCGGCGATATCACGCGGCTCTGGCCGAGCACGGCGAGAAAGCCGATATCACGGCAGATGTCCCCGACTCGCCCGACGCGGCCGTGTATCGAGTTGCCTCCCTCCTTCGGATCTCGGACCACGAGCGTCAGTTCCTGCTCGAAGGTGAGACAACGGACGACCGGGTGCGCCGCGTCGCAACGGTGCTCAGTAGGGAGACGGAGTTGCTGCGCCGCAGCATGGGATTGCGATGAGCGCGAGACCTCCGACCGGGGATGCGGTCACCAACGAGTCCTCGAGTGTGGCAGCAGGATCACCGCGCTCGCCGGACCCCGCGACGTATTCGGGTACCCTCTCTTCTGCGGGTCTCGAACTGCGGGCGCACGAGGTGCTCGAGCCGAGACCTGGAGATAGGCTGCATCGTGTCGCTGCCGTGTTCGGTCGGAGGGCCGGGTTGGTGCGTCGCAGCATGGGATCGAGAGGAGCTTGATGGCCGCCGTCCGGGAACTTCCCGAGCTCGTACGCGAATTCGTCGACATGTCGAAAGAGTACCTTCGTCAGGAGACGCTGGACCCTGCCAAGGAGCTAGGCCGGTTCGCCGGCATCTCGCTGGGTGCGTCCGCCGCCTTCTCGCTCGGTGCGCTCTTCCTCGCCGTTGCCGGGGTGCGGTACATCCGTGACCTCTTGCCCGATGGCCCGTACTGGAGCGCGCTGGGCTATCTCATCATGGCCGTTGTGCTGGCAGGCGTGGCCGGCATCCTCGTGAAGCTCACCAGCGCTCGAATCGCTAGACAAGGGAACGCAGATGGCAGTTGACCGCAGGGACATCGAGGACAAGCTGCGCCAGATCGAGGCGATCGTCGACGAGAGCAAGCAGCAGGCGCAGACCACAGGGACGACGATCGCCATCATCGCCGTTGTCGCGGTGGTGCTGATCTTCCTGCTTGGACGCAAGCGCGGCAAGAAGGCCGGCGGCGCCCGTGTGGAGGTCTACAAGCTGCGATGATCGATCGGCTTCTCAAGCTCGGAGTCACAGACCTCTTTGCGGGGCTGCGTCAAGGCCGACCCGCTCTGACCGGTCTTGGCACGGCGATGGCCCTGTTCGCGTTCATGCGGCGGCGCCGTCCCCCTGCAAAGGAGCTCCTCTACGGGGTGAACCTGAAGGACGGGGAGTCGGTCAGGATCAGGTTCCTGCGCGGCGGCGCCGTCGTCGAACCGCTCGACGAGGAGAGCTGAGGCTCGTGCGCGACCGCGACCGCATGGTCAAGATCGTCGTGTGGGTGATGATCATCGCCCTGGTCCTCACCGTGGTGGCATCGATTGCCCCCCTGATCACCTGATCGCCCAGCGGTGAGCACGTTCGCTGCCGGCGATCCCTGCCTGCTGTACGACACCAAGGGCCGCCAGTACCTGATCGAACTGATCGCCGGTCGCGACTTCCAGTACCACAGGGGCGTCCTGCCGCACGACACGATCATCGGCTCGGCTGACGGTACGGTTCACGAGTCGTCGTTGGGTGCCCAACTGGTGACATTGCGTCCACGGCTGGCCGACTACACGCTGAAAATGACCCGCGGAGCCGCCGTTGTGTACCCCAAGGACTCGGGGGCCATGATCACCTGGTCTGACGTCGCTCCGGGAATGGTCGTTCTCGAAGCGGGCACCGGCTCGGGTGCGCTGGCGATGGCGCTGCTGCGTGCCGTCGGCCCTGCCGGCAGAGTGGTCTCGGTGGAGCGGCGCGAGGACCATGCCAGGCGAGCCGCCAAGCTGATCAGCGGATTCCTGGGCGAGGTCCCATCGAATCTGGAGCTTCGATCGGGCGACGTCGAGGACCACATCGCCGAGGTCGGCCCCGACCGGCTGGTACTCGACGTTCCAGAGCCCTGGCACTCGGTGCCGCCTGCCGCCGAGCACCTCACCTCGGGAGGCGTGTTTTGTTGTTACCTGCCGACGGTGCCGCAGGTGCAGACCGTGCGCGAGGCGCTGGGAAGCGACCCGCGGTTCTTCGACGCATCGACCTTCGAGGTGCTGCATCGCGAGTGGGCTGTGGAGGGCAGGTCGGTCCGCCCGGGCCATCGCATGATCGGCCACACCGGCTTCATCACCACAGCCCGCAAGATCATCCCGAGATGAAGTTGCGCGTTGCTTGGTACGAAGCACGCCGCCCGCAGGGCCACGCACCGCGACGGGTGTCCGGTCGACGAGGCGCCCGCTACGGCTCGATGAAGATGCACTCTCCGGGGCACTCTTCCGCAGACTCGACGACGAGGTCGAGCTGGCCGTCGGGGATCTCTGCCAAGCCCTTGGCACCCTCTTCGTTGCCCTCGGCCGCTGCGAAGATCTTTGCGCCTTCGCGGACGTATGCCAGACCATCGTCCAGCAGCACGAAGACGTCCGGTGCGATTTCTTCGCACAGGCCGTCGCCCGTGCAGAGATCCTGATCGATCCAAACCTTCATCAGCGGTGATTCCTTTCCTGGGCGCCACATACTCTACCGGTGGATCGGCACCTGTCCGACATTCCTCTTTGGTTGAATTTGGGGAATCAATTGATTCCGGCGGGGGCCTACACTGATCGGGCCGGGACGCAGTCGCACGGCCCGGACGACGGCCGGAGGAGGCGGGGCGAGGTGGAACAGAGCGAGACCGAAGCGCAGCAGCTTCGGGGGACCGTACAGATGCTCGAGGAAGAGGTCGCGGTTCTGCGCCGCCGTCTCCAAGATGCTCCGCGCCGGGTTCGTGTCCTCGAAGAGCGACTGCTGGAGACCAAGAACAAGCTGGCCCAGGCCGCCTCCCAGAACCAGAAGCTCACGGCTGTGCTCGAAGAGACGCGTGAGCAGCTTGCATTGCTTCGCGAAGAGGTCGAGAAGCTGACCTCACCACCCAATCCCTTCGGGACGCTGCTCCGCATCAATGAAGACGGAACGGCAGACGTTCACACTGCGGGCCGCAAGATGAGGGTCGCCGTCGAGCCCAACATCGAGATCAAGGCCCTCGAAGTCGGCCAGGAAGTGCTTCTCAACGAGGCGTACAACATCATCGACATCCGCGACTTCGAAGTTGGCGGCGAAGTTGTCACGGTCAAGGAACGCCTCGGCGACGATCGGCTCGTCGTGCTGGGACGGGCAGACGAAGAGCGTGTGGTCGAGTTGGCCTCACCCATGATGAATACATTTGTGCGTGTCGGGGATCACGTGCGTCTCGACATGCGCACCGGGCTCGTGCACGAGAAGCTGATCCGTCCCGAGGTCGAAGAGCTCGTCCTCGAAGAGGTTCCCGACGTCACGTACGAGGACATCGGGGGGCTCGTCGATCAGATCGTCGCCATCCAGGATGCCGTCGAACTCCCCTACATCCACAAGGAGCGCTTCGACGAGTACAACCTGGCCCCGCCAAAGGGTGTGCTGCTGTACGGGCCTCCCGGGTGTGGGAAGACGCTCATCGCCAAGGCGGTAGCCAACAGCCTCGCCAAGGCCGTCGCCGCCAAAGAGGGCAACGAAGACATCCGCAGCTACTTTCTCAACATCAAAGGCCCCGAGCTCCTCAACAAGTACGTGGGGGAGACGGAGCGGCAGATCCGCTTGATCTTCCAAAGGGCCAAGGAGAAGTCGGACGAGGGCGTGCCCGTCATCGTGTTCTTCGACGAGATGGACTCGCTGTTCCGTACCCGCGGCACCGGAGTGTCCTCCGACGTCGAGTCAACCATCGTGCCGCAGCTCCTCTCGGAGCTCGACGGCGTCGAGACACTGAAGAACGTCATCGTGATCGGTGCCTCCAACCGCGAAGATCTGATCGATCCGGCGATCCTCCGTCCCGGCCGGCTCGATGTGAAGGTGAAGATCGAGCGGCCAAACGAGAGCGCTGCCCGCCAGATCTTCAAGATCTACCTCACCGACGACCTCCCCTACAACGTTGAGGAGGTGGGAGCGTCCGACGGCGACATCCACGACCACATCGATCGCCTCATCGAGGCCGTCGTGGATCGGATGTACGACGACTCCGACTACAACCGTTTCCTCGAGGTCACCTACGCCAACGGCGACCGTGAGGTGCTGTACTTCAAGGACTTCGCCAGCGGAGCCATGATCGAGAACATCGTGAGCCGTGCGAAGAAGGATGCGATCAAGCGGGAGATCGCCGGCGAGCCCGAAGGGTTGCTCGCCAGCGACCTCATCAATGCCATCACCCAGGAGTTCAAGGAGCACGAGGATCTGCCCAATACGACCAACCCGGACGACTGGGCGCGGATCTCGGGCAAGAAGGGCGAGCGCATCGTCTACGTCCGCACTCTCATCGACGGAGACGGCGACAGCCGCACGATCGAAGCGGTGACGCCCGGCCAGTACCTGTGACCGGTCGACTACCCGGTTCGGTGACCCAGCTGCCATCACGGCAAGGCAACCGATGGCGTTGAAGAGCGTTCTCGGTACCGAGACCGAGTACGGGATCACGGTGCGCAACCAGGCGGAGTACAACCCCGTGCTGGCGTCGAGCACCGTCATCAACTCGTATCGCGGTGGGCGGGCGCGGATCCAGTGGTCGTTTGACGAGGAGTCCCCAGGACGGGACGCGCGCGGGTTCGGCTTCGAGGATGCGCTCCCTATCGAGCTCGAGACGGGACTCGTCAACGTGGTCCTCACCAACGGTGCCCGCCTCTACGTCGACCACGCCCACCCCGAGTACTCGACGCCCGAATGCACCAACCCTCGCGAGGCTGCCCTCTACGACAAGGCAGGCGAGTTGATCATGTCGCAGGCCGTTGCCGCAGCACGGGCGATGATGCCTGACGAAGAGCGCATGTTCGTCCACAAGAACAACAGCGACGGCAAGGGCAACTCCTACGGTGCCCACGAGAACTACCTGGTCGCCCGCAGTGTGCCGTTCGGTGACATCGTGCGGCACTTCTCGGCGTTTCTGGCAACCCGGCAGGTCTTCACGGGCTCCGGCAAGGTCGGATCGGAGAACGGACGTCCCAGCGTCGGCTTCCAGCTCACCCAACGGGCGGACTTCTTCGAAGAAGAGGTCGGTCTCGAGACAACGCTGAAGCGTCCCATCATCAACACCAGGGACGAACCGCACGCAGACGCCTCCAAATACCGGAGGCTGCACGTCATCATCGGCGACGCCACGCTGTCCGAGACCCAGACGTTTCTGAAGCTGGGCTCTGCGATGCTGATCCTCGATGCGTTGGAGGATGGTGCGCTTCCTGAGCCCTTGCTGCTCCGCAACCCCGTCGATGCGGTCTGGAAGGTCAGCCACGACGTCACGTTGCGAACTCCCCTCGAACTCGATGACGGGCGCACCATGACCCCGCTCGAAGCGCAGTGGCTGTACCTCGAGTGGGGGACCAAATACCTCAGATCCGCCGATACCGACAGCTATGAGGGGCTGCTGGCGACATGGGAGACGGTGCTCACCGACCTCGAACGTGACCCGCTGCTCCTCGCCGACCGGCTCGACTGGGCCGCGAAATACCGCCTGCTTCTCGGCTACCAGGACCGTGACGGCCTTGAATGGGATGATCCGAAGCTCCGTCTCCTCGACCTCCAGTATCACGATGTCGATCCCGAACGCGGGTTGTATCACCGACTTGCCCGCGGCGGGCGGATCCAGCGGCTGTTCTCAGACGACGAGGTGGCGTACGCCGCTTCGAACCCGCCGCCGGGTACCCGGGCCTACTTCAGGGGCGAATGTGTTGCCCGTTTTGGTGAGGCACTTGTGGCCGCCAACTGGGACTCCCTGGTGTTCGACACGGGCGAAGATGCCCTCAAACGGGTGCCTATGATGGAACCGCTTCGAGGCTCGAAGCTGATGGTCGGGGACCTTCTCGATCGGAGTGAAGATCCGGCAGCGCTGATTCGTGCGCTGGGAGGCGATGATGGCTGAACAAGAGAAGAAGCAGACGACACCGCGGCAGTCGGAGACCGAGGCCGTGGAATCTGAGGCGCAGGCCGCCGAGCAGGGTGAAGAGATCACGGAGCGGATCGACGACCTGCTCGATGAGATCGACTCCGTGCTCGAGGAGAACGCCGAAGAGTTCGTCAAGAACTACGTGCAGAAGGGCGGCGAGTGAGCCGCGGCCCTCTCGACGGCGCCGAATCAGGGCCCTCGCTCTTCGCCGAAGCCACGTCGGACCCGAGTTTCACCGCCTTGTTGCAGCGGCGCGGCCTCGCCCCGTCTTGGGAAGCGTCCGGTGCGCTCGGCGAGATCCCCGAAGCCACCACGGTGCTGGCCATGCGCTACAGCGATGGCGTCATCATGGCCGGTGACCGCCGTGCCACGGCGGGCAACATCATCGCCCATCGCAGAGTCCAGAAGGTGTTTGGCGCCGACGACTTCTCCGCAGTGGCCATCTCGGGGACGGCGGGCGTCGCCGTCGAGCTCATCAAACTGTTCCAAACCGAGCTCGAGCACTACGAGAAGATCGAGGGGACGCGCCTCAGCATCGACGGCAAAGCCAACTACCTCGCCAGGATGGTGCGGGGCAATCTCCCCCTTGCCTTCCAAGGTTTGATCGTCGTGCCGCTGTTCTGCGGCTACGACGTCACCGCGGGCGTCGGGAAGCTGTACACCTTCGACGTCGTCGGCGGCCGGTACGAGGAGCAGGACTATGCGGCTACCGGTTCAGGCGGTCAGGAGGCCAAGGCATTCCTCAAGGGCGCTTTTGCGCCCACCATGGATGAGGAGGGTGCGCTGCGAGTCGCCGTCGAGGCGCTGGTGTCCGCCGCCGAGGAGGACGCCGCCACAGGCGGTCCTGATGTGCGGCGCGGCATCTACCCCAATGTGGTGACCGTCAGCGCCGCGGGTCTCACCGAAGTCGATGACGAGCGGCTGGCGACGATTGCCGGTGCGGTGCTGGAGGATCGGCCATGAGCGCTCCCTTCTATGTCCCGCCTGAACAGCTCATCAAGGATCGGGCCGACTTTGCCCTCAAGGGCATCGCCAGGGGTCGTCCGATCGTCGTGGTCGAGTACGAGCACGGCGTCCTGCTGATGGGCGAAAACCCCTCAGGCTCACTCCACAAGCTGAGCGAGATCTACGACAGGGTCGCGTTCGCCGGCGTTGGGCGGTTCAACGAGTTTGAGGCGCTGCGGGTCGGTGGGATCCGCTATGCCGATCTCAAGGGCTACTCCTATGCGAGGGCCGACGTGACAGGAAAGGGCCTGGCCAACGCGTATTCGCAGACCCTGGGTCAAATCTTCACCCACGAGGTCAAGCCATACGAGATCGAGGTCATCGTCGCCGAGATCGACGATGATCCGGAGGCGACCCAGATCTTTCGCTGCCAATTCGACGGCACCTTGGGCTCCGTGGAGGGGTTTGGTGCCATGGGCGGCGGTGAAGAAGCCCTCACCGCACTCCTGGAGGCTCGTTACGCCCCCGGCCTGGACGTGGCGGCGGCGATACGTCTCGTTGCAGGCGTGATCGAAGAAGCCCTGGAGAGCGAGCTGAGTTCGGGCGAGTGGGAAGCGGCAGTGCTGGACCGCACCCGCAACCGGCGGAAGTTCCGGAGGCTCACAGGGGACGAGATCGCGGCGGCGCGCAACGGCGACACCGGCGACGCACCGGCAGGCGAAGACGGTCAGTAGACGGCAAGCAGCCGCAACACCCACAACCCGATCAGCACGACGCCGACGACGAGCGCAACGACACGCAGCTCCAACGACGTCCGCGTCGGCTGCGGGCGGTCGGAGCGGGTGATGGGCTCCAGCGTGTCGTTGATCTCCGCATCGAGCAGCAGGCGGCTCGCCTCCTCGACCCGGTCGCTCAAGACCCAGAGCTGCGCTTCGGCCAGTGCGCCGACGGTCACGGGATACACGCTCTGCGCACCACCATGAACTCGAACCTCGATGCCTTCCGCCCTGAGCTTGGCCGCCAGAATCTGGGCGATCGTGGCATCGCCCACGGTGGTCAGGTGGACGAAGCCGGTTGGGTGCCGTCGCTGATCGAGCATGACACCATTGTGGTCCTCTCCGCGCGGCAAGCGCGCGGTTTGTGCGCTGGCCGAATGTCTGCGGCCGGGTACCCTGGCGTCCGTGCAACGACGCATCTTCGGCATCGAAACGGAATACGGCGTGACCTGCACCCTTCGCGGACAGCGCAGGCTGTCGCCCGACGAGGTGGCCCGGTACCTGTTTCGCCGGGTCGTTTCCTGGGGGCGCTCGTCCAACGTCTTCTTGGAAAACGGTGCTCGCCTCTATCTCGATGTCGGCAGCCACCCCGAGTACGCCACGCCGGAGTGCGACAGCCTGTATGACGTCGTCGCCCACGACAAGGCGGGGGAGCGCATCCTCGAAGGGCTGCTGCGCTCTGCCGAGCGGCGCCTCGAAGAAGAGGGCATCAGGGGTCAGATCTACCTGTTCAAGAACAACACGGACTCGGCGGGCAACTCCTACGGCTGCCACGAGAACTATCTCGTCGGTCGCCAGGGCGACTTCCAGCGCATCATCGACACGCTGATCCCGTTCTTCGTCACGAGGCAGATCTACTCGGGTGCAGGGAAGCTGCTGCAGACGGCCCGCGGGACGGTCTTCTGCCTGGCGCAACGCGCCGAGCACATCTGGGAAGGCATCAGTTCAGCTACGACGCGGTCCCGCCCGATCATCAACACGCGCGACGAACCCCACGCCGATGCCGAGCGCTACCGCAGGCTTCACGTGATCGCCGGCGATTCGAACATGTCCGAGTATGTGATGTTCGTCAAAGTAGGGACGGCGGCCGCCCTGCTCCAGATGCTCGAGGATGACGTCGTGTTCCGCGACCTGTCGCTGGAGAACCCGATCCGTGCCATTCGCGAGATCTCCCATGACATCACGTGCCGGCGGCGGGTGCGTCTCGCCAACGGCAGAGAGCTGTCGGCTTTGGACATGCAGTGGGAGTACCTCGAACGCACCATGCGGTACGGCCGGACCGTCGGTTTCCCCGCGCAGATCGAGCGGGCCATCGAGATGTGGGAGTACTTGCTGACGGGTCTCGAGAAGGACCCCTTGACGTTGCACCGCGAAGTCGACTGGGTGGCGAAATACCGCCTGATCGATCAGTTCCGCGAGCGCCGCGGCCTCACCTTGTCGTCACCCCAGATGGCGCTGATGGATCTCAGCTACCACGACGTCAACCGTGACCGAGGGCTCTACTACGTGCTGGAACGGCGAGGTCTGGTGGAACGGGTCGTCACCGATGAAGCCATCGAGCGCGCCGTGTCGAATCCGCCTGCGACGACCCGGGCACGGTTGCGTGGTGCGTTCATCAAGGCAGCGAAAGCACGCAAGCGCGACTTCACCGTCGACTGGGTTCACCTCAAGCTCAACGACCAGGCGCAGCGCACCGTGCTGTGCAAAGACCCGTTCAAGGCCACAGACGAGCGCGTCGACAAGCTGATCGCCTCGCTCTAGGAGTGTGTTGATCACATCGTCGTGAGGGCTCGCGGGTCCGCCACGGTGCCTGATCACGACCTCGGTCACGAGCTCGAACTGACGTTGATCAGCAGTGCCCTAACCCAATTCCACCAGGGTTGGGTGGGCTTGCGACCGTGGATCGAGGTTCAAGACGGGAACCCTTCGGCTTCCTTGGGAGTTGCTTTGCGATTCCGGGGGAGCGGGACGTCGGCCGGGCCGATCGCTCCAACCACCCGGCGACGCTGTCGATCAGTGACTGCTGGGCGTCGAGGGACGAGAAGCCCGAGAGGTCGCCCTCGACGGTCAGTACGTCGACATGCTCGGCATTGCGTTCCAGGATGCTCCCGAGTTGGCCCTGCCTTGCGGCCGTGAAATGTTCGTAGGCGGCGTCTTCGGTGCCGAAGAGCAGCAGCACCCGTACCCCGCGGTCGAACAGTCGCTCCAACTCCTGCACGAGGGTGTCGAGGTCTTCCTCCTGCGCTTTTGCCCTGCGGACGGTTTCGGCGTCATGGGTCGAAGCCCCGGCCGGCCGCAGCTTCTTGGCGATACCTTGCCACTTCAGCTTGATGAACTTGAGGTAGACCCTGCGCGTCGCGGGCTGTAGCCATCCTTTCAGCACTGACGGACGGAGACCCTGGCGGACTGCGTCGAGGGTGCGGATGCGATCGGCTCGCTTGGTCTTGGCCCTTGCCGCAGGCAGCGGGAACGACACGAGCGCAACCGCGTCGAGTGAGGGGATGTGCGGGGCTGCGGCGAGGACGGCCCGGGTGCCGATGCAGATGCCGACGAGCGACGTTGGAACTCTTGCGTGTTGGCGGGCAACCTCGACGGCGGCCAGGCCATCATGCACACCGGGCTGGTCGAGTCGGAAGAACCGGATGTGTCCCGGGCTCTCGCCGGCTCCGAGCCAGTCGAAGCGGACGACGTTGCGGGCACCTGCGGCGAGGCGTCGCGCCAGGCGGACCAGCATTCGGTTGGCGTTGATGCTCCCGCCGTGCCACCCACCGGAGAAGATCACCACGTTGCCGACGGCGTCGGGGGATGAGGTCACGATGCCGAGGAGTGGCTCATCGCTCCCTGCAAAATACATGGGTCGCTCCGCGGCAGCGGTCGCCGGCTCAGCCGTGGCATCCGTCATGTCTGTTCTCCGAGGAACCGGCTGGTGATCGGTATGGCATCGAGGCCGCCTGCCTCGACCTCGACGACGCTGTAGCCGGAAGCGCCAAACCACCACGCCTCGTCGTAGGACACCGCCGTGGCCTCCACGTGAGCCCCCGCCTCGGCGCAACGATCGACCAGCGCCGCAAGCCCCTGCCGGATCTCGGGCTTGACGGACATCTGCACGATGAGCATGCGCTTGCTGCCTGCGTCAAGGATCAGCTGGGCAACGTCGAGGTCAATCGTTGATCGATACAGAGAATACGCCAAGGGGTTGCCGACCACGTCCATGACGCCTTCGGTGGCGAAGGTCTCCATCAGGTCCTTGGTGCTCACGCTGCGTTCCCCGCGCTTCAGCAGCCCGATCATCCGTGCCCGGAACACCTCGTTGTAGTACCGGCCGAGGTCGATAGGCGGTTCCCACATGACGAGGGGGCCGTCGGCGAATTGCTGCGAGGCGGCAGCCGCCACCAGCGCACCCAGCCGGGTTCCGACAAATCCCAGGATCTCGGCCCGTGTCGTGGTCTGCACGTGATCGGCAACCGTGACCGCGTCGTGCACCATCTCGTCGAAGGTCATGTCGGTCGGTTCGCCGTCGCTGTGGCCCGAACCGCGGTACTGGAAACGAGCCGCAGCGATCCCTGCCGCAGACAGCTCCCATCCCAGGACGAGCTCGCGCCGCTGGTTGCGCACTGCTTCGGCATACACAGGGGGGCACACGACGACGGCGGTCCGTGGCGCGTCCGGTCCTTCGTGCAGGACGGCGAAGATGCGCCCCCCGGGGGTGTCCAGGAACGCCGCCGTGCTGCGCACGCCGTCTGCCCGGCTCATCGACGAAGGAGAGTCTCCACCACTCGGCGTCCAGCCGGACGCAAGCCGGCGGTCGATCGACTGCATGACAGGCCCCTCTCCTTGGTCGGCGAGGCTACCACCGACGCACCGGCATGCTCAGAGGTTCTTCCCCCGGGACTCTCGTCGCTATACCCTGCGCGCCGTATGCACAACGTGATCGAACGGATCTTGAATCTGCTGGCTTTCCTGCTGACGGCCGACCGGCCGGTCACGGCAGATGAGATACGGCAGACCGTGAATGGCTACGACCAGAGCACGGACGAAGCGTGGCGCAGGATGTTCGAGAGGGACAAGGACCTTCTTCGCCACCTCGGCATCCCGCTCCAGCTCCGGCCCACCGATGCGTGGGAAGTCGAGCACGGGTACGTTGTGCCGGTCGAGGACTATGCGCTTCCCGATCCGGGCCTGACCGATGAGGAGCGCACGGCGTTGTGGCTGGCGGCGCAGGTGGTGCGGATCGGGGGGCGCCCTTCGGGCCCTGATGCGCTCTTCAAGCTCGGCGGTGCGCCGATGACGGCTTCGGGCGAGCCGCTTGCTGCGGACCTCGGGACCCAGGAACACGAACTTGCTGAGATCTTCGCCGCGGTTTCGGAGCGGCGTCAGCTCAACTTCACCTACCGCGGCCGCCCCCGGGTGGTCACACCATTCGGCCTGGTTCATCGTCGTGGCCACTGGTATGTGGTCGGCCCGGAAGCCGGCGGGAGTGGTCCCGTGAAGGCCTTCAGGGTCGATCGTGCCGAGGCGATGCGCTCGGGCGATGACCGGGGAGTCTTCGAGCGCCCAGCAGACTTCCGCGCCTCAGACGCCATCCCAGAGGCGGCGTGGGAGGCAGGGGGCGAAGACATCGAAGCCACCGTCCGGTTCGATACGGAGATGGCGTGGTGGGCGGAACGCCAGCTGACGGGCCGGGCGCAGGTGACACGCCGCACCGACGGCTCGATCGAGGCCACGCTGCCGGTCGCCAACCCTGAGGCGTTCATCGGCTGGCTGCTCGGCTTCGACGAGCACGCGGAGTTGCTCACCCCAGCGGACCTTCGCAGCCGGCTCGTTGCGAGGGTGATGGCGTGACCAGCCCAAAGACGGCGCGACGGCTCAACCGGATTCTCTCGATGCTCCCGTGGGTGATTGCGAACCCTGGCGCGACCGTCGACGAGGTGTGCGAGCGGTTCGACTACACGCGGGCGCAACTCGTGGCTGATCTCGATCTTGTCTTCGTTTGCGGGCTCCCCGGCTACGGCCCCGGGGATCTGATGGTGGCGTTCATCGACGAGGACGAGGTCATCGTCGAGCTGGCGGACTACTTCTCCGTTCCCGTCCGGCTCACCCCGCCGGAGGCGCTCGGACTCCTGGCGTCCGGGTATGCGCTGCTGTCGACGGGTCAGGCGCCGCCTGCGCTCCACCGCGCCGTCGACAAGCTGGCTGCCGTTGTCCTGCCTGAGGGCGCCGAGGCGCTGGCTGTCGATCTCAGTGAGCCTCCGCTCGTCGGGGCGCTCCGCACCGCCGCCGCCGAGGGGCGTGTGCTCCAAATCGTCTACACGGCGCTTGCCCGAGACGTCACGACGACGCGAGCCATCGAGCCGCTGGCCGTGTTCTCGACGATGGGCAACTGGTACGTGTCCGCGTTCTGCCGGCTCGCCGAGGACGACCGAGTCTTCCGCGTCGACCGGATCCGCTCGGTGGAGCCCACCGGCGACACCTTCGACCCGCCCGACGAACCACCACCTCCCATGGTGAGCTACACCCCTTCCGAGACCGACGCGCAGGCGGTGCTTCGGCTGGGACCCCGGGCGCGGTGGGTCGTCGACTACTACCCGGTGGAGATCCTCGAAGACGAGGGCGCCGAAGGGCAGATCACTCTCAGATTCTCGGCCGCAGACCCGACGGTGGCGGCGCGGCTCCTGCTGCGACTCGGACCCGACGCCGAGTTGATCGAAGGTGAAGAGGTCGGTGCCAGGCTCGCTGAGCTGCGGGCTGCGATCCTGAGCCGGTACGGCGCCACAACCTGAGTCCTCGCGGTCCTGACTCAGACCGGCGACGATCTACCATCGTGCCGTGAACACCAACCTCACGATCTCGGAGATCCTGACGATCGCCGTGGTGATCCTCATCGTCTTCGGGCCCGAGCGGCTGCCTGAGATGGCGCGGAAAGCAGGCGAGCTCCTCGGCAAGCTGCGGGGCGCCGCCAACACCCTTCGTGCGGAGTTCACCGCCGAATACGAAGACATCGCCAAGCCCTTCAAGGACATCGAGGCAGAACTCACAGCTGCGAAGGACGAGTTGAAGGGCGTGCGCGACGAGGTGCAAGGCGCCCTACCGGACGTGACGGCACTGGATCCGTCACGGATCGCTGAAGATGCACCGAAGCCAGACGCACCAGAGGCCGGGTCGTCGGAAACCGAGCCAGGGGCAGGGGAGGCATCGGCGTGACGGACGCACCCATGACCTTCATGAGCCACCTGGTCGAGCTCCGCACCAGGGTGATCAAAGTGGCCATCGCCGTCGGGGTCACGACCGTGGTGGCGTTCTTCTTCTACAACGATGTCCTCGAGCTGCTGTCGCGGCCGTACCTCGAAGCGGTCGACGGTGAGAAGCTTGCATTCTTCCAACCGACCGAAGCGTTCTCCCTTGCCCTGCGGATTTCGCTCTGGAGCGGAGTGATCCTGGCGAGCCCGATCGTCATCTACCAGCTCTGGCGCTTCGTCGGTCCGGCGCTCACCCCACGAGAGAAGAAGTACGTCGTGCCGTTGTCGGGCGTGCTGGCCGTGCTCTTCCTGGTGGGGATCGGCGTGGGCTACTGGGCGATGCCGCTGACGCTCCAACTGCTCATCAGTTTTGGTCAGGACTTGCTGCAACCCACCATCGGCGCAGACTTCTACCTGCGGTTTGCGATGCGGTTCCTGCTGGCGTTCGGTATCGCGTTCGAGTTTCCCGTGTTCCTGTTTGCGGCTGCGGTCATGGGGATCACGTCGAGCGTCCAGCTCAGGGCGTGGCGGAGGTATGCGGTGACGGTCATCATCATCGGCGCCGCCCTGCTCACCCCTGGTGGTGACCCGTTGACGCTCCTGCTGCTCTCGGTGCCGCTGTACGTCCTGTATGAAGGCACCATCCTCGCCATCCGGTTCATTCTCAAGAAATGACGCAAGGCACCAACGAAGCTGCGTTTCGCTACCTGGAATCGCTCCCCTTCACCCCGGATCGATTCCAGACTGAGGCGGTTGCGCACATCGCCTCGGGTGCGTCGGTTGTGGTCACGGCCCCCACCGGCGCCGGGAAAACCGTCATCGCAGAAGCTGCGGTGCAGCACGCCCTCAGCCACGGTGAGCGAGCGTTCTATACGACTCCGATCAAGGCTTTGTCGAACCAGAAGTTCGGTGATCTGCGTCGATATCACGGCGAGGACGCCGTTGGTCTGCTGACGGGCGACAACGTGGTGAACGGTGAAGCTCCGCTCGTGGTGATGACAACCGAGGTCCTGCGCAACATGATCTACACCGATCCGGGCCGTCTCGATTCCCTCGGTGTCGTGATTCTCGACGAGGTGCACTATCTCCAGGACCGGTACCGCGGCTCGGTGTGGGAAGAAGTCATCATCCACCTTCCCGCCCACGTACAGCTCGTCAACCTCAGCGCTACGATCGCCAACGCCGAGGAGTTCACGGACTGGGTGCGCGCGCGGCGGGGACCGACCGAGCTCGTGGTCGAAACGCACCGGCCGGTACCGCTGGAGAGCGTCTACATGATCAAGGATCGGCACCGGGAAGGCGCCGTTGAGGTGTTGCCTGTGTTCGGCCGTACGGGGACCCGGCCCAACCCCGCCGTGCTCAACATGCTCCGCAAGGGCAGGGGTCGTCATCGGCGCTTCACGGCACCCCGCCGGCTCGAGGTTGCGACCGTACTGGATGCGGCCGGGATCCTGCCGGCCATCTACTTCATCTTCAGCAGGGCAGGCTGCGATGCCGCGGCCCAACAGGTGGCATCCTCACTGCTGGCGCTGACCGATGCCGACGAACGTCGCGAGATCCGGCGCATCGTTGCGGAGAAGACGGCCCACCTCTCCGCTGCGGATCTGACGGTGCTGGGGTTCGAGACGTGGATGAGCGCGCTCGATTCCGGGGTGGCCGCCCACCACGCGGGTATGGTGCCGGCGTTCAAAGAGACGGTTGAGGCGCTGTTCACCGCAGGCCTCGTCAAGCTGGTGTTTGCGACGGACACGCTGGCGCTCGGTATCAACATGCCGGCAAAGACGGTCGTGCTCGAGCGCCTGGCGAAGTTCAATGGCGACACGCACGAGATCCTGCAGCCGGGCGACTACACCCAGATGAGCGGGAGAGCAGGGCGGAGAGGGATCGATATCGCCGGTACCGCGGTCGTGCTCCATCAGCAGGACATCCCGTTCGAGCGGGTGGCGGCCATCGCCGCACAAGGCAGCCATGCGCTCGTTTCCAGCTTCGCCCCCTCGTACAACATGGCCGTGAACCTGGTGGCCAACTACCCGCAGCGTCGCGCTGAGGAGTTGCTGCGCGCCTCGTTCGCCCAGCATCGGATCGAATCACGCCGTGGCGAGCTGGCGGCTCGGCTCGAGGTTCGTGAGGGAGAAGCCCGGGAGTTCGTACTGGCGGCCCAGTGCGATCGTGGTGACATCACGACGTACACGGCTGCAGGGCCCCGGCTCGACGTCAAGCAGCGGATGCGGGACTTTGCGCAGGAGACCATGCAAGGCGACGTGCTCGAGCTGCCTGGCGAGGACCGACCCGACCGGTGGGCGCTGCTCGCCCGCGGCTACGGGCCCAATCCGCGGCTGCACCTCGTCGACGAGACGGGGCGGGAGCGCAAGGTGGCGGCGGATCAGTTGCCCTCGACGACGGCGGTGATCGGATCGCTCGTGCTTCCCGAGCCGTTTCGGCCGAGGGAACGAGGGTATCGGAGCGCCGTTGCGGGCATGCTCAGCGAGATGGGCGAACCGTCGTTCAGGCGCACTGCGACCGAGGGATCAACGGATCCGATCGATTCCTGTCCCAAGCTGGCGGAGCATCTGCGGTGGCTGGAGCGTGCGGCGAAGGCGACGAAGGATGCAGATCGACTCCGCCGCCGGCTCCGCAACACGCCCGAGGACCTCGTTGGCCGGTTCAGTGCGATCCTGGCCCTGCTCGGCGAGCTCGGGTACGTCGACAAGTGGACGCTCACCGGAAAGGGAGAGCGGCTTCGCTTCATCTACAACGAGCTCGACATCGTGGTGTCCGAGAGCGCCGCATCGGGTGCGTTTGGAGGACTGACGCCCGCAGAGTTCGCCGGAGTGGCCACGGCGTTCGTCTACGAACCGCGGCGAGACGACGCAGGCGGTGGCATTCCCAGCAGAGCGGTCGAGGCTGCGCTCGACGTCGTCTTCTCCGTGAGTGACGAGGTCGCCGATGCGGAACGGCGGCACGGCATCGAGATGACCCGGGCGCCCAATGAGGGGTACGTGCAGCGGATCCACGATTGGGCAGATGGTGCCACCCTTGACGACCTCTTTGACGACGAGGGCTCCGCCGGTGACTTCGTGAGGATCGCGCGCCAGACGCTGGACCTCATCCGCCAGATGCGTGACGCCTTCCCCGACATCCGATTGACCGCCAGCGCCGCACTGGAGCTGGTGGATCGTGGCGTGGTGGCAGCGGAGAGCCGCTGGTGACGTGGCAAATCATCCTCAACCCGGCTGCAGGTCGCACCGGCGACGTGGAGCGACGGTTGCGGGATGCGGTCGCCGGGTACGGCATCGACGGCGAGATCGTGGTGTCGTCCACGCCGGATCATCTCGGCGCTCTCGTCAGCGGTGCCGTGGCCGCGGGAACTCACCGTTTTGCGGCCGTCGGTGGCGACGGGACCGCGCACCTGCTGCTGAACGCATTGATGCGGCACTCCTGGGCATCCCCGCCGACGCTCGCCATCGTTCCGGCCGGGTCCGGGTCCGACTTCATCCGCACCTTCGCCCTCCCGCGCACGGTCGAAGGTGGCGTCGAGGTGCTCGCAGGAGAAGGCACCTATCGATGCGACGTGGGACTGCTGCACGGGAGCTTCGGATCGCGCTTCTTCCTCAATGCAGCCAATGTCGGTGTGGCCGCAGCATCGGTGCTCCGTGCTGAGTCGCTCCCCAAGGCACTGGGCGGGGTGCGCTACACGGCGGCGTTCTGGCTGGCGCTCGCACGCTTCCCTCCCAAGAGCGTCGTGGTGAACCTGGGACGCAGGACGCTGCAAGGCGATGCGATGAACGTGGTCGTCTCGAACGGCCAGTTCTTCGGCGGCGGTCTCAACGTGGCTCCGCAGGCCGCGGTGATGGACGGCCTCCTCGACGTCCAGGTCTTCCTTGGGCCGCGGAGGCGAGCCTTCACTCTCATGCCGAGGGTCATCAGGGGGCTGCATCTCCGCCACCCTGCGGTGCTCAAGGGGCGGACGGGCGAGCTGTCGATCGACGCCCCCGACGACTGGCCGGTGGAGGCCGACGGCGAGATGATCGGGCACGGATCCGTCCGGGTGACGGTGGTTCCGGGTGCAATCGATTTCAAGATCTGACACCGCCGCCGAGCCTTGCGATGCGCACCACGACGTCTCGGGAATAGATGCGAGCCGCCGGTCGTTGGCGGGGGCGCAACGTTGGATATACTCCGCGCCTCGCAACAGGTGGACCATGACCGAAACTGAACTCGACGACATCGATCCGGCGGAAGACGAAGAACCGGACGCAGACGACCTTGAAGAGGACTGGGACGAAGACATCGAGGTGGATGACGACGTCCTCGACCTCGAAGACGATGATGATGTCGTGGTCTCGGGCGAAGACGACGATGATGATGAGGCCGAGGCGCTCGAAGACGGCGACGCCGAGGAGGCGCTCGACGAACTCGAAGCCGAGGAGCTCGACATGCTCACCGATGACGAGGAGTCCGAGACCCTCATCATCGACGAGGCCCAAGAAATGCGGGCCATTCGGCGGGCAGAGATCGCCATGGAGGGCGGAGGAGCCTCGACCGAACGCGCCGAGGACGAGTTCGTATGCCGGTCCTGCTTCCTGGTGCTGAAAACCAGCCAACTCGCCAACCGGCGCAAGATGTACTGCCGCGACTGTGCAGCCTGAACCGATCGTCGTCATCCCGACCTACAACGAGGTCGAGAACCTCCCGAAGGTCGTCGAGCAGATCCGCAGTACCAAGACGGGCATCCTGATCGTGGATGACGGCTCTCCGGACGGAACCGGAGCGCTCGCCGACGAACTCGCTGCTGCCGACGAGGCAATCACGGTGCACCACCGCACCCTGAAACAGGGCCTAGGCCCGGCCTACGCAGACGGCTTCAACGTCGTGCGCCGGCGGAATCCCTCAGTTATCTGCCAGATGGATGCCGACCTCTCCCACGATCCCGCAGACCTGCCCAGGCTCATCGCCGCGGTCGAGAACGGCGCCGATCTCGCCATCGGCAGCCGCTATGTCCCGGGCGGCTCGACCCAAGGATGGCCGCTACTTCGAAGGATCATCTCCAAGGGCGGCAACCTCTACGTTCGGCTCATGCTCGGAGTTGCCACCAAAGATGCCACCGCCGGGTTTCGGGCGTATGCACCCGAAGCGCTCGCCACGCTCGAGCCCGAGACCTGTGAAGCGACCGGATACGGCTTTCAGATCGAGATGACCTACCGGGCAGAGCAACAGGGGATGACGATCGAGGAAGTGCCGATCTGTTTCACCGAACGTGAGGTCGGGAACAGCAAGATGTCGGGTGCCATCGCCATCGAAGCCTTCCGGCTCATCACACGGTGGGGATGGGAACGGATGCGCGGGCGGCTACGCTCCCGCTCCTGATGGAGATCGCGAGCCGCACTGCCACCTTCGCCGACCTCGACGTGCTCGTGGAGCTCTACCGGGGTCTGGAGGCGGAACAGACGGCCATCAAGCCCATGTGGCCGCTTGCCGACGGTCTCCCCGAGCCTGTCGCCGACGCCTTTCGGTCGATCCTCGCCGATACCGAGTCGCGGCTCGTCCTCGGGACCATCGACGAGGTGCCGCTCGGCTTTGCGTGGTGTCGAAGCGAAGGGCTCCTGCCACAGGCCGGCAGCGACAGGGTTGCGGTCGTCCGGTTGATTCACACGGTTGAAGCGGCGCGGGGCGTCGGCGTCGGCGACGCCATGATCACCGACCTGCTCACGGACTTCCGCGGGCGCGGACACAAGCTCTTCGACGCCAGGGTGAGCCCAGGACACCGCCACGCCAAGAACTTCTTCGAAGCCAACGGCTTCTCCGCAAGGCTGATCGTCATGCACCACGCCGATGACTGATGCGGGACCACAGACCGGGTGATGTGACGTGACATCTCCACCTTCAGAAGCGGTCGAGCTCCTCCAGGCGCTGATCCGGAACGAATGCGTGAACGACGGGACGCCGGACAGCGGCTACGAGCACCGCTCCGTGGCGACCCTGGCGGACTACTTCGGCGTCGCGGGCGAGATCATCGAGCCCCACCCGGGTCGACAGAGCGTCGTCTATCGCATCCCCGGGCGAGTCCCCGGGGCTCCCAGCCTCACCTTGCTCCCGCACCTCGACGTCGTCCCCGTCACCCGCTCCGGGTGGAGCCGCGATCCCTTCGGCGGCGAGATCGTCGATGACTTCGTATGGGGACGCGGTGCAATCGACATGCTCAACCTCACCGCAGCGATGGCTGCCGTCTTCAAGGCGTACCTGTCCGGCGAGCGCAGTCCGCTTGCGGGCGACCTCGTCTATGCAGCGGTTGCAGACGAAGAAGCCGGTGGTACCTACGGTGCGGAGTGGATCGCCGAGCACCGCCCCGACCTGCTGGACACCGAATACCTCCTGACCGAAATCGCTACTCCGATGGTCGTTCCCGGCGGCGGTCTCCCCGTGACGGTTGCGGAGAAAGGGCCGGCGTGGCGCATCCTCCGGACCACGGGCACCCCGGGTCACGGGAGCCAGCCGTTTGCGACCGACAACGCATTGGCGCCCCTGGCGACGGCTATCAGCCGCCTCGCCACCACCCCGACCCCGGTCGTCATCTCAGCCGAGTGGCGGGAGTTCGTGGCGGGAAGCGGTCTGCCCGACGAGATCACTGCTCGGTTGGTCGACCCCGATCTGGTCGATGCAGCCGTCGAGGAGCTTGCCCTCGTCGACGTCGGGTTGGCGCGGTGGGCCCACGCCTGTACCCACATGACGGTTGCCCCAACGGTCCTTGCTTCAGGAGCGAAGCACAACGTCATCCCCGACGCCGGCGAAGCGCGTGTCGACATTCGCATCACCCCTGGACAGGACGAGGTCACCGTGGACGAGCACTTCCGCAAGGTCCTGGGGCCGGAGCTCTACGCAGAGATCGACATCATCCCCGACACGGAGTTTCCGCCGACAGCATCGGACCTGGCCGGACCGCTCTGGGAGGCGATTGGCGACGCCGCAGCAGCGACGACAGGCAGCCGCCTCAGACTGCCGATGCTGATTCCCGTCACCACCGATGCGCGGTTCTTCCGGCACAGGGGCACGCGGGCTTACGGGGTTGGCCTGTTCGACGATCGGATGAGTTTCGGCGAGATGCTCGGTCTGTTCCACGGGCACGACGAGCGGATTTCACTGGGGAGCATGGAGCGCACCACGGAACTGCTGACCGCCACGATCGAGGCGTTCGGGCGCCGGGTCGAGCCGTAGCACCCGCCCGGCCCGCCAGGTGCCAAGGACAGGTGCCAAGAATCAGCCGCCCCGGATTGGGAACCCCTCAGCGAGATCTGCCGCCTCGATGTCATCCCGCCTGATCCCGAGCAGGAAGAGGATTGCGTCGAGGTAGGGCACCTTGAGTGTCGTATCCGCCGCGGCGTCGACGATCGGTTTGGCGTTGAAGGCAATGCCCAGCCCTGCCGCAGACAGCATGTCGAGGTCGTTGCTGCCATCGCCGATGGCGACGGTCTGTTCGAGGGCGATCTCCTCGGCGGCGGCAACCTCGGCGAGAATGTCCGCCTTGGCGGGACCGTCGATGATGCGGCCCTCGAGGCGGCCCGTCAGCTTCCCGTTCACGATCTCGAGTCGGTTGGCATAGGCAAAGTCGATTCCGAGATGGGAGCGGATGCGTTCGGCAAAGACATCGAACCCGCCACTGACGATCGCCGTCCGATAGCCGAGGCGGCGCAGCGTTCGGGCGAACGTCCGCGCCCCAGGGGTCAACCGAATCCGCTCGGCGACGTTCTCCAGCATGGCGATGTCGAGCCCCGCCAGTGTCGCCACTCTGGCTCGTAGCGAGGCGGAGAAGTCGATGTGACCCGCCATCGCGTCGGAGGTGAGCCTGCGCACCTCGTCACCCACGCCGGCCTGCTCGGCTATCAGGTCGATGACCTCGTCGCGGATGAGCGTCGAATCCATGTCGATCACGATCAGTCGTTTTGCCCTGCGTGCCAGTCCTTCGTGCTGCACGGCCACGTCCACCTTGTGGTTGCTCGAAGCCATGAGCAACTCGCCACGCAGCTTCTCCATCTGCCCGCCGACCACGAGGAGCTCGTAGCTGATCACCGGGTAGGTGGACAGCCGGCTGATGCGTTCGATGTTGCCCCCTCCGGCCACGATGGCGTCTGCGATTCCTGCGAGTGCGGTCGGCGACAGCTCCTCGCCGATGACCGTCACCGCAAAGCGACGGGGCGCAGGCGTGTGCTCCGGCGGATCGACCACCTCGAAGTCGATGTGGACGTCGCGCTCCCACCCGAAGAACAGCAGGTCCTTGAGGGGCGGACGGGCATCGTCGATCCCGACGAGAAGGCCGAGATTGAGCCGATCGGTGACGACCACCTGCTCCATGTCGAATACCTCTGCGCCGCATTCGGCAAGGATGTGCAGGATCCCGGCCGTGATACCCGGACGGTCCATACCCGTGACCCTGACGAGGACAGTCTGACTCACCGGGTCCTCCCCGCTGCTACGTTTCCCGTCCCGACGAGTTGTAGTGGGTAGGGCAGAGATGGGCAATTCCTTGACCGTGGTGTGCGACCTCGATGGCGTGCTCTTCCGCGGCCCCCAGCCCGTTCCGGGAGCAGGAGTGGCGTTGCAGCGGCTCTCCGCCATGGGTTGCCAGCTCCTGTATGCCACGAACAACTCGACGAGGACGGCGGCAGAAGTGGCGGCGACCATCACAGAACGCACCGGGCACCGGGTGAGCCCTGGCGACGTGGTCACCTCCGGGATGGCCACGGCACACCACTTGCGGGGGTCGGTCACCACGGCGTTCGTGATCGGGGGTGCGGGGCTGCCACCAACGCTGCAGCACGCCGGCATCGAGGTGGTGGAGGGCGACGCCGTGTCGGTTGATGCGGTCGTGGTTGGCCTCGATCGCGACCTCAGCTACGGAAAGCTGGCAACAGCGTGCCTTGCGGTGCGGGCAGGGGCGCGGCTGGTGGCGACCAATGCCGACCCGACGTTCCCCAGTCCTCGTGGTCTCGTTCCAGGAGCGGGCTCCCTCGTCGCTGCCGTCGAGCGGGCGACGGGCCGTGAGGCCGAGGTCTGCGGCAAACCCCACGAGCCCATGGCCCATCTGGTCACCGAGCTTGCGGAGCACGATCAGATCGTCATGATCGGCGATCGTATCGAAACCGACATCAGGTTCGGTATTGCCAACGGCTGGCGAACCGTCCTGGTGCTCACCGGCGTCGCAACTGCGGCCGAGGGAGCCGCTTCGGGCGCAGACGATGTGCTGGTTTCGATTGCCGAGCTCCCCGGCCTTCTCACGGGCTGAGCCGGCTACGAGGCCGCGCGGACAGGGCCGGCAGCCGTCTCGCCGGACGAAGAGTGTTGTCCGCTCAGAAGAGACTGAGGGCGAACTCCCAGGCACTCGAGGAGTTCCCAGAGTTGCGAATCGGCTGAGTCTCTACACGCGGCGTTCCGTCCGGCGGAAGGTCCCACCAGGACTGTGGAGGCTGCCGACACGGCGAAGCAGTGACTGGCGCAGCGGCATCGTGATCAGGATGCCGGCCGCAAACCCGCCGACGTGCGCATGCCATGCAACGGCTTCGTCCTGTACGCCGAATTGACTGAAGAACCAGATGCCGAGGAAGAACAGCGCGGGAATGGGAACATAGATGAAGAAGAACCACGACAAGACCCGGTGGGTTGGGAACAGCACCAGGTAGGCGCCGAGCACCCCTGCTATCGCCCCCGAGGCACCCACGAGCGGGGAAGTGGATGCCGGGTTGAAGATGACGAATGCCGCTGTGGCCGCGATGCCCGTCACGACGTAGAAAGCCAAGTAGGGCACGGAACCGAAAGCCTCTTCGACGTTGTTGCCGAAGATCCACAAGAACCACATGTTGCTGAGGAGATGAAAGATGCCGCCGTGGAGGAACATCGAGAGGAGCCCTGCCAGATACACGTTCTTGTCGGGGAAGAACCCGGCCGCCCCGTCGTTGCGGCACACATCGGTGTTGATCTCATCGAGCGACAGTGGCTCACGGGTGGTCAGCTCACACGCAATGGCGGCGTTCTCGTAGGCAAACTCGGTTGCCTCCCGGCCGGTCCCCGACGGCTGCCAGAAGAAGAACACGGCGATGTTGGCTGCGATCAGGGCGACGGTGACGATCGGCCTGATGCGCGTTGGGTTGAGATCGCGGATCGGGAACAAAGCTCGGTCCTGTCACCCAGGGAGGCGATAATGGTCGATATGGATACTACGCAGCCCGTCGTCCCTGAACCCGAGCCGGCCATCGATGCCGCCACATCGGCTGATCTCGCCGCATTGGAGGCGGCCGATCCCGCCGATGCGGCGGCCATTGCAGAGCGGTTGGCGGCCAACCTCTCGGCCGAGTTGGACGAACCTGGAGCCGAACACTGACGCACCGTCTCGATGTCGAGCTGGTGCGGAGGCAATTGGTGCCTTCTCGCTCGGCGGCCCACCGCGCCATCCTCGATGGGCGGGTGACGGTTGTCGGGATCGCCGAGCCACGGCCGTCGACCAGAGTCGCCGAGCTCGCGGAGGTCTTCGTGGAAGAAGCGGCCACCCGGTTCGTAGGCAGGGGAGGCCACAAGCTGGAGGCGGCGCTTCAAACCTTCGGTGTTCCGGTCGCGGGCCGCACCGCGCTCGACATCGGGTCCTCGACCGGAGGGTTCACGGACTGCCTGCTGCAACACGGAGCAACGGCGGTGGTCTCCGTCGACGTCGGCACCGGCCAGCTCCATCACGACCTGAGGCGTGACGGCAGGGTCACCTCGCACGAGCAGACGGACATCCGGGACGTTGCTCCTGCGGACATCGGCGCCCCGTTTGAAGTGATCGTCGCTGACGTCTCGTTCCTGGCGCTCTCGCGCTTGGCGCCCACCGTGGCCGCTTTTGGGGATGCCACAACGGACTACATCATGCTGGTGAAACCCCAATTCGAAGCCGGGCCGGGGGCGACGACAAAACGTGGGGTTGTCGTCGATCCGGAGCTGCGAGAGCAATCGGTCCGGTCCGTGCAGGCGGCGTTCGCCGCGATGCAGATAGAGGTTGCGGGGACAATGGTCTCACCCGTGAGCGGCGCTGCCGGCAACACCGAATTTCTGCTGTGGCTGCGATCCGGGGATGCGCCACGGGCGGTCCCCGCGGGGAAGGGCGCCGACCTTGGCTGACGCACGTGCCCTCCGGCTCGGGCTGGTCACCAGCCGGCACGCTGACGCCACCGCGGTGGCCAACAAGCTCGATGCGGCCGCCGTGGCCCGCGGCCTGTCGACCACGCCGACCAACATCAGCACACGGGCGGAAGTGGACATCGTGGTCGGCATCGGTGGCGACGGCACGCTGCTCGAAGCAGCACAGATCGCACATGCGGCCGACCTCCCGGTCGTGGGCGTCAACCTGGGCACCGTTGGCTACCTGACCGAGTTCGAGCCCGAAGAGCTCGACCTCCTCCTCGACACGCTGGAACGACATCCCCGCCCTGAGCGGGGGCGCATGACGGTGCGGGCAGAGACGCCCGACGGGCGGGTGTGGCACGGTATCAACGATGTCGTCCTGGAGAAGGTGGTCAGCCAGCGCATCGTCCGCATGGCCGTGACCATCGACGGCGAATACTTCACCACGTACCGGGCCGACGGCATCATCGTGGCCACCCCGCTCGGTTCGACCGCCTACTCGCTCTCGGTGGGCGGCCCTGTGCTGGCGCCCGAGCTGGAGGCGCTCGTCATGAGCCCGGTGGCGCCCCACAGCCTCCTGTCGCGTTCCATCGTCATGTCGCCGGACACCGTCATCGAGTTCAGGGTCGCGAGCGACCGTTCGGCACGCATCAACCTCGATGGTCGCGAGGCGTGTGTGCTCCAGGCCGGCGATACCTTGACCGTCCAAAAGGGGATGCGGCCGGTACGGTTCGTCTCGTTGGGCACCCACCCTTTCCCGCAGGGCGTGCGCAAGCAGTTTGGACTCGACCATGCTTGAGGAGCTGCTGGTCGGCAACCTCGGCATCATCGAGGACGCACATCTCGAGCTGGGCCAGGGACTGGTGGTCGTCACCGGGGAGACGGGCACGGGCAAGACCATGCTGCTCGGAGCGCTCCGCCTCCTTCTCGGTGGTGCAGCCCGGCGCGATCTCGTCGGACCATCGGGTGATGAGGCCACGGTGCAGGCGAGGTTCGCTCTCGACGGTGAGGACGTCCTCGTCGCCAGGCGGCTGAGCAAGCAAGGACGCTCCAAGGCCTACCTCGACGGCATCATGGCGCCGCTCAAGGCCCTCGAAGAGCGGACTGCAGGTGTCGTCGAGCTCGTTGCCCAGCACGACCATCTCCGCCTGACGCAGACGTCTGAGGTGCGGCGGATGCTGGATGCGACCCTCGACGCAAAAGGCCGGACTGCGCTCACCGCGTACCAAGAGGCCTGGACGACGCTGCGCGAGCTAGAAGCCCGCCGTGCCGAGCTCGGTGGCGACAGGCGAGCCCTCGAGCGGGAGCTGGAGATCGCTCGCCACCAGGCCGACGAGATCGATGCCGCAGGGTTTGAGCCGGGTGACGATCAAGCCTTGGCGATCAAGGCCGCACGGTTGCGCAACGCACAGGCGATCATCGAGAGCCTCGATCAGGCAGCAACGGATCTGGGGCCGGAGATGATCGAGTCTGCCATGGACAGGGCGGTCATCGCCCTGACCAGAGCCGCAGGCCTCGACGCGTCGCTGCAGCCGCTGCTCGATCAAGCGGTGGAGATCGCCACCCTCCTTGCAGAAGTTGGCGGCGACATCGGCCGAGTGGCGGCGGACGTGGCGGCGGAGCCGGACGAGCTCGACACCATCGAGTCGCAGTTGGCACTCCTCGGGGATCTCAGGCGGAAGTACGGGGCAACGCTCGATGAGGTGCTGTCGTTCGGCGCCGAGGCCGCAACGCGCGCAGGCGCCCTCCACAGCTTGCTGGACGAATCGGTCGATCTCGACAGCCGCATCGCCGCGGCCGAAGCGTCGGTCACTGCCGCAGGCGAGGTATTGGGCAGCACACGAGTTGCCGCGGGGGAGAGGATTGCTGCCGAGGCCGTGGGGCATCTTCGGGACTTGGGGTTCTCCGACCCGACCGTCGAGTTCCACTTCGCCGAAGTGCCGCCCGGTGCTTCGGGGACGCAGCGGGTCCAGCTCATGTTTGCGTCGGATCGCCAGCTCGATGCCGGTCCCGTCGCCCGGATCGCCTCCGGTGGCGAGTTGAGCCGGCTCGTACTGGCGCTGCGTCTGGCTGCCGACACCGGAGATGCGGTTGTCGCTGCGTTCGACGAGATCGACGCAGGCGTCGGAGGAGCGGTGGCGCTCGAGCTCGGCAAGAAACTGGCAGGACTGGCCACGCAACGTCAAGTGCTGTGTGTCACCCACCTCCCTCAGATCGCCGCGTTTGCTTCGACTCACTTCGTCGTCGAGCGGGTCGACGGACGGGCATCCGTCCGCAGAGTTGATGGCGTGGAGCGTCTCGAGGAACTGAGCAGGATGCTGGCCGGTATGCCCGAGTCCGAGTTGGGTAGGGAGCATGCCGCGGAGCTGCTCGCCGCCGCAGCAGCAGCGGCCGCGGGCGATTGACGGGCCGGGTCAGGTGCCGGTGTTATGCTGCGGCCTTCCGAGGAGGGCGCAGAACCGAGCCATGGCGTTTGCCGGCGATTTCGATTTGCACCACGGGACGGGCCAGGAGCCCTGCGTCCCGGCATCGGGCTCCCCCTTCTTCACGAGCTGGGTAGGAGTGGTGCGATGACGAAATACGTGTTCGTCACCGGCGGGGTGACATCGAGTCTTGGCAAGGGGATCACGGCGGCATCGTTGGCGCGGCTTCTCAAAGCTCGCGGGGTGCGAGTCGTAGCTCAGAAGCTCGACCCCTATATCAACGTCGACCCTGGGACGATGAACCCGTTCGAGCACGGCGAGGTCTTCGTCACCGACGACGGTGGGGAGACCGATCTGGACCTGGGTCATTACGAGCGCTACCTCGGGCAGAGCCTGCGCAGGGATTCGAACGTCACCACCGGCTCCATCTACCAGTCGGTGATCCGCAAGGAACGCCGCGGCGACTACCTCGGTGCGACGGTGCAGGTCATCCCGCACATCACCAACGAGATCAAGGCTCGGGTGCGCAAGCTGGGGGACAACGGCAACGTCGACGTGGTCGTCACGGAAGTCGGCGGTACGGTCGGCGACATCGAGAGCCTCCCGTTTCTCGAAGCCATCCGCCAGCTGCGCAAGGACGTGGGTGCGGACAACGTCTGCTACATCCACGTGACGCTCGTCCCGTATCTCTCGACGAGCGAGGAGCTGAAGACCAAGCCGACGCAGCACTCTGTTGCGGAGCTGCGCTCCCACGGCATTCATCCCGAAATCATCGTGGTGCGCTCCGATCGACCCCTCGACGAATCGGCTCGCCGCAAGATCAGCCTGTTCTGCGATGTCGAGGACGACGCCGTCATCAACGCCCAGGACGTCGGCAACATCTACTCGGTCCCGCTCCATCTGCACGAGGCCGGGCTCGACACCGTGGTGTGCCGCGAGCTGCGCTTGGAGACGGAGGAGCCCGACCTGGGCCTGTGGAAAGGGATGGTCGACCGCATGGACCGCGCCACAGAGCGGCTCACGATCGGGATCGTCGGCAAGTACGTCGATCTCCCCGATGCCTACTTGTCGGTGGTCGAGGCGCTCCGCCACGGGGCCGCCGCCAACGACGTGCTGCTCGACCTGCGGTGGATCCCTGCGGAGGAGGTGGACGGCTTGCTGGCATCGACCCACTTGGAGGGAGTTGACGGCATCGTGGTCCCGGGTGGCTTCGGGTATCGGGGCGTCGAAGGCAAGATCAATGCAATTCGCTACGCCCGCGAGGAGGGTGTCCCGTTCCTGGGTTTGTGCCTCGGGCTGCAGTGTGCCGTCATCGAATATGCCCGCTCGGTGCTGGGCCACGGCGACGCCAACAGCACGGAGTTCGACCCGACCACCGATCACCCGGTCATCGATCTCATGGCGGATCAAATCGATGTCGAGGACATGGGTGGCACCATGCGCCTCGGCGTGTACCCGGCGAAGCTGGAGGAGGGCTCCCTGGCCGCCCGGCTGTATGGCGAAGAGTTGATCTACGAACGTCACCGGCATCGGTGGGAGGTCAACAACCGCTATCGCAAGGCTCTGGAGAGCGCCGGGATGTGGCTGACAGGTATCTCGCCGGACGATCGCCTGGTCGAAGTCGTGGAGATCCCGGATCACCCTTTCTTCATCGCCAGCCAGTTTCACCCGGAGTTCACCTCTCGCCCGGATGCCCCTCACCCGTTGTTCACCGGGTTTGTTGCGGCGGCCAAGACGCGGGCCGGGCGGGCTGTCGTTGCACCCGTGCCCGTAGAGCTGGATGTCGGCGTTGACGCCTGAGTCGTGAGCGAGCCTGCCGAGTTCCAGATTCGCGACGCCCGAGTTGTTCACGAGAGCGGCTTCCTGCGCCTCGAAGAGCTCGACGTTGCCGCCCCGGACGGCAGCCGCCTGCTGCGACACGTCGTGCGCCATCCTGGCGCGGTTGCCGTCGTGGCGGTGGTCGGCGACGAGGTGGCGCTGATCCGCCAGTACCGGGCACCGGTCGATGAGTACCTGCTCGAGCTCCCGGCGGGGAAGCTCGACGTGCCCGGCGAAGCTCGAGCCGCGACGGCGGCCCGGGAACTCGAAGAAGAGGTTGGGCTGCGGCCCGGTCGCCTCGTTGAGCTGGCGTCGTTCTACACAGGCCCAGGCTTCACCGACGAGTACATGACGGTGTTTCTCGCCACGGAATGCGTCGCCGTTCCGATGGCGCCGCACGGCCTCGAGGAACAGCACGCCGAGATCGTGCGGATCCCCGTGGTCGACCTGCCTGCGCTGCTGTCATCCGGCGAAGTGCGTGACGCCAAGACGCTGGCCGGGTTGCTGGCATATCTGCATCAGGCCCGATGAAGCTCCATATGGCGATCGAGGAGTTTCTCGCATCGCTCGGATCCGAGCGGGGCTTGTCTCCCAACACCCTGGCTGCGTATCAGCGGGATCTGAGGCAGTACGCAGCCCACGCCTCCGAAGCGGGGGTCGTGGATCTCAGCGGCGTCACCGACGATGTGGTCGGCGGGTTCATCGCCGGGCTGGCGGCAGATGGTGCGACGCGCGCCACGGTGCGGCGCAAACTGGCGGCCGTGCGGGGGCTTCACCGGTTTGCCGTGGCCGAGGAGCTGACCGATTCCGACCCGACCGCCTTGATCGACGGCCCGCAACGATCGGTGACGCTCCCCAAAGCCCTCGGGATCGACGAGGTGGAGCGTCTGCTCGAAGCTCCCGAGCCGACCACGCTGCTTGGGATCCGGGATCGGGCGCTTCTCGAGTTCATGTACGCCAGCGGTGCTCGGGTGTCCGAGGCCGTGCGTCTCGACGTCGTTGACCTCGACCTCGAGGGTCGCACCGCCCTCGTCACCGGCAAGGGTTCCAAACAGCGGATGGTGCCCTTGGGCGGTCCCGCCATCGCCGCGTTGCGGGCCTATCTGCCGGTTCGGCTGGAGATGAAGCGGGGAGGTAGCGACATCGGTGCCGTGTTCCTGAACGCTCGCGGGGGCCGGCTCACACGGCAGGGGATCTTCGGAATCATCCGCAATCACGCAGCTGTGGCGGGTCTCGACGTCGCCAAGGTCTCGCCTCACGTGTTGCGCCACTCGGCTGCGACGCACATGGTCGAGGGCGGCGCCGACCTCAGAACCGTCCAGGAGATCCTCGGACACGCTAATATCTCGACCACACAGATTTACACGCGGGTCTCACCGCAGTATCTCTACGAGGTCTTCGTCACCTCCCACCCGCGGAGCGTTTGACGGATCCCAGTTTCGAGGAGCGATTCGTGGACATCGATGGAGCCGTTGCCGTCCTCAAGAACGAGCGGACCAAGCTGGTGAAGCAGCTTGGTGAGCTCGGGGCGAACGAGCAAGGTGAACTCACTGGAGATGTCGACTTCGGCGACGGCTTCGCAGATGCAGCCGCGGCCACGGCGGAGCGGTCCGAGGTGCTCGGCATCATCGAGAACCTCAACGAGCTGCTCGACGACGTCGACAAGGCGTTGGCGAAGGTTGCCGACGGCACCTACGGCAAGTGTGACTCCTGCGGAAAGCAGATCTCGGCGGCCCGGCTGGAGCACCGGCCGACGTCGGCGCGGTGCGTCGACTGCAAATCCAAGCGCTGAGCACGTTCGATCTTCCGCACCTCGCCCGACGCTTCTTCCAGGTGGTCGGGGCCAAGCCCCTGACACCCGCAGAGCAAGCGCTCGTCGAGCGCACCCTGCGACCTGCGGAGCGGAGCCTTTTCTGGGCCCAGAACGTCGCCGATCAACGACATGCGGTCGAAACCATGCGCCGTGCCGGGCTTGCCACGTCGGATGCGGTGGTCCTCAACGCTGCGCTGCTTCACGATGTCGGCAAAGCGGTGTCGCGGATCGGCGCCATGGCCCGCAGCGCGGCCACGGTGCTCGATGTGCTGGGACTGCCGATGACCCGCCGCATGCGGTGCTACAGGGATCACGGCGCAATCGGTGCTGAGCAACTCGTGTCGGTGGGAGCCTCTGCGTTGGCGGTCGACTTCGCCAGGCGTCACCCTGCACCCGACCCCGGCGGCAACGACCGCAGAGCGTGGCGAGTGCTGCTCGAGGCGGACGATGCGTAAAGGCACGACGATTCGCCGCCGGGCGAATACCATGACCCGGCAGCGGGTGGCGGAGCAGACCGATGAGTTATGAAGTCAAGACGCGGGTCTTCGAGGGGCCTCTCGACCTGCTGCTGCAGCTCATCACTTCCCACCAAGTCGACATCACGGATTTGAGCCTGAGCCGCTTGGTCACCGAGTACGTCGAGCATCTCGACGCCATGCGTGACCTGGACATCGACGTCACGTCTGAGTTCCTCCTGATTGCGGCCACCTTGATCCAACTGAAGGCTCGCTACCTCCTGCCCGGGGATGTCGACATCGACATCGACGACGAGCTCGGGTTGGCGGAAGAGCGGGACCGGTTGCTCGCCCGGTTGCTGGCCTGCCTGACCTTCAAGGACGTGGCTGCTGTGCTCGCGCACCGGTTTGCAGCCAACGTCCGGTATGTGCCGCGGCTGGCCGGTCTCGATCCCGACATCACGCCGGCGGCACCGGAGCTGCGTCTCGGCGTCGACGCAATCCGTCTCGCGGCCATTGCCGAGCGCGTGTTCACCCGTGTCATCGAAGAGCCGGAGCTGGATCATCTGGAGCTCGATCTTCCTTCGGTGGAGGATGCCATCGCCGACATCCGGCGGCGTCTGGGGCGGCAGGCATCTGTCGAGTTCGATGCGCTCGTGGCCCACTGCGAGCGGTCGATGGACGTGATTGCCTACTTCCTCGCATTGCTGGAACTGGCCCGATGGGGCGTGGTCCACGTGAGTCAGGACGAACGGGACGCTCCGATCGTCGTCAGCAACGACCCGTCGGCTGAGTCCCAGATGTTCGACATCGAGACGGAGTGGCAGTGATGGACACCAGGGCGATTCTCGAAGCGGTGCTGTTCGTTGCCGAGGTGCCGCTGAACGCCGGAGAGCTTGCCGAGCTGCTGGAGCTGCCGAAGGTCGACGTCGAGACCGAGCTGGAGAACCTCTCGGACGACCTGGCGGCGACGCGGCGCGGCGTTGTGCTGCGCAGGGTCGCAGGGGGATGGCGGATGTTTGGCCATCCTGATGCGTACCCGTATCTCGAACGGTTTGCGGCGACCGAAAAGGCGACGAGGCTCAGTTCTGCTGCTCTTGAAACCCTGTCGGTCGTGGCCTACCGCCAGCCGGTGGCTCGCGGCCAGATCGCGGAGATCCGCGGGGTGGACAGCGAACGAGCGCTGCGCACACTCGAGCAACGTGGCCTCGTCATGGAGGTGGGCCGGGCCCCTGGCCCCGGCCAAGCTGTGCTGTACGGTACGACCGACATGTTTCTCGAGAAGCTCGGCGTGGAGAGTCTCGACGACCTGCCACGCCTTGCCGACCACGTCCCGTCGGCCGATGTGGTCGATGTGTTGGAGCGGCCGTTCCGCCCGGAGGGATGATCGAGCGCATCCACAAGGTGATCGCCGGTTCGGGCTTTGCCTCGCGGCGTCGTGCCGAACAGCTCATCAGAGCCGGCCGGGTGACGGTCGACGGGGTCCTCGCACAGATCGGCCAGAAGGTCGACGCGGAGACGGCGGCAATCGAAGTCGATGGCCTGCCGCTGCCCGTCAAACCCGGTCTGGTCCATCTCCTGCTCTACAAGCCGCCTGGGGTCGTGTCGACGGCGGACGATCCGCAGCAGCGGACGACGGTGGTGGATCTGGTGGCGTCGCCTGAGCGGGTCTACCCCGTTGGGCGTCTGGACGCCGACAGCGAAGGGTTGCTGATCTTGACCAATGACGGTGCGATGGCCCATCGGCTGACCCATCCGGGCTTTGGCGTCACCAAGACCTACACCGTCCTCGTTCAGGGAGCTGCGGACGACCGGGCGGTGCGACGACTCGCCGACGGCGTCGAGCTGGATGACGGTCCGGCAGCCGCCTTGTCGGTGCGCATCATCGATCGCAGACCCGATAGGACGCTGCTGGAGATCGTGATGGGGGAGGGCAGGAAGCGCGAGGTGCGTCGTATGTGCGCCGCGGTGGGTCATCCGGTGCAACGCCTGGTGCGCATCGCCATTGGTCCATTGCGGGATCCGCACCTCAAGCCGGGTCAGAGCCGGTCGTTGAATCTCGAGGAGATCAGACAGCTCTACGCTGCGGGTGGCGCATCGTGGAAAGATGCGCCTCCATCTGAGTGAGGTGAAGGTGACCCCGCGGACCGTATCGCTGCCAAGGACGCCGTTTGCGGCGACAGTGCGTGTGCCAGGCGACAAATCGTTGTCCCATCGTGCGTTGATCTTTGCTGCGCTCGCCGAGGGCAAGAGCGAGGTCAGGGGTATTGGACCCGGTGCCGACGTTGCTGCAACGCGCCGCGTCCTGAGTGACCTGGGCGTCGACATCGAGGGAGTCGTCCTCGATTCGCCCGGGGTTGCCAACTGGACGGCCCCCGCCCGCCCGCTCGATTGCGGCAATTCCGGAACGACGATGCGGCTCATGGCCGGAGCGTTGGCGGGTCGTCCTTTCTCGAGTGTGCTGGTCGGCGATGCTTCGCTCAGCGGCCGCCCCATGCGCCGCCTACAGGAGCCACTGGCCGCGCTGGGTGCCGGTATCGAAGTCACCGAGCCAGATGGCACGCCGCCGTTGACCGTGCGGGGTGTCGACGGCCTCGTTGGCGCCGAGACATCGATCAAGTTGGCGTCTGCGCAAGTGCGGTCAGCTTTCCTCCTCGCGGCGATCCAGGCCGAGGGGCCTTCCAGGATCGACGGACCAGGAGGGTATCGAGATCACACCGAGCGCTGGCTGGAGGCGTTCCGGCTCGGTCACCGTGTCTCACCGACGTCGTTTGAAGTGACACCCGGCCGAGTTCCGCCAGCCCGTTACTCCGTTCCCGGCGATCCCTCGTCCGCCGCCTACCTGTGGGCGCTCGCCGCTGCTCGGCACGGGTCGGAGGTCACCACGCCGGGAGTGTCGCTGAATTCGGGGAGGATTGGCTTCCTCCAGATCGTCGAGATGTTTGGCGCCGAGGTGTCTGCAGAAGTGGAGGGCAACATCCACGGCGACCCGATCGGGAACGTGACGGTGAGGGGCCGCGGCCTCTTTGGCACCCGAGTGGCAGGCGAGCTGGCTGTCGCCGCCTTGGATGAGTTGCCGCTGGTCGGCGTGCTCGGAGCGCTCGCAGAGGGAATCACGACGGTTGCAGACGCCGGAGAGCTGCGTGCCAAGGAGAGCGACCGTATCGCCGCAACCGTCGAGATGATTCGGGCGCTTGGAGGCGGCGCCGAACCGGCAGACGACGGGTTTTCCGTTGTCGGGACCGGGTTCCTCGAGCCTGGGGAGGTGGACGTAGCGCACGACCACCGCATCGCCATGGCTGCCGGGGTGGCGGCGATCGGAGTCGACGGTGACGTGCAGATCAGCGACGCGACCGTGGCAGGAGTGTCATGGCCCGGGTTCTTCGAGCAGATCGAGGCGTTGTGGTCATAACGATCGACGGTCCGAGCGGTGTCGGCAAGAGCACGGTGACACGCCGTGTTGCGGCCGAGTTGGGGCTGCCGTACCTGGATACCGGGGCGACGTACCGCGCCGCGACCCTGGCGGTCTTGCAGGCCGGCGTGGATGTGGGCGACGGTGCCGCGGTGCTGGATGTCGTGCGGGAATGCACGATCGACTACGTGGACGGAGTGATCACCCTGCAAGGCGAACCGGTGGCCGACCAAGTGCGCAGCCCTGCGGTCACTGCTGCGGTCTCCCAGATCAGTGCCTATCCCGATGTCCGCCACATCGTGGTGAAGATCCAACGGCAATGGGTGGATGCACACAACGGTGCAGCGGTGGTCGAGGGACGCGATATCGGCACCGTCGTCTTCCCGGATGCGCCGGTCAAGGTGTTCCTCACAGCTTCCGCAAAGGTGCGGGCAATGCGGCGCGCAGGCGACGCCGAGGCGGAAGGGGCTGCCGTCGGCGACATTGCGGCCGAGCTCGAGCGAAGGGACCGGCACGACTCGACGCGGACGGTCTCACCGCTGCAGGCTGCCGATGATGCGCACGTGCTCGACACGTCGGATCTCGCCGTGGACGGAGTGGTCGATGCGATCCTGTCGCTCGTCCAGATCGTCGAGCAGAACGACCACTACGGCAGCTGATCCGCGCTTCACACCTCGAGGAGCTCCAGGGCTTCGGTGGCGCCCCAATCCCTGTCCTGTTCGATGGGCCCGGTGCGTCCTGGCGTGCGGCAGGCGTAGGCACCTTCGGCGAGCGCTTGCAGCGTCTGGACGTACTTCCGCAAAGAGGGAGGCAGCGGGAAGTACTCCTCCTCCTCGGTCACCCGGATCCGCTCGACGCCTGCCGTGGGAGAAACGGCGGCGATGACGGCCTGGACACGTTGATCCGGAGCGGACGCACCGGCGGTGACGCCGACGACATCGTGACCCTCCAGCCACTCGGGGAGCACCCCTTCCGGGCCATCGACCCGGTGGGCCTCAACGCCTGCGTTGCGCGCCACCCTGACCAGGGCTTGGGTGTTGGAAGAGTTCTCGGAGCCGACGACCAGTACAAGGGTCGCCTCCTCGGCGAGACGCTGGACCGCGGTCTGCCGGTTGGTCGTGGCATAACACAGGTCGCTGCGGCGGGCCGTCCACAGGTCGGGATAGTCCCTGGCGGCGTCGTCGAGCACCTCTTCCCATTCGTACATACCCAGCGTGGTCTGGGCGAGAAGGGCAACTCGTTTCGGGTCGGCAGCGCTGAATCCGCTCAGCCCGACCCGGGGATCGACCAGCGTCACCGAATCCGGAGCCTCGGCAACAGCTCCGATCGCCTCGTCGTGACCCTCGTGGCCCACGTAGATGATGTCGAAACCCTTGCCCGCCATCCGCTTGACCTCATGGTGCACCTTGGTGACCAGCGGGCACACCGCATCGACCATCACCGCGGCCCGCGCTTCCGCTCCGGCCACCACCTCAGGGGCGGAGCCGTGGGCGGAGAGCATGATCGGTGCCCCGACAGGGGCTTCGGCGATGTCGTCGACGAAGACGACCCCGGCGCGCTCGAATGCAGCGACCACGGCAGCGTTGTGGACGATCTCGTGATAGCAGTAGATCGGAGGTTCGAAGATCCGGACCATCCAGGTCAAAGCCTTGATGGCCATCTCGACCCCCGCACAGAACCCTCGCGGTTCAGCGAGCAGCACCTTGCGTGGCATGGCGGAATGGTAGGCCCGGTAGGACGCGTGCCGGATCGCCCGGCCCCGGGTATCCCAACCCCGATGGTCGACGACCTCCCTACACTTCGGTCTTCTCATGTCGTTCCCGACGATTCTCGAAGTGGTTCCCGGCAGTCCTGCCGCGGTCGCCGGTCTTCAGACCGGTGACCAGTTGGTCGCGGTCAACGGGGTGAGTCCGACCGACGTCATCGAGTACCAGCAACTCGTCGACGAGCCGGATCCGTTGCTGGTCATCGGGCGCGACGGGCAACGGATCGATGTCCACGTCGACAAGGGAATTGGCGCTCCCCTGGGCATCCGGCTCAACGCGTCGATCTTCGATCGGGTCCAGACGTGCGACAACCACTGTGAGTTCTGCTTCATCTACCAGCTTCCCCCCGGCCTGCGGAAGTCGCTCTACTTGAAGGACGACGACTACCGGCTGTCGTTTCTGTACGGCAACTTCACCACGCTCACTCGCTTCACCGAGCTGGACCTGTCCCGGGTCGTCGAGGAGCGCTTGGGGCCGCTATACGTCTCGATCCATGCGACCGATCCTGAGGTGAGGACGCGGATGCTCCGCAACCCGAGGGGCGCCACCAGTCTGCGCTGGTTGCGCGGTCTGCTGGAGCACGATGTGGTGGTGCACGGCCAAGTCGTGCTGTGTCCCGGCATCAACGGCGCCGAAGTGCTCGCAGCGACGTGCGCCGAGATCCTCGTGAGATATCCCCGCCTCGCCACCGTCGGCATCGTCCCGCTCGGTCTGTCGCAGTTCAACAAGGAGACCTCGCTGCACACCCACACGGCCCAGGAGGCGCTGCGGGACCTCGAGATCATCCACGAATGGCAAGAGATTGCCCTCGAGCGCACGGGGCGGCGCATGTTCTTCGCATCCGACGAGCTGTATCTGGTGGCGGGGTCGGATTTCCCTGCCAGCGACGCATATGAGGATTTCGGGCAGCACGAGAACGGGATCGGTATGGTGCGCGCGTTCTACGACGAGATCGACCGGTTGGAGCGGGGCGTCGGTCGGGAAGCGCCGATCATCACCGGTGAGTGGCGATCCATACCGGCAGCGCCGGCGACGGGGTACAGGGCACCCCGCCACCTGGCTCCCGACCCGGACGCACCCGATCAGGGACCTGCCGTGGTGGTGACGGGGGAGTACGGGGCCCGAGCGCTCACTCCCGTCGTTGCCCGGCTCGAGAGACTGTCGGGGCGGACCATTCGCCTGCTGCCGGTCCGCAACGACTTCTTCAAGGGCAACGTCGCCGTAGCCGGTCTCCTGGTCGGCGAAGACGTCACCAGAGCATTGCGGGCCGACGGGGAGCCGGCCGCCGTATACCTGTTACCCGACGTCGCTCTGCAAGGTGACCGTTTCCTCGACGACGTTGCGCTCGAAGCCGTCGCCGCCGTGGCCAAGGCTCCGGTGCGAGCCGTCGAGACCACCGCAGGCGGCCTGCTGAAGGGGCTGGCAGCATGACCAACCTCCCCGTTGTCGCTGTGCTGGGCCGCCCCAACGTGGGGAAGTCGACACTGGTCAATCGGATTCTGCGCCGCCGGCTGGCCGTCGTCGACGAGCAGGCAGGGGTCACTCGCGACCGCCGTGAGTTCGTCGCCGACTGGGCTGGCCGGGACTTTCGCTTGATCGACACGGGCGGGTGGGAGCTGAACCCCGATGAAGAGCTCACCGCCAGCATCCGATCTCAGGCAGAGATTGCCATCTCGGGTGCCGATCTCGTCATCTTTGTGGTCGATGCCACCAGCCAGGTGACCGACGACGATCAAGGTGTTGCCCGCATGCTGCTGCGTACCGGTCTGCCGTACGTCTTCGTCGCCAACAAGGTCGACAGCCCCAAACAGGAGCTGGACCTCGATCATCTATGGTCGCTGGGTCTTGGTGCACCCTTGCCGGTGAGCGCTCAGCACGGCCGCGGCACCGGCGATTTCCTCGATGCGGTGGTTGCGGTGCTGCCCGAGGAAGGCACCGTCGAGACTCGCGAGACCCTGGCGCGGCTGGCGATCATCGGCCGACCCAACGTGGGCAAGTCGACGTTGCTGAACAAGCTTGCCGGCGAGGACCGGGTATTGGTATCCGACGTTCCCGGCACCACAAGGGACCCCATCAATCTGGTGGTCGACCTCGACGGGGAGCCGTTTGAGATCGTCGATACCGCCGGCATCAAGCGGCGCACCAAGATCAAGGACGACGTCGAGTACTACGCCGTCATGCGGGCCAGGGACGTGCTGCGGGACACCGACGTCGCACTGCTCGTCATAGACGGGCTACGAGGCGTCACGCACCAGGAGCAGCGGCTGGCTGAGGAGATCGTCGACGCCGGCGCCGGGCTGATCGTCCTGCTCAACAAGTGGGATGCGGTTGATGAGGACAGCCGCTTCAACACGGAAGACGGTGTCGGCGACCGGCTGGCGTTCGTGTCATGGGCGCCTGTGCTGCGCATGTCGGCAATGACGGGAAGCCGTCTGCACCGGCTTCCCAAGACGATTCGAGCGGTACTCGAGACCCGCAAGCAACGCGTGCCGACGCCTGAGCTCAACCGGCTGATCCGGGAGTGGCAAGAAGCCCACCCGCCACCCATGCGGGCAGGGAAGCGGCCCCGGATCATCTACGCCGTCCAGGCTGATTCCGTGCCGCCCACGATCATCCTGTTCGTGCGGGGCGGCGACCTCGGCCCGGACTACCTACGCTTCTTGGAGAATCGCCTCCGCGGTCAGTATGACTTCTTGGGGACTCCGTTACGGTTGTACCAGCGGCGTCGGCACAACCGGCGTGAGATCGATGCCTGATCCTGAGGGTCGATCTACGGCGGTCAGCGTCCGGTAGCCTGGCGGGTATGACGGCAACCCGCAGGGTCAAGTGATGGACGGACGCCCCCTCGACGAGCGGTTTTCCGCTGCCTCGAAGGCGGCACAGGCTGGTGGCCCCGAGAAGTACCACGAGAAGCTGGCCACTCAGGGGAAGCTGTTCGTGCGGGAGCGCGTCGATCTGCTGTGTGACCCGGGAAGCTTCGAAGAGGATGGGCTGCTGGCCAACGCGCTGGCCGACGGGCTGGCGGCCGATGCAGTCGTCACCGGCCGCGGCTTGGTGGACGGCAGGCCGGTGATGGTCATCGCCAACGATCCAACGGTGAAGGCGGGGAGTTGGGGCAAACGCACGGTGGAGAAGATCATCCGTGCCCTCGAAGCGGCCTACGACGAGATGCTGCCGGTCTTCTACCTCGTCGACTCTGCAGGAGCGCGCATCACCGATCAGGTCGACCTGTTCCCGGGACGGCGCGGTGCCGGCAAGATCTTCTACAACCAGGTCAGGCTGTCGGGTCGGGTGCCCCAGATCTGCTGTCTGTTTGGTCCCTCAGCCGCAGGCGGGGCGTACATCCCGTCGTTCTGCGACGTGGTGATCATGGTGGAGGGCAGGGCGTCGATGTATCTGGGTTCGCCGCGCATGGCTCAGATGGTCATCGGTGAGGAGACCACGCTGGAAGAGATGGGCGGCGCCAAGATGCACTGCACCGTGTCGGGTTGTGGCGATGCCCTGGTGAGCAGCGACGAAGATGCGATCCATTGGGCCAGGACGTACTTCTCGTACGTGGCAGGCTCGTACAAGGTCATGCCGCCCACCTATGCAGTTGAATCGCCGACCCGCCCCGATCCAGGCACCGTGCTCCCTGCGGATTCGACGCAGGGGTACGACATGGTCGAGTTCCTCGAGGGGGTCGTCGACGGCGACAGCCTGCTCCAGGTGAAGGAGCTCTTTGCCCCCGAGGTGATCACGGCGTTTGCGCTGCTGGATGGCCGCCCTGTTGGCATCGTTGCCTCGCAACCGAGCCGGCTCGGCGGCGTGCTGTTCGTCGATTCGGCGGACAAGGCGTCGCGGTTCATCTGGTTGTGCGATGCGTTCAACATCCCGCTGCTGTTCTTCGCCGACGTTCCCGGCTTCATGATCGGTACCCAGGTGGAGCGACAGGGGATCATCCGGGCGGGGGCCAAGATGCTCACGGCCATTGCCGAGGCGACGGTGCCGCGGCTGTCGATCATCGTACGCAAGGCCTACGGAGCCGGGTTGTACGCCTTTTCCGGGCCGGGGCTTCGGCCTGAGGCGACGATTGCCCTGCCGACGGCTGAGATCGCTGTGATGGGGCCCGAGGCCGCCGTCAATGCGGTGTACTTCAACAAGATCCAAGCGCTCCCTGAGGAGGAGCGGGCGGCCTTCGTCGCGGAGCGCAGGGCCGAATACGAAGAGGACGTCGATCTGTTGCGGCTCGCTTCCGACATGGTGATCGACGCCGTGGTGCAGCCGGAGGACCTGCGGGACGACATCATCACCAGGCTTCGCTACGCCGCAAGGAAGGACCGGTTCTTCTCGGGCCGCCGCCATGGAGTCCCCCCGGTATGAGCGAACCGGAGATGGACCACGACGCCGATGCTGCCAAGGATGTGACGAGCGCCGAGGTCGGTGCCGAGGTAGAGGACGAGAAGATGCCGTTCGGTTTCATCCTCACGATCGTGATGGTCGGCGTGTACCTGTTGTACCGCATCATCCAGGGCATCGTGCTGCTGATCGACTGGATCTTCTGAGTCGTTTCTGCGGGGCGCAGGTCAACTACACTTCCCATCGCCACGGGCTGTGGCGCAGCTTGGCAGCGCGCTTGACTGGGGGTCAAGAGGTCGCCGGTTCAAATCCGGCCAGCCCGACCAGCACGGAACCCTGGCACACGCTGGGGTTTCGCCGCGTCAGCGGGAGATGTCGATGACGCCGTGGAAGCCAAGAGTCCGCGAGAGTCCGCGGAAACGCGGCGTCGAGACGGTCGGCTGTGGCCTCGTCGAGACCCTCGAACAGGTGCCCATACCTGTCGAGGGTCACTTGGATCGAGGAGTGACCGAACCGGAGTTGGATCACCTTGGGGTGCTCGCCCTGGGCGATCAACATGGCGGCATGGGTATGTCGCAAGTCGTGAAGCCGGAGCGGCTCGCCGACCGAGGCCCGCACCGCCGGAAGCCAATCTCGTCGCCGGAAGTTGGTGCGGCGAAGCGGTCCGGCTTGGGGAGCGGTGAACACGTACCCGTCCGCAGCCGCCGGCCAGCGACCGAGGTGAGTCGCCAGCTCGTCGGCGAGGAATCTCGGCAGCGCGACCTGACGCCGTGCGGCGGCCGTCTTCGGTGGCGACAGTCTCACCTGCCCTTGCACATCGGAGAGCGCCTCAGCGATCGTCAGCGTCCGTCTGAGGAGATCCAGCCGATTTACCCGCATTCCGGCGAGCTCTCGCAACCGGCAGCCCGTGTAGGCGGCGGTCAGCACCAGTGCCCGGTAGGGCTCGGCGATGGCGTCGGCAACTTCGAGCACCTCGTCACCGGTGAGGAAGCGCATCTCGCTGCGAGTCTTCGGTGGGAGCTTGATGCCGCGACACGGCGACCGGGCGATCAGGTCCGAGTCGGCAGACGAGAACAGGCCGGCGACGAGGAGGTAGGCCTGGCGGATCGTCGATGGCGCCAGACCCTTGTGCTCGAGGTGGGCGACGAAGGCCTGAACGTCGGTTGGCGTCACCGACCCGAGCTGGCGGCGACCGAAGTGGGGGAGGACGTGGTTGCGCACCAACGAGTCGGCGCCGGCACGGGTCGACTTGCGTAGGTGGACGCGGCTCGCCTGCCGGCGGTGTTCGCTCCAGAGATGCAGCGCCTGCTCGTGGCCAGGTCCGCGGCCCTCGACGTCCGGGAACGCCGCCTCGACGAGCGAGAGCAGTCGCTGCTGGCGTCAGAGCGTCTTCTGCGGGCACGAACGAGGCCGCTCGAGCTGCTGGGGAGATCGAGTGTCGGTCGCAATGATCCCTGCCCGTGCGGATCCGGCTTCAAATACAAGCGATGCCACGGCAGCTGACCGGCCGCTACTGATAGTGAGATATGGATGCGTCCGGAAATGCCGGTTCCCGGACGGTGGTGGGTGCGCGATATCGCTCGAGCCCGTGAGTGATCTGGGCGGGCACCGAATCGCTTGGCCGGGGGCGGGCGGCAGCCTGCTAACCCGCTCCGAGGATCCAATAGCCCGGGGGAATCGCATCGACGAGATGTAGCTCTTTGAAGCTGTCGGCGTCGATGATGCCGACGTCTTGTCCGTTGCTGTTGTTGGTGGCGACGATGATGCGAGTCCCGGTGCGATCCCAAAACGCCGAGGCCCAGCCTGGTCCCCTGTACGCCTTGACGACGGTGGCAGCTCCCGTGTCGAGGTCCACGATTGTGAGCCTGTGCAGGGTGTCCGGATCGCTTCCCGAGACTGCGTCGACGAGCAGTAGACCTCGGTCCCGGGCGATAGTGGGGAGGTCGGGGCTGGTGCTGGGGATGCTGACCGCGCCGGCCCGGGTCCAGCGATCGGCGCCAGGAGGCAGATCGATCCGGGTGGCTGCGCTGGTGTTCGTGAGCGGGCTAAGGAAGAGTGCGCAATCCCGTTCGCAGTCTTCCCAGATGAGAATCTCTGAGGTGGCCTCGATCGGTTGACCTGAGCCGTACGAGGTCACGGTGCGGACGGTGTCGATGATGGCGATTTCGTCGTCATTGGTGATCACGAGGCTGTCTCCTGCGGCGAACACGGGTTGGAAGCCGGTGGGCAACTCAGCATCGACGAGAGCATCCCCTGTGGAGGTTTCGACGTATTCGAGGTTGGTGGGGTAGGCCCAGATCCAAGCATGGGAGCCGTCGTCCGTCGGGTAGACGCTGCCCTCGACGGTGCCGAGCAGTCGTGGCGGCTGTGTCAATTCGAGCAGGAGTCCGTAGCCGTCCTGTGGGTCGTGATGCTCGTAGAGCTTGGGGGGACCGGTGTTCCAGACGATGAGGTCGCCCCGTGGCGTGATCGTGAGGTCGAGGGCGTCACCGCCGGCGGTGTGAGCCCCGCCGTAGTCGGCCCGGGTGCCGAAGCGCATCTCGAGGAGCGAGATCGCTGCCTGCCCATTGATGGCCGCCACGGTCAGTTCGGGTCCAGCAGGAAGCGTGGCGCCACCGGCTCCGACCCGCGTCAGCCCCGCAACCTCGACGATCGCCGGTAGCTCCACGGCGGGTAGACCCTCGGCAGGGATCGGAGTGCCGCTCGGAGCCCAGCCTGGTTCGCTGACATAGAGTCGGTCCGAGCGAAACACCACGCGATCCCCGGCCATGATTGCCATGGCACCCCACCCAGCTGGCGACTCGCCGATGAGGTGCCACGTGTCCGTGTCCGGCTGATATGCCAGTAGGAGCGGATCCGACGGGTCCACACCCGTGCCGAAATGCCCCGTCGAAACCAGTACACGATCACCGGTCCACAGCAGGGTCTGGCTCCCGAGGTTGCACTCGCATCCGTCCGGTTCCGGGAGCGGCTCAGGAAGCGCGGCCCACACATTCGCGGTGACGTCGAGGCGGGAACCGACCGCCCGTTCCGAACCAACAGAATGGGCGGGAAGCCCGCCCCAGATCACAAGGTCGTCACCGGTCCAGACAAGATCAAGGGCGGCTGGCCACGCAGGTGGATCCGAGAAGATCCTCCAGGTATCGGTTGCCGGATCGAGTGCCAGCCCTTGATGGACCCGCCGGAAGACGGGGCCGGATCCCCACACCGGCCAGACGGCCAACTCCGATCCCATCCAGACGATTTCGTTGATCCGACCCAGATCGGCGGGTGTCTGTGAGAAGCTCCGCCACTGGTCGGTTGGCGGGTTGTAGGCGGCGGCTCCTTGCTGGGTGACGACAATCATCTCGGAACCAGTCCAGACCGCTTCGGCGTACTCACCCGAAAGCGGAGCATCAGGGAGGGACCGCCAGGAGTCGGTCGCTGGACTGTAGGCAACGGTGGACCGAGAGCCGGCACCACAGCAGATGATCACCTCGTCACCCGTCCACACGCCGGTGGCCCCGTACGTCGCTGGTTTCGGACTGGGGCTGATCGTCCGCCAGACGTTCGACTCAAGCTCGTACGCGTATCCGGGCTCACCAGCAGGAACCCCGTTGCTCGACTCGTCTTCGCCGCCCCAAAACACCAGTTCGTCGCCGGTCCACACCAGAACCTCATTCCAGGCCGCCACGCCTTCGGGGAACTCAACCGCGTCGAAACCCGCAACCGACGACAAAATGGCGCCTGGCTGAGGATCAGACCGGACCAGCGTCGATCCCGGGACGGAGTTCCGGGTTGTAGTGGTCGAGGTCGACGAGGCCGACGTGACACTCACCACGGTCGACGTAGTTGAGCCGCTCTCTGAACCTGGCTCGCTGGTGCACGACACAGCAAGCAGAACAACGACTATCAGAAGTGACACCCGAGCTGCCATGGCGACAGTATGACGAAAACCGTCCGGAGTTGGTTCCCACGCACCGCAGGGCGCGCAACAACGATGCTCAGAGCCGTGACGACACCGAACACGAGATACGCGCCATATCGCACCGATGCGAGAACCACGCATAGCGGCACGTACGGGTGCAGATACTTCACCGATGGCTGGGTGAGCCTAGGCCTGGGACGCCTCGGCGTTCCTATGCGACACTCGCCGCCAAGCTCCCCTCAGTGTGTCCGTCTGAGTCCCGAGCCCGAGCCACCCGGCTACGCACGTTCGGAGCGGTAGCCGGGCGGCCATGAACCTTCAGCGCCTCATGGGCAAGCGATGATCTCGACGGTGTTGGTCAATGTGAACCCATCTGACAGGGTCCACGTGATGTCGTAGGTCCCCGCCTCGAGTGACCCGTATACGGGCACCCCGTACGAGAACCACGCATCTGCATCGAACTCGTCGGCGAAGAAGCCATCGGGGTCGAAGATGGGCTTCACTGGCGTCTGCTTCGAATCAAGGATCTCCCCGTTGAGGGTGAGCGTCTGATCCGGGAAGGCCTTCATGTCTGCCTTGGGACCAAAGGCGACCACCCAGATCCCGAAGGTGTAGGAATCACAGAACGGTCCCGAGGGCCAACCCGGCACCGGGCTGAGACGCACGGCGCCGATGCCCGAGTTCGGTTCGCCCTCGATGTCGAACGTATCGAAGACAAAGGCGTTCGGTGCGGCATGGAACCACGCCTGTCCACCCTTCTCGAACGTGGCGATGGACGTTGCTTCGCCGCCGGTGAACCACGTATTGAAGGCACTGTTCAGTGTTCCCTGGGGGCTGGGCGCTGAGGTTGCGGGTGCAACCGTGATCAGCACCAGCGCCATGGCAATCAGCCCTATCGTCAATCTGCGCAAGATGCACCTCCTCACGACGTTTCGGATTTGCGACTGGTCCTCACCTCCCCTCACAACCGCAGGGCCGCACCTTCTGCTCTACCGGAGCTGCCTACTCGCTCACACCCGTCACAAGTCACTTCCCAGTCCCGACCTCACGCCCAGACAAAGCGGTCGTGCTGGCCTTCGACCCGGTCGGCCGGTTCGGAGAGGTGGGCGTTCACCTCGGAGAACGATGATGTCACTCATGCCGGACACCGCAGATCAGAATCTCCGTATCACGGGCCCCTTCCTCGTCACTCTGCTCAGCGCCGATCACCAAATACGTTGCACGAGCGAGCACATGCTCAATACACGCAGATCGGCACTTCGAGGAGCGGTCGCCCATCGCGGCGCCTTCACTCTGCGCGGTGGCCGTTCTACTCCCGAGTGCCGGTTCCCGGACGGTGGTGGGTGCGCGATATCGCTCGAGGCCCGTGAGTGATCTGGGCGGGCACCGATACAGTCGGCTCATCCGCTCCCGATCGTGTCTGCGTACGGCCTGATCGCTGCAGGATGCTAGGCCAGGGACTGCGGCGGGCCCCGAGCGGAACGAGGAACCGCAACACGGTCCCACCAAGTCCGCCTTTCGCCTCAGCAAGGCACATCCCCGCCGCTATGAACAATGCCTCGGGGTTTTGTGGGCGATGGCGGCTCTCCGAGGTGTGTGACAGGTCCCATGCATGGAGATGCCATTCGGCGGCGGCCACACCACAATGCAGCCCAACGGTGACCGTCCCATACGGATACCCGTAGGCCAGGTTCCAATAGTCGGTGGCGCGCCCCAGTTAGGCGGTGGCGGTTTCCACGAATTCTGCAATCGCTTCGGGACCGGAGACGCCTCCGATCCTTGCGAGGGCGTCATCGTTGCGCTGGTCCATTTCGGATGCGGTGAACGGAGGCGAGGCATCGCCTGCGATTGCCCGGTCGAGCCACTCGTGATACCAGCGGGCGACGGCCACCAGGTGGCGTGCTGTTTGCGTACCAGTCCAGCGGCCACAGGCCGGCAGCTCCCAGGCTCGGTTGCTCAAGCTCGAGCTGATCCGCTCGACCGACTCGACCCCCTCGCGGAACAGTCGATTGACGAGATCCACCGTCAGCTCAGCGGCCACTGCACACTCCTCGGCTTTCGTCGTTGCCAACGGACCAGAAACTAGAGCCTTGCACAACGCCGATCACCAAATACCGAGCAGGAACGCACATCGCGCCAAGAGTCCGGGAACGGCACAGATGCGTGCGGCTACTACTTCCAGCAAGGGGCTATCTTTTCGTCCCTGATCGGATATCCTGCGGGGTATGACGAAGAGATTGATTGACGTAGACGACGACAAGCTCGAGGCGGTCAAGGCATTGCTGGGCACTGCCACGCTCAAGGCGACCGTGAACGCTGCGCTGGACGAGGTCCTGGCGCTGGACCAGCGGCGACAGGCGCTACTGGCCGAACGCGGCGTGGACTTGAGCGAACTCGCAGACTCTGACGCCCGCCGAGCGGCATGGGGTTGAAGCCCTACTACCTCGGCGACACCTCAGCACTCGCCCGCCTCACACATCCAACGGTGGCACCTCGCTTGGCGCCACTTCTCGAGAGCGGACTGGTCGCCCGGTGCACACCAACGGATCTCGAGGCCGGCTACGCTTCGCCCAGCCCGGCCGCACACCGCGCCATGCGCCAGTTCCGGGCTGCGTGGCCGCTGGTGGCGATGGATCAACCCTTACTGGATCGGGCAGTCGAGGTGCAGGACGTGCTTGCCGATCGCAGCCAACATCGTGGCGCCAAGATCGCCGACCTGCTCATTGCGGCTGCAGCCGAAGCAGCCGGACTGGTCGTACTCCACTACGACCACGACTTCGACCTGATCGCAACCGTGACCGGCCAACCCGTTGAATGGATCGTGCCGGCTGGAACCGTCGCCTGACGTAACCATCACCCTCCGTCACACTCCAAGCCAGCCACGCCGAGCACCAGATACGTTGCAGGAACGATCACTTCGCCGAGTGTCCGAGAGCGGCACGTCCAGCGCTACCTAGGCGAGGTCGTCGGGTGCCACGGATGGTGGCGGGACGTTCCAACCGATGGGCGGCGGAGGACGGAGTGCCCACGCGTCGTTTCGTCTCGCTTGGCTCGGGGGGTTGTCGGTTCGGTCACGGGCCGGTGATGGTGAGCGACGAGAGGATGCGGGTGACATCGGTGGCGTCGATAGCCCCGAACTGGGCGACGAGGGTTCCGCAGGCTGGGTCTGCGCCTGCGATGTCGATCCGCGCCACCGCGTTGTGGTGCGGGTCGTCGGGGTTCACGGTGGCGAATGTGGCCGTTCCCCCGTCGAACTCGACCCGGGTTGCGTTCGTGACAGCGGACGCTGGATGGTCCGGGCTCGTGGTGTAGCCGATGTCGATCACGGCACCGGACGTTGCTGTCCACACGATGCCTGGTTGGTCACTCGGTCCCCCGTTCACACCGTTGGGGAGGTAGTGCGGCGCCACGTGGGGGCACGAGACGGGCGGCCGGTCGGTGGTCGCTGCCGCCTCGGGTACCGGCGGCGGCTCCACCCCTCCCGATCTGATGATGGCAACGGGTTCGTCACCCGCAACGGTCCCGATGAAGATCGTGTCCGACAGCCACGAGCCCTCGATGGGCCCGGTGGATGCGAACCAGTACGACGCCGAATCGACCAAGGTCACCTGTGGCGGGTGGGTCAGCCTGACCACTCCCAGCATGGCGGCGTCGTGCCACGCCACCGCCGCGGCGACCCACTCCCCATCTGCGCTCGCCACGCTGCATTCCCACTCACAGGCGAGACCCGTCAAGGCGGCGAGGTCGCCGGCGTGGGGCATGCGATCCCGGTTGGGTCCCCCCAGACCGGCCTGCCAGTCCGTCACGTCCGGGTAACCCAACGCCGCCACCGCCGACGTAGCCGCGTCCATCGCCACCGCAGACTCGCACACGTCTCCCGAAGTCGATGCCGCATCGAGTGTCGGGTTCGAGCCCGGGCTGCACGCCGCCACCATCAGCCACCCCACCGCAACCGCCGCCACGCCGAGTCGGAAGCGCCACATCGGGGTCAAGGCGTCAAATGCTCCACGACCGATCTCGCATCCACTCCCACCAAACCTCCAGATGCCGCAGTGCCCAACGTCATTCGAGGTGAGCGGCGAGGTCGAGCGCAAAGATCTCGAGGAGCGCACGGGAGGCGGCGGGGGTGGTTGCGAGTCGATGCCCGGCTGGAGCGGCGAGCGACACCCCTATCTGGTAGTGATCGGTGAGAATCCACAGCGACTCGTACGTGTTGGAGGCGTCGCGTGGCTCCTTTGCGCCTTCGTAGCGGCCGACGTTCACGAGCTCCCAGTCTGGGCCGATGTGTGAGCCCGGATAGGGCACGTGGGCAAGCTGCTGGACGGAGGCGTCGATGAGGTCCCCGCTGGGGAGTTCAGCGTAGATGGCGTCCCAGCCGACCGCCACGTCCCCGTTGAACGCAACCAGGCGAGCTCCATTGGGCAAGGCATCAACGAGTGGAGTGAGCCTCTCCGGCAACGAAGCGACATCAGTCTGCACCTTCGGCGGAGCGCCCAAACTCACCGATGAAGCGTCGTCTGCGGGAAGGTCGTATTCGCCGTACCCGACGACGTCACGGCCTTGTGGATCGGGCTCGGGTAGCGCATGTCCGCCGAACGCGCGCACTGCGACGGTTGCGCCCAGCACCAACATCACCACGATTGCCGACGTGAAGGCCATGCGAGATCGCGAGCGCGGTGCCGAACCCATCGAGGGATTCGCCTTTCGCTCTCACTGGTACCTCCGAGGGAACCAGACTACGTGATCAGACCTGCGCCGAACGCCAAATACAGCGCACGAACGCACATTCCGGAGAGTGCGCGAGATCGGCACTTCGAGGATTGCGTCTCGGCTGGCGGCGAGCACTCACCGTGGCCGTCGTGGTGTCGGCCGTCCGGTCAGGGCTCGATCCGGTTGGTGGTTGTGACGCGGTCGATGCTGCGATCGAAGGAGATGATGTCGGGTATTCCGGAGGCCTCAGCCGACGCTACGAGGTACGCCTCGGCGAAGTCGATGCAATGGGTCTCGTACACCTCGAGCGAGCGCAGTAGCAGCGCGGGATCCAGCGTCCGAATAGGCGGGTAGGCGATCACCGACCTCACCAACCCTGCTACCTGGTCGGCGGGCACCTCGTAGAAGGACTCGAGCACGTACACGACCTCGGCAACGATGAGGTCGGGGAGGAGCAACTCGTCTGCGTCGGCCAGGAATGCCGTGGCACGCCGTGCTCGGTCGGGAGGATCGCCGGTCAGGTGCCTGATCAGGACGTTGGTGTCGACGAACGACGTCACCGACGCGCCTCGGCGCGAGCCCGCCGGGTACTGCGCCGCACCTCGTCCCAGGCCACTCCACGTTTCGCAGCCGGTACCTCTACCGTGCCGGCCAGGTCGAGGAGGTCGGGGGTCTTGGCCAACAGGGCGCGGTGCTGTTCCACCCTGAACACGATCTGGTCGCCTTCGGTGATGCCGAGGGCGTCCCGGACTTCTTTGGGGATGGTGATCTGGCCCTTCGACGTGACCTTGGCTGCGAGATCCACCCTGAGCGTCTCCTTACCTAAGTGACATAGTAAGGATACCGTGTGTGCTCGCAGATATCCATAGGCTGGAGATAGAGGTCGCCGGTTCAAAGCCGGCCAGCCCGACCAGACGAACCTCACACACGCTGGCGTATCGTCGCATCAGCGGAAGAGTTCGACGACGCTGCTGGAGCCGAGAGCCCGCGAGAGTCCGCGGAATCGCGGCGTCCAGGCGGTCGGCGGCGGCCTCGTCAAGACCTTCAAACAAGCTCCGTAGGTATGCAGGGTGATCTGAATCGAGGAGTGTCCGAGTCGGAGCTGGATGGCGATGGGGTGCTCTCCCTGAGCGGTCAGCCTCTCCCTGAGCGAGCATCGCCGCATGGGTGTGCCGGCGATCGGAATCCGAAGTGGCCCACCGACCGAGGCAGCACCGCGGGCAGCCACGTACGGTTGCATCCACGTGCGCCTCCGGAAGTTGGTGCGGCGTACCGGGCCCCCTCGGGAGCTGTGAAGAGGAACCCATCAGCGGCTGGCGGCCACTGCGAACGGTGTCGGGCTGGCTCCTCGCTGAGGAACTCCGGAAGGGCCACCTGGCGCCGCGCCGCGCTCGTCTTGGGCGATGCCAGGCTCACCTGCCCGCGTCCATCAGTAAGCGTGTACGTGATCATCAGGCTGCGGCTGCGGCGACTCGTCAGACGTAGTCGTTCTTCTTCAGCCATCTGAGCGAAACCAGACCCCACGCTGGCGGCAAGAAGAACGTCACGATGCGGTAGATGATGGCTGCCGCTGTCGCCTCGCTCGAAGACACACCCAATCCGACGAGTCCCGCGACGAGCACGGCTTCCTGCACGCCGATACCTCCCGGGGTCGGCGCGAGACCGCCGAGGAGTACCGCACCCACCACGACCGCCAAGGCAGCGCCGAGTCCGATATCTCCGCCAACCGCGAAAACCGAGAGCCACATGGTGGCTGCCAACACCAGCTGCGAAGCGAAGTTGCTGGAGAACAGGGCGACGGCTCGCCGTGGCTCTTCGATGAGAACACTCAACGCGCGGCGCGCCTCGCCGAGGATCTTGAGCACCCGGGTGCGGAGCGACTCGACGGCCACCACCACGATGACGCCGGCGACCACGACCGCCACCGCAACGAGAAGCACGAGGCCCCAGTCCTCGCTGGAAGACCCGGCGCCGAACCCGAAGTTGACATCACCGAAGGCGAGTGCCACCAACAGGAGGGCAATCTGCACGATGAACGCCGAGAAGCTGTCGACGGCGCCTTGGGTGACCGCGGCCGTCGGCGTCAGGCCGAACTTGCTCAGGTAGGCGACGTTCGTGGCAATACGCCCGACAGTGCTCGGCACGGCGAAGCCCACGAACTGTATGGCGGACTGGAGGATGATGGTGGGTCGCAACGGAATCGGGGCCCGCACTACCGACATGAGCGCGGTCGCGTTCGGCACCAGGATGACCTGGGCCGTCACCAGAGCCGCAATCGCCCAGCCCCAGTTGGCGCCTTGCAGAGACTGCCGAACCTCCGCGAAGTCGATGCCGGCGAACTGCTTGATGATGAAGTAGGCGAGCAGGGTGATTAGGGCGGTGGCCGCGAGGTCCCTCAAGGTGATTCGACGCAGCTTCTCGGGCTCGGGCTGCTCAACACCACTCGCCTCGGCAACAGCGTTGCGGACTTCCTTGACGAGTTTTCCCGCCTTGTCGACGGTGCGGCGAGTGATCGGGCTGATGGCAGGCAGCTGGAGATATGGAACCGACGCGGCAAGGGCGACGTCGCCGACCCCAGCCTTCGCGGCCTGCACCGACCGCTCCACACCGACCATCGCGGCCAGCGAAACCAACAGCTCGGCCACATCGATGCCGATACGCGCCTCGCCGGCCGACAGCGACCCGGCCTGGAAGCCGGTGATGACGGGCTCACCACCGTCGAGGTAGACCGAGGCCGCGTTGAGCGCACCGTGCGAGATGTTGGCGCCGTGGAGCTTTCCGACCTCGACCCACAGCGCCGTGAGGGTCTCGTCTGATAGACGATCGGGATCCGTTTCCGCCAGAGACACCCCGCGACGGTCGGTGACGAGGATGGCGTCACCGTCCTCAGCCGTCGCAGCCACAATGACCTCGGGGCAACGTACATCGGCCCGTTTGGCGAGAACGGTCACGAGCGCCTCATGTTCGACCTGCTGCAAACGCGACCAGGGCAGTGACGGTCCGGTGTCGCGATACCACAGGAACCGCCAGGCTCTCGCCCCCACTTGTGCGTCCCGAGCGTCCGGCCCGTACACCTTGACAACGAGCGATCGGCCGTCCTGATCGGTTCCGAGGAGCGTGCGAGCCCCCCACGTCTGATCCGTACCTGGAGCGAGGTCTGCCGACACGAGGCCCATGGTGGCGAGCTGCATCTTGACATCCTCGGTGCGTGGATAGCCCGCAGGCGATCCGAGGAGCAGCAGTACGCCGCCCGCGGCGACAATGCCAAGCCCGACCGCGCCGACGGCGTCCGTAGGCAATCCCAGTCCCAACCCGATGCTTGAAACGGCAACCAGGCTGATGACGACCCATCCCAACCACCTCACCGGTCGTGCGATGTGCGGACTCGCCGTGAACACGACCGCCGTGACCGCCGCTACCCGGATGACGGGGAAGCGGGCAACGGCGTCTGCCCCTCCCAACTCAGGCAGGACGATCGGCCAGGCCGCATCGATCAGTCGGGCCAGGACCAGCCCGACGACCACCGCGAGCACCACGGACACGAGCAGGTACCCGAAGACGTCCCATCGACGATCAACGAACGCAGCGACCAGGAGCCAGATCGCAAACAACGCGGCGAGAGCGTAACCCACCGCGAAGATCTCGTGTGCCCAGGTCGGCAGAGCCGAGACGATGCCAACCAACGATTCCTCGATCTGCGAGATGTCGGCGGCGAACGCAGCATTGAGGATGAGCACCACGATGCCGACTACGAGCAACACAACATCCCCGGCACGGCGGGGCCGCGGTTGATCTGGCGACGAGATGAAAAGTCGGGATCGCTTCCCCCCATCCCGCTCCGGCGAAGCTACTGCGATGGCTTCTCGGCCGTCGAGCGGCGGGTCGTCGGAATCCAGCGCATCGGACATTCGGAGCACTGTAATCGGGGCCGCTCCCTCCCGCCCTTTTGGCCGTTGCGCACACGTGGGTGGCGCTCGAGCCACCATCTCGGATACAGCATCCGGGGCGCGGAACATCGGAATCGTCGGTGCTCTGGGAGGCGGTGGCTACGTCGCGCTGGCCGGTTTGTGGGGGAGTCCGCTCTCGGGCGCTTCGACGAATCCGGCTCGCACGCTCGGTCCGAATTGGTTGGGAATGACTGGACGGGCTACTGGGTATACGGCGCCGCGTAGGGAACGATCCAGACCGACGTCGAACGGCCCGAACAGGCCTGATCGTCGCGGCAGCGCTGCCGCGGCCGCACTACCCAACCCGCGCTGGCGCGTGTTCCATGTGCCGGCGCGCCGAGGGTGACGCCGTTCTCGGCAGTTCTCTGAGTTCGCGATGGCATGCGACATACTGTTCACTGCGGAGACCGGGCGGACCGAGGAGGCACGACGTGTTGGCAGTTGTCGGAATCATCGTTGTCGTGTTCTTGTGGAGGTTGCTGGTGCTCACAGGCGCCGAGGTGTTCGAATCTGCCGGCCTCTTCCCGACCGCGGCCGCGTTCGAAGCCAGGTCGGCGTTGACCGGATCCGGATACACCACGAGCGAGGCCGAGATCGTTGTCAACGACCCCGCCTCCCGGCAAGCCGCCTCTGTGTTGATGATCGTTGGTTTTGTGGGACCAATGACCATTCTCGGGTTGTTGGGCTTCGGGTTCTTCCTCCCGTCGTCATCGGACCTCGGGATCCGTGGAGCTGTTCTCTCTGTGCTGATCGCCCTTTTCTTTCTGCTCGAACGACTCGGAGTCAATGCCCGGCTGCTGCGACGGCCCGCCCGTGCGATAGCCAGAACGCTGTTCCGGACCAAGCCTGGGTTGATGTGGACGGTCATCGCAGACTATGCGATTGCCGCGATTCGGATCTCACCGGCCAACCCCCTGGCAAATCACCGACTGGGCGCTCGGCCGCTGGGAGGTCCGGGCGTTACGGTGCTGGGTATCAAGCGCACCGACAACAATCGCCTTCGCTACGTCGCCAATCCCTCGCCCGATGAGAAGATCATGCCTGGAGACGAATTGATCCTCCACGGCCCGGAGGCGGCTCTCGCCTCCGTGAGAGACGAGGCGCGGTGACGGGCGACGCTGCCTTGGCTTTGGGTTACCGGCTGGCGAAGGCGTGCCAACCATGACCGAGCCGCAGACCTCCGGAACGGACACTGAGTGGCTGCCTCCCATCGCATCGGCCGCAGTGATCGGTGGAATCGGTGCCATCGCTGCCCTCGCCTTCTCGGCGGTGGTTGCGGCCGGCCAGGGTGTCCTGTGGCCCGACGAGGTGGATCCGGCCGCGTTCTCAGGTTCATGGCGCATTGTTGCGATCTTGACGGGAGCCGGTCTGCTCGTCGGCGTGATTCACCGGCTGGACCCGATGGCTCGCTCACGGAACTCGACTACAAGGGCGTTGTCGGGTGGAGGCGTGGGGGCTTCGACCGAGCCCGAGACCGCGATCGAGCGCTTCCGGGCCGCCTTCACTGTGCCGGCAACCGGCGGGTAGCCTCGCGCCGGCCCACCGACCCGAGTAGAGAAGTACATGGCGAACCAACGTACCCCGGAGCGGAGTCTCATCGAGGGTCGCCCTGCTCTCATCGTCATCGACATACAGGCGTCGACGTTCATCGAGCAGGACGTCCGAGGCATCGATCACATGCCCGGATATGCCGAGCGGATGGCCAAGGCTCGGGTTGCCATCGACAAGGCTCGCGAATGCGGTATCCCGGTCATCTTCTTTCAGGAGGTCCACCGTCCCGATCTCGTCGACTTCGGTCGCGAGCTCGACGGAAGCGAGGACATCCACTGCATCGAGGGCAATCCCCTCACCGCCGTCGCCGTCGAGCAACTCGGCTTTCTTCCCGATGATTACTTGATCAAGAAACGTCGCTACTCCGCGTTCTTTGGTACCGACTTCGAGATCTTGTTGCGGGGCTTGAAGATCGACACGCTGCTGCTTTGCGGCGGTTTGACGGACGTCTGCGTGCACTACTCCTTCGTCGATGGTTACCAATCGGACTACTTCTGCCGGGTGATCGAAGACTGCGTCGCCGGGTCGAGCGCGCATGCCCACGAGTATGCCCTCCAAGCCATGGAGTACCTGCAGACTGGAGCGCGCCGCTCTCTGGAAGATGTGCTCGAAGCGATGGCTGCGTACCGGCTCAGGACCCCGGACGAGGGGGCCGCTTTCGAGCGTACCTAGTGGTCCGTCGCTGAAATGGTGGGCCGGTGTTGCGTGTGGGGCTGGTTGCACCTGCTGAAGCATTGATCGTATGGGATGAGGATCGTGTCGCCCTGGAGGCGTTGGCGAGGTCGCGCACGGCGCCGGTGCGGGGCAGCTATCCGGAGTCGAGCTGGAAGCGGCTGTCCTTCTTTTCCCACTCGCCGCCATCTGGCACGGTCGTGCTGGTGTCGTCGAGTACGCCTGACCGGAGTTTGAACACGAGATCGTGATCCGTCCCGCCTGCCTTCCAGAACTTCGGCTTCTTGTAGGAAGTGAACTGCTCTCCGTCCGCCTCCTCGACCGCACCCTGCGTCAAGCCGGGGGGCGGATAGCCTGCGGTGAACCGGTGTGCCTGCATCCCGCCCAAGACCTTTGACGAGCCGTTGCTGCCCAAACGGCTGTTCTGATAGATGTCTTGATCGGAGGCGTCCGTCTGTCTGGCAGGCACAGGGAACGCCTCCCAGAACTCCACCTCGGTCCCATCCGAGTCCTCCAATTCAATCTGCTGCACCATCCAAGATCTCACGTCCTGGGCCTCGCCGAGCGCCATCTTCACCGGCCATGCGAAGGAGCCGTCGGGCGCCCACTGGGGCTTGCGGACACTCGTGACCGTCGGGTCATCGAGCTTCAACCGCTGCACCAGCGATGGCCCTGCGGACGCCACTTCCTGCGGGGATGCGACCACCCGACTCGTCGCCCGGTTTCCGGCAAGTCGCTGCAGGTCCGCAATGGTCCGCCGGCCAACAGCCGAGGCGAAAAAGGCAGAACCCACCCGGCTGGCAGGGTTGAGAGTCGGCGTTCCTGGTTCAAGTCTCTCGATGTTGCCGGCTCGAGAAGAGCATCCGGTACGTCTCGTTGTGCGGTTGGCGGCCATCGCGTGTCCCTCGATCGCGTGCTTGAGTGCCTCGGACCCCAAACCTACTCGGGCGCGACGCCGAGTGATGGCTCGCTCGCCGGCTCTCCGAGGTGCATCGACCCGGTGCGGCGAGGCACCACAGCATCCGTAGCGCAGCCGCGCGGCTCATCTCGATCGCTACGCTCACAGTGGATGTGTTTCTCGCCGGTGATGGATCTCACGGCCGGCGTTGCGATCACGGCGATCGGGATCGACGCGCTTGCGCACGTCGACGGCCCGAATGAGAGGCCCTTGGCGGCGCTGCCGCTCATCTTCGGGATCCATCAGCTGATCGAGACCGCGGTGTGGTGGGGCGTCGACGGGGAGGTGAGCGCCGCGACTGCCCAGTGGTCGGCTTGGCTGTACCTCGCCGTGGCGTTCGGGCTCCTGCCCTGGTTCGTCCCGTGGGCCGTGCAGCTGACCGAGCTACAACCGCAGCGACGGCGGCTCATGCAAGTTCTTGTCTGGCTGGGCGCCCTCGTGGCCGCCGTGCTGATGTTGGCTGTGATGCGGGGTCCCATCGAGGTGTCAGACGGCGGCAACTATCTCGTGTACGAGGTCCCGCTCGCGTTCGGGGGGCTACTCGTTGCGGCCTACGTGCTGGCCACCTGCGGGTCTCTCTTGCTCTCGTCTGATCGCCACGCCGTGCAATTCGGGGCGATCAACCTGCTCGTGGTGATCATCCTGGCTGTGATGCTGTCGAACGGGGTCATCTCGCTGTGGTGCATCTGGGCGGCGATCACCAGCGGCGTGGTGGCGCTCCACCTGCGACGGACCGATCCCCACACCAACCGCTTCCGGTCGCTGCCGGCGTCGTCGTGAGCTGCTGGGGCACAGTCAGACCTCGATGTCGATGACGAGCCCGAGGTGGTCTGCTCCGGGAATCTCCACGACATCGGTGGTGAGAAACCGCACATCACTCCCGAAAGCGTGATCGATGCGGAGCAGCGGGGGAGTGCGTCCTTGGAAGCGCCAGGTCCGCTGCGGGGTGCCGGTGGCCACGGCACCGTCGAGGAACTGTTGGGCGATCCGCCGGTACGCAGGCCACGACGGCGTTGCGTTGAAGTCGCCCACCACGACTCGCGGGATGGGTTCAGCCGCGACGTGGGTCAGCAAGGCATCCACCTGGTAGCGCCGGTTCTTCACACTACGGAACCACGGCCACCCGACGGGGTTGGCGAGATGGACGTTGACCAGCTCGAACGGGCGGGCCAGTCGGGGGCAACTCTCCGGGTCGAGGCGCAGCCACCACCCGCTGCGATATGTCATGGGTAGCGGTGAGATCTCGGCGGGGAATCGTGACGCCACCCCGGTGCCCAGCGTGTCGATGTGAGGGGCGAGACCGTGGTGGGCGAACCGGGCCGCAACCACGGCCGCATTCCCCACCTGCAGCTCCTGAAGGGCCACGAGGTCGGGATCCACGTCACGGAGCACCCGTTCGAAGCCCGCAGGGTCGGAGTTGTGGGCCCACAGATTGGCCGTGAGGATGCGCAGACCTGTCATGTCCGCAAGCGTATCGGCGCCGGCGCCGGCGCAGGCCGTGACGGTCGGCGCACTAGGGTGGTGTTTCCTGCTCTCCATGCGAGGTGGCGTGTGCGACTGACGACGGCGATGCTCGCCGATGCGGCTCAAGTGCAAGGCGGCAAGCTCTACATTCTCGGCGGTGGATTCGAGATGATTCGGGCACGATCGATGCCGGTCATTCACCGCAACATCAATCTTGCGCTCATCGTTGAGGTCGGACCGGACGAACGCAATCAGGATCTCGACCTTCTCATCGACCTCATCGACGAAGACGGCAAGGCGATCGGCGTGCAAGCCAAGGGCCGGCTGCGGGTGAAGGACCAGCCGAACCTGCCGCCGGGGGCGCCGAGCGTCGTCCCCCTGGTCAGTCCCTTCTACAACGTCCGGTTCCCTGAGGCCAAAGGCTACGCATTCGTGATCCGCCACGAAGGAGTCGAGCTCGGGCGGGTACGGTTGCGCGTGGTGCATGCCCCGTGACCGAGTCGGAGCGCGCCAGCTCGGCGATTGTCACGCTCCCCAACATGGTGTCGTTTGTCCGGCTGTTGATGGTGCCGGTGTTCCTCTGGCTGTTGTTGGTGGAGGACGAGGTTGCGGCTGCCGGCTGGCTTCTCGGGATCATCGGGGCAACGGACTGGATCGACGGCTACCTCGCGCGGCGGCTCGATCAGGTGAGCGAGTTGGGAAAGCTGCTCGACCCCGTTGCCGACCGCTTGGCAGTGGCCTCTGCCGTGGTGGGCGGGTTGATCGCAGGGGTGCTGGCTCCCTGGTTTGCGTGGGCGTTGATCATCCGTGAGGCGTTGATCGCAGGGGGGGCGTTGTTCGTTGGGGCCCGCGTCGGACGCAAGCTTGCGGTCCGCGATCTGGGGAAGCTTGCGACGCTCCTGCTGTATGCGGCCATCGCATGGTTGTTCATCGGCATCGGGACACCCCTTCGCTGGCTGGAGATTGCGGGCTGGCTCGTCGGCATCCCGGGATTGGCGCTCTACTGGATCGTCGGGTTCCAGTATCTCAACGACGCCCGCGTCCTCCTCGCCGAAGAGTCGCACCGGGCCTCTGCCGGGTAGAATCGCCGATCAGCCGACCGAGGAGCCGCTGTTGCAGATACCCGAGGAACTCCGCTACGCCGAGAACCACGAGTGGGCACGAACCGAAGACGACGGCACCGTCCGGATCGGTATCACCGACTATGCCCAGGACGCTCTGGGCGACATCGTGTACGTCGATCTCCCCGAGGTTGGTCGCACCCTCGGTGCAGGCGAAGCGTTTGGAGAGGTGGAGTCGACCAAGTCGGTCTCGGATGTCTACGCCCCGCTGGCCGGCACCGTCGAAGCGGTCAATGAGAGCCTGATGGAGGCGCCTGAGGCCGTCAACGCGGAGCCCTACGGAGACGGCTGGATGATCCTGCTGCGGCCGGCGGATGGAGCCGCCCTCGACAACCTCATGGACGCTGCCGCCTACGCCGCCTACACCGCGGAATAGAGCCTCCCCGGCGGCATCGACCAAAGCCTCAACTTGACGTTGAGGGAACGGACTATCATGGCTGGATGTCCGACCGTTCATCCAACCACAACGACGAGTCGCCGCTCGTCGAGAGCGATCCCACGATCATCTACCGGCCCCTGGCGGAGCCCGATGAGATTGCGGAGGCAGCTCAGGTGCTCGCGGGGGCCTTCCGTTATGCCCTCGTCGTCGAGCGGGGCCCCAGGGCAGGACTCGCCTACGTGTTGGGCGAGGGAGAAACGGTGGCCGGTCGTTCCGACGATGTCGACATCTTCTTGGGCGACGTCACCGTTTCGCGAGATCACGCCAAGTTCGTTGTCGACGCCGGTGGGCTCCGGGTGGAGGATCTCCGGTCGACCAACGGCACGTATGTCAACCTCGAACGGACCGATGCCGCCGAGTTGCACGACGGCGACGAGGTGATCATCGGGAAGTACCACCTGATCGTCAAAGCCGGAAACGTGTAGGCGGACATGGCCGTCGACGAGCGTGAACGCAGCATCGGTGAGGTGATCGCCATGCTCAAGGAGGAGTTCCCTGAGCTGACGATCTCCAAAGTGCGGTTCCTCGAGGGGCAGGGTCTCATCGAGCCGCGCCGTAGCCCTGCCGGCTACCGCATGTTCAGGAGCGACGACGTGCGGCGCATCCGCTACATCCTCCGGGAGCAACGCGATCACTTCCTGCCGCTCAAGGTCATCAAGTCGAAGCTCACATCGTGGGAGCGGGGCGAGGATGTGCGGACCCGCCCGGATGCCGGCCCGCCGCCCGAGGCCTACTTCAGCTCAACGGGCGTGACGCTCAGCCGCGACGAGCTGAGTCGGGCGAGCGGGCTCACCAACCGCCAGATCGACGAATTGGTCACACTCGGGATCTTGGAGCCGGTGGAGTTCCCCGACCGCACCGTGGTGTTCCGCGACGAGGATCTCACGGTGGCACGCACGGCTCACCGGCTGCTCGCTCAAGGTCTGGAGCCTCGCCATCTCCGCACGATGCGGATCGGCGCCGATCGTGAAGTGGACCTCCTGCAGCAGCTCGTGGCCCCTTTGCTGCGGCATCGCAACCCCGACAACCGGCGCAAAGCGGCAGAGATCCTCGCCGATTGCAGCCAGGCAAGCGCTGAGATGCAGGAAGCCATCGTGAGGGGACGGCTGCGGAGGCAGCTGGAAGGGTGAAGACGTCCTTTGCGGCCTTGGGGCTTGCGCTTTCGATCGCGTGGGGCGCCGTCGTGCCGCCGTCCCCCGTGCCGCTGACCGCTGCGCCGCCCGAGGCGCCCGAGCTGACGGCCGAAGCGTGGGCGCTCTACGATGCGACCGCAGGAGTCTTTCTCGACGGTCGTGATGCGGATGATCCCCGTCCGATGGCGTCGGTCACCAAAGTCATGACGGCGTTGGTTGCGCGCGACGGCGCCGACCTCGAGACCCGGATCCGCATCTCCGAGACCGCGGCAGGCGTCGGCGAGTCGGAGGTCGGCTTGATCCCCGGCGAGCGATGGTCGGTCCGTGACCTGCTCTTTGCCACCCTCGTGCGCTCGGCCAACGATGCGGCCATGGCCCTGGCCGAGCATGTCGGCGGCTCCGTCTCGGGGTTTGCCGAGATGATGAACGACAAAGCAGCAGAGCTCGGGCTGGTGAACAGTGCGTTCGCCAATCCGCACGGCCTCGATGCAGATGGCCACTACGCCTCCGCCAACGACCTTGCCATCATGGGGGCAACCCTGCTCGGCGACGACGTTCTCGCCGAGATGGTCCGCACCAAAATCGTCGTGTTCCGCCCCGCACCCAACGGGGCGGCCCGCATCGTGCGCAACACCAACAAGCTGCTGGGTGCGTACCCGGACGTCGCCGGGGTGAAGACGGGGTTCACAGGTTTGGCGGGACGCGTCCTGATCTCTGCGCTGCAGACGCCGGAACGGACCATCGTCGGCGTCGTGATGGGCTCGGAGGACCACTTTGCGGACAGCCGTGAGTTGCTCGAGTACGGGGAACGCCTCGTGACGTACAACGACCGCTGGAACGCACCACTGCTGCCGGAACAAGGCGGAGGCGCCATCGATGATGCGGCACTCGGGTTCGATGAGGCCACGCGGGCTCAACTCGCTGCTCCGGCGCTGTGGGAGGGTCTGGGGCCCATCGCCGAGCTGGCGTCCACCGCAGCAGGTCAAGAGATCGAGGAACGACTCCGCGAACACCTCCCGGTGGTTCTCGGCGGGAGCGGATGAGCACGGACACCTTCATCGAGGTGGTCGCAGAGACCCCATTGATGGAACGCGTGACCCAGCTCGGCGAGGAGATCTCTGCCGACTACGCGGGGCGGGATCCGGTGCTCATCGGAGTGCTGACCGGATCGACGGTCTTCCTGGCCGATCTCATTCGGAGCATTGACCTCCCGATCGAGCTGGACTTCCTCTCACTCACCAGATTTGGGGACGAAGGGCGGGTGAGCATCGCTATGGACACCGCGTCCTCCCTCGAAGGGCGCGAGGTGATCATCGTCGAGGACATCGTGGACACCGGCCTGACGCTCACGTCCCTGCACCGGCTTCTCGAAGCGAAGGGTGTGGCCGGCATCGAGACCGTCGCGCTCCTCGACAAAGCGCAACGGCGAATCGTCGATGTGCCGGTGAAATATCGCGGGTTCGAGGTCGGGGACGAATTCCTCCTCGGCTACGGCCTCGACTGGGACGGTAGGTATCGCAACGTCCGTGCTTTGTGGGCGGTGATGGACCTCGCGGTCCTTGCCGCGGACCCGCTCGCGTTCGCCCGCGTGGCGTTCCCAGAGTCGATGCGGCGTGGCGCGGAGCCGGTGATAGGCTGACGCAATGACCGAACCGGTGCGTATGGAGCTGGTAGGGGTGCGTCTGGAGCTCCCGACCAAGACCCCGATCCTGCTGCTGCGCGAAGCGGGCGGCACCCGGTACCTCCCGATCTGGATCGGCACGGGCGAAGCTACCGCCATAGCGCTCGCCCTCGAGGGAGTGGAGCCGCAGCGCCCGCTGACCCACGACCTGCTCAAGCTCGTCACGGACGCGCTCGGGGCCAGTGTGGAGAGGGTTGTGGTTACCGAGCTGAACGACGGCACGTTCTTCGCCGATCTCGTCATGAAGCGTGGCGACGAAGAGGTCACCGTCTCCTCGAGGCCATCGGACGCGATCGCGCTGGCCGCAAGAACCGCCGCCCCCGTGTTTGCAGCCAAAGATGTCCTCGACGAGGTTGGCGTCGAGATCCAGGATTCCTCCGAGGAGGAGGAGATCGAGCGTTTTCGTGAGTTCCTCGAGGACGTAACCCCCGAGGACTTCGACAACTGAGCGGCTGCATCGTGGTCGATGCCCGCCCTCACCGACTCTGCGGAAACGAAAAGCCTGTCGTGGTGCGGGTTTCGACGATTTGTCCACAAGGGTTGTTGACAAGTCGCTTCCTGCGTTCCTAGTTTCATCGACGTAGTTCGGCGGGCGGAATTACGTCGGTGTAAGCTACGAACAACGAGGAGGCATGTCGTGTCCGATTCGACGGACAATGCAGTCGTCGCCATCGACGGCTATCGCGCCCCGCAGGTCTGCAACCTGGTGGGAATCAGTTACCGGCAGCTCGACTATTGGGCACGGACAGGGCTCATCCTGCCGTCGATCCAAACCGCACGCGGTTCAGGAACCCAACGCCTCTACTCGTTCACCGATGTGGTGCAGCTCAAGGTCGTCAAGCGACTTCTCGATGCAGGCATGAGCCTCAAGCGTATTCGCAGTGCGATGGAGATCCTTCGCGAGCAGTTGCGCAGTGAAGCCCCGCTGTCCGATGTGACCCTGCTGTCGGACGGGACGACGATCTATGCGGCGCACAGCCCTGACGAGGTCGTCGACGTGTTTCGACGTGGCCAGGGTGTCTTCGGGATCGCCGTCGGCCCGGTGCAAGCGGAACTCGAAGGCGAGATCCACCGTCTCTTCCCCGAGCCTGCCGCCGACGCGGCTGCAGCACCGGAGGCAAAGGCCAACTGAGCATCCGCGACGACTTCGACCTGACGCCGGCCGACGACGTAGACTTCGCTCACGAGAGTGAGCGGCAGTTCGCCAAACTCCTCGACTTCTACGACATCCCGTGGGAATACGAGCCCCGCGAGTTTGCCGTGGGTTGGGATGACACGGGGCAGCCCAACACGTTTTTCCGCCCGGACTTCTACCTTCCGGATGAGGGCTGGTACATCGAGATCACCACGATGAACCAGAAGCTCGTCACCAAGAAGAACAAGAAGGTCAAGCAGCTGCGGACGCTGTACCCCGACATCAAGTGCAAGATCTTCTATCAGCGCGACTATCTCAATCTGCTGGTGAAGTACGGGCTCGAGGAGCCGGAGGACCAGGACCTCCCGGCCGCTCCGACGAGGATTCCGGGTCCGCCCCAGGTGGTCAACCTGGGCGAAGAGAGCCTCGACGAGGGTGCCACGGCCGGTTGAGCTCGCCGTCGCCGGGTTAGGGTGCCGACGCACGACCTGACAACTGCAATCTCGAGGAGGTCTGCCGTGCCTGAGACTCCGCTACGCGCTACCCACGAGGATCTCGGCGCCAGATTCACCGACTTCGCCGGTTGGGAGATGCCCCTCCAGTACGAAGGTGTTGTCGCCGAGCACATGGCCGTCCGCACCCACGCAGGCGTGTTCGACGTGTCCCACCTGGGCCGCTTTGCGGTATCCGGGCCCGGCGCCACCAAGCTCCTGCGAAACGAGCTGTGCAACGACATCGCCAAGGTCGCCGCTGGCCGCGCCCAGTACACGATGGCCCTCAACGACGCCGGAGGTGTGGAAGACGACATCATCGTGTGGCGTCACGGAGAAGAGGACTACTGGGTGCTGCCCAACGGCGCCAACTTCAAGGAGATCGTCGATCGGTTCGCCGCCGCAGCACCCGAAGGGGTCGAGGTCGCCGAGGTTCGGTCGGAGACCGCGCTGGTCGCCGTGCAGGGCCCTGCCTCGAAAGGCATCGTCGAGTCCGTGCTCGCTGTGGCACCCGGGCGATTCCGCGTCGTCACCGGCCACCACGAAGGCCACCCCTTCTGGGCCGCAGGCACGGGGTACACGGGAGAGCCCGGTGCCGAGATCGCCGTGCCCGCTGCTGCGGCGGATCGGTTGATGCGTGAGCTCGTCGCCGCGGGAGCCGCACCATGCGGGCTCGGCGCCAGAGACACACTGCGTCTCGAGATGGGGTATCCGCTGTGGGGTCAAGACCTCGACGAATACACCACGCCCCTCGAAGCGGGTCTGGGATGGGTCGTCGATTGGGATCACGACTTCGTTGGTCGTGCCGCCCTGGAGCGGCAGCGCGAGAACGGAATCGCCAAGCAGCTCGTCGGATTCAGGCTGGCGGGGCGTCGCGTCCCCCGCCCCGGCTACGACCTGAGAGTGGGAGACTCTCTCGGTGCCGTCGCCAGCGGGAACTTCAGCCCGGTGTTGGGGTGCGGCATCGGCATGGGTTATGTGGCACCGCCGGCGGATGCGGATGCGGTGAGCGTGAACATCCGGGGGACGTGGCACGAAGCAACCCGAACCGACCCGCCCTTCATCGAAGTGTGATCACCGGCGCCCTGCTGGATCGGGTGATTGAGCGTCTCTCTGCAGAAGACTCCGGACCGGTGCTGATGTCCCGAGCTGCCGACCCTGCGCTGCGGGAGGCGATTTTGGCGAGCCGTGAGGTGCGTGAAGCTCCCGTGGTCGCAGGTCGCACGGTGTGGGCGGCTGCGTACGGCTCCGTCGTCGTTGCCGAGTCCCCCAACTGGTGGGGCAGGACGGAGGAGCCGCCTCCCGGTGCAGTCGTGCTCGACCGCCGTACCGACGAGTCGGCATTGGTGGCCTCGCTCCCGGCGGCGCCCGAAGACTGGTCGGAGCAGGTCGACGAGGCGCGCCGGTTCGCCAAGTCGCTCAGGCAGATCGCCGGTCTGCATCTGGCCCACGGCGCACCCGAAGCGCCGTGGTTTGTCGTTCTCCAACCGCAGCCCGCTCGTGCTGTTGTCGCCGCGATGGACGGGGTGGATGGTTGTGTGGCCACGGCGCTGCCTGAGCACTTGGCCGAGTTCCCAGGGGGGATCAGGCTGACGACGCCGCGGCGTGGGGGACGAAGGGCCTTCATCGCGTGTGTAGCCTCCTTCCGCAACGCAATGGTTGAGGCTCGAGGGTCATGAAGGTCATCTACGGAGTCGACGTGGGAGGTTCGGGGGTCAAGGGTGCCCCCGTCGACGTCGATACGGGAACGCTTCTGCAGAAGCGCACACGCATCAAGACTCCGCAACCGTCGACCCCAGAAGCGGTATTCCGTGTCATCGACGGTCTCCTCGACGGTGACCGGTGGGACGCTCCGTTCGGCGTGGCCATCCCTGCTGTCGTCACGAACGGCGTCGCCCGCAGTGCGGCAAACATCGACGACGCGTGGATCGGGACCGACGTCCAAGCTGCGTTGAGCGACCGAAGCGGGCATCGCGTCGTCGTACTCAACGACGCGGACGCCGCAGGCATCGCGGAGATGCGATTCGGCGCAGGCAGGGGAGTCCCAGGAGTGGTGATCGTTCTGACCTTCGGCACGGGCGTCGGGAGTTCGCTCTTTGTCGACGGCACCCTGGTTCCCAACACCGAATTCGGTCACCTCGAGTTCATGGGCACGGATGCGGAGCTGAAGACGGCGGCACGGCTCGTGGAGGAAGAGCAGTTGAGCCAGGAGAAGTGGGCAAAACGCGTCGACCAGTATCTCGACATGTTGTACCGGGTGTTCACGCCGACACGTATCGTGTTCGGCGGCGGGATCAGCAAGGAATTCGAGAGATTCGCAGGACTGATCCACACCCCATGTGAAGTGGTGCCTGCCGAATTGAGGAACCAAGCCGGGATCGTAGGAGCGGCCATCGCCGCAGATGGAGTCACGGGATGAGCACGGAAACGAGCACGGGAACACTCTTGACCAAGGACGGGATCACGCTGATGACTCGCCGCTGGGAAGTCGCCGAGCCGCAAGCGGCCATGCTCATCGTCCACGGAGTCTCAGAGCACCTCGGACGCTGGGCTCACGTCGCCGAGTTCTTTGCGGCCCGTGGGTACTCGGTGTTCGCCTACGACCACAGGGGTCACGGCGGCTCGGGTGGTGGCCGGATCCACGTTGACCGCTTTGACGACTATGTCGACGACCTCAGTCTGGTGGTGGAAACCATGAGGACCGAGCTGCCCCTGGTGATCTACGGGCACTCCATGGGTGGTCTCATCACGGCCGTGTACGCAGAGGGCGACTACGACCAGCCCGACGTGTATGTGCTCTCGGCGCCGGCGCTCGACGCCGACGCACCTGAGTTGCTCAAGACTGCGGCGAAGCTGGTGAGCAAGGTTGCACCAGGGATCCGGATGTCGGCTCCCACCAAGGCAGAGCAGCTGTCGCGGGACCCCGCCGTCGGTGAAGCGTACTTTGCCGATCCCCTGGTAGATGTCAAGGGAACCGCCCGCTGGGGCGCCGAGTTCCTTGCGGCCACCGGGCGGGCTCGGGCTGCCGTACAGCGCATCACCGTGCCGACCCTCGTGATCCACGGCGGCGACGACACCCTGGTGCCTCCGGCCGCATCAGCGCCGCTGGCGGCAGTGGACGGCGTCGAGCGGCGGGTCTTCCCGGGTCTCCGCCACGAGATGCACAACGAACCCGAGGCTTTGGAGGTGCTCGAGTTTGTTGCGGGATGGCTGGACGACCAGCTCAGCCGACGCTGAGCAGGGCGGCGTACGCAGGCCGCACGACGTCCTCGATGAGTCGTTGCCGTACAGGCCAGCTCGCAAAGCCTGCATTCAGGGCATTGATCGTCACGGCCTCCATTTCGGCGGCGCCAAAACCGTGGTGATCGACCGCGAACCGGAATTCGTCGGTCATCGTCACATCACTCATCAGACGGTTGTCCGTGTTCAACGTCACGGTGAACCCACCTCGGGTCAGCGCACCGAGTGGGTGCTCCTCAGGTCGCTCAACAATGCCGGAGTGGAGGTTGGAGGTCGGGCACATCTCGAGCGGCACCCTGTGGTCGCGGATCGTTCGCGCCAGGTCGCCAAGGGCGACGATCTCACCGTTGCGAACGACGGTGTCCTCGATGATGCGGACGCCGTGACCGATCCGCTGTGCGTGACAGCGGCCGTATGCCCTCCAAATGCTCTGTGGGCCGTCCCCCTCACCGGCATGCAAAGTGAGGCCCAACCCTGCTTCCCTGGCGAACCGGCACTCGGCGAGGTGGGTGTCGGGAGGAAAGCCCTTCTCCGGTCCTGACAGGCCGAATCCGACAACTCCCTCATGCATCATGCTCGCCGCCGCACGCACCACGGGGTCGGCATCGCGGTGTTGCCGCAGCGCGTCGATGATCAGCCCGTATTCGACACCGGTATCGCGGTGCCCTCGCTGCATCCCATCGGCAACGGCTTCGATGACGGCCTCGAGACCGAGCCCTCGGATGGTGTGGAGGGCGGGCCCGAAGCGAATCTCGGCGTACACGACTCCGTCGGCGGCAAGGTCCTCCATACATTCGTAGGCGATGCGGGAGAGCGCTTCGGGGGTTTGCATGACGGCAATGGTGTGGTCGAAGGCTTCCAGATAGCGCTCGAGGGATCCCGACTCGCCCTGATGAAACCAGTCACGCAGCGTTGCGGGGGCGTCGGAGGCAAGCTCGGTGTAGCCGGTGGCGTCGGCGAGTTCGAGCAGAGTGGAGATGCGGAGGCCACCGTCGAGATGGTCGTGCAAGACGGCCTTGGGGAGGGAGGCCAGCACCGCCGATTCCATCCGCTGAGCCTAGTGCGGGGGACACCGGCCGTCGCAGCCCGATCTCTTGCGGTGAAGGTGTGGGCCCTCGCCCACTCCGCGTCGACGTGGACCGTCGGTGCCTGTCGCAGCGGGTACGCTGCCGCTGATGACTGATCCACCCCAGGCGCAAGGCCGGCAGAAGGGCTTTTTTGCCGCGGCCGAAGGCATGCCGCCATGGGTGCCGAAGCTCCTCGCCCAAGTGACCGCGATCGTGGTCCTCTTGTGGGCTGCCTACCACGTTGCCCGGGCGCTCAAGGGCTTCCTCATCCTTCTCCTGATCTCACTGTTCCTCTCGATTGCGCTCGAGCCCGGCGTCGCCTACCTGAGCACGAAGCGGGGCTGGCGCCGCGGAGCCGCAACGGCGGCCATGTTCAGCGCCACCCTCCTCCTCCTCTTCCTCTCGGTCAGCCTGATGGTCCCGCTCATCATCGACCAGACCCAGAAGCTGATCGACAGGGTCCCCGGCTACATCGACCAGATCGCCGAGTTTCTCGCCAGATTCGACATCGAGGTGTCGACCGAGAGTCTCATCGACTCGATCACCCGTATCGACGCATCCGCCGCAGGTCTGGCGGGCGGCCTCGGCGGAACTTTGCTGGGGCTGGGCAGCGCCGTCGTCGGCACCATCTTTCAGTTCCTCACCATCGGGCTCTTCACGTTCTACATGACGGCGGATGCGCCTCGTGTCCGCAGGGTGATCCTGCGCTCCCTCCCGCAGCACCGGCAGCGCAGGCTGTTGCACATCCAGGAGATTGCCATCGAGAAGACGGGTGGCTACATCTATTCGCGGGCGCTGCTCGCCATCGTCGGCGCCTTCGTCACATGGATTGCCCTGCGGATCATCGGCGTACCGTTTGCGGAGCCGCTGGCGTTGTGGGTCGGGGTGTTGTCCCAGTTCGTCCCCGTGGTCGGCACCTACCTGGGTGGCGTGCTCCCTGTGCTCATCGCGCTTCTGGAGAGCCCCGCCAAGGCGCTGTGGGTCGCGGTGTTCATCGTGCTGTACCAGCAGTTCGAGAACTACGTCGTCGGGCCTCGGGTGACCGAACACACGATGTCGCTCCACCCCGCAGTGGCTTTCGGTAGCGCGATCGTCGGGGCGACTCTGATGGGTGCCGCAGGCGCACTGATGGCGCTGCCGGTCGCGGCGACGGTGCAGGCGTGGGTCTCGACCTACACCGAGCGCTACGACGTCGTGTCGGGCCGCCACCCCGGAGAAGAACCGCCGACGCTGCCCGCCGCCTGAGCCGAAGTGATCAGCAGGTCACCTCAGCCTGAATCCACCGTTCGAATCGGCTGGGTCGCCCGGCAGCCAATGCCGGCGCAGGCTGCGGCTGAATCGCCGTGGTCACACCCGGTGACGTCGAAACGGGCGCAACACATGTACCGGGAACCACCGCCGGGCGACCGCCTCCATGAATCGGTGGATCCAAGCTCAGTGCATCAGCCTCGGGTTGAGGGTGTAGCGCCCTGTGATCGAAGCGTGGCCGAGGATGTGCCCACCGATGGCCTTGCGGACATCTGCGACGGTGAATCGACCGTCGACAGGGCACTCGGCCATGTCGAGCGCATAGACCGTGAACGTGTAATGGTGTACCCGCGAGTCGTTCCACGGCGGGCACGGTCCGTCGTAGCCGTAGTACCGGCCCTCCATGCCGAGATCGCCTTCGAACCAACCCGTGTAGTCGTTGAGACCCTGCCGGGAGCCGTGGGGTCCGGGCTCGAGGTCCTTGCCCTTCTCCACGACGCCTTCGGCGAACTCGCCCGCGTCGATCCTGCGGCAGTCCGCAGGAAGGTCGACGACGACCCAGTGGACGAACTCGCCACGGGGCAGATCGGCGGGTACCTCGCGATCTGGTTGGTTGACGTCGTCCGGCTTGGTGGGACAGTCGTCGTCGATGCACATCAGGACAAACGACTCGGTGCCCTCCGGGACACGGCTCCAGGCCAGGTGGGGATTGAGGTTCGGTCCAAAGGTCGCGTGGGTGGCGGGATCGGGGAGACAGAACGCGTACTCACCGGGAATCATGCTTCCGTCGGAGAAGCTCGAGCTCGTCAGTTCCATGGTTGCACCTCCGCATGCGAGCCTAATGGTGAGGCGACGCCATCCGGCAGCAGCGACCGGCCCCTTTGCCGTGCGACAATTGGGCCATGTCTGACTCGCTCGTCGGCAAGCTCCTCGTTGCCACGCCTGATCTGCTCGATCCCAATTTCGCCCGCACGGTCGTGCTCATCGTCGAGCACGACACCGTCGAGGGTGTGCTCGGTCTCGTGCTCAACCGCCCCAGCGACGCCGACATCGCCAGCTATCTCGAAGAGTGGGCGCCGATTGCGGCCCAGCCGCCCGTCGTGTTTGTCGGTGGGCCGGTGACGCCCGAGGTCGCCCTTGGGCTCGTGGATACACCGGGTGAGCCGCCGGCCGAATGGAACGCGGTGGTGGGGAACATCGGGCTGATCGACTTGGCGCAGAGCCCCGCAACGTACCGAGGGGTGCTGCGTGCCAGGGTGTTTGCGGGCTACGCAGGATGGGTGGCGGGTCAGTTGGAAGAGGAACTGGCTCTGGACTCGTGGTTTGTGGTTCCCGCCGAGCCCGCGGACATCTTCGTAGACGAGCCCGAAGGTCTGTGGCGGGACGTCCTGCGCCGTCAGCCCGGCCGGCTGTCGTGGTACGCCAACTTCCCGCTTCATCCCAGCCTCAACTGATGGGTTCCGGGCGGAGGATCGAGCGCCCGCTAACGTGCGCCCATGACGTCGACGGTTCCCCGACTGCGGAAAGCGATTCGACGCAAGCCGCCGAACCTGTCCGTCGAACGTCGCCTGTGGAGTGACGGTCACCGCTTCGTCGTTGGGGTCGACGAGGTCGGCAGGGGGGCGTGGGCCGGTCCGCTGAGTGTTGGCGCGGCCATCGTGCCGAGGGATCGCAGGGTCTACAAGGTGCGCGATTCGAAGATGCTCACCGAGCCAGAACGGGAAGCGATGTTCGAGCGGGTCGCGGAGTGGTGCGAACGGTGGGCGGTCGGGCATGCGACCCAGCAGGAGTGCGATGAGCTGGGGATGTCCGATGCGCAGAAGCTGGCCGCCCGCCGGGCGATCGATCAGCTCGGTGTCGAACCTGACCATGTGTTGATCGACGGCAACTGGGACTTCGTCGGACGAGGCTCGATCGAGCGGATCGTGCGCGGCGATGCGACGTCGCTATCGATCTCGGCAGCATCCATCCTCGCCAAGGTGACGCGCGATCGCATGATGCGCGAGGCCGCAGCGCACTACCCCTACTACTTGTTCGAGTACAACAAGGGATACCCCGGACCTCGCCACAAGGCCGCACTTCAACACTACGGGCCGTCGGCGATCCACCGGCGAAGCTGGGCCTTCATGGACGGGATCCCGTGGACCGGCGTGCCCAGGTACCACCGGCCAGAACCCCAGATGTCGCTGTTCCCCACCGAGATGACAGCCGGGATCTGAACCAGCACGTCTAGAGCAGCCCCCCGAAGTCGTGGGAGAAGGCGGCGAACCCACCTCCCGTGTGCCAGATGACGACGTCGTCGTCGGCTGAGAACCGACCGGCGTCGATCTCGCGCTTCAGGCCTACGAAGGCTTTGCCGGTGTAGGTGGGGTCGAGGATCAGCCCGGTCAGCGCGGTCACCTGCATCTGGACGTGCAACTCATCGTGAGTCGTCTGGCCGTATCCCAGGCCGACATAGTCGTCGGTGAGCTCGAGATGGGGTGTCGGCAGCGAACCGCCATACGTAGCTACGGCGTCGGCCCAGATACCATCGATGCGGCGCTTCAGGTCGGGCACCGTGTCCCCGACGGACGAGCCGGCAATCCGCACGGAGAGCCCCATGCGGTCTGCGGCCCAGCCCAGGCCCGCGGTCGTGCCGCCAGACGACGCTGCATGCCAGATCGCGCCGAGGTGCGGGATCGTGGCCGACTGCTGATCGAGCTCACCCATCGCCAGGACGAAACCCCACATGCCGAGGGCATCTGAAGCTCCCTCGGGAATGGTCCACGCTGCACGACCTCGTGCGGCCAGTTCGGCGGCGATCTCGGCCATGACGTCATTGCGCTCGCCGTACTGGTCCGGAGTGATGAACCGGATGTCCGCACCCGCCAAGCGGTCGAGGAGGAGGTTGCCTTGGAATACCGGAGGAGCGGACCCATCCGCAGTCCGCAGCGCCAAGACGACATCGAAGCCGGACTGCGCTCCTGCAAGGGCGGTCGCCCTGCAATGGTTCGACTGGGCCGCACCGCAGGTGATCAAAGTGTCGGCTCCGGCAGCCGTCGCCGCAGCGAGGTGAAATTCGAGTTTGCGCACCTTGTTCCCGGAGAGGCCGAATCCCGTCAGGTCGTCACGCTTGACCCAGATGGATGGCCCGCCCCATGCCGTCGTCAATCGGTCGAGTCGCTGCAGAGGTGTCGGGAGTCGGGCGAGACGTTGGCGTGGCGGCAGATCGACCATGCGGTGAAGTTAGCGGACGGGGTTCCCGCAGCGCACCGCAGCCTGCGAGACTGCACACATCCCCGATGAGCGACAACGAGGTTCCCATGAGTGACAAGGCCATGCGCCCCCGCAAGCTCGATCCGCTGGACTTCCTCGAGGTCGACGAGCTGCTGACCGACGATGAGCTGCTGATCAGGGACACGGTGCGCCGCTTCGTCGCCGACCAGGTGCTGCCCCACATCGCCGATTGGTTCGAGGAGGGGATCTTCCCCAAGGAGCTCGCCAAGGAGATGGCGGCCATGGGGCTCCTCGGCATGCATCTCGATGGCTACGGCTGCGCAGGGACCAACGCCGTGTCGTACGGGTTGGCCTGCACCGAGTTGGAGTATGGCGACAGCGGCGTGCGCAGCTTTGTCTCCGTTCAGGGATCGCTGGCCATGTTTCCCATCTGGGCCTTCGGCTCCGAGGAGCAGAAACAGGAGTGGCTGCCGCGGATGGCGGCAGGCGACACGATTGGATGCTTCGGCCTCACCGAGGCCGACTCGGGGAGCGACCCCGGGAGCATGCGCACCCATGCGGTCCGCAACGGTGACGACTGGGTCATCAACGGCTCCAAGATGTGGATCACCAACGGCAATGTGGCCGACGTCGCCGTGGTGTGGGCCCAGACCGACGAAGGCATTCGCGGTTTTGTCGTGCCAACCGACACGCCGGGCTTCACAGCGAACCTCATTCACAAGAAGCTGTCGCTGCGCGCTTCGATCACGTCCGAGTTGGTGCTCGACGGTGTTCGGCTCCCTGGTGATGCCGTGCTCCCCGGCGTGCATGGCCTGAAGGGCCCGCTGTCGTGCCTGAACGAGGCTCGGTTTGGGATCCTCTTCGGAGCGGTCGGGGCCGGTCGTGCTTGCTACGAGACGGCACTGGACTATGCGCGGGAACGCAAGCAGTTCGACAGGCCGATTGCTGGCTTTCAGCTCACGCAGCGCAAGCTGGTGGAGATGCTGATCGGCGTGAACCGCGGAATGCTGCTGGCGGTACACCTCGGCCGCAAGAAGGACGCCGGCACCCTCGATCCGAGCCATGTGAGCTTCGGCAAGATGGACAACGTGAGGATGGCGCTTGCGGTGGCCCGGGAGGCGCGCAGCGTGCTCGGCGCCAACGGAATTACTCTGGACTATCCGGTCGTGCGGCACATGAACAACCTGGAATCGGTGTACACCTACGAAGGCACCAACGAGATCCACACCCTCGTGCTGGGCCAAGCCATCACCGGAATCAACGCCTTCAGTTGATCCCGCTGCTCACCGTCACCGGTATCCGCACGCCTCAGATATCGAGTACCACCTTGCCGACGACGCGCCGCTCGGCAAGCGTCTGGAGCGCTCTTGCAGCCTCAGCAAGCGGGTAGTGGGCGGAGATGCCGGGGTCCAGCGTGCCGTCCACCACCCATTGTGCCAGCTCGCCCAATTGGGCATGGGCTGCCGCGGGGTCCGTCTGGCGCCACCGACCCCAAAACACTCCGACGATGGAGCAACCCTTGAGGAGCGGCAGATTGGCCGGGAGTTGCGGGATTGAACCCGCGGTGAAGCCGATGATGAGGAGCCGCCCCTCCCATGCCATGCCCCGCAGGCATTCGGCAGTGACGTCGCCGCCCACGGGATCGAACGCAACATCGACACCTGCTCCCGCAGTCACACGTTTGAGGGCGTCACGGAGCCGCTCGGCACCGTCGTAGACGACCGCTGCGTCGGCGCCGAGCTCGAGAGCTTGCTCGACCTTGGTCGCGGAGCCAACCGCGGCGATGACCCTGGCGCCCATGATCTTGCCGATCTTGATGGCCGCAGAGCCTGTGCCGCCGGTTGCCCCGGTCACGAGCAACGTCTGTCCGGCCTCGAGCGCACCGCGGTCCCGCAGCGCGTGAAGCGCCGTTCCGAAGGCGATCGGCAGCACGGCCGCATCGGAAAACGACAGCTCTTCCGGGATCGGATCGCATGCGCCGGCGTCGACGACCACCTCCTCGGCGTACCCACCCCACAAAGGGGTCGCGACCACACGGTGCCCGACCGACAAACCCGTGACGGACTCGCCGACGGCTGAGATCGTGCCTGCGACCTCGAAGCCGGGGGAGAAGGGGAGTGGGGGATTCGCCTGGTACTGGCCGGCCATCAACAGCAGATCGGGGTAGTTGACTCCGGCAGCCTCGCTGCGGATGCGGACTTGGCCCGGTCCCGGTTCGGGAACGGGGACGTCCGCCATATTCAGCTCGTCGATACCACCGAGCTGAGCGACCTGCATGGCGCGCATCGTCATAGGAGGGTCAGGCTCCGCCTGAGAAGGTGTCGCATGCGTTTGGGTCTCCCGTCGTGTAACCCTCGTTGAACCAGCGGACGCGTTGCTCGGACGAGCCGTGTGTCCACGATTCCGGATTGACGCGACCCGTCGTGACTTCCTGAATGCGGTCGTCGCCCACGGCAGATGCTGCGCTCAGCGCATCCTCGATGTCGCCCTGTTCGAGAATGTCCTCTCGCTGCCAGATGGAATTCGCCCATACTCCGGCGAGGCAGTCGGCTTGTAGTTCCAGCCGCACGGACAGTTCGTTGGCCTGGTCGGGGTTGGCCCGCTGCAACTGCTGCACCTCGGACATGATGTTGAGTTCGTTCTGCACGTGATGCCCGATCTCGTGGGCGATGACGTACGCCTGGGCGAAGTCCCCTGTGCTGGCGCCGAACCTGTTTTCCAGCTCACCGAAGAAGTTGAGGTCGATGTAGACCGTCTTGTCGACAGGGCAGTAGTGGGGCCCGACTTCGGAGCGTGCTCCGCCGCAGGCCGATTGGGTCGGAGCGTCGAATAGGACGAGACTCGCTGCGACGTAGGTGGCGCCTGCCTGGGAGAAGACCTGCGTCCAGGCGGTCTCCGTCGACCCCAGGACGCGCCTGACGAAGTCCTCGGACTCGTCGATGCCCTGGAATTCCTCTGCCTGCTCCGCGGGCTGGGCAGGCGCCGAGCCGCCTTGCATCTGACCGAGCATGTCCCCGATCTCGCCGAAGCCGCCCCCTCCGCCGCCGAAGATGAGCGCGATCAGCACACCGAGGATGCCGACGCCGCCAACGCCCACCGCAGCCGTGGTGCCGCGTCCCCGGCGGTCTTGTACGTTGTCGCTGGTTTCGAGGCGTTTCCACCGCATGTCCGTGCTCCGTCATTCGCAGAGATGACTGTCCGTCAGGTTGGACACGATACCTGTGGCCAAGGTTCCCTTGTGCTCTCCGGCGCTGAGCGGGCCCAGCTCGGTAGGGTGGCCGGACCATGGTTGCCGAGCACATCCCCCCGACTCCGGTGGCGCGACTGATCCTTGCCAGCGGCTCGCCGCGACGCAGGACGCTCCTGACGATGGCCGGGTTCGTCTTTGACGTCGAACGACCCGATGTTGCCGAGATCGCGCACCCAGGGGAGGCTCCCGAACAGATGGCGATGCGGCTCGCTGGGGAGAAGGCCCTCGCAGTCGCCGAGCGCTACGACTCCCATGCGGCCGTCTTGGGTTGTGACACCATCGTTGTGCTGGATGACGCGGTGCTCGGCAAGCCGGTGTCGGAAGCGGACGCCGCCGAGATGTTGCTAGCCCTGGCCGGCCGCTCGCACACGGTGATCACGGGGTTTGCGCTCAAGACGCCCGGCACAACAGAGCTCGAGTCGGGCGCCGCTTACTCCGAAGTGATGATGCGGCCCGTGGCCAAGGCCGAAGCGGCCGCGTATGCGGCGACCGGGGAGCCGCTGGACAAAGCGGGTGCCTATGCCCTGCAGGGCGACGGCGGCCGGTTCGTCGAACGGGTCGACGGATCGAGGTCCAACGTCATCGGGCTCCCGTTGGAGGCCGTCGTGCCGCTCCTCGCCCGGCACGGGATCACAGGTCGCCGGGGCTCATGACGACAGGCGGCTCGCCCGATCCGAGCCGGATCGTGGTTGCGAGACGGGTGATCGTCGTGGGCGTGGTCCTGCTCATCGTTGCCGGGATCGCACAGGGCTACCGGGGGACTTCGCCGACCCTGGCGTGGCAGATGTTCCCAGAGGCGAGCGTATGGCAGGCCGACATCGTCCGCATCACCGCCGACGGGAATCGCGTCGACGTTCGGGACCCGTGGCCGGGGAGTTATGAATGGAGCGAGATGGTGCGAGCACGCGGCGTTGGGAGCCCGTTCGCAGAGCGACCGGCGTCCTACGGAATCGTTGTCACTCTCGACACGCTGCAGCATGCTCTCGACTGGGTAGCCACGCACACCCCGAACGATCGCGAGACGCTCTATCTCGAGGCGACGGTCAGCTACCAGCGGAACGCGGATCAGCCGACGCAAGTGGTGCTGCGGTCTCGAGAGCGGCTCGCTCCGTGACGGCGGCGAGCACTTGGTTGCCGCGACTCGACGGTGCGCTCGGGAGGCGGGTGGACTACCGGGCTCTCGTACCGCTTCGCATAGCCGCAGGACTGTTGGTGATCATGCACCTCCAACCATTCCTTGCCGACACCTCGGACGGGGTGACCTATCGGGATCATGTGTGGGTTCCCTACTTCACTTGGTGGCCGGAACTACCCGAGCCGTTGTACGTCCTGGCGCTGTGGGCGGCGGCGGCCGCCGCAATCCTGGTGTCGATCGGGCTCTTCGCACGACCGGCCACGTGGTACGTCGCGGGCTTCTTGGTCTACAACCTCGCACTCAGCCAGACCCACTACCACCACAACCGGGCCTTTCTCGCAGCGCTGATGCTGGGGCTCGCTCTCACGCCGGTAGGCGAACGGCTCTCGATCGACGCGCTGCGTGGTGGATCGCTGCGTCATGGCCCCGCCGGCTGGGGCCCACAGTGGCCGCTGCTGCTCCTGCGGATCCAGGTCGCCGCCGTCTACTTCGCATCCGGCCTGAGCAAGTTGCTCGACGGCGACTGGTTCGGCGGGGTCGTGACGCAGCTTCGTGTACAGCGCCAGGTTGCGGCAGGGGCGGCAGGCGACCTTCCGCAATGGCTCATCGATGCAGCATCCTCTGCTGCCTTCCATTCCGCGTTCGCCAAGGTCGCGGTATTCACCGAGCTGTTCATCGGTATCGGGCTTGTCGTCCGCCGGACCCGGTGGGCTGCGGTCTGGGTGGCGCTTGCGTTTCACGTCGCCATCGAATTGAGCGCAGATGTGCAGGTGTTCTCGTTTGCGGCGATCGCCGCACTGGTGATCTGGGTTGAGCCGGCACCCCCAATGCGCCGCGTGATTGCATCCGCCGGCGCATGGCGCCGAACGGTCAGGGCACTCGATTGGACCGGCCGGTTCGACGTGGACGGCGGGGATGGCGGGAGCATGACCGACGTCGACGGGGTGACCTACCGCGGGTTCGATGCCACCTGGCGTACCCTCAGGCTCCTGCCTGCGGCGTTCTTCGTGGCAGGACCCGTGTCCTTGTGGCACGGCAAGCGGAAGGTCGACGGTCAGCGGGCCGAGTCGAGTTCGTCGAGCCGTTCCTGAGCACGCCGTTCGACCTCGTCGAGGTCACGAAGCGTTCGTTCAACGTCGTCGAGTCGGCTGCGCAACTCGTCGCGGCGCTCACCGATCCGTCCGATGAGGTGCCGTAGCTGGCCGGCTTCGCCGGGAGGCGCGGCGTACATCCCGATGATCTCGCTGATCTCGGCCAGCGAGAGACCGATGCGTTTGCCGCGCAGGATGAGACGAAGCCTCGTTCGGTCCCGCCCGGTGTAGATCCTGTGGGAGCCGCGGCGCTCGGGGGTGAGCAGGCCCTCGGTCTCGTACCACCGCAGCGTTCGGGGGGTGATCTCGAACTCTGCGGCGAGATCCGAGATGGAGTACTCGGTCGTCGTCGTGCTCTGCGGTGTCTCGATGTCCACAGTGGTAGATTTGCTGTCGTTAACGTAAACGTCAACTCGATGAGGACATCGTGACCTTTGAGCTTTCAGCGGAGCATGAGGCATTCCGCAAGGTGGTACGCCAGTTCGCCGAAGTGGAAATCGGCCCCCATGCCGCAGAGTGGGACCGCAACCACACCTTCCCGCTCGACGTCGTGGGCAAGATGGGCGAACTCGGTCTGTTCGGCCTGCCATTTCCGGAGAGTGTCGGCGGGGCCGGAGGCGATTTCACCAGCCTGTGCGTGGCCATCGAAGAGATTGGACGCGTCGACCAGTCGATGGGGATCACGCTCGAAGCTGCCGTCGGTCTCGGCATCAACCCGATCGCGACCTTTGGTTCCCCCGAGCAGCAAGAACGGTGGCTTCCCGACCTTCTCGCCGGACGTGCTCTCGCCGCCTTTGGTCTGACCGAGCCGGGGGCGGGATCGGATGCAGGCAACCCCAAGACCCGGGCCATCCTCGACGGCGGTGAATGGGTGATCAACGGCAGCAAGGCATTCATCACCAACTCGGGTACCGGCATCACCTCAGTCATCACGGTGATGGCTCGCACCGGTACCGACGAAATCAGCACACTTCTCGTTCCGGCCGGGACTCCCGGGCTGACCGTCGAGCCGGCGTACAACAAGATGGGCTGGCACGCCTCCGATACCCACGGTCTGGTCCTGGAGGACTGTCGTGTCCCTGCCGACCACCTGCTCGGTGAGCGGGGACGCGGTTTCCACCAATTCCTCGCCACCCTCGACGATGGCCGTATCGCCATCGCAGCGCTTGCGGTCGGCCTCGCCCAAGCGTGTCTCGATGCGAGCGTCGATTACGCCAAGGAGCGGCACGCGTTTGGGGCACCAATCGGGAGGAATCAGGGCGTCGCCTTCCCGATTGCCGACCTCCAGGTGATGGTCGAAGCCTCCCGACTCCTGACCTACAAGGCGGCTGCACTCAAGGACGGAGGCGAGCCGATCAGAACGGCAGCAGCCATCGCCAAGCTCTACGCAACGGAGTCCGCAGTCACCGCAACCCGAATCGCCACCCAGGTGCACGGCGGCTACGGGTTCATCGAAGACAGCGCGGTTGCCCGCTACTACAGGGACGCCAAGATCCTCGAGATCGGCGAAGGCACTTCGGAGATCCAGCGGCTGATCATCAGCCGGGGCCTCGGGCTGCCTGTCGCCTGAGGAAGAGGGCCGCGGACTGTGCCAAGCTGCCGGCCATGAGAGCGACCCGCAACGTCACCAAACCCCGCATCGACGCCACCGGCGCGGCGCAGGTGCTCAGAGATCTCTACGGCATCGAGGCGGAGGTGACCGAGCTTCCCGCCGAACGCGACCGCAACTTCGTTGCCACCGCAGAGGGAGGGGCGCGATTTGTACTCAAAGTCGCGCATGTCGATACCGTCTCTGCCGATCTCGAGGTTCAGGATGCCGCCATCCGGCATGTGGCCGCCACCGCACCAGAGCTACGCATACCGGTGCCCCGCACCTCGCTCAGTGGAGCGCCCTTCACAACTGCCACGATCGACGGGGCAGCCCATGTGGTGCGCGTCCTCACCTTTGTCGAGGGGGCGACCCTTGCTTCGCTCAGGCCAAAACCGGAGTCGACGTTGCGAGCCGTAGGCGCAGCGGCCAGGCGTCTGAGCCTCGCGCTCTCGTCGCTCGATCATCCCCATGTTCCAGACGGCTTCGTTTGGGATCTCCGCGCTGCGGATGACACCGTGCTGGGTGCGAGCGCAGCGGTTGGCGCCGATCGGAGGCCGCTGCTGCTGTCCACGGTCGCACGTGCACACCGTGCGCTGGGACCCATCGAGGGGGAACTCGCAGCCGGCACGATTCACGGCGACCTGAACGATCACAATGTGATCGTCCACGATGTGATCGTCGCCGACACGATCGGAATCATCGACTTCGGCGATCTCCACCGCTCCTACTCCGTCGCCGAGGTGGCCATTGCCGCTGCCTACGCAAGTCTCGGTCTTGTCGACCCTGTGGAGGCGATCGGCTCGGTGGTCGCAGGGGCACACGAGGTGGCCGCGCTGAGTGATGCGGAGATCGAGGCAATCATGCCGCTGGTCATGCTCCGTCTTTGCGTCAGCGTGGCGATGGCGGCCGAGCAGACCGCGCTGCAGCCGGACAACGACTACTTGGCGGTCAGCCAAACCGACGCGTGGGCCACGCTGGAGCGGCTGGCAGTCGTGCCCCTCTACCTGGCCCAGGCGCGGCTTCGGGCAGCGTGCGGTCTCGAACCGTGCCGGCGCAGCGCAGATGTGAGCAAGCTTCTCGAGGCCAACGAGGCAGACCTTCACCCGGTGCTGGATGTCCCGATGGACGGAGCGTCGGTGTGCGTCATCGACTGGAGTGTCACGTCCCCAGAGGCAGCACATCCCGCGATCGCTCCACCGATGGCCGACCAAACGCGGGCGGTGGAGGAGGCAATGGCCACGGCAGCGGCGACGGTGGGTCTGGGGCGGTACGGGGAGCCCCGCCTCGTCTATTCCACTCCCGAGTTTGCCGTTGCCACCAACCGGGGACCGAGCTGGCGCACCGTGCACCTCGGTGTCGACCTGTCGTGCGCACCCGGCACTCCGGTCCTGGCGTTGACCGATGGCGTGGTCGCCCGGGTCGACGATGAGGCGATCGTAGGCGGCTACGGGCCCGTCATCACTCTGCGCCACGAACCGGAGGACGGCCCAGCGTTCTTCACGCTCTACGGGCATCTGGACGGTGCCACAGTGGCCGTGAAGGCAGGCCAGCACGTCCTCGGAGGCGAGCACATCGCCGCCGTCGGATCACCGCCACACAATGGGAATTGGCCGCCCCATCTCCACTTCCAGCTCATGACGGATCTGCTGGATCTCGACGGCCCCTTCCCAGGGGTTGCGCTGCCGGACGAGTGGGCGACCTGGTCGAGCCTGTGCCCTTCGCCTGCCGCCGCGCTGAGACTCAGCCGCACACTGGTCGAGGCCGTCCACGTCGACGACGAAGACATCGCGGCTCGGCGGCGGGCGTTGTTGCCTCCGAGCCTGAGCACGAGCTATGCGCAACCGCTGGTGGCCGTGCGGGGGTTTGGGTCCTATCTCTACGACGGGTGGGGCCGAGCGCACGTCGACTGCGTCAACAACGTCGCTCACGTCGGGCACGAACACCCGCACGTCGTCGAGGCGCTGCGTCGCCAAGCAACGTTGCTCAACACCAACTCCCGGTACCCCCACCCCGAACGGCTGCGGTACGTGGAGCGGCTTGCCGGCTTGTTCCCGGACCCGCTGGACACCGTCTTCCTCGTGTGCACCGGCAGCGAGGCCAACGACCTCGCACTCCGTATCGCACGCACTGTCACCGCCCGCACCGATGTCGCGGTGCTCGATGGTGCGTACCACGGCCACACCTCAGATCTCATCGCCGCCAGCCCCTACAAGCACAACGGCCCTGGGGGGCAGGGCACGCCACCAACGGTCCACGTCGTGCCGCTGCCGGACCCCTACCGCTCGCCTCACGGCGCAGATACGAACGGCCATCTCGGCGACGTGGAGCGGATCGTCGACGGCGTCGGCGGCCGCTTGGCGGCATTCATTGCCGAACCGATTCCCGGGGTTGCCGGGCAGGTCGTGCTCCCGGAGGGCTACCTGCGCGGTGCCTTCGACGCGGTGAAGCGGGCGGGTGGGCTGTGCATCGCCGACGAGGTCCAGGTCGGATTGGGGCGCGTCGGGAGCCACTGGTGGGCCTTTGCGCGCGAGGGTGCGGTGCCGGACATCGTCACCCTCGGCAAGCCGCTCGGCAACGGCCACCCTGTCGCTGCGGTCGTGACATCGCGTGCCATCGCAGACGCCTTCGCCAACGGCATGGAGTACTTCAACACGTTTGGGGGGAACCCGGTGTCGTGCGCAGTCGGGAATGCGGTCCTCGACGTCCTCCACGACGAGTCTTTGCTCGCCCATGCTGCAACGATGGGTGCCGTGCTGCTCGATGACTTCGCCGAGCTTGCGGACCGGCACGAGGTCATCGGCGATGTGCGAGGCGCCGGTCTCTTCCTCGGGATGGAACTCGTCGCTGATCGCACGAACAAGCGCCCCGCACCTGGAGTAGCGCAGTACGTCGCCGACCGGGCACGGGAGCTCGGCGTACTGCTTTCGGTCGACGGCCTGCTGCACAACGTCCTCAAGTTCAAGCCGCCGATGGTGTTCGGCGAACCGGAACGCACCCGCCTGGTCGAAGTCCTCGACGAGGTACTCGCTGAAGATGGTGCGCAACCCTCCACAGGTTCAGGCCGACGCTGATGGTTTCGGAACGCTGCTGGGAGACTGCTGATCAAATCGTCGTGAGGGCTTGCGGGTCCGCCACGGTGCCCGGTCACGACCTCGGTCATGAGCTCGAACTGACGCTGATCAGCAGTGTCCTAGAGTCGCGTCATGGAAAGGTGGATGAGGCCACTGCTCGGCCTCGCAGTTCTTGCCCTGCTGGCTGCGGCGTGCTCGCTTGGCGGCGGCGACGCCGCGACAACCATCACGGCGCCAACAACGACGGCGCAGCCGACGACGACGTCGACCACTGCACCGCCCACGACGACGACGACGCTCGAGGTCATCGTCCCAGGGCAGCCGGGCACGTTCTTCGTCACCGACTACGGCGCGATGGCGGACGCCAAGAACGACGACTCGCCCGCATTCCAAGCGGCGATCGACGCGGCGGCCGGAGAGGGCGGCGTCGTAGTGGTGCCGTCGGTCTCCGGCAGGCGGGCCTACGTGCTCAACCACACAGTCGAGGTTCCCAGCGGGGTGTCAGTGGTGGGCGCAGCGACCGGAACCGGGTTGGATGTTGGTGGCCCGTACGGGTGGCCCGAAGTGGAGCTGACCGGCGTGAAGATCCTTGCGAGACCGTTCCCAGCCGATCAGCCGCTGTTCCGGCTGCAAGCCGGGACTGCGGTGCGTGGCCTATGGATCACGTACGACCAGCAGCCGCTGCCCACCGACGCAGAGCTCCAAGATGATGACCTCGAATACGGGTACCAGACATTCGATCTCGCCCGATCGTTCTTCGTGGACGAACACGTCACTCCGATGGGGCCGACGTTCTACGTCGAGAGTGGCGATCAGGTGCGCATTGAGAACATCGTGGCTGATCGCTACTACGACTTCCTCTACATGAAGCAGGGCGGACCGCTGCGGGTCGACGGAGTTGCCCTGTACGGCTATCGCACCGGCTTCACCATCGAGGACTCGGACGCCCGCAACACGTTCTCCAACATCAGCTTCGCTCCGAACGTCGGTCCCTACGTTCCCACGCCGAGCTTCGAGGCGGACTCCAGAACGTGGGTGTTCGGGGCGATCGCTTCGCAACACAGCAACGTGGGGTTCCACTTTGGCCGCGTGCCCGGGTTCGTGCTCGACAACGTCTCGTTCCGGGCCGGCAACACCGCCATCCGGTTGGGTTCGTCATTCGACGACCCCATCATCGATCCCGTCGACGAAGCCTTCGTGACGGGGTTCCCCGGTCAGGGACCGTGGGGCCAGATCCGGGATCTGTGGGTGGAAGATGCAACGGTCGGTCTCCACCTCGTGTGGCCGTCACCGCTTCCCATCCAGATCTCCAACGTGTCCATGATCACCGGCATCGACGACGCAGCGCGCTTCCCCGCAGTGTCCGGATCGGGCTCCATGTCGGATGTATCGCGCCAAGCCTTCATCCTGGTGGCGCCCAGCTACATCGCAGACAACAACGGGGTCCCCGCCCAAGTGCCATCGGTACAGGCAAGCAACGTCTCTGTCAGCGGGTTTGCAGATGTCGAGCATTTTGGTGACGCGGCGGCCTCCGTCGACAGCACCAACGGGCGGGTTTACCTGATCGACGGCGACCTCGGTATGGAGGTGAGCGGCTTCTCGCTCGGCCGACCGTACGACGATTCCTTCATGATTGCGGTGGGTGCCGGGTCAGGCGAAGCCACGGTGCGGATGCGTGGCGTGCAAACGTCCGGGCGCCCCGAATCCGACAAGATCGCCGGTCGGGACGGGGTCGAGGTTCTCTCGGGCGACATCGTCGTCGTGGAAGTACCGGTGACGGTTCCTGTCACCGTTCCGCCGTCGACCACGGCGCCGACAACCACGTCACCGCCGACGACAACGGCCGCCCCGTAGAACACCCGTCAGCCGGTGTCGGCCTCATCTGGCTTGAAGAAGATGGCGAGCTGGGCGCTGGCCACGAGCAGTCCGGCGGCGACGAGGGCAAGACCGACCCACCCATCCAGATCCTTTGCGATCCCCAGCTCGTGGTCGATCGAGATCTCTCCTGGGCCTGCGATGGCGATCACGACTCCTGTGAGCGCCAGCGTCGCCACGTACTCCCATCCTTCTCCTGGCCTGAAGATGAAGAAGCCATTCTTGCGATGGACGGTCCAGAAGGCCACGAACATCACGGCGACGAGGCCTGCGGCCGCTGGTGCCGTGAGCAAACCGGCGATCAACAAGCTGCCGACGCCGATCTCGGTGAGGGTCGAGCTGAGCCACTGCATACCAGGGCTGCGGAAACCGATGCTCCCGAACCACGCCGTCGTCCGCTCCCGACCTCGCGCATGATTGACGCCGTGCGCCAGGATCACGAGCCCAATGCCCACCCGCAGGATCAGCATCGCGATGTCGGTTGGCTCCACGAGGTCCTCCGGTTGGGGTTGTCGGGAGAACACCGAAGCCAGCCCGGTTATGCCAGCATGACGCGATGACGGCACGCATCCAGGCGCTGGTTGGGCGACTGATCGACCTCATCGCCTGGGTGGCTGGCGCGGCCCGGTGGTCGGCGGCGATGATCTCGGTCTCGGCCCTTGTCATCGTTGCGGTGCTGCGGCTCGAGCCGGAGGCCGGGTTTGGCTGGTCCTTCACCGGCTGGTGGGTGCCTGCGCTGGTGTTGCTCGGTCCGCCTGCCGTAGTGCTTGCGTTCTCGATCAGTGCGGCCAAGCTGGCCGAACTGGCACGCAGCTGGCCCGATCGCCTTGCTGAGGTAGCCGGCGCGGGCCTCGAGTCGGCGTCGGAAGTGGTTGGCAGTGCGCAATCCGTTGTCGGGCAACGTCGCGGCTTCATGGGCCTCGCCAAAGGGGTGTGGGCGCTACGCAAGATTGCGCTCAGCGCTCGCGGGCTCACCGGCGACGCAGCACCGGCACTTGCCGCCTTCAGCCCTGCCTTCTTGCTGCTGACGCTGCTCTCGGTCATCGCCGGCACCCTGCTGGTCACGCTGGCTGCGGGCCTCGTCCTGCTCCGCATCGCGCTTTGACGCATATCCACTGAATCGTTGGGCATTCACGACTGAGACTCGCGCAAGGCGGACGAATGGAGAAGACCGATGGATCGAAACCAGTGGCGAGTGCGATTTGGCGGCGCGCTTTGGAGCAAGCATCCGGCAGTCCGCTCCGACGAAGAGTTGACCCGTGGGGAACGGGCCGCGGATCGGCTGCGCAACGGGATGGGCTCGTGGGGATTCGTCTTCGGTGCGCTGATCTTCCTTGCAGGGTGGATGGTGGGAAACCGGAATGTCGGATTCGACCCGTACCCGTTCATCCTCCTGAACCTCTTGCTCTCATGCGTTGCCGCATTGCAGGGCGCCATTCTGCTGATCGCCGCCCGCCGCTCGGATCAGGTCTCAGCGGAATTGGCCACCCATGACTACCAAACGAACGTCGATGCCCTCGAGATGATCCGGAGGATCAGCGAGGCGACTGCCGAGATTCAGCGTGCGGTCGCTGGCGGAGCGTCAACCGGAGACAATCGTGCCTGAGCCGCTGGGACCAGCTCAGCGGGCGCCGTCGAACAGCGCCCGCACCGCGTCGATGGTGTCAGCCTCGTCTGCGGTTTTGTCGCCCCGGTACCCCTTGACTCTGGCGAACCGGAGTGCCATTCCTCCCGGATAGCGGGTGCTGGCTTGCACACCGTCGAGGGCGATCTCGACGACTTGCTCGGGACGGACGTGGACAACATGCCCCGTCCTGTGGGTTTCGAGTTCGAGGAACCTCTCGGTCTGCCACGCCAACATCTCGTCGGTGAGTCCTTTGAAGGTCTTGCCGAGCATGACGAAGCCACCTGTGCGGTCGCGTGCGCCCAGATGGAGGTTCGACAACCACCCCTTGCGGCGTCCCGAACCCCACTCGACGGCGAGAACCACCAGATCCAGGTTGTGGACGGGCTTTACCTTCAGCCAGGCGGAGCCGCGGCGTCCGGCTGCGTAAGGTGCGCCGAGGTCCTTGACCATCACACCCTCGTGGCCTGCGGCGAGAGTCGCCGCCAGGTACCGCTCCGCCTCGTCGATCTCGTCGATGATGGCGCGGGGCACCCGCAAGGCGGCAGGAAGCCGATCCAGCACTTCCTGCCTCTCTTGCAGAGGGAGGTCGAGGATGTCCTTGCCATCTGCGTGGAGAACGTCGAAGAAGAAGGGCTGCAACGGCAAGGCACGACGCGCCTCGCCCACGTCGAGCTTCGAGCCAAACCGGCTCATCGTCTCCTGAAACGGGTACGGGCGGCCGTCATCATCGAGGGCGAGTACCTCACCGTCGAGGATGAGCGACGTGAAGGGGAGCGCGGCGACAGCTTCGACCACTTCGGGCACGCGACGGCTGACGTCCTTGAGGTTGCGCGTCACCACCAGGACCGTGTCCCCCAACTTGTGGACCTGGACCCTGGCCCCGTCCAGTTTGGCCTCCACCGACGCCCGTCCGAACGAGGCGACGGCAGAGCCGAGGTCATCTGCAGTGCTGGCGAGCATCGGCTGGATCGGGATGAGCACCCGCAGCCGCACGGCGGCGATGGCCGCCGCACCCTCGGTGAGCGCCACGACACCAGCCTCGATCAGGCTTCCCGACATCATGGCGGCCCGCCGGATGTCGGCGGCGGGGAGACCTGAAGCCGCGGCGATGCCTTCGATCATCAGACCCTCGGTGGCGCCCTGCCGCAGGTCACGAAGGAGCAGGCGCTGCAGGAAGTCCTGCTCCGTTTCGGTGGCAGCTGCGAGAAGTCGGTCCAGCAGGTTCGCTCTGCGGGCGACGGACCCGGCACCCGACGTGGTGGCCAATTCCTCCAAGATGTCGTCGACGTCGGTGAGCGAGAGCGTCGCTGTTGCGGCGGGAGGCGGGCTTTGGCTACCCAGCGCCGACCACCCGATGCCGAGCGTGTCTTGCCTCGGCCTGCCGCTCAAATAGGCAACCACCAGCGGGATCTCCTCCGGCGTTGCTTTCTCGAGGACTCCGGACAGGATCCCGCGCTTCGCCAGCCGCAAGCGTGTGGCAGCGATTGCGCTCGATGCATCGACGAGGTCGGCAAGGGAAACGCTCATGGACCCTGTCTAGCAGTGAAGACGCGGATGGAGCACGTCGAGTGGCATCATGGCCCCAATGGAACTCCGGCGATTCGGGACAACCAACCTGTGGGTTTCTCCGATCGGCCTCGGGCTCGCCGCGATCGGCAGACCCGGGTACATCAACCTGGGTCACGCCGCCGATCTGGATGGTCGTCGCGGGCCGGGCCCATTGGCGGCGCATGCCGCAACGATGCTGGATTCCGCCTTCGGCGCCGGTGTGCGCTACTTCGATGCGGCGCGCTCTTATGGGCGCGCAGAGGAGTTCCTGGCGAGGTGGCTGTCCGCGAGGGAGAGCGCAACGGAGGATGCCGTAGTCGGCTCGAAATGGGGCTACACCTACACGGCAGAGTGGAAGATCGAGGCTGACGTGCACGAAGTGAAGGAGCACAGCCTCGAAGCCCTCGAACGACAGCTGTCCCTCTCCCTGTCGACCCTCGGGGACAAGCTGGCTTTGTATCAGATCCACTCGGCGACGAGTGAGAGCGGTGTGCTGGAGAATGAGGCCGTGTTGGACAGACTCGCCGACCTCCGCGACGGAGGAGTCGCCATCGGGTTGAGTACTTCGGGTCCCCAGCAAGCCGAATCGGTCTACTCAGCGATCGACGTGGCCAGGGGCGGCACCCCACTCTTCGCCTCGGTGCAGGCGACGTGGAATCTCCTCGAGACCTCGGTCGCGCCGGCACTGGAGGCTGCTGCGGCCGCTGGGATGGCCGTGATCGTGAAGGAGGCCGTGGCCAATGGCAGACTCACCGAGCGCAATCGGCACCTCCCGGCTCCGTTGCGCGACCAAGGCACAGCCCCGGACGCCATCGCGATAGCGGCGGCGCTCGCCCACCCGTGGGCAACGATCGTGTTGAGCGGCGCTGCGACCATCGCTCAGCTGGAGAGCAACCTGAGTGCGCTGGAGGTCGATGTCGACACCATCGTGCTGCCGGACATGGCGGAGGATCCCGCCGTGTACTGGCGAACCCGGTCGAACCTCGCCTGGACCTGACGCCCGCCCTCAGCCGATCAGCCAGAAGCCCGTCTGCCGCCCGTCGAGAAGCCGTACTTCGGCGCCGTCGAAGAAGGCATCCTCCTCGAGCATGATGCGCACCGGTTGATTGCCCCACTCGGGCACCGGCGTCGCGACCGATAGTTCCAACGAGTATGCAGTGTCCGGATACAGCGGATAGTCCCCGGCGCCTTCGACGCCTCCCTGCTCGTCCCACAGCCCGATGGTTGGGCCTGCGGCGTGGCCGTGGAGGCCGATCGGGTGGCTGTAGATCGTCGCATCGATCCCTTCGGCCGCGGCGGCGCTTCGTGTTGCGGCAAGCACCTCGTTGCCGGTGCGGCCGGCAACGAACTCAGCCATCAGGAGGCCTTGAGCGCGGTTGCCTGCCGCCAGGCCCCGCCGCAGACCTTCCGGTGCGGTTTGCTCGCCCGCTCGAAGCACGTAGCCGTGCTGCTGCTGATCGGTGTGGAGACCCAGGTACTCGATCCCGAAGTCCACGTGGACCAGATCACCGGGGCGAATCGTCAGCTCGCCTGGATGATCGGTGAAGCCGTCCCGCGGCAGCGAGCCATTGCGCTGCACCGAGACCGACGGATGGAACCAGGCGGTGAGTTTGGCGGCAGCCACCTCCTCCCGATACCACCACTCGAGATCGTGGGTCGTGGTGCGATCAGGCGTGATCGCCTCACCGGACAGCCCGCGGCGCAGGATGTCGTGGGCGTACCGGCATGCTGCTGCGAGGTCCTCGACTTCTGGCTCGACACGGGTCTCCAGCCAGCCGAGCGCCAGTGCTTCGCCGCTCACGAGCCTCGACCGAAGCTCCGCGCCGAGGGCATCGATCAGCGAGCCATACTCCGACCGGCTCAGGCCGTCGGCCAGCGCGAACGTCGTCGAGGTGTCGATAGCGATAGTTGCCGGCTCGGCCTCCGCCAGCACCTGGGCAACCCGGCGCCACTGGTCGGGTTCGGAGTCGGGGTCCCATGCACGGGGGAACAGGCCGTCGACTTCGTACCGGGCTACGGCGCAACGCAGGGCGCCCTTCTGCGTGAAGACCAGGATCGTGCGCCGCCGCGCCGACAGCCACGTCGAGGGCAGCATCGTGCGAACGACCGGGTCCTCGTTGTACTCCCGAGCGACCAGCACCCACGCGTCGATGGCATGACGTTCCATGAGCATCGGCACCACTCGGTCGAGCCGAGCCGCAAGCGTTTCATCGCGGCGCCTGGCCCTGTTGCGGAGGTTGCGGAGGGTGGTCGGCGTCGACATGCGGGAATCGTAACGGCCTCGCAGACGAGGCTCGCAACCGAGGAATCGAGGAACGCCGCCCTCACGGACGGCGTACTCACGATCTCGTGGCGGAGGTCGAGCTCAGGAAGTGCCCGCAGGCACCAGTTCTTCGCTCTCGAGCTGCTCCACCAGTCGCCGGACGTCGAGGGCAAAGTCGATTTCCTGCTCATCCAGGCGCCAAGCGTGCTCGCTGAGCCACCCGTCGATGTGGTCAATGATGTCATCTGGCTTCATGAGATCTCCTCTCGAGGTGTATTCGGTGCAACCGCCCAGACCGGATGCCGTGTTCCCGCTGCCACTGATTGTTGGACAACGCCGGAGGGCGGTTCTGTCAGATCGATTGGTGATTTGAGCCGGTCGGCCCAGTGAGAAGTCATGCGCATGCACTCGGTTCCTCGCTCCGGGAGACCCTGCCACTCTCGTCGATGGACCAGCCGGTGGACCACCTGCTGAGGTCGGACAGCAGCTCGGTTCCTGCGTCGACGCCCGCGGGCCGTGGCCGCCCGTCAACGATCGAGAGGGGAGTGACGGTGAGCGAGATACCGGTTTCCGCGACTTTCGCGGTGAAGTACGCGGTGCGAGCCGAGGGGCCTCTCGCCGAGGGGAATGCGAAGTTGCCGGTCGAGTGCACGACCCACGTGTCGTCGTAGCGTTCGATGCCCTGCAGAACATGGGGATGGCTGCCGATGATGAGATCGGCCCCTGCTTCCGACCATGCGGCCGCCAGCTCCCGCTGGTACGGCTGGGGGCAGTGATCGAGCTCGATGCCCCAATGCACCATCACGATGGTGAGATCGACCTCGGAGGCAATTGCGGCGACCGCGTCGATCGTCTGCTGCTCGAAGCCGGGACATGCCCACGCCGATTCCGGCCACCTGTTGCGGTCGTCTGCGACCCAGCCGCACTCGATGTGGGTGAATCCCACCAGCCCGATCCGCCAATCGCCGACATCGGCAACCCTGGCTGCGTACGCGGCCTCGCGGTCTTCTCCTGCCCCGAAGTGGAGCAGACCGCCGTCATCCAGCAGTTCCAGCGTACGTAGTAGGCCCTCCCTGCCGTAATCGAGCGTGTGGTTGTTGGCGAGCGACACCGCATCGATCCCTGCATCGGTGAGTAGGGCAACGGACGAAGGTGGCGAACGGAAGATGTAGGTCTTGTCCAGAGCGCGGCCGACGCCGTCTTCACCCACCGTGGTCTCGAGGTTGACGGCAGTGAAGTCGGCCGCGGTCAGCAGCCGGGACACGTCCCCCAACGGATCCCTTCCATGGAGACCGTGGGTGAACGACGTGTCGCCCGCAAACCCGAGCGTGATCGGGGCCTTGGGAGCTGCGGTCGTCGTTGTCGTGGCCGCCACCGAGGCGGCGGGGGCGACGATCGGATTGAGGGGAGGCAGGGAGTCCAGTGTTTCCCGAGGCGATGCGAGGTCGGTCGATGCAGACGCACCGGCGCACCCCGTCAGCACGATCAGAAAGAGCGGGATCCAGCGCCACAAACTGCGCATGACGTCAGAGTACTGCCGTGGCGCGCGGTTCCCGGCATTACGGGAGCATCCCCGGTGGGTTCGTGGTTGACTCGGGGTGACGGCATCAGGAGGATCGCGTGGAGTACGACTACATCATCGTCGGAGCCGGCTCAGCCGGCTGTGTCGTTGCCAATCGGCTGAGCGCCGACGGCACCCGATCGGTACTGCTGCTCGAGGCGGGCGGGTCCAACAAGCACATGAATGTATCGATCCCTGCGGCCTTTCCCAAGCTGTTCAAATCGAAGCGCGACTGGGACTACATGACGGACCCCGAGCCTTCGCTGAAAGGACGTTCGGTCTTCATTCCCCGCGGCAAGATGTTGGGCGGATCGTCGTCGATGAACGCCATGATCTACATCAGGGGCCGCCGCAGCGACTACGACGGATGGGCCGCAAGCGGGTGCGACGGCTGGAGCTACGACGAGGTCCTGCCGTACTTCAGGCGCTCGGAGCGCAACGACCGGCTCAACGATGAGTACCACGGGATCGGAGGGGAGTTGCTCGTCACGGACCTCGTCAGCCCAAACCCGATGAGCCGCGCCTTTGTCGACGCATGTGTCGCCTGGGGCATGCCCGCCAACGACGACTTCAACGGCGCCAGCCAGGAGGGCGCCGGTCTCTACCAAGTCACCCAGAACAAGGCGAGCCGGTGGAGCACGGCCAAGGCCTTCCTCGATCCGGCGCGAAAGCGCGACAATCTCACGGTCGAAACCGGCGCCCATGCCACCGAGATCGTGATGGACGGCGTTCGCGCGGTCGGCGTGGCCTACGTAGTCGGCAAAGAACGCCGCGTCGCCCACGCCTCCGCCGAGGTGATCGTTGCCGCAGGTGCGATCAACTCGCCGCAGCTCCTCATGCTGTCGGGCATCGGACCGGCCGACGACCTGTCTTTGCACGGCATAGCCCCGATCGTCGACCTCCCCGTGGGTCACAATCTCCAGGACCACCCCGTGGTGATGAACGTCTACGAGACCGACCAGGCTGTCAGCCTCGCCGATGCGGAGAAGCCCAAGGCGCTGCTCGAGTACGCGGTCTTCAAGCGAGGGATGCTCAGCTCCAACATCGGAGAGGCGGGGGGTTTCGTGAGGTCACGCCCTTCCCTCATGGATGCCGACATTCAGTTCCACTTCGGTCCCGCCTTCTTCGTGGAGCATGGTTTTGAGACCTTCGACGGTCACGCTTTCTCGGTGGGGCCGACCCTGGTGTCCGTCGAGAGCCGCGGCACCGTCGAGCTGGCGTCCGCCGATCCATTCTCCAAGGTGCGGATCCATGGCAACTACCTCACCGCACGCACCGATATCGATGCGCTCGTCGCAGGTGTCAAGATCTCCCGCGAGATCGCCAACGAAGCGCCGCTGAGCAAGTACCGGACCAGGGAGATCTATCCGGGGGAGGGCTACGGCTCCGATGCCGAGCTCGAAGAGTACGTGCGTCAGGTGGCCGAACTGCTGTACCACCCGGCCGGCACGTGTGCGATGGGGCCGGCGGGCGCTGCTGTGGTGGATCCGCAGCTCAGGGTGAACGGTGTAGACGGGTTGCGAGTCGTCGACGCCTCGGTGATGCCCGTCATCGTCGGGGGCAATACGAACGCGCCAACGATCATGATCGCAGAACGAGCCTCAGACCTGATCCTCGGGGCCGCGTGACGCCCACGGCACATCACGAAACTACTGAATTCGCCTCCCGGTCGAGGACCTCGACTGTGCGCTCGTACCGGGCTTCGGCCGCAGCCAACGTGCGGCCGACGGCCAGCACGCCGAGCTTTCCCCACTCGGCAATGGCGCCGATGAGGTGGAAGACCACGCCCTCCTGGGTGGTGCTGTCGAAGTGCAACCCCTGTTCGACCACCACGTCGATCAAGTCCATCGGTGTGAGCCGCCGGTAGTTGTCTCGTTGCAGGTTGTCTGTGGCGTAGTAGTAGCGCGGCTCACCCATGGCGGTGACGTAGTGGCCGGTGTCGGGATGGTACGAGCCGTTGGTGAGGAACTGGAGCATGAGGAACGGCAACGTGGTCCCTCCCTTGCGCAGGTTGATCTCGATCGCATAGTTACGTCTCCTGCCGTTCTCGATGACGCTCACAAAATCGACGGCATAGCGGCCGATCACTCCCTGGTCCCGCAGCACGACACCCACCTTGCGCCCGGCGTCGTGGAGCTCGGCCCGGTACGTCTCCTCCGCGGGGAAACGGCACCCGAGGAAGATCTGACCGGTTGGACCGCCGAGTACCTGATCGTGGGTGGACACGATCTCGATCTGACCGACGGGGTCGATCCTGCATTGGACCGAGGGCGACACCGCTCCCGTGCCGGTGACGAACGCCTCGACGATGCCGCCCATACGCGCCAGCTTCTCCTCGAAGCGCGGCCACGTCTCACCGCTCGCCTCGAACATCAGTGACGTCGGCAAGGTGTCGTAAACCCAGCGCTCTACGCCCGTCCCAGGAGCATCCCGCAGATCGAAGGTGGCGTTACCCTCGCCGGAAAACCCCTCGTCGAGCTTGACGAGCGCCCGGCTCAGCTCGGGGTTCCGGGAGAGAAGGGCGGCGAGGCTCTCGGCGACCTCGGACCTGGACTGCACTCCCTCCGTGCCGTCGGGGAGGTCGATTCCTGCCTGTCGAAACACACGGCGGCTTCCGGTCTTCGTGCCCAAGGACGACAGCGCCGGATCGGTCGCGTACAGCGGGACACCGAGCCGGACGGCAAGGGTGCGTTCGAGCGCCGTCGAGTTGAAACAGGTGATGTGCCCGGAGTCGAGGTCCGAGATCGCAGCCCTGATACGGGCGACCAGGCGGGGGCGGTACAGGATCTTCTCCGTGAGGGGACGCAGGGACCCGTCATCACAGCTCAGCAAGGTCAGGCGGCGTCTGGCGTGGCTGGCAGGTACCCCAGGCAGCAGATGGAGGTAGTAGTCGATGATGGACGGTGCCAGCGACCGGCTGGTGACGTACACGATGTGGGTGCGGGGCAGTCGGAGCAGCATGAGCAGGCACAACAGCCGTTCCTCGTAGTGCTCGACACCGTCGATCTTCCGTAGCTCCTCGGGGTCGAGGGAGAGGCTCGGGATGACCACGATGGTTCTCGCCGCCGAAGGATCGGAGAAGACCCTCCGGTACATCGGTCCCAGCTCCGCCTGGAGTCTGGCGAAGATCTCGAGTTCCTCGGCAGACCGCGGCGCGGGAACTCCGTCGCGCAACGAGAACGGCGGTTCCCATCCGCCAGCGCTTTGGAGGCCGGCACCGGCTGTCGGGCCCGCCTCAGAAGTCTGCGTCACGGCTCGCTCCCGGTCGTCGCCACATGGTGCAACCTAGCGCCTTTTGCCCTTGCCTACCCTCAGAAGGAGAGCGAGACGCGGGACGCATTGCCATCCGGGCGAGGCGGGAACGAGCGCCTCGGTACGACCCTGCTGGAATGCGGTCCATGGAGGGATCATGAGGGCACTGCGACTGGTCGCCGCCAACGAGCCACTGCAGGCATTCGACCTGCCTGTTCCCGTCGCGGAACCAGATGAAGCGGTGGTTCGGGTTGCCGCAGCCGGGGTCTGCAGATCCGACGTGCACTACCGATCCGGCAGCCCCAAGCTGCCGCCCCTGCCACGCACCCTCGGTCACGAGATCGCCGGCGAGGTGGTGGCGCTCGGTGACGGGTCGGCGGGCGGGATCGCAGTGGGAGCCAGGGTGGCGGTGCACTACCAGGTGAGCTGCGGACGCTGTCCGGCATGTGACGAGGGCGCCGAGCAGTTCTGTCAATGGGGCGAGATGATCGGCAACCAGCGCGATGGCGGCTTCGCCGAGTTCGTCGCTGTTCCCGTGCGCAACCTCGTGGCCATCCCCACCGGCGTCGACCTCCGCCGGGCCGCGGTCACGATGTGCAGCACCGCAACGGTCCTCCATGCGCTGCGCAGGACTCGGCTGGCGGCAGGGGAGACCGTGGCGTTGTACGGCATGGGTGGGCTGGGAATGTCGGCGCTCCTTCTCGCCCAGACGCTGGGTGCCGCCGAGATCTACGCCGTGGATGTGAACCGCTCGAAGCTCGAGCTTGCAGCACAGCTCGGTGCGGTAGCGATCGATGCGAGTGCGACGGAACCCGTCGAAGCGATCCGGGCCAGGGGTGGAGCCGATCTGGCGCTCGAGCTCGTCGGCCTGCCCCAGACGACGCAACAAGCGGTCCGCTGCCTGCGTCGGCGGGGGAGAGCCGGTCTTGTCGGACTTGCACAGGCGCCCGCGGTCATTCATCCCTACTTCGACGTGATTGCCAACGAGATCGACATCCTCGGGGTGATGGACCACCTCCTCCAAGACGCCAGAGACGTCATCGGCTACCTCCATCGCGGCGAGCTCGATCTCAGCAGGGTGGTGACGGATGAGGTACCGCTCACGGCGGCGGCGGTGAATGCGGCGCTTGACAACGTGGAAGCCTTCGGCGACGGGGTCCGAACCGTCGTGGTCCCTGAGATTCGGGACTGAGGACGCTTCTCAGAGGGGTGGCCCTTGGTACCCTCGCGATTGCGCATCCAAAGGACCGGCGAGATGACCCTGGAGACGGCCACTCAGCTGTACGAAGCCCTGCCAAGTGCGAGCTGCGGGCGAGGGGTGCTGCTTCTGCACTCGGCGTTTGGGCTCAAAGACTGCCACCGCAAGATGTGTGATCGACTCGCCGATGCCGGGTTTGTGGCCGTTGCGCCCGACCTCTTCGACGGCGAGACGGCCGATACGCCTGCTGACGCTGAACGGTTGCGATCGATGAGGCGCTCGGACCATCGGTGGGCGACGATCGGCACCGCAATCCGCCGGTTGCGCCGGATCAGCCTGCCCGATCAACCGATCGGCGTCGTCGGGTTGTCGCTCGGAGGACACTGGGCGCTGTTCCTTGCGCAGCAGGGGAGACTGCCAATCGGTGCCACCGTGGTGTACTACGCCGTCAGGGGCGGTGACTACCGGTCGTCGCACTCGGCCTTCCAAGTGCACCTCGCGCAAGATGACGAGTACGTCACCACCTCTGGAGTGATGCGGCTGCGCCGCAAGCTCGAGACTGCGGGACGCCCGGCCGAGTTCTATGAGTACCCGGGCACCCATCACTGGTTCTGCGACGGAGATCGCCCCGACAGCTTCGATCCGGCCGCTGCCGAGCTGGCATGGGATCGGACGCTGGACTTCTTGAGCAGATCGATGGTTGGGGAGAGCTCGCGTTCTCGTTGAGCATGGATCACCGATTCATGGAGGCGGTCGCCCTGTGGGTGATTGCCGCTACGTGCTTCGCTCCCCGTGCGACCCATGGCCGGGTGTGAGGACGCGATGGAGCTACGGAGTTGCGTAGTCATCGGCTGCCGCTCGACCCAGCGGATTTGCAAAGTAAATTGAGGCTAGGGAATCGACCGGTGCTATAAGTGGCGGATGACCACTACCACCACATCACACCCTTCGCCGCGTCTTGCCCGCCTGCGGCCGTACAACCTCATCATGGGTGCCATCCATGCCGCCCAGGCGATCGCGATCCTGGCGCTGGCCAACGACTTTGCTCTGCCGGTGACCGCAACGTTCCTGAACGATGCTCCCGGTATCAACCCACCTGAGCTGACGGAGCTCTTCGAAGTCCGGGTGGCGTGGGGAGTTGCCGCCTTTCTTCTCTTGTCGGCCCTTGCCCATCTGATCATCGTGACACCTTGGGTGTACCCCTGGTACATCGCCAACCTGGGCAAGAACCGCAACTATGCGAGGTGGATCGAATACTCGCTGAGCTCGTCCCTGATGGTCGTCCTCATTGCGATGCTGCCGGGTATCAGCGACATCGCCGCCCTTCTCGCCATCTTTGGTGTCAACGCCACGATGATCCTGTTCGGGCTGCTGATGGAGAAGTACGAGTCCCCTGGCACACCGAACTGGCTGTCGTACTGGTTCGGCGTCCTGGCGGGAGCCGTGCCGTGGATCGCGATTGCGATCTATTTGTGGTCACCTGGGACCGGTTCACCCCCAGCGTTCGTGTATGCGATCTTCTTCAGCCTCTTCATCTTCTTCAACAGCTTTGCGATCAACATGGTCCTGCAATACCGCAAGGTCGGGAAGTGGAACGACTATGTGTACGGCGAGGTCGTGTACGTGTTCCTCAGCTTGACCGCCAAGAGCGCCCTCGCCTGGCAAGTCTTCGCAGGCACTCTGGCGACCTGAGGCCAGTTGCTGCGCTCCCGTAGACTGTGACCGGCGCCAGTGCGGCGCGGGTGTCGACGAGGCAGGTTGGGGACATGAGTCTTTCGGTGCGCAGTGGTCCGGTCGATGTTGCACTTCGCAGCGAGTGCATCGGGGACAACCTCGATGCGACAGCTGAGCGTTTCCCCGATGTCGAGGCATTGGTGGTGCCGCACCAGGGTGTGCGGCTGACCTATCGGGCCTTCGTCTCCGAGGTCGACAGGCTGGGGCGGGCGCTCATCGCAGCGGGACTGCACCAGGGCGACCGCATCGGGATATGGAGCCCGAACTGCGCCGAGTGGGTGTACCTGCAGTACGCAACGGCCAAGGTCGGCGTGATCCTGGTGAACATCAACCCCGCGTACCGCACATCGGAGGTGGAGTACGCACTTCGCCAGTCGGGATGCCGCATGCTCGTGTCGGCGCAGCGCTACCTGACGTCTGACTATGCCGCCATGATCGATGAGGTCCACCCGAGGCTCCCGGATCTGGAGCGCATCATCTACCTCGATTCCGACGACTGGTCCGCACTGCTCGCCGGAGCAGAGCAGGTCGACGCCGGGCAACTCGAAGAGCGCCAAGCATCGCTCCAGCCTGAAGATGCCATCAACATCCAGTACACCAGCGGCACCACGGGTTTCCCGAAGGGGGCAACGCTCAGCCATCACAACATCCTCAACAACGGCTTCTTCGTCGGTGAGCTGTGTGGCTATTCCGAAGCGGACAGGGTCTGCATCCCCGTGCCCTTCTATCACTGTTTTGGGATGGTCCTCGGCAATCTGGCGTGCACAACGCACGGGTCGACGATCGTGGTGCCCGGACGGGGGTTCGACCCCGTGGTGGTGCTGGAGACGGTGGAGGCGGAGCGCTGCACCAGCCTGTACGGCGTTCCCACCATGTTCATCGCCGAGTTGGGGACCGACGGGTTCGCCGACTACGACCTCACCTCGTTGCGCACTGGCATCATGGCGGGCTCGCCCTGCCCGGTGGAGGTGATGAAGCGTGTCGTGGCGGACATGCACATGGACGAGGTGACGATTTGCTACGGGATGACCGAGACGTCGCCGGTGTCCACCCAGACCACCGCAGACGACGACCTCGAGCGGCGGGTATCCACCGTCGGCCGGGTGCACCCCCATGTCGAGGTGAAGATCGTCGATCCCGATTCGGGCGCGACCGTCGCAACCGCCGAGCGTGGTGAGCTCTGCACGCGTGGGTATTCGGTGATGATCGGCTACTGGAACGATCCTGAGCGCACCGCAGAGGCCATCGATGCCGACGGGTGGATGCACACGGGCGACCTGGCAACCATGGACGCCGAGGGGTACGTCAACATCGTCGGTCGGATCAAGGACATGATCATTCGCGGAGGCGAGAACGTCTACCCAAGGGAGATCGAAGAGTATCTCTACACCCACCCCGAGATCGTGGATGCCCAGGTGGTAGGGGTCCCCGACGAGAAATACGGCGAGCAGGTGATGGCTTGGGTCCAAGTCAGGCCGGGGACGACGCTCACCGCTGACGAAGTTCGCGAGTACTGCAAGGGCCGCATCGCCCACTACAAGGTGCCTGCGTACGTCGCGTTCACCGACGAGTACCCGATGACCGTCACGGGCAAGATCCAGAAGTTCAGGCTCCGTGACATGGGCATCGCCCGGCTCGGCCTCGCGGAGCCGGACGCCACAGCCTGAAAGTGGCATGCGCAAGCGGGCCGAATGCCCCTTGGCCGGCGGGCGCTCGCCGAGAACACTGGAGCGAGGTCGACTCGAGGAGATCATGTGACGCATTCGGAGGCACAGACTCCTGAGGAGCTGGCTCAGAGGCGGGCCAAATACCTCTCCGGTCTCGTGTGGCACATCGGCGCATTCGTCATCATCAACGCAGGCTTCTGGGTTCTCGACATCGTCACGGGCGGCGGCCTCGGGTGGTCCCTCTGGATCACCGGTTTCTGGGGATTCGCCCTTGCGTTCCACGCACTTGCGTACGTCGTGGACGGACGCCAGCTGGAACGGCGCAAGACGCAGCAGTACCTCGACGAGGGGCAACACCGCAAGCCGCACACGGGGTGATCCCCGAGTGTCGCGTGGGCGGCTGGGTCGTCGCGGCTCCCGCAACCTCGTCGAGTGGGTCGCGGCCCGAGCCGACGTGGACCATGAAACCGCTCGTCGCCTGGTGCGCACCGCTCGCACCACTGCAGACCGCGCCACCTGGTCATGCAGTCTTCGCTGGATGATGCCATGGGCCGCATCGGGGGCGAGTTCGCCGCCGCTTCCTCCAACCACGCGTCGACTCGTGATGCCAACCCCGATCACCTGATCTCAAACGAGGACGCCTTGCCACGATGGACCAGGCGTAGCGGCAGGACGAGTGCGGTGCTACGAGGCACTAGTTGACAGTGCCTGGCGGCACCACCCATTGGCAGGATTGTCCGGTGACAGAGGCGATCAGGTCGAAGTCGGCGTCGTAGTGCAGCACCGTGTAGCCGGCCTGTTCGGCAGCGGCGGCGACCAGGAGATCAGGGATCTTGCGGCCGAGTTGGCTGTTGGCAGCGAGCATGCGTTGTACCTGCCGGGCCCGCCGAATGTGCTCGACGGTGGTGTCCACCAGCTCGAAGGCATCGAGGGCGCCCGCAAGTTCATCCCACTCGGCGGCATTGCGGGCCGAGTACCCGATCTCGAGGTCGCTGATTCCGGCACGAGCGGCTCGCCCGATCGCGGCCAGCGGTTCCACCACTGCCCGCACCGAAGGTTCGCCGAGTCGGGTCAGCACGCTGGTGTCGAGGAGCTGGTCTACCGCCATACCTCGGCCCGGTCGGCGAGGTCAGCGTTTGCCAGCACGTCGAGTGCTTTCGTGACGCGGGGGTCCCGACCTGCCGCAGCTTGGCGAAGGGCTTCGTTGACGGTGTCCTTGATGGTGGCTGTGTCGAGCTCGGCGCGCGCTGCGCTCAGTGCTTGCTCGTCGATGTCGACTAGGTGCTTGCTCATACACGGCAGTATATACCAGCGAGCTGCTGTATATCTAGGCTCTTGCGTGGGCATACAGATCACCAAGTCCGCCGACCGCACCCTATCGGCACATATGTGGTTGGGTGAAGTGTGTGTGTGTGTGTGCTGAACCTGGGTGGTCAGTCGCCGGCTGCGGTGGTTTCGATGAAAGGCCGCAGTGCTTGGGTGAAAGCTTCGGGTTGTTCGATGAACGGGTAGTGACCGCTGTCGGGGATGACGGCGAGTGTGGCTCCGGGCCGGGAATGAGTTCTCGGGCCAATCCGGGGGATTCCGGCACGATGAAGTCCTCGGCACCGTGGATGATCAGGGTCGGGCAGTCGATCTTGCCCAGATCGTTTTGAACCGTCACACGCTGCTTGATGAGTTGTGCCGGTTCGGCTATCGCGACCATTGCTCCCGCCGTGACAGCAGGCCCTCGCCGGAACCACGCAGAGCGATCGGCAGATTGGCGTGCGGCCCCGTCGTCCCCGGCGGTCACCGATGGTGGCTGCGCGGGAGATGGCGGAACCGAGTTCCCTCGGCATCAGACGACTTCGAAGAGCCCTGCAGCACCCATGCCGCCGCCGACGCACATCGTGACGATGCCGTAGCGGCCACCGGTCCGCTTCAGATGCCGGAGGATCTGCCCCACCATGCGGGCCCCGGTCATGCCGTAGGGGTGCCCAATCGAGATGGAGCCGCCCATCGGGTTGAGCTTGTCATCCGGGATCTCGAGAATCCTCTGGCAGTACAGGACCTGCGAGGCGAACGCTTCGTTCAGTTCCACGATGTCGATGTCGTCGAGTGTGAGGCCCGCCTTGCCGAGCAGTTTCGGCACCGCCTTGACAGGACCGATACCCATCTCGTCGGGGTCGACGCCCGCAGTGGCGAACCCCCGGAAGTACCCCATCGGCTCGATGCCGAGGGTCTTGGCGAAGCCTGCCGACATGACGACATTGGCGGCGGCGCCGTCTGCGAACTGCGACGAATTGCCGGCGGTCACGCTGCCGTGCTCGGCGTCGAACACGGGCGGCAGCGAGCTCAACCCCTCGAGTGTGGTGCCGGGCCGGTTGCACTCGTCGTGGTCCATCACGTAGCCGCTCTCCACGCCGAAGGACCCGTCCGCCTTCTTGACGGCGCGGTCGACCTTCATCGGCGCAATGTCCTCGGCATACCAGCCCTGCTCCTGGGCGTAGGCCACACGCTGCTGGGACAGCAACGCATAGGCGTCCTGGGACTCGCGGCTGACGTCGTACCGCTTGGCGACGATCTCGGCGGTCTGGCCCATGCCGAGGTAGATCCCCGGCCACTGCTCGGTGAGCGGCTTGTTCACGAGGTCGACGCTGCGGAAGTTGTCGTTCTGCACCATCGTGATGGACTCGACGCCTGCACCGATGATCGCATCCACCTCACCGAGCATCACCCGGTGCGCCGCCATCGCCACGGTGTTCAGGCCCGACGAACAGAACCGGTTCACGGTCGCTCCTGGAACCGATGACGGGAGACCGGCACGGAGCGCTGCGATTCGCCCCACGTTCTGGCCCGATGGGCCTTCGGGGAGACCACAACCCATCAGCACGCCTTCGACAGCGTCGTCGGCAAGCTCGGGGACATCATCGAGGGCGGATCGGATCGCGTGAGCAGCAAGATCGTCCGGCCGGGTCATGTTGAATGACCCGCGGTAGCCCTTGGCCAATCCGGTGCGCTTGCTGGCGACGACAACGGCTTCGTTCATGGCGGTGCTCCTCGGATGTGCGGGTGGGGTCAGGATACCGGCAGGGGAGAGAGCAGTATGCGGCTCCGACTTGGCACAGCCCGCTGCGGTGCGCTTACCTCGGGGGATGCACGCCATCACCCGCGCCCTCGACGGCGTCATGGAAGCCACCATCGTTCCGAGCTTCACGAAGTGGGGTTCTTCGATCAGGAGACGCATCGACGGTTGGAGCCCGGTCGCTGCCGACTTGACCGGCAAAGTGATGCTGGTGACGGGGGGCACGTCCGGCATCGGGCTGGCCGCAGCGAGGGAGCTAGCGGCCCTCGGCGCCGACGTCGTCATCGCGGGACGTAGCCAGGAGCGGGGAGGTGCCGCCGAGAGATCGATCAACGACGCCCCCATGACCACGGGCAGCGCCGAGTTCGTGGAGCTCGATGTCGGCGATCTCGATGCGGTACGCGCCTTTGCTGCCGAGTTCTGCCACAGCCACGATCGCCTGGACGCTCTGGTGCACAATGCAGGTGCGCTGCTCCCTGAGCGCAAGGAGACTGCGGCAGGCATCGAGATCACTGCGGCCGTGCATTTGCTCGGTCCCTATGAGTTGACCCGCCGGCTACGGCCATTGCTCGCCGCGACACCCTCGTCGCGGGTGATCTTCATGTCCTCCGGTGGCATGTACGCCGTGGGGCTGGTGCCCAAGCACCTCGAGGCGAGGGCCAAGGACTACGACGGGCGCACCGCCTACGCCCGAGTCAAGCGCGCACAGGTGGTGCTCGCCCAGGTGCTGGCCGAAGATTTCGCAGAAGACGGCATCGTCGTCCACTCCATGCATCCCGGGTGGGTCGACACTCCAGGAGTCGACGCCGGTATCCCTTTCTTCGGCAAGGTGATGGGACCCATTCTGCGGAGTCCCGACGAGGGAGCTGACACGTTGGTGTGGCTGGCGGCCGCCGATGAACCGGCAGAGACCACCGGGCTCTTCTGGCACGATCGGCGACCACGGAACACCGTCAAGTTGCCCAATACCAAGGTCGACGACGATGCACGGGCCGCCCTGGTGCCATGGATCGAGGAACGGATTCAGGCGGCCGACGACCGGGGCACCACGTCGGCCGCCACATCACCAGCGTGACCCGCTCACGGGAGGAAACGGCGTGAAACTCGGATTGATGACGGGGTATTGGGGGGCTGGCCCCCCAGCCGGTGCGCTCGAATCGATCCAGGCGGCCGAAGCGCTCGGGTTCGACTCCGTGTGGACGGCCGAAGCGTACGGCTCCGACGCCCTCAGCCCGCTTGCCTGGTGGGGCGCCCACACCACGTCGATCAAGCTCGGCACCGCCATCATGCAGATGTCGGCGCGTACCCCCGCAGCGACCGCAATGGCTGCCATTGCGATGGATCACCTCAGCGGGGGCCGCTTCAATCTCGGGCTGGGTGTCTCCGGACCCCAAGTCGTCGAAGGTTGGTATGGCCAGCCCTACGCCAAGCCGTTGGGCCGGACTCGCGAGTACGTGGAGATCATCCGCAAGATCCTGGCGCGGGAAGGCCCCGTCGAGTTCGATGGCGCCCACTACCAACTGCCTCTCCAGGGCGGCACCGGTCTCGGCAAGGCGCTGAAGTCGACGGTCCATCCTCTCCGCACCGATCTGCCGATCTTCATTGCCGCTGAAGGCCCGAAGAACGTGGCGCTCAGCGCCGAGATCGCCGACGGCTGGCTGCCGTTCTGGTTCTCTCCGAAGAGCGACGCGTTCTACCGCCAAGCCATGGCTGAGGGGTTCGCCCGTACGGGTGCACGGCATACGGTGGAGACGTTCGAGGTGCCGTGCCCGGTCCCGCTGGTCGTGAACGAGGACGTCGAAGCCGCTGCCAACGTCGTGCGGCCGATGCTGGCGCTGTACGTCGGCGGCATGGGGGCCAAGGGAGCCAACTTCCACTACGAAGTCATTGCCCGACTCGGGTACCACGACGAGTGCGCCCAGATTCAGGAGCTCTACCTGAGCGGGGACCGAGCGGCCGCTATAGCCGCTGTGCCGTTGCGCATGGTGGAAGATGTCGCCCTTGTCGGCCCGCCCCAGAAGATCCGCGAAGAACTGCCTCGTTGGGAGGCAACCACGATCACCACGATGCTGGTGAGCGGCCCGCCGCCATTGTTGGAGCTCGTCGCCGGGCTCGTCGGTTGAGCCGTCCGCAATCGCTCGCAGCGGACTGATTCGCCCGACCTATGACGGGCCCGGGCTGCAGGTCGTAGCATGCCTCCCCATGGCACGCATCTTTCTGTCCCCACCCGACGTCGGTCCGCAGGACCGGGAGGCGCTCGGTCGCGCCTTCGACGGCGGGTGGATCGCTCCGCTTGGCCCTGAGGTCGATGGCTTCGAGGCGGAACTCGCCGCAGCTTCCGCCAGGGAGCACGGCGTTGCGTTGTCGTCGGGCACCGCTGCCCTCCATCTCGCACTCATCAACGCTGGGGTGGGGACGGGCGACCGCGTTCTGGTGCAGAGCCTGACGTTTGCCGCAACGGCGAACGCCGTGAAATACGTCGGGGCGGTGCCCACGTTCGTGGACAGCGAGGCGGCGTCGTGGAACATGGACCCGGACCTGCTGGCTGAGGCGCTGCGTGCCGGCCACGCGGAAGGCAGCCCCTACAAAGCCGTGATCACCGTTGACCTGTATGGGCAGTGTGCCGACTACGACCGGATCGTCCCTCTCTGTGACGAGTACGGAGCCGTACTCATCGAGGATGCGGCCGAAGCGCTTGGCGCCACCTATCGAGAGCAACCCGCCGGCAGCTTCGGTAAGGCCGCAGTCCTGTCGTTCAACGGCAACAAGATCATCACGACCAGCGGCGGCGGCGCCATGGTGACGGATGACGAGGATTGGGCGATCAAGTCACGATTTCTCGCAACCCAAGCGCGTGATCCCGCCCCCCACTACCAGCACACGGAGTTGGGGTACAACTATCGCATGAGCAACCTGCTTGCGGCACTTGGGCGTCGCCAGCTTGCAGACCTCGGACGCCGTGTCGAGCGCCGCAGGGACCACAACGAGTTCTATCGCACTGCGTTGGGAGACGTGCCGGGAGTGGAGTTCATGCCGGAGGCTCCCGGGTGCCGCTCGACCTTCTGGCTCACCGTGTTCACCATCGAACCCGAGCTTGCCGGGGCAACCCGCGAGGACGTGCGATTGCATCTCGAATCGCTCGACATCGAAGCCCGGCCCGTATGGAAGCCGATGCACCTCCAGCCGTACTACGCCGGCTGCGAGATGGTCGGCGGCACCGTCATCGATCGTCTCTTTGCGCTCGGCCTGTGCATCCCGAGTGGTTCGACGCTGACCGACGACGACAGGGAGTGGGTCGCTACCGAGGTTCGCAAGACCCTGCCGGCAGCCTGACCGTTTCGGTATGTCCCCGCGGAAGTGGTTGACTCCCCCTGATGTCACCCGACCAGGATGTAGCCCTCGTCGTTGTTCTTGTCGTGGCGTTTGTTGCCGCCATGTTCTTGGCGGCCGCCGAGACCTCACTGCTGCGGGTGTCCCCCGTGCGGGCGGCAACGCTGGCAGCCTCTGCGGGGCGGAGGGGGCGCCGCCTCCGGCGTCTCCTCGACAGCCTCTCCGAGGTGCTGTCGGCCATTCTCCTCGCTGCGTTGCTGGCGCAGATTGCCGCTGCTACGGTGACCGGCATCCTCGCCGAGCGCTGGTTCGGCTCGTTCGGGGTGACGCTGGCCTCGGTCGCCCTCACCGTCATCCTCTTCGTGTACGGCGAGGCGATACCCAAAACCTATGCGGTCCGGCACGCCGACCGGGTCGCACTGGCGCTGGCAGTTCCCATCAGCATCCTCGAGACGCTGCTGCGTCCCGTGGTGAAGAGCCTGGTGTGGGTCGCCGACCTTCAGATGCCCGGAAAAGGCATCACGACCGCTCCGACGATCACCGAGGACGAACTGAAGATGCTGGCTGCCGATGCGGCAATGGAGGGCCAGATCACGGCAACCGACCTGGATTTCATCCAGCGTGCGTTTCGTTTCGGGGACCGCAGGGTCGACGATGTCATGGTGCCTCGGCTCGATATCGTTGCGATCTCGTCGCATGAATCCGTGGAGAGTGCCATGGCGCTGGCGGTCGCGTCCGGGCACCGCAGGCTGCCGGTCTACGAAGATACGATCGAAAACCTGACCGGGGTCGTGAGTCTGCGCAACCTCGCAGGGGTACCAGCGAACCGCCGCCACGAGGTCGGGGCCGGATCCATTGCCGATGAGCCGCTCGTGGCACCGGAGTCGAAGCGCATCTTTGCGTTGCTCACCGAAATGCAGGAGACAGGTATCCACCTCGCCGTCGTGGTCGATGAGTTTGGAGGCACGGCGGGGATCGTGACGTTGGAGGACATTGCAGAGGAGCTCCTCGGCTCGCTGCGGGCCGATCGCAGTTCGCCCCAGATCATCGAGATTTCGCCGGGGCAATGGAACGTCGATGCCGCAACGCCGGTCGAGGACCTTGCCGCCGCGACCGGCGAAGTTCTTCCTGACGGTGATTGGAACACCGTTGCCGGCTTGATCATGGGTCTTGCGGGCCACGTGCCTGTCTTCGGGGACCAGGTGGACACCGAAGGGCTTCGGCTTAGGGTCGTCGGACAACGGGGCCGGCGCATCACCCTGGTCGAGGTCATGCGGCGCTCGGATCGTGGACGCTGATTGGCCTGTGGAGAAGCGAAGAATCAGTGCGTCGATGCCTGCCGCCGGCCGGGTGTGAGGTCGGGCTGGGGTGGACGGCGAAGCCGTTCCGCCAGCAGCGCCAACCCACACAAGGCTGCCGAGATCGCGAAGACGGCGAGAGCCCCGGCCACCGACTCCATCATTTCGGGGGCCAGGAGGAGCACGCCCGCGAGGGTGACCATCACCATCCCGCCCGCCAGCTTGAGTACGCGGCCATGGTGTTCCTGCATGCGGGTTACCCGCATGGCGCCGACTGCGACGCCGAGGATCGCCAGCTCGTCGATGAGGAACACGGCCATGTACACGCCGAACAGGGCGACCGCAGCGCCGAGCCCGACGCCGGCTTCCGAGATCAGGTTCGCCCACATGATGGGGAATCCGGCCGTGCACGGGGTCTCGATGAGAGAGACGCCGACTGCCAGCGCCGCGGTGCCGCCGAGGACTTGGGGGAGGGGTCGGTCCGCATCGGCCACCCGGCGCATCCTGGCATACAACCTGCCCTTCTTCGCTTCGGGAATCATGAGCGACGGCCCCTTGCCGAACCACACGAAGTCCTTGAGGTTGACCAGACCGAAGGTCAAGGCGAGCAGGGCCACTGCGACCCTGACCCAGTCGAGGTACGCCACGTAGCTCAGGACGCTGTACGCCCCGGCGATGTAGAGGCCGTACAGCGCCGTGGTCACGAGCAAGAAGACCCCGCCCACCGCAAGAATCCGCTTCCGCGATCGGGTGTGGAGGACGAGAGCGAGGAGCATCGACAGCACCCACAGCGAGCACGGGTTGAATCCGTCGACGAAACCGATGGCCAGGGTGCTCACGACGAGCGAGTCAGGAGCGACCGCCACTTCGCCCAAGAGGGGCAGGCTCACCGTGTCCTCGGTCTCTGGTAGTACCGGCTCCTCAGGGGTTGTGACCGTCGGCGGCTCAAACACAGCCGCAACCATCGACCGGATCTGTTCGCCAGTCGAGTCGTCGTATCCCTCCCAGACATGCTCCCCGTAGATGGTCGTCGGCACGGCACGCGGCTCACGGCCCAGCGCTGCCATGCTCTCGACGAATCGCGACCGGTTGGCGTCGTCGTACCACACCTCGTACTGGAGGATCGGCAGCTCGGGAAACTCAGCGCTCAACTCTTGGAGAAACTCTCGCTCCCTGGCGCAATGCGGGCAGCCGTTGCCCCAGAACAGCACGAGTGGCTCATCGGGCACGTCGCCCTGCGCTGCCACCGGTGCGGGCAAGGCCAACGACACGGCAGCCAAGAGGACAAGAACGGTTCTCAGCAGCGACCTGGACATCTGGCTCACCCCGAGCCTGCGCCACGGTGGGCCGGTGCGCCTAGGTCCGGAAGCCCCCCATTCCTGGTCCTCCACAGTGTGCAATGGTGACGTTGGACCTGCTAGGCACCGAGCGCCGAGATGACCGCCGCCTCCTAGGACAGGCTCTCAGATGCAACGCGAGTTCTCGGGTCGACCCTGAGGAAGGCCACCACGGCGAAGTACATGCCTGGCACCATGAGGTACAACACGAGGCTCAACCATGGCAGCGCCGGAGCGACCGCCATCGCGATCCCGTAGAGCAGGACCGGTGCGATCGCCGCTTTCGCACCGAGGCGACGGGCTTGCGCCGAAGGGATCTCCCAGAGCAGACCCGGATGGCGGTGCAGGTACCAGTCGAGCAGGCTGCGCAGCACGGTGGCGGCGATGAGGATCGTCCCGTAGAGCTGGAGCACGATCGGCTCCTCAGGGTGGCTACCGAGGGCCGAGGCGGCAAAGGGGATGAGCGACACGGGCAGAAGGAAGAGCAGGTTGAGCCAAGCCGAATTCAGGTCCACGGAGCGAACCTGGGCAAAGACGCCGCGATGCCAGATCCAGTACATGCCGACGAGGAGGAAGCTCACGACAAATGAGAAGAACGTAGGCTGTAACTCGTCCAGCGACTGGCTCAAGGCCTGACCCGCACCGAAGTCGGGCACGCGGATGTCGAGCACCAGGATGGTGATGATGATCGCAAAGACCCCGTCTGTGAAGGCAAGAAGGCGGCTCGGGTCCGCGTATCGGAGCTCGGTCGGGGTGAAGTTGGTTGCGGGTTGCTCTGGCACCGTGGGAACTCCTGGGGGTGGGGGGGGCGAGCGCAATGTATCAGCTTCCCGCGTCCCGACCCCAGGCGAGACCTTCGGCTCGAATCTTCGACGCGTCGACGGATCATGGAGTGGTCACCGCTATGGATGATCCGTCGCTATTGCCGTCGGGATCGTGATTTGCGGCGGCGTTGTAGTCGCCGCTGAGACCTGAGATCTGTGACCGTGAAGGTGACGGGCGCCGCCGTCACGTCGCGCAGCCGGGTCAGGTCGAAGAAACCTGCATTCCGTGGCCGGCCGCCTCGCTGACGATGAAAACGTGATCGCCGGGCGTCTCGAGGTCGCACCACGAACACCGCCGTAGCCGCAGGCAGGTTGCCGACGTAGACGGGGTTCGCCGGGTCGGAGGTGTCGACGAACGGCGTCCCGAGCTCCGCCCCCGGCGAGAGGCAGAAACGAATGGAGGTCGACGTTGGAGCACTCGTACCCGGCGGCGAGCCCTTCGACGCATGCGGTCGTGCTCAACGCCGTCGCCTGGGGAAGCTGGAAGGCCAGCGTCCGTTGATGACCGGTTGGCGACGAGTGGGTAACTCCGATCCGTCGTCATGGGCACCGGTTGGCGCCGCCAAGGTCGTGATGAACAGTGCGGCGAGGGCGACCATCTCAATGGTTCGGTGTATGGGTGTGGATCCTCCTCGGTTCGCCGCCTCGACGGGGTCAACCCAAACAGCACATGCCGGAATGGCACGAAATTCTCTCGGCGGAGGGCCTTCCTGCCCCTGCACAGCGCCATTGACGGCGATACCGTGCGCGAATGAAGACCGCAGCCTTCTTCGACCTCGACCGCACACTCATCTCAGGTGCGTCGGTGATTCCCTTCGCCGTCGAAGCCTGGCGCGCCGGTCTCGTGCGGAATCGAGAGCTCGCCAAATGGGGTATGACCGCGCTCTCGTTCAAGCTCGTGGGCGATCGGGGCGATGGGATGACCGATTCGGCACGGGCCCAGTTCCTCGGCAAGCTCGCAGGCCAGTCAGTCGAGCAGATCGACGAGGTTGGCAGGGCCATGCTGCCTGGTCTCGTCAACGAGGTCCGTCCGGAGTCGAAGAAGTTGGTACGGATGCACCACGACGCCAGCCGCGACACGTGGATCGTTTCGGCCTCGGCACACGACATCGTTGCGGGGCTCGCCTCAACGCTCGGCATGACCGGCGCCATCGGTACCAGGGCGATCATTGTCGACGGCCACTTCACCGACCAGCTCGACGGCCCCTTCGTGTATGGCCCAGGCAAGGCGGAGGCGATCCGGGCGCTGGCCGACGAGCGCAACTACGACCTTTCGGGTTGTTACGCGTACAGCGATTCGATCTCGGATCTGCCCATGCTGGAGACGGTCGGCCATCCGGTGGCGGTGAATCCGGACCGGGCGCTCGAGCGGATCGCGTACGACAGGGCATGGCCGATCGTCATCTTCTCCCGCCGCACCAAACGGGTGGTCGCCTTGAGCTCAGCCGTCGGCACTGCAGCCCTGGCGGTTGGGTCGGCGTATGTGGCCGGACGGCGTCACGGTGCGGTCATCGCCAGGCGTTGACACGGGATCAGGGCGGTCCGGCCCACTGCTGAGCCTCCACGGGTTTCGTGACGTCCACCACGGCGGCCTTTGCCAGGCGCAGCAATTCGGCCGCGTCGAGGGTCACGGAGAGGCCGTGGGCCCCGGCACCGAGGGAGGCGGTATCGAGCCCGGCGATCGCTGCGTCGGCGACCACCGGCCACGACCCTTTGGCGCCGAAGGGGGTGATCGTCCCCCGCTCGTACCCTGTCGCCGCCAACGCCTCGGCGGCGTCCGGGAGCGACAGCCGGCGCTCCCCGAGATGGTTGCGAAGCTTCGCCCAGTCGACCGCGCGATCTCCCGGGACGAGGACGAGCACGTAGTCGTCCTCGCGGCGACGGATGACGATCGTCTTGATCAGGGACGCGACATCGATGCCGCGCATCGCCGCTGCCTCCTCGACATTGCGGGCTCGCGGGCTCCGAGTGACCCGGTAGTCGGCACCTGCAGCGTCGAGGGCTCGGGTGGCCCGGGTGGCTGCGGGAGCCGGCTCCGGTTCAGGCGCCAGCGTCTGGCTCCCCGTCACGCAACAGCCGCCGCAGAATCTTGCCCGAGGCCGACTTCGGGATCTCAGCGACGAAGTCCAGCATCCGGATCTGCTTGTAGTGGGCGACGTGGCCGGCGACGAACTCCTTCAGCTCGTCAGCCGATGCGGCGTGACCGGGTTTGAGCACGACGAACGCCTTCGGCAGCTCCCCGGCCTCGAGGTCCTGGATGCCGATGACCGCCGCATCCGCAACGTCGGGATGCGTGAGCAGCAACGCTTCGAGCTCGGCGGGCGGCACCTGGAATCCCTTGTACTTGATCAGCTCCTTGAGCCGGTCGACGATGTACAGGTGGTCGTCGGCGTCGATGTGACCGATATCTCCGGTGTGGAGCCATCCGTCCTCGTCGATGGTGATCGACGTGGCCTGCGGCTTGTTGAGGTAACCCTTCATCACTTGCGGGCCGCGAATCCAGACCTCGCCGTCCTCGTCGATGCCCAGATCGGCGCCACTCTCAGGGTCGACGATGCGGACCTCGGTGTTCGAGATCGTGACGCCCGATGACCCGGGCTTGAACCCTCCCGGGGGAGTGGCATGGGTGACGGGGCTCGTCTCGGTGAGCCCATATCCCTGCACCACCTCGACGTTGAGCCGTGCTGCGGCCTCGGATGCGAGCTCAGCGCTCAAGGGCGCCGCACCCGAGAAGAGAATGCGAAGGGACGAGAGGTCGTAGTCGTCGACCATCGGGTGTTTGGCCAAGGCCAGGACGATGGGCGGCACCACATAAACCCGAGTGACCTTGTGGTCCTGAATGATCTGGAGGAACTCGGCGAGGTCAAACCGGGGCATCGACACGGCGGTCGCACCCCAGCGCATGACGCCGTTCATCAGCACCTGCATCCCGTAGATGTGGAAGAACGGCAGGACCGCAAGGACCACTTCGTCCTCGTCCAGCCCGATCACGTGCTCGCACTGCGCCAGGTTGGCGGACAAGTTGCGGTGCGTCAGCATCACGCCCTTTGCCAGACCGGTCGTGCCCGACGAGTAGGGCAGCACCGCCACGTCGGTTGGCGGGTCGATGGGCTCCTGCGATGCGACGGCGTCTCCCGCCAGCAGGTTCATGAACGGGGTTGCACCCTCGGCCTCGCCGAACACGAAGATCTCTTCGACCTGGCTGTTGGCGGCCGCTTGTTGTGCCGTCTCGAGGAACATGGGGATGGTGAGGAGCAGCGTCGCCCCTGCGTCGTTGAGCTGGTACTCCACCTCCTCTGCGGTGTACGTGGGGTTGATGGTGGTGACGATGCCGCCCAGGAGCACGACCGCGTGGAAGGCGATCGCATACTCGGGGAGGTTGGGCGCCATGATCGCAAACACATCTCCCTTGCCGAAGCCGCGCGCTCGCAGGCCGCTGGCGGCTTTGCAGATGGCGCCGTACAGCTGGCTGTATGAGTAGGAGCGCCCCGTGGGCCCGTCGATCATGGCGGGTTTGTCGGCGACGTCCGCCACGTTGGCGAACACATAGGGTGTGATCGCCGTGCTCGGGATCTCGACGGTAGGAAGCGGGCTGTTGAAGACGGCCATGGTTGGGCTCCTGGTGGGCGTAGGGGCGAGGATACCGGGTGTTCCACTTCGGCAGCCGAGCACGCGAGTGGACCCAACCGCGGGCACGCCATAATGGCCCGGATGGAGGATTGCCGTGTCGTATACCGTTGAGCGCCTCGCCCCAGCTGAACTGGGCAAGCTGCAATCGGACCGCTTGGTCGAGACGATCGATCGGCTCAGAGCCGCGGACGTGCCGTACTGGCGAGAGAAGCTTTCAGGTGTTGGCAACATCTCCACGATCCAGGATGTGTACACCCTCCCGTTCACGACGAAGCCCGAGTTTCGCGACACCTACCCGTTTGCGATGCTCGCGGTCCCGCAGCGGGACGTGGTGCGAGTGCACGCCTCGTCTGGCACGTCGGGGAAGCCGACCATCGTCGGGTACACCGGCAAGGACGTTGCGGTGTTTGCCGAAGTCAACGCCAGGGCGCTTGCGATGGCCGGGGGAACCGCAAGCGACATCGTGCATGTGGCGTACGGCTACGGCCTGTTCACCGGCGGTCTGGGGCTGCACTACGGCGTCGAAGCCCTCGGAGCCACCACGGTCCCGGCATCCGGAGGCAACGTCGGCTTCCAGATCGGGCTGCTCGCCGACCTCGGTGCCACCGGGTTGGCGTGTACGCCGTCCTTCTCCCTGCTCCTGGCGGAACGGGCGCACGAAGCCGGGTTGATGCACGCGATCCGCCTGCAATGGGGGATCCACGGGGCAGAGCCATGGTCCGAAGGGCTGCGCCACAAGATCGAGGATGCGTGGGGAGGCGACTACGACGCCTGCGACATCTACGGCCTTTCGGAGATCATCGGTCCTGGGGTCGCCCAGGAGTGCCGGGAGAACAAGGGCGGCATGCACGTGATGGAAGACCACTTCTACCCTGAGATCGTCGACCCCGTATCGGGTGATCCGGTTGCCGACGGTGAGCCCGGCGAGCTCGTGTTGACCACGCTGACCAAGGAGGCCCAGCCGGTTCTTCGCTACCGCACACGCGACATCACCCGCTTCATGCCAGGCGGCTGCCCGTGCGGCCGCACGACCCGGCGCATCGGGCGGCTCGAAGGCCGGGCGGATGACATGCTCATCATTCGAGGCATCAACGTCTATCCGAGGGAGATCGAGACGGTGTTGATGTCCGATCCCGACGTTGGCGGCCAGTTTGCAATCGTGATCGACCGCCGCAGCACCCTCCCTGAGATCGAAGCCCGAGTTGAGCTGCGTGACGAGTCACTCCTTGCGGATGTCGCGGCAGTCCGTACCCGGCTGGAGCGTCGATTGGCGGAGACGGTACGGATCCGGATCCCGGTGAAGGTGGGAGAGCCCGGCAGCATTCCCAGGACGGAGCTCGGGAAAGCCCGCCGGGTGTTCCACCAAGACGACGACACGGACCCGGTAGGTTGAACACACCAGGAGGCGCAGTGGCATCCGGTGAGATTCAGGTGACTACTGCCTGCCGGGCTGGCTAGGCTTGCCGCGGGTAGAGGTTGGTTGCGCCTGGCGCAACAGGGGGAGGTACGCGGTTTGGCCGCCGGAAAAGCACGCATCGCAACCAAGCTGGCCCCGCTGGCGTGGTATCTACTGATCGCCGTGCTGTTCCTGAGCGTCGGGCAGCTTCGCGCCGAAGCGCAGGTGACGCCCCCGGACGAGTACGCCGCAGCGACGATTGCCGTGGGTCTCGACGACGGGCGCGACATCGTCGCGACGCCAGACGGGCGGCTCCTCATCGCACTCGGCACAGGCGATATCCGGGTTCTCGAGAACGACGTGCTGCTGGCGGCACCGATGCTGACCATTCCGGTGGGAAACGGCGGCAACAAGGGCCTGCACACGCTGGCGCTCGACCAGGACTTCATTCAAAACGGCTTCATCTACGCGGTGTTCACGCCCGAAGGGGCCGACTTCAACCGGCTGTCGAGGTTCACCGTCACCGGCAACACCGCCGATCTCCTGTCTGAGGTCCAGATCCTCGATCTTCCTCCACTCGACGGGTCCGTCACCCACTATGGGGGAGCCGTCGTGGATGCCGGGGACGGCACTCTGCTCGTCACCGTGGGGGATCACGAGGTCGCAGCCAATGGTCAGAATCTCGCAACCCTCACCGGCACCGTGTTGCGGGTCAACAAGGACGGAACGATCCCAGCCGACAACCCCTACGTGGGTGACGGGAGCGTTGACGATCGGATCTACGCCCACGGTCTTCGCAACCCCTGGCAGGCGGCGTTCAAGGCGAGCAACGGCCAGGTCGTGATCAGCGACGTCGGCTCGTCGTTGTGGGAAGAAGTCAACGTGCTCACCGCAGGCGGCAACTACGGCTGGGCCGACGCTGAAGGCGCCGGCGGGCCGGGGCTGGAGCCATTGTTCACCTACCCGCACTTCGGTCTTGTGCCAGGAGCCGAATTCGAAGGCTGCGCGGTGACCGGCGGCACCTTCTACGAGCCGGACGTGGTGCAACTGCCTTCTCGCTATGTCGGTCAACTGTTCGTGGGCGATCTCTGCGACGGCTGGATCGTGGCGATCGACACCGAAACCGGGGCGACCGAAGCCTTCGCTACGGGCTTCGATTCGCTGGCCGACCTTGCCACGAACCCTGCCAACGGAGCGCTGTACGCCCTCGACCGCAATCTGGTCGACAACCGCAGCGGGATCATCAAGATCGAATACGTCGGCGAGAACGTCACCCTTCGCATCACATCGCAGCCGACCACCCAGCGACTCGCCATCGGGCAGCGTGCTTCGTTCTTCGTGGGAGCGATTGGGCAAGGCAACCTCCAGTATCAGTGGCAGCGCGACGGCGTGGACATCCCCGGGGCAACGGACCCGACGTATGCGGTCGACCCGGTCACCGCGGACGACGACGGAGCGCAGTTCCGCGCCATCGTCAGCGACGACCTCGGTGAGATCACGAGCTCGGTGGCCGAGATCATCGTCACCGACAACCACGCACCCGAGCCGTTCATCACCGAGCCGCCGGAAGGCCAGACCTATGCAGGTGGTGACCAGATCCTCCTCATGGGCGGCGCAACGGATCTGGAGGACGGCGATCTCGCTGCGACTGCCCTGACCTGGGAAGTGCGCCTCAACCACGGCGAGCACGACCACGGTTTCAGCGGCACCATCGTGGGTACCGACGAAGTGACCATCACCATCCCGCAGGGTGGGGAGACATCGGACGACGTCTGGTACACCGTGTATCTGACGGCTGAAGACGCCGACGGGGCTTCGACGACCGTGACGCGCATCGTCAGCCCGCGGAAGGTGTCGCTGACCTTCGACACTGCACCGACCGGCGGCGTACTCAACATCGACGGCCCCCCGCAGCCGACGCCGCACCAGATCGTCGCCGTCGAGGGCATCTTCCGAGAGGTCCAGGCCCCCAGGGTGCAGGAGCTGGCGGGGGAACCTCACGGCTTCACCACCTGGAGTGACGGCGGAGCCCGCGAGCACACCTACACCACACCTGCGGCCGTCGACACGCTGACCGCAACGTACGAGCCGCTGCCGTTTGGTGACGGGACCAATCCGGAGTGTTTCATCGCCCGCATGGACGATGCCGCCGTCATCACGTTCTCCGGAGACCTCGGCTCGTCCGTCAACCTGCTGCGCAACGGTGCGTGGATCCAGACCGTGACCGGGTTGGAGTACTACGTCGACGGCGATTCGCCCGGCGCCAACGCCTCGTATCTGATGCGGGTGCGGACCAACGGTGTTCCTGTCGACCACGACTGCGCCGCGGCGCAGTGGCCCCCCGGGGATCCGCCGCCGCCGCCTGCTGAAACGGTGTGTGAGGGGACGGTTGACGGGTCGACGGTGACGTTGGCGTTCAGTGGTGACTTGGGGACGTCGGCGAACGTGGTGCGGAATGGGTCGTGGTTGGCGACGGTGACGGGGTTGTCGTCGTATGTCGATGTGGGGGCGCCTCCAGGGGCGACGTATGTGTTGCGAACCCGCACCGCCGGCGTCTCGACCGACACCGACTGCACCCTGGACGGGGATCCGCCGCCGCCGCCTGCTGAAACGGTGTGTGAGGGGACGGTTGACGGGTCGACGGTGACGTTGGCGTTCAGTGGTGACTTGGGGACGTCGGCGAACGTGGTGCGGAATGGGTCGTGGTTGGCGACGGTGACGGGGTTGTCGTCGTATGTCGATGTGGGGGCGCCTCCAGGGGCGACGTATGTGTTGCGAACCCGCACCGCCGGCGTCTCGACCGACACCGACTGCACCCTGGACGGGGATCCGCCGCCGCCGCCTGCTGAAACGGTGTGTGAGGGGACGGTTGACGGGTCGACGGTGACGTTGGCGTTCAGTGGTGACTTGGGGACGTCGGCGAACGTGGTGCGGAATGGGTCGTGGTTGGCGACGGTGACGGGGTTGTCGTCGTATGTCGATGTGGGGGCGCCTCCAGGGGCGACGTATGTGTTGCGAACCCGCACCGCCGGCGTCTCGACCGACACCGACTGCACCCTGGACGGGGATCCGCCGCCGCCGCCTGCTGAAACGGTGTGTGAGGGGACGGTTGACGGGTCGACGGTGACGTTGGCGTTCAGTGGTGACTTGGGGACGTCGGCGAACGTGGTGCGGAATGGGTCGTGGTTGGCGACGGTGACGGGGTTGTCGTCGTATGTCGATGTGGGGGCGCCTCCAGGGGCGACGTATGTGTTGCGAACCCGCACCGCCGGCGTCTCGACCGACACCGACTGCACCCTGGACGGGGATCCCGGTCCCTGAAGCGACAACGTCGCGCCGTCAGGAGTCGTTGCGTTGGAGCCACGTCTCGTGAACGGTGATCCAGCGCACCCGATTGGGTGCACGCCGATCGTCGGCAAAGACAGCCGTGCTGATGCGTTCCGAAAGCTCTCCGTCGACGGCCTGGTGCTCGTGGTATTGACCGACAACGGCCCGGCCGAGATCAGCGATCTCTGTGAACCCATCGACGCGAATCTCTATGTCGCGGCTACGGCCGGCGTTGCGAGCTACCGCATCGATGATCGCTGCCCGCTCGGTGACGCGGCCGTCCGGCCCGACGATGACGAAGCCGGGATCAAGGACGCGTTCGAACCGCACGATGTCTCCAGGCGGGAGCTCACCTCGGAACCACGCCCCGAAGAACTCGTGGAGTTCGACCACCTCGCGCTGCCAATCCATCCCGCCAGTATCGCAAGCTGGCAACCGGGCGCAGCTCGCAGGGCCGGCGCCACCCCCAGGTGCTCGCCGCGGGATATTTCCGGGACGTGGACTACCCGGGCCACGAGCAGCCGGCGCCCATCGCCGACCTCCCGCTCCGTCTCGGCGATGCGACCGGCAGGCATTGCTCGGCGAGCACTCGGCCCAGATCCTGGCTGAAATCGGATATTCCGCATGCGATATCGACGATGTGCGGACCGAAGGCGTGATCTGAGACACGCCAATCCGCTGAGCCCCAGCGGATGGTTTTGCATTTTGCGAACAGTGCGTAGAGTCGCCGAACGTCACGGCGTGAGGGGAGGACGATGGCGGCCGACGGCGAAGAGCAGCGAAGCACGCGCCCCTTGCCGCGCACCGTGCTGGTGTTGCTGACTCTCCTCGTTGTGGTGATCGCCGGCGGCGTGATCTGGGCGCTTCCCCACGCCCAGGATGACCTGACGGCCAGGAGCCAGCTCGCCCTCGATGCGGCAGGCTTCGACGACGTCGTGGTGGACGTCGCGGGTCGTGACGTCACGGTCGCAGGGGCAGTGGCCAACGATGCGGGCGTGCAGCAGGTCGAAGACCTCTTGTACGGGTTGCGGGGGGTCCGGCGGGTGGATGCGACCCGGGTAGCGAGCGTTGCCGCCGCGGCCTCTGGCAACGGCGAGGCCACTGATGCAGCCACCGAACCTGCCGCCCCGAGCGTCGAGGCTGCAGGGGTGACCCTGACGGTCGACGAAGCGGCGGTGACGGTTGCCGGGGCGGTGCCGTCGCAACAAGTTGTGGACACGATCGTGACTGCAACTGCCGCCGCTTTTTCCGATAAGGACGTGGCGACGAACGTCGTAGTGAGCGCCAACGTCGCCGAAGCGGGCTGGCTCGCCGATCTGGACGGCATCGTGCGCGGGCTCGTCGGGTTGCAGGGCGGGATCGTGGCGATCTCGGACGAAGGCGTGGCCATCAGCGGTTTTGCCGGGGATTCGGCCGGGGCGGACGCGATCGTCGCCGCGGTGGTTCCCGCGACGGCTCTTTCGGTCAGTGCAGAAGGACTCCACGGTCTTGGCCCTCCGGCCTTCAGTGCCGTCGCCGAGAGCGGCGCCGTCACCCTGTCGGGTGCGCTGCCAACGGCAGCCGATGTCGAAACCGTGGTCGGCGCCGCAGAGGAACACTTCACGACCGTCAACAGCACGCTGGAAGCAGGCGGAGTGCGCCGGCCCCTCTGGATCGACGGCTTGCCCGGACTGTTCGACCTCACGTCCGAATGGAGAAGCTGGCACCTCGAGCTCGGTGAGGACGGCGGCACGTTCAGCGGCTTGGCGCCAGGCGCTGCCGACATCGAGACCCTGCAGCCACGCCTCGTCGGCCAGCTCGGAGTCGAGGATCTCGCCTACGGCGTCGAGATCGAGCCGGATCTCGTCGCTACCGCCGTGACACAACTTCTCGAAGGGAGCACGACTTTCCCTACCGGCTCGACAGATCTCTCCGACGAAGCGACAGCGCTGCTCGATGAGGTCATCGTGATCCTCGACGCCAACCCCAGTACCCGCCTCACGGTGGAGGGGCACACGGATGACCAGGGCAGCGCCGCTGGGAATCTGTTGCTCAGTCAGGATCGCGCGCAGGCTGTCGTGGACTATCTGGTTCAGGGCGGCATCACATCCGACCGTCTCACCCCGGTCGGGTACGGCGAAGAGCGCCCCATTGCCGACAACAGCACCAACGACGGTCGTCGACAGAACCGACGAATCGCATTCGTCGTTGAACCGAGAGGAAGCGGCTGATGCGCGGCACGGGATACGCAATTGCAGAGATCGTCTGGTGGCTGGTAGCTGCTGCGATCATCGGCTTCCTGATCGGCTGGCTCATCCGCACGTGGTCGATGCGCAATGCGGTCGACGCCGAGTGGCAAGAGCGTGTCGATGCTGAGAAGAAGCGGGTCAAGAACCTCGAGACCGACCTCGCGACCCGCATCTCAGCGACGTATGAGCTCGAAGCGGATCTGGTCGCAACCAAGAAGCGGCTTGCGGGCCTCGAGCGAGACTTTGCGGAGAAGGTCGAGGAGCTTCGCGTTGCGAATCAACGCACCGAGCAATTGGTGTCGGAGCCCGACCCGCCTGACGGGCTGGACGGTGCCGGTGTCAGCACCGAACCATCGGGAACCGACGTCGCCGAGTGACACCCTGATGCGGGGTCTGTGACCGGCGCTTTCACCATCCGCCGGTACCACCATGTGGTACCGTCCCACGAAGTGGTGCTACCCGTGCACCGTGGACGGCTCACATGAACCGCGTGCAATCCATCGATCGAGCCTTTGCCATCCTCGAGCAGATCGCCACCAGCCAGCTGGGGTTGACCGAGATCGCCGATCAGGTGGAACTCCCGAAATCGACGGTCGCCAGACTGCTCCATACGCTCACGTCCATCGGAGCCGTCACGAAGACAGCGGACGACGGGACGTACACCATCGGTGATGCGGTTCGCAGTCTCGTTGATGGCGGGCACTCGGTTGCGGGCTTTGTCCAGCACGCCCAGCCCTACCTGCGGACGCTGGCGAGGGACCTCGGAGAGGATGCCGGGGTGAGCGTGCCCGTCGGCAGCGGCGTGCACTACGTGGCGCAAGAGCGAGCCGACAACGCCATCCTCGTCGAGGACTGGACCGGCACCGTGGCCCCGTATCACCTCGTGCCTGCCGGTCTCGTGATCATGGCGTGGTCGCCGGATCGTGCTGCCAGGGTGCTGTCGGGGAGGCTCGACGCTGCCACACCGGCTTCGGTCACCGACCAGACGCGCATCCGCCGCCGGCTCGGCACGATTCGCAACGACGGGTACGCCTGGGTGTACGGGGAGTTCCGCCCTGACCTGAATTCGGTCGCGGCACCGGTGGTCGGCGCAGCCGGCGAGCCCCTCGGAGCAATCGGCGTCCACGGTCCCGCCTACCGGTTCCCCGGGGATTCCGACCCGAAGGCCATCGCCGGCCGGGTCGCCGAAGTCGCCTCGAGCTTGTCGGATGTGTACCGCTGAACCAGTGGCGCAGGCCCCCCGCCCGCTAGGGTGCCCAACGCTGTCTGACGGCCGGAGAAAAACACATGAGTGGCGTACCCAGCGATCTCCAGATCGCGCAACAGGCGACCATCGAGCCCATCATCGACGTGGCTCGACGCGTCGGGCTCGAGCACCAAGACCTGATTCCCTTCGGCTACACGAAAGCCAAAGTGCACCTCGACATCCTGAAGCGGATCGGCGCCAACCCGATGGGGAAGTACGTCGATGTGACAGCCATCACCCCGACTCCGCTGGGCGAGGGCAAGACCACGACAACCGTGGGTCTCGTCCAAGGTCTCGGGGCTCGCGGCCACACGGCGATCGCGGCAATCCGGCAACCCTCGATGGGCCCGACGTTCGGCATCAAGGGTGGCGCAGCAGGCGGGGGTTACTCCCAGGTCGTGCCGATGGACGAGTTCAACCTGCACCTCACCGGCGACATCCACGCCATCTCCGTCGCCCACAACCTGATCGCAGCGGCAATCGATGCACGCTGGTACCACGAAGGCAGGCTCAGCGACGACCAACTCGCCGAGTTGGGTCTGCGCAGGCTGGCCATCGACCCGAACAAGATCTCGTGGCGCCGTGTCGTCGACGTCAACGACCGAGCGCTGCGGAACACGATCGTTGGTCTGGGAGGATCCGCCGATGGACGACCCCGTGAGACCGGCTATGACATCTCTGTCGCTTCGGAGCTCATGGCCATCCTGGCTCTCGTCGATGGCAGCGACTATGCGTCGGCGTTGCGGAATCTGCGCGAGCGGTGTGGCCGGATCGTCATCGGAACGTCGAAGAGTGGCAAGCCGATCACCACCGAGAACATCGGCGTTGCGGGAGCGGTGACGGTGCTCCTGAAAGAGGCATTGCACCCGACGATCATGCAGACGCTGGAGGGCCAGATCGCGTTCGTCCACGCCGGTCCGTTCGCCAACATCGCTCACGGCAACTCATCGATCCTGGCGGACCGGGTCGCCCTTCACCTCGGCGACTACGTGGTCACAGAGTCGGGTTTTGGCGCCGACATGGGCATGGAGAAGTTCTTCGACATCAAGTGCCGCGTCTCCGATCTCAAGCCCGACTGCGTGGTGCTGGTCGCCACCGTGCGTGCGCTCAAGACCCATGGGGGCGGGCCGCGCGTTGTCGCAGGACGCCCACTCGACGTGGCCTATACCGAGGAGAACCTCGCGCTGCTGCGGGCCGGGTTGGCAAATCTCCAAGCGCACGTCGTCAACGCCCGCCGGTTCGGGATTCCCGTGGTGGTCGCGGTCAACCAGTTCCCCACCGACACCGCCCGCGAGATGCAGCTGATTCGGGAGGCAGCCATGGCGGCAGGCGCCCACGCCGCAGTCACCACGAATCACTGGGCACTCGGCGGTGAGGGAGCCCTCGAACTCGCGGCTGCGGTGGAGGACGCTTGCGAGGCCCCGGCCGACTTCAAGTTCCTCTACCCGCTGAACCGGTCGATCAAGGAGAAGATCGAGACCATCGCATGCGACATCTACGGGGCAGGGGAAGTCGAGTACTCGCCGCTGGCGACCCGGCAGATCGCCGACTTCGAGCAGGCCGGCTTCGGGTATCTCCCCATCAACATGGCCAAGACTCACTTGTCGATCTCCCACGATCCGTCCTTGAAGGGCGCTCCCACCGGCTACACGCTCGCCGTCCGGGAGGTGCGGGCATCGGTCGGCGCCGGTTTCATCTACCCGCTTCTCGGTGAGATGCGCACCATGCCCGGACTGGGGACCAAGCCGGCGTACATGAGCGTCGACGTCGACGACAAAGGGAACGTGGTCGGGCTCTTCTGACAGCCGGTGCGCCAGGGCAAACAACCTGGCCGCCTTGGGGCGATACGTCCCACTATCGTCAGCAGACGAACGCCGCGACGACCGGATCGGGACGAAGCAGCGCAAGAAGGGAGGTGAGGCGCGTGAAGAAGGGTGGACGGCTGACGACCCCGCTCGTCCGTCGCAACGGCGAGCTTGTTGCAGCAACCTGGGACGAGGCGTTGGATGTGGCGGCCGCAGGTCTTGGTGCCCACGACGGCACCAGCTACGGCATGTTCTCCTGTTCCAAGGGCACCAACGAGATGAACTTCCTCGCACAGAAGTTCTCCCGTTTGGTGATGGGCAGCAACAACATCGACTCCTGTAACCGGACCTGACACGCTCCCTCCGTCGCCGGTCTGGCGGCAGTGTTGGGAGCGGGAGGAGGTACCTCCTCCTACGAAGAGATCGAGAACACCGACGTCATCGTCCTGTGGGGATCGAACGCGCGCGACGCCCACCCGATCTTCTTCCATCACCTGATGAAGGGAGTCCGCAACGGTGCCCGCATGTTCGCCGTCGATCCGCGCCGCACCGCTTCGGCGGCGTGGGCCGACGTCTGGCTGGGCATCGAGGTGGGGTCGGACATAGCGCTGGCGAACGCCGTTGGCCGCGAGATCATCGAGGCGGGCCTGGCCAATATGGCCTTCGTCGACCACTCGACGTCCGGCTTCGCCGCCTACGCCGCAGCCGTCGACAAGTGGACGCTCGACCGGGCCGAGCAGGTCACGGGCGTGCCGGCGGGGGCGATCCGTGATCTCGCCCATGCCTACGGGAGTGCGGATACGGCACAGCTCTGCTGGACACTCGGGATCACCGAGCATCACAACGCCACCGACAACGTGCTGGCACTCATCAACCTTGCATTGCTGACGGGTCACGTCGGGAGATACGGCTCGGGCCTTGTTCCCATCCGTGGCCAGAACAACGTTCAGGGCGGCGGAGACATGGGGGCGCTCCCCAACAAGTTCCCGGGGTTCCAGGACGTCGAAGACCCCGTGGTCCGCGGCAAGTTCGAGGCTCACTGGGGTGCGCCCGTACCCGCCAAGAGCGGGTTGCACATCTCGCTGATGTTCGAGGCGATGGAGCGCAGGGAGATCAGGGCGCTGTACTGCATCGGCGAGAACCCGGCGCAGTCCGAGGCGGACGTCGGCCACATTCGCGGCCTCCTCGAGGGGCTCGACTTCATGGTGGTCCAGGACATGTTCTTGACCAAGACGGCAGCCATGGCCGACGTGGTGTTCCCGGCGGCGGCCGGGTGGGCGGAGACCGAAGGAACGGCGACTTCGTCGGAGCGCAGGGTGCAGCGGGTCCGCAAGGCGATCGATCCGCCCGGACGAGCCAAGGACGACCTGGAGATCATCAGCCTGCTCGCCGACCGCATGGGCCGGGGGTGGGGACTGCCGACGGCAGAAGAAGTGTGGGACGAGTGCAGGAGCTTGTCACCGATGCACGGCGGCATGTCGTACCGGCGGCTGGAGGAGCTCGGTGGGCTGCAATGGCCCTGCCCGGACGAGGACCATCCCGGCACGCTGTTCCTCCACGGCTGGCTGTGGGAGGACCCGATGCCGCGTGAACCTGCTCCCTTCATCCCGACGGCATGGGTGCCCCCGGTCGACGAGTTGAGCGACGACTTTCCGATCCGGCTCACCACGGGCCGGCGGCTCGATTCGTACAACACCGGTGTCCAATCCGGGACCTACGCATCGCCGATACGCCACGGCGGCATCATCGAGCTCGCAGAGGCGGATAGTGCTGCGATGGGAATCGAGGAAGGCGAGCTGGTGCGCGTCACGTCGCGGCGCGGGTGGATAGACGTGCCTGCGTACATCGACTCCTCGCTGCGACAGGGACTGGCGTTCATGGCCTTCCACTTTCCGGAAGAGGCGGACGTCAACCTGCTCACGATCGACGTGTGGGACCCGAAGTCCGGCACCGCCGAGTTCAAAGCCACCGCAGTCAGGATCGAACCCGTATGAAGGCGGCCGTATGGACCTGAGGCTCCTCGAGGACCGGGCAACGGACGACGAGCGGGCCGCGGTCGACGCCTTGCTTGGCCCCCCCGAGTCCGTTTGGGATGGCGGGGACCGTACCGATGTCGATGCTCACGTCGCACACGGCGGATTCCACGCCGCCGCCGAGCGCCGCCACCTGCTGTTGCCCGCACTGAATACGGTGAACAGCGCAATCGGCTGGGTATCCCCAGGTGCGCTCAACTACATCTGCCAGCGGCTCATCGTGCCACCGGCCGAGGCGTTTTCCGTGGCCACCTTCTATGCGCTGATCTCGCTGGACGAACGGCCCGCCAACGTCGCTCACGTCTGCGAGGACGTCACGTGCCGAACCAGGGGTGGATTGGCGATCCTGGAGGAGCTTGGCGGGCGAGAGGATGTAGCGCCGAGCCCGTGTCTCGGTCAATGTGACCGCGCCCCTGCGGCTTTCGTGCAACGGGCGGGAAAGGACGACGTGGTGCTGGTCGGGACGACGTCGGCGTCGATCGCGGCGACACTCGACGACGCCCATACACCATCCGTACCGGTGGTCATCCCGCAGGCAGGCCAACCCGGGCTGACCTTGCTGCGAAGGGTGGGTCCGGTCGATCCGCACAGCTTGGATGCCTACCGCGCCGCCGGAGGCTACACGGCGCTGGGGCGCGCCTTGGACATGGGTGGCGACGCTGTCATCGCAGAGCTCAAAGCCTCGGGGCTGCGGGGACGCGGCGGCGCGGCGTTCCCCATCGGCGTCAAGTGGGAGGCCGTCGCCACTGCCGATGAGCCCGTTCGCTACCTGATCTGCAACGCCGACGAATCGGAGCCGGGGACGTTCAAGGATCGGGTGATCATGAAGGGTGACCCGTTCGCCCTCGTCGAGGCGATGACGATCGCCGGGCTCACCCTCGGGGCCGGCAAGGGATATCTGTACGTCAGGGCCGAGTATCCGGCATCAACATCGAGGCTGCAGGCCGCCATCGACGCCGCTCGCGGGGCGGGCCTGCTGGGAGATGATGTCGAGGGCTCGGGGCGCCGCTTCGACATCGAGGTTCGGCGCGGCGGTGGGGCATACATCTGCGGGGAAGAGACGGCGATGATGAATTCGATCGAGGGGTTGCGGGGAGAGCCGCGCAATAAGCCACCGTTCCCCACACAAGCCGGATTGTTCGGCAAGCCCACCGTCATCAACAACGTGGAGACCCTGGTCAACGTGCTCGACATCGTCGAGCGGGGCGGCGAGGCGTTTGCCCGGGTGGGCACCAAGGACTCGACGGGGACCAAGCTGTTCTGCTTGTCCGGTGCGGTAACGTCGCCGGGCGTGTACGAGGTCCCCTTCGGGCTCACCCTTGGTGAGCTGATCGAGTTGGCCGGCGGCACCACAGCAGATGTCGGAGCGATCCTCCTCGGAGGCGCAGCCGGCGTGTTTGTCGGCACGGGCCACCTCGCTATGCCGCTCACCTTTGAGGACGCTCGTGCTTGGGGCGCCACTCTCGGATCCGGGGTCGTGCTGGTCTTCGATACCTCGACGGACTTCCGCGACATCGTCGGTCGAATCGCGGCGTTCTTCCGGGATGAGTCGTGCGGCCAGTGTGTACCGTGCCGGGTGGGGACGGTGAGGCAGGAAGAACTGCTGGCCCGCCATCTTTCAGGTGCGCCCCTCGAGCAAGAGTTGTTCAACGACATCGCCAGAGCCATGGAGGACGCGTCCATCTGCGGCCTCGGTCATACGGCCGCAACGGCGGTTCGCTCGGCCATTGCCCTGGGCCTGCTGGGAGCCACATGAGCGAGGTGTCGATCACGATTGACGGTGTCGCTGCTTCAGTGCCGCAGGGGGCGACGATTCTGGACGCGTGTCGCAGCCAGGGGAGCGAGCAGCCAACGCTTTGCTATCTGGAGAACCTGACACCGGTCAACGCATGCCGGGTCTGCGTGGTCGAGGTGGAGGGTTCTCGCACCCTCGTTCCGTCGTGTTCCCGCCCGGTCGAGGATGGGATGGTGGTGGCCACCGACAGCCCTCGGGTGCGCCACTCCAGGAAGGTGGTGTTCGAGTTCTTGGCGAGCGCGGCGGATTTGTCGCTTGTCGATGCGGCCACCACCCGGTGGATGAGCGAGTACGGCGTCGACCCGTTGCGCTTCGGCCCGCCAGCGGAGCCCACGACGGATCGAGATTCCCGGCACGCGGGCCACCACACGACGCCTTCGGGTACCCGGGCAGAGACGGTCGCGCAGCCGGTCAAGGTCGACAACGACCTGTACATCCGCGACTACACGAAGTGCATCCTCTGCTACAAGTGCGTGGAAGCGTGCGGAGAGGACGCCCAGAACACCTTTGCGATCTCCGTTGCCGGGAGAGGCTTCGACGCCCGCATCTCCACGGAGTACGACACGGGTCTCACGGATTCAGCTTGCGTGTTCTGCGGCAACTGCATCGGCGTCTGCCCCACCGGGGCCCTCATGTTCCGCTCGGAGTACGAGTTACGCGCAGCCGGGATGTGGGACGAGTCGCGACAGACCGTCACTCAGACGATCTGCTCCTATTGCGGCGTCGGCTGCAATCTGGAGCTGCACGTGCAGGACAACCGGATCGTCAAGGTCACCTCGCCGATCGACCACTCCGTCACCGATGGGCACCTGTGCATCAAGGGCAGGTTCGGCTACGAGTACGTCCAAGACTTCGGCGATCTGGCAGAAACGCCCATCGACGTCGTGCTCCAACGCACCCGTACCACCTGAGAGGCCAACTGCTGGCGCGGCCAATGAGGTGGCGGCGTCCGACCCGGGACGCAAACCGGCAGCACGCGCCTACGACGCCATGTTCGCCGGGACAGCAATCTCCAACGACCTGCCGAGACGGTGACCGCTACCGGTCCGGACCCGGAGGTGGTGATGGAGGCCGCCTGGGGATGGTGTCGGACGGTCGATGTGCTCGCCGAATGGGTGGTGTGGCTGGCGTGTTGGATCCGTTCCCGTGCGTACGAGATCGGCCGGAACGGCGCGAGGTGCTGGGGTACCGGCCATCGACGGGCGCCCTGATCGGACCAACGTGTCCCCGACCGAAAGAGCCCCCCGAGCCGAGTAGCAGGCTCAGACGATGTCGATCCGGAAGATCGGATGATCGGCCGGGTCCGGCAGCGCCTCCCACGGGGAGGGCTCGGATCGCGATCAGGCCGCTACCGGGTTTCGCGTTGTAGCCTCGGACGACAGTCCGGTAGCGACGCAAGGATCGTTTGGCTGCGCAGCGGAGCGGCATGGGCCCCAATGCCACGGGACTCCCGCCGATGGGACCGTCGGGTGGTGCAAGCTCAGCGAGGGCGCCGGATGGCGGCCCTCGCCCACGAGCTCAGTGCCCCCGGAGGTTGCGGCAGCGGTACTCACCTACGTACGGAAGCGTGATCGTACCGTCCGGATTCGCGACGACAACACCGATCTCGCTGAGGTGGGCGTCGACGGGAAGGGTCTTACCAAGGGGGTGGAATCGAGCCCCCGTTACATGTAACATTGGGCTATGGCCACGTCTCAAGATGATCCCTCCGTCTCGAATCGAGTACGCAACTACCGCAAGCGGATGCGAGACCAAGGTATGCGACCTATCCAGATCTGGGTGGCTGATGTTCGCTCTCCGGATTTCGCAGCGGAGGCGCACCGGCAGTCCGCCGCCGTCGCCGCCGGCGAGCGCGCCGCTGACGATCAGGCATTCATCGATGCCATCAGCGTCGACAACAAGTGAGACGCTCCGAAGTCTGGACGGCGGCAGCCGGAACTGGCTACACCGGCAAACCCCGGCCGGTCGTGATCATCCAAGACGATCGCTTTGATGCCACAGACTCGGTGACCGTGTGCGCTTTCACCACCGACCCAACAGAGGCACCGCTCATTCGCCTCCCCGTCGTCCCCGACGAACAGAACGGTCTCCGTGAGGCAAGCAGCCTGATGGTCGACAAGATCACAACCGTGCCCCGGTCCAGACTTGGAGAGCGCATCGGTCGCGTGAGCGATCACGACATGGTCAGACTCGGGCGTGCCGTCGTGGTGTTCCTCGGGCTAGCCGGCGGCTGACCGAGCCGCCCGGATCCGTGCGCGGACGGGTTGATCCGTGGGCAAATCGAACGTCCGAGTTACTGCACCTGATGGACGGGCTCGGCGACCAGATCGCGGCCCGTCTCGACGCGACTGCCGCCACTGCGCGCGTGGGTCTCGCTACCAGGAACCGATCCGACTTCGAGCCGGTGCGGAGCCTACGCCTGAGGGAGCTGTAGACGCACTCGTAGGTGCCGCTCCAGCGCACGGGCCGGAATGGGCGTTCGTGCGCCATTCAGGTGATCGGCGTTGGGGCGGAGGGCGTCCCGGGGTCCACAATGCTTTCACCCGCCGGTTCCTTACCCACCGGGTCGGGGCACGCTCCTTGAAACGCTCGATCACCAAACGGTCGGCATCGGCGACTTGGTGATGCGACGAACCGTAGACCTGCCATGCGCCACAACGCCGGGGTACGCCTCGAAACGCGAGAGGACCTGAGGGAGTGGCGCGCCTTCCGGAGAAAACAGAAACTCGTCCACATCCAAAGGCGATCCAGCGAGCCAATCCGCGAGTCTTTCCAAACAGTTCGTGTACGCAGACGTCTGCCCACCGGCGGCGAGCGGCTGTTCCCACCGCACAATCGACACCACGCCGGCGTCGATGTCCGGTCTCAGCTGCGCCTCCGGGCTGTCTTTGGAGAAGTTGTCATAGAGGATGAACCGGCTCACCCCATGAGTCGGTGGAACGCCACCCACTCAGGCAGATATCGGGCCTCGTCGCGAACGACGGCACAGATCGCAAGGTCGACTCTCATCACTCACCCGGAGAGCGCTTGGATCCACACACTACGCAGTGCGGAAGACGCCAGCGGGGAGCCTCGTGCTGCTCCGAGTCGCATGCGCCATTGGAGTAGCACGACCCGCACACAGAATCGCCGGCCCGCTCGGTTCCGGGAGTTCCGGTCCTGAGCCGTATTTGGGCGATCGGCGCCGTTCAGCGAAGTCTCGGCACCGGGCGGTAGCGTCTAGTTGTACCCGGCCGGGACGTTGGTGACGGTTCTTGGATAGGTGAAGACCTCCGAGTGGAGTGGTGATTGCAGTCACACCCACTGGGAGGTCTTCATGGCTCACCGTAATGCCCGTCTCACGGTTCATGCGCGTCATCGTCGGAGTGGACGACAGCGGGCGAACTCGGCGGCGAGAGCGCGGAATGCCGTACCTCGTGGCATCTCCTCCGGCATGGCCTCCTACAGACCCGCTTCGTTCGGCTGGAGAGGGACCCGGCCGCATTGGGCCGAGGGGGACTCAAGCCGAGCGGCGGGAGCCTCGACGTCGTGAGGGCCGCCGCTGTGATCGAGGCGGAGCGTCTTCGGTCGTGGTGGTGCCAAAACGGGCAGCGATGTCGTTCAAGGCATACGCCGGGGTATCGGTGGTGGTGTCCACGACTTCTCGGATCGAGGCGAGATGTGCAGGTGTCGAGCCGCAACAACCGCCAATGATCCTGGCGCCGAGACCGATGGCCAGCCGGGCGTAGTCGACCATGTCCACAGCTGCCGTCGGGTAGGTGAGCCCGCCTTCTTTCGTGTAGGCAGGAATCCCGGCGTTGGCCTTTGCCACCACCGGCACCGAGGGTTGCGTGGAGGCCACCGCGTGCACGGCAGCGAGCACATCCCCGGGGCCAATGCCGCAGTTGGCGCCGATGGCTGCCGGAGGACTCGGTTGCTCCGCCCACCACTGGCCGAGGCGCTCAGGCGGGACGCCCATCATTGTCTTGCCGTGGGTGTCGAAGCTCATCGTGGTCACGACCGGCAGTTGGAGCCCGGTGGTGGCTGCAAACGCCGCCTCCAGCTCTTCGATGCTCGACATGGTCTCGATCCACAGTGCGTCAGCACCCGCCGCGGCCAGCGCCGCAGCTTGTTCGTGGAAGACGGCAACGGCGTCGTCGAACGCCAGCTCGCCGAGCGGTGTGATCAAATCTCCCGTGGGGCCGATACTGCCTGCGACGGCAACGGACCTGTTGCTGGCAGCGGCGGCGCGTCGGGCGACGTCGACGGCGGCCGCATTCAGTTCCGCGACACGGCCATCCAGGGAATGGAGGGCGAGCCTGCGCCGGTTGGCGCCGAACGTGTTGGTGAGAAGGATGTCGGCGCCGGCAGCTACGAAGCCGGCGTGTGCGCTTTCCACGATCTCGGGCCGCTCGACGTTGCACAGCTCTGGCGAGTCCCCGCTGGTGAGACCGAGTGCGAACAACGAGGTGCCCATCCCGCCGTCCGCGACCAGGACATGACCAGATGCCAGCAAGTCATCGAAGAGGGTGGTGGCCGTTGTGCCGTTCGCCATGGTGGTGCTCCTGTCGCATCTTCAGCCTGTGGTCAGCCGATGCGGGAGCGGCGGCACCGGGCAAGGAGAAGGGCCGCTGCCAAGGCGAGCGGCCCGTGCCGTGTCGCTTTAGCTGTACTTCTTGAGCGCCCGCAAGCTGACTTCAAATCTGGCGCTGTTGTTGTGCCGACGATAGCAGCGGACTCGGACCACCATCGAAGCTCGGAGCTGTCATCGTGCCGGGTCGACGCCGGCGTTGACACCACTCGGCATTCAGTCCCTGCGGCGGCGGATCTCTTCGTTGATCGCGGGCACCACGGCGTGCAGATCCGCGACCACTGCCCAATCGGCCCTGGTGACCATGGGGGCCTCTGGATCCGTGTTGATGGCCAGGACATGCTTGGCGTTCATCATCCCCACCCAATGCTGCACTGCGCCGGAGATACCGCACGCGATGTACAGCTCCGGAGCAACGACGGTGCCGGTCTGGCCCACTTGGTCGCTGTGGGGCCGCCACCCACTGTTGGTGACGACCCTGCTGCAGCCAACAACGCCTCCGAGCAACTCGGCAAGCTCCTCCAGCGGAGCAAACCCATCGCCGCTGCCGACGCCGCGACCGCCGCTGATGACCACCGGCGACGTTGCCAGGGTGACACCCTCTGCGGTGACCACCCGGTCGCGGACGAGGGTCACCGCTTCGGCTGCGCCGAGGGTCGGCTCGAAGACTTTTGGCTCAATAGCGGTGGACGGCTCGATGGGCATCGGGTCCGTGGTGTACGGGGCGAACGTCACGATCTTGCGTTCGGCCTCCAGGCGGGCGATCTCGTGCAAGCTGCCGCCCCAGCGGAGCCGCTTCATCTGCCACACCGATCCGTCGCCGGTGACCTCGAGGCAGTTGGCGACCATCGGTTCTTCGTTCATCGCCGCCACGTGAGCGAGGACCTCGTTGCCGCGGTCGGTGCCTGTGGCGAGGATCGCAACCGCACCCACGTGGTCGGAGAGCTGATGGAGTGCTTGCGCCCACGCATCAGGGCCGTAGTCGTCCAATAGGTCGTGGTGCACCCGGTAGACCGAGCTCGCTCCGTGATTGGCGACACTGTCCGCCAGCCCGTCGGAACTGCGTCCCAGCAGGGCTGCGGCAACGGCGCCTCCAATGGAGTCGGCGAGCCGCTTGGTGGCGGTGAGCCCGCCGAGCGTTGCCTCGCTGAGCTCTCCCCGGTCGTGTTCGACGAGATAGAGAAACGTGGTCATAGCATCCCCAACTCGTCGAGCACGTCGACAACGGCACCGGCGGCATCCGGGCCATCACCGAGGATCTCGACGGACGAGGCGACCTGCGGGGGTGGCTGCAGCTCGACCTTGGATTGCCTGCCGGGAACGTGTTCACCGACGATCCGCTCGACGGGGACCTTTCTGGCGCTCATTCGGGTCTTCAACGTCGGGTAGCGGGGCAGGTTGATGCCTTCCTTGACGCCGAGCGCGGCCGGAAGCGGCAGCTCGTAGACCTCGGAGCCGTGCGCGGTCTCTCGCCTCGCCGTGACCCTGCTCTCGCCGACGTCGAGGCCCTTGATCCCGCTGACGATCGGACGCCCCAGCGCCCTGGCGATCCTGATGCCGACCTGATAGCCGCCGGAGTCGGCGGACTCGTTCCCGAACAAGATGAGATCGAACGTCCCGTCGCGCCGTTCGAGCGTGTCGACCGCCGCAGTGATGGCGGTGGCCGTGGCAACCGGATCCCAGTCGGCGATTTCGGTCTCGACGAGCACCCCCTCCGTGGCGCCGACGGCAAGTGCATTGCGCACCTGCTCTTCTGCCGCCGGAGGGCCCAACGTCAACACGGTGACGGACCCGCCCAGTTCTTCGGTGATCCGCACCGCCTCTTCGACGGCACATTCCTCGTGGGGACTGATCGTGAACCCCAGGAGATGGGCGTCGACCTCCTGGCCGTCAGGCGTGACTTGGATCCTGGCGCCGGGTGCCGGCACGCGCTTGACGCAGACCAGGACCCGCACGATCAGACCTTCATCCGGGCGTCGTCGGCGTCGAACAGCGGGGTGCTTCCGGCCACGGCCACCTTCACAGGGAACAGCTCGTTCTGGTACATCACCTGCAGGTCGGTGCCGGCGATCGCCAGATCGGGAGGGAGGTAGCCGAGAAGCAGGTACTTGCCGACGGATGGCCCTGCGCCCGCGCTGGTGACCCGAGAGACCCGTCCTTTGGCGTCGACGATGCGTTCGCCGTCCATCGTGAGGATCGGCTCGTTGCCGCCCATCGGGAAGCGGGGGATCCCTGACCCCGAGACATGGGATTCGATGGTGAGTGTGCAACACACTGCAGCAGGCCCCTCATCGCGGGCGGCAAGATAGGCCGCCTTGCCGATGAAGTCGGCGGACTTCACCTTGGGGCGCGCCAGCCCTGCCTCGACCGGGGTGTACTCGGATTCGAGTTCTGCGCCCATCAGGCGATACCCCTTCTCCAGACGCCCTGTCGTGCCATACACGCCTGCACCAACGGGCGTCACGTCGAACTCGCGACCCGCCTCGTACAGCAGGTCCCAGAGCTCGAGTCCGTGCTCCATGTTCGTGGAGATTTCCCAACCGAGCTCGCCCACGTAGGAGATGCGCAACAGGGTGCAGGGGATCGAGCCGATGGTGATCTGCTTGACGGTCCCATACGGGAATCCCTCGTTGGAGATGTCGTCGTTGGTGACCTTGGCGACGAGCTTGCGGGCGTTGGGTCCCCACACCCCGACGGTGCAGATCGACGAAGTCATGTCCTGCATCGCCACCGAGCCGTCCTCGGGCAGCCACTTCCGGAACCAGTACGCGTCGCGGCCGCCGTCGAAGCCGCCCGTCACCACCCGGAAGTGACGATCGCCGAGCCGAAGAATGGTGAGGTCGGAGCGGAAGCCGCCCTGTTCGTTGAGCAACGGGGTGTAGATGGCGGATCCGACCGGCCGGTCGCACTTGTTGACCGCCATGTGCTCGATGTACTCGACCACGCCGGGCCCGGTGAAGTCGAAAATGGCGAAAGCGGTGAGGTCGATCATCGCGACGCTCTCCCGTAACGCAAGATGCTCGGCATTCTGGATCGGTGACCACCACCTGGCGTCCCACTCATGGGGTCTGTCGGCAATCTGGTCGCGGTACGTGTCCACGAGGCCTGCGTTGGACTCGTACCAGTGCGGCCGTTCCCAACCTCCCGCCTCGAAGTACACGGCGCCGAGCTCCTGGGTCCGTGGATGGAAGGGGCTGATGCGGTGGTTGCGCTGCGAGTTCCATTGCTCTCGCGGATGCACGATGCCGTAGGTCTTGTTGAAGTGCTCGGCGCAGCGCTCGAGGATGTGCGCCTCGCTGCGCTGGTATGCGTAGAACCGGCTCACGTCGGAGGCGTGGGGGTCGATTTCCGGGTAGCCGTGAGTCATCCACTCCGCGAGCGCCCTACCGGTACCAGGCCCCTCCTTGATCCAGATGGCGGCACACGACCAGAGGTTCTTCACCTCGACCGTCTCACCGACGAGCGGCATCGCATCAGGGGTGAGCGACAGCAGCCCGTTGATGCCGTACTTGATCTCCGCATCGCCGAGGAATGGCATCAGCTCGAGTGCCTGCTCGAGCTGCGGGTCGAAGTCGTCCATCGTCAGCGGGAGTTCGGTGGGGGAGAGGCGGGACTCTTCGATGGATGGGATGGTGTCGGGGTGGTGGAAGATGGGGCGGTGGGCATACGAGCCGACTTCCATCGACCCTGCAGTCTGCCGCTCGTAGCAGAAGGTGTCCATGTCGCGCACGATGGGGTAGCCGATCTCGTTGTTGGTGGCCTGGAGGGCTTCCAGCGGACCTACGTCGATCATCTGGTGCACGGCGGGGGTCAGCGGGATGGTGGCTCCCGCCATCGCCGCAATCCGAGGGCTCCACACACCGCAGGCGATGACCACGTGCTCGGCGGCGATGTGGCCTCGGTCCGTGGTGACTCCTGTGACCCGCCCGTTGTCGACGGTGATGTCGGTCACCTCGACATTCGGGACGGTGGTCAACGCCTCGAGTTCGATGGCCCGCTCCCGCATGAGCGTGCCGGCCTGGAGGGAGTCCACCACGGACACACTCGGCGTGTAGAAGCCTCCGAGGACGACGTCCTCGTTGATGAACGGAACCATCTCCTTGACCTCTGGGGGCGTGAGCAGCCGAGCCTCGATACCCCACGTCGTGGCCGACGTCATTCTCCGCTTCAGCTCTTCGAGACGAGCCTCGGTGCGGGCAACTTCGATGCCACCACAGGTGGTGTTCACGCCCATTTCCTCGTACTGCCGCTGGCTATCGAGGGTCAGCGCCGCCATTTCCTTGTTGTGGTCGACGGGGAAGATGAAGTTCGAGGCGTGCCCGGTCGACCCACCGGGGTTGGGCAGCGGGCCTTTGTCGATCTGCACGATGTCTCGCCATCCGAGTTCGGCGAGGTGCATGACCACGGAGTTTCCGACGATCCCGGCACCAATCACGACAGCCCGTGCGCTCGTGGGTAGATCGCTCACGTTCAGCTCCTTGTCGCCACTCGGATGTTGCGCCAGTCGATGGGGCAGTCGGAGAGGGGGAGGCCCTGTGATCCGGCCGCTGGAGTCGCAGGCGGAGTGCCACGATGCGGCACGTTGCTACATCGTGGGACATTACCGCCCCGCCGCAGGAGCCGCATCCCCGTCAGCGTGCCATCGACCGACCGTTCAGCCGGGCAGATGGGTAGCCTCGGCTGAATCCCAAGAGGTATAGTTCCACGATGCAGGACAGTACCGCATCATGGAACGGACAGCCTGCGGAACGCCCGGCTGGGCACGTCACAACATCGGTGGATCAGCTATGAGCGACGACGGAGATCTCGACCTGTCCGCATTGGCGGACTTTGAGCTCACCGAACAGATGCACGACGATCTCTACGACGGCCTCGCCGACGAGATCGTGGAGGGTACGAATATCCTCCTGAGTCGTGGTTGGACCGCATCCCGGGTGCTCGACGAGGCCCTCGTCGAGGGCATGCGCATCGTCGGCATCGACTTCCGCGACGGCATCCTGTTCGTGCCCGAGGTGCTCCTCGCTGCCAACGCCATGAAGGCCGGCATGGCCATCCTGCGTCCGCTGCTCGCCGAAACCGGAGCGGAGACCGTCGGCACGGTCGTGATCGGCACCGTCAAGGGTGACATCCACGACATCGGCAAGAACCTCGTGGCGATGATGCTCGAGGGCGCCGGGTTCGAGGTGATTGACCTCGGCATCAACACCGACGTCGACGAGTACCTGGCCGCGCTCGACGAGCACAACCCGGACATCCTCGGCATGTCGGCATTGCTCACGACCACGATGCCGTACATGAAGGTCGTCATCGACGCGATGAAGGACCGGGGCATCCGGGACGACTACCTCGTCTTCGTCGGCGGTGCGCCGCTCAACGAGGAGTTCGGCGCTGCCGTGGGCGCCGACGCCTACTGCCGAGATGCCGCCGTTGCGGCCGAGTCGGCCAAAGAGATGGTTGCACGCCGTCGGATGCTGGCTGCCGAGGATGCCTGAAACGGCGCACCCCCGGGTGCTCGTGCTCGCCTGCGGGGCGTTGACAAGAGAGATTCTCGACATCGTGCGCTGCAACCGCTGGGCCCACGTGACAGTCGAGTCCCTACCCGCCGACCTGCACAACCGGCCGGAACGCATCCCCGACGCCGTTGCCGCGAGGCTCGAAGCACGACGCGACCAGTACGACTCCATCCTGGTGGGCTATGCCGATTGCGGCACGGGAGGGCATCTCGACGCGGTCGTCGAGGAGTACGGTGCGGTGCGTCTTCCCGGAGCGCATTGCTACGAATTCTTCTCCACCGCCCCGGTGTTTGCTGCGATAGCCGGCGACGAGATCGGGACCTTCTATCTCACGGACTACCTGGCACGCCACTTCGATCGGATCGTATGGGAAGGGCTTGGGCTCGATCGCCATCCCGAGCTGCTCGATGCCTACTTCGGCAATTACACCCGCGTCGCATATCTGTCGCAGCGGGCGACGCCGGACCTGATCGCTCGCAGCGAGGCGGCAGCCGAACGGCTCGGTCTCGACTTTGAGCATCGCCCTGTCGGGTACGGCGATCTCGAGCCGGCGCTGCGCAACGTGGCTCTTCGCAGAGGCGACCAGCTCCTGCCCATGCCGGTGCCGGTCGCATCGTGAGGGGCAATCGCCCCGGTGGGAGGAATGCCGGCGCAACCCCCGAGCTGATCACGATCCTGTGGCGCGACATCCCCGCTCAGGTCACTGCACGAGACGGGCGACGCAAGGCCAGCGTCCAGTTGCACGAGCGCTTTCAGATCGCGGTCGACCGGGCTGCCGTCGTGGCCGGCAAGAAGACCACCAACGAGTACCTCGACGAATGGCGACGGGAGTCGCGCCCCTGTGGTGACGACCTCCAAGACGAGGTCGAGGCGGAGGTCGCCACGCTCGATGCCAGATTCACCCCAGCCGTACTGCAGCGTCTGATCGACGCCGGGGGCATCGACGAGACCCAGGGAGACCTCTGATGACCGACACCGTTGTGGGCTCGGCCACGCGAGAAGTCGTCATCGGCTCCGGCCGGCCTTTCGTCGTGATAGGCGAGCGCATCAACCCGACGGGGCGCAAGCTGCTCGCAGAAGAGATGCGCAGCGGCGACTACAGCAGGGTGGAGAGCGACGCCCTCGCCCAGGTCGCCGCCGGGGCCCCGATGCTCGATGTCAACGCCGGGATCCCGCTTGCGGACGAGCCCGCCATCCTGGCCGCCGCTATCGAGCTGGTGCAGTCGATCACCGACGTTCCGTTGTCGATCGACTCGTCGATCATCGAAGCGTTGGAGCGCGGGCTGTCGGTGTACAAGGGCAAGGCGCTGGTCAACTCGGTTACGGGGGAGGACGCAACGCTGCACAGGGTGCTCCCGCTCGTTGCCCGCCATGGTGCAGCGGTGGTGGCGATCACCAACGACGAAACCGGTATCTCCGAGGATCCCGACGTGAGGTTCGAGGTTGCCCGCAAGATCGTCGGTGTTGCCGCCGACTACGGCATCGGCGTCGAGGACGTCGTCGTGGACCCGTTGGTGATGCCAATCGGTGCGATGGCCACCGCGGGGCAGCAGGTCTTGCGCCTGGTGGGCCGCCTCAGGGACGAGCTGCGGGTCAACACCACGTGCGGCGCCTCGAACGTCAGCTTTGGTCTCCCCAACCGGCCGGGCATCAACGCCGCATTCCTCTCGATGGCGATCGGCGCCGGTCTGACCTCCGCCATCACCAACCCTTTGGAACCCGAGATCATGCGGGCCGTTCGTGCGGCGGATGTGCTGATGGGCGTCGACAAGGACTGTGCGACGTGGATTCGCAGCTACCGGCAGCCGGCAGCTCCCGGCACCGATGGAGCGAGGCGACGCACCAACCGCCGCCGTTCCGCACCCGCCTGACGGGATCGATCGTGACGCCTGACCACCGTGTCGTGTTCACTCCTTCCGGCCTTGAAACCAAGGTCGCCGACGGCACGTCGGTGCTCGATGCGGCCCGGCAGGCAGGGGCAGACCTCGACTCGGTGTGCGGGGGACGGGGCATCTGCGGCCGCTGTCTCGTGGCACCGGGATTCGGGCAGTTCAGCAAGTGGTCGCTGACGTCTGTCGCCGAGGCGCTGGGACCGTGGTCGGACAACGAGACCAAGTACGACTCGAGGAAGGGCATGCCGGTTGATCGCCGGCTCGGCTGCGGTGCCACGGTTCTTGGTGACCTCGTCATCGACGTCCCGCCAACCAGCCAGGTCCACAAGCAGGTCGTCCGCAAGGACCTCGCGACGGGTCCGCTGACCGTCGATCCCCTCGTCGATCTGCACTACATCGAGACCGCAGCCAACGTGCTTGGCAGCGAGGTCAGCGACCTGGAGACGGTGACGCTTGCATTGGCGGAGCAATGGGAACTGGCCGAGGTGGACGTCGAACCCCGGGTGCTGCAAGACCTCCATCGAGTACTCACCGAAGGTGCGGGGGCCGTCACCGTGGCCGTCCGTGACGAGCACGCGGTGGTTGCGGCGTGGCCAGGCTACGTCGACCGAGCCGTCGGCGTCGCGGTCGACATCGGCTCCACGACCATCGCTGGATACCTGTGCGACCTCGACAGCGGCGAGCTGCTCGCCACGGCAGGCGCGATGAATCCCCAAATCCGGTTCGGGGAGGACCTCATGAGCAGAGTCTCGTACGTGATGATGCATGAGGACGGTCGGGCGCAACTGACGGATGTACTCAGGGCTGCGGTGGACGGCGTGGTCGGAGAGTTGGTGGACGCCGTCGATCTGCCGCGGGATCGAGTACTCGACGTGTTCCTGGTCGGCAATCCCGTGATGCAGCATTTCTATCTCGGTTTCGACCCGACGCCGCTCGGAACGGCGCCGTTCACGCTGGCGACCTGCCGCATGACCTCGGTGTATGCGGGCGACGTCGGACTCGACGCCCCGAACGCCACTGCCACGTTTGGTCCCTGCATCGCGGGCCACGTCGGTGCCGACACCGCAGGGGCGATACTCGCAGAAGGTCCTCACCGATCGGAAGCCGTGCAACTGTTGGTCGACGTGGGGACGAACGCAGAGATCGTCCTCGGCCATCGTGGCGGTCTGTTTGCCGCCTCGAGCCCGACCGGACCGGCGCTGGAGGGCGGGGAGATCAGTTGTGGTGTTCGTGCCACTGCTGGCGCCATCGAGCGGGTGCGCATCGACCGGCAGAGCCTCGAGCCACGATTTCGGGTCATCGGTGCCGAGCTCTGGTCGGATGAAGACGGTTTTGCGGCTGAGACGCAAGGGCTGGCGATCGCAGGGGTTTGCGGATCGGGCATCGTCGAGGTCATCGCCGAACTCTTCCTGACCGGAGTCGTGGACGTCCGTGGCCGAATCGACGGGGGCATGGCGGACCGGACCGATCGCGTCGTGCCGGATGGCCGGACGTTTGCGTACGTGCTGCACCGGGGTAGCCCCGAGCTGCGCATCACCCAAAACGACGTCCGGGCCATCCAACTTGCCAAGGCCGCGTTGCGTGCGGGTATCGACCTGCTGCGGGAGCGATCGGGCCTCGAGGCGATCGACACCATCCGGCTGGCCGGGGCGTTCGGGTCGCACATCGATCCGCTCTACGCAATGGTGCTTGGGCTGATCCCCGACTTACCGCTCGGGATGGCCGGTGCCGCGGGCAACGCGTCCGGTCTGGGAGCAGTGCGTGCACTGCTGTCGCGCCGCGAACGGACCGAGATGGCCGAAGTCACGGAAGCCGTGACCAAGATCGAGACGGCGACGGAGCCGCGGTTTCAGGACCTCTTTGTTGCTGCGATGGCGTTTCCCCACGAGACGGAGCCCACCCCACACCTGGCCGAGGTGATCGTTCTCCCGACCGCAAAGACCACAGATGCGGCCGCAAGCGGGCGACGTCGCCGGCGCACAGCAACCAAGGAGGCGGAATGAGCGAAGGTCGGCGGACGCGTAGCGGGGGCCGAGCCGCCAGGCAGGCTGCCCGGGTGGCGAGTGCCTTGGAGCAGCAGAAGTTCTTGACGCGTACGCTGGCGCCGCTGGAGGTGCTGTCCGACGAGGCGCTGTCGCTGATCGAACACAACGCCGACACTCTGCTCGAACAGGTCGGGATCGAGGTCGTCGGGTACGACGAGGCGGTGCGGATCTTCGCCGCGGCCGGTGCCGACGTCGACGGCACCCGGGTGCGGTTCCCAAGGGAAATGTGCCGGCAGATCATCCAGGCCTCTGCGCCCAAGGTGTTCACCCAGCATGCCCGCAACCCTGAGCGCTCGGTCGTGATCGGCGACCCCCATCTGGTGTTCGCCCCTGTGTACGGTCCACCCTTCGTCAGGGACCTCGAAGGCGGCCGCCGCTACGCCACCCTCCAGGATTTTCACAACCTCGCCAAGCTGACGGCGATGTCGCCTGCGCTCCATCATGGGGGCGGGACCTTGTGCGAACCGGTGGACGTCCCGGTCAACCAGCGGCATCTCGACATGCTGTACGCCCACGTCAAGTACCACGACAAGCCGTTCATGGGATCGGTGACCCATCCAGATCGTGCCCAGGACTCGGTGGATCTCGCCAAGGTGGTATTTGGAGCGGACATCGTTGCCGAGAAGACCGTCATGTTGGCGCTGGCCAACGCCAATTCGCCGATGTCCTGGGACCACAACATGCTCGGCTCGGCGAAGGTCTACGCAGAGAACAACCAGGCGGTGCTCGTCACTCCGTTCATCCTTGCCGGGGCGATGTCCCCGTCGACGGTGGCCGCCACGGCAACCCAGACGCTCGCCGAGGCGCTGGCCGGTATGGCTTTCACTCAGATCGTGCGGCCCGGGGCTCCGGTGATCTTCGGTTCTTTCGCCAGTTCGATGTCGATGCAGTCGGGGGCCCCCACCTTTGGTACTCCTGAGCCGGCGATGATGCTGTATGTCGTTGCCCAGTTGGCGCGTCGCCTGGGCGTACCCTTTCGGTCGGGAGGCAACTTCACCGCATCGAAGATCGCGGATGCTCAGGCGGCGTACGAAAGCGCCATGAGCTTCCTCCCCACCGTCCAGGCGGGCGTGAACTTCGTGCTCCACGCCGCGGGGTGGCTGGAAGGCGGTCTGACCGTCGGCTATGAGAAGTTCATCATCGACGCAGACGAGGCTTCGATGATGGAGCGCTGGGTGCGCGGCGTCGCAGTGGACGACAACTCCCTTGCGCTGGACGCCATGATCGAGAACGGGCCGGGCCAGCACTTCCTCGGGACGGCGCACACGCTGGCCAACTTCGAGACCGCGTTCTGGCGCTCAGAGCTTGCGGACAACAACAGCTTCGAGCAGTGGGAGCTGGAAGGCTCGCGAGACGCCATGGTGCGAGCCTCGGAGAAGTGCAAGCAGATGCTGGCGAGCTACGAGCCGCCTCCTCTCGCTGAAGCGCTCGATGCAGAGCTGATCGAGTGGATCGCGCGCCGCAAAGCCCTGCTGCCGGACGCCAACCCGTAGAGGACCACGATGGCCGACCAACAGCTCGACGACGGACAGCGCACTGCGATCCGGGGCCTCCTCGAGCATCCCATATTCGAGTTGATCCCGTTGAAGAACGTGCTCGACCAGGCAGCGTTCTTGCCTGACGGCGCAACCGTGTCGATCACCGCGTCGCCGACCCGGACGCTGGAGGACACGCTGGGTGTCGCCGCCGCGCTCCGGTTCCGAGGTTTCGACGTCATACCCCATCTGTCGGCGCGGATGACACGCGATCGCAGCCACCTCGAGTCGTTGCTCGCACGGATCGACGAGTTGGACATCCGCAGCATCTTCGTCATCGGCGGCGACACGGCGGATCCGGGGAAGTACTTCGATGCGGCGGCACTGTTGCGGGCCATCGCGGACACCGATGCCGTCTTCGATGAGATCGGGATCGGCGCATACCCTGAGGGCCACCACATCGTCGATAGCGACACTGCCCTGTGGGCGCTGCACGACAAGCAGCCGTATGCGACGTCGATGACGACCCAGATGTGTTTTGATGCAGACACGATTGCCGCCTGGCTAATGGCGATGCGGACGGAGGGCATCGCCCTCCCTGCGATCGTGGGCATCCCCGGGGTGGCGGATCGGATGAAGCTGATGCGGATCTCGACGCGCATCGGCGTCGGGCGGTCGATGAAGTTCTTGTCCCGGCACCGCGGTCTGCTGCGGGCTTTCGCCGAGCCCGGCGGCTACACCCCTGACGAGCTCCTGGAAGACCTCGCCCCGACGCTGCCCGACCCAGTGGCCCACATCGTCGGTGTCCACATCTACACATTCAACCAGGTCGAGACGACGGAACGGTGGCGTCGCGCCTATCTCCAGGAGCTCGAGCAAGGCTGAGATCAGCCTCAACGCAGGCACGCCGACCCGCTAGCGACGCGGAATCCGGTGAATCGATGAAGGGAGTGTGCTGGCAACAAGCGAGGTCTGGGCAGGATCGTGGGCGGAAAATCGCCGAGATGGCGCGGTGATCTGCGTGGTGCATTGTTCGGATCATGCACCAGACCCGCCGAGGGGGGCCGGCCGGCGAAATCGGCGATCGCACGCACGATGTTGGCGGCGGGTTCACCCTTCAACGTGCCACGATGAAGCCCCGGACCCCGCCAAGGGTCTCGATCGGCGCCGCTATCGGAGAGGAACAAGCCGGAGCTGTCGATCGCGATGCGCATGTTCCCCGTTGCGTCCACGTAGGAGAGACCGGCCTCCGTCGACAGCGCCCGCACTGGCGGCGACAGATAGCGAGCGAGAACCGGGCCTTGACCCTGCGGGAACCGCACGGCGAGGGCGTCGAGTTGCTCACGACGAGGTCCGACATCTCGCCCCCCGGCAGTACGCTTGGCCTCGACAACCAGCGTTGCGAGCTTCCCGTCTTTGTCCTGCACCTCGATGACGGCATCGATCCCATCGTCTGGCCGAGAAGCCATCCGGGTGGATCAGACGATGGCACGGCCCCTTGATCGCGTCCGAGGACCCCAACTACCCCTCACTCCCTACTCCAACCCGGAAGAGCCGCAATCTCAGCGAGCGGTGTCACTTGCTCCAGTGGTGCGCCCGTGAGTAGCTTGAGCCATCGATTCGATGGGAGTGAACATGTCCACATCACCTCCGAAGTTCTCACCGCACGCTGACGCGGCCAAGAGGATTCGCGCAGATCTCGCAAATGGATCCCTGTCGCTCGACGACTTCCGATCCTCTCCGCTCGCGACAGTCGAACGATATGGCGGGGCTATCGCATCGGCCCATCGCAACTCATTCGATACCGATGTGCAGACGCTTCTTGATCGGCACGCAGGCGTTGACTTGACGTCCGTACCAGCGCTCGACTGGCGCGCTGACACCACCCTGGGCACCGGCAATACGGCATCGTGTGTCCCCTGCGAGATCTTCCTAGGGATAGTCATCGCCGGTGTCGAGATCTTCACCGCACTCGCCATCTATGGCGCCGTACTACTAGCGACGGGCGCCGCTACCGAAGGTGTGGGAGCGGTCATTCTTGCCATCCTGGAATCGGACGCGTACTGGACGTTCGTCGGTGGAGTGATAATGGCGACGGCACCAGAAATCGCTGAAGTACTCTGTGTTCACACGTTCAAGTGTTCGGGGTGAACGAGGAGACTGCCGCGCTTTGGGGTGACAGGTTGGGTCAGGCGGCGAGTGCCGTCTGTGGGGTCATCGTGGTTTCGTATTCGGTGGGGGTCAATCGGCCGAGGGCGGCTTGGCGTCGGCGTTCGTGGTAGGTGCGTTCGATCCAGGTCACGATGGCGATGCGGTTCGCCGGGCTAGCCGTCTATTCGGCGAGAGGTCGAGCGGGCGGTCTGGGTGAAGATCGTCTAGGGGGTCTCAAGCGAGGACGCTGCGATCGACTGCGGCGTGTCGAGTCCCGAGCATGGAGCCCCCGGTTGGATGCGACAGATGGGGCTCGATCAGAAACCACCTCTCACCTCGCCGGCTTGTCGATCAACGTCGGTACCTTCACCTTCGCAAGGGGGCCCTCACTCCTCAGGCTACTTCTCCACCAAGAGGCGGTCTTCGCACAAGCCCTGCAGAGCCACTGCAGCCGCTCAATCCATGGAGTTGTCGAACGTCCTTGACTGCCGGAGGTTCTGGCCGCGGTAGCCCTCTACGCGGATGACCTCAGGGTCGGGCAACTCGATGCTGATGCTGCCGTCCGCGATCACGTCGAGCGTTGTGTAGGGCCGATTGTCAAGATACACGTCCACCCGATCGAGTTCCTCCGTCGTGATCGACAGCGACGGGCGCTCCCAACGAATATCGAGGCCGGAGGTGGGTTCGGATGCCAGGAGTGTCCCGCACGCCGCAAACAGGTCCTCATTGCCACGGAGCAGGTCGTTCTTGGTCATGGCGTGACGCCGGTGGCCGACGACACCAACATCCTCGATCGGGGTGCCTGCAGCGGTGCCGATTCGAGTCGCCCTCCGCACGGAGATGGTGAAGCCGTACCCGTGCGGGAGCGGATGGATTGCATGGTCGGTCGCCGCCAGTGCCACAGCAACGGCATCGGCCCGCCACACATTGGCGCCGCCCGCTCCGGTCGCCTGGCCGATACTGACGATGGTCCCGATGTTGTTGTCGGCGAACCCGGCCGCGAAGAGGTCAGCTGCGCTGTAGCTCGTGGCGTCGACCACGGCGATCACCGGTCCGCCGTAGACCTGACCGATATCGTTGCAGCGCTCGACCGGCGTGATGGGCACGGCCTGTGAGTACAGCTCGCCGGTGGCGACCGCATCGTTGAGGCTCTTTTGCCACGGGCTCAGCGTTCGTTCGTTGCGACGAGAGGCGGCAAGGGCCCTCGTGAGGTCGGTGGCCACCAGCGAGAAGCGAGTTGGCTCGACGAGGTGCGGCGTGAACAGCTGCAGGAGCCGCTCGGCGGCCCAAATGAGACCGCCGGGATTGCCCCGCAGGTCGATGATGAGACCGCGCTGGGGGAGGAGTGCGAGCAGATCCACGACCTCGTTCACGAACGCGACGTCGTCGAGGACGTCGAAGCTCCACAAGCGGAGGTAGCCGAACGGTCCGTCGGGCGTCGATACCGTCTTGGCCGACACAGCATCCTGGAACTTCCCGCTGATCCAGCCCTCATCCGGGTCTCCGAGCTTGGCGACCGTCCTTGCGTCGATCAGCTCGCTCTTCCACAGCTCGTGGTTGAACAATGCCTTCTTCGCCCGGCGGATGACACCCCGATCAGCGTAGAGCGCAGATGCCAGCGCCTCCGGTGCCGTCGGATGCGGATCTTGGCCGTTGGACAGCGGGCGGACGACGCGCCACGGGATGCGAATCTCGTGCTCCTCCTCGTCCGCATCCCGGTAGCGAAGATCAACCCACGCCTCATCCGGTGGCGGCCCGTATCGGAGGGGACGAAAGGTGAGCGACTCGAGAGCCCTCGCCCTGGCACTGTCCGGCCGCCCCCCGCGCTCCCGCTCGGCATGCCGCATCACGGCCATGGCGACCGGTGTGCCGTTCCAAGCAAGCACCTCGACGCCGCCCTTGAACCCGGCGTCGTCTAATGCACCTTCTGCGACCTTCGACACCAGGTAGCGAAGTTCGCCGCCCTCCAGGTACTCCTCGATGAGGAACGGGAGCACTGCGACCATCCCCTGTAGCGAGGCCGGCCCGACATAGCTCGTGTGGGCGTCCCGGAGACTGGTGACGGTCCGACTCATCTCGGCGTGGAATGTCGCTTCGTCGATCCCGGCGCGAACCCGGTCGAGAAGCCGCCTGAGCTGCTGGACGGGATCGATGCCGTACATCGCCCTCTTCAACGGAAGGTGAACGTAGAGCCCATCGAGGATCCGGATGAACGTATCCACGATGGCTGCTTGTTCATCCTGCGTCACCCCGCTCGCGGGGAGGTCCATTTGATCGAGTGCGTCGCCAACGCGGGCACGCTGCGAGTCGGCGGCGGTGCGGCGAGCAGTCATCTGCGGTACACGGTGGTCAGCTCGGCGAGGAGGGCGCCGTCGTATCCGGCGTCTTTCACCGACGAGAGCCACCGGCGGTCATGAGCCAGCGACTCCACCGGGGGAACCGAAAACTCTGCACCGGGCGGAGGTGGCCCCGCAACCTGACCTGCGCCGCCGGGCATGTCGGGCTCGAGAACGAGCAACGGCTGCCCCTCGGCCGTGACCTCATCGTCACCGGCGAGGGCAGCCATGGCCTGGCCGAGCCCGACTTCGATCGCGTGGTGCGGGTCGCTCCGGACACGCTCGAGGTCGGCGCGGACGGACGTCCACGTCCAGCGGCGCCGCTCGTCGACGGGACTGCGGAGCGGCACGTGGCGTCGGGCTCGGCCAAGCGGCACGGACGTGGTGTTGCGCTGGCCGGCCTGGCGCATCCGTTGCCGGGTGCCATAACGGGCCTGGCCGTCAACGACCACCAGCTCGACGTCGCGCTCGGTCGCCATGACGAGGTTGCGCCACGGATCGTCGGTGTGCCGGGTCACGACCACGAGATCTGCCGCACGACCGGGCTCGAGCCTGCCTCCTGCGAATCCGGTCCAACTCGGAACACGATCGAGCAGGTCTCCCGGCGCCGACGTCGCCATCGTCACGATGTCGAACGTCGAAAGGTCCAGTCCGGCGCGTGCAGCGAAGAGGTACGCGACCTTCATTTCGTTGAGGAGGTTCTTCGATCCAGACGGGCCCCAGTCCGATCCGAGGCAGATCGTGATGTCGTGGCGGCGGGCCGCCATCACGTCTGTCGTCTCCCCGTAAAGCCACAGGTTGGAAAGCGGCGACCACACCACGCCGCCCGGCGAGGCCCCGTCGTCGGCCGCAGCCCGGATCTGCCACTGGGCGAATTCAGCTTCACCGACCGCATTGCAGTGGATGGCAAAGAGCCGGTGGCGGAGACAGTTGGCGCGGGCAGCGTCGGTGAACTCTCCCGCAACCGTGCTGTCCCGCTGCCCTTCGCAAAGGTGATAGATCAGCGCTCTGCCAACGTCGAGAGAATCTCGGCGATCGTCGAGCTCCACAGGGCTCAGGTTGATGACCGAGGTGCGAATCCAATCGGGATCGATATCGTCGTCGACATTGCGGATCAGCTTGTTCACGAGACGGCCGTATCCGGCAGGCCAGCCTTGGATGGCGGTGGTTCCCCCGGCAAGGGCACGAACTTGGGCATAGGCCAGGAGAGCTTCCGGCGCTCCCTTCATGTAGGCATACCCCGGCCAGCTGACGGCCGGCTTGTAGGTTTTGGCATTCGGCCAGTTGTTGCGGTTGAGCCAAGGACGGTCTGCCGGCCTGGAGGGCTCGGACCACATCGGCAAGGGTGCGTATCCGAGGTGCGAGTGCATGTCGATGAGGCCTGGATAGACGAAGGCGTCGCCGACATCGACCTGTGTGAAGCCGGTCGGCGGCGGGAAGCGACGGTGCAACACGCGCTCGATGCGGTCTCCGCTCATCCGAACCCGGCCGGCAAAGGTCGAGTCAGGACGTGCCTTCGTCAGCGGGACGATGTGTCCCTGGACCTCGAATTGGGAGGTCTCCTGCGTCATGGTGCTCCCGAGGCTGCGGCTTGTTCCGCGGCCGTGAGGTCGTCCGGGTCGAGTTCGAAGGCCCATCGTGGCATCAGCAGCTTGAAGTAGTCGGGTGATGGCTTGTTGTTGCGCTCCGCCTTCGCCGCCCGATCTCCCGAGGAGCCTTGCCAACAGAGCGTCCCGTAGGGCAGGTCGGCGCGCGGGATCTGGCGCCGCTTGCCGTCCCAGTTGAACGACGGCCCGGAGAGGTCCTTCCCGTAGGTCAGATTCTCCAAGTCCTGCAATGCCCCTCGCCAGTTCGTCGAAGCGCCGGACTGGCTCCAGGCTTTCATCTCGACGACCGGAAGACCCGTCGGGTTGGCGTTGGGGACGAGGCGTTGTGCCGCAGGCCCGATGGCCAGCACCACTTTGCGTTTGCTGTTGGCCTTGGCGGCGCGCTCGACCATCGCGGCATACAGGGCACGTACTTGGGGGTCGTCGACACAGGCGTCGCGCACCGAGACAGGTGTGTCGAGCGTGTCCACCGGAAGCACCCGGAACACGACGTAGCTCTCGGTGATGCCCATTGCCTCGAGGAAACCAGTCAGACGCTGACCGGCCTCGCCGGTGAGCGCCCTCGTGGTGAACAGGTCGTCGTGGGACTGCTGGTCGGCGAGGATGATGACAGAGGCATCGTCGGGCCGGCCGCGATAGATCGGTCCGTGGCCGAACGATGGGTGGGCGTCGGCCCCCATCGTGGTGAAGTCGGGCCATGCCAAACCAGGTTTGCCGCCCATGAGGAGTCTCGCCCACGTCGAGCCGGGACCGCGATCGTACGCGGTGTAGTCGGCAACGGGCGGCTCGTACGGGGTGTCGCCCGGCTGATCCGCATAGCCGGCGGCACTTCCGTTGCCGTCCGTGCCGTATGTCAGCTTGTGGCCCTTGTTTCCGTACTTGCCGTTCTCGCCGAAGACCTGGATGCCGCGCTGCGAGTCCTTGCGATTGCTGGTGGTGCCGCCGCGTCCCAGCCGCCACGGGATGCCAAAAGGCAAATCACGGAACGGGATCGGCGCCGAGCTGTACGTGAAGTCGGCTGCAGCGGTGCGCGTCGTACCCGAGTCGGCGGGCAGCCAGTTGGGGTCGGCTGCGGCCCACTGCTCCACGAGCTCTGCCGCGCGCTGAAAGTCGGCCCTGATGGGACCGATGTTTCCTGCGGAAGCCCCGCCTGGATGTACGACCCCGATGACTTTGGTCTTGAGACCCAGCACCGTCGATTCGCAGGTGCTGAGATCGTCGATGCCGTCCGGGCACGCACCGCCGTGGGAGGTCACCCAAGAGTGGACAGATTCCTTGGCCGCGGTCCCCACCGCAATCACGAGATGGACGTCGTTGCGGGCGATGACGTAGTCGAGAATCTCCTGACGATGCTGCTGGATGGGGCTGTCGGGGTCCTGGGCCAGCCAGCGGATCTTGCTACCCGTGTACTGCTGGTGTATCGAATACACGAACGTGTTCAGAAAGAGGTACGACTCCGTGATGCCCACGTGGTGCAGGAAGTGCTGCATGCGGGAACCGCTTCCCCCGGTGAAGGAGCGGTGGGAGAGCGCCTCGTCCTGACCGCCTTCCTGGCCGATGACGAGCACCTTGACCTGGTTGTCACCTAGTCGGCCCCGGTAGAACATCGGGCCGAAGTGCCAGCGGAACTTCTCGCTCCCCATCACGGCTTTGCTCAACCCGCGATAGTTCGGCGTCTCGCTGAACAGCCGCGGCCAGCGGCGGTTCCTGGGTGGTCCCGGGTCGTAGTCCCACGGATTCCCCCGGTCCTCGGTGTAGTCGTCCGCCATCGGCTCTCTCCTCCTCGGCTCCGCGTTCAACGCTACTCGCAGCGCTGCCGGACATGACTCTTCGGGAGCCGTGGTGATACATCGACCGGACGGGAACCTCAGGCAGCGGAGGTTGCCGAATCTCCGGTTGGGGCATCGGGGGCGTCGAGCTCGAACAGCTCACGAGCGAAGGCGATGGGCTCGAGGTCGCTGCGGTAGGCGCTGGGGACGGAGAGCCAGGTGGCGAGTCGCTCAGGGGGGACGCCATCGTGATCGATCACGAGCCGAGCCAGGTCGTCCGTCCAGTACCACGCCATCGACACCCTCCTACCACCAGAGAAACCATCGGACGTCTCCAACGTACACGGCCTGTCAAGCGCCGTGGGAGGAGTCGGCGAGAGGGCGCGGTACGCTCGCCGTGATGGCACAAAGCGTTTCCGACGGGCCGGCAACGGTTCTCGGGAGCAGGTGGATTTGGTGCTCTCCGAGGTGCTCCCACGGCGTACCACCACGCCTACCTGGCTGGCCTACTCGACAGGGTCTGGGCTGATGGCACAACCGTCTCATGACGGGTAATGCAAGAGCGGGGCCTGCAGGCCCCGCTCTCGACGTAGACAGATGCGTTTCGGTCAGCTGGAGATGAACCCGTTGGCCGTCAACCACTCCAGGGCAAGCGCATCCGGATCTTCCCCTTCCCCAAAGCGGCTGTTGAGCGCAGACAGCTCTGCGGTGGTGATCTTGGCGCTGACCTCGTTGATCAGCTCGACGAACCCGTCGCCGTACTCGTCGACGATCTCGGTGCGGACCACCGGGACGATGTTCTCGGCGGGCTGCAGGTTCTGGTCGTCTTCGAGGAGGACAAAGCCCTTGGCGGTGATGACACCGTCGGACGTGAACAGCAACGCAACGTCGACTTCACCGCCCTCGAGGGCGGCCACGGTGAGCGGCCCGCCGACATCGAGCGGCTTGAACTCGGCAAACGACAGCCCGTAGACGTCCATGAGACCGATCATGCAGAACTCACGCTCAGGGCACTCAGGCGGCCCGCCAAAGATGAACTGATCGTTGTACCCGGCAAGGTCGCTGACCGTGGCGAGGCCGAACTCTTCGGCCGTTGCCCCCGTGACAACGATCCCGTTCTTGTCCTGTGCCGGGGAGTAGTCGAGAGCCGTCAGACCCTGGTCTTCCAGCACCCCATTCAGGTTGTCCCACGTCTCGTCCGAGTCGGTACTCGATGTACCACCCTCGAAGGTCAGCAGCGTTCCCGTGTACTCGGCGAGCATGTCGATCTCGCCCGACTTCAGTGCGGGGTTCACGACTTCGCGGGAACCAAGGTTGAAAGAGCGCTCGACGGAGTAGCCGGCTTCTTCGAGCGCCGTAGCGTAGATGTCGCCCAGGATGAGCTGTTCGCCGAAATTGGTCGAGCCAACGGTGATCGTCTGGCCCTCTGTTGAGTCGTCACCCGACCCACACGCACTGACGACGAGCGCCAATGCAATGAAGGCCGCCCCAACGACCCTGCTGCGGACGATGTTCCGCATGGGTACGTCTCCTCTCGTAGCGGATGGAAAACGCCGGCCATGTGTGACCGGCGAATCCAAAACGATAGCCGTGGTTGCGTGCTGTCCGACAACCGGTTCAGCCGGCCACGACTGGACCGGGTGCGACCGGATCACCCAAAGCACGGTCTTCAGCCCCTCCGGGGCGGGGCCGCTGTTGCAGCATCGGAGGGATCACTCTGCGTTCCAGCAGGCTGAAGCCCAGCTCCGTGGCGATCGACAGCAGCGCAACCAGCAGCGCTCCGGCGACGATCGACACGTTGTCTTGGACGGCAAACCCGTCGATGATGTACCGGCCGAGCCCGCCGTAGGCCACCAACGCGCCGAGCGTTGCCGTGGCCACCACCTGAACGGACGACGTGCGAATCCCTGCCAGCATCACGGGCGATGCGATCGGCATCTCGATCAGCGTGAGGATGCGCAACTCACCGACCCCCATGCCCCGTGCCGCCTCGACGATGTCGGGTTCGACCGAACGGATCCCCGTGTAGGTATTGGTGAAGATCGGCGGGAGTGCGAGGGCAAAGAGCGCCACGAACGTCGGCAAGAACCCGAGACCGCTGGAGATGAAGTCGAACCGTTCCGCGAGGCGGATGGTGATGGGCAAGGCGAGCGCAACGATGCCGAAGGAGGGCAGCGCTCGCCCGACGTTCACGACGGACACTGCGGCAAGGCCGCCCCTTCCGGTGTGGCCAAGCCAGGCGGCAAGCGGCAGCGCCACGGCGATCGCAGCAATGACGGCGACGCCGGACACCTGGATGTGCTCCCACATACGGTTCACGTAGCCCGAGGAGCCACTCCAGGTATTCGCAAACCAGTTGACCAGGTCTCCGAGGAACTCCATCAGCTCGCCGCCTTGCGCCGGCTCCACGGTGTGAGCAGCCGCTCGAGTGCCAGCAACGCAACATCTACGGTCACCGCCAGCACGACCGCCAGCCCAGTGCCGAGCACGATCTCGGTGGAGAAGAAGCGGCCGAGACCGCGGAGAATGAAGAACCCGACGCCTCCTTGTCCGATGAGCGCCGTCACCGTCACCAGACCGGTCGTCGTCACCGCTGCGATTCTCACTCCGGCCATGATGACGGGCAGCGCAAGCGGAAGCTCGATCTGGAGGAACAGCCGCCTGCGCCCGTAGCCCATGCCGATCGCGGACTCTATGACCTCTGCGGGGACCCCGTTGATGCCGGCCACCATGTTGCGTACGAGGATCAACAGCGTGTACCCGACGAGCCCGATTTGCGCCGTCAGGATGGTGAAGCCGGTGATGGGCACGAGGAAGGCGAACAGCGCGAGCGAGGGGATGGAGTACAACGCTCCGGCGAACCAGGTGATCGGGGCGTAGGTGCGGTGGTACCGAAGCGCAATGAGGGAGAGCACCATCGAGATCACGAACCCCACCGCCAGGGCGATACCCGCCAGCACGAGGTGCTCGATCACCTTCTCGCCGATCTCATCGAGGTGGCCCGAGATCCACTCCCAGGACACGAAGGCATCTGCTGAGGTCTGCGCCAGGACCATCACTGCACGATCTCGCGGCTGATGCGTTCCACCGTGAGCATGCCGAGGAAGTCTGCGCCGTCAAACACCGCCGCAAAGCGAGTCCGCGAGCTGAGCACCACATCGAGCGCTTCCTTCAGTGTCGCCGAAACGTCGACGAACGACCGGAACCGATGCAACGGGACAGACGCGATCGTGTCTTCGGCGGAAGCGAGGACGGTCGCTGGCGCCCAGCCATCAAGCCGGGTCCCTTCGCCGACCGCAAACCAGTCGATGCCGTATTGGTCCATGACCCACCGCGCCTCACCGACCCCTGCGTTGGGCGCTACCACAGGTCCTCCGTCCAGCTCTATGGAGCTCAGCGGAATCAAGCCGAGACGCTTCAGCCCTCGATCCGCACCGAGGAAGTCCGCAACGAAGTCGTTGGCCGGCTCGCGCAGCATCACCTCCGGTGCGGCGAACTGCTCGAGCACGCCGCCTACGTTGAGGATGGCGACATGATCGCCCAGCCGGATGGCCTCGTCGATGTCATGCGTCACCATGACGATCGTCTTGCGCAGCTCCGACTGGAGCTCGAGGAACTGATCCTGAAGCCTGGCGCGAATGATGGGGTCGACCGCTCCAAACGGCTCGTCCATGAGCATGACCGGCGGGTCGGCCGCCAGCGCTCGTGCGACTCCTACCCGCTGCCGCTGACCGCCAGACAACTCTGCCGGATAGCGGTCACGCATGTCACCTTCGAGATGCACCACGTCGAACAGCTCATCGACGCGGGCGTCGATTCTTCGCTGGTCCCAACCGAGGAGGTGAGGCACGGTGGCGATGTTCTCGGCAATCGTGCGGTGCGGGAAGAGGCCGATCTGCTGGATCACGTATCCGATGCCGCGTCTGAGTTCTTGCGGGTCGAGACTGAGGACGTCCTGCCCGCCGACCTCAATCGAGCCTGATGTGGGTTCGATCAGGCGGTTGATCATTTTCAACGTCGTGGTCTTGCCGCAGCCGGACGGGCCGACGAGCACGGCGATTTCACCTTCGGGCACCGTGAGCGAGAGCCCACCAACGGCGGGAGCGGTGCTTCCGGGATAGACCTTGGACACGTCCTTGAGCGTGATCATCGCCAGGACCATAGGGGCCGAGCCGCACGTACGGCCCGGCGGTCCGTACATCGGAGGAGGAACCGATCAATCCACCATGGCATAGGACCCTACGAGGGTCCCACCTTTGACCTCCGGAGGTATCTCGCAACGGTCGCGGAGCTCGCGCTGGAACTCCGCAAACGCAGGGGATTCACCGAGCGGGTTGTTGTCGGGATCGTCGATCAGAGCGACGTGCAAGAACGTCACACCGTCCTCCAGGCGGAAAGACGAGTAGCGGATCCCTTTGGGCCGGGTCGATGCGAGTTCGGCGAAGACGCTCTCGATCAGGGCCTGGTTCTCTTGGGCTTGGTCGGCCTTGGTGGTGTACTGAACGATGGCCGTGCGCATGTGTCCTCCGATCGGTTCCGGTCACGGACGTGACAGGAATTCGAGTGCCACGGCTGAGTACAGGGCGACGCCGGCCGCCATGGCTTGTTCATCGAATCTCACCCGGTTTGAGTGGTTCGCCGGCGCCTCGCCCGCCACCAGGTCCGGCGGGCACGCCCCGAGAAACGCCATCACCCCCGGGACCTTTTCCAGCACGTAGCTCCAGTCCTCGGCACCCATGATGGGGAACGGCATGGTGGAGACCACTTCGCGCCCGAGCAGATTCGACGCCACTTCGGTGACCATCGCCGAGAAGTCCGGATCGTTGACCGTCACCGGGTAGCCGTGGCGGATGAACAGCTCGGCGGTTGCCCCGTGGGCGGCCGCTACATGGGTTGCGACCTGTTCCAGCATCGCTTGCACGGCGCTGCGGTTTTCGGCCGAGAGGGTGCGCATGGTGCCTACGAGGAGCGCCTTCTCCGGAATGACGTTGTTGGTGGTCCCCGCTTCGACCTTGCCGAAAGTGACCACGATCGGCTCGAGCGCACTGAAGCGCCGGGTCACCGCCGTTTGTATGGCGAGAATGATCTCTGCGGCGATCGGCACAGGGTCGAGAGCATGGTGGGGCGCCGAAGCGTGGCCGCCGCGGCCCGAGATCGTGATGTGGATCTCGTCTGCAGATGCGAGTTGGGGACCCGGACGGTGATGGACGGAGCCTGATGGGAACATGGTCGTCACGTGCAGGGCAAAAGCGCCGGTCGGCGCAGGAGCGACGGCATCGAGCAGCCCTTCCTCGAGCATGAAGCGGGCGCCGTGCTCGCCTTCCTCACCTGGCTGAAACATGAAGACCACACGACCGGGAAGCTCGGAGCGATACGCACTGAGCACGCGTACCGCACCCACCAGCATCGCCGTGTGGAGGTCATGCCCGCAGGCATGCATCGCTCCCTCCACCTCGCTCGCATACACCTCGCCGGTGTCCTCCGGCATGGCGAGCGCATCCATGTCGCCGCGCAGGAGGATCGTTGGGCCAGGCAAAGCCCCCTCCAGCACCGCCACCACCCCACTGGTCGTGGTGTGCAGCGAGATCTCGACGGGCAGGTTGCGGATTGCGGCGACAACGGCTTCCTGCGTCACGGGAAGGTGGAGCCCTACCTCGGGTCTCCGGTGCAGCGTGCGCCGGAGCTCGACGACTTCGGGCTGGATGGCGGAGGCCTGCGCAAGAAGGTCGGTGCGGTTCATTCGCCGATGTTAGGGACAAGGCCGCTCCCGGGCGCGACGCCCGAAACCTGCCACCGCTCTTCACGATTCCTCCACAACTCCTTGCGACGATCAATCCACGTCAAGCAAAGGAGTTGGAGTGGCCCGAGTGGGCATCTTTCGTATCGTGCTGTTGGTCCTGGCCGTCGTGGCGGTCTCCTCGCTGATCTCGAACGGAGCAGGCGCAGCTGCAGCAGGTCTCGGCTTCCTGTTGCTCGTCCCCTTCCTGATCTTCAAGATCTTCCTGTTCGTGATGCTGCTCGGCTTCATCGGCAAGGTGTTCTGGCGCAGCGGACACGAACGGCAGCAGTGGATCGGGCGGCCTTGGGATCGATCGAGACGGCAGGAGAGCGAAGCGAGCGACGCAGCCAAGTTCGAGGAATGGCATCGAATGGCGCACGCCAAAGAGGAGGTCGACAGGTGGGTTCCCGAAGTCTGAGAGCGAGCAGTGTGATCATCCCCCGGGCGGCAACGCCACAATGGAGACGATGAGAACCATCCTTGTGGTCGACGACGAGTTGAAGATCACCCGCCTGGTGCGTGACTACATGCAGCAGGCGGGCTTCAACGTGATCGAAGCCGGCGACGGCATCGCAGGGGTGAGTGCGGCTCGCACGCACAGGCCCGACCTCATCGTGCTCGACCTGGGCCTGCCCGGCATGGACGGTCTGGATGTGACCAGGACGCTGCGCGCCACCTCAACGGTGCCGATCATCATGTTGACTGCCCGAAGCGACGAGACCGATCGCATCGTTGGACTGGAGCTGGGGGCCGACGACTACATCGTGAAGCCTTTCAGCCCCAAGGAGCTGGTCGCGCGGGTGCGGGCGGTGCTGCGGAGAGTCGATGCCGTCGCAGACGGCGCAGAAGTCATCCGAGCAGGCGATGTCGAGATCGACGTTCCCAAAATGCGGGTGTCGGTAGCCGGCAACCCGGTCGACCTCACCCCGACGGAGTTCGAGTTGGTTGCGACACTGGCGAAGCAACCCGGCAGGATCTTCACCCGCACCCAGCTCCTGGATGCCGTCCACGGTGTGGCATTCGAGTCCTACGAGCGTGCCGTCGACGCCCACATCAAGAACATCAGGCGCAAGATCGAGCCCGACCCGAGGTCGCCTGTGTTCGTGCTCACGGTGCACGGCGTGGGCTACAAATTCAGCGATGCGTAGCCGGTTCTCATCGTCGTCGTTCCACGCACCGGAGTGGTGGCCCGAGGGGGAGACCTGGCCGCCGCGTGGCGGCGATGGCCGGGACGCCTGGTCGGGCTTCGGTCGCACCATGGTGCGGCGGGTTGCCACCTTCTTCGCGGTCGTCCTGCTCGTTCCGATTGTGTTTGGTGCCCTCGTCGGGCTTGCGATTGGTGGCGGTTCCGGGGGTCTGATGACCGTACCCGAGGTGCTCCTGATCGTGGTCGCGACCTCGCTCGTACTCGTGCTGATCGGGTGGCTGTTCTTTCGTAGCTGGCGCCCGGTTCAGCAGCTGATTCGGGCCGCAGGACGCCTTGCCGATGGCGACTATGCGGTCCGAGTCGAACCGGCAGGATCCGCTTCGATGCGGTCCGTGACCGCCTCCTTCAACGACATGGCGGGAGAGTTGGAGTCGGCACGCGAACAGCGCCGCAGGTTGCTTGCCGACGTCGGTCACGAGTTGCGCACGCCCCTGACCGTCCTGCGCGGGGAGCTGGAGGCCATGGTCGACGGGGTGCACCGGCCCGACGTCGAGCACATCAGGCTGCTGCTGGACGATGTCGAAGTCATGGAGCGGCTCCTCGAGGACCTCGAGACCCTCAGCCAAGCTGAGGCCGGAGCGTTGACACTCCACCGCGAACCAACGGACATTGATCTGCTGGTGGAGGACGTCGCATCGTCGTTCGGTCGTGATGCCGCGGCGAGCGGGGTGACGATCGTGGCGTCGGCCGGCGCCGCAACCACGCTCGACATCGATCCGGTGCGGATTCGTGAAGTGCTCGCCAATCTCGTGGTCAATGCCCTTCGCGCCATGCCAGACGGCGGGAGGCTGCGGCTGTCTGCCACCCGCGAGCGCCACATGATCGTGATTCGGGTGGCGGACACCGGCGTGGGGATACCCAACGACGCTCGGGACCGCGTCTTCGACAGGTTCCACAAGGGGAGTGGATCTGCAGGCTCCGGACTCGGTCTCACCATCAGCCGCGATCTGGTCGAGGCGCACGGCGGCGGGGTGGCGATCGAGTCGACATCCTCCGACGGTACGACGGTCAGCGTGAGCCTCCCCACCGCCCCCGGCGTCTGAACAGAGTCCGTCCATGGTGGTCATGCGTCTTGGCGGCTCGACTGGAGGCAACATGTCACTCGCCTGCCGCACCGTTCTCCTGGCCACCGTCTTGGTCATGGGCGCGTGTGCAGATGCTTCTGCCCCATCTGAGAGCTCCACCTCCGTGCTTGCGACGACTACGACGGTTGCCACACCGACGCCCACGGCAGCGCCCGTGACGACGACATCGAGCACCGCACCGCCGCCATCCACCACAACAACGACCACGCTCACTGCCGATCCCGATCTCGAAGCGGGCACCATCCGGGTGGACGATCGCGGCGTCGCCAAGGTCTGGGTCCCCGCAGGATCATTCGTGATGGGAACCGGCGACCCTGAGGCTCTCGACCCGCCCGGCTGGGCGAGGACGGAGGTGCGCTATGAACAGCCGGCCCACGAGGTCATGCTCTCTCGTGGCTTCTGGATCGATCAGGTCGAGGTGACGAACGAGGCCTTCGCAGCCTTCATCGACGGCGGCCGCTGCGCCAGCCAGGGCCTCTGGTCGGAGGCTGGCTGAGAATGGCTCTCCGCCCGGCGTCCAGGAAGCGTGCCGGTCGAATGCGACGATACCGAGCCGAATCGCCCCCGCACCTGCATCACGTGGTTTGAAGCGGAGGCGTACGCAGCGTGGCGAGGCGGCCGCCTGCCGACGGAGGCGGAATGGGAATACGCCGCTCGCGGCCCGGAGAGCACGGTCTATCCATGGGGTGCCGAGTGGGATCCGATGCTGGCCAACGTGGTCGACAGCGCGGGGCTCACTCCGGTGGGGAGTTGCCCGGAGGGGGCGAGCTGGGTCGGCGCTCTCGACATGGCTGGAAACGCCAGGGAGTGGGTCAACGACTGGCTGGGCACCGACTACTACGAGGACAGCCCCTCGATCGATCCTCCGGGGCCGGAGCGCGGGGTCAAGAAGGTTGAAAAGGGCGGCTGGTGGGGGAGCGTCCCGTATGCCGCACGTGGTGCCTACCGGCACTTCGAAGACCCACCTCAATACGAAGATGGGCACATCGGCGTGCGTATCGTCAGCGCCCCGTAGGCGGCACCGGGCTGTCGCCATCTGTGTGGCGCCAGCAGGAAATGCCCGGCGCCGGAGCGCCCGACCGATATCGTGGGCCAGACGATTCGAGGGTGGACGCTTGAGTGACCTTTTGGAACGGACGTTGGGTCTCGCTCCTGACACCCGTGAACGGTTGTTGTGGACCATCGGCGTCGTGTTTTCCGCACCGACCACCAACCACACCGCCGATTTCGGTCGAGACAGCGGTGTGGCCATTACGGCGCGGATGCCGATCCCCCTGCGGGATCGGCGAGGTATCGACAACGCGTTCGGGCGGTGCGTTTTGAGCGGAATCGCTGCCGACCCGGGCGTTGGGCTTGCCTATCCGACGGTCCGCGCGTTCTTGCCCGACGCCGTGCGTGTGCAAGGCGGGGACGGCGTGTGACCGCGACAGTCCGCCTGAGCATCAACGAGGTCTCCGACGTCGGGTTTCGTTGTCTCGTGGCGAATGGCTGCGACGCCGCCAATGCAAAGGCAGTGGCTCAGGTCATGACCGTGGCGGAACGCGACGGTTGCCCTTCCCACGGTCTGTTCCGCCTTCCCGGCTACGTGGCGTCGCTGCGGAGCGGCAAGGTGGATGGGCGCGCGGTCCCCGTGGCGGAGCGCATTGCTCCCGGCGTCGTCCGGGTGGACGCCCGCTGCGGCTTTGCCCCATTGGCGCTCGAGGCGGGCCGGCAGCCCCTGACCGACGCCGCTCGGGAGCAGGGCGTCGCGGTGATGGCGCTGGTGCGGGCCCACCACTTCGCTGCGCTGTGGCCGGAAGTGGAAGCACTGTGCGACGCAGGGCTCGTCGCGATGGCGTGTACTGCCTACATGCCGATGGTTGCGCCAGCGGGCGGCACGAAAGCCTTCTTCGGAACCAACCCTCTCGCGTTCGGTTGGCCGCGCCGCGACGGGCCGCCAATGGTGTTCGACCAAGCATCGGCAGCGATGGCCCGCGGCGAGATCCAGATCGCCGCCCGGGAGGGCCACTCGATCCCCGCGGGCGTCGGGCTCGATCCTGACGGTGAGCCCACCACCGACCCGAATGCCGTGCTGGCGGGTGTCCAGCTTCCCTTCGGTGGCTACAAGGGCTCTGCCATCGCCATCATGGTCGAGCTACTCGCTGCCGGGTTGATCGGCGAACGCTTCAGCTACGAGGCCGCCGCGATCGACAACCACGATGGCGGACCTGCCGGAGGGGGCGAGTTCATGCTTGCCATGGACCCGAGCCGCACCGCCGGTGTGGGGTGGCTGGAACACAGCGAACGCTTCTTCACAGAACTCCTCGCCCTCGATGGGGTACGGCTCCCCGGTGATCGCCGCCGCGCCAACCGGCAGCGCACCGTGATCGAGGGCATCTCCATCCCGCAGCCGCTCCACGCCGAGATCCTTGCGCTGACGGCGGTGTAACCCGTGGCCACATGAAGGAGCCCGGGGGACGGCGGCCGTACGACCGCCGTCCCCCGGCAGTGAGATCAGCTACACAGCGAGCCCTGGAGCAGCGTGACCTGACGGTCGAGGCGCTGATATGCGGGTGGCTTGACGCCCGCGGGGCGGCCGCCCTCGATGATCGCATCGAACTCGGAGAGGGTCGCGCATCCGAGGCCGCCCCAGCCTGCGGTGAACGCTCGCTCTGCTTGGAGGATCACGGCGGTGAGCGATCGCTCCGCCCGCCTCGTGAGGTCGCGTGAGGCGCCGAGCTCAGCGACCGTCGATGCCACCTCCGAGAACGGGTCGAAATACAGCTCTGCCCACTGGTACGCCTGTTCGCCGACTTGGCGGCCGACTTCCCGGGCGCGTAGGTCGCCGTCCTGGAAGTGGATTCCACCGTACCGGCGGGACACCCCGGCCTCGTCGGCTGCTGCGAGGAACGTATCCCAGGTGAGGACCACAGGTGCTGCGGGCCCCTCCTCGAACTGGAGCGTCCCCGGCACGGCCACATGCCGGCCCAACAGATCCTCGATGCCATCGCCGTCGTAGTCGCGTCCGAGCCCGGTCACGCCGTCGTACATGGCGCTGCTGCCCGTGAACGCGGTCAAGATCTCAGCAGAAGCACGGCTGAACGTGCTGTGACCCGAGATGTACTCGGCGAACGGCGGCGTGACGAAGGTCCCCGACTGGTACGGACGCCAGTCGGCGCCGTCGATCCACTGCGTTCCCTGGTTCGGGCCGCCCCACGCCTCCACTTGTTGGCCTGCGTACAGGTACGGGATGGCGGTAGCCGGGCGGACGAAGTCGTAGGCGCGTTTCGCTTCCCACGACGCGATCCCCGCGTCGAGCACGGCACCGGTCAGCGCCATGTACATCCTGGCGTCCTCGGCGGTCGTGTGTTGATCACGCAACGACACACCAATGGCGATCTGCACCCAGTGCCCAGGGGGTGTCCAGGTGTGCGGCCCGTCCGCCCAGAACTCGGCGATCACCTTGTCCGTGTCCGTGAGCGACGCGCTGGCGGCGAGCACGGCGGCGGTCTGGCTGCGGAACGCGGCGTCGCTGGTGGAGACGTTGCCCGCCGCATCGGTGTACGGCTCGAGCGAGCCGAGGTGCGGCGGAGCCGCCGGGCGGAATTGGTCGCCCGAGGTCAATGCGAAGGGCACAACGGCGCCCCAGTGGGGCGTGAGGAAACGCTGGTCGACGTACGTCGCGGGGTCATCGTGGTCGACAATCGGGTTTCCGGCGGCGTCGGCGAGCGCTCCGGTCGGTACCCGCAGCGGCGTCCAGTAGTTGGGGTCGTAGGCAGGCCCGCCGATGGCGTTGGGCGCCGATGGATCAGCGCTGTTGATCGCCTCGTAGGGTTCCGGGTAGGTGGCCGACGTGATCTGGGCAAAACCGGCGGCGGCATTCGACCCATCGTTCGTCCGCAGGTCGATGACGGCTTGCGCTGCGGCATTGCCGAGACCATCCGGTGTGAGCGGATTGAGGCTGCTACTCGCCGCGAGGCCGTGGTAGGCCAGAACCTCGTCGAAGATGTGCTTCTGGTTCGGGAACAAGTAGGTGAGTGCCCGATGAGCTGCGTAACTGATCGCGATCTCGTCGCTGCCGGCTGCGTGTCGGCGAGCCGGATGCTTCAGCGTGTACCCGCTCGCAGTGGCTACCGCAGTGCCGTCGTAGGCGCTCCACGCGTCGTACATCGAGGACGCAACCACCCACATCCGCCACGTCGTGGCGGTTGGTGCCGGTGGGTTCAGCTCGATGGCGAGGAGCATCGCATCCACCCAATCGACGACCACGCTGTGTGGATGCGGATTCGGCGTGAACGCCGGCTCATCGGCATGAGCGCTCGGAACCATTGCGAACACCACGAAGGCGGCCGCCGCAACGGCGAGTGCCGAACGCAGCGACCCCATGCGCCGGGTGCCCGAGGCACCGTTCAAACCTGTGCTGCGCGTGAGCAAGACATCCCCCTCTTTTCATCACAACGCCGGGAGCCACGTGGGCTCCGGCGATGAGTCCATTCCCCGTCGCTGGTGCGACATCGACACGGTACGCGAGGTGCCAGAACCCACAATCAGGTGTCGACCTCCGCGGCATGGGGTGTCAACGCCATCGAGGCGCACCGTCTGTTGACCGAACGGCGATGTGCCCGCATTCAACGGCGTGCCACCACCTCCGTGCACGCCGGTGAGGGGATACGGCAGCCGGCGCCGCCCCCAAGTCTCCCTACCGTGTTTGCCCGTTCTAGGGGCAGTTGACCGCCACGTCGGCTCCCGGTCCACAGGTGCAGACGTCGGCCGTCGTGGCACTACCGTCGAGGGAGTCTTCGCCCCAACCGCCGTTGAGCATCGGCGGCTGCTCGGCCGGAGGGGGCGAGTTCATGCGCATCTCCATCCCCCAGCCGCCCCGCGACAAGATCATCGAGGTGACCCGCGGTTGATCGAGCGTTCGGGGGGTCCGCGCTGAAGCGGACCCCCCTGCCTCGAGCTCAGGATCGATCAGAGCTCGCAGGACACCGCGTTTTCGATGTTGACGCAGGAGTCGCTGCCGTTGCCGCCGTCACCAAGGTCGGTGCCGGCACCGCCGTCCAGCGCATCGTCTCCGCGATCACCGAAGAGGTCGTCGTCGCCTTCGTCACCCGACATCAGATCGTCACCCCGACCGCCATGCAGCCAGTCGTTGCCGCCGCCTCCGGACAGGACGTCGTTATCGCGGTCGCCATGGATGGTGTCCCCGCCCGATTCCCCGAAGATCGTGTCGATGCCGTTCTCGCCGTACACGGTGTCGGCGCCTGCGCCGGCACAGATCGTATCTTGGCCGTTGCCTGCGTAGATGGTGTCGTCAGCACCCAGCGTCACGATGACGTCGTCGTGCACGGTCCCGTACACGACGCCGGACCCAACGATCGTCGCCAGAAGGCCGTTGCAGGTGAGAGTTGTCGGCGTTGCGAGATTCAGACCCACGACGATCGGGTCGTGATCGCTCGATCTGAACTTGTCCAGCGTGACTTGATCCTGGTTGTTGAAATCCTGATAGTCGATCGCAGGCGGCTCGTCGGCGTTGATGTGCCAGGCCTCTGCACCCGTGACCTGTTCCAGCAGCGCTGCATTGGCCATGCCGTAGTCCAACGTCCCAAGCTCGCCGTCGAACACGTAACTGTGTGCGCCGTCTGCCCAGGCGTTGCCGCCGGAGAACAGCTCGTTCAGATCGGTGTACCCCTGGGCATCCAGTTCCGCGATCGGGTCCTCGTTGGCGTAGGCGTTGAGGTCGCCCAGGATCAACAGGTTCTCGCTGCTTGTCCCGGTCGGGCTCGATGCGATCCATTGTCCGAGCACCTTGGCGGCTGCCGTTCGCGTGAGATTGCAGTTGCCCTGGAAGTTCGGATCGTCGATGTCGTCGCCAGCGGCGTAGCCGGCCACTCCGAAGGCTGGATCGCCGGGATTGGCAACGTCCAAGCAGTCCGAACCCTTCGACTTCAAGTGATTCACTGCAACCGTCAGCGTCGCGCGGGTGGCGAATTGCTCGAAGGTCTGGGCGAGAGCCGGCCGGTTCTTGTCGTCGATGAATGCAGGGCTGATGCTGCTGTCGAGCACGGCGAAGCCACCGCTCGGTACAACGGTTGATGCGTCGTAGATCAGCGCCACCGTGATGGCGTCGGTACCGACATAGCCCGTGTTGACGTAGTCATAGCTGCGGGAGCCTGCGTCATTGAGTCGTGACACCAGATCAGCAACCGCCACCCCTGCGTTGTTCTCGATCTCGATCAAACCGACGATGTCGGCGTCGAGATCAACGATGGCGTCAACGATCTTGGCCGCTTGGATGTCGAACTCCGCCTGGCTACCGGCGCCGCGGCTGCCCAGGGTGGTGAAGTAGTTGAGCACGTTGAAGCTCGCCACCCTCAAGGTCCCGCCGACTTCGGGAACGCCAGGCCGCGGAACCACCCGGGTGATGTCAACGGCACCGTCCGGGTCGAGCGGGTCGTCCACGTTGACCGGTTGCACCTCGTACTCGCCGAACGAGTAGTGCACCACGCCGAACAGGTCCGTGACCGTGTCCCCGGTCCGCAGCGTCCCCTCGGGCTGCTGCAGATACGGCGTCGGGTTGGGGTTCCAGCTATCGAGGCCACTCGGGAAGCTCTCGTTCTCGTCTTCCCCGTCGTCGAGGATGACCCGAGAGTCGAGGTTGAGTTGCCGCTGGTCGATGCCGGCCTGGGATCCGATCGCTTGCGTTTGGTTCGGGTGATCCTGCGGACCGGTCGCAGACAGCTGCACTTCGCCGAAGGACCCCAGCGGGAACGTACCGGTGACGTGGAGCGTCTGGCCGAACGAGACGCTCATGCCCTCGATCGCCTCCCAGTCCAGGACCGGGTCGCCAACCGCCGTTGGCAGGGTTGGGGTCGCCGGAGCCGGCAGTGGGTTGCCGGACGACACGATCGTGATGTTGGTCACGGTCGAGATCTCCGTGAGACCGAAGAACTCGTCGACTGTGCCACTCACCAGGACGTGATCACCAACGGAGACATCCGTCCCGCCAGGGGCATACACGAAGATGCCTTCGGACGTCGCCGGATCTGTGTCGGCGTCGGCGTCCTCCTCCTGGACGAAGAAGCCGTCGAGCGGCTCGTCGGTCGGGTCGTTCGTGGCGATGGCCTGAAAATCGCCGACAACGATGCCCTCGATCGTGACGGGTTGATCCTCGAGCGGGCTGTCGGTACCGGACCCCTGCACGTCGTGGATCGGTACCACGACCACGGGACCGGTGTTGAGGTTGCCGGGGGATTCGGCGGCGGGCCCGGTCCACACGCCGTTGAGGAGCTGGAGCGATTGTCCGATCGGTGTGGTCGACGGTTCGCTGACCCCGACGTCGGTGGACAGGACCCCGTCGGCGGCGCCGCCGACTGCGGTGAAGGAGCCTTCGTAGGAGAGGAACTCGATCAGCGTGCCTCCGGCGTCGACGAGAGCGAGACCGTCAGGTGCGCCGTTTTGGATCCCCGCTTCGAAGAACGCCCGGGCACCTTGTCCGCCGGTTTCGTCGTCGATGATGCCGGACAGGATGATGGTGTCGTACACGGTGCCGTTGCTGCCGTTGTACAGCACGATGGTCCATCCGGTGAGGTCGGTACCGGCGTCACCCTCGACCTCGACAAACTCACCAACATCTGTGCCGTCGTTGTCGTAATGGAACTCGGAGATGAACACGGTCGGGACGGGTGGGCTGTTCAGGTCGCCCGGGGACTCCGGCGCCGGCCCGGTCCACACGCCGTTGATCAGTTGGAGCGATTGTCCCTCAGGCGTCGACGAGCCTTCCTCGACACCGATGTCGACGCTGACCAAGCCGTCGGCGGCGCCGCCGACGGCAGTGAAGGAGCCTTCGTAGGAGAGGAACTCGATGACGCCGCCTCCGGCGTCGACAAGAGCGAGACCGTCGGGTGCCCCGTTTTGGATCGAGCCTGCAGGCGGGAGGAATGACAGCGCCCCTTGTCCGTTCGACTCGTCGTCGATGATGCCGGACAGGATGATGGTGTCGTACACGGTGCCGTTGCTGCCGTTGTACAGCACGATGGTCCATCCGGTGAGGTCCGTACCGGCATCGCCCTCGACCTCGACAAACTCACCAACATCTGTGCCGTCGTTGTCGTAATGGAACTCGGAGATGAACACGTTCGCCGGTGGCGTCACGCCGATGTTGAGGTCGCCGGGGGACTCCGGCGCCGGCCCGGTCCACACGCCGTTGATCAGTTGGAGCGATTGTCCCTCAGGCGTCGACGAGCCTTCCTCGACACCGATGTCGACGCTGACCAAGCCGTCGGCGGCGCCGCCGACGGCAGTGAAGGAGCCTTCGTAGGAGAGGAACTCGATGACGCCGCCTCCGGCGTCGACAAGAGCGAGACCGTCGGGTGCCCCGTTTTGGATCGAGCCTGCAGGCGGGAGGAATGACAGCGCCCCTTGTCCGTTCGACTCGTCGTCGATGATGCCGGACAGGATGATGGTGTCGTACACGGTGCCGTTGCTGCCGTTGTACAGCACGATGGTCCATCCGGTGAGGTCCGTACCGGCGTCACCCTCGACCTCGACAAACTCACCAACATCTGTGCCGTCGTTGTCGTAATGCAACTCGGAGATGAAAACTGTTGGTGGTGGAGGTGGAGCGTCGTTGAGCAGGTCACGGGTGTTGGCGGTCGGTCCCGTCCAGACACCGCTCAGAAGTTGCAGCGACTCGCCAATCGGGGTCGTTCCCGGTTCGCTGACCAGTACGTCGCTGCTTGTCATGCCGTCCGCGGGTCCACCCACCGCCGTGAACGAGCCCTCGTAAGAGAGGAACTCGACCGCGGTACCGGCGTCGTCGACGAGTGCAATACCGTCGGGTGGGCCGTTCTGCAGACCGACAGCATCGATGCTGAAAGTGCCGAGGCCTCCACCTTGATCCGCGATCAACCCGGAGAGGTTCAGGGTGCCGTATGAGGCTCCGCCGTTTCCGTTGTACAGCTCGAGACTCCACCCCGTCAGGTCGGATCCGGCGTCACCGGTGACTTCGATGAACTCGCCGGTGTCGGCCCCATCGTTGTCGTAATGGAACTCGGAGATGAACACGTTCTCGCCGACGGCATGCGCTGGGGCGCTTTGTGCGACCAACGGCAGCATGGCGAGCAAAAGTGCGGTCGCGGTCAGGAGTGAGCGCAGCGCAGGCGCAGACCCACGTGCACGAAAGTCGATACCAGTCACGGACATTCTCCCTCTGAGGGCACGCAGGGTCCCCTCCCTCGCTGGCTTCCCGGCCACATTCTCTCCAACGTGGAACCTAGCCTCTGAACACGCCGCACGCCGCGCGGAATGCGTCAAGCGACCAGCGAGTTGCCGAATCGGCATTCGCCGGTAAGTTGCCGCCGATGGGGAGAGCAGCCGGGAGGGTCATGGGGGCATTCGTCGTCGTAGCGCTCACGCTGACGAGCGCTGGCACGGCGGCCGCCGCGCAACTTCCGCCGGGCGGGACATTCGTCGACGACGACGGCTCCATCCACGAGGGGAACATCGAAGCCATTGCCGCCGAGGGCGTCACCAAGGGCTGCAACCCCCCGGCCAACGACCGCTACTGCCCCGACGAGCCGGTGACGCGGGGCCAGATGGCGGCGTTCCTGGTCCGCGCCATGGGGTACACCGACGATGGTGGCGGCAACACCTTCACAGACGACAATGGCTCCACCTTCGAAACCGACATCGCCAAACTCGCCCAAGCCGGCGTCACCAAGGGCTGCAACCCCCCGGCCAACGACCGCTACTGCCCCGACGAGCCGGTGACGCGGGGCCAGATGGCGGCGTTCCTGGTCCGCGCCATGGGGTACACCGACGATGGTGGCGGCAACACCTTCACAGACGACAATGGCTCCACCTTCGAAACCGACATCGCCAAACTCGCCCAAGCCGGCGTCACCAAGGGCTGCAACCCCCCGGCCAACGACCGCTACTGCCCCGACGCAGCCGTCACCCGGGCTCAAATGGCGACGTTCCTCGCAAGAGCACTGGATCTGACACCTGTGGTGCCGCCGCAGGGAGAGCTGCCGCCGCCGGGCAACCCCGATGGAACGTCTCCCGTGCCGCCGGAGGCACGGGCCGAAAACACATCCAACCCTGACGTGCTGGTCGGCAACGGAACGCCATCGAGCTGCACCTCTGCCGCCGTTGTGGACGCTGTCGCCCGTGGCGGCGTGATCGTGTTCGACTGTGGCCCCGATCCGGTGACGATTGAGATGCTCGAGACGGCCAAGGTCTTCAATGACACCGGACCCGAGATCGTCATCGACGGAGCGGGCCTCGTCACCCTGAGCGGCAAGGGCGAGCGCCGCATCCTCTACATGAACACGTGCGACCAGGCGCAGGTGTGGACCACCGATCACTGCCAGGATCAGGACCATCCCAGGCTCACGGTCCAGAACCTGACCCTCGTGGACGGGAACGCATCGGGAGAGGATCCCTACGGTGGGGGTGCGATCTTCGTGCGCGGCGGACGTTTCAAGGTCGTCAACTCCAGATTCGCCAACAACGTTTGCGACGACGTCGGCCCCGATGTCGGGGGTGCGGCAGTGCGAGTGTTGAGCCAGCATGACGGCCTGCCGGTCTACGTGGTCAACAGCACCTTCGGCGGGGGAGAGGGTTACGGCAACGTGTGCTCCAACGGTGGGGGGACGAGCAGCATCGGCGTGTCGTGGGAGGTCATCAACAGCCTGTTCACGCACAACGACGCCATCGGCAACGGAGCGAACCCCGCACAACCGGGCACCCCGGGTGGTGGTAGCGGCGGTGCGATGTATCTCGACGGCAACACCTTCACGCTCACGCTTGCGGGCACCAGAATCGAGGACAACCACGCAAATGAAGGCGGTGGCGCGGTGTTCTTCGTGAGCAACGACCGGACCGGGACACTCTCGATCACCGATTCGACCCTGCGCCGGAACCCGAGCGACGGTTTCGAGACTGCCGGTTTCCCCGGCATCTTCTACCTCGGATCTGGTGCGATCAGTGTCGTGAACTCGATCATCGAATAGCGAAACGGACCGCAGCCCCGGCCTCGACCGCAGAGCATTGGAGCTCATAGAGGCTCAGCGGATAGGCGAGCCTCTTGGCGAGCCGGCCGCTGACGCCGGGGCCCGAGCGGCCCGCCCGAAGGGGGGAGACTGCCGGACAAGGCGTCGTGCGGGCTCGCAGGACCGAAGGAACGCCTCGTCACGAGCTCGAGCACGAGCCCAAGCTGACGTTGTTCCGCAGTCTCCTTGGAGCGGACGGCATCTCTTCGTCCGCCGAGACGACAGCTTGCCTATCCGCGCGACCTCATAGGCTCGGTGCTTCTGCCCGACGACGAACAGGAGCCGCTACGCATGGGTGCATTCGACATTGTTGGTCTCAACTACGTCAGCCTCTATCCCGCCGACCACGCCGGCGCCCTCGACTACTACGCCACGGTCTTTGGACCATTGGACAACGTCGATCCCGACCTGGGGGTGTGGGGCTGGAAGATGGGCTCGACGTGGCTGACCGTCTTTCCCGGCGAACACGGACCGGTTTCCGACGGCACGACACAGAACGTCGAGTTCGCGATCCAGGTCGCTACGCCCGATGAGGTCGATCGGCTCTATGCGGCGTTTGTTGCTGCCGGGGTCGTGGCAAGCCAGGAGCCGATCGAGACCGAGATGTACGAGGAGATGCGGTACGCCTGGGTGGACGATCCGTTCGGGGTGCGCATCGACATCTACTGCCCCAGCAGCTCCGGCTGAAGAATCTCGGGCGATCGGTGTCGAATCGACTCGCCATCGTGCGTCGTGTGAGCAAAGGGCGGTGAAGTGCCCGCCCGCACGACCCCTCAAGAGGAGGCTCCGATGGCGAAGTATCTGCTCGCATTCCACGGCGGCGGCACGCCCGAGACCGAAGAAGAAGGCGCAAAGGTCATGGCGGCCTGGGGCGCGTGGATGGAGGGCATCGGCTCCGATCTCGTCGACCCCGGCAACCCCACCGGCGCTTCCGTCACCGTGACGTCTTCCGGCACCACAGACGGAGGAGGCGCCAACCCGCTGTCCGGGTACACGCTGATCAGTGCAGCGGATCTGGAGGCTGCTGCCAAGATCGCGGCCGCGTGCCCGATCGTCGGCGCAGGAGGATCGGTCGAGGTCGCCGAAACCATCGACATGTGAGCACGTGCCCGGCCGGTCCGGCAATCGGACGGGCCGGGCACCTACCCCTCACGGGATCCCTCCGGTCTCCGTCGATGGGCGGTCGGAAGCGGGGCGCGGCCCTCAGGTCGCCACCGCCACCAGAAAGAAGCGGCTGAATGCGACCGGGGTGATCCCCTGCGACGTCTCGGGATACGCTGCTGCGTACTTCTGTCGACAGATGTCGGTGAAACGGTCGAGGTGTGGCGAAGCGTCCAATGCCGCAAGGACCGGGCGTAGCGCGGAGCCGGTCATCCATGTCCACACGGGGTCGTCACCAGTGAGCTGCTGGTAGTAGGTGGTCCGCCACATGTCCACCGTTGCCGGCTGGATCCAATCGGAGTAGTTCTCCGGGCGTGCGAGTCGATCCCTCAACAGTGCAGCCCTGACCGATTCCGGCCACTCTTCGCCGTCCAAGATTCCGGCGGGTATCTGATGCGTTGGCGCGGCCCAGTTGTCCGGCATCTGCACGGCCAGCACACCTCCCGGAGCAAGGTAGGAGCGGAGCCGTGCGAAGAGCGCGCCATGATCGTCCAACCAATGCAGGGTTGCATTCGAGAAGATCAGGTCGACTGGAGACTCGGTCTCCCAACCGGCGATATCGCCGACGACGAACTCCACGCCATGATGATCTCGACGAGCCCTGGCGACCATGGCCTCCGAATTGTCGATGCCGAGAACGGAGGCGCTCGGCCAGCGCTCGCTGAGACGAGCGGTGAGGTTGCCCGTACCAGAGCCAAGATCGACAATGTTCCCGGGATGCACTTCGGGAATGCGAGCCACAAGCTCTATGCCGGGTCGGGTCCGATGGTCGGAGAAGAGCAAGTAGCGGTCGGGATCCCACATGACGATCCGACCCTACTCAGAGAGCACGGAGGGGCGAGGCCCAGCAGAGCCCACCTCTCGCTTCGGTGGCCTGCCCGGCTGCGCCGATACGATGTCCCCCCATCTGAGAAAGAGCCGGAGGGAAGAAGCGATGCGTCCGATCAAGTGGGACTCGGTCCCGATCAAGAACGGTGTCATCAGGGCCGTCGAATGGTACAACCCGATCGTAGGGTCGCCATCGTCGTCACTCGAGACCGTCTCCTACCTCGACTCCTTCGGCACTTCGTTGATGCCTCGCACGTCCACACTTCAAGGCGCAGCCGCCGGGCTCAGCGTGATCGCAGCTCGTCTCGTCTCCAACGTCGTCGAAACGGCCAACAGCCTTGTCGTCCCCGCCGGAGCCCCTGTGGCGGTGCGGCTGGCTGCTCGGGCCACGGCCATAGGTGCCGGCCGCATGGTGGCCCGCCTACCGGAGCAATCTGACGAGACGATGTGGCGCTCCACAGCTCGGTCCTCCGGCCAGTTGCTCGAGGCGGCGGGCAGTCGGCGGGGCGATCTGGGACGTCGGGACCTGGCTCCGCCACCGTTTCCCCAATGATCGGTTGGCGCGACCAGTCGCCGTCACGGCGCTGACCCTCGCTGGAGGTCTGTACTGGGCGTCGAAGCGGCTGGCCAAACGGAGAACAGAGATCGAGCCGTGGCCCGTTCCGCAGCGCAACACGATTCCAGCCTCATTCGCCGCAGGTGCCGTCGTCAGCAACGTCGGGAGAGTGATGGGAGTTGGGTTCCGGACCAGCCGGAACGCTCTGATCAGCTGGGCCGGCCCAGGTCTCACCAAGAACGCGCTTGCTCGGGTCGCCAACGCCGGTCTGTGGGGTCTGGGAGCAAGCACGCTCTACAACGCCGGCGTCGGGTACATCGGCCGTGCCAACGAGAAGGTCGACCCCGGGTATGCGGAACCGCCTGATTCGCCGCTGGTGAGCGGCAGCCCCGACAGCGTCCTGCCCTTCGAACTGCTGGGGCAGCAGGGGCGTCGCTACGTCAACGATGTCGCGACTGATGAGCTGATCGAAGAGGTGATGGGGGAGCCGGCCAAGGCACACCCCATCCGGGTGTACGTCGGCTTCAACAGTGAGCCCATCTATCTGACGGGCCGCGCCGAGCTTGCCCTGACCGAATTGGAGCGGACGGGTGCGTTCGATCGCGAGTACCTGCTTCTGGTTTCGCCAACAGGGACGGGCTGGGTCGACCACACGATGATCGAGGCCGCCGAGATTCTCACCCGCGGCAACATCGCAACGTGTTGCATCCAGTACGGCCGCTTCCCCTCCTTCCTGTCGCTCCAGAAGGTGTCACTGGGCCGTCGCCAGTTCCGGCTGCTGCTGTACGGGATCCGTGCCCGGCTCCTGGAGCGGCCGCCGGAGAAGCGACCCAAGGTGCTGGTCTTCGGTGAGAGCCTCGGGGCGTGGGCGTCGTCCGACGTGATCATGTACCAGGGCATCAGCGGCTTCGATCACTACGGAATCGACAAGGCGCTGTGGGTCGGCCTGCCCGGTCTCGCCAAGTGGTCTCGCAATGGGATGGCCCAGGGCTCCAGTGATCTCGTGCCGGAGGGAACTGTCAGAGTCTTCGATCAGCCCGATGAGATTGAAGCGCTGTCCGCCGAAGAACGGCAACGGATGCGAGCATCCATCCTGTCCCACGACAACGACCCCATCGCCGCCCTGAGCCCCGACATCGCGTTCAGGGAGCCTCACTGGCTCAAGGTCGCAGACCGGGGTCGTGGCGTGCCCGCCTCGATGCAGTGGATCCCGATAGTGACGATGCTGCAGACGGCCATCGACGCCGCCAACGCAATGGTCACCGTGCCGGGCGACTTCCAATCGTTTGGCCACGACTACCGAGCCGATACGGCGCGCATGGTTCATGCCGCCTACGACCTGCCTCCGGTGACACCTGAGCAGCTTGCGAGCGTGGAGCGGGTACTGCGGTCGCTCGAGATGGAGCGGGCACAGCGTATCAAGGCGAAGTCGTCTGATGCGGCGCCGCCGCCTCCGTCCCAACGTGGCGGCACGGCCGTCCTCGCAGGAGTTCCGCTCCGCACCCAACGGGCTCCTGGCGCGCGCTGGCGTGACAGCGAGCTCTTCAGCCGCCTCCGGCGCAGGGACGGCACCGTCGAGTAGATCGCCGCTGCGCAGGGCCCGGTCCGCCGGGCCCTGCGTGCTGCTGGGACCTCAGCCGTCTGAAGGTGGAGCCGTCGTGGCCGGCGCTTCTGTCTGGGCCGGCGCCCCTGTGGTATCGGGCACGGTGGTCGTCGTGGAATCGTCGTCCCCACTCTGGGACAGAAGCACGATGACTACCACGGCAACAGCGATGAGGCTCAGCACCACGGCTACGACCGTCCCAGCGGATGAGCGTGGTGCCTGCTGGGTGATTTGCATCGTCGGTTGCTGTGCGACAGGTGCCGGTGGCGTTGCGGACGCCTCGGTGCCGGGTGTGGGTGGAATGCTGGCCATGTCTGCAGCTACGGGGTCGGTCGAGTTGACGCCGCCGCTGTTGACATGATGTGTCCATTGCCGGCCGTCCCAATAGCGGATGTTGTAGCGTCCGGTGGGATCTCGATACCAGCCGCCGGCTGGGGGAATGTTCGTCATGTCATCCTCTTTGCTCGCTCGAGTCGATGCGGATATATCGCTTGTGCTCGACTCCTGGTCCGGGGGAGTATCGCGTAGAAGCGGCGTTCTGCCGAGCCTTCTCGCAGGGGAGGGACGCAAATGCGGCAAATACCTGCTCCTCGCCACTCAGCGCCCCGAGAAGGTCCACAAGAACGTGCCATCGCAATGTGACAATCTCGTGCTCATGCGCATGAACTCGGCCGTCGACCTCAACTACATCCAGCAGACCTTCTCATTTGCGCCTGCTCCGCTGGTGGAGCAGGCACCGGGATTCGCCCTGGGAGAGAGTTTGGCGGTTGGGAAGATCGCTCCCGACCGCTCCGGTTCCAGACCGGGAGGCGATACACCGTTGAAGGTGGCGCCGACGTCTCGTCGTCATGGAGCCTGCGCCGTTGATGTGCCGGGTCGAAGACGACATCGTCGTCGCGGCTACCTACATCCTCGCGCCGGCCCGGAATCATCCTCGCGCCGGCCCGGAATCAAGATGTCTGGTATTCGACGAGTTCGGTCAGGCAGCGTTGCTCCGCTAGCTTTCCTCCATGCGAAAGGTCAGCCTGAGTATCACGGCGCTACCGCGCCGGATCGGGCGCAACACGTCGGTAGCGACCCGGCTCTCGCTGATTGTCCTCATCGTGGCGCTCTCCTCACTCGTGATTGCATCCGTCGTTGGCCTCGAGCGTGGCAATCAGCTTGCCGACCGAGTGGCACGCAACGAGCTGAGTGCGCTCGCCGCTTCCCGCGCTGCGCAGGTCGAGCTATACGTCGAATCGCTGCGACGGACGGCGATAGCCCAGGCTCTCACCCCGAGCGCGGCCACAGCCATCCGGCAGTTCGGCGACGCGTATCGGGAGCTGCAGGCCCAGCGGCCTCCGGCGGAAGATGAGGCATTGCTGGCGGAGTACTACAACGGGACCGTGGCACCGCAGCTCGAGGAGGTGCGTGGTCAGCCGGTGAGCGCCGCGAGCCTCGTCCCCAGCGACCCAGCAGCTATCTACCTCCAGGCGAACTATGTCATACCGGCCTCGACCAACGACGCCGCCTTCAATGCCGACGCCGGCGACGGCAGCACCTGGTCGGAGGTGAGTCGTAGCCTCAGCGGTGCGCTGAACGAGGTCGCCATCCGTAGCGACGTCGACGACCTGTACCTGATCGAAGCCGGCAACAACACGATCGTGTATTCCTCTTCGAACGGCATCGACTTCGCCACCAGCCTGAGGAGTGGGCCGCACAGCGGTACTGCGCTCGCCGCACTCGTGAATTCGCTCGCGGTGCAGCCTGAACGGGGCACGGCCGTGATCACGGACTACACCCGCTATGCCGCCGCTGGGGATCAGCCGAGCGTTTTCGTGGCAAGCCCGGTGATTGAAGACGGTGTTCTCGTCGGATTTGTCGCCTTTCGCATCGGTGCCCGTCAAATCTCGGCGATCACCACCAACGGCGAGTCCTGGGAGAACCTCTTCCCGACCGGCGAGACGTACCTCGTTGCTGCCGATGACCGATTGCGATCGGATGCGCGAGCGTTCGTCGAGGATCCCGTGGGGTATGTGGAGGCTGCGTTGGCGGCAGGGACCCTTACCGAAGACGACGGCCGGTTCATGGAGGAGCTTGGTACCACGACACTGTTCCAGCCGGTGGAAGGCGCCGAGGTCGACGCGGCTCTGAGCGGCGAGCCTGGGATTGCGGAAGAGACCAACTTCCTCGGCCACGAAGTGCTGTCGGCGTACCGCGGGCTCAACATCGACGGCCTGGACTGGGCGGTATTCGCCTCGGTAGACCGGGACGAGATCGACGCACCAAAGCAGGATTTTGTGCGGAACCTGCTGATTGCGATTGCACTCTTCATCGTTGCGATCACGTTCATCGCCATGAGGTGGTCGAGTCGCCTGCTCGAACCGCTGAAACGCATCTCGGCGGGCCTGCGGACCGTTCGTGCAACTGGCGTCACCGAGCTGGGCGCCGGATCGACGGCTATGCCGGACAACGCCCCGCAGGAATTTGCGGATTTTGCCTCTGACATCGACGCGATGATGGAAACGCTTTCCCAAGCCAACGCCACTGCCGAAGAGCGGATATCAGAGAGGAGAGATCTCTTGCGGAGGCTTCTTCCGCCGCAAGTGGTCCGCCGTGCCGAGTCCGGCGAACAAGACGTGCTCGACACCGTCGCCAACGCAACGGTGGCCGTTGTCGTTCTCCACGGCCTCGGCGCCCTGCTCCGCGGGGGTTCGGCGGGCGATGCCCGCACCTTCGTCGATCAATTCATCACCGACGCTGATGCGCTTGCGACCCAGCGCGGCCTCGATCGGGTGCGGCTCACCGGTGATGCCTACTACGCATCATGCGGCACCTCACGACCACATCTCGACCATGCACAACGGGCGGCGTGGTTTGTGCTCGACGTTCGCGAGTTGATCCGCGACCTTGCCGCAGACGAGAGCGTCGCCGTCACTGTGGGCGCGGGCCTCGATTCGGGACCAGTGACGGTGGGGCTGACGGGCGGCTCCCGGCTCGTGTACGACGCGTGGGGGACAACCGTCCAGACTGCCGCCGAGCTTGCTCGCAGGGCCGCGCCGAGCCAGATCCTCGCGTCCGAGTCCACCCGCATGCAATTGCCCGCCAGCTTTGCGACCGAGGAGTACTCCGGCCCGACCGGCCCGACCGGCGTCGCGGTCGTCACCGGCCACGTGAGCGAGGCGGAACAGGTGTCGTGAGCAGTCTCCTCGCCAACTCCAGCATTGCGTGGGCGGCGCTCGTCATCGTCTTGTTGCCGCTCCTGATCATCGGATCGAGTGAGTTCGAAGAGCGGCTGCGACAGCGTGATTCGCCCTTCCAGCCCTCAATCACGATCGTTCGCGTGTGGCTCGTCCCGGTGTTCACGCTCTGGATGCTCAGCCGCGCACTGCTTGGCCTCGACCGCGGCAATCTCGTGGTTCGCCTGCTGGCAAGTGCGGTGCTGCTGGCTGGGGCCGCCGCTGCTCTGTCGGCGTTGCGAGTCGCCGTTGCCAACCTCGTTGCCAGGTCCCGGAGCGGAGATCGGAGGCAGGTGCCCCGCCTCCTGCTGGCAATGCCCAGGCTTCTCGTCATTCTCGCCACTGCATGGTTTCTCATCGCGGAAGTCTGGGGCGTCGACCTCTCGGCGGCACTCACTGCGCTTGGAGTGACGTCTCTCGTGATCTCGTTGGCGCTGCAACCGACGTTGAGCAGCATTGCCTCAGGCTTCACCCTGCTCGCCGACCAACCGTTCGGCCCCGGAGACTGGATCGAGGCGGACGGCGTCGAAGGCCATGTCGTCGACGTCAACTGGCGCAGCACCCGCATCAAGGACCGCAACGGTGACCTCGTCGTGATCCCAAACGGGCTGCTCGCAAACGCGACCATCACCAACTATGACGAACCCGGTCGATTGCACCGGGTCGTCGTTCCCGTGCAGATCGAGCGGACGGCACCCCCGACGGCCGCCAAAGCAATGCTGGAGGACGCTGCTCGCTCCACGCCCGGGGTTCTCGAAGACCCACCACCGTTTGCTCGGGTCGTGCAGATCGCCGACCCGGTCGTCGACTACCAGACGTACATGTGGATCGACGACTATGCCATCGCACCACGCGTCAAGGCAGACTTCGGCTCATTGGTCTGGTACCTGTCGTACCGGCACGGTGTTCCACTCCCCAATCCCGCACAGGACCTGTATCTCTTCGATGGCGCCAAGACGGCACTCGACGGCCGTATCACGTCGGCGGATCTTCGGCAGCATATCCTCCAGTCGCCGTTGCTCGAAGAGCTCGATGACGAAGTACTCGACGTCCTGGCGAACGCAGGATCGATCGGTTCCTATCAGCAAGGCGAGATCATCGCGCAAGGGGCCCAACAAGGCCTGATGCTGCTGCATCGCGGACAGGCCCGCCTTGTGCTCCACAGGCCCGGCGCTGAAGATCTCTTCGTGCTCGACCTCGAGCCTGGTGAGGTCTTCGGGGCACTTGACGAGCCGATCCAGCACGAATGGCCCGCGATGATCGTTGCTGCCACCGACTGCGAGATAGTGAGCTTTCCGCGCGATGCCGCAAGTCGCGCCCTGGCCAGTGCCACCGATCTCGCAGACGCTTTCGACCAACTCTCGCTGAGCAGGCGTCGCCGCACCGACCGTGTGATCCGCCGCGCTCTTCGCGACATGGCCCCGGGGGCCGGGTCCGCGGCCGGCGAGGCGGAGGCTCCGCCAACGAGCCCGGCCGGTGGCGGTGACGAGGTGTCGCCGTGAGTCGACGACGGAACCCGCGGCTGCGCACCGTCCTGACGAGGAACCTCGTCGGCGTCGCAGTTGTCGCGGTGTTGCTCCTTTCGGGCGTCAACTACGTCTTCGCACGCATACTGATCGACGATGGCGTCGAGTCTCAACTCGTCGGGCTGCGGGACTCTCGCGCCGAAGCGATCGAGAATGCCGTGTCCCTTGCGCAGTCGCGAGTGTCGACGCTGGCCGTCAACCCCAGCGTTGCCGACGCGCTGGTCGAGATGTCGGCGCAGTACGCCCGGCTCGATCAGGAAATCACGCCGTCGCAGGTTGAGGAGCTCGAGACGCTCTATGAGCTGGAAGTGCTGCCCCCGTTCATCGAAGCAGGTGCCAACCTCCCGCCGGTTGCCGACCTGGTGCCTGCCTCAAACGCGGGTCGCTACCTCCAGCTGACCTACATCGCCGGCAATCCCGCCGGATTCGACGAACGGGAGCAACTCGACGATGCGGGCGACGGGTCCGGCTATAGCGAGGCGCACCGGCAGTGGCACCCGTTGCTCCGTGAGCTCATGCAGGCCGCGGGCGGGTCCGATTTGTTGTTGGTCGACGCCGCAAGCGGCGATGTCGTGTACTCGACCAAGAAGCGGATCGACTATGGAACGGACGCAGTCGATGGACCGTATTCAGAAACGGGCCTCGGCGAAGTCATCACGGGTCTCACCCGCGTTGCCATCGGCGACACGAGCCTGTCGGATAGCTGGTTCTACATCCCGACCGGGGGAGAGCCGGTCTTCTTCCTCGCAGCCGCAGTTCGCTCCGGTTCCGAGGTCATAGGGGCGCTCGTCACCGAAGTACCCGTCGGGAATCTGAACGCGATCGTGAGCGGCGGCCTGGCGTGGGAAGCGCTCGGGCTGGGCGACACGGGCGAGATCTACATCGTCGGCCCAGATCGGACGCTCCGATCCGATTCTCGACTGTGGGGTGAGGACCCCGACGAGTACCTCAGGAGGTTCGCTGAGCAATACGATGACCAACGGACCGCCGATCTCATACGCACAGTGGGATCGCCGGTGCTGTTGCAGCAAGTCGATAGCGAAGCGGTCACCGCGGGGTTGGACGGCGACGAGTTCATCGGCACGACGACCAACTATCTGGGCACGAAGACTCTGACCGCAGGTGGACCCCTCGTTCTCAGCGATCTCGATTGGGTGGTCATCGCCGAGCAGGCAACGAGCGAATCCAATGCAACGCTCGACTCGTATGTGCGCCGAATTCTCTTGGTGCTCGCCATCCTGGTGCCCCTGATCGCCGTCCTCGGTGCGCTTGTCGCCCGAAGCCTCACGCGGCCGGTCGAGGAGCTCATCGAGGCCGCAGACAACATCGCCGATGGCGACCGCAACACCGCGATCCCTGACCTCGGACGCAATGAGCTGGGTGATCTCGCACGCCAGCTCGAACTTGTCGCGCGTCAGCTCGACGAGCGTGAGCAAGCCATCGTTGCGGAAGAAGAACGGATCACCGACATGTTGGTAGCCGTCCTGCCGGCCAGGCTCGTCGAGCGCGTCCGCGACGGGGAGCATGCCATCGACGATGTCTTCGACACGGCAACGGTCATCTCGGCCACCATTGATGCGATGCCGGAAGCTACCGCCGCCGACCAGGACGTGGTCTTGGAGATGACGGAGCGGATGAACGCGGAAGTCGAGGAGCTGATGGTACGCCATGAGGTCGAGCGAGTTCGCCGCTCGTCGGGTAGCCAGCTCTTCGTTGCAGGACTCGACCGCCATGATGCCGATGTTGAAAGAGCGGCAGAATTTGCGGCCGCCCTCGTCCAGATGGTGACCCGCGTCGGGAAGGAGTTCCAGCAGGAGACGACGGCACGGGCCGGTCTGTCGGCGGGTGAGATCGCCACCGGCGTGCTCGGCGGGAGCGCTGTCGCTTTTGGCGTGTGGGGTGACGCCGCCGGGATCGCGGGCACCCTGAGCTCGCTTGCCCAGCCCGGCCAGATCCTGGCCGACGGCAGTGTGCCCGCACAGCTTGGCCCCGAGTGGGACATCGATCCGAGCCCGGCCATGCCTGGCCTTGCCGAAGGGATCGATGCCTACCTCCTTCGCAAGACTACCCCTGCCGACTTGAAGCCGTGACTTGGGCAAGCGCCCAATGTCGAAGACGAGCGAGGAGAATCGCAAGCGTCGAGTCGAGCGGCATCGACCCTCATCTGAATCCGCCACAGACCGATGGCGGCTGCGATGTGCGAGCCCGAACGCCTGTGTAGCGATCAGACGGCTAGCGCGTCAACCTGTCCCTGTTGCCGTAGACGCCGCCGCCGTGGCTGGAGGCATCAGCAACGACCGCAAGACCCAGCCATAGCCAGTCGATGCCAATGACGGTCCCCCGCGGAGCAACAACGACGTACATCAGGGTCGTGAACGGCAGGAACAGGAACCCTAGGAACGGGACCCAGAACGAGCTGAACGCAGCCTCCCACCGCTCCATCGAGGCCAGCCACCAGATGAAGATCGCAGACCTCGGACCCAAGAGCACGAGGATCGCGAACAAGCAGCACATCGTGGAAGCTCCCCTCGGGGTTTGACGGGTCCCCAGCGTATCGCGCAGAGCTCGGCCGGTGTCGCCGCCCACCCGCCATGCGATACTTGCGGCCTATGCCAGCCGCCAAGAAGCCCAAGCCGATAGTCGGCTGGCGTGAGTTGCTCGATCTTCCCGATCTGTGCAGCACGCCCATCAAGGTCAAGATCGACACCGGTGCACGCACCTCTGCTCTTCACGCCTTTGGCCTCAGGGTGTCCGACCAAGCTGGGATCCCTCATGCACGATTTGAGGTCCATCCTCGGCAACGCTCGAAAGCCGATGCGGTTTCCGTCAGCCTGCCCATCCATGCCTTCCGCAAGGTCAAGTCGTCCAATGGAAAGACGGAGGTTCGTCCCGTCATCATCACGACCGCCCGCCTCGGCCGAGTCGAATGGCCGATCGAAGTCACGCTGACGTCGCGTGACGAGATGGGCTTCCGGATGCTGCTCGGTCGAGCAGCTGTCCGCAACCACTTCCTCGTCAATCCTGGTCGCTCGTATCTACAGTCCCGCCGTCCGTCACGAAAGTCGAAGCGACAACCATGAAGCTTGCCGTCCTCTCACGCGCTCCGAACGTCTACAGCACCCAGCGGCTCAAGACCGCTGCGCTGGAGAGGGGCCACGACGTCCGTGTGCTCAACACGTTGCGCTTCGCGATCGACCTGTCGGGCGGAGAACCCGACCTGCAGTACCGTGGCAAGCCGCTCCCCGACTACGACGCCGTGCTTCCGCGGATCGGCGCATCCATCACCTTCTACGGGATGGCCGTGGTCCGGCAGTTCGAGCAGATGGACGTCTACACCCCCAACACCGCTGCGGGCATTGCCAACTCACGAGACAAGCTGCGGGCGATTCAGATTCTCTCGCGCCACGACATCGGTATCCCCGGGACGATGTTTGTACGCGACCGCGCCGATGTCCTGCCTGCGGTCGACAGGGTGGGAGGCGCTCCCGTCGTCATCAAGCTGCTGGAAGGGACACAGGGCATCGGCGTGATCCTCGCCCCCGACCGCAAGGTTGCGGAGGCCGTAATCGAAACACTGCACAGCAAGCGCGAGAACGTACTGATCCAACGGTTCATCGCAGAGAGCAGGGGCAAGGACATTCGAGCGCTCGTCGTCGGTGATCGTGTCGTCGCCGCGATGCGGAGAAGCGCCGTCGGTGACGAGTTTCGATCCAACGTGCACAGAGGCGGCACGACCGAGGTCGTGGATCTGGATCCTGCCTACAAGCGTGTGGCAGTGCAGTCCGCGCAGATCATGGGGCTGCGCGTCGCTGGAGTGGACATGCTGGAGGGAGACGGCGGACCGCTCGTGATGGAGGTCAACAGCTCGCCGGGCTTGGAGGGCATCGAGACGGCCACGGACCTCGACATCGCAGGCGCCATCATCGACTACATCGCCAGCCAGGTGGCCTTTCCCGAGCTCGATGTCCGGCAACGCCTCACTGTCAGCACCGGCTATGGGGTGGCCGAGCTTCTGGTGCGGGAGGGTGCCGAGGTCCTCGGCAAGAGCATTGGGGAGTCGGGCCTGCGGGAGAAGGACATCGCAGTCTTGACCCTGACGCGGGGCACCCATGTCATCCCCAACCCGAAGTCGAGCCGGATCCTCGAAGTCCACGATCGCTTGCTGTGTTTCGGTCGCCTCGAGGCGATGCGGGATCTCGTCCCTGAGCGCCGGCGGCGCCGGGCCAGACCGACTGTGCAACCGCTTCCTCAGGATCCCCTCGGTGACACGAGCGACACCGCAGGGTCTGCAACGTGACCACCCGGAAGACCCGCGCACCTCGGCGTGCGCCCTTCTCGATCGCAGACCGGACCATCGCCGCCGGCAAGAAGGCAAAACTCGAGCTCCCCATCGCCCGCCTCATGTCGGGAACCCCCGTGGCACTCCCGGTCCTCGTGCTCCATGGGGCATCGGATGGTCCAGCCGTCTGGGTGACGAGCGCAGTCCACGGCGATGAGATTTGCGGTGTGGAGATCATCCGCCGGGTGCTCCCGAGTCTCGATCCCCTCGCAATGGCGGGCACTGTGGTCGCCGTGCCGGTGGTCAACGTCCACGGCTTCAACACGGGGGACCGGTATCTGCCGGATCGGCGCGACCTGAACCGCTCGTTTCCAGGCTCTTCGCGCGGATCCCTGGCCTCTCGCCTCGCCAACTTGATCATGGTCGAGGTCATCGCCCGCTGTTCAGTCGGTATCGACTTGCACACCGGCTCAGACGGCAGGATCAACCTGCCACAAGTTCGCGCCAACTTGGACGACCCCGCCACTCTCGAGCTGGCGAAGGTCTTCGGTGCACCGATCGCCATCCACTCCCGCACACGGGACGGGTCACTGCGCCAAGCGGCAACTGAGGCCGGTTCAACGGTTCTTCTCTACGAGGCTGGGGAGGCCCATCGTTTCGACGAGGACGCAATCGCGACGGGTACGGCAGGCGTGCTGCGAGTGTTGCACCACCTCGGTGTCGCCCCTGACGTCGTGGGGCCTGCATCCCGAGTGGCGATCTCCCGCACCTCCAGATGGGTTCGCGCGTCCAGCAGTGGAATCCTCCACCTGGATGCGGGCCTGGGAGCAGACGTCAAGAAGGGAACCAAGCTGGCCACTATTCACGACCCGTTCGGGAAGCGGCTCGGGAACGTTCCGGCACGCACCGACGGGATCATCGTCGGCCACACCCAGAACCCATTGGTCAACCGCGGGGACGCGGTGGTGCACATCGCACAACTCGACGATGCCGAGAGCGTGAGCGGCCCATGACGCGCACCCTTCGTAGCGGGCGGCTCGGCGTGCGCAGGCCCTCCGTTCGCGAGCAGCCGATCGCGGCGACGCCGATCACGCCGTTCTGCACACCGTCGATCGCCTCAGACATCGCAGGTCCCTTCCCCTGAGAGCTCGAGGCATTACACCGTGCCGTCTTGCGACAGGGTCCTGTGGAACTCGACGATGAAGGTCGCTGGACCTTCAAGAACGAGATGGTGCGGCCGACCAGGCGGGATGACCTGGCTCCCGCCAGCGGCCACGTGACGGGGGGGCGTGTCGTCATCCTCGAAAGCGAACCCGATCGCCCCTGTGTGGACCACGAGACGTCCCCAGACGCCTTCAGCGATGCGATGGGCGCCCAACAGCCCTGCAGGGACAGTCTCCTCGTCGAACACCCGCGTCGTCCTCACGAGTTCGAGACCAGGAGGCAATGCGATGGGTGCGCTCATCGGATGATCCTGCCACGCAGGTCTGCGACCTCAAAGAGCGGACGCTCGCTGTGCCGCTGTGGCTGGTGGATCCTCAGGATCTCCCAGTACGCGTCGTAGGCTGCGCCCATGCCACCATCAGACCTCTGGGACCATGACGACATCCTTGATTCGTTCAACAAGGCTGAATACCCCAACTTGGCCGTGCGACACGGGATGACCTTGACCCATACCGGCTCCCGGTTCACGGGAAAGGTCGCAGGGTTCTCAGAAGGCGACAGCGTCGTGCTCGTGAATGATGCCGGCCACAAGGAGCTATTCCGGGCGTGGGACGGGGCGTTCACTCATGACGGAACCCGAGTGGCGCTGCGGGCGATGGGTGAACGCACGGGTGCACCGCCCCAGTTGACCGCTTCGGGTTCCATCGCTCCGCCGAAAGCGCGGGCGCGGGTCGCACAGGCCAGCCGAATATGGGTCGAGGGTATCCACGACGCCGAGCTGATCGAAAAGGTGTGGGGAGATGACCTGCGCGAAGCCGGCACCGTGGTTGAGCCGCTACACGGTGCCGATGATCTGATGACGGCCGTATCCACGTTCAGACCTGGCGAGAGTCGCAGGCTCGGAGTGCTGCTCGACCACCTCGTAGAGGGCTCCAAGGAGTCTCAGATCGCCGAAACGGTGACGCACCCGCACGTGTTGATCTGCGGCCATCCTTACGTCGACATCTGGGAGGCGATTCGGCCGGCCACCATCGGCATCTCCGCCTGGCCGGAGGTTGGCCCTGGGCGACCGTGGAAAGAGGGGGTGCTCGAGGCCTTGGGCCTGGATGCTCAGCCGGGCGCGTTCTGGGGCAAGGTGCTCGATGCGGTGTCGTCGTATCGAGACATCGAGACTCCGCTGGTGAACGCTGTCGAGCAACTCATCGACTTCGTCACCGTGAGCTGACGAGCATCCTCCACGACCGGTCAGGCTGCCGGGCGCCGGAGTGACGGGTCAGATGTCGCGATGACCGAGGAAGACGCGTCGAGGCACGCGTGGTTCCGAGGTCTCTTCGGTGATCACCCGGGGAGTGAATCCAGCTCGGCGCAGTGCGTCGAGCCACACCGCCTCCGCAAACAGGCCCGTCTGGTGCCGCTCGTGGACGACTCGAACGTGTCCGCCGGCCAGTCGGATCAGAAACACGTAGTCGGTCTCGACCACGGAGTCACCCGGATCCGGACCGCGGGTCCACTCCAGATAGCGAATTCCTCGGCCGGCTCCGTCGCTGCCGCCATGATCGGTGCCGGGAACGAAGCTCTCCACCGTATGGTCGGGCAGGACCAGCGCGACTCCTCCCGGGCGGCAGTGGGCTGACGCCGTTGCCATTGCTGCACAGAGGTCGCGTTCGTCGGTCATGTAGTCGATGGCGTCGTGGATGAAGACGGCATCGAAGGTTCGGCCCAAACGCACGTCGCGCATGTCGCCAACGATGTGCTCGCACTCGGGGTTGAGTTCCGTCGACACGGCAAGCATGGCAGGCGAGAGGTCGACAAGGGTCATCTCGTAGCGAGCCTTGAGAAAGAAGGCGTTGTGCCCGCCGCCGCTGCCGAGTTCGAGCACGCTTCGCACCGGGATCCTCGCTGTGGCCAGCATCTCTGCCGCAAACGCTGCCTCTTCTTCGTAGTCCTCGACCGGCGATATGAGCGGCCACCACTCGGCGAGGTCGCCGTAGAGTCGCCTTCCGGGGTCTGTCGTCATTCGTGGCAGCCCGCGCCGAATCTGATAACGGTCAGCCGTCTTGCGCTTCGCGCAGATCGATGTCGACCATCAGTTGGTGAGCGAGATCCTCCAGCGTCTCGGTCACGGCGGCGACGGCAACGTCGGGCGGCACGCCGAGCACGAGGTTGGCCGTGAACAGCGTCCCGCCGCCCATTGGTGCGCTGGATGTCTCCGTGCGGAGCTCCTCGATGCTGATGTTTCTGACGGCTAGTGCGTGAGAGATGTCGTGAACGATGCCCGGGTGGTCAAGACCCACCACCTCGAGGGCCAGCCTCGTGGCGGGGGCAGCCGAAGGAGTGTCCGCTGCCACCTCAGCAGTGACTTCGAGCAACCCCCGGGCCTCCAACGGCTTCAGATCCTGCACAAAGGCCTCGACCTTGGAGTCAGGTAGGGAGATCATGACGATCCCGGCGAACTTCCCGCCGAGCTGAGCCATGTGGCTCGTATCCCAGTTGCCGCCATGATCGGCGACGACGCCTGACAGGGCATCGACGAGACCGGCCTGATCGTCGCCAATCGCAGTGAGGACCAATGTCGCCATCGCGGCAGCCTACCCAATCCACGCAGGCCCAGAATCTGCTCCTTGCCCCGAAGTGCTCGGAATCTGGGCAAGCCGCAGCCGACGCGCCTTGCGGCGTCGCTTCCGGCTACAGCCGCACCATCACTTTGCCGGTATTGGCGCCCGTGAACAGGCGATGGAACGCTGCGGGTGCGTTGTCGAGGCCGTCGACAACATCGGTCCGGTACTTCAGCTTGCCTTCGCCCACCCAGGCGGCGAGAGCCATGATCGCCTCGGCGGCCCTCGGCAGGTAGTCGAGGATGATGAAACCCTCCATACGGCCACGCTTGCTGATCAGCATGCCGAGGTTGCGCGGACCGGGACGGGGTACCTCGTCGTTGTACTGCGAGATGGCACCGCACAGCACGATACGTCCCCGGAGCGCCAGGTTGAAGATCGCAGCTTCCAGGATGTCACCCCCGACGTTGTCGTAGAACACGTCGACACCACCGGGGCATGCCGCACCGATGGCTTGGAGTACATTGTCGGTCTTGTAGTTGATCGCGGCGTCGAAGCCCAGCTCGTCCGTGAGCCACGCGCACTTCTCTGCCGAGCCGGCGATACCCACGACCCGGCAGCCATTGATCTTGGCGATCTGTCCCACAACTGATCCGGTCGCTCCTGCGGCGCCGGACACGAGGACGGTTTCACCGGCGACGGGCCGGCCGACCTCGAGCAGCCCGAAGTACGCGGTGAGCCCGGTCACCCCGAAGACGCTGAGGGCGGCCTCGGGGTCGATGCCGTCTGGCACGATCTGGGCGTCATCGCCCAGCACCGCGTAGCGCTGCCAACCCGTCATGCCGAAGACCGTGGCGCCTTCGGGTATGCGCTCACTTCGGGACCCGATGACCTTCCCGAGGCCGCCGCTCCTGATCGGCGCACCGATCTCGATCGCCGGGAGGTACGTGTCGTAGGCCATCCAGCCTCGGATCGTGGGGTCGATCGACAGCCATTGCACTTCCACCAGAACTTCGTCGGGACCGGGGGAGGGCACGGGGACATCGTCTGCGGCGAAGCAACTGTCTGTGACTTCGCCGGCGGGTCGATGGGCCAGGGTGATGCGGTGATTGGTTGCGTCCATACCGGCACCCTATGCATCGTGTAGCTGCAACGCGCCACCATTGAAGTCCGAGATCGAGGCCATCCCGGCAGCGGCCCAGAGCGGATCACCCGGTGGCGCGACGCCTGACGCGACGTGGTCAGGCGCCGGGCAGGGGCGCCTCAGCTGCTTCCGAGGCGGAGGGTCCACAAGCCCTCGTCGTGCCATTCGTCGAACTTGCGGGCGACACCGGTGATCGTCCCGGCGTGCTCAAAGCCCAGCGCTTCGTGGAGCGCCACGCTGCCGTCGTTGGGGAGGGCAATCACGGCGACAGCCAGGCATGCCCCTCGCCTGGTGATGTCGTCGAGAATCGCTTGCAGCAGTGTTCGTCCGACGCCCGCACCGCGGTGGTGTGGATGGACGTAGACGGTCGTTTCCCGAGTTGTCGCATATGCGGGCCGATCGCGAAACGTCGACGCATAGGCGTAGCCGGCGATGACGCCATTCCTCTCCAGGACCAGCCAAGGGTCGTTGACCAGGCACCGTCTGATCCGTTCGGCGAACTCGGACTCCGCGGGTGGTTCGAGCTCGAACGAGATGGCCGACTCCCGAACGACGGGTCCGTAGATCTCCAGAAGCGCAGCGGCGTCGTCGGGGCGTGCGCTCCGCATCCGGTAGCGAGACTTCTCGATCATGCCGAAGGATCGTAGAGCCGACCTGCCGCACTTTCCGAGTGCGATCGGCAAGCTACGACACCAACGGACCAGACCCAACCTCCAGTAGACGCCGACCGACGGCGAAGCCGCCGGGATCGCACGTTCATCGTTCAGTTGGGATCAGGTGCTGGAAGGGGCGCTTGCCTTCACTTGATACGGAGACCCCACCCGCAATTCGACGGGGCATCAATCGCGAGTGCGGAACTCGTAGCGCATGATGGGGCGCGGTGGCACGTGTCGGGCAACGGTGCTGAAGCCCATGCGGGCAAAGGTCGAGGCGTAGCCGGTATGAGAAGAGCTGGGCGTCAGTTCGGCGTCGAGCGGATACGCCTCCACCGCCGGGGCACCGGCCAACCGGGCGACGTCGAGAGCAGCTTCGATCAGCGCCGTGGCCACCCCTTGTCTGCGGTAGCCCTTGCGCACGTAGAAGCACGAGATCGACCATACGGGGAGGTCGTCGACGCGCTTCAGTCGCCAAGTGCGCTCCAACCAGGGCAAGGCATCTCGAGGTGTGAGCTGACACCACCCGACCGCCAGGTCGCCGTCAAAGGCGAGCAGCCCTGGCGATGGGCCGTCGCGGGCGATTGCGCGAAAGGCCTGCTTGTTGGCGTCACCCTCCCGCGCACGGTATTCGCTCCCGATGCGCCAGTACATACACCAGCATCTGCCTACGGCCCCTGCCGTGCCGAACAGGTCCTCCAGAGCCGGCCACAGCTCCGGGCTGAGTTGGCGCACCTCGAATCTCACCATTGGCTCCGACTCTGCAGGGCTGTTCACTCGCCGGTCTGGCCGTCAATCGCCTGCCGGATCAGGTCGGCATGGCCGCAGTGGCGCGCATACTCCTCGATGAGGTGAATCAGGATCCAGCGCAGGCTGTAGAACGCCCTGTCCGAGTGTTCGACCTCATCGAGTCGGGCATGCGCGAGGAACGCAAGCAGTGTCGTCCGTTCGTCTTCGGCGGCGACTTCGTCCTTCGGCCGGAGGTCGGTCATGAAGCGAGCCTACCCGCCAGCGTTGGTGCGCTACCTCGCACCCCAGGTGTACGGTGCCAGGACCGGCGATGCCTCCTCGGGAAGGCCATAACGCACAACATGGAATGAGAGCAGGACGGCCCCGAGATGCACGGGCCGCATTGCGTTCACCGCCAGTGGGCGGCGGGTGACGATCGCAAGCTCGTCCTCGAATTGACGGAGGATCCACCGATGGGCGCGGCCGAACCGCTGCGTAGATGCCGGATAGAGGCTGTAGGCGTAGTCCCTGCCATTGATCCCGTACGTGCCGTGCGCCATGCCCGCGATGGTGACCTTGCGCCCAGCCGAGTCGACGATGATCGGGGAGATCGCACCCCCGGAGCCGATCGATCGCAACGTCCAGTGCTCGCCGTCGGCCAGCTCGATCCGCTGACCACGCCAGATATACACCTTGAGCCACCCCGTTCTGCCCATCGCGGCAACACGGCCGCTGTCGTCCGTGAGCTCGTATACGGGAAAACTCCAGCGGCCGATGCGGCGTACCCGTGCCCGGCCGAAGAGCTGGTGGGGCGTCGCAGGTCGCAGCTGGCTCGCAGGCTCGCGAGTGAGAGGCGACGTCGTCAGGGACGCAGCACCCTTCAGGATTGGCTCGGCATCGTCGTCCATGGCATCGTCCTCAACCATCTGCTCGCCGCGATGCAGCGTTGCGTCACGGCTGACCTCACCGTCGCATCGGAACGTGCTCACCGCTAGGGGAACATGGCCCCGGCCATCGCAGCCGTCAGCCGCCCCCGAGCCCCACCACGATGAGCGACTTGATCGCGACCCTCCGAGTCCACGACGGCGACCACGGCCGCCGCTGGATCGCCGATCGTCGGGTCCAGCCATGCGCTTCCTTCGAAACCTCTGACCCGCTTCGGTCGGGGAGAAGCTTGCGGGACAGCTCGGAAGGTCCCTCGGCGCCGTTGCCTCAGCCGGTGAGGACCCGCGTCTCGGCACTCGGCAGCTTCGACCACCAGTGTGCGTAGCGACCGTATACCGCTTCGTCACGGCCCGTGAGCAGCCGTCGTAGGGTGCGGGCCTCCCTAGCGAGGCCATCCCATGCCTCGTCGGTGAGCTGGTGGAACGCCGTCGCCTCGATGCCGGCGTCAACCGTTCGCCACACCCCGGAGACGTAGCCGTCAACGAGGAGCGTCGGCAGGACGTCACCGTTCCGCCGGATCACCAGCGACCGGTACTCCTCTGGGATCACGCGGCTCCGGTCTGCGTAGGCAAGCAGGATGCTGTCCCACATCGCCATCAGCCTTGGCGGCGCAGGCGTCGTCTCGTCCGGCAACGGCGCCTCGGGGACGTCGAACAGCACCTTGCCGTCCGGGCCCTCGAGGGTGACGAGCTCGTCGGCCATCGCCAGAAGTGCGTGTTTGGTTTCCGTTTGGCGTTGCATGGCGAACTGGCCGAAGTCTCTTGCTGTGGCCGGACCAAACCCCTCCAAGTAGCGCCACACCAGCCGCCGCAGTGATTCGTCGGGCGCAATCCGAGGCGGCTGACTCGGTGCGGCGAGGTATGAGGGTCGACGGCCGAACGACCACGGCCCGCCCGTCGGGCTGTGCGCAAGCGGTGCGAAAGTCTTGAGCGCCCACCATGCCGGCTTTTCAGGCGAGCCCTCGAGACGCTCGGCAAGCATCGCCTCCAACTCAGGGACGGTGCGGGGACGTGATGCGAACTCGATGAGGTGCGGCGCCACGGCGTCGACGGCGTCCCGGGTCAGACCGGTGGAGGTGAACCGGCGATCGTTCAGTCTCGAAGCGCGGAGATTCGCCAGCATGGCTTCGTGGAACGCCGTGTAGTCCTCGGCGTGGACGGCGTGCAACGTGATCCGCATCAGCGTCGCCTTCACGATCTCACCGTCGGTGAAAGCGGCGTCCAGCTCAGCCGGGTCGAACCCGTCGAGCCGGTTCCACAATGCCACATATGGGGATGCGGGCTCCTGTGCCTGAAGTGCAACGAGTTCCCGAACGGCATCGACCACCGGCAGCCGCTCGCGCCGGAGTAGGCGCTGGCGAGCGAGTGTGGCCCTGTTGAGTCGTCGGCGGGTGAGACGCACGGGGAGACTGTAGGACGGTCCGCCACCTCTCATTCGTAGCAACGGCCTGCTGGCGGCTATTCACAGCAGGGGTCGAAGGCGCGGTCCAAGACCGGTCAGTCGAGACGGCTCACCACACCCAGCCGGGCGAGCTCTGGGAGCTGCACCAGCGTCGTGATCTCGTGGTCGGCCGCCGCCGCGGGAACTGCCGTGCTGGCACCCGGGTTGTACCAGCAGGTGGCGATGCCGTAGTCCCTGCCTCCGGTGATGTCCGAGGACAGGCTGTCGCCGATCATCAGCACCGACGATCTGTCGGGCCAATCGAGCGCGGCGAACACCAGGTCGAAGATCTGGGCACCGGGTTTTGCGGTGCCGACCTCACCGGAGATCACGATCGCATCGAACAGCGGCTCGAGCTCCAGCCTCGCGATGCGAGCCCGCTGCACCTCGCCGAGACCGTTCGTGACGAGTGCCAGCGTGGCGTGTGATGCCAGGTGCTCGAGCACGCGACACGCCTCCGGATAGAGGCCCCCGAACTGCCCCATGCCGGCGACGAACTCGTCGGCCAGCAACCCTGGATCGGCGTCGAGCCCCGCCGCCGCGACCAAGTCGGCGAACCGGCGCGCCTGCACCTCGTTCGGCGTGAGCTCCTGGCGTTCGACCGCAGCCCAGAGCGCGTTGTTGATCTCGACGTACGTCGCCAGATGTCGCTGCGGCTCGGGTACGCCTCCCAACGAGAGCGCATGATCGAAGGCGAGTCGCTCCGACGCATGGCCGTCGAAGAGCGTGTTGTCGAGATCGAAAAGCAAGTAGGGGTACCGCATCGCCGGAGCAGGGTAGGCGATGGTTCGGCCCAGCATTTCGATCTGGGGACCCGCGGTCCTCGTCAGGCCGTCGCGGGCAAGAGCCCCCGGGTCCTCTCTCCCTCTCCCTCTCGAGGAAGGGTCCGGCTGGCCAGAACGAGATCGTCGATCGTGTCGCTCCGCGCCTCCAGAGCTCCTTCACGGAGGAGATCGCTGCGGCAACGGCCGTGTGGGTAATGACCCCGTCAGGCGAGAGCGTTTTCGTTGCCCGATCCCTTGACGAAAACAGCGGAGGCGCGTCCTGCCCACATCAGGGATCGACACACGTCGAAGTCGACGACCGGCGACAGACCGAAGATGTTGAGATCCGTGGCATGCTCTCGCAGCACTTCCGTGAACCCCCCGGCCACCACAATCGATTCGCCACGAATGCGAGAGAGCTGCATGAGCTCACGTAGCCGGGCCTGCTGCAGTGGGATCTCGTCCTCCGACGGCACTGCGGTGATGAAGTTCAGCTGGGCCTGCCAGTTCTTGCGGAGCACGTACGCAACGAGCAGCGCCAAATCGAGGTTGGTGCGCTTGATCCCATCCTCCCACCCGTCATCGGAAGGACGCACCCAGAGGTTGATCGTGGACTCGAGCCCAAGACCGGCCTTGGGATGATCCGCAAACAGGATCACGCCGAGACCGTACGATGCGGCGCCGGGCACCAACCGCCGGATGGACTCCTCCCTGGCCTCCGTGTCCGGGAGAGCCGCAAACAGCAGGTTGGGTCGGAAGAAGGCCGACGACAATGCCTGCATCGACGCCGAGACACCCTCGCCGAAATCGTCGGCGGACACCACCGAGGACGAGGCAAACACCGCTGAGTTCTGGAAGCTTTGCGCGTGGATCGGAAGGCGTTGGCGGAGCATCGGGCCTTCGCCGCCTGTCGTGAGGCCGAGAAGCTTGGCGCTACCTCTTGGGCGGGTGAGCGAAACGATGAATCGGAACGTCCCCCGCACCTCTCCCGGATCCTCGACCGGCACCAGGAGGTTGGGTTTCCACGCCCTGTCGGAGGAGTCCGGGAGTACGCTGACCTTCTTCGCCGCCCACTCGGCGACGGCGACGAAGAGCCCGCTCCGGCTGTCGCCGTGGGGTGCCCTGAGGTGCCTCCGCAACAGGACCGAATAGAACGCGACGGCAACGCCGGCGGCGATGAGGGAGAACACCGGATTGATGATGAACATGGCGAAGAAGCAACCGATGGTGCCGGCGAGGGAAACGAAGGTGGGGATCCGAAGCGTGGGACGGAACGAGAGGAGGCCGAGACGTTGTTCGATCAGGACGACGACGTTGATCATGGCGTAGGTGATCAGGAAGAACATCGTCACCAAAGGGGCGATCCCATTGAGGTCGCGCACCAGGAGTGCCGAAACCGCTATGCCGCCAGTGATCCACATCGCCAGCCGCGGCTCACCCCTGGGAGACACTGTGGCGAGTCGCGCGCCGTAGGGGAGTATCCGGTGGGAGCCCAGGGCCTGCAAGATCCGCGAAGCGCCGATGATGGACGCCAGCGCTGAGGAGAAGGTGGCTCCCAGAAGTCCGGCGACCACGGCAGGACCCCAGGCCGCTTGGTCGATCATCACCGTGAAGTTCGAGGTGAGTACGGCGGTGGTCGCGGAACGGGCCAGCCAGTAGGCGAGCAGGAAGTAGATCACGGTCGACACGGCGATGGCGGACAGTGTGCCTAGCGGGATCGACCTGCGCGGCTCCGTGAGCTCGCCCGACATGTTGGCCCCAGCCATGATCCCGGTGACAGCAGGGAAGAACACCGCAAAAACGAGCCAGAAGCCCTCGCGGCTGATGCCGTCCCCGATCCACGTGATGGGCACGGTCATCGATCCCTGGGCGGCTGCCACGGCAATCGATACCAACGAGCCCGCGATGATCACCATGATCACGTACTGGATCCGGAAGGCGAAGCGAGCCGAGACGTACGCAATGCCAAAGACTGCCGCAAGTGTGCCGAGGTCGACAAGGAGCGCAGGGTGGCTGGGGAAGATCCATTGCCAGCCCTCGCGAAAGCCGAAGACGTACATGGCGACCACGAGCGCCTGCGAGAGAAACAGCGGGATGCCAATTGCGCCGCCGACCTCGAGTCCCAGCGACTGCGAGATGATCGAGTAGGGGCCACCCGCTCCGATGCGGATGTTGGTCGTGATCGATGACAACGAGAGCGCAGTGGCCAGCGTGATGGCAACGGCGATCCCCATGATCAGCCACGCACCCAGCAAACCGGCGTTGCCTACAACCCAGCCCTCGCGGAGGTACATGATGACACCGAGGATCGTGAGCAGCGTTGGTGTGAACACGCCCTCAAATGTCCCAAACGTCCGGCGAGGCTTGGCGGTGGAGACCTCCGCTGTCATCTCGACCCCTCCTGGCTGCGGTCCACCTCGGGCTACAGAGACACGCTTCGTCGTCATTATGCCGTGGTGGCGGATCGGATTGGCAGCGAAGAGGCTGCTCCACTCATTGCAAGCGAGAAGTACGCCGATTGGCGATGCGGATCTCAGGTCGGCGTCGATGCGAGCCCAGCCCCATCGCCTATCGCAGACAAAAGACGAGGTGCCGACGGAGAGTCTCTAGGGCAAACAGAGAGAAGAACGTCAGCCCCCGAGATGGCGCTCCACGAGGCCGCGCTGGCGCGTGGCGACAGCGTCGATGTCGTCGTGATGCCCGAGACCACGCCACGACTCGACGAACGATTCGGGATGGGAGATGCCGCGCAGCAGCGCCGTCACCAGCCAGTAGTCGAGGGAATCCAGATCGGATCCGGTCTTCTCGCGGTACGCGCCAACGAAGCGCTCCGCTGCGTCGTGGAGGCCAAGCAGGTGCATCTCGGTCGCGCAATAGGCGACATCCGCTGCCGGGTCACCGCGGAATGCTGCCTCCCAGTCGAGGACCGCGACGATGTGTCCGTCCCGCCACAGCGTATTCCCCGGCCAGTAGTCACCGTGGACGAGCATCGTTGGCTGCCCCCGGTTCGGCAACAGTCTCTTCCTGAGTGCGTGGAGACGCTGGGTGTCGGGGTGGGAGGCGGGTTCAGGTGCCAGGACGCTGTCAACGGGGCTCGGTGGGGCATCACGCAACATCCGTGACAGGGCCTCATCCACGTTGACAGCGTGGATCGCTGCAAGCGTGTAGGCGAGGCGCGATGCCCACGGCGCACCACTCGCCGGGTCGAGCACGGCCTCGCCATCAACCAACTCCGTGACAATCGCACTGCGCCCGCCGAAGCGCCCGAACCACACGACAGGGGGAGCGGGAACACCGGCCGACCGAACCGCTGCCAGCACGGCCGCCTCCCGGATGGCGATCGCATCGTCAAACCCCTTCGACCACGGACCGTGCCGGCGCAACACGATCTGGTCACCGCCATCAAAGACGAGGACGTCCGTCGTGGCGCTTTGCCCACCTTCGATCCGACGGACGAACGCGACGGAGCGCCCGAGCAACGTCCCGAGGAGGCCCAAACCTTCTGCAGTGGGGAGGGCGTCGTAGTCCACGGCCGGATCGTAGGTTGGCGCGCGGCACTCACGACGCGATAGCGGGTGGTCAGAGCTCGCGCTGAGTCACGTAGCGGAGGCGCAGCTCGGGCTCACCGGCCGCCTCATTCATGTGTCGGTTCACAAGGCGGAACCCGTATGTGTCGTAGAAGCGACGAGCCACTGCGTTCGCTTCGAACACGTCGAGTTCCAGAATCGGCCGCGAATCTCGCGCGTGGTCCAAGAGAGCACGGCCGATGCCGCGTCTTTGATGGTCGGGATCGACGAAGAGGCCACCGACTTCGTTGCCGACGAGGGAGCGGAAACCAACAACACGCCCGGCGGTCTCGTAGACCACGGTCTCTGCCCCCGGAAGCCAGTGCTCGGCGATCTGGCGTCGCTCCGTCTCGAGGAACCCCCCAGAGAGAAACGGGTGGGCGATCAGCGATGCTCGGTACCAGACATCGAGCAACCCATCCAGGTCCTCGTCGGCGTACGGGCGAATCGTCACCGAGCGAGACTAGGCCAGTTTCACCGACGAAACCCCTTCCGTCCGCAGATGGCGTTGCTGCCGCGCCAGTGACTCCAGGCACTCGACCGCTCTATCGGCCTCGCTGGCAGGCACCAGGAGATGGTCGTGATAGAGGCCGGCGAGGACGTTGCAGGGGATGCCCGCCTCAGCCAACGCCGAGGAGAACGCGGCCGTCAGCCCAATCGCTTCGAGGTCGCTGTGGATATCCAGCGTCAGCCAGGCCGCCACGAAGTCGTAGCGCCAACCGCGGCGGTCTGCGACGGCGGTCGTAGCGACAACCGTTGTGCCCTCGTCTTCGGTCAGAACTGCTTCTATACCATCGCCCACTTCGACTGGCCCGTTGACTCCGACGAATACGAACGAGCCCGGTCGGCGACTGATCGTGAGACCCTCCAGCATCTTGGAAAGGTCAGTCTCTCCCTGCATCGAGTGATTGTACTGTGAGGGGCAACACCGGCGATCGGGGCCGTGTCGAGGCGGATCCCGATGTCAGCACGTTCCCTGCCGTCACCGACTCGCGACGGTATTCTTGGTGGAAGCGTCGATGGTGACGCAACGGTGCGTCCGCTGAACGGAGTCCGCGTGAACCCCAAAGTTGATTCGCACATCAAACGGTCCGAGAAGTGGCCGGACGAGATGACCGATCTGCGACGGATCCTCCTCGATTCCGGATTGACCGAGGAGATCAAGTGGGGCAAGCCTTGCTACAGCCATCAGGGCAACAACATCGTCATCCTCCAAGAGATGAACGAGTTCCTTTCGTTGATGTTCTTCAAGGGTGCCTTGCTGAACGATCCCGAAGGTGTTCTCGTGGCGCAGGGGCCGAACTCACGATCGGCTCTTCGCATGCAGTTCACCTCCGTTGAGGACGTGGCTGGGCTGGCCGACACCGTGACGGCCTACATCGACGAGGCCATCGATGTCGAGGAGGCGGGCCTGGAAGTGGACCCGGCACCGGAGCTCATCTTGGTCGAAGAGCTCCAGGGTCGCCTCGACAGAGACCCGGCCCTGAAGGCTGCTTTCGAGGCGCTCACGCCTGGCCGGCAGCGCGAATACAACCTGTACTTCGCAGCCGCCAAGCAGGCGAAGACTCGCGAGACACGAGTCGAGCGACATGCACAGAAGATCCTGGACGGCAAGGGCTTCCGCGACGTCTGATGCTCACGCGGCTGGATCGCGAACGTTCTGCGGCCGGATGTCGAGGTGACCGACAGCGCGCTGAGATGAGGGCCGTGTACGCGGAGAGGTGCCCGCGTCGAGGATCACGTCGACGCCGTACTCGGCCAAGGAACGCGCTACCTCCCGACGGAAGGTTCCGAGCGAATGCCTCCGGTTTCGCAGATCGCGGGGGAGGCGCCTGTAGTGCTTTCGGCACAACGCGGTGGCGGTCCCCCGGGTGGGGATGACCCAGCGGGGCGTGCGATCGCAGCGTTCATGTGTGAAGCCATCTTGAGCGCCGTCGCACCAAATGACAACGCGGAGTGGGCCCTCTACCAGGGCAAGGACCGTGCCGGCCGGGAGGGTCGGCTGCACCTGTGACGCGAGCACGCGAACTCGACCGCTGACCGCGACCGAGCTGACCGCACGTGCCTTCCCCGTCGCTTCCTCTGGCTCGTGCAGACTGCACGGACAAGGGCCGTGGTCTGTGGTGCCTGGTCGTCTACAAGCGACGGCAGCGACGCTGCTACGCCACACCGTGTTGAGAGTCCCGATGAGTGCGAAGGCATCGCTACCGTCGGGGCGTGGCTGCCAGCCCAGACGCCACCAGCGATGGCTCGTGACGAAGCCAATGTCGTCGAACGGCTCAGCGGCAACCGCCGAAGGCTGCGGATCGAGTCGTTCCGGTGCCGGAGCCGGCGCGGTGTGCATCATGAGGCCTTCTCTCCTCCGCTCGATTGCCCTGCGCTCACATCCGAGGCGGCGACCATCCCAACAAGCTGTCCGTCCGGGGTGACCACGCCGACCGGTCCACCGTTGTGTTCGTCGAGGACGAGCCAGATGTGTTCGATTGGTTCGTCGGCGTAGACCATGGCAGGAGCCTCTGCGACAGCGCCGATCTCGATGTGCCCCGGAACACCAAGCAGCTGGCTGCGGCGAATCGTGCCGGTGAGCCTGCCGTGGTCGGCGACGAGCACGACGGGCTCAGTGGTCACCTCGAGCACGTTCCGGATGCGCATGTGGGTGATCACGGCCGCAGGCGGGCGCATCACCTGGTAGACGCGGCGCCTGTCTTCGCGGACGACGACGACACCGCCAGGAGCGGCGACCTTCAAGCGCACGCCGGGGCCGAAGAACTGTCGTTGAAACCAGGATCCACCAGGCGCTCCGATCACAACCATGGCTCCAGGAGGCAGTGAGGCGACGAGGTCGCTGGGGTGCTCTGCGTGAACCGCCTCCAAGGGCAGGTCGATGCCTGCGCCGGCGACGTCAGCGAGGGCCCGGAGCGCAGCTGGGCGGTGCTCGGGCCGCCTATAGGCTTTCACGACCTTGGCTGGGACGCGGAGCCGTTCCGCGGCACGCAGTGCCGTAGATGCGGCGAGTAGGGAGTGGGGGCCGCCACCGACGGCGGCGACGATCCGGTCGACGCTCGTCAGGGTGACGTCGTGCGGTACCGCAATCGAGCAGAGTTCGATTGGCGGCACCTGGGGCGTGACGTGGAGCGTTGCCCTTGTCTCGATGAGGGTGGTCGCGACGTTGGTGCCGGTCCGAACCGCTCGTCCGTCGGCGAGTAGCTCTGCCAGGTCACGGCAGGCCGGACTGCCGGACCACACCACCCTCCAATCGTGACCGTGGGTGCTCATCGCGCCGGCCGCGGCTCTGCGAAGCTGGGCTCGATGCTGGCGACGGGAATTCCGACGTGGTCGCCTTCTGCGTGGTCGAGCGCCGTCATCGGTCGGGCCGGACAGCGGTGAGTCAGCCCCAACATCTGGTCGCCGGCATCAGGCGCTTCAATCTCGCTGAGCATGACGATTTCGCCGCGGCGCCGTACCAGGAGCGCGACTGGCTCCTCATCGGAGGAACCGCGGTTCGATATCGCCGCGTCGGCCGGCGGCTCGATCGGACCGACGTATGCGGAATGGTGCAGGATGCGACGGTTCCAAAGCTCCAAATCCAGTGGGGTGTCGGTGATGGGCCGGCTCGAGTCGTCGAGGTTCTGACGGAGCGACGTGGCGTCGTCGCCGGTGAGCGCCACAGAAGCAACGGGGATGCAGTAGTCGCGGGTGGCTCGTTGCGCCACGAGCACATTGACAGAGGCGTTGCCCGTGATGCAGATGATGCGAAGAGCATCGGCGGCGCCCGCCTGGCGCAGAATCGACTCGTCGAGGGCGTTGCCGTGGATCGCGTCCAGCCCTCGGGCTCTGGCGTCGTTGCAGTGGTCGAGGTTCGTGTCGATGAGCCGCACCCAGCCCGATTCGGTCAACGCAGCGGCGATGTGTCGGGCGACGGGGCCGGCGCCAACAACGATCGATCCTTCCCGCATCGAGCTACGCACGAGTCCGTCGTGGCTGCGCAGCCAGTGGACGGCACGGGTCAGCAGGAAGGGGACGGTCGCCGTTGTCACGAGGGCCATGAGCACCAGCACCGAGAAGACCGTCTGGTCGATCAGGCCACGCTCGAGCGCCAGCTCCGCGGCGATCACCTCAACGGCGCCCCTGCCGTTCATGCCGGTGCCTACGGCAAGTCCCTCTCGCCACCCGCGGCCACTCGGTAGGTAGAAGATCGTGGTGCCGGCGATCTTGCCGACGGTCGCCACTGCGATGACCGTCACGAGCAGGAGAGGCTCGGTCCACACGACGCCGAGGTCGACGTGGAATCCCGCTGTGACGAAGAAGATCGGGGCGAGCAATCCGACCGACAGCCTGAACACGAGCTGCTCAATGTCCCGGAACATTCTCGGTTCAAAGAGGCTGGGGCGCAGGAGCAGACCGGCGAAGAACGTCCCCAGGATGCCGTGCAGACCGGCGAGCTCGGCGGCTGCGCCGTACACGAGTGCCACGATCACCACGATGAGGAACTGAGTCCCTCGATCGACTCGGCGGGTCCGAGTGAGAAACGCGGCGCCGATCGGAAACAGCCGAATGCCGACCGCCAGCGACAGGACGATGAACACCACAGCCTTGACCGCGACGATTGCGACGGCGCCACCTGAGACTGCACCTGTGTCGCCTGCACCGAGGAGAGCCGAAAACCCGATCAGCGCAACGAGGTCGGCGATCAACGCTCCAGCCATCATGACGTGAGCTATGCGGGTGTCGAGGATGCGCAGGTCGACCAGGATCCGTGACTTGGTGGCAAGCGACGTGAGGCCCATGGCGAGAGCGACAAACAGCCCACTGCGAGTGGACAGGCCGAATGCCGTGGCGAGCCAGTAGCCGGCGGCCGCAGGGACGACGAACCCACCGACCGCAGCGAGAAAGGCCGGCCACGAAGAACGGCGAAGATCGCCGAGATCGAGGTGCATCCCGACGTACAACATCATGACAAGGACCCCAACCATCGCAAGGACCGACAGGGCCTCATCGGCTGCGAGCACGCCCAGGGCAGCGGGGCCGAGGGCGATACCGGCAATCAACTCGCCGAGGATGGCCGGATACCCGAGCCGCCGAGCCACCGCGCCCCCGGCGACCGCAGCTGCCAGTACCAGTGCGAGGTTGAGGAGGTGAATCTCCACGACGATCTCCGTAGCTTCGTCCTCTTCAGAGCAGCATGCCCGTCGGACACGACAGTGCGATTGCCGGTCGGCGCGAATTGACCGAAGATAACGCGCACGAAGCGCGCAGCTTCGTCACAATCTGGTTGAGGACCGCGTGTTCGATCCGGACAGGGATGAGACCCGGTCCGGTGCAACTCTGGAGTTGAGGTGACGTGACTCACGACCTGGGCGGCGGTACGCGTCGATCGCGGGTGCTGGTCGTCGAGGACGACGACCGCATCCGGGCTGCGCTGCGCCTCGCGCTACGGGACGAAGGCTACGTCGTCGATGACGTCCCCGATGCCGAGACCGCCGTCGCCCAGTTCCACGCCGCACGCCCTGACGTCGTCCTCCTCGACATCATGCTTCCCGGAATGGGCGGTCTCGATCTGTGTCACCACCTTCGGCGTTCGAGCGACGTCCCGATCATCATGGTCACGGCACGGGATGACTCCCACGACGTCGTCGCGGGACTCGAGGCCGGCGCCGACGACTACGTGACCAAGCCGTTCGTCGTCAAGGAGCTCGCAGCCCGAATCCGAGCCCTGCTGCGTCGCACCAGAGCCCCGGTGGCGGAGCCATCGCGACTCCAATTCGGCGACCTCGTCGTCTCCGTCGAAGAAGGCACGGTCACACGTGGCGGGGAGCCGGTCAGCCTCACCCGGACCGAGTTTCTGCTGTTGTGTGAGCTGATCGACAACCCGCGTCGCGTCCTGTCGCGGGATCAACTCCTCACGAGCGTCTGGGGCTACGACTACTACGGAGACACGAGGATCGTCGACGCCCACATCGGGCGCCTCCGCAAGAAGATCGAGCTGGATCCGTCTGCGCCTTCCCACGTCACCACGGTGAGGGGTCTGGGCTACAAGTTCTTGCCGGAACCCGGATGACCACATGACGGGATCCGCAGGACGAGCGGCGACCGAGACGCCCCGTCGCTCACGAAGTCTGCGGCGCCGGATCATCGTCCGGTTCGCCGGCGTCGCGCTTGCCTTGTCGTGTGGCGTCGGCGTCTCGACATATCTCGTCGTCCGCAATGCAGTCATCGAGGATCGTGAGGCCGCGGCCCTGAATCAAGTCACCACCGACCTACGGGCGATCGTCGCGTCCCTGGACGTTGCCGGGCTCAACCAGGCCGAGGTATTGGCCAGGCTGCGCCCTCCGGCGAGGTCACGGCCACTGCTGGCCATGGACGGGGAATGGTACGCAGCGTCTCTGCTCGTCCAGCCCCGAGACCTGCCCGTGGCGCTTCAGGACGCCGTCTTCGCAGGTGCTGCCGCCAAGCAGCGCTTCGCCGTCCGCGGCGTCCCCGTCCTCGGCATCGGCGTGCCGCTGTCGGGTGGCGCAGGCGGCTACTTCGAGGTCTTCTCCCTCCAGGACGTCGACGACATGCTCAACACCATGGCGCGCAGTCTCCTCCTGGCCGGGGCCACCGCCACTGCGCTCGGAGCGCTCGCCGGCTGGGGCATCGCCCGGCGCATCCTGCGCCCACTCGCCGAGGTGAGCGACGTCGCAGCCCGGATAGCCGCAGGTGAGCTCGATACACGACTCGATGAGCGGGCCGACCGCGATCTCGCCCGCCTCACGGCGTCATTCAATGCCATGGCACACTCGCTGGAACAACAGATCAAGCGCGAGGCCCAGTTCTCGTCGGACGTGTCGCACGAGCTGCGCTCGCCTCTCACGACGTTGGCCACGTCCGTGTCGGTCCTCGAACGACGCCGGACCGAGCTCTCGGCGGATGGTCAGGAGGCTCTGGACCTGCTCGCCGACGACCTGAAACGATTCACGACGCTCGTCACCGATCTCCTCGAGATCTCACGCTACGACGGCGGCGTAGCCCACATCGAAAGCACCCCGGTCGAAATCGGGGGCTACATGCGACGGACACTGGTTCGACTGGACCACGCCCACGTACCTCTCACGATCACCTCCGACGCGGAAAACGCCGTCGTCCTTGCCGACGAGCGCCGGCTCGAGCGCAGCCTGGCGAACGTCCTCGACAACGCCAGGTTGCACGGAGGCGGCGCAACTGCGGTCACGGTTCGCGCCGACGACAGCCGCGTCGAGCTCATCATCGACGATGACGGACCCAGCGTGCCTCGCAGCGAGCGCGACGTCATTTTCGAGCGCTTCGCCAGAGGCTCGTCCACCGGACGTCCGCGGAGCGGGGAAGGCAGCGGCCTCGGCCTCTCCCTCGCCCGCGAGAACCTGCGTGCCCAGGGAGGCAGGATCTACGTCGAAGACGCACCCGGTGGCGGCGCCAGGTTCGTGATCGAGCTTCCGAGGGTCGACGCATGAGGCACCTGTTCCTCGCCGTCATCGTTGCGGCATTGCCCGCCTGTGGTGTCCCCCTGCAATCGTCGCCGGAGGCGCTCGGTCCGGGGATCGGTCCTGAGGCCCCGCTCGAAGTACCGACCGCCGATGGAACGGCCGACGGCGCCGTCTACATGGTCGACGGCGAGATGCTGGTCGCCGTGGCGCGTGGCACGACGACAGAGCCAGCCGACACACTCCAGCAACTGCTCGCCGGACCGACCGCTCAGGAGGAAGCGGCAGGCCTGCGAACTGCGATTCCCGCCAGCAGCGTCGTGCGACAGGTTTCCGTCGCAGAAGGAGTAGCCACTGTCGACGTATCACCGGAATTCGCCGGGGTAGGCGGACAAGAGGAGATCATGGCCATCGCCCAGCTCGTCCTGACTCTGACCGCCAGGGGCGTAGAACGCGTCACCATCCACCTCGAGGGACTTCCCGTCGCCCTGCCGCTACCGAATGGCGTGCTCGTCACAGATCCGGTCGGCTTCGACGACTACCAGGTCCTGATCGACCGGTAGTCGGGGTAGTCGTAGAAGTCGGGACTGTTGTCAAGAGGTTTGTTGGACGCGTTCGGCTGCTTCGGCAGCGTGTGGTGGTTTGCCGGGTGTTGGTCTGCGGGGTGTGAGTGGTGGAGCGGCAATTCGGTCGGGGTGGTCGCGTCGTCAGCCGGTGGCGGTGATCCGTAGGTGTCGCCGCCGCTCGACGAGGCCGACGACAAACGGAAGAAGCGACAGATTTCCGTCGCGCCGCCGATGCGCCGACCTGCTCCTCGAGCCGCTCAGGAGTCTGAGCCAAGCTTCGCAATCAGTTCGAGGAGAGCACCGATTTCGACATTGCGTTCGTGGGGGTGGCGGAGGGGCTGTTCTCGGCTCACTCGGTAGTGATTGCGGCGGCCGATTCTCTCGTGGCTCAAGTAGCCGGCAGATTCAAGGTCAGCCACGATCCGCTGAGTAGACCTCTCGGTGATACCCGCTATTGAGGCGATGTCCCGAGCCCGGATGTCGGGGTTCTGGGAGATGATGAGGAGAACCCGAGCGTGGCTTGTCAGGAAAGTCCAAGAACCGCTCTCGAAGTCGCTCACGTTCCCGTCTCCATCGCCTGCCCATCATATGTGAGGTATCTCGCGTTTTCTGCGACATGCCTATAGACGCGTCATATTTGTCGTGTCATAATGGGCGCATACCAAGGGGAGTATCCCACCTCAGCGATGCCGTCATCACGGCCGCCAGGCCCGGCGCGCTGGCCTTCGGGCGGGAGAGACCTTCGTAGACGGAAGATCGAGTCGACGAAGGTCAGGAGTTCGCAGTGGTCCCCTTTCAGTCACCTCACCGCCCGCTGACAATCGGCACCAGCGACGGAAAGCCTCGACGTCTCGGCATCTCCGCGTCGATGAAGGTCTACTCGGAATCGGAGTGGCGGCGCCAGTCGCAGTTGATCGAGGAAGGCGTCCGGCTGAAGGATCTGCTGGGACGCCTTCGGTCAGCGGCGACCAACCGTGCGGAGTACGAGCCCCACGACGTCACCGACGACGAAGCGGCGCTCCAGGCCGATGCGGTCGAGGCGCGACTGGCGGCGGTGGAGGCTGCGCTTGATCGAATCGAGGCGGGTGAGCACGGGCTGTGTCGGGTGTGCGGGTCGGGGATTGCCGAGGAGCGGCTTGATGCTGTGCCCGCCACCGACATGTGCCGGGCGTGCGTCTGATGGTCGCAGCACAGCCAAACCGGGTCCCGGTGTCGCGTCTCCAGCGCTGGGAGACCCTGAGTTCGTGAGGAGGCGGCATGCATACGGTTGAAGAGGCGATGACATCGCAGGTAGTGACCGTGTCGCCGGAGTCGCCGGTGACAGTGGCGGCGCGAGTGATGGGCGATTCTGGGGTGAGTGGACTGCCGGTGGTGGATGGTGATGGCGGTGTGGTCGGGATCGTCACCGAGGCCGATCTGCTGCACCGTGCCGTGCTCCCCGATCTCGCAAAGGTCAAGAACAGGCGCGGATCACGTGGCGAAGTGTCCGAGTCGAGGGTCTGCGATGTAATGAGTCGCGAGGTGGTCGGGGTACGCCGGGACGACCCGTTGGCAAAGGCAGCCAGGCTGATGGAGACCGTCCGGGTGCGACGCTTGGTCGTTGTCGGAGACGGTTTCACGCTGGAGGGCATCATCTCCCGCAGGGACGTCGTTGCTGCGCTGGCACGACCGGATCGCGACATCGAGGACGAGATCCGTTCCCAAGTCGTCAACGGTCTCCTCGGGCTCGAACCGCACGCAGTCACGGTTTCGGTGGACGACGGGATCGTCACCCTGGGCGGGTCGGTAACCCATGCCCGGGAGGCGGTCCGGCTACAGCGCCTAGCGAATCGTGTCCTGGGTGTCAGCAGGGTTGACAGCTCTGTGACCTGGCACGTCGACGACCTCGGGTTTGCGGGTCGGGTTCCCCGGTTCGGCTACCTCGCGCGGCAATTGGAACCGTCGGGTGAGGAGAACTCGACGGCAGTTGGCGATCACGGCCCGTCTCGCAGGAAAGGGACTGAGTGATGGATCGATTCAAGAATATTCTGGTGGCGGCGTCTCCTGGGCATCTCGAACCGATGACGATGCGGGCCGCCATCAAGCTCGCGGAGACAAACCGCGCTCGGTTGACTGTGATTGATGTCATGGAGCCGATGTCGCGCATGCGGCGGTTCACGACGGTGGAGGGGCGGGACGTCGACGTTCAAGCCGAGCTGATTAGCCACCGCGAGCAACGGCTCCGGCAGCTTGCGGCGAACACACGAGCCGGCGACGGGATCGACGTGAAGGTGCTGGTGGGTGAGCCGTTCGTTGAGGTGATCCGACACGTCCTCGCCGATGGCAACGATCTAGTGATCATTGGCGGCTCGGAAGTTCTGAAATGGGAGACACCGGAGTTCTCCAGCGCGGAGATGCATTTGTTGCGGAAGTGCCCGGTGCCGCTGTGGGTGATGCGCCCATCGCCGGCCGAGCTGCTTCGCATCCTGGCGTTGGTCGACCCGGACGCTGCGGATCCGGTGCGTGACAGCCTGAATGACCTCGTGTTGGAGTTGGCGACGTCGCTGACGCGACGCGAGGGCGGGGAACTGCACATTGGTCATGCGTGGGAGCTGGACGGCGAGGCGACGCTGCGGTCGTCGCCGTACGTTCAGTTGCCCGGCGAAGTGGTGGATGTCATGGTTGACACCGCCGAAGGGGTGCATCGGGAACAACTCGATCTCCTCCTGCAGCGACACAACATCGACGGGGTTGACACTGAGGTCCATCTCGTGGGCGGCGAGGCCGGCAAGGTACTGCCCCGGTTGGCGGAGGGGCTCGATGCCGGGTTGATCGTGATGGGCACGGTGGCGAGGACCGGAATCAGCGGCCTGATCGTCGGGAACACCGCAGAGACGATCCTGCGCTCGGTGCGCTGCTCGGTGCTGGCGGTCAAACCCGAGGGGTTCGCGACCCCGGTGAAGCCAGCCAAAGCGAAGGCCGGGTAGTCGCCGATGACAAGCGACGTCTCCCGAACGACTGCCGATGCGACCGGGGTGTCGATGGCGTCGACCGATGATGGGTTGACCAGCGCCGAGGCTGCGGCCCGGCTGGCGCGGCATGGGCCGAATCTCTTGCCGGAAGCCAAACCTGTCCCATGGTGGGTGCGGGTAGGTCAGCAGCTGCACAACCCGATCATCTACATCCTGTTGTTCGCGTTGGCGTTCGACGCCGCGATCTGGGTGCTCGAGGGAGCCCACGGGTGGCCGTTCGAATCGATCGCCATCCTGGTGATCCTGGCGTTCAACACCATCATGGGCGTGTGGCAGGAGTACCGGGCAGAAGACGCATTGGCTCGGCTCAAGGAGCTGGCGGCACCGCGGGTATCGGTGCGTCGGGACGGACGTCTCACTGAGATCCCCGCCGCCGATCTCGTCCCAGGCGATGCAGTACGTGTCGAAGCTGGTGACAGGATCCCCGCCGACGGTGAGCTCACCGGTGAGCAGGGCCTGATGGTGGATGAGTCGATGCTGACCGGTGAGTCGGTCCCGGTGGATCGAGCCGTCGGCGAGGAGGTCTATGCCGGTACCTTGGCGGTTCGCGGCCTGGCCTGGGCGGTCATCACGCGAACCGGGCCGGCGTCGGCGATGGGCCGCATCGCCGGCATGTTGTCCGCGGTCGAGGCCGAGGCCACACCCCTGGAACGTCGACTCACCCACTTCGGGCACCGCATCGCACGCTGGGTGGCAACCCTGGCAGTAGTGCTGATGGTGGCCGGTGTCGGTATCGAAGGCATCGACCGGATCGACGAAGCCCTGCTCTTTGCCGTGGCCGTCGCAGTGGCGGCCGTTCCCGAAGGTCTCCCGGCCGTGCTAACGCTGACGCTGGCTCTCGGCACCGAACGCATGGCGTCACGCAACGCAGTGGTTCGCCGGCTCTCGGCCGTGGAGGCGCTGGGGTCGGTCACGGTGGTCGCCACCGACAAGACCGGCACCCTCACCGAGAACACCATGACGGTCCGCGCCGTCGATGTCATCGACGAGCCGCGGGCGCTGCTGGCGATGGTGTTGGCCGCCGAAGCGGAACCCGACGGAGGCTCCGGCGATCCCCTCGAGGTCGGTCTCTACGCCCACGCCGCAATCCACGGCGTGGACGCCGCAGCCGAGCGAGCCCACTACAAGCGGATCTCAGAGCGCCCGTTCGACTCGGAATGGAAGTACATGCGAGTTACGGTCCTCGAAGACGACCGACCGGTTTCGTACCTGAAGGGAGCACCGGAGGTGCTGCTCAGTCTGAGCCGGCTCACCGACGAAGAACGAGCCGCCTGGTCCACGAAGATCGACAACGCCGCTGCTGAAGGCAACCGGATGCTGGGGCTGGCATGGGCGGAGGGCGAGACGGACGCGGAGGTCACGTGGTTGGGGACTGTGGCGCTGTGGGATCCGCCCCGTCCCGAGGTCCCGGCCGCCATCGCCGCCTGCCGGCAGGCCGGCATCCGGGTCCTGATGATCACCGGAGACCACCCCACAACCGCCCGGGCGATCGCCACCGCCATCGGCATCGACGGCGACCAGGTGATGACCGGCGGCCAACTCGACAGCCTCGACGCCGAAGCACTGGCCGAACGAGCGCGCACCACCGGGGTGTTCGCCCGGGTCGACCCCGAACACAAGCTAGCTCTCGTCGACGCTCTGAAGGCCAACGGTGACATCGTTGCCATGACCGGAGACGGCGTCAACGACGCCCCGGCCCTGAAACGAGCCGACATCGGGATAGCCATGGGCCAGCGGGGCAGCGACGTCAGCCGCGAGGTCGCCGACCTCGTCCTCCTCGACGACAACTTCGCCTCGATCGCTGCCGCCGTCGACGAAGGCCGCGGCATCTACGCCAACATCCTCAAGTTCATCCGATTCCTGTTCGCCACCAACGTCGCCCTGGTGCTGCTCATCACGATCGGTGTCGCGGGAGCGGCGATCCTCGGGCTCAGGGACGACTCGGGCGACCTGTTGTTGCCACTCGTCGCCGTCCAACTCCTGTGGATCAACATCCTTGCCGATGGCCCTCCGGCACTGGCACTGGGCCTCGACCGCAATCCCGGAATGATGGACGGCCCGCCCCGAAGTCCCTCATCACCGCTGCTGACCCGGGGAGGAATTCGGTTCATTCTCACGATGGGGTTCCTCAAGGCCAGCTTGGGTCTCACCCTGTTCTTCAGCCTTCCCGCCTTGGGTTATGCCGCCGCGGTCACCCAGACAGCCGTCTTCCTCTACGAATCGCTCACCCAGTTGGCGTTCGCGTATCCGGCACGACGCATCAATACGACCCCGGCTCCCAACAAGGTCCTCAACGCCATCATCGTTGCGAGCGTGGCGCTCCAGGTCCTCACCGTCACGTTCCCGCCACTCAGAACTTTGCTCGGACTTGCTCCCATCGACCTGTCCGTAGCGGCCCTCGTAGTCGCCGCGCTGATCCTGACAGTGGTCGGCGCCGAGATCTGGTCACGCCGCACGGCCCGGAACCGGAAAGCCGAATGACTCGCCAAACTGTGCTGCACGTCGCTGGTAGTCGTGCCGGCGCGGTCGAATCCGATGGAGCTTCTCGATGAAGCCCACCATCGGAATCGGTTCCGTCGGATTGTCGACGAGGGGAACACCGTCGAACCGCGCCGCCCGACTTCCGCCGAAGTGCGCAGCTGTTTCGCACCGACAGCCTCACCGAGTCAGGTCGTCACGACGCCCTCGTTGCCGGCTGATTCGAACTCGCCCCCCACACGACAACGCCGCCACCTCCAGGCATGAGAATCCCCTACCTCCGGCCAGTCCAATCGCGAAACGATCGCGACGCTCGAGACAGGGCGACGGGTAATGGACCTCACGATCATTCTGGTCACGTTCGCCCTCGGCTTCGCCGCAGCCCGCGTCGGCCTCCCGCCACTCGTCGGCTACCTCGGCGCCGGCTTTGCCCTCCACGCCTTCGGCTATCAGACCAACGGAGCCATCGAGGCCATCGCCGAGCTCGGGATTCTGCTTCTACTGTTCGCGATCGGGCTCAAGCTGCGGGTGAGAACGCTGGCACGCGCCGACGTCTGGGCCGTCACCGGCATCCACATGACCATCACCACCGCGCTGATCGGAGCCTCGTTCCTCGCCCTGGGCGTACTCGGTATGCCGCTGGCGTCATCCTTGACACCGGGGCGTGCAGCCCTGATCGGTTTTGCGTTGTCGTTCTCCAGCACCGTGTTCGCCGTGAAAGCACTGGAGGAACGCAACGAAGCCGCCTCACTACCCGGACGGCTCGCCATCGGCATTCTCATCGTGCAGGACCTCTTCGCCGTCGCCTTCCTCGCCCTCTCAGAAGGTGGACCACCATCCATCTGGGCCATCGCAGCGGTCGCCGCCATCATCGCGGCCCGCCCCCTCCTCGGCTGGGTGCTCGACAACAGCGGCCACGGCGAACTCCTCATGCTCTTGGGTGTCACGCTCGCCGTCGGTGTCGGTGCCCAGACATTCGACGCAGTCGGCCTCAAACCGGACCTCGGCGCCCTCCTCATCGGCATGACCCTGGCCGGCCATCGCAAAGCCAACGAGCTTTCCAAACAGCTCCTCGGGATCAAAGACCTGCTGCTCGTCGGGTTCTTCCTCTCGATAGGCCTCGGAGGAACACCACAGACCCCCGCACTCATCGTTGCCGCCATCGCCCTCCTCATCGTCCCAATCAAGGCCGCAGGCTTCCTCCTCCTCCTGTCGCGGTTCCGGCTCCGTTCCCGCACCTCCATGCACACCTCCATCACCTTGGCCACCTACTCAGAGTTCGGGCTGATCGTGGCCGCCGCCGGCGTCGACGAAGGACTCATCGACCAACAATGGCTCTCAGCAATAGCGGTTGCGGTCGCCGTGTCCTTCGCCGGCACCGCCGCCCTCAACAAGGTCCGCTACACCCTGTACGGGAGGTGGTCGCGGCGTCTGGTCGCCTTGGAGCGCCAACCCATCAATCGCGATGACGCACTAGTCGAACCCACCCCGGCCAAGATCGTCGTCTTCGGAATGGGACGAGTCGGACAGGGGGCCTACGACGAATTCGTCAGAGGTCACGGGGACGTCGTGCTCGGCGTCGACCGGCGCGACGTCACCGTCGCCGCCCAGATCCAAGACGGCCGCAACGTGATCCGCGGCGACGCCCTCGACCGCGACTTCTGGGAACGCCTCCGCCTCCGACCCTGCCTCCAACTCGCCGTTCTCGCCATGAACGACCACGACGCCAACCTCGAAGCAGCCCGCCGCGTCAAAGCCAACTTCCCCCGAGTCCGGATCGCCGCCACGGCCAGATACGCCGACCACGTGACCGAACTCCAAGACGCAGGCGTCGACATCGCCAGGAACCTCTACGGCGAAGCCGGCCAAGGCCTCGCCGACGACGCAGCCGACCTCGTGGAGCCCACACCCGGCATGCCATCCGCCGCAGGCGTCCCTACCGATGAAGAGCCCCTGGGAGACCAACGCGATGACTTACATGATCGGGACCGGCTAGCGCTCGACGAGGACTTGGTAATCGGTGAACGTGACCGGGTCGGTCAAGAAGGCGCCGTCGGATAGGGAGAGGGCGACGGGCAGCCTTTCGAGACTTGTGGTGACGCGGTCGACACTCGTCGCGGTCAGCGGGACACCAGCCACCACCCATGCCGGCCAGACCGCAACGTGACGGACGGAGCCGATCAGCGATCACCACAGCCGCGCAGCACGCCGCACGGAGGGGTCCGAGATGAGGGTGTCATCCACATCTGAGTGGCGGCAACAGTCCCAGCTCCTCGACGAACGGAACCGACTGCAAGGCCTGCAGCGGAATCACGAAAGTCAACAGACCGAAGGTTCCTGCCTGGAGCTTGCCGCGTTCGAGTACGTCGAGATCGAGTTCCAGCCCGGCGACGAACATCAGGAAGGGCACGCCAAGACCACCCAGCTGGGCGACGAGACCCTGGAGTTCGAGCAGCCTTCGGGAGACTCCTGATGAGCTGTGCAGTTGCAGCGTCACCGTCGAGCAGGACGGCAGCCCGTCGGTGTCGACCAGAGTGTATGTCTGCGCAGATGGTGAGGCCGTGGTGGGACTTTCGGCACTGCTGCTGCGCCTCATCGTCGACTATTCTGTTAGCAGAATAGTCCAGCTTGCACGGAGGTACTTCGTCGATGTCGGCTCAGATCGCCGTCCTGGGCCTGCTGGTCGAGCGGCCGCTTCACGGCTACGGCATCGCGCAGCTGATCGAACAGCGGGGCATGCGTAGCTGGACCTCGATTGGGTTCTCGTCGACCGACGCTGCAGCGACCGCCGAACGCTGCGGATCGAGACGTTCCGGTGCCGGCGCGGTTTGCGGCACGACGACAGAGCCAGCCGACACACGCCAGCAACTGCTCGCCGGACCGACCGCTCAGGAGGAAGCGGCAGGCCTGCGAACTGCGATTCCCGCCAGCAGCGTCGTGCGACAGGTTTCCGTCGCAGAAGGAGTAGCCACTGTCGACGTATCACCGGAATTCGCCGGGGTAGGCGGACAAGAGGAGATCATGGCCATCGCCCAGCTCGTCCTGACTCTGACCGCCAGGGGCGTAGAACGCGTCACCATCCACCTCGAGGGACTTCCCGTCGCCCTGCCGCTACCGAATGGCGTGCTCGTCACAGATCCGGTCGGCTTCGACGACTACCAGGTCCTGATCGACCGGTAGTCGAGCGTGACCTACCTTTGCCGGGGCCGGATCGGCTTCATGACTCGCTGAAGATCCCGCCGAGGCTCGTGAAGCCTTCGGGCGTTTCAGCGAAGGCGCGGATGGCCACCAGCGGTCGGTTCGGGTGACTCGCCACGACCTCACCCATCGAGCGGGCAAAGTCAGACCCGCCCGGGGCGACCAGGACGACGAGGTCGCCGTCGTCCAGCTCTTCGCTGCGTATCCGTCGAACTGGTGCTGTGCCGAGCAACAGCGAATCGTCCTCGTAGCACGCGGCCACCGGCATACCGCGGCCGCGGCCGATCAAGATGGCGAGATCGCGGGCCTTCGACGCCTCGACCGGAGAAGTCCGTTTGGTCGCAAGCAGGACGATGCGGCGCACCGCCAGGTGCGGGACATGAGCAACGACCACAGGGGCAGGCACCGCGGCGACAACATCGTCCACCACTGAGCCGAGCACCGCCCTGCGAGCGGGCGGCGTAGCCGTCCAACCGACAACGACAAGTGAGGCGTCCGTCTCCAATACGGCGTGGGCGATACCACGCACCACGGACGCGTCAATGCGTACGACACCCTCCACCTCGGCTCCCCGGCTGGCGATCAGCCGCTCGGCCTCGGCGGTCAGCACCCGGCCCCGCTCCATCGCAAGTCTGGTCGGAGCCGTGACCACGTGCAGAGGGACAACCGCACCGGCGTCGACCCGGGCCACCGAGAGGGTGAGGTCGACGAGGTTGGGCAACGCATCGATGTTCGCCACCGGGAGGAGCACCAACCTGCCGAGCTTGCGGGCGGCCGGTTGCGGCCGCTCCATCCTGGGGGCCGCGCGGCTCGCCGACCAAGAAGACACCAGGACCGTCAAGAGAATGACGAGTAGCGCCGCGTTCACCGTCGTCTCGCCGATGACCCCGGCCTCAAAACCAACCACCGCGGCCGCCAGCGTCGCTGCCGCTTGGGCAACGGACAGCGAGAACATCACACCTACCTGCGCACGATCGAAGTCGAACAGCCGCCCTGTGATCCAGGCGGCGGCATATTTCGAGACGATGGTGACCACAGTGAAGGCCACTGCCAGAAGGAGAGTACGCGACTCCGAAACCACCGACAGATCGATGAGCATGCCAACCGAGATGAGGAATACAGGTATGAGCAAAGAGGAGCCGACGAACTCGATCCGCCGCATCAGGAACCCCGAGTCCGGCACCAAACGGTTGAGTGCGAGACCGGCAAAAAACGCTCCGACGATCGGCTCGCTCCCCGCGAGATCCGCCACGACCGCAACGCCAAGCAGACCGCACATCACGAACAAGAAGCGCAGCACCCCGTCCTGACCGAGGCCCCGAAAGAACCACACCGTCACCCTCGGCAGGACGACGAAGGCCACGATGGCGAGACCTGCGAGCCCGATGCCGAGACGGAAGGCGAGCAGTGCTGGCGGGCTGCCCGCACCGTCCACAGACACGATCACGGCAAGCATGATCAGGGCGAGGGTGTCGGTGACGACGGTCCCACCGAGCGTCGCCGTCACCGCCGAATCGCGCGCCAACCCGTGGCGGCGAACGATTGGGTACGCCACCAGAGTGTGCGACGCCCAGAAAGAGCCAATGAGGAGTGCTGCGGCAACGTCGAAGTCGAGGGCCAGCGCAACCACAGACCCGATCGCCAGCGGAATCACGAAAGTCAACAGGCCGAAGGTTCCTGCCTGGAGCTTGCCACGTTCGAGTACGTCGAGATCGAGTTCCAGCCCGGCGACGAACATCAGGTAGAGCACGCCAAGACCACCCAGCTGGGCGACGAGACCCTGGAGTTCGAGCAGCCCGAGCACCTGAGGACCGACGAAGAGCCCACCCAGCACCAGACCAACCACGCCGGGAAGCCGCAAGCGCTCCGCAACGATCGGCAGCACGAGGGCAACCGTCATCAGGGTGAAGAACACCCACGCCGGCGAGCTGAGCGGAAGCGAGATGTCCGGCACATTCCCCCGATAGGTGTCGGGCAGGCTACTCGAAAGCGGTGTTCGCAGACTCAGCGATCAGGCGAGCCTTCGGGAGACTCTTGATGAGCTGTGCAGTTGCAGCGTCACCGTCGAGCAGGACGGCAGCCCGTCGGTGTCGACCAGAGTGTATGTCTGCGCAGATGGTGAGGCCGTGGTGGGACTTTCGGCACTGCTGCTGCGCCTCATCGTCGACTATTCTGTTAGCAGAATAGTCCAGCTTGCACGGAGGTACTTCGTCGATGTCGGCTCAGATCGCCGTCCTGGGCCTGCTGGTCGAGCGGCCGCTTCACGGCTACGGCATCGCGCAGCTGATCGAACAGCGGGGCATGCGTAGCTGGACCTCGATTGGGTTCTCGTCGATCTACCAGCTGTTGGATCACCTCGTCGCCGACGGCCTCGCAGAGGTCCGGCTCGAACCGGCGCCGGGACGAGGCAAAGAACGGCGGGTGCACACCGTGACCGCCGCCGGTCGCGACCTGTGGGAGCGCAAGACGCTGTTGGCCCTGTCAGACGTCGCGACCACCGGCGGTGACTTCCTCCTGGCGCTCTCGGGCCTTCCCCTTCTCGACTGGGAAGAGGCTCGGGCAGCGCTCGAACACCGCCTGGAGCAACTCGGCTCACAGATCGATGACCTGGATCGGGACAACGCCGCTGTGCGTCCGGTCCCCGAGCACGTCGAGGCGATGTTCGACCACACCCGATCACAGCTCACCGCCGAGCGCGACTGGCTTGAACGATTCCTGACCAATCAGCAACAGAAACCACCCACGGAGACGTCATGATGACCAACATCGACCTGAAGAAGACCACCTACCGCGAGCACTACACCGCCGCGACCATCCCGACCGTCGTTGACGTCCCGGCCCGAAGGTTCGTGATGATCGACGGTGCCGGCGACCCCAACACGGCAGCCGAGTATCGAGACGCATTCGAAGCGCTGTATCCGATCGCGTACGGGCTCCGCGCTGCGGTCAAAGAGGCAACGGGGGACGCCTACGTCGTGATGCCCCTCGAGGGGCTGTGGTGGGCGAAGAACATGGCGCGCTTCAACGTCGACGACAAGACCGACTGGCTGTGGACGGCGATGATCTGTGTCCCTGAGGCCGTCACCGACGCCATGGCCTCAGCCGTGATCCCCGCCGTCACCGCCAAGAAGCACCTCGCCGCCGGTCCCGAGGCCAGGGTCGACACGTTCAGCGAGGGCGCCGCAGCCCAGATCCTCCATGTCGGTCCCTACGCAGCCGAAGCGCCCACCATCGCCGCCCTGCATCAGTTCATCGACGAGAACGGCTACCGGATGACAGGCAAACACCACGAGATCTACCTCTCCGACCCCCGCAAGACCGATTCCGCACAACTCCGCACCATCATCCGCCAACCGATCACCGTGTGAAACCCGACAAGCGCCGGCCACCGCCCGGACCTACGGCGCCCGTCCCGATCGGAGTGCTGCGGAGGAGGTGCAGGTCGAGGACGTCTGGCGGCGATGTTCTGTCCGAATCTCCGTAGACCTCGAGCAAACCAGGCGGCCTCCCTCGGAGCAACGAACGCAACGAGATCTCCGCCGCAAGACCCTAGGCTCGATGCCATGGCCAGCCGAACGTCGTCGTGGCTCCTGGTGCTCAGCCTCCTCGTTGCGGCATGCACCAGCGGCCATGACGCCCTATCGAACGAAGTCGAGGAGGCAGGGTTCGAGGATCGATTCGATTTCCTCGTCGAGCGCCGCGTCGGTCCGGAGCAGTGTTTCGCCGGAGACTGCCCGGCCATCACCCGCTACTACCTGTCCGACGAGGACGCGGCGCAGACGTGCCTCGCCGTGGAGGAACTGCTCGAAGGCACGAATGTGTCCACCGAGCCGACCCTCGGCGACGAGACGTGCAGGTATCTCGGCTCGATCGGCGATACGCGCCTTGACGTGCGCGCTACCGATCCGATCACCGAGATACCGCCAGACGATCAGACGCTCAATCCTTTTGCGGTCACGGATCCCCATGCCGCCGTCGTCGTCGTTCGCGCCACGCGGGACGCATGACCCCGGCGGAATACCGATGCGCCGGCGTCCGTCGTCGCCGATGTAGGTGTCGCGATGTCCGCCGGATCATTCGGTGAGCGAAATCATGGTGTTCTTGTCGATCTCGATGATCTTCCCGATGAGCTGGCCGGTGATGGTCGAGTCCTTTACCACCCGGATCGTGCCATTCAGCGCCAAGAGACGCCCGGTCCACGACGTCGACTGTGCGAGTTCTGCCGCCGGTGTGTCTTCCGCATCTGGTGAGAGGACCCACCATTCCGCGCCGGTCCCGCCGATGCTGGTGTCCTTGGCGACGTCGAGCGATCCGGAGATGACGAGTGACGTGCCTGCGGCGGAGACGTCAGCCTCCTTGTCGACCGTCACCGAGGCGAAGGTGTACCTACCCGACTCGAGCGTCAAGATTGCCCCCGCCTCGACCGTGAGATCTCCGTAGTCGCCGGAGGCCAGTATCACCGGTTGGTCGGCCGAAACGGTCACGTCATCACCGCCCGGCCCGCCCGGGGGTGCGGTGGGCGTTTCGAACACAGGCAACTCGACGCCGTTCGTCACGTCTCCTGTGATTTTCCCTTTGTTGTCGAGCGTGTTGGCGCCAACGTGCACTACGGTCGCATCTTTGGCGATGGCCACCCAGTCGCCGATCACGAGGCTGTTCTCGCCCGACACGATCGTGTTCTTGGCGATGTCGATCGAGGGCTCGTCGCCGGCGGCGCCGGCGACACCCACGTCGCCTGCCGCCACCACGACATCTTCCTTGATGATGATGCGATCGAGTGCCGCGAGCGCATACGGCGCAAGCGGGTCTGCTCCGGGTTCGGCGATCCGGTAGGTATGGGCGACGGCCGTGGAGTTCCCGTTCGGTGCGGTCGCGGTGACCCGGAAAGCGTATTCGCCCGGAGTCTCGGTGGGTATGAGTTCGCCGTTGCCGACCGGAGCGACACATTCGATCGGTTCGCCCTCGAACGAGCAGATGAAGGATGCCGTCACCTCGTCCCCCACCCCGTAAGTGGCGCCGTCGGCAGGCGTAGCGATGCTCACCTCAGGGGCCGACAGATCGCACGGCACGAGCCCTTCTCCCGTGCCGATCAACGAGAGCAGCGAGAGCGGGGTGCCGTTGGCGGACGTCCCGGCTGCCTCGAACAGCATGACCGTGTCCGGCAGACCGGCCGGGACGGTGTAGAGGAACTCGATCTCTCCGAATTCGTCAGCGACAACCGTGCCCAACACGATGGGGTCGGCGTCGTCGACGTCGGAAGTCACCTCGACCGTGGCGCCCGGCGCGTAGCCGAAGCCCCACAGCAACACTTCGTCGCCCTCGAGATACAGGTCTTCGCATGCGTTCTGCGGGGGCGTCTCGCGTTCGACGTAGAGCGTGCCGAGATCGGTGAGCACCGTCGTGGCCTCGACGGCAGCCGCTTCCGGTGGCGTCGCAGCGGCTGAGTCCACCGACAGGCCGTTGAGGGCGGCGCCGGGGACGACGGGCAGGCCGGTGGGTAGCTGGTCGACACCGGCCCGGATCAGGGCATCGATGTAGCTGTCCATCGCCAACCAGTACTGGTGCTGGCCCGTCGTGTTGGGATGGAACTGCTCGGGTGACTTGTACGCGATGCTCGGCCCGCGAACCCATTCACCGCCGTCGCCGCATATCTCGTGATTCGAGAACCATCCGAGAACGGAGACGTAGTGGAATCCAGCGGCCTCCGCTTCCTCCCGCAAGAGGTTGTCGAGACGCACTCCCATGTCTCGCAGGTAGTCCTGCTCGCCTCCCCACGGCGACAGCTTGAAGCACGACTGTTCGGCGTTGGTATCGGGGAACAGGCTTGGATAGCCCAGCACGAACACGCTGGCGTCGGGCATCTCGGATCGCATGGTCTGGTACGTGTGAGCGACAGCAGGCCTCACCGCATCGATCTTCGCGGCGATCCACTCCGAGAAGGGGATGTCGTCATACGGCTGGTACTCATCGCTGAGACAGGCGTTGGTCGCACACTTGATCACGACGTCGGAGAACGCCGCATCGTTACCACCGATCGAAATCGTGGCCAGGGTGACGTCCCCGGTGACGGCAGTCTGGTCGAGCTGCACGACACCCTCGTCCCACTGCGTCTCCTGGCTGCGCAACCCGTCAGCATCTTCGTTGTAGACGTTGAAGGTGCGGGCACCGCTGCAGGCAACAAACGACCAGCTGCTGCCTTGAACGCCCTGCAGCTCCTTGTTGGGGAGGTAGTAACCCGGCGTCTGCACGTGTGTCGAGTACGCATTGTTGGAGCGGTGACACTGGTTGCCGGGCTCGGTCGAGCCTCTCTCGCGGCCCCGGTTCGATTCGTCGGTGTAGTCCTCGGCGCCTTCGCCTGAGGAGTAGGAATCACCGAACGCCACGTAGTCGACGGCTTGGTACCAGTCCCGCACGGCAAACGCCACCGGTTCGCCCAGGTCTCTGACCCCGTTCGGTATGGGTACGAAGGACGTCGGTCCACCATCGACGAAGACCGTCAGCCGATCTCTGCCGAAGCCCCCGGGGTCTGAGAGCATGTACCACAACGCGGTACCGGCGGAACTGGTCACGCAGTCGGAGAACAAGAAGTTGATGCAAGCGCCAGTCACTCCGGTGTTCGGTCCTTCTGTGATCTCGAAGACGAGGTTGGCGTCCGGTATGGGCTCCCCGGTGATCGGGTCGCGGTACTCGGCTTGCAGAACCCAGCCACCGCCGGCCAGCGACTCGGTGACTGCCGGAGTCAGCGTCAGGCCGTTGGCGGCCGTGTCGATGACAGCGATGACGAGCGACAAGCAGTCGTTGTCCGTGCCGCTGGTGATGAGCAGGTCGTTCGGACCGGACTCGAGCAGCGAGGTGATGTCGAAACGCCGAATGTCCCAGAGCAGGCCGTTGAGGCTGACACCCGCAGACGGGACCGTATCGCCATCGAAGACGCCTCCGGGTGCGACGATCTCTGTGCCGTTGATCGAAACCCCGTCGTCCAGAAAGGTCTGACCGTCGGAGACGTGCATCTCGATCTCGGCCGTTCCCTGGACGTACGTGACGTCGCGGAGGAGGGCATTCCAGCCGATGTCGTCGTAGGGGTTGGAGATGTTGGAGTCGTTCCCGTTGTAGACGACGATGGACCGGTTGTTGGTGTCGTCGCCGTCGTCGTAGAACACCAGGAGCGACACCCCGTTGATGTCGGCGTCGTCGGCCTTGATGAGCTCGGTGAGGAGGTAGGGGCCATCGCCGACGACAATGTCCGTCACGTCGGCACGATATGCCTGGCTGTTGGAGAATCCCCAACAGTTGTCGCTGGAGAATCCGATGTTGGTTCCGGTGATGAGCCGCGGGAAGAACGGAGTCCGGATGACGTCGTGGATCACGACCTCGCTGTTGATGATCCGGTCCTCGGTGTTGGTCGGTCCTTGCCAGTACAAGTAGGCGGCCGTCACCTCACCCTCGATGCCTTCCACGTCGATGAACCCCTCGCCCTCGGTCCTGAGACCCCCGAGCCCGAACGAGGCGTAGTCCGTTGAGTCGAAGCGCGTGAAGAACTCGAAGTTGGAGCCGCCGTCTTCGGCCGCAGCAGCGGTGATCGGGGTGGAGGGTCCATCGAGATAGCCCACCGAGCCAGGTTGTCCGGGGTCTTCCTCTTGGGCTGCGGCCGTCACCGGCACCAGCAGGACGGCAACGAGCACGATCGCAAGCCGGGCAACGCCCTTCACAATTCCCTCCCTCTTGGTCGAGTAGCCGACACTAGCGTCCAGCAGATCGCCGCAGCCCTTCACGCGTGGAGCAGCAGGGTCCAGCGGCGACTTTGTCATGTCGAAGACAGCGCTCCGGCCAACCCGGTGCGATGCCTTGCCGAGAGCCCGCCGTCGCAGCGGGGGAGTGGGTGGAACTCGCACGAGTCGCGCCGCTGGACGTGACCCCGCCCCCCATGTGCCAGGCGGGTTCGCAGGTGTGCAGCGTCACAAGACTCACCGCGAGAATGACATCAGGTGTCCGTCGATTTCTCGACCGCAAGACGTGGTCGTCCCGATGTCGGCGGGGGAGCGCGGGACGTCCTCACCGATCCTGGCCAACGACACCCAACGTCAATTTGGCGACGGGAGACCGGCAGACACCCTGCTCCAAGACCACCGTGATCTGTGGTGTAGGCTCGGCCGGACGCCGCTCGATTCCTATCGGAGAGCCGACCACTCGAAGGGATTGCACGATGGGAGCTGCCGAATCGACTCTGAACTTTGCGCACGGATATCCATCGCCAGGGCCACAGAAACCCACTCCCCAGGGAGTGATGAACCAGGCCTTTTTCCTCTCCGACACGGAATGGAAGACTGCGAGAGAACACCAGCAATTCGACTACATCATCATTGGCAGCGGCGTGTGCGGCTATGCCTTCGCACAGCGAGCACTCGAAAATGATCCCAACACCAAGATCCTGATGGTTGAACGGGGCCCGTTCTTCCTTCCTGAGCATTTCCAGAACCTGCCGCTCCCGTACCAGCACACCTTGGGTGGCTTGTCCGAGACGTTTCCATGGACTCTTTCGGCCAAGACCGACGAGCAGCCCGCCGGGCATATCACGTGGCAACACGGCTTGGTGCCGTTCGTGGGAGGCAGGAGCATCGTGTGGTCCAGCTGGTGCCCCCGGCCGACCACCGAGGAAATGGTCCACTGGGCACCGCCGGTCGTCAAGGCGGCAAAGAAGTATTTCAAGTCGGCAGAAGAGACGCTGAATGTCGTGGCGGCCGACAAGATCGACGAGGACCTCGATGAGCAGGTCTTTCACCATCTGCCCCCAGGCCGACCCGTCTATGGCGAGATGCAGGTCGCACTTCAGAACATGCTGTACGACAATCGCGGTTCGGTGAGGTCGTATACCCGCAGCATGCCCGCTCCGATGGCTGTGGGGTCCGCAGAGTCGGCAGGCCTCGACTTCGCCAAGTTCTCCGTGCCGCCCGTGTTGCTCGGGCTCATCGACCAGCAAGCCGCCAAAGCGGCCGCCGGCAAAGGGGCTCCGCTGGCGGTGGTCACAGAGTGTGTGGTCAAACGAATCCTCGAGCAGAACGGCCACGCCACGGCCTTGGATACGAGTCGGGGGATGGTCAACATTGGTGGCGCCAAGCTCATCTTGGCAATGGGCACGGTGCCGCCCACGACCTTGATTCTCAACTCGTTTCCGGATGTGATCCAGGCCGGGGAGAGGTACACCGCCCACTTCGTCACGTCGGTCGTCGCCCGAATCCCGCGCGCCGACTACGCGTTCGACGATCTTGGCGATCTAGAGCTTGCCGCTATCTACATGGCCGGCGAGAACCCTGACAGCAAGATGCAGTATCACGTGCAGTTGTCGGTGCTTTCCGACAAACATCCCGGCGGCGATGCGGCGCTGGCGGCTCGGTATATGCCCGATGTGGTGGCGACTGCTTCACCTCAGCAGCTGGCCGGTTCTGAGGACTACCTCGTTTTCGTTTGCGCAGTGCTGGGAGAGCTCGACTATCGCAACTCCGACAACCACCTGCGGCGCAACGGAGGCGCCGATCCCACCACCAACGTGACGTTGCAGGCGCTTGCCAACGACACCGACCGAGCCACGTGGGACACCATGGACGAGGGCACATTCGAGATGCTCGAGCAGGCCCTGTCGCCTCACGGTTCGTCGCATGTGGAGTATTGGCACGCCAACGAGGACGATCCGGGCTCCTGGCAGAGGGCCCGGCCACCGGAGTCGGAACGTCGTGTTGGCGGGATGGTGCATGAGGGCTCGACGCTGTGGATCGGAGAGGACGACGACGGGCCCGTCGGTTTGGACTACCGGCCCCGCGGCGTGGACAACGTATTTGTGACGGGCGGCGCGCTGTGGCCGGCTGCGGGTTCGTGGAACCCGACAATGACCATGGTGGCGCTCGTCCACGACCTCGCCGACAAGCTCCACGCCGGAGCCATCAGCTAGGACCCAACCCGGTCGGGTAGCCTTCAGCCATGAGTCTCCGAGCCGGTCGACAACCTCGATACCCGCACATCTGTGGGCCGTGGCCGTGTTCGCAGTCGGACGGACCGGCGCGGTTCGTCGCAAGAACCGATTCCCTCACGAGGACCGGTCAGCACGCAGCTTCTTTCTCAGCACCTCATCGTGATGCGTAGATGACCGTGCTCGGCAGGATGGATGGGCTCTTCAACATCCAAGAAGGCGAGCGAAAACTCGTGATGCTGCTGTTCCTGCAGTATTTCTGCACGGGGGCCGCCGCCGCCCTCACCCAAGCAATGGCGTTCGCACTGTTCTTGACGCGCTTCAGTGCCGAGCAGCTCCCGGTGAACTATATCGCCATGGCGGTGACCGTCACCCTTCTCACCCTTGCCTACACCAAACTTGGCCAGCGCCTCCCCTTCTCGAGGCGTCTGAAGGTCGGTGCCGGGGGGCAACTCCTGATAACGGTCGGCTTCGCAATTGGTCTTGCCGTCTCCGATGTTTCGTGGTTGATCTTCGGGCTGCCCATTCTGTTTCAGATCATCATCCTGTTCGGCAACCTGACGTTCTGGTCCCTCGCCGGACGCATCCTCAACGTGCGTCAAGGCAAGCGTCTGTTTGGCTTTGTCGGAGCCGGGCTGTGGCTCGGCATCGTCATCACCGGCTTCTTGCTGCCCGCCATCGTGTCGCTGGTCGGTCTGTCCAACCTGCTCTGGCTGGCGGCGCTGGGAGTTCTCGGGATGTTGCTGGTCATGTCGGCGACGCTGCGCACATTCGGGCACCTGGTAGAAACGCCTGTCGACACCGAACCGGCACGCCCGTCCGAGGGCGTTCAGGTGAAAGCCGGCCGCGGTCAGCTCGCGGGGAACCGATACATCATGTCAATCTTCGCAGTGACGTTTGTGTGGTGGGTCGGGTTCTACTTCCTCGACAACATCTTCTACGCACAGGCGGAGGCGCAGTTCTCCGACGGCAACGAACTGGCTGGCTTTCTTGGCGTCTTCCTCGGAGTGGTCGGCGTTATCACCCTATTCAGCAACTTCTTCGTCTCCGGTCGCGTCATGGGCCGCTTTGGCCTGCGTATCAGCTTGTTGGTCTTGCCGGTGGGATTGACGGTCGGGGCCGTCGCACTGGTCACGCTCGACGTCGCGAGCGGCCCGTTGATCGCCCTCTTCGTTGTCGCTGTCATGACGAAGGGGTGGGGACTCAGCGTGGGTTTCTCGGTGGATCAGTCCGCTCGATCTGTTCTCTATCAGCCGTTGCCGGCTGTCCTGCGAACCCGCGTCCAAACCATGGCCGACGGAATCGTCCAGCCGCTGGCGATCGGCTTTGCCGGCGTTGCTCTGTTGGCGATCAGCGGCTCGGCCAGCTCAACATCACTGCTACTCAGCATCGGGCTTCTCCTCCTTTCCGGTGCGCTCCTTGGTCTGGCAATCCAGGTCGGCAGCGGGTACAGGGCGAGGCTCGTCGAGGCACTCGGAAAGCGTCGGCTCGCGAGTGCCGATTTGGTGGTCTCCGATGCTGCGAGCGTGCACATTCTCCGCGCGGGCCTCCACGGCGCGTACCCGGGCGCCGTGATCTATTCGATGCGCATGTTGGCCGAGGTCGATCGTGACGGGTTGGTCGATGAGCTCCCGATGCTGTTGACCAGCGAACACCCCGACGTCCGTCGCTACGCCCTCGACCAGATCCACGACTTTCGAGTCGAGAGCGCGCTACCCGCCGCTCGGGAGTGCATCGCACACGAAACCGCTCCGGCGGTCGCCGCGGCTGCCTTGCGAACTCTTGCGGCACTCGGTGATGTCGCCACGGTGCTGGCCCATGCGGACGCTGCAGATCCCGAAACGCGCATCGCTGCCATTGCGGGTCTGCTGAACACGCCACAGGTGACGGATTCGGACCGAGCGGCCGCTTCCGAGGGGGGCCGCACACTGGCACGCCTCATCGCAGCAGAATCAGTCGAAGAGCGAGCCATGGCCGCAAGAGTTCTGGGCGAATGCAACCCAGACACGAGCCTGGAACCGCTGGCGAAGTTGATGACGGATCCAGAGGCCCACGTCAGGCGCCAAGCCTTGCGAGCCGCTGGCCGAGTCAAGGCTCCGCAGCTCTGGGGCAAGGTGATTGCCGCCTTCACCGATCGAGAGACAAGGTCGGCGGCCATATCGGCGATGGCTGCCGGCGGTGAGTCCGCCCTATCCGAGGTCGGGAAGACGCTTTCCGATCCAGGCGTCAGCCGAGACCAGATCATCCAGCTGATCACCGTTTGCGAGCGGATTGGTGGAGAGAAGGCGATCGAATCTCTCGTCCCGTTCGTCGGCTCAGATGATGCCCAAGTGCGCTCAGGTGCCCTTCGTGCCCTCAGTAGATGTGGATACCGTGCCCCAGAACATGGTGGTCACGACCTGTCGGCGTCCATACGCACCGAGGTCGCACAGGTGGCTTGGCTGTCAGCGGCGAGCGGAGCCGTTTCGGAGGTCGATGGCTCCGAGTTACTCGCGGCCGCCCTTGCAGCGGAAGTCAGCGCCAGCCGAGGCCGGGTGCTCTCCCTGCTCTCGCTCCACGGCGATGCCTCCGCCCTGGGTCGTGCTGCAATCAATCTCGATCACGGATCGGGAGACAGAGTCGCCTACGCGCTCGAGATCATCGACATCGAGACTCCCCGTCCCCTGAGGAGCGTGGTGTTGCCCGTCATGGACGATCTCGCGCCGGATGAGAGACTCGAACGGCTCGGAGGTCAGTTTCCGCAGCAACGCGTCGATGGTCGCTCGAAGCTCGCCGAGCTCGCTGCCAATCCGCTCGGCAACGCCGGGTCATGGACTCAGGCGTGTGCGTTGCATACGGCCGGAATCATCGAATTGCCCGATCTGGCTACGATATCCACACCATTGGTGGATTCACCATCGGAGCTTGTGAGCGAGGTAGCAGCGTGGCTCCAGCAAGCACACCCTTCGCAAAGGGAGCGCACGATGCTGTCCATGATCGAGAAGGTCCTGGTACTCAGGAATGCGGGCATCTTTGCCGAGACCTCTGACGAGATCCTGGCGGGTATCGCAGCGATCGCAGCAGTGAGGGACGCCGCAGCCGGCGAATGCATCATTGAGATGGGTGAGGCCGGCGACTCGATGTTCATCATCGCCTCGGGTCGCGTGAAGGTCCACCACGGGGAGCACGAGTTGAACCAACTGGGGACAGGCAGCGTCTTCGGTGAGATGGCGTTGCTCGATCCTGAGGTACGCAGCGCGTCGGTCACCGCTGTCGAAGAAACCCGGTTGTTGAGCCTCGATCAACAGAGCTTCTTCGACTTGATCGACGAGCGTCCCGAGATTGCTCGAGGCCTCCTCAGATTGTTGACCAGACGCCTTCGAGGCACGTTGAACGACTTGTCAGAGGTGCACGATCGCCAGCCGTTGCACTCGTGACCGCGTCGAACCCGCTCGACGCCTTCATAGCTCCCGAGCTGCGGGCAACCATCGAACACCGCTACTACGAGAAGGTCAACAAGAGTTCGACGTTGGCGGAAGCGCTCAAGGACCCGACATTCCTTGCCGCACCCGCTGACCATGTCGCTCTGTTTGCGGACCACGGGGTGATCCATGCTCGCGATGTAGCCCAAGAGATCCACAGGGTGTTGGATGCAGTACACGGTGTATTGATTCCGCATCGCGTCCCGGTGCGGTTCACCTGGATGCATGCGTTCGGTGCGATCGTCGGCTTGATCCATGACATAGGAATGGTCGATCTCTCGAAGTTCGGCCGATTCATGCATCCCGAGCGAGCAACCCAGACGGTGCTCGACGACGACTTCGATGACATCTTCGAAGGCTTGTGGGCCGACGATCGGGGTGGTATCACGAAGCGTCTGTCCGGCCTCGCCGAGTCCGCGCATCTTCGCCAGACGCCAAAGACCGTCTTTCGCGAGATGCTCGCCATGGCGGTCTGCCACAGTAAAACCAAGGTCGCCGTCAACCTCCTCAACGACCGTGTGGTGCTGCGGGAAGCCATGCAAACGGTGGCCACCACAGACCTGCGCTGTTTGTATCTCCAACAACAGGCTGACCGGGCGGAGCGTGCGATCGCGGCGGCACATCGGGACGACGCCGACGTCGCCGAACACACCGAGAGACTTCGCGAAGCCGAGGCCGCACTTGGTGAGATGAGTCCAGAAGCCCGTGTCTCGCGTTTCGCCTCCAAACAGCCGAGCGCCGGCTACCAGGACTTCGCAGAGCAAGGCTTCTCGTGGCTGGTCTCAGAAGATGAGCAAGTGAGGCAGCTGGTCGATGACGTCGTCGACACGTTGCGGGCCCTGCGGAGCGCCGATGCGTTGCGCCAGCGCGGCACTGTGCTGAAGACGTCAGGCAACTACGAGGTCTTCGTGGATCAGCGAAGCGCCAACGCCGTCTACGCACTCCGGTTGGAGGAAGGACACTTGTATCTGCTTGAGGTCCCGGATCGAATAAGCGCGGGTGAGGCCAACGTCGCCAGTAGCGAGATGGACCATGCTGGCAACCTTCGAATGTCGTTTCACCGGGGCAGATTCACTGATGAAGAAACGGTGTTGTATGCGGCTGAATGTGCCGCCTTGATCGTGAACGACATTCAGGGCGACGCCATCGAGAGCTTCCAACGGCCGCCAGGACATCACGGTTTACGCCAATCCTCCAACGTCGAAATCCTCCTCGAGTCGGCTGACGACAATCCCGCCTTCGCCGATCTCGTACGGCTGGCAATGATTCCGCTCAACCCGGTCGCTGCGGCCCAGACGCGTGTGGTCCCTTCGCTGCAGTCCAAATCCGTCCTCGAGCGCACCCGCTACCTGAACGGCGAGGTGCTCGACTGGGACCGCGATCAGGGACTGAGGCTGCTCGAGGAGATTGCGCAGTTCGGCCATCGGACAGAAGACATTGATCCGGTCCAGGGCTTCACCCATGTTCGTCGGATTCATCTTGGAGCCGGCGAAACCCTGATCCAGGCAGGCTCCCCGGCGGGATTCGTGTATGTCTCCGAGGGTGAGGGCCTACGCGGTGTTCCGCTCGGTGGCTATGGGGAATTCCTCATACGGCCGTGGATCCCAGTCGGTGTGACTGGCGTCATCCGGGGTTCAGTTCGAAACGCCGACATCATCGCCGACCAAGACGTCACCGTTCTCGCGATACCGAGAGATGTGTATGTCGAGTTCTGGCATCGCACATATGACCAGTCCGCGTTTGCGGATGTCTTCTCCGACTAGCCGACGGAGCCGCCAACGGCGTTGCTGACTCGACACAGATCAGACCGATGGCCCTCAGCGATAGCGGCACCCGGAGGTGAGGAAGCTGCGTCCGTCACCGGCTCGACCTGAATATGCGTCACCCCGGGCAGCCAAAGCCATCACAAGGGACTCTGCTGGACTGAAACCGCGGAAGCCTGTCCGCTGACGCCGTGACGGCCTTTCGGAAAGCGTCGGCGGCGTAGCGCGCATCCGCAATGTTGGAGCCGCTGAAAGAATTCTGCTCCTTGCTAGCAATGCGCTGGTACCAATTGAGTGAACAGGTGGACCGACGACCGTTGGTTGTCAGCGATAGAAACGAACAGGTCTGTCACGAAGGGAGCTATGCGATGGTCAGCAACGGGAGACCTCTTTCACCTGAGGAGATGGGGAAGTATTTCGAGACGCGGGGCCCACTCGAGGAACGCTCGATCGCTATCGAGCGTCGCTTCCATGTGTCCGCCGATCGAGAGCCGGAGATCGAGTGCAGGTTGGAGCGCGTAGCGCGAAGTGACGGGGAGTTGACTTGGGAGGTGGTCGTCGGCATCGACGGGGTCCGCGCAGGAGGTCGAACCCTTCCCCAAGCACTACGCGGCGAGGCAACAGCCATCGAACAGCGCCGTATTGACGAAGAAGAGCTGGCTGAGCGCCTGCAGGCCTTCGTTCCTGATCACCTTGGCTTCAGCGCGACGCCGTTGGAGCTGGTGAAGGGCATCAAGCGCATCCTGCCGACCGACTTCGAACCTCGGGTCGCAACCACGATCTTCGGCACCGACAACCGTCTTGTCTTCAGGGACACGACGTACCCCTGGTCGACGGTAGGACTCGTGGAGACCAACCGCGGTGCCGGATCGGGGGTGATGATCGGTCCCCGGCATTTGCTCACCGTCAGCCATGTCATCGACTGGACGGCTCCGGAAGGCTTCGCCGCCGATTGGGTGCGCTTCACCCCGTCCTATTACGACAACACTGCTCCCTTTGGAGAGGCGTATGGCGAGCACATCTACTGGTATGTCCAGGAGGACGGCGATGGTTTCATCAGTGGCAGGGAGGGCGACTACGACTACGTCGTGGTTGTGCTCGACCGGAGGCTCGGGGAGACAACCGGCTGGATGGGCGCTCGTGGTTACGACGATGACTGGGACGACCTTGCGGTGTGGTCACATATGGGCTACCCGGCCGACCTCAACAGCGGCCAGCGGCCTACCTGGCAGGGCAGTTTTCTCCTGGACGGCACAGACGCCGATGCGCAGTCGATTCTTCACCAAGCCGACGTCTTTCCCGGGCAGTCGGGCGGGCCGATGTTTGGGTTCTGGGACGGCGACGTGGGGCCTCGCGCAGTCGCAGTTCAATCGTGGCAGACGAGCAGCAACAACGGCGCCAGTGGGAGCATGGATATGCGAGATCTGGTGGCGCTGGCACGCACAGACTTTGCCTAGCGGTCTCCTGGTTGCCCAACTCAGGTTGACGGACTTGATGGCGCACATCCCTCCCAGGTTGCTCGCCATCGGCAATGGCGGCGGCATCGGATGTCAATCGATTTCGCGACCGCGCAGGGTGTGGGACGAGTCGTGCGGGGACAGACAGGACCCTGGACGATCAATGACACGCTCCGCTGCGGAGCTGATCTGTGCGCCGATCGACCAACTGCACGAGGCAGTCGCGATTCGATGATGGCGACCGATTCGTTGTCGTTCCTAACCCCGGCGTGGTTGCGTCAGCGTGACGATATGGCCTTGGAGGCCGGGCGTCACATCGGTAGCCCAGGATCGACCTCGCAGATCACCAGGCCGTAGCGCTAGAGCTCCGTGAGCCGATCGCGAATCTGCAGCGTCACGAAGCTGACAGTGAGAATGTCACCCGGTTTCAGTCGATTTCGCGAGCCGCGCTGCGTATCACTGTGGGGGAGCAGGCGATTCACTGGCCGCCACTTCTCTGGAACGACTGGCCGCTCTCGAGCGCGGCCAGTGCTTTGGCCAAGCGCTTTGCCCGCGTGTCTTCGCGTTTGGCTGAGTACAACGAGTAGAGCATCGAGCGCTTGGCCGGCTTCGAGAGTGTTTCGTAGGCTTCCCGTGCGCGTTCGGACCTTCGCAGGGCCGACTCCAAATCCGCAGGAACGATGAGAGCGTCGACCGGCTCGAGCAGCGACCATGCACCGTTGTTCTTCGCTCTATCGACCGCGCGTAATCCTGCGTCGGTCATCAGCTCCGCCTCGATGAGTTCGGCTATGTACTGCTTGTTGATCTTCGACCACACGGTTCGAGGTTTCCGCGGCGTGAAGATCTGCTTGTAGCGCATGTCGTCGATCGGCTTGACCTTGCTGTCGATCCAACCGAAGCACAGCGCCTCTCGCACCGCATCTTCCCAGCTGAGCCGGCGCCTACCTGTCGACGCGCGGTAGTAGATCAGCCACACGCCATCGCAGTTCGCGTGGTTCTGTTTCAGCCAGGAGCGCCATCCAGCCTGCGTCTTGGGATGGATCTCGCGTAGCCTGGACTCGAACGAAGTCATCCTCAACTCGGCTCTCATGGACCTCTACGCTCCGCCAGAAGGCGACACGGCCCGCGACGTTCTTGGGGGCGTCTCCGGTCTCCCGACAACGCCAGGCGGCGTCGACATCGATCATAAGCACTCCTCCAGAGTGCCCGCTACTACGGCACTTCCCGAGCGCTCGGGCATGACGGCGCCTAGCGACTCGGCTCCACTGAGTGAGGCTGTCGTGGGGTCCGGCTACCCTTCGCTCCGCATTCAGCGCCCTCACTCGTAGGGTGGCGGCGTGGGTCGTCAAGATCACTACCCAGCGAGGGACCCCCTTGCCCCAGACGTGCCCACGACAGGGAACAAAATGAACATCACAACTCAGCCACTGACCGACGAGCACCTCGACGACGCCATCGGGTTCCTACGATCGGCCAACCCGTTCGCCGAGCACACCTGGGGGTGGGAAACCGGCCGCTTCCTCGACTGGCGATGGGGCGGCAACATCCTGCGCGACCGAGCCGAACCAGGCTTCTTCGCTCGCAACGGCTCCGTCATCAGGCGCAACAACGACATCGCAGCCCTGGTGATTGCCGAGCGTGGCGCCGAAGACCACTGCATCCTCACCGCCACCGACGACGCCGAATTGCTCAGCGCCGCCCTCGCCTGGCTCCTCGGGAAACGCGACGAGCGGCCGTCGATCTTCTATCCGTCCGATGATGCAACGTGGCTGCATGAAGTGCTGGCCGCTCACGGTTTCGAGAAGGGTGACGTGGAGGAGATGGGGTGGGGCTACGACCTCACCCAACTCGGCGACTCTCCGCCACCGCCTGACGGGTTCGTCATCGATCACGTGTCTGGAGAGTCGGACTATCCCGAGATCGCCCGGTGCCTCGAGGGCGCCTTCGGAGGGGAAGGAGATCGGATTGCCATGCTGCGCAGTATCGCCCGCAACCCGGGGTACCGGCCCGAGCTCAACGTGGTCGCCCGCAGTGCCGATCGCCGGATCGCCTCCTACTGTCGCGGCACGGTCGATGCCGACTCAGGGGTGGGGAGTATCGACCCGGTTGCCACTCACCCCGACTTCCAGGGAAACGGCCTCGGGCGCGCCATCGTGCTCGCCTGTTTCGCTGCCCAGGCACGGCTGGGCGGAACGGAGATCTACATCGGATCCGGGCCGGAAGGTTCGGCCGGGAGCCGGCTCTATCGGAAGCTCGATCCCGTGTCGAAGATCAGCTACTCCGAGTGGTCGCGACCGGCAGCCTGAGATCCAACGCGCTGGCGCCGGGCCCGTCATTGACGGTCGGGTTCAAGCCTGTGGCAGCACACTGCATCGATGGCCGAGCTTGAGATTTCTCGCCACCGAGAAGGAGATTTCGCCGCCTTCAGTGAGATCGGACAACAGGTGTGCAACGACACGAAACTGACAGTGAACACGTCATCCAGTGTCAGTCGATTTCGCGCACTGCTCTCCGTGGTCACGGCGGGGGAGGGGAGGTGCTCAGCCGACCCGCTCTCTTTGGGGACCTTGCTGTTGATATAGGGGTAGGCACATCAACGGTGCAAAATCCAACGCTAGGCGTCGTACGTGTGTTCGGTTGAGGTGTCAGCCTGGGGTCACGTCCCGGCGGCGTTGGAGGCGGTGAGGCTAGGGTCGGGGTGTGCCGCTTGGTCAGCTGACTTCGGTTGAGCGTGAGCGGCTTGCTGGCTTCCCCTTCAATCTCCGGTCGGGTCTGTGCCGGTTGGTGTGGGTGCGTCGTGGGATCAGCGTCGTATCGCCCCGGGGGCACAGGTCCCGGCTCTCCGGCAAGTCAGGCAAACGTGGGACACCATCGATTGGCTTGTACGTTGCGGTCGCTATTCACCATGGGGCGTGATGCTGAGCAAGGGCGCGGTGGGCACTCCACGATGCTCGGGGTGGTGAGTGATATCTGCGGGTCGGCCGTAGGGGTGGTTTCGGGAACACCCTTCTCGAATGCATTGCGTTGCGCTATGCTGATTGCATGACACAACTTGTTGCCCGGATCGACACCGACCTCGCCAAGAGCATCGACCAGCTCGTCGCCGAGGGAGTCGTCGAGTCCCGATCGGACGCCGTTCGCAAGGGCCTCCAAGCGCTGGTCGAACAAACCCGCCGCCGCCGGACGGCCGAAGCGATCGTCTCCGGCTACACGCTCCATCCCCAGAGTGAAGACGAAATGGCTTGGGCCGACCGGGCCACCGTGGAGATGATTGCCGAAGAGCCGTGGTAACACCGCACCAGGGGGACATCTGGTGGGCCGAAGCAGCGGACAAACGCCGGCCCGTCCTGGTCGTGACTCGTTCCGAGGCGATCTCCGTGCTCAACTGGATCCTGGTGGCACCGATCAGCCGAAGCATTCGGGGCATCCCCACGGAGATACCACTCGATCAAGAGCACGGTGTCGACGTGCCGTGCGCGGCATCGTTCGACAACCTCCAGCCCATCCGCAGGACCTTCCTGACCGACCGGATTGGGTCGCTGCCCTTTCCCCGCCAGGAGATCTGCCGAACCCTCGCCGCGATGGCAGACTGCTGACGCCTACCACGCAACGCCGATCACCAAGCCACGGCCGAGAACGCACGCTTCGCCGACCACTCGGAAACGGCACCAACATGGTTGGGTGTTCGAACGCTGACCGTGACGATGGTGGTTGCCGTGTGCACTCGCCGTGGCCGCACCAAACCGCACACCACGACCCCAGAGCCGTGACCCAGCAAGCAGCCCTGAGGGACCATCAGTTGCCCGGTACGCCCCGCAGTGACGCAACGCCGACGGGAGTGAGCGCCTCGCCGGTAGGGGAGTGGGGTTCGTCCCCGAACAGTTGGTGGCTTCGCTCGGCTAATAGTCCGCAGATGCTCCAATCAGGCGGACACGGAGGAGGCTCAGGTCTGGGTTCTCCGGATGGGGAGCCAGGATCATCTCGCCGCGAGCCTTCCGGAAGATTCGGGTCCCACCGTCGATGGCGATGTCGACCTCCCAGTCGCCGACGAGTTCTGTGTAGTCGAGCATGAACGATGAGCTGATGAGCCCTTCGGGAAGATCGAGGATGTACGTGCACATGAAGTTGTCGATCGAATACCGGAACTCAGCCATGTAGCGTGGCCGAAAGGTGCGAAATCGACTGACGCCACGTGTCGTTTCCACTGACATTCGCTGTCGTTCGTCACTGACATTTGGTGTCGTTGCACAGCTGATCCGAGACGCCTCGTCCACTCACCGTGTCCGGGGGCGCAAAATCGACTCTCACAGCCTGTCGTTTTGAGTCTCACGGCGTGACGTTTTCCGTCTCATCCGGTGTCGTATTGCACTCTCATTCGGTGTCGTTGCACAATCGGACACCGGGGGAGGCGGACAGAGATGGATCCAGGAGATGTACTTTACATAACGTGGATTATGGGCGGTAGCTAAAGTCGAGGCCGTTGCGGTCGCTCAGCGTCTTGTCACGCTCTCGATAGCGTCGAGTCATTCGACACGTCCGATATCTCTCTGGAAGCGTTGGAGGAGGCGCTGCTGGATCGGCAGGCTGCGATCAACCGGCTCCACGCCGAACAGGTAGTTCTGCTGCGGGCACTGGATGTGGGTGGATCAGGTCGATGAGTCACGGTCGCGATTCGCCACCGGGTCGGAGCGGGGAGACCGCCGACATCGCGACAACGATTCCCGGCGAGGGCGACTCCGGCTGGGACGGACGAGAGCCCTTCGGCCCTGCCACCGTCCGGCGCTCCGGCGTACCGTGAGATTGGAGGTGAATCGCGCCGGTCCCTCCAGCGCTCGCTGCTCCCACCGGCGCGTGAATGGGAGACGCCACCATGCGCTTCCGTGTCACGGTCCTCGTTTTCGTATGTGCCCTGGTGGCTGCGTCGTGTGGTGGCGGCTCGACCGCCCAGCTCGGCGCCACGTCCACGACGGACACCTCGAGATCTTCGACCACTCGTGCGCCGACCACCACGACGACAAGACCTACGACAAGGACCACGACGACAACCGACCAAGCTGCCTCCACCCGAGCTCGGCACCGGCCTTCTGTGCCGCGACGTGTACTCCGCCGGCTACGGATTCACCGATGCTCTCGCCTACTGGGTGCGGGAGGGCATGCCCGCCCGCATGGACGAGGACGGTGACGGTATCCCGTGCGAGACCGTGTATCCATCGGCGGACATCGATGCCGTGCTCACGTTCGACGCCGGGGCCGCCATCGCGGCCGGCGAGGTCTGCAGAGACGTCAACGCCGCCGGCTACGGGTTCACCGACGCCCTCGCCTACTGGGTCCGTGAGGGTGCGCCCGCTCGCATGGACGCAGACCACAACGGCCTTCCCTGCGAGACGGTGTACGGCTGGGATGAGATTCTCGCCGTGATGGCATTCGACGGCGCCCCATACGAGTCCCCCGAGCCACCACCCGGCGTCACGATCGCCAGCATCGCCGCCGACGTCCAGCGGCAGTTGCAGGCCGCCTGGGATGCTGAGCCGGACCGCCCCGAAGGCGTGCTCGGTCCGCTCCAGGTGACCTGCGAGGACTCGACTCGGCTCGTTGCCATGGGTGACGTGTTTGCCTGTGCCGGCGTCCCCGACACCGAGCCGGACTTCCTGCTCGACCCGGCGGGCGTCGTGTTCCTGGTACTCGACGACGACGGCGCCGTCTCCGCCACATGGGGCACCGACGTGCCCGACCAGACCGAGGTCTTCAGGGACATGTACGAGGAGGTCGGCACCGGCCTGCTGTGCAGGGACCTCGTCGAGTCGGACGAGGCCGGCTACTTCTCGGCATACGGCGGCACCCCGATGGGGAACTACTTCCACGCGTTGCTGTACTGGTTCCTTGATGGCATGCCGGACCGGATGGATGCAGACGGCGACGGCGTTCCGTGTGAAACCGTGTTCTCCCAGGACGCCATCGACGCCGTGTGGAGCGGTGGTGCGCTCGCCGGCCTGTGAGATGCCTCAGTCCGCCGTCGAACTCGAACACGTACACGGCGCCCACGACGAACAGCTCACCAGACTTGACCCCGGGAGCCCCGACCATCACCGTTTGCGTCGGCTCGAGCTACTTCGTCGACGGCGACCGGCTCAACACCGTGGCGTGATCGACCGGCTCAACACCGTTGCGTGATGCAATACCACCGCCTCTAATCTCCGAGCATGCCGCTGCCACGCTGGGTCGCACGCTTCAACAAGCGATTCACCAATCGGATTCTCGAGCCGATGGCTCGGCGATCGTCTGGGTTTGGCGTTGTCGAGCACATCGGGAGAACGAGCGGCCGTCACTTCCAGACCCCAGTCAACGTGTTTGACGCCGACGGTGCCATGCTCATCGCTCTGACCTATGGACCGACCGCCGATTGGTTCCGCAACGTCCAGGCCGGCGGCAGCCACATCGTGACCAAGGGCACCACCTTCGAGATTGCCGGCGTTCGTCTCGTCGATCGCGGAACGGCCTTCCCCTACCTCCCGCGCCTCGTCCGTCTCGCCCTCAGAATCCTCACCGTCACCGACTTCGCCCTCCTATCGGTGTCCGCAGATAATCCGTCACAGTGACGTATCTTTCTCCGCACCGGCGATCGAGCTGTGATGTCGCCCCTGCATGCGAAGCCGCCCGCCATGGTGACAGCGCAGGATGATCCGCTCCATGACAAGCTCGCCGAGATCGGCAATCGAGCCCGCCGCATCGGTCGCGACCGAGCAATTTCCCACGCATTCGACGTTTCTGGCTAGAGGTCGACGCCTCGTTGCTTGCCTCGCATCGGGTGGCTCGCACTGATGCGTCACCGTGACGATTTTGACATCCGCCTCATGGCGGCGCGCTGGGCCGTCTTTGCACCACGGTGATCTGGGTCTCCCCTCGTCCGAGACCTCCAGATCGCGGACTGTTACCAGCCCTCCGGGCCTGCCCGATGCGAACCGTCTCGATTCTGCAGTCCGCGTTGGCAGCCGGCTCCGTAAAAGGGATGTCACCCGTACCACACCTTGGAGCCACCATGACGATGACGACGACAAGCTGGCTGGACGGTGCCAGTGGGAGCAAATGGACGGATGTCCCCTACTTCACTCAGACCGTCGAGCTGCTTCGGTCCGTGCGGGATCACGATTTCGACACTCTCGCCGCCCTCTGTGATGACGACTTCGGCATAGTCGATCTCGACCCGAGTGGCGGAAACGTGATGGTGCGGACCAGGGCCGAATGGGAGGGCTGGTTCAAGCGACTCTTCACGGAGCTCGATGCAGCATCCGCATCCACCGACAGCGTAATCCAGGATTACCAGGCGATCGAGACTCCTGAGCTGGGCTACAGCGTCGTCGAATTTCGCCAGAGCCTGGCAATGGCAGATCTGACCGCGTACTTCGACTGTGTCGCCACGATCATCTGGAAGCTCACACCCGAGGGCTGGAAAGAGTCCCGCTGGCACGTCTCTCTCCTCGCAACGGATATACCGGAGGGTTTCCCAACCGCCCAGTAGAACGCCGTAGACGCTTCGTCTCCGGCCACGCAACAACGCTCAGTTTCGCGAGGCGTCACCGCTCACACCTGCGGGCGTTTCTGATGAACAAACGCCTGGCAATTGGTGCTATTGCCCGAAAGGAAGACAATGTCATTCGAAAACACATTCACGTATACGGCAGTACAGTACGAGCTGGTGCTCGGCGTGTTCACGCTCGTTGCGGCAGTATTCGCTGCCGTTCTCGTCTACTCGCTGGCAACGGCCGGCAGCATCGCACCGCGGTACCGGCTCACGTCGTACCTGACAGGCGTAGTGATGGTGTCTGCCGTCATCGAGCTCGGACTGCTCGCCCTGCGTTGGGGTAACGCATTCGAGTGGAACGGCACCGCCTATACGTCGACCGGCGATTTGTTCTCGAACGGGTTCCGCTACATGAATTGGAGCATCGACGTTCCCGTTCTGCTCACCCAGTTGCTCATCGTCGCCGGCATCACCGGAGCCGCGTTTCGGAAGCGCTGGGCGGCTTTCGTTATTGCCGGTCTGGCGATGATCTGGACCGGGTACATCGGCCAATTCGACGAGGTTGAGGGTGGCCTCTCTTTCTGGGGCTGGGGCGCAGTCAGCACGGTGTTCTACTTCTGGCTGCTCTACGTGGCCTGGCAGACGCTGCGGGATGCCAAGGCGAGTGCACCGAACGACGGCGTCCGTCGCCTGTTCGGCTACGTGTGGATCCTGTTCCTCGTGTCCTGGACCATCTACCCGCTCGCATACCTGATGCCACAGATCTCCGCCACGGTTGAAGGAGTTGTCGCCCGCAACTTCATCTACAGCTTTGCCGACATTGCCTCCAAGGCCGTCTACGGAATCATGCTGGCCATCATCGCCCAGAAGCTCAGTGCCCTCCGAGGCTTCAAGCCGGCAATCGAGGCCGAAGAGGCGTTCGCCGAGCAGATGTCGTAGCGAGAGCTGGAACAGAAGGACAATGGGCGGGCTCCGTTTGGAGCCCGCCCATTGGTGCCGCAAGGTCCGGTTGCACGACACCGTCGATTTCTGGCGGGTCTCAGCGGTCACGCCTGGGGAGTTCATGCAGCTCTCGGCCGAGATGCGGCTACCCGGCGACGCCTGGCTGGAGTGGCGGCTCGGCGAAGGCGGCGGAGGACGACAACTCGAGCAGACCGCCGACTTCCGTCACCGTGACACTCTCGACATCCGCCTCATGGCGGCGCGCCGGGCCGCCTTGGGTGTTGGCTCCTCGTCCGGGCGAAGTGCTGCCGCATCGGGGCGCCGCACCCGGCGGCGGGTGGACGGGAGCACTTGGTGAGAGAGCATGGGCATCGCGGTCCTCGGTTCGTCTCCGAGAAGAGATGCACGAGCGGCATGTGATACGCAGAGTCGCAACCGGGCCCTCCGTCTCCTGCGGCACTCGACCTGCGCCGGTTGACGAAGCCGGAAACTGTCACTGTGCGCAGGTACGCTCCCCAGTGATGGATGTAGAAGTCACCCGAAGCAATCGACGCAAGAAGACCGTGCAGGCCCGATTGGTGGACGGGGTGCTGCGGATTGCGATCCCGAGCCACCTCTCCCCCACCGAGGAGGCGCACTGGGTCACGGTGATGCAGAAACGGTTCACCGCCCGCACCCATTCGGATCGTATCGACCTCCCCGCGCGAGCTCAGGCCCTCGCCGCCCGATATGCGCTCGGCGCACCCGAGAGCATTCTCTGGTCAGATCGACAGACAACTTTGTGGGGCTCGTGCACGACATCCACGGGCAAGATCCGGATCTCCCGTCGCGTCGCCGAGTTTCCGGATTGGGTCGTCGACTACGTGATCATCCACGAACTCGCCCACCTGCTGAACCCAACTCACAATCGGGCGTTCTGGGACCTGGTCAACCGATACCCGATGGCGGAGCGAGCGCGCGGCTACCTGATCGCCAAGAGTGACGGCATGCCAGAACCCTCAGATGCCTGAAGCCGTCAGCGAGTCGACAACACTCTGCACGGTCTCGGAGAGCCGGGGATGCCCGGCCTCAAATCGGCGCACGCTGAGCCGCAGGCGATCGAGCAGATCATTGTGGTCGTCCTCGCTCGGTGCGTCTTTGCCGAGGTATTCACCCACCTGATCGGCCAGCTCACCGGCGCTCTGGTCGCCTGCAGCTGCGGCATCGCTCAACTGGGCGTGGACTTCTTCGAGGTGCTCTCTGGCCTTGTCGGTCATGGGCCTCCTCCGGGCTCGCCATACCCTGACGATACCGCACCACAGCCTGCCCCTCGCCTCTGTCCTCGGCAAGTGACTATCTTCAGCAGCATGACGCGCACTTCTCGAATCACGGTACTCTTCACGGCACTTCTCCTCGTTGTTGCGGCCTGCGGTGGCGATGACGATGCCGGAGGCACCACCACAACACTCGCGGCCGGCTCGGCCACGACCTCTGCCGCACCACCAGATACGACCAGCGCACCCGCCGTTTCGACCACGGCCTCACCCGAAACAACTTCCGCTCCCGAGACCACGACGACTGTGGCTCCAGCGACCACCACCCCTGCACCGGCGACCTCCGGCGATGCCGAGGCAACCGTGATGGAGAAGACGGACGCAGCGCTCGCCGTCGTGCCTGACGGCTGGACGAGCGCCGTTGTCGCCAGCGACGCCGATGCTGCCGACTCCGATGAGATCTACGGCCCGTGCAGTGCTCCCGGAGCCTTCGACCTGGCCAACCTCGATGCCGCCACCGTCGCCATCTCGACGGTCATGATCGATGCCCCTCAAGACCCGACCTCCTTCTTCCCGCCACCGTCGGCAACGATCGAAGCCCGCGTATTCGAATCTGCCGGAGTGGCGGAGGACGCTTTCGCCGTGCTCGAAACCGTCGTCGGCACCGACGAGGGCCGAGACTGCCTCACCGAACAATTCATCACCCTTGTCGGCGAAGGCGCGCCAGAGGATGCCGAATACGACATCTCCGTCGAAGCAGTCGCCGTCCCCGGAGCCGACGTCGGTACCCGCCTCATCATTGGCGCTGCCGTTGAGGGAATCACCTTCGAGTTTCAGTTCGACTTGCTCGCCACCCTGCACGGTGACTGCACCATCTACGGCACATTCTTCTCGTTCGGTGCGGAGTTCGACGAGGCAACGCGGGATGCGATCTATGCGGCGGCGACCGGCTGATCGGTCACCTCGGCTGATTAGCCTTGTGCCCAGATGACCAAGGACTACCAGCAAGCCAAGCCTGACCTCGAGCTGCGTTGGGAGCATCGAGGTCCCATCGCGCCGCTGAGCCGGACCGAAGCCTCGCTGTTGTTCGCCGAGCTGTCACAGGTGTCGTACCTCCACCCGCAACACGTCGCCGACTATGCGCCACATCTCGGACTGGACCTGGAGCAATTCATCGATAGGGACGGTGCCCAGGCGTACGTCTTCTCGAGTCCCACCGACCGGGTCATCTCGTGCCGCGGCACCGAGCCGACGGAGTTCAACGACATCAAGGCCGACGTCAATGCGGTGATGGTGGTCGCGGAAACAGTCGGCAGGGTTCATCGCGGCTTCAAGAAGGAGGTCGACGATCTGTGGCCCAAGATCGAAACCATCCTGTCGGAAGACGACGGAAGGGACGTGTGGTTCACCGGTCACTCTCTCGGAGGCGCCATGGCCACCATCTGCGCTGGGCGGTGCTATCTCTCCCACATACCTGTTGAGCCCAAAGGCGTCTATACCTACGGTGCACCTCGCGTCGGCACGCAGCGGTATGCGAATCACGTCGCCCTCGACCTGACCCGGTGGGTCAACAACAACGACATCGTGCCTCGAGTCCCACCGACGTGGATGGGCTACCGCCACACCGGCAAACGGATCTACATCAACACATATGGCAAGGTCCGCAGGATGACCCCCCGACAGAGGGTCAAAGACCGTTGGCGCGGCTTCTGGGCCGGGCTCAAACAAGGCAAGATCGACCACTTCTCCGATCACGCCGTCGCCAACTACGTCAGGCACATCGCCGGCGCCCTCGCCGAAGAGAAGGTCCAGGGCACGGACGACGGGACTACCGCGCTCTGACAAGACCATGTGTTGCCGGCGGCCCGAGCCGTCAGGAGACGATGCTGGGTCTGGCGACGTTCCCGGCGTAGCATTGGGGCCGATGACGATCACACGGCGTCTGCTCGGATTCTGGCTGCTACTGGCCACGGCACTCGCTACCGCGTGCAGCACGGACGCAGTGCTGGTCGAGGCCAGCGCCGACCGCCCAAACCGGACCACGTTGGCTGCGCTTGCACCCGCCACGACCACGTCAACGACGACGTCCACGTCAACGACGACGTCCACGTCGACGACGACCACCCTTGCTCCGACGCGACTCCAACTGCGCACCGAACCAGAGACTGCGACGGCCTTCATCGAAACGGCCGACGGAGCCACGCTGGAGGTCGAGCTCCCATTCGACGACTATGTGCGCGGCCCGGTGACCCTGAGCGTGGAAGCCGAGGGGTACGCTCCGCTCGTCGAACTCATCGAGATGGACGGCGATCGCAACCTCACCGTCTGGCTGGATCGCCCAGGGCAGCTGCTTCACAAGATGGTCGAGTGGAGCACAAGCGGAGCACCCAAGCAGGTGGCCTTCACGCCCGGCAATACCGAGGTTTGGGTGACCCTCCTCAGCGGCACGGGCTTCGAGGTCTTCGACCCGTCGACCGGGGACCGGCTGGCAGCCGTCGAGCTGCCGGAAGCCGGCTCGGTCGAAGTCATCTTCAATCGTGATGGCACCAGGGCGTACATCAGCCAGATGGAGACGGCGTCTGTCTATGAGGTCGACGTGGCGTCGCGGGAGGTGTTACGGAGGCTCGGCACCGAAGGTGTATGGACCAAGGTGATGGTGCTCTCCCCCGACGAGCAGACGCTGTGGGCGTCCAACTGGGTCAGCAACGACGTCAGCGAGATCGACCTGGTGACCGGCGAAGTCCGTGAGCGGATCCGAGCCGTGACCACACCACGGGGTCTCTACGTCACCCCCGACGGGGAGAAGCTGTATATCGCCGGTTTTGAGGACGGCGAGATCCAGGTCATCGACCTCGTCACCAGGGAGAGCACCGTCATCTACCGGTCGGGTGGCTCGATGCGGCACCTCGTCGGCGACCCAGAACGGGGGCTCATGTACGCCTCCGACATGGCGCGGCATCATGTCCTCGTCGTCGACACCGCATCCGACGAGGTCTCGGTGCTCGCAGACGTGGACAGGGTTCCCAACACGATTGACCTCAGCCCGGATGGCCGGGTGCTCTACGTATCCAACCGCGGCCGCAACAACCCCGACACGTATTACAAGCCCGGCCCCGAGTGGGGCACGGTGGTGGTCATCGACACCACGACGGGCGAATACCTCGACGCCATCATCGGCGGAAACCAGACGACAGGCCTCGACGTCTCCCCCGACGGCACCATGCTTGCCTACAGCGACTTCCTCGACGACCGGGTCACCGTGTACCGGATTCCGCCCTACGAGGAGCTGGCCGCAGGGGGTGGGGGCCGCTGGGAAGCCCACCTCGCCGAGATCACGAAATAGGCGCGCTATTGCGTGCGGCGCACCGCCTGGGTGGCGAGCAACGTGGCTACGAGACCCGTCCAGCCGGTCTGGTGGGAGGCACCGAGGCCTGCGCCGGTGTCACCGTTGAAATACTCGTAGAACAGCGGATGCTCATGCCAGGACTCCGGTACCTTTCCTGTGCGATGGGCCTCGACGGGGGGCACCCCTCCCTCGGGGGGCACGAACAGCGAGACGAGCCGGTCGGTCAGCAGATCGGCCACCTCATCGAGGTTCCGCTGGACCCCTGAACCGGTCGGACACTCGACCGTGAAGCCTTCGCCGTAGTACCGGGCATACTCTCGCAGCGCCTCGACGATGAGGAAGTTGATAGGCATCCACACGGGACCGCGCCAGTTGCTGTTGCCTCCGAACAAGGGAGAGGTTGACTCGGCCGCCTCGTACCTGATGGCAGCGTGGACTCCCCCGCGATCGAAGATGTACGGCTCGCGCTCATGGACCTTGGACAGTGACCGGATGCCGTGCGGCGAGAGGAACTCGCGCTCGTCGAGCATCCTGGCCAGCACACGCCGCAGCCGTTCTTCGCTGAGGACCGAGAACAGGATGCGGTCCTTGGTACCCGGCGCATCGAATGTCGCCATCGCCCCGGACAGGTGTGGTCGGTTCGCCACGAACCACCACATGCGCCGGTTGAAGTCGTGGAGCGGCTCGACGACCGACGTGTCGATCGTCTCGACGGCGAGCAGCGGAATGAGCCCCACCAGCGACCTGGCACGCAACTGCACCTTCTCATCGTCGGGTAGGTGGAGTGCGTCGTAGAAGAACCCATCGTCCTCGTTCCACAAGCCCGGCCCACCCGCCGCACCGTTCATCGCCGCAGCAATCGCCAGGAAGTGCTCGAGGAACTTCGTCGCGAGGTCTTGGTACACGGGATTGGCGTCGCCGAGCTCCAGCGCGATCTTCAACATCTCCAGCGTGTAGAACGCCATCCACGCAGTGCCGTCCGACTGATCGAGGTGGCCCCCCGTCGGCAGCGCCTCGCTGCGGTTGAAGACGCTGATGTTGTCGAGACCCAGGAACCCGCCTTGGAAGACGTTGTTGCCGTCATCGTCCTTGCGGTTGACCCACCAGGTGAAGTTGATGAGCAGCTTGTGGAAGACGCCCTCGAGGAACGCGCGGTCCTTGACCCCGCTGGCTTCCGCATCGACTCGGTACACCTGCCACGCCGCCCACGCATGGACGGGCGGGTTCACGTCGCCGAACGACCACTCGTAGGCAGGGAGCTGGCCGCTGGGATGCATGTACCACTCCCGCGTCATCAGCCGGATCTGCGCCTTGGCGAAGCCCGGATCGACCATTGCCAAGGGGATCGCATGAAAGGCAAGGTCCCATGCCGCATACCACGGGTACTCCCAGGCATCCGGCATCGAGATCACGTCGTAGTTGTTGAGGTGCCGCCAGCTCCGGTTGCGAGACCGCTCCCCCGATGGCGACGGGCGCCATCCCTCCGGGTCTCCGTCCAGCCACTGCGCGACGTCGAGGTAGTAGAGCTGCTTGCTCCAGATCATCCCTGCGATGGCCTCGCGCTGCACCGTCGCCTCTCCAACCGTGAGGCCCGGGTGATGCACAGTCTGGTAGAACTCGTCCGCTTCCCCCGCCCGCTCCCCCACGACGGCATCAAACTCGCCGAACGGCGCGGCAACTTCGTCACGACGTAGACGGAGCCGCACCGTTGCCGTCGCACCGGGTGCGACGTCGAGACGGTGCACCGTCGCGACCTTGGTCCCGGTCGCATCGGGCGCAACCGCGTCCCCGCGCCCGTCGACGATGTAGTCGTGGAATGCGTCCTTGGCGTGGACCGGTCCTGGAACGTCGAACAGCCGCTCGGTGTTCGTGACGTTGTCGGTGAAGATCACCTCATCGGCAGCTTCCACCGCAAGGGTGTAGTGCCCAAGCACGGGGTGGGTGGCGACCACCGTCGTCTCATCGCTGCGCCACATCGCCGGCATCGACAGGATGTCGTCCTTCGGCCCGGCCGGATACCCCCAGCTCCAGGTGTTGCGAAACCACAAGGTGGGGAGAACCACGCATGGAGCCGTATCCGGGCCGCGATTCGTCACCTGAATCCGGATCAGGATGTCATCGACGTCGGCCTTGGCGTAGGTGACATCGACGGCGAAGTAGCGGTCGGACTCGAACACGCCCGTGTCGGCCAACTCGAGCTCAGGCTCATTCGCCCTGCCTTCGTGGCCGGCGGTCACCAGATGCTGGTAAGGGAACGCGCGCTGTGGGTAGGCGTAGCGCATCCGCATGAAGGAGTGGGTAGGCGTGGCATCGAGGTACCAGTACTCCTCCTTGACGTCCTCGCCGTGGTTGCCCTCTGGACCGGAAAGACCGAACAGCCGCTCCTTGAGGATCGGGTCACTGCCGTTCCACAACGCCACTGCAAAGCAGAGGAACTGTTCACGATCCGAAAACCCGGCAAGCCCGTCTTCACCCCAGCGATATGTGCGGCTCCTGGCGTGGTCGTGCGGGAAGAACCGCCACGCGTCCCCATCGTCGCTGTAGTCCTCACGAACCGTCCCCCACGCCCGCTCCGCAAGGTACGGTCCCCAAAGCTGCCAGTCGGCGGCGCCGGCTGCCGTTGCGGCGAGTCGCCGATGTTCGGCGGTGTCACGGATGGGGTGCGTCACGACGCAAGAGTGTACGGCGACGTACGGTTTGCGATGCCGGGCGCTGGCGGAGAGGTCGGCCCGGTCTTTAGCATGGGGTCGTGCCTGTGCTCATCGTTGTCGCCGCCTTCGTCATCGTTGCCCTCTGGCTCGTCTTCGGATACAACCGCTTGGTGCGCTTGCGCAATCGATCGCAGAACGCCTGGTCACAAGTCGACGTCCAGCTCAAGCGGCGGTACGACCTCGTTCCCAACCTCGTCGAGACCGTCAAGGGATATGCTGCCCACGAGTCCTCGACCCTGAATGCGGTGATCGAGGCTCGCAACGTTGCCGTCGGCGCCGGTTCCATCGAAGGACAGGCAGAAGCCGAAGGCATGCTCACCGGAGCCCTCAAGTCCCTCTTTGCACTCGCCGAGTCGTATCCCGACCTCAAGGCCAGTGACAACTTCCGCACGCTTCAGGCGCAACTGGCCGATGTGGAGGGCGACATCACTGTGGCTCGCCAGATCTACAACGACACGATGCTCACGTACAACAACGCTGTCGAGACGATTCCCAACAACCTCGTTGCCATGCTCACGGGTTTCCAGCGCGGCGAGTTCTTCGAGGTGGAGGATGAAGGGCGAAGCGTGCCGAAGGTGCAATTCTGAGGCGCCTATTCGCCATCCTCCTGCTGGTCCTGGCGGCGTCAGCGGTGGCCGGACCAGCATTTGCCAAGTCCTTCTCGCTTCCCCGAGCCGATGTGGAGATCGCCCTGTTGCCGGACGGCACACTCGAAGTGAGCGAGAACATCACGTTTGACTTCGACGGCCCCTTCTCGGGGGCATTTCGTGACATTCCGCTGCGGAAAGGTGAGACGATCACCGACGTGGTGGTCAGCGAGAACGGGGTCGATTACTCGCCGGGCGCGTCGACCATCCTCGGGTCGAGCGGCACGCCGGGCACCTACGGCGTCGCCGACGAGGGCTACCAGACGAGGGTCGTGTGGCACTACGGAGCCATCGACGAGCAGCGTACATTCACGATTCGCTACCGCATCGACGGGTTGGCGGTGGCCTATGACGACGTTGTGGACATCAACCTGAATGTCTGGGGCGCCGATTGGGACGTGGGCCTCGGCGAGCTCACCGCAGCGCTCAGCTACCCGGGGACTGCTGCCGAGGGGCAGGTCCTGGTGTTCGGCCACCCCGCCAACGTCAGCGGCGAGACCTCGCTCGGCGCCGACGGGGTCTCTCCATCGCTGGTTGCGCATGACATCCCGAACCACCAGTTCGTCGAGTTCCGGGTGCTCCTGCCACGCTCAGTGCTCACCGAGACCACCGGCGCCAAGGTGGTTGCCTCTACCAGGGGAGACGAGATCCTCGCCCAAGAGACCGCACTGGCGCAGCGGGCGAACGACGAGCGCCAAGCCAACCGGGTGGCGGTGATGAGCCTGGTCGGTCTGTCGCTGCTGGTCCCTGCTGCCCTCGCTTTTGGCTACCGGAAGTACGGTGCGGAGCCTCGGGTTGCCTACGACCAGGAATACGAGCACGCACCACCCACCGACGACAGTCCCGCTGTGGTCAACGGTTTGCGCCGCCAGGGCACCCCCGACGAGTCCGGATTCACGGCAACGATGTTCGACTTCATCCGCAGGGGGATCGTCACCGCAGAGCCTATCGAGGCGGAGAAGGCAACGTGGTTGGGGCTTCGCAAGGAACCGATATCGGACCTCGAGATCGGCCTGGTCGACGGCAAGCACGAGCTGCGTGCTTTCGAGCGCCCTGTGTACAGCATCATCACGAGACTGCTCGGCGAGGGACCGGTGCCGCTCACCGAGTTCCGGACGCTGATCCGCGAGGACGCCTCCGCCAACCACACGTCCTATGTCGCATATCAGAACGCCACCGTCAAGCGTATGGAAGCGGACGGGCTCCTCGATCAAGCCGGACGTCGCTACCCGTGGATTGTCGCAGGGGTGATCGTCGGGGTGGCCGGCCTCGGATGGTTCGCCGTGACACCTCTGGTGGCGCAGTTCACTCCGCTGAACCAGCCGCTCGTGCGCTTCGGCATCATGGTGGCGGCGATCGTGGGGCTGGTCATGACGGTCGCTGGTGCAGGCGCGAGGAAAGCCTGGGTGCGACGCACCCCGGAGGGTGCGCTCATCGATGCCCGATGGCGAGGATTTGAGCGATACCTGCGGGACTTCGGCCGTTTCCAGGAAGCGCCACCACTGTCGCTGGCGCTGTGGGAAGAGTACCTGGTGTACGCCATCACGCTTGGGGTCGCCGATGAGGTTTTGGCTGCAGCTCGCATCCTTGCTCCCCAGGAACTGGCGACGAACAGCCAGTTGTATTGGTACGGGAATCACGGATATACAAGTGGCCATTCCACAAACGCCATTTCCGGGATAGGATCAGCGCTAGACGGCGCCTTTTCGCCACCGTCTTCCTCCGGTTCCGGGGGCGGTTTCAGCGGTGGCGGTGGTGGAGGCGGCGGCGGAGGCGGAGGAGGCGCATGGTGACACACGGGCGCACAGCCGACGTGCAGCAAGATCTCGCTGCCGTCGCTCCAGTCGGTTTCGCCCTCTTTGCTCTGATCCTGGTGTTCGCAGCTTCCAACATCGGTGCCGACCGCTTTGACGCGACCGTGATCGACGATACGTTGCGTCGCGATGATGGCCAGACCTACGTAGCAGTGGAATGGGACGACGAGGGCGTGACGCGTCGCGGCGAGGTCGCCGTCAACGCCCGCCAAGCGTCCCAAGACCATGTCCGGATCTGCTCCACCATCACCGGCGACCTCATGGTGCACGAGAACGGGTTCGTGTGGCCGCCCGCGTGGCTCGCCCTGCTGGCCGGGCTCAGCGGAGCGCTCGTCGGGTTCGTTGTCACGCTGGTGATGCGGAGCCGCCAACGTCGGGGCACCTCGATCTCTCCACCCGTCCCAGGGGCAGCACCGCACCTGCACGACCAAACCTCGGAACGCACCAACCGCTGATCCGGGACGACGGGCCGGAATCGCCGGCGTCGAGCGCCATGAGCAGACGCTCCGCCACCGCCGCGTCAAAGACCGATGAGTTCGGCCACGACACCAAGCTCGTCGAGCTGCGCCCGGATCTCGTCCAGGTAGATCGGATTCATCGCAATTACGAGGTCGGGCGCTACTCCGACCAGTTCTTCGGGCGCCAGCACCCTGTGGCCCGTTCCCGCCAGATAGCTGCCGTGTTTGTGGGGGTTGATGTCGACGGCCGCTTCCACGTGGTCCCCGACCACACCGAGGAACGCCACCGCCTTCGAGCTTGCTCCCCAGACCACCGCGATCTTCCCCGCTGCCGCCAGCCCGGCGAGCCGTCCCGACCATTCGGCCGATATCGCGGCGTATCCGGCGGCGAAGTGCGCAACGCCCTCGGCGATCGTCGACAAGTCGTCGACCGCCCAGCGCCGTAGCGGCCGATCCGCTGGAGCCGGTTTGGCCTCGATGATGAGGTATTGCCCGTCGTACTCGAGCCGGAGGTCTTCGACCTCGAACCCGCATCGCTCGAACAGCCGCGCCAGCGACCCTCGAGTGAAGTATCCGCAGTGCTCGTAGTAGACATCCCAGAAAGCCACCTCGTCGAGGATGCGCTGGGTGTCCGGTAGCTCGAACAGCAGCACCGTGTCGTACCGATCACCGATGGCAGCACGGATGTCGTTCAGGAACTCTTCCACGGGGTGGACGTGCTCCAGCGTATGGCGACACACGATGGCGTCACCAACGAGGTCGGCGTCATCAGCGGTGAAGTTGCGGACGATCCACTCCAAACGATCGGCGGCCTCCGAGGTGACCCGCTCCGGTCTCATGCCCGGATCGATGCCGATCCCCCGCCCGATGCCCGCTTCTGCCATCAGCGTCAAGAACTCACCCTTGCCGCACCCAATCTCGAGCACACGTTTGCCTGCCAAGTCGTAGCGCTCGATCCAACCGGCGGCGAGGTCCTTGGCGAAGCGGAGAAAGCGAGCCGAAGAAGCCTGGCTCTCCTCGTAGCCCTCTCCGTATCGAGCCAGCGAGGCATCGAAGGCGGCGTTCGTGATGAAGCCGCACGAGCGGCACATCCCCAGTTCGATGACGCCGCTGGGGAACTCGATGGCGGCCGTGGCGTCGGCAAGCAGCAGATTGCTGTTGGCCGGTGCTGCGTCGCTGCGATGGAAGCCGTCGAGCCCGATGTGTCCACACGCAGGACACCCCGCGTCGATGGCAAATCGACCGTCCCCGGCTCGTCCGGTATTCGTAGCTTCGCCGGTCATCCTGCATCCCGACTCTCGACGAGGCGGGGCAACACCTCGTCCAACAGCGTGCCGAACCGTGCCGCCGATGCGGCACCGACGGCAATCACCTCGTCGGCGCTGAGCCGGCCTTCGCCGCGGCCCGCAGCCAGGTTGGTCACCAGCGAGATCCCCAGCACCGCCGCCCCCATGTGACGAGCCGCCGTCGCTTCCGGCACCGTGGACATCCCCACGAGGTCCGCGCCCATGCGGCGCGCCATCTCGACTTCAGCGGGCGTCTCGTACATCGGACCGTGGAACCATGCGTAGACACCGGTCCGCAGAAGCACGCCGATGGCGTCTCCGGCCTCCGCCGCGATGCGTCGAAGGCGCGGGGTGTAGACGTCGGTCATGTCGGGAAATCGAGGCCCGAGTCGTTCGTCGTTGGGACCGGACAGCGGGCTGAGCCCCGAGAGGTTGAGATGGTCACGAATCAGGACCAGATCGCCCGGGCTCATGCCCTCATCGACCCCGCCGCATGCGTTCGTCAGGACCACCGTGTGACACCCCGCCAGAATCGACGTGCGAACCCCGAACACCACGGCGGCCGTACCCAGACCTTCGTAGGCGTGCGTCCGGCCGGAGAGCAGCAGTGCAGCCCCTTCGCCTACCGGTGCGGAATACGCCGTCCCGCTGTGACCGACCGCCGACGGCATCGTGAACCCGGGTATCGCCGAGTACGGTACCTTTGCCGCGCTGGACAGCATCTCGGCATACGCACCCAAACCCGAGCCCAGTACCACGGCGACGTCATGGTGCGCTCTACCGGTCGCCTCGGCGATGGCGGCTGCGGCAAGGATCATGTCGTCGTAGCCGTGCATGGTGCGGAATCTAACGGTCTTGACGGCAGATCGGTTCGACATACTCCGGTCAAGGGGGGTCTAGATTGACCCTGGGCTGGCGAACAGGAGCGTACGCTGTGACAACACCGCACATCACCGAATCGCCCGAGTGGTACGAGCTGCACGCCCACCACGACGACCTCGCCACCCAGCACCTTCGAGACCTCTTCGCCGGGGATCCCGAGCGCGGCACCACGATGGCGCTCACGGTCGGCGACGTCTACTTCGACTACTCCAAGCACAGGGCAACTCCGGGAACGATCCACCGGCTGGTCGCGGTCGCCCGCCGGGCGGGAGTGCGAGAGCGCATCGACGCAATGTTTGCGGGCGAGCACATCAACGTCACGGAGGACCGGGCGGCGCTCCACGTTGCGCTGCGGGCGCCGCTGACGACGCAGATCATCGTGGACGGTGAGGATGTGGTGCCTTCGGTTCATGCCGTCCTCGATCAGATGGCTGCCTTCTCGACCAAAGTCCGCGAGGGCACCTGGAGAGGTGCGACCGGAGAGCGCATCCGAACGGTGATCAACATCGGCATCGGCGGCTCGGATCTCGGGCCGGCGATGGCCACCAAGGCGCTCTGGCACCTCGCCCACCCCGACATCACCACCCACTTCGTCTCCAATGTCGACGGCGCCGACCTGGCGTCGGCGCTGGAAGGTTCCGACCCGGCGTCGACCCTGTTCATCGTGGCCTCGAAGACGTTCACGACCATCGAAACCCTCACCAACGCACGGAATGCCCGGGCGTGGCTGGTTGCGGTCATGGGCGAAGCCGCCGTTGCGTCGCACTTCGTCGCCGTGTCGACCAATGCGGCCGAGGTCGCATCGTTCGGGATCGATACGGTGAACATGTTCGGCTTCTGGGATTGGGTCGGGGGCAGGTACTCGTTCACGTCGGCCATCGGCCTCAGCCTCATGATCAGCATCGGGCCCAGAGCATTCCGCGAGATGCTCGGAGGCTTTCATCTCGTCGACGAGCACTTCCGCACGACGCCGTTCGAGCAGAATGTGCCGCTCCTGATGGGGATGCTGGGTATCTGGTACCGCAACTTCTTCAATGCCCAGAGTCTCGCAGTACTCCCCTACAGCGAGAATCTGGCGCGCTTTCCTGCGTACCTGCAGCAGCTCGACATGGAGAGCAACGGCAAGTCACGACGCTTGGACGGATCGCCGGTCACCACCGACACGGGACCGATCGTGTGGGGCGAGCCGGGGACCAACGGGCAACACGCCTTCTATCAGCTCATCCACCAGGGGACCACACTCATCCCTGCCGACTTCATCGGTTTCGTCAACCCAGTGATCGATCCGGGCGGACACCACGATCAGCTGATGGCCAACTTCTTCGCCCAGACCGAGGCTCTCGCCTTCGGAAAGACCCCCGAAGAGGTCGCCGCCGAGGGAATCGGACCCTGACTTGGTGACCCACCGCACCTTTGAAGGCAATCGCCCCACTTCGACCCTGCTGGCGACGGAACTCACCCCTTCGGTGCTGGGACAACTCGTCGCGCTCTACGAGCACAAGGTGTTCGTGCAGGGCGTTGTCTGGGGAGTCAACTCCTTCGACCAGTGGGGTGTCGAGCTCGGCAAGGTGCTGGCGCGTCGGATCGTGGCCGAGCTGGCCGAACCGTCCCCTCACCTGAATCACGACAGCTCGACCAACACCCTCATCACCCGCTACCTCGACGCACGGCAGGAGTCGCGCTGAGCCGCGGCATCAGCGGCTGCCCGGTGCCTCGCCGATCGCTCGCGGCTCGATGTAGGCCGACTGGAGTGGCAGCGCCGCCTCCAGAAGGTGCACGAGGGCGTCACGATATGCATCGAGCGTCGGTGTCTCGGCGACATCGGAGCGTACGTCTTCGCAAGCCGCCTCCAGGACGTAGAGGCGGTCGTTGAGCCTGCTGAGTTTGTCCCTGTCGACGAGGGCGTCGCTGGGCGCCAGGCCATGGCGGGCGGCGAGGGTCCGCGCTTCGTAGTGGCGTTGCCGATGGCTGCGCCGACAGTAGACCTGGGGCCGTCCCGGGCCCGACCGCAACGGGAACTCCATCCCGCACCACGGGCAACGTCGGGTCTTTTTCGTCACAGTGCCACTACGTTACGGCTCGCTGGGGATGCGACCAAGCATCGCCGGGGTTGGTTCCGCCATTGCCCGGGTGGACACATCAACGGTGAAAAGTCCAGCGCCGAGAGGCTCAGCGGATAGGAGAGCCTCTCGGCGAGCCGGCCGCTGAGCCTCTGGGTGTGTACTCTCAGCTTGGATCCACCGATTCATGGAGGCGGTCGCCCGGCGGTGGTTCCCGGTACATGTGTTGCGCCCGTTTCGACAGTCACCGGGTGTGACCACGGCGATTCAGCCGCAGCCTGCGCCGGCATTGGCTGCCGGGCGACCCAGCCGATGCGAACGGTGGATTCAGGCTACGGCGCCGTGGCCCCACAAACTTCAACGGGTGAGCCGACCACCTTGCACAGGCCCACACGGTCGAGGACCCGAACCATCCGGTATCCCGTCTCGGCAAGACCTTCTCGGCGCAGGTCGGACAGTGCCTCGTTGACGGATTGGCGGCTCGCCCCCAGCAACGTGGCCAGGGAACTCTGGGATAGGTGCACCTCTCCGTAGGCGTCCGCTTCTTCGAGGAGCAATTCTGCGACCTGCTCGCGCACGGTGCGATGCATGAGGCGGATGACGCGGCGCTGGGTGGACTCGAGCTGGGTGAGGCCGGCGACGAGCCAACGCATCGCAATGCGAGGGTGTTCGAGCAGCACGGGAAGCAGACGGGATCGTTCGAGACGGAATGCGGTCACCGGCCCGACGGCACGTGCTGAGGAGATGTAGGGATCGTTCTGGAACATGGCGATGTCACCGATCACGCCTCCAGGCTTGACGTGGCCGACGACTCGCGGCCCTTCGGAGCGAGTCCGGTACAGCTCGACGTTGCCCTTCTGGATCACGAATGCAGCTGTTGCCGCGGTGCCTTCCTTGAAGAGGTGCGTCCCGGGATACTTCTCGATGTACTCCCCGGCGGCCCCGAGGGCTTCCAGGTCTGCCGAGCTCAACGGCAGGTAGTCGGTACGTCCAAAGGAGCGGGCCAGCCAGGCGAAGTGTTGTTGTTCGGCGGTGTCGATCACGCGTTCGTACCTCCTGTTGTGCTGCAACCCCCGGCTCAGTGTCGCTAATCCCTGAAATGTCACCTCGCCGTCGTTCGCTCACGCGGTGCTTCGCGAATGCCGTTCCATGGACATGGACGACTCGGCGGTTCACGGCGTCTTCGAAGCTGGCGGGGCGCGGCGCGGCTCTGGCCGGGGCTGCGGCGGCCGCTCTGGATCACCGATTGCTCGACTTTCCCGGAACGCCTATCCGCTGCGCGTCTAGGAGTCGGCCAGCGAGCGGCGGCCCAAACCCACGAGCCCGAGGCCGAGCGCGAGTTGGGTCGGCACCCACAGTGCAGTATGGCCTTCCAACCCGCAGGTGATGGCGGCGATGGCCATCACCCCGCCGCCGGCCATTGACGCCCAGACACCTTGACGATCATGGCGTACCAGCCCCACGAGGGTCCAGCCCAGGGAGATCGTGAAGGCCATCGACAGCAGCACCGCATACCCGGGCATGACGGCGTTGGGGTCGGCCGCAGGGGCGACGATCTCCAGAACCACAAGTGACGCGACCCACGCCAGAGCGTGAATGGCGACGACGCTCGTAGCGAGCTTGCCGTCGGCCCGGCGCCTCGCACGGTCTGGCACGGCAGGTGCTGTCGGGACCGATGGACTCGGTGCAGCCACGGGCGGTGGTGTGATGATGGACCTCGTGTCGAGCATGCGGACCTCCTGGGTGAACCGTAGCGCATCGTTCTCCGTAGGTACGCAGTATTCGGCAATCAACGCCGCTGGAGCCAGGCGCCGAAGTCGTCCACCCTGTCGAAGATCGCATCCGGCGATTGTCCGACGAGCAGAGCCCGATCGGTGGTTGCGGCCCATGCAGCACCCACGGCGGCAACTCCGACGGTACGAGCGGCGGTGACATCGCTCGGCGCATCACCGACAGACACGACGACCGCAGGATCTACTCCCCAGGCGTCGAGCACTGCCTGCATGTTGACGTCCTTGATGTTCCCGTGGTTGGCTCCGGCGAGCACATGGGTGAAGTGGTCCTGCATCCCCCACACTTCGAGGGACACGGATGCGCTGTACGGGCCCTTCCCGGTCACCACCGCAACCGGCACGTCCCTCGCCGCGAGGTCATCGAGTATCTCCCGGATGCCGTCGAAAGGCTGCGGCGCCAGGTCATGGTTGTCTCGGTATACCCTCAAGTAACGGTCGAGGCTTTCGGCGAGGTCGACGGGAAGACGGTCCTCGAGAATGCCCTCCTCGGTGGGGCCGAACATCCCACGGATCTCGGCATCGGTGTACTCGATATCGAGGAACTCGCGGAAGACCTGCCGGAAGGCGGCAAAGCAGACAGGGAGAGTATCCCCCAGCGTCCCGTCGAGATCGAAGATCACGCCATGCAGCACGGAGCGAGGCTACACCCTCGACACGAGAGGCTATCCGCGACCGCCGGCGAGCCGCGCCGCCTCCGGCGACCGGCGCAGCCGGACCATGGCCGCAACACCGACCATCGGCCCAAGCGCCAGCCACGGGAACGCCCACCGCCAGCCAACGGCATCGGCGATCAACGGCACCCCCCGGATCGTCACCAGCGTCAGCAGGAAGCCCAGGGCCGTCTGCAAGGTGAGCGCGGTGCCCCGCGTCGAATCGTCTGCGGTTTCGGTCACCATCGCGGAGAACTGCGCCGAGTCGGCCACAACGGCGAACCCCCAAATGACGAAGACTCCGACCACGAGCACCGGCGACAGGCCGAACAGCAGCGGAGTGGCCAGCGCTACCGAACCGGAGACCACGAGCGAAACGCCCGCGGCGAGGGTCCGCCCGTTGCGATCGGCGAAGATGCCGGCGGTCCACGCGCCGAGTCCGCCGACCGCAATGATGGCAAATGTGGCCAGTGGCACCCAGCCGTCACTCGAGCCAGGGGTCTGACGAGGATCGGTGCAGGATCCTGAATGGGATGGGATCAGGGACCGGTTCGGAGGTGCCGAAGCGCATCTGGCTGGTGTCAGGTAGTGCTGTCATGGGCGTCGATGAGCCTGAGGTGTGAGCAGGATCCGGAACGAAGAACCTATGCGACGGAACACTCGAAACGGACACATATAGGGTAGGAGCGAGAATCTGTGGTTTCTCACCTTGCCACCCGATCAGTGGCCGAAATGGATTGATGGGCCGCCTTCCCAATGGCCGCCATGGTTCTTGGAATGGTGGTTGACACCAGATTCGTACCTTGGCGGCAGACCTATCAGTCCGGCATCCTTGGGTTCGACCGAGCTCGCTAGTGCCTGCTACATCGTCGCGGACCAACCACCAGCTATTCTCGGCTGATATGGTTGCCTCATCGTGACGTCTGATCTCTATACGGTTCTAGTTGGCATCCTGGCGGCTGTGTTCGTCGCCAGTGGCGCGCCCAAGGTTCGCAGCCCGTTTCGCTCCGCTCTGGCGATCGTGCGGTTCGGGATCTTGCGACGGATTCGACCGGCGGTCGGTCGAATGCTCGGTTTCGCTGAACTTGGCCTCGCCGCCATGCTGGCGAGCGGACTACTTCCACGCGTGACTGCGGTCGCGACGCTTGGCGTCCTTGCGGTGTTCTGCGGGTTGCTGGCGCGGGCTCTCTGGCGCGGCAACCGATTTGATTGCGGTTGTTTCGGATCTCATCCTGTGACGCTGACCTACGGGACGTTGGGTCGCACGCTATTCCTAGGGGCTCTTGCGGCGGCGATTGTCTGGGGTGCCTTCTCGGGGAGCCCATTGTTGACGGGCGCTGACCGTGTGCTCGGTCTGGCAGCAGGAGCTCTGCTCGTGTCCCTGGCGCTGGTCACCGCTGCTGTACAGCGCCTGGGACTGTTCACTGAATCACTCTCGAGGTTCCAAGATGTCGCGCGGAGTTGAAGCCTTACTCGTGCTCGACGCCCTGTGGCTCGCAGGCATTGCCCTCGTCATGTTGATCCTGCGACGGGAGCTGGCAATTATGAGCGAACGTGCTCAGGCTTCGGGGAGAACAGTCCCAGACGGTCTGGAGGTGGGCGAGCCCGTTCCGAAATCCTGTGAGCCCGAACGAAACCGCATTCTGCTGTTCTTCCAGGAGCATTGCGACTCATGCCACGAAATCGCTTCGGGACTCGACGAGGTCGTTCGTCATGACCTTCTCGATGTAGTCATAATCCCCGTATCCGAGGACGGGCGCGACATCACGTTGGAGGGATTGTTGCCATCCTTCGTCTCTCGACAGGTTGGTACCGAGGCCAAAAGAACCGCTGGGGAGTTTCGAGTGCATTCCAGCCCGCTGGCCATTGCGGTGAGTGGGGGCTTGACCGTCGCCAAGACCTACGTTGGGGACACAGCAGTGCTGGGCGCGATTATCGACCAACTGGAGAGCGAGAATGTCGATTCCCGCGCTAGCTGAGCATCAAAAGGCGGGCCGAGTCGCGATTGTGTCTCTTGGCTATGCGATTGGGGCGGGTGCGGGTCTAGTGCTGGACTCAGGCGTCGCCTGGATCACGTTCGCCAGCGCCATCCTCGTTGGTACTGCGCAGCAATGCCTCCCGTGAGGCGTGAATGTGGCCGCGATGGTCGCGGCTGCCCGCGGGTCCGCGGGGGTTCGTTCCACCTTCAGCGCGTCCCTGCTCCTCATGCTCTCGGGTTTGTCAATAGCGGCCGTGATCGGGGCAATCGTCGGCTCAGTGGGTTGGATACTCGGCGAGGAGCTCCGCCAGATATTGGCTCTGTTGGCGGCTGTCGCTATTACCTTGGCGTCACTGCGTCAACCGATACCCTTTCAATTGAACCGCGAGACGAACCCTCTTTGGGGGATGCTCGGCGACAACAGAACCGTGGTTTTCAACGGCCTCATGCTCGGTACAGGCTTCGCCACTCGTCTCGGCTACTGGCTCTGGTACGTCGTACCCATCGGTGTCCTTGCCGTAGGAGACCCCGTACTCGGAGCCTTGCTGTGGGCTACGTACGCCGGGACCCGGCTCGGCCTGTCAGTCAGCCTCTTTGCCTGGGGCGAGAGCGATAGGCGCGCCTTCACGCTGGCGCATCGGCTTGCCGTCCCACTTCAGCGGACTGCTAACTATTACCACGGCATTACCCTGGGTGCCCTGATAGTCTTGCTCGCATCGAACCTCACCTGAGTTCGTGTCTAAAGGAGGGAGGGATGCAATGAAGGACCATGCATCTCAATCGGACAAAGAGATCTCGCGACGACGCCTACTACGACGCTTCGGAATAGGTGCAGCCGCTGTTGGCTCCGTCGGTACCGTGTTCGGACGCGGCGCCGCCAGAGCGATCGGGACCTCTGCCTTCAACGAGGCCGATGATGCCGGGGCAGTGGCCACCGTCGAAGGTGCTGCCTCGAACGGGCGAGCTCACGTCCGCATCGCAGGCAAACGGGATTCCGTTGAGGCACACATCGCCGTTGCCCACCGCGACCTTCGCGACGGTGATCGCGTCATTGTGACAGAAGACGCGGTCGGCGGCCTGACCGCCACCCCGCTGTTTCTATCACTCGATGGCCCGATCGAAGCCTTGGGGAAAGACGCGCTCACGGTGCAGGGTGTCCGGTGCATCATCGACAAAAGCACCATGGTTTACCTCCACAACACCAGGGCGAGCGTCGAGAAGGGGCCCGTCGAGATAGTCGCATACTCAGATCATGCTGGTTTTGGCGTCGACAGCCGCGTCGGGGTGCTCAGTGTCCAGAACGCCGGAGATGGGTCGAACACGGCCCACGCCCTCTACCCGCTCGAGGCCTAGCGTTATGCTCACTGTCACGGCGGTTGTCCTAACCGTTGCCTGTGTGGCCCTCACCGCAGCAGCTCTAGGCCTGATGCGAAGCGTGGCCGACTTGCGGCTTTTCTTGACTGGGCACAGCAGCAGCGACCTCGGCATGATGGTCGATCCGGGCATGGAACTTCCGGAGGCCCTACGGACCGAGATGAGGGCCAACGACTCGGGTCAAGGCGTAATAGCGTTCGTCTCTGAGTCGTGTGAATTGTGTGTCAGTCTCGCCGGTGACGTTGCCTCGGAGGTAGCGCCTGGTCCGCTGACCATCTGCGTCATCCACGAGCCAGAGGGCCAGCTTGAGAGGCAACTTGAACCATACGCCACGGTCCTGCCCGCGGAAGTGTCTCAGGCGGCAGCAGAATACCTTCGGATCGATGAGACACCCGTGTTCGTAGCCCATAGGGATGGGTACATCGTCGGAAATGCCTACGGTGATGGAGCTGATTCCATGGCCGATCTCCGAGTTCTCTGGAACGCGACTTTCGGCGAATCGGTGCAGACACACTGAAAAGGGAGGGACAGCACCATGACCAATGTACAAGAGAGGTCACACGAACAAGAAGCTCCTCAGGTCCAGATCAACAGCGATGTCCTGAAGCGTTCTTTCCAAGGTCGCCGGCGCTTTCTTGCGGTCATGGGAGCTGGGTTGATCAGCTTTGCAACTCAACTCTTCTTTCCCCAAGCGGCTATGGCATACATCCCGACAGGTTGCTTCGGGTACCATGCATGTCCGTGCTGCAGCCAGACTTGGTGCTGCTCGAGTAGCTGCAGCAGCTGTTCCAACTGCGGCTGCCCATCAGGAGGTCAATGCTGGTGGACATGTGCATACCTCGGCAGCTACCTCTATAAGATCCGCTGCTGCGACTACACCCTCAGCGGCGGTGGGTTCTGCCTTTGCCGAGGCGTCTACGGATCCTGCTACTAGGCGCACGGAGCTTGTCCGCATGGCCACGAGTCCCCATATCTCGTTTTTCTACGGTTGGCGAATGCGGACGATTGGCGCAATCGCCGGAGCCGTGTCGCTCCTTATGATCGGATGTACGACATCGCCTGCTGACACAACATCTTCGTCCGCTGACAGTGAATGCGAGGCAGTCGTTGAAGACTCGATAACAGGATTCTTTGCGGCGCTCAATTCAGGCGATCCGGTGCATGCAGCCAGCTTCTTCGCTGACATGGATTTCGGCACGTTTGCAGAGGCGCCTTCTCGGGTCAATCCTGAGGCCAGCAACCGAGACACACTCCTGCCATACCTGACCCAACGGCTTGCAGAGGGTGCGTCGTTCGAGCTTGTGACTCTTGATTACAACGGGACGTCTGGTAACAACCTAGGCAACTTTGGTGTCGTGTTGCGCAACGAGGTTGACAGTGACGTTATCGGGCTCGGCGCGGTTGATTGCGACAGCGGACGAATCATCATCCTCGGGTTAGGCGAGCCCGAGTAGGGGTCTGCTTTTTCTTTGGACAATATGTCGCGTTTGGCGCTGCGGTGGGTAGCGGGGCGGCTGCTGGTAGTGGTGGTTGGGTGAGCTGGGTTTGGTTGGGCCTACCGGGGACTGTCAGACGCTCCCTTCAAGACAGGAGCGCACCTGTCGGCCCCACACTCAGCGCCGACAAAGTCTGACAACAGGCACAAGGCCACATAACAGGTCGAGTCATCACCGAGCGCAGGACCGAACCGTAACCCCCTGGCAGGAGGCCCGGCACTCCTCAGATTGACACTCGCATTCTCCGTGTAAATGACATGGTGGGGCGTGACGAGGACCGGTGCAGCATCCTGAGCGGATGCCGCGCTCGATCGGGTTCGGTGCTCAACTGAGCGTCTTCCCGCCGTTAGAACTCCAAACCGATGCTTGATGCTCAATTGTCCGCTGCCCTGGCACCGGCTTGCGTGCTGTTCGACCGGGGTCTACAACATGGTGCGAGCACTCGCGGCCGCTAGCTATCGGCGCTGGGTGAGCCCGCAGCAATGACGTCGATTCGTCTGCCGTCGATAGCTTGTTCGAGTTCGATCTCGACGGCGGCCCGGTATTCGGGCTCTTCGCGTCTGAGCGGGGTCTGAGCGAGTGAGGGTGTTGGTCGTAGAACAGGGACTCGACGAATCTTGAGGTGTCAAAGCCGTCGAGATTCGGGAGTCCCTGTTGTCGTCTGATCCTATTGCCATGTGCGAGTTGCTGGTCGGTCTCGGGGAGGTGAACGTCCTCGACGTCACCGATGTCGGTGATCGGCTCCGCGTCATCATCGAGACTCGCGGGGTGCGGCCGTCGTGTCCAAGCTGCGATGTGCCGGTGGTGGTGAAGGACCGGGATGTGGTGGAGTTGACGGATCTGCCGTGTTTCGGGCAGCCAGCGATCCTGGTGTGGCGGAAGATCCGGTGGGAGTGCCCCGAGGGGTGCGGGTCGTTCACCGAACAGGCCCCACAGATCGCCGCTTCTCGTCTCAGGTTGACGGATCGGGCCGGCCGGTGGGCCACGGTGCAGGTGGGGTGTCATGGCCGGTCGGTGTCCGAGGTCGCCAAGGATCTCGACTGTGGCTGGCATGCGGTGATGGACGCCGTGGCCGCTTACGGGCAGGTACTCATCGATGACCCGAACCGGTTCGCAGATGTCGCCGCGTTGGGACTCGACGAGACATTGCGGAGCCGTATCGGGCCGTGGCGCCGACAGGCGTGGACCACTCAGATCGTCGACGTCGAAGCTGGTCAGCTCCTCGACGTGGTCGAAGGCCGCACCGCTCAGGGCCCCATCGAGTGGCTTGCCGAGCGACCCGTCGAGTGGCGGGACCGTATCGAGTGGGCCACGTTGGACCTGTCGGGCCCGTACCGCAAGGTGTTCGATGTGATGCTGCCCGACGCTGTTCAGGTAGCCGACCCGTTTCACGTGGTGAGGTTGGCGAACTCGAAGCTGGATGAGTGCCGCCGCCGGGTCCAAAACGAAACGATGGGGCATCGGGGCCGCAAGGACGACCCGTTGTATCGGGCCCGTCGGCTGTTGACCAAGGCCCATGAGCGTCTGGACAACGCCGGTGACGCCAAGCTGCGTGGCTTGCTGCGAGCTGGGGATCCTCGAGGTGAGGTGCAGATGACCTGGCACGCCAAAGAGACCACCCGACAGATCTACCAGATCACCGACTGCGACCTCGCTGCCGAGTTCGTTGGCCAGCTCGCCGATGACCTCTGCGACGACTCGATGCCACCCGAGGTCCGGTCACTGGGTCGCACCATCAGCCGCTGGCGGGACCAGATCGTTGCCTGGCACCAGGCCCGCGTGTCGAACGGCCCCACCGAAGCGGTCAACAATCTCGTCAAGCGCATCAAGCGGGTCGCGTTCGGGATCACCAACTTCCGGAACTACCGGATCCGGGCGCTGCTCTACGCCGGCAGACCCAACTGGGACCTACTCGCCACCATCACACCCCGCTGAAACGCGGAGCGCCGGTATTCGGCGCTCTCAGCATCTCCGCACCCGCGTGTGTATGGATCGATTTCGATGGTGATCTCTGTGCCGTACCTGACTCGAATAGCACCCGGCTCTTGGCCAAGGTGATCCGCAGTGCAAATAGGGCTCCCGTTGTATTCCAGGGTTATGCGGCGATCACCCGACACTTGGGCAACCCCTAGTCGATCGCCTGCGGAGGTAATCGAGGCCGCCACTGCGCCGATGCGAAGTTGATCGGCCGGGACATCAACGGGACAGCACGAGGCCCTATGTCCGTGGCCATGTGAAAGTCCTCGCTGGTGGTCAGGAAAAGTCCTCGCGGTGGCGGGGTAGATCCACCGGGTAGCCGCTCCGGGCGGTGATCGTGACCGACGCCAAGTCAGGTCTGTTCACTCACCCGGAGGGCTGCCGTCAATGTTGACAGCGAGGAAGACGATGGATGTTGTTGCTGCGTACAAGAACGTGGGGATGAATCACCCTGGGTTTGCCGGAGACTCTGCTTGTTGGTTTCCAGTGTTGCTTGTGGTGGCTAGTTGAGCGTAGTGGGCCTCCTCGTATTCGATGGGTGGGATGTCTCGACAGTGGCTGTGGAGACGGTCGTGGTTGTACCAGTGGACCCATGCGAGGGTTTCGAGTTCGAGCTGGTCGACGTCGTCCCAGCGTCCCGCGTCTGGTCCGTAGACCAGTTCGGCCTTGTAGAGCCCGTTGACGGTTTCGGCCAGCGCGTTGTCGTACGAGTCGGCGACGGTCCCGATGCTGGGTGTGGCACCGATCTCCTCCAGCCGTTCGGTGTAACGCACGCTGGTGAACTGGGACCCGGCGTCGGAATGTGCCACAAGGCCCACGAGGCGCCGGCTGCCCCGGGAGCGGCGGGCCATCTCTAACGCGTCGAGGACCATCTCGGTGCGCATGTGGGTAGCGACCCGCCAGCCGACGATCATCCGAGAGAACGCGTCGGTGATGAAACACACATACGCCATTCCGGACCGGGTCGGGACATACGTCAGATCCGTGACCCACAACTGGTTGGGAGCCTCGGCGGTGAAGTCGCGATCGACCAGATCCGCTGCGCGCGCCGCGTCCGGGTCGCGACGGGTGGTGAACACCCGGCGGCGCCGTGACACGCCTTGAATGCCCATTGCCCGCATCAGACGAGCCGTCTGGTCCCGGCCGATGTCATGACCTGCCCGCTTCGCGGCCTTCCACAGCTTGTGGGCGCCGTACACCTTGCGGTTGGTCACCCAGATCGCCATCAGGATCGTCATCATCATGGCGTCGCGGATCGCTCTGGCCGACCGCGGTTGCTTCTTGTCGTCGTAGTAGGTGGACGGGGCCATCGGCAGTTCGTTGCAGATGGGCTCGACCCCGAACTCGTCGCGGTGCTCGTCAACGAACGCCACCATCATCTCCGTGGGCGGTCGAGCTCCGCCGCGAAGAAAGCCGACGCCCGCCGCAGAATCTCGTTCGAACGGCGCAGCTCCCGAACCTCCTGCTCCAACTCTGCGATCCGGGCAGCATCCTCACTCGTGGTGCCCGGCCGCTCACCGGCGTCGACCTCGGCCTGGGCCACCCAGTTGCGCACCGACTCGACCCCGTAGCCGAGCTGGGAAGCGACCCGTTTCACCGACCCGTGCCGCTCACCCGTCTCCTCACGCAACTGGAACACCAGCCGCACCGCCTGATCCTTCTCATCTCGTGTATACCGGCGACGCCGCCTCGACGCCCCCGAAGAACCTGTGATAGCCATGACTCCATCCTCGCTTCCACGATCCGGAGCCTCCGGCATTTCCAGGGTGATTCATCTCCCTTGCCAACATGGCTGCGGTTCCTCCCCGCTGCTCGACACCAATCACCAGGCGTCGATGACAGTCGGGGAGGAACCCACAACCCAGGACCCTCAGAAACCCAGAACCACCCCGGGGAAACCAATGGCCGTACACGGGGAAAACCAATGGCCATACGCGGGGACTTCCAATGGCCGCCTACGGGGAGAATCTCATGGCCGCCGTCATGGCGTCGCCGGTACGTCGATTCACCAGATCGATATCGGCCTCACTCAAATGACACCACCGGCCCAACCAGTCCCGTTCGATCCGCTCCGGGAACTGGCCGTAGCCGCCAGCTTCCTCCTCAGTCGGCAGACTCACTGCGCGTCCCGGCGCTGTCGACATTCTTGACGACATGGCGATAAACCGTCATGCGACTTACGCCAAACATGTCACCAATCTGGACCCACGTGTAGTCACCCGACTCATACATCCGGCGGGCCTCAGCAATCTTGTCCGGCGTCATCACCGACGGACGACCACCGACACGACCACGAGCCCGGGCGGCACTCAGACCGGCCTGGGTGCGTTCACGGATCAACTCGCGCTCGAACTCGGCCAACGCCCCAAAGATGTGGAACACCAGCTTCCCGCCCGATGTCGTCGTGTCGATGTTCTCGGTCAAACTACGGAAACCGACCTTGCGGTCAGCCAAGGAGTTCACCGTGTCGATGAGATGGCGGAGCGATCGACCCAGCCGGTCCAGACGCCACACCACCACAGTGTCCCCAGGCCGCACGTGATCGAACAGGTTCGTCAGCTCGACACGCCGATCTGACGCCCCGGAAGCGCGTTCCTTGAACACCCGGTGACAGCCCACTTCCGCAAGCGCATCAAGCTGCAACTCCATTGTCTGATCCTGCGTCGATACCCGCGCGTAGCCCAGAAGGTCACCCATGACCTGCGAGAGTACCAGAAAGGGTCAAAAGACGCCTGACTGGTACTTTGATTCTGATCATGGGTTTTGGTACCCCCATCCGAGCCGTTTCGGGCCGAAATCGACCGAGTACCAAAAACCACCGTTTATGACACTGGTAGACGAGGCCATGTCAACGCCTATAGGACCAGCTAGCCGCGTAGATTCGTCAGCTCGGCAACAAGCCAGACATCGGTTGGACAACTTGAGTCAGGCGCAATCAGATAGTCACCTGACCCAAAGACGGCTGACCCCAGCACATCGACTCTGTCGCCATCGTTGATCAGGAGCTGCCCCCCGGTTACGTCAGACGTGAACCTGAGTGTGTTCAGCGCTCGGTCGTGTTCAATGCTTCCATCGAGCCAGGCCAAGGTGACGGTCTGACCATTGTCGTAGCTCCAGGTCACACAGCTGGCACCGATTGAGATTGAGCCGTCACGAAGACCTACGTCGTCAACCATGGTCCTTGGCTCGGACGGAGCACGAACGATTGCAAGCGGAGTTGAATCGTCTTGAGGTGCTGACGACGCTGGTCTGTCGTCTTCTCGCTGCTGGTCGGTCGTAAAGAGAGGCGTTGTCGTGCTAGCCGTCGAAACGATGGGCGTTCCCTCTCCCTCTTTGGTCGTGCACCCCCAGAGGGAGAGGAGGGTCGCAGCGCAAAGGAAACCAGCCAGTGCTGACATGGGCTTCGGTGGGTTCATGTAAGTATGACGAAGCTGGCAGCCGTACTGGTTCCCTGCAGCCCGGGACTAGCCAAACTGAACGTGCACATCAAAAGCGAGTTCAGCATTTTGGATCTTACTGAATATGCATGCGGTCGTGCCCACGTGTCCTTTGTAGACACCCCAAGCTGCGCTGCCTTTGTAGACGGGGCCACCGCTATCGCCGCCATCGCCAGTACAGACTTCGAACTCCACCAGATGCTGAGCAGTACCGGCTGCAGTGGTATGTGTGACGTTGATCGCTGATATATCGCCACAGTCGCGCTGAGTATTCCTTCCGTAGCGACATACGTACACATCCTCTGAGATCGCGTTGTTGGAGATCCGACTCTTGACAGTGGCTCTAGAGCTGCTGCTTACGTAGAACTGCGGGAAATCGTCATGTGTAGTGGTGTGCCATTCGACATCCCCCCAGTTGCCGATGTGCTCATTGGCCCAGGGCGCACCAAAGCTTGCTCCTGAGCCAGCGTCCGCGATGAGTGTCAGGCCCTCACAATGGGAAGCGGTCAGTACACCTTCGGTGTTATTCGTGTTGCGCCTCACCACGAAGGCGGAGGTGCACCAGTCGGTGCCATTGGAAAGCCTCATCCACGAGCCGCCGTAGCCGTGATCATCCGTGATCTTTGACCCGGAAGGCGCATCGACGATCCTGAACTCGTCAAGTCCAATCTCCGCGCTCAAGCCCTTGCTGGCCTCGGTAGCTACCGCCTCCGAGCGCTCGCTGCCCTTCACCGCGTTTGGCGGGCCGTCGGCCACTTCGATTGTCACGAGTTGGGATCCCAGATCGAATGACGAGAACACGTTCTCATAGCCCCTCGCAGCAACTGCTAAGTGAAGTCGATCTTGGATCTCAATGAGCTCATCAAGAGAGCGCCTCTGGCCTCCCTGCAGTGTCAGCCCGTCGATGCCCCTCTTTTCAAGATCATCCAGGTGGGCCTTCGGCACTTCTCCCTTGAAGTACCAAACGGCCTCTTGGCCGCTCTCTCCGCTAAAAGATGCACCGGCGAATCGTCGATCCAATTGCCCGGACTCGTCCAACTCCTGCAGGTAGCCAGTCACCGTTTCCTGGTACAAGAGCTGTCGGTGCACCTCGTCGGCGTCTCGATCTTCCTCCTTGGCGATGAACTCAGCCATATCACGCAGTGATTCTTCGGCTGTCAGGACAGGCGTGGGATCATCGACGGGGTGTTCAGGATTGTTTGGGTCCGGATCGATGCTGTCGCCATCTTGAGCCCCACTCGGCGAACTGCCAGTGGCGAAGACTGCCGCCACAAAGACAGCGATTAGAACGACTGTTCGTAGGTTTCGCATAGCTTTCCCCTCTCAGGGATCGGCCCGCGCAAGAACTCTACTATTCGATCCTGGTCTGGATGCGTCGGGCAGGCCAGCTGTTCGGCCCGGGGTGCCTGCACTCAGCGCAACCAGACTCTCGGGGACCGCCCGCTCGTTCAGGATCCTGCACCGATCCTCGTCACACCCCAGCCAGAGGCGTCGGCCGAGGCCACGAGATACGCCGCAGTCCACGTCCACATCGCGTACAGCTCCCACATGTGCCCGAGGTATCCATATGTGGAGAGGCGGACTCCTCGGTTCTGGATGACGGCACCGACCTGTCCCCACGAAAACCGGGGCCGCGGCACCTCGTGCGGTCCGTCCGTCACGGTAAACCACATGATGAGCCCGCCTGCCAGCGCCAGCACCGTGGCCCCAAGGATCACACCCCGCCAGTCGAAGCCAAGACCACGAATGAGGTGCGGGCCGGCGCTGCCAACGGTCAGCGCCCCGACCAGCACACCGAGGGCCATGCCTCTCCCCCGATCGAACCAACCGGCCATCACCTTGAGCCCGCTCGGGTAGACCCCGGCGAGCGCAACACCGGTGAGAAAGCGAAAGGCAATCGCCACAGTGACGTCTGCGGCAACCAGCGTGACCAGAGCGGCGTTGGCAACAGCACCCGCCACCGTCGCCAGGAGGAAGAGCCTGCGCGCCGACACGATGTCGGCCAGGCTGAAGACGGCAGAGCCGAGCGCACCGACCACAAACCCAATCTGCACGGCAAGTGTGAGACCCGCGGCTTCACCGGACGTCAGGCTCCACGCCTCTTCGAGCTGTGGCGCAACGGCCGACGCCGAGAACCAAAGGGTGAGCACCAGAAGCTGGCTACCGGCGATTGCGGCCAGTGCCACGCGCTGCCCGGGGACGATGTCAAGCGTGTGATCAGATCTCACCGGCGCCAACCGGAGTCTTCTCGCTGTCCCCGGGAACCTCATCGGTGCGTCCGCTCCACGACAAGGCGGCCGCAACGGCGAGGAAGCCAATGAGCCCGACGGCAACGCCCAGCGTGTGGTCGGCGACGAAGTTCAGGGCCGTCTGCGAAAGCTGTTCGACAAACCGGAACGCGGGCGAGCCGCCGAGCGCGGCGGCGCCGGATCGGATCTCGGTGGTCCAGAACCAGATGATGAAGAGACCGGCGGCGACGAGGATGCCGCCGCTGAGCCGGTTCACGTACATCGCCGCGCTGCGCAGCCGGCGCACCAGCGAGTGTTTGCCCAACGCAAGCACTACCGTCACGCCCATCAGCACCACCGACATGCCGACACCGTACACGAGGAAGATCAGCAGACCCTCCGGAACGCTGCGGGACGCCAGCTGGGTGGCAACCACGGACAGGAAGACCGGCAGTGTGCAGGACAGCGACGCCACTGCATAGGAAACACCGAAAGCAAACACGCTCCGGTAGCTGCGGCCCCTACGCGCGCGCTTCGCTTTGGGAAGGTCGACGGTCAGCTCGTAGCCCGAAAGCATGGCAATGCCGAGGGCAAGAACGGCGACCCCGACGATCACTGCCAGCCAGGGAATCCACGAGGTGAGGGTCCGAAACCCGGCGGTGATCGCCAATCCGGCGATCCCAAAGACCAGGATGAATCCAACTGAGACGACGGCGCTCACGGCGAACGCAGACCTCACGGCATCGGGCCGCGACTTGTCCCGATCCGACATGCCCATGAAGTACGACAGGTACGCTGGCAGCATCGCAAATCCGCAGGGATTGACGGTTGCGACCATCCCCGCCGCAAAGGCGAGAGCGAGGGCCGCAGTCATACGCCGAACAGCTCGGTGATCCTGTCCCGAAGCTGGGATTCCGACAACGGCCCATTGTGCGTTTCTACGATGTCCCCAGATACCGAAACGAAGATCGTGAACGGCATGCCAAGCCCTCCAAGCTCGGTGTAGAGCGCACCGGTGGGATCCTCGGCGCTGATCCACTGCACGCCTGTCTCATCCAGGAGTGCCAGAGCCGCGCTCCGCCGATCCTGGATGTTCATCCCGAGGAACACAACCTTGGCCCCGACCTCTTCCTGGACCGGACGGAACGCTGCCGACATCTCGGCGACACACGACGGACACCACGATGCCCAGAAGTTCACGACCAGAGGCGAACCGGCGTATGAGGCCAATGTGGCGGTCTGCCCGTCGAACAACGTGAACTCCGTGTCGGGCACAGGGTTCTCAACCGAGACCGCGGTCGGAGCAACCGAGGTGACGCTGCCATCGTCGTCGACGTTTGCTGAGGCGCCGTCATCCTCGTTTGCTCCAGAGCACGCAGCTGCGAGGAGGGCGACGCCGGCTGCGAGCAAAACCATGCGGGTCGTGAACTGATGCATGCCCGTTCCAACCGACCCGCGTCGGCGATGGTTGCGGGAGTGTCCCTGCGATGACAGTTGAGTGGGACTTTCGCCTGCCGCGACTCCCGACAACTACGCTGCGCGACGTGATCGATCCACCGTCCGTGCCCTTTGTTCCCATGGAACAGCCGGCGGGTGCCGAGCTGCTCGAGCGCGCCCGCCGGATCCACGACGAGATGGAACGCCGCCGCAGCATCCGCGACTTCTCCGATCGGCCGGTGCCCAGGGAAGTGATGGAACTGGTGATACGCACTGCGTCGACGGCGCCGTCTGGCGCCCACATGCAGCCGTGGACCTTCGTCCTGGTCGGCGATCCAGAGGTCAAACGACGCATCCGCATCGCCGCCGAAGAGGAGGAATACGAGAACTATGAAGGCGGGCGCATTCCCCCGGAGTGGCGGCAGGCATTGGCACCGCTCGGCACCGATTGGCGCAAGCCGTTCCTTGAAGTTGCGCCGTGGCTGGTCGTGGTGTTCGAACAACGATATGGCCTCACGCCCGACGGGGCGCGCCGGCATCACTACTACGTCAAGGAGAGCGTCGGGATCGCCTGTGGCCTGTTCATCTCGACTCTGCACCGCCTCGGCCTCGTCACGTTGACGCATACGCCGAGCCCGATGGCGTTCCTCACGCAGCTCTTGGGACGACCGCAAAACGAGCGTCCGTTCATCCTGTTCCCCGTCGGCTACCCAGCCGACGGCGTTGTTGTCCCGGACCTGAAACGCAAGGACTTGAATCAGGTGATGATCGAGATCACCGCGGCAGACCTCGACGACTGAGCCCCCGGGTCCGAACTGCCACCTCAGGCGATGCGAATCCGGATGCGGCGGAACCCTTTGCCCTTCGATTCCACCTTGGCGATCGTGACGGTGCCGACCTCTTGGGTAGAACCGACATGGGTGCCGCCGTCGGCCTGTCGATCGAGTCCGACGATGTCGATCACTCGAACCTCCCGCAGCGAGGGTGGCAGCAGGCTCACCTTGGTCCGGATGAGGCTGGGATCCCGGTCGGCTTCTTCGCGTGGCAGGAACGAGACCGCGACGGGGAGGTGCCGGGCGATCTGAGCGTTCAGCTCCTGTTCCAGCGGCACCTTGTCCTCGGGATCCCATTGCGGAAGCTCGAAGTCGAGACGCCCTTCCCCGGGGTTCATGTTGCCCCCGGTCACGGGACTCTGGTACCTCGCCCACACGACCCCGCACAGAGCATGCATCGCGGTATGGGTCTGCATGAGCCGGTACCGCCGCTCCCAGTCGAGCTCCCCACGGACCGACGTCCCTACGGCGGGGAGCGTTCCTTCGATCCAATGCCACACCCCATCCCGATCTGCAGTGACGCCGGCGACCTCCAGGCGATCGTCCTCGATCCAGAGCGCCCCGCCGTCCGGCGGCTGCCCTCCCCCACCTGGATAGAAGACGGTGCGGTCGAGCAGGACGCGCCCGTCGTCGGCATTGGAAGCTACGACGGTCGCATCCATCTCACGAGCGTAGGCGTCGGTGGAGTAGATCTTCTCGGTCACGGTCACCTCGTGTCGTTCCGCCTCTCAGGATAGGTTGACCGCGGGTTGCGCGGTCCTCACCGCTGCGCAGGCGTCTCTCGGGAGCTGTCTCGCCGCGCCGTTCGGCGCATCAAGAACGGATATGCCACCACGACGATGGCGGCGAAGGCAAACCACTGGAACGCGTAGCTCAGATGGGGTGTGCCGGTGCCCGGCTGGGGCGGGTCGACCACGAGTGGAAAGTCGACCTGGCCCGGGTCTTGTGACGCCAGCTGAATCCACACCGACCGGAGCGGGACATCGATCTGTCGCTGGAGGCGATCGATATCGACCCTCGATATCCGGTCGAGGGTTCCCTCGGGCGGATCTACCGGGCCGAGACCGCCCCGCACCTGCGTCTGGCGAACGAAGCCGGTGACCATCGCCACGGCAGAAGTGGGCTCGGCGCCCACGACCGGAGGGCCTTCGACGCTGATCGGCACCCAACCCCGATTCACCATCACTGCGGTGCCATCATCGAGGAGAAGCGGCGTCAGGACCTCATGACCGGAGCGGCCATTGAGGGAACGGGCCTGCAAGATCACTTCGTCCTCCGTCAGGTACGTCCCGGTCACCCGTGCCGGCCGGTACTCGAGCCAGTTGAGATCGGCATTCTCGGCCAGGAGATCGTCGAGCCCCACGACATCCGCCTCGAGCCGTGCGCCGAGAGCCTCGTCCAGCGCCCGGCGGTCGTCGTGCCTGCTCAGCTGCCAGTTGCCGAGTAGCGCAAAGCCGACCACGGCGATGAGCGCAACCACATGTCCCGCCAGCCACACGGGTCGGCGAGCGAAGCTGTAGTCGTAGGAGGGCGCCATAGAAGAGATCGTATCGGTGCCGCGGGGTTGTCGAGATTCCGCGCATGCGCCGCGACGGCTGTGGGGCTCAGCGCTGCCGATCGTCACGTAGCCGGGCGTACGTGAGGCGATCGCCGACCCGTCCCCGCTTGAGGATCGCTTGCCGGTGCCGACCTTCGAGCTGGTAGCCGGCCTTCTCGAGGACTCGAGCAGACGCATCGTTCCAGGAGAAGACGCCTGCCTGGATCCGGCGAAGATCGAATACTGCGAAGGCGTAGTCGGTGAGCGCAGTCACCGCAGCGGTCGCCAGTCCGCAACCCCAATAGCAATGCCCGAGCCAATAGCCGATCTCAGCGGCTCCGGTTTCCTCCCCGTCGAAGGTCTCGAATCCTGCGCCACCTGCCACGACCCCGTCGACCATGAGGGCGAAGTTCCGCGACGGGTGTTCGTCCCTGCACTTGGCGATCCATGATTCCGCGTCGGCTTGCGTGTAGGGGGACGGAAACCTGTCGGTCATTGCGGCGGAAACGCGTTCATCGTTGGACTGGGCGACCAAGCCGGCCAGATGCGCGAGGTCCCAGGGTTCGAGCAAGCACAGCCCTGCGTCGATCACACCCATCAGTCGACAGCGGCATCGCTGTCGGCCGGTTCGTAGCGACCTCCCGTCCGCCAGTAGACCCCGTCGGCACGGGTCAGCAATCCCTCGTCAACGAGGTATCGCCGCAGCGCCGCGTAGTCGGCGTGGAACATCTGCAGGGTGAAGTTCACCTCGGCCTCTTGGTAGCGAAGACCGGGTTCGAACTCCTGGGCGAGGCGCTCGAGGATCACCCTGCGCTTGCCCTGCGAAGTGGGGATGGCGGTGAGGCGATCGCCCGAGAAGAAGCGCCGCAGCACCTCCGCCTCGCCGTCACTCCATCCGTCGCCGATGACCTCCGACGAGGCTGCGGGTGCTTGAGGAAGCGCCATGGCGAGCGAACGTAGGAGTTCCTGGTTCAGTGAATCATCGGCGCCGACGAGTCCGGCAGCGCGGAGCTTGCCGAGCGCCACCAGCACGACCCGTTCAGACACATGGTGGGCCGCGGCGACCGCCGCGACATCCAACGACCCCTCCGCGGCGCGTCCGAGCAGCGTCAGGCGGAGAGGATCGAGCGCGATCCGTAAGTACTCTCGAACCTCCATGAAGCGATTCTACAGATGGTGACCCCTCGTCTCCTGGTTAGGCTGGAGTTCTATGCGTGTCCTGCTCGTACGCCACGGTGTCACCGCCGAAACCGGCAAGGTGCTGACGGGACGACTTCCGGGCGTTGCGCTGTCGGATCGGGGCCGCATCGATGCGCGCATCGCCGCAGACCGCCTTGCGGCTCGCGACCTGGCCGCGGTGTACTCGTCACCCATCCGGAGGTGCCGGGAAACGGCGCGCATCGTCGCCGATCCCCACGGCCTCACCCCACTGACCGACCGACGGTTCATCGAGGCGGACTACGGGACCTGGTCAGGGCGATCACTGAAGGATCTCTACCGGCTGAAATCCTGGAGCCGGCTCATGATCTCGGCGTCTCGCTTTCGCTTTCCCGATGGCGAGACGCTCGCCGAAGTCCAAGCCCGTGCAGTGGCGGGTCTCGAGGAGCTGGCGCAAGTCCACGGCAGCGATGAGATTGCCGTCGTCAGCCACGCCGATGTCATCCGCACCCTGCTGTGCCACTACCTCGGCTCGCCGCTGGACCTCATCCACCGCATTTCCGTCGGCCCCACGAGCCTGTCCATCGTCGAGCTGGATGCGACCGGAGTGGTTCGAGTCCCGACGGTGAACCACACCTTCGAGTCGACGGAGCCGGCGTGAACGGGCAGCTGCCCGCCGACAGCTTCGTTGTCGGGTTCGTCGGGTTGCCGGGCGACCGTGCGTTCTACTTCCAGATCGAGACAGAGGGTCAGGTCTCCTGGTACCCGCTGGAGAAGCTCCAGGTGGCGGGGTTCGCAGCCGAAGCGGCCCGACTGCTGGCGGCAAACGGCCTGTCCGACGTGGGTCGCCACCTCGAGGTAGGCGCGCTCCTCAACCCCGAAACAGTGGAGTTTCGCATCGGGGCCATGCAGATCGCGTACTCGGAAGCCGAGGGGCTGATGCTGCTGACATTGCGCGGTCCGGACGACGGGTCCCAGGTGACCTACTCCCTCACACCGGTCCAACTCGACGCCGCGGTCCGCATCGCATCGGAAGCTGTCGCGGGGGACGGCCCCTCTGCCCGCGCTGCGGGCTCGCCATCGACCCCGGCGGACACGCGTGCCCGACGACCAACGGGGACCTGCGCAACCACCGACCTTGACGCACATGGACGGATGGCAACCCCACGTGGTCACCATCGAGGGACGTTTTGTGTCGGCCTCGAATGCCACGCTGCTCGGGACAACTCGAGATGACGAGCGGGTCGTCTACAAGCCCGTCGCAGGCGAGCGACCGCTGTGGGATTTTGAGCTCGAAACACTGGCGGCCCGGGAAGTCCTGGCCTACGAGCTGTCCGAAATCCTGGGTTTCGGAGTCGTGCCGGAGACTGCGCTTGGCGATGGGATCTACGGACCCGGCTCCGTCCAACGGTTCGTCGACCATGACCCGAGTTTTGACGCCCTCGATCTCGTCCGTCGCCAGGACGAGCGCCTGTGGCCGATTGCGATTCTGGATGTGATCGCCAACAACGCCGACCGGAAGCTGGGACATATCCTCCTGGCGGCGGACGGTCAGCTCAAGGCCATCGACCACGGGCTGACGTTTCACGCCGACGACAAGCTCCGATCCGTGTTGTGGGTGTTTGCCGGGCAGAGGATCCCGACGCATCTGGTGTCGAACCTCGGTGAGGCCCAGTCGACGGTCGAAGGGTCGTGGGGGACCCGGATCGCGCAGCTGCTCGGAGCTCCTGCGCAGGCCGCACTAGCGGGCTCGGCTCAGCTCCTTGATGAAGACCGGCGTCCATCCCGATCCGCCAACGGATCGACCGGCGATCCCTTGGCCGGCCTACTGACGCGAATGCCTCGCTCATCCGCCGCGAGACACCCCGCCCGTACGCCTCGGGTCGGCGACTGCAAAGAGACCCGCAGCCGTGTCGGTGATCGCTGCCTGCACTCCACCGAAGTACATCGAGAGATCCGGGAACCTTCGCACGTCGAGCCCGTCGATGGATTCGACCGGAATGCCCGGTTCATGGGCAATCGTCGGCACGCCTTCGAACAGCTCGGTATGGAGCCGGGGATGGTCGATGGCGTCGCTCAGCGACATCCCTTGTACGAGGAAGTTGATCAGCACGCTGCTCACGGCGGTGGTGATCCGCGATGCACCAGGCGATCCGAGCGCGAGGGCCGCACCGCGATGGGTGGCCACGGTCGGCGCCATGTTCGATACCAAACGCTCTCCTGGTTGGAGACCGTGATAGCCCGCCGGGTGGAGCTCGAGCTCACCCAGGCAGTTGTTGAGGTAGAAGCCGGTACCTTCCGGCATCGCCCCGGAGCAATAGCCGGCCGAGACGGTAACCGCACAGGCCATGCCGTCCGTGTCGACCGCCGAGGTGTGGGTCGTCGATGGCGAGCTCTGCAATCGTTTCAGGTCACCCGCCCGGGCTGCTTCGAGGAGTTCGACCACGCGCCGTTCCGCCGCCGAGGAATCGGGAGGTATCGTTGCTCGGTAGTCGAGCACGGCCCGTTGTGAACGCACGAGTACGGGGATCTCTTCGGCCGACCACGAATGAAAACCTCGTGCAGTGGCCATCGTTGCGATGGCCGCCATGCTCGCCCCACCCAATGCGGGGGGTGGATTGGTGTACACGTCCCATCCACCCAACTCGAAGTGAGCGGGAACGCGGACGATCGGTTCGTATGCTTCGAGGTCTTCGCGCGTCAAGAGCCCGCCGTTGGCTGCCACACCCGCGGCGATCTTTGCGCCCAGATCACCTCGGTAGAGCGTGGCCACCCCTTGATCGGCGATCGCACGCAGCGCATCCGCAAGATGGTCGATGTGGACCACATCACCCTCGCGCAAGTGCGAACCGTCCGCATGGTGGAGGATTCTCCGTGACGGTGGATCCCATCCAAAGACCACCTCATGGGCATACGCCACGTAGTCCGCAGAAGCCTGCGACAGCGGGAAGCCGCTCTCCACCGCGGCGATCGCCGGTTGCAGCAGCTCGCTCCACGGTATGCGCCCGAACCGCCGGGACGCCAGATCGAGTCCGGCGAACATCCCTGGGGTGGCCACGGATCCATAACCGACGATCGTTCTCGTGGCGCCACCGTACTGCATGAACACCTGGGTGCCGCTGCCCCATGCCTCCTCAGGGGCGCCGCGCCCCGGCATCTCGGCGTACGCGTCGATGACCACGGGGTGGCTGCCCTGCTCGGCGACGACAATGAACCCGGCCGATCCCGGAGCGATGACGCCTGGGTCGGTACACATGGCGGTGATCATCGCGGCGATGGCCGCATCGACCGCGTTGCCTCCGGCATCCGCAATGGCGGCTCCGGCCTTCGCCGACAGATCCGACCCGGAGGCGATGGCTACGCGTCGCATGGCCGGAATCTAGCGCCGGCCCTGCGAGCTCCCGGCGGGCCAAGGGCCGCGGCAAGGCGAGGGGACGGAGCTGAGTGGGAGGTTCGGAGCGTCATGAGGTGACCGCGCTGGACACCACGGCAGTCTCACGACTCCTGGTGACCCCATGGGCGACGATCTCGATGCGGCTGCGCCGTCCTTCCGCGGTTTCCCAGAATCGGCGTTGAATGTTGCCGACCACCCACACGGTGGTGCCGGCGTCACCTGGATCATCGATCACATCCTGCGCCGGCTCCCACAAGGTCACCGGAATCACGTCGACACGCCGTCGCGGCGTCTCGGTCTTCACCGTGACCAGGTACCGCAGCAGCGAGCTGCCTGAATCGAACGTCCGGAACTCCGGTGTGGTGGCGAGACGGCCACGGAGGACCACGATGTTGAGGTCCACGACTGCACTCCATTTCTGGGGAATGCGGGGCCATCAACGCTACGGGTGGGGTGTGACACGTTCAGATCCGGGCGATCAACGTCTCGAGCTCATCGATCCCCGGGAACGCAGGGTCGTGCTCCAAGATGGCATTGCGCATCCGCACCGCACCGTCCGCATCGCCTTGCAGGGCGGCGACCCGTGCTGCTACGTACCAGAGCCGGAGATCTTCAGGAAACGGGTTGGTGGTCGGGCGACGCGACCCGACCACCGTTCTTGCACGATCGAGGTCACCCTGATCGATGAGATGCGAGGCGTATACGACAGCACCCTCCTTCATCACCGGCGCCTTGCCGCCCCGTTCTTGGAGCGTCGTCCACGCCGCTTCGACATCTCGATCTCGTCCGAGAGCTCGCAAGACGTCGATCTCGACGGGGAGATGCGTGGTCTCGCCGGCCATGCGGCGGAAGGCCCGCAACTCAGCGAGTGCCTTTTGCCAGTCACCGAGGCGATACGCCGCCAAACCGAGCACCTCGCGCACCGTGGTGTCCCTTGGGGAAAGGCTCTTCGCCTGTTCCGCCTTGCGCACGGCACGTTGGTACGAACCCTCTGCAAACGCCTCAGACGCCTCGCCGAGAGCCGTCAGCGCATCGCCGACACGCTTCTCGGGCGTGACTCGAGCAAGCGCTTCGACAACCCAGTTCGGGAGATTGGCGGCTGCGCCCCGCAGATCTCTCCTCCTTGCCTTCGGGTCGTTGCGCTCGTGCGAAGATGAGCCCGTCCGTTTCCGAGGGTCCTGCCCGCGGGTCTTCCGCTGCTCAGAAGACCTGCGTGTCGCCGATCCTGACGACGAAGACCCTTTGGACTTTCCTCGCGAGGCACCCGACGACGGCTTGCCGCCCGTCCGGCCCTTTCCGGTGCTCTTCTGGCCTCGCGGCTGACCGTTCCCGCGACGATCGGAACCGCCGCGATCGGGCCCCTGCCCACCGGATTTGGCCATCTGGTCCTCCAAGAAGTGTGTCCCCCAACAAGAATGGGGGTCGCCTAGACACTAGGCGACCCCCATCTACGTTATGTTCGGCGACGACCTACTCTCCCGGGGCCCTTCGGCCCAAGTACCATCGGCGCTGACAGGCTTAACTTCCGTGTTCGGAATGGGAACGGGTGGAACCCTGTCGCCATAGCCACCGAAACCCTCTGAAGGCTCTTTGAGCCCTCCATAGCGAGCACGATCAGTCGCAGTGATTCAAATCCAAGCCCTCGACCTATTAGTACCGGTCAGCTTCACGCATTGCTGCGCTTCCACTTCCGGCCTATCAACCTGGTGTTCTTACCAGGGGTCTTACCCGGTTAGGTCCGGTGGGAGATCTCATCTTGGAGTCGGCTTCGCGCTTAGATGCTTTCAGCGCTTATCCGTTCCGGACGTAGCAAACCAGCGGTGCTCTTGGCAGAACAACTGGCACACCAGAGGTCCGTCCATCCCGGTCCTCTCGTACTAGGGACAGATCTCCTCAAATCTCCTGCGCTCGCGACGGATAGGGACCGAACTGTCTCACGACGTTCTAAACCCAGCTCGCGTGCCTCTTTAACGGGCGAACAGCCCGACCCTTGGGACCTGCTTCAGCCCCAGGATGAGACGAGCCGACATCGAGGTGCCAACCCCCGCCGTCGATATGGACTCTTGGGCGGGATGAGCCTGTTATCCCCGGGGTACCTTTTAGCCGTTGGCCTCGGCGCATCCACATGCCGCCGAGGGATCATTAGGCCCTACTTTCGTACCTGCTCCACTTGTAAGTGTCGCAGTCAAGCTCCCTTGTGTCCTTACACTCAACGCCTGATTGCCGACCAGGCTGAGGGAACCTTTGGGCGCCTCCGTTACACTTTAGGAGGCCACCACCCCAGTGAAACTGCCCACCAGACACTGTTCCTGATCCGGATAACGGACCGAGGTTAGAAGACCATCATGAGAAGGGTGGTATTTCAAGGTTGGCTCCACGACACCTAGCGGCGCCGCTTCAATGCCTCCCACCTATCCTACACATCACATAACGAACTCCAATGTCAAGTTGCAGTAAAGGTCCCGGGGTCTTTCCGTCCTGTCGCGAGTAGTGAGCATCTTTACTCACATTGCAATTTCGCCGAGTCTCTGGTTGAGACAGTGCCCAAGTCGTTGCGCCATTCGTGCAGGTCGGAACTTACCCGACAAGGAATTTCGCTACCTTAGGCATTCTTGTTACTACTCATTTGGCTACAAATGGGCGATCAGGTCATTTCTGCCTGATTCCCCACGTCGCCGTGGGGATCGGACTATCTCATCACCACCACTCACGGTGGTGCCTGGCGTATAGTCTCTGAGGATCCCTGCAGGATGGCCTTCATCGGGCGCTTCCGCTGCTTGCCCAGCGCATTCATTGCGTAGGCAACACGGACGAGCCGTTCGAAGCCATCCGGGTCCAAGTGCTCCTTCCTGCGCATCGATCTCACGATCTCAGCGAAGGCTATGAAGTCGGGACCCTTGACCAAGGGTCGGTACCGTTCGAAGAACGGCACGATGTGATTCGCGAGGTCCCTGAGCGAACTCACGGAGTACGTGAGAACCTTGCTCGTCGGGCCCTTCGAAACCACTCGTCCCGTTCCGAAGAACGACATCACTCTGTGGAGGAGCTCTCGCTCCTTCTCGTGTTGGTACACCTGGAACACTGGCGTGAGTTGCCAGCCTCCGGTGCGTCGGGCGTATCTCGTGTTGCGGTGGATGGCCACTGAAAAGCAGCCTTCCCCATCCACGAACCCGACGACCCACCACGGGTCGAGTACGACCGGTGGTTCTTCGGTTTCCTGCTGATTGTCCGCACCGAACGGATTTTCACTGCTCATGCCGCACACCGTATCGATGGCGTGTGACACGAACGAGTACCGTCGGATACTCGGATGTTCCAGCATATAGCCAGGTTTTACAACCGCCTATTGGTTACTGCCAACGGTTATAGTTACCGCCGCCGTTTACTGGGGCTTGAATTCAGAGCTTCGCCGAAGCTAACCCATCCTCTTGACCTTCCAGCACCGGGCAGGCGTCAGAGCGTATACGGCGTCTTTCGACTTAGCACGCTCCTGTGTTTTTAGTAAACAGTCGCTTGGGCCTGGTCTCTGCGACCCCATCGGGCTTCGGACGTATGTCCTACACCCTACCGGGGCGTTCCTTCTCCCGAAGTTACGGAACCATTTTGCCGAATTCCTTAACCAGAGTTTTCTCGCTCGCCTTAGTATTCTCTACCTGTCCACCTGTGTCGGTTTGGGGTACGGGCACCATATGAACTCGCTAGAGGCTTTTCTTGACGGCTTGGGCGTTCAGTGGCTTCGCCTTATGCGGCTCGGTATCGCACCTCAGGCTTCGTGAGATCCGGATTTGCCTGGATCTCGCCCTACATGCTTGCCCCGGGTCAACCAACGCCCGGGTCCACTTACCCTTCCGTGTCACCCCATCGCTGACCTACTGCCAGTTGGGTCGGTAGGCCCCGAAGGGCTTTCCTTAGCAAACTGGGTTCGGTCTTGGCGCGCATATGGTGGTACGGGAATATCAACCCGTTGTCCATCGATTACGCCTTGCGGCCTCACCTTAGGTCCCGACTAACCCTGGGCGGACGAGCCTTCCCCAGGAACCCTTGGACATTCGGCGGAAGAGATTCTCACTCTTCATTCGCTACTCATGCCGACATTCTCACTCGAACGGCCTCCACGACTGGCTTCCGCCGCCGCTTCCTCGGCCGTTCGACGCTCCCCTACCGCTCCTATCCCCTGGACGTGAGTTCCGCAGAAGTACACGCCTGGGTTGCGATAGAAACCCGCAGCTTCGGTGCAGTGCTTGAGCCCCGTTACATCATCCGCGCGGGATCACTCGACCAGTGAGCTGTTACGCACTCTTTAAAGGGTGGCTGCTTCTAAGCCAACCTCCTGGCTGTTTGGGCAACTCCACATCGTTCCCCACTTAGCACTGACTTTGGGACCTTAGCTGGCGGTCTGGGCTGTTTCCCTTTCGACCATGAAGCTTATCCCACATGGTCTGACTGCCGTACTTGGCGCCTTGGGATTCGGAGTTTGACTGGGTTCGGTAAGCTTGTTGGCCCCCTAGCCCAATCAGTGCTCTACCCCCAAGGCGGAACATACGACGCTAGCCCTAAAGCTATTTCGGGGAGAACCAGCTATCGCCGGGTTTGCTTGGCCTTTCACCCCTATCCACAGGTCATCCCCCCAGTTTTCAACCTAGGTGGGTTCGGGCCTCCACGAGGTCTTACCCTCGCTTCACCCTGCCCATGGATAGATCACCCGGCTTCGGGTCTATGACACGCGACTAGACGCCCTATTCAGACTCGCTTTCGCTGCGGCTCCACCTCTCGGCTTAACCTCGCCACGTATCGATAACTCGTCGGCTCATTCTTCAAAAGGCAGGCAGTCAGGATCCGAAGATCCCTCCTACTGCTTGTAAGTTGACGGTTTCAGGTACTGTTTCACTCCCCTCACCGGGGTACTTTTCACCTTTCCCTCACGGTACTAGTCCGCTATCGGTCGCTAGGAAGTACTTAGCCTTACGAGGTGGTCCTCGCAGATTCACACGGGATTTCACGGGCCCCGTGCTACTTGGGAACACCAACGGGAGTCCTGAGAGATTTCGTCTACGGGGCTGTTACCCTCTGTGGCGCCGCTTTCCAGACGGCTTCGCCTATCTCCAAGATTTGTAACTCCCTGTCGGTTCCGATGTACCGACAGTCGGGTCCCACGACCCCCGCATGGCAACGTCATCGGACTATCACACCACGCGGGTTTAGGCTCTTCCCGTTTCGCTCGCCGCTACTCAGGGAGTCGCTGTTGCTTTCCGTTCCTCGGGGTACTGAGATGTTTCAATTCCCCCGGTTGCCTCTACTGGCCCTATGTGTTCAGACCAGAGTGACTGGGCATGACCCCAGCCAGGTTTCCCCATTAGGACATCCCCGGTTCAGCGCTTGCTTGACAGCTCACCGAGGCTTATCGCAGCCTGCCACGTCCTTCATCGGCTCCTAGCGCCAAGGCATCCACCGTCAACCCTTTGTAGCTTGGATTGTACAGAATACTTTGACTTTTCGTGCTCGCTATGCAGTTCTCAAAGAGCCGGCAACCGAAACCGGTTGCGGGAGGCTCCTCGTGGAACCCCCTGAGACAGCCGAAGCGGTCATCTTGCGACGACCGCCCCGGACTCCCTCACGACTAAACAGCGTGTCCGACCTTTCCTCAGCAACGTACGTATGTGTACGCAGGGGCACGTTCCGAAGAATGTGCCCCACCTTCACCGCGCACGTAGCGTTGATCAGGCCGAATAACCAGCATATCCAATCAGGTGCATTGTGGATGGACGCGAGGTCCATCGCTTGCTCCTTAGAAAGGAGGTGATCCAGCCGCACGTTCCCGTACGGCTACCTTGTTACGACTTCATCCCAGTCACCGATCCCACCTTCGGCAGCTCCCTCCCCTAAGGGTTGGGCCACTGACTTCGGGTGTTACCGACTTCCGTGATGTGACGGGCGGTGTGTACAAGCCCCGAGAACGTATTCACCGCGGCATTGCTGATCCGCGATTACTAGCGACTCCGGCTTCATGGAGTCGAGTTGCAGACTCCAATCCGAACTGAGGACTGTTTTAAGGGATTCGCTCACCGTCGCCGGATCGCAGCCCGTTGTACAGCCCATTGTAGCATGCGTGCAGCCCTGGACATAAGGGGCATGATGACTTGACGTCGTCCCCGCCTTCCTCCGAGTTGTCCCCGGCAGTCTCCTATGAGTCCCCGACATTACTCGCTGGCAACATAGGACAGGGGTTGCGCTCGTTGCGGGACTTAACCCAACATCTCACGACACGAGCTGACGACAGCCATGCACCACCTGTCATGGGCGCAAAGCACCCTGTGTTTCCACAGGTAGACCCATGATGTCAAGCCCAGGTAAGGTTCTTCGGGTTGCATCGAATTAAGCCGCATGCTCCGCCGCTTGTGCGGGGCCCCGTCAATTCCTTTGAGTTTTAGCCTTGCGGCCGTACTCCCCAGGCGGAACACTTAATGCGTTAGCTGCGGCACAGCAGACTTGGATAAATCCGCCACACCTAGTGTTCAACGTTTACGGCGTGGACTACCAGGGTATCTAATCCTGTTTGCTCCCCACGCTTTCGCTCCTCAGCGTCGGTACCGGCCCAGTGAGCCGCCTTCGCTACTGGTGTTCCTCTCGATATCTGCGCATTTCACCGCTACACCGAGAATTCCACTCACCTCTACCGGACCCTAGTCATAGCAGTTTCGACCGCACTCTCGGGGTTGAGCCCCGACATTTCACGATTGACTTGCTAAACCGCCTACGAGCCCTTTACGCCCAATAAATCCGGACAACGCTTGGCCCCTACGTATTACCGCGGCTGCTGGCACGTAGTTGGCCGGGCCTTCTTCTGGAGGTACCGTCATTTTCGTCCCTCCTGAAAGCGGTTTACAACCCGAAGGCCTTCATCCCGCACGCGGCGTCGCTGCATCAGGCTTTCGCCCATTGTGCAATATTCCCTGCTGCTGCCTCCCGTAGGAGTCTGGGCCGTGTCTCAGTCCCAGTGTGGCTGATCGTCCTCTCAGACCAGCTACCCGTCGTAGCCTTGGTGAGCCGTTACCTCACCAACAAGCTGATAGGCCGCGAGGCCATCCTGGAGCAGCGGACTGTTTCCTCATCAAACCATGCGGTTCGATGAGAGTATCTGGTATTAATCCGAGTTTCCTCGGGCTATCCCAGTCTCCAGGGCAGGTTCCTCACGTGTTACGCACCCGTTCGCCGGTTTCCCCAACTGCTCCTTACGGAGCAACTGGTTCTCCCTCGACTTGCATGCATTAGGCACGCCGCCAGCGTTCGTCCTGAGCCAGGATCAAACTCTCCATCGAAAGTTTGAAGAACCTGACATCCTTTGTCGCTAGAAGCAACCTTGGAGTCAGACTCAAAGGTCGACCGCACCGGAGGACGGGAATCCCCTGCTCCTCGAACAGTATCCGAGGGGTGCAGCCTTTGGCTTTGTTGCATCGCCACACCGACAACCCGCAGAACGGGCATCGACGTGACGCATGCTGGCTTTTGACACGCTGTTTAGTTGTCAAGGAGCCCGGATCCCTCTGCGCGCAAAAGCGCCGGGGGGCCTCTCAGTGTACCACCGTCCAGAGCGGACGGCCAAAGCGACCAGCCGGAGTGGCCGGTCGCCGTGTGCGACGGCATTGTGACAGGTCGTGCGACCCAGAGCAAGTCCATCCTGCACCGGGCCCGTCAGCCCTTCCGCACCCACCTCGCCAGGGCGAGGAGTGCCACGACGACAAGGACCAGGGCCAGCAACGACGCCACCCATAGAATCATCCCGACGACACGCCGCAGTAGCCAGATCACGACGATGAACACCACCACACCGACGATCACGTCGGCGAGCAGCGAGCGGGCACGTGAAGTCACAACGGCGTCTCCACCTTGACGAACCGGCGTTTGCCGACCTGTATCACCGCTCCATGGAGATCCGACGACTCCACCGTGTACCCGGTGACCCGCTCCCCGTTGATTCTCACGGCACCCTGATCGATGAGACGCCTGGCCTCAGAGCGGGACTTGGTGAGGCCGGCGACATCCGCCAGGAACGCCGGCAACTCGAGGGGACCGAGGACTGCGACCGGAACCACCGCCATTTCTTCGGGTGCCGCCTTCTCCCGGAACAGCCGATCGAACGCAGCTTCAGCCGTGACGGCGGCTTCCTCTCCCCAGTACAGCGCAGCCACCTCTCTCGCAAGCTGTCGCTTCGTCTCGCCAGGGTGGCGGCTCCCGTTGGCTACTTCGACGGCGATCTGCGCAGCATCCGCATCTCGACGCCCTGCCGCAAGCGCAAACCACTCCTCCATCGCCTCATCGGGGAGACTCATCGTCTTCCCGAACATCTCCTCGGCCGAGTCACGCACGGAGATGTAGTTGTCGAAGGATTGGGACATCTTGCGGCTGCCGTCCGTACCCACCAGGAGCGGCACCGTCATCACCACCTGCGGGCGCTGTCCATACCGTTCCTGCACGCTGCGGCCGATCATCAGGTTCCACAGTTGGTCGGCGCCGCCCAGCTCGACGTCGGCTTCGACGGCGACGGAGTCGTAGCCCTGGAGCAGCGGGTACATGAACTCGATGATGGAGATCGGTCGGTTGCCGGTGAACCGCTCCTTGAAATCCGCCCGCTCGAGCATCTGGGCAACGGTCAGCGAAGATGTCAGTTCCAGGACGTGGGTCATGTCCATCGAGCCGAGCCACTCGGTGTTGGGTCGGATCTCGAGCGGCTCAGGAAGCAGCAGGTCCTTGATCATGTCGAGACAGCTCGATGCGTAGGCACCCACCGTTGCTGCGTCCAGTCGCTTTCTGGTCTCGCTCTTGTCGCTCGGGTCACCGACCTGAGCCGTGAAGTCACCGACGATCAGCACCGCAATGTGACCGAGCTCCTGGAAGCGCCGCAGCAGGCGGAACACGACGGCCCAGCCGAGCGTCACGTCGGGGGCAGTGGGGTCGACGCCGAACTTCACCCTGAGGGGTCGCCCCTCCTCCAGCCGTTCGCGGAGAGCCGGCTCGGGCAGCACGGTGTCGATGCCTTGCATCAAATGCTCGAGTTGTTCGTCGACCGGCAGCATCTGCACCTCCGCCCGGCGAGGTTAGTGCGAGGAGGCGCATGCCCCGGGTGTTGGCACGACCTCGGTCCGTCCCCCGGAGGCGACTACCGGCCGGCACGCTGGTCTGCGACCACGAACCGCCACGGACGCTCGACGGCCTTGGTGATCCCAATTCGTGGCGTCGACGCCACCAGCGCTGGATCGAGGGATGGGGAGGAAGGTTCCAGCACCACCGGACCAGTGATCACTGACGTCCCGTCGTGGTCGCCGCAGACACCAAGGGCTTGCGTCAGCTTGCCGGGGCCGTCTGCCAGATGGTCCGAGCGCCCACGTCGCACCTCAGCGGCGTTGCGTCCCTCGACGACCGTACCGCCGCGCAACAACACAGCATGAGGGACGTTCTCCGATCCCGTCACGACGTTCATGCACCAATGCAACCCGTAGGAGCGGTAGACATACAGAGTCCCGGCGGGCCCGAACATGGACCCATTCCGTGCGGTTCTGCCCCGATAGGCGTGGCTCGCCGGGTCCTGGTCCCCTACGTAGGCCTCGACCTCGTTCAGGATGACCTCCACCACGTGCCCGCCGAATGCCGTCCGCAGCCGCATCCCGAGCAGCAGCGGCGCAACGTCGAGCACCGGCCGCATCAGCAGCTCGGCGAGAGCACTCACTTCGCTGCGCCCCGGTCGACGTCCTGGCGATCAGCCAGCGCGAGCAGCGTATCGATCGAGCCGGGCGCATCGTCGATGCCGTCCATGAGGTCTCCGAGCCGGTCGTATCGGTCGGCAAAACCCACCATCGGAAAGTCGGCGGGCTCAACGTCTGGGACCTCATGCCACGCAAGCGGAGCGGACACCAGGCCGGTGGGGCGCACCGAATACGCCGAGGCGATGGTGTGGTCTCGGGTGTTCTGGTTGTAGTCGATGAACACGCCGTGGCGCTCATCCTTCCACCATGCCGTCGTCGCAAGATGCGGCACTTCGTCCTCCACGGCTCTGCCGACGGCCAAAGCGGCCCGCCGTACCTCGGTGAACGACCATCGTGGTTCGATCCGAACGTAGACGTGCATACCGCTGGCTCCCGAGGTCTTGGGCCAGCCGATCAGGCCGTGGGAGTCAAGCACTTCGCGGACAACCATCGCCACTCTGCGCACGTCGTCGAAACTGGCCTCGGGAGTCGGGTCGAGGTCGACCCTGAGCTCGTCGGGTACCTCGAGATGCTCCGCTCGTGACGTCCAGGGGTTGAGATCGAGACAGTTCAGCTGCGCCATCCAGACGATGTCGGCCGGCGACCGCGGCACCAGCCACGCTGCAGACCGTCCCGACGGGTAGTCCACGCGGATGCGCTCGATGGCCGATGCCGGTGCTCGCTTCTGATAGAACGGCTTCTCCCCCACACCCTTTGGCCAGCGCTTGAGCATGGTGGGTCTGCCGAATACGCCGGTCAATGCACCGTCGACGCACGTGAGGAAGTGCTCGACCACGTCCATCTTTGTCCACCCTCGGCCGGGGAACATGACCTTGCCGGGGCTGGTGATCCGCACGTCATCGTCACCGACGACCACAGTGAGTTCCTCTTTGGCCATCGCTTGCGCCCCTCAGGCGTCATCCTTCTCTCTTGCCCGCTCCTCCTGCTCGGCCTCCGGCCGATCGATCTCAGGACGTATCCGAGACAGCTCCGACTCCGGGGTGATGAGCACGAAGCTGTTGCGGAGGTCTGCCGCCGAGCTCGCCGCCAGCAGGGCCTGCTGAGCATCAGCGCGATCCACGTCGTACCCGAGCGACACTTCTGCCGAAACGACCGTGCCCCGGCTCCGGCGCATCACCATCACCGGTTCGGTGACGAGCCGCAGATTGGGGATGACGATGAGGTCCCCGTCTCGGTCTCGATCTCGGTGTAGAGAAGCCGCTGGTCGGTGACTCCCCGAGCAGATCTCCGGTGCGGATGAAGTCACCGGTGAAACCGCCGCGGCTGCGAAGGATCAGCCCTGCGAGGAGATTGCCGACGTGCGTCGTCGCGGTCAGACCGATGACCGCAGCGACCAGCGCCACGTAGAAGGTGAGCAGAGGATCGCGGATGGCGCTGTCGCGGGGAAGGTCATGATGATTCCGAGACCCAGGAGCACGACTGCGACTGCAAGGAAGATCTGAAGACGCAGCCGCGCTTGCCGGACGCGTGTTTGCCGTTCCTTGTCGGTCTCCGGGGCTTTGGGACTGTCGGACTTTCTTGGACGTCGGTGTCCCGGTCGGCGATTCGTTCCAGCGCCGCAGCAACAGCAGGCCAACGGCCAGCACGATCAGCGTCGTCACGGGAACGCTCACGAAGGCGATATCGGCACCATTCGAAACTGAATCTCGAGCCGTCGTCGATCGCAATTCTCGCAGCACCCACAGGCGTTCAGTCTATGGAGCCGCAATGGAGGGGTACGACTCACGCTCCTCCGGCGATATGGAGCAGCAGTGCCTTGAAGGCGTGCATGCGGTTCTCCGCCTGATCAAAGACGCGAGACCGATCATGCTCGACGACCTCGTGAGTGACCTCTTCGTCGCGATGCGCGGGCAGGCAGTGCATGAAGATCGCATCGTCCCTGGCTGCGGAGAAGAGCTCGGCGTCGACCTGGTATTCGAGGAAGAGGCGCTTGCGCTCGGCGGCTTCCGACTCCTGACCCATCGATGCCCACACATCGGTGTAGACGACATCTGCGTCGGCCACTGCGTCGCGGACGTCGTTCGTGACCAGGACGCTGCCGCCATGTTCGTGCGCCATGCGTCCTGCTTCGGCCACGACGTCGGGATGCGGCTCGTATCCGGCCGGAGCCGCCACCCGCATGTGGACACCGGTCATCCCGGCCCCCAGCATCAGCGAATGGCACACGTTGTTGCCGTCGCCGATGAACGCGACTGTGCTGTCCCGGAGCGGCCGGTGCTCGGCGATGGTCTGGAGATCGGCCAGCGCTTGACAGGGGTGGCTGCGATCCGAAAGCAGATTGATGACCGGTGCATCGGCGTTGTCGGCGATAGTGACCAGATTGGCGTGGTCGAACACGCGCAACGCCAAGATGTCGAGATACCGGTCGAGTGTGCGGCCGATGTCTTCTACGGCCTCCCGCTTGCCCAGGCCGATCTCATCCGCCTTGAGCACGACCGGATGGGCCCCGAGGTCGACGGTTGCCACCTCGCACGACACCCGGGTACGAAGCGACGGCTTCTCGAAGAACAGCCCGACCCGCTGCCCTGCCAGTGCTCCCGCATGGAGCGTGCGATCAGCTTTCACCGCAGCAGCCAGGTCGAGCACGGATTGCAGCCCGTCGCTGCCGAGGTCCGGCACCATCAAAAAGTCACCCATCACGCCTCCTGTGCGTCGGATCCACGAAGCTCTGCCCCTGCTGCCGCCGCAGCCTCGATCATGCTTTGCCGGTTTGTTGCGATTTCCTCCCCACTCAACGTTCGATCAGGTGCCCGCAGCCGGTACCGAATGGCGATCGAGCGCAGGTCTGAGCCCTCCGGTCGATATTCGTCAAAGACGCTTGCCGCCTCAACGAGCGTCGACGCCTTCGTGGTGTGGGCCAGGATGTCGGCCGCAGCCACACCGGCCGGCACGTCGAATGACAGGTCGAAATCGACATGGGGATACGTCGACAGCGGCGCCATCTGTCGGTGCGGGACATCGCTCACGAGGCGGCGGAGATCGAGCTCGACCACGGCCACCCTGACATCGATCTCGAACGCAGCGGCGACATCGGGGTGGAGCTCCCCTGCGAGCCCGATCGCCGTGCCGCCAATCTCGAGCGTCGCCGATCGTTTGGGATGGAGACCCGGATGCGGCTCTGGGCGCCTCGCGATCCTCACGCCGAGGGCGTCGCCGATGCTCTGGACCAGAGAAAGCGCACTGGCCGCATCGGCGGCGGCGGGGGTGCTCCCCACGCGGTGTGGCCCAAAGTCACCCGCCACCACGATGCCCAACCGGGTGGGTTGGTGAGGGACGCGCACATCGTTGGCGTCTGGCCGTCCATAAAAGACCCGGCCGGTCTCGAACAAGGCAACCGAGCTCGCCCCTCGATTGAGGTTGTCCCGTACGTTGCGCAACAGCGCAGGCAGCAAGTGTTGCCTCAGCTTCGCTTGATCGTCGCGCAGCGGGTTCCGCACCGTGACGACTTCGGCGCCGCCCTCCGGATTGAAGGCGATGAGTTCGCTTGGCGAGACAAAGGGGAGATTGATCGCCTGGGAAAGACCTCCACCGCGCAACAGCTCCTGAAGTCGCCGGGTGCGAACCTGCTCGACCGTGAGGCCCCCTGCAGGCCCGGTCGGGAGGGTTGCGTCGAAGGTGTCGTAGTCGGAGAGGCGTGCCAGCTCCTCGATCAAATCCGCCTGCCGGGTCACGTCGGGGCGTCGGGTCGGCACGACGACTTCAAGCCGGTCGTCGCGCTCGGCAACCTCGAACCCAAGACGGCGCAACAGTGAGGCGGATCCCGCGACGGTGAAACGATCGCCGAGTATGCGCCGCACCTCTGTGATCGCCAGGGAGACGGTGACCGGAACCGCAGCATTGGCGACGACGTCGATGGCTTCGGCGGCGATCTCCCCGCCGCCGATCTCAACGAGGAGACGGCACGCTCGCGCATTGGCGTCCGGCGCGAGGTTCGGATCGACACCCCGCTCAAATCGGGCCGAAGCCTCGGAGCGGAGGTCGTGGCGGCGCGACGTGTACATGACCGTCGCCGGGTGCCACGAAGCCGCCTCCATGAGGACGCGCGACGTCTCTGGGCCCACCTCTGATCGGGCTCCACCCATGACGGCCGCCAGTGACGTTGGGCCGTCCGCATCGACGATGACCAGGTCGCGTTCCGTGAGGGGCCGCACAACGCCATCCAACGTGGTGAGCGATTCGCCCGTGACGGCCCATCGCACGTCCAGCGTGTTCCCTGCGATGCGATCGGCGTCGAACGCGTGGAGGGGATGACCCATCTCGAGCATGACGTAGTTGGAGACATCCACCACGTTGGAGATGGCCCGCACGCCGCAACGACGCAGCCGCTCGCGCATCCACACAGGCGAGGGCCCGACCGTGACGCCTCGAATCTCCCGCCCGACAAACCGGTTGCACCCGTCTGCGGCCGAAATCGTGACCGCAACGGACGGCGCCCCGGGAACCGTGGTCAGCTCGAGGCCGGGGTCGCGAACCGGCGTGTCGAACCACGCCGCCAGTTCCCGAGCCACACCCACCATGCCCATGACATCGGGACGGTTGTTGGTGACCTCTAAGTCAAAGACCGTGTCGGGCAGCTCGAGGTACCTCTCGAGCGGCACGCCAATGGGCGCATCGCTGTCGAGCACCATGATCCCTTCGTGCACTTCCCCCAGGCCCAACTCCCGCTCGGAGCAGATCATGCCGTTGGATTCGATACCGCGGATCGACCGCCGGCCGATCGCGAATTCTCCCGGGAGCACGGCGCCCGGAACGGCGACCGGGACGGTGGCTCCCTCCTCGAAGTTCCAGGCGCCGCAGATGATCTGTTGCAGCTCACCGTCGCCGAGGTCGACATGGGTGATGCGGATCTGGTCGGCGTCCGGGTGCGCCTCGATGCGGGCGACACGGCCGATCACGACGTCGCTCCAGCCTGCGGTGACATGGTCGACTTCCTCAACGGCATGGCCGAGCATGTCGAACGCTCGCGCCAGTTCGTCGACATCTGTCGTCGGCAGGTCGATGTATTCGCTGAGCCATCGGAGTGGGACACGCATCAGATCACCCTGGGAACTGTTGAAGGAAGCGGAGGTCGTTGTCGACGAAGTGGCGGATCGAGTCGATGCCGTGGCGAACCATCGCCAGCCGCTCGACACCCATGCCGAACGCAAAACCGGTCACCTCCGCAGGGTCGTACCCGACGGCGAGGAACACGTTGGGATCGACCATGCCGCACCCGAGCATCTCGAGCCAGCCTGAGCCTTTGCACACCCGACAGGCGCTGCTGCCGCCATCGCAGTTGAAGCAGGAGACGTCGAGCTCCGCGGACGGCTCGGTGAACGGGAAGTAGTGCGGCCGCATCCGTACCGTGGTCTTCGCCCCGAAGTACTGGCGGGCGAACTCGGCAAGGGTGCCCTTCAGGTCGGAGAAGGTGATGTTCTCGTCCACGGCCAGGCCTTCGATCTGGTGGAAGACCGGCAGGTGGGAGGCGTCGATCGTGTCGTTGCGGAAGGCCTTGCCCGGCGCAACGATGTAGACGGGTGGGTCGTGCTGCTCCATGTAGCGAGCCTGGATCGGCGACGTGTGGGCCCGGAGCAGCATTTCGTCCTCAGGCTCTCCGTAGTCGAGATACATCGTGTCCGACTCGAGCCTGCCGGGGTGGTCGGGCGGCGTGTTGAGCGCATCGAAGTTGTACCACGCCAGCTCCGCCTCAGGGCCCTCGGCAACGTGGTAGCCGAGACCGATGAAGATATCGGAGACCTCATCGATGACCTGCTGAATGAGATGGAGGCTGCCCACGGGAAGGCGCAGGTAGTCGAGCGTGACGTCGATAGCCTCGGCCTCGATTCGTGCGGCCTGCGCCTTTGCCTCGAGCACCGCCCTGCGCTCGGCGACCGCCGTTTGCAGCGCTTGTGCAACGTCGTTGATGGCACGGCCGGCGTCGCGCCGCTCCTCGGCCGGGAGACCGCCGAGGGCGCGGCGGGCTTCTGCGACGGGCGAGTCGCGACCGATGGTGCCGCTTTCCACCCCGAGCAGAGCATCGAGGGTATCTGCGGCCGCGATGTGCGCCAAAGCCGAAGTGCGCAGTTCCTCGAGCTTGGGGAGCAGGCTCATGGGACGAGGCCGCCCGAGGAGGCGCAAGCGAACGACCAGAAGGAACGGCAGGGACTGCCCACGACCGCGATGTCGCTCAACGCACCGCTCCTGACCCTGCGGCTGGCACGTGGGAGACACACGCCCGGGGCGCGGCCGTGCAGGGCTCGCCCTGCTCTCTCATTCATGACTCCTCCGGGTAGCAACATGCACCTCCGGGTAGCACCCATGCCTTCCCCTGGGTAGAAGAAGGCCCGAAGCGGTGAGCTCCGGGCATCGGTGTCGAGGTCGTGGTGTGGGTTCAGCCGCGTGATCTCAACCGGGTCGATGCCCGGCGGGTAAAAGCGTACGTCACGCGTGGTTGTGTCATCGGGCGGAGGATACCGCAAATCTCCGCCGTCAGTCCCGATCGCCGTGCATGTCACCTGGTGAGGGCTCCGTGTGGATCGATCGTTCCCGATGACTGTGCCGGCCCGGCACCGGTCGGTGTGCGGGATCGTCGATGAAGATGCGCTCCTCGTCGATGTGGAGGAGCGATGGACCGTAGGCCGCCGATAGATGAGCCGCGGTGAGGACCTCATCGGGTGTCCCCGACGCCACCGCCCTCCCGGAGAGCAGCAGGACGTGGTCGGCGACACCGGCCTCCGAGAGGTCGTGGGTGGTCATGATGATGGTGCACCCGCGGTCCCGTTCGTCGTGGATCACCTCATCGATTGCCTGGGCCGTCGGGAGGTCGATCCCCGTCAATGGTTCGTCGAGCAACAGCATGTCGTGTTCCTGGGCGAGACCTTGGGCGACGAACACCCTCTGCCGCTGCCCGCCCGACAAATCTTGGAGGTGACGGCCTGCGAGGTCGGTGATCCCCGTGCGTTCCATCGCATCAGCCACTGCCCGCCGATCCTCTTTCGTCAGCCATCGGTACGTGCCACGGTGCGCATAGCGGCCCATCGTCACGACCTCGTGGACGGAGATCGGCAAGGCATCATTGACCTTGGTCGTTTGCAGCACGTACGCGATGCGGGGAGGGCTGCCGCTCGGCGACGCCACCCGGATCGTCCCTCGCCGCGGTGAGAGCAGGCCGGCGACCGCGTTGAGGACCGTCGACTTGCCTGAACCATTCGGTCCGATCACAGCGGTCACCCGACCGGCGGGGATGGTGAAGGACGACCGCTGCAGGGCGATGTTCGGCCCGTAGCCGAGGACGAGATCTCGCGCAGTGACTGCGGCCTCTACGTGCATTGATTGCACCGTCCCTCGATCTCCAAGGCGTGATTCAGCGGTGTGAACGATGCCAGGGCTCCGACCCTGTCGACGATTTCCCTGACCTGGCTCTCGTAGGGCGAGGGTATGGCCACGTCCTCCACCGAGCCGCAATCGACGCAGATGAGATGGTGGTGGTGCCCTGTGAGCCATTCGGCGAGTTCGTATCTGGTGAGTCCCCTGGCCCCGTGGTGCGGCACCACAACGCCGCTCTCCTCCAGCACCCCGAGGGACCGGTACAGCGACGACAGCGGCACGCCGCTCCCGATAGCGGAGCACAACTCTGCGGCCGACCTCGGCCCATCGCACGCGGCAAGCGCAGCCACGACCGTGCGGCGGCCCCTCGTGTAGCGGACCTGGTGCTCCCTGAGCCGCTGTTCCACCTCGCGATCGATTCCTGCAGTTGTCACGTCCGCCGGTTTCTGAGTAACGTTTCGTCCATAATGGTAACGATTCTCATTATAGCTTCGCATCCGGGAGGCGGCCATTGACCGAGCTCCCGGTCCGACGGACGTCGTCTGGGCTGGGCGCGCTCGTGGTCGGACTCGCCCTCCTCGCCGCCGCCTGCGGAGGGACCCAGGGAAGCAGCGCTCCCGTGCCGAGCACGGCCGCCGTCAGCGTTATCGCAACGACCACGGTCCTTGGTGACGTCGCCGCCAACATCGTGGGCTTGAACGGGATCGTCGACACCCTGGTGCCCGTCGGCGCCGACCCCCATGATCATCAGGCCTCGGCTCGCCAGGTGGCCGCCATCCAGGATGCCGATCTCGTGATCGCCAACGGTCTCCACCTCGAGGAGGGTCTCTCCGGTACGCTCGAGACGGCCGAGGCCGATGGCGCCAACGTGCTCACCATCGGCCCGCTACTCGACCCCCTGCCGTTCGGCGGCGGTGAAGACGGCGGCGAAGACGGCGGTGAGGATCCCCACGTGTGGCTCGATCCGGTCCGCATGGCCGAAGCCGGCCACCTGATCGCCGCCGAACTGACGGAGATCGACGACTCGATCGACTGGGGTGCGCGGGCCGATGCTTACGCCGCTGAGCTCCTGGCCGCCGACGAGACGATCCAGGCGACACTGCGGGCGATTCCGGACTCACGACGCAAACTGGTCACAAACCATGACTCGCTGGGCTACTTCGCCGACAGGTACCGGTTCGAAGTGATCGGCGCCATAGTGCCGGGCGGCTCGACCCTCGGCGATCCGAGCTCCGCTGAGCTCGCCGATCTGGTCGAGAAGGTCAGCAGCGCGCAGGTGCCGGCCATTTTTGCGGAGACCACCGAACCAACCGCCCTTGCCGAAGCCGTCGCCCGCGAGGTTGGGGACACGGTGGTCGTGGTTGAGCTGTACACGGGATCACTCGGCGATCCCGGGTCGGGCGCCGATACGCTCATCGGTATGTTGCTGACCAACGCCGAACGTATTGCCGGCGCGCTGGCGTGAGCTGGCTCACCGCACCCTTCGAGCTGGCGTTCCAGCAGCGGGCGCTGGTGGGGGGGTCGCTCGCCGCGATTGCTCTTGCCGTGGTCGGCACCTGGGTCGTGATTCGCGGCATGACCTTCCTCGGAGACGCATTGGTCCACGGCATCATTCCCGGAATTGCCCTTGCCGTGCTCCTCGACTTCAACACGCTGCTCGGTGCTGCAATCGCCGCAGTGGTGATGGTCTTCGGCATCAACCTGGTGCACCGCCAGACCACGTTCTCGGAAGACACCGGCATCGGGTTGCTCTTCGTGGGCATGCTCGGCCTCGGCGTGATCCTCATCTCCCGCACTGCCTCCTACACGGGAAGCCTGACGGGCATCCTGTTTGGGGATGCGCTCGGCGTCAACGACAACGACATCAAGGTGCTTGCGGCGGTGACCGCGGTTGCGGTGACGGTGACGGCACTGCTCTACCGCCCGTTCCTGGTGCTCGCCTTCAACGAGCAGAAGGCCCAGCTGCTGGGTCTGCGGCCGCGGCTGGCGCACGGCGCGATGCTGGCCCTCATTGCGGTCGCGATCATCGGGTCGTTCCAGACGGTCGGGACTCTCCTCGTCTTCGGATTGCTGGTGGGTCCGCCCGCTACGGCGGCCCTGCTCGTCCGCCGGGTGCCTTTGATGATGGCAATGGCCGCATTCATCGGCGTCGTGTCCGTGGTGGTCGGCCTCGTGATCAGTTTCCACGCCAACACTTCGGGATCGGCCACGATGGCGGTCGTCCCCATCGTTCTGTTCTTCCTGGTGCTCACCTTCCGCTCGGTCACCGAACACGGCCGCACCGTCCATCCCGACGTCCGCGTGAAGTAGCGTTGCGGCATCGCACCGACCATTTTCCAGCGCCGCCCCGACATGGACATTGCGGATTTGAACGAGCTCTTCACCGCGGCGTGGGGCCATCCGAAACCGGGCTACGAGCGGATCTTCGACCATAGCTTCACCTGGATCACCGCCGAAGCGGATGCCCGGCTGATCGGGTTCGTCAACGTCGCATGGGACGGTGACGTCCACTTCTTCCTGCTCGACACCACGGTCCACCCCGGATGGCAGGGACAGGGTGTGGGCTCCGGGCTGGTGGCAGAAGCCATCGCAGCCTGCCGGGGGCATGGCGAATGGCTCCACGTCGATGCAGACGACGACATGATGCAGAAGCTCTATGTGCCCGCAGGTTTCACTTCCACGCCGGCCGGCCTCGTCGACCTGACGTAGGCTCGGCTCGAGCCGAAGCCGCTCAACCGGTCACGGCTGCTCGGCTGGACGCAACGCGAACATTGCGACACCCGCGGCGACCGCAGCGTTGAGACTCTCCACTCCCCCGGCAAGCGGGATCGTGACTCTCACGTCCACGGCCGCGGCAGTGCCGGGGGGCAATCCGTGGGCCTCGTTTCCGATGAGCAGAGCAACCGGATGGCGCACGGTGAGGGTCTCTATGTCATCTCCCCCGCGCGACCGTGCCGAATGTCTGCAGGCCGACTGCCTGCAGTGGCTGGAGGGAGTCCCCTGCGAGCTGCGAGATCCGGTTTCCGAACTGTGTTGCCGCTGCGGCGCGGATCACTTTGGGAGCCCACATGTCCGCCGTGCCAGGGGTGGCAGCAACGGCAAAGCCAAATGCGGCGGCGGTGCGGATGATCGCACCGGCGTTGCCAGGATCGCGCACGTCCCACAGCACGACCGTGTCGACGGCGGCGATGGGATCGGCAGCGGGAATGCGCACGACGGCCACCGGCCCGCGGGGATGCTCGGTTCCTGCCAGTTTGCGCAACACCGCGTGACTCACCGGCGTTGCCGGCAGCCTGGCTTGGCGCACCATCTCGAATGCGGCTTCGTCTCCCTCGAGGGCGAACACCTCGTCGACTTCAGCTCCGAACGCAACAACGTCGGCGAGCTGATGAGGGCCCTCGACGAGCGTGACCCCTGCAGCCCGCCGCCGACGAGGGTCGTGGAGTTTTGCCAAGTCCACGACCCTGGGGTTACGCGTCGACGTGAGTACTTGGCTCACGATGTGTTGGTGGGTGTTCGCCCCGGTCGCCTCAGTCCGATTGGGCGCCCGCGGCTACCTCGACCAGCGCGGTGAACGCCGCAGGATCGTTGACCGCCATCTCAGCCAGCATCTTGCGGTCGACTTCGACCTCTGCGGCCTTGAGACCTGCGATGAGTTGCGAATAGGTGGTGCCGTTCAGCCGGGCGGCGGCGTTGATCCGCTGGATCCACAGTCTGCGGAACTCACCCTTGCGCGCTCTCCGATCCCGATACGCGTACTGCATCGAGTTGAGCGTCTGCTCCCGCGCGGCGCGATAGCGGCGGCTCCGTGCCCCGGTGTATCCCGAGGCGCGCTCCATGACCTTGCGGCGCTTTTTCCTGGCATTGACGGCGCGTTTGACTCTCGCCATGGGTTGACCTCTCTACCGTCCGAGCAGGCGTGCGGCCCGCTTCGCATTCCCACCGGTGAGGGTCGCCTCACCGTCGACGCGGCGCCAACGGCGTGCGTTCTTCTTGTGTCGGTTGTGGCCACGCCACGCCTTCTCGTGCCGGATCTTGCCCGATCCGGTCACCTTGTAGCGTTTCGCTGCACCCTTGTGCGTCTTCTGTTTCGGCACGTTTCTCACACTCCTGGCCGGTGCTGTCACTCGTCGCTGTCGACGTTTCCGGCGTCTTTTGACTCTGGTTCATGCGCCTCTTGGCTGCGAGCTCGTCTCACCGGGGCCAGCACCATCGTCATCTGACGCCCTTCCAACCGGGGCATCGTCTCGACGGTGCCGAGGTCTCCGATATCTTCCACGAGTTGCTGCAAGATCCCACGCCCGATCTCCGGGTGCGTGACCTCGCGGCCTCGGAACCGCATCGTCACCTTGACTTTGTCGCCTTCACCGAGGAATCGTTCAACTCGTTTGCGCTTCACGTCGAAGTCGTTGGACGAGATCTTGGGTCGGAATTGGACTTCCTTGATCACCGTCCTCGTCTGCTTCTTGCGTGCCTCGCGTGCTTTGACGGATTGTTCGTATTTGTACTTCCCGTAGTCCATCATGCGGACGACGGGCGGCCGAGCGTTGGCTGCGACCTCGACGAGGTCGAGACCAAGCTGATCGGCAAGCCAGCGAGCTTCTTCGATCGACTTGACGCCGATCTGCTCGCCGTCCGGGTCGACGAGGCGCACCTCGCGCGAACGAATCTTGTCGTTGACCCTCGGTTCTCTGCTGGTGATTGCGGGACCTCCATGAGGTGGCTATTCGTGCGGACACCCGACGATGTCGGAGTCTTGCGACCCCAACACCCAAAAGAGGCAGCACAAAGGTGCTGCCACTCGTGGTGTCGACCTCGGCACGCCTGCGACGGCGGCCGGGTGGGAAGCAGCGCCTCCACTTGGTGTCGGTTGTGAGCGGAGTATAGGTGACCTGAAATCGGGCGGGTGCCCGCCGTGTGCTACGAACCGGCCTGCGCCTCGATCTGTCGGAGCAGCAACGCCGTGCGCACGACCGCTTCGGCCGCCTCCGCGCCCTTGTTGGCCGGGCCGGGTGCGGAGCGTACCCGCGCCTGTTCCGGGTCGCGCACCGTCAAGATGCCAAACGCCACAGGCTTGCCGGTCTCGAGCATCACTTGCTGCAAGCCCTCCGAAGCCCGGTGGGCCACGTGCTCGTAGTGGTCGGTGTCACCGAGGATCACCGCGCCGAGGGCGACCACGCCGTCATGCGTCGCAGCCAGCGCTCTCGCAATCAGCGGAAGTTCGAACGCACCGGGGACGTCGACGACCGTGACGTCCGCAACCCCGGCGCCGGTCAGCCATTCAAGTGCTCCATCACGCAGCCCACTCGTGACCGGATCGTTGAACGTTGCCCTGGCCACCGCAACCCGCAGCCCCGACCCATCAACGGATTCATGCGGTGCGGCCGCATCGAGCTTCATGGGGTGTCGCCCATGACGTGGCCAAGCTTGCTGCGCTTCGTTTCCAAATAGCGGACATTGAACGGTCCGACGCCGGCAACATGCGAGAGCCGCTCGACGACATCGATGCCGTAGAGCTCGAGCTGGCGCTGCTTTTCGGGGTTGTTCGTCATGAGCCGCACGCTCGACACCTTGAGGTTGGCCAGGATCTGGGCCTCGAGAGCAAACGAACGCAGATCGGCGCCGAACCCGAGGGCGTGGTTGGCTTCGACCGTGTCGTGGCCCTCGTCCTGCAGCCGATACGCCGAGAGCTTGTTCAACAGCCCGATCCCCCTGCCCTCGTGGGATCGGTTATAGACGATGATGCCCTCGCCTTCATCGGAAATGCGCTGCATCGCCGCCAGGAGTTGAGCGCGGCAGTCGCATCGTTGCGAACCGAGAACGTCACCCGTGAAGCACTCCGAATGCACCCGCGTCAGCACCGCCTCCCGCCCTGCCACCTCACCCATCACCAGCGCGACGTGCTCGGAACCATCGAGCTTGGATCGGAAGCCGACGGCGCGAAACTCGCCGTAATCCGTCGGCAGCGCCGCCTCGGCTTCACGGCGGACGACCGCCTCGGTCGCCCATCGATGCGTAACGAGCTCGCTGATGGACAGCAGCGGGATGTCGTGCTCGGCCCCGAACTCCACCAGGCGCCGCCCCCGCATCATGGTGCCATCGTCCTCGACCAACTCGCAGAGGACGCCGGCCGGGGTGATGTCTGCGAGTCTGCACAAGTCGACAGCGGCCTCCGTGTGGCCCGGGCGTGCCAGCACACCGCCTCGGGTGTAGCGCAGCGGGAACACGTGCCCAGGCCTGGCGAAGTCGGTGGGCCCGTATCGCCGATCTGCCAGCGCGTTGATGGTCGCGGCCCGATCCGACGCCGAGATTCCCGTCGTGGTGGCGCCGGCGAGATCAACCGAGATCGTGAAGGCGGTGTGATAGGACTCGGTGTTCTGCTGCACCATCAACGGCAGTGCCAGCTCATCGAGCCGATCACCCTCGAGGGGCACACAAATGAGGCCGCTGGTGTGCCGGACCATGAAGGCGATCTGCTCCGGTGTTGCGGCGGCCGCCGCCACGATCAAGTCCCCTTCGTTTTCGCGTTCTTCGTCGTCGACAACGAGCACGAACCCACCGGCGGCCATCGCCGCTACAGCCCTCTCGACAGCGCCGGTCACGATCTCATCCCCATCAGCCGCTCGACGTATTTGGCGATCACGTCCATCTCCAGGTTGACTCGATCTCCCACCCCACGGTGGCCGAGCACGGTGACCTCGAGCGTGTGAGGAATCAGCACGATCTCGAACCACTGCGGGTCGCCTGGGCCGGCAACGGCCGTCACCGTGAGGCTCACACCGTCGACGGTGATGGAGCCCTTCTCGACCACGTAGCGGCCCAGATCACCTGGAATCTCGATGCGGATGCGCTTGGCCGAACCCTCTTCCTCGATGGCGGCCAGCACGCCGACACCATCGACGTGGCCTTGCACGACATGACCATCAAATCGCCCATCGCCCGCCATCGGGCGCTCCAGGTCGACCGCCACTCCCGCCTGCTGCTCACCCAGGTTGCTTCGGTCGAGCGTCTCCTGCACGACGTCGAACGCCACCCTGCTCCCGTCGACCGTGACTGCCGTCAGACAGACACCGTTGACCGCAACCGAGTCCCCCATCTCGAGTCCAGGGGCCGTCGCAGGTGCGTCCACAACGAGCCGCCTTCCCGCGGGAGACGGCGCCACCTCCACGATGGTCCCCAGCTCGGTGACGATCCCGGTGAACATCAGCTCACCACCCGTGCCGTGATCTTGACGTCGCCGCCGAGGGCCTCGACGTCCAAGATCTCGAGATCCGTTGCGTCGGACAGCGTCGCCCACACTCCGGAGAAGGCGGGAAAACCGGTACCTCCTGCCAGCTTCGCACCGAGGTACATCACGACCCTGTCGACCAAACCGGCGGCGAGAAAGGCAGCAGCGATGGTTGGCCCGCCTTCGACCATGACGTCGAGAAAGCCTCGTGACCCGAGGTCCTTGACCGCGGCGTCGAGATCTGCAGCCGCATCGCCCCCGAGCGCAACGAGCTCTGCGCCAGGCGGTTCGTCTCCCAAGATCTCGTAGCGGTAGATGAGCGGCTTGCGTCCATAGACCTCGGCCGTCCGGGGTAGTGGGGAGGCACCTGCGATGATCACCGGCCGTGGCTGGCGGTGGACCACGTCACCTAGCCGCACGTCCAGACGAGGGTTGTCCGTCCGCAGTGTCCCTGCACCCACCACGACCGCATCGCTGCTGCGCCGCAACTCGTGAGCGCTCTGCCGGGCCGCTTCACCGGTGATCCACTGCGAGGATCCGTCCGCGGCAGCCACCTGGCCATCGAGGGTTGCTGCCAGCTTGAGCGTGATCAACGGCCTGCCGGTCCGCCTGTGGTGGAAATACCCGGGGTCGAGCTGCTCCCCCGCCACCGGCGCCACCTCGGTGACGACATCGATACCGGCGGCCCGCAACGCATCGACGCCGGCACCGGCGACACGGGGGTCGGGATCTCCGGCGGCAACAACGACTTTGGCAACTCGTGCGGCAACAAGTGCGTCGACGCAGGGCGGTGTCCGGCCGTGATGGCTGCACGGCTCGAGCGTCACGTAGACGGTCGAGCCTGCCGCCAGCGGGCCTGCCTGGGCCAGCGCGACAATCTCGGCATGGGATTCCCCGGCCTGCTGGTGGGCACCTTCACCGACGACGGCGCCGTCGGCCGACACCACAACGGCGCCAACCCTCGGGTTGGGGTGGGGATGGAACTGCCGCGCCAAGTCCAGCGCCCTTTTCAGGTGCGCCTCGCTGCGCCGGAACCCGGCTGAGTTGTCAGAACGCGCGCGATTCGACACAGCGCCCTCCTTCTACATACCGGACTCTCACCGTCGGCCCCGGAATTCCACCGGGTCAACCCATATCTGGGGTCGCGGACTGTCACCGCCGGTCGGGATTTTCACCCTGCCCTGAAGGGGGCTTCTTGGTACACCAAGTCTAGGCCAGGCCCGGGGCGGTGTTCTCCGTCATCCGAGACGCCGGTCGATCTGATAGTTGGAGCCCGGCTGGCGTTTGGCGAACTCTTTCATCTCGGCGGCGATCGCCGACGCCTCCCACACCGAGGCCAGTGGTCGGTGCTCGTTCCACGCCACACCGATCGACAGTGTCGCAATCCCGAACCGGCGCAGCTCGCCACGCCGGTCCTCGGTCTCGATCCAGCCGCGCACGGCATCCTCAGGGTCGTAGAACGAGCCGATGCCTTCGTCCCAGAGACGTATCGTCTCGCTGCAATACGCATCGACCTCGTCGGGCTGGATGACCGCCACAAAGTCGTCTCCGCCGATGTGGCCGAGAAAAGTCGTCGACGACGCAATCCGCGCCGCCGACCCGCGGAGGCACGCCACACAGAACGCGATCACGCCGTCGCCGCGCAAGAACCCGTACGAATCATTGAATGCTTTGAAGTCCCCGATATCCACGTGGAGCACGGCAACAGCACCTCCCGCCAGTAGCCTGCGGTCGATCTCAGCTGTGATCCCTGCGTTTCCCGGCAACCCTGTGAGCGGTGAGAGATCCCGCAGCTGGCGTGCGCGCCGCAGCACGGTGCCGATGCGGGCGACCAGTTCCTCGGGCTCGAACGGTTTTACGACGAAGTCGTCTGCACCTGAGCGCAGCGCATGCACCCTGGTGTCGAGCCGATCCTCGGCGGTGATGACGATGAGCGGCACCGATGCGGTGTCCCGGTCGGTGGCAACGCGGCGCAGCACGTCAAAACCACCACCCCCGGGCATGTCGGTGTCCAGCAGGATGAGGTCCGGAGTGTCCTGCAGGAGCGATGCGTACGTCCCTGCGGCGTCTTGCGCAACCGACACGGTGAATCCGCTCTGCTCCAGGTGCACGCTGAGATATGTGACGAGATCGTGGTCGTCGTCGACTACGAGTATGTGATCCCTCATCGGCCTCCTGCCGGGCGGACTTCCGACGCACCGGCACGGGTGCCGTCACGCCTCGTCGTACGGCTCCGCTGCACGACGCAGTTCAGCGACGGCGGCAACGGGATCCGGTGCGTGGAATACCGCGCTGCCGGCGACGAACACGTCGGCGCCCGCCTCCCGTGCGGCTCGAATCGTGCTGGACCCGATACCGCCATCGATCTGTATATCGACCGGAAGGGCGCGGGAGTCAATGAATTTTCTGGCAGCCTCGAGTTTGGGCAACACCCCGTCGATGAAGGTCTGGCCGCCAAACCCGGGTTGCACGGACATGATCAACACCATGTCGCACAACTCTACGTATGGCTCCAAGGCGGCAAACGGCGTCGGCGGGTTCACCACGAGACCAAAACCCAACCCCTCACCGCGTGCGCGATCGGCCACAGACGTCGGGTCCGGGTGAGCTTCGATGTGCACGGTGACGAGGTCGGCCCCGGCTCCCCGCAGCGCGGGGAGATATGTCTCGGGGTTCGTCATCATCAGGTGACAGTCGAACGTCAGGTCTGTGACCGGGCGGATCGAGCGGATGATCGGGACCCCGAACGAGATATTGGGGACGAAGTGACCGTCCATCACATCGATGTGCAACATGTCGACGGAGTCGGCCACCAACTCGATCTGCTCACCAAGCTTGCTGAAATCGGCGGCAAGGATTGAAGGGGCGATGCGGACGGGCTTGATCACCAGCATCAATCTAGGAGACTGCTGGTCAAATCGTCGTGAGGGCTCGCGGGTCCGCCACGGTGCCTGGTCACGACATCGGTCACGAGCTCGAACTGACGTTGATCAGCAGTGTCCTAGGAGAATGTCGAACAGACCGTCGCGAGAGCTCGCCCGCCCGGCAGAACGCCTGATCGTGCACTCGGGTACGAGCCCGAGCCGACCGGACGATCAACCGTCTCCTAGACCTTGCGAAGCCGGCACACCCATTGAAAGACCGCCGGAGGAGCCGCCCCGCTGAGCGCCCGTGCAGTAGGTTGGCGAAGACTTCTGCAACACGATCGAGGAGGGCCCGTGGACGCCTACCGCATCGCACCGGGGAGCGAAGTGGATCTCTCGCATTGGGATCCCGATGACGCGTCTGGGTTTGCAGGCGGCAAGAAGGACGGTGTCAAACACCTCCGCCACCTGAGGACGCGACTTGCCGAGCTGCAGCGTCTGTTGTGGGCAGACGATCGCCACAAGCTGCTCGTGGTCCTGCAAGCCATGGATACCGGAGGCAAGGACGGCACCATCCGCAAGGTGCTCGAGGGCGTCAACCCGCAAGGCGTGACCGTGGCGAACTTCAAGGCCCCGACACCGGAAGAGCTCGCCCACGACTACCTGTGGCGCATCCACGAGCACACGCCGGGCAATGGCGAAATCGTCGTGTTCAACCGCAGCCACTACGAGGACGTGCTCGTCGTCAGGGTCCTGAACCTGGTTCCCGAGTCACGGTGGCGCCCCCGGTACCAACAGATTCTCGACTTCGAGCGGATGCTCACGGACGAGGGCACCACGATCGTCAAGCTGTACCTCCACATCTCGAAGGATGAACAGGCCGCTCGTCTCCAGGCCCGACTCGACGACCCGGCCAAGCGCTGGAAGTTCAACGCTGGCGACCTCGAGCATCGCGAGCTCTGGCATGACTACATGGCGGCGTTTGAAGAAGCAATCGCCACAACGAGCACAGATCGGGCACCGTGGTACGTCGTACCCGCCAACAAGAAGTGGTACCGGAACATCGTGGTCGCCCAGATCCTGGTGGACACCTTGGAGGCGCTCAACCTCCGCTACCCACCCCCAGACGACGACCTCGACACGATCACCATCGTGTAGGCCCCCGCTCCCAAGGAACTCGAAGATTTCGCAGTCCCGCTAGACGCCGTCGATCACGGAGATGAACATCCCGTCCGTGCCGGTGATATGGGGAGCCAGCAAGATGCCGGACCCGACGTCGCGACCGGGCACGCCGTCAGGGGCGGCACCGCCGGCGCCTTCGGCAACACCGACGGTCTCCTCGGCGAAGAGCGTGCACACGGAGTACACCAGGGTTCCGCCTGACCGAAGCAGCGGTAGTGCAGCTTCAACCAGCGCAGTCTGAATGGCCGCCATCCGTTGCGGCGATGCAGGATCCAACCGCAGCTTGATCTCGGGGCGACGGCGGAGGGTGCCCAGCCCGGTGCAGGGCGCATCGAGGAGGATGCGATCGAACGTGCCGGGACGAAAGGGAGGGTGAGTGCCATCGGAGATGACCCAGCGTGCCCCGACGCCCATTGCCCGCAGCCTCCCCGCCGCCGAAGTGGCTCTCCGCCGGTGCCGGTCGGCCGCGACGAGCAGCCCATCGCCGCCCATCGCATCCCACAGCGCCGCCGTTTTGTTTCCAGGCGCAGCGGCCATGTCCAGGATCGTTTCGCCGGGTTGCGCTCGCACGGCCGCGACAACGGCGATCGACGCCGGATCCATGACGTGATGCCCTGCCCCGGTGTCGATGGTGGCACGATCGGTGACGTGGCGTGCCGTCGTGATCCCGTCAACGGCGCTCCCCACGCTCGCGGCGCCGGGCCGCAGCCGCACCCCGATGTCCGGCGCCAGCAGCGAAGCTTGCAAGAACGCCTCGGTGTCCTCCTCACCCCATGCTGCCACGAGTCGTTGTCGTATCCATGGCGGCGTCCCCGTCGCCAGCGACGCGGCGTCGTCCTCGACGCCTGCCACCGCGCCGCCAGCCACTTTGCGAAGAATGGCGTTGGTGAAGCCGGTGGCCTGCCCAAGCCCTGCGGCGCGCACCACCTCGACGGTGCTGTCCACTACGCCATGGGGATCGCCCCCGGTCATCAGCTCCGTGACGCCGATCCTCAGCGCACTGCGCACCATGGGATCGAGATCGGCGAGTGGACGGCTGCTCACCCCGGCCAGCACGGCGTCGACCGATGGCATGTATCGGATTGCATCCATCAGGAGGCGTTCAACCTCGCCGTGGCGATCGCTCGTGTCCGCAGCGATCAGCACGTTGGAGTGACCGCCGTCGTCGATCACCCGGCTCAGGAGCTCCGCAGCACGGAGTCTCGAGGCAACGCCGGCCTTCACGAATCGACCCGCAGCGGCGCACCCCTGCGCCCGTTCATCCAATCCCGTGCCGGCACGGGCCGCTTGCCGGGCGGCTGGATGGTCTCCAGCCCCAGCGCCCCTCGGCTCGTCCCGAGCAACACCTCCGCTTCACGCATCACGATCAGACCCGTCTCGACGTCCCGGTCGCCCGCCGGGTAGGCGGAGACGACCTTGATGCGATCGCCTTCGGCGGGAATCCACGCACCTGGCCGTGGCGTGAACGCCCGAACACGCAAGGACATCTCGGCAGCACCCATCCGCGGATCCAGCCGGGCCTCCTCCGCTCGGAGTCGCGCCGCATAGGTCGCCCCCGCCGAGATCTGCGCCGCAGGGTGCAGCGATCCCGCCATGTACGCCTCCAACGACTCGGCCAGCAACACGGCGCCCAGGTGGGCGAGCCGGGCAGTGAGCGTCCCGCCCGTCTCGTCGTCCGCGACGGGCGTCTCCAACACCGAAATGACGGGACCAGTGTCCATGCCCTCGTCAAGTTGCATCAGGCTGACCCCGACCATCTCGTCGCCCGCAAGCATCGCCCGCTCGACGGGAGCCGCGCCTCTCCAGCGCGGGAGCAGCGAGAAGTGCACGTTGACGAAGCCGGCTCTGGTGCTGGCAAGCACATCCGGTTTGAGGATCCGCCCGTACGCAACGACCACGCCAACGTCGAATGCGCCGCCTTCGAGCGCATGGCGCAGCGCTCCCGCACTGTCGGGCTGCGCCACAGGAAGACCCCAATCGAGTGCGGCCAGCTTCACCGGCGACGGGCTCGGTCTGCCGCTCCTGCCTCTGGCGCGATCCGGCTGGGTGACGACAAGAGGCACGTCGGCGACATCGAGGAGGGCCGCAAGGCTTGGCACTGCCGCCGCAGGCGTGCCGAGAAAGGCCGCCCGCATCAGGCAACCCCGTCGTCGAGGCCCAAGGCCTCGCGGCGGAGGTCGCGCAGCGCCGCTTTGCGGGCACGCTTCGACAGTCGCTCGATGAGCAGCATGCCGTTGAGATGATCGATCTCATGTTGCAGCACCCTGCCCATCACGTCATCCCCGGCATGCTCCACCGCGTTGCCTTCGAGGTCGACGCCCTTCGCCCTGGCGTAGGCGGGCCGTTCGATGGCCCACCATTTGCCGGGAACCGAGAGGCATCCTTCGTCGAACTCCCACGCCCCCGACGTTTCCACGATCTCAGGATTCACCATCACAAACGGGCCGTCGCCCACGTCGGCAACGAAGATCCGTTTCGAGACCCCGATCTGGGGGGCCGCCAGGCCGACACCAGGTGCGTCGTACATCGTTTCGAGCATGTCGTCGATGAGTCGCTCGAGTGCCGAGGAGACGTCATCGACCGGCTCCGCGGGCGTACGGAGGACGGGATCACCGAAGGTGCGGATAGGGTACAGGGCCATCTCGGCGGGCAGCATAGATGCTGGTGGACGGCGGAGGTTGTCCGGCCGGACCTGGTCAGAGGCGGACCGGGTCGGCATCGATGCGCACCTTGGCGCCGCCGTCACGCCAGGCCTGCACTTGGCTGCGCAGCCGCAGCTTCAGTGCCCGCAAGTCTCCGGCAGACACCAGCCAGCGGAGCCCACCGTCGATCGGCGCAGGACCATGCACCGTTGCGTCATGGGCGATGGCACGGAGCCGCTCGTCGACATCGTGGGGAGGATGTGTGATCTCGAGCGCCAGCAGTTGCGTGACGGGAGGAAACCCGGCGGCCTCCCGCTCCGCGAGCATCGTCGCGAGAAACGCAACCGGCCGCCCGCTCCGCAAGGCGCCGAACACCCGATGTGCGGCTTGACTGGTCTGGATCAAGCAGCGCTTGCCGCTCCCCCGTTCGACCCGCAGCGCCACCCGAGCCAGCACCCGCAATGCGTCCTCTTCCGCCCGATAGTGGGGGGCGAGCACCACGGCGTCGGCATCCACGACAACCGCAAGCGCGACACCTCGCACAGCCGGCAGGTCCCGCTCGGTGCCGACCTCGACGGGAGTACCGTCGCCGACCCGGCCGACGGCATCGCCGACGGACCTGCGCAGCTCGGCGACCGCTCGACCGATGCCGGCACCCAGGGCCTGAAATCTCTCCTGGCCGCATGCCCCGCAGCCCGCAAGCTCCGTTGCGCACCGCTGACACTCGTCACCGCGTTTTGCTGCCGCACCACAGTTCGGGCACCGCCGGAGCTCGCCGCACCGCACGCACCGGAATGCGGCGGCATCGCCCCTGCCGGTGACGAAGACGAAGACCCGCTGGTCACTGCGGACCACCCCTCGGATCGCCGCCAACGCCGACTCCGTGAACACCCCGGTGCCGGGCGGTTCATGGGTCCGGTCCACGATCTCGACGAGCGGCCAGACCCGCCCTGCCGGCTCTTCCACGGCCACTCCTGCCGCAAGCGATTCGACGGTCGGGACGGGACCGGCGAACACCAGGCCGAATCGTTCGGTCGCGGCGCGGCGCCTCACGACGTCCCGCACGCTGGTCGTGGGTGTCTGCGGCGCCGTCATCGCCGGGCGGCCTTCTTCGACGACCACGGCCATGCCCAGTTCCCCCAGGGGCCAGAACGCCAATTCTCGAGTGCCGACGAGCAACTGCCCTGGCTGTTCCGCTGCTGCCACCCATGCCTTCGTCACCCGAGCGGGAGCGTCGGACGAGGTGACGACCCACGGCATGGTGCCCGTTACCCGTTCCAGCCCGGCCGCAAGGACGTGGGTCTCGGTGACCGTCGGCGCGATCACAGCCACATTGCGACCTGCGGCAATCACGGCGGCGACCAAACCGCCGATAGCGCTCGGGGCGCTCTCGAAGTCCCCGATGAGGTAGTGGGGGCGCAGGTGACGGCCCGCGGCGGCCGCTTCGGACACGGCAGGCAGCGGGGAGGGCAGCGGGGCCAGATCCATGGCTTTCACATTGGTGCGCCTGGCAATGTTCGGGGGCAGCGCCTTGGCGAGAAGTGCGGCCAGCGGGGCGACGTAGTGGATCGAAGCCCAGCGCATGGTGGCGAGGAGCGAGGTCGACAGGACGGGGTAGTCGCCGATGACCGCGAGCACGTCTCTCAGCGTGACGGTGGCGTCGCCTTCCCGAAGGTGGGTGACGATGCCGCGCACCTTGCGACCCCCGAGCGGCACCCGCACCAGCGAACCAACCTGCACGTCGCTGAGTGTGTCGGGAACCCTGTAGGAGAAGCCGTCGTCCACGGAGAACGTCGGGAGGTTCGGGACGACCTGGGCAATCCGCGTCAGCTGTCGTCCTCTGGGCGAAGCTGACGAATCCGGTCCCACAGCCGGTCGGCCACCTCACGCTTCGACATCAGGCTCCATGGCTCGCTGATGCCGTCAGGGGTCACGAGCATGACCTCGTTCGTCTCGGTTCCGAAGCCTGAGCCCGATTTGCTGACGTCGTTGCCGACCAGCAGGTCGACGTCCTTGCGCTTGGCCTTGGCCACGGCTTCGTCGAGGGAACCGGTCTCGGCGGCAAATCCGACGAGGAACGGCCGGTCGTCCATCGCGGCGACCCCGGCGAGGATGTCGGGAGTGGGTTCCAACTCGATGCCGGGAGCCCCGTTGGCGCGGCGGAGTTTGGTCTCGGCGGGGTTCACAGGCCGGAAGTCGGCAACTGCGGCGGCAAGCACGGCGACGTCGGTGTCGGGGGCCCGTGACCACACGGCCTCGGCCATCTCCTCGGCCGTCTCGACCTCGACGACTTCGATCCCCCACGCCACGGGAGCGGGAGCCGAGGTCACGAGTGTCACGTCGGCGCCCCGTTCGGCAGCCGCGACAGCAATGGCACTGCCCATCTTGCCGGAGGACCGATTCCCGATGTAGCGCACCGGGTCGATTGGCTCCCTGGTACCGCCGGCGTTCACCAACACCCGCCAACCGCGGAGATCGCCAGGACTGAGCAACCGGATGACCCTGTCGACGATCAGATCGGGCTCGGCCATCCTGCCGACGCCCTCATCTCCACCGGCAAGAGCCCCGGTTTCGGGTCCGATCAAGATGTGACCGTCGGCCTCGAGCGTCGCAATGTTGCGTTGCGTCGCCGGGTGGTCCCACATCTCGGTGTGCATCGCAGGTGCGATGATGAGCGGTGTGCCCCACGCCGCGAGGGCGGTGGCGGACAGCGCGTCCTCGGAGAGGCCGTTGGCGATGCGGGCCAGGGTTGCGGCGGTGGCAGGCGCGATCACCATGGCATCCGCCCACCTGGCCAGGCTGGTGTGGGGGCTGGGGTCATCTCCGCCGAAGAGATCCTGGAGCGGTGCGGCGCCGGTGAGGGCCGCCAGGGTCTGCGATCCGATGAACTCGGCAGCGGACGTGGTCATGATGGTGCGCACCAGCGCACCTCGCTCGACGAGGCGCCTGGCGAGATACGCCGCCTTGTAGGCGGCAACGCCACCCGTGACGCCGAGAATGATGCGGCGCCCGGCCAGCATCAGCAGGTCACGCCTCTTCGGCAGCCGGCTCGATCTCGAGCGCAACCTTGTCGCTGTCGATCTCTTCGAGCGCAATGGACAGCGGCTTGCGAGAGAGGGAATGCACCTGGGGCGGCACGTAGCTGCCAAAGCCTTCACCAAGCTGGTTGAAGTAGGCGTTGATCTGACGAGCGCGGCGGGCGGCAAGCACCACGAGGCCGAAGCGGGTCCCAGACTTCTCCAACACGCGGCCGATGGGCGGCTCGATCATAAAAACTCAACTCTCCTGGAAGCGCGAATCCCCCGGCGAGCAACAGTGCTCACGACCGGGAGTCGCATTATAGGTGGTCTTCGGCCGGGTCCGGTGCCTGAGGATCTTCCTCGCCGTGCCGGGTGCCCGGGCGTTGGACGAATTCAACGATGACGTCGACCACCTGGTCGATCCCCCGATCCGATGTGTCGACGATGAGATCGAACTGGCTCGGGTCCAGATAGTCGATGCCGTAGTACTGCTGGTAGCGAAGCCGCTCGGAGGCGGTGCGCCGTTCGATGGCGGCCCTCGTGGCGGCGACGTCAACGTTCTCCCGCTCCTCGAGCCGACCCGCTCCGTAGATGCGCCGGGCGGCGATGTCGGTCCGGACGTCGAGGAAGACCTTGAGCGACGACGGCAGGAAGTGCCATGCGAGCCGGGCATCCATGACGAACCCGTCGCGGGTCTCGCCGAGCCGGGTGGTGCGGGCGTCGATCTCGTTGTCGATCCCGATGTCGGCCTCGGCTTGTTTCGAGAGCTCCAGGATCGACACCCCCCGCTCCCCTGCCATGTCGCGCATGAAGTCCCCAGCCGACACGTGATCCAATCCGAGGCGAGCGGCGAGCCTCTTCGCCACAACGCTCTTGCCCGAGCCCGGACGACCCGAGATCGAAATGATCATCGCTCGTTCAGCCGACCAGATCGAGCAGCGTCTGGCGTTGGCGGGCGCCGAGCCCGCGGATCCGGCGGTTGTCGGCGATACCGTGCTCTTCCATGAGCCGCTTGGTCTTGATCTTCCCCATCCCGGGGAGCGAAACCAGGATCGAGGCGACCTTGGTCCCGGCCACGATATCATCGCCGTCTGCTCGCTCGAACACTTCGCCGAGGGTCAATGAGCCCGTGCTGAGGAGCGCTTTGATCTCAGCTCGCATCCGGCGCGCCTCAGCCGCCTTGGCGAGCGCGGCTTCTCGTTGCTCTGGTGTCGATTCGGGTACGGGCATGCACCACCTCTTCTGTGGCCGGATGGAGGCTTCGCCGACTCTATCAAGCCCCCGCGGAATCCCCACGGACCATCGCCTCGATCTCGGCTGCAGCGGCGACCGGATCGGCCGCCTTGGTGATGGGCCGGCCGATTACCAGCCAGGTTGCTCCCCTATCGAGCGCCTCCCGGGGGCTCGCCGTGCGCCGCTGGTCGTCGTCGGCGTCACTGAGGCGGATTCCCGGCGTCACTCGCACCAACGCGGGGGCGACCGTGGCCACAACCCCCAATTCCAACGGAGAGCAGACCAGACCCTCACAGCCGGCTCGTGCGGCTACGCGCGCCATGCGTGAGACCAGCTTGCCCGGGCTGGAGCTGATACCCACTGCGGCCAGGGCGGACTCGTCGAGGCTGGTCAACACCGACACGCCCAGAACGCCCGCCGGACCTGACGCCCCGCGAGTGAGGCCCGCCACTGCAGCCTCGAGCATCGCCTGACCGCCGCTCACATGTGCGGTGACCCACCGGGCCCCGACCCTGCCCAGTTGTGCCGCCGCAGCCTCGACTTGTGACGGGATGTCGTGGAGCTTGGCGTCGGCAAACACCGGCAAGCCGAGCGCAGCGACGGCGGCAACCGTTCCTGGTCCAGGTCCGTGGAGCAAGCCAAGCCCGACCTTGAAGCCGCCCACATGCGGGGCGACGCGCTTGGCGAGACGGACCGCCTCTTCGGCGGATGGCAGGTCCAGCGCAACGAGGACCGGGCACGTCGTTCACCACGGCTCCGCAGCTCCCGTCAGCTCCCCGATCGCCGAGACCCGATGAGAAGTGCAGTACTCCTTGATCTCCTTGATCAGCCGCAGCCCGACACGCGGCTCGGCGAAGTGCGCCGTCCCGACGGCAACGGCGGAGGCGCCTGCCAGCAGGAACTCGATCACGTCCTCCCCGGTGCGCACCCCGCCACACCCCACGATCGGTACCTCAGGCATTGCCTGCGAGACTTCCCACACGCACCGCAGCGCCAGTGGTTTGACCGGCGCTCCCGAGTAGCCGCCGATGACGCCTGAGAGTTTGGGCCGCCGGGTCTCGACGTCGAACCCGGCGCCCCAGACGGTGTTGGTGAGCACCACCCAATCAGCTCCTGCGTCGACCACGGCACCGGCGATGGACACGATGTCGACGGCGTTGGGGCTGAGCTTCGCCCCGATCGGCACCGTGACCGCGCCACGCACCTCCTTGATGACCGCAGCAGCAGCATCGGCGTCGAGGGCGTACATCGGGCCACCATCGAGATTGGGGCATGAAAGGTTGACCTCCACTGCAGCCACACCGGCAGCCTCGAGACCAGCGGCAACGACCGCAAAATCCGGCACATGGTGACCCACGGCACTCCCCCACACCTCCACGTCCAGGTCATGCAGCCGTCCGGAGACCGAGCGGCTCCATGCATCGATGCCGGGATTCTGAATCCCGATACCGTTGAGCATCCCCTCCCCTGCCGGCGCCATGCGAGGTACCGGTCTGCCCGCCCATGGTTCTTTGGACACGGACTTGGCGACTGCCGCCCCATAGACCTCGAGGGCTACCGTGGCGGCGAAGTCGACGACGGAGCCGATCGTTCCGCATGCGCCGACGAGGGGGGACCGCAGCGTGTGGCTGCCCAGCCTCACCCCGAGATCAAGCACGGCCGGCCGCCTGATGGGATTGCAGGCTGGCCACGTCGCGGAGCCCCTGGTCGGCGTGGAGGCTCTCTGCGAGCAGGCGACCACCACGGAGCGTCGTGACGCAAGGCACATCGTGCCGGGTTGCCGCCCGGCGAATCATCGCCCCGTCGCCGCGAGCCCGCGAGCCGCCCGGAGTGTTGATCACGAGGTCGATCTCACCCGCTTCGAGCAACCGCACCGGATCCCAGGGGCCCTCGCCGACCTTGTCGACGTGGGTGACGTTGACTCCATGCCGGGCCAGATGGCCCGCGGTGCCGTGGGTTGCGAGGATCCGGTACCCCATGCCGGCGAGCCGCTCCGCCAGACCGACGCCTCCCGGTTTGTCACCATCATTGAGCGAAACGAACACCGTGCCCTTGGCGGGGACGACGTGCCCCGCTCCGCGCAACGCCTTGGCGTAGGCAGCTCCCAGCGTGGAAGCGATGCCCATGACCTCGCCGGTCGCTCGCATCTCCGGTCCGAGCACCCGGTCCTCGCCTGGGAACCGCTTCCATGGGAGCACGGCTTCCTTGATCGCCACCCTGCCCGGCAAGACTGCATGACGCTGCGGGACCATGCCGGCCATGCGAAGCTCGGCAAGCGTCTCACCCATCATCACCCTGGTGGCCACTTTGGCCAGCGCGGTGCCGGTCGCCTTGGACACGAAGGGCACGGTTCGGGATGCCCGCGGGTTGGCTTCGATGACAAAGACCTCGTCGTCCCGCACCGCGTATTGCACGTTGATGAGGCCGCGGACCTCGAGACCAAACGCCAGCTCGACGGTCAACGCCTCGATGCGGGCGACAACGGAGGCGGGCAGCGTTGGCGGCGGGATCACGCAGGCTGAATCCCCGGAGTGCACCCCCGCTTGTTCCACGTGCTCCATGACGCCGCCGACGAACACCTCGACGCCGTCGCAGATCGCGTCGACATCGACTTCGATGGCAGATTCGAGGAAGCGATCGATGAGCAAGGGGTTCCGTGCCAAGTCCAACTCGCCTGCCGCCCGCCCGTAGAGGTCGTGGACGTAGTCGGACAGCTCCGCTTCGTCGTACACGATGCGCATCGCCCGCCCTCCCAGGACGAACGACGGCCGGACCAGCACCGGGAAACCAACGGCGGCGGCGACGGCTTCGGCTTCGGCAGCGTTCATCGCCGCTCCGGACGGGGGTTGCGGGATGCCGAGCCGCTCGCAGACGGCGGCGAACCGCTCCCGGTCTTCGGCGAGGGCGATCGCCTGGGGAGAGGTACCCGCAATCGGCACGCCCGCAGCCTGCAGACGGTCCGCCAGCGACAGCGGGGTCTGACCACCAAGTTGGACGATGACGCCCACAGGCTGTTCCTGCTCCACGACAGCCAGCACATCCTCCGCCGTCAGCGGCTCGAAGTACAGGCGGGCCGACGTGTCGTAGTCGGTGGAGACGGTCTCGGGGTTGCAGTTGACCATCACAGGCTCGTAGCCGGCCTCGGCGAGCGCAAAGGATGCATGCACGCAGCAGTAGTCGAACTCGATGCCCTGGCCGATCCGGTTGGGACCTGAGCCGAGGACGACGACGGTCTTCCGCCCGGCGGGAGGTGCTTCGTTTTCGTCTTCGAACGTCCCGTAGAAGTACGGCGTCGTGGCTGCGAACTCGGCAGCGCACGTATCGACGGTCTTGTAGGTCCTCATCACACCGGCGTCGCGTCGCAGTGCCGTCACCGCCGCCTCGTCGGTTCTCCACAGGTAGGCGATCTGTGCGTCCGAGAAGCCGATGCGCTTTGCGGTCCGCAGGTTCTCTGCTGCGTGCGGGGCCGCCTCGAGCCGGCTGCGCTCTTCGATGATCTGCAGCATCTGGTCGACGAACCACGGGTCGTATCCGGTGCGCTCTGCGACCAGATCGACGCCGCATCCCCGGCGAAGCGCCTCGGCGGCGAAGAAGATCCGTTCCGGGGTCGGAGTGCCGAGCGCGCCGAGGATCGCAGCGTCATCGAGGGCGATGACGGACGCCTCGTCCCCATCGGCGGCCAGTCCCCGTCTGCCCGTCTCCAGGCTGCGCAGCGCCTTCTGCAGCGCTTCGGGGAACGTGCGGCCGATCGCCATGGCTTCGCCAACACTCTGCATCGACGTTCCCAGCACCGGCTCCAGCGAGGGGAACTTGGCGAAGTCGAAGCGAGGGATCTTCACGACCACGTAGTCCAGCGCGGGTTCGAACGACGAGGGCGTTGCGCCTGTGATGTCGTTGGCGATCTCATCGAGCGTGTAGCCGACGGCGAGCTTGGCGGCGATCTTGGCGATCGGGAAGCCCGTCGCCTTGGATGCGAGCGCCGAGGACCGCGACACCCGCGGGTTCATCTCGATGACGATCCGGCGACCCGTCGCAGGCTCAACCGCAAACTGCACGTTGGAGCCGCCGGTTTCGACCCCAACGGCACGCAGGCACGAAATGGCTTCGTCCCGCATCTCCTGGTACTCCCGGTCGGACAGGGTCATGGCGGGGGCGACGGTGATCGAGTCGCCGGTGTGCACCCCCATCGGGTCGAGGTTCTCGATCGAGCACACCACCACGGCGTTGTCGGCGCCGTCGCGCATCACCTCGAGCTCGTACTCCTTCCACCCCAGCACCGATTCCTCGATCAGGATCTCGCGGATCGGAGACGCATCCAGCCCGGCCGCGACGATGTCGCGGCACTGTTCCTCGGTGTGCGCGAGGCCGGTGCCTCCTCCTCCCAGGATGTAGGAGGGGCGCACCATCACGGGGTACCCGAGCCGGCGGGCCGCCGCCAACGCTTCTTCGAGCGAATTCACGTAATGCGAGCGAGCGCAAGTGATCCCCACGGACTCCATGATCGACTTGAACTTGCCACGATCCTCGGCCGCCTCGATGGCATCGAGCCCTGCGCCGATGAGTTCGACGGCGTATTTGTCGAGCACGCCGCGTTGCGCAAGCTCCATGGTCACGTTCAGGGCCGTCTGGCCACCCAGTGTGGGCAGGAGCGCATCGGGCCGCTCCGTCTCGATGACAAGCTCGACAGCATCTGCCGTGATGGGCTCGATGTACGTTGCATCGGCGAGCTCAGGGTCGGTCATGATCGTTGCCGGGTTCGAGTTCACGAGGACGATCCGGTAGCCGTCTGCCCGTAGCGCGCGCACCGCCTGAGTGCCCGAGTAGTCGAACTCGCATGCCTGCCCGATGATGATGGGGCCCGAGCCGATGAGCAGGATGGAGTGAATGTCGTCGCGGCGCGGCATCAGTGCGCTCCGATCAGGGTGACGAAGTCGTCGAAGAGGGCCACGGCGTCGTTCGGGCCTGGCGCAGCCTCGGGGTGATACTGGACCGAGAACGCGGGCACGTCGATGCACGCCAGACCTTCGAGGGTCCCGTCGTTGAGATTCTGGTGGGTGGGGACGACGGGGCCGAACGGGCTGTCGACCGATGCCGGAAGCATCTCGGCGGAGGGCAGCTCACCCGGCGCGAGGGGCTCGGGGCGGGCGTCCGTCATGCTCCACAGGTCGACCGCAAACCCATGATTCTGGGCGGTGACCGCGATCGTCCCGTCGGCGAGCCGCTGCACCGGGTGGTTGCCGCCGTGATGCCCAAACGGCAGTTTGTAGGTACGCGCCCCCAGCGCCAGTCCCAGGATCTGATGCCCGAGACAGATCCCGAACACCGGGACCTTCCCCAGCAGACGCCGTACCGCATCGATGGTGGCGGTCACCGGCTCGGGGTCGCCTGGTCCGTTGGACAGGAACACGCCGTTGGGGCGGCGGGACAGGACGGCGTCGGCCGGAGTCCCGGCGGGCACGACCTCGACCTCACATCCTCGCCTGGCGAGCTGAGTCACGATGTCACTCTTGATCCCGAGGTCGTAGGCCACAACGTGGCCCGCGACATGGCCTGCAGCGGGAACGCCGTAGGGCGCCGGCGTGGTGACGCCCGCAGCCAGGTTGCGGCCGATCATGCTGCCGTGGGCTTGGGCGAGGTCGACCAGCTGCGCCACCGTCACCCCGGAACCCATCGCAGCCGCCATGGCTCCCGCACTGCGGATGTGGCGGGTGAGCCGCCTGGTGTCGAGGTCGCTCAGCACAACGACGCCGTGTTGGGCGAGATAGCTCGCCAAGTCGCCCTCGGCGCGCCAGCTCGACGCCATTCGGCTCAGGCTGCGGACGACGAGGCCGCTGCATTGCGGCGCAGCAGCTTGGTCGTCTGCTGCGGTCACCCCGTAGTTGCCGATGTGAGGTGCGGTCATCGTGACGATCTGCCCTGCATACGACGGGTCCGTGAGGATCTCCTGGTACCCGGTCATCGAGGTGTTGAAGACGACTTCCCCGACGGCCACCCCCTCGGCTCCTGCTGCGGCACCCGCAAACGTGGTGCCATCGGCCAGTGCGAGCAGTGCCGCAGTCATGATGAGGTGACGCCTGTCGTGTGGGTCATGACGCCCCGGTACATCGTGTGGCGAACGACGCCGCGCCACGAGCGACCGAGGTACGGGGAGTTCGACGATCGAGACAGCGTTCCCTCCGCGAGCAGCGTCCGCTCGGGGTCGAAGACCACCAGGTTCGCCGGATTGCCCGGCTCGACGGGGAGACCGTGACGATCGGCGAGCCCTGCGATCTGGGCGGGGGCGGCGGCCATCCGGTCGAAGAACCGCTCGATGTCCAGCGAGGTGGCCGTGAGCACTGCGGCCGCAGCCCATTCCAGACCCGTGACCCCAGGCGGGGCATCCTCGAAGGGCACGGCCTTCTCGCCGGCGGCGTGGGGTGCATGATCGGTCGCCACCACGTCGACGATGCCCGATATCAGCGCCTTCCTGAGTGCGGCGACGTCGGCGTCGGTCCGGAGCGGCGGCATCATCTTGTAGATGGGGTCCCGCGACAAGACCTCGGTATCGGTGAAGCTCAAGTGGTGCGGCGTCACCTCTGCCGTGACAGGAAGACCTTCGGCTTTGGCCGCAGCAACCAACGCCACGCCTCCTGCAGTGCTGATGTGCTGCACGTGGTAGCGAGCGCCCGTCAGCCGCACGAGCCCGATGTCGCGCTCGATGATGATCTCCTCGGCGCGGGCAGGGACGCCTCGCAGACCGAGCTGGGAGGAGATTGCGCCCTCGTTCATGCAGCCACCTGCCGCCAACCCGGGGTCGACGGCATGCTGGGAGATCACGCCGTTGCGACTCGCCAAGAACTCCATCGCTTGCCGGAGCAGCCCGGCGTCGGCGACGGTATCGCCGTCGTCGGTGAAGAGCCGTACTCCCGCCGCCCACAACTCGGCGAGTGGAGCCAACTCGACGCCCTTTCTGCCCTTCGTGACGGTCCCGGAGGGGACCACTTCGACCAAACCGGCTTTGCGGCCTCGGTCGGCCACCAGCCGGGCGACGATGCCAGAGTCGATGGCGGGTTCCGTGTTCGGCATTGCCACCACTGCGGTGTAGCCCCCTGCAGCGGCCGCAGCCGAGCCTGATGCGATGTCTTCCTTGTGCTCCTGACCTGGTTCCCGCAGATGGGTGTGGATGTCGACGAAGCCCGGCCCAACCCAACACCCCGTTGCATCGATGGTTGCGATGTCGACGGCTTCGATTGCTGCACCCACCTCGACGATGGCGCGGTCCCTCACCAGCACATCGGCCGTCACCGGACCGCTCGTGCGCAAGACGGTCCCTCCCCTGATGAGATGGCCGGTCACGGGCGCAGACCTCCGGATCTCGCGGGCCTCGGTCCTGGCGCGGGGAGGTGTTTCACAGATGCCCTGCCTCGCGGGTGATACCGACCGCGGACTCGATGAAGACGCCTTCCGAGCCATCAACCTCGTCGAGCCGCAACGTGACCCGTTCAGCATGCGAGGTCGGGATGTTCTTGCCGACGTAGTCGGCGCGTATCGGCAGTTCGCGGTGGCCCCGATCGACCAGTACCGCAAGTTGCACCAGACCCGGTCGCCCCAACGCAGCAAGGGCATCGAGCGCAGCTCGAACAGTGCGGCCGGTGTAGATCACATCGTCGACGAGGACGACCTTGAGTCCGTCGAGCGGTCCGGGGATCTGAGTCCGACCCGGCGGCTTCGGAGGCCGAAGCTCGAGATCGTCCCTGTGCATACCGACATCGAGTGCGCCAACGGCCACATCGGCACCGCCTACCTCAGTGAGGAGCCTTCCGAGACGTTTGGCCAGTGCGACCCCCCTGGTGGGAATGCCAACAACGATGACCTGGTCGAGATCGTCGTTGTTTTCTACGATCTCGTGGGCAATGCGGCGCAACGCTCTCGATATGCCCCCCTGGTCCAGGATCAGGCGCATCGGGGCGATCCGAGAGGCAGCCCGGCCTTCATCGCCGAGCAGGTGCGGTCTCCGGCGAGCACGGGTGCTCATCCTTCCTTTCCGGCCTCACGGGGCCAGGGCTTAAAGGTCGGTGTTGCGCGAAGCTACCACACGGAGTTACACCAGCGTAATTCGACCGCTCGATCCGCAACTCCTCGCGAAATGTTCCCTTGGTTCATGCTCAACCCGCAGCCGCTACCGCAGCTCCAGGAGACTGGCGATCAAATCGTCGTGAGGGCTCGCCCACCCGGCGACGTGCCTAGTGCGAACAGCTACGAGTCCGAACTGACGTCGATCAGCAGTCTCCAGGGGGCCGCGGTTTCCCGATCCTCACGTCGACCCCGGGCGTGAAGCGCACATGTGGTTGCCCCGTCGGAGCCGGAAGCCCGGCGGCTGCCGTGAGTTGCTCGGCGACGTACGCGGCCGTTGCGTGATGCAGCGGCCAAGGTGGATGGTCGACCGGGGCGTAGCGGGGACCGCCGCCGGTCATCGCCCACAGGCCCCAGCGGGAGGTGAGAAAGCATTCGAGCGGCGTCACGTCGGACGCGGGGATTGCAGGCCCGACCTCGACCACCACGTCGCTCGCCGCACCTCGGGGACCAGGAAAGCGGCGTCTGGAGGTGTAGGTGTAGGAGTCCCCGGAGTCGGCAACCGACATCTTCGCCCACTTGTACGGGATCGCATACGTCGCCCACGACACCAGGACTGCACCCAGCCTCGTGACGTCCAGGGAGCAGAACCACACCCCGGGCACCCCATCGGGGCCGCGCACATAGGTGCGGATGTTGGTCTCGGGGAAGGTGCCCACCCACGGAATCCCCTTGGGCAATCCGGGAGGACGGATGTGCTGCATGCGGAAGGGCACCAGGCCGACCCAGGCACGGTCGTCGAAGGTGTCTACCTCGAGACCGGAAGGGAGCAAGGACTGCACGACATCGACGGGGTAGTCCCAGTGAATGAAAGCCAGATCTGCCCACGTCTGGAGCATGACCGGCCGAAGCACGGGCTCGGAGCACACCATTGGGTATCGATCCACGAGCAGACGTTACTGCGAACCGTGAGGCTGACGGAGCCGCCGGCGGGTCAATCAGGTGCGACGGCGCCACGCTCGTCGGCGAGCTTGCCAAGCACCCCGTTGACGAACGAACCGCTGCGAGCCGTGGAGTAGCGCTTGGCGATCTCGATCGCCTCCGACACCACCACCCCAACGGGCGTGTCCGTATAGACCAACTCGTAGATGCCGAGCCGCAGCACGTTGCGATCGACCAGGGGCATACGTTCGATCCGCCATCCCTTGGCGAGCCGGGAGATCACTGCATCGATCTCCATGCGCCGTGCGACCACACCTTCGACCAAGCCGGCAACGCGGGGACTGAGTGACGAGGTATCGGGCTCACTGCCGAGCGCATCGGCGGCGTACAGCACCTGCACGGCCTCCTCCCGAGCCTCGATCCGGGTCATGACACCCGCGTGATGTAGTCCCCGGTGCGGGTGTCCACCTTCACGGTGTCCCCTTGCTCGATGAAGAGCGGCGCTTGAACGACCAGGCCCGTTGCGAGCGTGACCGGCTTGGTAGCCCCCGACACCCTGTCCCCCTTGACTCCGGGTTCCGCATAGGTCACCTCGAGCTCAACGGATGCGGGAACCTCGATGCCGATGGGGTTCGACTCGAAGAGGTTGATCTGGACGGTCATCCCCTCGACCAAATACGGCGCAACATCGTCCACCAGCTCGATGGGGACACGGATTTGCTCATACGTGTCGGTGTTCATGCAGTGGAACCCCAAGTCGTCTTTGTAGAGATACTGGAAGTCCTGACGGTTGATCACGGCCCTCGGCACGTTCTCCCCAGCCCGGAACGTCCGGTCCAGCACCGCACCTGAGTCCAAGCTCTTCAGCTTCATGCGCACGAACGCCTTGCCCTTGCCCGGCTTGACGTGCTGGTATTCGACGACGGTGTACAAGCCGTCGTCGAGGTTCAGTGCCATGCCCGGCCTGACTTCGTTGGTCGAGATCATGTCGTCCGCATCTCCTTTCGCGAGTGGGTGAGGACCTCTCCGCCTGACTCGGTGACGAGCACCATGTCCTCGATGCGTACGCCACCCCGGCCGGGCAAGTACACCCCCGGCTCGATGGTGACCACGTTGCCCGGTTCGAGGACATCCTCTGAGTTGCGCTTCACCGATGGCGCCTCGTGGATCTCCAAGCCGACCCCATGGCCCGTCGAGTGGACGAAGTACTCCTCGTAGCCGTGACTGCGCAACACCGCCCTGCAGGCTTCATCGACGTCGTGGGCGCGCACACCCGCCGCCACCGCCGCGATACCGGCTTCGTTGGATTCCAGCACAGCGGCGTGAACCTGTGCCATCTCCGCGTCCGCCCTGTCTCCGAGCCACACGGTGCGCGTCATGTCGGAGTGGTATCCGTCCACGACACAGCCGTAGTCCAGGAGCAACAGCCCTGAACCGTCGACATCGCCTTCACCAGAGCGATGGTGGGGACGGGCCGCGTTGGCCCCCACGGCCACGATGGGTGGCCATCCTGCGGCCTCTCCGCCGGCTTCCCTCATTGCTTCGATCAGCCCGAGCCCGAGCTCTCCCTCGGTGGGTGCGGACCGGACGAGGTCTTCGAGCCGGTTGAACGCGGCATCACCGGCAGCGGCTGCCCTGGTGAGCGCGGCGATCTCGTCACCGTCCTTCACCTTCCGGTACTCCTCGACGACACCACGACTCGGGTGCACCTCAGCACTCAAGGCTTCGGCAAGCGAGGTGGCGAACGACCATGAGACGTGATCCGCCTCCACGTCGAGAGCTGCGGCTCCACCGACCATGTCTGCCACGGTCTTGGCAACAGCGCCGCCGTGCTGGATCAGCTCGGTGGCCGGCAGGTCGGCGATCAGCTCGCCTGCGATCTCGGCATATCTCCCGTCGGTGATGAAGACGTTGTGGTCCGGTCCGGCCACCAAGTACGCACTCGATCCGGTGAAACCGGTCAGATAGCGGATGTTGACGAGACTGGTGATGAGCAACGGGCGTTCGAGACCGTCCATCAGACGGTGGATTCGGCTGGCGTGGTTCACAGATCCTCCGAAGCGGTCACGGCGGCGATGCCGGGCATGTCCGGCGAGGGTAGTCGGCAGTGCAGCGTGCGCCGCCAGCCTGCTCAGCCCGAATCGGCCCCGCATGCGCTCGGTCGTCCGGGGTCGCGTGCGGCGCCAAGCTCAGGCGATCCCGACCGCGGCGAGGCCCTCCCTCACGTCGCGCTCGTCGACGGGGAGGACCACGGGGTCGGCGATCCCCCGCAGCAACGTCATCCGCAGCCCCGCACTGTCCCGCTTCTTGTCGAGAGCCGTGAGCCTGAGGACGTCCTCGACGGGGAGCTGCGGGGACACCACGGGGAGCCCGAGCTTGTCGAGGATCGACCGCTGCCGTTCTCCCTCGGCAAACCCCAGCTTCGTCGCGGAGATGGCCGCGGCCGCCACCATCCCGATCGACACTGCGGCGCCGTGGCTGAGACCTGCCGCCACTTCGACCGCGTGGCCGATGGTGTGCCCATAGTTGAGCCAGGCTCGCTGCCCGGTTTCCTCGAAATCCCCCGACACGACCGCGGCCTTGACGGCCAATGCCTTCGGCACGACGACGTCGACGGAGGCATCGAGTCCATGCCTCTCGTAGATCCGCACGAGCTCAGGATCGCCGATCCATCCCGCCTTCACGGCCTCGGCCGCTCCTTCGCGTCGCAGCTCGGGCGGGAGCGCCGCAAGCACTGCCGTGTCGATGAGCACCCTGCCAGGATGCCGGAACACACCGGCGAGATTCTTCCCACCGACGTTGATCCCCGTCTTGCCGCCGATCGCAGCATCCACCGCGGCGAGCAGCGTTGTGGGGATCAGCACTACGGGAACCCCGCGCAGATAGGTCGCCGCAACAAAGCCGGCCACATCCGTCAACGCTCCGCCGCCTACGGCGACAACGAGGTCATGGCGGGTGAACTCGAGGTCGTTCAGCCACAGGTACGCCGCCTCGACCACGCTGAGACGTTTTGCGTCCTCCCGATCGGGCAGGATCTCGAGCCCGGCTCCGAGGCGCTTGGCGATGCCGGCAGCCAGCTCTGCTGAGCCCGGCTGCGCAAAGACGGCCGCCCTGGGCGACCCAGGTAGGTGTCCCGTCACCAGCTCGGCGAGGTCGCGCCGTTCGAGCAGGTTCCGCTCGACGAGGATCGTCGACGCCACGGCGCCGTCTTGGGTGATCAGGATCTCCGCCATGTCCTCAGAACCCCGCAAGACGCTGCCGGTACGCGTCCACAGCACCCGCGAAGTCGCCGAGCGTGTCGCCACCGAACTTCCGTTGCATCTCCTGCGCGACCACGACCGCCACCATCTCTTCAGCTACGACCCCCGCTGCGGGTACCGCACACACGTCACTGCGTTCCCTGAAGGCCTTTTCGGCCTGCTTGCTCTCGACATCGACGGTGTCGAGCGGCCGCATCACCGTGGAGATGGGCTTCATTGCCGCCCGGACCCGCACGGGCCCGCCAATGGTCATGCCGCCTTCGATCCCCCCCGCACGGGTGGTCGTGCGATAGAAGTCGTCGCCGTCGTGGTAGATCTCGTCGTGTGCCTCCGACCCTCGCCGCCCCGCAGATCTCACGCCATCGCCCACCTCAACGCCTTTGATGGCCTGGATGGACATCAGAGCGTACGCAAGCCTTGCGTCGAGGCGCCTGTCCCAATGGACATGGCTGCCGACTCCTGCCGGCAGGCCGTAGACCAATACCTCGACGATCCCACCGAGCGTGTCTCGATCGGCCTTGGCCGCCTCGATCTCGGCAACCATGGCCGCTTCAGCGGCAGGATCGAACACGCGGACCGGCGAGTTGTCGATACGGTCCAGGTCGCCTGGAGCCGGCAGCGGCTCTGCGGGAGCGGTGGCGCCACCAATGGCAACAACGTGGCTGAGCACTTCGACGTCGACGTGCCTGAGCAGCGTCTTGGCGAGATAGCCGGCAACGGTTCTGGCGGCGGTCTCCCTGGCGCTGGCTCGCTCGAGGATGTCCCGGGCATCGTGCGTGTCGTACTTTTGCATTCCCGCCAGATCAGCATGTCCGGGACGCGGCGCGGTGAGCGTCCTGCGCGCCTCCCCAGGCTCGGGCGACATCTCCTGCTGCCACTTGGGCCACTCGGTGTTGCGGATGATGACCGCAACCGGACTGCCGAGAGTCAGACCGAACCGCACGCCTCCCATCACTTCGAGTTCGTCGCGCTCCAGCTTCATCCGCCTGCCACGGCCGTAGCCGAGCCGGCGCCGCGCCAGCTCTTCGCTCAGGTCGGCCGTGGAGAATGGAATTCCTGCCGGGAGGCCCTCGACGATGGTGACGAGACCGGGCCCGTGCGACTCACCTGCGGTCAGAAAGCGAAGCATCACGGGAGCGTAGTGCCGGCCGGGATGCGCCTACGACCCGCACGCACCGCCCCAAGGCTCCCCGAAGCCTTCCTCCGCATCAGCACGCTCAGCCGGCGTACCAATCGAGCAGTTCAGCCCCCCGGATGATGGCGATGTACGCACCGAGAGTGAGCGGGGGCCCAAAAGCAAAGTGATCGCGCAAGCCTTTGGCCCGAGTGATCACCAGCACGAGACCGGCGAGGCCACCCGCCACAAACCCGAGGAAGACGGCCACGATGAACACGTCCCAACCGATGAAGGCGGTGAACAGCCCGAGAATCGGACTGAGCTTCACGTCGCCACCGCCGAAGTTGCGCCCGCCGCCCGGAAGCCACAGCAGCAGCGCCAAGCCCAGGTAGATCGCAGCCCCAATCGCCGCACGTGTCAAGTTGGCGGTGCTGCCGTCCAGCACGGCCCCCACTGCAAGCAGACCCGCAGCAATCCCGGTTCCCCGGTAGCTGATGCGATCCGGAATCAGGCGGGAGTGGACGTCCGTGACCACCAGGGCCATCGTCACGAAGATGAACCAGAGGTACGCCGGAAGGAGCCAGCTCTCCTCGAACACCGCGGTCACGAGCCCGAACATGAGGCCTGTCGTGACGCTCGTCACGATCCACGCCCACTTCGGCATCGGGGCATGCTCCTCTTCTCGCTCGGCGAGCACCCGCGCCGCAACCGACGTGGCCACCCAACCCGCGGCGACGCCGGCGAGAGTCGCCAGCGCGGCGAACAGGGCAATGCTCACAGCGATGCCGCGACACGTTGGGCCAGGGCGGCGTCGAGTGCGGCGCGCATGGCGTCGAGGGGAGCGGTGCGGCCGGTCCACAAGCGGAACGACTCGATCGCTTGCCCGAGCAGCATGGTGGGGCCGTCGGCAGCGGGGAGGCCCAGCTCCATGGCCCGAGCCGCAGCGGGCGTCGGCCGGTGTGCGTACGCCATGTCGAAGATTCCCGCAGCGGCGTCAACCATGCCTTCGGGTAGCTCCTCGCCGTTCATCCCCAGCGGCGTGGCGTTCACGAGGACGGCACCCGGCACCATCTGTCCCCAAGACAGCGGCTCAGCTCCCACACCGGTGACATCGATCAGCCGGGAAATCGAAGCGGCATGACGGGCAGAGACGAAGAGGTGGCGACCTTCGAGGGCGACGAGAGCCGCAGCCGCGGCGCCACCAGCTCCCAGCACGAGGACAGGCGCATCGACCGGCAAGCCAGCCCACCTCCACGCATGTCCAACTCCGGCCACGTCGGTGTTGTGGCCGACGATGTCGCCCCCGACTCGCACCCACGTGTTGGCGGCCCCGGTGCGCCGCGCCGGACCGGCGACCCGGTCGGACAGAGCGGCCGCCCTCGCCTTGTGCGGCATCGTGATGTTGGCGCCGTCGAGTTCGCCTGCGCGCAGGCGCACGGCGTGTTGTGCCACTCCGCGCTCATCTGCACGGATTGCGACGTAGCCGCCGGGGAGCCCGCTCGCTCTCAGCGCCGCGGTGTGCAGGATCGGCGACAACGAATGAGCGACCGGATCTCCGAGCACGGCAAGCCTCACGGCAGAATGCCGTCCGCGCGCGCCTGCTCGACTTTGGCTTCGTGCTCCTCCAACGTCTCCGAGAACCCGTGCCTGCCGTCGGTGTCGATCAGCACGTAGTAGAGATACTCGGTATCTGCGGGCACGGCCGCCGCCTCCAGCGATGCGCTCCGTACCCCTCCGATCGGAGTTGGGGGGAGTCCGTTGATGATGTACGTGTTCCACGGCGAGTCGACTTCGAGATCCCTGAACAGCACGCGACCCGGGTTCTCGCCCAATGCGTAGATCACCGTTGCATCGATCTGGAGTGGGATCCTCTGATCAAGGCGGTTGTGGATGACGCTGGAGATCAACGGGCGATCTTCGTCGAGCTTCGCCTCCTTCTCGATCAACGATGCGATGATGAGCCCGTCGTACGGGGTGAGGCCGATATCTTCGAGGGCAGACCAGTCGACGGCCGCCATCCGGCTGTTCATCTCGCGCACGAGTCGCCCGACGATCACATCCGGCGCCGCATCCACCACGAAGTCATACGTCGCAGGGAACAGCAGGCCCTCCCAAGCGGTCAGCTCGGGAACGTCATCTGGGATCTCCTCAGGAAGGAATGGCGAGGTAATGGTGCCGTCGAGCAGCGGGGCGGCGAGCTCGTCGACCGTGTAGCCGGTCTGCTCGGCAAGTGACTGCAGCATCTCTTCGATGCGAAGACCCTCGATGACCGTCAACCGGAAGGTGTCCGGTGCGGGCGGTCCTGCGATGAGCTGCGAGATGATCTCGTTCGTCGACACGCCCCCTGTCATGGTGTACGCCCCGGCTTTCAAGAGCTCGGCGACACCTTGGATGCGGACGGAACGCTCGAACGTAGATCCGTCGGTGATGAGACCTGCCGACTCGAGCACCGTGCCGACATCCGAGGCGGTGGATCCCAGCGGAACGGTGAAGGCAACCTCCTGGCCGGCTGGAATCGTGCTGACGGTCGGCCCGGCGGCGATGGTGCCGGCAAGACGCTCCGCGACGGCTGCGCCGGTGAAGCCCACCAGGGCGATCACGACCACGATGCCGGCAAACTTTGCGATCCTGATTCCCCACGGCGCGGGCGGGCGATCTCCCTCGATGAAGTAGTGATCGTCCTGGGTTGGAGGGCCGCTCACGGCTCTTCCCTTCTGTTCCGGTCCAGGAAACCCTGGAGCATGATGGCCGCAGCCACCTTGTCGCGGACGTCTCTCCGCTCGGCCCTTCGCACATTCGCCTCGATCAGCGCCGCTTCGGCCTGCACGCTGGTGAATCGCTCATCGAAGTAGGCGACTTCAATACCGATTTCCTCCTCGATTGTCGCTCCCAATGCCCTCGCCATCTCTGCGGAGACGCCTTCGTCTCCGCTCAGCGAGACGGGCAATCCCACCACGATGTGGTGCACGTCGTGCTCATCGACGATACGACGCAATTGGCGGATCACGTCACCGGCCCGCCGATCGAGCACGGCATGCGGCTGAGCGATGATACCGAGGGTGTCGGACAAAGCGACGCCGATGCGACGCTCCCCCGGATCGAGCCCGAGGATCCTGCCGGCGCTCATCGGCCCAGCAGCGCGGCCCTTCCGGCTTCCCGGATGGCCTCCAGGGCATCGTCGAGCCTGTCGCCGTTCGGGCCGCCCGCCTGGGCCAGCTCCGGGTCGCGGCTGCCCCCGCCCCCCAACACCTGGGCGCCGGGACGCAGGACGTCTGCAGCAGATATGCCGTCGGCCACGAGATCCTTGGAGACAAAACCGATGAGAGCCCCCTTGCCGTCCCTGGTCGAACCGATCACGCCGATGCCGGAGCCCAGGCGGTCCCGTAGCTGAAAGGCGAGGGCGCGCAGTTCGTCGGCTGCCAAACCGTCGCGGGCCGTCACCAACAACTTGGAACCCTTGTGCTCCTCGACGCCGTCGAGCATGGTGCCGACCGCCGCCGAGCGGGACTGCTGTTCGAATGCCTCGAGCCGGGCCTCCTGATCCTTCACGCGGGCCGTCAGGCTCGATGCGGCTTCGACGATGGAGCCCGGTTGCGTCCGCAACACGTCGGCTGCCTGCGTCAGGTTGGCGCGCAACTCGGAGAGATAGCCGTAGGCGGCGGTTCCCGTGAGCGCCTCGAGCCGCCGGGTATTGGCGGCCACGGAGCCCTCTCCGACGATGATGAGCGGCCCGATCTGACCCGTGGACGGTACATGGGTGCCGCCGCAGAACTCGGTGGAGTAGTCACCCGCCTTGACGACTCGTACCCGATCGCCGTATTTGTCGCCAAAGAACGCCAGCGCACCCATGGCCTCGGCCTCCTGCTTGGTGGTCTCGAGGGTCGTGACCCTGGCGTTTTCGATGACCCGAGCGTTCACCGCAGATTCCACCTCTTGCAACTCTTCGGTGGACAGTGCGGCGTAGTGGGAGAAGTCGAAACGGAGCCGGTCGGGGGCCACGAGCGACCCGGCCTGATGGGCGTGCTCCCCGACGATCTCGCGGAGCGCCCAATGCAGGATATGGGTGCCGGAGTGGTTCTTCCTGATCCGTTCGCGACGGTCCCCGTCGATCTCCATCGTCGCTTCCTGGCCGGTCTGGACATATCCCGATGCGACTTTGCCGCGGTGACCGTGCATGCCCGGCATGGCATAGTGCGTGTCGAAGATCCGCACCTCGCCCGTCGGCGTCGACACGGTGCCGCTGTCACCCACCTGCCCACCGGATTCGGCGTAGAACGGTGTCCGGTCGAGGAACACCTCGATCTCCTGCCCGGCGTCCGCCCGGTCGACGGTGTCGCCCTCGCGGAGGATGGAGAGGATCTGACCGTTGCCTCCGTCGAAGTCGTAGCCGAGGAACTCGGTGTTCTCCACTCCGTCGAGCAAGGCCCGGTAGGCGTCCGCCTGGGCGGCGGCGTCGCCGCCCTTGTAGTGACGCCGCGCTCGTTGCTTCTGCTCGTCCATCATCAGGTGGAATTCTTCGAGATCGAGCTCAATGCCGCGTTCGGAGAGGATCTCCTCCGTCAGCTCGCGGGGAAAGCCGAAGGTGTCGTGCAGCTTGAACGCCGCCGCGCCGGGAAAAACCGCTCCGGGGGTCAGCTCGGCGAGTTCCTGATCGAGCAGCTGGTGGCCCGAAACCAGGGTGCGGCGGAACCGCTCTTCTTCACGAACGGCCATGTCGGTGATCGCACCCTGCCGCTCGTCGAGCTCCGGGTAGGCAGTCGCCATGACGTCCACGGTGGCTGCGATGAGCGATGGCATGATCAGCTCGTCGACACCAAGAAGTGATGCGTGACGCACGGCCCGCCTGAGCAGGCGGCGCAGCACGTAACCGCGCCCTTCGTTGGAGGGCACCACCTTGTCGGACACGAGGAACGTGACCGCCTTGGCATGATCGGCGAGGATACGGAGGCTGACGTCGGTGCGTTCTCGCTCGCCGTAGCCAACGCCGGCGGCCTCTTCGGCGGCGGCAAGGACCGGGCGGATGAGGTCGGTCTCGAACACCGACTCGACGCCCTGCAGCACGACCGCCACCCGTTCGAGACCGGCCCCCGTGTCGATGTTCTTCGCCGGGAGGTCCCCGACCACGTGATAGGGCTCGTCCTGGATGTTCTGCATGAACACGAGGTTCCACAGCTCCATGAAGCGCTCGTCGTCCACAGCCGGACCACCGTCTGCGCCAAACTCGGCGCCCTTGTCGAAGAAGATCTCGGACGAGGGACCGCACGGGCCGGGCACACCCATCTGCCAGAAGTTGTCCCTGTCCATGCGTTGGACGCGATCAGCCGGGACGCCGACGCCATCGATCCAGATCTCGGCGGCCTCGTTATCCGTCGTATGGACCGTGTACCAGAGGCGCCCAGGGTCGAGACCAAAGCCTTCGGTCACCAGCTCGTACGCCCAAGGAATCGCCTTCTCCTTGAAATACTCGCCGAAACTGAAGTTCCCCAACATCTCGAAGAAGGTCAAATGCCGCGCCGTGGTGCCGATGATGTCGATGTCGACCGTCCGCGCCACCCGCTGCACGGTGACAGCCCGTTCGTACGGCGGGGCTTCTTCGCCGAGCATGTACGGCTTGAAGGGCACCATGCCTGCGTTGGTGAGCAGCAGCGTGGGATCGACCGGGATCAACGACGCACCCGGCACAACGGTGTGCCCACGCTCGGCAAAGAAGTCGAGGAAGACCTGACGGATGTGGTTGCTGTTCATGAATGCGGCAGGTTAGTGCCGGCCCCCTCAGCGGCCGAGCAGGCGGCGCACCGCAGCGACCACATCCGCAGCAGCCACCGTCTCTGCAGACCCATCTGCGAGATTCTTGAGCTGGACCATCCCGGCATCCCTCTCGTTCGGGCCGGCAATCACCGCAACTCGATGGCCCTTGCGGTCCGCGTACTTGAGCTGCGCCCCCAGCTTGCGCGCCTCGGGGTACACCTCGGCTCCGATGTCGTCAGCCCGCAAGGCCGCAGCCGTCTGCATCGCCGCCAGGCGGCCGTCCTCGTCGAACACCGTGACCAGAACGGGCGCCCACGTGCTGCGGGCATCGGTGAGACCGAGCTCTTCCATCGCCGCCAGCAGACGATCCACACCGAGGGAGCCGCCCACCCCTGGGAGGCGCTGCTTGCTGTAAAGCGATGCGAGGTCGTCATACCGGCCCCCGCTACTGCAGCTCCCGATGTCGGGCAGGTCGTCGAGAAACACCTCGAACACGATGCCGGTGTAGTAGTCCAGCCCGCGGGCGATGGAGACGTCCACTTTGATCCTGCCGGCGGCGATGTCGAGACCTTCGACCGCATCGACGAGTGCGGTCAGGCCGGCCACCCCGGCGCGGCCCCGATCGTTGCCGCCGACGATTGCTGCTGTCTTTGCCAGCACCTCCCGATTGGATCCGGTAGTGGCCGCAAGTCCGGCCACCGCCTCGACGTCGTCAGGCCCAACACCGTCGATGGCCGCCAACTCGTCACGCACTCGGTCGGGGCCCACCTTCGGCAGTTTGTCGAGCACGCGCAGCACCTCGGCGGCACGATCCTCGAGACCGCGCAGCTCCAGGAGGCCGTTCAGGATCCGGCGGTCGTTCACCTTGATCGTGAAGCGGGTGAACCCCAGCGCTTGGAACACATCGTGGATCACGAGGATCGTCTCGGTGTCGGAGATCGAGCTGTCGGTGCCGATGGTGTCGAAGTCGCATTGCAGGAACTCCCGGTAGCGACCGCGCTGTGTGTTCTCGCCGCGCCACACGGTGCCGACGTGATAGCGCTTGAACGGCGTGCCGAGCTCACCGATGTGCTGTGCGGCGTACCGTGCCAGCGGCACCGTGAGGTCAAAGCGCAGGGCAACCTCACGCCCGCCGGAGTCCACGAACCGGTAGGTCTGCTTTTCGGTTTCGTCTCCTCCCTTGCCGAGCAGGATCTCGGCGTACTCGAGCGCAGGCGTATCGATGGGGCTGAAGCCGTAGGCCCGGTACACACCAACCGCAGTTGCGATGAGGGCTTCGCGCGGGATGGCCGCTGCAGGCAGGTAGTCGCGGAATCCTTTGAGTGTCCTCGGTGGGATGAGTTTGGTCATCGGTGATCCCTCGTCTGCGGAAAGATGGAGCGTGCGCCCTCGGCCCAATCAGCCTGCGTCGCCGCTCTCGGGGCTCACTCTGGTTGCCGCCTTGTCGAGCATCGAGGCAACGGTGCGGCCTCCGCTGCGGGCCATCGCCTTGGCAGAGAGGCGCTCTCGAGCGCGCTTGACCTGGGCAGCAAGGTAGGCGACGACCCCGACCGAGCTGACGACGCCGAGCACGAACCAGCGTATGCGGACCAGCATGGGGCCAGAGCCTACTCGGCCGCCCCTCGGTGACCGCTGCGACGTGGCGTTGCCTCGGGGCTGCCGCCGGCGGCGCGCTCCGGTTTGCCGAGGATCGCATCGATGCGAGCCAGCCGATCCGCAAGCTCCCGCTCCTCCCCGAGCCGCTTGGGCCGGTACACGATGAGTGAGGAGGCTCCGTCGGGGAGATATTGCTGCGGGCGCACCGCCCGCGGATCGTCGTGGGGGTAGACGTAGCCGACGCCATGGCCGAGGCGCCGGTCCCCTGCCGTCGCCCCCGAGCGCAGATGCGGTGGAACCTGGGAGGCCGGTGTCGCCTCGACGGCCTCCCGCGCCCGTCGCATCGCCTCGGCGACCGAGTTCGACTTCGGGGCAAGCGCAAGATACGCGGCTGCATGGGAGAGGGCGTAGGCGGCCTCGGGCAGCCCCACGACCCGCAGCGCAGTGAATGCGTCCGCAGCCACCCCGAGCGCTGCCGAGTCGGCAAGGCCGATGTCCTCGGACGCCAGGATGATCATGCGCCTCGCAATGAACTCCGGGTCCTCGCCGGCTTCGAGCATCGTATGCAGCCAGTACAGGGCGGCGTCGGGGTCGGAGCCTCGCATGCTCTTGATGAACGCCGAGATCACGTCGTAGTGGCGGTCCCCGGCCTTGTCGTAGCGCACGATGCGGCGTTGCAGCGCCTCCTGCACCTCGTCCTCGCCGATCTCCTCGAGATCGCGGCCTGCGGCGATCCTGGCGGCAACCTCGAGCGAGTTGAGGCCGAGTCGCGCATCACCGCCGACCCGTTCTGCGAGCAGCGTCAAGGTGAGGTCGGAGATCGAAGGACGGCCGCCCAAACCCCGCATGGCGTCGTCTGCGGCGGTACGCAGGATCAGCTGAACGGCCTCAGGGGTCAGCTGCTCGGTGCGAAACAGCGTGCAGCGGCTCACCAGCGGCGAGTTGACCTCGAAGAACGGGTTTTCCGTGGTCGCACCCACCAGGATGATCGTGCCGTCTTCGACGCCGGGCAGCAGCGCATCTTGCTGCGCTTTGGTGAAGCGGTGGATCTCGTCCAAGAACAGCACCGTCCTGCCTCGATCGTCCTCCAGGCGGCGCGTCGCCATGGCAAGCACCTCACGCACGTCCTTGACGCCTGCCGAGGTTGCGCTGAGCTGCTCGAAGCGGGCTCCGCCTGCCGTGGCCACCAGACGGGCCAGCGTGGTCTTGCCCGTACCCGGTGGCCCCCACAGGATCATCGACACCGGATGACCCGTCGTGACGATCGAGCGGAATGCGGCGCCGGGTTTGGTCAGGTGTTCTTGACCGATGACCTCGTCGATGGATCGCGGCCGCATCCTTGCTGCGAGGGGCGCGGCCGTGGCCCGACTCGCCGCCCGGGACTCGGCGAACAGGTCGTGCTGCGAAGTCATGCCCAGACCTTAGAGGCGACGCGGACACCTGGGCGCCCAGAGCCGAAGCCTCGAGCCCTCCCTCAGGTGCCGCACCAGCGAACGGTGCAGAGATGCGAGGGAGGAGCCGCTACGAGTCGGTGCCGTCTTCGGCTTCTTCGGTCCACAGTGCCCGCACCTCAGGGCGCACGTCGATGCCCAGCTCGATGAGTTGGTGAGCCTCGACCCGGCTGGGTGACGATGTCAGTGGGTCGGCACCGGTCTGGGTCTTGGGGAACGGGATGACCTCTCGGATGTTCTTCTCCCCCTGGAGGATGGAGACCATGCGGTCGATGCCGATCGCAAACCCGGCGTGGGGCGGCGTTCCGTATCGCAGTGCTTCGAGAAACCACCCGAACCGGCGTTCGGCGGCTTCAGGCGAGATCCCGAGCACGTCGAACACCTGCGCCTGCACCTGGGGATCGTGGATCCTCACGCTTCCCGACCCGAGCTCGGCACCGTTGAGAACCAGGTCATAGGCCTTCGAGATGGCCGTGTCCGGATGGTTGCGCATCTCGTCGACCGACACCGGAGCGGTGAACGGGTGGTGGATGGGGACAAGATCGCCGCCCTCGTTTCTCTCGAAGACCGGGAAGTCGGTGACGAACAGGAACGCCAACTCACCGTGACCCTCCGCCTGGCCCAGCTCGAGCCGAAGCTGACCGAGCACCCGGGAGACCACGGGTGCATCGTCGGCGACGATCAGAAGCACGTCGCCAGGCGCCGCATCGAGCGCCGACCTGAGCCGACCCAGCTCGGCCTCTGCGAGGAACTTGGCGACGGGAGACCGAAGGGACCCGTCGTCTTCAACGACCATCCACACCAGACCCTTGGCGCCGAGTTCCTGGGCGCTCGCGACCAGGCGATCGAGGCCCGACCTGGCGAGTCCCAGCGGGCCCGCGTTGATCCCACGGACCACGCCCCCACCGTCGAGGGTCGAGGCGAAGGCCTTGAACTCGCTACCGCTGAACACCGAACCGAGGTCGGTGATCTCCATCCCAAAACGGACGTCCGGCTTGTCCGTGCCGTATCGGTCCATCGCCTCTGCATAGGTGAGTCGGGGGAATGGGCGCTCGATGTCGACGCCACGCACCGCCGCAACCACGGCCACCGCGATGTCTTCCAGGGTCTGCAGCACGTCTTCCTGCCCCCAGAAGGCACCCTCGAAGTCGAGCTGGGTGAACTCGACTTGGCGGTCTGCCCTGAAGTCTTCGTCCCGGTAGCACCGAGCCACCTGGTAGTAGCGCTCGACGCCTCCAATCATCAAGAGCTGCTTGAAGAGCTGCGGTGACTGCGGCAATGCGTAGAACTGGCCGGGTCGCAGCCGGCTCGGCACGAGGAAATCCCTTGCGCCCTCAGGGGTCGATGCGATGAGCGTGGGGGTTTCCACCTCGAGGAAGCCCTTCTCCTCCATGATGCGGCGCATGGCGCCCACGGCCTTGGACCGGCCGAGGAGATTGGCGGCCATGCGCGGGCGGCGGAGATCGAGATAGCGGTACTTGAGACGGCGCCCCTCCTCGGCTTCCGTGCGGTCATCGAGCTGGAACGGCAACGTCTCGGCGGCGCTGAGCACGTCGATCGCAGTTGCTTCGATCTCGACATGCCCTGTGGCGATGTCCGGGTTCTTGGTGCCCTCAGGGCGCTCCCTCACGAGACCCGTGACGGTGATACAGAATTCACGTTTGAGCGTCCGCGCCACATCCATTGACTCCGCAGCGCTGTCCGGCCGGAACACCACTTGCACGATGCCCGTGGCGTCGCGCAGATCGACGAAGATGACACCGCCCTGGTCCCGGATCCGCTCGGCCCATCCGGCGAGTCGCACGACACGGTCGCGGTGCTCGGCGCGAAGCTCGCCGGCATGCGTATCGCGATACTCAGTCGTCGCCATGAGTGGTTTCCTCCCAAGGGAAAAGCGGGCGCCAGCATGCGTCCACCAGGGGTGAATGCGGGAGCGTAGTACCCCCTGTGTCCTCCCCGGCGGCGACCGATGAAGCTCGCCGCACGCCTCGGTCAGCCGTCAAGATCCTGCAGGAACGGATTCCTCACCCTCTCGGTCCCGATCGTCGTCACGGGCCCGTGTCCCGGGAGCACTTGGGTGTCGTCCGGCAACGTGAGGATCTTGTCCTGCATCGACTCCATGAGCTGGTTGTAGTCTCCGCCAGGAAGGTCGGTCCTGCCGATCGATCCCGCAAAGAGCTGGTCGCCGGAGAAGAGCACCCCGACGTCGGGAAGATAGAAGCAGCAATGGCCTGGAGTGTGGCCCGGGGTGTGCAGCACGTCGATCGCCACACCGCCGGCGGAGAGCGACTGGCCGTCGGCCAGCGCAACGTACTCGGCCGGAAACGCAAACTGGGCGGCCATCTCAGGCTGTGCCGCGCCGAACAACATCCGTAGCTGTGCGGCGGGGTCGAGTGCGAGGAACTCATCGTCGGGATGGAGCGAGGCCTCGATACCGAACGACATGGCGACCGCTCCCCCGCCCGCATGGTCGATGTGGCCATGGGTGACCAGTAGGGCTACCGGAATCAGGTCGTGTCGTTTCACCAGGGCCTCGATGGCAGGGATGTCCGGAGGGGCATCGACGATGACGCACGGCCCACCACGTTCGGGGGCCACGACGTAGCAGTTTGTCTCCGCAAGCCACAACGATGCACCGTCGATCAGGAGCGCCATCGCGGGCTCAGGTGCTCTGCGGCGTCAGCCGGTAGGCGTCGAAGACGCCATCGACGCGGCGCAGCCCAACGATGAGCCGGTCAACGGCCTGGGCGTCGGAGAGTTCGACCTCGAAGCGGAAGACGGCGACACGATCGCTTCCGGTTGCCGATGAGGAGGCGGTGATGTTGGCGCCCATATCGGCGAGCTCTGCCGTGACATCGCGGAACAAGCGAGGTCGGTCGAGCGCCTCGACCTGAACCCATACGTGGTACGACCCGACGTGCTCAGGCGCCCACGAGACGTCGATCATCCGTTCCGCACGCTCGCCGAGTGCACCGACGTTGGCGCAGTCGCCACGATGCACCGACACTCCTCGGCCGACGGTGACAAATCCGACGATCTGGTCCCCGGGAACGGGCGCACAACATCGTGCGATGCTCACGAGCAGGTCGTCCATGCCTTCGATGATGATGCCGCCCCGCGTCGGCTGAACGGCACGCCGGGTTTCCTTCGGCGGCGGTTGGAGGAGATCGTCCTCGGCCTCGCCGCCCACCAGGCGCGCCATCCGTCGTACGAGGCTCTTGGCGCTGATGCGGCCGTCGCCGACGGCAACGTACATGGCGGTCGCATCGACGTAGCCGAGATCCTTTGCGACCGTGTTGAGCAAGCCCTCGCGCCCAGGGGCGTTGAGCGCCATCCCTTCCCGACGCATCGCCTTGGTGACGGCCTCTCGGCCGTCGCTCAGCGCAGCATCTCGGCGCTCTCTGGTGAACCAGCGGCGGATCTTGGCGGAGGCTCTGCTCGACTTGACGAACTCGAGCCAATCGCGTGATGGGTGGGCGTCCTGGGCACGCGAGGTCAGGATTTCGACGATATCGCCGGATTCGAGGGTCGTGTGGAGCGGTACGAGACGCCCATTCACTTTGGCTCCGACACAGCTGTGGCCGACGTCGGTATGTATCCGGTAGGCGAAGTCGACGGGCGTCGCCCCCCTGGGGAGCGTGAGCACGTCACCCTTCGGCGTGAGGGCGAACACCTCTTCCTGGTAGAGATCGAGCTTGAGGTGGTCGAGGAACTCCTGCGGATCGGTCGACTCCTCTTGGAGAAACCGCAGGTCGGCCACAAACTCATCTGTGGCGCTGCCGCTGCCTTCTTTGTAGCTCCAGTGGGCTGCGATCCCGTATTCGGCGCGCCGGTGCATCTCGTGCGTTCGTATCTGCACTTCGAGGGCCTTGCCGTCAGGGCCGACGACGGTGGTGTGCAGCGACTGGTACAGGTTGTACTTGGGCATCGCGATGTAGTCCTTGAAGCGCCCGTGGATGGGGGGCCAGATCGTGTGGACCAAGCCGAGCGCCGCATAACAGTCACGCACCTCGTCGACGAGCACCCTGATCCCGATGAGGTCATGGATCTCGTCAAAGGCGAGGCCGCTGGTCACCATCTTGCGGTAGATCGAGTAGAGGTGCTTCGGCCTTCCGGTCACGGTGGCGACGATGCCTTGGTCGGCAAGCGCTCCTGTGAGTTGCAGCATGACCTTTTCGAGGTGGGATTCCCGCTCAGGGGCGCGCCGTGCAACCAGGTCCTCCAGCTCCGCCTTCCTACGGGGGAACAGCTCGCCGAAGCACCGCTCTTCCATCTCGTGTTTGATCTCCTGCACACCGAGTCGGTGCGCCAGCGGTGCGTAGACCTCGATGGTCTCCTCGGCGATGCGCCTGCGCTTGTCCTCGGGAAGCGGAGCAAGCGTGCGCACGTTGTGGAGGCGGTCGGCGAGCTTGATGAGCAGGACCCGGATGTCCTTGGCCATCGCGATGGCCATCTTCCGGATCGTCGCGGCCTGGGCCTCTTCACGGCTGGAGAAGCGGATGCGATCGAGCTTGGTCACGCCGTCGATCAGCTCGGCAACTTCCTCCCCGAACTCTGCAGCGATCTCTTCGAGCGAGACGTCGGTGTCCTCAACGGTGTCGTGAAGCAGCGCCGCGGCAAGCGTCGCCTCATCGAGACCGTAGCCCGCAAGGATGTCGGCGACGATGAGCGGGTGGGTGATGTAGGGCTCCCCTGAACGCCGCGCTTGACCGCGGTGCAGGTCGAACGCACGGCGGTAGGCGTGCTCGAGGAGCCTGGTGTCGGCTTCGGGGTGATGTTCGGCGTAGGTGGCGAGCAGGCCGGAATAGAGCGTGTCGGGCGAAAGAGGCTGGGTGGCGTCAGTCTGCGCCATCGCGCACCACAGCGTGCACCGGCACGCCGTCGATCCGGTCCCTCCCGTGCAAGAACACGAGCTCGAGCAACACGGACAGGCCGACAACTTCCGCACCGACCTTCTGGAGCAGATCGATGGACGCCGCTGCGGTACCTCCTGTGGCCAGCACGTCGTCGACGATGAGCACACGCTCGCCTGCGTGGGCAGCATCGGCGTGCACCTGGAGCGTGTCGGTGCCGTACTCGAGGTCGTATTCCTGTTCCACGACGTCTCTTGGCAGCTTGCCCGGCTTGCGGATCGGGATGAAGCCTGCTCCGAGGCGGCTGGCGATCGGTCCGGCGAACATGAAGCCTCTGGCCTCGATGCCGGCGACTTTGCTCACTCCCAGATCGGCGAAAGGAGCCAGCATTGCTTCCACGGCGCGGTCGAAGGCGCCGTGGCTGGCCAGGATCGGCGTGATGTCCTTGAACACGATTCCCGCCGTTGGGAAGTCGGGCACATCGTGGATCAAACCGGCGAGATAGGCCTCCGTCATCAGCTAACTCTACCGCCGCTTTCGCCGCTGCCGTGGGGGCCTGGCGACCGCACCTGCATCGACCGTTTCCGTGGCCACGTCGGGCAGCTCGTCGGCCTCAACGCCCGATCGGCGGGCGGCACGACGCTGCATACGTTGCCACTCGGGCTCATTCTCCTTCCACATCACCAGAAGCGGCGTGGCGACGAAGATCGACGAGTAGGTGCCCGCCGCAACGCCGATGAAGAGGGCAAGGGCGAACTCCCGCAGCGTCGCGGCACCCAACACGTATGACCCGACAAACAGCAGACTCCCGATGGGGAGCAACGACGTCAGCGACGTGTTGATCGAACGCATCAGCACCTGATTCATGGAGAGATTGGCGATCTCCGTGAACGTGTGCTTGGACCCGAGCTCGTGGACGTTCTCCGTGATCTTGTCGAAGACCACCACGGTGTCGTACAGCGAGTAGCCAAGGATGGTCAGAATGGCGATGACCGTCGCAGGGGTGACTTCAAATCCGAGCAGGGAGTAGATCCCACCGGTGATGATGAGGTCGTGGAACAGGGCGGCGAGGGCGGCGAGTGCCATCTTCCATTCGAAGCGCCATGAGATGAAGCCGGCGATGACGGCAAGGAAGATCACCAAGGCTTCGAGTGCTCGTCGCGTGATCTCGCCGCCGAAGGTCGCGCCAACCGCATCGACATTGGTCGCATCGACGTTGACGCCTGCTGTGGCAGCAACAACTCGCACCAACTCGTCCTGTTCGGCAGAGTTCAGCTCGATGGTCGAGATGGACACTCGCCCGTTGTCGCCTGTGAGCTGGACTCTTGCGCCTGCGAGGCCGATGCCGCCGAGGGCATCGCGATAGTCCCCGACATCGACGAGCGACACGTTTTCTGCCTCGACGATCGTGCCGCCGGTGAAGTCGATGCTGAGGTCGAAGCCGCGGATGAGCATCGACAGCAGGGAGATGATGATCAAGGCTGCGGAGACGGTGAACCACTTCTTGCGCCCTGCGATGAAGTCGAAGTCCGTCTCGCCTCGGTACATGCGGCCGAGCACGCTCATGTGGCCGCCTCCGCCAACTCGCCGTGGGGCCTGCCCATCGCACCTTCGATGGTGAAGAAGCCACCGCGGCCCATCGGGCCCCGCACCAGGAGCATGGCCATCGGCCGGGTGAAGAAGTACGCCACGATGACGTCGACCACGGTGGCGACACCGAGGGTGAGCGCGAAACCCTTCACCGCACCAATTGCGAGCAGCCACAACAACGCTGCACCGGTCAAGGTGACGGCATCGGCGGTCAAGATCGTGTGGAAAGCCTTCTGGAAACCGTGATCAACAGCCCCGCGGAGGGGCCGGCCTTTGCGGTGCTCTTCCTTGATTCGCTCGAAGTACACGATGTACGAGTCCGCAGTGATACCGATCGACACGATGATGCCCGTCACCCCCGCAAGGGTCAGCGTCGTGCCCTGGTACTCGCTGAGGAGAGAGATCGCCACCATCAGGAACGAGCCGAACACGCTCAGGCCCAGAACGGCAACCAGACCGAGTGCCCTGTAGTACAGGAGCAGCGCCAGTGCGACCAGGATGAGGCCGCCGATACCCGCCACCAAGCCGGCTTGCAGGGAATCGCTACCCAGCGTGGCCGAGACCGATTCGACACGCTCCCGTTCGAAGACGGTGGGGAGAGCGCCGTAGCGCAGGATCGTCGCCAGATCCTCAGCCTCTGCCTCAGCGTCGTCGGACACGCCGATGGTGATGAACACCTGATCGGCGTCGAGACCTTCTCCCGGAGCCACTTCGGCGGCGATCTGCGGTGCAGAGACCACGTTGCCGTCGACCACAATCGCCATCTGCCTGCGGGGATCGCCGACCGTGAAGAGCGACAACTGGGCCGTGGCCGTTTCGAACGCAAGGCCGCCTTCCTCGCTGAATTCGGGATCGACCACGAAACCCGAAGCCGAGAAGCCGCCTGTGAACCCTGCTTCGGCGCCCTCGACGTCCGCTCCGGTCAGGAAAGCGGGACCGACGTGATAGACGAGCCCGTCGTCACCCTGGAGATACGCATCAGAGGTGACATCGTCGACGATGGTGAGCCCGGTTACGGGGTCGAGGTTCGGAGGCGGCGGTGCAGGCGCAGCGGTCGTGGTCGTGGTTGTCGTGCTGCCGGTGGTGTCGCCCGTGGCATCTTCTTCGCCGGCAGGCAGGGGCAGCGTCCCATCGGTGAAAGCGGGGCTGATGACGTTGACGTCGAGCACCGGCCGGAAGCTCAGCTCGCCGGTCGTACCGACGGCTTCGAGGGCCCGCTCCCTGTCCTGGACGCCCGGCAGCTGCACCTGGATGCTCCCGCGGCTGGCAATGACGGCGATCTCCGGCTCCTGAACCGCACCGAGGTTTTCGATCCGCTGTCGCATGACTTCCACCGCAGTGTCGAGCACCGCCTCATCAGTGCCCTCCGGCGCCGTGAGCAGGACGGAGAACCCTCCCTGGAGGTCGAGGCCGAGTTTGGGCGTGAGACCGGTAGCGAGCACGGCTGCCAGCGAACCCCATGCAAGGGTGACGGTGATGATCAGAGTGATCCAGAGACGGCGGTGGCTCACGGGTGCGTTACTCCTCGCCGCCGAGTTTTTCCGCAACCGCACGCTTCACGACGCGCAGCACCGTGCCGCCGCCCACGTCGATGATCATGTCCTCGTCTTCGATCGACTGCACGACGCCGTAGATCCCGCCGACGGTGCGTACCTCGTCGCCGACGTCGATCGAATCGCGCAGCTGATTCAGGGCTTTCATCCTGCGCCGCTGCGGCATGATCAGCATGAAGTAGAACAGGCCGCCGATGATGATGAGGGGCAGCAGGAAGCCGAAGATGGACCCGGTCGCCTCACCGGCGTCCTGGTACGCAAGCAGCCCACTGGTTGCGAGGTTGGCCACGGAATCCTCCATAACGGACGTGGAAACGACGCGGCCGGTGCCGCGTCGGAGCGGTCGTAGGTTAGTGGTCGCAGGAGGTACCTGCGCTCATTGCCCTTGAGCGCCGGTCCCGCGGCGTGTCTGCACCAGATCTCGGTACGCAGCGAAACGCCCCGCAGCGATCGCCGCTCGCGCCCCTTCGAGCACACCCAACGTGTACCAGAGGTTGTGGAGGGACAGTAGCCGCAGCCCAAGCAGTTCTCTCGTGACAAAGAGATGGCGCAGGTAGCCGCGGGTGTAACGAGCGCAGGTGGGGCAGCCGCACGTAGAGTCGACCGGCTCGCCGGAGCGGGTCCACGCCTGGAGTTTGATGGAGAAGTCGCCCTCCGGATGCAGCGCCTTACCGTGCCGCGCAAGTCGTGTCGGGATGACACAATCGAACATGTCGCATCCCCTGGCGACGGCGTCCAACAAGCCTTCGGTGTCGCCCAGCCCCATGACATACCGGGGCGCCTCCACCGGGAGGGCGGCAACCGTGACGTCGATGGCCAGATTGCGGTCGGCGGGCGCTTCTCCGACGGCCAATCCGCCGATTCCGTACCCGGGGAAACCGAGGCCGGCGGTGGCTTCGGCCGATGCGCGGCGTAGCTCGGGGTCTGTGCCACCTTGGACGATGCCGAACAGCGCCCTGTCGTCTCTCTGCCTGGCGGCCAGGGCCCGCTCCGACCATCGCAACGTGCGCTCCATCGCGTTGCGCACCACGTCTCTTGGAGACGGCAAACCCACGAGCACGTCCAGCACCATCGCGATATCGGAACCGAGGGCCTCCTGGACGGCAACCGACCTCTCGGGTGTCAGCTCCACCAGGGAGCCGTCGTAGCTGGACCGGAACTGCACCCCGTGCTCATCCACCTTCGGGTCGAGCGAGAACACTTGGAAGCCGCCCGAATCGGTGAGGATCGGCCTTTCCCACCCCATGAAACCGTGCAACGCCCCCAAGCCCGCGACGACGTCCTCCCCGGGGCGCAGCATCAGGTGATATGTGTTGGCGAGCACGATGTCGGCGCCGAGGGCTTCGAGGTCTTCCGAACCGACGAGGCGGACCGTGCCTCGAGTGCCGACGGGCATGAAGGCGGGGGTCGCAACCGTTCCGTGGGGGGTGTGCAGGGTGCCGGTGCGCGCCGACCCGTCGGCGGCGACGTGCTCCCACCAGACGGGTGCCGTCATCCGGCGCCGAGCCCGTCGATCAACATGGCGTCGCCGAAGGAGAGGAACCGGTAGCCACGCTGCAGCGCCGTGGTGTAGACCGAGCGCCACGCCGGGCCGATGGCAGCCGCAACCAGGGCGATGAGGGTGGTACGGGGCGCATGGAAGTTCGTCAGCATGGCATCGATGGACACAAATCGGTGGCCGGGCACGATGAAGAGGCTGCTCTCGCCTCCGCCGGGCTCGACAATCCCGTCCCGACCTGCCGCCGTCTCCAGCGTGCGCACCACGGTGGTTCCCACGGCAACGACCCGACCGCCGATCTCGCGGGCGGCCGAGATCGCGGCTGCCGCGGCCTCAGGCACCCGGTACTGCTCGGTGTGGATCGTGTGGTCGGCGAGGTGCTCCGTCGCCATGGGACGGAATGTGTCGAGGCCGATGTCGAGCTCGACCTCCGTCAGCCCGATGCCGGCGTCGGCGAGTCGTGCCACGAGGTCGGGAGTGAAGTGCAATGCGGCAGTCGGCGCGGCAGCGGAACCAAGCGATTTTGCGAAGACCGTCTGGTAGCGCTCTGGATCGGGCAACGTGCCGTGGAAGTACGGTGGCAGCGGGACGGCCCCGACCGCCGGCAACGCATCGTCGACATCACCATGGGGGGTGGTCAAGGTGACGACGGCGACCCCGTCGGCCGGATCTGCACATACCTCGCCGCACACGGTCCCGAAGTCGAGTCGGGTTCCCCTCCGGATCCGGCGCGCCGGCCGCACCAGACCCTCCCAGCGGTCGGCGTCGATGCGTCGCAGCAGCAACAACTCGACTGCTCCGCCGGTGGCTTCCTTCACCCCGACGAGCCTGGCGGCGCGCACCCTGGTCTGGTTCACCACGAGCAGATCGCCGGGGCTGAGGATCTCGGGCAACTGGGTGAAGACACGATCCTCCATCGAACGGGCCAGCAGGAGGCGTGCGGCATCACGAGGTTCGATCGCCTGCTGGGCGATCGCCTGGTCAGGAAGGTGGTAGTCGAACTCGGCGACACGCATCGGACCGGAGAGTATCGCCTTCAGCCTCGGGCCTGGGCCACCACGATGAGATGGGGGCTCGCGCCGAGCAGGGCGCGTTCTGCCTCGACGAGTTCTGCCGCCCACAAGATGGCCGCGTGACCATCGGGTTCGTCCCACCGTTCCGCCAGATCGGGAAACAGCCCCGATGGGCCTTCGACCCCGAGGACTTCCCAAAATGTCAGGCCTGCGGCCTCCACTTCCGCAGCGAGCTCATCCGGATGATGGAAGAAGGCCGTCGTGAACCAGCCGGCCCTGTGGTTCGGATTGCGATGCTGTCCGCTCGTGATGTGGCCCTCGACGATCGCCCGGAACTCGGGGTCGAACAGGAACCCGCGCTGCAGACCGTCCAGCAGACCGGCAAAACGCGAAATCGCGGCGCCGAAGACCACCCCGCCGGGCCGGGCCACGCGTCCCACCTCGCGCAACGCGCGGACCCGATCCTCGTGAGCGGTCAGGTGGTAGAGAGGTCCCATGAGCAGGACAGCGTCGAACGTGTCATCGGGGAAGTCGAGAGCGAGCGCGTTGCCGGTGTGGGCCTCGAATCCCTGAGCCGGACCGAGCCGGTCGGCTGCGACCTGCGATTGAGACTCGACCGGCTCGACGAGATCCACCCTGTGGCCGTCCTGGAGCAACCACTCGCTGTGGACACCGGTGGCACCCCCGACATCCAGGATCCGGAGCTTGCCTCCAGGGAGCCGGCTGCGAACGATATGCTGAGTTCGCTCCAGCTCGAGCCTTGCGAGTCCGGTGCGAATCCTGGCGTCCTCGTCGATCTCGGTTTCGTAATGCAGGCGGATCTCTTCGGGCAGCTCAGGCGATTCCATCCAACGACCCTACGCCACATCGAGGTGGAGGCCCGGGATGGAGGCTCTACTCGAGGAGGCGGCCCTGGGCGGGGTCGCCGCCCGGCTCCGGTGGGATGAGCCCGAGGTGGGTGTAGGCATGTGGGGTGGCAATCCGGCCACGGGGGGTGCGCTGCAGGAAACCTTCCACGAGCAGGAACGGTTCGTAGGCGTCTTCGACGGTCTCCGGTTCTTCGCCGACGGCGATCGCCAGCGTCGACAGCCCCACAGGGCCGCCGCCGAACTTCTCGATCAACGCACGCAGTATGAAGCGGTCGACCTTGTCCAACCCGCGATGATCGACCTCGAACACCTCGAGGGCGGCGTCGGCCGTCTCCCGATCGATGCTGCCGTCCGAGCGCACCGTGGCGTAGTCCCTGACCCTCCGCAGCAACCGGTTGGCGATGCGAGGGGTACCCCGGCTGCGGTGTGAGATCTCCTCGGCGCCATCCGGCGAGACGGCGACGTCGAGGATCGAAGCGGACCGGGTGACGATCTCCGCAAGCTCCTCGGGCCGGTAGTAGTCGAGACGAGCGACGTAGCCGAAACGATCCCGCAGCGGGGGCGCCACCCTCCCCACTCGCGTTGTGGCGCCGACAAGCGTGAAGTGGGGCAGTTCGAGTCGGATCGATCGTGCCGCAGGGCCTTTGCCGACGATGATGTCCAGCTCGAAGTCCTCCATCGCGGGGTACAGCACCTCTTCGACCTGTCGCGGCAGGCGATGGACTTCGTCGATGAACAAGACATCGCCGTGATCGAGGTTGGTGAGCACAGCGGCGAGGTCGCCGGGCCGTTCCAGAGCCGGACCGGATGTGGCGCGGAACGAGGCGCCCATCTCGTTGGCGACGATGCCGGCGAGCGATGTCTTGCCGAGCCCAGGAGGCCCGGAGAACAGCATGTGATCGACCGGTTCGCCGCGGCCGCGTGCCGCTTCGACGAGGATGAACAGACGCTCCTTGAGGCTGGCCTGACCGATGAACTGGTCCATCTGCCGCGGCCGCAGGCCAGCCTCGAAGACATCGTCCTCGGGGATCGGATCGCCGGTGAGCAGCCCTTCGTCGCGCATTTGTCTCCTCAGGCCTCGGTCTTGCGACCGAGTTGCTGGAGTGTCGCCCGCAGCAGGTCGGCGACATCGAGCTCGCCGTCGACTGCATCGAGGGCGGCCCGTATCTCGGCCGGCTGGTAGCCCAGTCCCTCGAGCGCCCCCCGAACCTCGGAAGCGGCGCTGCCGCTGCTCGGCAGGTCGGCATCCGGGAGGTCCAGTTTGGGCCGCAACTCGAGCATCAGTTTCTGCGCCGATCGTTTCCCGATGCCGGGCACCAGCGTGAGCGCGTCGGCGTCTTCCGTCACGACGGCACGTCGCAGATCGTCCGGAGAGAGGGTGGCGAGGATCGCAAGCGCCACTTTGGGCCCAACGCCCGACACCCCGAGCAACAACCGGAAGAGATCCCTCTGGTCTTCTTCGGGAAACCCGAACACGGCGAGCTGGTCTTCGCGCACGTGCAGGTGCGTGTGCAGGACCGCCTCCTCGCCGACACCGGGAAGATCCACCAATGCTCGCGGGGTCGCGGCGATCTCGTACCCCACGCCGCCGACATCGAGCACCACCCGATCGGCGTGTTTCGAGACGAGGAGACCCCGCAGCCGGCCGATCATCGGGCTTGTTCGACTGCGCGGCGCATGCCGGCACCCTGGACATGGCAAAGGGCAACGGCCAGCGCATCGGCCGCGTCGGCGGGTCTGGGCACGGCGGAGAGATTCAGCCGCATTGCGATCACCTTCCCGATCTGCTCCTTGTCGGCGCCACCGTATCCGGTCAGCGCCATCTTGACCGCGGTTGGCGTGTACTCCGCCACCCGAAGGCCTGCCGCCGCAAGCGTCACCATGACGACTCCCGACGCCCGGCCAACCCCGATGGCGCTGTGAAGGTTGCGGTTGACGAAGACCTCCTCGATTGCCGCTTCATCTGGCCGGTGCTCGGCGATGACCGCGGTCAGGTCCCGCTGCAGCTCCAGCAGCCGGTCCGCGATGCGAGCCTTGCGGTCGGTGCGGATGACACCGACGGCGACCGCCCGGACCTGACCACCCTGTGCCTGGACGATGCCGTAGCCCGTGGTCGTCAGGCCAGGATCGATCCCCAATACGAACATATGTTCTAGAGCGTAGAGATGGGCGACGACAAGAACAAGGATCGGCGAATCCAAGTATCCGGTATCCGGTATCCGGTATCCGGTATCCGGTATCCGGTATCCGGTATCCGGTATCCAAGTATCCGGTATCCGGTATCCGGTATCCGGTATCCGGTATCCGGTATCCAAGTATCCGGTATCCGGTATTCGGTTAGGAGACGTTCGCCAGGATGTCGTCGGGGATGTCGAAGTTCGCATAGACGTCCTGGACGTCGTCCAGGTCTTCGAGGGCGTCCACGAGTCGCAGGACCTTGGGTGCGTTGGTGGCATCGACGGGGACGGTGGTCGAGGGCATCTGCGTCACCTCAGCCTGTTCGATGGTGACGCCTGCTGCTTCGAGGGCGGCGCGGACTGCGCCAAGATCCCCGGCGGCCGATGTGATCTCCCATTGGTCATCGGATGCGACAACGTCTTCAGCGCCGCCTTCGAGGGCCGCCATCAGCACGGTCTCCTCGTCGCCGGTGGCAAGGATGTATCCCTTCTGCTCGAACAGGTAGCCGACCGACCCCGGTTCGCCGAGGCTGCCACCCAACTTGTTGAACGCCGAGCGCACATCCGATGCCGCACGGTTGCGGTTGTCGGTGAGGATGTGGACATACAGAGCCACCCCGCCGGCGGCATAACCCTCGTAGTAGAACTCTTCGTAGTGGACCCCGTCGACATCGCCTGAGCCGCGGGCGATCGCCCGGTCGATGTTGTCTTTCGGGACCGAGACATCCTTGGCCTTCTGGATTGCCGTGGCCAGGGTGGCGTTGGCCGCAGGGTCACCGCCGCCGTTGCGTGCCGCCGACTCAATGGCTCTGATCAGCTTGGCGAACAACTTGCCACGCTTGGCGTCTTGGCGGCCTTTGCGGTGCTTGATATTCGCCCATTTTGAGTGTCCGGCCATCAGCCCTCCTGCGCCATGTCCAACAACATCTCGTGCACCCGCGTGTCGGCCGTCAGTTCAGGGTGAAACGAGATGGCCAGGATATTGCCCTGCCTGACGAACACGGCATGTTGGTCTCCCGTGCCGGGCTCGGTCACCATCGTCAGTACCTCGACGTCTGCGCCGATCTTGTGGATCCATGGTGCCCTGATGAATACGGCGTGCATCGGCTCTGCAAAACCGTCAACTTCGAGATCCGCCTCGAACGAGTCCACCTGCCTCCCGAAAGCGTTGCGTTCCACGACGACGTCGAGCACCCCGAGCTGCGGCTGCACAGGCCCAGTGGTGGCACCGCCGAGAAAGATCATGCCCGCACACGTACCGAGTACCGGCATCCCTGCCTCGATGCGGCTCCGCAGCGGCTCCATCAGCCCGTAGATGGTCGCCAACCGGCCGATCGTCGTGGATTCCCCGCCGGGGATCACCAGGGCATCCACCTCGGCCAACTCTTCGACGGTGCGCACCTCACGGGTTACCGCCCCCAGCCGATCGAGCATCTGGATGTGCTCGCGGAAGTCGCCCTGCAGGGCGAGGACGCCGACCGTTGCGGTCACAGGACGGTCACGATCAGAGGCCCCGATCCTGCATCCGCTCCTGGGGCGCCAGGGTGTCGATGTTGATGCCCACCATGGCCTCGCCGAGATTTCGCGAGACCTTGCCGATCTTTTCGGGATCGTTGTAGAAGGTCGTTGCTTCGACGATCGCCCGAGCCCGCACCGCCGGGTCTCCGGACTTGAAGATACCGGAACCGACGAACACGCCGTCGCAGCCAAGCTGCATCATCAGCGCGGCGTCTGCCGGGGTGGCGATGCCCCCGGCGGCGAAGTTCACCACGGGCAGCTTCCCGGTTGCGGCCACTTCGCGCACCAGGTCATACGGGGCACGCAACTCCTTGGCCGCACCCATCAGTTCGTTGTCGTCCAGCGTCGTCAGCCGCCTCACCTGGGCATTCATCTTGCGCATGTGTTTGACGGCCTCGACCACGTTGCCGGTCCCCGGCTCGCCTTTGGTGCGAATCATGGCCGCACCCTCGGCGATGCGCCGCAGCGCTTCGCCGAGATCCTTGGCGCCGCACACGAAAGGCACGGTGAAGTTCCACTTGTCGATGTGGTGCTCGTCGACAGGGGTGAGGACCTCGGATTCGTCGATGTAGTCGACGCCGAGGGACTGCAAGACCTGAGCTTCGACGAAGTGACCGATCCGGGACTTCGCCATCACGGGGATGGAGACGGAGTTGATGATCTCCTCGACCTTGCCGGGATCTGCCATCCGGGCAACACCGCCGACGGCGCGGATGTCTGCGGGAACCCGCTCGAGGGCCATCACGGCGACGGCCCCTGCGGCTTCGGCGATCTTTGCCTGGTCGGCGTCGATGACGTCCATGATGACGCCGCCTTTGAGCATCTCCGCCAGGCCGCGCTTCACTCGATCTGTGCCGCGTTCAATGGGTGCGTCGGACATGTCGACTCCTGAAATGGTGGTTGAGATCTCAGTGTACAGGGGGCCGATTCCGTGCCGATACACGACAGAGCTGCAACCATGATCTCATGGACCTCCTGGCGTGGGAAGCCGAGGGCGATTTTGTCATGGTCGGCGACCACCAGGTGTTCGTCGTGGACACCGGTGGGCCTGGTGTGCCGCTCGTGCTGCTGCACGGCTACCCGACCTCGAGTTATGACTATCACAGGGTCATGCCGGCCCTGGCACGGGGCGGACGGGTCATCGTCCACGACCACCTCGGGTTTGGGCTCACCGACAAGCCGCGACGCAACCGCTATTCGCTGATGGACCAGGCAGACCTCGCCCTGCGGCTCTGGCAGCGGCTCGGGGTCACAGGTGCCCACGTCGTCGCACACGACTACGGCACGTCGGTGGCCACAGAGCTGCTTGCCCGCCAAGCCGACGGCGCGCTGGATTTCGACCTCGCAGGTGTCACGTTGAGCAACGGCAGCATGCACATCGAGATGGCGCACCTGCGGACGATCCAGCGGCTATTGGCGGCGCCGATGATCGGCACCGTTGTCGCGGCCGTGGCCACCCGGACGGTGTTTGCCCACAACATGCGCAGCCTCGTTGTCGATCCTGCCTCCCTCCCCGACGACGACTTGGACGTCATGTGGGAGCTCCTCACCAGGGACGGTGGTCGCTGGGTGCTGCCGAAGATCGCCGGATATCTCAACCAACGCGTCCACAACTGGGACCGTTGGATCGGGGCGCTCCGCAGGACCAGCGTCCCGGTTCACGTGGTGTGGGGCACCGAGGACCCCGTCGCCGTCGTCGAGATGGCGCATGCACTGGTCAACGAGATCGCGGACTCGCAGGTGACCTTCCTCGAGGATGTCGGCCATTTCCCGATGCTCGAGGCGCCAGCAAGCTGGGTCGAGGCGGTGCGCCGAGGAGTCTGACCCGGAAAGACGGCGGGCCGCGGACTCAGTGGACCCGGCTCTCGTGATCAGACCATTCCTTCTCACGGAGCACGTACTTCTGGATCTTGCCCGTCGAGGTCTTCGGGAGAGCTTCGAGGAACTCGACGGCATCCGGAGCCTTGAACCGGGCGATACGACCTTTCACGTGCTCGATCACATCTTCTGCTGTAGCAGTCTCCCCCGGCTTCAAGATGACGAAGCCCTTCGGCCGCTCTCCCCATTTGGCATCCGGCACCGCGACCACGGCTGCCTCCAGCACTGCAGGGTGGCTCATGATGGCCTGCTCGACCTCGATGGTTGAGATGTTCTCACCCCCGGAGATGATGATGTCCTTCGAGCGGTCACGCAGCTGGATGTAGCCGTCTGGGTGGTGTACGCCCAGGTCGCCTGAGTGGAAGAACCCGCCGCGAAACGCCGTCGCCGTTGCCTCCGGGTCGGCGTAGTAGCCCGCCATGACGTTGTTCCCACGCATCACGACCTCACCCATCGTCGCGGCGTCTTGCGGGACGTCGTCCATGTCGTCGTCGACGACTCTGATCGGGTCCACCATGACGTACGCCACGCCTTGGCGTGCCATCAGCCGAGCTTTGGTGGCCGGGTCTTCGCCGTGCCATTCCTCTTGCACTTCGCACACCGTGTGCGGGCCGTAGGTCTCGGTCAGCCCGTAGACGTGGACGATCTCCGCGCCGAGCTCCTCCATCTGAGAAATGATCGTCGGGCTCGGCGGGGCACCTGCCGTGGTCGCCACCAGACCGCCGGGGAACGGCCCCGCTGCGGGGTCGTTGACCATCGAAATCAACACCGTGGGGGCGGCGTTGAGGTGGGTGACCCCCTCCTCACGGATCAGCCGCCAGATCTCGTCCGGCCGGACCGCCCTGAGGCAGACATGCCGTCCCCCGATGGCGGTCACCGCCCACGTGGTGCACCATCCGTTGCAGTGGAACATCGGCAACGTCCACAGGTACACGCTGCCGGGGGTGTGGCGGGAGTGGATGAGCTCGCCGAGAGCATTGAGATAGGCGCCGCGGTGGGTGTAGACCACGCCCTTGGGGCGCCCGGTCGTACCCGAGGTGTAGTTGATGGAGATCGCCGTGTTCTCGTCTTGCACCGCCCACGGCAGCTCGTCGCCGCCATCACCCGCAGCGACGAAGTCGTCGTAGGCGACGGCACCATCCGGGATACCGAGACCCGCATCGTCGACCGTTACCACTGTGGCGACGCCCGCCGCCGCCACATGATCGGCCACGACCGGATACAACTCGGTGTCGACGACCAACAGTCGTGCTCCCGAATGGCGCAGGATGTATTCGATCTCGTGTCCAGACAGCCGCGTGTTGATCGCAACCAGCACGGCACCCGCCAGCGGCACGGCGAAATGTGCGATGAGCATCTCGGGGATGTTGGGACAGAGGTAGGCAACCCGGTCGCCGTCCTCGACTCCTGCGGCCCGCAGCGCCCGCGCCATGCGCATCGCGGCGTCCGCCATCTCGGCGTACGTGGTGCGGCGTTCACCATGGACGATCCCGGTCTTGTTCGGATAGACGATCGATGCCCGCTCGAGGAACGACAGCGGGGTGAGCGGCGTGTAGTTGGCGCCGGGAACAGGCGCCATCACAGGCTCAGCCGCCATCGGTCGATCCGCGCCGCGACCACACCGCCGGGCGCTTCTCCAGGAACGCACCCATACCTTCCTGGGCGTCCTGGATCTCCGCATTCCGCGCCATGACGTCCTTGGTGTAGCTGTATGCGTCCGCCTCGCTGAGCTCGACCTGGCGGTAGAAGGCCTCCTTGCCGAGCCCGATCGTGACCGGGCTGAAGCGCGTGACGCTTGCCACGAGATCCGCCACCGCGGCGTCGAGGCCTCCTTCGGGAACGACGACGTTGACGAGGCCCCACGCTTGGGCCGTCGCCGCTGTGATCGGCTCGCCGGTCAGCAGCATCTGCATCGCCCGTTTTCTGCCCACTGCCCGCGAGATGGGCACCATCGGCGTCGAGCAGAAGAGACCGATCTTGACCCCTGGGGTGGCAAACCGGGCGGACTCCACAGCCACGACGAGGTCGCAAGAGGCGACGAGCTGGCAGCCGGCGGCAGTGGCGATGCCGTGCACCTGCGCAATCACCGGCTGTGGCACCCGATGGATCGTCTCCATCATGACGGTGCACACGTCGAAGAGCTTGGCGTAGAAGGAGGGGTCACGATCGATCATCTCGCCGAGGTCGTGGCCGGCACAGAAGGCGGGTCCGGCACCCTTGATGACGATGGCCTGTACGTCCGGCTCGGTGCCGAGCTGCGTCAGCGCTGCAGTGGCTTCGGTCATCAGGTCGAGGCTCAGCGCGTTGCGTCGATCGGGACGGTTCAACGTCAGCTCCGCCACGGGTCCCGACCTCGCAACAAGGATGTGTTCGTTCTTCATGATCACCTCATCGAGTCCGCAGGGCGAGTGTACCGAGCGGCGCCGTTCCGTTCAGCGGCCGGCGATCGCGTCTTCGTAAGCGGCGAGATAGTGATCGAGAACGACCGTGCGGTCGTACCGTTCGGCGCGTCCCCTCGCCGCAACACGGAGACGCTGCGCCCGCACCGGATCCTCCAGGAGGCGGCGCAGCGCCCACCCGACACCATCGCTGTCCCCCGGCTTGACCAAGATGGCGGCATCTCCCGCGACGTGGACGAAGCCGGGAATCGCCGAAGCAACCACGGCGCATCGGGCAGCCATCGCCTCCACGACCACGATGCCGAAGCTCTCCCCACCCAGGTTCGGCATGCATGCAATCCCCGCACCCGCGAGCGCGATTCGCTTGTGCTCCTCGTCCACCCTCCCGAGGAACCGAGCCCCCGGCGGTGCGTCGACGCCAGGATCGGACCCGATGATCACCAGCTCGGCACCGGCCACCCCGGCGTGCACGTCGCCCCATGCGTCGAGCAAGACCGTGAGGCCCTTTCGGGGCTCGTCACGACCGACAAAGACCACCCGGTTGGGGTGCTTCTCGACGACAGGGAACAGGTTGATGTCGAGGCCGTTCGGGATCGTGCGCACCGCTGCCGCCTCGCCGACGGCTCTGGCGGCGACCGGAGATACTGCGGTGACGACGGCCGCCCGCTGCATCACCTTTGCGACGTTGCGCCTGCCGAGCCGGTACGCCCGCTGCGCCAGCACCGACGGTGCAGCATGGAACGTCGCAACGATCGGAGATCGGGAACGGAGCATCGCCGCGATCGAAACCAGCGGCATGAGCGGCTCGTGCACGTGGACCACATCGACGCCGGACACGGCGGCAGCAACGCGGTCCATGACCTCAGGGCTCAAGGCCAGCGGCACATCGGACCCGTTGGCGCGCAGTACCCTCGTCGGTCCGACGAGAACCGCATCGTCCGGACCGGTCGATCCAGGCCCGACGATGACGGTGTCGTGCCCGGCGTCTCGCAGCCAGTCGGAGATCTTGATCACCTGATCCTGGACGCCCCCGAACCGGCCGAGGTCATACGGACATACGAGAGCAACCTTCATCCGGCTGCCTTGTCCGACGGCCAGTTCGGCTGGAACAGGTGCCACTGCACGGGATCCCGGCGAATCAACTCTTCCAGCGCTCTGGCGTAGTTCTGCGTGCCGGCGGCGATGCGGTCGGTCCGGCTGGGCAGATCCGGGATTTCGACGGGAGCCAGGACGATGAAGTCGTGTCCCCTGCCCTTGCGGAAGTAGCAGCCGACGGGCAGCAGCGCCGCCCCGGTCTTGTCGGCAAGGGCCACGGGGCCCGCGGGCAGCGTGGTGCGCTCCCCGAAGAACTCCACCTGGATACCCCTCCCGCTGAGATCTCGATCCGAGAGCAGAGCGACCGCACCGCCTTCCTTCAGCCGGGTGAGCAGGCGGGCCGTCGACGAACGGTCGTTCCCAACGATCACGACTTCAATGCCCAGCGCTGCCCTCGTCTTCAGAAACCAATCCACTATGCGTTGGTTGTTGAGTGCTTCCGCCGCAGCGAGCATCGGAGCACCGAGGCTTGCCGCCGCCGGACCGGCCATCTCCCAGTTCCCCAGATGCGGCAGCGCAACAATCACTCCCGATCCACGAGCTATCGCATCCGTGATGCGCTCGGGGTGGTGCACCTCGGAGTTCTCCAAGATCTCCTGCTGCCGGCGTTGCCTGACCCAGAAGACTTCGGCCCAATACCGCCCGTAGCTGGAGAACATCGCCCGCACCCTTGCATCCGTCGCGGCCTGCGCTCCGACTACTCGCGCCAGGTTCTTGCGCACCAGCTCACGCTTGCTTTTGGCGAAGAACCACCAGGCTTTCCCGCCGTTTACCCCCAACCATCGGACGGCGGGCTCCGGAAGCGCACCCATGATCCCGCCGGCGAGGCGATATGCGAGATACGTGGCGAGCTGATTCACGCGTCGAGCTGCTGCCAGGTCCTGCGGATTCGCTGCCCCACCGTGAAGCCCGACAACACCACGAAGATCCAGAGCACTACGAGCAACACCGTCGAGCCGCCCACGATGCCGGTGATCAGAATCCCCACAACGATGAGAATCATGCGCTCGGCACGTCCCATCCAGCCACCCCGACCCTCGGCGCCCCAGCTTTCGGCCTTTGCCCGCACATAGGGGGTGAGCAGCGAGAAGGCGAGACCGAACAGGCAGAGCATCAAGGCCGTCTCGTCCGTCCGCACGCTGAATGCCAGACCGGCAAAGACGGCTACCTCGCCAAAGCGGTCGGACATCGTGTCGATGAAGGCGCCGCGGATCGACGCAGTTTGCTGGTAGCGGGCCAGAGGCCCGTCGAGGGCATCGAGGAGCGCACCGATGCCCGCGACGACAGCACCCCAGACGTACTCATCGACTGCGATGAGCCATGCGCCTGCGACGGTGACGACGAGACCTGCGATGGTGACGATGGTTGGCGTGAGCCGCGCCTTGGACAAACCGACGGCGATCGGGTCCAGAATGGGTGCGATCCGGCTCCTACCCCTGAGGTCGAGCACTGGAGACTCCTCCTTCGGGCGGAAAGCTACCACGGATAGAGCCAGCCGAGCCGACGGCTACAGTAGGCCGCGCCGGACGCGGGCCGGCACTCCCGACCGAAAGGGCTACACATCGATGAGTGACGGCGCAACTTTGAGCCTCGACGGCGAGGGCTTCGGCCTCGAACTCGTCACGCCATCGGTTGGCAGCACGGGCCTCGATATCACGCAGCTCAGGTCCAATCACGGTTACGTCACGTACGATCCCGGTTTCGGCAACACGGCCAACACCAAGAGCGCCATCACCTACGTCGACGGTGGGGCCGGCCTGCTGAGCCATCGTGGCTACCGCATCGAAGACCTCGCCGAACAGTGCACCTTCCTCGAAGTTGCGTACCTGCTGCTCTTCGGGAACCTCCCGACAGCACTGCAGCTGGAGGAGTGGACCCTGTCGATCCAACGCCACACGCTCCTGAGCGAAGAGATGAAGCGGTTCTTCGATGCGTTCCCCAGGAGCGCGCACCCGATGGCGATCCTGTCGTCGGCAACCAATGCCATCTCGACGTTCTACGAGGAGTACACCAACCCGAAGGACCCCGAAGCGGTCATCGAGAGCGCAAAGCGGCTCATTGCCAAGATGCCGACCGTCGCAGCCTGGGCCTACAAGAAGTCCGTCGGCCAGGCGTACATGTACCCGCACAACGACCTCAACTACGTGGAGAACTTTCTCCACATGATGTTTGCGCTGCCAGTGGAGAAGATGGAGGTCGACCCGGTCATCTCCCGAGCCCTCAATGTGCTGTTGATCCTGCACGCAGACCATGGCCAGAACTGCTCAACTGCCACCGTGCGGTTTGTGGGCTCCAGTCAAGCCAATCTCTTCGCCTCGGTCGCCGCAGGGATGAACGCGCTGTGGGGCCCGCTGCACGGCGGCGCCAACCAGGCGGTGGTCGAGATGCTGCAGCAGATCCACGACGACCCCGACGCCACAGTCGCCACCGCGGTCGCTCGGGCCAAAGACCGGGACGACCCGTACCGTCTGATGGGTTTCGGCCACCGGGTCTACAAGAATTACGACCCGCGTGCCCGCATCCTCAAGTCCTTCGCCGACGACGTCCTCAACCGTGTCGGCGCCGGGGATCCACTGCTCGAGATCGCCAACGAGCTCGAGGCGACGGCGTTGGCGGATGACTACTTCGTGAGCCGCAACTTGTATCCGAATGTCGACTTCTACTCCGGTCTGATCTTCAGGGCGCTCGGCTTCCCTGTGCGGATGTTCACCGTGCTGTTCGCCATCGGCAGGCTCCCCGGGTGGATCGCCAACTGGAAAGAGATGCACGAGGACCCGACAACGAGGATCAGCCGACCCCGCCAGATCTACACAGGCGATTCCGACCTCGAGTTCGTCTCGATCGACCAGCGGTAAGCCGGCTCAGAGCTCGCCTTCAGGCACCGCCTCGTCGTACTGCTCCACGACCTCGCCGCTGACGCCGTCGACCCTCACGAGGCCGCGCCGCGTGGGTGGGTCGTCGCTGGAGAACACCAGAACGTTCCAAATGGGACGCGCCCGCCAGCCGTAGAAGCCGACGCTCGCCGACGCGTGACCCACGGGGAAGCCGATGGCACGATTCGCCGCTTCGAGGGCGGCGCCCTCCCTCACCTCGAGATGCCAACCGGCCACCACGTTGTAGATGGCGATGGCCAGCAGGGCGGCAACCGTGAGCCACATCCCTGCGGGGAGCCCCAAGCCGATCGTGACGGCGACAAGGCCGGCACCGGCGGCGTACACCACGGCGGCACGTTTGCGTCGTGCAGGGTCGGGGACGGTATAGGCGAAGGTGTCGAGCGCACCGGCGTCGAGGTCCTCTGGCAGGCCCGCAGCGGCAGCAACCTCTTCCGGGATCTCGATCCCGCGGCCGGTTCGCTCGTCGCTCACGCGCCCGCCACGCCTTCGGTCACATCGTCCTGCAGCGCATGCCGCAGCACCTCAGGATCAAACGGATCCTCACCCCGATTGCGGTGCCAGCGGTCCCAGATGACGAGCATGCTCGGCAGCACCAGCACTGCCGCAATGAGCGCCAGCAGGATCGTGTAGGCAAGCACGAACCCGAACTGGCGGAACGGGATCGTGGTCGACGTCACGAGGATGCCAAAGCCGGCCATGGTGGTGATGGCTGAACCCGCCAGCGCACCGCCCGTGTAGGTCAGCGTGTGCTCGATGGCATCGTCGGCATCGGCGTAACTCCCCCGCTCCTCGAGGTAGCGATGGGTGACGTGGATCATGTACGGAATGCCAATGCCGATACCCAACGCAGAGATCGTTGCGGTCACGGGGCCGAACGCAATCCCAAAGGCCGCCATCAAGCCAAATACCCAGACGACGACGAACGCAACCGGCAACGTCGTGATGACACCAAGCATCGGCCGTCGCGACTCGAACCAGAAGTTCGCCACCAACAGCAGCAACGCAGCACCGAGGGTGAGGAGCAGCGACGACACCTGCGAGTCCCGCAGCGTGCCGATCACCAAGTCGTTGATGATGAAGTTCGACGTCGCCACGGCAGACAGACCTGCTGCGGTGGCGGGCTCGAAAGCGGCGTTGAGCCCGATGGCAAGGTCGCCTGCGCCCGGCTCGCCGCCGGTCGTGTCGAAGTTGAACAACGCAGCGTCGTAGCTCCCGTTCGACGACGACAGGACCGCTGCCATCGGCCCGGGATACTTGGCAAAGGCTGCGTCGTACAGCGCAGTGGCATCGGCATCAGGGGGCATGGTCCTGTCCTCGCCGAGCCCGACCGCGATGGCCGCCTGTTGCAGGTCCGGATCGAAGGTCTCGCTCTCGGAATCGAGGAACTGGAAGATGGTGCCGGTCAGCGACTGACCTGTCGGGAACGAGCCTGCCGGCGTGTCGACGGCTTGGACGTCAGGTACAGAGGCTGCGCCTACGAAGGACTCCAGCATGGAGTTCCACGCTGCACCGGATGTCACGTCGCCCTCTACCAGGACCGAGGTCGTCTCAGGGAAGTCGAACCGTTCGTCCACCGTCACCGCCGTGTCCCGCAGCGGCGAAGTCGTCGGGACGAAGTCCAGAACCGAGAACTTCGTCGACAGGTTGGTCATGCTGAAGCCTGCCACCACCGTGAGCACGAGCGCAGCGACTACGGCGCCAATGGCGAAACGCTTGGGCAAGATCGCCGCCTTGCCGATCAGACGCGGCAACGCTCTCGCCTCGCCGCCCTCGAGACCGTCGGAGTCGAGACGTTCCAGCCGCTCGGCACGACGATCCAGCACTTCGCGCACTGCTGGCACGAACGTGAGCATCAGGAGGAACGAGACGATGATGCCGAAGGCGGCGAGCTCACCGAACTCCGCAAGTGCCGGAATGTCGTTGGTGACGTTGGTGAGGAATCCCACCGCGGTGGTCACAGTCGCAAGCACGAGGGCGATGCCGGTGGTGCGGATCGCAGTGGCGACGGCCGCATCGACCCTTCTCCCGGCGTGCATCTCCTGCCGGTACCGGGTGTTGAGGTGGATCGAGTAGTCCACGCCGAGCCCGATCAGCAGAATGGGCAGGATCTGCACCAGCTGGGATTGGTCCTCGAACCGGAGAAAGCCGTATCCGTTCATCCACTGGATGGCGAACCCGATCGTGAGGAAAGTCAGCAACGTGTCTGCGGTGGTTCGGCGCAGCTTGTGACTGCCGATCGACCACAACGCGAATGCGGCGAGGAAGCAGAGCCCCGCCATTCCGGCGACGGCACCGAGCGATGCGTCGCCCCACGACTCGGGAAGGATGTCGGGGAAGATGAGCGCCAGGCTCGGCGCAACGGCGATGGCTGCACCCAGCAGCATGAGCCCGATGCCCGCAATGAACATCGTGCGATCGCGCACAGTGCGAGGCCGCACCAGGAACACGATCGAGAGCACAAGGAGAATGATGAGTCCCGCAGCCATGAAGAGGCGCAGGATCTCGTCCTGGAAGTCGTCCCCTGACGCAAAGATGAGCTCGACGCTGAAGGACTCGAGCAGGATCGAGTCGGGCACCTCGGCTTCTGCGACGCCGTCGGCGACACCCTTTGCCCGATTGGCGAGCTCATCGAAGTCGTCGCTCGACTCGTAGGTGATGGCGCTCAGCCCTATCTCGGCTGTGGCAGCTTCGAGGTCCGCGTCGTCGGAGACCAGCGCAGTGAGGAACGACCGGAACTCGGGAGGAAGCTGCTCGAGGCCGGCCGCGTAGAGCGCCTTCACCTCGGCATCGGACGTCGGAACGGCGGCGCCGCCTTGGATGGCGAATTGCACGGGGGTCAGATAGGACAGGACGGCGGGCGACTGCGGCGAGTCGACGAGGAACTCGGCGGCGGAGCTGCTCCTGACCGACTCTTCGAGCGCCGTCGCGGCCTGCAGGGCATCGAGCGTGATGACGTCGCCGGTGTCGCTGGACGTCAATACCTGCAGCCGGGTGGCTGAGCCGAACCTCTCGGCGATGACGCTCGACGCGGCCAGCTCCGGTGCCTCAGGGGCGAAGGACTCGTTCTGATCCTCGGCAGGCACGAACTGACCGCCGAGCCCGCCGAGCACCATCGAAATGACGATGGTCAGGGCAATGACCACCCACGGGAACCTCCGGACGGCGGAAGCAAGGGTGTTGACGAGGGTCTTCATGGGTGATGGACTCCGTTTTCCTTCGGGCAAGGCGCAGCGGGCAGGCACCGGCGACGCAGGTTACGCATGCCGGGTGGTTGTTCAAGTTCATCTCTGGTCGGCTCCGACGATCGGGATCGTGCGCAGTCGACCATCGTCAACGTGGCGGCCGGCACAGTTCGACCAGTTCGGTCAGGGCATCTGTGCGGTCGACACCTCTGCGCTCGTTGTCGTCACCCCGGAGTCGCAGCCCGACCGTGCCCCCCTCGACGTCCTTGTCCCCCACAACGAGGACCGCCGGGTGTTTGCGGGTGATGGCACGCCGGATCTTCTCTCCCACGGTGTCGTCGGCATCATCAACGACCACTCGCAACCCAGCCGCCTTCAGCTCGCCTGCGATCGCCGTGGCGTAGTCCTCGTGGCGGTCGGCAACCGGCACGATCGTGGCTTGCACCGGCGCCAGCCAACCAGGGAACGCCCCGGCATAGTGCTCCACCAGGATGCCGACGAACCGCTCGATCGAACCCATGAGGGCCCGGTGGATCATCACCGGCCGCACCTGATCGTTGTCCGAGTTGGTGTAGCTGAGGTCGAAGTTGTCCGGTTGAGCGAAGTCGACCTGGAGCGTCGAGAGCTGCCACCTTCGCCCGATGGCGTCCTTGACGTGCACGTCGATCTTGGGGCCGTAGAACGCACCGTCACCTTCGGCGACTTGGTACGGCAGCCCGGCGACTTCGAGCGCATCCCGCAGCGAGGTCTCGGCCTTCTCCCAGAGATGGTCCTGACCGACGTATTTCTCCGGCTTTGTGGAGAGATCGGCTTCGAACTCCTCGAATCCGAAGTCCCGCAGCACCATGAGGGTGAAGTCGAGGAGGTTCTGCAACTCGGCGCCGATCTGCTCCTCCATCACGAAGATGTGGCTGTCGTCCTGGGTGAACCCCCGGGCCCGTAGCAAACCGTGAACGACACCGGACCGCTCGTAGCGGTAGACGGTCCCGAGCTCATAGAGGCGCATGGGAAGCTCGCGATAGCTCCGACCCCTGCTGTCGAAGATCAGGATGTGGAAAGGGCAGTTCATCGGCTTCAGCCGGTATTCGGCGCCTTCGTCGATCTCGATCCCGGGGTACATGCCCTCCGCATAGAAGCTCAGATGGCCGGACGTGTGCCACAGTTCGGCCTTGGCGACGTGTGGGGAGAAGACGATCTCGTAGTCGTGGGCCTGGTGAGTCCGCCTGCTGTAGTCCTCGATGACTTGGCGAAGAATCCCACCGTGCGGGTGCCACACGGCCAGGCCGCTGCCGAGGTCGCTTGGGAACGAGTACAGCTCGAGCTCTGCGCCCAGCTTGCGGTGGTCCCGCTTGCGCGCTTCCTCCAGCCGGTGCAGGTGTTCCTCGAGCGCTTTGTCCGACTCCCACGCCGTCCCATAGATCCGCTGGAGTTGGGCGTTGTTCTCATCGCCCCGCCAGTACGCACCGGCGCTGCGCATGAGCCGAAAGGCTTTGATGCGCCCCGTCGAGGGGACATGCGGCCCCCGGCAGAGATCTACAAATCCGAGGTTGCGGTAGACGCTCACCTCGCTCCCTGTGGCGCCTTCGTCCTCGTCGACTCCCTCGATGATCTCGGTCTTGAAGGGCTGGTCGGCGAAGACACGCAACGCCTCGGATTTGGAGAGCACGTCGCGTTCAAACGGCTGATCTTCGGCAATGATCTCGTGCATGCGGGCCTCGACAGCATCGAGATCCTCAGGCGTGAAGGCGCGGCCGACTTCGAAGTCGTAGTAGAAGCCGTTCTCGATCGGCGGACCGATCGCAAACGAGGCGCCGGGAAACACGTCGAGTACCGCCTGGGCGAGCACGTGGGCGGCCGAGTGCCGCATGACGTGCCTGCCTTCGTCGGTCGCATCGGTGATCACGGCGATGGTGCCGTCCTCGTGGAGTGGTCTCGCCAGGTCCAACAGAGAACCGTCGACCTGGACGGCAACCGCCGCCTTGGCGAGGCGGGGCCCGATCGATGCCGCCACGTCTGCCCCAGTCGTCCCGTCGGCGTACTCGTGTACGGAGCCGTCGGGGAAAGTGAGATTGATCGACACGGCACAGCCTCCGGGCGTGGACGAGAAGCCGTAAGGCTAACGGTCCCGACACCGCCCGAATACCGACCGGCAACGGTCCGGTCTCACTGCGTTCCCTGGCGTCGAGCCCTTCGGCACCGGTTGCGTGCCGTGGGCGAAATCCGCGAAAACTTCGCTTAGCCGTTCTACGATTCCTGCGGCGTGCCAAGGAGGCGTGACGGATGGTCGACATCCTGGTGGCAAGTGGGTTGCTTGCAGCAGTAGTAGCGGTGGTTACACGGCCTACAACGGAGAAATGGGCTCTGCCCCGGCGGGAAGAACACCCACCGGCTCCCCTGCTCCTCGTCGAGACCGATCTCCCCTGTCCCTGGTGTGGAGCGGCAACACGTGAGGACGACACGCGATGCCCCTCCTGCCGGCAACGTTTCGGTTGACCCAGACTCGGTTCTCCTGACGCCCCAGGGGTGCGCCGGCTGCCTCACCGCACCACGAACTCGCGGTTCGTGAACGACACTTCGAAGCCCAGCTTGCGGTACATCGCCACGGCCCTCGGATCCTCCTCCGCAACGTAGAGCACCGCCTCTTTCGCCCCTTGGCGTTCCCCGAGGTCTTTCAGGCCGGCCACAACGAGGCTCGTCCCGAGGCCACGACCCTGAGCGCCCGGCACGACGCCGATGATGTAGATCTCGCCAACTTCGCCGGGGTGAAGCTTGGTCCAGCAATACCCCATGAGCCGTTCACCCTCCCACGCCAGCAGAAAGCCTGCCGGGTCAAACCAGGGCTGCTCGGTGCGCATCTCCAGGTTTCGCCGATCGAGCGCACCGTTCTCCGGATGGCCGGCGAACGCGGCATTGTTCGCCGCAAGCCATGCGTCCTCGTCGATTCCCGGCCGGAAGACGCCGACGTCGACACCTTGTGGAATGGTGAGCCGCCTCTTGATGGGTAGCGGCCGGCACATCTGGTGGAGCGCCCTGGCTTGCTCCCACCCTTCTCCCAGCGCAAATCGAACCTCGTCGGTGCGCCACGCCCAGAACGTCATGCGCTGATCGACTGGCAAGTTCGCGACCAATGCGGACACCAGGCGATCGGTCACGCCCTCGCTTGGGTCCCATGCCGGTGCGATGACCACTTCGACGGCCCAATGACCACCGGCCTCCGTAGCTGCTTCACGATGCCACGCGGCGTGCGCATAGCCGACGAAGGCTCCGCCTGACAGAGCAACCAACTCATGGGGCGACTCGCCGAGCCGGAGCATCTTGTGCTCAGACAGGGCTTCTCGACCATCGGCTTCGACGCGACGCAGCATCAAGTCATCGAGAGCCGGGCGATCGGCCGGAACGTAGGGGCGCAGCAACATCGGCGCGCAGGGTAGGTGGTCCCGATGATCCGGGCATCCGGGTCCCACTGCGTCGAGCCGCTCCGGCGTATCATCGGCGCCAATGACGAAGGTAGGCCTCGTACTGGGCGGGGGCGGTATCACGGGAGCCTCGTATCACCTCGGGACGCTTCTCGCGCTCGAGATGGCGACTGGGTGGCACCCGAGTGCCGCCGATGTCGTGATCGGCACATCCTGCGGTGCGTTCACCGCGGCGATGTTGCGCGGTGGTCAGCTCTCGGTGGACACGTTCCTCGATGGCGCCCATTCCCGGGAGGATGCGACGCGGCGGCTGAGGAGCCGCATCTACACCCGCAGCGTCCGCCCCGGAGGTGTGGTGCGCTGGCTTCGACGCGGTGTGTTGCCAGGATTGACTCGCCCAGACTTGCGGCTCGTAGCCGGCAGCCCTGCTCTCTACAGCACCGAAGGTGTCGCCGAATGGGTCGAGGAGAAGATCGGGCCGCTGGCAAACACGTGGCCGACCGACCCGACCGTCATCGTCGGGTTTGACCTGAAGGCGAGGCAGCGCACCGCCTTCGGCACCGATGCGGCGCCCGACGTCCCGCTCAAGCTTGCCGTTGCCGCCTCGATTGCCATTCCCATGGTCTTTGAGCCGGTGCAGATCGGCGGTGCGTGGTATGCCGATGGCGGTATCGCCACCGGAACCAGCGCCGACCTCTTGCTCGGCTACGACGAGCCGCTCGATCTCGTGATCATCGTGGCGCCCATGGCGGCGTCGGAGTCGCGGCCTGGAGCGCGGTTCTACGAGGATGCCTTCGACCGCGCCGGCCGGGCTGCGCTCAGTCAGGAGGTCGAGCGCCTCCACGCCGAGTGGCCAGACACCGACATCATCGTGTTCCGCCCAGACGATCGGGTGCTGGCGGTGACCAGACCCAACCCGCTCTCCACCAAGGCAGCGGTGCCGGCGTTCCTGCGAACGCTCCGCTCGCTCAAGGACGAGCTTGGGAGACCGGAAACGTGGGAGATCCTGGAGCGGCACCTCATCCGACCTGCAGCGTGACCGTCCTTGCCGATGCGGGTGGCGGAAAATGGGTCGTTCGTCCCTTGGTGGACCCAGCTGAAGCTCGTAAAGTGACAGAAGCACTGCCCTCAGCGGGGCTGGGCTCGTCCCAAGGTGGGGCGCCGGGGGACGGACGATGGAAGGTTTGAGTGAGCCGATCAGTCTGTGTTTGGTGGCACACAGTTACGGCGGACGAGCGTGGTGCCTCGCTGGTCGAGTATGTCTTCCTACTGATGCTCATCGCCCTCGTCGCACTTGCGGCCGTCGAATTCCTCGGGACCGAAGTGAGCGACGACTTCGACTCGTTCACGACCGAACTCGGCAACGCTCGCGACGCCGCCGGCTGAGCATTCCGCCCACGTAGACCGCCTTACGGCTCAGGGCTCGAGCGGACAGCGCAAGCCGTCCATGCTGAGTGCCGGCCGGTCGAACGCCGACCGACACTCGCGACACGACATGATCATCCTTCGATGACGGGGACCCTCTCCATGGCTGCCGCGACCTTTTCCTCCGGGTAGTCGTAGTCCACGATCTCCCCGCCGAGGAATGCCTCGTAGGCAGCGAGATCGAAGTGCCCGTGACCGCACAGCGCCGTGAGAATCACCCGCGCCTCTCCCGATTCCTTCGCTCTGGTCGCCTCCCGGATCGCCGCTGCGATCGCATGGGTCGGTTCAGGTGCGGGAACGATGCCTTCCGAACGGGCGAATTTCAGCGCACCATCGAAGCACTCGACCTGGCCGATGGCCTCGGCCTCGATGAGCCCCAACTCGTACAAGTGCGAGACGAGCGGTGCCATGCCGTGATAGCGGAGCCCGCCCGCGTGGATGGGATCCGGGACGAAGTCATGGCCAAGCGTGTGCATCTTCACGAGCGGCGCCATACCGGCCGTATCCCCGAAGTCGTAGCGGTAGACACCCTTCGTCAGCGAAGGGCAGGCCGCCGGTTCGACACAACGGATGGTGGGATTCATGTTGCCCGCCAGCTTCTCCCTGAGGAACGGGAAACTCAGGCCCCCGAAGTTCGATCCCCCACCGGTGCAGCCGACGAGCACGTCCGGGACTTCGTCGATCTTGGCGAACTGCCTCAGTGCCTCCTCGCCGATCACCGTCTGGTGCATCAACACGTGATTGAGGACGCTGCCGAGGGAATAGCGGACGTCCGGGTCGTGCACCGCGGCCTCGATGGCCTCGCTGATGGCGATGCCGAGCGACCCGGGGCTGTCGGGATCCGCATCGAGGATCGCACGACCTGCCGCCGTCAAAGGCGACGGGCTGGGATGCACCTCGGCACCCCACACTTCCATCATGGTCTTGCGATACGGTTTGGCGTCGTACGACGCTCGCACCTGCCACACCTCGCACTCCATGCCGAACAGCGCTGTGGCAAACGCAAGCGCACTCCCCCACTGGCCGGCACCCGTCTCGGTGGTGAGCTTCTTCACGCCTTCCTTGGCGTTGTAATAGGCCTGCGGCACCGATGTGTTCGGTTTGTGCGACCCGGCAGGGCTCACCCCTTCGTACTTGTAGTAGATCCGAGCCGGGGTATCGAGCAGCTTCTCCAGGCGGCGCGCCCGGTACAGCGGGGTGGGCCGCCACAGCTTGTAGATGTCGAGCACCTCGCCGGGGATGTCCACGAACCGATCCATGGTGACCTCTTGCATGATGAGGCCCATCGGAAACAGCGGCGCGAGATCGTCGGGACCGATCGGCTGATGCGTGCCAGGATGCAGCGGCGGGGGCGGTGGCGCAGGCAGATCCGGGATGATGTTGTACCACTGCGTCGGCAGCTCGGTCTCGTCCAGTGTGATCTTCGTGTACTCCGTCAAGGTCACTCCTTCGGTTGCAGACTCGGTTCGACGCGTCCACCTTCAGAGTCGCGCCACGACCTCCAGCAGGGTATCCACATCGGACGGCTCGTGATAGAGGCCGAAGCCGATTCGGAGCCGATTTCCCCGCCGGTCGGTCACCACTCCGCCGGCGGCGAGGTCCTCCTGCAGGCCTGCGGCCTCTCCCTCATAGGTCAAGAAGTGGCCACGATCCGCCACCTCGTCGACCCCGGGAATCAACTTGCCGAGCGCGCTCGACGATCCAAGTCCTTCGATGAACCGGCTCTGGAGCCGACCGACGTGACGGTGGATTGCGTCAACGGTGATGCCCAGCTCCGTCAGCATCCGCTGCACGGCGTTGAGGCGGTAGATCCCAGAAGGATCGAACGTCGCTCCCCAGAACCGACCGCCGCCGGTGGCGTACCCGACGTTGCCGCCCGCATCCTCGAGCGCCGCAAACCCGGCGTACCAGCCGGTATCGACGGGGCGAGGCACCCGCCCGTTCGGGCAATGCATGAAGCACGCCCCCTCCCCAGCCATGGCGTACTTGTACCCACCACTCACGTAGAACACCCGATCGACCATGGCATTGAGGTCCGTCGGCACCGCCATGAACCCGTGATAGCCGTCGATGACGATCTCCGCAGCCGGGGGTGCCGCCGCGACGATGCCGGCCGGATCCGGGACGACAAACCCCGAATCGAACATGACCTGGCTCAGGTAGACGAGCGCAGTGCCGGGTGTCATCGCCTCGATGAACCGCCGGTTGAACGTGGCAAACGGCTCGACGGGCACCCGCCGCACCTCGGCGACGCCGGCCTCTTCCCAGCGAGATGCCTGCCGGGCGAAGCTGTGGAACTCGCCGTCGGTCGTCACGATCTCCACCGGACGCTTCAAGCTGGTGACGAGCCGGGCAACGAGCTCGTGAGTGTTCGGGGCAAAGACGACCGTCGACGGGTCGGGTAGGCCGAGCACGCGTGCGACATGGCCCTGCGCCTCTGGAATGACCACCTCGAAGACATGAGCCCACTTGGCATCGGCGAGCTCCGCAGCATCGTTCCATGCCTGGGCCTGGGCCGCGGCGGTGACGTCCGGCCACAGGTGGTGCGAGTGGGCGGCGAAGTGAAGACGCTCCGGTTCCAGGAACCGGCTGAACAGATGCCGGTAGGTCACGTTCCCGCAGGTCGCACGTGGAATCGCATGGCCTCCATGACAGTGGCGGGAAGCTCGGGCAGCTGGGAGCGGGGGATGAAGAAGGTCGAGAGGTCGAACAGGTCGGTCCACACCCGGTGACGACGGGCCGTCTCTCCGAGGTAGTCGTGCCCGCTGGTGCCGCCTGTGCCGATCTTCGACCCGATCATGCGCATCACCATGATGGCGTGGCGCGATCGCCAGGTCGTGAAGCCTTCGTCAACGTCCATCAGCGCACGGAGCACCCGGAAGGGGATCTGCAGGATCGGCTCGTCGCGGTAGAGATTGATCAGCAAGGCCGCCAGGAATGCCTCTCTACTGAAGCGGCGACGGCCCGCCCGCCGCAGTTCTTCATAGGCCCCTTCGCTGAACAGCGAGCCGAACGTCGAGGCGGTTGCGTCGAAGCGCTCCAGCTCGTTGTTGCGCCCCTCTGCAGTCAAGTTGGGGTGCCCCTCGATGAGGGCGCGATCGCTTGCAGCAACCTTCTCGATGGCGTCGCGGTAGGCCGTCCAGAAGTCGAAGTCGCCAAAGTGGAGGAACGGCGTCCGCTCGAGCCACGCCTCCACCAGATCGAACAGTGAAGGCTCCAGCTGGGAGGCTTCGAGCACCCTGCGATGCTCATCGGAGAAGCGGGTGGTGTAGGGGGCATCGTTGATCATCATCCGTTGCTCGAGCTGCAACCCCAGCATGTTCTCGATCAAGCGGAACTGCATGCTCTGGAAGCCGCTGGCGGGGACCAGGTCGTCGCGGAAGTCGAGGAAGTCGAGGGCCGTCATCGTCTCGAGGACGTCGAGCTGGTCGAGGAGCAACCGCTGGATCGCCACCACCCGCTCCAGGTGCGAGACGACACGGCCCATCTCCCGCTCGGGGATGACCTCCTGAGAGAAGATGGCGTGGACTGCACGCAGCTCGTGAATGATCTGCTTGAACCACAGCTCGTAGGCCTGGTGCACGACGATGAACAGCAGCTCGTCGTGCGCCTCGGCTCCCCGTTTGGCGGATTCCGGCGCCTGGGCGTCGAGGAGACGATCGAGCTGGAGGTAGTCGTGGTAGTACACCGGGGTTCGCAGGTGTGCGTCGCTCATCGGCCGCCTCTCGTCGCCGGTGGGCGGCGGCCTCCAGAAGGGACCGGCCACCCCTGGGTATGATGCCGACCTCCCTACCGCAAATCAAACGTCATGCGCCCAGATCCCGACCGTGATCCCGATCACGTCAACATCGCAGATGCGTTTCTCACGGATCGCATCAGAGAGGGTCGCGGTGGGCGCATCGCGCTGCGGCTCCCCGATACCAGTCTCACCTACGTCCAAGTTGAAGCGCTTGCGTCCGGCTATGCGTCCGCGCTCACCGATTGCGGCGTGCGGCGCGAAGAACGTGTCGTCCTCCTCGCTCGGGATGGCGCCCACTTCGTCGGAGCGCTCTTCGGTGCGTTGAAACTCGGAGCAGTAGTCGTGATGGTCAATCCGGATCTGCCGAGAGACCGCGTCGCCGACATCTTGCGGCTGGCACGACCAGGCGCCGTCGTCGCCGAGCACGAGGTGACGACGCTCGCCGCCGCCGCGATGTCCGATGCGGAGCTCTCGGCGCCTCTCGTCGACACGTTCAGCGATACGGTCACCCATAGTGCCTCCCACCCCGCCGTGGCCACCCATCGCGACGACCCCGCATTGTGGCTCTTCTCCGGGGGCACGACCGGCACCCCCAAGGCGGTCGTGCAGACCCACGGGAGCTTCCTCAACACCACGCAGCGGTATGCGCACGAGACGATCGGCTACACCGAAGACGACATCACCATGGCGGTGCCCAAGCTGATCTTCGGGTACGCCACAGGGTCGAATCTGTTCTTCCCGTTGTCGGTCGGCGCCTCAGCCGTGCTCTTCCCCGAACACCCGACGCCGAGCGTCATCGTGGAGCACATGGCGCGTCACCGGCCGACGGTCCTGATCAACGTGCCGACCATGATCGGCAAGCTCCTTGCGGACCCCGCGTCGGCGACGGCCGACTTCTCGTCGTTGCGATTTGCGACCTCGGCCGGCGAAGCACTGCCGCCGCATCTCTACGACGAGTGGATGCGCGTGTACGGCGTCGAGCTGCTCGACGGCCTCGGCACTGCGGAGATGTGGCACATCTTCCTCACCAACCGCCTCGGCGACGTCAAGCCGGGAACGGTGGGCAAGCCTGTCGCCGGCTTCGACATCCGCATCTGTGACGAGGCCGGATCCGAGGTCGCCGACGGTGAGATCGGCCTGCTCTGGGTGAGGGGCGGCTCACGGGCGTGGGGGTATTGGCAGAACCTCGACAGAGACCGCGGAGGCGTTCCGCGGCCCGTGGTTCGTCGGCGGCGACCTGGTGCGCAGGGACGAGGATGGCTACATCGAGCATCACGGCCGTGCGGACGACAGCCTCAAGGTCGCCGGGAAGTGGCTCGCCCCTCAGGAGCTGGAGAGCTGCCTCCTCGAGCACACCGCGGTTCGTGAGTGCGCCGTCGTTGGCGTCGCCGACGCATCCGGTCTGGTGAAGCCCGTGGCATTCGTGATCGTCGACGTCGATCGGCCGGATCTCGCTGCGGAACTCACGGCGCATGCCCTTGAGCGACTCGAACCGTACAAACATCCACGCCGCATCGTCGTCGTGGACAGCTTCCCCAAGACCCACCTCGGGAAGGTGGACAGAAGGGCGCTCGGCGCACTGATTCCCGAGTGATTCCGCGAACAGCCAAGCCGGCGCGTGCCGCATCGCTACTGAACGCCGGTAACCCATGTCTCTACATCTATCCAAATTCTTGCTGTTCTCGACATGACGTCTGAATCTGTGTAGCTTCCCCGGCATGTGGTAGCCATTGCGTAGGGAATGGTCAAGGCGGAGTTGGGCAAAAGGGACTCTGCCGACGCAATAGCAACCTAGGGGAACAATCAACTTGGCTCACTTCGCGTTTCCGACGCGAGGCGATGGGGTTCACGCCGTGGGAACCCGCCGAGTCGTGGCATGGATGTGTGCTGCGCTGCTCGTCGTCGCTTCGGTCGCGCTCGTCAACAGTCCCGCTCGCGCCGGTGTCGCCGAGCTTCCACCCATCGAGGGGTGCTACGACACCGTTGCCGGTGCCGTCGGCCTGTTCGATGGCCGGCAAACCCCGAGTGGCGGAATCCAGCTCGACGTGGGCGGTCCGGTCGCGCTCGCCATCGTCGAATGGGTCGGCCAGGATGACCAAGAAGCCGGTGTTGCCTCCGTCGATCTCGACCTGGCTGGGCCGGCCGGCACCGCATCGGGGTCCTTCACCGGGACGCTCGCCGGTACGGACATGGCGCTCAATGAGCCGATCTTCGCCTGGTACGCCGACGTGACGAGCCTCTTCGGAGCGGGCGAACCGGGTACCTACACCGTTGACGTCTCACCGTTTGCGACGCCCAACGTCGGATTCAACTGGGGCGCGACGATCACCGTGGTGTACGACACTTCGCCGTGCGAGGCGGAGAGCCTCGTCAACTGGAAGATCGGCACCGACTACTACTTCGGCGGTGACGGTGCCGCGACGGTCTCCAACCGCACAGAAGTCGTGGTGTACGAGTTCGGGCCTTCGGTCGAGGACCGGGTCGCCGAGATCCGGCTCAGCCACGGCGGCGCCGACAGCACGGCGAGCACGTGCCGCGTCTCCGCTATCTGGATGGCTACCGGATCGGGGAACCCGCCAACAAGCGCGGACGACCTCGTCGACGCCGGCGGTACGGCGGCCTTCCCTGGTGCGCGGGAAGTTGTCGTTGGACCTTTCAGCCCGCCGGGCCAACCCTGCCCTGCCCCAAGCCCCGCCGCACCTGTGATCGCATTCCGCGGCGGCAACGTCGGGCCCGAATACGCCCTCGTCGAGATGGACGTGGCGGTTCCCGTAGGCGTCGAATGGGTTGCGATTCAGCTCGAGTCTCCCACCGACAACGGAGGCTTCCGTGGCATCCCAGAGTCGGGCGCCTGGGCCGGTGCGGCATCTTTCGTCCTGACCGAAGCCACCGATCCGTACGCCCCTGTGCCGGGGATCGTGTTGGAGAAGACGGTGCTGAGCGGTGATGGTGCGTGCCCAGGTGTGGAAGGCACCGACGAACTCGTCATCGACGACCCGGGCTCCGCAGCCACCTACTGCTACCGGATCATCAACGACGGCGACACCCACCTGTCCCCCGTCACCCTCAGCGACCCCGACCTCGGGATCACTGCAGACGACATGACCCTGGTCGCAGGTGACCCGACGGTGCCGCTGGCCCCCGGAGCAGAACTGGTGTACTCGCACCCCACCACCATCACCGGACCACAAGACGGCACCGCCTTCACCGAAGGCATCCCGGTCGAACCCGACGGCACCCCCATCGACACCCTCGACCCCGTCACCGACACCAACAACGCCGCCGTCGACACCACCCCCGACTCGCCCGTGCCGGGGATCGTGTTGGAGAAGACGGTGCTGAGCGGTGATGGTGCGTGCCCAGGTGTGGAAGGCACCGACGAACTCGTCATCGACGACCCGGGCTCCGCAGCCACCTACTGCTACCGGATCATCAACGACGGCGACACCCACCTGTCCCCCGTCACCCTCAGCGACCCCGACCTCGGGATCACTGCAGACGACATGACCCTGGTCGCAGGTGACCCGACGGTGCCGCTGGCCCCCGGAGCAGAACTGGTGTACTCGTACCCCACCACCATCACCGGACCACAAGACGGCACCGCCTTCACCGAAGGCATCCCGGTCGAACCCGACGGCACCCCCATCGACACCCTCGACCCCGTCACCGACACCAACAACGCCGCCGTCGACACCACCCCCGACTCGCCCGTGCCGGGGATCGTGTTGGAGAAGACGGTGCTGAGCGGTGATGGTGCGTGCCCAGGTGTGGAAGGCACCGACGAACTCGTCATCGACGACCCGGGCTCCGCAGCCACCTACTGCTACCGGATCATCAACGACGGCGACACCCACCTGTCCCCCGTCACCCTCAGCGACCCCGACCTCGGGATCACTGCAGACGACATGACCCTGGTCGCAGGTGACCCGACGGTGCCGCTGGCCCCCGGAGCAGAACTGGTGTACTCGTACCCCACCACCATCACCGGACCACAAGACGGCACCGCCTTCACCGAAGGCATCCCGGTCGAACCCGACGGCACCCCCATCGACACCCTCGACCCCGTCACCGACACCAACAACGCCGCCGTCGACACCACCCCGTCCCCTGGGGCAACGCTGGCGCTCGAAAAGACGGTGCTCGCAGGGCTCAACCCGGCGTGTCCCGGTGTTGAAGGGGTCGATGAACTGGTCATCGGCACCGCACTGAGCCCGGCGTCGTTCTGTTACCGGATCATCAACAACGGCGACAACCCGCTGTTCCCGATCACCCTTGTCGATCCCGACCTCGGGGTGATGACGGCGGATCTCAGCATCGAGAGCGGAACGCTCACCGAGCCGTTGCTGCCGGGGCAGGAGGTCGTCCTCTCGTTGCCGGTGGTCGGCGTCAGCGGCGTTTCGCTGGCGACCGTGACCGCTACACCGTCTGATCTCGAAGGCGAGCCGCTCGGCCTCGACCAGCTCGTTGTCAGCAACGATGCGGGTATCGAGCTGCTGGTGGCGAGCCTCCGGCTCGAGAAAACCGTGCGTCAGGGCCACACGGCCTCGTGTCCGGGAAGCGAGTCGATTCACGAGATCGTCACGGCACCCAAGGGCACGGCGATTCGGTACTGCTTCCGGGTGCTGAACACGGGCACGACCGATCTGTTCCCCGTAGACATCGTCGATCAGACCTTGGGGATCACCCACGCCGACATGACGCTCGTATCGGGCGATCCGTCCGTGCCGCTGCCACCAGGAAGCGAACTGGTCTACGCGTACAACGACACCCTCGACGGCCCGCTGGTCAACGTGGCGACGGTGACCGCAGTCCCAAGCGACCCGAATGGGATGCCCCTCGAGGCAACGGCACTCGTGGACGTCAACGACGCAAGAGTGTCGCTGCAGGAGATCTTGCCGGTCACCGGGTCGTCCTCGATGGAGCACCTCAGACTTGCGCTGACGCTCCTCATGGCAGGTGTGTTCGCTGTCGCCGCGACCCGTATCGTGATCGGCGACAACTCGTAGCAGCGGGTGGGGCTCCCCCCGGCAGCGGGGGGAGCCCCACGACGTTCCCCCAAACCGAGGCCCCGGTGTTCCGGCCAGGGAGGACGCGGCTCGGGGAGAATGGCGACGGGCCCGTCAGTCGTACATCCTGCGGCAGATGATGGAACGCTGCACTTCGGACGCGCCCTCGTAGATGCGGGGTGCCCTGACCTCGCGGTACAGTCGCTCCAGCAGGTGTCCGCGCTCGAGCGCGACGGCGCCGTGCAACTGCACCGCATCGTCCACCACGGTTTGCGCCGTCTCCGTGGCGTAGAGCTTGGCCATGGACGAGCGGATCGTGAGCCGCGACGCTCCCGTGTCGAATGCCCTGGCCGCGTCGTAGACCAGCAGACGAGCCGTCTGGGTGGCGGTCGCCATGTCGGCGAGTCGGTGGGCGACGGCCTGAAGATCACGCAGCGGCCCGCCGAAGGCCTCCCGCTCTGCGGCGTACCCCATCGCCGCCTCGAGGGCAGCCTGCGCCATGCCGACCGCAAATGCCCCCACGGAGGGACGGAAACGGTCCAGCGTGCGCATCGCCACCCGGAAGCCGCGATCGACCTCTCCGAGAAGCTGGTCGGCACCGACGAAGACGCCGTCGAGCTCCACGGTCCCGATGGCATGCGGCGCCACCAACTCGATCGCAGATCCTCCCAAGCCGTCCGCATCGCCTGGGACCACAAATGCCGTCACCCCGCGAGCGCCCGCATCGGCGGTCGTCCGGGCAAACACCGTGTAGACGTCGGCATGCGGAGCGTTCGAGATCCACTTCTTCGTTCCGCTCAACCGCCACCCGTCGCCGTCGCGGTCTGCACGCAAGCTGAGGGCCGCAGCGTCGGACCCTGCATCCGGCTCGGTGAGGGCAAATGCCGGCACGATGCCACCGGACGCCACGCCGGGGATCCACCGCTGCGCCACGTCCGCTCGAGCCGATTGGAGAATGGGATAGGCGCCGAGGCCTTGCAGTGCCAAGGCCGTCTCCGCTTCGGCCGACTCGGTTGCGATCGCCTCACGCAGCAGACACAACACCATGGCCGACACTTCCCCGGGCTGCGTTCCTCCGTGGGTATCCGGGAAGAGTTGCGGGAGCAGCCCTGAGCTGCCGAGCGCGGCAATCAGCTCCCTGTCGATCTCTCCAGGAGTGGAGTGGTGGGCCAGCGGAGCCAGGACATCCCTGGCGATCGTCCTCGCTTCGTCATATGCCGCATGCTCGGCTGCGGTGAGCGAGACCGGGCGCGGCAGGGAATCGGGCCAGCCGCTCACTCGGCCGGAATCCTGCGGAGTGGATCCTGCTCGCGGCGCCGCGCCGATTGACCTGAGAGGTAGGGGGCCGGCCACTGGTGCCCTGCGTACTCCTGGTCGACTGCGGCGTTGAGGGTCCAGTACGGGTCGACCAGGTGGGGGCGGGCCAGTGCACAGAGGTCGGCGCGCCCGCTGAGAATGATCGTGTTGACATCGTCAACGCTGGAAACCGCACCAACCGTGATGGTGGGTATCCCGGCCTCATGGCGGATCCGGTCGCTGTACGGGGTTTGATACAGACGGCCGTAGCGAGGTGCCTGATCCGGATGCACCTGCCCGCTGGACGTGTCGATCACATCGCAGCCGTGGGCTTTGAAGGCGGCCGCGACTGCGACCGCCTCGTCGCCTCCGTGCCCCCCTTCGACCCAATCAACCGCCGAGATGCGCACCGACATCGGAAGCTCGGCGGGCCAGACGGCGCGTACCGCATCGAACACCTCCAGGGGATATCGCAGCCGTGCGTCCAGCGAACCGCCGTAGCCGTCGGTGCGGCGATTGGTGAGCGGCGAGAGAAACGACGACAGCAGGTAGCCGTGAGCGAAGTGGAGCTCCAGGACGTCGAAGCCTGCGGCAGCGCCCCGTGCGGCGGCCGCAACGTGGTCGTCCCTGACTCGGTCCATGCCGAGACGATCAATCGCCTCCGGCGTCTGATTCGCCGAATGCCACGGGATCGCCGAAGCCGAGAACAGCGGCCAGTTGCCCTCGTCGAGGGGCGTGTGGTCTCCCCCACCGTCCCAAGGGACCTTCACGGAGCCTTTCCGCCCGGCGTGACCGAGCTGCAGGCCGATCTTGGCTGCGGAACGCCTGTGGACGAACTCGACGATGCGCCTCCACGCGGCAGCCTGTTCGTCGTTCCACATCCCGGTGCAGCCTGGCGTGATGCGGGCATCGGGCGACACACAGGTCATCTCGGTCATCACCAGGCCGGCGCCTCCAACTGCGCGACTGCCCAGGTGGACGAGGTGCCAATCATCGGGGACGCCGTCGACTGCGGAGTACTGCGCCATCGGCGACACGACGATGCGATTGTCGAGTCGCACACTCCGGAGCTGGAAGGGATAGAACATGGGTGGTGCCGCCGGATCGGGTGGGCGCAGCTCGCCAGGAACGGTGCCGCGGAACCACGCAAGGGTCGAGGCCACCAATTCGGGGTCGCGAAGGGCGAGGTTGTCGTACGTGATGCGCTGCGATCTCGTGAGCAGCTGGAAGACGAACTGCTCCGTCGGGAGGTCGTAGTATCGATCGACCGCCTCGAACCACCCGCGGCTGGTGTCGGCGGCCCGCTGCAAGCTGTCGGCGACGGGCTTCCGCTCCGCCTCATAACGTGCGAGAGCGGCTGTCACCGTGTCGGTCGAAGCTACAGCCTCCGCCAGCGCCATGGCGTCTTCCATGGCCAGCTTCGTGCCGGAGCCGATGGAGAAGTGTGCCGTGTGCACGGCATCGCCGATCAGCACGACGTTGCCGGTGTGCCAGCGCTCACAACGGACGGTGGGGAAGGTGCGCCACGTCGAGTTGTTGCCGATCACGCCCTTGCCATCGAGATGACCGCCGAAGGTGGACTCGACGAATGCCATGGCTTCGAGGTCGTTGTCGCCCGGCTGGGTGTACCGGTCTGCCGTGGCGTCGAGACCGAGCCGGCGCCACGTCGTTTCCTCCATCTCGACGATGACGGTGCTGGTCTTCTCGTCGTACGGGTAGCAATGCGCCTGCACCACTCCGTGCTCGGTCTCGGCAAAGAGGAAGGTGAAGCTGTCGAAGAGGTGCTTGGTTCCGAGCCAGATGAAGCGGGCCGCACCCTCGTCGACGTGGGCACCGAACTGATCGCTTCTGCTGGTGCGGACAGCGCTGTTGACCCCGTCGGCGCCGACGACGATGTCGTAGTCTTCGAGATCGTCGAGCGATCGCTGCGATGCGAAGTGCACCACTGCACCGAGCTCCTGGGCGCGGTCTGCCAGGATCTGCAGGAGCCGCAGCCGGGCGATGGCCGAAAAGCCGTGGCCCCGCGATGTCACCCAGCGGTCCTTGTGGAGCGTGTCGATCTCGCCCCAGCGGCGAAACTCGCCGGCGATGCGTTCGAGGCTCGGCCCGTCTGCGGCGGCGAGGTTGTCGAGGGTCTCGTCGGAGAACACGACGCCGAAGCCAAAGGTGGCGTCCCTGGCGTTGCGCTCGAAGACGTCGACCTGGATGTCTTGGCCGAGTTTGCGAAGCAGCGTGGCGAGAAAGAAGCCGCCGGGGCCGCCGCCAATGCACGCCACTCTCATGCTGATCCTCTCCGCAACCCTCTTGGTGAGAATAGCGCCGGGCCCGTCCCGGCTGCCGGTGGCCGCCACGGCCGGATTCGGGCGGCCCCCGCGCCCCCGGCACATGTGCCGCTACCGATCCAAACACTAGGGTGCGCCCATGACTGAGGTTGTGCGCCGGGCGGCGGTGACGGGTGGCAACAAGGGAATCGGACGAGCGGTGGTACACCGGCTCGTCGCTGCCGGCTACGAGGTTGTCGCCATGGCTCGCGATGCGACTGCCCTGGAGGAGACCGCTGCCAGCGCGGCAGGCGCGGTCAGCACGGTGGTATGCGATGTGGCCGATCCGACCAGCATTGCGGCGGCCTTCGCAGCCGCAGGGGACATCGACATCCTGGTCAACAACGCAGGCATCGCCGGCTCCGCCCCGGTCCATCGCATCGACGTGGAGAGTTGGGAGCAGATGCATCGGGTCAACGCCACCGGCCCCTTGCTCTGTATCCAGCAGGTGTTGCCGGGGATGCGGGCCCGCGGGTGGGGCCGCATCATCACCATCGCCTCGGTGGCGTCCCATCAGGGGGGCCCGTACATCGCCGCCTACACCGCCTCCAAGCACGCCGTACTCGGGTTGATGCGATCCCTGGCCGCGGAGGTCGCCGGCACAGGCGTGACGGCCAATTCCGTCTGCCCCGGGTACGTCCGAACCCCGATGACGGAGCGGACACTTGCCAACATCATGGACAAAACGGGCCGTGGCCGGGATGAAGCCCTCGAAGCGCTCATCGGCCACACCCGGCTCGGACGGTTGATCGAGCCTGAGGAGGTCGCGGCTGCGGTGTCGTACCTGGCGGCAGAGGACGCGGCCGCCGTCAACGGCCAATCGGTCATCATCGAGGGCGGCGACTTCCAACAATGAGTCCGTTTCGCTCGACCGCGCCGCTGACCGACGACTGGGAGCACTTCGAGTTGACGATTGCCGGCAAGGTCGCAACCGTACGCTTCAACCGGGCAGACAAGCTGAACGCCTTGACGTTCGACGTGTACGCCGACTTGCGCGACTTGCTGCGAGAGCTGCCACATCGCGACGACGTCGAAGTACTGGTCATCACCGGTCGAGGACGTGGGTTCTGCTCGGGTGGTGACGTCGACGACATCATCGGTGAGCTGCTCGAGATGGACTCGCGCGGCCTCCTGGAGTTCACCCGCATGACCGGCGCCGTGGTGCAGAACATGCGGGAGTGCCCCCTCCCCATCATCGCCTCCGTCAACGGGACCGCGGCGGGGGCAGGGGCCGTCATTGCACTGGCCGCCGACTTCCGCATGGTGGCCTCCTCTGCCCGATTCCACTTCCTCTTCACGAAGGTCGGCCTGTCGGGCGGCGACATGGGATCGGCGTACCTGCTCCCGAGGCTCGTGGGATTGGGTCGCGCCACGGAGATCCTGATGTTCGGCGACCCGATCGATGCGGTACGAGCTGAGAGCATCGGACTCGCCACCCGCGCAGTTGCAGATGACGAACTGGACTCCGCGACCGAAGCTCTCGCCAGCCGCCTCGCCACCGGGCCCACCCTCGGCTACCGCGCCACGAAGCTCCTCCTGACCCGAGAACAAGAGATGAGCCTCGGCGCCGCCATCGAACTGGAGGCCATGACCCAGGCACTGCTGATGACCACGGCCGACCACGCCGAGTTCCACGCTGCGTTCACCGAAGGCCGCGAACCGCGATGGACGGGGCGATGACCTCTCCCCACCGGTTCTTCAGCCCGGACACCATGGCTCCCGCCCCTGGGTTCAGCCACGTGGCCGTTGCCGAGGCGGGAACCACGGTCTACGTGGCCGGCCAGATCGCCGTCGACGATCAGGGTGGACTTGTCGGGATCGGCTTCGTCGAGCAGTTCGGCGTTGCGTTGGGCAACGTCGTTGCTGCGCTGCACGCCGCAGGAGCCGCCCCCGAGCATGTGGTCTCGATGACGATCTACACCACCGCGATGGAGGACTACCGCCAGTCGCTGCACGCCCTCGGGCCGGTATGGCGGGAGCACATGGGCCGGCACTATCCCGCCATGGCGCTGATCGGCGTCGAGTCGCTCGTCGTCCCCGACGCGCTGGTCGAGATCGTCACGACCGCCGTGATTGCGATCACCGTCTGACGCCCCACCGGCTCACAACCGACATCGCTCGTCGCAGCTGAGTATCTTTGAGAAGGAGTCACACACCTTGGGAGGAATGGTATGAAACGACTTCTCTGGCTGCTCGCCGTCGTGGTTGGCCTGGTGGCTGCGACCCTGGCACCCGCGGGGGCTTCGGACAACTCGGACATTCGCTTTGCGACGTTCAACGCATCGTTGAATCGCAACAACGCCGGTGATCTTGCGACCGAGCTCGCCACGCCTGGCAGCGCACAGCCGGCCACCATCGCCGAGATCATCCAACGCACTCGGCCAGATGTGATCCTCATCAACGAGTTCGACTACGACGCCGCCCACGCGTCGCTCGGGCTGTTCCAGGACAACTACCTCGGCGTCTCGCAGAACGGCGCGCCCCCGATCCACTACCCGTACGCCTACACGGCGCCATCGAACACCGGTATCTACTCCGGGTTCGACCTCGACAACAGTGGGGCGGCGGGCGACTTCGTGCCGAACGACTCGTTCGGCTTCGGCTTCTTCGAGGGTCAGTTCGGGATGGCGGTCTATTCGATGTATCCCATCGACTTCGATCGCATTCGCACCTTCCAGCACTTCCTGTGGAAGGACATGCCGGGGGCGCTGCTCCCTGACGACCCGGCGATCGACGGACCCGCCGACTGGTACTCGCCCGAAGAGCTCAACGTGTTCCGGCTGTCGTCCAAGAGCCACTGGGACGTACCGATCAAGATCGGGCGGAACACGGTGCACTTCCTCGTCAGCCACCCGACACCTCCCGTGTTCGACGGCGAAGAGGACCGCAACGGCACCCGCAACCACGACGAGATCCGCTTCTGGGCCGACTACGTGACACCGGGACGCAACCGGTACATCTACGACGACAACGGACGCCGCGGCGGACTTTCGCCGCGAGCCAAGTTCGTGATTGCAGGCGACCAGAACTCGGACCCCCTCGACGGCGACAGCATTCCGGGGTCGGCCCAGCTCCTGCTCGACAATCCGCGTATCAACACGGCACTCACTCCTTCGAGTGCCGGCGCTGTTGAGGCCTCCCTAGTGCAGGGTGGCGCAAACGAGACCCACTCGAGCGACCCGGCATTCGACACGGCGGACTTCTCCGACGTCGCTCCCGGCAACCTCAGGGCCGACTACGTGCTGCCCTCGACCACGCTGCGGCTGCTCGACGGAGGGGTCTTCTGGCCCACGAGCGATGACCCCCTGTTCGCTCTGGTGGGGAACTTCCCATTCCCGTCCTCCGACCACCGGCTGGTGTGGATCGACGTCGCACGTCCATGACTCGTCACTGCTGAGCACCGTGGTGCCCGGCAGTCGCCGAACAGATAGCATCGGGGCCTTCCGCAGGGAGGCCCCGATGCGCGACTACGGCGCTCAGAGCATGGTGCAGACACTTCGCAGCGTTGCGGTGCGGCGACCCGACGCCGCGTTCGGGGCAGCCGACGCCGCAGCGTGGCACTACACCGCAAATCCTCACCTCGTCGAGGCGCAGCGTGAGCACGACGACTTCGTCCGGCTGCTCGAAGATGACGGCATCGAGATCATCCGCCATGACACCCCGCTTGCCGCCAAAGCCGACGCCATCTTCGTCCACGACCCGGTCCTCGTGACGGCGGGCGGGACGATCGTTCTCCGCATGGGCAAGATGCTGCGCCGCGGTGAGGAGGCACCGCTGGCGGCAACGCTGGAAGAGCATGGCGTGCCGATCCTCGGAGCACTCACCCCTCCTGCGCTGGCCGAAGGCGGCGATCTGCTGTGGCTGGACCACACCACGCTTGCCGTCGGGCTGGGTTTTCGTACCAATCAGGAGGGGCTGCGCCAGATCGCCCTGCTGCTGCCCGACGTCCAGATCGTCCCGGTGCAACTCCCCTACGACCAGGGTCCGGACGCCTGCCTCCATCTGATGTCCCTCATCAGCCTCGTGGACAACGACCTCGCCGTCGTCTACCGCCCGCTGCTCCCCGTTCCGTTCCTGACCGCCTTGGAAGCCCGCGGCTTCCGTTTTGTCGATGTGCCGTACGAGGAGCTGGCCTGCCACGGGACCAACGTGCTGGCCACCGCACCACGGCGCTGCATCATGCTCGAAGACAACCCTGTCACCTCCCGCCGGCTGGCGGAGGCAGGGTGCAATGTCCGCACCTACCGCGGGCACGAGATCACCCTGAAGGCCGAGGGAGGGGCGACGTGTCTCACACGGCCGATCTCGAGGGCCTGACCGAGCCAGAGGCCCGCGCCGCCGAGGCGGTGGATCTGCCGTGGCTGGTCGACCTGCTCAGCGATCTGATCGCCATCCGCAGCACCGGCGGGGATGAAGACGTCATCCAGGCTCGGGTTGCGGCGGAACTCACGCGCGGCGGGTTCGAGGTCGACGCCTGGGACATCGACATGGACGCCATGCGCACCCATCCCCACTATTCGGCAGAGATCGAGCGGGTCACAGGGCGGGGCGTCGTCGGGACCTTCGGACGTAGCGACGGGCTCCACCTGATGCTCAACGGGCACGTCGACGTGGTCCCGGTGGGTGACGAGCGCCTGTGGAGCGTGCCCCCGTGGACGGCGACCGTGACGTCCGACCGCGTCTACGGGAGGGGCGCATGCGACATGAAAGGCGGTTTGGCATGCGCCATCGCTGCGGTGCGGGCGGTCAGAGAAGCGGGGATCGATCTCACAGGGTCCGTGTCGATCGCGGCGGTCATCGGGGAGGAAGACGGCGGCGTCGGCACCCTGGCCACCCTCGCCCGCGGCCACACCGCCGACGCCGCGGTCGTGGTCGAGCCCACCAACGGCACCGTCGCCGTCAGTCAGGCCGGTGCGCTCGGCTTCCGCCTCACGGTGCGGGGCAGACCCGCCCACGGAGCTGTCCGCACCGAGGGTGTCAGCGCGGTCGAGAAGTTCTCTCCCGTGCTGGCCGCTCTCCAGTCGCTGGAGCGGCGCCGCAACGCCAGGTTCTCCGACAGCCTGTTCGCCGCGTACGACCTGCCTCTTGCGCTGTCGGTCGGCATGGTGCGCGCCGGCGAGTGGCCGTCCACCGTGCCGGACCACCTCATCGCCGAGGGTCGGTACGGCGTGGCGCCAGGCGAGGCTTCGGACACTGCGAGGCGTGAGTTTGAGACCACTATTGCGGCCCTGGCATCTGGGGATCCGTGGTTTGCGGCCCACCCCGTCGAGGTCGAATGGTGGGGTGGTCAGTTCGATTCGGCTTCCACGTCTGCGGACGCGGCGATCGTCAAGACCACGCAGGCGGTCCACGGTGCGATAGCGGGCACGCCGCCTCCGGTCGTGGGGGTTCCGTACGGCTCCGATCTCCGCCATCTGGTGAACGTGGGCGGCGTCCCCTCGATTCTCTACGGGCCCGGCGATGCCCGCCACGCACACCGCGAAGACGAGTTCGTCCCGATTTCCGAGCTCCACGACGTCGCCAGGAGCCTGGCTGCGCTCGTCGTCCGCTTCTGCACCACCGCACCGTGAACACGGCCGCCGCGGCTTTCGTCGTCGCCGGCGTCGTCGCCGTGGTGGATTGGCGGGCGGTGTGGACCAGAAACCGGCGGCTGGAGTACTTCGCCAAACCGGCCGTGATGATGGCCCTCGTCGTCGCCGCCTCGACGATCGATGCCCCCTCGACTGCCGTCCGGTGGTGGTTCGTGGCTGCCCTGGTGTCGAGCCTTGCCGGAGACGTGTTCCTCATGCTCGAAAGGGAGAAGTTCGTGGCGGGGCTCGGCGCCTTCCTGCTGGCGCACGTCGCCTACGTCGCAGGGCTGATTGCAGCAGGTGTCACCGTCCCCGGAGTCGTCGCCGGTGCGGTCATCACAGTTGTGGCGGCCGCCACCATCGGACGGCGGATCGTCGGGTCGGTACGCTCCCGGACACCCCCGCTGGTCGCACCCGTGATCACCTACATCGTCGCCATCTCCGCGATGGTGATGGCAGCCGCCGGGACTCGGGTGGTGGCTGCGATGGCCGGCGCCGCACTGTTCTACGTCAGCGATGCCGTCCTGGCGTGGAATCGCTTCGTACAGCCGATACGTCGCGGGCGCATCGTGACGATCGTGACGTACCACCTCGGCCAAGCGTTGCTGGTGTTCGCCCTCTCGGTCCTGTGAGCTTGCCACGGGACCCGGCTGGGTACTCTGCGACGATGAACCGTGGCATCACCAACGCCCTGCGAGACGTGGCGGCCAGGGTCGCCTCCTCGCGTAGAGGGTCTGGCGCAGCACTGCCCCACACCCGTTTTGTGATCTTCGGGCAGGGACGGACCGGTTCCAGCCTGCTGCGCTCGCTCCTCAACACCCATCCGGACGTGCGGTGCGAGGGAGAGATCCTCGCCGAACACGTCGCTCAGCCGCTGCAGCTCGTCGAGAGTTACGCCCTCGCCTCGCCCCGGCCGGTCTTCGGCTTCAAGGTGAAGATCTACCAGCTCAGCGACACGCAACACGTCGACCCGGCTGCGTTCCTGGGTGAGCTTGTCGGTGCGGGCTACCGGATCATCTACCTGCGCCGCAACAACCTGCTTCGGCATGCCATCTCCAATTCTTTTGCCGAGATGCGCGGGACCTACCACGACCACTCGGCCGGGCCGCGGCCGGCGCTGACCGTCGACCCGGCTGCGCTGATCGAGGTGATGGGCCGCCGCCAAGCCCATCTCGATCGGGAGGCCGCCGTGCTGGCGCCGTACGAATACGTGCAGGTCGACTACGAGGCCGATCTGCTGCGGCCCGAGTGCCATCAGCCAACGGCCGATCGTGTGTTCCGGGCCCTCGACCTCGATCCTGTCACCGTGGCTACCGATCTGTCACGGAGCGTGTCGGGCGACCTCACGCAACGGATCGCCAACTACGCCGACCTCGAAAAGGCGCTCGAAGGCACCCCGTTCAGCCGTTTCCTCGAGGATCCCTCGTACCGCTGAAACCCGCTCGACGGTCGGCCGCGGTCGATCGGCTCTAGTCGCTGCCGGCGACAAGTGACATAGTGGAGGTCGGTCAAGCAGCGGAGAACCACATGAACGACACGCCAACCTCGCACGATACGGACATCGACCTCGGCGAACGGCTCGCGGCGGTGAACGAGTCTTTGGAAGCCCTCGAAATCGAGGTGAACCTCTGGGACGACGAGGAGACCACCGTGTTCGGAACCATCGTCGCCGAATTGAAGGGCGACAACGCCGCCCTCAGGGCGGCAGCGGGGCGGATTGGCGCCTCGGCAGAGGCGGAGTTCCATTCCGCCGCCGCCAAGACCCGCGGGGCGATCGACCGCTTGGAGGGTGAAGTCAGGGCCGCCTGGGCGGACTTCGAGGCGGAGAGGGCCGACGACGTCGCCAAGTACCGAGCCGCCACCCGCAAGCAGCTCGAAGCCTGGCAGGAGCTTCTCGACCGGATGCGCCTCCAGGCGCACCTCGCCGAGATGGACGCCAAGGACGCCGTGGCCGAGATGGAGCATGCATTCGACGCAGCCCGACCAGAGTTGGAGAGAGCCAAAGATGCCGCGGCCGACGCCTTGGAAGCGCTGCGATTGCAGGTGCGCGAGCTGATCGCTCATCTGCGGCAGGCGGCTCGCAACGCTTCGAAGACCATGGCGTGACATCCGACACCGAAGTAGGAGTCGTCTCGACGGTCATGCATGACACCGCCGACCTGGACCAGGCGGTGGCGTTCTGGACACGACTTCTCGGGCTCGAGGTGGTACATCGCGACACCAGGTACGCCTATCTCAGCCCCATGCGGACTGAGGGTCCACATCTGGCTTTTCAACATGTGCCAGAGGCGAAGGCGGCGAAGAACCGCCTGCACCTGGATGTTCGCGTTCCGGATCGTGCCGCCTTCCGCGATCTCATCGTGAGCCTGGGTGGATCCGAGATCGGCGAACACCAGGAAGGCGACTACCCGGCGTGGACCGTCATGGCGGATCCGGAGGGCAACGAGTTCTGCATCTACGAACGGGCTGGCGACTGAGGGACCGGCGGCGTGCCGTCGACCGAGCATCTGGACGCGCATCGCGTGCGATAGGGTGGCGCGATGAAACGCCTGCTCTCCGCCCTCGGCGCGGCCTCGGCCGCCACAGGGCTCGGTTTTGTCGCTCACCAGCTGCTGGCGTGGAAGGACGATCCACCCGACGATCAAGCCCAGCAGCTCATCGTCGGCGTTCCCGTCGTGCCTGCGGTGATCGCGACGGTTTTCGGCATGATCTTTGGCAGCCGGGCCGCCATCGTCATCGGGTTTTTCGGTACGGCGCTGGCCGGCACGAACCTCGACGACCTGCTCCCCAATGTGGCATCCGCACGGCAGCGGGCGCTGGAGCAGTTGCGTATGCGCGGCGAGGGCTGACGGAGTCCGGGACCGCACCGGCGATGGAACGCTCCAGGCGCCGCCTGAGGCCGGCAACACGGATTCCGCGTTGCCGGCCTCGGGTTGAGTCAGCCGGTGACTGGCCCGTAGAAGGCGCCGTGGCCGATGCCTCCCATCGGATCCGGCACCAGGAGCCGCACGGTGAAGTCGGCCGTGTACGTCCCGGTCGCATTCGCGAACCGGCCCGTGCCGCCCGTCAATTCGGCGTCGATCACCAAGCTGGCGAGCCCTGTCGCGGGGTCGAAGCACAGCACCCCGTCCACCAATGTCGAGTAGAGCAGGTCGCCGTTCTCGTAGCGGCGCACGATGCTGTACTCCACCACGGATCCCTCGATTTCGCCTGCCGCACACAGGCCGGTCGGTGCCGGGCTGAACATGATCTCAACGAGCCCCTCGTAGGTGGCTTTGCGGCCTTGCACCGCACCGCTGAAGTAGTTCGCCTGCATGCCGTCGTCGTTCGTGTCGATCGCCGTGTCGATGAAGTTCCCGCTGACAGCTTCGTTCATACCACCGGCTTCGGCGGGCTGCAGAGTGACCACTGCAACCAGCGCCATGGCGGCGACGATGACGGGAATCCCGATTCGCTTGGTCAAAGTCATTGATTCTCCCTTTTGGTCCAGAAACATCACTCCCGCCGGCCTTCGCATTCCCTCCCCCCTGCAGCCGGACGGTACGGGCACCGGACCGTCCGGTCCCGCATCCCGAACGGGACCACACGGTCCTCTCCGTCGCCTCACCGGGCAGCGGGATACAGCGAATCCATCGAGCCCGCACCGCGGCCGGCCGCGTCGTTCCCTGTGCCTCCCAGCAGCACCTCGTAGGCGATGGTCTGGATCGCCATCGACGGTTCCGCACCAAGCTCACGCTCGAGCATCACGCTGTGGGCGCGGTAGGCCGCAAGCGCCTCGATTCTCCGCCCATCGGCATCGAGCGCTCGCATCAACAGCGCCACGAGATGCTCCCGAAATGGGTTCTGTGAAACCAGCTCGTACAATGCCGGCAGGGCTCGCCTCGCCTCCCCGAGCCTGATGTCCGCGTCGCAGAGGTCTTCGAGCGCATCAAGTCGCTGCTCCTCGAGTCTGCGGGCGGCGTCCGCAAAGCTCTCGGCGTACTGGAACATGCCGAACGGCGTCCCTCGCCACAACGCCAACGCACCCACGAGACGCTCCCGAGCGGCCAGGGCATCGACGTCGAGCAGCCCGTGGCCTGCGGCGACGCCACTCTCGAACCGTTGGACATCGACCGCATCGCGTGGCACGTCCATGACGTACCCACGAGGCTCGGTGCGGACGGCGGCTGCCACGCCCGGCCCGAGCTTGCGCAGTCGATTGATGTAGACGTGGAGCGCATGCTGAGGATCCAACGGCAGCGCCTCCTCCCACATCGCGTCCACGAGCAGATCGGTCGAGACGACCCGGCCGGGGTTGAGCCCCAGCACCACCAACATGCGGCGTAGCTGCGGCCGTCGGATCGGGATCTCCGCACCGTCGATAGTCAACTGAACGGGCCCCAACAGCCCTACTTGCATGCCCTTCATGGTCCCCTCCAGAGTCCAGCACCAGGCGGGGGTGCATCCCCCGTCGCCACCAGACAACCAAAGGCACGTCTGTTTGCGGATAGCCGGCGGTTAGGTATTGGAGAGGCAGCGGTCAGGCGACCGCGCAGGCGCTAACCGAGCGGTGCGACTCCGCAGAAGGGGTTCGGACCGACGTCATCGGCGAGCTTCGGCGGCCGGGTCGATCGGGTTGCAGCGCCGTCGGTCGGGGCCGATCGAATTCGTACCGTCCGGCTGAGCTCGTGGTTGGACCTGGGCTTGGCCATGCAATCTCGACCCTGCTCGGTCTGACGTTCCGCAATGCTCCCTTTCGCTGCTGCTCTCCCCGGGAGCCCTGATCCCTGGATGCGGTTCGGGGAGAGGCGCAGCCCCTCCCCGAACTTCGCTCAGTTCAGCTTCGCGCTTCTGCGAACTTGTCGGTGAAGTTGATCTCGTAGTCCCCGGTGTCGGTGATGACCTCGAGCTTCGCCGTGTCGTTGGCGGCGTTGAAGTCGATGACCTCTTGGTCGAGGAACGGCACCGACGCCCCATTGGGGCTGGCGTAGTAGTTCCAGTTCGTCAGTGCGGCACCGTTCTCGCCGTCCAGCAGGTAGTTGATGAACGTGTGGGCAGTACACGGCGCCTCGGAAGCCACGGGGATGGCCATGTTGTCGATCCACAGCGTTGCGCCTTCTTCGGGGAGCACGTACGTGAACTGGTCGGGGTCGTCGGCCTCGCCGATCGCCACGATCATGTTCCCTGAGTACCCGTGCGCAACAGCGACCTCGCCTGCGACCAAGGTCTCGTCGTACTGGTCGGAGTCGAACTGGGCGATGTTGGCCTTTGCGGCTTTGATCAGCTCAGTCGCTTCCTGGAGGTGGTCCAGGTTCGTGTCGTTGATCGAGTACCCGAGGTACTCCAGCGCCGCACCCATCGTCTCTCGTGGATCGTTGAGCAGCGACACGCCGCCGCTGAAGTTCTCGGTGACTGCTGGATCGAAGACCAGCGCCCAACTCGGCGTGAAGGCATCCCCAACCAGGTCGAGATTCACCCCGAGACCGGTGGTGCCGTACTGGTAGGCGGCCGAATACGCCAGGTCGGGGTCGTAGGGCGGTGCCTGGAACTGGTCAGCCAGGTTCTCCAGGTTGGGGATCGCATCCTTGTTCAGCTCCGTCAGCAAACCTTCCTGGATCATGATGCCCACCATGTAGTCGGACGGAACGATGAGGTCGTAGTTCACCCCGGACTGGAGCTGCGCCAGCATCGCTTCGTTGGACTCGTAGAACGACTCGACGACATCGACGCCGTACTCGGCCTCAAAAGCTGTGATCAGATCGGGATCGATGTACTCCGACCAGTTGTAGAAGTTCAGATCCCCGTCCGTCGCCCCAACCTCACAGTCGGCGGCAGACGCTCCCCCATCGTCGTCGCCGCCGCATGCAGCAATGACCATCGCAAACGCCAGGATGAGTATGACCCCGCGCCACAGCCCGTGGTTGTGTTTCATGTTGATCCCTTCACTATGTGTTGGTGTTCCCCCTCGACGGCCGCTGGAAGCCCAGTGACACCCCGACCAGGACCATTGACGCTACCAACATGACCGTGCTCACCGCATTGATGAGCGGGGTCACGCCGCGGCGTACCAAACCGAAGACGTACACAGGCAGCGTCGTGGAGCCCGGGCCGGAAACGAAGCTCGTCACGACGACATCGTCGAGCGACAGTGTCAGCGCCAAGAGCGCGCCGCCCATGACCCCCGGCAGAATCAGCGGCAAAGTCACGCGCCGGAATGCCTGCCAGCGCCCGGCGTAGAGATCGGCGGCGGCTTCTTCGAGCGACGGATCGAGCTGCGAAAGCCTCGCTCTCACCACGATGGCGACAAACGAGATGTTGAACGCGATGTGACTCAAGGAGATGGTCCCGATTCCGAAATCCGGCGCCGCCCCAAAACCGGCGTCGAAGATCGAGAACGCCTGCGCAAAAAACAGCAGCATCATCACCGCCATGGTGACGTCGGGGATGATCACCGGCAGGTACACCAGGCCGTCGTAGACCCGCTGCCCGCGGAAGCGGAAGCGCTCGAGGGCAAGGGCGGTCGCCGTACCGAGGATCGTCGAGACCACCGTGGAGATCACGGCGACCGTCAATGAGTTACGGATGGCGCGCATCACGTCGTCGTTGCGGAACATCTCCCCGTACCAGCGGAACGAGGGTTGCGTCCAGATCCCGACGTTCTCGTTGTCATTGAACGAGAACACGATCAACAGCAGGATGGGGGCGTAGAAGAACGCATACACCAGCCAGGCGTTGGCTGCGAGGAGCCGCTCGGCCAAGCTGCGGGGCCGGAGCCCCGTGGATGCGCTCACAGGTTCTTCCCCCCGGAGCGGAAGTACCAGATCGTGGCTGCGAGCATCACACTCATGACGGCGATGGACAGCGCTGAGCCGAAGGGCTGGTTCCTTGCGGCGAGGAACTGGCTGACGATGTAGTCACCCAGCAACGTCGTGCGCGCACCACCAAGGATCGCAGGGGTCACATATGCGCCCAGCGTCGGGATGAAGACGAGGATCGAGCCGGCAACGACGCCGGGCCGCGACATTGGCCACGTCACCTTCCGGAACGCGGTCCACCCGTCGGCGTACAGGTCGCGGGCGGCTTCGACCAGGGACCAGTCCATGCGCTCGAGCGCCGCATACAGCGGCAGCACCATGAACGGAAGGAAGCCGTACACCAGACCGATCAACACGGCGGTGTTGGTGAACAGCAGCCGGATCGGCTCCCCACCAAGAGCTTGGCTGAGCTGGCTGACCGGCCCGTCCGAGCCCAGCAGCACCCGCCACGCATAGGTGCGCACCAGGAAGTTCGACCAGAACGGGATCATGACCAGGACCAGCAGCACGTTGCGCACCGCGGGGCGCCTGGTGGCGATGTAGTAGGCGAAGGGATAGCTGACGATCAGACAGATGAGCGTCGTGACGACGGCAAGCGTGAGCGACCGGAAGGCGATCTCGCCGACCAGAGGGTCCCACAACCTCCGGTACGACTCCAGGTTCCAGTTCGCCAGCCGGGTCAGCCCCGTGGAGCTCCTCGACGCAAACGAGTAGACGAAGACGATGAGCAACGGCACCGCGAAGAACAGTGTCAGATACCCCCACGACGGCAGTGCGATCAACACACCCCGTCTGGCCTGGGCCCGCGCCGCCGCCTCCTCGAGTTCGGGCGTCACCGCCTCAGGGGGAGCTTCCGTCGTCACTCGTCGACCACCGTCATGGCCACCGGCAACCAGGTGACGATGATCTCCTCACCCTCGTCGTGCAGCTTGACGCTGGGTCGATTCTCCTCCTTCACCTCGATCAGCCCCGCGGGGGTATCGACGTCGTAGTAGAACACGTCGCCGTGATAGATCCTCCTCGAGATCGTGCCCTGCACCTGATTCCGGTCCGAGGGTATGTCTTCGTCGATCCCGTGGACCTCGAGCCGCTCGGGACGCACCGCAACGGTCACAGCCGACTCGGCTTCCAGATTGGTTGCGGCGCGAACCACCTGTCCCCCGAGCAGCCGCACCGCACCTTGGTCGACGACCACCGCCGGCAGCAGGTTGATCTCCCCGATGAAGTCCGCGACGAACCGCGAGCGTGGATGCTCGTAGATCTCCTCCGGTGAGCCGACCTGAAGCAGATTCCCGTCGTTCATGACCCCGATACGATCTGACATCGTCAGCGCCTCGTCCTGGTCGTGCGTCACGTAGATGAAGGTGATCCCGACTCGTGACTGGAGGTCCTTCAGCTCGAGCTGCATGGCCTGACGGAGCTTGAGGTCGAGCGCCCCCAGCGGCTCGTCGAGGAGCAACACCTCGGGCTCGTTGACCAGCGCCCTGGCGAGGGCGATCCGCTGCTGCTGGCCACCGGACAGCTGATTCGGCTTCGCATCTGCCCTGTGGCCGAGCTGCACCATGTCGAGGGTTCTCGTGACCCGCTGCGCGATATCGGTCTTGTCGACCTTCTTCATGAGAAGCCCGAACCCGACGTTCTCCTCGACCGTCATATGGGGGAAGAGCGCGTACGACTGGAACACGGTATTGACCGGTCGCTCGTTGGGTGGTTCGAGCCCCATCTCCTTACCGTGGATCATGATCGAACCTTCGGTGGGGTACTCGAAACCGGCGATCATCCGCAGCGTCGTGGTCTTGCCACACCCTGATGGGCCCAGTAGCGAGAAGAACTCGCCGTCGGCGATGGTCAGATCGAGCGCCTTCACCGCGGCAACGTCGCCGAAGCGCTTGGTCACGCCGGTGAGGGTGACGGCGTCCGTCACGGGTTGCTCCTGTCGACGTGCGGGTTCTCCCAGACGATCAACGCCGACCAACCGTCGTTCTGCTCGTCTTCGATGTAGTTCTCCAACACGCCCCTCACTTCGAAGCCGTTCTCGATCTGAAATGACAACGTCGGATCGTAGAGATCCCCGCCGGCGACTGCCCGGCAGTAGTCGGCCGCACTGAGCTCGTGTTTGTGATTCCCGTATGAGGCCAGGTAGCCGCCGGCGATGATGCCGCACTTCCGATCGCGGACTACGAGCTCCTTGCGCAGCTCGTACAGCTTCCTGCCGATGCCACGGCGCCGGTATTCCGGATGGACGACGATGTCCGTCCCGTAGTACCAGTCCCCGTCGTCGTCATGGTTCCCGCACTGATGCTCACCCGTGATGCCCATGATCGTGTGCTGGGGATGGTTGAAGTCGAAGTCGAGGTAGATGCCTGCCCCTTGACCGACGACCCGATCTCCGTCGAGGACCACGAAGAAGCCCGCAGGAAACGTGTCGGCGTACGCGTGCATGTCGGCTTCAGAGATCAGTTCGGCGGGATCGGCATGGGGGAAGGCTGCCAGCTCGAGAGCGGCACATTGCGCAGCGAGGTCGTGGGTGAGGTTGGTGTAGACGAAGTCCGTCACGACGTCTCCACCACGAACCGCTCGTAGCTGTTCTCTGCGGGACGGCCCCAGACGGCCCAGTACTCTCCGGTCGCCGGCCGCATCACGGAGGCGCCGCAACTCTCGATGTGGAAAGGCGCAGTCGCCGTCTGGCAGATGGCTTCCTCGTCCCTCGTCAGCTCCATGAGGTCTTCAGGGCTCAGGCGACGGTCGCCCACGATCTCGCGTGCACGGTCCAGACGCTTGACCGAACTGGCGAGCAGCGCTCCGTCCCGCGGCGCCTCGTATGCCCGGTTGGCCGCATCGATCACGTGGTTGGTGTGCAGGTACGGGCGGTCGGTGACCTGGGTCACCACCGCACCCTGCGGCATGGCCTCGATGTTGACACCCCGCCCCGCGGCGTCGACCAGGAGGAAGTTGTGGGCCCCGGCCAGGTCCGCATCGAGCACGCACGCCACCGCCGCATCCAACGTGGTTTGCTGGAGAGCCTTGCGCACCACGAACGGCCATGTCACGCCCCGCACACCCTTGGATGCGGTCAGGTTGTTGATCCCAATGCAGATGCCCGCCTCGTTCATGCCCATTTGGCCGAGGCACCCGACCGTCGTGAACACGAGTGACGCAGGGCCGTCGTCGGGAAGGAGATCGAGCATCACGATGTACGGCGTTGCGGTGTCGTGCATATCCCAGGTCTGGCCCAACAGGCCGGTCCCGTCGCTCGATGCTGCGGCCGGAACGATGACCGCGGTGCAGGTGTCCTCCTCGGGCGCCGCGCCGAGCTCTGCCCGCACCGTGTCGATGAAATCGGTGAAGCCGCCCACGATGACGGCCTCGCCGGCGGAAATCCCTGCCGCGCCGGCCATGGCGAGCATCTCGGCGGTCAAGCCAGGCGAGTACTCCTCGTGGGCAGGCACCATGGAGTCGGCGATTTCGAGGATGTGATCCCGCGACGACTCGGCTCCCGACCACATCCCGCCGGCGACGAGCGACACCCGCTCATCGGTGTATGCCTGGATGGCGTCGACGTACGCGGCGCCGTGGGTCGCTCCTCTGGGCGCTGGACCGCCGCTCAGCCGAACCCTGCGGATCATCCGTTGAGTTCCTTGGCCACCATGTCCACGGCGGCGTCGAGGACGTCGAGCGCCTCCTGTAGCTCGGCTTCGGCGATGGTGAGGGGCGGGAGGAAGCGGACGCAATTGGAGTAGAGCCCGGCGCGGATGGTGATCACACCCCGGCGCACCGTCTCGGCCGTGATGGCCGATGCAGCCTCCATCCAGGGCTCTTTCGACTCGGCATCGTGCACGAGCTCAATGACCAGCATCGGACCAACGCCACGCACATCACCGATCATCGATGGGTGGCGCTCTTTGATCGCAGCAAGTCGTGTGCGCACGGTTGCGCCGATGTGTTGCGCCCGTGCCAGGAAGTCGGGTTCGCCGATCTGCGCGATCGCCCCGAGCGCTGCAACGCAGGCCAGCGGGTTGCCCGAGTACGTGCCGCCGAGCCCACCGGGATGCGGGGCATCCATGATGTCGGCGCGCCCGGTCACTGCGGACAGCGGCATACCGGCGGCCAGGCTCTTGGCCGTGGTGATCAGATCAGGAACCACTGCGGCGTGCTCGATGGCGAACAGCCTGCCGGTGCGGCCGAACCCCGACTGAATCTCGTCGGCGACCATCACGATCCCATGCTCATCGCACAGCTCGCGGAGGCGCCGCAACCACGGATATGGAGCAGGGACAAATCCGGCCTCCCCCTGCACCGGTTCGACGAAGATCGCCGCCACGTGGGACGGATCGACGATCGCCGTGAAGCAATGGTCGAGGTTCTCGACCGACCACGACACGTAGTCCGCAGTGCTCATCCCTGCCGGTCGGCGGTAGGTGTTCGGGAACGGGAAGCGGTACACCTCTGGAGCGAACGGCCCAAAACCCTTCTTGAAGAGATTGAACTTCGAGGTCATCGCCATCGTCATGTTGGTGCGTCCGTGGTACGCCCCGTCGAACACGACGATCCCTTGCCTGCCGGTGAAGGAACGGCAGATGTTCACGGCTGTCTCGACGGCCTCGGCACCGCTGTTCATCAACACGGTCTTCTTGGGGAAGTCACCGGGTGTGACGCGGTTCAGCGCCTCGGCTACCTCAACGTACGGCTCGTAGGTGGCGACGATGGCGCACATGTGGATGAGGTTCGCCGCTTGCTCCTGCAGCGCCTTCACAATCGCATCCGGCGTGTGGCCAACGGCGAGGACGCCGATGCCGCCTGCCAGGTCGATGAGCTGGTTGCCGTCGACGTCGGTCACCAATGCGCCGTGACCCGATGCGATCGCGATCGGGGTGAGCATGGACGCTCCGCTCGGCGTCGCCGCCGCTCGCCGCAGCACGATCTCGCGGCTCTTCGGTCCCGGAATCTCGGTCACGAGCTTGATCGCACCCATCACAGCCCCTCACTGCCGGCCCGGGAGCAGTCCCCCCGCGTACGGGAGAACAGCACCCCCGGCCCATCGGGCCGGCGGTAGGGGGATCCTGACCTACGGATCTGTTGCCTTGCGGTCACGAGGCAAGAGTATGACTTGCGCCAACACCCGTCGCAACTGATACGCTCTTGAAGCCCTATTGACACAAGCGAAGCGACGGTCATGCGATCCAACCACGCCCGGGAACAGGTGAGCAACCGGCTCGACGAAACCGACAAGCTCATCATCCAGCATCTTCAAGCGGACGGCCGGATGCCGTACACCAAGCTCGGCCCCCTCGTCGGTCTCTCTGCGCCTGCGGTGCGGCAGCGGGTGCTGCAGCTCATCGAATCGGGGGTCATGCAGGTGGTCGCGGTGACCGACCCCACGACGCTCGGCTTCGCCATCCAAGCCATGCTCGGGATCAAGGTGGCGGGACCGCTCGGCGGCGTTGCGGGAGCCGTGGCACAACTCGCTGAGGTCGACTACGTCGTCATCACGACCGGACGGTTTGATCTCCTCCTGGAGATCGTGTGCGAGACAAACGAGCATCTGCTGGCCACGGTGAACCGGGTTCGGTCCATTCCCGACGTGGGCGACGTCGAAGTCTTCGGCTACATCGACCTCGTGAAACAAACGTACGACTGGGGAACCCGATGAGAGGAGCGACGCCATGACCCCGCACTTGCAGCTCATCGACGGCGACTGGGTGGAAGCCGTTGCCGGGACGACCCGACCGGTCGTGAACCCCGCTACCGAGGAGGTCGTCGATACCGTGCCGTTCGGCGGTACGCCCGATGCGGTCGCCGCCATCGATGCTGCCGCAGACGCCTTCTCGGCATGGGCAGCGGCGACGCCGTATGAGCGCGCCGCCGCATTGATGCGGGCCGCCGACCTCCTGATCGAGCGGGCTGATGCCTATGCGCGCATCACCACGGAGGAGTCTGGAAAGCCCCTCGCCGAATCTCGCGCCGAATGGTTGTCTGCACCGAACTACCTGATCTACGCAGTAGAAGAAGCAAAGCGGCTCGGGGGTCGCATCATCCCTGCCCGAGTGAAGGGCCGCCACATCGACGTCACCTACCAACCTCTGGGCGTCGTCGCCGTGATCACGGCATGGAACTTCCCGGTCTACAACATCAATCGAGCAGTCTCATCCGCCCTGGCTGCCGGCTGCACCGCCGTGGTACGCCCTTCCGAGTACACGGCCCGCTCGGCGATGCTCTACGGAGCTGCGCTCCACGATGCAGGGGTGCCTGCTGGGGTCATCAACATCGTCAACGGCGATGCGCACGCCATGGGACAGGCCTTCCTCGACGATCCACGTGTCCGCAAGATCGGGTTCACGGGCTCGGTGCGGGTCGGCAAGCTCCTGATGGATGGCGCCTCACGCACGGTGACACGGCTCGCCCTCGAGCTCGGCGGCAACGCCCCCGTGATCGTCTTCCCCGACGTCGAGGACATCGAATCCGTCGCCGCAGCAGGCGTCACTGCCAAGTACCGCAACTGCGGCCAGGTGTGTATCGCCCCGCAGCGTTTCCTGGTCCACGCTTCGGTCGTCGAAGAGTTCACCCAAGCGGCTGCGGCGGCCTCCGATCGCCAGGTCGTCGGAAATGGCCTCGACCCGGCCACGACGATTGGGCCCTTGATCAACGCAGGCCAGCGTGACCGCGTCGACACCATGGTTGCGGCTTCTGTCGATGCCGGCGCCAGGCTCGTCACGGGCGGCGCTCGGATCGACGGTCCGGGCTTCTTCTACCGCCCCACCGTGATGACCGATGTACCGGCTGACGCCCCGGCGGTGGCAGACGAGGTGTTCGGCCCCGTGCTGCCCATCATGCCTTTCGAGACCGTAGAGGAGGCCATCGCTCTCGCCAATGCCGTCGACTACGGGTTGGCCTCGATGGTGTGGACCAAGGATCTGGCCACGGCGTACCGCGTGTCCGATGCGCTCGAGTTCGGGCTCGTCGGCGTCAACGATTGGTATCCGGTGACGCCCGAGGCGCCGTTCGGCGGCATGAAGCAGTCCGGGTTGGGACGGGAGTCGGGGCTCGAAGGCATCCACGAGTACGTCGAGACCAAGACCCGCTACATCGGCGGCCTGGCCTGAGCCATAGCCGGATCCACGGCTGCGCCGTCTCGAATCACCGGTTTCGCAACTCCCACCGGCTTCCTGGGGAGTGACGTCGGCGGCTGGTCCAGAGCAGACACTGATCCGCAATGCCCTGGGCGCGCCAGGATCTGCCGGCTTTGCTTGATGCTCGGTGATCCTGGCCCTACCGTCGCCGAATGACCGATCCCTTTGCCTCATCCGAACAGCTTGCGTTTTCATCCCGGGCATCGTTCTCCGGTGTGCCGTCGCGACCTATCGACGACCTCGGCGACGCCGGCGTGGTCGTCCTCGGAGCTCCCTTCGACTGGGGTGCGTCGTATCGCCCAGGGGCGCGCTTCGGACCGAAGGCGATCCGGGAGGTCGGGTACCTCGGCTTCGACGGCTACCGCCCGCACCTCCCGACCGGAATCGATCCGCTGGGAACGCTCAACGTGGTCGACGCCGGAGACATCATGATGCCGATTGGCTACATCGAGCAGAGCATCGAGCGGATCGGCGAAGCCGTCGAGACCGTCGCGAGGGCAGGAGCCGTTCCGATCGTGCTCGGTGGCGACCACACCATCACCTGGCCCAACGCCCGCGCCGTCGCAGCCGTGCACGGCAAGGTCGCCTTGGTGCATTTCGACGCCCATGCCGACACCGGCGCAACCGCAGCCGGCGGCATGCTCCTCGGCCACGGCACCCCCATGCGGCGACTGATCGAGTCGGGAGCCGTGCCAGGCCATCGCTTCGTGCAGATCGGGCTACGGGGATACTGGCCCGAGCCGGAAACCGTGGCCTGGATGCGCGAACAACGCATGCGGATGTTCATGATGACCGAAATCGTCGAGCGCGGGCTCCGCTCGGTCGTTGATGAGGCGGTGGCCTATGCCCTCGAAGACGCCGACTCCGTGTTCATCTCCGTCGACATCGATGTGGTCGACCCCGGGATGGCCCCCGGCACGGGAACGCCCGAGCCCGGTGGGCTCACGTCCCGCGAGCTCCTCGACACGCTTCGCCGTCTCGGACGGGAACTCAACGTGGTGGGTGCAGATGTCGTCGAAGTCTCCCCACCGTACGACGGTCCTGGTGAGATCACCGCTTTCCTCGCCAACCGTTGCGTCCTCGAGATCCTCAACGGCATGGCAGAACGCAAACTCGGCCACGGAGCCTCCGGCGGCGGCGAGCGCCCTGTCGGCGCGCTCGGTGAGTGACCACGAGGCCACGGCTCTCACGTACTATCTGCCGCATGTGTCGCAGCATTCGAACTCTGTACAACTACGAGCCGATCGCCACCGATGACGAGGTGCATGCAGCTGCGCTGCAGTACGTGCGCAAGATCAGCGGCTATCGCGACCCGTCGAAGGTCAATCAGGAGGTCTTCGATCGCGCCGTTGCTGCCGTCGCCGACGTGACACGTACCCTCGTCGACGAGTTGGTGACCGCCGCTCCGCCGAAGAACCGGGAGGTCGAGGCGGCCAAGGCCAGGCAGCGCGCCGCCGACCGCTACCGGTGACCCGGGAGCAAATCGTCCTCTCCCGTTCGACGCTGACCGCCTGCGGATGGGTGAGCGCTGTCGCGTTGCTTGCGGCGATGTTCTGGTGGTTCGCAGACGCAACCGCGATCATCGACTGACCGTACGCACCGTCTCCTTGGGTGCAGCCCGGACCGTCAGCCTGTTGCCAGCACGCCGTTCACCGCTGCTTCGGCGGCCCGTACCACACGGTCCGGCGGCCAGTCTTCCGCCGACTCGACAACCGACACGAAAACCCCCTGGGCCGTCAGGAACAGCACATCGGCTGCCGTGACCGGATCCGGATGGCCACACTGGTCGACGAGCTTCTCGAACACGTCGCGAACAGCGTTCGAGGCTTCGGCCAGCCTGGCGTCGATCTCGGGGGTCCGGACCGGCGATGCGAGAACCGCCACCCAGAAGTGGTTGCGAAGTCGCTCCGCCTCGTCCCAATCAACGGCAGCCCGCAGCACGCGGCGCAGCGCGTCTTCTTCCCCCGACGCCGCCATGATGGTGTCGAGTTCGGCCAGCCACTCCTCCGCCATCTGGTCGATCGCATTGAGGAACAAGTCTGCCCTGGTCGGGAGGTAGTTGGTGATGATCGTCGTCGACGCACCAAGCTCGGCGGCGACGGCGCGGATCGTCACGCCGCGCAGGCCATCGCGCCCGGCAACCCGGAAGGTGGCCTCCGCGATGTCCGCTCTGCGCTGTGCGACGTCCACTTGAACCGGCATCAGGCAAGCGCCTCTTCGAGGGCCTCTTCGAACACCATCAGCGTCGTCGCCACGTCCTCGTCGTCGTGGGCGGCGCACAAGAACCACGGCTCCAGCGCTTCAGGGCTCGGCATCACGCCGCGGCGGATCATCCCCATGACGAGCTTCTCGTACAGCTCCTCGTCGTGGCCCGAGACACCGCGGTAGTCGTGGGGTGTGCCCTCACCGAAGTAAAACCCGAACATCGCCGGATTGCCTTGGACGCTCGCCGGGACACCCTGGTCAGCGAGGATCTTGGCGGTGCCCTCCATGAGCGCCGTCCCCACCCGATCCATCTGGGCCATCGGCTCCCCGGTCATGAGCTCCGTCACCGTGGCGTGGGCGGCCGCAGCGGAAATGGCGTTGCCCGAGTACGTCCCGGCCTGCACGATGCCACCTTTTGCCCAGCCGGCGAGCACGGCGCCGCGCCCGGCGATCGCCGCAACGGGCACCCCGTTGCCCAGCGCCTTGGCGAAGGTCGAGATGTCGGGGGTCACCCCGTAGGTCTCGGCGGCTCCGCCTACGGATATGCGGAATCCGGTCTTCACCTCGTCGAAGATGAGCACCGAGCCGTGGCTGTCGCACAACGCCCGTAGACCTTCGAGGAAGCCGTCGGCAGGCTGGATGCCCATCGCATTCCCCAGCATCGGCTCGACGATCAGTGCGGCGATCCGGTTTCCGTTGTCCGCAAAGAGCCGGGTGATCGAGTCGAGATCGTTGAACGGCATGGTGAGAATGAGCGGAGCGATGACGCCGGGTATGCCTGAGCCCATCGGCAGCGGGATCGGTCGGTATGCCGAGCCGAGACTCGCCACCTGGTCGCCTGGTGTAGACCACATGACGTAGTCGTGAGCGCCGTGGTAAGTCCCCTCGAACTTGACCACGACGTCTCGGCCGGTGAAACCGCGGGCGAGCCGGATCGCATGCATGGTGGCTTCGGTCCCTGTGTTGGTGAACCGCAGTTGCTCCACCCATGGCACGGCTTTCTTGATGGTCTCCGCGGCGACGATCTCGCCTTCTTGAGTGAACGCATACGTGGTTCCCGACGCCGCGGCGGCCGCGACCGCCGATGCCACCGCTTCGTGTCCGTGGCCGAGGATGATGGGGCCAAAACCGCAGTGGTAGTCGATGTACTTCGTGCCGTCCGAGTCGTAGACGTGGCCGCCTTCGCCGCGGCTGATGACGATGGTCTTGTCGCGGCCCCAGTAGCGCCACGCGCTCGACACGCCGTTGACCATGGCCGCACAGGCCCGGTCAAACCACTCTGCCGTCTTGGGTCCCTGGATACTCATCGTTGTTTCCTCTTTCACGGAATGATCACGTACAGCTTCTCGACCGGTTCGAGGATGTCCCATCGACCCGACCAACCTCTGGGAAGCACGAACATGTCGCCCTCCCCCACGTCTCGCGGCGTGCCACCGTCGTCCGTGATGCGGGCGGACCCGCTCAGGATGATGACAACCTCGGTGTCTTCACGATGCTCGATGTGCCAGCCGCCGGGAGTGCACGACCATATGCCCGCCTCTACCCCGGCATCGGCGAAGAGCTCGGCGTAGGCGGTCATCGGTTGGCCGGCGTCTGCACCGGTGCGGAGCCCGCCGCTCTCTGCGGCGGCGCGCAGCGATGCGATCGACCCGAAGATTGCTGATGGTGCCACGTTGCGTTCCTTCACTTCTTGGCGAGGCGCCACAACCAGTGGGCGCGCTTGGACGGCTTGTCCGTTTTGGCCTCGGCTTCATCCGCACCGGCCATGACCCGCAGCGCGGCGTTGACGCCGATCCAGCGCAACGGCTCCGGCTCCCACTTGCGGACGTGGTGATTCACCCAGGGGAATCTCGTCAACCGGGTCGTCCTGCCTGTGATGAGATCGGCCAGGGTTCGGCCCGCCAGGTTCGTGGCGGCCACCCCGGACCCGACGTAGCCGCCTGCCGATCCGATTCCCGTCACAGGATCGAAATGGACCGTGGGGAACCAGGTGCGGCTGACACCGAGCACACCGCCCCAGCGGTGCGTGACCTCGACATCGGCGAGCTGCGGGAACACTTCGACCAGCGCTTCACGGACAGGCGCAAAGGCGTCGACGGGGAACTCGGCGTTGCGTCTGATGCGGGACCCGTAGTCGTAGGGAGCTCCCCTGCCCCCAAAAGCGATCCGACCGTCTGCGGTGCGCTGACCGTAGATCACGAGGTGGCGCAGATCACCGAACGTCTGACGATCGGCAAGCCCGACCTCGTCCCAGAGCGCATCGGGCAGCGGTGCCGTGGCGATCATCAGCGAATACAGCGGGGCCAGCGTACGGTGGTGCCCTTCGAGATCGGCGGTGTATCCCTCGGTGGCTTGCACCGTTGCTGTTGCCCGCACCGTCGCTCCGCCTGCTGTGAGGATACGACCCGGAGTGATCGCAGTGACGGGCGTGCGCTCGTAGATCCGGACCCCGCGGCTACGCAGGGACGTTGCCAGCCCGACTGCGAGCTTGGCCGGCTGGATGGCCGCCGTGTGCGCCGACCACAACCCGCCCTCGATGTCGGCGGCGCGGGCGATCTCCTGTGCTTCGGCGGCGCCGAGTATGCGGACCTCGTCGTGGCTCCACCCGTAGCGCCGTGAGGACGCCACATCTTCAGCAGCCCGCCCGACCTGGCCGCCGTTGCGGAGGAACTCGATCGTGCCGCCCTTGTGGAGGTCGCAGTCGATCCCTTCGCTGGCGACCACCTTGGCGATGACATCGACCATCTCCCGTAGCGCTGCCCCGAAGTCCTGAGCGGTGGTGAGATCGGACATCTTCTCGATGCGTTCGAGACCGGCGGCGAACCCGTCGTAGCACCAGCCCCCGTTCCTGCCGGAAGCCCCAAACCCGACGTGCTGCGCTTCGAGGATGGCGATACGAAGCGCCGGATCGTTCTCCAGCAGCGAATACGCCGTCCACAGCCCGGTGTAGCCGGCACCCACGATGGCGACGTCGACGTCGAGGTCGTCCGCGAGCAGCTCGGCGGCACCGAAGTCGACGGCGTCCCACCAGAACGGATCGGTTGTGGCCCTGGAAAGCGATGCGGCAGTCATGCTGGTAGTGTAACACCGTGATACAACGTTGTTGCAGTACCGCCATGGAGGCTGAAGATGACCGAGACGGTGAAGCTCTACATCGCCGGTGAATGGACTGAGGGCACCGGCACCGAGTCACATGCACTGATCTCCCCGGTCACAGGGGAGCACATCGCCGACGTTCCCATCGCCAGTGCAGCGGACGTCGATACTGCGGTTGCCGCGGCGCGGTCAGCCCAGGACGAGTTCAGGCACTGGAGTGCCATCGAGCGTGCCGCTCTGTGCCACGCCATCGCCGACGCCATCGAGCCGCTGATCGAGGACATCGCCCGCACCCAAACCCTGGAACAGGGCAAGCCCTACCACGCCGAGTCGTTCGACGACATCACTGAGGCCAACGAATACTTCATCAACGCCGCCGAAGACGTCAAGCGGTTGACGGGCGAGGTCATCCCCACCTCGGACCGCAACAAGCGCATGTTCACGTTCCGTCGCCCCGTCGGGGTGTGGGCTGCCATCACGCCGTGGAACTTCCCCGTGACGATCCCCCTCGAGTACATCGGTCCCGGCTTGGCGACGGGCAACGCCGTCATTGTCAAGCCCCCGATTCACACGTCCTGGGCGTTGCTCAAGCTCGCCGAGGCGTTCGATGCCGCAGGGGTGCCCAAGGGCCTCGTCTCGATCATTCCCGGAGCCGGAGCCATCGGCGAGATGCTGGTCACCCACGACGGCGTCGACGGTATCGGCTTCACCGGCTCATCAGACACCGGGCGGCGCATCATCTCCCAGATGGGGATCAAACGGTCCATCATGGAGATGTCGGGCAACGGCCCCACCATTGTCACCGACGACGCCAACATCGATGCCGCCGCAGCGGCTGCGGTGTACGGCGCCTACTACAACGCAGGCCAGGTGTGTTGTGCCACCGAGCGGGTGATCGTGGTCGATGCCGTGCATGACGAGTTTGTGGCGAAGAGCCTCGAGGCGGCGAAGGACGTGCGTCTCGGTGACCCGTTTACCGAAGGAACCAACATGGGCCCGCTGAACAACGAGCCAACGGCGGCCAAGATGGATCGCCACATCGCCGATGCACGTGACCGTGGCGCTGAAGTTCTCGTCGGCGGGGGTCGAGCGGGCGGCTATCCGACCGAGCTGTACTACGACTTCACCATCCTCGATCGGGTCCCCGAGGAGTCTGCAGTGTCGCAGGAGGAGTCGTTCGGCCCCGTGCTGCCGATCTTGTCGGCTGCTGACGACGAGAGTGCCGCTGCACTCGCCAACCGATCCCGCCTCGGCCTGCAGGCTGCAGTGTTCACAAAGAGCCTCGATCGAGCGTTTTGGTACGCCGATCACATCCGGTCCGGCACGGTGGTCATCAACGACTCCACCGACTTCTGGGAGACGTTCCAGCCTTTCGGCGGGGCGGCGGGCACCGACACCGGGTGGGGCCGGGGTGGGCTCGAGGACTTCACCGACATCCAGACGTTGGTGATCGATCTCAACAACGCCTGAGGGAAGACGTATCCGGTATCCGGTATCCGGTATCCGGTATCCGGTATCCGGTATCCGGATCTCCGGCACGGCTCGAGGATCGTGTTTGTGATGCGGTTCAGACGGGGTGGCCGGCTATGTAGGTGGCCTTGACCTGGATCTCTGCCAGCTCATCCGGTGGCGTGGTCAGGGGATTGCGATCGACGACGACCAGATCGGCGGCTTTGCCGGGTTCGAGTGTCCCGCTACGGCTTTCGTCGTGGTTGACCCACGCTGAGCCGGCGGTGAACGCCTGAAGCATCTCAGCGACGGTCACGGCTTCGTGGGCGAGGAACGGCTCCTGGTCAGGCTGCTGAGCGCGGGTGACGGCCACCCGGATCTGCTCGAAGGGATTGGCCGTCGACACCGACCAGTCCGACCCGGCAACGAGCCGAGCGCCCGAGTCGATCAGCGAACGGAAGGGGTACTGCATCGCGGTGCGCACCTCGCCGAGCCGGGGGATGGTGAGGTCGAGCATGCAGTCGTCGTGGCACGCCCAGAACGCTTGCGCGTTGGCTGCGACACCGAGAGCGGCGAACCGGGGAACGTCGTCGGGATGGACGACCTGAATGTGCGCGATGTGGGGCCGTACCGCAGCGATGTCCGAAGCCGCTCCGGCGGCGACCGCGTCAAGAGCGTCTCCGATGGCCCTGTCCCCAATGGCGTGGAAGTGGGGCTGGAGGCCCGCGGCCATGATCTGCGGCACGGCATCGAGCAGCACCTCGCGGTCGATGAACTGGATGCCCGTGCCGCCCGAGCCTTCGTAGGGAAGCCGGAGTGCGGCCGTCCCGTTCTCACAGACACCGTCCACCATCAACTTGACGCTGCGGGGCGAGAAGCGAGGCGAGCCATTCCGGCTCCGCTCGATCACCTCGCCGAGTTGTTCGACGCCGCGCTCTCGGTCCCACCACAGCGCGCCGCGCACGGTTGCCATCAGGCGCCCGTCCTCATCGAGCTTCCGGTAGGCATGTTGGATCTCTTTGGTCACCCATGCGTCCTGCCACGAGGTGATCCCCAGCGAGAGCAGCATCCGCTGCGCCGCCTCGATGGCCCGCACGTAGTCGGCGACGGTTGCCGCGGGCGCCACCCTTTCAACGAGCGCCGCGGCTCCTTCCTGCAGTGTCCCGCTCGGCGAGCCGTCGGTTCGGCGTTCGATCCTGCCGTCGGGAGGGTCGGGAGTCGCCGGACCGATGCCTGCCCGCTCCAGCGCACGGGAGTTCGCCCACGCAGCATGGCCTTCCCGGCTGTGGAGGAAGACGGGTCGGTCGCCCACGACACCGTCGAGGGCTTCGGCCGTGGCCGTTCCATCTGGGAACGCATCCATGGCCCACCCGCCGCCGAGGATCCACTCCACATCCGGGTTGGCTGCGGCGTAGGTGCCAACTCGCTCGAGGTATTCGGACGGGGTGGAGAAGTCGTGGAGATCGCAGCGAATCATGGCCAGCCCACCGAGGGGTGGGTGGACGTGAGCGTCGTGGAAACCGGGAAGCAGCGCACCGCCTTCGAGGTCGATCATCGTGCCGGAAGGAGGCGGCCCGACACCGGTGGCGGCGATCACCCCCGATTCGACGGCGACCCAGTCGACTGGAGGACCGCCCATCGGGAGCACGGTGCCATTGGCGAAGATGGTGGGCATCGCCGGCACGCTACTCCCTCGGGATGAGTTCCTTGATCTTCTTCGCCGGCGCGCCACCAACCACCCAACGATCCGGGATGTCCTTGGTGACGACGGAATTCGAAGCGACGATGACACGGTCGCCGATGGTCACCCCGGGCATCACGACCGAGCGAAACCCGATGACGGAGTTCGACCCGATGGTGATCGGGGCCATCGTGCGCCCGCCAAACGGCAGGGGCTTGGAGAAGTCGTCGAGGATATGGCCGTGGGTCGTGAGGATGGCCCCTGCCGCGATCATCGTGTGCTCCCCCACAGTGATCGGACCACGATCGTCGATGGTGGAGCCGCGGTTCACGAAGACGCCGTCGCCCAGGACGGTGTTCTGCCCCGACAAGATGTACACGTCGTGGTGGAAGATGACGCCCTCGCCGATCTGCTTGAACACCTTCGCCGCCAGGATCCGCCGCACCTTGATGGCGAAGTCCGCAAGCTGGGAGGCGGGCATGCGATCGAAGAGGCGCCACAACATCAGGTAGTAGGCGTGTTCGTCCGCAAGGAGCTCCGCATCGGCCCCGCCAAAAGGATCTTCGGCAACGCCAAACGACCCGGTTCTCAAGAAGCGTTGCACGAGCCCATCGGCCGCGGTGAGAAACGTCTCCGCTTCCCCAACGAGCTCGCCACTCGCCACCATCCGCTCGAGGTCGGCGAGTACTGCAGCTTCGTCCATCGTGTTCACCCGACTCCGTCGATCAACCGGCGAGACCATGTACTGGGTGCCGAGCAGCAACCCCGTGGTGATCGACGCCGGCGAGGTCGGCAATCCACGAAGAGAACGCCGAGCCGAGCACATCCTTGTCGTACTCGCACTCGGCCCGCAATCGCCCTGCGACCGCCATCCTCTCCCGGAGCTGGTCGTTCTCGAGGACTCTACGGATCGCCTTGCCCAGTGTCGCGGGGTTGCGTGGGGTGGCGACGCCGACCGTCCTGGTGATGATGGAGCCCACCCCGCCACCTTCGTACGCCACCGGGACCGTTCCCGCCGCCAGGGCCTCGATGTAGATGATGCCGAAATGCTCTCGCTTCTCCGGCGCTGCCGTCAAGACCGTGGCGGCGTTGATCAGCGCGGCCTTGTCGGCGTCGGAGACGAACCCGAGGAACCTGCCCCGGTCTCCCAGCTTGGCCTCCAGGTCGTGCCGGAGGTCGCCATCGCCGATGAACACTGTTGGGGCCAGGTCTGCGTATTCGGCGGTGGCGGCCACGACGTTCTGCGGTCCCTTCAGGAAGGTGACGGCCCCAGGGCAGATCACGTACTTCTCGGGAAGGCCGTAGCGCTCCCGCACGTCGCCGCCTGCACCGGGCCGGAACAGATCCACGTTGACACCGCACGGCAGCACGAAGAACCGGCTCACGGGCACGTCGACCATGGGACGCACGAGCTCGTCGCGCACATATTCGGTCGTGACGATGAGGCCGGCGGCCTCCTCGAGAGCCGCCTGGATCTCATTCCACACCGGCTGTGCGTACCCGCCGTGCAGGCGCGGCTCGATCCCCGTTCCGTGGACGAAGACCACATAGGGGATACGGAGACGCTTGGCGAAGTAGCGCGTCGCGATCGCCGTCAGGTTGGCGTGATGGGCGAGCACGATGTCGACGTCTTCGAGGGTGCTGAGTGCAGCGGCGATGTCTGCCGTGTACCGCATCGCCTGCACCGGGGTCATCTTGGAGACGGCTTGCTGCTTGCCTCTTGCGGCGGGCAGGTACTCATGAACGGGCACGATGTCGGTATGGAGCGACACGTCCCGGTTGTCGGCACCGGCAACGCCGGCGTCCATGTGGGGGTGCATGAAGGTCACGCGGTGACCGCGATCGATCAACGAACGGGCGTGCTGGCGGGCGACCCCGCCACTTCCCCGCCCTCGATTGAGGAGTAGGACAACAACATGCATGGGCGCCGCCAAGTTAGCGGCGGATGAAATGCGGCGTCTGGTGCCGAAAGACCCGAAAGTCGCTGACAAGCTGCTGAAATCAGGTCGGCAGTCCTACAGACGGCAGTCTGCAGTGACGCAACAGTGAACCAGCGTTGCAGCCAGCACGACGCCGGTAGGAAACCGAGCCAGGGCGAAAAAGGGAACCATGCGGATCGTCACGTACAACATCCACTACGGGGTCGGCCGCGACGGCTATCACGATCTCGACCGCATCGCCGACGCCATCGATGGCGCCGACGTGATCGCACTCCAGGAAGTGGAGCGTTTCTGGCCCCGGTCGGGCATGGTCGACCAGCCGCAGGAACTGGGGAAGCGGCTCCCCGACTACTGGTGGGTGTACGGACCGAACGTCGACCTCCATTCCGCGACGGCTTTTCCCGGCGAGGCTTCACGCCAACGGCGCCAGTTCGGGAACATGCTGCTGAGCCGCACCCCGCTGCTCGGGTCCGAGAACGTCCGCTTGCCGAGGCTGCAGAGCGAACCCCGCTCGATGCGTCGGGGAGCGCTCGAAGCCATTGCCACCTCGCCGCGGGGCACCGAGCTCCGCATTGCCTCGACCCACCTCTGCTACCTGTCGGCGCAAACGCGTATCGCACAAGCCGAGGCCATCTTCGACCGGCACCACGCGGCCGCGATCGAAGGAGGTTCCTGGCACGGCGAGCACCCGTCGGATCCCAGCTGGTATCTCGGCGACGAACCCGAGATGCCGGCTTCCGCCATCGTGCTCGGCGACATGAACTTCGGCGAGGACACGACCGAGTACGCCGCGACCGTGGGAAGACGCAACTCCCCGCTCGCCGAGGCCTGGCCGCTCGTGCGGCCCGGCCACCCCGGCACCACCAAGGACGGAAACCGCATCGATCAGGCATGGATCACGGGCGATCTCGTCCCGCGACTCGTCGACGCCTGGATCGACGGCGTCGCCGATGGGTCCGATCATCAGCCGGTCTGGTTCGAGCTCGATCTCTGAGCGGGAGTTCAGACCGCAGGCGAATCCGAGCCGGCTACACGTGTCTCCGGAGTGACGTATGCCGCCGTGATGCCGCCGTCCACCATGAACTCCGTCCCGGTGACGTACGACGACTCGTCGGACGCCAGCCACAATGCCGCCCGCGCCATCTCGGCCGCCTCCCCAAAACGCCCCATCGGCACGTGGACGAGCCGGCGTTGCCGCTTCTCTTCAGTGTCGAGGAACTTCATCAGCAGTTCGGTGCGCAGCGGCCCGGGGCAGAGTGCGTTGACCCTGATGCCCTCGCGAGCGTGGACGACCGCGAGTTCACGGCTCAGCGCCAGCACCGCCCCTTTTGATGCGGTGTAGGCAACCTGCGGCGTGGCTGCACCCAGGACAGCGACGAACGATGCCGTGTTGATGATCGAGCCGCCCCCTGACGCGCGGATGGCCGGGATCTCGTACTTGCACCCGAGGAACACTCCCTTGGCGTTGATGCGCATCGTGAGGTCCCAGATGTCCTCGTCGGTTGCGATCGCATCGCCGTCGTCGCTGTGCATGATTCCTGCGTTGTTGAACGCCACGTGGAGGCCACCGAACGTTTCCACCGTCTCGGTCACCATCCGCATCGCGTCGGCGGCAGCACCCACATCCGCGGAGATCGCCACCGCCTCTCCATCTGCCGCAACGATCGTCGCTGCGGTGGCAGCGTTGGCGGCCTCTGCCACGTCGACACACGCCACCTTCGCCCCCTCGGCGGCGAACAGCAGCGCCGTCTCGCGACCGATCCCCGACGCTGCCCCTGTAACCAACGCCACCTTGCCGGCCAATCGCATGTTCAGATCCTCTCGAAGTAGCGGGTCCGTTCCCAGTCGCTGACGGCCCGAGCCGCGGCCCTCGCCTCGACATCGGCAGCATGGGCGTAGTGCTCGACGACGGCGTCGCCCAGTGCCGTCCTCGCGAACTCGCTCGACCTGAGGTGGAGGCTCGCCCGCTCCAGGGAACGCGGCACGTGGGGGAGATGGGTTGCGGCGTATACGTCACCGACGAACATCTCGGGCGGCTCGATCTGTTGCTCGATGCCCATGAGGCCGGCGGCGAGTGACGCCGCGAAGGCAAGATACGGGTTCACGTCGGCCCCGGGGATCCGGCACTCGATACGCAGGCTCGGTCCGGTGCCGACCACGCGAAACCCGGCGGTCCGGTTGTCTCGCGCCCATGCGATCCTCGTCGGTGCCCACGACAGGTCCTGGTATCGCTTGTACGAATTGAACGTCGGTGCGTAAAAGCACATCACGTCGTCGACGTGACGCATCCACCCTCCCAGGAACCACCGGAACTCATCGGAAGCGCTGAACCCATCGAGGCCGGCATCGCCGGCGAACGCGTTTACACCTCCGCGCCACAGGCTGAGATGCAGGTGACAGCTGCTCCCGGCCTCGTCGGTGTGGGGCTTCGCCATGAAGGTCACGCTGACTCCGCTTGCCTCTGCGGTCTCCTTGAGGCATTGCTTGAACACGGTGTGCCGGTCCGCCATGGTCAGCACATCGGTGTACCGCACGTTCAGCTCATGCTGCCCCCTCCCCCACTCCCCCTTGGAGTTCTCGACGGGCACCCCTGAGTAGCGGAGGTTCCGCCGGGCGGCGCCAACGAACGACTCCACCCTCGCCCCCTGCATCAGGTGGTAGTCCTCGATGTACCAACCGGCGGCCTGGAGGTCGGCGTAACCCTTGGCGTGCGCCTCGCGATACGAGTCGGCGAACAGGAAGAACTCGAGCTCGCTGGCGGCCATGACGTCGAACCCCAGCGCCGCAGCCCGATCCACCTGGTGGCGCAGAATCGAGCGAGGGGCAACGGCGACACGCTCGTGGGAGCCATCGTCGACGACATCACACAACACCATGGCTGACCGCGGTAGCCACGCGGCGCAGCGGAGCGTGGCGAGATCGGGTACGAGGTGGAAGTCACCGAAGCCGAGCTCCCAGTTGGCGAACGCGTAGCCGGGGACGGGCTCCATCTCCATGTCCACGGTGAGGAGGTAGTCACAACCATGGGTACCTGCAGTGGCTGCTTCCTCGAGAAAGAAGCCGGCATCAAAGCGTTTCCCCATCAGGCGGCCGTAGTGATCGGTGAACCCAACGACAACAGTGTCGATCTCGTCGCGCTCGTGGGCCGCCCTCAATTCGTCGACGGTGAGCATGCCTTCGACAGTCACGACGGCGGTCTCATCACGGCGGGCACTCTCAACGTCACAGCTCCCTCTTGCATCGGACACGGAGTATGCCTCATCGCAGACACCGTCGGCTGCGCTCCTGGTCACCAGGTGGCTCGCCAAGCTTCCCTGAGCTTGACCTTGGCGCCAACGCGCAAAACCGCCCCGCGGTAGAGCCTCGCCCCCAGCCGAATGACGCCGTAGGTGACGGCAATGACGAGCAGCACCGCCAGAGCCAGCTGCCACGGAGGCACCGAGCCAACGGCGGCTCGCACGGGCATCACCATCGGCGACCACACCGGTACCAGTGAAGCGACAACGACGACGGCCGTGTCGGGAAATTCCTGAGCCGCCTGGCCGAGGAAGAATCCGGGCAGCAGCAAGATGACTGGGAGCATCAGGGCGCTCTGGAGATCCTCTTGACGTGACACCGTTGCTCCGAGCGCCGCATACATCACGGCGTACATGACGTACCCGAGCAGGAACCAGAAGACGACGCTCGCCAGGATCTCACCGCCGAGCGCCGGCAGCGAAACGTCGGCAATCTCGACAGCGTTGAGGGCGACCCAGATCGACCCGCCGAGCGCAACGAGCTGAACAAGGCCGAGCGCACCAATACCCACCACCTTGGCAACCAACACCTGCTCAGGCTCGACTCGCGACAGCACCACTTCCACCACCCGATTCTGCTTCTCCTCCATGACGCCGAGGGCGACGAACTGGCCGAAGATCAGGATCGACATGTAGAGGAGGATCAGCCCGACCAGGGCGCCGATCCGCCGGGGCTCGTCTTCCGGATCGGGAGGCGACACGAAGACCGCATCTACCTCAGGGGGCGCCACGGCGCTGGCCAAGGCCTCCGGCGTCATCCCCAGCGCATTGGCAGCCTCACGGAAGTTGGCCGCTGCTGCGGCGCCGGTGATGATGGCCTTGGTGGTGGTGGATTCATCCTCGAGCCAAATCAGCTTCGATCCGGTGTAGGCGACGGAGACCTCGCCCGCTTCCACGGCAGCTTCGGCGGCTGCCTCGTCGGCGTAGACGCTCAGCACGACCGACACATCGAGTTCCGCCGCCCGCTGCCGAATCGCACCGTCCAGGTCGTCTGCGACCGCAGCCGTCAATCCGAGCGTCGTCGGGTCCGGATCGCCAAACGCCAGCGCCATCAGCGGAATCACGCTCAGCACCAAACCAACGGTCACCAACATCATCACCTGGAAGGCGCGGCTTTTCGCCCGCTGCACGAACTCACGCCGTGTGAGGTCCCAGGTTTGCCGCGACCGACTCATCGCCGCACCGCCTCCCTGAACAGATCGGACAGGCGTGGCGGCTCGAAGGCGAATCGGTCCACCCGGCCTGCCTGCTCTGCGGCGGACAGCAACTCCTTCACCGACGTCCCGGTGTCGACGACGTAGTGGGGCCGGCCGTCTGTGGTCACGAGATGCACGCCCTCGATCGAAGGCGCCCACGGCAAACCATCGACGGCGATGTCCAGACGGCGGCTCCGGGCGGTAGCCCGCAAACCGTTCAAGTCGCCGGTGAGCACCACCGTCCCGCGGTCGATGATGGCTACGTCCTCGCAGACATCTTCGACGAGGTCGAGTTGATGGCTGGAGAAGACAATGGCAATCCCGCTGTTCGCCAGCTCTCGCAGCACGAGGGAGAGCGCCTCGACGCCAAGCGGGTCCAGCCCGGCAAACGGCTCATCGAGAACGACGAGCTTCGGATCGTGGAGCAGCGCCACCGCAAGCTGGACGCGTTGCTGGTTGCCGTGTGAGAGCTGTTCCACCTTGGCCTCAGCTCGATCTTCGAGGCCAAGCCGCCGCAACCATCGGTCGGCGGCGTTTGCGGCGTCGCCGCCGACACCGCTCAGCTTGGCGAAGTGCACGAGCTGTTCTTGCACCCGCATCTTCGGGTACAGGCCGCGCTCCTCGGGCATGTAGCCGAATTGGAGGCGATCATTGCGAGTGATCACATGCCCATCCCACTCGATGGCGCCCAAGTCGGGTCGAGCGAGCCCAAGGATGCATCGCATCGCGGTGGTCTTGCCGGCACCATTGGGACCCAGGAAGCCGAGTATCCGACCGCGGCGCACGTCGAAAGTCGCGGAGTCGAGGGCGACCACGTCGCCGTACCGTTTCGAGACATCACGCAGCGTCAGCACCGCATCACCTCGCAACCCAGATTCTCACTCGCCGAAGCGGGTCACTAGAGAAGGAATACCCCATTCGGCTGCGATCCGGCCGCGGGGCAACCACCGCAGTCCCCCGGCTCAACCTCTACGACCAAGGCAATCCACCTGGGGGGAATCCACCGGTCCGTCCATCGATCTGTTCGCGAAGAATGTCCATGTGGCCGGCGTGGCGGGCGGTCTCTTCGATCATGTGGACGGCAATCTCGCGAATCGAGAGTCCGCCGTCCCGGAACGGCACCATTGCTTCAGGGTCGTGTGCAGCGAGGATGGTGCGGCTGAATGGCAACCTCACCCTCGAAGAGCTCGAGGATCTGCTCGACCGTCTCATCCTCGGCGGCGGCGAACTCGGCGTCTCCTTCGAGAAACTCGACCTCGCGTTGCGCCATGACTCGCTGGAACCAGAACCGCTCGACGAATGCCATGTGTTTGACGATGCCGAGCAGGGTTGTGCCTGAGGGGACCATTGGCCTGGATGCGTCTTCCCGGCTCAGCCCCTCGACCTTCCAGCGAATGGCGCCGCGGTAGGCATCCAAGTAGCGGCTCAGCAGATGCATCTCAGGTTCAGTGGCCGGTGGAGACATCAGTTGCGGCTCGACGCCGCAACGCTCACTTGCCCATCGCCCGGATGCGCCCCCTGAAGTACTTCAAGATCGCCAGGAGGATGATCGCTCCCAGGATCGATCCGATGAGGCCCGCAGGATGGAGCGCAAAGCCCTCCCCCGCGATCAGGTTGGCGACGAGTCCACCCAAAAAGGAGCCGGCCAAACCCACGACAAACGCCTCCGTCCAGTCGATCTTCCACTCCGGGTAGACGACCCGCTCGGCAACCGCTCCGGCAGCCATGCCGATCAGGATCAGTGCAAGGATCAGATACATGGGGACTCCCGTTCAGAATGCGTGCTGCGTGAGCCTGGCAGTGTAACGAGGCCGACAGCGCGCCCCCACATGCAGAAATCACGACCAGCGGCGCGGAGCCGCGTCCGCCGTGGGACAATCTCCCCTTCGCCACGGAAGAGCAGAATGCACGGCAACGCCACACACACCCATTCCGACACGGCGATCGTCTCGATCGTTGCCGTTCACGCTCCCGAAGTTGTGACCTCGGCGCAGTTCGACGAGCGCCTTGCGGCAACGTACGCACGCCTCGGCACACAGCCGGGTCTGCTGGAGAGCCTTGCCGGCATCCGCGAACGCCGCTGGTGGCCCGAAGGGCTGACGTTTGCCGAAGCTGCAGCCAAGGCGGGCCAGAAGGCCATCGACGAGGCCGGGATCGATCCGAGCCAGGTCGGCCTGCTCATCGACACCTCCGTCTGCCGCGACCATCTCGAGCCGTCGGCGGCGGTTGCGATTCATCACATGCTCGGGCTCCCCAGCAACTGCCTCAACTTCGACCTTGCCAACGCCTGCCTCGGGTTCATGAACGGTATGCAGCTCGCGGGGACCATGCTCGACAGCGGTCAGATCGACTACGCCCTGATCGTCGACGGCGAAGGCAGCCGGCACACTCAGGAAGCGACTCTGACCCGGCTGGCCTCGCCAGAATCGTCCATCCCGGACCTGTTCGCCGAGTTCGCCTCGCTCACGCTGGGGTCAGGTGCAGCCGCCATGGTGCTGGGGCGCCACTCGGCCAACCCCGGCAGCCACCGGGTGTTGGGTGGCATCAGCCAGGCGGATACCAGCCACCACAAGATCTGCGTCGGCACGCTCGACCAGATGCGTACGGACACCAAAGCGCTGCTTGATGCGGGGCTTCACCTCGCCAAGACGGCGTGGCTCGAGGTCGATGAGCGCTGGCACGACATGGACCGCTACATCATCCACCAGGTGTCCGCAGTCCACACCTCGATGATGTGCGACGTCTTGGGCATCGACCCCACCAAGGCTCCCCTCACGTTCCCGACGCTCGGCAATGTCGGACCGGCTTCGGTGCCGATCACGCTGGCCGAAGAGGTGGACTCGCTCCACCAGGGAGACCGGGTACTGCTGCTCGGCATCGGTTCCGGCATCAATGCGATGGCCACAGAGATCCTGTGGTGACCGGCAGCTTCACGGCTGCGGCCACGCTGCCCCCCGAAGGCCTCCCCGGTCTCGATCGTTCCTGGTCGCGGCTGGTGACGGTCCCCGATCTCGACGGTGTCGGTCGTACCTTCCACTTGCTCGACACTCAGGCGCCCAGATCCGAAAGTGACCCTGCTGTGCGTGCACGGCAACCCGTCGTGGTCGTACCTGTGGCGGGAGGTCCTCGCCCAGGCCCCGCCGGATGTCCGAGTCATCGCCGTCGATCACCTCGACATGGGTTTCTCGGAGCGCACCGACACCAACCGCAGGCTGGAGCAGCGGATCGATGATCTGGGTGCCCTCACCGACCACCTCGACCTGACCGGCCCCGTGGTCACGGTCGCCCACGACTGGGGCGGGCCGATCTCTCTCGGCTGGGCGCTTCGCCACCGTGACCAGGTTGCAGGTCTGGTGCTCGCCAACACTGCGGTTCACCAACCGCCGGATGCGGCCGCACCCCGCCTCATCCGCATCGCTCGCAGTCCGGAGATCCTGGAGCGGGCGACCGTCAAGACATCCGCGTTCCTGCGCGGCGCCCTTCGCCTGTCGCGCTCGCAGCCGCCGCGAGAGGTACGCGACGCATACCTGGCGCCGTACCGCACCACCGAGCGGCGCCAAGCGATCGGCAGCTTCGTCGCCGACATCCCGCTCGAGGTCTCGCACCCGAGCTACGAGACACTCGGGGAAGTTGCTGCAGGGCTCGACGACCTCGACGACATCCCGGCGCTGTTGCTGTGGGGATCCTCCGACCCGGTGTTCACCGATGTCTACCTCCACGATCTCGAAGCCCGCCTACCCCACGCGGACGTCCACCGATTCAGTGAGGCGCGGCACTACGTGCCCGAAGACGTCGACATCGCCGGTGCAGTCCACACCTGGGTCGCCCAGCTCGACTCGCCGACCCCGGCGGCCAAGCCACACATCGAACGAGCTCCGCTCTGGGCAGCCATCGACCGCAGAGCCAACGACACCGCTGTCGCCCTGATAGAGATGACGGCCGACGGCCCGGGACGATCGGTGACGTTCGCCGAACTGGCGGCCGATGTCACAAGGGTCACGGCCGGTCTCCACGAACTAGGAGTACAACCAGGTGATCGGGTGGCGCTGCTGGTGCCACCCGGCGTCGATCTGACCGTATGCCTCTACGCGTGCTGGCGGCTCGGAGCCGTCACCGTCGTGGCCGACGCAGGCCTCGGCTTGCGCGGCATGGGCCGCGCCCTGGAAAGCGCCTCCCCCGCCTACCTCATCGGCATAACCGCTGCGCTGGCGGCCGCCCGCGCCATGCGGTGGCCGGGTCAACGCATTGCCGTAGCGCCGCTGGCTGATGCGACTCAGCGTGCCCTGGGAGCCATCGCCACTCTCGACTCGGTGCGCACTACGGGCGAGGGGCGTCCGCTGCCGGATCCTCCGCCGCCGGACGCTTTGGCCGCCGTGGTCTTCACCTCGGGGGCAACCGGGCCGGCGAAGGGGGTTCGGTACCGCCATCACCAGGCGCAAGCGCAGCGGGATGCCCTGATGGCGGTGTACAACATCGGACCTGAGGATCGTCTCGTCGCTGCGTTCGCCCCGTTTGCGCTGTTCGGCCCGGCGATGGGCATTCCCTCCGTTGTGCCGGACATGGAGGTGACCGCTCCGGGCTCGTTGAATGCCGGGGCCTTGGGCGCAGCCGCCGAAGCCATCGGAGCATCGCTGGTCTTCGCCTCTCCCGCTGCGTTGAGGAATGTGGTGGCCACGGCCGATGATCTGACCCATACCCAGCGGGCCGCCCTCGGAGAGGTCCGGCTGTTGCTTTCTGCGGGCGCTCCCGTGCCGGCCAGCGTGCTGCGGCGGGCCGGGGAGCTGATGCTGAACGCCGAGCCGCACACCCCGTACGGGATGACCGAGGTATTGCCGGTCGCGGACATCACACTCGATGGGATCGACGCGGCCGGCGCAGGGAACGGTGTCTGCGTGGGTAATCCGCTCCCCGGTGTCGACGTGACGATCGACCCGCTCGACGCGCTCGGCCGTCCCTCCGGCACCTCGACCACGGAGCCGGAGGTGACCGGCGAAGTCTGCGTGCGTGCCGCCCACGTCAAGGACGGGTACGACAGGATGTGGCTCACCGAGCATGCCTCCGCGCAGCCACGCGGCTGGCATCGCACCGGCGACGTGGGGCACCTCGACGGAGCCGGCCGGCTGTGGATCGAGGGGCGGCTCGTCCACGTGATCACCACCGCAGGAGGGCCGGTCACCCCCGTGGCCATCGAACACGCAGCCCAATCCGTCGCTGAGGTCGATCTCGCCGCCGCCGTGGGCGTCGGCCCGCACGGCACCCAGCAGGTCGTGGTCGTCGTGGCCCCGAGCCCCCGCCCGCGCCGTCCGGATCTTGCTTCATTGTCCCTGTCCGATGCCATTCGTGCCACGGTTGACGCCGATATCGCAGCCGTCCTCGTGGTCCCGGAATTGCCGGTCGACAAGCGCCACAACTCGAAGATCGACAGAACGCACATCGCAGCGTGGGCGGACAGCGTCTTGGCCGGCGATCGGATAGGCCGACTGTGAAGGTCCTCGTCACCGGAGGAAGCAGCCTCCTCGGACGCCGGCTGGCGGAGCACCTTCACGCTCGCGGCGACGAGGTCACGGTATACCAGCGCCACGCCAGCGGGCTCGACCTGCAGGAGCGGTTGGGTACCGTCACCGACGCTGCCGCCGTCGCCGAAGCGATGCACGGCAAAGAGGCCGTCGTCCATCTGGCGGCGCGTGTGGCCGTCTCAGGGCCGTGGGCTGCGTTCGAGGCAGCCAACGTCCGCGGCACCGAGACCGTGGTCGAAGCTGCAGTCGCTGCCGGAGTGCGCCGCTTTGTGTACGTGTCCTCGCCGTCCGTTGCGCACGCGGGAACGTCCCTGGTCGGCGCCCCCGCCGGCGCTGCGGACCCTGAGGCGGCCCGAGGGCACTACGCCCGCAGCAAGGCCCAAGCCGAGCTGCTGGCGCTCAGGGCGTCCACTGCGCGGTTCCCCGTCGTGGCGATACGCCCCCACCTCGTCTGGGGACCGGGCGACACCCAGCTCGTCGGGCGCATCGTCGAACGGGCTCGAGCAGGCCGACTCGCGATCGTCGGCTCAGGGGCGGCGCTGATCGACACCACCTTCATCGACAACGCGGTCGAGGCGCTGGCGGCGGCGCTGGATCGTGCTCCCGATCTCGGCGGTACCGCGCTGGTGGTGTCCAACGGCCAGCCGAGGCCGGTCCGGGAGCTCGTCGGTCGCATCGTCATCGCTGCGGGCCTCGAACCTCCGCGCGTCCGGGTGCCGGCGACCGTCGCCAAAACCGGAGGAAAGGCCGTAGAAACGTGGTGGGGCAGGCAGGGAAGAGACGACGACCCGCCTATGACGAGCTTCCTTGCCGAACAACTCGCCACGGCCCATTGGTTCGATCAGCGCGAGACCAGGGCAGCTCTCGCCTGGGAGCCGAGTGTGGATCTCGACGAAGGCTTCCGCCGGCTGTCAGCATGGTTCGCCAACCGCCAGCAGTGAGGTACTCAGCCATACCACTTCGAGCCGGTACCGTGCGTCCGAAAGCACCATCACCCCCATGCGAGAGCAGCTGTGCCGACGTCCGCACCAGTCAAGATTGCCTTCATCGGGTCCCACTCGGTGAGGAAGACCAATGCCGTACATTCCTTTGCAGGGGCAGTCGGCCGCAGCGGACGCAGTGTCGAGGTTGGTCGAGAGGTCATCCGGTTCAACCCGCTGGGTCTGAACGAGGGTGCGACACCTGAAGCCCAGCTTTGGGTCATCATGGCCCAGGTCCAACAAGAGCTGGAGCTGCGCAACCGGGCAGACGTGTTGATCACGGACCGGGCCGTGATCGACAACTTCGCCTACTTCCTCCGAGTGACCGGCGGCGAGGACCCGTTCGATGTCAAACCCCTCGTCCGCAGGTGGTGCGAGACCTACGACCTCTTCGTCAGACTGCTCCCCGACATCCCGCTCAAGGCGGATGGCGTGCGCAGCACCAGCGATCGGTTCCGCGACGAGATCGAGACGATCCTCAACTGCATCCTGCCCGCCTTCGTGCCCCAGGAGCGACTGGTCACCGTCCGCGCCTCCGAGGTCACCGACGCTTTTGATTGGGCGGCCCTGGTAGAGCGGCTGGTGGGCCCGCCAGAGCCAGGCGACCCACCCTCCCGGTCGGTGACGCTGCACCCCACACTGTGGGATTGACGGAGCGGTGCTCGTCTCTGGCAGCCACAAGGGCCGAAGACTCTTGTCACAACCTGGCGATTGGAGGATGGTAGGGGGAGGTCATCGAAGGAGGGCACCATGGCACACTCCGACATGAGCACCCCCGAAGGCCGTGCCCGCGAGCGGGCCAAAAATCTGTCCAACCTCGTCTGGCACACCGCAGCGTTCGTCGTGGTCAACACGTTCTTGTGGATCCAGGACATCGCTGCAGGCGGCGGCCTCGAGTATGCGTACTGGACCACGATTGGATGGGGCATCGGGCTGGCATTTCATTACCTCGCCTACTTCGTCGGTAGACGCAATGTCGAAGGGCGCAAGTACGAGCAGTTTCTCGCTGAGGAGCGGCAGCGGGACCTGCAGGCGCACTGACGCACAACCCGTGCCGACGGCTGGTTGGCGGTCCTTGGTGTCGACGTAGGATGCGGGACGGAACGCTCGTCAAACAAGGGGATGCGCAGTGGCTACGCACGCAAGCACCTTCGAGTTCACCGACGCTGACGGCTTCACGGTCTTCGTCTACAAGTGGGAGCCCGCAGATCCGCCTCGGGCGGTGCTCCAGATCGCACACGGAGCTGTCGAGCATGCGCTGAGGTATCGGCGCCTGGCCGAGTTCCTCAACGACCATGGCTACGCCGTCTACGCCAACGACCATCGTGCCCACGGCAAGACGGCCGGCACGATGGATCAAGCCGGCAAGGCGGGCGAGGACGGCTGGAACGGGGTCGTCAGCGGCTTTGCCCAGCTCACCGGCATCATCAGAGACAATCATCCCGGTCTCCCGGTGTTCGTACTCGGGCACAGCCTCGGCTCGATGGTGGTTCAACAGTATGTCGAGCAGCACGGCGATGGAATCGCCGGGGCGATCCTGTCTGGCTCGTGGGGCACGCTGGGTGACACGACTGAAATCGTCGCCGGCATCGACGAGGCCATCACAACCAAAGGCCGCGATGCTCCGTCCGATGTCCTCGCGATGATGTTCGGTGCGTTCAACGACCCCTTCGGTGGAGATACCGGCTTCGAATGGCTGTCCCGAGACACCGCCGAGGTGCGGAAGTACGTCGACGATCCGTGGTGCGGGTCCTTCGCCCTCAGCAACGGATTTGTCCGCGATTTCTTCTCCGGGATGGAGGAGACGTGGCGTCCGGAGAACGAGGCGAAGATCCCAAAGACCCTGCCGATCTTGATCGTGTCGGGAGACAAGGACCCGGCCGGCGGCTTCTCCGCAACCACCCAGGTGCTGGTCGATCGGTATGCCGCCCTCGGACTCGAGGACCTGACGTACAAGTTCTATCCCGACGCCCGGCACGAGATCCTCAATGAGATCAACCGCGACGAGGTCCATGCCGACATCCTCTCGTGGATGGACCGCCAACTCTCCGTCACGGCGTAGGGTCCTTTCGTCGACGCGACCGAGTTCATGGCTCCAGGCGGGCAGGTATCTTGTCGAAGCACACCTGGGGAGGCAGCACATGCGCATCGTGGTCACCGACTTCATCAGCCTCGATGGTGTCGTACAGGCGCCCGGCGGCCCCGATGAGGACACCGACGGCGGGTTCGCTCATGGCGGCTGGTCGATGCCGTTCTTCGACCCCGACACGATGGGTCCCGTCTTCGACGAGGGCATGAAGGCCACGGAGGCGTTGCTGTTCGGACGGCGAACGTGGCAAGCCATGGCGGCTGCGTGGCCTGACCGGGCGGGCGATCCGTTCGCGGACCGCATGAACGAGATCGTCAAGTACGTGGCGTCGCGAACACTCACCCAGGACGACCTGACATGGCCCAACTCGATCCTGCTGCCGGCCGGCGACGTCATCCCTGCGGTTGGCAGGCTCAGGGATCAGCCGGGCGGCGACATCCAGGTCATGGGCAGCTCTGGCTTGGCGCAAACGCTGATCAGCAACGATCTGGTCGACGAGTACCGGTTGATGATCGAGCCGATCATCCTCGGCGGCGGCAAGCGGCTCTTCCCTGAAGATGGCACGGCGCAGACGCTGCAACTCATTCGGACAGCGACAACCCCCACTGGCGTGCACATCTGCACCTACCGCCCGATACGTGACGCATGATCGCCACGGAGCAGGCTTCCTAGCGGTACCTAGCCGGTGCCGTCTTCGTAGAAGCCGGCCATGCGGCGTGCCATTTCCTCGGGGCTGACGTCTTCGACCCGCTGGCCGAGTCCCCAGGTGTGGCCGAACGGGTCGCGGACGCGTCCACCTTTGTCGCCGTAGAACTGGACCTCGAGGGGAAAGACCATCTCGGCACCCGCTGCAAGGGCCCCCTCCCAGAGGGTATCGACATCATCGGTGTAGATGAACAGCGCCGCAGTCGTACCGCCGAGCGATGTTGGTGCCACCACCGGCCCTCCCGGCCACTCGTCGGCGAGCATGATCACGGTGTCGCCGATGCGGATCTCGGCGTGGCCGACCTTGCCGTCGGGGCCTGTCATCCGCGGCTCGATCTCCTCTGCCCCGAATGCCGACTTGTAGAACTCGATCGCCTCGGCGCATGGGGTGACCACGAGCGAAGCCGTCACACTGTGCAAGTGCCGCGGGATTCCCGAATCTGGCATGGCGGCCGCCCTCTCACTGGTTGTCGCCGACCCTACAGGACCAACCAGGCGACCACGGGTCAGGTCTGATCGGCGGCTGCGCGAATGGCGGCGATGTCGATCCTCCGCATGCCGAGGAGCGCTCGCATGGCGCGCGCCGCCCGCTCCTGGTCGGCGTCGGTCATGAGGTCGGCCAAGTCGGCGGGCACCACCTGCCACGACAACCCGTACCGGTCCTTCAACCAACCGCACTGGCTCTCCTCGCCGCCCGCGGTGAGCGCATCCCAGTAGTAGTCGATCTCGGCCTGGTCGGCGCATTCGATGACGAACGAGACTGCCTCGTCGAACTCGAACCGCGGGCCACCATTGAGGGCGGTGAACTGCTGGCCATCGAGCACGAAGTCGACGGTGAGCACGGTGCCGGCTTCCCCAGGACCTGCTTCCCCGTAGTGCGAGACGGTCCCGATGCTGGCGTCGGGGAAGACCGACACGTAGAACGCCGCGGCCTCCATGGCCTCGGTGTCGAACCAGAGGTTGGGGGTGATCCGTGGCATCAACGCGTCTCCTGGTGTCCTTGCGCCGAGGCTACCGGCTCCACGCACGCGACGCCTCGCAAGACGCTCGAGACCACGGACTTGGCGGTAGTTTGGGCATCCCACACGAGGAGGCGACATGGCCAAGCCGCGCAAGGAATACCGTGCCCGTATCTGGGTCACACTCACCGACGACCTGCTTCCGACCCCTGTTCTCTCGAGAGCGGAACTCGAGGCTCGCCTGGTTGAGGCATTGAAGGCCGGTCAACCAGGATCCCCGGTCGTCTCCGTGGCCGTCACCGACCCCAGGGCATGAGAGTGAGCCGGTGGCGAGGAGCCCCCACACAAGCTCCCCGCACCGGATCGGATACTGCGGCTACGACTCGGAGTCGCCGCTTCGAACGGCGGTCTGTCGCCTATGCGGCTCGTATTCGAATTCGCCACCGCGGGTGACCTCGCCGATGAGGTCCTCGCGCTCGGCCCCTTTGCGGGACGGCGTGATGAGCAGCAGCAGGCTTGGCAGCACGAGCAACGACACCAAGAGCGAGAAGCCGATCATCACCGCCGTCAATACGCCGAACGTCGCAAACATCGGCATCGGTGCCGTCGCCATCACGAGGAAGCCGGTCATCGACGTTGCCGCCGAAATCGTGAGCGCCCCCCCGGTTCCCTCGCCTGCGCGTCGAAGCGCCGGGAACCGGCTGGGTTCGTGCTCGAACTCCTCGATGAACCGTACGGTGAAATGCGTGGCGTAGTCGACGCCGACACCAATCGAGATTGCCGCAATCATCGCTGTGATGACGTTGATCCGATAGCCGACCAGGTACATGAACCCGTACACCCATGCCACCACCAGCAAGATCGGCACCATGGAGACGACGGCGTAGCGGCCGGATCGCTTCAACACCGACGCCATCCTGCGCCCGAAGTGACGGAACACGAAAAAGAGCGTGACGAACACGAGCAGTGACGTCAGCACGACCGCGATTGGCAGAGACGTGAGCATCGATGACTTGAAGGCATCGAGCGAGTCCTGACTGGTGATCGCACCACCGGAGACCGCCACGGCCACGTCGGCGCCGGCGAGTCGCTGTTCGACCCCTGCGGCGGCATCTTCCAGGACCGTTCTTGCTTCGAGAATGATCTGGTCGTCCGTGAAGGTTGCGATCGCTACTGCGACCGTCGTGGCCTGGACGTCGTCACCGACGAAAAGGAACGTCTCGGTCTGGTCCGGGCGGAACACCACGGCACCGTCGGTATTCGTGAGGTCGTTGGTCTTGGCGTAGTCGTAGATGGCGGCGATCTGTTCGGGGCTATCGGCCAGGCCATCGTTGTCGGTGTCGGTGATTTCGACACCGGTTGCGGCCAGGATTCCCGATTGCATCGTTTCCGACGCCGTAGCCAGACGCACGACCGTGATCGCGGATGCGTTGAATTCGACGTCGCCGTTGAAGTCGCGGACAAACTGGGCCTCGGATGCGTCGATCTCCGCCTGGGCGGCTTCCAGCGCAACGAGGGTCTGTGGTTCGGTGAGATCGCCCTCTACGAAGATGTAGTCGAAATCACCTCCACCACTCCCCCAGTGTTCCTCGAGCTTGTCGAGGCTGACGACGAAATTGGTCTTGGATGAGAAGAAGTCCTTGATCTCGAATCCGCTCTCCACCTGCAGCGCACCCAGCAGCCCGAGCACCGCCAGAATCGCAACTGCGGGCAATGTGAACACCCGCCACCTGGCGAGGAAATGCACGACCGTTCCTGCGGCCCTGAATCCGTGACCTGCACCCTTCACCTCGTCGGTCAACGGCAGGCCAGCCTCAGCGGCGCGAGCATTGCGGCGGCGCGTGAGGCGGTAGGGCACGTAGATGAACAGCGCAAGGAAGAGCAGGTACACCGCCCATCCGATCGCCGGGAAGACGATGGCCATGGTGACGGCGGTGCCGGCGATGAAGGCCGCAATCACAAACCCGATCTTCTGGGCGACGGTGCGGGTGTGACTGAGGTCTGCCGGCCGGGGCCCCATGCGCTCCTCGAGGGCGAGGAGGAGCTTGGGGGCGACCCAGCCGAGGACCATGTAGGCCACCAGCAGGCCCATTGCCGCAGCGATGCCGAACTCGATGATCGCGTCGATGCCTGAGACGCTGTTCGACAGGAATGCGGCTGCCGACGACAGGGCGGCAAGCAGCAACGCGGCGGACACTGCCGTCATGCCGAGCGGGTATGCCCGTTCTCTCGGTTGGCCTTTGACCTGCATCTCGCGAGCGCGGCCGCTGCCGTGGATGAAGAAGTCGACGCCGAAGCTGATCAAGGCGATCGGCACGATCATGATCAGGAGCGGTGAGCCCGTCTTCAGCCCAAGCACGGCGTTGAGACCGTTGAAGGCCATCATCGTGATCCCGAGACCGGCACCGACGAGCATTGCCGCCCAATACGAGCGGAGCAGCGCACCGACGAAGATCAGAATGAAGGCGATCGCATAGAAGATGAACGGACCGGCGGCGCCCGTCTGCTCTTCGCTGACGAGGCCGAAGTCCATGGCGACGCCCATCGCAGTAACCGACTGTTCGTCACCGCGCAGGGTGGTCTGGACATCGCGCAACCACCGTTCTGCGTCGAGATTGGTGTCGTCGCCGAAGGAGTCCACCATCTGCTCAGAGTCGAAGGTGTCGATGTTGTACAGCAGCCGCATGAAGAAGGCCGATGACTCCCACACGACCAGCGTCTCGTTCCCGACGGTCGTGGGCTCGCGAGTGGTGGAGTTGGGCGACAGCAGAAAGCGCAGCGAGCTGGTAGGTGCGTCGTCGGCGAGCAAGTTGGCGAGCGCCGCCGTGACTTCGGCGTCCGACGCCGTTTCCAGTCCCCCGGGGAGCGCATCGTCGACGGCATCGGCAATAGAGAAGATGCCGGCGACGGTGAAGCCGAGCTCACGATCGAATGAAGCTGCGAGGTGTTCCTGCGATTCGGCGTCGGCAAGGACGAGGGCTTGATTCTGCTTCAACTCGAGAAGGGCGTCCCGCGTCAGCACGTTGCCGCCATCAGGACTCTCGACGATGAACGAGACGCCGCGAATCGGCGATGTGGTCGCAAACGTGTCGGTGACCCGAGCGTGCGTCTCGTAGATTTCGCCCTTGGGGTCGAAGGAAGGCTCGCTGTCGTCGGCGAGCACCGGGAACAACCCTGCAAGCACCACCGCCACAACGACGAGCACCGCGGCGAGCGGCCAGGCGTGTCGGTTGATCCATTCGTACAGAGCGTATCCGCGTTGGGGGTCCGCGTTGCTCACAGCTCACCTCCGAGCTCGGTTGCCACCCGGTGGATTCACTCCTCGAGCGAGTGCGACCCGCGCCTGCGCACGGCGCCGCCACTCGTCCGATCACTGCCTTCGCCGGGGACGTGTGGCGTTCTCTGGTCATCGCACCGGACGAGCCTCGCAATCGATAGTGCCCTTTGGCACTGTGTCCCGCTGCCGGATGTCGGAAAGCTCAATGAGAGACGGTGCACTCGCCGCCATGTCTGCGACGGGAGGTGTCGGTGGAGACGACGTTGCGATGGGTTGGCTTCGCCCTCGGGGTGACCCTCGCCTTCAGCACGGTCATCGCGGTGATGAAGACGCTCATCGTTCCCCGTCGATCGTGGTCCTTGATTGCTGCATCGATCGGGCGCTGGGGCTACCGCTTCTTCCACGGCATCGCCGTCCGGTTCCGGTCCTTCGATCTGGCGGACCGGTTTCTCGGATTCCAAGCCCCGACCGTGGTGATTCTCACGCTGGCTTCGCTGCTCGCCGCCTTCATGGTGGCGTTCGGTCTCATGCTGCTGCCATGGGCAGAGCTGACCTTGGGCGACGCAATGAGGGAGGCCGGGTCTTCGGTGTTCACACTCGGCTTCGTGTCGAGTGCCACGCCGATTCCCACTGCCCTCGACGTGCTTGCCGGCGCCACGGGAATGATCTTCGTGGCGTTGACCATTGGCTACCTGCCTTCGCTGTATGCCGAGGTGAGGCAGCGCGAGGCGCTCGTGAAGCAACTCGAGGTCTGGACCGGCAAACCTTCGTGGGGTCCGGAGATTCTGGCGCGTTTCACCCTCGTCGGGGCTCTCGACCGGTTGCCGTCCATGTTCGCATCGTGGGATGCGTGGTGTGCGAGGGTTGCCGACTCGCATATGAAGTATCCGGTCCTCACCCACTTCCGCGGGCCAAGGGCACACAACCACTTCGTGATCGCCGTGCTTGCAGTCGCCGACGCTGCCGCCCTCGACACGGTGGCGCGCCCTTCGATCGATCACACGGATGCCCGGCTCCTGCTGCGGCAGGTATCGTCGTGCCTCAGTGACGTGGCCTACCCAATGCGGCGAGTCGACACCGAGGAATCCCACCCGCGGCTGACCCGAGGCGAGTTCGACGACGGTTGGCAACGGCTCGTCGAGACCGGCTATCCGGCGGAGCAGACGAGCGACGAAGTCTGGGAGCGCTTCGCCGAATTGAGGACGGGCTACGCATCGACGGCCTGTCAACTCCTCTACTGGACGATGGCGACACCGGCGCCATGGAGCGGTGAGCGCCAAGGGTTCCCGGGCGTCACCGACCAACCCGACGCACCAAAGACCTGGTCGATGGTCTGAATGTTGCGGTGCGCAGCCGAGGCACGGTCACGCAGGTGGTCGTGGTACCCCGAGCCCGAGGTTCAGCGCGGCCGCAATGACGATCCCCAGACCAGCGCCGGCCACCACATCTAAGGGGTTGTGGGCTCCGAGGTACACGCGAGCGACGCCATTGAGAATCGCCAGAACATAGACAACAACGACCCCCCGCTTGCCGAGATACGGGGCAACGAGCCCGGCCAGCGCAAAAGCGAGGACGGAATGCCCCGAGGGGAATCCGAGACGGGCCGTGTTCGACTCGCGGATGACCGCATCCGCCACCGAGAACGCGGGTCGCTCTCTCTCGACCAGCGCTTTGACAACCCACCACTCCGTGGCCAGTTTCAACGGAATCGCCGCGGCGATGGCGATCGCAAGCCGGTACCGCCGGAGGACGGCCGCGGCCAGAGCAGCAAGAGCAACGATCGCCACCATCCCGATCAGCTGAAAGGCCCACATCGGCCCATGCAAGGCGTCGGGGAGACCGTTGACGGCGAGGAAGATCGACTCCTCGATCGTGCCAACCTCTCCGTCTCGCACCACGACCATGCACGTTCCCAGCAGGCTCAGTCCTGCAGCCAGCCGCCAAATATCACTGCGGCGGCGCCGAAACTCCGTCGGAGCAGAGTCCCGAATTGCAGCCGCCATACCCGCGGGAAATCGAACGGCCGGTTGCGGCATTGTCGCCTCGTTTGGTGGCTTGGCTCCGTCCTGTCAGCGTATGGATTGCCGTCTCCCGATTGAAGCACCGGAAGTCCCCGGCGGCTTCGGCGGGCGCGCTCAGCTTGCGGGGATGGTCTGCTACCTTGCCCAGCGATATGGTGGTGGTGGTAACTCTCGTGGGTACGGCGCTGGCGATCATTGCCGGCGCCTTCGGATGGGGCTGGTCGCGAGGCACGATCGGTGAATCCGAGCAGGAACGTGTCGACCGCGAGTTCCACTGCATCGTGCGTCGCCTCGACAACGCCCCGTAACCGACCGACCGCCCGATTGCCCCGCTCCCGGATCCGCGCTTCAGTCGATGTGCAACGCTCCGGTGCCACCGAAGACGGTCCAATATGGAGCTGGTGCCGTTCTGGTCGATCCGCACGTGCAACTCGATGTCGAAGTCACCAGATCCAGCATCAGCACCTTCGTCGACGGCGTCGACAAGGTACCGCCACGAGGTGCCTCATTGGTCTGCGTCAGTCCGCTCCCTCGGCCTTGGTCACACCGAACACATCTGCGTAATCACGGAGCGCGGCCATGATGACGGTGCACGCTGCTTCGGCCCCGTAGCGTTCTTCGATAGTGACTGCAGTCGATGACCCGACGCCGCTCTTGTATGTACGGAAGTAGTGATCGAGGCGGTCGACCATCGTGGGCGGAAGATCAGCGATGTCGTTCACGTCGGCAAAAACCGGATCGTTGTTGAGCACGGCCAGGATCTTGTCGTCCGCCTCCCCTCCGTCGATCATCCGCAACCCGCCGACGACACGCGCCGTGAGCAGAATGTCGGACTTGTTGATGGGACGCTCCGAGTAGACACAGATGTCGAGCGGATCCCCGTCGGCGACCTGTGCAACGGAACTCAGCCCCGCAACCCGCGGCCCGCAGTACGTCCGGGGAATGAGACCGTACAGCGTCGGTGGAGAGCTGCTCGTCTGCTGGACCCGGTCGACCCGCAGCAGCCCGCTCGGCTTGTCGAGCTCATACTTGATCACGTCCTGAGGTGTGATCTCGATGTATGCGGTGACGAGCCGCGGCGGATCAGGCCCCGGATCCAGACCGTGCCATGGGTGGGGTCGAAAGGTCGCCGGCATTCCTGAACCGGCGATCAGGCCGAGTCGGAGACGTCTTCGCCTGCCGCCTCGCCGCCTTCAGATGTGGCCGCCCCCGAACCACCGGCCGCCGACCCTATTGCGGCGTCAACCGAGGTGACGATCCCTGCCACCGGGTCCGAGACACGACCGTTGCCTGTGGCGTCGTGTCCCGGGTCGCCGGCCACTGAATCTGAGCCGTTCTGCTCCCGCAAGACTCTGATGACGACCACGACGATTGCGGCGAACACCACCAACGTCAGCATCTTCTTCATGGTCGTCTCCCTCGTCGATCGACTCTCAACCTAGTGCCCGACCGGTTTTGGCGCCGCATGCTCAGGAACGGATCTCGGCCCCCAGGAAGATCGCATGCTTGGCGCGCACGAACTCGTCGTCGCCGACATCGCCCCCTTCCCGGCCAACGAGAAGCTCGATCAGCTCGCTGGTTCGTTGGTTTCCCCGCGCCGAGGTGTGGCCCGGATCCCTCAACGGACGCGACAGCAGATACAGAAAGGAACCCACCACCGGTATCACGACAGCTACGACGGTCCAGACGAGCTTCCGCATGGCCGGCAGATCAGGCCTACGCATCGCGTCGAAGATCGTATAGCCGATGACCACGAACGCAGGAATGGAGACCACCAGTGGGAGCAACACGATGTTGCTCATCACAACGCCTCCACGAGCGCAGCGACGACGTCGCCGCGTCGCGACTCGATCGGGTCCTCAGCCGACCGCGCCTTGCGCAGCCGCCGCCACGTCCTGAACGAGCTCATCAGCAATTGTGCGGTTTCGACCACGACGATCACGGCGCCGAGGTACAGCGGCATCAGCATCACGCCGAGCACGGCAAACCACCAGCCCTGGTCGCGGAACACCGCCCACAACGCGATCCCCCAAGTGACGCCGAAGAACAGCATCGCCGATATGGGCTTGATCGTTGCGAGGACTGCCGGAGCGACCCGGAGCAGCCCAACCGCCTTCACCAGGAGGAATGGGATCCAATTGATCGCAGCCCCGACGAGCGCAAACGGGAGCAGCACCAGCGTGAGAACGAGCAGGCGAAGCGATCTCCACAAGAACTGGCGACCTGTCATTCCTGAGACCAGCTGTGCGTCGGACAACCCGAGGCTCGCCAGGTCGGCGGTGTACGCTTCGACTGCGGCGACAATACGGCTCTTGACCACGTCGGGCCTGCGCCCAAGGTAGCCGGCAAGCGCATCCCGGCTGGCGAGCGGAACGTCGTCGGCGGGCGAATCGGCCAGCGTGCGGAGCAGGATCTCGGACCCCACGGTGAGCGCCCTGGCCTCTTTCCAATCGGCGAAGTCGGGGGCCACCCGGCGCAACGCCCTTTCGATCCTGTCGGTGAGGCTCCGGACCGCGGCCCGGTTGTCCGGCCCTTCGTCGCTTTCTGGCGGAACGTATTCGTGGAATGTCGCATCGAGATCGATCGACTCACCGATCAAGACCGAGACGTCGCTCCGCAGCGATGCCTTGTTCTCGTAGTGGATGCCGGCCGGGCCGATGTGAATCCCCCGGGTACCTGCAGCCCTGGCACCGAGCACGATCCGAGCGGCGCCGGTCTTGATGGGAGCGATCGAGGGCTCGTCCCTGGTGATCCCCTCGGGGAAGATCACGACGTGGGAGGCCTCCTCGAGCGCCTCGTAGGCCGAGCGAAACATCACATCGTTGGAGCCGGGACCGCGATCCTCTGGCTTGTGCACAGGGATGGCTCGCACCCACTTCATCACCGACCGAGCGATGGGGATCTTCCAGATGACATCGCGCGCGACGATGCGCGGCAGTCGCGGCATGGCGTAGATCAGGAGCAGGGGGTCGGCGAAGCCGCCGAAGTGGTTTGATACCGACAGCTGCGGACCCTCGGTCACGTCGTCGATCCGCCACACGTCGACCCTGCGATAGACCGCCCGCACCAGCAATACCGCAAGCTTCCGGATGACACGCTCTCGACGCGTCTGCTGGATGGACGTCGTCGTCATGGGCGTTCCGATCGCCTCACGCCGGCAGGGCGGCTCGCCACGGCGACTCGTCGTAACCGCATCGTCCCCATCTCAAATGGGAGGCCGCCTGACGTGGGCGGCAGCATGCGCACCATGTCGACGTTCACGCCGGGGACCACGGCCAGCACCTCAGCCGGCCCGCCTCGGGACACCGAGCTTCACGATCTCGGAGGGTGCCCGGTTCTGTTTGAGGAGCCGAGACATGAGTTGCATCGCCGGATCGACGTGCCGGAAGAAGTCCTTGTAGCTGGGGCAGAGGTAGTTGAGTCCCTCTTCGCCGTCAGGGGTGGTGGTGAAACGATTGCGAGGGCACCCCCCGTGGCAAGCGAATCGCACATCACAGTCGAGGCAGTACTGCGGCAGCGACTCCCGTTTGGCCAGACCGAACTCCCGCTGCTGATCCGAGGCGATCAGCTCGATCATCGGTGTTTCGGTGATGTTGCCCAACAGGTAGTCCGGCTCGACGAAGTGGTCACACGAGTAGAGGTCTCCGTTGTGTTCCATGGCCAGCGCCAGCCCACACGTTTCGGAGAAGACGCACAAGGCGCCCGGTTCGCCATGCCAGTTTGCCAGCGCCGTGTCGAACATCTGCACGAAGACCTCACCCACGTCACGCTGCACCCACTCGTCGAACACGTCGATCAGGAAACGTCCGTACGCCTGGGCCCCGACGCTGCGATCGGTGACGTTGGTCCCTGCCTGCACATACAGAGGCCGCTTCTCCTTGCGCTCCGTGCTCCACCCCAGGTTCGCCAGCGGCAGCAGCGTCTCGGTGGCCCGCTCGATGATCGGGATGAACTGGACGAACCGAACGCCCATGTCGTCACGGAAGAACCGGTACACCTCGGCGCCACGGTCCTGGTTGGCGGCGTGCACCGTGCACAACACGTTGACGTCGACCTCCGCCGCCTGCAGGTGGGCGTACCCTGCCATGACACGGTCGAACGAGCCGCCACCGCGCTTGTCGACCCGGTACGCGTCGTGGATGTCACGTGGTCCATCCACCGACAACCCCACCAGGAAGTTGTTCTCCTTGAAGAACGCCGCCCAGCGCTCATCGATCAACACCCCATTGGTCTGGATCGTGTAGGCCACCCGTTGCCCCGAGCGGCGATACTGGTCGACCAGCTCTACGGAACGTCTGAAGAAGTCGAGACCCATCATCGTGGGCTCACCCCCCTGCCAGGCCACCGTCACCTCAGGGGTGCGATGCGACTCGAGGAGCTGCCGCAGGTATTCCTCCAGCAGCTCGTCGGCCATGCGAAACCGGTCCCCCGGGTACAACATCTCCTTCGACAAGAAGAAGCAGTACTCGCAATCCAGATTGCAGATCGGCCCGGTCGGCTTCGCCAGCAGATGAAACCCAGCCGGCCCGCCAGGCATCGTCAACATCGTGTGCTCCTCTCCGAGCGGACCGGGCCGCCGTGCTGGTTCTTCCGGTCTCCGCGGCGACGTCACCCTAGATGTGACGATCGGCGACATTGTCCCGGTCGTCGTCCGCGGCGAGGTCTATCGAGTCGGCCGGCCGCAAATGGACCCCGCTGCGCCGCGGTACGCTCCGGCCATGAACGTGATCGGCTGGCTGCTCGACGGTGACCCCGCCATCCGCTGGCAGGTGCTGCGCGATCTCGAAGACGCCTCGCCCGACGATGTCGCGGCCGAGCGGGCGCGCGTCGAGCGTGGCGGATGGGGCGCCCGCCTCCTCGCCTTGGAAGGCGCCGACGGGCTCTGGGAGGGCGGTGCCTGCTTCCCGGCGGCCTACGCCGGCGGTGAACCCGGGCAACCCTGGACGGCCACGATGCACACCCTCCAGACGTTGCAGCTCTTGGGGCTCGATCCGGCGTCGGAGTCCGCCCGCAGGGCGATCGCGCTCGTCGCGGAGAACGGGCGCTGGGAGCACGAGGGGCAGCGCTACTTCGACGGCGAGGTCGAGCCGTGCATCAACGGGCGGACCATCGAGACCGGAGCGTACTTCGGGGTTGATGTCGAGCCGATCGTCGTGCGGGTCCTCGGCGAGCGGCTGGACGACGGTGGCTGGAACTGCGAGGCCGAGAACGGTTCTGTGCGGTCGTCCTTCGATACCACGATCAACGTGCTCGACGGCCTGCTCGAGTTCGAGCGAGCGACGGGCGAGTCGGTTGAGGTGCGGGCTGCCCGGCGCAGCGGTGAGGAGTATCTGCTCGAGCGTCGTCTATTCCGTCGTAAGAGCACCGGCGAGGTCGCCGACCCGGCACATCTCGTGTTCGCATTCCCCTACTACTGGCGATATGACGTGCTGCGCGCCCTCGACTACTTCCGAGCTTCGGGTGCGGACCCGGATCCCCGCATGGCGGAAGCCGTGGAGGTCGTGAGATCGAAGCGCCAGCCCGACGGCCGGTGGCTGCTCGAGCGGATCCACCCCGGTCGTGTCCACTTCGACCTGGAAGGTCTCGAAGGGACGCCAAGCCGATGGAACACGCTGCGCGCACTCCGGGTCCTCGACTGGTGGGACCGTAGGAGACTGCTGATCAAATCGTCGTGAGGGCTCGCGGGTCCGCCACGGTGCCTGGTCACGAGCTCGAACTGACGTTGATCAGCAGTGGCCTACCGGGTCTTTCGCGGTCTTCAACGGCTCGATTCGGCGGCAATGATGCGTTCGAGGGTCCGTTGACCCATACGACTCATGGGTGGGTTGCTCTCCAGGTAGTACCAGGCGGCGCCCATTGCCTGCTCGAAGGCCCACGCCTTGCCGCGTTCCCATTCGACTTCGTTGCAGCGGAGTGCGTCACGGAGCAGCTCCCGAGGCTTGGCCTCGAGGAGGTGCCACGCGCCGACGAGGTCGAGGGCAGGGTCTGCTGGGCCGAGGCCACCCACGTCCAGGATTCCGACGAGCCGCCCGCGGGATACGAGCACATTCCCCGGCGTGAGGTCGCCGTGGGTCATGACGTCGGGTGAGTCCCGCGGTAGCTCGCGGAGGCGTGCCCAGATCCGACGGAGCCGGGAAACGTCGAGTAGCTCGTCGCTTCGCTCGAAGCAGGATTCCATCCACGTCTCGTGGGACCGCAGATCACCGCCCCGACCATTGCCTGCGAAGACCCGACCGCGCACATCAATGGCGCGGATGTGCTCGATGAGGGCGGCGAGGTCATACGCAAATCCGGTGGACGTGGAGGCATCCTCTTGACTGGCAGTCGTACCGGGCACCCAGGTCTGCACCGACCACGGCAGCGGGTAGCCGGCTCCCGGCTCTCCAATGGCCACCGGTTCGGGCACAGCAAAGTGAGTGCGGCCGAGCAGCTCGCGGGCCGAGTCGGCCTCGGCTCGCAGCCACCTGCGTGTCGCCTCGACATTCCTGGGCTGCAGCGGGAACCTGGCGGCCAGTCGGTCACCGATTCGGAAGATCGCGTTGACGGTCCCTTCCGACTGAATCGGCTCGATCGGGAGCGACGCCCAACCAGGGAACTGGTCATCGACGAGGTCGCGGACCAATTCGACGGTGAGGCGGAACTGATTCTCGTGCATCGGCATCGCCTCCACCTTCACAGGCGCACCGTTCCCCGGCCACCAGCTTGTTCACACCACCCGACAACGCCGCGCCACCGGTCGATCCCCTGACGGATCGGGAGGAAGAGTCCTCGTCGAGACAGCCACCTGGGGGTACGAAACCGGATGTTGCCTGAGACCGCCGAGAGCAGCAGGGCTCCTTCGGAATGGCACAATACCGGGGTGATCGTCGACTGCGCTGTGTACAAGGACGGAGCCCGCCGCGGGGTGTCGCTCCCCATAGGGGGCTCCCGTCGAGTTGCCGAGGAGTGCGGAGGGTTCGCCTGGCTCGGCCTCTACGAACCGACGGCAGAGGAGCTCGCTGCGGCCACTGCAGAGTTCGACATCCACGAACTGGCCGTCGAGGACGCTCTGGTAGCGCACCAGCGGCCGAAGCTCGACCAGTACGACAACTCGATCCTGATCGTGCTCAAGACGGCCCGCTACATCGACGCCGACGAAGTTGTCGAGTTCGGCGAGATCCTGGTGCTTGTCGGTGAGAGCTTCGTCGTGGTCGTCCGGCACGGAGCTGCCGCCCCGCTCACGAGCGTACGGCGGCGGCTGGAGTCGGATCCGGCGCTTCTGGCGCGAGGCTCGGCGAGCGTCCTTTACGGAATCCTCGATGCCGTCGTCGACGGCTACCAGCCCGTCATCAACGGGCTCAACAAGGACATCACCGAGCTCGAGAAGGAGGTGTTCTCGGACGCCTGGGAGAACCCGGCGGAGCGCATCTACTTTCTCAAACGGGAGGTGCTCGAGTTCCAAGCGGCGGTGGCGGCTCTCCTCGATCCCCTCGACCGTCTCGCCAGAGGCGGGTATCGCAGCTACGTCGACGAGCACCTCGCCGATTACATGCGCGACGTCCACGACCACCTTGTGAGGATCTCCCAGCAAGTGGCGTCGTTCCGCGAGCTGCTGACCAGCATCCTCGACGCCAACCTGGCACAAGTCGGTATCCGCCAGAATGAGGACATGCGGCGCATCTCGGCCTGGGTCGCCGTGGCCGCCGTCCCGACGCTGATCGCCGGCATCTTCGGGATGAACTTCGCTCGAATGCCGGGCGCATCCGAACCGTGGGGATTCGGCGCCGTCCTCGCCATCATGCTCGTGGTCGCTGCGGTGCTGCACCGCCTGTTGCGGCGCAGTGGCTGGTTGTGACGGCGGCACAAGCGTCCTCATCACCTGCAGCACGGCGTTGCAGCCGAGCGACCACGGGGCGTGCGGTACGGCGCCACACAGGAGTGACGGGACCTCGTGTGATGCGCCGGCTCACCGAGACTCAGGCGCAGAGGATCGCGACGAGGGCTCAGCTCCTCAACGCATAGCCACCGACAGGTTTCGTAGCCGGCGTCTCGCCGGCCGGCTCGGTCTTACTGCCGTCAATCGGCCCTGGACCGACCCGGCCTCCACGACACACGTCCACGGGGCGCGAGCTGATACCGTTCCGCCATGGTGCCCACCGACCTCCCGATCACGTGGCTGCTCGATCCCCACGACTCGGATCCAGCAATCCGCTGGCAGGTCATGCGCGACCTGCTCGACCGCCCCGAGGCGGCGTGGGCGCTGGAGCGGGCAAAGGTGGAGACGGAGGGCTGGGGCGCCAGGCTCCTCGACCTCGAAGACGATGACGGGCAGTGGGCCGGGGGCGCCTACTTCCCCGGAGACTTCGACTTCGAAGGGCCGGAGGCGCAGCCGGGCGCCGGGCAGCCCTGGACCGCGACCACATACTCGCTCTCGCAGCTTCGCGAGTTTGGTCTCGACCCGCGCTCGGAACGAGCCCGCCGAGCGGTCGCGCTGATCGGCGCCAACTGCCGCTGGGACGAGGGCGGCCAGCCGTACTGGGAAGGCGAGGTCGAGCCTTGCATCAACGGCATGACCGTCGCCAACGGCGCCTATTTCGGCGTCGACATGGGTGCTGTCGTCGAACGGTTGCTCACCGAGCGGCTCGACGACGGCGGTTGGAACTGCGAGGCGGTCAACGGCTCCGTCCGATCGTCGTTCGACACCACGATCAACGTCCTCGAAGGTCTCCTCGCCCACGAGGCAGCGACCGGAGGAACCGAAAAATCCCGAGCCGCCCGCCGAGCCGGTGAGGAGTACTTGCTGGAACGCGACCTCTACCGGCGGCGCAGCACCGGCGATCCTGCCGATGAGCGGTTCTTGTACCTGATCCACCCGTCGCGCTGGTTCTACGACGTGCTCCGTGCACTCGACTACTTCAGGGCCGCAAGCATCGTCGGCGAGACCGGACCCGACCGGCGCCTCGGTGCAGCCGTCGACCACATCCGATCCCGCCGCCAGGCAGACGGCACCTGGCCGCTGGATTGGAGCCCGACAGGGCGGGCGTGGTTCGACGTCGACGACGGACCCGACCGGCCATCACGCTGGCTGACCCTCCATGCGCTCCGGGTGCTCAGGTGGTGGGAGAGATAGACCCGGCAGCTCGCCGCCCATCACGCGCAGCGTGAGGCGCAGGAGTCGAGACAAGCCCTCGAAGGAGGCACACCACAATGGAGCAGGAGCGAATCGTCCTCTCGGGACTGTGGGTGGCGCTGATGCTCACCTACCTGCTGGGCGACGTCCTGCGGATATTCGCCGGCGACTTCACCGCCGGAGAGATCGACGGCGAAGAAGCGAGCCAGTGGATGTGGGTCGCCGCCGCCTTGGTCATGCTCGTCCCGATCGTCATGCTCGTTCTGTCGCTGACGATGCCCTATCCATTGATTCGATGGGTCGGCATCGTTGCCGCGCTGTTCCTGGTCGTCTTCAACCTCGCCGGCCTGCCGTACCCCTCCGCCTACGACAACTTCCTGATCGTGGTCGGATTGCTGTTCAACGCTGTGATCGTCTGGTACGCCTGGACGTGGACGGCGTGAGCCGCGTCAGAGGTCGAGCTTGGCGAGGACCTGGTTGACCAGGCGGGCGCTCTGCATGACATAGAAGTGCACGGAGGGGACGCCACGATCGAGGAGCTGTTGCGTCTGGGCGATGGCCCAATCGATGCCCACGTCGGCGACCCGGCTGTCCTCGACCTCGGCGGCGGCATCCACCAGCTCGGGAGGGAGATCGCAATGGAACGTCCTGGGGATGCTCGTCACCTGGCGCCGATTCGCCAGGATCTTGATCCCGGGGATGATCGGCACGTGGATGCCCTGCTCTCTGCACTCCTCCACGAACCGGAAATAGTGATCGTTGTCGAAGAACATCTGGGTGACCACATAGTCGGCCCCGCCGGCGACCTTCTCGGCGACTCGGGCGACGTCGGCCCGCAGGTTGGGCGCCTCGAAGTGCTTCTCCGGGTACCCCGCAGCACCGATGCAGAAGTCGGTCGGCGATGCGTCGAGGAGGTCTTCGAGGTAGATCCCCTTGTTCATGTCGGAGATCTGAGCGATCAGCTCGCTCGCATAGACATTGCGGCTTCTGCCGTAGTCGAGGGTCTTCTCGTAGCCCGCCGCGTCGCCCCTGATGGCGAGGACGTTGTCGATCCCCAGGTAGCGCAGCTCGATGAGGAAGTCCTCGGTCTCCTCCCGCGTGAATCCTTCGCAGAGCACATGCGGAACGGCATCCACCTCGAAGGTGTTCTGGATCAGGGCCGCAAGCCCGAGCGTCCCTGGTCGCTTCCGTTTGATCCGTTTCCGGTAGCCCGTCGCTGTCTCCTCGTACACGACTTCCGCCGCGTGGCTCGTGATGTCGATGTAGGGAGGGCGATGGTTTGCAAGCTCGGCAACCAGATCGAGCACGTCGCGCAAGCGGCCGCCACGTTGCGGCGGGATGATCTCGAAGCTGATCAGTGGGCCACCGGCCCGCTCGAGGTGTTCGGTGACTCTCACGCTGGGGCGCCTCTCATGTGATGAAGTACTTGGCTTGGGGATGATGGCAAGTGATTGCCGAGGTGGTCTGCTCGGGATGGTATTGGTACGAGGTCGCTTCGCCGACGATGACCCCGATACGGTCGGCTTCGAGCAGGTTGGCCACCTTGACGTTGTCCTCGAGGTTGGGACAAGCCGGGTAGCCCCAGGAGTACCGGCCCCCGCGATACTTCTGGCGGAAGAGCCCCTGCAGGGTGGGCCCGTCCTCGGAGGCGAACCCCCATTCCTCGCGAATGCGGCGATGCCACAGCTCGGCCAGAGCTTCCGCCATCTCGGACCCGAGGCCGTGCAGGAACAGATAGTCCTGGTAGCGGTCGGCAGCGAACAGCTCGGCCGTCCGGTCCGACACGCGGTTCCCCATCGTGACGATCGAGAACGCGGCGTAGTCGCCGTCGGGCCCGTCGACCGGTCGGTGGAAATCCGCAACGGAGAGCCACGGCGGGCGGTGCTGACGGGGGAAGGTGAAGCGCATCCGCTCGTTCGTGCGTCCATCGTCTTCCCAGACGACGAGGTCGTCGCCGTCGGAACCAACCGGAAAGAAGCCGTAGACCACCTGGGGCACGAGCAGGCCCGCGGCTCTGGCATCGGCGAGTTGGCGGCGAAGCACGCTGCGCAACCGGACCTTGAAGTCGGCGTCCGCCTCTCCAGCCTCGGGCCGGAACTGCCATTGGTTGCGGAACAGCGCCGTCTCGTTGAGGTAGGCCGCAATGGTGTCCAGCCCGATCCCCTTGACTACCCGGCTCCCGATGAACGGGGGCACGAAGACCTCGTTGTCGGTTGCGACCTCGGGAGACCGGGCAGGGATGATCGCGGGGTTGGACGTCGCACGGCGCGGTACGTCGGGAAGCTTGCGACCTTCCGCCACCCGCCCGAAGTCGGGATCGACTGCTCCTGTCCGTTTCATCTCGTGGATACGATCCATCACCCGCAGCCCGTCGAACGCGTCCTTGCCGTAGAACAGCGGACCGGCGTACACCTTGCGAAGGTCCTTCTCGACGTACGATCGCGTCAAGGCAGCGCCGCCGAGCAGAACCGGCACGTGTCCGAGACCACGCCGCTCCAACTCCTCGAGGTTGTCGCGCATGATCAACGTGCTCTTGACGAGGAGCCCGCTCATGCCGATTGCGTCGGCGCCGATCTCGTCGAACCGTTCGAGCATGTCATGGATGCCAACCTTGATCCCGAGGTTGTGCACCGAGTAGCCGTTGTTGGTGAGGATGATGTCAACGAGGTTCTTGCCGATGTCATGGACGTCGCCCTTGACCGTCGCCAAGACGATGGTGCCCTTTTCTGTGGCGTCCGCCCGATCCATGTGGGGCTCGAGGTAGGCCACCGCCTGCTTCATCGTCTCTGCCGACTGGAGTACGAAGGGGAGCTGCATCTCGCCCGAGGCGAACAGCTCGCCGACCACCTTCATCCCCTCCAGCAGCGTGTCGTTGATGATGTCGAGCGGAGCAGTCCCTGCAGCGAGCGCCGCGGCGAGGTCGTCCGTCAGGCCGTCCCGATCGCCGTCGACGATGCGGGCTGACAGCCGCTTCTCGAGGGGCCAGCCGCTGCGGTCCTCCACCACCTTGGTGGCCGTGGTCACGTCGGCGAAGACTTCGAGGAGGCGCTGCAGCGGGTCGTAGTCGGGGGTGCGTCTGTCGTAGATCAGGTCGAGGCACACCTGTCGTTGCTCGTCGGCGATCCTGTTCAACGGCACGATCCGGCCGGCGTGAATGATGGCTGCGTCCAACCCGGTCGCCGCCGCTTCGTGCAGGAACACGGAGTTGAGCACGTGGCGGGCCGAAGGCTTGAGACCGAAGGACACGTTGGAGACGCCGAGCACCGTGAACACGCCGGGGAGATCGGTCTTGATGCGGCGCACCGCCTCCAGCGTCGCCATGGCGTCGCCCCTGAGGTCGTCGTCCCCTGTCGACAGCGGGAACGTGAGCGCGTCGAAGATCAAGTCGCCCGGCGCCAGTCCGTAGCGGTCCGTTGCCAGCGCATGCAGCCGGTGGGCCACGCGCAGCTTCCAGTCGGCGTCACGGGCCTGGCCGTCTTCGTCGATCAGCAGGCAGATGACCGCCGCACCGTGCTCCTTGGCCAGCCTGAAGACGCGATCGGCTCGCGACCCGGCGCCGTCCCCGTCCTCCAGGTTGGCGGAGTTGAGCACGGCCCTCCCACCCAGCCACTCGAGCCCGGCTTCCATGACCTCGGGTTCGGTGGAGTCGAGGACGATCGGCACGGAGGATTGCGTGGCGAGGCGGGATGCGAGGGCATCCATGTCGGCAACGCCGTCCCGAGCCACGTAGTCAACACAGAGGTCGAGCAGGTGGGCCGACTCCTTGACCTGCTCCTTGGCCATCTGTACGCATCCGTCCCAGTCCTCCGCCAGCATCAGATCACGGAACTTCTTCGACCCGTTGGCGTTGGTGCGTTCACCGATGATCAGCACGGACGTGTCTTGTCGGAAGGGCGTGAAGCTGTAGATCGACGCGGCACCGGCCTCCAGTTGTGGCCGGCGCTGCAGCGGCTCGAGGTCGCGACATCGATCGACGACGGCGGCAAGATGCTCAATCGTGGTGCCGCAGCACCCTCCCACCACACTGACCCCGAGCTGGGTGATGAACTCCGCGTGGTGCTCCGCCAGCTCGTGCGGCGACAGGTCATAGTGCATGCGGCCATCGACCACCGAGGGCAGGCCGGCGTTGGGGATCGCTGAGATCGGCGTAGGGCATGCCTCCGCGAGGTAGCGCAGCGGTTCGAACATCTCGACGGGGCCGGTGGCGCAGTTCAGCCCGATCACTCCAGGGCCAAGCGGCGCAATGGCGGCCAGCGCCGCCCCGATCTCGGTGCCGGGCAACATGCGGCCGGTGAGCTCGATCGTCACCTGAGCTTGGATCGGCACCTCGCGACCGGCCGCCACCATCGCACGGCGACACGCCGCCATGGCCGCCTTGAGGCCGAGCAGGTCGAACATCGTTTCGATGATGAAGAGGTCGACTCCGCCGTCCAGGAGCCCTCGGGCCGCGACCTCGTAGGCGTCGCGCAGCTCCCGGTAGCGGATCTGCCCGAGCGAGGGGAACTTTGTGCCTGGGCCGATCGATCCCGCGACCCAGCGCGGCCGGTCGGGTGTCGAGTAGTCCGCCGCCACCCGCCTGGCGATCGTGGCGCCTGCTTTGGCGATCTCGTGGACACGGTCGGCGAGTCCGTACTCGGCGAGTGGGACGGCGAAGGCACCGAAGGTATTGGTTTCGATGACGTCGACACCGACGTCGAGGAATCCGGCATGGAGACGCTCGACCACATCAGGGCGGGTGACATTGAGCACCTCGTTGCATCCTTCGAGGTCGACCCCGCCGAAGTCGTCCGGCCCGAGATCCTCGGCTTGGAGCGTCGTGCCGGTGGCACCGTCGAAGATCACAACTCGGTCGCGCGCCGCCGCTACGTAGTCAGACACAGCGTGACCTCCACTGGGCGTGTCGGTCGTAATTCTCCGTCAGCATGCGCCACACCCCGTCTCGCGTCCCCACACGCTCTCGGAGCGCCGCGAGCGGTTTCCCGGTCGTGGCAGCTCATCGTTCAGGCATTGGCACCGTACGTCTGGCGTCGGTTGCCGCGGCTTCGAAGGGCCTGTCCCTCCACCGCTCTGGATGAGCGCGTTGGAGAAAAACGTACCGCGAAGTGGTGCGCATCGCAAGGTCTGCGTATCAGCCCTTGCCTGCACGACCGGCAAGTAGTGTCGCCGGATGTCGTACCAAACGCTGATCGCCATGGACTTGTCCGTTGCCGAGCAACCGGAGCCAACTGCCGACTTCCGACAGTTCCTCGAGGATTGGCTGCGCTACCAGCGGCACGAGTTTCTCCGCAAGCTGCGAGATCTATCCCCTGAGGGTCTCGTCGCGTGGTCGATTCCTCCGGTCGAGCTTTCGGTGCTTGGGTTGGTTCGTCACATGACGCAGATGGAGCACGGCTACTTGGCTTGGGGTCTCGGTGGGGGTGAGCGAGTGATGGTGTATGGCGACGAGGACTACGCGGGTGGATCCGTCGAAACGCTCGACGAAGATCTGGGCCGGTACTTCGCCGAGGTCGAGAGGGCGAAGAGCGCGATTGCTGCCACCTCTTCTCTCGATTCCAACGGGAAGGGGCATGGGCGACCACTCGGGGCGACATTGGTGAAAATGATCGACGAATACGCCGTCCACGCAGGCCAAGCGCATATGCTGCGTTTTGCCGCCCTCGGGGAACTGATCCGCTGACGCCACCCCGGCACGGACAATCCGACGAGACAGGCGCCGGCAATTGCCCACACCAAGGATCGCCCCGTGGTCCGGCATCCGCTTGCGAAGGGGCAGCTGTCGCGTCACTTCACGTGTGCGCTCGTCACTCAGACGATGCTCGCTGCGAGTCATCTCATCATCCCAGCCGGCAGGGTGGTGAGACAGTGTCCAAATGACCTTGTCTGACGCCAGGCTCACACGACGCGAACCCCTGTGGATACAGCCCCTGCGCCGGTTGCGCCTAACGGAACGGGTCGGCGGGTTTGGGTGATCGAATCTTGATGCTTCCCAGGACCGGGACCGCTTGGATTTCGATGGCGGGCCCACCAACACCTGGTTCTACCTTGAGCGAATGGCTTCCCAGCACGTCGCCTCCGGTCAGTCGGATCTGGGCGCCCGGCGGCACCAGGACGGTTGTCCCCGACAGAACCGACACGATCGTGAGCTTGGCGCCGGCCCCGGGTGCAGCCGTCGCATCGATCCGAGCTCCACTCATGACCGAGATACTGATCTCCTCGGTCCACTGAGCTGGAAGCACGGTTTTCCGGCCGCCCACGAAATGGATGTACATGCCACCAGCCTGCCCGACCGCAGCTCATTCGACGAGTACCAAAGGCCCCGATCAACCGGCAGTGTTGCCGGTCCCTACCTCCCAACTGGCACGATCGACGGACGTGACGACGTTTCCGGCAAACCGGGTCCGGTCAAGGCGAAACCGCTGGACTGGGCAGCGTCTCGCCCAGCCAGAGCGGCCGGCCCCCACTCGGCGTGACGGGGACCGGCACGATCCGTTCGGCGGCAGCCAGCTGCTCGGCACCGGCGGTCAGAGTTGCGGGCAGGCCGACGACGTACCACCGCGAGATGCCCGGGAACCGCCCTGCGTCGCGGACGGTGGCCCGCAACGGCTTGTCCCCGGGTTCCAGCCACGTCGACACCACCAAAGCATCCCGCTCGACGTGGATGACGGGGCTCACGCCCAGCATGCGGCGCACTGCGGCGTGGCGCAGATCCATGAACATGTGCATGTTCGGGGTCGCACGCTGCCGGGTGAGAATGCCGCCCCACTTCGCCTTGAACCACACCGGGCCCTTGCCGAGGAACGGCAGGGACCGGCCCAGCGAGGCTCGGTCCTTGCCCAACTCGACGGCTCGCTCGAGGCTCCGCACGATGAGCGCCGCAACCACCCGTTTCTGGCGCACCGCTACGTCCGCATCCCGGATGCCGAGACCCATCAACGCATAGTTCGCGTGGTGGCGGACGTTGAAGATACCGGCGACCCAGTCGCCGTCGATGTCGGCGCATACCAGCTCGCCACCTCGATCCAGCTCGCCCAGCATCTTGTCGACCGACCTGACCTGGCCGTCCTCCGGGAACCGGTGCGCCACGAGGGGTACGTAGTGCCTGGCATGGAATTCGCGAATCGCATCCGGATCGGCCGTGACCCGGTACGTGAAGTTCGCCTTGCGGATGCGTCGGAAGTCCTCTCGAGTGGTCGACGTGAGCAGCTGCGCACGCAACGTCTCCGTATCGGCAGGCAGCTCCGTGTGGATATCGACCAGCCCCGGCACCGCGATGGCCCCCTGCGGGACGCCGGCGACCCGTGGGTCCCGTCCGGGGAGCCGCAGGATCGGAAGCCCACCGGCCTCGGCTATGTCCACGATCCGGCCGGGAACGCGGCGACGCCAGATGTGTCCGCCGGGACCGGGACGGACATCATCGCCGCAGAAGAACGCCGCGATGCTCGGTGCCCGCGACTCGGCACCGGCGAACCAGACCGTGCCGCCGCTCCCCTCATAGACCGCAGTGGGCGGGAAGTACCGACGTAGCGCCGACCGAGCCAACTGGGACACCCGGCTCATGTGACACGACCCCGGCGATATGCCGGACGACCGCGTCCATCGATGCCTCTACGGCGCTCGGCTTCGACTTCCATCCGGTCTTCACGTACCGCCACAGCTGGGACCCCCTTCTCCGGCCGGAGCAACTGACAGTAGTCGCGGCTTCCGGCGGCCCTCCCGTGCCCAAAGAGTCCGATCCGGTGTGTCCTCCAACCACGTCATTGGCCGAATCGGCGGGTGTGCTTCGCCGCGACCATCCGCACCGGCAGGCGCTTGGGGCCCCAAGTCCCGGGAGCAGACTCGAACACGCCCGCCGGTGACGTGCCACACGTTGCACACCGACCGACCTCGTCGAGACCCCATCGACCCAGCCGGTACTCATCGCGTTCGATCAACGTGCCGCCGCACTCGTGGCAATAGGTGCTCTGTCCGCGGGGATCGTGGACGTTGCCGGTGTAGACGTATCGCAGCCCGGAGTCGGCGCCGATCTTGCGTGCCCTGATGAGGGTTGCGGGCGGTGTGGGCGGGTGATCCATCATCTTGAAGTCTGGGTGGAACGCCGAGAAGTGCAGCGGTACGTCGGGACCCAACTCCTCGCCGATCCACGTGACCAGCTTCCCGATCTCGGCGTCCGTGTCGTTCAGCCCCGGAATCAGCAATGTCGTGATCTCCAGCCACACGTCGGTTTCGTGGCGGATGTAACGGAGCGTGTCGAGCACCGGATCGAGATGGCCGGCGCAGACACGCCGGTAGAACTCCTCGTTGAATGCTTTGAGGTCGACGTTGACGGCATCCATGCCGTCGTAGAACTCGGCTCGAGGTTCGGCCTGCACGTAGCCTGCGGTCACGGCCGCTGCCTTGACTCCACGCCCCCGGCAGGCGGCCGCCACGTCGAGGGCGTATTCGTGGAAGATGACGGGGTCGTTGTAGGTGAAGGCCACGCTGCGGCAGCCCAGCTGAGCAGCCCTTTTTGCGATCGTTTCCGGTGCCGCCTGATCGGCCAGTGTGTCCCACGTCTTTGACTTGGAGATGTCCCAGTTCTGGCAGAAACGGCAGGCAAGATTGCAGCCTGCCGTGCCGAACGAAAGCACTGCGGTTCCCGGCAGGAAGTGGTTGAGCGGCTTCTTCTCGATGGGATCGACGCAGAACCCGCTGGAGCGGCCGTAGCTGGTCAGCACGATCTGGTCGTCGAGGCGAGCTCGGATGTAACAGAGGCCGCGCTGGCCCTCTCGCAGCTTGCATTCGCGTGGACACAGATCGCACTGGATGCGGCCATCCTCGCACCGGTGCCAGTATTTGGTCGGGACGATGCCGTCCATGGGAGCGAGCGACGACGTGCTCATACAGAGATGGTACGTCGCCCGGGTGACGGGGCAGAGAGTCTTCCGTCCCTGGGCAATCAGTCCTCGTGGCGATACCGTGGCTGCGTGGACCAGATCCACGGACCGGTCGTAGCTGGACGTTTTTACCCTGCGGCTGCCGAGCAGCTGCGTAGCCGTGTCCGCTCGTTGCTGGACTCGGCAGCCGCCGTACCGGTGGAGGGTCGGCTGGTGGGCCTGATCGTCCCTCATGCCGGTCTGCAGTACTCCGGGCCGGTTGCGGCCACTGCGTACCGGCTGATCAGCGGCCGCTCTCCGTGCGGCGTCGTGGCGACAGGCCCATCCCACTATTCGCGGTTCGAAGGAGTTGCTTGCCTCCCGGCCGATGGCTGGCGGACGCCGAGAGGAGTCGTTCCGGTTCGGCGGCCGGCGGCGCACCGGCTGTTGCGCGCCGACCGGGAGCCGTTTGGTCGCGAACACTGCCTGGAGGTGCAGCTGCCCTTTCTCCAGGAGACCCTCACGGCCCCGGCCATCACTCCCCTGCTATTCGGGCATGTTGATCCCGAGCCGGCGAGCCGCCTCGTCGAGACTGTCCTGGACGACGACGACCTCCTCATCGTCAGCTCGGACCTCTCCCACTACCTCAGGCACGAAGCGGCGACTCGACTCGATCGGGCGACGGCTGATGCGATTCTGCGCCGGGACGTCGCATCCATTGGCGCCGACTCGGCCTGTGGGCGGATCTGCATCCAGGCTGCGCTGTTGATCGCTCGCCGCCGACAATGGCGAGTCGATCTGCTGGACCTGCGGACCTCGGCCGACACCGCAGGGGATCCGTCCCGAGTGGTCGGCTATGGCGCCTTCGCATTCACCGCCGACGAATGATCCGGCTCCTGCTCGAGATCAGCAGTGAAGACGTCTGTATCGAAGAACCACCGGCTGCTCGCATCAACGAGTCGACGAGGGTCCAGGCGGCGACTCCGGCGACAGCCTCGACCATGCGTCAGATGCTTTGTGTCGAGACACGCCGCAAGTCGGCAACGAACCGCCCTCATCGGTGAGGGCGGGCGCCGGACGAGGTCGACGAGCAGGACACGAGATCAGAACAACCGCTCGTAATCCGCGCTCATCCGGTCGAGGTCCAGCTGGGCGGTGAACCTGCCCAGGCTCAGAGTGGATGCAAGCGCTGGGAGATCGTCGAACGGTGGCGGGGTGAACTTCGGACTCTCGACAAGCCCCTCGTCCTGGAGCTGGTGGAGGGTCGCCATATCGAGAAGGTCGACCTTCCCGCAGAAGAGCAGCGGGATTCGGTCGGTTCGCCCGAAACGGATGGCCATCCGAACGTACATGAGAGTGAGGACGAGGCCTTTCCCGTATGCGAGATCCTTGGTGAAAGGGCCACCGTCCGGAAGGCTCCCACGAAACACTCTGCTGGTGGTCACCCAAGAGTCCTCCTCGGACAACCCTTCGGTGCGGCAGGCCTCGAACACGTCGCGGAACGTGGCGCCGTCGGCGGCGAGCTGGATGGCTTCGATTCGTCGCATGAGCTTGGCGAGTCGCATCGGATGGCTCCGAAGATTGAGCATCTCTGTCAGCACCGCGAGGCCCTCTTGAGTGACGGTGGTGCGAGGCGCTGCCTTGCCCAGGAACGTGCAGATGGGCTGGGCCAGCCCGTTCATGGTCGTCGACACGTGAACCCAGCCTTCGTGGGTCTCGAGGAGGGCGATGTCGCGCTGGGAAAAGAAGCGGTCACCTCTCATCTTGATGTAGCTCGACCCTGCGGCGGCATCCGAAGCGATCGTCTCATCGACGCGCACTTCGACTGCGCCCACCCCGACCGACTCGTCGAGTCGACCCCGGAGCATCGAGGCCGCCTCGTCCCCAGGGATGTTCCGGTCATCTTCCATGGACATGATGCCCATGGCATTGACCTCGAGCGTTTCACGCATGGTCTTTGCCAAGTCTGCGACGGAGGGCCCGCCCGCATGGAACGCATCGGAGGGCGCGCCATACAAGAGTCGTGCGATGCTCGAGAAACGTGCTGTTCCCCGAGCTTCAATCATGTCGACGGTCAGGCGGAACTGCTCGCACATGAACCTCATGAGCGTGCCGGCTGGAGACAGCGGCCCGAGACGGCTGGTGATCTCGGCCTCGATCGCTCTGAGCTCATCCCTCGTGGCATCGGGGTCGAGCTTGATCGGCCTGATCTCGTAGTACGACCTGTCGACCGCCGGCTGCTCCCGGAAGCCGGAGGCGAAGAAAGCATCCTTGACGGCTGCATCCCAGTTGATCGCGCTCAACACCTTGATAGGCCGTTGAGCGCGGACGACGCGATCGGACAGTTCCTTGATCGCCTCTTGGTACGAGTCCACCTGGGCCTCCTTGTTCCGGCGAGCCGGGATGGTAACAACTGCCAATGAGCGGCGCTGCTCGGTGGTGGGTCGCATTCGACGTGTGCAGACCGTCAGCAGGACAGTGTCGCGTTCCGCGACGATACACCGGCGTGCGATCGGAGCACGAAGAACAGGGCAAATACGCGCGAGGCGATCGCAGCGGCGGCCGTGACGTCGGTGAAGACCACGATCATGATCGCTGGGACGAGCAGGAACGGGAACGTGCATTTCCTCGGCACGGTTCGGTGGCGGCTCTCACCGGCCGGCGGGACGCCATCATGAGCCAGGCTGTTCTTCCTCACAATTGCGGTGCTCGTCGCGACCCTCGTCATGTATCTGCTCGGCGTCGTGAAGGGCTCCTCGCGACTCGCTCGGGGTGTTCACGTACGGGGCAATGGCTGGTCCAATCGGGTGGCGCTACTGAGCGCAACGGAGGGCACCGGCACACCGCCGGGCGGCAGTCCCCGCTGCAAGGAGGATCAGCCTATGCGTCATCTGTGGGCCGCACGGGGAGCGCGACCGTCGCCTGCCGCTTGTCGAGCCACCGCGTGAGGGGTGCAGGCAACTCGGCGCGCCGGTCTCCCCAGTCGTAGACAACCGCGGTTCCGGCGATGACGTCGTGCAGCGCACGGCGCTCCCGCCCAATGAGGATCCCCACGAAACCGAGACCGAGCACGATGAAGCTCAACGGGAACGCCAGCACCCTGACAAAAGCACGGCGAGACGCGAGGGGGGAACCGTCGCGGTTCACCACGCGCAACCCAACCACGGCCTTCGCGGGTGTCCTACCGGCGAGGGACAGCGACGTGGTGAAGTAGATGAACGCCCACACCGACAACGCGACCACCCAGGCGAACCCTCGGCCCTGATCGAGGTGAAAGTCGCTCCGCGTGATGACCGCGAGAACCAACGACAGCGCACCGAGGCCGAGCCCGAAACTCGTGACGATGATGAACGAATCAAGGAGGAATGCGGCAAAGCGAGTCACCGCTCCGGCGTAGTGTCCCGTCACGAGCTCCCGGTTGCGGCCGGTCACGTCGCCCGCTCCTCGTCGCGGTCCTCGACCGCCAGTTCGCTGGGCCCAACCGGCATCTGGTCCGGGTGCCGGCCGATGAGGCGATTCACCGTGCGGGACAGCACGACATCGAGACCAACCCCTTGGCGCCGCGCCAGGTCGAGGGCTGAGCCCGCAACCTCGCCGGTGCCGCGGGTGAACACATTGCCCACCTCGACGCGTTGCATGAGCGCATCGAGGTCGACGCGTTGCATGAGCGCATCGACGTCCACCCTCGCCAAGAGCGCATCGACATCTGCTCGCGCCATGAGTGCGTCGACGTCGACCCGATCGAGAAGCGCGTTCACATCGACTCGATCGAGCAATGCCGAGACCTCGACCCGGTCGAGCATCGCGTTGACGTCGACGCGCCCAAGCAGCTGGTCGATGTCCACTTGCTCCATGAGGGCGTTGACGTCGAGCTTCTCCACGATCGTCGCCGGATCGATGGACTCAGCGACGACGGGGACGACGACGGCGATGACCTGAGACAGTCGCTCTTCCGCACGACGCCCTGCGAGCCTCCAGTCGACGCCGCCGTCCTCGGCCACCGCGGCAAGCACACCGGACGCCACGTCAGACAACACGCGCCCCGCCGGGCTTGCTGCGAACAACCGCGTCATGTGCCCCGACGCTCTGGCAAGAACCCGGACTCCCGAGACACCGACCGATGTGACCGCCTCGGCGGTGCGCCCCATGAAGCCCGTTGGCCCGGCGTGGCCGGGCGACGCACCCTGGTCGGTTTCCCCGGAGTCGTCGAGCCGCTCTGGCGGAATCTCGATCACTCGGATCTCGGCCGAGGTGTCGGGCGGACGTTCGGCGTGAAACACGTCGTGAACGATCTCGACATCCACGTCCGCGGGCTCCTCGCCCTCCATGCTTCTCCCTATTTCGCTGTGGGCCAGGAACCACGAGTTCGACGCTCGCGGCGGCTGCGGTACCTGTTCCCACGAGAGCCTACCGTCGCGCCGCGACGGTCGTCACGACCCGAGGGCGCCGCGGTCATTGAGGATCTTGGTGAGGACGGCGCCCCCCAAGATGATCTGTGCCTCGTAGTAGACCCACAGGAGGAACGCCACGATGCTCCCCGCGGCCCCCGAGACGGATGACGTGGCAAACCTGGAGATGTACCACCCGATGAGCGTAGTTCCGAGTGCCACGAGGGCCGCAGTGATTGCGCCCCCGGCGAGCGCATGCCGCCAGGACACTTCTGCGTACGGCAGCACTTTGTACAGGAGAGCAATAGTCCCAACTCCCAAGGCCCAGGAGCTCGCCGTCGTGATCGCGCCTGCGAGTGATTCGAACAGCTCGATGTCACCCGGCACGATGCGCTCGGCAAAACCAACAATGGCTTGGACGACGAAACTGCTGATGAAGAGCAGGGCGGTCAGCAACGCCACCGCCGCCGACAGCAGGCGGCGCCGGATACTGGATCTGAGCCCAACCCTCACTGGCGCCTCCCAGATCACGTTGAGGGCGTCTTGCAGAGCGAGGAAAACGATCGAGGCTGCAACGACCGCACTCACGGCTCCGATCAAGCCCAGGCCCGAACTGGATCGGGTGACCCGGTCGACGATGTCGGTCGCCAGTTCCTGGGCGTCGATGCTGGGGATGCCATCGATCACTCCGCGAAGGACTGCGACGGCCTCGTCGACGGGGATCAGCCTCCCGACGAGGGCGGCTGCAAGAACGAGCAGCGGCACGATCGCAAATAGCGCGTAGTAGGAGAGGCCGGCCCCGAGGCGAATGGCCCGCATGCTGCGCCAATGGCGATACGCGTCGCCCAGGATGTCCGCGGCGAGCCTTGCAGAGCCGCGGAGACTCAGCCGGGCCGGGAGAGGGGCCTCATCGGGCATTGCGGTGGTCCTCGTGTCGCTGGACGTCGCAGCAGCCTACGGTTGGCCCTCTCGCCGCACCAGCTGCCGCGCCGCACAGCCCGGTGAGCCGCACCCGTCTGGACCGGGAGCTACGACTCTGCCGAGTACGTAGCGAGCGTTGCGCCCGCTTCGTCGATCAGCTCGAGCGAGCTGCCGGAAATCGAGAACTCCTGGGCGCCGGCGAGCACCTCGAAAATCGCCGTCTCCTGGGTCATCACCGGCCCTTCGCACGCCCGCAGCGTCGCAGCCACGGGTTGTGCGATGGTGAGCGCCGATCCATCCACCTCATACGACGTCGTGAATTCGTTGCAGCCGGTGTTACCGCTGAGCGTTCCGCCGGCGTCGAAGGTCAGCGTTGCGATGGCCGTTGGCACGGCGGGCGTTCCACCGACCTCGGTCAGCGTCCAGGTCTGGTCAGAAAGGCCCACACTGTCACCTCCACACGCGACAACGGCCAGGACGAGGGCCCCGACGCTCAGCGCCCAGCGGCTGGTCAAACGGTTCACGTCGGTCCTCCATTTTCGGCTGGTCCGGCGGGGTACTTACTCCGGGGCGGCCCGTCGGATGCACGCCTGCGGTAGCGCTCGACCCGCCGGTCTGCGCATCGGGCGCGGCACATGCTCCCACAAGATCGCCTCGGTCGCGGCCACGGGAAGCTCAATGCGTCCCGTTGTCGCGGACCGATGTCGCCGTATCGCCCATGATTCACGGGTAGATGGGATCGTTGATCTGGCGCCACCGCAGTGAGGCTGCGAACCAGCCGATCGCCACCATTGCAATTCCCGGGATCAGTTGCAGAGCCGGAACCGCTGCCAGCGTGCCGATGAGGAGATTGAGTCCCGTGGTCATCGTCGCCACGATCCCGATACCCAGGGGGAAGAGCAGCACGCCGAGTGTGATTCCCCTTGACCGTGCCTTGCGATTGACGCCGAGATCCACCGGGTGGCCACGGCGATGTGCCAGCCATCCGATCGGTATCCCAACGGTCGCGAGCCCACCACCCAGGGTGCCGAAGAGGCCGCGTGACGGCACCGCGACCAGCAGTACCGAGAAGGCGACGCCCGCCAGCAGCATCGTGACGATTGCCGCTCGGAGGAAGTCCCTCCCGCTGCGATGCCAAGCCTTCATGACCCGCAATGTCGATTTGTCGAGCCGCGAAGCCGACGGTGCCAGGGTGTATGTCTGGATGTTCATGATGTCTGCCTTGCATATGTGATGGTGCCGGATGTTCCGTCTTCGTCGGAGGTCAACTCGCCGCCGCTGTCGAGGAAGACCTGCGGGACAGGGATGACGGTGAAGGTGACACTGAGCGTGTCGCCGGGCGGCCGCTCGGATTCGTACTGGACCCAAAACGATGCCGTCGCCATTACGTCCGACGATCGACCGACCGTCGCCGAAGGTTGATTCACCACGGAGGAGGTGGACTCGCCGATCCCACCGGCAAACTCAACCCGGACGTCGCCGACCTCGATGATCACTTCCGGCTCGGGCCGGTCCGCCGCCGTCTCGGTGGCGATGACCCTCACAAACCCGACTCCGTCCGCCCATACCGACTCGGTGAGGCGAAACTCGATGCCGTCGATTGCGCCGATAGTGTCGAGGGCGACTATCTGGGCTTCGCGGCTCATGAGGACCTCGTCCAAGCTGCGTTGACGATCCGAAACCGAAGCGGCCGAGAGAGCCGCGTAGCCGACGACTGCAACAGCCACGATCGCGGCAACCGCTGCAATGGCGCGGTAGCGGAACAACCGCACCGCTCCGAGGACTATCTCCTCGGGCGGCGACTCCAGTGGTTGGCGCTCGAGAGCTTCAATAGGGCTACTCATGATGTGCTCCACACTTCTCTGAATGCCGATCCGGCTCGCGACACCCGCTGCCGAACTGCGGCGTCGGTGATCCCCAGCACGACGGCGATTTCTTTGGTTGGTAGATCGATGATGTGGCGCAACACCAGAACCTCTCTGTCCTCGCTATCGAGCCGGGCAAGCACGTCGAGGACATCGAGAGCTGCCGAGTCTTCCGGCCCCGCCGGGTCGACGCCCGCAAGGTCGACGTCGCCACGGTGGCCTTGTCGCAACCACTCCCGGAACACGTTCCGTGCGATGCCGATGAGCCACGTCTTGACTGTCGAATCGCCCCTGAATCGCTCGATGCCGCGCAACGCTCTGAGGAACGTCGTTTGCGCCAGGTCGGCAGCGTCATCTCGTTGCACTCCCAGGCGAAGGAAGTACGTGAAGACGGCACGCTCGTGCTGCCGGAATGACTCTGTGAGTGTGTCGGTGTTTTCCACATCACTCAATTAGTGGCGGCCCGGCGGCTGATTGTGACAGAGAATCTCGTAGAACCTTCGAAATGCGTCCTGCTCTCCGAGCGGGCTGCGCTCGCCAAGCGACCGATGTGGGCTGCCGGATCGTCGACCCGACAGGATTGGGACGGTGCGCCGCTTCGACGACCTTGTCGCTTGCAGCCACCGTCCGCTCGGGGGTGAACGTCGACCGAGTCCCCCGCGCAGCACTCACATGCTCCCCCGCCGTTTCCGTCTAGGCCGTGCCAACGTGTACCATGCGTTGCGTCGGCGCTTCAATCGCCGATTCACTGCCACTCGCGGCGCCTCCGACCTAGCACCCGGTCTCACCCCTCTGGACGAGTGACTGCACCGCTCGCCGCCACGGCGGGCCCCATCCCTGGAGGATGCCTTGGCATTCGTGCCCGTTCCATCTATCGCGTTCGTAAGTACGTATCCGCCCACGGTGTGCGGCTTGGCGAGCTTCACAGCCTCCCTGGTCGACGCTATCTCCCACACCCGGGATTCCCGGGTCGGTCTCGGGGTGGTCGACGTAGGGAGTGGCCCCACGGGATCGACCACGCCGGACGTCGCATTCCATCACACAAACGGAGACCCGTCGTCACTCGAGCGGGCGGCCGGTGTCCTGAATTCATACGACACCGTCTCGATCCAGCACGAGTTCGGAATCTTCGGCGGCGCCGATGGCGACGAGGTCGTCGAGCTGGTCGCGGAGCTCGACGTGCCCACGGCCATCACTTTCCACACGGTGCTTGACAGCCCCACCCAGCACCAACGGGCGATCATCCGCAAGCTCGACACATACGCACAACGAATGGTCGTGATGAGCGCGACCGCATCGGAGCGACTCATCCGGCGCTACGACGTCGACGCTGATCGAATCGCAGTGATCCCGCATGGAGCCGACGCTCGCTTTTCCGGCCCCTCCCTGGTGACCGGCGACCGTCCCCTGGTCCTGACGTGGGGACTGATCGGGCCGGGCAAAGGCCTGGAGACGGTCGTCGAAGCGTTTGCCGATCTGGTCGACCTCGATCCAGGTCCGCGCTACCTGATCGCAGGCGCCACTCATCCCAATGTGCTCGCGCACGCCGGCGAGGCCTACCGGGACGCGCTGGTCTCGCTCGTCCACCGGCGTGGGTTGGACGAATTCGTCGAGTTCGACGACCGGTACCTCGACCGGGACGACCTCGCCCGCATGGTGCGCAGCGCCGACCTCGTGGTGCTTCCCTACTCCTCCCACGAACAGGTGACCTCGGGGGTTCTGGTTGAAGCCATCGCGGCCGGCAAACCGGTCGTCGCCACCCGGTTCCCCCATGCCGTCGAACTGCTCTCCGGAGGCGCGGGTATCACCGTGCCGCATGACGATCCGGGCGCCCTGAGCGAGGCACTCAGACGTGTATTGACCGACCGGCGGTTGATGGTGCAGATGGGGCGGAGTGCTCAGCGACTTGCCAGCGGATGGTACTGGCCGACGATCGGCCATCGGTTCGCGACCATGATGGCGGAGATGGCCGAGGGCAACCAGTTCGTGAGTCCGCGACGAACGTCGGAGTTGACCCGTGTCGCCGGATGATCGTGCGGCTGCGACAGGCCACCCTTCCGCCTCTTCGTCGGCGGCCGAGTGGGAACCGCTACCACCTCCAGGTTTCGATCACCTCAGGAAGCTCACCGATCCCAAAGGTTTGTGGGAGCACGCCCTCATCTCGACGCCTCGCGTCGAGCACGGGTTCTGCACCGACGACAACGCTCGCGCCCTGGTCGTCGTCACGCGGCAGGCGTCGGCAGGCACCGATCTGACGGATCTGGCCGAGATCTACCTCCAATTCGTTCTCGACGCCCGCACCCCCTCAGGTCACTTCCACAACCGCCGCCATGCCGACGGCACCTGGATCGACGACATCGGCAGCGACGACAGCCAAGGTCGAGCCTGGTGGGGCCTTGGCGCCGTCGCCCGCCTCGGCCCGACTGCGTCGATGCGCGAAGCCGGAGCGAAGGCGTTCGACACCTCTAGTTCGTTCGACTCCTCTCACCTCCGCGCCAACGCGTATGCGGCGCTCGGCGCCGTCGAAATGCTGGCGGCCATTCCCGGTCATGCCGCCGCCACCGACCTCCTGGACCGCACCTCCGGAGTATTGGCCGACGCGACGCTCGGGAGGATCCCGTGGCCGGAGACGCGCCTCACATACGACAATGCGCGGTTGCCCGAGGCGCTGATGGCCGCGGGAGCAACGCTGGGTCGCCGTCGACTGACTCTGATGGGCATCCGGCTGCTGCGGTGGCTCGTCGGGGTTGAGACCAACGGTGACCACTTCAGCTTCACCCCAGTTGGTGGATGGGCGCCGGGTGAGCCACGCCCTGGGTTCGACCAGCAACCGATTGAGGCATGGGCGATGGCCGACGCCACGCACCGCGCGTGGTCGGTCACCGGTGACGGGATTTGGAGGGTGCGAGCCTTGAAAGCAGGCGGCTGGCTGACAGGACGCAACGACACCGGGATGGTGCTCTACGACGCCGCCACGGGGGGGACCTGCGACGGCCTCATGGAGCACTCGACCAACGAGAATCGCGGCGCCGAGTCTTCACTCGCTGGAATCGGCGCATTGCAGTTCGCCGCCCGGCGCGCCAAGGACCGTGACGAGCTGCTGGTTCCCTGATGGCGGCGATCCCGGTCACCCGCGTGCCCGTCCACCTGCGCCCAGATCAACGCCGGATCATCACGAAGCCCTACCTGTCATTGGACGACAGCCCAGTCGAAGGGCGGACCCGGGTCGAAAGGTTGATCCACCGCGTGCTGGCGTTGAGTTCCGACGATGTCAGGAAAACGCTTCGTGACCTCGAGAAGAGCTACGGAGAGCGTCATGTCGACCTCAACGACGCATTCACGCAAGGTTTCTCCGTGGTGGCCTCCTTGGTGCCGGACGCCAATGGGCTGTCCGATGGCACTCGGCGTCTCATCGGCGCCTACTTCATGCATGAGTATTCAATCGAAGGCGCCGCGCTCACCAACCCCTCGATCGTGGCGGCACCGGATCAGCGCGGCGTACCGGACGGAAGCCTCCGGGTCATCGTGAGCGTGCGGGCCGTTGGCGAGGGCCACGTCTCATCGATCGAGTTCCGCACCGGATTGGTCGGAAAGCATGGCGAGCTCGATCTCGAATCGCCCGGCACACCTGTCACGGGAAGCCGCCGATCACCGTGGTTCGACAAAGCGATGTTCACCGCCAAGCTCGACGAGATGGGTGCGATCGATGATCTCGTCCGCCGAAACCTGAACCAACTCGAGGAGCGGTTCACGATGGCGGATCTCCAAGACGCACTCACCACCCTCGACAGAGAAGAAGTTCCCCCAGGTCCCGCGCACCACTCCATCGCGACGATGCGCTGGCTGGCTTCGTCCAACTACGAGGTCACGTTCTCGAAGGAAACGGACGTCTCACAACGAGTGCTGTTCCCGAACGGTCCCGCCGAGAGCCGAGGCATGGAAGACGCTCGGTTCGTTCGGTTCATCGATCCCGATGGGGCTGCGGTCTACTACGCGACCTACACCGCCTTTGATGGTTTCAGCGTCTTGCCCCAGCTCATCGAGACTCCGGACTTCCTCGATTTCAGGATCGCCACCCTGAACGGGCCGGCCGCCCGCAACAAGGGCATCGCCGTCTTCCCTCGCCTCGTCTCTGGACGATATGCCGCGCTGGCGCGATGCGACGGAGAGAGCAACTACTTCATGCAGTCGGACAACATGCGGTTCTGGCACGACGCCGAACAGATCCAGATCCCGACTCGACCTTGGGAGCTCATGCAGATCGGCAACTCCGGTTCGCCGATCGAGACTGAAGCGGGATGGCTGGTCATGACCCACGGCGTCGGCCCGATGCGAACCTACGCCCTTGGGGCCATCTTGCTCGACATCGATGATCCGACCCACGTGATCGGTCATCTCAGCGAGCCTCTTCTCGTACCGGACGAGGCGGACCGGGAGGGCTACGTGCCCAACGTTGTCTACTCGTGCGGATCGCTCCTCCACGCCGGCCGCCTCGTCGTCGCCTACGGTGCCTCCGACACGTCCACGAGATTCGCCACGGTCGAACTCGAAGCGCTCATCACCGAGTTGACTCGCAACTGATCCCCGGCGCTCATCCACCGTCGAGGATTCGGTGGTAGAGGGCGAGGTACTCGTCGACCATCCTCGCCACGCCAAATCTTCCCTCAATCGAGTCACGAACGCGGCGCCGGTCGAGGTGAGCAGCAGCACCCAGCGCCTCAACCGCCCCGTCCAGGTCGACGACGAGGTATCCGCTGACGCCCGGCCGGATGATCTCGGGCATCGAGCCACGGGGATGAGCGACGACCGGCGTCCCGCATGCCATCGCTTCGACGACGCTGAAGCCGAACGGCTCGTCGAAATCGATGAGGTGGAGGAGCGCTCGAGCGCCTCCGAGGACCTCCTGCCTACGACGCGGCCCTACCGGTCCCAGATACGTCACGCGGTCCCCGTCGATGTGCGGTTCGACTGAACGCTCGAAGTACTCCTCGTCCTGGACGATCCCTGCGATGACAAGCGGAAGTTCTGCCCTGGCAGCAACCTCGATAGCGGCAGCCGTCCCCTTGTCGGGATGGATCCGCCCGAAGAAGACCACCGCGTCACCACCTGGTCCGACTTCGAACGACTCGACATCGATGCCGTGGTGGATCGTTGCCGCGTAGGGGAGCGCTGGATGGCGGTCGGCGTCACTGATCGCCACATACCGAACCCGGTCGGCGTACTCCAGGTAGACGGGCAGCGTTGCGTCAGAGGCAAACCCGTGGATCGTGGTGACGACCGGCGTGTCCACGAGCCTCGTGTAGGTCAGGGGAAGGAAATCGAAGCTGTTGTGGATCAGATCGAACTCCGATGCTCGCTCGAACACCGCAGCTATATGCAGTGACTCCCACACCTTGGCGTCGAGGGACGGATCCTCCGAATATCCCGTCGGAGCCACGCCCACGAGCCGGGCCGAGGTCACCGAATCTGCGGTGGCAAACAGCGTGACGTCCACGCCGCGGGCGACGAGCCCTTCGGTCAGCAGCGAAGCGAACAGCTCCCACGGCCCGTAGTGGCGAGGTGGGACTCGCCACGAAATCGGAGCGAGTACCGCAACCCGCAGCGGATGTACGAGATCACGCGCCCAAGCGTCGACCGTCATCGATTCCAACCAGGCCGATCGCCATGGAACCGAGGCATGCCGCCCATCGCAGCGTTCCTGTCAGTGGCGGAAGGTCTTGTCCACAGATTCGTTCGTGGCGCTTGCGTGTGCGGCTCGCTTCGCCTGCTTGTCCCGGCGCTTTTCCTTGAGGCCCTTCGCAGCCACCTTCTTGCTGCTCCTGCCGCCCTTGTCTTTGGTACCCATGAGTGCCTCCCGGCCGACCACCGTGCCGGCGGCCATGCTCATTGTCTCACATGTCGACCACCGGAGGCCGCCAAGAGTCAGCGGTGATGTGGTTGCGGCCACTCGAGCGCACCATTGACCTCTTCGGGTTCGAGGACGACACCATGCGTTTCGCGCGTGGCGGCGTCCCACGGACCCGTCGATCATCAACCACGCAGACCGCCCACTCGATCGTCGCGTCATCCAGGTCCGCAAAGCCCATCCCGCTCGTCAGGCCCGAGGACGCCGAGTTGCCGGACCTGGAAGCTGGTGTCCATATCGCGTCACCATGACGGATTTGGGTTGCGGCCGCCGGCGGGAGCGCAGGGGTCACGCGTCTCTGCCGAGACGTTGATTGCGGCCCCGTTTGGGGACCGGCGACGGTTCCTGCGCGGGTCGATGTCACTCGGCGGGCGGAACTACCTCTTCGACGAGACCGACGAGGTTCCCGGCCGGATCATGGAACATACCGAAGGTCACCATCCCGGGAACGATCGTGCGCGGCACCACAGTCGTGCCGCCGCTCGCCTCGACTTTGGCGAGATGCTCGTCAACGGATTCGACCTCGATGTACATGGTCTGATAGGACGGCATGTGCTCGTTGCCCGCCCCGATCGCCCCGGCGAGTCCGGAGTCGTCTGCGGGGATCATCGTGTACCCACCGAAGTCGGGTACCTCCTCACCCTTCCACCCGAACAGCTCCTGGTAGAAGCCGTTGAGTGCCGATGCATCCGGGCCCATCAGCTCCCAGTGAACGATCTTGTGCGACGCCATGCCGGTCTCCTCCCCTCGACGATCCGAGTATTCCCGTCAGACTCTATCGGTTGTCCCGACGATTGAGCGGGGCACGTTTCGACACCACACGCCATCAGTGAGCTCGACGTCGTGCGTCCGCTCGACGACCATCTGGCGCCTGGTGTGCCTGCCGGGATTTCCGGAGTGGCCTTCGGTGTGACAGTCTTGTGGAAAGGGTTCCCGGCTGATCGACGACGAGGAGGTATCGGTATGTCCAAGACCATCCCAGGATCCGCACAAGCGAAAGACAGATGGCCCGCGATGTCGACGCCGGTCGCCACCGCTCGATGGACAGGGCTGTTCTACCTCGTGTTGGCCCTCGCCGGCCTCGCCGGATTCCTCTTCGCAAGGAGCGAGCTGTACGTCGCCGATGATGCCGCCGCCACGCTGGCCAACCTCGCCGAGCGGTCCGGCCTGGCCCGGTTCGGTATCGCGGCCGACCTGACCGTCGTCGTCTCCCAGGCGCTGGCTGCGGTGTGGTTCTTCAAGCTCTTCCGCAGCGAGCACAGCCTCGCTGCCGGTTCGATCGCGGCCTTCGGGTTGGTCAACGCCGCCGCCATCTTGGTGGCGACCGCCTTCTCGTCGACGGCGCTCGTCGTGGCGGGAGACGCAGCCCTGGCTCCCGCCGGCGATCAGGCCGCCACCGTGCAGCTGCTGTATCAGCTCAGCGGGACGCTGTGGGACGTTGGAGGGCTGTTCTTCGGCCTCTGGCTGTTCCCGATGGGTTACGTCATCGTCAAGTCCCGGCTGATGCCGGCGGTGCTCGGCTGGATCCTGATGGTGGGATCGGTCACCTACGTGATCAACACCTACCTCACCCAGCTCGCCCCCGACGCCCCAGCCGCGGTCGACGGATTGCTCGTGGGCGTGGCCACCGTCGGCGAGTTCTGGATCATCGGGTACCTCCTGCTGTTCGGAGTCCGGTCACGAAGCCCGAAGGACGGCGCGACGGCCTGACACCCGCTCGACCGCAGGCCTGCCGCGGCCACGTTCACGCAGTCGTGTTGGCCATGCGGGCGAGGACCGGGCCCCGGAGCGTCTCGATCGTGGCGGCATACGCGGCGCGGTCGAGCTCGGCGAGTGAAGCTGCTTCGGCGAGCGCAGTCTCGATCACCTGGTCGGGCGTGACGACCACGTCGAGAAAGCCGGCGTCTACCGCTCCCCTGCCGTCGTAGAGGCGGGCGCCGGCCACCGCGGTCTGGAGATGGCGCCGGCTGAGCCGCTCTGCGGCGATCGCCAGAGCCCAGTCGGGGAGCACCAGCCCGATCGCCACCTCGTTGAGCCCGATCTTGACGTCGGCGTCGGGGCCGATGCGGCGGTCGCAGCCGAGCAACACCAACGCACCGGCAGCCACAGCGTGTCCGGTGCACGCGGCGACCACCGGGATTCCCGCACCGTAGATGCGGCGCACCAATCCCCCGCCGGTGGCGACCATCTCGTACACGGCTTCGACATCTCCGCTTTTGAACACGCTCAGGTCGAAGCCGCCACAGAATCGACCCGGGCGCCCGGCGAGGACCACGGCGCCGATCCCGGCGTCGGCCTCCGCCCCGTCGATCACGCCCCGCAGGTCTCTGCTGAGCCGGGTCGACAGCGCGTTGGCCTTGCCGTCGTCCACCGAGACAAGCAGGACCTTGCCGCGCCGCTCGACCGTGACGGACCCATGCTCGGTCCGGTCGGTCACGTCAGCCCCCCGATGGCGGTGACGGCCGGACGGGTCGTCAGCAGATCCTGACAGAGCAGTCCCGCATCACGATGCCGGTGCATCTCGTGGTAGTCCGGGTGGTTGAGGGTCTGGATGAAGGCGGCCCGATTGGGGAACTGCATGATCAGCACGGCGTCCCAGTCACCTTGACCGATGAAATACCGCTCGGTCTCGCCGTACAGCAGGCAGGAGCCGCCCACCTCGTCGGCGGCGACCCGGAAGGCGTCGACATAGCGCCGGTAGGCCACCGAACCGGGTTCGTCGGCCCCATACTCGGGCTCGTCGGCCCCGTACGCGGACGTGACCCGGAACTTCAGCAGGTTGACCTGAGCGATGGGTCCGCCGTTGGGGTCGTCGCGAAACGCGCGGAACTGGTCCGCAGTCGGCTGGAAGGCAGGCATCGAAGCTCGCTTTCATTCGGCGTCCGTCAAGTATGGACGATGCCACGATCCGGCAACCGATCCCCGACCGAGGCCGCTCTGGCGAGGGGCTGCTGCGCTCGGTCTTCCGATGGTCCGCTACTCGTCAGGCGTTGGCGGGCCGGTTTTGTAGGCGACCACGCAGGCGGCCTTGACCGTTGTCCCGATGAGGGCTTCATCCTTCACCAGGAACCCGGCTTCTCGGGTCAGGCGTACCAGTTCGTCGAGGCTGATGTTTCGGCTCGAAGCCGGCGGACGCCCCCACCTTCTGAGATAACGCAACCCCAGCCGAAGTCCGGCCAGCAGCGGGGTTCCCTGCGACGTGACGTCGGCCACGACGATCCTTCCGTCGTCTCTCACCACCCTGCTGCATTCTCTGAGGATCAACGCGGGATCGTGGACGATATGCAGGAGGTTGACCAGAAGCACGGCGTCGAGTGTCGATGCGTCGTAGTCGGTCTTGTAGGCGTCCTGCTTCTCGAACCGGACGTTGCTGTGCCCTCCGAGCTTGGCCCTGGCCCGGTCGAGCATCGGCTCGCTCATGTCGGTGGCGATCAGATCCTTGACGAGCGGCGCCACCGCTTCTGAGAAGGTGCCGGTCCCACAGCCCAGTTCCAACACAGTGTCTGTGCGTGCGAACTGGTGCTCCAGCCACCTCTTGATGTCGTCGGTCAGGCCTGGTCCAACAACGTAGGACGCGTCCTCGTCGAAGGTCTCTGACCGATCTTCCCAGTACTGGTGTTCCGTCGTTGTCGTTGACATGGACAACCCCCTCGGACGGCGCTCTCCTCCGCTTGACTCCTCGCTCCCGTCCTACCGTCCACCGTACGTCCGGTGTTCGCTTGCGGCGTAGGGGCCGTCAGTCCCGTTCTCGATCCCGGCTCGTTGCCACGGCGCGGGAGATCGACGGACGGACCCCATGCAGTCCGCGACCTCTGCCGTGTGAACGTGAACCAGGCGGTTTTCGGAACCGTTGCGCGCACGAGCGGACTGGCCGGATCCCGTTGTACCGCAACGGTTTCCGGTTCGCATCGATTGTCATCGCGTCGGGACGTTTCTCAGCAAATCGCGTCCCATGCGCGTCCTGAAGAGGCGGTTCTTGGACTTCCGCGCCCTGCGTCGAGTCTCTCGCGCAGCTCAGGTCTCCAATGATGCGAGGATCTCGCGACCGTCCCGGTCAGGCCAGTCCCGGATCTGCGTCGACGTCGAAGCTCTGTAAGCCGAACCCATCCTCGTCGACGAGGTCCTTCCGCGGCTCAGCGTCTCGGCGTGATCCGGCGCGACGACCACCATGCCGTGCGATGCGAGATGCTCGGCCAGCCAGCCTTAGCCGCCGAGCGTGAACGCGAATCCGTGTGACAGGACGACCAGCGGATGCTCAACTGACGATGACTGTGGCGCGGGCGGTGTCGCTGGGTATTGGTGCCATGCTCGGCGCCGGGATCTTTGCGCTCCCAGATGGGGATGGTGACGCGGTCAGCGCCGGTACAGGTCACCGGACAAGTACTTGAGACCGGTGTCGCAGGCGAGAGTGACGACGGTCTTGCCGGGTCCGACCTCTTGCGCGAGTTCGACCGCACCGGCGACATTGAGTCCGGTCGATCCACCGGCGAGCAGGCCCTCTTCGGCGGCCATGCGCCGGGCCATCGCAAATGCCTCCTCCTCGGAGATGGCACGAATCTCATCGAATCGATCGAGGTCGAGCATCGGAGGCACCATTCCGATCCCGATGCCCTCGACGGAGTTGATCCCCGGCTGTCCCGTTGAGATCACCGGGCTCGAGTCGGGTTCGAAGATGACCACCCGCGCGGCGCTGTCGGCATCGTCGAGGGCGTTCCTCACGCCGGTCGCCATGCCACTCGTTCCGACCGCGCAACAGAATACGTCGATCGGCTGCTGCATCTGTTCGAGGAGTTCGACGCCGACTTGGTAGTAGCCGACGAGCGAGTCGGTGTTGTGGAGCTGGTCCGTCCAGTACACGTCGTGGTCTGCGGCGAGCTCACGGGCCGTCTCGATCATCCGTGGGGTGAGGTCCGGTGTGATCTTGCCGCCGACGCTCGGCACGATGGTCAGATCAGCGCCAAGTGCCGCCATGGTGGCGAGCTTCTCGGGAGCGAAGGCATCCGACGTCACGACCTTGAAGTGGTAGCCCTTCGCGGCACACACGTACGCCAACGACGAACCCGTGCTCCCCGCCGTATACTCGAGCACCGTCATCCCCGGCCGAAGGTCGCCGCGCCGTTCGGCCTCCTCGATCATCGCCAGTGCCATGCGATCCTTGTACGACCCGGTCGGGTTGAACCACTCGAGCTTGACGAACACGTCGGCGGCGCCTTCGGGAACGACCTTGCGCAACTGCACGACGGGGGTGTGCCCGACCACCTCGGTCATCGACCGTCCTACCCGCATGGTCATCCCCTGTGCTCGAGCGATCGCGACGCCGAGCCGCCATTTGGCGTGAGGTTCACGCCAATCGCAGTCGGACTGTAGACCACGGCCGCGCTGGCCGGGGTGACCGCGCATGTGCTCGAGGGCGGGCTCGGCAAGAAGGCGATCGCCGCCGCCCGCGAGGCGATGGCAGCGCCGCTCGACGGGACGGGGACGATGGTCGTCGCCACCGGCTCCTACCTCGGCGAGGGTTTCGACCTGGCTCGGCTGACGCTACTTCCTTCGCGCGGCGTACTTCTCGGGCGTCGCGCGCAGTCCCGAGGTCGGGATCCGCTGCTCCTCGAGCGTAGAGCCCGACAGCCGGCTGCCGCGCACGCGCTCGAACTCGATCGAGACGCCTCGGCGCTCGCGGCCCGTCGAGACGTCGACGAGGTCGACCGCGGCGGGCGGCACCGTCACGCGCAGGCTGTCGTCGGTGACGGGAACCTCGCGCACGGTCACGCTGTCCCACTGGTCGCCGCCCTGCTTGCGCGCGTGCCTGACGTCGAATCGCCGCCGCGACCCCGAGGTGCGCACGTCGACGGAGCCCGCAGCGGGGTCGAACCGCACGCGGTCCTCGCCGCTCGCGGAGCCGCGGGCCGATACTTCCGTGAACCGCGTGCCCCCGAAGTGGCTCAGCGTGTACCCGGTGCCGCGCGTGGTCACGGTCAGCGGTGACGCGTTGGCCGCACGGTCGATGATGAACACGTCGGCCGGGCGCTCGCCGTCGAGCCCGCCGGACCAGGGCCACGGGAACACGCCGTCGAGCCGCCGGCCCGGGGCCGCCTCGAGCACGGGTTCGGCGACAGCGGCATCCGCGAACAGGCGACGGCCGTCGTCGTCCTCGATCTGCGCGACCCCGCCGGTGTTGCTCATGAACAGATAGTCGAGCTGCGTCAGCGCGAACGGCAGGCTCAGGGGGTTGCGCCCCTTGTGGCGGATCAGCGAGGTCGGGATCGCGAAGCACCACCCGGCGTTCGAGCCCTGGTAGAGCCGCCCGTTCGTGTAGGTGGACGAGTTCTGGTTGTAGCTCCACGAGGTCGGTCCGCTGATGGTCAGGCGGTTCGCGGCGAAGTCGTAGTGATCGGGGTAGTCGTCGTACGGACGGTTGGGGTCCCAGATCCACAGGGTCTTCGTTGCGCCGTTGTCGTCCGCGCGATACGGGATGACGGTGTGGGCGGCATCCCCGAACAGGCTGTTGGCGATCGACAGCACGTGATAATCGCCGCTGGCCAGGCCGTCCTTGATGCGCATGAACGCCGCCTCGGCGTTGTTGAGCTGACCGGCCTTGACGACATCCACAAAATTGCGGATGCCGGGGGCGCTGAACTGCCGCGCCTGCATGATGTTGATCGACTCGTACAGGTCGGTGCGGGCGGGGCCGTCCGGCGGGTTCATGGCCGAGCCCCCGCTGTAGAAGAACGCCGGCGACCCGAAGCCGAAGTATCCGCCGAACCGAAACAGCGCCAGCGCCAGCATCGACATGCCGCCGCAGTTGCCCTGGGACGCGCAGCTCTTGAAGATCTCGTAGAACAGCAGGTCCATGGGCGCTGCGAAGTTCTTCGACGGGTTGATCGCGAGATACGTGCGGCGGAAGAGGTCCCAGCTCATGTCGTCGGTCGGGAAGTTCTCGAACGACCAGCCGTCGCGCTTGGGGTCGAAGGTGTCGAGGATGCCCATGGTGTTCCTCTCTCAGTACCGGCGGGTCGACGGGGCCGACGGTTCGGACAGGTTGCCCTCGAGGTCGATCGCCTGCACGCAGTACAGGTAGTCGACGCCGCGGCGTGCGGTCTCGTCCAGGAACCCGTTGCCCGTGACGACGCCCGACACCTGGCGGTACGGCTTGCCGGCGGTCGCCCGGAAGACGACGAACCCTCGCTGGGTGTTCACATCGAACGGGGGATCCCACTCGACCCCGAGCCCGCACACGTCGGCTGCCGAGACACCGCCGGGGTGGATGCTGGGCACCGCGGGCCGGTCGCTCGAGTACGAGAAGGTCGAGCTCGCGGGAAGACGCTCGAGGGATGCCGCTTCGCTCTCGTTGCCCAGCCAGTCGACGGCCGAGACGCGGTACCAGAAGATCTTGTGCGGCTCGGCTTCCGTGTCGGTGTACGAGCCGCGGGCGGCGAGCGGATCGGCGACGGCCGGCACGGCGGCGCACGAGGGGACCAAGCCCGTCCACGGCACCGGCTGCGTCGAGCCGTCGGTGAACACGCACGCGATGAAGTGGCCGGGATCGGACTCCTTCTCGGAGCGGTAGACGTGGAAGGCGTGCAGGTCCTGCTCGGGGGCGCCGACCCACTCGAGCTCGACGGCGTGGTTGCGCGCGCGCAGAGCCGTGAGGACGGGTGCCCGCGGCGGGGTCTTGTCGCGCAGTGCGGCGCACGCGTACTCGCCCTCGCGGGGGCACGCGCGGCCGTCGCCTGCGTAGAGGTTGCCGGAGTGGTCGTAGGCGCGGACCCAGTAGGCGTAGCAGATGGGCGACCCGGCGGGCACGCTGAAGTCGTCGAAGCGGATCGCGCCCTGGACCTCGAGCATCGCGTTCGCCGCGCCGACGCTCACGTCGCCGACCAGCTGCATGTCGCAGCGGAACCAGCTCTCGTCGAGGGCCTCCCGCTCGCCGACGATCTCGCCGTTCGTGTCGCGGATGATGGCGGGGACGAACACATGCCCGTGATCGCACACCCCGCGATAGATCTGATACCCGCCGACGTCGGGCTCGGGGTTCGGCTTCCACTCGATGCGGATGTGATCGGCATCCCCGGTCGCCGAGACGATGTCGGTCGGACCGGGCGGGGTCGTGTCGGGAACGGTGCCCGACACGATCGCGGACGGGGCGCTCACGAAGCCGAACGCGTCCTCCACCCGCAGGCGGTAGAAGAACGGCTTTGTGCCGTACGGCGGGACCAGCACCGGGTCGGTGTCGACCCACGACTGCACCGCGGCGGTGCCGGGGCGCGGGTCGATCGTGCGCGTCGTGACGAGGTGGGAGGGCAGCCCCGCGATGTCCTCCAGCTCCTCACGCGTCTCGGCGCGGTACACGTACGTCTTCTGCAGCGGGTCGGGCAGCGTCTTGTTCACCAGGCGATGGTTCTCCACGTTGCGGTACACGGTCCGCCACTGCACGGTGAGCCCGTCCGCCGTGGTCGTCGGCAGCACGACCAGCTCGTCCGGCGCCATGGGCGGGAGCGAGCGGACGGGGGTCGCGGCGACGGGGGGAGACCACGGACCCCACCGGTCGAGCGTGTCGCCCGCGGCGACGCGATACCAGTACGTCCATCCCGTGTCGGGGCCCGACACCCACGCGGCCTGCACGAGGTGCGGGATGGGATCGCCGGTCACCGAGTCCCACGCCCCGGCATCCAGGAATCCCGGTTGGGGGAACGGCAGCGCCGTGCCGTCGATGCCCTCGGTCACGTCGTACGCGACCGGCTGGGGGTTGATGCGGGCGAAGGGGCCGCCCGGCCCCATCGCACGCTCGACCATGTAGGTCGCGGCGCCCTGCACGTTGCGGTTCCACAGCACCAGCACACGCCGGTCGCCGGGCTGGACGATGAGGCCCGACGGGTACGCGGGAAGCGCGTAGACCCCGACGATGACCGGCACCGCCGTCGCGAGGATCAGCTCGCTGCCATCACGACGGATGCCGCGCAGCTCGTACTGGAGCGTTGCGCCGTCCGGCTGACGGGTGTCCACGAACGCGAGCCCCGCCACGCGGCCCATCGTGAGGCTCGCCTGCGCGCCCGCCTGCACGAACCGCGCTTCGGTGTCAGTCAGGCCGCGGTCGAAGACCTCGTCGGGATCGACCAGCTGCTGCCCGTCCTCGGGGCCGGCACCCGGGCGTGCGGCGGTGAGGGTGCGCGCGAGCGTCTCCCATTCGGGGGAGTCGGGCGAGACGATCTCGTGCAGCTCGGCCGCCGACTGCGGCAGACGCACCGGCGTCCTCCCGTTGATCTCGATCGCGCTGTCGGCCGGCTGCCCGTCCTCGCGGCGGAACAGGCGGTAGGCGACCGCCTCGCCGACCGACTCCCAGCGCAGCACGACCGGGGCCGTGCGGTCGCGCCCGATGTCGCCCGAGGTGACCTGCAGCAGTGCTGCGATCTCGTCAGCCATGTCTGCTCCCGATGTCCGTCATTCAGTTCAGTTCGAATCCGGCGCTGCTCACGCGCGCGGTGACGTCGACCGAGGCGCACAGCACCCAGGCCACGCACCCCTCCAGGCCGAAGGTGCCCTCGAAGTACGGCGGCAGCGGGCCGCGCAGCGACAGGTTCGCCCACGCCGACGCGCTCACCAGGCCGCCCAGGATCTCGCCGTGCACGTTGATGCCGCACGCGCCCACGATGAAGGGCAGCGGCAGGGTGCCGCCGAGCGCCGAGAGCGGCCCGCCCGCGCTCACCGCGGCGCTGAAGGCGCCCACCCCGACGAAGATGTCGATGCCGCCGCCCACCACGTAGTAGTTGACGGCGAACGAGGCGCGGCCGTAACCGTAGATGCCCGTGATCGTCGGGGGCATGATCGCGCGCGACATCGCGAACTTCGGATCGGTCGTGTCGAGGGCCCACGCGAGCGCGTTCGGCACGTTGTTCCCGATGAAGAAGCCGCCCTCCATGCCGACGCCACCCACGATCGAGAACACGTCGACCTTCATGCGCCCCTGCAGGTACTGCATCTGCGGGCCGACGAACCACGTCAACTGCCCCGCGCCCGAGAGGCCGGCGACCACCGCGTCGCAGTCGATGCGGCCGATGAGCTCGCCCTCGGCGGTGCCGGCGGCGAAGTCGAACAGCAGGTGCGCCGTGGCCGACGCCTCGATCTCGACGAGCGCGACCGAGAGCATCATGTCGCCGGCGGCGTAGAAGTCGATGGACGTGGGCGTCACGGTCATGTTCGCCTCGACCGCGTACCCGGCCTTCGGGCCGAAGATGCCGACAGCGGCGCTCTGCTCGAACTCGCCGAAGACGGTCATCCGTCGCAGTGTCGGACCCTCGATGCGCAGGTTGCCGGCGATCTGCGACAGTGCGCCGAATCGTGCGATCACGCTCATGTCGAGATCGTGCGCGGCCTCGGACGTGAAGCGCAGGTCGGTGGCGTCGCTGTGGATCTCGACCGTCGTCTCGAGCGGATCGGAGTGCAGGAACGACAGCACCGCGCCACCCGTGCCGATGAACCCCTCTTGCGAGGCCTCGTTGTAGTCGACTTCGACGTCGAGGAAGTCGAACCTCGCGAGCTCGGCCGAGGTCACGTCGTGCCACACACCCGTCAGCGCGAGGTCGGTCGGAGCCGACCCGGCAGTGATCGCGGTCTTGGGCACCGTGACGTGCCGCGGGTACGGCCGCGGGATGGGCGGAGTGGGCGGTGGCGGAGGCGGTCGAAGCGCGGCATCCTGGACATTGATGTGGTGCGGACCGAATAGCGGGAAGATGACGCTGCCCGCCACCCCGACGTACGGCTTGAGGTTCGCCGGGACGTAGGCGGAGAGGGCGATCCCCTCGGGATGGAAGACCAGCCCGTCGAACCGCTGGCCCCAGTCGTTGAAGTCGAGGTACAAGTCACCCACCGAGCCGTCCGCGAGGATCTCGCCCCACGTCAGGCCGAACGGCTTATCGAAGTGCACCGGCTCGGAGATGCCGGCGGCCGTGAACAGCAGCCGCCCGGTCCGCACGCTGAGCACGCCCGCGGGCGCCGCCGGATTCGTGGGGACGAGGGCGACGTCCCAGTGCTCGAGTGGGATGCCGGGCGCCGGGAGCATGACGTCGCCACCGACGAGGCACGCCGTCGACGTGAGTTTGAGCTGCTCGAAGTCGAGATGGTGGAAGCCCGTCGGGTCGGGGATGTCGAGCCACCCGCTCACGTGGGAGTCGTGGGCGGCGCTCGTCACGAACTCGGCGATCAGGTTCTTGCGGTCGTTTCCGAACAGCGACGCCCGGAAGGGCTTCTTGCCCACATACCCCGTCGCGACCGGGTCGCCGACCTCCGAGGGGCTCTCCTCGTCGTACCGGACCAGTTCGCCGTCGACACCGGTCGTGCCGACCCTCAGCCACCCCGAGACGCGATCGAACACGAGCGGCGCCGCCCTCCCGCCCGGCACATCCGGCGAGAACACCGCGACCTCGCCGAGATCGGCGAACGTCACCCCCGACACCGCCTGCGCCGCGAGCGAGGCCAGGCTCCCGCTCCAGCCGGCACTGATGCTCGGTGACTGGAAAGAGCCCGTCGACACCGGGCAGAACGTCTCGACCGCGCCGCCGGGCAGATAGAGGAAGCCCTTCGTGGGGGTCGCGGTCCACACCACGAGCTCTTCGCCGGGCCGGGTGAGCTCGCCCCACGCGACGCGGCTGCCGCCGTGGTCGATCTCGCCCGTCAGATCGTAGTCAGGCTGCACCGTCACGGACGGCAGGTCGACGGTGATCTGCGCGTGCGGCACGCCCTCGGCGACCGCTTCGGGTAGCAGGTCGGTCGACCCGCGGAAACTGCCGGCGACGATCTCGCTGTGGGCGACGATCAGATCGCCCCGGGTGAACGAGAAGACCTGGCCGAAGGGGTTCAGCGCCGTGAAGCTGATCGGTGCCGTCAGGTCGAGGGAGCCGGCGAAGCCCGACAGCGTGATCGCGGCGCCGCCGAACGTGTAGTCGCCCCGCAGGTAGCCCGAGTTGCAGGGATCGGGAATGCGCTGAGCACCGGATGCCGTCCCCGCCCGCAGCAGCAGTCCTCGCCACGACGTCGGCAGGGGCGCCGGGCCGCGAGTGGTGCTCAGATCGAGCGTAAATCCGTCGCCCTCGATGATCATGCCGGTATCGCCCAGCAGCCACGGGCCGAAGTGCTGCTCGGGCTCCTCGAAGTAGTAGTCGCACGTGCGCGAGATCCGGATCCGGCCGAGGTCGATCGTCGCGGGGCCGCACGAGGCGGCATCCGTGATCGTCGGGGGAAGGGTGACCGTCGCCTGCGCGAGCGTGCGCGAGATGTCGAGCCACAGGCCGGTGAGCGTCAGCGTGAAGCCCGCGATGACGATCTGGACCGGTCGGCGCAGCTCGTCGAGATACTGGGCGAGGCCGTCGATGACACGGCCGCGGGCGGCATCCGAGAGATCGACCGCGAGGTCTTCGAACTCCACCGCGATCCGGCCCGCGCTCGATGAGGCATCCAGCAGCGCACCGATTCCGCGGCCCTGGGCGAGGAGGTTCGCGAGCTCTCGCCGGTCGGCGTCGAACGCGATCGGGATCGTCTCGCCCGCGCGGGCATCCGCCTTGAGCGCCCGCGCCGCATCGAGGCTGATCTGGGTCTCAGGGACCAGCACGTCGTCGACGACCTCGACGGCCTGCATGAAATGCCGGTCGCCGAGGCGGTCGCGCACGTGCGCGAAGTCCCACAGCGGCGGCTTCGCGCACGGGATGGTGACCCAACCCCGACCGACCACGCCCTTGACGATCCTGCGTTCGGGATCGAACTCGCCGCCGCGCAGCAGCTCGATGTCGATGTCGAGGTCGGAGTCGCCCATCACCCAGCGCGTGGGCAGGTCTTCGCCGAACTCTGCGAAGGCCTCTCTGATGTCCACGCGATCCTCTTCCCCGAGCCTCCGCGAACGGCCCCTCACGTGCAGAGCGTACACCCGGAGAGCGGCTGATACACGAGGGATGCGTGCTGGCGCGATGCTTGCGCGGCGACGCCGGTCTCGAGGCGTGCGGTCACCCCTCGCGCGGCGCTGTCACCCCTCCCCGCGCACGACGGTGCAGTCCTCGTCGGAGCCGCCGGGATGTTGGTCGCCGACACCTGGGTCTGCCCCGGCGAGCCGTCGACGGTCACGTCAATCAGGATGAGCGTGCCGCACGACTGCGCGTCGTTCAGGACGATCGTGAACTCCTCGCCGAGCGTGACGCAGACCGGGACGCCGACGATCAACCCGATCGGCTGGCCGTCGGCCGGAGGGGTCAGGTTGAGGTGGGGTCCAGCTCGAGACTCCAGAGCCGATCGGCCACGAGGTTGCGGCCACGCTCGGCGTATCTGCGGAAGGTGCTGTAGGAGACGTGCGCCAGGCGAGCGGCGGCTTCGTGGGTCGGTGCGGGGTTCAAGAATCCGTGATACAGGACGGGGTGCAACTTGGCGTGGTCTTCAGGCTCGGTGACCTCATCGACCACCCTGCGGATCAGCGACTGCAAGGTGGCAACGCGGGAGAGTCCAGCGCTGTTGCGCTCGATGAGGGACGACCGGAGCAGCGGGTTGCGTTCGAGCGCATCCACCCGTTTGTAGTTGCGCAAGGCGTCGAACACCGCAGCTCGGAAGTCCCGTTCGCTGAGGAGGACGAGCTCTGGAGTGGGGCGACCAAACGACAGGTCCGGTTCGGCCGCGACCTCCCGGGCTGCCAGCAGGTCCAGCCAGGCGATCGGCGGACGGGACCGCCAGTCGTGACCGTAGACGCCCCCGCCTTCGCCGGTCTCCAGCTCGCGATGTCGACGAAAGTCCGCATACGTGAACAGCGGCTCCCAGAAGTCGGGATCGGTACACACCACGTACGACTGAGCGAGACGCGGTGTCGTCAGGTAGCGCCTCACGAACTCGATGAAGATCCGGCTCTGGGCCGACGAGATGTCCTGGTAGGAATCGACCGCCATCCACGACCGGAAGAGGATACCGCGCTCGTCGCCCCGCAGACGAGCGTGGGCCATCGCCGCCGCGGTCAACGCGTCGAACTCCACCACGCCTGGTTCGTAGTCTTGGAGCTCGACGGCGAGCCAGAAGGCGGCGATGGCACCGTCCGGTCCGCGCAGCACCGTGAACGCCCCGGGTGCCAGACCCAGCCACGCCCAGACGACTGCCGCGGAGCCGGGTCCCTCGTGCAGCTCGACCATCCGTCGGATCGTGGCGTGGTCCTCGGGATGCAACCTGTCCACGTGCGCTCGACCCTCGACCGAGAAGTCCATGAACGGTTTGACGAACGGGCTGTCTCGGTGGAGGTATACATAGTCCATCAGCGTGAACGACTGTTCGTTGGGGCGCGAAGCCAATACGGCCCGGTAGTAGGAGCGAGCCCGATCGTGCCACTCCAAGTACCGCTCAGGGTTCCGCCACCGCAGGTCGGCGGTGATGGCGTCGCGAGCGAGGTCGTGGGGGGCGATGCCGAGCATGTGTGACTCCATGAACGAACGTTGAGCCAGCCACCGAAAGAGGGCTGCTGCGTCCGCCTGCGGGATCGTCGCTTCGAGCAGGGCCTCCGTCACGACCCTGACCAGAGCCGAGACTTCGATCCCGGCGCGGCGGTGGCCATCGACCACCGAGTCCATGAGGGTCTCGACGAGGTGATGTACCGCCGCTGGAGCTGCCGCCGGGGCAAACAGCAGCCCGGGATCCTCATGGAAGAGCTCCGCCACGAGGCTCAGCGCCAGCGGATGGCCGTGCGTGAAGTCGAGAATCGAGCCGTGCTGGGAGTCGGGCACGGCGCGCCTACGCAGCAGTTCGCGAGCTTCATTGCGATCCAAGTTTCTCAGCGGCAGCGTGTGGATCAGTTCCCCCCATTGGCTGATCCAATCCGGACCGGGCAGGTACCGGCTCCCGAACACGAAGTGGGTGTTGGTCGGGAGCATGGGCAGGAATTGGCCCCGAACCCACCCGTCGAGGGATGCGAGCGTCTCGTACGAGTCGAAGACGAACACCGTCGGCCTGTCCCCGACCGATCCCAACCAGGCATCGAGATCTTCGCCGCCGCCGTCACGCACACATGCCTGTGTGACTGCGAGCGCCGTGGGTTCGATGTCTCGGCAGTCCAGCTCGATGGTGTGCCATCCCAACTCACGGGCCGATTGCGCCAGCAGACGAAGCAGGGTGCTCTTGCCTATGCCACCCGGTCCGACGACAAAATGGACCGCAGGAGGTTCGGCGTCCGTCAGTCGCCTCCGGAAGGCGGCCTGCTCGTCGGCCCGACCCACCATGGCCGACCGCTGGGTCCGAGCGAGGAGCTCGTGGATCCGTTCTGGCATCTTGTGAACCTCGGCGGTGCACCTTCGGTCAGTGTACGCATCGACATGAGCAGCGTGTGGCCTGGATTGTGAACAGTGAGGCGTCGTAAACGTGACCGAGCATCGAGCGAAAGGAGTCCTTCATGCAAATCGATGCATCCGCGCTGGCGCGCAACGTCTACCAAGCGTTCAACGACCGCGACTGGAGCGCTGCGATCGAGTTCGCGGCACCCGACGTCGAGGTCACGATCGTGCCGTTCGGCATGACAGCAACCGGCCCCGACGGCTTCAAACAGTTCATGCAGGGCTGGGTGGAGATGTCGTCCGACCTCAAGGTCGAAGTCACGCACCAGCACGCGTTCGACGGTGGTGTCGTGAATGAGATCCTCGCAACCGGCACTCACGACGGGCCGTTCGTCACGGCGACCGGCGTCCTACCCCCGAGCGGCCGTGACTTGGCGGTTCCGGGGGTGGAAGTGTGGGAGATCGAAGACGGGAAGCTGAGCCGTCTACGCAACTACGTCGACGCCTCAACGCTCTGGATGCAGGTGGTTGACCCGGCGAGGGTCGAGGCACGCGTCCGGGCCTTCTACGACGAGGTCGCCAACACGGGCGACCACGATCGAATCCCCGAGTTCGCGACCGAGGGTTGGGTCGACCACGAAGCGTTCGAAGGCATCTCGCCCACTCGCGAAGGGATCGGAGAGTTCCTGACGATGTTCAGGAACGCATTCCCAGATCTGCACTTCACGGTTGACGAGGTACTCGTTGCCGGTGACAAGGCGACCTGCCGCATCCGGATCTCCGGCACGCATCAAGGCGACTTCATGGGGGTACCCGCTACCGGCAAGTCCTTCGAGATCACCACGATCGACATCTTGCGGATGGAGGGGGACCGGGCCGCCGAACATTGGGGCGTCACCGATGCGCTGGGAATGATGGCCCAGCTCGGCCTGACCGACCAGCCTGCCAACGCCTGACCGACGGCACGGCCGCACGGGGCGCTGCATACATGGCGCCCCGTGCCGCCGGTCGGGTGAACCCCCCTGTTGGGTCAGGTCACGGGTGACACCGACGTGGCCCTCGGCAGCAACACGCCCGAGGCCAGGCACCACGGATTCGGCCCGACGAACGTCGCGACACGCACCGCATACAGCGCGTTCCGATTCCGAGCGGCCCGGGCAGGCCTGTCGCGATCAGTCTGGGTCGAGCTGGCGCTAGTGATCGGGGGCCTTGCGACTGTGTTCCGTTCTCCGGTCTTCTTCGCTCCCGGGCTTGCGTGGTTGTTGCTCGGAATCGTGGTCTGGCGCCGCACAGAGCAGGATGCCGCGATCGCCGCGAGTCGGTGACCGATAGTCTCGTACCAGCGCCGACGGGAATGGCAGGGTGACTGGAGGACACATCGACCGCCTGACGGTCCTGTCGCTCGGTCGTCACAAGTTGCCAGCGTGACTGCATTGCCACATCGTGGCAATATGCTATAACTTGCAATCTTGTGGACTGTACAAGAGAATGACCGGGTGACGATACAGCCAGACACCCCCGAGGCGTTGCTCGAGCAGGCTATCGAAGTGCTGCTGGGCCTCCTCCCACCCCAGTGGATGGTCGAGCGCGAGCAGGGCCCGGCACAGGACGACGGCCTGGTTGACGAGAGATTCTTCGTGAAGGACCGCGGAGGTACCGGCCGGCCGATCCTCGTCGATGCCCGCCTTCGCACCACTCCGGCCGAGCTGGACAAGGCGTACAACGACCCCCTCGCCCGGCGGATCCGTAGAGACGCCGGCAGCCCGATCCTCGTTGTAAGCCAGTACCTCAGTCCGCGAAGTCGCGAAGTTCTCGAAGCGGCGAGCATCAACTACCTCGATCTCACCGGCAACGCCCGAATCGCCATCGACTATCCAGGTCTCTCAGTGAGGACCGAGGGCGCGCAACGTGAGCCGACACCGAGGCGACGACCGGAGCGAGGGATCTCGGGGCCGGCTGCCGGACGCATCATCCGGGCCCTGGCCGACTTCACTCCGCCGTACTCCGTGACCCAGCTCGCGGAGCTTGCGTATGTGAGCGCGGGCTACTGCTCACGGACCCTCCAGGCGCTCGAACGCGAGGCCCTCATCCACCGTGACAATCGTGGGACGGTCGAAGAGGTGGACTGGCCCGCAATGCTCAGGCGTCGTGGAAACGCCGTCGCCCTCTTCGACAAGGGACGAACGAAGACCTACATCGCCCGTAACGGTGTCGATCGAACTCTCGAAGTCCTCTCCAACGTCGACGATCAGGAGTACGCCGTCACCGGCTCATTTGCGGCGGCCCGGATCAAGGCGGTCACCGCCCCGGTGGGGCTGGCCGTCTACTCCCCCACACCCGACGCAATCATGGCTGCGCTGAACCTGCTCCCCGCAGAGCAGGGCGCTGATATCCAGCTCGTTCGTCCTGCCGACGACGGCGTCTTCGCAGGTTCCTCGGTCAAGGATGGCATCCGCTGGGTCGCACCCAGCCAGGTTGTGCTCGACTGTCTGGGGGGCACCGGGCGCATGCCACAAGAAGGCGAGGCAGTCCTCGAGTGGATGATTGAGAACGAAGGCGCGTGGCGGATCACCTCGAGAGCCTCCTCATGACGGTTCCGCCTCCGTTGATGGTCGAAGCTCGTCGGGTGCTGCTGGAAGCGCTCGACGCGCTCTCGGATCATCGTGGCTCGCTGGTGCTCGTCGGGGCACAGGCCGTCTACCTCCGAACCGACGAAGTGGCCCTGTCGTTCTCCGCCAGCTACACCACCGACGCCGACCTTGCGATCGACCCGGCCACGTTGGCCGAGACTCCGAACCTTGCCGAGTTGATGACCGCGGCCGGCTTCAAGCGGATCCAGCCCGATCGCCCCGGAATCTGGGGGAAGTCGATCGTCGTGGACGGCCATGACGAAATCATCCCCGTCGATCTCATCGTTCCGGAAGCTCTCGCCGGACCGGGACGCCGCGGCGCCCGACTCGCCGGCCATGGCAAGCAGGCTGCGGGCAGGGCCGACGGGCTCGAAGCGGCTCTGGTCGATCGGTCGCCCATGACAATCCGCTCCTTGGATCCGACGGACGAGCGCACCGCCACCGTGGACGTTGCCGGTCCCACGGCACTGTTGGCGGCGAAGCTCCACAAGATCGGCGAACGTACCGCACAGGCGCAAGCACGACCCGACCGTGTGATCGCCAAGGACGCAGCCGACAGCTACCGGTTGATGCTGCATCTCGGCGCAGATCGAGCGGTCGAACGTCTCGAGTACCTCCTCGAAGATCCCATTGCCGGCTCCTCCACCAGAACAGCCCTCGCCCATCTGGAAGCTCTCTTCGGCGCACCCGCCGCAGCCGGCGTCCGCCTCGCCGTGGAAGGGCTCAGCTCTGACGTCCCCGCTGACCGCGTCGAGGCCGTCAGCGTCGGTTTCGCTCAGTCGGTCCTCGACCGGCTCGCATCCTGACCCGGCGACTGAACACGAAGTTTTGACCGGTCAGGGCACCGTGGCACCGCTTGTACTCGGAGCCTGAGCCGCGCTGGTAAAGCTCGTTACGGCCGATCTTCGCCTTGGCCATTGAGGGGCGAGACGCCAGGTGGCCAACTCGGCCCGCTGCCTCGAGCTTCGGCTGGTCCTCCCAGAGGCGCAGCCGCTCATCTGCCCTTCGCACCCCGCGGACGATTCTCCTGGTGGGCGCTACTGGGATCGAACCAGTGACCTCTGCCGTGTGAAGGCAGCGCTCTTCCGCTGAGCTAAGCGCCCTTGGGACGACGGGAGTGTAGCTGAGCCGCCCAGCCGCGCAGCCCCGCTCAACCCATCGCCTTGAGGATCGTCTCGACGTAGTCGGCAATGTCGCGGAACGACACCATGGCCACCGCTTGGCCGGTCTGGTCCGTCAGCGGAATATGACTGAGGCCATGCTCCGCCATCAGTTTGAGGCCGTCCCCAACGTGAGCTTCGATCGGCAGCGACATCGGGCCAGGGGTCATCACGCTGGCCACGGGCACCATCGCCAGGTTTTCGACCTTGCACGCCACCCGGGCCTGAGCATCGTGGTCGGTGAAGATCCCCACCGTCTCGCCGCCACCATTCACCACCAAAACGGAACCGATCCCCCTCCCCCGCATGGTGTGCACAACATGCTTGAGGTCGGCGTCGGGCGTCACCACGACCGGATTGGCCAATTCCAGACCGGAGAAGTCCACGAACAACAATCCGTGCTGCGCCGCCAGCTCGTGCTCCCCCACCGAGTCCTCGCTGAACAGCACCTTCGCAGCGAACCGCAGCAACGAGAACCGGTCCAGGTTGCCAATCAGCCTCCCTGTCTCATCGACCACAGGAAGGTTGCGAAATCGGAAACGATTCATCACTTCGAGGGCTGCCGCCACCGACGACGTATCAAAAACGGACTCAGGCTCCGGCGTCATCACCATCTCGACCGGCATGTCCCACGTCAGCGGGTAGCCGACCACCCGAGTCAAGACATCACGGTCGGTGAGCATGCCGATCGGTGCGCCACCGCCACTCACACACGCACACGTCCGGTTCGCTTCGTTCATCGCCGCCACGACGTCGCGAACCCGCGACCCAATCGACACCCGCGCATAGCGGGTCAGATCGAGTGAGGTGAGCGTCCTCGCTGCGAACTCCTCGGCAAGATTCACGACAGCCCTCCCAGTTGGTGGCGTCGCAATCGTCCCCGCGCGCCGCATCCGGCCGCTAGGGCCTTTGGCCTCTCAGCCGACCGGCGGGCGACTCTCCCTGTGGCGCACGGTATCGACCGGCAGCTCGGCAGGGATGCCGGGGAGACCCCCTCGACTCGGCCCAAAGCCGCCGAGCCCACTCCCCCCGGAAACCCGGGGGCTCACCGGTGGTGCGAGCACTCCAGGACGACGCTCCCCTCGACCTCGGCCCAAAGCCGCCGAGCCCACTCCCCCCGGAAACCCGGGGGGAGACCAAGAACCACCGGACGCTTCACCGAGTCGATTGACCTCGGTCCTTCCCCCGGCTTCCGGGGACGAGAAGCGGAGAACGCGGGTGGCTCTACGAGGCTACGTACACGTTGCTGGGTGCGGATGAACCGGCGACGAGCAGCGAGACGATGATCCCTAGGGGCAGCGTGCCCCAATACGACAGGTTCACACCGATATTGCCGAGGAACAGCATCAGCAACCACGTTGCCGGAAACGTCGCTACGAGGAACACAACGGCGGCGGCGAGCAATGCTCTCAACATCTTCCCTCCCAGGGATTGGCGTATGGCCATCGACGCTAGCGACCCGGGTCGCAACCTCCGAGGACCTCAGGCGCAGACGCATTGCTGCCCCCGTAGGCTGCGCTCATGATCCGCGACCCCCAACTCCTCGACGACATCATCTCGACCGTCCGCCGCTTCGTCACCGAACGGCTCGTCCCCCTCGAGGAGCAGGTGTCCCGCACCGACACCATCCCCGCTGAGATCGCCGACGAGATGCGCCATCTCGGCCTGTTCGGCATGACCATCCCCGAGGAATACGGCGGGCTCGGCTTCACCGCCGAGGAAGAGGTCATGGTCGCGATGGAACTCGGCCGCACCTCGCCCGCTTTCCGCTCGCTGATCGGCACCAACAACGGCATCGGCTCCCAGGGCATCCTGCTCGACGGCACCGAGGAGCAACGCCAGACGTACCTCCCCCGCCTCGCCGCAGGCGACCTCGTCGGCTCGTTCGCCCTCACCGAGCCGGACGCCGGCTCCGATGCTGCCGCCGTGCGGACCACCGCCCTCCGCGAGGGCGATGAGTACGTGCTCAACGGCACCAAGCGCTACATCACCAACGCCCCCGAAGCCGACATCTTCACCGTGATGGCCCGCACCGATCCCACGCGGAAGGGTGCGGCAGGGATCACGGCCTTCCTGGTGCCGGCCGGCACTCCCGGCATCACCATCGGGGAACCGGAACGCAAGATGGGTCAACAGGGCACCCACGTCGCCGACGTGGTGTTCGCCGACGCCCGCGTCCCCGAAGCCGCCATCATCGGTGGTCCTGCCCGCGAGGGGCTGGGCTTCAAGACGGCCATGAAGGTCCTCGATCGTGGCCGGCTCCACATCTCAGCCGTATCCGTCGGGGTCGCCGAGCGCCTCATCGCCGACGCTCTCGAGTTCGCCATGGGGCGCGAGCAGTTCGGGAAACCCATCGCCCAGCACCAGTTGATCCAAGCCATGCTCGCCGACAGTCGTGCCGAGGCCTATGCCGCTCGGTGCATGGTGCTCGACGCCGCCAAACGACGTGACGACGGCGAACGAGTGACGATGCTCGCCTCCGCGTGCAAGCTGTTCGCCACCGAAATGGTCGGCCGGGTGGCCGACCGGGCCGTGCAGATCCACGGCGGCGCCGGATACATCGCCGACTACGCCGTCGAACGTTTCTACCGCGACGTGCGCCTCTTCCGCCTCTACGAAGGCACGTCCCAGATCCAGCAACTGATCATCGCCCGCGAGATGATCAACGGGGCCACGGTCTGATCCCTCAACCTCTGAACGGTACGCTGGCTCCGTGGCCGCGGTAGACGTAGATGCTCTGACCAAGACCTACCGCGTGCCGGTGCGGGAGACCGGGCTGCGCGCCTCGGTCTCGAGCCTGTTCCATCGCGAGCACCGCCAGGTCGAGGCGGTGAAGGCCATCAACTTCTCGATCGAGCCCGGCGAAGTGGTCGGTTTCCTCGGGCCCAACGGTGCCGGGAAGACCACGACCCTCAAGATGTTGACCGGCCTGCTCTATCCGACGAGCGGGTCCGCCGCGGTGCTTGGTTTCGATCCTTCCCGCAGGGAACAGGCGCTGCTCCGACGGCTTGCGCTCATCATGGGCAATCGCAACAACCTCAATTGGGACCTGCCTGCCACCGACTCGTACGAGCTCCAACGGGTGATCTACGAGGTCCCGCAGGCGGCGTTCACCCACCGATTCGACCGGTTCGTCGAGCTGCTCGACCTCGGCCCGCTCATCACCAAGCCGGTGCGCAACCTCTCATTGGGCGAACGCATGAAGGTGGAGATCGCCGGCGCCCTCCTGCATCACCCGGATGTCCTGTTCCTCGATGAGCCCACCATCGGTCTTGACGTCACCATGCAGCAGCGCATCCGTGCGTTCATCAAGGATCACAGCGCAGCTACCGGGGCGACGGTGCTGCTCACCAGCCACTACATGGCCGACATCGTCGCCCTCTGCAAGCGGGTCATCGTCATCCACGAAGGCGCCATCATCTACGACGGTGCGCTCGACCGGCTGGCCGAACGATTCGCCGACTACAAGACGATCTCCGTCACCGCAGCCCACCTGCCACCGTCGTTGGAGCCCTACGGCGACGTGGTCGCGGTCCAGAACAGCGTCGGCACCGTCAAGGTGAAGCGAGCCGACGTGTCTGCGGTGGCCCGCAGGATGCTCGATGACATGGACGTGCTCGACATCTCCATCTCCGAGCCGCCGATCGAAGACGTCATCTCGGATGTGTTCACCAACCGCACCCGTGACCGATGATCCGGCTCGCCCGGATCTACTGGGTTGAAGCGAAACTCGGGTTCCAGAGCCAGCTGCAGTACCGGGTGGCGACGCTGTTCTCCCTGGTCGGCTTCTTCATCGAACCGGTGGTGTATCTCGTCGTATGGACCACGATCGCCGAAGCGCAGGGCGGGTCGATCGCCGGGTACTCCGCAGCCGACTTCGTGGCGTACTACATCGCATGGACGCTCGTCCGGGCGATGAACATCTCATTGACCCCGTACGAGTGGGATGGCCGGATTCAGCGGGGTCGTATCAACGACCACTTGACGGTCCCGGTCAACATCTTCCACCGTGACCTCGCCAGTTTCGCCGGCTTGAAGCCGTTGTGGATCGTGTGGTGGATACCCCTCGCCGCCATCCTTGCGGCAGCCTTCCGCCTCGATCTCCGCCCGGCACCGTGGCAGATCTTGGCCTTCATCGCGGCGACGTGGACGGCGTTCGTCCTGCGCTTCATCATCCTCTACCTGCTGGGCATGATCTCGTTCTGGACCACCCGGGCGTCCGCCCTCTTCGAGATCGTCATGACCGGCGAAGTCCTCCTGTCGGGTCGGCTCGTACCCCTGGAGCTGATGCCGCCGTGGGTCCAGGACCTGGCGAACTGGCTGCCGTTCAAGTGGACCTATCAGGGGCCGATCAACATCGCCATCGGCCGAGTCGATGCCGTCGGCGCCGCCGGCGTGTTTGCCGCCCAAGCCATCTGGATCGCCGCCTTGGGTGGATTGCTCGCCTTGGTGTGGAAGCGGGCCATCAAGCGCTACTCGGCGGTGGGCGTATGAGGCCTTTCCGAGTCACGGCCGCCCACTGGCGCGTGGCGGCCATGAACGAGCTGCAATACCGCTCCAACTTCTTCGTCCAGATCATCCATTCGATGCTGGCCCTCGCCGTCGGGCTCGTGGGGATCTGGCTCGTGTTCTCCTACACCACCGAACTCGACGGCTGGTCCGAGCCGGAGCTGCTCATCGTCATGGGCATCCACATCCTCGTCGGCGGAGTGTTGCGGACCTTCATCGAACCCAACATGCGAAGGCTCATGGACGAGGTCGAAGAAGGCACCTACGACTACGTGCTCACCAAGCCGCTCGATGCGCAGCTCCTGTCGAGCGTGAGGGACCTGCGGATCTGGCACGGCTTCGACATCGTCCTCGGCCTCGTGGTGATGGTCTTCGGGATGGTCGAGCTGGCAGCCGACCTGCGCTGGACGGCGGCGTTGACGTTCACCGCAACCCTCATCGGTGGCGTGTCCATGGTCTATTGCGTGTGGCTCATGATCACGTCGACCGCGTTCCGTGTCGTTCGATCCCAAGAAGTGCTCAACCTCTTCGACGGGTTCTATCAGACCGGCCGGTGGCCCGTGACCATCTACCCGTTGTGGTTGCGGGGGACGCTGACGTTCATCGTGCCGCTCGCCTTTGCCATCACGGTCCCTGCCGAAGCGGTGAGCGGCCGTCTCAGCGCCGGGACCGTGGCCTTGACGTTGTCGTTTGCCGTCGGTCTGGCTCTCATCACCCGCGTCGTCTGGCTCCGCAACCTCCGCCACTACTCAGGTGCCTCTGCGTAGACGGGAACCGCGCCGCGTTCCTTGGGAGGTTGCTGGGAACGCTGCGCGTTCCCCTCGATGTGAGCGGGGAGACTCCGGGCTACTCGTTGCCGAGGGCTTCCATGCGATCGAGGAGATCGAGGGAGGACGCTGCGGCTTCTCCCAGATCGCCGGTTGTGTCCGCGGCCGCTTCGAGCACCCGGCGAGCCTCGGGGCCGCCGATGTCGGCAAGGAGGCGCACCGTCTGCGGTGACGCATCACCCCGGCTGATGGCATCGCCGATCAGGGCGACCGATCGTTCGTCCGGCCTTCACGAGCGACATCCCTGCCAGAGTGCGGTCCTGCTCGTCGCCGTGCTGGAACGCCTCGATCAACGCCTGGCCGCTCCTGCCGAGCGTGCGCCACGCAATGCCGGCGCCAATCACCTTCAGCGAACTGCCCAAGCCCATCGCGTCAGCCTACGGCGCAACGTGCTGCCACAAGTTGTGATCGTCCCAGTAGTCCGGTTCGTGGGTGGACGTGTGGTTGAACCAGCCGTGGCGATGCTCCTCGATGTCGAAGTCGTCGGTACGGAAGCGCTGCCCACCCCGGTCGAGGGCGATGACCAGGTCGAACTTGACCCTGACGTCGATGATGCGCTGCACCTTGGTGAAGTCCGGGAACCACTCGCCGTGCACCGGCCAGCCCATCAGCACCAGACGGTCGAACTCGACGCCCTGCTTGGTGGCCAGGTGCGCAACAGTGCCACCGTGGCTGTGGGCGAAGAAGTCCGGGGACACGAGACCCTGATCGCCGATCCATTGCTTCAACTCGAGCGCAGCGGCCAGGCGGCCCGAGTGCGAATACGCGCCGCTCCAGCGGAAGCTCTCGTCGTGGACGTCCGGCCGCTTCGCCGCCAGCGCCGCGTAGAAGCTGCCGCCGGGCTGATACCACCCGCCGTCGGAACCGAACGTGCCGTGGGTGATGACGGCGGTATGCGACTCCCGGGTACGTGGCTTCGACTCGGGCGCATCGACGACCAGGTCGGCGACGACCGGGTCGGTCTTGTCGATGCGGGCGAGCGCTTCTTCAGCGAGCTTGCTCACCAGCGGGTCCTCCGAGGCGGCACCCTCGTGCAGGATGTCGCGGATCCGCTTCCGCATACGCGTCGTCTCGCGAGCCCCGGCGGCTGCGGCGACCCGCACCAGCGGATGCTCGCTGCGCATCGCTCCCTCGAACAGCGCCGCCGCCGTCTCGGTATCCGGATGGTCATAGAGGTTGCGCACCGTCGCCGACAGCTCATCGCGAAGATCCGGGGCCGCTTCGTCATCCAGCTCCTTCTGTGACACCCCGAGGGCCTGCGTCGCCTCGTCGACCCGCAGCCGATCGAGCTGCGTTCGAGCGGCCGCAGATCCGGCAGGTTGAACGGCGTTCCCGCGGTGTCCTCCGACCAATCCTGCTCAACCTCCGCCGAGATCCCGAGCACTCCGGCGCGGGCCGCCAGCAGCAACGCTGCCTGTGATGCGGCGGCCGACTGCGTCGACTCCGAGTCGATGGACGGCATCTCCTCAAAAGCATCGCGCGGATCGATGGGCTCGAGACGCTGATACGTCATGGTTCGACCTCCCCAGGGCTCACCTTCTCATGATGCGCCCCGGGTGCGACAGATACAACAGAATGTCGAAGCGACGTATCTGGTACTTGGTACCTGGTACCAAGTACCTACAGGGCCGAGGAAGCGTTCCCGCGTTCTCGTCAGGGGACGTAGGCCAGACCGAAGGGGTTGAGGCCCACCGTTACTTCGCCGATGGCTGTCGGCACCGGGTGGGTGGGGGACACGGAGTACACGGTCACCTTGTCGGACGTCCCGCCCGAGTGGGTGACGTAGAGGGTGCGGTTGGGGGCCACGGCGACGTTGTGCGGCACGGCGTAGGCCGTGTCGGCAGAGCCGATGACCGTGTTGGTGGCCGTGTCGATGGCGTACAGACCGTCGACACCACCGCCGGGTAGGTTCGTCGTGTAGAACACGCTGCCGTTGGGCGCCATGGCGGCACCGTGCGCTCCCGGCACGGCGACATCGGTCACCGGCCGCAGGTTGCGCCTGCTGAGCACATGTACGACGTTGCCGTTCTGCGCGGGCACGTAGAGCAGGTTGTTGGCGGCCGTCACGGACACGTGCGGGTCGAGTCCCACCGGCTGCCGGTTCATCTCTGCGAAGCTTCTGGTGTTGAACTGGATGACCCAGTCGTGGTCTTCGCCGCCGACGAGCGTCACGAAGGCGCTGCGGCCGTTGGGGTCGAGGATGACATCGTGCGGTTTGTACCCGGCGTCGACGAGATCGGCGGGCATGGCAACGGTGGCGATGACGGCGAGCGAAACGGGATCGATGACCGTGGTGGTGTTGTCGATGTCGTTGTTCACCCACAGCTGCCGGTCGTTGCTCCACATGTGGAACACACCCTCACCGGCAGCCGCCGTCCCGATGACCGACCAGTCGTGGGAGCTGAACACCACGACGCGGTTGTTGGCACGGTCGCCCACGTAGACCCGATCACCCGAGCTGGATGCCGTCACGTACATGGGTTCGCCCGCATCGGGCATGGCAACGGTGGCGGTCAGCGTCTGGGTGCCGGCATCGATGACCGAGATCGTACCGGAGGCGCGGTTGGCGACGACGATGTCTCCCGCCGGTCCGATACCTGCGGCCGGGGCAACGGCCAGCAGTGCACCCAAGATCGACAACGCGGCAACAAGCAGCCACGACTTCCTCATAGACCCCTCTCCCTTCACGAGGTTGCGTGTGGCGAACCTAACGGGCACTTCTTACAGAACCGTGAACACCGACAACTTTTCACCGGATCTCTTCTTGTACGCTGCCGCAAATGGATCGCGAGGCGTTCGAGAAGGTCGTCGACGACGTGCTGGAAGCGTTGCCGCAGTGGGTCGTCGACCGGGTGGACAACGTCCAGGTCATCGTGGAGGAATGGCCGACTCGCCAGCAAGATCCGGATCGGCACGGTCTCCTCGGGCTCTACGAAGGCGTGTCGCTCCTCGAACGTGGTGTCGACTACTACGCCGCGATGCCGGACACGATCACGATCTTCCGCCAGCCGCACATGTCCCTCGGGCTTTCCGACGCCGAGCTGCGCGCCGAGATCCGCAAGACCGTCCTCCACGAGCTCGCCCATCACCTCGGGCATCGACGACCACCGTCTCCACGAGTTGGGTTGGGGTTGACGATCCCACGGAACTCTCGGGGCCCGTGCGTGTCGTAGCATCGGAACGAACCACACGCGAACCCAGGAGGCTTTGTGGACGAACTCATCAAACAGCTGCAGGAAAAGACCGGTCTTGGCGTCGACCAGATCAAAACCGTGATCAGTGGTGTGATGGACTACCTCGGCGACAAGCTGCCGGCGCCCATCGCCAGCCAGGTCACCAAGCTGCTCGGAGACGACTCCGGCGACGGTGGCGGCGATGACGGTGGCGGCGGTGGTCTGATGGATCAGGCCAAGGACATGCTCGGCGGGATCATGGGCGGCGGCAACTGAGCCGTCCCCCCACCTGAAAACGTGAGACGAGGCCCCGACACATGTCCGGGCCTCGTCCTCGTTCCCCGACGAGGTCGTTGTTGCGGACACGGCTCGCAACGTCTCCCTACACTCGGTGGGCATGGTCGATGAACGCACAACATACGTAGACATCGCACTGTTGGACGAACCTGCGTGGCCGGACGCATCGGGTCCGTACCTGTTTCTGCTGGAGGTCAGCGGGCCGCTCGAGGAGCGCCTGCTCGAGGCATGGATCGAACGCAACCGGCCCCCCGATGTCGATCCCGGCGACGTTCAGATCGCCGTGCTCCCCCAAACCCGGCGGAAGCGCCGCCGCCGCCAGGACCCCCGGCTCGAAGCCTTCCTCAACATGCGCGACGACCCCTTGCTGGTCCCGCTGCGCATCGTCTGGCTGGCGAGGGCAAAGGACGGGAAGCGCACCGTCGGCCTGCGTGACCTGGTCACGTTCGGCGATCCCCGCGACCCCGACCCCATCCGGCAGCGAGCCATCTTCTACTTCGAGCCGGAACGCGCCCGCATCGTGACGGGCGGCACCGGCCGGCAGTCCGAGGTGCGAGCGATGTGGGCGGCGCCGGGCGGCCCGGCGGAGACCGACGGGCGAAGCCTCACCGAATACACCGCCATGCAGGCGTGGCTGACGTTGGAACGCTCCGAACGGGAGCTGCGCGGCAGCCGCTACAAGGTGCCGAAGTTCCCCAGGGAGTCGCTCACCGAGCGCACGGCGTTCTCGACGGGTGTTGCCACGCTGGCCCGCACGTCCGGCGAGTCGTATGAAGCGGTGGCGAAGAAGGCGCAGCGGTACGTCAAGGAGATCGCAGCCACCCACAGCCCGTACGTGATCGACCTCGTCACCGGTGGCGTCCGGTGGCTGCTCAACAAGGCATACGTCGGGGTGTACTACGACGAGCAGGAGCTCGAAACCTTGTATTCGATGAGTCAGCAGTTCCCGCTGGTCTTCCTGCCGTCGCATCGTTCCAACATGGACCATCTGGTGCTCCAGTACGTGCTCTACGAGAACGGGCTGCCGCCGAACCACACCGCAGGCGGGATCAACATGAACTTCTTCCCGATCGGGCCGTTCCTGCGCCGCAGCGGCGTGTTCTTCATCAGACGCGAGTTCAAGGACAACCTGCCGTACAAGTTCGTGTTGCGGCAGTACCTCGACTACCTGCTGCAGCGCCGCTTCCCTCTCGAGTGGTTCATCGAGGGAGGTCGTTCTCGTTCAGGCAAGATGCGGGCCCCGCGCTACGGGATGCTGGCCTACGTGGTCGAGTCCTTCCAGCGCGGCTCTGCGGAAGACGTGATCATCATCCCGGTGTCGATCGGTTACGACCAGATCCAGGACGTGGAGAGTTATGCAGCCGAACAGAGCGGCGGCGGCAAGGACAAGGAAAGCATCGGGTGGCTGATTCGGGCGGTGCGCTCTGTCCGCAAACGGTTTGGTGCCGTCCACCTGCGCTTCGGGGCACCGCTCTCGCTGCGGACCTACATGGCCGACCACCGCGACGAACTGCCTGCCGATGCCGAGACCCGCTCGACTGCCATCCCGAAGCTGGCCTTCGAGATCTCGGCGCGCATCAACGAAGCGACGCCGATCACCCCCATCTCGCTGGTCGCCCTCGTGCTGCTGGCCGACGAGGACCGCAGCCTGTCGGTGGAGGAAACCATCGATCGGCTCCGCCCCTACCTCGAGCTGATCGCCCGCCGTGATCTGCCGATGACGGAGAAGCTCGACCCGACCAATCGCGTTCAGGTGGAAGCAGCGCTGCACGCCCTGGTGCTCCACGGCGTCGTCAGCAGGTTCGAGGGTGCGACCGAAACCGTGTATCGCATCGGGGCCAACCAGTATCTCGCCGCCGCCTTCTACCGCAACACCATCATCCACTTCTTCCTCAACGTGGCGATCACCGAGGTGGCGCTCGTGGCCGCAAGAGCCAAGGGTGCCGACGACCTGCAACATGCAGTCATCGCAGAGGCCCTGGCGCTGCGCGACCTGCTGAAGTTCGAGTTCTTCTTCTCCTCGACGCAGGACTTCGAAGTCGAAATCCGCTTCGAGCTCAGGGACCATCACCCCGATTGGAGGGCCTTGCTCGAAGCGGGCGACGTCGACGCCGTGCTCCGCAGCTTCGACCCGTTCCAGTCGCCTGCCGTGCTGCGACCGTTCGTCGAGGCCTACCAGGTAGTGGCCGATCTGATCGATCAGGCGGCGTTCCACAGCAAGATCGACCAGGACAAGCTGCGCAAGGATGCCATGGCTCTTGGCAAGCAATACCTGCTCCAGGGTCGCATCAAGACGGCGGAATCGGTGTCGAGCGTGCTGTTCGACTCGGCCATCCAGCTCGCCGCCAACCGCAAGCTGTTCACTGCCGGTCCCGACATGGTGGAACGGCGCAAGGCGTTTGCGGTCGAGATACGCACGTTGATCGGCCATCTCGATTCCATATCGGCCATCGCCATCGGCCGCGGCGCAGGGATTCTCGACTGAAGCTCGAGGACGTGCCTCCCGATACCGGCTGACCGCTCCCGGGCATCCCCCTGAAGCTCAGCTGTAGAAGGGGTTCTCCCCCGCATCGTGGTTGGTGACGTCGACGATCTCGGTGATCTCGGGCACGTGCTGCTTGATCGCCGTCTCGATGCCCTGACGCAGCGTCATCGCCGCAAGACCGCAACCCTGGCAGCCGCCGCCCATCTCGACGAACGCCACGTGGTCCTCGACCCTGTCGAGGATGGCGACACCGCCGTGGGAGGCGATTGCTGGGTTGATGGCCTGATCGAGGAGCTGCCGGATCCGTTCTTCGATGGAACCGGTGAGCTCGATCTCGGGGATCTCGGGACCGCCCATCGTCGGTGAGCTCGCCGGGTTGGGGTTGCGCAGCACCAAACCGGGCGCCGCGGGGTCCGTCGAGATGTCGAGCACGCTGCCCTGCAGGTTGTCGATCGAGTCCGGCGGGATCGCCACCGGCAGGCCACCATGATCCTCGATGTGGTGCTCGGCGTGTTCGACATCCTCGGGCCGCAGGAACGCGGTCTCGTAGATGAACCCGTTGTGTCCGACGCCCGCGATGCGGATGCCGAGCGACAACCCGTCGATGGCCTCCTGCTCCCGAAGCGCAAGGATCTGCTCGAGCGCAGTATCGGTGATCTCGATGATGGTTGTGGACTTGGTGGACCCGGTGAGTGCTGTCATCAGACGGCCATGGTACCGGGCGGCGAGCCCGTACCGAACACGCACAGCACCGCGACCGTGAGCCCTGCCCTGCGCGAGCGCTGCAGCCTGACCGGCCTCGGGTCAGTCCCCGTAGATGCCGTCGATGATGTCGGCGAAATGCTCCGAGACCTTGTTGCGCTTGACCTTGAGCGTCGGGGTCAGCTCGCCACCCTCGATGGACAGCATCCGCGGCAGGATCGCAAACTTGCGGATCTGCTCCACCCTGGCGAAGTGCGTGTTGAGCTCGTCGATGGCCGCTTGGAGCTCCTTGTTGATGGACTCGGACTCGTGGGCGGGCACCTCCTCCTCGCCGTGCTCGACGAGCCAGGCCGCGGCAGCCTCTTCGTCGAGAGAGATCAACGCCGACAGGAACTTCTTGCGGTCACCTATGACCACCGCCTCCGCAACGAGAGGGTGGTTCTTCATCCCCGACTCGAGGGGCTTGGGGGCCACGTTCTTGCCGCCCGCAGTGATGATGATGTCCTTCTTGCGGCCCGTGATGTGGAGGTAGCCCTCGTCGTCGAACTCGCCGAGGTCGCCCGAGTACAACCAGCCGTCGATCAATGCTTCGTCGGTGTCGTCCTTCTGCTTGTAGTAGCCGAGGAAGACGTTCTTGCCCCTGACCAGGATCTCACCGTCGTCGGCGATCTTGACCTCGGTGCCGGGGTACGGCACGCCGACCGACCCGAATTTCGTCCGCCCTGGGACCGTCATCGACGTCGGGCCGGTGTCCTCAGACTGGCCGTACACCTCGTTGAGGACGAAGAACGCCGAGAAGAACTCCTGGATCTCGGCAGAAATCGGCGCCGCTGCCGTGATGTACACGTCGCAGCGGTCGAAGCCGAGGGCGTGACGCACCTTGGAAAGCACGAGCTTGTCGGCGATCTTCTCCTGGGCGGCGAGCAGCGGAGCCGGTGACTTGCCCTGGTTGCGGGCTGCGGCAGCCTTGCGCCCCACGTCGGTCGCCCAGCCTGCGATCTTCGCCTTGGCGCCCTCGGCTTTGGCGAGCTCGGCGGCGACGCCTGCATGGAATTTCTCCCAGACGCGGGGAACCCCTGCGAAGTACGTGGGCCGGACTTCCTTGATGTTCTCCGCCAGCGTGTCGATCGATTCGGCGTACGCCACGGCGGAGCCGGTGGTGGCAGGAAGGTGGATGGTGAACATCTGCTCGGCGATGTGGGACAGCGGAAGATACGACACCCCGGTCTCTCCCTCACCCAACCCGAAGGCACCCACACCTTGAGCGGCGGTCCACGCCAGGTTCTCGTGCGACAGCATCACGCCCTTCGGCGGGCCTGTGGTGCCTGAGGTGTAGATGAGCGTCGCCAGATCGTTCGGCTCGAGCTCCTCGATCCTGGCTTCGACAGCGCCGTCGACCACGCCCTCGGCCTTGGCGTTGAATTCATCCCAACTCATCACGATGTCGTCGCCGATCTCGGGACCACCCCGCATCATCACCACGTGACGCAGGTGGGGAAGTTCCGACTTGACCTGCTCGATCTTGGCCCACTGCGTCTCGTCTTCGATCAGCAGAACAGGAGCTTCGGAGTGGTTGAGGATGTAGGCGCACTCATTTGGGGAGTTGGTGGCGTAAATGCCTGCAGGCACCGCACCGACGGCCATGGCGGCAACGTCCATGATGACCCAATCGGGGGTGTTGAAGCCCAGGATGTTGACCGCATCGCCCTTGTTGACGCCGAGGCCGATGAGCGCCTTGGCAGCCGTGTGCACCTCCTCGGCGTACGTGTCCCAATTGGTCGGTGCCCACGTCCCGTCGGGTTCGCGCACGTAATACGCAGGATTCCCGGCACGGGACGTGCCTTTGTCGAGCACCTTCTTCGGAATCGATTCAAAGCCCACGGGCCGTCCCTTCTCCACAGCAGATGTTGTCACAATCGTAGTGCCCGCACACGACACGCCGGATGGGGAGTGCGGTTTGGGCCGCATGGAGGAACCCGTCCCCGGAATCTGTCACATGGGCGGCATACGGTGCCGGTATGTTGTCACGAACCCGCACCCACGGCCGCCCGGGCCGATCCGCACGGCGCATTGCCCGCTCCCGTCACCTCGGCGCCGGGTTTGCCCTTGTCGTCGCCGTTGTCGGCGGGGCGTCGCTGCTCGCCATCGGTGCACCGCTCGCCGGTCTGGCCGTGGTGGCGATCGGGTGGTTGATGAGCCGCCGCGCCTCGACCGGGGCCCGGCGCGCCCAGGCGGGCAGGGACGCTGAGATCGAGGTTGCGCACAGGCTGCGGCGGGTGCGGGCCGCCGCCATCGTGTACGACGCTCGCTTTCCCGGGCGGAGCGGGGACGTCGACGTGGTTGTCCTCGGCCCGATGGCGGCCGCCGTCGAGGTGAAACGTGGTTCTGGCCGAGTGCGCTGCAAACCTGACGGACGTGTCGTGGCCGGTGGCCGTGAACTCCCCGGTGCACCGCTGCGCCAGGCGCTGGCGCAGGCCGTGGCAACGCGTCGTGCCGTCGGTCTCGACGCCCGGGTGGAGGCGGTCCTCTGTGTCACCGAGATGCGGCAACGCCCGCGACTGGTCGGCGTGGGCGACGACGAGGTGTGGGTGACCAGCATGCGGCACCTCCCCAAGGTGCTGCGCCGACTGCCCAGGAGCATCGACCGGGCGACGGCTCTGGATGCCGCATCGCAAGCCATGTGACCCGGTTCGGATTCGGGTGCTTCTCTCATGGACCGGTGACGGGTAAGCTCAGGTGGCTGGCGCCTCGGGCGGGCGGGCCATGTGGTCACGTCATGGAGACCGACGGTGAAGAAATGGATTAACTGGGGACTGATAGCGTTCGCGCTGTATTTGGTTGTGCAGTTCCCCGATGACGCAACTCGTCTGCTGACGAACAGTCGCGACTTGCTCGGCCGGGTGGCCGAGTCGGGTGCAGACTTCGTGCGGGGCACCCTCGGACAATGAATGTCGGCTGGCGCCCTCCCACGGAGGCGCCATACCTGTCCTACGGGGAGCGGACCGTCCTACGAACGCGTCTTCACCCGATGGTCGCCGTGATCCCCTTCGTTCGGCTTGCCTTCCTCACCTATGCGTCGCTGCTGGCGATGGCGCTCTTCGGCTTCGTCGGGACCATCGTCGTACTGGCGATCTTCGTGCAATGGACGCGGTGGCGCGGTTACGCCGGGGGGCTGAGCTTCTGGTGGGCCACAGGCATCTTCGTCGGGCTCATGGTGCTGTTCCGCGTCCACGACGACCCCGACACCGCCGTGTACCTCCTGATCCTCTTCGGACTCATTGTCGCCATCTACCTCCTCATCGAGTACTTCTTCACGACGATCTACATCACCGACCGGCGCATCTTCCGGGTGTCCGGTCTGGTGACCCGGGTCGTTGCGACGATGCCGCTCCGGGCACTCACCGACATCCGCTACGACCAGACTCTGCTTGGCAGAGTGCTGGACTACGGACACTTCCACGTGGAGTCGGCCGGTCAGGACCAGGCGCTGTCGAGCCTCATGTTCGTCCAAGCCCCGCAACGGTTCTATCGCATCATCATGAGTGAGGCCCTCGGGGCCGACCTTCCCCCGGAGTTCTACTCTCAGTAGCCGGGGCGGACCCGTTGCCGCGGCTGCCCGGAACGACAACACTCTCCCTGGAGGTTGAGACTTGACGCCGCGGGTGCGTCGAGTCGGGGAGAGGACCATGGAAGATCACACCACCACGACCGATATCGGGCTGTGGCCACCACCGCCGGAGGTCATGGAGGCCGCCGCGGATGCGTCTCGTGCTGCCGCCGACGGCGCCGAGCCGGATACGTACGGAGCCGTTCTCGAGACCATTTGCGGTGTCGTCGACGACTCGCAACCGGTCGAGAAGTACGACGGCTCGCTCGGGGTCACCAAGGCCTTCGTCGCCGCCCATCAGCGGCCCGTCGGGCAGCTCCAGTGGGACAGCGGGTTGGGGTCGATCTACAGCGACCCCGGGACCGTATCGGGCGCCCGTTGGTGTAGCGGCGCCCTGATCAGCCACAACCTCTTCTTGAGTGCGGGGCATTGCTTCGATCAGAACCCCGGTGGATGGCGGGTTCCTCGCATCAACGGCACCACCCGGCCCATCTTGCCGAGCGAGATCGCCCGCAGGATGCACGTCAACTTCAACTATCAGGTCGACCCCTCCGGGAAGCTCCGCAAAGAACAAGAGTTCGGCGTCGAAGCGCTCGTCGAGTACCGGCTGGGAGGCCTCGACTTTGCGATCGTGCGGCTGGCCGGGAACCCAGGAGCCGTCTTCGGCATCGGAGAGGTCGCGACGTCCGATGCCAAGATCGGCGACATGCTGGCCATCATCGGCCACCCCGCCGCCCTGCCGAAACGGATCGAAGCAGGCCCCCTCAGCGGATTCTTCGACGATCGGCTGCTCTACAACGACATCGATACCCTCGGCGGCAACTCAGGCTCCCCCATCTGGCGCGCCGTGTCGGGAAAGATCATCGGGGTCCACACCGACGGCGGATGCACGTCGACGGGCGGCGTCAACTCCGGTCTCCGCGTTTCCAGCCTTCGTGGTGAATCAGCCACCGTCAACCGCCTCGATGCAGTTCGCCCGCTGCCTGCAGGGACATACCGTGCGAAACAGGTCAGCACCGGCCGATTCCTCGACGCCCACCAGTCCGGTGGCGCGGACTTCTCCGCGGTCACCCGACCGGCGCAGGGCGACACCACACAGCGATGGCAGTTCACCCACGTCGGTGATGTCTACGTGATGCAGCAGCTCAGCAGTGCGCGCTTTCTCGATGCGCATGAGACTTCGCCTGCCGACTTCGATGCGGTCACCCGTGCCGCTCAGGACAACGAAAGCCAGGAGTGGGCGGCGGTGAAAGTGCCCGGCCAGTCGTCGGTGTACACGCTTCTCCAGCTCTCGTCGGGTCGCTACCTGGATGCCTACGAGAGCGGCAACAACCACTCTGCCGTCACCCGCCCGGCGCAGAACGACAACTCGCAGCGGTGGACGCTGGGCGCCCTCGGCGACGGGGTGTACACCGTGCGGCAGAAGAGCACGGGCCGCTACCTCGACGCTCACCAGTCCGGCAGCGCCGACTTCTCCGTCGTCACGCGAGGTGCGCAAGGCGACGACTCACAGCGGTGGAAGCTCACCAATGTGGGGTCGGTCTACACGATCAAACAAGTGAGCTCGGGCCGCTTCCTCGATGCCCACCAGTCTGCCGCCTCGGACTACTCGGCGGTGACCCGCAATGCACAAGGCGACAACAGCCAGCGGTGGGTGGTGTCGTACCTCGGTGGCGCGTCCTACACCATCCGGCAACTGAGCACGCGCCGCTACCTCGATGCGTACGAATCCGGCAACAACTACTCCGCAATCACCCGCACGGCGCAGAGCAACAACACCCAACGCTGGGTGATCAGCTGAGGCCTTCGGGCGCATCGCTCCCGCCGGCTCGGGTCGGTTGTGACCGCGGCGGCAGGGACCTGTTCCTCTAGCCTCGGGCCGCCCAACGCTGCAGCGTGGCCCTCGGAGGTACTGATGAAGGTCAAACTCTTCACCACGTCGAGCGGCTGGGGCAAGCCGGTGAAGCAGTTCGACGAGCTCGAGGCCACCATCAACGCCTGGCTCGCCGACCACCCCGAGGTCGTCGTCGAGCACGTACACCGCATGAGTCAGCCCTCATTCGGCTGGGGCCAGCTCGGCATAGCCGTCTGGTACTCGGAGCCGGCAGAGCTTCCCGGAAACAGAACAAGGAGGACACCACCATGAATCGCATGAAAGCTCTCCTCGCCCTCGCGTTTGCATTTGCCTTGGTGGCAAGCGCATGCGGCGGCGACGACGACGAAACGGGAGCCTTCCCGGTGGTGAGCGACGGCACGCTCACCGTGTGCACCGACTCGCCGTACCCGCCGATGGAATTCGAGCAGGATGGCGAATTCACCGGATTCGACATCGAGCTGATGCGAGCCATCGCAGGCGAGCTCAGCCTCGACCTCGCGGTGGTCAACTCCGGCTTCGACCCCATCACGTCCGGAACCGCAATGCAGTCAGGTGACTGCGACATCGCAGCAGCATCGATCACGATCACGGATGAACGGGAAGAGAACATCGACTTCTCCGATCCGTACTTCGTGGCCGACCAGTCGTTGCTCGTCAAGAAGGATGGCGGAATCGCCACGCTTGCCGACCTCGACGGGCGCAACCTCGGCGTGCAGACAGGCACGACGGGCGAGGCCTACGCCCAGGACAACGCAACCGGGGCCACCATCGTCTCGTTCGACGCCCCAGGCGATCTGTTCGTCGCACTCGAAGCGGGAGAGATCGAAGGGATCCTCCAAGACATCGTCGTGAATGCCGACCGCTTGCTGTCGGACGACACCGTGACGCTCGTCGAGACCTACCCGACGGACGAGAACTACGGATTTGCCGTCAAGGAGGAAGGGTCCGAGGACCTGCTGGCGGCCGTCAACGAGGCACTGGCCGCCCTGCGGAACGATGGCAGCTACGACACCATCTACGACGAATGGTTCGGCGGCTGAGCACCGCAGCGCTGCGTGCTACATGACGAGGGGACCCGGGATTAGGGTCCCCTCGTCCGTCTAGAGGAGCTTCCATGGCGACAACCATCGCCGCACGACGACGGCGTAGACGTGCCGTCCGCACCACCCTCTACGTGGTGCTGCTGGTCGCCGTTGCCGTTGGTGCGTTCCTTGCCGACTGGGCCACGATTCAGCGTGCGTTCTTCAACCCTGAGATCGCGGCCGACATGTTCCCCGAGGTTGTGACGATCGCTGCGAAGAACACCGTGCTGTACACCGCGCTCGCTTTTGCCTTCGGCCTCGTGCTCGCCTTGGTGCTGGCATTGATGAAGCTCTCGTCGATCCGGGTGTACCGTGTCGTCGCCACCAGCTACATCGAGCTGTTTCGCGGCCTGCCCGCGCTGGTGACCATCATCTTGGTGGCCTTCGCTGTGCCGATCGCATTCGGCTTCAGCATTCCGGGTGGGACGTTGGGCCGTGGCACGCTCGGGCTGGGGCTCGTGGCGGGGGCGTACATGGCAGAGACGATCAGGGCCGGGATCGAGGCGGTGCCGCGTGGCCAAATGGAGGCTGCCCGTTCCCTCGGAATGTCGAGCGGCACGGCGATGACCTACATCATCCTTCCCCAGGCTTTCCGCATCATCATCCCACCGCTCACGAATGAGATGGTGCTGTTGATCAAGGACACGTCCCTCCTGTTCATCATCGGCACCACGCCGGTGTCCAAGGAGCTCACGAAGTTCGGGAGGGACTTCATGTCGGAAACGTTCAACGCGACGCCACTCACGGTTGTCGCTGCGATGTATCTCATCATCACGCTGCCGCTGACCTCTCTCGTGCGGCAGCTCGAGAAGAGAGCGGCGAGGTCACGATGACCACCCACGAAATCGAGGTCCAGAACCTCCACAAGTCCTTTGGAGATCTCGAAGTGCTCAAAGGCATCGACTTCACGGTTGACGCTGGAGAGGTGGTGTGTGTTGTCGGACCATCGGGGTCAGGCAAGTCGACGTTGCTGCGGTGCATCAACCGTCTCGAGGAGCCCACATCGGGACGCATCCTGGTTGCGGGCGAGGACATCACCCACATCGATGCCGACGTCGACGCGCTCCGAGCGAAGATCGGCATGGTCTTTCAGCAGTTCAACCTGTTCCCCCATCTCACGGTGTTGCGCAACCTCACCATCGCCCAGCAGAAGGTCCTGGGCCGGTCTTCACAGGAAGCCGACGAGGTCGCCCACAAGATGCTGGAGCGGGTCGGTCTGAGCGACAAGACGAACGAGTTCCCGATACGACTCTCGGGTGGCCAGCAGCAAAGGGTCGCCATCGCCCGCTCCCTCTGTATGAGTCCCGAACTCATGCTGTTCGACGAACCCACCAGCGCCCTCGACCCCGAGCTGGTCGGCGAGGTCCTCGACGTGATGAAAGGTCTCGCAGCAGAGGGCATGACCATGATGATCGTGACCCACGAAATGGGCTTCGCCGCAGAGGCAGCCGACAACGTGGCCTTCATGGACGAAGGCATCATCATGGAGCAAGGCCCACCGGCGCGGATCCTCGAGAACCCCACCAACCCCAGGACCCGCCAGTTCCTTCGCATGGTGGCCCACGAGAAGTAGGCGGGCGGACGAGGCAGACCTTTGTTCGACGAGCGGGGTCCGCTCCGTGTCGGGCTGCCGCGGCCAGCACACCGAGCCCGATGGGGATCTCGTCGGTTGCAGTGAGCGCGACCGCTGTTGTGGCCCCCACTTCGATGCCGACGCCGTGACGGGTCATCTCGCTCCATTTCCGATCGCTCCGGACGTGGTCCAGCGTGGCGATTCCGACCTCCCAGGATTTCTGGCCCGCTGACCTCCTCCTCGCACCTGCAACCACCGTGACTTCACCGGGATCGATGAACACACTCCGGGAGAGGAAGCTCACTCGTCCGCCAGGCCGAGCCCTGCGTCACGCCGGGCTCCCGTGACAACCTGCCCACGGCCTGGGATGTCAAGGGTGGTGAGTGCGGGCCTGCGCCTCTGATCGCGCCAGTTCCTCACGGGCTTCGATCACTCGGGAGTAGGACGCGGCCACCTCGGCGGGGTCGCCGGCGACGAGCGCCTTGAACATGTCACCCTCGAGCTCTGCGACCCGCAACCGGACGTAATAGTCGAGCATCTCTTTGAGGTGGGCAAGGACGATCTTGCCGGTCAGTAGCGGGTGGTTGTTGGTGACGTTGGCGTCGGCGAATCGCAGTCCGTGTTCGAGTTCGACCTCCAAGCCACGTCGAAACTCCTCTATGGGGATCTCGAGCGTCTCTCCGCCGAGCTCGGCCCGGATGGCTTCCGCCTCCTCGATCAAGACCGCCGCATCATCGAGGCGGGTCCAATCGCGAATCCCGAGCTCAGAGCAAACCTGCCGGACCTCGGCCGTAGACACATACTCAGGGTGATCGACCACCGTTGTTCCTCTCTCTCAATCACGTCAGCGCTCTCGAGCGCCAGGTCCGCCGGCAACGCTATCACCCAGCCTCTGCGACCTTGGTGAAGGACCGCTCAGTAACCGGCAGGCTGACTCGGGTCACTTCCTCCACCTCTGGATGCCCAACGCAGCCAGCACGAGGGCGAACCCGGCGACGCCGACTGATGAGTCCCGACGATCTCGAGTCCCTCGAAGAGTCGCTGGACATCCTTGGAGACGACGAACTCATGGAGTCGCTGCGCAAGTCGCGAAGAGAAGCGTCCCAGGGAAAGCGGTTGCGTCTCCGCAATCACGTGTGAGGCCGGAGTGTGTTCGACATCGAGATCACTCCCGACCCGATCAAGGAAGTGCCGCTCTGCGTGCTTCTGGCTCCCGGCGTGTCACCGACCGGGACCCCGGTGATCTGCATTGCCGGCGTTCTGCCCGGTGGGCGTGCCGGCGGCTATTCCGATTCGGCCCGCAGAGTCGAACAAAGCGAGTTCTGCAGCATCGGGGGCGTGGAAAGCGGCGTGCCACTCATCGAGGTGGGCGCGTGTGATCGGTTCGCTGTCCCAGGGTGGCGCCGAGTTTCGTACCTCGATGCGCCGCCAGAGTTCATCAGGAGGAACCTCGAGGTAGTGCAATTCGACGCCGACAGCGAGTTCACGAGCCGCTGCACGCAACTGGTCACGTTCGACTCGCGCCCAAAGCCCGAAGTCGAGCACCACGCTCACGCCAAGCCGCAGGATGTCCTGAGCCAAGTGCCAGAGCTCCCGCTCGATCTTCTCGCCGACGTCCCTGTCCCAAGGGCTCGAGCCGAGGGCCCGTTGCCACTCATCCTTCGGCCCAAACCGGCAGATCGAGCAAGTCACCACGATGGCGCCCGTCACGGTCCTGTTCGACAACCAGCACGCATTCGTGCCGGTCGGGGCGGTTCTGCGACTGGAGCGTTGCTGCAACAGAGTGGTTGATCTGGGCGTCATACACGATATGATTGCTGTATGACAATGCTCAGCTTCCGAGTCGAAGATGAAGAAGCGGCCGACGCGCAGCGGTGGGCGGAACGGCTCGGCGTCGACCGCTCTGAACTCCTACGTGAAGCGCTCCATCGTCACCTCGTCCGACTCCGCGCCGAGGATGACATCAAGGCGTGGACCAAACTGCCGCTCACCGCAGACGAGGCGGCGTTTGCCGAGATCGCCGACTGGGGTCCCGCCGAGGACTGGTCGGACTGGGCCGATGCAACGGGGTGAGATCTGGTTCGCTGCGACTCCTGGTGGCGACCGTCCCGTACTCATCCTCACCCGGGACCCCGTTGCCGATCGGATCGGCTCCGTGGTCGTCGCAGCCCTGACCCGCGTGACCCGCAGTCTCGTGTCAGAGCTCGAACTGAACCCTGACGTCGATGGTGTGCCAACTGCCTGTGTTGCCAACTTCGACAACCTGCACACCCTGCCGAAGGACTCGTTCCGGCGGCGGATCACGCAACTCGGACCCGCCCGCATGGCCGAAGCCTGCCGAACCCTTCGGGACGCAACGACCTGTTGAGACGTCGGACGAGGACCCGAGCACGAGGCCGAGTTGGGTGGCGGACCGAACCACTGCCCCTGTGGTTCCCCACCATCGAGGTAGTACGAGCCCAACCCAGAAACCAAGACCCGGGCCGCCACCCGAACGGTGACGCTGCCGGCGTGGCTCGTCGAAGTCATCGCCGGGCATCCAATCGGCCAGTCAGGCTTTCTCGTCGCTGCGCCCGCCGCCGGAGCCCTCCGCCGAGCGAGTTTCCGGACCCGCTACTGGAAGCCCGCGGTGCGCCAATCCGTCGGCGAGCCGATGCGGTTTCACGATCTCCGCGATAGCCACGTGGCCCTCCTCATCGAGCAGGGCGTGCACCCCGCCGTGATCGCCTCCCGCCTTGGGCACACAAGTGTTCGGACCGTTCTCGACGTGTACGGGCACCTCTACGAAGGCCTAGATCGGGACGCCGCCGACGCCCTCGCATCACTCTGGAGCGACTCTCATGTGGTCGCGATGTGGTCGCGGACCGATTCGGCCGACGGAGGCGTCGGGACCCGAATGACGAAACCCCTTGCGCCGCAACGGTTTACGCTGCGTCACAAGGGTTCCAGGGTGGTGGGCGCTGGCAGGATTGAACTGCCGACCTCTTCCGCGTCAAGGAAGCGCTCTCCCACTGAGCTAAGCGCCCTGGCTGGTGAACACTAGTCCGGAGGCGACGCCGGGAATCGAACCCGGGTAGAGGGTTTTGCAGACCCTTGCCTAACCACTCGGCCACGTCGCCGAACTCTGTTGTGAACCGAGTTGCCAAAGATGAGGGCGGTCAACGAAGACCGCCCTGCCGAGCGGACGACCGGGTTCGAACCGGCGACCTCAACCTTGGCAAGGTTGCGCTCTACCAGCTGAGCTACGTCCGCCTGAACCCGGGATGATAGCCCACCGCCACATGGGTGCGGAATCTTCCGGTCTCAGTATCCGGTCGATCCGAAGCCGCCCTCTCCCCTGCTGGAATCGTCGAGACTTTCCACCACCGTGAACACGGGGGAGACGAACGGAGTCACGATGAGTTGGGCAATGCGCTCGCCCTTGGCGATCAGCACCTGCCGGTCCCCATGGTTGACCAGGATCACCTTGATCTCGCCGCGATAGCCGGAGTCGATCACCCCGGGGGCATTGACGACACCCACCCCGTGTTTCGCCGCCAGTCCGCTTCGCGGAGTGACGAGCCCGACGAAGCCTTCGGGGATGGCGACGGCGATTCCCGTCGGGACAACTGCACGGGCGCCGGGCGGCAGCGCCGCACCAACCCGCGCCTGCAGATCGACACCTGCGTCGCCTGGATGGGCGGTCACGGGTACGTGAATATCCGGATCGAGCCGGCGGAGGGGTATCTTCATGGCGACAATTGTCGCCCCGCCAGGAAACGGCAGCAAACCTCGATGACCGATCCCAGCCCCGGCAAGCCGTCGCCACGCCTCCCCGGCAACGACGGAACCTGGTTTCTCGAAGCCGTTGGCATCGCTACGCCACCGAAGACGAGCGAGCCTGCCGATGTCACCGCAGAAGAGATACTGGTCGATTGGGAGTCCAAGAGCGCCGACGCGTTGACCGGGTGGGCCCCCGAGGAGCTGAGCACCTCCATCGATGATGGGCGGAGGTTCCGGTGGCTGTGGGCGGTTGCGACGGTGGCCGGCCTCCTTGCCCTCGTTGCCGGGTTCCTGTGGCTGCAGACCTCTTCAAGTCGACGCGCCGACGCCCGCGCCAACGCCTACATCGAATCCCTCACGCTGATCCGCCTCGACCTCCCCGATTCGCAGCAGGCGTTGGCAGTCCTCACCGAGCCGGAAGCCGACACGTCGCAGTTCGCCGAGCTGATCCCCACGGTCACGGACCTCAAGGTTCACGCCCAGGACGCGCTTGCGCTCGCCGGTGAGGCCCTCCCCAACCCGTGGCCGCTCGCACCTTCCGCTCCCATCGACGAGCTCGCCCCCCACAGAGAGAGCGTGTCCCGAGAGGCAACGTCTGCAGAGGCCATCGCGAGGCGTCTCGCCAATGTCCTGGACTACCGAACCGTCGTCGTCGGCTTCCTCGACGTCGGGGAACTGCCGGCGACCGCAGACGATCTCTCGGAAGTCGACGCACAGCTCTCCATCGTCGCCGCCGACAGCGCAGCCCTGCTCGGCGAGCTACCTGAGGACGCGGCGCTCTTCGACCACAGGACTGCGGCGCAAGTCGCCCTCGAACGCTTCCTCGATTGGCGTGTGGAATACGCCGATGCGCTGCGCACGGGCTCGGCCGATCAGGTTGCGGTGCTGCTGGAAGAGCATGCCACCGCCCAGGCGAATCTCGACAGGATCCAGCTGGAGGCGTTGGCGCTGATTCGGTCGGAGACGGATGCGGCGATCATCGAGCTCGCGGCCGAGATCGACCTCACCATCGCCGACCTGAACACCCTCGGCTGATCACGACTCCGCTTCGAGCGAAGCAACCTCGCGCTCAAAGTCGCTGGCACCCTGAAAGTCCTTGTACACGCTCGCAAACCGCACGTAGGCAACCTCATCGAGGTCTCGCAGCCGGGCCAGCACTTCTTCTCCGAGCTCGTCGGCACTCACCTCACCGCCCTTGGCGCCCACGAAGGCCGAGATGTCCGCAACGAGCCGGTCGACGCTTCCGACCGGGACGGGGCGATCCGCCAACGCCTGTTCGACGCCGTGCCGCAATTTGTGCCCATCGAATGCCTCGAGCCGGCCGTTGCGCTTCCGCACCAGATGAGCCACGGCCGCCCGTTCGTACGTGGTGAACCGGCGAGCGCAACCGAGGCACTCGCGTCGCCGCCGAATCGTCATGCCACGGTCGGCGGCGCGGCTATCCACCACCTTGGTTTCGTTGCTTTTGCAGAATGGGCATCGCATAGACCGTCGAGCGTACTCGCTTCCCTCGTGTGCCTCCCGAGGGCACAATGCTGCGATGGCATCATCCCATGCCCTCACATGGTCCGAGTCCATCGATGTGTTCACCAACACCATGGCGGCGGTGCGGCAGGTGATCGAGCACATCGACGACCCGGACGCCGCCGGACTCGGTGAGTGGGACCTCAAGAGCCTCGCCGGTCACACGCTGCGGGCCGTGACAACGCTGTCGGATTACCTCGCAGCCCCTGAGGCGGCTCCGCCCGTCCTCGAAGGAGCGAGCGACTACCTCAACGCCTACCTTGCCGCCCGGGCCGGAGCCCCCGAAGAGATGGACGCCGCAGTTGCAGAACGGAGCCGGCAGGGAGCGGCCGGCATGTCCATAGAAGAGATCACCGAGGCGATGTCGACAACGGCCGCCCACGTTGCCGGCGCCCTCCACTCGGCGGGACCCGATCGTCGCGTCGGAACGCGGTTTGGCGCTCTGTGCGTTGCCGAGTACCTGCGCACTCGACAACTGGAGCTGGTGGTACACGGCCATGACCTGGGCCGTGCGATGGGTGTCGAGTTCGGCCCGCCACCGGCAGCAGTACTCGACGCCCTCTATCTGCTGTCCGAAAGTGCCCAAGGACGAGGGATCGCCCCACGTCTCCTGGCTGCGCTCACGGGCCGAAGCACGGGAGAGGACGTGCTCCCCGTTCTGCGGTGACGGCCTCGACCCCTCCGCCGATGGATCGAGGCCGCAACCGCTAACCGCTCGGAAGCTCGAGGTGCTGTCCGGCAAAGATCATGCTGCCGTCCAGGCCGTTCATTCGCTGGATCGCAAAGACGGTGGCTCGGACGTCGCCGTTGTCGGCGGTCTGTGCTTCGGCGATCGACCACAAGTTGTCGCCGGCCTGCACCTGATAGTCCACCGTCACCACCGGCTCGCCGCTGGCTTGAACGGCAGAAGCGAGAAGGAGCAGCGCAATGGCAACCATGGAGATGATGACCAACATCCGGAGACGGATAGTGGGCTGCGGCGCCATCGTGCTGCTCCTTCTTGCTCGCTTCTTGCTGTGTGGGCCTGCTCCGTGGCGTAAACGGAGCTTCGGCGTATCTGGTTTCGAGGAGCGTGACTTCCTCGTCCCCGACGGTATCTGGTGGGTATGACAGAAACCGCTTGTGACCTCTCCCTGTGATGGTCGTGCCGGAGACTTGGGACCTCCGACCCGAACACATGTTCGAGGTAGGAGCTACGGTATCGAACAGGTGTTCCCCTGTCAAGTCGAACATATGTTTGGTAGGTCGCGAAATTCCGTCTACTCTGGCGCCAGCGGAGCACGAAAGGGGCACGACCCATGGATCGCAGCAGTCTGAGCGCACGACAGGAGCAGATTCTCGACTACATCCTGTCCACCGTCCGAGAGCAGGGGTATCCTCCTTCGGTGCGCGAGATCGGCGACGCCGTCGGTCTCAGCTCGCCCTCCACCGTCCACAGTCACCTGTCGACGCTCTCCCGCCAAGGCTTCATCCGTCGCGACCCGTCCAAGCCGCGGGCCATCGAAGTCATGGACACCGGCATGGGGATGGAGTCGGGTTTGATGAAGGCACCGGTGCGGGATGTGCCGCTGCTGGGTCGCATCGCAGCCGGCTCGCCGATCCTCGCCGAACAGGACATCGAAGAGATCTACCCGCTCCCTGCAGAGCTGGTCGGCAACGACCCGGTCTTCATGCTGCGGGTCAGGGGCGACTCGATGATCGAAGCTGGGATCTTCGACGCCGACTACGTGGTCGTCCGGAAACAGAGTCATGCCCGCGATGGTCAGATCGTTGCGGCACTCATCGGTGGTGAAGAGGCGACGATCAAGCGGCTCCAGCGCATCGACACCCGCGTCGTCTTGAAGTCCGAGAATCCCGACTTCCCGCCGATGGTCTTCACCGACGGAGTCGAGATCATCGGTGTCGTCGTTGCGGTGCTCCGGCGCGTCGAGTAACGCCTGCGCCTCGCATCGTCCATCAATCGATGGAACCCTCGAACACGACGTTGCCCGGTCCCGTCATCCACGCTTGGTCTCCGTCGAAGTCGATGACGAGCTCGCCGCCCGGCAGCACGACGGTCACGGGTGGCGTCACCCCCCGGTACGACACTGCGGCAAAGGCCGCCGACGTTGCTCCCGTCCCGGAGGCCATCGTCTCCCCGACGCCCCTTTCCCAGATGCGCATACCGATACGACCGGCATCCAGCGGGGTGACGAACTCGACGTTCGCACCACGGGGGAAGAAGGGATCGTGCTCGATCATCGGACCAACCGTCTCAACGGGGGCTGCATCCGGATCGTCGACGAACAGCACGGCGTGCGGGTTCCCTACGGAGATCGGATGCACCAGATGGCCGGCGACCGGTGACGGGTCGCCCGCCGGCGCCACCCTCCCTACCAGCGCCCTCACCATGCCGTCCTCCAGCACCGTTGCGGGGGAATCACCCATCGCCGTCTCGACGATCAGGGAACGGCTCGCCACCCACCGGCGCTCGACCGCAAGCGCCGCCAGGCAGCGCAGCCCGTTACCGCACATCTCCGCAGGGCTGCCATCGGCGTTCCAATACCGCATCCTGATCCGATCAGCACCGAGCGGAGTCACCTCGAGCACGCCGTCGGCACCGATGCCGAAGTGGCGATCGCACCACCGAACAATCGTGGCTTCTTCGAGATCCACAGGGCCGGTCACGACGACGAAGTCGTTCCCGAGCCCTTCCATCTTCACGAAGTCCACTGCAGCTCCTCTGCGACGACCGTGAGGGCGGCCTCCCTGCGGCGCCCGGCATCATGGTGCCACGGCAGCCAGCGAATCCGTGGATCTCTCCTGAAGAAGGTCCGCTGCCGCTTGGCGAGCCCAACTGTGGCCTGGATCGCTCGGTCGCGCGCATCGGGCAGGGTGGACTCCCCCGCCACGACCGGGAGCAGCTCCTTGTAGCCAACCGCCTGGCGCGCCGTGCGGCCGAGCCTCGGGCCGAGCCGGGCGACCTCCGCTTCCAGCCCCGCCGCAAGCATGCGATCAAAGCGCTCGATGATCCGCTGGCGCAGCGCCTCGCCGGGATCGACGCCCAGGATCACCAATGGGAGGCGAGGCTCGTACGCCCGCACCGCCGCCGACTCCGGCGCTGCGGCCCGAAGCGAAGGGGTTTCCCCCGTGAGCCGGTGAATCTCGACGGCCCGCACCACCCTGCGGGGATTGGCAAGGTCGACGTGTGCTGCGGCATCGGGGTCGGCGGCAAGGAGCTCGACCACGACCGTCTCGATTGGTAGGGACTCCAACCCGGCACGGATCCCGGCGTCTGAGGGCGCAAACGTCATCGGATCGACGAGCGAGCGGAAGTGGAGCCCCGATCCTCCCGCGATCACGGGGCGGGCCCGAGAGGCGATCGACTCCATGGCGGCGAGTCCCGCCTGCTGATACTGGGCGACGGCGAACTCCACGCTGGGCTCGGCGATGTCGATGAGATGGTGCCGGATGCGGTCTTGGGTTGGCTGATCGGGTTTGGCGGTGCCGATATCCATTCCGCGGTATACCTGCATCGAGTCCACCGAGACGATCTCGCCGCCGCAGTGCTCGGCGATGGCGATGGCGAGGTCGGACTTTCCTGAGGCGGTGGGGCCAACGACGGCGACGGCCTTCAGACCGGGCTCCCGATCAGGTGGTGCGGAGCGGCTCGTGTGACGACCACGTCGTGATACGAGCCGGGCGCGAAGTCTGCGGCTACGTGGAGCGGCTTGTTCCCCCTGGTGCGGGTCGTGAGCATCGCCGGATCCTTCTTCGATGGGCCTTCGACCATCACCTCCAACCGTGCGCCGACCAGATCGAGGTTCTTCTCGTGCGAGATCCGATTTTGCAGATCGACGAGCCGCGCGAATCGCTCCTGCACCACCTCTGGATGGACGTGGTTTTCCATCGAGGCGGCCGGGGTGCCGGGGCGCGGAGAGAACTGGAAGGTGTAGGCACCGTCGAACCGGGCTTCGCGGACCACCTCCATCGTCGCTTCGAAGTCGGCATCGGTCTCCCCTGGGAATCCGACGATGATGTCGGTCGACACGGTGAGGTCAGGGATGATGTCCCGTGCCATCGCCAGCTTCTCCAGGAATCGAGTCCCTGTGTAGCCGCGGTGCATCGCGGCGAGGATCGATGCGCTGCCGGATTGCAGAGGGAGGTGGAGCTGCTCGCAGACGGCGCCGGTCTCAGCCATTGCCGCCGCCACGTCCTCACGGAAGTCCTTGGGGTGGGGGCTGGTGTACCGGATGCGCCGCAGGCCCTCCACCTCGCCTGCCCGGCGCAGCAGGTCGGCGAACAGCGTCTTGCGTCCGTTGAGCTCGAGGTCCCGGCCGTAGGAGTTGACGTTCTGGCCGAGGAAGGTGACCTCGGTGACGCCGCCGGCGACCAGGTCGCCGACCTCCTTCAGGATGTCGCCTGGGCGGCGCGAGATCTCCCTGCCGCGCACGATGGGCACGATGCAGAACGTACATGAGTTGTTGCATCCGATGGTGATCGTCACCCATGCCGAATGGGCCGATTCGCGGTGTGCGGGGAGGTAGGCGGGCGTCTCCTCGACGTTGGTCGTCTCGCCATAGATCTCGGTGATGGCCCCCCATTCCGCAGCATGGTCGAGAAGGTCGACGACCCGGTGCGTGTTGTGCGTCCCGAAGACCACGTCGACCCAGCCGGCTCGCTCCTGGATCGACTCCTTGTCCTTCTGCGCCATGCAGCCGCCGACCGCGATCTGCATTCCGGCTCTCTCGTTTTTGATCGCCCGCAGTGCTCCCAGGTAGCCATAGAGCTTCGTGTCGGCGTTCTCGCGAATGGTGCACGTGTTCAACACCACGACGTCGGCATCTTCAGGGCGGTCCACCGCAGTCATACCGTCGGATTCGAGCAGTCCGCCGATCCGTTCCGAATCGTGCTCGTTCATCTGGCAACCGAAGGTCCGGATGAAATAGGTGCGTCCTTGCCGGGTCGCCGGTCGCGGCGCCTTCACAGCGGGCATGCCAAGCAGGATCGTTTCGGACATCAGGCGGTTGATTCCTTCGGTGAGGCGAGCGGTCAGCGAGCGTAGTCCGTGGCTCGGTACTCCCGAATCACGGTGACTTCGATCTGGCCCGGGTATTGCAGCTCGTCTTCCAGCCGGCGAGCGATCTGCCGTGCCAGCTGGGACGCCGTGAGGTCGTCAATCGTGCCGGGGTCAACGGCGACCCTGATCTCGCGGCCGGCCTGCATCGCAAAGACGCGGTCGACGCCCTCGAACGAGCCGGCGATGTCTTCGAGCTTCTCGAGGCGCCGCACGTAGGACTCGAGCGCTTCGCGCCGAGCACCGGGTCGTGCCGCAGAGACCGCGTCTGCAGCCTGGACCAGCACGGCAGTGAGCGTTCTGGGCTCGACCTCGTTGTGGTGGGCCTCGATGGCATGCACGATGGAGGCGTCTTCACCGAACCGGCGGGCGATCTCGGCGCCGATCAGGGCGTGCGATCCACCGACCTCGTGGGAGACGGCCTTGCCGATGTCGTGGAGGAAGGCGGCGCGCTTGGCCTCGGTCTCCTCGAGCCCGAGCTCGGCGGCGAGCATACCGGCGATGTGGGCCGACTCGACCAGATGGTTGAGGACGTTCTGGCCGTAGGAGGTGCGGTAGCGGAGACGACCCAGCAGCGTGATCAGCTCGGGGTGCATCCTGGTGACGCCCACTTCGAGCAAAGCCCATTCGCCGCTGTCCCTGATCGACTGCTCGACTTCGGCTTGGGCCTTCTCATAGGCCTCCTCGATGGACGCCGGGTGAATGCGCCCGTCCTCAACGAGCCGTTCCAGGGCGAGGCGGGCGATCTCCCTACGGACCGGATCGAACGTGGACACCGAGACCGCCTCAGGCGTGTCGTCCACGATGAGATTGACCCCGGTGACCGCCTCGAAGGTGCGGATGTTGCGGCCATCCCTGCCGATGATGCGGCCCTTCATCTCATCTGTGGGCAGGGGCACGACGGACACCGTGCTCTCGCTGACGACATCGGCGGCGAGCCGCTGCACGGCGGTGGCGAGGATCCGCCTGCCGCGGCGATCGGCCTCTTCCCGGGCCTTGATCTCGAGATCGCGCACGAGCACCATGGCCTCGCGTCGTGCTTCGTCCTCGACCTTCTGGAGGAGCTCCTCTTTGGCGGCTCTCGAATCGAAGCCTGCGACGCGTTCGAGATGGGATCGGGATTCCTCCTCGATCACGGCGAGTTGGGCCCGCTGTTCACCGATGGCCCGCTCCTTGTCGATCAACATCTCTTCACGCTGAGCGAGATTGGCCGCACGTTGTTCCAGCGTCGCCTCCCGTTGCGCCAGCCGGTCCTCCAGCGCTGCCGCCTCGACCCGCCGGTGATCGAGTGCCGCCTCCTCACGCTCCCGGTAGGTCTCGGCCAGGGCGCGGGCCTGCTCGTCGGCGCGAGCCAGGATCTTCTGCGCATCGACCCTGGCGTCCCCCATCAGATCCTGTGCCGACTCCGCAACCCTCTCGGTGCGTCGCCGATGGGTTTCGCGACCGGCAAAGAATGCCGCAACGCCGACCGCGACCGCCACCGCCGCAGTGATGACCCATTCCATCAGTCCTCGTTCCCGGTCCCAGAATGCACGCATGCCGAGCCCCAAGGAGCCCGGCACACACACAAAGCGCAGTCATGTCACAGGTCGCGGCCTACCGGCCGCTCGGTGTCACCCTCCGTTGTCTCATGAGCTGCATCCCATCTCGTCCTGGAAACCAAATGTCGTGTTTTGTCGTTGTGTGCGTGTGGTGTACTGATCGTACCCCACGAACCTCGAAAGCGGAACCGCGAAAACTCCGAGTAGGCGCAATTGACCCGAAGACCGCGCTCTAGGACTCGCTATCCGACTCTGCCCTCTCCTGCACCGCTTCGATCTCGGCTTCTTCTTCCTCGTCCACGATGAAGCCGACCGCCCGGAGCACCTGGTCTTGGAGCTGCATGGCGAGTTCCGGGTTCTCACGCAGGAAGATCTTGGCTCGCTCCCGGCCTTGACCGAGCTGGTCGCCCTCGTAGGTGTACCAGGCACCCGCCTTCTTGACGACACCGTTCTCGACGGCGATGTCGATGAGGCTGCCCTCACGAGAAATGCCCTCCCCGAACATGATGTCGAACTCGGCAAGACGGAAAGGAGGTGCGACCTTGTTCTTCACGATCTTGGCCCGCACCCGGTTGCCGACGTTGTCGGTGCCTTGTTTGATCGCCTCGATGCGTCGCACGTCGATCCGCACGCTGGCGTAGAACTTCAGCGCCCGACCACCCGGAGTGGTTTCCGGTGAGCCGAACATCACCCCGATCTTCTCGCGGAGCTGGTTGATGAAGATCGCCGTGGTGTCGGAGCGGTTGATGGTGCCGGCGAGCTTGCGCAACGCCTGGGACATGAGACGGGCTTGGAGCCCGACGTGGGTGTCGCCCATGTCACCCTCGAGCTCTGCGCGTGGCACCAGCGCAGCCACGGAGTCCACCACGACAACGTCGAGGGCACCGGAGCGGATCAGCATGTCGGCGATCTCGAGCGCCTGCTCTCCCGTGTCCGGCTGGGAGATGAGCAACTCGTCTACATCCACACCGAGCGCTTTGGCATAGACAGGGTCGAGGGCATGCTCGGCGTCGATGAAGGCGGCAATGCCACCGTTGCGCTGCGCCTCCGCCACGACGTGCAGCGCCAGGGTGGTCTTGCCGGAGGACTCGGGCCCGAAGATCTCGACGATGCGCCCACGGGGCACGCCGCCGATGCCCAGGGCGAGGTCAAGCGAAAGCGCACCGGTCGGAATCGCCCGCACGTTGCGGACGCTGCCGTCGCTCAGCTTCATGATGGCGCCCTTGCCGAACTGCCGCTCGATCTGCGACATGGCCATCTCGAGGGTCTTCTCCCTATCGAGGTTCTCTTTGCTCACTGGGGTTCCCTCCTGGGCCTCGATTGCGAACTGTGGGGCAAAGGTATCCGCTGCCTGTGACAGGAACGGTACCGGCTCTGAATCCCATCGGTGTGGTTTGGTGCCCGAATAGTAGGCGAACACGTGTTCGATGTCGAGTACTCGAGAGGAACCGACGGTGTCCCGGCCGAGAGCCTCCTACAGCGCAACCGTGTCGACGACCTCGTACCGAACCGGGCCGCGGCCCATGATGCTGCGCAGCATCGTCACCTCGCCGACCTGCATCCGCACACCGAGGGGTTGCCCTTCCACCAGATCTCGCACGTCCTCAGGCGGACGGATGCGCGCCAGGGTCAGGTGGGGATGGAACGGCCGGTCCTCCCGGCCGAACTCCGAGGCGTCTGCCGCCGCCTCGCACTCCCCCGCCAGCTCGATCAGCTCCTCGGCTCCCGCCGCGATGCCCGCCCACAAGATTGCCGCCCTCGAGGCCCGGGGAAACGCACCGAGCGTGTCGAAACGAATCCGGAAAGGCTCCACCTGGAGGTGCTGATCGAGGTGGGCAAGCACGGAATCTCTCTGTACCTCGGTGGCGGCTCCGAGGAAGCGCAAGGTGATGTGCCAGTTCTCGACGGCAACGGGCCGACCCGGCATGAAGCCTCCATCGAGCACCTCCGCCAGCCGGGTTGCCAGCGCATGGCGCACCTCATCGTCGAGAGCCACACAGAGGAAGAGGCGTTCCGTCATGTCCGTCGCGGCGCACTCCAGCGCTCGGGAACCGCATCCCACCACTCCCCGATGATGGCCAGGCGAGCGAGATGCAATGCTGCCGTCGTCGTGTAGACGCGCACCCGCTCCCGGTCGCCAGGCATGTGGAAGGTGCGCGCCTGCGCTCCGTCAGGGGTACGTACAGCAACGATCATCGTCCCCACGTCCTTCTCCTGCGGGTCCGGCCCCGCAGAGCCGGTGACGGCAATCACGACATCCGCGTCCAGCCGTGCCGCAGCTCCCCGGGCCATGGCGAGGGCAGCAGGCTCGCTGACGGCACCGTGACCGGCAAGCACGTCCGGCGGCACACCGAGTACCGACTCCTTGACGTCGGTGGCGTAGGCGACGACGGCACCGACGAAGTGCTTGGAGGCGCCCGCGACGGACGTGATGCGCTCGGCGATCATGCCCCCCGTTGCCGATTCGGCGGTGGCGAGTGTCCATCCCCGCTCGTCCAGGCGGTCGAAGATGGCACGTTCGATGGTCTCGTCGTCGGCGCCGAACACCAACGATCCCATGCGACGCCGCACCTCAGCCTCGACCGGATCGATCAACGCACGGGCGGAGGCCTCGTCGGCAGCCTTGGCCGTCAGCCGGATCTTGATCTCCCCCGAGCTGGCGAGAAACGCCACCGTGGGATTGGTGCCTGCATCGAACAGGTCGCTCATGATCTCGCCGACCTTGGACTCCGATTCCCCCCACGTCCTGATCAGCCTGCTCACGACAACGGAGGTGTCGCCGGCTTCGGCCCTGAGGAAGGGGATGATGTCCTCGTCCAGCAGTGCCGTCATCTCAGCTGGGACCCCCGGCACCGCAAACACCCAGGCCGCGCCGATGCGCATCTTCAATGCGGGGGCCGTGCCCTTGCGGTTGACGATCAACTCGGCACCAGCCGGATATTCGGCCTGGCGGAGGTTGCTCTCCGGCATGGTCCGGCTGCGTCGCTCCCACCAGCGCCGCAATCGCTCCGCGTACTCGTCGCTGAATTGCATCTCGACGCCTGCGGCCGCACACAACGCATCACGCGTCAGATCGTCCTGGGTGGGGCCGATCCCGCCGGTGATGATGAGCACGTCGGACCGATCGACGGCGTGCGTGATCGCCGCCGCGACCCGGTCGACGTTGTCACCCACCACAACCTGATGGAAGTGGTCGAAGCCCGCATCGGCGAGCCGGGCGCCGATGGCCGCCGCATTGGAATTGACGATCTGGCCGAGGAGCAGCTCCGTCCCGACCGCCAGCGTCTCGACGATCACGCCGTGGGATCGGCCTCCGGCTCGCCCGACGACTCCGCTCCCGGCGTCGTGTCGTCCGCGGCAGCTGCGGCATCGCCCGAGCGGACGCCACCGGCCGAAGCGTCGCCGCCCGCCGTGGCGGGACCGTCGTTCGCCGCCTCGCCGTCGTGACCGCCTGCCGAACTGTGCCACGTCTGCTTGGCGGCGTCGATGCCGTGGTCGAGCGCTTCGGCCGCCTGGTCGACCGCATGTTTGGCCGTCTCCCACGCCTGGGCGCGGACGCCCTCGGTCGACTTCCAGGCCTCGGCGACGGCCTCCGTGGCCCGCTGCAGGGCGTCCTCGGCCTTCTCGAGCCAGCCCTCAGCTGCCGACGTGTCCTTGTCACTCATGGCGACAACCTCCTTCTTGCTTCCTGTGCAGACTACCGAGCGTCCGGGTGCACGGTCAGAGTTCGGCGACAACGGTGGCGACCAGGTCGGTGCCGTACCCGCCCGTGACTTCAACCGTGAGCCACTGGCCCGGGGTGCCCCGGTCCAGCAGGATCACCCCGTCGATCTCGGGGGCCTCCCGATATGACCGCCCGACGGCTTGCCGATCCTCGACCTGATCGACCAGCACCGTCAGCGTACGCCCCGCCTGTGACGCATTGCGGATCGACGTGATGTCGTCTTGGATGCTCTGCAGGTACCGCAGCCTTTCAGCCTTGTCCTCATCACCAACCTGTCGGTCGAAATCGGCAGCAGGCGTGCCTTCCTCCGGCGAGAACGGGAAGAAGCCCGCCCAATCGAGCTGCGCCGCCTCGAGGAACTCCGCCAGCTCCTCGACGTGAGCATCTGTTTCGCCGGGGAATCCGACGATGAACGAGGACCGCAGCGCCGCATCGGGAGCGGCGGCACGGATCTCGTCGATCATTCGCAGGTGGCGCTCTCCGCTCCCCGGCCGTTTCATGCCGCGAAGGAGCGGGGCGGCAGCGTGTTGGAGTGAAAGATCGAAGTAGGAGGCGATCAACGGATTGGTGGCCATCTCTTCGATGAGCGCCGGGCGGATCTCCTTGGGATACAGGTAGTAGAGCCGCAGCCTCCGCAGGCCCTCGACATCGGAGACGAAACGGAGCAACTCGGTGAGCCCGCCGGGAGCGCCGATATCTCTCCCGTAGGCGGCGAGGTCTTGCGCCACCAGGACGATCTCCCCGACACCCCCGCTCGCCAGTTCTGCGACCTCGTCGCGGATGTTGACCGGTGGACGCGACCGCTGCTTGCCGCGAAACAGCGGAATGGCGCAGAACGTGCACGGCTTGTCACACCCTTCTGCCACCTTGACGTAGGCGAAGGGAGTGGAAGGAGTAGGACGCTTGACGTGATACAAGATATCCATGTGGGACGTACGCGCCGGCCGTATCCGCAATGGCTGCCACTGCGTCATCGTGTCGAGGCGATCGACCAGCTCGCTGTACCGGTCGAGCCCGATGACGGCATCGGCCTCCGGGAGCGCTGCGACGAGCTCCGTCTCGTAACGCTGAGCCATGCAACCCAGGACCACGAGTCGGGCGTCAGGACGCTTGACTTCACCGATGTCGAGGATCGCCTCGATGGACTCCTCCCGTGCGGCCTCGATGAAGGCGCACGTGTTGACCATCACCACGTCGGCTTCCTCAGGGGAGTCCGCCGACGCGTAGCCGGCTTCGTTCAACATGGACGTGACCTTCTCGGAGTCGACCTGGTTCTTCGAGCAGCCGAGCGTCGTCAGCCAGACGGTGGGAGCGGTGGCGGGCATGACGAGAGTCTACGGTCGGGGTGTCGTCGTGGCGTTGGCGGCGATGTACGCCTTCACTGCTTCGATATCGGCGTCGACGGTCTCGTAGTGTTGCGGGAGCTCGCCCAGAGCCCGCAAGCGGGGAGGCATCTCCGGCGACTCCCCGAGCGCCTCCTCGATGGTCGCGGCGAACTTGACCGGTTGGGCCGTCTCGAGACAGATCAGCGGCACGCCGGGCTCGAAGTGCCCGAGGCCCACTTTGAGCCCATCGGCGGTGTGCGGATCGATGACGATGTCGAACTCATTGGCGAAGCGGCGGATCGTGGCGATCCGATCGCCGTGCGTCGAGGAGCCCGACACGAACCCGGTCGCGGCGATACCGTCGAAGGCCGCCGTCCCTGCCAGATCGAAGCCGCCTGTACTGCCGAGGTCGGAGAACAGCGCCCGCGTCCGCACCGGATCGTCACCGAGCAGGGCATACACGTAGCGCTCGAAGTTCGACGCCTTCGAGATGTCCATCGAAGGACTTGACGTGGACGCGACCTCCACGGTGGTCCGCACGTGGTAGCGACCGGAAGAGAAGAACTCATCGAGCACGTCGTTCTCGTTGGTCGCAACGACGAGCGACTGGATCGGCACGCCCATGCGCCGAGCGACAAAACCTGCGTACACATTGCCGAAGTTCCCTGTCGGGACGCCGAAGCTCACCCTCCGCCCTGGGGCACCAACGCGGGTTGCGGCGTACACGTAGTAGACCACCTGGGCGGCGATCCGGGCCCAGTTGATCGAGTTCACCGCCCCGATGCGATACCGCGCCTTGAACGCTGCATCGCCGTTGACGGCCTTGACGAGGTCCTGGCAGTCGTCGAAGACACCTCGAACGGCAAGGTTGAAGATGTTGGGCTCGTCGAGGGTGTACATCTGTGCCGCCTGGAACGGGCTCGTCTTGCCCAGCGGCGTCAGCATGAAGACGTCGACGTTGTGTTTGCCCACCATCGCGTACTCGGCGGATGAGCCCGTGTCGCCCGACGTGGCACCCAGCACGGTCAAGTGCTCGCCTCGCCGCTCCAGCTCGTACTCGAAGAGCTGGCCGACCATCTGGAGCGCGATGTCCTTGAATGCGAGGGTCGGACCATGCGACAAACCGGCGAGGTACAGGTCAGGTTCGACCTCTCTGAGCGAGACGACATCGGGATGGGCGAAGGCCCCGGTGCCGTACGCGGCAGCGATGAGCCGCTCGAGATCCGCCGGCGGGATGTCGTCCATGAACCTGCGCATCACCTCGAAAGCGATTGCGGCGTAGCTCAGGCCGTGCCACTCCGCCATCTCGCCTTCAGTGAGGACGGGGATGTGCTCAGGCACGACCAGCCCGCCGTCGGGGGCCAAGCCACCCAGCAGCACATCGGTGAAACGCATCGGCGGCATCCCGCCGCGCGTGCTGACGTACTTCATCCTTCCGTCAACCGCCGGTACGCACCGCGGAAATACAGCAGCGGATCGACCAGATCGGTCGTTTCGATGTGATCGATCGTTGCAGCGACGAGTGACGAGTAGCTCTCCTCGCGACTCGAGACCACCGAGCACAGCGCAAAGTCGTGGAATTCGGAGAGACGTGGGCCGTAGGCAGTCGGCTCCGCAGCCCTGGTGGCGAACAGTCCCCCTGGGCTCGGCCTGATCCCCGCAAAGACGTCTGCAGCCTCCCTCGTAGTGGCGTCCGCAACGTGAAGCACGAACCGACCGGTCCGCGCAATGACCTCGGTGAAGTCGGTTTCGGGCCCGAGCAGGCAATACACGAGTGGCGGGTCCCCTTCGGCAACCATCACCGAGGAGACGGTCAACCCTGTGCGCTCGGCACCTTCTCCGGCGGTGAGAATCGTCACCGGCGCCGCCAGGCGGCCCCGCAGCTGCCGTGCGGGATCCCGCAGATCGGGCGGCGTGGCGAAAGGGTGCTCGTCGTGGATGTGACCCTGGTCGATGGCGTCCATCAGCCGTCCAGGGGCGTGAGCCAGCCCGCCCGCTTTCGGAATCGGATGCGGTCCGTGTACCCCGCCGCCTTGGCCGCCTCGATGAGACGATCCCGATCCCGAGCGACGTCTTCGGGGCCGTGTGCGTCGCTTGCCAGCGTGATCGGGACATCGGCTTCGGCGAACATCTCCAGGAGCTCAGGCGCCGGGTAGATCTCCCCGGCCTTCTGATGCAGACCGGCGCTCGACAACTCGACCGCAACTCCAGAACGCTCCGCAGCCCGGACCAGCCGGTGGTACAACTCTCGTGGCGAGGCGTCCGGCCGATGCCCTTGCTTCTTCACGACATCGCAATGGGCGAGCACATCGACGGTGCCGGAGGCGGCGAGTTCCGTCTCCAGCGCAAAGTAGTCGGCGTACGCCTGATCGATGCCGCGACGATCGAACTCGTGGGCCGAACCATGGTGATCGATGGCCCACGCTCCGACCCAATGCACGGAGCCGATGAGGTAATCCCACGGGTACGGCTCGAGCAGGTCCAGCACGTCCTCGATCGTCTCGGGGAAGAAGTCAACCTCGAGGCCGAGCAAGACCGGGAGCCCCGCATCCCGCGCATCCAGCACCGCATCGACGTAGCGGTTGAGCGAGAGCGTGAGGTCCTCCATGAAGAACGCCTCGGTCTGTGCCGCCAGGTCCGGCCTGGGGGCGTTGTCCCAAAAACGTCCGAGCACGGGCGCAGCCTCGACACATCGGTACAGGTGCTCGGTGAAACCGATTTCGTCGGCCCCTCTGGCAGCGGCCGTCTCGAAGTACGCCTCGACGTACCCATCTGGATACTCGCCCGGCGGGGGGCCCTCACCGCCATACGGTCCGTGAGGGTGCAAGTGGACGTGGTAGTCACCCATTCAGGTCAAGCGTACTGACTCCGTCAGCTGCTCAGCGAGTCCACCAGAGATTGGAGCGGACCCGGCGGAAGCGCCGCCCTCACGGATGCCCATGCATCCCGGTGCAGAGGCGTCCCCGCTTTGCCGTCTGCCACCGCTCGACGCACCGCATCTTCGAGGTCGGAATAGAGCCCGATCTGGTCGAGCCGGGCCGCCGTGGCCGCACTCTGCGTCGCTCGTGTCGCATCGCCGGCCGCCAGGAACCTCACTGCGGTCTCCGCGGCCGTGAGCGCACGCCGCTGCCTCGGACCGTCCATCGTTGGAGCGTACCCACTGGACGCTCACGGGTGGGCAGGTGTGGAAATGCGTCGGATCGAGCAATCGGGCATAATCCGGCGATGCACACCATCACATGGAAGGGCCGGCTCGGGCCCATGGAACTGGCCACTTCCGACAACACCTTCCAACCGTCGACGATCTCGACACTCGTTGCCAAGGTGCTCGAGGTGAAAGAGGGTGACGTCGTCATCGATGTCGGGTGCGGGACCGGGATTCTCGGCATCATCGCCGCCAAGCTCGGTGCAGCCAAGGTGTACGGAATCGATGCGAGCCCTGATGTCGTCGAGGTTGCCGGGGCGAATGCCAGGGCACACGGCGTTGCGGACCGCATGGAGTTCTTCCAGGGCGACCTTTTTTCTCCGTTGCCCGAGGACTTGAGGGCCGACATCATCATCGGCGACGTCTCCGGCATTCCTGATGCTCTCGCCGCAGAGAGCGGCTGGTTCCCTTCGAAGACCGGCGGTGGTCCCAGGGGTTCCGAGCTGCCGGTGCGGATGTTGCGGGAAGCGCAACGCTGGCTCAAGGAGAATGGGCGGCTGTTCCTGCCAACCGGCACGCTCCAGGACGAAAACGCCATCCTCGAAGCGGCGCGATCGGTTTTTGGCAGCTTGAAGAAGCTGATCGACAAGATGATTCCCCTCGCCGGGCCTCTGGCGGAGAGCGGCAGCATCCGTGAGCTGGTCGACCGCGGGATCGTCAAGCTGACGCCGAAGGGCTCCCGGTTCGTCTGGGAAGCACGAGTGTGGGAGTGCGCAACCCCTCCGGACGGTCAGTAACCCGAACGGCGGGGAACGGGGAACCCGAAGGTTCCCTCAGTCCTTGCCGGCGGTGACTGCGCCGGGGGTGTGCCGGTACCGGCTCGCTACGACTCGCCAGCCGAGGATCCCCAAGCCGAGAAACGCGGTTGCGACGAGGATGAAGGTTGCGGCAATCCCATCGTCGAACACCAGCCGGCGAAGCGCCATGCCCACGATGACGGTGGCGGCGAGGACGCCGGCACCCGTCACCATCGCCACCGGCCTGCGCCAGGCACGCATGACACCCCATCCGACACCAACCCCGATCAGAAACGGGACAGCCACCTCGACGAGATCGGCGGCCGACTGATCGAGTTCGTGCGAGTCGCGGCCGATGGCCACGAAGATCACCACGACGAGCACATCGAGCCCCAACAGCCATTGCTTCATAGCGGGATGCTAGGACACTGCGGATCAACGTCAGTTCGAGCTCGTGACCGAAGTCCTGACCAGGCACCGTGGCGGACCCGCGAGCCCTCACGACGAATTGATCAGCAGTCTCCCAGGCCACTGCGGATCAACGTCAGTTCGAGCTCGTGACCGAGGTCGTGACCAGGCACCGTGGCGGACCCGCGAGCCCTCACGACGAATTGATCAGCAGTCTCCCAGGCCACTGCGGATCAACGTCAGTTCGAGCTCGTGACCGAAGTCCTGACCAGGCACCGTGGCGGACCCGCGAGCCCTCACGACGATGTGATCAGCAGTCTCCTAATGGCCCGGCCCACACCGCCTGAATCGTGCCGGACCGCACACCAGCAGTCGCCGAGGTCCGGTCACAACAAGAGCATCCGCACCGCGGCCACAACGGCGGCGATCACCAGTACCCATCGCACCCATCCGGCGCCCTTCTTCAGAGCAAGGTGGGCAGCGATCCAGGCACCACTCACCTGACCGACTGCCAGCACCGCCCCAACCGCCACGTCCACCTGTGACGCACTGGCGAAAAAGAACAGCGCCACCGGGGTGTAGGCGGCGATCAGCAGCACTTTGGCGCCGTTCGCCTTGACCAGATCGAGCCCCGACCCCAGCACCAGCCCGGCAAGGAGCAGGAATCCGACACCCGCCTGCACAAAACCCCCGTAGAACCCGATCGCCAGGAACACCACATGGCGCAGCGGCAAAGGCAGCACGGCCTCGCGTCCCTCGACCCACCGCGACGGCTTCACCAAGACGGAGGCTGCAACGAAGATGAGCACAAAGGCGAACACCCGTCGGGTCGCTCCGGGCGACAGCAGCGTTGCGGTGTAGGCACCGAACCCGGCACCGATCATTGCGGCGGGAAGCAGCGGGACGACGACCGACCATGGCACTGCTTTTCCCTTGGCGAAACGTCCCAAGGCCGCGAGGTTGGCGAGCTGGATGGCGATCCGGTTGGTGCCGTTGGCTGCGTTGGGCCCGATCAGCTCGGTGAGAATCGGCAGCGTGATGGCCGAGCCTCCCCCCGCCAGCGTGTTGATGAAGCCGGAAGCGAGACCGCCCAAGACGACGACAACGGCCTCGAACAATGTCATCGTCGTTCCTCGCACGCCGCGACGTCCGAACCCTGAACCGCCGTTCCGGTTGCCCCCCCGGCTCCGGAGGGGTGGAGCGCCCAGATCTGCTCGAGCAGTTGCGAGACGTGCGGCATCCGGCGGGAGGCTAACCGACGTTCAAACCCCCGGGAAAGGACCGGCGATCACCTCTCCGCGTTCTTCGAACGGCACCGCAGGACGCCAGCCGCGCACCGAGTTCAGGAAGGCGATCTGTTGCGCACCGGCGAGCTCCGACCGGTGGATCGTCCGTTCCCGCAAGACGCCTTGGGCAACCAGTGCGTTGCGAAACACCCCGCCAAGCAACCCGGCGCCGATGGGCGGCGTCCACCATGTGCCGTCCAACTGAATGGCGAGGTTGCCGATCGTGAACTCTGTCGCTTCGCCCCGCGCGTTGTGGAGGAGGACGTCGTCTGCCTGGGTGTGGCGCTTGAGGCGTTCGTCGTACGCGGCGCGGTGCGTGGTCTTGTGGAACAGGAACACGTTCTGCGCGCTGACCGGTTCCTCGTCGATGGCGAACCGGATCGGGTCTACAGATGCGTCGAACTCGAGCGCCATGGCGACGGGAAGGGCGACCCCGGTCACGTCGACTTCGCCGTCACGCCGCAGCACCAGCCGTACCCTGAGCGTCTCCTCCGCACCGTTCACCTCCTCGTCGAGCGCCCGATCAAGCCGGACGCGGTCGAAAGCGAAACCGAAGTACTCCGCCGAATCGGCGAGACGGACCAGGTGCTCGTCGCGCAGGAAGTAGCCGCCTCCTCGATCCCATCGCAGCGTCTCGACGAGCGAGAACTCGGGCCGGCGCTCCACGAGGAGCTGGGCCTTCACCCTGGCCTCCTCGTATTCGGCGGCCGACACCGAGTCCCAGGTGATCCCGCCGCCGACACCGTATTCCGCAGTGCCCTCTCTGGTGTCGATGGTCACGGTCCGGATCGCAACGTTGAACGCCGCATCGGCAGGGCGGCCCGCGCTGCGGGGCGCCAGGTAGCCGATCGCGCCGCAGTACACCCCGCGCGGCGACGGCTCGAGATCGGCGATGATCTCGGTCGTCCGCGTCTTGGGTGCCCCGGTGACAGAGCCGGAAGGGAACAGCGCCACGAAGATGTCTTCGAGCGTCACCTCACGGCGCAGCTCGGCGGAGATGCGTGAAGTGAGCTGCCACAGGGTCTCGTAGCGTTCCAAGGCAAACAACTCATCGACACGGACCGTGCCGAACTTGGCGACGCGACCCAGGTCGTTGCGCAACAGGTCGACGATCATCAGGTTTTCGGCCCGATCCTTGATCGATCGGGTCAGTTGCTGGGCAAGAGCTTCGTCTTCCGCGGGCCACCGTCCCCGGGCAATCGTGCCCTTCATCGGGCGCACCTGGATGCGATTGCCGGCCCTCGCATAGAACAGCTCGGGGGATGCGCTCACGATGTGGTGCCGTCCGGTGTCGAGGTAGGCGCCGTAGGGGCCGCGCTGGGCCACAACGAGGTCCCGATACAGCTCGTAGGGGTCTCCCGAGAAGGCCGCCAGCAACCGGAAGGTGAAGTTCACCTGATAGGTGTCTCCGTCTTCGATGTGGCGGCGGATCGCGGCGATCGCATCTGCGTGGGCGTGCTGGTCGACAGCGGTCCGCCAACCCGAGATGTGATAGGGCGCGGGCCGCAGCACCCGCGGCGTGACCGGAGATGCGGGGATCCGTTGCCGGAAGATCCCGAACCACAGGCAAGGCAGATCCTCGTCCTCGTTGCGCGGCCGTGTCGCCAGCGCGGCATCCAGGCCAGGACCCGCCTCGTAGGCGACGTACCCTGCCGCCCATCGTCCGTGCCGGGTGGCTTGGTCGACGGCACGGAGCGCCGAACGCACTTGTCCGGGGTCGTCCGCGGTGATCACAGCTTCGAGCCCATCGAGCTCAAAGGCGTGCTCACCGCCTGGTGTCAGATCATCGAAACGGGCGAATGCCATCTCGCCTTCGAACCCTACCGATCGGGGCCGCCTGGTGGTCGCGATCGTACCTGCCCACCAGGTTGAACGGCGCCGACTGCGATGGATCGAGGCTTCAGTCGGAGGACAGCACCGAGTCGAGTTCCTCTTCTGACAGCAGGACCGCTCTGGCCTTCGATCCCTCGGACGGGCCGACGATGCCTTTGCGCTCCAGGATGTCCATCACCCTGCCGGCCCGGGCGAACCCGATGCGGAGCTTGCGCTGGAGCATCGACGTCGATCCGAGCTGCGAGCGGACGATCAATTCGATCGCCTGCGTGACGATGTCAGGGTCTTCGCCTTCGAACTCCTCCTCTGAGGCCGCGGCCTGCTTGGCCGGCTCGAAGACTTCCTTGTCGCGGTACTTCGCCTCGCGCTGCGCCTTGACCCAGTCGACAACCGCATGCACCTCGGCCTCGGACACAAATGCGCCCTGGATGCGCTCCGGCTTCGGATCGCGAGCCGTGACCACGAGCATGTCGCCGAGACCAACGAGCTTCTCGGCGCCGGCGCTGTCGATGATCACCCGCGAATCAGTCTGTGACGCCACGGAGAACGCGAGGCGGGATGGCACGTTGGCCTTGATGACGCCGGTGATGACGTTGACCGAGGGACGCTGGGTAGCGAGCACCAAGTGGATCCCGACGGCTCTGGCCATCTGCGCAATCCGCACGACGGAGTCCTCCACCGTCCGCCCGGCGACCATCATGAGGTCGTTGAGCTCGTCGACGATGATGACGATGTACGGGAACCGGTCGAAGCCCTCTTCGTCGATACCACCTGCGTCCCACTTCTCGCGATAGCTGGAGATGTCGCGCACGCCTGCATCGGCGAGCAACTGGTAGCGGCGGTCCATCTCCTGCACTGCCCATTGCAGGGCATCCGCCGCCTTCTTGGGGTTGGTGATGACCCGAGTCAGCAGGTGTGGCACTGCGTTGTACTGGCCAAGCTCAACCCGCTTGGGGTCGACGAGAATCAAGCGCACCTCATCGGGCTTGGCGCGCATCATGATCGAGGTGACCAGCGCGTTGATACATGAGGACTTCCCCGCTCCGGTGGCGCCGGCGATGATGACGTGGGGCAGTTCGTCGAGCTTCAGCAGCCGGTTCTTGCCGCTGATGTCCTTGCCGAGGGCGACCTTCATCGGATCGCGGTCGGCCTGGGCCTCGGCGGATCCGAGAACGTCGCCGAGGGTCACGAGCGACCGGTGCCGGTTGGGGACCTCGATGCCGATCGCGCTCTTGCCCGGGATGGGGGCAAGAATCCGCACGTCCGCCGAGGCCATGGCGTACGCGATGTCGTGCGCCATGCCGGTGACCCGGGACACCTTCACTCCTGGTGCGAGCTCGATTTCGAACCGGGTCACTGTTGGGCCGGGCACGATCCGAACGAGGCGAGCGTCCACACCGTGTTGGTGGAGGGTCTCCTCCAGCTCTGCCCCGGCCTGCTCCAAGGCCCTCCGGTTCTGGCTGGACGCCTCGCTGAGCTTCAGGAGGTTGACGGGAGGAAGCGCGTACCCATCGCCGGCAGACGGCGGGGGCGGCTTGGGTCGCGGCGGCTGTTTCGGCTTGGACTTCTTCGGGGCACGCTTCTCGCTGTCCGTGGACGCGATGCGCGGTCCCTTCTGCGCCTTGGGCTTGGTGGACGAGGGGGCTGGAACCGTCGAGGCGACGACGGTCTCACCCTGACGACGAAACGGTGCACTCAGCCAGCGCAAGCCGTCCATCAACGTGTGGCCGACGTCCCTTATGGTCGCTTTGGTCACTACCAGCACACCCACGCTGACGACGGCGAAGAGCACGAGAAACGCACCCCAGAACCCGATGAGGCGGCGGAGCGGAAACGCCAGCAGCGACCCTCCTGCGCCGCCCCGCTCGATGACCCGATCCATCGACTGGGAGAGCGAGAGGGTACCGGTCATGAGGTGGAAGAGGGCCAGCGAACCGATGAAGATCGTGATGAGACCCAGGGTCAGGCGCCCGTAGTCTGCCCGTGGCATCGTGCCAACCATCGCCACGCCGACGACGCCGAGCAGCAGCGGAACGAACCACACCCATGTGCCGAAGAGGAACCGCAGGCCGGTGGTCCCGTAGCCGCCCAAGGGACCGGCAAGTCCAAACAGCGACAGCACGAGAAGAATGGCCAGCACGAGGAGCCCGATGCCCCAGACGTCGTCCGTCTGGCGCCCGAGACGCTCCCTGATCCGTTCCTTCATCGCTTTCAGCGCTGCGATGACACCTCGGCGCGGCTGCTTGCTCGGCCGCTTCTTCGTTGCCCTACTCCGCCCCTTCGCCCCACGGGTTTTGGTCCGTGTAGCCATGGGACCTCAACCCTACACCGCCCCGCGCGCGGCGCAAACGACCCGCACCGGCGCTCGACGCGGGACCGTCCCCTCGCCGGGCGAGGGGACGGTCCGGTTCAGGTCAGCGATGCCTCGTTCAGAGGTCGACGGTGCCGAGTCGCTCGAGAGAAGCCAGATCGTTGGCCTGGACGCTGCGATACCCGATGGTCCACAGCACGTCGCCAATCACAACGCTGCGCTGGATCTCCCTGGAGGCGTCACCTTCGGGCCAGCAGAGATCGGCGACTTCGGCGTCACCGACGATGGCGTCGAACTCTTCGGGCCCAAATCCGTAGGCTTCGAGTGGTTCGCAGTAGAAGCCGGGCAGACCCCTGACGTCGGCGTCGTCGCACCGGACCACCGTGCCGCCCTCCTCGAAGATCCAGAACAGCTCTGTGCCCTCTTCGACGGCAACGTCGTCCCTGTCGACGATCTCACAGCCAGGTCGCGGACCACGATCGTCCGAGACACCCTGCGTGATCTCTCCCCGCTCGATCAGGCTGCCGTCGATCACATCGAGCGCAACTGCACCGATCTGGTCGCCGCGCCAGCTGCTGACGGGGACGACGGCCAGGGCTTCAGGCGCCCAGTACAAGAACGCCTTGTGATCCCACTCGACGAGGCTGTTGCTCTGCTGCAGGACCCAACGATCCACCTCTCGAGGGTCGGATGGGTCGCGCACGTCGAACAGCGAGACCTTGGTCCCAGTGGTGTTGCCCTCCAGCGTTGCCTCCTGACCGACACCGATCACGTAGCCGTCGCCCGTGGGATGGAGATAGGCCGAGTAGCCGGTGATCTCGAGCTCACCGGTGACCGTGGGAGCCGTCGGGTCGCTGAGATCGATCACGTACAACGGATCGGTCTGGCGGAACGTCACGACGAACCCGGTGTCACCGACAAAACGCACGCCGAAGATCTGCTCGTCGACACCGAGATCGCCGACCGAACCGACGGTGACCAGCTCGTCGCCGTCCGGCTCGAGGACGATCACGCTCGACGAGGACCGCTCTTCGTCACAGCACCACCACGGCGAGCCTTCGGTCGTTGCCACCCGGAGGCGCCCGTCGTGCTCGCTCATCGCAAATTGGTTGAGCAGATGCCCAGGCACTGCACCACTCGCCTCGTAGCTGGCACCCCCGATATCGGAGATGTCGAACTGATGGATGGCCGTCTGGAAGTCGGGAACGGGGTCGGCGGCGACGGAATCTTCCTCCACTCCTGCGAAGGGCACGATCGGCGGGTACGAGTACGTCGCGGCGTACAGCGAGGTCGGCGATGCATAGACGGTGTCTGCAGCACCGAAGAGGCTGAGGGCATTGCCGGAGTCGAGGGTGTCGTTCATGTCGAGGGAGAGCACCGACACGGTGGACATGCCCGAGAACTGCTGAGGGACGGCCACCCGATCACAAGAGGGCAGCAGACCGCCGGACTCTTCGCCGTTCGCATCGGTCAACCGGTACCACGGCAGCCACTGTTCGATCGTGGACTGCCGCACGACCTCACGGTTGGCTTCTGTGGCCCGCTCTTCCGCTGTTGTATTGCCCGGATAGACAAATGGGAGCGAACGTTGGGGGTCGTGGCGGACCACGATCCTGGCCCCGCCGTCGACGAGGCGGCCGGTCACGTAGCTCCCGGAGACCTCGAGCTGCGAGCCCTCGGTCAGCGACCCGTCGTCGCCGACGAAGACCTCGAACACCACGAAGAGCTCCTGCTCGTAGGCGGGAACGCCAATACGGTCGAGGGCGGCGAGGTCTGTGACGTAGTGCGAGGCGAACACGTACAAACGGTCGTCACCGAGCAGCATCTGCATCGGGTACATGTCCTCGAAGGTCATCGAGTCGACCACCGCTGGCGCCCCAGGCCTTGCCTCGATGACTTGGAGACGGTTGTCGGCCAGCACGAAGAGGTGCTCGCCGTCGGTTTTGACCGTATCGGGCTCGTCCACCCCGGCCTCCTGCACGTTGGTCGTGGAGAACTCGACGCCGCCGCCGCCGTCCCCGCCCGACGCTGCCGCATCGAATGACTCGGCAGCGGCCGTGGTGACGGTGCCGCCTGCGGTGTCATCGAAAGCGAACCGCTCCTCCGCAAACGGGAAGACGCCGCCGTCGAAACCGTAGGGGCCGACCCGTTCGAGGGCCTCTGTCTGGATCCACGCCAGGAGGGCGTCACATTGGTCGAACTGCTGCAAGGCTGCCGCAAACGCAGGAATCCCGGTGCCTGCACCGGCCCCGACCCCACTGCCACCACCACCGCCCGACGGGGTCGCACCCGTCGTCGTCGCGTCGTCGATCGTCGACGTCGTTGTGCCTGCCGTCTCACTGGTGCACGCGGCGATGACCATCATCAACGCGGCGAGGAGAATCGTGAGTTTCCGTCCCATGTGCAGCCTCCCGTATGGTTCCTGCAGTTGCGACGCTCTGCGGGGCGAGTCAGGTTCCCGCCGTTCCCGGCGGATCAAACCTCGATCAGGATCGGGAAGATCACAGGACGGCGATCGAGCGACTTGCGGACCGCCTTGCCTGCGGCACTGCGCACCCGGCGGCGCAGCGCATCCGGGTCGAAGGGCGCTTGGAACTCGCGCACGACGTCGATGACCCGCTGGGCGACGTCTTCGTGGATTGCGTCGGTGTCGTCGGTGAGGCCGTGACTGTCGATGTCCGGACCGATCACGATGTCACCCTTCACCATGTCCACGCCGATGGTCACGATGAGCACGCCGTCGTCTGCGAGATGTCGCCGATCGCGCAGCACGTCGTCGACGTCGCCGATCCCGTGCCCGTCGAGGTACACGTACCCGGCGGGGAGGGCACCTCGCTCGACGGAGACCCCGCCGCCGTCGAGGACGATCCGGTCACCGTCTTCCAGGATCTCGACTTCTTCGACACCGACCGATCGGGCAAGCTTGGCGTTGGCTGCAAGATGGCGATATTCGCCGTGCACGGGCACGAACGCTTTCGGATTCACGACATTGATGAACGTACGCAGCTCGTCCTGGGCGGCGTGGCCCGACACGTGGACGTGGGCATTGCCGCCGTGATGGACGGTGACGCCGATCCGTACCAGGTTGTTGATCACCCTGTAGACCTTGGTCTCGTTCCCGGGGATGGGAGTCGCAGAGATGATCACCGTGTCCTCGGGCTGGAGCTGGATCGATCGGTGCTCGCCTTGGGCCATCAACGACAACGCGGCAAACGGCTCACCCTGGCTTCCCGTGCAGATGATCGCCGTCTCGCTCGGCGGCATCCTCTTGAGCTGATCGAGGGTGGTGACGACGCCGTGTGGGATGTCGAGCAGCCCGAGACTGGTCGTCACCTCGGTGTTCCGCAGCATCGATCGACCGAGAAAGGCGAGCTTCCGCCCCGATGCAGCAACGGCGTTGATCGCTTGTTGCACCCGGTGCACATGGCTGGAGAAACACGCGATGATGACCCGTCCTTCGGCCCGTTCGGTGAGTTCCCGGATCGGGCCGCCGAGCGTCGACTCTGACGGGGTGAAACCAGGACGTTCTGCGTTGGTGCTGTCCGCGAGCAGCAGCCGCACCCCCATACGGCCAAAGCCGGCAAACGCTTGAAGATCCGTGGGGATCCCGTCGATCGGCGTTGGGTCGAGCTTGAAGTCGCCCGAGTGGACGATCAGACCTTCGGGCGTGTCGAAGACCACACCTGCGGCCTGCGGCACGCTGTGGGCGACTCGCACCATGGCGAACCGGATCGGGCCCACTTCCACCCACTCACCGGGGGTCACGTGGTGCAGGTTGGGCTCAACACCAAGATCCTCGATCCGGGAGCGGGCGAGCTCCATGGAGAGTGCCGTGCCGTAGACCGGGAGGTTGACTTCGCGGAGGAAGTAGGCAAGCGCACCCATGTGGTCCTCGTGACCGTGGGTCAGGACCACGCAAACCAGATCATCGGCGCGATCGATCAGCGAAGAAAAATCCGGCAAGACCAGGTCGACGCCGAGCATGTCCTCTTCGGGGAACATCAGCCCACAGTCGATGAGGGCGAGTTTGCCGCCCACTTCGAGAACGGCGCAGTTCCGCCCGATCTCGCCCAAGCCTCCGAGAAAACCGACGGATACGCTCATACTGCTGCGGCCGCATCCAGCGCACGCTCGACCAGGGTGAGCGTCGCCTGTGACGCAGGCACGAGCGGCAGCCGCGGCTCCCCGACCGGGCCCCACCAGCGGTTCATCGCCGCCTTGACCGGCATCGGGTTCGGCTCGACGAACAGCGCCTCGTAGAGCGGATCGAGTGCGTCGTGGATCTTGTCGGCCTGCGGCATGTCGTCGGCCTTCACGGCGCGAATGAGTGATTTGAGTTGCCTCCCGGCCAGATGGGCTGCGACCGAGACGACTCCGACGCCACCTGCTGCCACGACATCCCTGGTCATGAAGTCCGACCCCGCATAGACCGCAAAGCCGGCAGGGAGCGCGGCAAGGCTCGCCTTGGTGAACCCGAGGTCATCTACGGCATCCTTCACGGCAACGATGTTGGGGTGGGTGGCAAGCCGGACGAGCGTGTCGACCTCGATCAATCGGGCGGTCCGTCCGGGAATGTTGTAGAGGAGCACGGGAAGCTCAGTCGCCTCGGCGATGGCCACGAAGTGGCGATAGATGCCCTCCTGCGGTGGCTTCGAGTAGTAGGGCGTCACGGCCATCACCCCGTCGCACCCCGCAGCGGCGGCACGCTGCGTCATCTCGATCGACTCGGCGGTGTTGTACGTGCCCGTGCCGGCGACAACGGTCATGCGGCCTCGAGCGGCGTCGACGGCGGTGGCGAACAGCATCGCCTTCTCGTCGTTCGAGAGCGTCGGGGACTCCCCCGTCGTCCCGGACACGACAACACCGTCTGATCCGGTGTCGCCGAGGTGGAGAACCAGCCGCCTGAATGCCTCGTAGTCGACCGCCCCTGAGGCGTCGAACGGGGTGATCACGGCCGTGAGGAGCTCTCCAAATGGGGTGCGCGGCTCGTCCATCTGACGGACGGTAGCACTGCACCCGGCCGCTACCATGGCTTGCGTTCAGCGAGCTCCACGGCAGGCCAACCGATGACACATCCTTCCCGACACATCAGCGACATCTCCACCGCCGATTTCCCGCAGATGGTTCTCCAACGCAGCCACGAGGTGCCGGTCGTCGTCGACTTCTGGGCCGAGTGGTGTGGACCGTGCAAGGTGCTCGGGCCGATACTCGAGCATCTGACGGTTGAGGCCGACGGTGCGTTCGAACTCGTGAAGGTCGATGTCGACGCCAACCCTGAGCTCTCTCAGCAGTTCGGCATCCAGGGAATCCCCACGGTCATTGCCTTCCGCGACGGCGCCATCGCCAACCGGTTCACCGGGGCACTCCCCGAACAGCAGATCCGGGTGTGGCTCGGCGAGATCATGCCCAGCGAACTCGACCAGATGGTCGAACAGGCGCGAGACGCTGCCCTCGCCGGTGATCTCCTCCAGGCCGAGCAGGTCTTCCGGATGGTCCTCGAACAGGAGTCCGATCATGCGGACGCCGGCACCGGCCTTGCCAGCCTGCTGCTCGCCCGTGGCGACAGCGAAGAAGCGCTCATCGTGCTGGGGAAACTCGCCCCGACATCGGAGGTCGAGCGTCTTCAGGCCGCTGCCCGCCTCAGCGCCTCCCGCACCGACGACGTCAGCGGCCTGGAAGCCAAGGTTGCGGCAGACCCGGCAGACGATGCGGCACGTCTCGAGCTGGCTCGGGCGCTGGCCGGTCGCAGTGAGTTCGAGCCTGCGCTGGATCACATGCTGCGCGTCGTGCAGTCGAAGGGTGAACAATCCGACGTCGCCAGACGTGCGATGGTCGACATCTTCGACGTCCTCGGCGACGAGCACCCGCTGACCGTCCCGTACCGGCGCCGTCTGGCATCGGCGCTGTTCTGAGCCGACGTCGGTCGGCTCCCACCGGGGCGATCTACGCCTCGGGCCAGAGAATCCAACCTGCCGCTGCGGCGCCGCCGTCCACGCTGCGTCGACTTCGGACGAGCCGGTAGAGCACCGCCGGGACCTGCTCCCCGGTGGCTGGCGCATCCATCACAACTGCCCTCCGATCGCTGTGCCGAAACGCAGGGAAGAGCAGCTCGAGCACGGCGACGTGCGTATCGGCGTCGGGTTGCACCAGCTCGCCAGCCAGGGCCAAGAGGAGCGCGCCGCCGGGCTCAGTCAAGCGACGGATGTTCTCGGCAAACCCGGGCCGCAAGGTTGGCGGCGCCGCCTGGAGTGTGCCGGGATCGATCAGAACGTCAAATCTCATCCCGTGTAATGCGCCGGGCTCAGCCACGTTGGCGGCAACGTACGCCGCTGCATCGTTGTCGTGATTGGTGATCGCCGTGGCAACCGTCGCAGCCGAGGCGTCGACGCCCAGAACATCGCAGCCCCGTTGTGCCAACCAAGCGGAATGATGACCAGCCCCACAGCCGAGTTCGAGCACGCGCATTCCCGGACGAACCCACCCGTCGTCGAACGCTTGCTCGAGGTCCGTCTTGCGAAGGACGCGCCGCACCGCCTTTCCCGCAGGTGCGGTCTGAATCGGTGCAGGTACGCCCCGCTGTCCGATGCGAGCGCTCAGATCTTCAGCGTCGCGTGCGGGTCGGGCGGACGCACTGGAGTCCATTGGTAGGCAGCTCCCGTTGACGTGTAGGGACCCACCGAGCATCCCAAATGCCGGTTAGAGATCGGATAGCGACCTACCGGGCTGCCGCCCGCTGTCAGACGCCGAGAAGACCCTCCAGCCCGACGGTGACCGCGGAGGGCAGGGCCGCCACATTGCGGGCGGCAAGCAGCACGCCGGGCATGAACGACGCCCGGTCGATCGTGTCGTGTCGGATGGTCAGCGTTTCGCCCTCGTTGCCGAAGATGACCTGCTGGTGAGCCACGAGACCGGGAAGTCGCACCGCGTGGATCGGCACTCCCCCTGCGTCCGCTCCCCGCACCCCGGGCAGCAGCTCCTTGCCTTCGACGTGGCGGCGTTGATCCGGAGCCGCGGCGGAGATCCGAGCGGCGGTGGCAAGCGCCGTCCCGCTCGGTGCGTCGACCTTGCGGTCGTGGTGCATCTCGATGACCTCCGCTGCGGCAAAATGCCGTGCGGCGGTCTCCGCGATGCGCATCATCAGCACCGCGCCGATGGAGAAGTTCGGCACGACGAGACAGTTGGGTGGCCCGCTCCCCCACGCCGCCTCCAAAGCGGCGATGCGATCCGCATCGAAGCCGGAGGTGCCTACCACTGCATGGGCGCCTGCGGCCCGCCACAACTCCAGGTTGCCCATCACGACGTCCGGCCGGGTGAATTCGATGACCACGTCGACCCCGCAGACGGCGGCCGGATCGTCCTCGATCACGTACCCGTCGCCGACCGCGTCTCCCCGATTGGGGTCAAAAGCGACCACCAGCTCGAGGTCTTCAGCGGCCGCAACGGCAGCGCACACCAAGCTGCCCATCTGGCCCGCGGCACCGGAAACGGCGATGCGCGTCATACGACGTGCGGGTCGAGCTCACCCTCGGCGAAGGGCCCGACGGCTCCGATCACGTACGGACCGGAGTATGCCTCGCGTACGACGTCCAGAATGTCCTCGGCGGTGACCGCTTCGATGCGGGCGACGATGTCATCCACGGACAGGTGCTCCATGCCGGTGAGCTCATTGCGGCCGAGCCGGGTCATCCGGCTGTTCGAGTCTTCGAGCGACAGGGCCAACGATCCCTGCACATGCCCCTTGGCACGCTTCAGCTCCTCGTCGGTGAGCCCCTGATCCATCATCTTGTCGAGCTCCGCCCGGATCAGCTTCAGCACCTGGGCGGCCTGGTTTGGGGTCGTCCCCACGTAGACGGCGGCTGCCCCTGTGTCGGCGAACGGCATGCGGAAGCTGTGGACGGCGTAGGCAAGTCCACGCTGCTCCCTGATCTCACGGAAGAGCCGGGATGACATGCCACCGCCGAGGATGTGATCGGCGACGAGGAAGGCGTGGCGGCGCTCGTCGTCCCGCTGGAGCGCCGTGGTGCCGAAGACGATGTGAGCCTGCTCGGTGTCCTTGGTGCGGACGTTGACCCGTGGCACCGGCGCCGGCGGGACCAGCTCGTGGTCGATCTCGGCGCCCTCCCACGCCGAGAAGTGCTCGGTCACCATCTCGACGAGCGCACTGTGGTCGAGCCGCCCGGCCGCGGCCACCACGACCGAACGGGGGGTGTATCGCCTGCCCCAGTAGCCGGCGATCGTGTCCCGCGACATGTCCAGTATCGACTCCCTCGTTCCCAGGATCGGCGGGGCGAGAGGGTGGCTCGGCCACAGCGCCCCCACAAAGAGCTCGTGAGCGACATCGGTTGGATCGTCCTCGTTCATGTTGATCTCTTCGAGGACGACGTGCCGCTCCGAATCGATCTCGTCCTGCCGGAAAGCAGGGCGTTGGATCATCTCCGAGAGGATCTCGATGGCCAGCGGCAGATGGGCGTCACGGAGCCGCGCCCAGTAGGCGGTGTACTCCTTCGACGTGAATGCATTGTTGCGCGCCCCGACGGCATCGAACTCGTCTGCGATGAATTGCGCCGACATCTTCTCCGAGCCCTTGAACAACAGATGCTCGAGGAAGTGACTGGCACCCGCTTCGGGGCCGTACTCATCCCGGCTTCCGGTGTCCACCCAACACGCCACCGAGATGGAGTGGGCGGACGGCATGTCTTCTGAGATGATCCGCAGCCCGTTGGGAAGCGTGGTGAGGTCGTAGTGCATGCGCGGATGATAGGACTCGACACCGGGCTTGCCGGAGCGGAGCGCCTCTCTCAGCTCCCGGTCCCACGTTACCCACGGCAATTCTGCGGTGATGGGGTCCGCCGGCGCAGAAACTCCTGTCATGTGCAATAATGTTGCTGCACTGTCGCACTTCTTGGAGGATTGCCGGCCATGAACAGACCGAGGCAGCTCCTGCTGATCGGCGCACTTGCGCTCATGGCCGGTGCGTGCGACGTCGCCACCAGCTCGACACCATTGGTCACCGCAGAACCTGGAGCAACGGCCGACGCCGGAGTGGCCACGACGGCAGAGGCGGCGGGAACCACGACGTCCACGGCGGTCGAAGCCGGCAACCAGACAACGACGACCGCTCTCCCCCGCGAGCTCGACATGACCATCGAGCCGGGGGGCTTCGAAGTGGTCACGATCACAACCGAGGACGGTATCGACCTGCATGGCAAGTTCTGGGAGGGAGGCGAGACGGCCGTGCTGTTCGGCCACGACTTCGACAATCCGACCCCGGGCGCGGCAGGGCAAAGACCCCCGCAGAGCTCCGAATGGGTCTTGCCCTATCCCGCGGCGCTCGCCAGGGAAGGGTTGACCGTGCTTGCGTTCGACTTCCGCGGGCACGGTCAATCCGATGGCGAATACGCCGTCCGCGAATCCCAACTGGACCTGACGGCAACCTATCGATGGCTGGTCGACCGCGGCTTCGAGAAGATCGTGATGGCCGGGTGGGTGGGGTCCGGAACCTCGGCGGTCGTGCTCGATGTTGCCAGCGACGAGATCGACTTCGCAGGGATCATGATGCTGTTCTCTCCACCACAAGACACCGGACTCGATGCCGACAGCGTGCTCGGCCAGGTCGAAGCCCCGATGTACTTCATCGGCACCAACGCCGGTACCTCGGCGTCGTGGGCGCGGCGGATGTCGGCCAAAGCCCCGACCTCGGTGGGGGTGTACGTCTACGACCGGGTGCCCTCCGGCCTCACCTTTCTGGACGTGTACGGCGGCGATTTTGCCGGCCGGATCTACGAATTCGCCCAGAGCGTCTGAGCCGTCTGGTTCCCCCGCCGGCTACTCGATCTGTGGAGGCCGCCTGAGTCGTTTGGTCCGGCCTCTCGCCTTCTTCTGATCGACGCGTCTGCGCTGTGACGCCCGGCTCGGCCGGGTCGGGATGCGTCGGGTCTCGGTGCGCAGCCCTTCACGAATGACGTCGGCCAGTCGCCGCCTCGCGAGCTGACGGTTGCGCCACTGCGACCGCGACTCGTCAACCGTGATGGCGAGTACACCGCCCCGCAGCTGCGGGTTGAGCCGGTGCAGGAGCCGCTGTCGCACACCCTCGTCGAGCGCAGAGCTCGCCTCCACGTCGAAGGACAGCACGACGCGAGTCGCCGACCGGTTGGCATGCTGCCCGCCGGGCCCACCTGAAGTCGAAAAGCGTTCGTCGATCTCCGCACCGGGAATCGTGATGGCGTCCGTGACGTGCAGATCTTCCACGTCTCCATTCAAGCTGGGCGTCCGGTGGTGGTTGAATCCCGGGGCCGTCATGCCCGTATCCGGTATCCGGTATCCGGTATCCGGTATCCGGTATCCGGTATCCGGTATCCGGTATCCGGTATCTGGTATCCGGCTGGTCGTCTGCGACAACGTCGCATCCGGGTGCCGCCACGTTGCGGTTTTGGGGTTGTGAGGGACCTGTCACAATGCGGAGTTATGCGCCGTCGCAACGAATCCGTGCTCAACGAGGTGCTCCCGCCCGAAGAACGGGTGATCGAGGCCGTGGTTGCGCGGTATCAGCGGGTGGCGCCAGCCGTCACCCGCTTTGCCCGCGCTATTGCCGGCAACCCGGAGCTGCAGGTGCGGCTGGGATCGGCGGCGAAGGCCGGCGACGGCGAGATCATCCTCGACCCAGGCGTGTTCCAGGCCGCGTATTCGCGGAATGCGCCGGTCACGCCCACCGAGGTTGCCCTGACCTCGGCACTGCACGAGGCCGTCCACCTCATCGCCACCAACTTCGAGGAGAAGCGACCGTTGCCCGCTTCGTGGCTCGCCCATCGCCGACCCGCCGGAGCCGGTGCCGGGTCGAAGAAGGAAACCCCCATTGCGACGCCACTCGATCTCTTCAGCGACGAATTTGCCGACGACGTCGCCGAGGAGCTCATCAAGATCGCCGCCGAGGAAGCGGAGCAGCTCGAGGCGGCGGAGGTCGCACAGGGCGAAGGAGTGGCAATGTCACTCCTTGACGCGCTCAGAGAGGCGGGCGGCGAGGCTGCAGAAGCCTTGTTCATGGGGCTCGAGGATGGACGGCAGGAAGCGCGCCACCTTGCGGCGTTCGGCGGCGCCCGCTCCGTGCTCGCGGACATGTACGTGGCGGCGCTCCCCGATGCGCTCCGCGACGCAAAGCCCCTCGGGCAGTTTGCGTTGTCGTGCTTCATGCTCACCGGCGGCTACGTCGATCGAGAACAGCTCGAACGCAGCGCCGCCCCGAGCGCCGCGGCCGCCCTCAACGACGCCGGGCCGTTTCTGGACGCAGTCCAGGCAACAGACGACCCTTGGGATGTCGGCACCATCGCATTGCAGCTCCTCGAGATCGCCAGGCTCCATGCGCTCGTGAGCGAATCAGGGGGTTCAGACAGCCCAACGCGGCGCAAGCTCATGGACGAAGCCGACAAGGCGGCGATTGCGGAAAGCGTCGATGCGGTACGGATCGTGACCCCGCCGTTGCAGGACCGCGAGGCGTACGACAACACCAGGCAGGCCGCGCAGACCGTCAGCGCAGAACAGGGCCGCCACGGTGAAGCCGAGATGGCGGGTGATCCCGCCACAGAGCAGATCGTCAGGGTCAGCGAGTCGCCAACCGTGTACCTGCCAACGGGGCAAGGCGGCAAGCTGATCGTCGGCGAGATCCCCTTCCGTTTTGGCGAATTCGCCGCAGACGGTCGCACGCTGCTGGACGACGCGGCCCGCCGCTGGCACGTCGCACAGCGCCGGGTGTCGGGAGAGCTCTACCCGCTGTTTCTCGCCAACCAGCGGCGTGGCTTGCGCAGCGGCTACGACGCCGGAGACCTGTCGCCTTATGCGGCACTGCTGTTGGGCGCAGGCGTCTACGAGCGCATGTTCGAGCGCCGCGATCTGCCGATGCGGCGCTCCTATGCCGTGAGCCTGCTCGTCGACGGATCGGCGAGCATGCTGCAGCCGAGAGCCGTGACCGGTGGCCGCAAAGCGCCGTGGGCGCTGGCGGCCGCAACCCTCGGAGCGTGGACGCTGGCCCATCTGTGCGACGAGCTCCAGATCGAGTTCGAGGTCGCCCTCTTCAATCGAGCGTTTGCGGCCGCGCCGGATGACTCGGAGCGCACTTTCAGCGATCGCAGGCACCGCGCCACGGGTGCGCTGCGTCGCAGCCAGGGCGGCTCGGCCGAGCGTCTGACCCGCACCGTCAACCACTATCTCGTCAAGCCCTTCGACCGGAGATGGAGGGGTGCCGACGACGTGACGGCAGGCTTGTTCTGGACGGCAGCGGCGCCGGCGGAGGCCGGCCGCAAGGCACGGCTCCACCCGGAAACCGCACCGCCGGTCTCGATGTTCGACAAGGCGGCCAACGTCGACGAGTTCAACCTTGCGTACGCTGCCGGACGTCTTGCGAGTCGCCGCGTCGCCACCCGAATACTCGTCGTGCTGGCGGATGGCATGACCCGCGGGTCGGTCCAAGCCCTCGCCGACTCCGTCGAGGCGATCGAACAAGCCGGTACTGTCGTCCTCGGCATCGGGATCGGCGACACCACCGTACAAGCGGCATACGCACGCAATCAGGTGGTCGAGCAGCCGGACGAGCTCGCAAGGGCCATGGTCGACGGGGTCCGTTCGACGCTGTATCGCACCCTCTTCACCATGGGAGGCCACGGCTGGTGGTCCCACCCCGAGCGGGTATCGCGCATGGGCGCCGCCGCAACCGACCCGGCAGTTTTGTAGCACACCACACATGAGGAGCAGGAATGTCTGAGACGGTCACCTTCACGGACCCCACAGGTGCGGGCAAGCCAATCGAGCTCACCACAGTCGACGTCCCCAAGGATCTGGCCGACTACGAGCTGCGGATGTCACACATCCCCACGGCAGACCCCAGCTATGTCGACCTGGGGATGCTGTACCGGCTCGCCCAGCTGGAGGCCGTTCGGCGGCACCACTTTGACGACACGCCGCTCCACCTTGCCCTCCGCGGCCACATGGGCACCGGCAAAGACCACGATCTGGAGCAGTTCGCCGCCCTGCTCGAGCTCCCCCACTACCGCATTCCTCTCACCGGCGAAGTCCGCGACATCACACTCATCGGCTCCGTCAAGCTGCATGGCGACGGCAAGGGCGGCACGGAGAGCCGCTGGGAAGACGGGGACATCACCCGCGCCCTGCGCGGCCCCGCCCTCCTCAACCTGTCCGAGCTCAACGCGGCGGGCGCCGAGACGCTTTTCGCCCTGCATGGGCTGCTCGACCGTCACCGTGCGCTCGAGCTCCCCTCGGGCGAGCTCATCCGATTGCGCGACGACGTGCGCATCTTCGGCACCCTCAACCCCACCGACCTGCGTGACTACGCCGGTACCCAAACACTCAACAAAGCCTTCGCCGATCGGTGGATCATCTGGGAGAAGAGCTTCCCCGCCGAGGACGAGCTGGCTGTGATGCTGGAACGCCGCCATCCCGACCTACAGACGAAGTTCATCGGGCCCATTGCCAAGCTCGCCGTCGAGGTCAACGCCTCCTTCACCGCCAGCGACGCCAGGACGCGGGTGGAGACGCCGATGAGCCTTCGCGCCGTGCTCGAACGGGTCCCTGCGGGTCTGCGCATCATGAACGACGCCGAGGACCCGCTGCGGAGAGCGTGGGAGGAGTTTGTCCTCCCCCACATCGATCCCTTCGACCGCGATCACTACGAGACGGTGTGGGCCGCCGTCGTCAGGAAAGGTCCGAAGGGACCTGCATTCCGATAGCGTGACGCACGCACTGGCAGGACCCCGAGAGGCTCAGCGGCTCTCGGGCGGCAGCTCACAGATGTCGGGCAGCGTGCGATGGCGTTCGGCGAAATCGAGCCCATATCCCACCACCCACACGTCAGGGATCGTGAAGCCCAGGTAGTGGATCACGACGTCGGTCTCGGTCCGGTCGGGCTTGAAGAGCAGGCTGCAGGTCTTGAGACTCGCCGGGTCGCGGGCAGCAAGCAGCTTGAGGAGATAGCTCAGCGTGTTGCCGGTGTCGACGATGTCCTCGACCACGATGACCGGCTGCCCGGCGAGAGGGTGCCGCACGTCCATGAGCAACCGAACCGCACCCGGCTGCTCGCTCGCTTCTGCCCCGTAGCTCGTCACCGCGAGGAATTCGACCCGATGCGGAATCGTGAGGCGGCGAGCCAAGTCGGCCAGGAATATGAATGAGCCTTTCAACACGCCGATGAGCACCACCGTGCCTGCGCCTGCGTAGTCACGATCGATCTCTGCGGCCAGGTCGCCGACCCGAGCGTCGATCTGTTCGGCGGAAATCAGCACGGGAAGCGACGAGTTCATCGCGTCACGGTAGATGGGCTCGACATGGCCTGCTCCCGAGGGGGCTACGCTTTTTGCATGCCAAGTTTCGACGTCGTATCCCAAGTAGACAAACAAGAGCTCCGCAATGCTGTTGATCAGGCCATGCGAGAGATCGTCAACCGTTTCGACTTCAAGGGGACCGATACGTCTGTCGAGCTCGGCGACACGATCACCGTCGAGTCATCGGCCGAGGGGCGTTTTGACGCCGCGGTCGACGTGCTCAAAGGACGTCTGGTAAAGCGCGGCATCTCGCTGAAGGTGCTGCAGGGCGGGGATCCCAAGCCCGCATCGGGTGGTCGGGTCCGCGGTGAGTTCACCCTCGCCGAGGGTATCCCCCAGGACGCAGCCAAAGAGCTCGGCAAGACCATCAGGGACGCCAAGCTCAAGGTGCAGGCGCAGGTCCAGGGGGATCAACTCAGAGTGCAGGGCAAGAAGCGGGATGACCTTCAGCAGGTCATCGCGCTCCTCAAGGAGCTCGACTACCGGATTCCGCTCCAGTACGTGAACTTCCGCGACTGACCAGCGCGATCCCAACAAGATCCGATCCCGAACTGCAGGAACCTCACCGACCCGATGGCCGACTCCATCCCCGACCGCCGGCTCGAGTACATCACCTCGTCGATCGGCATCGGCCATCAGCGCCGCCACCTCTTCGTGTGCGCCGCTCCCACAGTCCCCAAGTGCGCACCCGCAGCTGAGGGCGCAGCCCTGTGGACCTACCTGAAACAGCGAACATCCGAACTCGGCTTGTCGTCCCCCTCGCCTGCATGGCGCGGCAAGAATCGGGACACGCTGCCCTCGGCGCCCGATCCCGGCACGGGGATGGTCCTGCGGACGAAGGCCGACTGTCTGCGCATCTGCGAGCAGGGACCGATCGTCGTGGTGTATCCGGAGGGCGTTTGGTATCGGCGGGTCACCGTCGACGTGATGGAACGCATCATCCAGGAACACCTGATTGCAGGGCAGCCGGTCCTCGAGCATGCGTTCGGGGTCGACGACCTCTCCGGCTCAGGGTTCACACCGAGCGCTCTTTGACGATCTGGGGTATGCGCAGCCGCTGGACCATTCTCAGTCCTGGAAGTTGGGCGATGAGGGCCACGATCACCATTGCCAGCGCGGCAAAGACGTAGGTCGTCGGGCGCAGGTAGAGATCGAATCGGAACATGTCGCTCTGGAACGAGGCCATCGCGGCTCCGGAGACGTAGCGTCCTGCGACCAGCCCAACGGGTATCCCGATCATCACCACGAGCATGTTCTCAACAGTGATGAGCCTCGCTATGGAGCGACGCTCGGTCCCAACGGCCAGCAGAGTTGCAACCTCTCGGGATCGTTCTGCGACGTTGACACTCATGGCATTGAACATCAAGGCAAACGCCATCGCCGCCCCGAAGACGAGCATCACGCCGACAAATCCGTAGAAGAGCCCCATGAACTGTTGCACCGTCGTGTACATGGCCTTGGCGTCCTCGAAGGCCGCCACGGATGGGAGTGCGGTGATGGCTGCCCGAAGCTCTGCGGGATCGGTGCCTGCGTCGTATCGGATCAGCGCGCTCGTCACCGGAAGATCGACCCCGGAGAGTTCGGCGGCGCGCGAGCGGGACATGTAGGCGATCGTTCCGAGCGGTTCGTCGACGAACGCAGCGATGGTGTCGTTGAAGGTCAGCCCCAGCGATCCAACCGTGACGCCGACCACGTCGCCGACCTCAACGCCGAGCGTCGACTCGGCAGCCGACCCGATCAGCAAGCCTTGGTCGGGCAAGGTGATCCAGTCGCCCGTCGTGGCCGCAAACCGGTGCATCTCGGTCCCGGCGTCGAGCGCAACCAGCGTCGTCGAGTAGTCGGTGCCGCTGCCGATCAGGGTGACGGGCGAATCGAGCACCGGTTCTGCAGCCGCGACACCGTCGATCCGCACCAGAGCATCCAGTTCGTCCGCGGAGACCGGCGCCGCAAAGTAGATCGTCGCATCCTGGCGCTGGATCTGGACGAACTGCCGATCGAGGAGGTGCTGCACCGTGTCCAGCATCCCCCACGACACCAGCACGAGCACCAAGGACAGGACGACACCGATGACCGTGTACACCGTGCGGCGCAGGTTCCTGCCGGGCCCACGCAATGCCATCCGCCACCTGATCGGAAGGGTGCGCAACGGCGGGATCACCCGTTCGAACACACTGATGTGACCACGCCTCGAAGGCGCTTCGCCACGCATCGCACGTGCGGGGTTGATGCGCGAAGCGTACAGCGCGGGCGCAAGCGCGGATATCAGGCTGATGCTCACGCCGAACACGAGCGCAACTATCAGGGTCGCCGGGTAGAACTGTACGAGCGTGACGGGTATGGACAGCAGCCCTGTGTACAGCCGGGTGATCACCCTTCCGAGCCACATACCGACGATCGCTCCCGGGACGGAACCGATGATTCCGGGGACGAGGCCGTAGCCGAGATAGTGCAACGCCACCTGCCGCCGAGTGAACCCGTTCGCCAGCATCACACCGATGTGGGGCCGCTGCGAATACACGACGCGGCTGATCATCACGTACGCCGCCATACCCGCTGCCGATAGGAAGAGGATCGGAAAGAACAAGGCGGTTTCTTCGAACCCCTTGATGTCCTCCGACAGCGCAGCGTTGGACGGTTGGAGGTCTCGAGGCGTGACCTCCGTCGCACCGTGCCCGAGTGCCATTTCCGTCAAGGCGCCGGTGAGACCCGCTTCGTCTGCGCCTGGGGCGTAGTCGATGACCACTTCATTCGGTGAGCCGCTGCCCGCGACCTGTTGGGCGAGTCGCTCGGGACCGAACACCACACCGAAGTTGTCCGGAGACGTGATGATGTCACGGCGGTCCCTTGCCGGCCAGATGTACTCGGGAGAAGACACGACACCGGCCACTTCGACGCGCAGCCACGCCTCACCGTCGTACAACTCGATGTGCTCGCCCATGTCCAAGCCGAAGTGGTCTGCCATGTGCTCCTCGACAAGTACGGCCGAGGTTCCGGCACCGGGGAGGAGGCCTCCCCTGAGCACCTTCACCTGGTTCACCGTTGGCTGGGCACCGGCAGGAAAGCCGACGATCCGGCCAAGGAGCTTCACGCCGTCCACCTGGAGTGGAACATCGCTGGTGGTGCGCAGCTGCACCGAATCGACACCGTCGACCTCGACGGCGGCGGCTGCGAGCGCAGAGACATCGCCGCCATGCACGGTGAGGTCGGCAAACCGGTAGTCGACGAACGTCTGGTCGTACGACGCCTCCAGATTCTGAAACGAGTCGTATGAGGCCGCAAAAACCGCAACACCGAGGAAGATCGTCACGGCGATCGCAATGAACTGCGCACGGCTCCTGGCGATGTCACGAGCGAGCTTGTGCTGCAGCGGCGTCACCAGGTGAGCTCCTCTGCTGCGACTGGCATGGGAATGCGCCGATCCTCCACGATCGCACCGGAGCGCAGCCGGACGACGCGGTCGGCCATCTCCCCCACCGAAGCGTTGTGGGTCACCAGCAAGACGGTTTGGCGGTACTCCCGGTTGAGTCGGCGCAGGAGCCCCAGGATCATGCGACCCGTCTCGAAGTCGAGCTCACCCGTCGGTTCGTCGCACAACAAGATCGGCGGGCTCTTGACCAGCGCCCTGGCAATCGCAACCCGCTGCTGCTCGCCTCCCGACAGTTGGGAGGGGAAGTGGTCGCCACGATCAGCGAGGCCGACGTCTTGGAGCACGCGCTCCGTCCTGGCCTGTCCGTCTTTCGCCGTGAGCTCGGCCACGAGTTGGACGTTCTCGGCCGCCGTGAGGGTGGGGATGAGATTGAAGAATTGAAAGACAAATCCGACGAGGTTGCGTCGGAACGTCACCGTCTCGCCCGCGCCCAGGCCCTCCAGCTCGACGCCATCGACGTTGATCGAGCCCTTCGTCGGCTCGTCGATGGCGCCGACGAGGTTGAGCAGGGTCGTCTTGCCCGACCCACTCGGCCCGAGAATCACGGCGAATTCGCCTTGCGGCACATTCAGATCCACCTCGCGAAGGGCGTGCACCGCCGTGGCCCCTTCCCCGTACGTCTTCCAGACGTGTGTGAGCGAAATCGACATCTCACCACCTCGCTCGGGTGCCATCGGCTCGCAGACCCGCAAAGGCCACTTCGACCAACCGGTGGATACGAGCTGCAAGCTCACCTGGTCCGATCGACTCGGCGGCGAGGTACATGAGCACAGGCGTGATGAATGCGCTGAACAGGAGCGTCGTGGCCTCGTCTTCCGAAACGCCGTCGGCCAGGAGCCCTCTGGTGCGGAATACCTCGAGCAATTCGGCCAGCTGCGTGACGAGCTGCATGTCGAGGTCGAACAGGGCGTGGCCGAGGTCGTTGTCGTTGCGTACGCCTGCGGCCAGCGCCTCGCCGAGGAGCTCCGGATCGATCTCCAGCATGAATGCGATATACCCGTCGAACAGCCGCTGTACGGCCGCCACCGGATCATCACCCGTTGCAGCAAGCACATCGGCGCCGGCATCGAGCATGCGGGCGGCTTCCGACTCGAAGATCCCCACCAGCAGCGCAGTCTTGGAACCGAAATAGTTGTAGAGCGTCGCTACGGACACTTCGGCACCTTCGGCGATGTCGTCCATGGTCGTGCCCTGCAGCCCTCCTTCACCGAAGAGCCAGGCGGCCGCAGCCAGTATCTCTGATCGTGTCCTGTCCTTCTTCTTCTGTCGCAGCGATCCCAAGCTTGGGCCATCTCCTCTTCGTAGACCAATTCTAAGTTTAGAACCGTTCCAACTCGAGTGTAGAGTCAATGGACCCTGCGCACAGCCATGTGTACCGGGGAGCAGCGCCGTCGAGGAGCGGCGGGGACGGCTTTCGGTAGGCGATGAGCCGCCATGTCGGGACGAAGCCCATGCCCCGGCAGAGCGGGCCGCACGACGTCCCCGGGATGGAAATACCCCGAGAACCCGGCGACGCGGATGGACTCGGCCGTGAACGCCTGGAGCAGAACGGCATCGTGGGTGTGCCGGCAAAGGGTCGGACCTTCACGGCACCATGCGCCCTGCTAGAGGTCCGACCGCGCGTCCTTGACGTGTTGCACGGCTTCGATGTAGCGGTCCATCTGGGCGGCGTATGCGGCCGCGTTCTCCTTCGCCTCCGGATAGCGGCGCGCCATCGCGATTGCGGCGAACTTGGCGCCCCGGTAGTAGGCGGTGAGTGAGTCGAATGGCATGGCATTCGGCCCGGCAACAGGATTCAACAGCGACACCGGCTCGGCGTCGACCCCGGAACGACCCAGCGATCGAACGACCCCAAGGGCCTCATCCTCCTCGGGACGCTCGGCGAAGTCGAAGGACACGCGCCGCCACGCCTCTTCGCCTCCTGGCGCGATGACCACAGTGGTGGGCAGCGCAATCTCCCTGGGATCTCGCGGGTCGGCAACCCCAAATGGGTCGATGGCCAGGCTGCGATCCGGGTCGGACAGCATCACGAACGGCAAATCGAGCTTCTCGACCATGGCGGCGTTCTGCGCCGGCGTGTCGACCACGACCGCGGCGACGATCGCCCCTGCCTCGAGAAACTCGTGATACCGCTTTGCCACGCTGACCAGCTGGCCGTTGCAATACGCTCACCAATCGCCCCTCAGGAACAGCAACACGACGGCGTGGTCGCGATGATCGCTCAGTGTCCAAGGACTGCCAGCCTGGTCGAGAAGCGTGAAGTCCTGCGCCAACGTCATAGTGCGACAACCTAGTGGTGTAGGTTGCCGGGATGCGGCGCTATCAACTAGGAGACGGGCTGGACGAACGGCTTGCAGAGCTCATCAGCGATGCCGTCAGCAAGGACGGCCATGCGACGCACGATCACGACGAGGACCTGATCGCTGAGATGTTGGTGAGCGGGCTCAAGCTGCTGCGGGACGACACCGAACGTGGCGACCTCAAGCTGGTGAACACCGCCCTCAAAGAGATGCGCTACTCGTTTCTCATCTTCTCCAAGTACCGCGAGGTCCCCAAGGTGACGATCTACGGGTCGGCAAGGACCAAACCGGACGACCCGAACTATCAGCTCGCCGCCGACTTTGCCAACCGGATGGCCGACGAGCACCAGTGGATGGTCGTGACGGGCGCAGGACCCGGGATCATGGAAGCCGGAAACAAGGGTGCAGGCACCGAGTACGGCTTCGGAGTGAACATCCGGCTTCCCTTCGAGGCAGAGGCCAACGCGTACGTCCACGAAAGCCGGCTGATCAACTTCAAGTACTTCTTCACCCGCAAGCTCATGTTCGTCAAGGAGTCCGATGCGTTTGCCGTCTTCCCCGGCGGTTTCGGCACCCAGGACGAAACCTTCGAGCTTCTCACGCTGATCCAAACCGGGAAGTCGGATCTGCACCCGATCGTGCTGATCGAGGCGGAGGGAACCGGCTACTGGGAGGCGTGGCTCGAGCTGGTCGCCAGCCTCGAGCGCCATGGCATGATCTCGCCGGACGATCGCAACCTCTTCCACTTCACGACAGACGTCGACGATGCGTGCCGCGAGATCCGTCGCTTCTACGGCAACTATCACTCGCAGCGATACGTCGAGGGCAAGCTGGTCCTGCGGCTCAAGCACGAGCCGTCCGCCGCCCTCGTCGCCGAGCTCAACGATGACTTCGCCGACCTGCTTGCTTCAGGGTCGATCGAGAAGGTTGGGCCATCCGCACGTGAGATCGCCGACGACGACCATCCCGAGCTGCCCCGCATCCGGCTCCACTTCAACCGCCGTGGCCACGGCCGGCTCCGCGCCATGGTCGACCGAATCAATGTCGAGGCGGACATCACAGCCGTGGTCGATATCGCCGTCGAAAAAACGTGATGTGCGCGCCTCGAAGCACGGTTGATCAGCAGTAGGCTCCGCTCGTGGTTTGGAGGTGCGGTCTGACCGCCGGTTGAGGGAGAGCTGGGTGGATCGCAATTCAACGGGGGGCACACTCGGGACGTTTGCGGGTGTGTTCATGCCTTCGATCCTCACCATCCTGGGGATCATCCTGTTTCTCCGCCTCGGGTTCGTGGTCGGCAACGCAGGGCTCCGCAACTCGCTGGTCATCATCGGCATCGCCACCGTGCTGTCAGCGCTGACCAGCATCTCGCTGGCGGCGATCGCCACCAACATCGAGGTGAGGGGCGGCGGCGACTACTACCTGATCTCGCGAACCCTCGGCATCGAGTTCGGCGGCGCCATCGGCATCGTCTTGTTCCTCGCCCAGTCGGTCTCCATTGCGTTCTATGCGATCGGATTTGGCGAAGCCGCCGCGAGCATTGCCGGGGTCGAGAGTGCAACGGGCGCGCAGCTGATCGCCGGTGCTGCAGTGCTGGTGCTGTTCGGTTTCGCCTGGTTGGGCGCAGACGCGGCGAGCAAACTGCAGAGCGTCATCATGGTGTTGCTGGTGCTGGCCCTCGCCTCGTTCTACGCCGGAGCGCTCGGGGCCTTCGACAGCGGCCTCCTGCAGCGCAGCTGGTCTGCACCCGAGAGCACGTTGGGCTTCTGGGCGATCTTTGCGATCTTCTTCCCCGCCGTCACAGGATTCACTCAGGGCGTCAGCATGTCCGGCGACCTGAAGGACCCGGGGAAGAGCTTGCCGTTCGGGACGTTCTCCGCCGTTGGGCTGTCCACGGTGGTCTATGTGACCGTCGCCATCTTGCTGGCAGCCTCTCTCCCGCTCATCGTCCTCGCCAACGATCCGTCTTCGTTGAAGAACGTGGCGGCCGTCGGCCCGCTCATCGACATCGGGGTGATCGCGGCAACCCTCTCGTCTGCAATGGCATCATTCCTTGGGGCGCCGCGGATCCTGCAATCCCTTGCCAGCGACCGCATCTTCCCGATGCTCCACTTCTTCGCCAAGGGGCACGGCCCGACGTCGAACCCTCGCCGTGGCGTGCTGCTGGCGCTGACCATCGCGCTGGTGACCATCTCTTTGGGCAACCTCAACGTCGTCGCCCCCGTGGTATCGATGTTCTTCCTGATCTCTTATGGCTTGCTCAACTATGCGACCTACTACGAGGCGACGGCAGCCAGCCCGTCATTCCGACCACGGTTCAAGTACTTCAACCGGCGGTTGAGCCTGCTCGGAGCGCTTGGCGCCTTTGGCGCGATGGTGGCCATCAACCCGATGGCCGGGATCGTGTCGATCGTCGTCCTGTTGGGAATCCAGACCTATCTCGCCCGCCGTCCCCGACCGGAACGTTGGGCAGACGCCAGCCACTCGCATTACTTCCAGAAGGCGAAGCAGAACATCCGTCTCATGAGTGGCGAGGCGACGAGTGCACGGAACTGGCGTCCCCAAGTGCTCGCGTTCTCTGCCGATAGTGCCAGGCGCCGCCGCCTCACTCGCTTCGCCTCTTGGCTCGAGGGGGCGAGCGGGCTTTCTGCCGTGGTGCAGGTGACTCAAGGCTCCGGGGCCGTCAAGCGGCGGGAGCGGCAGCGAGAACAAGAAGCCATGGAGGCCGAAGCGCTCACCGACGGCATCGACGTGCACAGCCTCGCAGTGCTGGCACCCGACGCCCTGGAGGCACTACCCATCATCGTGCAGTCGTTTGGGCTCGGACCGATCAAGGCGAACACCGTGCTGTTCGGTTGGCCCGAGACTGACGATCGCTCCCGCCTCGACGACTACTTCCGCGTGCTTCGAGATGTCATGCGCCTCGGCGTCAACGTCGTAGCCGTGTCCACAGACGCTCGGCGGTGGGGTGTCGTTGCGGATCAGCCGTCACGGGACCGGCGGATCGATGTGTGGTGGAAGGGCGACGACGCCAGCCGGCTCGCCCTCTTGGCGGCCTATCTGTTCACCAGGACTCCCGAATGGCGGAAGAGCAAGATCCGGCTGGTGACCGTCGTCGACGTCGACGCCGACGCCGAGGCGGCCAACGCTCAACTGGAGGCGATGCTCGAGGATGTCCGCATCCCGGCAACCGTCACCGTACTCATCGGTGACAACAGCAGCGTCGCCGCGGAGAACTGTGCAACAGCAAGCTTGGTGCTGGTGCCCATGAGGGTCCGTAGGAGCGAGGTGCTCGACCCGATGAACGCCGATCTGCACACGACGCTCCAACAGCTCCCGCTGGCGGCCGCGGTCGTCGCTGCCGCACCCGTCGATCTGGCCGCCGGGCCAGACAGCGGCGCCTTCTCTGCGCTCACCGAGGCCGAAGAACGCGCCGATTCGGCGATTGCACGGCTCAAGCGTCTCGAGACTTCGCTGCGTCGTGCGGATAGCGAGGTCTCCGAGTACAGGGTGAAAGCCGAACTCGATCCTTCCGAAGAGGTCGACCAGGCCCTCGAAGCCGCAGAGATCCACCTGGCGAGTGTGCAACGACGCACCCTCAAGGCGCGGGCGGTTGCGGAGCTCGCCCAGCGGGAAGTGGCCGAGCTGGTCGAACGCGGCCCTCGATCGGTGTGACTCCCCCCGGCAGGCGCAATCTGGAGATGCGACGTGCGCTCGCGTCCGACAACGGCGCCAACCGTCTCCGAGGCTTGTAGAATTGTGTCCCCATGCGTGAAATCCTCTCAGACCTCGTTGCCGAGCAACAGGCACTCGATCAGTTCTTGCAGCGAATACACGAGCGAGATTGGAAGCTGCCCACGTCGGCGAAGGGTTGGTCGATCCATGACACCGTCAGCCATCTGGCCTATACCGAGACCTTTGCGGCAGATGCCATCGAGCACGGACAGGCGTTCATCGACTCCCAAGCAGTTGTCGACGTCGACGAATGGACCCAGCGCGGCGTGGACGAAGGCAGGGGCAAGCGCTACCAAGAGGTGATCGAGTGGTGGCGCAACGGCCGTGCCTCGGTCGTGGATGCCCTCTCCCGCATGGAGCAGAAGGACCGGATCCCCTGGGTCATCAGCCCGATGAGCGCCAAGGCATTTGCGACCATGCGACTCATGGAGACGTGGGCGCACGGCCTGGACATCCAAGCCGCCATGGAGGGCCGGCTGCCGGTCAAGGAAGAGGAAGAGGGCGAGGAGGAAGAGGTCGACTCACCGCGGCTTCGCCACGTCGCTTGGCTGGCGCACCGCATGCTGCCGTATGCCTTCGCCGAAGCGGGCGAGGAGTACCCGGCAGAGGGCATCCGCGTGCAGCTGATGGGACCCAAGTACGCAAGCTGGATCTACGGCCCGCGGGACAGCGACTACGTCATCAAGGGTATCGCCGCCGAGTTCTGCAGGGTCGCAGTGCATCGCCTCGATCCTGCCGATACCGGACTCAAGGCCATCGGCGAGCCCGCAGAGATGGCGCTGCGCATCGTCCGCGCCTACTGACTCGGGCGGATCGTGAGTCAACTCCCCCGCCTCATCGGAATGGTCCATCTCGGCCCACTGCCTGGGTCACCCAGATTCGGCGGGGACTTGGATGCTGTCGTGGCAGCTGCCGTCGCCGATGCCCGCCAACTCGAAGAAGCCGACTTCGACGCCATCGGGATCGAGAACTTCGGCGATGCCCCGTTCTTTCGCGACGACGTACCCAAAGTGACGATCGCTTCGATGACTCGAGCCATCGCTGAAGTGATGCGCAACATCCGGCTCCCCGTCGGCGTGAACGTGCTGCGCAACGACGCCAGGGGCGCACTCGCCGTCGCGGCGGCAACGGGCGCCGCCTTCATTCGGGTCAACGTCCTGACCGGAAGCATGTGGACCGACCAGGGCCTCATCGTTGGCGATGCCGCCGAGGTCGTCCGGCTGCGGAGTTCTCTTGCCCCAGAGACGCGCATCATGGCCGACGTGTTCGTCAAACATGCGATCCCACCCCCGGGCACCTCTCTCGAGCACGCTGCCGAGGAGCTGGCCGGTCGCGGGCTCGCCGATGCCATCATCGTCTCCGGGGCTGCGACCGGTCGCCCGCCGACGATCACGACCTTGCGCGATGCTCGCAACGCCGTGCCCACGACGCCGTTGTTCGTCGGTTCAGGCGCTTCAGCGGCGAATGTCGCCCAATTCCTGGCGATCGCCGACGGAGTCATCGTCGGGACCACACTGAAGATGCAGGGCGAAACGACAAATCCCATCGATCCTGCCAAGGCCAAGGCCTTCTCCGCAGCGGGACGGCGGGCGTTGGCACAATGAGGGCGTACCGCTTCGCAACGTCACGCATCTCCTGCGGCCGGCGACCGGCTCGGACGTCACGACGGAGATCACCCGCCACGCCGCAGCAAACGGCACCCAGGCCGCAACGCTGACGTTCCTTGGCGCCGTCGCCAAGGCTGCGGGAACTCGCCGGCGATCCGCCTGAGCGTCTCTTCCACGACTGCACAGGTCTCACGTTGAGCGGCGACCTCGGGTGGCGGGATGTGGTCCCCGCCGCGACCCGCACATCATTCCCGCCACTTTCCGCGCGGCTCCTGCTCGATGTCGAACCCCGACTTCAGCAGCAGCCGGAGGAACGCGGGTGCGGGCTCCCGGAACTGAAGCGCACGCATGGCGTCTTCGTGCTGTTCGAAGAACGCCAGCATGGTGGTCACGATATGGCTCAGCGAGATGACGGTCTCGCTCGTCTCGGGGCTGCGACCGAAAGCAACCAGCCGGGTGCGGATGGCTCCACCGCTTCGTGCCGGCGATCGATGTACGAGCCCACGTTGCAGGCCGCGAATCACCACCTCGACCGGCTCGTCGTACAGCGCCTGCACGCGGCGCAACATCGTATGGAGAACAGCATGGTCCTTGATGCCGGCATTCAACTCGGCGGCACCCTGCTTGACCTCGCCGATGATGACGTCGACCACGTCGTCCTCGAGGGCAAGTGCAGGGTCGTGGATCTCGAGCAACTCGTAGTCGGCCGGCTTGTGGGGATCGCCGATGTACACCGCCCCGGGCATCCGGATGGCCATGATGTCGATGTCGGTGACCGTCGTGAAGCGCCCTTCATCGTTGCGGCGCTGCACCTCGAACTCACTCAGGGTGAGATAGCCCGTGAGTCTCAGGTAGCTCTCGACGAGATTGACGGCGATGTCCACGAGTGAGGTGACCGTAGCGCCCCACGCAGCAGCCCCCAACACGGCGTCCGCACCGGGAGCAACCCTCGATCTCCAGTCGAGAGTTGGCTCGAGTTCTGGACAGGGCCGAAGTCTCGCGCCACACCTGCAGATCGCAGCGAGGCCAACGACTTATGTAGAGAGTGCGCGTAAGACGATTTTGTCATTTGCCCCGAGTCAACCCTTGATCGAGGGTTTCCGAGGACACGTCGAGGCACGCCAAGCTCGATGATCTGCCGTGGCGGGAGTTTCTGTCACTCGACCTCGGTACCCTGTCGACGTGACGACCCGCTCCACCCAGTTCAGCGATGCGACCCGGATGTGGTTCGACGCATCGTTCCCTTTCCCGACCGAGGCCCAGGAGCGGGGCTGGGAGGCCATCAGCCGCGGTGAGCACGTCTTGATCCATGCCCCGACCGGATCGGGGAAGACGCTGGCCGCCTTCCTGTGGGCGATCGATCAACTCGCTGCCGAGCCGACGCCACCCGAACGGGAGCGATGCCGGACGTTGTACGTGTCGCCCATGAAGGCCCTGGCCTACGACGTCGAGCGCAACCTTCGGGCGCCGCTCACGGGCATCCAGATCGCCGCCGCCCGACTCGGTCTCGCCACGCCGAAGGTCACGACGGCGATGCGCACAGGCGACACCCCGAGCGCAGAGCGTCAGGCCATGCTGCGCCACCCGCCCGACATCCTCATCACGACCCCCGAGTCGCTGTACCTGATGCTGACCTCGCAGGCCCGCGAGATCCTGCGGACCGTCCGCACGGTGATCATCGACGAGATCCACTCCGTCGCCGCAACGAAGCGTGGCTCCCACCTGAGCCTCACCCTCGAACGACTCGCCGCCGTCACCGACCATCCGCTGCAACGCATCGGGCTGTCGGCCACCCAGCGACCCCTCGAGGACATCGCCATGTTCCTCGGCGGTGGCGAACCGAACGCGACGGGTTGGGAGCCGCGTCCCGTCACCGTCGTGGACGCCCCGTGGGACAAGGAGCTGGATCTGGGCATCGTCGTGCCGGTGTCCGACATGACCCGCCCGGAGGAGACGCTCGTCGAAGGTGCGGAAGAAGACGGCAAGAGGCGCTCGATCTGGCCGGCCATGTACCCACGCCTCCTCGAGCTGATTCTCGCCAACCGATCGACGCTGCTCTTCGTCAACTCTCGTGGCCTGTCCGAGCGGCTTGCCGCAGAGCTCAACCGGCTCGCCGGTGAAGAGCTGGTGCAGTCCCACCATGGATCCGTCTCCCGGGAGCAGCGCCTCGAGATCGAGAACCGGCTCAAGGCCGGCGACCTGCGCGGGGTCGTTGCCACCTCCACGCTCGAGCTCGGCATCGACATGGCCGCCATCGACCTGGTCGTGCTCGTGGAGTCCCCCTCATCTGTTGCCCGTGGGCTGCAGCGCGTCGGCCGCGCCGGTCACCAGGTGGGAGCACCGAGCGTCGCCCGTATCTTCCCCAAGCATCGGGGGGACCTGCTCGAGACGGCAGTCGTCGTCGAGCGAATGGCCAAAGGAGCCATCGAGGCGACCCGCATACCCAAGAACCCTCTCGATGTCCTCGCCCAGCAGGTCGTGGCGATGGTGGCCGTGGAAACCTCGAGCGCGGACGAGATCTACGGCCTCGTCCGCAAGGCGGCGCCGTACGCAGATCTTGCCCGATCGAGCTTCGAGGCCACGCTCGACATGCTCGCCGGACGCTACCCGTCGGACGAATTCGCCGAGCTGCGGCCACGGGTGGTGTGGGACCGGGTGGACGGCAGGGTCGAAGCCCGCCGCAACGCCAAGCTGCTCGCCGTGACCAACGCAGGCACGATCCCCGACAGGGGGCTCTACACCGTGTCGCTCCCCGAGGGAGGCAAGGTCGGCGAGCTCGACGAGGAGATGGTCTACGAGAGCCGCCCAGGAGACGTCTTCGTCCTCGGCTCGACGTCGTGGAAGATCGACCAGATCACTCACGACAGGGTGATCGTCACCCCCGCCCCCGGCGAGGCAGCAGCCCAGATGCCGTTCTGGCACGGCGATGCGCCTGGCCGTCCCCTGGAGCTCGGCAAGGCGGTCGGAGCGTTCGTCCGCAAGATCGGCGGTCTCGATCCCGGTGCGGCCAGGGAGGTCCTGCGAGACGAGTACCGCCTCGACTCGTGGGCGGCCGACAACCTGGCGGCATTCATCGAGGAGGAAAGGGACGCCACAGGGACGCTCCCCACGGACCGCACCATCGTCGTCGAACGTTTCCGGGACGAGATCGGCGATTGGCGCATGGTCGTGCTCTCCCCATTTGGGGCTCGGGTCCACGCGCCCTGGGCGCTGGCCGCCCGCCACCAGCTACGCAGCAGCGTCGGCAGCGAGGTCGACGTCATCTGGTCCGACGACGGCATCGTGTTCCGGTTCCCCGACATCGACGAGCCGCCACCGGCCTCCACCGTGATCCTCGACCCCGCCGACGTGGAAGAGTTGTTGTTGGAGGAGGTCGCCGACTCGGCACTCTTCACCTCGCGCTTCAGGGAAGCGGCCGCCCGGGCACTCCTGCTCCCCCGCCGCCGCCCCGGCAGCCGCACCCCGCTGTGGCTGCAGCGTCGCAAGGCGGCCAGCCTGCTCGATATCGCCAAGCGGTTCGCCGCATTCCCCATCGTGCTCGAAACGTACCGGGAGGTGTTGCAGGACCACTTCGACGTCCCCGCACTCGTCGCCGTGCTGACCGACATCGGAAGCCGGAAGGTGCGAGTCACGGACATCGAGCTGAGTGGGCCAAGCCCGTTTGCGTCATCCCTCATGTTCGACTTCATCGCCTCGTTCATGTACGAGTACGACGCACCGATGGCGGAGAAGCGGGCCGCAGCGCTCACCCTCGACCGGACCTTGCTCAAAGAGCTCCTCGGCGACCCGCAGTTCCGCGACCTCCTCGATCCCGCCGTCATCGCCGAAGTCGAAGCCGAGTTGCAGCGTCTCGCCCCTGAGCGACGTATCACGAGCGCAGACGCCATGCACGATGCGCTCCGCGATCTTGGACCGCTCAACCGGGCAGCGCTCGCCGCCAGGACCAGCCCAGAGCTCGACGTCGACCAAGCCCTCGACCATCTCCGCCTCACCCGCCGCATCGCCGAAGTCCACATGCACGGGGAGCAGCGGATCGCCGCCATCGAAGACGTTGCCAAACTCCGCGACGCCCTCGGAGTCTCACCGCCGCTGTGGACCCCTCCTGCGCTTCTGGAGCCGGGCACCGATCCGCTGGGCGACGTGGTTGGCCGATTTGCCCGCACCCACGGGCCTTTCACTGCGGAGGCCGCCGCACTCGATCTTGGCCTGCCGGCCGCCGCTGTCGGCGAGGTGCTCCACCGGCTCGCCGGGGAGGGTCGCGTCTCCGCCGGCGCGTACCGCCCCGGAGGTGAGGGCCAGGAGTGGGTCGATGCAGACGTGCTGCGGCGGTTGCGGCGCCGGTCACTCGCCGTGCTCCGCGCAGAAGTGGAGGCCGTCGATCCTTTGGTACAGGCGCGCTTCCTTCCGGAGTGGCACGAGATCGGCAACACCCAGGGCCATGCTGCGCGCATGATGGACGTCGTCCGTCAGCTCCAGGGTGCATCCCTGCCGGCGAGCGTTTTCGAAGTGGACGTGCTGGCTGCTCGCCTCGACTACCAGCCCGGAATGCTCGATGCTCTGCTGGCTTCAGGAGAGGTCGTGTGGGTCGGCCGCGGGCCGCTGGGCAACCGGGACGGGCGGATCGCGCTCTACCTGCGTCATCAGGTGCCGCTCTTGCACGGGCCCACCCTCGATGAGCCGCCGGTCGGTGACCTCCATGATGTGCTCCGCAACCACTTGGACCAGCGTGGAGCATCGTTCTTCCAAGACCTCTACCTGGCGGCAGAGGGCGGGCCGCAGGACGCCGTCCTCGAGGCGCTGTGGGATCTGGTCTGGGCAGGCGAAGTGACCAACGACACCCTGGCGCCGGTCCGTGCCTTTGTGGCCGCAAAGTCTCGCCGCACCACACGGACACCGGCGTTCCCGTCGGCAGTGCCGCCCCTCGGCAGTGGACGGTGGTACCTGGTCCGCGACCTGCTGGCCGCAGACGAGCCCGTCGCCTCGGAGATGAAAGCGACCGCCATCGCAGAACAATTGCTGGAACGGTACGGCGTCGTCACCCGTGAGGCGGTGCTCGCCGAGGGGGTGCCTGGCGGCTTCTCGGGTCTCTACCCGGTGTTCACCGCAATGGAAGACGCCGGCCGGGTGCGGCGGGGATACTTCATCGAGGGTCGCGGGGGATCGCAGTTTGCCCTCCCAGGAGCGGTCGATCGGTTGCGGGCGACGAAGGACACCGGCATCGTCATCCTTGCCGCCGCCGATCCAGCCAGCGCATACGGATCCTCGCTGCCGTGGCCGGAGCGAGCCGCCGGACGACCGGCCCGCAGAGCCGGGAGTCACGTCGTGCTGTGCGACGGGACGCTGGTGGTCTACGCCGAGCGCGGCGGACGCACCATCCTGACCTTCGTGGAAGACGTCGATCTCGTTGCCGCAGGTCTCGTCCAAATGGCCAATCACCGCAGGACCCGGGTCGCCGTCGCCACCATCGATGGCGAACCGGTCGCCGGCGGGCGCTGGGATGCGGCGCTGCAGCGCGAGGGTTTTGTGCCGGGCTATCGAGGGCTGACCTTCACCCCCAAGAACACGAGATCGCGTGCCTGAGGGCGACACCATCCACAACGCGGCCGCCCGCCTCAGACCTGCCCTCGAGGGCAGGAGGCTCGTCGCCGTGGAAGGATCCCACCCGGCGGTGCGGCGCGAAGGCAGACGGCTATCCGGCGCCACGGTCGCGGGCGTGGCGGCGGTGGGCAAACACCTCCTCATCCATACCGATCGTGCGTGGACGCTGCGGACCCATCTGGGCATGACCGGGCACTGGCACCTCTACGATCACGACGAACCGTGGCGCCGCACGGCCGGCAAGGCCAGAGTCGTGTTGCGCACCGACAGCGCCGTTGCAGTGTGCTTCGCCGCCCCCACAGTGGAGATTGGCCCGACCGACCGGATCCTCCGCGACCTGCTGCGCGTGGGCCCCGACCTCATCGACCCGGATGTGAACCTCGACGAGATCCTGCAGCGTGCTCGCGCCTCGCAGGCGCCGACCATGGCCGACCTCCTGCTCGACCAAGGGCTTGCCTCCGGTATCGGCAACGTCTTCAAGAGTGAAGTGCTCTTCATGGAGCGCATCGACCCGGCAGCTCGACCGGCACAGGTGCCCGACGCCCGGCTGCGAGACGTCTACCTGCGCGCGGCCAAGCTCCTTCGGGTCAATGTCGGCGGTGCGCCGCGCACCACGACCGGACGACGCGGGCGCGAATCCACCTGGGTCTATGGGCGTGGTGGACGACCGTGTCGACGTTGCGGCACGGTCATCCGGTCGGCCACCCACGGGCCGCTCGCTCGGGTCACGTACTGGTGCCCGTCGTGTCAGGCGTCATCGCCCGCAATGCCGTGAACGGGAAGATTCCGGTGTGATGATTGTCGGGGGCAAAGACGAAGTTGACCGCATAGCCACCGACCAGTGACGCATCCGCGATGGTGACCGGTACTGCGCCATCGAGCACAGCACGAGTTGCCGCTTCCCCAGCAGGCTCCCGGCATACGGCACACATACATGCCGCCCGGAGATCGACGGCAGACAGCAGCGTGACCTCGCCGTCCTCCCAGGTCAGCTCCACTTGGGCGCCGTCCATCACTTCGATCCGCTCGGGTAGCGTGCTCATTGCACGCGACACTAACCGCCCGCAACTGCTGCCATTCCCCCACCACCGGAGAACCATTGGGTACCCCAACGCTGTCGATACGTCCCGGTCACCCTGCCTTCTTGGACCTGCCATGGGACCGCCCGCTGGCCGAGTGGACGGATCCCCATCTCGTGGAGCTGCCCACGGGAATCCACCGCCACGAAGTCCGCTTCGTCGCCTACGGGGAGGACATCTACGCCATCAAGGAGCTGCCGCGGCGCACGGCACGTCACGAGTACCGGACCTTGCGCGCCCTGCAGCTCCGGGTGAGGCCGGTCGCCACGCCGATCGGGCTCGTCGACCGTTCGTGGGTCGAAGGCGACCGGGAACATTCCGCCGCCGTCATCACCCACTATGTCAAGCACGCCTTCACGTACCGAGAGCTGATCTCCGGCGGCAACTTCGGCCCCAGGCGCGAGCAGATGCTCGATGCCGTCGCCGGTCTCCTCGTCGAGCTTCACCTCGCCGGCCTCTTCTGGGGTGATTGTTCGCTGTCCAACCTGCTCTACCGGTACGACGCAGGGGCGATCGAAGCAGTGATGATCGACGCCGAGACGTCTGAGCTTCACGACGAGCTCAGCAACGGGCAGCGGATGCACGACCTCGACATCATGGTCATCAACCTCGCCGGCGGCATGGCCGACATCGCCGCCGAGCAGGGCGTCGACATCGACGACGCCGATCTTCGCCTCGGCGAGGATGTCGTCTCCCGGTACACCGGCTTGTGGGCCGAGCTCACCGAGCCGATCATCATCGGCCCAACGGAGGGGTTCAGGGTCCGGGAACGTGTCGACCGCCTCAACGCCCTCGGCTTCGATGTCGACGATGTCGACCTGGGCCCGGTAGGGGACGACGACAATCGACGCATGAGGCTGCGGGTCACCGTCGGTGGAAGAAACTTCCACCGAACTCGGCTTCGGGAGATGACGGGAATCGACGCCTCGGAGCAGCAGGCGCGTCAGGTGCTCAGTGACCTGCGGTACTACGAGACCACGCACTCGGTCGAGAGCGCGACCGGCAAGGCCGTCAGGGCGATCAGGTGGCGGGTCGACGTCTTCGAGCCCCTGCTACTCCAGATCGCCGATCTGGAGCCGGGGGCCGATCCGGTGCAGCGCTATTGCGACTTCCTCCACTACCGGTATCTCCTCGCCGTGGCTCAGGACCGCGACGTGACCAACGCTGAGGCCTTTGCGTCCTGGACCGCCAATGGGCTACCCGGGTACGACCTCGAGGCAGCCGCCGCCGAGCAGTGATCAAGCCGCTAGGGAAGAGGCCCAGCCCGGCTCAGTGACCGCCGCGCTTGACCCCGCCGTACTTCATCCTGGTGTCTTCCATCCGGGCCACCAGCGGGTCATCGCCGCCGTGGAATCCGGCATCGACCACCTCACCGATGAACAGGTCGTGCGTGCCGCACTCGACGACCTGCCAAACCCGACAGTCGAGGTAGGCCACCGCCTCGGTGAAGATCGGTGCTCCCGTGACCCCCTCACGAACGGGCCGGCCGTTGAGCATCATGCCGTCCTTGACCGCCGGCTTGGAGAACTTCACAAACGGCCGAGTGTCGTCACGGTCCCACAGGTTGACGGTGAAACTGCCGCCGTCGCGAATCAGCCGGTTGGTCACCGCCTTGGCATCGATCGACGCCGCCACCAGAACTGGCTCCATTGCCACCTGCGTCACCCAGCTCTGGGTCATGCCGTTCCACTCGTCGCCGTTACGCGAGCCGATCAGGCACAAGACGTTCGGGATCTTCCACAGCACCTTGTTGAGCGTTTCGGGCGCAACAGCTTCAGGCATTTCCACATCCTCCTCGGACGGTTTGCGGGGACAACACTTTGCGGTCAGACGGACGGGATCCGAAAAGCCACCATGCCGCCCGGTCCCGGCTCGGCCCAAATCGTGCCGCCGTGGGCCGCAACGATGCCCTTGGCGATCGCCAGACCGAGACCCGCCCCATCACTGGCGCGGGAGCGCGCCGGGTCGGCAGTGACAAACTCGTCAAACGCCTCATCGACCATAGCGGCGGAGAATCCAGGCCCTGAGTCCGCCACAGCCACCATGGCCCCCGCACCGTTTCTGACCCGAACAACAACTTCCGCGGACTCAGGGCTGTAGCGGATGGCGTTGTTGAGGAGATTGCGGATCACCCTGCCGAGCGCCGTCGCCCCTCCCATCGCTGCAACGCTGCCCTGCGCATCGAGACGAAGCTCGACGCCCTTGCCTGCGGCTACCGGCTCGAGCGCATCGATGGACTCGTCGGCGAGCTCCGCAAGGTCGATGAGCTCGCGGTCGATCTCGAGCTTGCCTGCTTCGATCGTGGCCAGCAGGAACAAATCATCGACGAGGTGGCTCATGGCGTCGACGTCGGCTCGCATCGACCGCAAGTAGCGCTGCGGGTCAGGGGCGAGCCCGTCCTCGAGCGCCTCAACCGCGGCCCGCAAGGCAGCAAGAGGACTCCGCAGGTCGTGGCCCAGGGCGGCAAGGAAGTGGCGGCGCGCCTTCTCGTTGGCTACACGTTCCGCTTCGGATGCCGAAAGGCGCTCTGCCATCAGATCGACCGCGGCGGCAGCAGCCCCCAGCTCGTCCGCTCGCAGCACCCCGGTGCGTGCATCGAGATCGCCGTCGGCTACGCGGGCTGCCGTGCGTCCGATCTCGCCCAAGCCTTGCGTGAGCTCTCCGGCCGTGGTGATCGCCAGCACGACGCCGAGCCCAACACCAAAGCCGAGCACGACGGTCAGCAGCTGGAGGTCGTGCGACTCGAGAAACATCAGCCTTGCCGCCACGCCGGTCGCAACCGCAACGGCACCAACGGCAGCCATGCCCATGATCAGCATCGAGGTCCGCAAGGAGCGGAATCGGTTCGTCACCCGTGGCAGCAGCCAGCCGATCAGCGCGGTGCCCGCCGCCATGGCGATGAACAAGAAGAGGAGCTGGCTGCGCTCTCCGCTGGACGGCCGCATCGTGACCTCGAAGAGCGAGATCGCAGCGAGGATCGCAAGGGCCAGCGCGGCAAGGGCTTTCACGGCTCAAACCGGTACCCGACGCCCCACACGGTGTGGAGCCACCTCGGCTTCTCTGGGTTGGCCTCGATCTTGCGCCGCAACCGCCGCACGTGCACCGTCACCGTCGAAGGATCCTGGTAATCGGCCGACGAATCCCACACCTGTTCGAGCAGCTGCGCCCGCGAGAAGACCTGGCGCGGCGATCCGGCCAAGAAGGCGAGCAGGTCGAACTCCTTCGGTGTGAGCTCGACGACCTCTCCGCCGCACGCAACCTCCCGCGTGCCGCTGTCGATGCGAAGCCCGTCGTACTCCAGCACGTTGCCTGGTGCGGTTGGGCGTGTCCGGCGTAACACCGAGCGCACCCTGGCCGCCAGCTCTCGGGGCGAGAATGGCTTGACCACGTAGTCGTCGGCGCCGAGTTCGAGCCCGAGCACCCGGTCGGTTTCTTCGGTGCGGGCAGTCAGCAGGATCACCGGGACGTCGGCGTGCTTTCTCAGCTCGGTCAGGAGGCTGAAGCCATCGATCTCGGGAAGCATGACATCCAATACGACCAGGTCGGGAGTCGAGGCGAGAAAGCTCTTCAAGGCGCTCCGCCCGTCGCCGACGCCGGTGACACGAAAGCCGTCGCGTTCGAGATATGCCGTGACGACTTCGCGCACCATCGGCTCGTCGTCAACGACGAGGACGCGGCCGGCTGCAACGGGGGTGACCATGCCGCCATAGTACGGCAGCAGCCGTTGCTGGCAGCAGCCCGTGGTGGGATTTCATGGATTGTTCACCCTGCACCTGAGGGTCGGCGCGGAAGGCATTGCTCGTGGATTCGTCCTAGCATCCACCCATGCATGTGCTCATCGCCACCTCAGGCGTGCTCAGCCCGGCATCTTCGGTGGAATTCGTGAAGCGTCTCATCGGAGACGACGGTCGGGTCACCGTGACGACGGTCATCGAAGTGCCCCGATCGTTCCTCGACGAGCTTCGCTCCGATCGGTGGCACCCGCTCGACGACGGTTCGGTGCCGGTGTGGACCTCGGAGAGCGATGCGGTCGTCGACCGGTACGTCGAAGAGCGGGGGCGGCGGATATGCGAGCCTGTCGTCCGGGCCATGCGCGCTGAACACATCGAGACCGACGTGGTCTACCTCGAAGGAGAAGACCCAGCAGCCACGATCTCAGGGCTGGCCAACAAGATCGACGCCGACATCGTGGTCATGGGGGCGACAAGGCCCATCTTCGACCAATCGGCCTGGGAGAGCGTTTCGGCCAGGGTCACCCTCGAGTGCAGCAAGCCGGTGCTGGTGCTGCCCCCTCCACCGCGACCCGTTGCCGGACCGCCACTTCCCGCCGAGCCGGCCGAGGCGTGAACCCGTCCGAGTCTCAGCCCAGGACGGCTCGCAAGATGCCAACGGTGTGCCAGACAAACGCCTCGGGCGACAAAGCGATGTGCGCCCGCACCTCGTCGACGTCCCACCAGAGCGGATCAGCGGTTTCGCCCGGCAGTGGGCGTGGGGTGCCCTCGCCGTAGCACTCGAATACCACGTGCAGCGATGGGTAGGCACCGTCGAGACCGGACACCACCGCCACAGGGCGGGCTGCCACCGTAGCGACGTTGGGTTCGTGGTGAAGTGTCTCCACGGCCGCGGCAACGGCGGTGACGACGATACCGGTCTCCTCCTCCACTTCTCGTGCAACGGCAACGTCGGGTGGTTCCCCGGCGCGCCACCTGCCACCGGGCACCTCCCACCGGCCGCGCACCACCTCTCCCGGCTTGTCGCGACGCTGCATCAGGATCCGGCGCCTTTCGAGCCCGTCGTACACAATGGCATTGACGTTGGGGACAACCACCTGCTCCCCTCCACTCTCCGGGACCGGTAGCTCGATCCAGGTTTCCCCGCTCCATACCGGATACGGCTTCGACATCAGCGGTCCGGCACCGCGAGGGTGAAGGTGTCGCCGCAGAACCCGGCGACCGAGTCGTGCGCTGCCAGGACGATCTCCGTCAGTTCGGGAGAGATCTCAACATCGCTCAACGACCGGGTGAACGGCTGCTCGGTTTCGTGCGGGTGGGTGAGCACGCGCTCGCCCAGCACCCGGCCGTCTGGAGCTCGGACCTCCCACCGATCCGCATACTTGTCCCAGCCGGTGTCCGCGGACCGCACGGTCGCAGAGACGGTTGCCGTGCCTCCAGCGAAGTCGATGGTGCCACCGACCACGTGGGCACATTCGTCTGCGGGGCGGCCCGTCTCGGTATCTGGCGCCATCGTCGTGTCCGCCACCACAGACGGAGACGTGGACGTCACCAGGGTTGTGTCAGGCGATGTGGCCGCTGGCGAAGCTTCGCCGTCCAAGCCGGACTCGGCATCGCCGGACCCGCAAGCCGCAAACAGCACTGCCAGAACGACAACGATTCGCACCATCATCGTCCCTCCTCATCGGCGATGGCCGCAATCCCGTCCGGGCATCGGAGGTCGACTTCGATCCCTGCGCCGGTGGCGGCATCCTCGAGGTTCTGACATGCAATCGTGAACCGCTGCGCGGCAACGGCAAACGGCGACTGGTCGATGGTCTCTTGCAGGTTCTCGATCGTGTCGAGGCTGCGCAAGGCCTGGATGGTCACAGGAAGCGCTGCGGACAGTGCTTCTCCTGTGGCTACCAGGTCCTGATGCGCCACTCGCAGCGCCTCGGGCGCCTCCATCTGCCGCAAGGCGTCGATGAGCGACCGAAGCTGTGCCCCTGTGTCGGTGAACAGGTCGGCGGTCTTGACGATGGCAACCTCTTTGGCTTGGTCGAAATACGCATCGACGGCTGCCGTGTCGGTGAAGTCGGTGTCCTCCTGCAAACCCTCGAGCTCCGTGCGCAGCGCATCGGCGTATCCGGCGCGCATGTCCGAGAGCGCGTCTGCATACGCCGAAGTCCCGTCACGCAGACCCGAGAAGTAGTCCTCGGGGCTCGAGGCGCCGCCACACGCGGCGACGGCGACGACGAACGCAATGATGACCGCAGTTGCGCTGCGGCTGACGGATCTCACTCCCCTGGATCTCACGGGCGGCAGGGTACCCGGTGGCGGGAGCGATTCGGCGGATGGACGGTCAGTCGACGGTGGCGAACTGGGTGCGGTACAACGACGCATACAGCCCGTCGTGACCAATGAGCTCTTCATGGGCGCCGGCCTCCACGAGCCGCCCGTCGCCGATGACGAAGATCCGGTCGGCGGCGAGGATGGTCGAGAGCCGGTGGGCGATCACCAGGGAGGTCCGCCCTTTCATCACCCGCTCCAACGCCTCCTGGATCAGTGCCTCGGAATGGGCGTCGAGATGCGACGTTGCCTCGTCGAGGATCAAGATCCTGGGGTCCTTGAGAACGACCCTGGCGATGGCCATTCGCTGCTTCTCCCCGCCGGACAGCCGGTAGCCGCGCTCGCCCACGACGGTCTCGAGGCCCAGAGGGAGGGCATCGATGAACTCGGCGAGGTTGGCCGCCTCGACCGCGTCCCTGAGCTCGCCGTCCGTCGCATCGGGCTTGGCGTACAGCAGGTTGGCCGCAATGGTGTCGTGGAAGAGATAGGACTCCTGGGTGACCACGCCGATGGCATTGGCCAGCGATTCCAGCGAATACTCCCTGACGTCACGGCCGTCGATCATCACCCGGCCTCGATCGACGTCGTAGAGGCGTGGGACGAGGTACGTCGTGGTGGTCTTACCGGCGCCGCTTGGGCCGACGAGTGCGGCCAGCTCGCCGGGCTCGACCCGCAGCGACAGATCCTGGAGCGTCCACGTCTCGGCATCGTGACGTGGACCGCCCTCGTCGCCCTCGGTCATGGTGCCCCAGCCGTAGCGCCGCACCGACTCCAGACCGCTGGCACTGCCGTACGAGAACCAGACACCGTCGAGCTCCACCCTTCCCTCGATCTCGTCGGTGACGACCGGCCGCGGCGCCTCGACGATGTCGAGCGGCATGTCCAGCACCTCGAACACCCGCTCGAACGAGACCAGCGACGTCGCAAACTCGACGCGAGCGTTGGTCAGCGCCGTGAGCGGCCCGTACAGGTTCATCAGGTAGGCCGAGAGCGCCACGATCGTGCCGACGGTCAAGGATCCATTGATGACCAGCACCGCTCCGTACCAGAAGACGAGGGCGGAACCGAGCGCACTCATCACACCCAGGGCCATGAAGAACCAGCGGCCGATGATCGCCTGCCGCACGCCGAGGTCGCGCACCTGAGCGGCGAAGCCGGCAAAGCGCTGATCCTCGTCCGCCGTCCTCCCGAAGAGCTTGACGAGCAGCGCACCGGAGACGCTCAGCGTCTCCTGCATGTGGGCGCTCATCTCGGCGTTGCGCTCCAGTTGCTGGCGCCGGATCACTCGCAGCGACTTGCCGACGCTGCGGGAGGCAAAGATGAACAGCGGGACGATCGCCACCGCCATCAACGTGAGCCGCCACTCCAGCCGGAACATGATCCCGAAGGTCAGGACGGTGGTCACGATGTTGGCCGCCAACGTCACGAAGGTCCCCGTCACTGCCTGCTGCGCACCCACCACGTCGTTGTTCAGCCGGGACATCAGCTCCCCGGTGCGCGTCGCGGTGAAGAAGCCGAGCGACATCCGTTGCAAGTGGCCGTAGAGCTGCCGCCGGAGGTCGAAGATGATTCCTTCGCCAATGGCTGCAGACGCCCACCGTTGCAGCACCCCGAGGACGCCGTTGATGAGCGGAACCGCGACCATCCCGACACCCAACACCGTCACGAGGCGGAGGTTCTCGTCGGGGATCGCCGTGTCGATGAGGGTCCGCATGATCAGCGGTGGCACCAGCGTCAGCCCTGAGATCGCAAAGATCGTCGCCAGGACGACGAGGATCTTCCGCTTGTACGGCATCCCGTAGCTCAGGACGCGCCGGAAGAGCGCACGATCGAGCCGCGGGCGGTCTTGGTCTTCGTCGTACCTGAGGTACGACCACCAGCCTCCCGAGTGGATCATCGGACACCTCCTGAATCACTGTGGACGGTACTACCTCCTCGACCCCTGTAATACCGATTACCGACTCTATACGGGACGTTCAGGGACGTTCGCCCCTATCGCCGGCAGGCAATTTATTATTTCTTGAGTCAAGAACTCAGCAAATGACCCGTCCAGGAGCGTGTTGATGCAGTTCAGAACGGCGCCGGAGGAGGGTGCACCCCGGCTTCTCGACCTATCCCAAGAGCGAATCCGCACGCTGCACTACACGTGGATCGCCTTCTTCATGACGTTCTACGTGTGGTTCAACATGGCGCCGCTGTCGACGACGATGCTCGACAGCGAGGGCTGGCTGACCGAGGAACACATCAAGATCCTGCTGATCGCCAACGTTGCGCTCACCATTCCCGCACGCATCGTGGTCGGCGCCCTCATCGACCGCTACGGCGCCAGGGTGGTGTTCTCCGGACTGATGGTGATCATGTCGGTCCCCGCCGTCGTCTTTGCGTTCGGCACCAGCTTCATGCAGCTGCTGATTGCACGCCTCGTGCTCAGCTCGGTGGGTGCCGGCTTCGTCATCGGCATCAAGATGGTGGCCCAGTGGTTTCCACCCAAGTACATCGGGCGGGCCGAAGGCTTCTATGCCGGATGGGGCAATTTCGGGTCGGCCTTTGCCGCGATGACCCTCCCCTGGTTCGCCATCACCGTCATGGGCGGGTGGTTCAACCTCGGCGACAACGCCTGGCGTTGGGCCATGGCCGTCAACGGGCTCGTGATGGGCACCTACGGGGTCATGTACTACTTCCTCGTCCGCGACGTCGCAGAGGGGAAGACCCTCCTCAAGACGAAGAAGACCGAGCCGATGATGGTCACGTCGTATGGGGACCTCATCCAATACCTCGTGTGGTCGATGCCCTTGATGGGTGCACTTGCAGTGCTGGCATGGCGGATCAGCTCGGTGGACGTCGACGGAGAGCCCGTCATCTCGGCCGAGGTGCTGCTGGCGATATATGCCGTGCTCGCCGCGGTGTACATCGTGCATGTGGTCAAGACCCTGCAGATCAACCTGCCGTACCTGCGCAAGGGGGTGCCGGAGGACGAGAAGTACCACTGGGGCAGCGTGGCCGCACTCAACAGCACGTACTTCGCCAACTTCGGCGCCGAGCTGGCTGTGGTCTCGATGCTCCCTGCGTTCTTCGAACTGACCTTCGAGCCGTTGCGCGACAGCGCAGGAAACCCGCTGGTCACCGCAACGGTTGCCGGAGTGGTCGCGGCCTCCTTCGCATTCGTGAATCTCGTCGCCCGGCCCCTCGGTGGCTACCTGTCCGACCGCATGACCAACCGCAAGCGCACCATGATGATCTACATGCTCGGGATCGTGATCGGGTTCTTCCTGATGGCGTTCATCGGCAAGTGGGACGGCACCGTCGACGCCGACGGGCTCCGCAACGTCGTGCCCGCCTTCGGTGGCGTGAGCTGGCTCGTCGTCGGCGTCGCCATCACCGTCTTCGCCTCGATCTTCGTCCAAGGAGCCGAAGGTGCGACGTTCGCCATCATCCCGATGATCAACAAGCGCATGACCGGCCAGATCGCCGGGATGGCAGGCGCGTACGGCAACGTCGGCGCCGTCATCTACCTCGTGATCTTCTCACTCGTTGACAGCAGAACGTTCTTCTTCGTCCTCGCCGGAGGAGCGTTGGTGAGCTTCCTCGTCACGCTCTTCATGCTGCAAGAGCCCAAGGGCGCATTCGCCGAGGAACTCGAGAGCACCATCGAATCGGAGGTGGTCTGATGGCCAAAGCCGCGGCAGACGAGAATCGTCGCTCCGGTGTCGACATCTACGACTGGGACGTCGAGGACGAGGCGTTTTGGGAGAGTGAGGGCAAGAAGGTCGCAACCCGCAACCTGTGGATCTCGATCCCGAGCCTCCTTTGCGGGTTTGCGGTGTGGCTCTACTGGAGCGTCATCACCGTTCAGATGCTCAACCTGGGTTTCCCCTTCACCAACGCCGAACTGTTCACCCTGGCGTCGATCGCAGGTTTGACCGGGGCGACGTTCCGGATCCCCAGCAGCTTCTTCATCCGTATTGCCGGCGGACGCAACACCATCTTCTTCACGACGGCGTTGTTGATGATCCCCGCAGCAGGCACAGGGTTTGCACTGATGAGCCAGGACACGCCGCTGTGGGTCTTCCAGATCCTTGCGTTCCTGTCAGGGCTCGGCGGCGGCAACTTCGCATCGTCGATGTCGAACATCAGCTTCTTCTACCCGAAGCGGATGCAGGGTCTGGCCCTCGGCTTGAACGCAGGCCTCGGCAACGCAGGCGTCACCACCATGCAGGTCCTCGTCCCGCTGGTGATGACGTACGGCGTCTTTGGTGGCGGCTCGATGGTGCTCGAGACCACGTCGGGAACCCTGATCGGCAAGATCCCGGCAGGTACCGAGACCTGGATCCAGAACGCCGGCTTCGTGTGGCTCGTCTTCCTCGTGCCGCTGGCCTTCTTGGGCTGGTTCAAGATGAACAACATCCGCACCGAGGCGGCATCCCCCAACATCGGAAGTCCTGCGAACTCGATGGCGAAGATCGCCGGGTTGCTCGGTCTGGCCTGCATTCCCGCCGCAGTCGGCCTCTTCATCATCCTGCCGGAGGCGGGACTCGGATGGACGTGGGCTCGCTACCCGGTCATCGCAGGTGTCATTTGGACCACCGTGCTGCTCCTCAAGCAGGTTCGCGGCGAGATCAAACCCAACCTCGAACGTCAGTTCAAGATCTTCGGCAACAAGCACACCTGGATCATGAGTGTCATCTACACCATGACCTTCGGCAGCTTCATCGGCTACTCCGCAGGCTTCGCCCTGGCCATCAAGGTCATCTTCGGCTTCCAGCACATCATGGTGGACGGAGTCCTCACCCACGACACGATCAATCCCGATGGGCCGTCGGCCCTCACCTACGCGTGGATGGGGCCGTTCATCGGTGCGTTCATCCGACCCGTCGGCGGCTGGATCGCCGACAAGGTAGGAGGGGCCAAGGTCACCCAGCTCGTCGCCGTCGTCATGATCGGCAGCGCGCTCGGCGTTGCCTACTACATGGACAAGGCCTACAGCTCTGCGACACCAGAGGACTTCTTCTTGCCCTTCTTCCTCCTGTTCTTGCTGCTGTTCATGGCAACAGGCGTCGGCAACGGGTCGACCTTCCGCACGATTGCCGTGGTGTTCGACCAAGAGCAGGCCGGGCCCGTGCTCGGCTGGACATCGGCCGTCGCCGCGTACGGCGCCTTCATCATTCCCATCGAGTTCGGCGACCAGATCCAAGCCACGACTCCGCAGTATGCGCTGTACGGCTTTGCGATCTTCTACGCCGTCTGCCTGGTCATGAACTGGTGGTTCTACCTCGGGCCGAAGGCCGAGTTCCACAACCCATGAGCTGGAACGGAGAGGAGGACCGGCGATGAGACTCGAGATCACGCGCAAGACCCACCTGGCACTCCAAGCCTTGTGGACGCTCATCGATGTGAACGACCGCATCGGCGGAGCGGCGCTCGCCTCCGCAGTCGGCACCAGCCCTGCGTTTCTGGCACAGGTCATGAGCCCTCTGGTGCGGCACAAATGGGTGGAGTCGGCCAGCGGTCCAGGCGGCGGCTACAGCATGGCCGTTGATCCGGAAGACATCTCGATCCTCGCACTCATCGAGGCAGTTGAAGGTCCAACGGAAACGGGCTGCGCACTCCGGGGAGGCGAGTGTTCTTCCACGGACAGGTGCGCAATTCACGACGCATGGACCACGGCCCGTCTCACCCTCCAAGCGGAGTTGTCGACCAAACCAATCACGAGCGTCCCGCGGCAAGGAGCACTTCTGTGAAACGGCCACGATGGTTCACCCTCTCGGCACTTGCCGGACTGGCTGTGCTGGCCGGCCTCGCTGCCCCTGCCTTCGCGGCAGACGAAGGAGAGGGCCGGGCGATATACGACCAGGCCTGTGCGGCATGCCATCAGGCGGACGCCAAGGGCATCCCCGGGTCCTTCCCTCCCCTCGCAGGCAATCCCAACGTGGCGGACGTCGAGTACGTCAAGGAGACGATCCGCAACGGGAAGACCGGAGTCATCACCGTGAACGGCGAGACGTATGACGCTGTCATGGCACCCATCACCACACTCACCGACGACCAGGTCGCCGAAGTGGCCGCCTACGTTGCCGGTCTGGCCGGCGCCGGGTCAGGTGGCGAGACGACCCCGCCACCTGCCGCCCCAACGGAAGGGGACGCGGCTCACGGTGAGTCCCTGTTCCTGGGCGGGACCGTCTTGGCGAACGGCGGGCCGGCGTGTGCGGCCTGTCACGCCGCCGGCACAGCCAATCAGCTCGGCGGACCCGGCTTGGGCCCCGACCTGACGGACATGTACGCCCGCTTTGGTGGGGCGACGGGCGTCGCGGCAGCACTCGCAACACCGCCATCGGCGACGATGACGCCGCTCTTTGCCGATCGGCCGCTCACCGAGACGGAGATCGCCGACCTGACGGCCTTCTTCGCCGACGTCGACGCCGACGGCGCCGCCACCGGCCCCGACATCCTCTGGCTGGTCGGCTTGCTCGGCGCCGTTGCGCTCGTCATCTTCCTGGCCGTCGCCGTACGCAAACCGTCCGGCACCTATCTCGAATCTCTGAGGAGCAGTCGATGAGCGACAAGTGGATCGAAGAGACCGTCGACCCCGGCGCCCGTCGCTGGGAGGAGTTCTACCGCAACCGTTTCCAACACGACAAGCGGGTGCGGACGACCCACGGCGTCAACTGCACGGGAAGCTGCTCGTGGGAAGTCTTCGTCAAGGATGGCATCGTCACCTGGGAACTCCAGGCGACCGACTACCCCTCGCTCGAGGAGGGTTTGCCGCCATACGAGCCGCGAGGCTGCCAGCGCGGCATCAGCTATTCGTGGTACCTCTACTCACCCATCCGCGTGAAATACCCCTATGTGCGCGGGGCGCTCATCGACCTGTGGCGCAGGGCGATGAAGGAGCGGGGCGGTGACCCCGTAGGCGCCTGGGCGGCGATCCAGGACAACCCCGAGCGCCGCCGCCGCTATCAGGAGGCACGCGGCAAAGGCGGCTTCCGCAGGATCTCCTGGAACGAGGCGCTCGAAATCGCCGCAGCGTCCGTGGTCTACACGACGAAGACGTACGGGCCCGACCGGGTTGCCGGGTTCTCCCCCATCCCGGCGATGTCGCAAATCAGCTACGCCGCGGGCAGCCGGTTCCTCTCACTCCTCGGCGGCGTCGTGATGAGCTTCTACGACTGGTACTGCGACTTGCCGCCTGCCTCACCCGAGGTCTGGGGCGAGCAGACCGACGTGCCAGAGTCGGCCGACTGGTTCAACAGCCGGTTCATCGCCGTCATGGGCTCGAACCTCAACATGACCCGCACCCCCGACACGCACTTCATCTCCGAGGTGCGTCACGCCGGGGCCAAGCTCGTCGTCTTCAGCCCGGACTTCTCGCAGGTCGCCAAGTATGCCGACTGGTGGATCCCCTCCAACCCTGGGCAGGACACCGCCTTCTGGCTCGCCGTCGACCACGTGCTGCTCACCGAGTTCTACCGGGACCGCAAGGTGGACTACTTCGAGGAATACACACGGCAATACACCGACCTTCCCTTCCTCGTCCGCATCGACGACGGCGTCCCCGGCAAGTACATGCGGGCCGACGATCTGGCGCCCTATGCCGATGTGGAGCACGGCGAGTGGAAGCTCCTCATGTGGGACGAGACCTCGGATGCGCCGCGCATGCCCAACGGGACCATCGGCTACCGGTGGGCCGACCAGGAGAAAGGGCACTGGAACCTCGAGCTCGAGGACAAGGTCCTCGGCACCAAGATCACGCCCCGGCTCTCCTTCATCGACGCCCACGACGACGTCGTCGAGGTCGCCTTCGACGACTTCGAGGGCGGCGCCGCAGTGCGGCGGTCGATCCCGGTGCGCCGCATCGAGACGGCCGACGGGCCGGTCATCGTGACCACGGTGTTCGATCTGATGATGGGGCGCTTCGGTGTCGACCGCGGTCTGCCGGGATTCAACGCCTCCGGCTACGACGACGAAGACATGCCGTACACGCCTGCCTGGCAGGAGAAGTACACCGGCATCCATCGTGACACCGTCATCGAGTACGCCAGGCAGTGGGGTCGCAACGGCGAGCTCACCAAGGGCAAGAACATGGTGATCATCGGCGCAGGGGCCAACCACTGGTACCACAACAACCTGCTGTATCGCTCCGCCATCGTGGGCCTCATGCTCACCGGTTCCGTCGGGGTGAACGGCGGCGGCCTCGCCCACTACGTGGGTCAGGAGAAGGTGGTCAACCAGGCGTCGTGGACTTCGATCGCCTTCGGCCTCGACTGGGGCATGGCGCCCCGGCACCAGAACACGCCGTCGTTCCACTACGTCCACTCGGATCAGTGGCGGTACGAGCGAGGTTTCAGGGAGTACGACCCGATCACCGACGGAGGGTCCGACCACACCATCGACCATCAGGCCAGGGCCGTCCGTCAGGGATGGCTGCCGTTCTTCCCCCAGTTCAAGCAGAACCCGATCGAGGTCGTGCGCGAGGCGCGTCGCAGCGGTGCGGCGACGGACGAGGCGGTCATCGGCCGGGTCGTCGACCGGCTCAAGAGTGGCGACATCGAGTTTGCGATCGACGACCCTGATGCGCCTGAGAACTGGCCGCGCACATGGTTCATCTGGCGTGGGAACGCGATCGGCACCTCGGCGAAGGGCCACGAGTTCTTCATGAAGCACTACCTCGGGACCCACTCGACAGCCATCGCCGCCGAGCCGGACGAACACGGTGTCGCCGAGGTGACCGTCCGACCCGATGCACCCATCGGCAAGATGGATCTCGTCGTCGACCTGAATTTCCGGATGGACACGTCGGCGCTGTACTCCGACCTCGTCCTGCCCGCCGCCACCTGGTACGAGAAGGACGATCTCAACACCACCGACCTGCACTCGTTCATCAATCCGATGCAGGCTGCGGTGCCACCCTCCTGGGAGTCCAAGTCGGACTGGCAGATCTTCCGCTCGATAGCGGAGAAGGTGTCCGAGCTCGCAGCAGGCCACCTGCCTGCCGAGGTCGAGGATGTCGTGATGCTGCCCCTGCAACACGACACGCCCGACGAGCTGGCCCAGCCAACGGTGGGTGACTGGCGCACAGGCGAGGTCGAAGCGATCCCCGGCAAGACCATGCCCAAGTTCCGGGTCATCAAGCGGGACTACGCCCATCTCGTCGATCAAATGTCCCGACTCGGCACCGCCATGCGGGCCAACGGGGTCGGCGCCCACGGCCTCAAGATCCCCGTGGGCGACTACTACGACGAGCTGGCCCGCAAGCAGCCGTCTGAGCCGGGCGCCACCGGCAACGGGGTCCCGATGCCCAGCCTCGCCAGGGACCGCGAGGTGTGCGAAGCGATCCTGGCGCTCGACCCTGCGTCCAACGGCGAGCTTGCCTATCGGGCATTCGAGGCAGAAGAGGCCAAGACGGGACGCACCCTCCGCTACCTCGGCGACGGGCAGCGGGACACCAAGTACGACTTCTCCGACATCGTGGCCCAGCCCCGGAGAGTGCTGACCACACCGACATGGACCGGCATCGTCACCAAGGGGCGGGCCTACAACCCGTTTGTCTTCAACGTCGAGCACCTGGTGCCCTGGCGAACCCTCACCGGTCGCCAGCACTTCTACCTCGACCACGAGAACTACATCGCATGGGGCGAGCACATGCCCATCTACAAGCCACGGCCCGACCACACGATGCTGTCGGAGACCGAGCAGAGCATGGCGGAGGGGCAGCACGGGAAGTTGTTCAACTACATCACCCCGCACGGCAAGTGGTCGATCCACTCCACGTACTCGGAGAACCACAGGATGATGACCCTCTCCCGGGGTGGCTACACGATCTGGCTCAACGACAAGGACGCAGCCGATCAGGGCATCGCCGACAACGACTGGGTCGAGCTGTTCAACGACAACGGAGTCTTCGTGCAGCGGTGCACGACGTCGAGTCGCATCCCGCGCGGCGCCGTCTTCGTGTACCACGCCACCGAGCGCACGGTCGGCATCCCGATCTCACCTCGCCGCAAGAAGCGGGCGGGGATGAACAACTCGCTCACCCGCACCCGGCTCAAGCCGGTGCTGATGAGCGGGGGCTACGCACAGTTCACGTACTTCTTCAACTACTGGGGACCCACCGGGGTCAACCGTGACACGTTCGTCTTCCTTCGCCGGGTCGACCGGCCCGAGTTCTGAGGTGCAGGCATGAGAGTCAGAGCCCAGATGAGCATGCTGTTCCACCTCGACAAGTGCATCGGGTGCCACACCTGCAGCGTCGCCTGCAAGAACCTGTGGACCGACCGCGAGGGCGCCGAGTACATGTGGTGGAACAACGTCGAGACCCGACCTGGAACGGGCTATCCGCACGGTTGGGAGGATCAGGACCACTACAAAGGCGGGTGGCGGAGGGACGACAAGGGTCGGCTTCACCTGAAGCTGCAATCCAAGGCAACGGGATTGGCGAGGCTGTTCTTCAACCCATCGCTCCCCCAGCTCGATGACTACTACGAGCCGTACACGTTCCGCTACCAGGATCTCTTCGACGCACCGGAAGGGGATCAGCAGCCAACGGCGATGCCGATCTCGATGATCACGGGCGACGAGATGGAGATCAAGGGCGGACCCAACTGGGACGACGACCTTGGTGGCTCGGGGATCCACGCCCGCAACGATCCGAGCATGCAGGATGTCGACCCCGACATCCGCGCCCAGCTCGAGGAGATCGAACGAGTCGTCTTCAACTACCTGCCGCGGATCTGCAACCACTGCCTCAACCCCGCATGTGTCGCCGCCTGTCCATCGGGAGCGATCTACAAGCGCGGTGAGGACGGCATCGTCCTCGTCAACGAGGACAAATGCAGGGCGTGGCGGATGTGCGTCGCGGGGTGTCCCTACAAGAAGGTGTACTACAACTGGTCGACGGGCAAGTCCGAGAAGTGCATCCTGTGCTTCCCTCGAATGGAGACCGGCCAAGCGCCGGCGTGCGCTCACTCCTGTGTGGGACGCATCCGCTACATGGGCGTGCTGTTGTACGACGCCGACATGATCGCGGCAGCAGCATCGGTTCCCGACGAGGACCTCATCCAGGCACAACTCGACGCCATTCTCGATCCGCGGGACCCACGCGTGGTGACCGCAGCGGCTGCCGCAGGCATCGGATCGGACTGGATCGAAGCCGCGCGCCGCTCACCGGCGTGGAAGTTCGTCAAGGAGTGGGGCCTGGCCCTCCCGCTGCACGCCGAGTTTCGGACGATGGCGATGATGTTCTACATCCCGCCACTTTCGCCCGTGATGAGCACTGTCGAGCGGAACCTCACCCGCCTCGATCTTCCCGCCGAGCGGGTGGACTTCGAGTTGTTCGACGAGCTCGACAAAGCGCGGCTGCCCATCAAGTATCTCGCCAACCTGTTCTCGGTCGGCAACGAGGACGTGATCCGCCGAGTGCTGCGCAAGATGCTGGCGGTACGGATCTACAAGCGGCGGCAGAGCGTCGATGGCCAGATCGATGACGCCACCCTGCAGCTGCTCGCAGATGCCGGGACCAACGAGGTGGAGGTCGAGGCCATGTATCGGTTGACGACCCTCCCCACGCTCGACGAACGGTTCGTCCTGCCGCCGTACCACAGGGAGATGTCGATTGCGGAGTTGAATGATCCCCTTGCGTACAAGGGCGCCACCGGCATGGGCTACATCGAGCCGCCGAAGCGAGGGGCGTGAGCATGGAGGCAACGACGATCGCCCGGTGTCTGCGCTACCCCTCCCCGCAGGCGCGCAACCTGCTCGAGACCTCGGTCGCCACCCTGGCAGACGGCAGCGTGCGCAAGAACTTGCAGCGCTTCCTCGACGAGGTCGCACCACTCACCCTCGGGGAGTGGGAGGAGCTCCACACCCGAACGTTGGATCTCTCTCCTCAGTTTGTCCCGTACGTCGGGCACATCGTCTGGGGCGAGAGCTACAAGCGCGGGGCCTTCATGGCCGAGCTGAATCGGGAGATGGCGGAACTCGGGATGGACCTGCACGGCGAGCTCCCCGACCACCTCGAGCCCGTTTTGCGCTACCTCGACACCGTCGCTGAGCCCAACGACGAGCTCGTTTCCGTCCTCCCCAAAGCGATCGACGGGATGATCAAGGAGCTGAAGAAGTCCGAAGCAGACAACCCATACCGGCACGTGCTCGCTGCCGTACGCTCACGAGCCGCAATCGCGGCCCACGTGGAGATCGGGGGACGCAATGACGAATGACCTGCTGTTTGTCGCACTGCCGTACACCGTGCTGACACTCGCCGTCGTCGGGACGGTGGTGCGTTGGCGCAAGCATCCGTTCACCGTTTCGGCGCTGTCGTCGCAGATCTTGGAGAGCCGCAAGCTGTTCTGGGGATCGGTCTCCTTCCACTGGGGTCTGTCGCTGATCCTGGTCGGCCACCTGCTGGCGCTTCTCGTACCGAGCGTGTTCACGTTGTGGAACGGCGAGCCGCTGCGGCTCTACCTCTTGGAGATCACAGGGTTTGCGCTGGGGCTGTGGGCGGCGTTTGGCATCGGGGTGCTGATCTGGCGGCGCCTCAGCAACCGGAGGGTCGCTGCCGTGACCTCCCGCATGGATCTCGTCGTGCTCGCCATCATCGCCGTGCAGGTCATCACCGGTCTCTGGATCGCAGCCGGCTACCGCTGGGGCTCATTCTGGGGAATGGGCGTGTTCGTGCCGTACATCCGGTCTTTGCTGACGCTGCAACCGGAGCCCGAGCTGGTCGCCCCGCTCCCCTTCATCCTGAAGGCGCACGTTGTGGCTTTCTGGGTGTTCCTTGCGGTGTTCCCGTTCACCAGGCTCGTTCACATCATCACGCTGCCCCTCGGGTATCTCACCAGACCGTGGCAGCGGGTCATCCGAATGCAGCGTGAGCCTGGGGTGTATACCCCCGCTTCCGACAAGCCACTCGAACGGACCTGGTAACCGGGCGATCGATCAGACGTCGTGGTCGGAGCCCCCACTCCGGCCGCGGCGTTGCGCCCACGCTGCCCAACCGAGTGCGCCGAGCAGCATGGCGATCGCGAGAGGAACGAGGACCCGTCCGTTCCCACCCAGGTCGAGCCCCGCCAAATCGGTCAGCTCGGATCCCAGGAAGCCGACGAGGGCGATGATGAACCCGACGGCGGCCGAGAGCAGCACCCCCGGCGCTCTGGTCCATGGCGTGATCCCCGGCCGAGCATCGCCCGAGCGGGCGAGCTGGTTGACGGCAAGGGCGCCGACGCCGAAGCCGATGGTGGCGAGGTAGCCAACGGCCGGTTTGTCGGCCGCGACCGCCCAGACGGCGACGACCACCGGTGCAAGAATCAGACCGGCGCTCAGCGCGGCGAACGGCACAGCCCACAGCAGGGACGTGGCACTGGACCTCTCCTGCCCGAGTTCATCGGAGAGATCCAGGTCGGCGACGTGGCTCCAGGGTGTGTCGGAGGGCCTCCCCGGCAAGTCCTGGCGCCGTTCGAGCCATCCAATCGCAAGCGAGCCCAGGACCACGACGATCGCCGGGCCAAAGATCAGCCCCACCAGCAGAAGTATCTCGCTCATCGATCCCATGGGGCGTCAGCGTAGAGTGTCCGCATCCCGCCGCGCCCTCCGCAAGGCCGCGGGTGCTTCGGCTACGACTGCGGCAACAGCACGTTCAGGAGGGTGCCAACCTCGAGGTGTTTCTCCAAGGGGTGCCGCAGCGTGCCATCAGTGTTCACGTGGTAGTGGTTCCGCCGTCCTATCCGGGTGTGTTGCAGGTAGCCCTCGGCTTCGAGCTCGGCAACGATACGCTGCACCGCACGCTCGGTGATCTCGACCGCAGCGGCCACGTCACGGAGTCGGATTCCCGGATCGGCCGCGATGCACAACAGCACGTGGCTGTGGTTGGTGAGGAATGTCCATCCTGAGTTGTTCGCCATCCGCACATCATACGGCGTTTGAGTCACGACTCAGAGAACATGCAATTGGTTCACGCAAGGGGGCCAAGCCGTGCGACATCGACGACGCCGATCAGACGACCCTGCTCGTCGACCACGGGCACGGGGGCACCGTCGAGCGATTGCGCCACCGCACCCGCCACGTCGAGGTCGTCCGTGAGATGAACGGAGACCGGCTCCTCCATCACATCGGCGACGTGAGCACGAGTGTCGGCCGCCATGAGGACCGACCGGCGCAGCACGCCCACCAGAAGGCCATCTTCTGCAACGGGAACCGCCGCCCGCACAACCAGCCGCTGGGCGTCACCGATGCCCAGGTGGGGGCTGGCAACCCCGGAGTGCGCCTCTTCGACCCTGTGAAAGCATCTCTCCCGAGCCGAGCGGGCCACGATCGCGCCCCCAGGAGCCGACACGAGCAACCGATGACCGGCGCCGAACAACTGCCGTTGCAGCCAGCTCCCGCCTGAGGCACCCACGACGAGCAGCGTGCCCGGTACGAGGGAGCCGACGAGCTGACGGACGTCCGTGCCGTGCACCAGCCGCGCCTCGAGGTTGGCGTGGGGCAGGCGGACGGCAACAAGACGATCACGGGCCTCCTGGGCTTCCTCGTCGTCTGCGTGCACCGTCACCACCTCGGCGGGCACATCGAGAACACTCCCGAGCCGGGAGGCAACCGCAGCCGCCAACGGCGAGTGCGGCCCAGGACCGATCGCAGCACACACGGCCGTCGTTGCGGCAAGGTCCACGTCGTGAGGGACGAGTGTTGACACCAGGTCGAAGCTCTTGAGTCGCGCCGTGACCAGCAGGCCAATCTGGTGCTCGACGCAGGCCACCGCAACGTCCCCTTCGGCCCGCAGCGCCGACCCCTGGCACAACACATCGGCAAGCACTCCGCACGAACCCCCCTTGGTGTACGCAACCCGGCCAAAGCCGCGCTGGCGTCGATCGTCATAGGGAAGTGGTAGTGCCACGACCTCACGATAACATACGTCATGATTTTCGTATATCGAGCGGCGAGTCTTCCGGTGCGATAGGGTCGGTCTCATGCCGACCATTCGCCGTCTCACCGACTCTTGCCTCGTTGTCACCACCGACTCGGGTACCTCGCTCTTCGACCCAGGATTCCACACGTTCGGCTCAGGGGAGATCGACCTGGACACCATCGGCGACATCCAGCGGATCTTCGTGACGCACGAGCACGGAGATCACGTCAGCCCCGATTTCCTCCGCTGGCTGCTCGATCGTGGTGAGGACGTGACCGTCCACGCCAACGATGCTGTGCGCGACCTGCTTGCTCCCCACGACATCCTCGTCGACACAGCAAGCCCCGGAGGCGTGAGTTGCGAGGATGTCCTCCACGAGCGAATCCCCACCGGCGCCCAGCCGCCCAATCGCAGCTGGACCATCGACGGGGTGCTGACCCATCCCGGCGACAGCTACCAGCCCACGGCAACCGCACCCGTCCTCGCCCTCCCGCTGCTCGTGCCGTGGGGCTCGGTCACGGCGTCCGTGGATTTCGCCCGCACCCTTGAACCGCGGGAGGTCATACCGATTCACGACTTCTACACCAGTGCATCGGGCCGCGCCTGGGTTGCGGGTATGGCGAAGAACGTGCTGGCGCAATCGAACATCGAGCTTGTGCCGCTGGACTGGGGCGAGAGCTACTCCTTCTGAGGCCTTCGTCATCCACCGTAAGCTCGGGCAACGTATACGCTATCAGGACCCAGAGGGAGGAATTGATGCGCGCACTCCGCACGCTTGTCCTGTTCGTGATCATGCTCATGATGCTGGCCGCACCGGCCGCCGCCCAACAACGGCCGTTTCCGGACGTGATCGAGCTCCCTGACGGCTACTTCCCTGAAGGTATCGCCGTTGGCAACGGCCACACCGCCTACGTCGGGTCGCTGGCCGACGGAGCCATCTGGGAGGCCAATCTCCGCAAAGGCACGGGGGAGATTCTCGTCGAAGGCGTCGAAGGCCGCCTCGCAGTGGGGATGGCGTTTGATTCCCGTACCGATCGTCTCTTTGTTGCCGGTGGCCCCGACGGCAACGCGTACATCTACGACACCGACTCCGGTGCAGCGGTCGACGTCATCAGCTTGGTGCCGTTCGGCTTTGTCAACGACGTCATCGTCACCAATCAAGCCGCCTACTTCACCGATTCCTTCGCAGCGCAGCTGTACGCGGTTCCTCTCACGCCGAGCGGCGACGTCGCCGGACCGCCGCTCACGCTTCCGTTGAGCGGAGACTTCCAACTCGAGCCGGGCCAGTTCAACGCAAACGGGATCGAGGCAACCGCCAGCGGGGCAACCTTGCTGGTGGTCAACAGCTTCTTCGGTGAGATCTATACCGTCGACCCGAGCACCGGTGTGGCCGACGCCATCGATCTTGGAGGAGCCGTTGTCAACGGAGACGGTCTCGAACTCGTGGGCCGGACCCTCTACGCCGTCGAAGGCGGCAAGAACCAGATCACGAAGATCGCGCTGGCGCCCAACCTGCGGTCAGGCGTCGTCGTGGACGCCCTGGTGAACGATGCCTTCGACGTGCCAACGACCGCCGCCCGCTTCGGTGCGAGTCTGTATGCGGTGAACGCCAAGTTCAACACGGAGCCAACGCCCGAAACGCCGTACGAGATCGTGCGCGTCGACAGGTAGTTGCGAGGCATACCCACCGAGCAACTGGAGCGTCGACACAGGAGACGCTCCAGTTGCCCGACAGTCACGCAAGTGTCGCCAGCTGCTCTTGGATGGCGCCGACCTGGTCGTGGAGACTGGCGATCGTCACGGGCGGTGCTGGATTGCCCCGCATCAGGGCCCAGCCACGCTGCACCTCTCCGATGATGAACGCCATCTTCGATGCGAGGTACGCCACGACCGCCAGCAGCGCCGCGATGAACACCACCCACAGCCACGACACCACGGACGACCGTACATCCTGAGCGAAGACCTCCGTCGCTTTGCCGATGGTTTCGATGGCTCAAGCATTCGTCGCACCATCCGTTCGAGCTCTCAGCACGATCAACAGTCCACGAATCCGTGCACGCACGGTCTCTCCTTTCGTTCGCAGGTCTGGTGATCGTGACAGATCTGGCCTCCCCGCTGAGCGCACGTTCCCTGTGGAGGACACGACCGGTTGGAGCGTGTTTCCTGCACGCTCGCCTCGCGTCGCGTAGGTTCGGAAGCAACCGCGATCGGGAGAGGGAAGATATGCGTAGGAGAATCGCACTCGTATTCGTGGCTGTGCTGGCCCTGGTGTTCACCGCCTTGCCGGCCGGCGCAGTCCCCAAGCCGCCGGACAAGAACCCTGTGGCCATCGGCACCGGTGGCGCCGTCGCCACGGTCGACGCCAACGCCACCGAGGCGGGCATAGCGGCCCTGAGAAGTGGCGGCAACGCCATCGATGCTGCCGTTACGGCTGCGGCCGTCCTTGGCGTCACCGAGCCATATTCGGCGGGAATCGGTGGCGGCGGGTTCATGGTCATCTACCTGGCAGAGACCGGCGAAGTCGTCACCATCGACGGTCGGGAAGAAGCGCCAAGCGACCCCGACTTCGATGCAGACGTGTTCCTCGAAGACGGCGTGCCCATTCCGTTCTTCCCTGAGCGGATCACGAGTGGGCTCGGTGTCGGCGTTCCCGGCACACTGGCCACGTGGGTCGACGCCCTCGACAGCTACGGAACCATCTCGCTGGCCCAGGCGCTGCAGCCAGGCCGAGTCGTTGCTCAGCGCGGCTTCGTGGTCGATCAGACGTTTGCCGACCAGACCGCAGGCAACCTCGAGCGCTTCCAGACGATCACGTCAACCGCCGAGACGTTCCTCGTGAATGGCGATGTCCCCGCAGTCGGTTCGGTGTTCCGCAACCGCGACATGGCTCGCACCTACCGGCTGCTCCAGCAACAGGGACCGGATGCGTTCTACAACGGTACGCTGGCTCACGAGATCGTGGCTGCGGTGCAGAACCCGCCCGTCGTCGACAATCCGCCGTTCGAAGTCCGCCCAGGTTTGATGGTCGCCGCCGATCTCGCCCAGTATCGGGTGCTGCATCCAGCCCCGACGGTCGTCGACTACCGCGGACTCGACATCTACGGCATGGGACCACCGTCGAGCGGCGGGATCACCGTCGGGGAGAGCCTCAACATCACCGAGAACTACCCGCAGGACTCAGTGAGTGACGTCGAGTTCCAGCACAACGTCCTGGAGGCAACGGCATTGGCGTTCGCCGACCGCAATGCCTACATCGGAGACGACAGGCCGCAGTACAACTACGTGCCTGTTGCCGGGCTGCTGTCCCAGGACTTCGCCGACGTGCGCGCCTCGCTGATCGATCCGGCCGCTGCAGCTGCGAAGCCTGTCGCTCCCGGAGATCCGTGCCCATTCGACGGAAGTGCCCAATGCGTCCCTGATGCGGCGGCGCTCGACGCGGTTGGTGGCACGTCGACGACGCATCTGGTCACTGCCGACCAGTGGGGCAACGTCGTCTCGTACACGCTGACCATCGAGTCCACGGGCGGGAGTGCGATCACGGTGCCCGGCCGCGGGTTCCTGCTCAACAACGAGCTGACGGACTTCAACTCAACAGGCGATGGACCCAACCTTCCTGCGCCAGGGAAGCGGCCGCGCAGCTCGATGAGCCCGACGATCGTGCTCGATGGCGGGGCGCCGTTCCTGGCCGTCGGCACACCGGGCGGCTCGACCATCATCACGACGGTGAATGCGATTCTGGTCAATCGCATCGACAGGGCTCTGAGCCTGCCCGAGGCCATCGCGGCTCCGCGGGCGACCCAGAGGAACACCTCGTCCGTCGTGGCCGAAGCCGGATACCGCGCGCTCTACGGCGCAGCACTCGAGGCGTTGGGCCACACGTTTGCGGATACGTCGGAGATCGGTGCGGCAACCGGCATCGAGTTCCTGCCGGATGGCCGGATGGTGGCTGCCGCCGAGCCCGTCAGACGTGGCGGCGGCGATGCAGGGGTGTTGAGACGAGATCGGTAGGCGCACGGCCCGTCTCGATCGCCGTCGCACCGCGACGGTGATCGAGGCGGTGCCGCATAGCCGCTGCGAGGACGGAAGCCTCTGGAGAACCGCGCTCGATGACTCCACGCTGTTGTCATGCTCGACGGCACGGTGGACGACCTTCGCATGGTTGGCGGGATCAGCGCGTTGGTGGCGCTCGCATTGACGCTGGTGTGGCTGGCTGTGATGGCCCGCACTCCCCCGATCGCGGAACGGCCCGATACCCAGATGACGTTCTATGCCGAGCGGGGGCGGCTGCTCATCAGGCAGTTCCTACCGACAGCACTGGTGGCCTTTGCGTACGTTCCGGTGTGGCTGGGGCTAGCCGCCTACCTGTGGCCCGAGCAGGCAGCTCTCGGACTCATCGGTGCCGCGTTCGGCGTCCTCTACGTGCCGTTCGTCGTTGTCGGGTACTGGCTCCAGTTGACCGTCGTGCGTGCCGTCGGAGTCGAGTCGGCATCTGCACCGGATGGGTGGGTTCCAGTGTGGCGGCTCCTCGCCTTCTCCAGCCGTCCGGAGTCGCTGTCCGGCTCGTTGGTAGTGCTGGGCTATGCCGTGTGGGGCCTGGCCGCAGCGTTCTCGGGTGTCGGCCTGATCATCGCCGGGGGCGCAGTGGCAACGCTCACCGGTACAGCGATGCTCATCACGGCAGCGCTGACCTGGCTCGGCGCCACCGGCCACGTGCTGCGTCACGACGTGCTCGAGAAAGGGGTCATGGCGTCGGGCATCACCTCCGTCGTTGCGACCGGGCTGATCGCCGTCGTCTTGCTCGGATAGCGCACCCGTTCGCACGTCGGGGCGCCGTCGACGGACGGTCCTTTGCGGACCTCACGCTGGTGGGTCGAGTCCGCACGGGGTGAGGAATCGCCGTCGGTGTGGTGGGCTTTCCGGGTCGAGCCTTTTGCCGTAGCCGTGGATGGCGATGTGGTGGTGGTACCAGCACAACGTGGCGAGGTTGTCCGGGTCGTGGCCACCGTCATCTGCCCGAGGTTTGATGTGGTGGGGTTGGAGCCGGTAACGGGAGCGGCAGCCGTCGACGACGCAGCCGCCATCACGGTGCACTACAGCGTCCCGGATCGCTGGGGGAATGGAACGGGTCCGGTCGGTCGTCCTGACCGGCCGGCCGTCGAAGAGTTCGACGATGCCGGTGACGCCTTCACATACGATCCGGTCGATCGTGTCCGGCCCGACCCGCGGCCCGGCAGCGATCGTCCCTCCCCGCTCGCCCAACGTGGCGCCGGCTGATTCTGCGTCGACGAACACGGTGACCGCCGACCCGCTCACCACCCCACCGGCATCCGCTCTGGGTGGTGTTCCGTCGAGGTAGTCCTGAGCCAAGGCGGTGAGGGCGTCCAGCATGCGCTGACCCCTCCCCTCCTTGTCGACAGGCGTGGGGAGGTGGTCGGCGCGCTGCTGCAGTGCCTTGGCGATGAGGTGCCCGTCGTAGCCGGGAGCCAACGCGACGATCCGCCACGCCGTTTCCCCCAGCGTGGGTTCGATCACCAAATGCCGGCGCAGCATCAGTTCCCGTTCTTCGACCCTGGTGATGCGTCGCAGCTCGGCGGCGAGTCTCCGAACGCCTTTGAGGTCACGCCGGCGGCTTTCGGCAAGATCAGCCTCCGAGGCCCCAGCCGCGGCGAGCTCCAGAGTCGCCCTCGTGCGGTCGAACGACACCTCCCCTGCATCGCGGACTCCCGGCAAGCCGTCGCTCGAAGCCCGGGCCGCAACAACGAGGTCCCGTGCAGTGGCAGGTGCGACGTCGAGGTGGGCGGCGGTCCATTCCTCCATCGACCGTGAACCATGGACCCGGGCCACCTTGACTTCGTCGAGCCATGCCAGGACTTCGATTTGTCGGCGGCGGGCCCTGGCGATGATCCCTTCGAGCCGCACCAGTTCGTGTTCGGCAGCGTCGATGTCAGCGTAGGTTGCCGGTTCGGTAGTAGCGAACATACGTTCGACTGTATCATCCACCCGAGACAGAAACCACACGCACAGCAGCGCCTCTCCCGGCCACTTGGCGGGATTCCAGGGCGAATCCCGAACGGGGACACAAGGCGGCGGACGAGCGCGGGGCGCACGCTGCTGAGCCGGCTCGGATCTACGACGACGCGGGAACCGCTGTTGCTGTCGTGGCTCCCGATGCTGCTCACCGCGGCCATCGCCATGCCGCTGGTCCTGAGTGCGGTGCTCGACGCCATCCTCGACGGCCGTGGGATCGTCGAGGATGCGGTGTCGCTGTCAATGGGCGGCGAGGTCGTGGCCAGCGCCGATCTGCCATCCCACACGTTCCTCGTCGTGCGGAACGACGGGAGCGCCCGCGTCACGCCGGCACTCACCGCCTACGAGCGACTCCCCCTCGGCCGATTCACCCGCACCGTCTGGAGCGACCCGGTCACCGAGGTCCCTTCCGCCTACTCGGACTCGATCACGGAGTTCGACAGCACGAGGGAAGCCGGACCGACGACTGGCGTCTGGGGATCGAATCGGGCGGGTGCTACGGAGGTCGAATTGGTGTCTGGAGCCACAACGGTTGGTTGTCCCGACGAACTGAGACTTACAGGGACCGGGCTCGCTACCGGGAGCGCTCGGGGGGACTGTCCGTCACTCGGATATTCGGTGTAACTGCCGTTGGCCTCTTCTAGCGTTGGGGCGGGAGGATGCGGCCTTCGACGGCGATGGTCGAAGTCGAACTCTCAGATGGATCTGCGGGCTGGGAATGGGCGGCCTTGACGGTGGGGAACTCGCCGCCGTTGGCTGGGCGAGCGGCGACCTCCGGCTCCGAACAGACCCCGTGTTCGTATCGCAGACGCCGTGGTGGGTGCCGGCCGACTCCAACCTACGGGTGCGGCGAGACTCGTGTGAGATTGAAGCGCAGTGCGCGATTGCGACGAGCCGGTTACCGTTGAACGACGTTGGCTGCCCAGTCACGGGGTCACTCACCGCTTGCCGGGTGGCGTCCGCTGGAAAGGTGCTGGCCATGTCGAGGATACTCGCATCTAGATGGCGGGCTCGCCTCGGGTTGATCGCGACTCTTGCGTTGATCGTGCCGACCGGTGTCGCGATGAGCGATAGTGCCGCGTCGTTGCAAGCTGGCGGCGGCAATCGTGCATCGAGCGCCGCTCCGCCAAATGGCGTTGCTTCGATCACCGCCGGCTGGACGCACACCTGTGCGATCTCGGCCATGGGCACGACCTCTTGCTGGGGCTTCAATTCGCATGGTCAACTCGGGAACGGCTCGACGACCGACTCACCCGCACCGGTGCCCGTATCGCTGCCACAGGGCGCTACGGCCATCGCTGCCCACTACCAGCATTCGTGTGCCATCTTGGACACCGGGCAAGCCAGGTGTTGGGGCTCGAACGCCCAGGGTCAACTCGGGGACAACTCGACGACCAACTCACCCGAACCGGTGCCGGTTCTGCTGACGGAGGACACCAGCGCTACGGCCATCACCGCCGGCTGGTTTCATTCTTGTGCGATCTTGGAAACCGGGAACTTGGACACCCCGGAGGCGATGTGTTGGGGCAGGAATTCAGAGGGTCAACTAGGGGACGGCTCGACAACCGACGAAGTTTCATCCAGACCGGTGCGGGTTTCGCTGCAGGAGGGCGCCAGCGCTATTTCCATTGCTGCCGGCGGCGCGCATTCGTGTGCAATCTTGGACACCGGGCAAGCCATGTGTTGGGGCTCGAACGCGCAGGGTCAACTAGGGGACGGCTCGACGACCACCTCACCCACGCCGGTGCCGGTTTCCCTGCCGGGTAGCGCCAGCGCTACGTCTATTACTGCCGGCGCGACGCATTCGTGTGCAACCTTGGACACCGGGCAAGCCATGTGTTGGGGCTCGAACGCGCAGGGTCAACTAGGGGACGGCTCGACGACCACCTCACCCACGCCGGTGCCGGTTTCCCTGTCGGGTAGCGCCAGCGCTACGTCTATTACTGCCGGCGCGACGCATTCGTGTGCAACCTTGGACACCGGGGAAGCCATGTGTTGGGGCTCGAACGCGGAGGGTGAACTCGGGGACGGCTCGACGACCGACTCACCCAGGCCGGTGCGGGTTTCGCTGCCGGACGGCACCAGCGCTACGTCTGTCACTGCCGGCGGCGCGCATTCGTGTGCAACCTTGAACACCGGGGCCATGTGTTGGGGCTTGAACAACTTCGGTCAACTCGGAAACCCCTCGATAAGCGACGTGATATCACCCACGCCGGTGAGGGTCGCCATGCCGCTCTATGCATGGCTGCAGTTCGGCGTTGCAGGTTTGGAGGCCCGGGCCATCGTGTACGGAGAAGTCTGCCCGCAAGTCACTGTCGACGGCAGTGCTTTGAAGGTGTGACACCGCGGGCAGAAGTGTCTGAAGATGGCATGTTCCCCGTCACGTCGTGTTCGTCCGTGGTCGGATCTTGGCCGACGGCGATCCCCACACAGATCGCGGTTGGTGGCGTGAGTTTGCCCGTGCCAACCCAGCAGCCACAGAGCATTCTGGTCCTGGGTGACACGGGCTGTCGCATGAAGGACGGCGACTTCCAAGACTGCAACGGCAACACCGCTGGGTCGTGGGGCTTTCCGGACGTGGTCAGCGCCGCCACCGAGGAGACCCCCGACTTGATCGTGCACGTCGGGGACTACGTGTACCGCGAGTCGCCATGCCCTTCCGAGAACGCCGGCTGCGACGACTCTCCGTACGGCGACAAGTGGGCGACCTGGGAAGCGGACTTCTTCAAGCAAGCTGCTCCGCTGCTGGGCAACGCTCCATGGATCTTCGTGCGCGGCAATCACGAGGTCTGCCCGGAACCGACAGAACACCCCAACGGTCGGAACTGGCGGGGGTTCCAGCGGTTTCTCGACGGGCACGCCTTCAGTTCAGACTGCCCGCTCTTCGGCGATCTGTACGAGGTCTCGTTCCCTGACGCAGCGCTCAACTTCCTCGTGCTCAACACCGCAGCAGACGTGAAGGGCCCCGAGTGCAACCTTCCGAATCCCCTCAATATCGAACAGTTCCAACAGATGTTCTCGAACGCCGCGGACCTTGCGCAGAGCAAGCCGAATGAGGCCTTCTTCATCGCTACGCATCGGCCATTCTGGGGTCTGCGGGCATCAGCCCAGGAAAACGGCGTCGAGGACCCCAACCCGTGCCTCAGGAACGCGATTCCGGACGGCGGCTGGCCGGTCAACGTTCAAGTTGCACTGGCAGGTCACATCCATCTCCTCGAGGCGTTGACGTTCTCGAACAAGCCGGCGCAGATCATCGCCGGTGGTGGCGGGACCGAACTTGTCGCTCCTCCGTCGACTGCCGCGTCCAGCGACCTGTACCCGAAGCTTGCCGAGTGGTCGGTGACTCCGACGTGCGACCCGCCTCCTGACGACTGCGCCGGCTATGCGGCGTACGAGAACTACGGATACGTGATGCTGACCCGGGGGGCCAGTCAGTGGACCGCGGAACTCAAGGAATCCGGAAACGGAACAACGCTCAAGTCGTTCGGATTCGGCGCCGGCACCCTCGTCGCAGCGCCGGGGTCGGTGTTCAGCGACGACGATGGCTCGGTGTTCGAGAACCACATCGAGTGGCTGGCGGCCCAAGGAATCGCGAAGGGATGCAATCCGCCGACGAATGACCGGTTCTGTCCCGACGATCACCTGACACGCGGGCAGATGGCTGCACTGTTGGTGCGAGCGTTGGGATTGACCGATAATGGTGGTGGCAGCAGCTTCGTGGACGACGACGGCTCGGTGTTCGAGGCGGACATCGCCAAGCTGGCGGCGGCGGGGATAACGAGGGGCTGCAATCCGCCCGCCAATGACCGATTCTGTCCAGACGACCACGTGACGCGAGGCCAGATGGCGGCGTTCTTGGTACGTGCGCTCGGCTATGTCGACGACGGAGGTGGCGACCTGTTTGTCGATGACGATCAGTCGGTGTTCGCAGCCGAGATCGACAAGCTGGGAGCTGCGCGTGTGACCAAGGGATGTAATCCGCCGACGAATGATCGGTTCTGCCCGCATCAACTGGTCACCAGGGGACAGACGGCAGCATTCCTTCACCGAGCGCTTGGCTAGCCACTCGCCCCGAGCAAGTCTGCGGGTGGCGCTGGAGTCTTTGCCGGTCACGTCCACCGCATGGTGTTGCCCTATGGGAGTTCGCTCATGCACCACACCGGTGAGCGAGTGGAGAGGATTGAGGACCGACGGTTTCGTTCGACGTTGCCGATGCAGCGCATTTTTCGTTGGCGGGGAGTTGCTCCCCTTCGACGCGACCTCGTCGGTGCTCGACATCGCGGTCACCTTCTTCGACGCAGCAGGGAAGGACATCACCGGCGAGTTCGGCACCTGCTGACGCTCCGTCGGCGGCTCCCCAGCTCAACCCGCATTCTCCACTCCCCAACCAGTAACTCCTTGACACGTCAGCGCCTTGGATGCGACACTCGGAACTGACACCTGACTCACTCGTCAGGTCCGCCAGCGAGGTCAGAACGAGCCGGTCTCAGGGAGGAGAGAGCCCCTGTACGAGCCGTCGACGGACAAGGGACGGGCCACACGTCAAGCCATCCTCGATGCCGCCGAGGACGTGTTCGGCGAGTTCTCGTACGACCGGGCCTCCGTCGCCGAGATCGTCCGCAGAGCCGGCGTTGCCCAGGGAACCTTCTACGTCTACTTCCCCGACAAGAAGACGGCGTTCGTCGAGCTGGTACGGCAGCTCAATCACGATCTGCGGCGCACCATCGCCGAAGCAGTAGCCGCAGGACGGGACCGCCTCGAGATAGAGCGCATCGGGTTCCGCACCTTCTTCGACTACGTCAGCCGACACAAGGCGCTGTACCGCGTTGTCCGCGAGGCGGAATTCGTCGATGTCGACACCTACCGGTGGCACTACCGCACGCTGGCCAACGGGTATGTCGACGGAATCAAGGCCGCACAGAGCCGTGGCGAGATCAGCGACGGCATCTCCGCAGACACCGTTGCATGGACCCTGATGGGCATCGCCGAATTCGTCGGGGGGCGCTGGGTCCTGTGGGAAGGGAAGGCCCCGCCAGATGACGTCTTCGAGGAGCTGATGACGTTCATCACCCGTGCCTTGCGACCCCACGGGAATGCGGCATGAGCGATACCGGCGTCTCGATGGGCATCGTTGCCGCAGGGATGTACCTCCCGGACACCGTCATGACCGCCGCAGAGATCGCCGATGCGTCCGGGCTGCCGTTGTGGGTGGTGAAGGACAAGCTCGGGATCACACAGAAACATGTCACCGACCCCGCCATGCACCCGAACATGATGGCTGCCCAGGCTGCCCGCCAAGCCATCGACAACGCCGGCATCGACCCCAGCGAGATCGACGTGCTGCTCTGCACCACCGAGGAGTGGAAGGAGTACGCACTGTGGACCGCAGGCATCGACCTCGCCGAGGAGATCGGTGCGACCAACGCCTGGGGCATGGACATGCACATGCGGTGCGCCACCACCATTGCCGCCCTCAAGCTGGCCAGGTCTCTCATGCGAGATGACGACGACATCGACACGGTCATGATCGCCGGCGGCTACACCATCGCCGATTTCATCGACTTCACCAACCTGCGGACGTCGTTCCTCTTCAACATCGGAGCGGGGGCAGGCGCGCTCATCGTCAGGCGCAACCACGCGGTCAACCACGTGCTCGGCACGCACCTCATGTCTGACGGTTCGATGAGCCGGCACGTCATCGTGCCCGCGAGCGGCATCGTCGAGCATCCCACCGACCAAGCGGTGCTGGCCGGGAAGTTCAAGTTCGACCTGGTCGAACCAGAGGCGATGAAAGAGCGACTCAACGCCGTTTCGATCGACAACTGGATGCACTGCGTCGACGAAGCGCTGCGCAAGTCCGGCACCAAACCTGACGGCTCGGCGTACACCCGTGATGATCTCGACTACCTCAACATGCTGCTCGTCAAGCCCTCGGCCCACAAACAGATCCTCCAGTTGCTCGGGCTCACCGAAGAACAGTCCGTCTACCTCCACGATGTCGGCCACGTTGGCGAGCAGGACTCGATCATCTCGATGATCAAGGGGGTTGAGCAGGGCAGGCTGAAGGACGGTGACCTCATGGTCATCGTCGGGGCAGGCATCGGCTACGTGTGGGGAGCGGGCGTCGTGCGATGGGGAGCGGCACCGGCATGACCGACTACCCGCAGACCTCCCACTACGCCACGGACTGGCTGGAGAAACGAGCCAGGCTCACGCCGAACCGGATCGCCCTGGTCGAGGGGCTCGGCGGTCCCGAGGTGACGTTCGCCGCCTGGAACGCCCGGGTGAACTGCACGGCCAACTACCTGCGCTCCCTCGACGTCGAGCAAGGCGATCGGGTGTCCGTCTATGCCTCCAACTGCCCCGAGTATCTCGACCTCTTCTGGGCAGCCGGGAAGATCGGCGCCATCCTCCACAACCTCAACTGGCGCCTCACCGTCCACGAGCTCAGGGGCATCGTCGCCGACGCCGAGCCCACCGTGTTCATCTACAGCGATGACTGGAAGCCGCAGGTGGAGGAGCTCCGTGCGTCGTTGACGACCGCAAAGCACATCGTCGGCCTCGGCGAACCGCTGCCAGGTGACGGGCACTTCGCCGAGCGCGTCGAGCACAACGAGCACCTCCCCCACCGGCCCGAGCTGTCCATGGACGACATCTGGGGCATCTACTACACCGGGGGCACCACAGGGCTCCCCAAGGGCGCCATCCTGACGCACGGCAACGTCACCTGGAACTCCGTGAACACCGTCACCTCGTGGGGGATCCATGCCGGCCACGTCGCCCCGCTCCAGCTCCCCGTCTTCCATATCGGCGGGCCCAACATCTTCATGGTGCCGCTGGTGCACGTCGGCGGTACCACCATCCTCTGCGATGCCTTCGACCCCGACGAGACCTTTGATCTGATCGAAAGGGGAGGCATCACCCACTACGTCGGCGTCCCCACCATGTTCCAGATGCTCCAGGCCCACCCGCGATGGGAACAGGCCGACTTCTCGAAGCTCGACCTCGTCATCTCCGGCGGGGCCCCGTGCCCGCTGCCGATCATGGAGAAGTTCTGGGGCAAGGGGATCGATTTCAAGATGGGCTACGGCCTGACCGAGGCAGCAGGCAACAACTTCTGGCTGCCCCCCGACCGGGTCGCCGACAAGACGACGTCTGTGGGGCATCCCATCTTTCACATCGACATGAAGATCATCGCCGAGGACGGGTCGCCGGTGACCCAAGGCGACCCAGGCGAGCTCTTGATCCGCGGGCCTCACGTCACTCCGGGCTACTGGCGCCGCCCCGAAGCGACGGCTGAAGCGATCGTCGACGGCTGGCTGCACACCGGCGATCTCGCCGTGCAGGACGAGGAGGGGTTCTTCACGATCAAGGGCCGCTCCAAGGACATGTTCATCTCCGGCGGCGAGAACGTCTATCCCGCAGAAGTGGAGTCTGTGATGCTCGCCTACGAACAGGTCGCAGAAGCCGCGCTCGTCGGGATGCCCGACGACAAATGGGGAGAGGTCGGTCGGGCGTGCCTCGTCGTCAGATCCGGCTTCGTGGAAGAGGACTTCCGAGCTTTCCTGGCGGAACGACTCGCCAAGTACAAGTTGCCTCGGGAGATCGTGTTGCTCGACGAGATTCCCAAGACCGCCATTGGCAAGATCGACAAGAAGCTGCTCGCCGGAGGCCCCTCATGACCATCTCCACCATCCCAGGGATCACCGCCGAAACCATCACCACATCCCGCCTCACCACCCGGGTCCTTCTTGCCGGGCCCGTGGACGGTACGCCCGTGCTCTTCCTGCACGGCAACCACTCCTCCGCCACCTGGTGGGAGGAGACGATGGTCGCCCTCCCAGCCCGCTACAGAGCCATCGCCCCTGACCTGCGAGGCTTCGGCGACGCCGACACCGCAGCGAGGATCGACGCCACCCGAGGCATGGCCGACTGGGGGGAGGACGCCATCGCCCTCATGGACCATCTCGGCTACGACCGCTTCCACGTCGCCGGTATGTCACTCGGAGGCAACGTCGCCTGGTGGATGATCGCCCGCCACCCGCAGCGCCTCGTCGGCGTCGTCCTGGCGTGCCCCGGCTCACCCTTCGGTTTTGGCGGCACCAAGGACGCCATCGGCACACCGTGCTACCCGGACTATGCCGGTGGTGGCGGTGGCCTGATCCCAGCCCCGTTCGTGGAGGCCATCCGCAACGGCGACGACACCGCCGACACACCCTTCTCGATGCGCTCCGTCTTCCGCGCCAGGACGTGGTCGGAACCGCCCGCGCGAGAAGACGAGCTGGTCGCCAGCGCACTCCAGGTCCACCTCGGCGAGGACGCCTATCCCGGCGACGTCGTGCCGTCCCCGAACTGGCCCTACGTCGCCCCGGGGCTGTGGGGCCCCAACAACGCCATCTCGTGCAAATACGGCACCAACCCGGCCGAGATCGTGGCCGCCGATCCCAAGCCCCCCATCCTCTGGCTCCGCGGCGCCAACGACGTCGCCGTGTCCAACAACGCCGCCGCCGATCTCGGCACGCTGGGTCCCACGGGGATCATCCCCGGATATCCGGGGCCAGACGTCTTCCCGCCGCAGCCGATGCTCGACCAGATCCGCACCGTCCTCGATGACTACGGGACTGCGGGCGGGACTGCCGAGGAGGTCGTGCTCGAGACCAGCGGCCATGTCCCCAACATCGACGATCCCGAGAGCTTCAACCGTGCGCTCCACGCATGGTTGCAGAACCACCAATAGGAGGAAACACCCATGACAAAGACGCTGCGCCTGCTGGCGCTGCTCCTGGTGCTGGCCATGATCGCTGCCGCGTGCGGTGGCGACGATGACGACGCCGGCGCCGACGGAACGACGACGACCGCCGAGCAGATGGACGACGAAACGACGACATCCGCAACGCCCGACACGCTGCCCGAGACCACCACGACTTCGGCTGAAGCGATGGACGGAATCGAGTGCGGCGACGGGATCACCGTCGGTGTCATCACCGACCAGACCGGGGCGCTGGCGATCTACGGCGCTCACATGCTGCGCGGGCTCCCGATCGGGTTCGCCTACGCCACCGGCGGCGAGGTCCAGACCGGCGCCGAGCAGACCTACATGGTCGACAACTGCCCGGTCAGGGTGGTGTACAAGGACGACCAGTCCGATGCCGAGCTCAGCGCAACCGCGGCCCGTGAGCTCATCGAGGTCGAGGGTGCATCGATCATCATCGGTTCCGTCAGCTCCGGCGTGACGGCAACGCTGCAAGAGATTGCTCGGGAGAACGACGTGATCCTGGTGGCCGCTCCTGCCGCAGCCAACGACCTGACCGGATCGACGTTCAACGAGAACACGTTCCGCGCCAGCCGCAACAACTACCAGGACTCCATGGCGATCTGCGAGCAGTTCGTCACGGGCGACGGGTACGAGACGTTTGTCCAGATCGCCCCGGACTACTCGTTCGGCTACGGCGGTGCGCAGGCCTACGAAGATGCGTGCACGTTCTTCGGAGGTGAGTTCCTCCAGGACGCGGTCTTTGCCCCGGCAGACACCACGGACTTCACGCCCTTCCTCACCCCGCTGGCGGACAGTGGCGCCGACGCCTTCCTGGTGACGTGGGCCGGCGGCGGCTTCGTGCCGCTGCTGCAGGGCGCCATCGACCTGGGCGTCATCAACGAGACGACGGTGCTCGGTTCCCCGTTCGTGGACAACGTGGTGATGCCGTCGTTCTTCGCAGATGCGATCGGCGCCACCTCGGTGATCATCTATCACTACACGGCGCCGCAAGGCAACGCCATCAACGACTACCTGATCGAGCAGGTCGGAGCGAACTTCGAGACGTTCCCCGACCTCTTCGATGCCGACGGCATGAATGCCGCCATCATGGTGGTCGAGGCACTCAGGGCGAGCAACGGCGCAGCCGATGCCGACAGCCTGCGAACGGCGATGGAGGGGCTGAGCTTCGAGGGACCGAAGGGCTTGGTCGAGATCCGCGCCGAGGACCACGTGGCGATCCAGGACATGTACATCGTGAAGCTGGTCAACGTCGACGACCCCGAGTTCAAGTACTACGAGTATGTCAATACGGTGCGGCCCGTGCCGCCGTGCCTGCTGGAGGGTGACAACGCAGCACGCTGCGGCGACCTGCCCGTCGGCAGCCTCACCGGGAGCTGACCAGACCCGCTGGGGGCGGGTGATCCCGCCCCCAGCCCGACCACCGGAGGGAGGCGAGCCGTGGGTGAGACCATTCTCGAGACGCACGATCTGCGTCGCGAGTTCGGCGCCCTCGTTGCCGTCGACGACGTCACGCTGTCGATCACACGCGGCTCGCTGCACTCCATCATCGGCCCCAACGGGGCGGGCAAGACCACGTTCTTCAATCTCGTCAGCGGGACCTTGCGACCCACCGGGGGCCGCGTCATCTACAACGGTGCCGACATCACCAAGGCGCCCAGCCATCGGTCGATCCATCTCGGAATCGGCCGGTCGTTTCAGATCACCAACATCTTCCCCAACCTCACCGTATTCGAGAATGTTCGGCTGGCCGCCCAGGCCCTGGGCAAGGACAGCTTCAGGCTCTTCCGGTCAACCGAGCGATTTGCGGGCTACACGGAAAGGGCCGCCGTCGTGCTCGAGCAGGTCGGATTGACCGCAAAGGCACACCAGCCGGCCCTGGTGCTCCCGCACGGCGACCAGCGCAAGCTCGAACTGGGCATGATCCTCGCCCCCGACCCTCAGGTGCTGATGCTCGATGAGCCCACCGCAGGCATGGCTGCCGAGCAGGTCCCCGAGCTCATGGCGCTCGTCCAGTCGATCCAGGCCGCAGGGAACAAGACGGTCGTCCTCGTCGAGCACAACATGAACGTGGTGATGAACGTCTCCGACCGCATCTCGGTCATGCATCAGGGGGCGCTCCTGGCCGAGGGATCCCCGAGCGAGATTGCGGCAGATGAACGTGTCCAGACCGCATACCTCGGCCGGCTGTATGACGAGGATTCCCGATGAGCCTGCTCGAAGTGCGGGACATCCACACGTTCATCGGGCAGTTCCACATCCTCGAAGGGGTCTCGGTGGACGTGGCCGAGGGATCGATCGTGGCGCTGCTCGGCCGCAACGGCGCTGGCAAGACCACCACCCTGCGCACGATCCTGGGCCTCAGCCCGGCACGTTCCGGCACCATCACCTTCGGCGGCGTGCCAATTGCCGACCGGCGCAGTTTCGACATCGCGGCCATGGGCATCGGCTACGTGCCCGAGTATCGCGCCATCTTCTCCGACCTCTCTGTGGAAGAGAACCTCCGCATCGCCGAGCGCAAGAAGGGCGACTTCGCCGCCAAGGAGGATCTCATCTTCGGTCTGTTCCCCGACCTGAAGCGGCTCATCCGACTGCCCGGTACCAACCTCTCCGGTGGCCAGCAGCAGATGCTGGCGGTGGCGAGGGCGCTGGTGGCGGACAACCGGCTGCTCTTGATCGACGAACCGTCCGAAGGGCTGGCGCCGGTCATCATCGAGCAGATGATGGAGGCCGTTCGGCAGCTCTCCGAGCGCACCACGATCCTGCTGGTCGAGCAGAACTTCATCGTGGCCAGCCGTCTGGCGTCGGCCTACGTCATCGTCGAAGAGGGCCAAACCGTCAAGGCGGGCGCAATGTCCGACCTCGTCGACGATGAGGAGACGATCCGCAAGTACCTGGGGGCAGCATGAGCCTGCACCCACCCCTTTCCCGCCCGCCGGGTCCCGCCGGTGAGCAGGTGTGGCCGTGACGGACCTCTCCCCCGCTGCCCGTCGGTCCGAGTGGCTGAAGGACAACCGCAGCCGGCTGACCGTGCTGGCGGTGATCTTGTCGTTCTTCTTGGCCGCGTTTGCAGGTCTGGAGCAGGGCGACTGGTTTGCCACCATCATGCAAGGCCTCTCTGTTGGCGCCATCACGTTCCTCGTCGCCTCGGGTCTTTCACTCATCTTCGGTCTCATGGACGTGCTCAACCTGGCGCACGGTGAGCTCTTCATGCTTGGCGCCTACTTGGGGTGGACGGTCTATACCCGCTTCGACACCGTCATCGACGTCGCCGTACCGCTGCTCATCGTGGCCGCACCCTTCGCCGTGCTGCCGCTGTGGCGCAAGCTCAGCGCCGCCATACCGGACCCCCCGATGCTCCGCAGGACCATGGCGTGGCTGCTCCTGCTGGGGGGTGCCGCCCTCGCCATCTACGGCGCGACCCGATTCCCGCTGGTGATCTGGAGCGCAGAGGACTTTGCGACGAGCCCGGGCAGCTTTTCCACGGCCATCGACCTCGGCACCCTCGCCCCTCTGGAAGCCGACGTGTTCACCGGACCTGCGGTCGTCGCCTTCATCGCCGCTCTCGCCGGCGGCGCACTTGCCGCCCTCGGTCTCAGCAGCTTCCGGCGGCACCCGGGGGAGGCAACAACCATCACCGGCCGTCATCTGCTGGGATTCGCCGGCCTGGTCACAGGGGCTGTCGTTCTCCACGTCGTCAAGGCGCCCCTCGACGAGTGGGTCTTTGGGCTGAGCACGACATGGCGGTTCTTCCTCGCCATGGCGATCTCCACCGCCATCGGCGCCGCCCTCGGCGCCTTCATCGAGGTGCTGTTGATCCGGCCGCTGTACGCACGACCGATCTACCAGCTGATGGTGACGCTCGGCGTCGGTTTTGTCATCATCGAACTGACCCGAGAGGTGTGGGGCCGGCCCGAGTTCACCATGGCCCGTCCCGCAGTCTTCAACGGAACCGGCGACGGATGCCCCGGCCAGGGACTGGGTGGGTTCTTCAGCGGATGCTCAACGGTGGAGGTGTTTGGCTCCCGGCTCCGGGTCTACAACGAAGGCTTCGTCGTACTGGTCGGCATCCTTGTGTTACTCGGCGTCACCCTCCTGCTGCGCCGCACCCGGATTGGCATGGTGATCCGCGCCGGAGTCCAGGATTCTGAGATGGTCGAAGCCCTCGGCATCAACGTCCGCCGGGTCTTCACTCAGGTCTTTGCCCTCGGTGCAGGGCTTGCGGCCCTCGGCGGCGTCCTCGCCGCACCTTCGATCGGGCTGAGCACCGGCATGGGTGCCCTGTTCCTCCTCGGGGCACTCATCGCCATGGCCATCGGCGGCCTGACCAGCTTCCCAGGCGCGGCGGCAGGTGCGGTGATCGTCGGGATGCTCCAGCAGGTGATCATCCGCTACGGCCAAACCGGTATCAGCCTGCCCTTCCTCGAAGAGCCGTTCCGCCCGTCCCCCACGGTTGTGCCTGCCGCATCGATCCTGCTCATGGTGATCGTCCTGCTCGTTTTGCCGTCGGGCCTGTTCGGGAAGACGGAACGATGACGGCATCGAACACGGCCGTCCGTGGGCTGCGAGGCATCCTGGCTCGCCGCCGCGGGCTCATCGTCGTCGCGGTTGCCCTCGTGATGTTTCCCTTCCTCGTCTCGGTCATGGTCGACGGCGGCAGCGTTTCCTCCGTCCTCAACAACGAACAGGGCAATGCGCGGTTCCTGCAAGGTCTCGCCATCGAGGTCTTCATCCTGGCGATCTATGCCGTGAGCTACGACCTGATCCTCGGCGTGACGGGCCTGCTGTCGTTTGGGCACGCCATGTTCTTCGCCGTCGGGGCCTACACCTTCGGCATCGCCCTCAAGACGTGGGATCTGGAGTGGCCGGTCGCCATCGGTGTCGTGCTCGTCGCTGCGCTGCTGCAGGCCAGCCTGTTTGCGCTCGTCCTCCCCAGGGTGAAGGGCATCACCTTCGCTCTCGTGACCCTCGGCATGGCGTCGGTGTTCTGGATCGTGATCCAATCGAGCGACCTTGCCGACTTCGCTGGTGCAGAGATCGGCCTGCAGGGCGTTCAGGCTCCTGTGTGGTTCCTCGACACGACGAACGAACGGTTCGTCTTCTACCTCATTGCCCTCGGCGTCACACTCGCCACCTATGTCGTCTACACGTGGATCGTTCGCTCCCCCGCCGGGTCCGTCATGTCGGCGACTCGGGAGAACGAAGACCGGGCCCTGATGCTCGGCTACAACACCTTCTGGTTCAAGTACCTGGCGCTGATCGTTGCATCGATCACCGCAGCGCTGGCAGGGACGCTGCACACGCTCCACCAGCCGATCGTCACCCCCGGCATCGCAAGCCTCGGCTTCACCGTCACTGCGCTCCTCATCATCCTCATCGGCGGTGTCGGGACCATCAGCGGTGCGTTCATCGGCGCCGCGGTGTTCCGGCTGCTCCAGTACTACCTCGACCGGTGGTTTGGTGGGGCGTCTGAGCTGTTGATCGGCCTGGCCTACGTCGCCCTCGTGCTGTATCTGCCCTTCGGGATCGTCGGAACCTGGAGGTCGAAGTCCATCGGCCGGGCGGCGGGTCGAGCGCGCTTGTCCCGGCTGCTGGGCGGCGCCGACGAGAGCTACGACCGGGACTCGGAAGGGGCTCCGGACTTGTGACCCGACCCGTTCCTGCCTTCGACTGGATCCGCCACCACGCAGATCTCCGTCCTGGCGCTGAGGCGCTCATCGACGATGGGCGTGGGCTGCACCTCACCTACGCCGCTCTCGAAGAAGAAGTCTGTCGACTTGCCGCCTGGCTGCAGTCCAACGGCGTCGCTGCAGGCGACAGGGTGGCATTCTTGGCCGGCAACACGACAGACGTGTTCGAAGCGCTGTTCGCCTGCGCCAAGATCAGCGCAGTGCTGGTACCGCTCAACTGGCGCCTGGCCGTACCCGAGCTCCAGTTCATCGTCGACGACTGCCGTCCCCGAGTCCTCATCTACGAAGATGGCTTCGCTGCGGCGGCGGCTGAACTGAACGCCGTCGTGAAGCTCCGCCTCGGCGACGACTACGCAGGCGCCAAGCGGGAGGCGGACCCGCGAGGTGTGGGTCCCGTCACCGCGACCCACGACGACCCGTGGGCCATCATGTACACCTCAGGCACGACGGGGAACCCCAAAGGCGCCATCGTCACCCACGGCATGTTCTTCTGGAACGCAGCCAATGTCGGCAGCGCCGTCGACCTGACCTCACGATCGACAAACCTCAACGTGTTGCCCACCTTCCACACCGGCGGTCTGAACCTCTACACCACGCCTTGCCTCCACCTCGGCGCCCGCTCGGTCAACCTTCGCGAGTTTGATGCCGCCAACGTGCTCCACTGGCTCGCCGGCGGCGAGATCACGCACTTTTTCGGAGTCCCTGCGGTCTACCAGTTCCTCGCCGAGCACCCTCAGTGGGAATCCACCGATCTTGCGAACGTCGAGTCGTGGGCATGCGGTGGCGCCCCCATGCCGGTTGCCCTGCTCCAGCGGTATGCGGCGCGAGGCGTGGTCATCCGCCAAGGTATGGGCCTGACCGAGACGAGCCCAACCGTCTTCTTGACCGACGAGGCTCACGCCGTCTCCAAGGCGGGTTCGGTGGGCAAGCCATGCCTGCACACCGAGATCCGGGTGGTCGACGAGGACGGCGCCGACGTCCCCACCGATGCTGTTGGAGAGCTGCTCGTGCGCGGGCCCAACGTCACCCCCGGGTACTGGGAGCGCCCCGAGGCCAATGCCTCCTCATTCACCGACGGCTGGCTCCACACCGGCGACGCCGCCAGGATCGACGGGGACGGCTACGTCTACATCGTGGACCGTTGGAAAGACATGTACATCTCTGGGGGCGAAAACGTCTATCCCGCGGAAGTCGAACAGGTGCTCTTCCACCACCCCAACGTTCTCGACGTCGCAGTCATCGGCGCCCCCGACGAGCGCTGGGGCGAGGTTGGGGTGGCAGTCGTCGTGCCCAGGGACCTCGCAACCTTCGACCAGAGCGAGCTGTTGAGCTTCTGCGATGGCAAGCTGGCCCGCTACAAGATCCCAAAGCGTGTCGTGGTGTACGACGAGCTGCCAAGGAACGCGGCCGGGAAGGTCCTGAAACGGCGGCTGCGAGCCGAGCTGCCCTGAGCACCACCGGGGAGGGATCAGCCCGCAGGGGCGAGATCCCGAGCCAGCACCAGCGCTTCACCGCCGAGGGCAACGCCGGAGCCGGTCGTGCACGTCGTCTTCAGGTTGACCAGGCCCTTCTCCGGCCGCAACCGCACGATCTCGACAGAGGTGGTCACCGCCTCGCCGACGGCAACCGGATGCTCGAACGCATAGCGCTGCTTGAGCCAGTTGGCCCCTGGCCCGGGGACCCTGGTACCCAGCAGATCGGAGACCAGGCCGCCGAGGAGCGGCGGAGGCACCTCGGCCGTGTCACCGCGGTAGCGCGGGTCTGCGTCATCGACCAGACGGCACCACTCCGCAACGTCCGCAGGGTGGATGGTCCGCTCCTTGGTTGCCGTCGCACCGAGCGTGAGGTGGCCGAGTTTGGTCGCCTCGCTCACCTCCCCGACGGGAGTCTCCGGCTGCAGATCTCGCGGTTCCTGATGCGGCACCAGCACAGCGGTGCCCATGAGCGTCGTCGTGCCCGTGTCGGTCTCCACCCGCTCTCGCAAAGTCACCCCGTCGGCACCCGCATCGGCCTCCACCTGGAAGTGAGCAACAAGCGGCACCCCCGCAAACGTTGGCGCTGGGAACACGAGATTCTGCGTCGAGACGCGGTACGTCGGGCCGAGACGGCGGGATACGGCTGCGGCCAGCTCACTGAACAGAAGCATGCCGTGGGCGACCGTCTTTCCGAATCGGGTGCGCCGCGCAAATGCCGGATCGATGTGGATCGGGTTGGTGTCGCCGCTCAGCTCCGCAAAAGCGTCAAAATCCTCCTGAGTCAGACGCAGCGAAACTCGCCAGCGTTCTCCGGCGTGCAGCACAACCCTAACTCTCTCACTCGCGCCCCTCGATCATGCCGCAAACGCGCCTTGGATGCCAGCCCGGTCGGATTCGCCATCGATCCGGCGTAACTGCCGCGAGGTCAGCCCTCGTCGCTGACCGCGGCGGGGGCCAGAAGAGAGAGGGGAACAGTCGACTCGACCATTTGCCAGCATTGTGCCTCGACTACCTGGCTGCGGCAGAAGAGCTCGTAGCGATACAGGCCTGAGGACCACATCAGGTTGAGCCCGTCCTCGACCGCAGAGGACGTGATGCCTGAGCCCGCCTCGCTGGCGGCCGTCGCCTGACCGACCCTGAGGACGGCAAGCCTGCCCTCATCGTCTGTGTACGGCAGCACCGACCACAGGCCGAAGGCCGCGGACACCTCGATGTCGAGTGTTGCCGATGCGGCGTCGTACACGAGCTGACTCGTGATCCAGTCCGCAGATTCGGGTACCAAAGAAGGGAACTCGACGCCGGGCAAGGCGATGTCGATCTCGGCGGGACTCGCCTGGATGAACCGCCCTTCGTCCGTGCCCCTCGCCCATACGGCTGCGATCACGGCCCCAGGCTCGCCGATCGTCTCGCCCTCGATGGCCTGGTTGAACCAGCCGACGTTCTCGACTTCGATCACGTCGGATACCGCGGTGACGGGAGCGGTGTCGGCGGTGAAGCGTGTTGACGTCGTGCTCCCTTCGACGTAGTCGTGGGAACGCAGGCCAAGTCCATCCATCATCCCTGTGTCACCGCAGGCAGCAACAACGAGCACGAAGCACGCTATGGATGCAATTCGCTTCACGAGGATGTCCGGCTCCACTTCTTCGCCACCCCTGGGCCAGGTCGGAGGTTACCGGGGTCTCTGCCCAACACCAGGATCAGTACCCTGCGCCGATGCCGGCCATGACCCCACTGCGCATCGTCCGAGATGCGTTCACCGAAGACCCAGCGCTCGACACCGCCGTTTCCCGGGCACTGCTCCTGCGTGCGTCTGACGGTGAGATACCGGAGACCTTCAGGCTGCACGTGCCCGGTCGTGTGGTCGCCTTCGGGAAGCGGGACACCCTGGAGCCTGGCTACCCCGCAGCCGTGGCCGTCACCCGTCAGAACGGGTTTGCACCCATCGAGCGGCTTGCCGGCGGCAGGGCCGCGGTGTTCACACGCCACACGCTGGCCTTTGCATGGACCATTCCTGATCCAGACCCGCGTCGCGGGATCTACGACCGGTTCCGACGGCTCTCGGCGCTGATGGTGGGTGCCTTTGGGCGACTCGGCGTCGCCAGCGATGTCGGCGAGATCCCGGGGGAGTATTGCCCCGGCGACTACAGCGTCCATCACGCCGGGCGGATCAAGCTCATGGGGGTCGGCCAGCGACTGGCACGGCGCGCCGCCCACGTTGGTGGCGTCGTGGTGGTCGACCGCAGCGAGGACGTGCGCAACATCCTGGTCGACGTCTACGCCGCGCTCGGCCTGCACTGGGAACCGGAGACGGCAGGCGCACTCACCGACGTGCATCCTGGGATCACGCTCCAGGCTGCCGCCGACGCCGTGCTCGAGGAGCTGGCAGGTCACCGCACCATCGTGCCGGACGAAATCTCCACGGCGACGGTGGATCTCGCCCACCGCTTGGCCGATGATCATGTCCCCAAGGTGTGACGAGCCGCGGCTCGTCACTCAGCGACCGGTCGGGTCGAGGTGCTGATACGCACCTGTCTTGAGGTGGCACGCGGCCATGTGGCCCTCGTCGCCATCGACTGTGAGCAGCATTGGCTGATGAATCGAGCACGGGTCCGGCCGGGCAATCGGGCACCGGGGGTGGAACCGGCAGCCGGTCGGCGGATCGATCGGTGACGGGACATCGCCCTGCAGCACCATCCTCTTGCGGCGGCGAGATGGATCCGGCACAGGAATCGCCGAGAGCAGCGCCTGGGTATACGGGTGGGTCGGTTTGCCGTAGAGCGAATCCCGATCCGTCAGCTCTGCGATCTGACCGAGATACATGACTGCCACCCGGTCGCTGATGTGCTCCACCACCGCCAAGTTGTGGGCGATGAACAGGAGCGTCAGGTTGAGTTCCTGCTGCAACTCCTTCAACAAGTTCAGCACCTGGGCCTGGACCGAAACGTCGAGAGCTGAGACCGGCTCATCGGCCACGACAAAATCCGGCTTCATGATCAATGCCCTGGCGATGCCGATGCGCTGTCGTTGCCCTCCGGAGAACTCGTGCGGGTACCGACCCGCATGGGCGGGCGTCAGCCCTACCAGCTCGAGCATGTCGCTCACCCGCTGCCGCCGCTCGTCACGATCTCCCATACCGTGAAGCCGTAGTCCTTCGGAGATGGAGTCCCCCACCTGGGTGCGGGGGTCGAGGGACGAGAAGGGGTCCTGGAAGATGATCTGAGCCTTGCGGCGAAACGGCTTGAGCTTCTGCCCATGCAGGTGGGTCACGTCCTGACCCTCAAACTCGATCGTGCCGGACGTGGGCTCCAGCAGGCGAACGAGCAGTCGACCAAGTGTTGACTTGCCACATCCGGACTCCCCCACCAGCCCGATGGTCTCCCCTGCGGCAATGTCGAACGACACGTCGCTGACGGCGCTGACCTTTGCGACCTCGCGTTGGAAGATGCCGCCCTTGACAGGGAATGTCTTGATCAGATCTCTGACGCGAACCAGCGGCTCAGCCATGTGCGCCGTCCTCGGCGAACAACCAGCACCGCACCTGGTGTCCGGGCGCCACCTCGCGCAGTTCGGGCTTCTCCACGGTGCAAATCTCGAGTCCGTTCTCGACACGGGCGACGCAACGCGAGGCGAACCGGCAGCCCACGGGAAGGTCGACCAGGGACGGCACAATCCCGGGGATCGTTGCCAAGGTATCGGTGAGCGCCCCGAGGACCGGGATCGAACCGATGAGCCCAACGGTGTAGGGGTGTTTGGGCTTCGCAAACAGCGTCTGCACGTCGGTCTCCTCGACGATTTCACCTGCATACATGACCGCCACCCGATCGGCCATCTCAGCGACCACCCCGAGGTCGTGGGTGATCAGCAGCACGGCAGTGTTGGACGACGATTGGAGCTCTCGCATGAGATCGAGGATCTGCGCCTGGATCGTCACGTCGAGCGCCGTCGTCGGCTCGTCGGCGATCAGCAACTCAGGTTCACATGCCAGCGCCATGGCGATCATCACCCGCTGCCCCATGCCGCCCGACAGCTCATGCGGATACGCCTTGGCGCGGGAGGCAGGGTCGGGGATTCCCACCCGCTCCAGCATCTCGATGACTTTCTCCTCCTCGACGTCGTTCGACCAGTCCCGGTGGAGTTTGAAGACCTCCTTGATCTGCACCCCGGCTCGTTGCACCGGATTGAGCGCCGAGCCAGGCTGCTGGAAGATCATCGAGACATGCTCGCCGCGGAGCCGGCGCATGTCGTCCTTCTTGAGGTTGGTGATGTTCTCCCCGTTGAACAGGATCTCCCCTGCAACGATCTTGCCGGGGTGGCCGATCAAACCCATCACCGAGAGCGAGGTCACCGATTTGCCGCATCCCGACTCGCCGACCAAACCCAGCACTTCGCCTCGATCGATGTGCAACGACACCTCGTCTACGGCCTTCACGACACCGTCCCTGGTGTCGAAGTGGGTCTTGAGCCCGCGCACCTCCAGCAGACGGTCGTCGTTCACTTGTTCAGTGTCGGGTCGAGAGCGTCGCGCATGCCGTCGCCCATGAGGTTGAATCCGAGGACGGTGATCATGATGGCCAGACCGGGGAAAAAGACGAGGTGCGGCGCCGTGAACACCTGGTTGCGCTCGGAGGCCAGCATTGATCCCCACTCTGCCGTCGGCGGCTGCGCCCCGAGCCCGAGGAACGACAAGCCTGCGGCCTCGAGAATGGCGGTGGCGACGCCCAGTGTGGCCAGCACGACCAGCGGGGTGAGGGCATTCGGGACGACTCGCCGCCACAAGATCTGCCGCGGCGCCGCACCGAGCGCCAGCGAGGCCGAGACGTAGTCGCTCTCCTTGATCGACAGCACCTGGGCGCGCATGACGCGGGCGTACGCGGGAATGGTCACGATGGCGATGGCAATGAGCGCGTTCTGCAGACCCGGCCCGAGCACCGCCACGATCGCGATCGCCAGCAGGAGTGAAGGGAACCCGAGGATGACATCCATGATCCGCATGACGGTGTTGTCAAACCACCCCCCGGCGTACCCGGCCAGAGCGCCGAAGGCACTCCCCACCAGGAGCGCAATCGTCACCGTGAAGAACCCGAGAGTGAGGCTCACCCGCGATCCGTAGATCACCCTGGAGAATTCGTCACGGACGTTGCCGTCCGTCCCCAACACATGCTGCGGAGTTGCCTCGTCACACCCGACCAGATGGACGCACGGGGGATCACGGGGTCCGACGTCCTCCTTGCCGATGAGCACCTCATTGGGGTCATACGGGGCGATGAGCGGGGCGAAGAACGCCATCAGGATCAGCCCGGAAACGATGAAGAGCCCGATCATCCCCGATTTGCGCTCCCGGAACCGCCGTAGGGCCAGCCGCCACTGACTCGATGGCTTCGTGGCGAGGAGGTCCGACTCGGCCGCCGACGCCTCGAGTTGCTCCACGACGGCTCGTTGCGAAGGCATCACTTCACCCGAATCCGGGGGTCGAGGTACCCGTAGGAGAGGTCGACGAGGAGATTCACGATGACGTAGCCGGCAGCGATCACCACCGTGAACCCTTGGACGACGGCGTAGTCCCGTCCGGTGATCGCATCGAACAGGGCGCGGCCGACACCCGAGAGGTTGAAGACCGTCTCGGTGAGGACGGCCCCGCCGAGCAGCAGACCCATCTGGAGGCCGATGATGGTGACGACGGGCAGCATGGCATTACGGAGGGCATGGTTGCGCACCACTCGTGATTCTTTGGCTCCCTTGGCACGTGCTGTTCTGATGTAGTCCTTGCCCATGACCTCGAGCAGTGAGCTGCGAGTGATGCGGGCGATGATCGCCAGCGGGATCGTCGCAAGCGCAATGGCCGGCAGGATCATGTGACGAACGGCGTCGTTGAAGACCTCCCACTGCCGGGTGATGAACGTATTGAAGATGTAGAAGTTGGCGACGAACTCGTGAAATTTGGCCCAGAACGAGCCCTCCTGGAGGTTCCATTCCCACAGTTCGTAGTACGGGACCGAGAACAACCCGGCCGTCAGCCGGCCGGACGGTGGTAGGGCAAACGGCGTGTCGCGTAAGACGAGGGCGAACACGTACGCCAGCATCAGCCCCAGCCAGAACACCGGCATCGACACCCCGATGTTGGCAAAGGCCATCGTCGCCGTGTCCGCGACCGTGTTGTGTCTTCGGGCGGCGAGGATGCCGAGCGGGACGCCGACGGCCACAGCGATCATGAGTGCCGTGAACGCCAGCTCGATGGTGAGCGGCAGCCGCTCGATCAAGATCTGATTCACCGGGCGGGAGAAGCGGACCGATTCCCCCAGATTGAAGGTTGCGACGTTCTTCATGTAGATGGCGAGCTGGGTCCATATCGGCTCGTTGAGTCCGTTGGCCTCGTCGAAGCGGGCGCACGCCTCCTCAGTTGCCCGCTCGCCCAGCAATGAGGAGCAGGGATCCCCCGGGATGGCTCGGATCAGAAAGAACACCACAACAACGATCCCGATGAGCACGGGGATCGCAAGCAGGGTGCGACGGACGATGAAGCCAAGCATGTCAGTGGCGGCATGAGCGAGGGGGAGGCGCCGAGCGCCTCCCCCTCAATGAACGCCGTGGAGCGCCTATCCCTCCCCCGCCGGGGCGTTGATGAGACCGTTCCACAAGTAGTCGTAGTACTCGAAGACGCCGCTGTTGCCGGTGTGGAGCGGGTTCGCCGCATCCAAACCCGCCGCAAACGACGCCACGACATCGTTGGCGTCGAACGTCGAGCCGTCGTGGAAGAGCACACCTTCACGCAACGAGCAGGTCCACATGCTGAGGTCCTCGTTGGGGACACACTCGGTGGCGAGCTGCGGCTGCACCTCGCCGGCCTGGCTGTAGGAGTACAACCCCTCGATCACCTGGGCACATGCCCTGAGCGATTCGCCGTCCGTCTCGTCCGCGCAGTACAGCGAGATGGGCTCGTTGCCTTGCACGAAGACCAGGGTGTCGGTGCCGTTGTCCCAGTAGTTGAAGAGCACCTGGCCCCACGGCGGAGCGTACGCGCCCTCGGCGTTGGCCCCTGCAACAAAAGCGCTACCGGCATGGGCAACCGGAACCATCGGGACCAAGTCCTTGATGGCGTTGTTGGCCTCGGCATACAGCGGCGCCGCTGCCGCCGCATCCGGCTCTTGTGAGGCCAGAAGCAGTGGCCCGTAGATCTCCGGGTAGGGATCGCCGAACTGGGCGTTGGTCTCGGCGAAGTGGAAGTCCAGGAAGTTGGTCACGTGCGGGTAGTCACCCGTCCAGCCCAACAAGTGGATTCCGTCGTAGCCGCCGGCAGAGGACGTCTGAATGAACTCGCCGGATTCGATGACGTTCACATTGGCGGTGATCCCGAGGTTCGCCTCGAGCTGAGCAGCGATGTCCACCGCCACGTCGCCCGGCGTCGGCAGGTACCCGCGGGTCACGTCCCGGTAGTAGATGTTCGTTTCGAATCCATCCGGGAAGCCGGCGTCGGTCAGCAACTGCTTGGCCGCTACCGGATCGAAGTCGTACCAGGAATCGCCCTCACAACCATTCTCCACGGAACACGGCGTGAAGTGGGACGCGGTCTCCGAACCCGGCGGGTAGAACGTGTCGATGATCCGCTGCCGGTCGATGCCCAGCGCAACGGCCCGGCGCACGTCGGGATTGTCCCACGGTGCGAACGTATTCGTGAAGCCCATGTAGAACACGTTGGGCTCGGGCTTGTCGAGCAGCACCAAGTTCGGGTCGGCTTCGATCGTTGCGTAGTCATCGACACCCGGGAAGGTCATGCCGTCCGCAGCTCCAGACTGCAGCTCGAGCAGCCGGCCTGCGCTCTCCGTCGCCCACTTGAGCACCGCCGTCTGGTGGGCCGGCTGCTGGCCGTAGTAGTCGTCGAAGCGCTGATAGACCACGGAATCACCGCGGACCCACTCCGCCAGCGAGTACGGGCCTGTGCCGATCGGGTTGTCGAGTGGCGCGCCGCCTGTCGTTTCGAGGTGCTCCTCCGGCTGGATGCCGAACACGATGAACGCGATTTGCGCCAGGAACGCCGGGTGCGGACCGCACAGGTCGAATTCGACCGTGAACTCGTCCAGCGCCGAGATCTTCTCGACGCGGCCGCCGTAGTCACAGCCGCCTGCATCGAGGACCGCACCTACGAAATCCGCAGATGGGGCCGCAGTGGTGTCGGTCGACGCAGCCGTCGTGGTGGTTTCGTCACCGCCGGCGTCTGCACCTTGTGTGGTTTCTGTCGGAGCTGCCGTCGTCTCGGCACCCGCGTCGTCGTCGTCTCCGCCACAGGCGGCCGCAACGAGCGCAAATACGAAGAGCAGCACGAGAATTCGCTTGCCGTACTTCATGGAGGGAGCCTCCTTCCCAATTCAACAGCGGTGGAGACCGCCGTGTCGCGCCAAGCTAGCGACTCCACAGGCACCTTGTCGCCTTCACAACGGTTGGAAGGCTCCAGCCGAGGCAATAGCCTGCTGACCGATGAACCGGATTCTGCTGCTCCACGGACCGAACCTCAATCTGCTCGGCGTCCGCGAACCCGACCGCTACGGCACCACGACCCTGGGCGAGCTGGAAACCCGAGTTGGTGAGTGGGGACACAGAATGGGACTGGTCGTCGAGCCGTTCCAGTCGAACCACGAGGGAGCGCTCATCGATCGGCTCCATGCCGCCCGCACCGAAGTCGACGGGATCGTGATCAACGCCGGTGCGCTCACCCACACGAGCTATGCGCTCCATGACGCCATCGTTGCGGTCGATCTCCCCGCCGTCGAGGTCCACATCTCGAACATCAAAGAGCGCGAACCGTGGCGGCGACGGTCGGTGACCGCCCCCGCCTGCCTCTACACGATCTACGGTCGCGGGCTGACCGGGTACCGCGATGCGTTGCGGATTCTCCTCACGAGAGCGGCATCACCGGTTCTGACGCTGCCCTACGGAAAGCACGAGGACCAGGTCATCGATGTCCGCAGCCAGACGGATGCCAAGGCGAGCCCCCTCGCCGTCTTCTTCCACGGTGGCTTCTGGCGCACCGAGTACACCCGAGACACGATCGACGGCCTCGCCGCCGACCTTGCGCAGCGGGGGTGGACCACCATCAATGTCGAATACCGCCGCGGGACCGGCGACGGCTGGGACGGGCTGGCCTCCGACGTTCACGCAGCTCTCGACAGGATCGGCGCTCTTCCCGGGTTGGCGGCCACCACAACGGCCTACGTCGGCCACTCCGTCGGCGCTCACCTTGCCTTCTGGGCCGGCGGACACCGCACTCCGGCGCCCGGCGTCATGGTCGGCTTGGCTCCGGTGCTCGACCTCGACAGCGCCGGCGGTCTCGATGACGGTGCCGTCGCCCGGCTGACCGAAGGACGAGCGAGTGGCGATGCCGATCCGCTCGAAGCCGCCATCGTGGCCCCCAATGCGATGACACGACAGATCCTCGTCCACGGCACGAACGACACCATCGTGCCCGTCGACATGTCCCGGGCCTACGCCGCCGCTGCACCGTCCTCCAACGTTGAGCTGATAGAACTCGACGCAGGACACTTCGAGTTGCTGGATCCCGCACGACCCTGGTGGAACGACATCGTCGGCCTTCTCGAAGGCTGAGCGCGGCCTTCAGGCACCGACGAGCGTCTGCAGACGGCTGAGACCTTCAACCAGATCGTCGTCACCAAGCGCATACGACAACCGCAGATGCCCCGGCGCTCCAAAGGCCTCCCCGGGCACAACGGCGATCTTGATCTCGTCGAGCAGCAGCGCAGACAGCTCGAGGCTGGTCGCCGCCGAACCCGCCCCGAGCTGCCGCCCGAGCAGCCCTTCGACGTTCGGGAAGGCGTAGAACGCCCCCTCCGGCTCGGGACATTCCACGCCCGGCACGCTGTTGAGCATCTCGAACATCGTGCGGCGCCGCCGATCGAATGCAGCTCGCATCGCATAGACATCGTCGAGTGGACCGGAAACGGCCGCCATCGCGGCCACCTGGGCGACGTTGTTGACATTGGAGGTCATGTGGGACTGAAGGCGAGTCGCCGCAGCCGCAGCCGCCGGAGGTCCGATGAGCCAGCCGACACGCCAGCCGGTCATCGCGTACGTCTTTGCCACGCCGTTGACGACGATGCAGCGATCGGCCATCTCGGGAGCAGCCACGGGCATCGATGCTGCCGTGGCACCACCGTAGACGAGATGCTCGTAGATCTCGTCCGTCATGACCCAGATGCCGTGCTCGGCCGCCCAGACACCGATCGCCCGCACCTCGTCTTCGGGATACACCGCCCCGCTCGGGTTGGAGGGCGACACGAAGACGAGCATCTTGGTCTTGGCGGTGCGGGCCGCCTCCAGTTGGTCAACCGTCACCCGATAGCCCGACTTGGCATCGCTCGACACCACCACCGGTGTACCGGCCGCGAGGCGAATGACCTCAGGGTACGTCACCCAGTAGGGAGCAGGCAGCAGGACCTCGTCGCCGGGGTCGACGATCACCTGGCAGGCGCTGTACACCGCATGTTTGCCGCCGTTGGTGATGACCACTTGGGAGGCGTCGATGTGATAGCCGCTGTCGCGTGCGGTCTTGGTGGCCACTGCGTCCCTGAGCGCTGGGAGCCCGGGGGCGGGCGTGTAGCGATGGTTACCGGGGTCGGCCGCCGCCTGCTGGGCAACGGCAACGATGGCCGCAGGCGTGGGAAAGTCCGGTTCTCCCGCGCCGTAACCGATCACGGGATGCCCTTCGGCACGCATCTGCTTGGCCTTGGTGCTGACCGCCATCGTCGCCGACACGGCCAGGGACTCGACACGTTGAGAAAGCTCACTCATCGGCGGAAGAGTACTCTTCTGGGCGCTCACGACCGCTGACGACAGGTCTCGACATGGCGACTTCTCCCCAGATCACCCTGCCCCAGGATCTCCGTCCCAGCGACGGACGGTTCGGTTCCGGCCCATCAAAGGTCGATACCGCAGCTCTCGAGGCGCTTGCCGGCACCGGCGCCACGTACATGGGCACCAGCCACCGCAAGCCCGAGGTGCGGGCTGTTGTGGGTGACATCCGGAGCGGTCTGGCAGACCTGTACAGGCTCCCGTCGAGCTTTGATGTCCTGCTCGGTGTCGGTGGTGCCACGGCCTTCTGGGACGCGGCCGCCTTCGGGCTGATCCAGCAGCGCAGCCAGCATCTGCGCTTCGGCGAATTCTCCTCGAAGTTCGCCGCTGCGGTCGACAAAGCCCCCCACCTCGCGTCACCCACGCTCATCGATGCGGAACCGGGCACCCACCCGACGGCGGTCGCAGGCGACGTCGACCTGTATGCGCTCACCCACAACGAGACTTCGACGGGGGTGATGATGCCGATCACCCGTCCCCCAGGCGCCACCGGGATCGTTGCGGTCGATGCGACCTCGGCGGCCGGTGCGATGCCCGTGGACAACGGCGCATACGACGTTTACTACTTCTCGCCACAGAAGGCCTTCGGGTCCGATGGAGGGTTGTGGCTTGCGCTGTGCTCGCCTGCGGCAGTTGACCGTATCGACCTGGTGGCCGCATCTGGGCGGTCGATCCCCCCATTCCTCGATCTCAAGTCGGCGCTGGACAATTCCCGCAAGGACCAGACGTACAACACGCCGGCCCTCGCCACGCTGTTCCTGCTGCGACACCAGATTCGCCACATGCTCGATGCCGGCGGCCTGCGCTGGGCGATCACGCGATCCGCAACGTCGTCCAGCCGGCTCTACGAGTGGGCCGACGCCAGCGAATACGCACAGCCGTTCGTCGTCGATCCCGCGATGCGCAGCACGACCGTGGCCACCATCGATCTCGACGATGCCGTCCCTGCGGAGACCGTCGAGGCGGTGCTGGGCGAGAACGGGATCCGCGACATCTCCGGATACCGCAAGCTGGGCAGGAATCAGCTACGGATCGCCTGCTTCCCGAACGTGGAGCCTGACGACATCAGCCGGTTGACGCAGGCCATCGACTTCGTCGTCGATCGCCTGTGAGCTCCTGACGCTGACGCTCCCATTGACTGCTGGCAGGACACCACCGTGCGGTTCCCCCGTAACTCCGGCAGACTGCGGACGATGACTGCGTCCGAAGCCTCACTGCCCGAAGAGCATCAGGGGCTGGAGCACCTGATTCTCGACCGCCATCCCCTCGCCGTACGGATCGCAATCATCCTGTGGGTGGTCGCGCTGAGCCTCTTCGTCGCATACGCCATTGGGCCGGTGCGCGATGCGATCGATCGCTTCGATCAGCAGCTCTTCGACCTCACGTTCCCCATCAAATGGGGACCGCTCACCGCGATCGCCTACACGCTCGACTTCGTGGGCAGTTGGTTCGTCGTCTGGCCGATTCGGATTGCGGTCGCCGCATACTTCGGGGTCACGCGCCGCTGGATCGCGCTGGCGGTGTGGGTCATCGCGATCGCCGTGTCCGATCCACTGATCGGCATACTCAAGGTGGTGTACGCCAGACCCCGCCCCACGGGTGGCCTTGTCGAGGAGGTCACGTACTCCTTCCCGTCCGGACACTCGGTCGCCGGCGCCGTGGTTGCCATCTCGCTGGTCTTGTGTCTGGTCAGGCCTGGTCCCGCCCGGCGCAACCTGGAGATAGGCGCCGCGCTGTTTGCCGTCATCATGGGCGGAAGTCGCATGTATCTCGGCGCTCACTGGTTCACGGATGTCGTGGCGGGGGTCGCCCTCGGTGCCGCATGCGCCATCGCTGCTGCCGCCGTGGTCCAGTGGTACGTCGATCGGCGGAAGGCGTTTCCCACCAGCTGACACGCACGGACCCGGCAGACAGGCGCTCTCCGGTATCGCCACCGCAGTGCTCTGGGGATCGGCGTCGCCGTTGGATAGAGTCGAGACATGGACACGCCGCCGGACGCAGACACGCCGCCGGACCTCCCGCCCACGACCAGCACACGGCGCCGTGTGATGAGGATCGTGCGCGGGGTCGTGTCACTGGGGATCGTGGTCGGCATCTTCGTCGGGGTGCTCCCCCGTATCGCCAACTACTCCGACGTGTGGGACACCATCGCCGACATGACGTCGCTCGAGATCGTCACGCTGGTCGGCTTTGCGCTGTGGAACATCGTCACCTACTGGTTCGTCATGGTCGCCGCCCTCCCCGGTCTGCGGTACCCGCAGGCCGCCGTGGTGAACCAGGCCTCAACGGCCATCTCCAACACACTCCCAGGCGGCGGCGCCATCGGCGTCGGCGTGACCTACGCCATGTACACCTCCTGGGGATTCACTGTGGCGGCGATCACTCGGTCCGTCGTCGTATCGGGCATTTGGAACAACTTCATGAAGCTGGGGTTCCCTGTGATCGCCCTCGCCTTGCTGGCAATCCAGGGTGATGTCTCCCCTGCCCTTGCGGTTGCCGCCCTCGTGGGACTTGGCGCCCTCGTTCTCACCATTGTCCTGTTTGCGTTGGTCCTGCGATCTGATGCCATGGCGCGACGCGTCGGGGCATGGATCGGGCGTGCCGTGAGCGCCATCCGCAAGCTGTTCCGCAGATCCCCCGTGACCACGATGCCCGATGCGGCAAGCCGGTTCCGCACCGACACCGTCGATCTTCTCCGCAATCGATGGATCCAGCTCACCGTCGCTTCCCTGGTGAGCCACAGCTCGCTGTATCTCGTCCTGCTGGTCGCGCTTCGCCACGTCGGCGTGTCGGAGGAGGATCTGAGCTGGATAACCGTGCTGGCCGCGTTCGCCTTCGTCCGGTTGATTTCCGCACTCCCCATCACCCCAGGCGGCGTTGGGGTCGTCGAACTCGGGTACGCAGCGTCGCTGACCGTCTCCATGGATGCGGCGATGAGCGCCCAGGTCGTCGCGGCAATCCTCGTGTTCCGCTTCTTGACGTTCTTCCTGCCGATACCGTTTGGTGCGGCGGCGTACGTCTTCTGGCGTGCGAACAAGAGCTGGCGCCGTGACGCCGCCGACAGCGAGGATCAGAAGTCGATTCCCGATGCTCGGCCGAGCTCGCGCAGCTCTGCCAAGGGGTAGAAGCCGAGGACCTGGTCGAGGTCGGTCGCAATGGTCTCCGCACCAGCCCCGCTCGCATCCACTTCGTAGGTGATGCAACCTCCGTCGAAGAGGTGGAACCACTCCGCCTGGTAGCGAGCGGTCCCGACGCTCTCTTCGATCTCCTCGATGGCGTCGTCGATCTCGATTCCCACCTCAGCCGGTTCGCCCGATCTGCGCAACTCGACGGTGCGGGTCGCCTCCTCACGATCGTCGACGACGAGGACGATCTGACCGTTTGCCAGTGCCCGCTCGATCTGCACCGCAGGCGCAGCGTTGGAAACGGGAACAAACGGCATCAGCGGCCGCCCCTCGATCGTGATGCCTTCGAGCACCCCCAGCACCTCGGCCGTATAGCGGGCATGTCGTGGCGCCACGGGAATCAGCGCAACCTGGATCGGGCCCGGTTGGACCTCGACCTTCACGAACCGCTGAATGCCGGGCCGGGGAGAGGGTGAAGCGATCGACCCGGTCGGGTCGCACGACGGCGCCAGTGTCACCTGCGCAAACCGCTCACCCATCCGGTCCGAGCTCAGCCAGAACCTCGCCTGACCGAGTTGAGCTTCCTGCGGCTCGTATTCCCAGCCGACCTTCAGCTCCTCGACGCATATCCCCCACTCGGCATCGATCACAGCCTGCAGTTGCAGCACCATGACGCCCGCAACGTCCGTGATCTCGCCGTCCACACATTCCGGCGAACCCGGACCAAGCCCTGCACATGAGGCAACCAGGAAGCCAAACACCACGAGCGCGGCGAGCCGAAGACGCCCACCGCTCATACGAGCGCTCCCGTCGCCAAGTTGTCGATGAAGATGCTCAGCAGCATCGCAGCGGCTATGGCGGCGCCGATGGTCAGGGCGATCCGGCGTGTGCTCCACCGCTGGATCGCAATGGTTTCGCGTGGCGGGGACAACCTGCGAAACTCCTCGATCACGTCGGACCCTTCGCGGCGCACCTCTTTGAGCTGGGCGCGCGACTGCGATGGGATGGTGACGCTGCGGGTTGCAGCGAACGCCTCGGCAATGTCGTCCGGTGCGAAGAACTGCAACGCCCTCCCGTACACCCGCTCAGCGTCCGTGCGCAGCGCCAGGATCATCATCATGTTGGCGAGGTCGACCGCTTGTCGCCACGGCGAGGGGCGGATGGTGGCAAAGGCCACGTCGATCAGTCGGATCTGACCGTCTCGCACGAGCACGTTCGCCGGCTTGATGTCACGGTGGGCAAGGCCTGCATCCCACAGACGGCGGATCATCAACAGCCCGTCGTCGATGACGGCGTCGTCGACGACCGCATCCGTGATCTCTTGCGCGTCTTGCAGGAACTCCGTCACGATCAGATACTCCCGCTCCGGGGTGATCTCGACAAAGCCATAGGGCTCGGCGGATGGCACGCCGGCCTGTTTCATCCGGAGCAGCATGTAGTCCTCGTACTCCACGAGGCGACGAACCGAGCTGAACCTCACTTCGTCTTCCAGAGCGCCGTAGAGGATCGTGCGACCAACTTTGTACCAGCGGTCGGCTCGGAGGTGGCTCGTCGAGTACAACTTCGCAAACAGGTAGGTATCGGGGTCGCCCGCCGCGGTGAGACGCAATGGTGTCGACCCACCCGACCCTTCGGCGCCAAACAGCTCGATGTTGGTCACCGCGATGCCCAGCTGGTCTGCAACGGCCTTCGTGATGGCTCTTCCCCTGGCCCCCGAAACGTCGAGGTGAGCGGTGCGGCCGCGTCGATACACCACGGGGAAGACGGTCTCAGGAACGAGGAGACGGAATACGACAACTGCAACGGCAGCGCCGAAGATCGCCCCCACCACACCGTCGGAGAGGTGGTCGACGCCGAGGTAGGTCCTCGCAATGATCAACAGCGCCATCACGGCCCCGCCAGCGATCATCCAGTACTTCCTCCATCGACCTCGCGGGATGAGCGCAAGACCGACCACGGCGAGCGTCACAGAAAGCGAGGCTACGGGGGCGGCAGGGTGGGAGTACCCCGCCCAGGGTGCAAGCACTTCAACAAAGGGCCGCGGCCGTCCGATGCTGTTCGCAAGAGCTTCCACGCTGATCTCGACCGTGGCGAACGCCAGGATCGCCGCAAAGAAGTGCCGCCATCGCTTGAAGAAGGCGAGTGCGATGAGCATGCCCCACCGCACGGGACGGAAGAACCACGCCGATCCGAGGGCATGCACAAAATCGGCGAGGTCGGTGAGCCAGGCTGTCCGCCGATCGGCGAACCAGAGGTTGACCGAAAGATCGCGAGCGTCCCACCACTGCCTGGTTCCGGGGAAGGCGTACAGCGAAACCCAGATGACGACGGTGCCCAGCCCCATCAACAGCCAGAATCGGCCGCTGGCCCGCAGGTCCCTGGGCAGCGGTTCCTTCTCGCCCGACGGCCGTCTGCGCCGCCCGGCGACCCGCATGCCGGCAACCCGCACCTCGCGGCGCTCGCCGATCTCGGCGAGCTCGGCGCTGACCCTCTTGCCCAACTCGACGTCCTCCAACGAGAGGGTCTGCCTGCGCGAGCTCGCGGCGACCTCGCCGACCGGCTCGAGTGCGTATGCAACGGCATCGCTGAGCGTCATCGACGAACCGCTGCGGCGCACGCTCTCGTAGACCTGCGTCCCGAGCCTTGCTTGCGCATCGAGGAGCGCCGCCGCAGGATCGGCGGGCCGCGTCGCGAGGACGGGCGGGGCATCGATCTCGTCAAGGGATTCCACGGCAGAGAACAGCACGACGGCCCGCTCCAGATGACCGGCATCCCAAGCCCACCAAGCCAGACCGAGCAGCGACCGCTTGGCTGCCGCCTGCGACTGGGGATCATCCGCGGTAGTCGCCGTCCTTAGGCTCCTGCCAAACGCGGCAGCTGCCGCCTCTTCGTCGCCTGCCGCAAACAGCGCACCGCCATGGAGTTGGTGGAGCTCTGCGAGCCACGGGCCGTTCCCCAACGTCGTTGCCAGCCCCACGGCGCGTTCGAGGTGGTGGGCCGCCCCGTGGGCGTCGCCCGCATCCTGCAACGCCAGTCCAAGGGAGGCGTTTGCAGCTGCCATACCCTGCCGATCCGACAGCTCGGTGAGGATGTCGAGGCTCTCCCGGTGATCCCGTGCAGCCTCCTCGTAGTCGCTCTGGAGTCGCCGCACGCTACCGAGCATCGACAAGGCGTTGGCGATGCCGTAGGAGGATCTGGTGTGACGGAAGATCTCGAGGCTGGATCTGAACATGGGCTCAGCCGAGACCAGGTCGCCGTCCATCATGGCGGCGACACCCAAGAACCACTCCGACCACGCCACCCCCCACGTCTCTTCCGCCGCTGCAAATCCCGCACGTGCGGTCCGCAGGGTGTCGACGGCGCGTTCCGTGTCACCGGCTTGCTGCAGGCCGTAGCCGAGATAGAGCCTGGCCTCGGCGGCGAGCACAGCTTCGTCGTGCGACTCTGCGATCTCGAGGCCATTGCGGATCAAAGCGATGCCGTCGTCGATGGCTCCGGAGGCCCCCGTCAGCAGACCGGCGCCGATGAGCGCTTGGGCGCGGACGAGTGGCGGCACCGGCCCGTCCATCGCGAGCACACGAGCCACCACCTGCAACGCATACTCGTGGCGACGAGAGAACCAGAAGAAGTACAACCCTCCGACGAACTCGTGGGCGGCGGTGGCGTCGCCCGCCTCACTCACGTGATCGATGGCGGCCATGATGTCCGGCATCATCCGCTCGAGCTCGTCCAGGACCTCGGGGTTGATGCGGCGCCGAATGCTATCGGCGTGACCAACGACGAAGTCTCGATAGAACGCCGCATGCCGCTTCCTCAGCTCATCTGTCAGCCCGGCATCCGCAAGTCGCCTTGCGGCATACTCCTGCAGTGCGGCCCCCAGCCGGTACCACCGTTCTGCTGCGTTCGCACCTGCCGCGACCATGGATTTGTCGACCAGCGATGCGACCAGATCGACGACCGCACCCTGCGAGATGGTGTCGTCCCCACCGCCGACCGCTTCGGCCGCCGCGAGGCTGAAGTCGCCGCGAAAGACCGAGAGCCGCTCGAACAACATCTGCTCGGACCGCGACAACAGGTCGTATCCCCATTCGATGGCACCGAGCAGCGTTGCGTGAGGATCGTCGCCGGTGCGACGACTCGACGCCAGCAGGTCGAGGCTCTGCTCGAGGCGGCGGGCAATCTGTCCGACACCGAGCGTGCCGACCCTCGCGGCGGCCATCTCGACGGCCAGCGGGTTCCCCTCGAGGCGGGTGCAGATACGCGCCACGTGCCCTGCGAGATCGTCGTCGAGCTCAAATCCTGCGCCAACCGCCCTCGCCCGGTCCATGAACAAACGCACTGCTTCACGTTGTCGAATCTCTGCAGGAGTGTCACCGGCCTCGGGTACCTCGAGAAGCGGCAGGTGCCAGATCAGCTCTCCAGGAATGGCGAGCGATATCCGGCTGGTCACGAGGACTCGCACGAGCGGTGCCTCGTGCAGGATCGTGGTCACGATGTGGGCGACGCCTGCAGCAGCATGTTCCGCACCGTCGAGGATCAGCAGCATCTCGCGTCCGCGGAGGTAATCGAGAATGCCATCGAGGGTGGTGCGGGCGACGGCACCCCCCGGCAGCGGTGCGACGGCGGCACCAGTGGTTGCGACTCCGAGCGCGACCGTCACGACCTCCTGGGTAGGGGCCTCTGCGACGCAGGGGGCGACGTTCGCATAGCGCACACCGTGCTCGAAGCGGGCCGCCAGTGCGTGTCCTGCTTCGATCGCCAGCCGGGACTTGCCGGCGCCGGGAAGGCCGGTGATGGTGACCAGCCGCCCTGACTCGAGGAGCTGCACGACCTCGGCAATCTCCCGATCACGCCCCACGAACGAGTTGAGAGGGATGGGGAGGTTGTTGGGGGCGTCCTTCTCCGGCTGGCGGACGTGTTCTTGGTCTGCCCTGTCCATCACTCCTCCGCGAGCACGTCATCGGGCCGGCCGCCTCGACACCATCCGGGCGGCAGCGGTGCAGCGACCCAGCGACAGCCTATGCACATTCGGCGGGCGCCGTCGGCACACGGAGAGATGCCGGTCTCCCCGGAAGACCTCACGTCAGCGCATCGATGAAGTCGCTCACGTCCCACAGGCCGGAGAACTCGTACTCGTGCTGACCGTGCGGAGTGAGGAAGCTGAGCCGGCTCGGCCTGATGAACCCGCCCTTGCTGAGGGCGACGTCGTGGACGCTCCGCACCGGGAACTCGGCGAGCATGGCGGCCGGTTTGCCCCACGTCTTGGGCTCGAAGACGAGCACCCGACGGTCGGTGACGCCGAGGAACACCTGGAGGGCACGCGCCTGAACCGGATGATCGGCGGCGGCGCGTTTGGCAAGCCACCGGCCCACCACTGCACCAACAAATGCTCCGAGTGCACTCACGATCAGGCCATTGGCACCCAGGCCAGACGCCATGGCCGCAGCGAGCGCGACGGCAATGACGATCGATCCGAGAAACGGGACGTATGTGCCGCCGATCCATGCCGGAAGCGCGGCCCCGACCTTCTCGCCCCTCCGCAGTTCGTCGCCGACCATCGATGACAGCCGGGCGACAGATCTGGGCACTGGGTTCATCGCCACGAGGGACTTCCATCCTGACGGGAGTAGTTGCGCAGCGTAACCCCCGTCCCGGGGACCAGACCAAGGTGGCGATAGAAGGGCTGCAATTCCGGGTCACACATCGCATCGACCATGTAGATGGGCCCGATGGCCTCGAGCATGCGACGCATCAACTCGCTGCCGATGCCGCGACCTTGATACTCCGGGACCACTTCGAGGAACGGGATGTACGCCGCCAACACGCCATCGGTGATCGCGGTCACAAAACCGACGACACGATCGTCGCCCTCGTGCACTGCGAGCACGACGAGGTCGCTGCCCCGCAGCAGGTCGAGATGTGTCGATGCGTCGGGCGGGTCCGGCCATCCGACGAAGAACGGCCCATCGAGGTCGGAAACGGCAACCTCTGCAGCGGTGGTGACATATCGAATCATGGGACTCGGAGAGCGTACCGCCGGCGCCGCAGTGGGAGCGAGACGATTCACCCTCTATCGTCATGGCCCATGAAACGACTGCTCATCATGCGCCATGCCAAATCCGACTGGAGTGCCGGTTTTGCGCGCGATCACGACCGCCCCCTCGCCGGGCGTGGCACACGCGCTGCAGAGCTCATGGGCCGGCTGATCACGGAGTGCGATCAGGAGCCCGACCTCGTCGTGACGTCGTCTGCGGTACGGGCGCGAACCACAGCCGAACTGGCAGCCGCGGCGGGTTCGTGGGACTGCCCGATCGAAATCACCGAAGCGCTGTACGGCACGTCGCCCCAAGGTGCGCTCTCCGTCGTCCGGCAAACGTCGGACAACATCGATCGCTTGATGATCGTCGGTCATGAGCCCACGTGGAGCGGTCTCGTCCATACGTTGACCGGCGGCACCGTGCAGATGAAGACGGCAACGGTCGTCATCGTCGACCTCCTGGTGGGGCGCTCGTGGGACGGAGGCGACCTGATGCAGGGCGAGATCGTTGCCGTTCTGCAGCCCAGATTGTTTGAGGACGCCCGCGGCGACGGCACCTAGGCCCGGGAGGACGGCGAACACCATGGCAAAGATCCACGGCGGACGGCTCATCGCCAGGGCCCTCAAGGCCGAGGGCGTCGATGCGCTGTTCACGCTCACCGGTGGGCACATCGTGCCGATCCTCGACGGCTGCGTCGAGGAGGACATTCGCATCGTGGACGTACGCCACGAAGAGACCGCAGGCCATGCAGCAGAGGCCTACACCCGGCTGACCGGGCGGCTCGGTGTCGCCGCCGTCACTGCGGCCCCTGGCGTCACCAACACGGTGACCGCCGTGATGAACGCCTACTACTCGCACACCCCGATGCTCGTGCTGGGCGGGCGGCACCTCATCCGCCAGGAGCTGGCCGGTGGCCTCCAGGAGATGGACCATCCGCCGCTGTTCCGCACCATCACCAAACTCGCCACCACGGCGTGGGAGACGTCACGGCTGGCCGACTACATCGCCATTGCCGCCCGCCACGCCTTCAGCGGTCGTGGCGGTCCGGTGTTCCTGGATATCCCCCTCGACGTCCAGAGCGGCTTGGTCGATGCCGACACCCCGCTGCCGACTGGGTACAGAGCCACAGAGCCTGCCGGGGCGGATCCGGCGGCCGTCGAGTTCGTGGCGCACGTGTTGGCCGGTGTCGAACGCCCAGTCATCTTTGCCGGGAACGGCGTACGCGGCGACGGCGCCACAGCGTTGGTTGCCGTCGCCGAAGCTCTCCATGCTCCCGTCTTCACCAACTCGGGAGCGCGGGGATCGCTGCCCCACGACCATGCACTGCTCGGAGTACGGTCCCGGGGCAGGGCGTTCGCCGAGGCGGACCTCGTCCTCGCCCTCGGCGTGGACTGGGATTTTCGCACCGGCTACGGGCAGAAGATCAACCCGGAGGCAACCGTCATCCAGGTCGACGCCGAGGAAACGCGGCTCGGCTGGAACCGGCCCGCCCACCATGCGGTGATCGCCAACCCTGGACGTTTCCTCATGCAGCTCGCCTCCCAAGCCACGGTCTATGCCCCAAACGGCGAACGATCGTGGACTGCCGAGATCCAATCCGCAGAGGCCGCAGCGGCCACATTGGCACACGGGGAAGCGGATGCCCCGAGCGATCTCGTGATGCCCCAGTTCTTCGGCAGGGCGGTCGGCGAGTTCTTCGGACCGGACAGCATCGTTGCCGTCGACGGCGGCGACATCGTGGCAACGACGGCGAAATGGCTCCAGATCGCCACCCCCGGTCACGTGCTGGAGCCCGGGCCGGCTGGCACTCTCGGCACTGGCCCTGGCTTCGCACTCGCCGCCAAGGTGGTCCATCCCGACAAGATGGTTGGGATTGTGTTCGGCGACGGGGGCTTCGGCTTCAACGGGTTCGAGTACGACACGTTCGTCCGTCACGGCCTGCCCATCGTCGGCGTGATGGGCAACGACGGCGTGTGGAACAACATCAAGACCTTCCACCGCATGTTCTATCCGGACCGCGTCGTCGCCGCCGACCTGGGGCGGCGCCCCTACCACGACGTGGTCACGGCACTCGGCGGGCACGGGGAGCTGGTGAACCAATCCGCCGACCTCGCCCCCGCCCTCGACCGGGCTGCAGCCAGCGGGAAACCGTCTCTCGTCAACGTCCACATCGCCGAGACGTTCCGCGCTTCGAGCAACTACGGGGGCTGAATGGCGGTCTATCCGTGGCATGCGGTGGGCGCTGATGTCCTCACCGCCGAGCACAACCTGATCCGCCGCACGACCCGCGAGTTTGCGGACGCTGAGATCGTGCCATTCGTCGACGGCTGGGAAGAGGCAGGGAGCTTCCCCCGCGACCTGTACCGGCGCGCCGCTGCGGTGGGCATCCTCGGCATCGGATATCCCGAAGCGCTGGGTGGCGTGCCGGGCGATCTGTGGGCACAGCTCATCGTGTGGGAGGAGCTGGTGCGCCCCGGATCGGGAGGCGTGAGCGCCGGCCTCGGCTCCCATCACATCGCGCTGCCCCCCATCCTCGCCCACGGCACGCCCGAACAGCGGCAGCGGTTTGTGCCCCCGGTCCTTGCAGGCGAGCACATTGCTGCGTTGGCGATCACCGAACCTTCCGGCGGGTCGGATGTCGCTGCGCTGCGAACCACGGCGCGGCGCGACGGCGACGTGTACGTCGTCAACGGTGCCAAGACCTTCATCACCTCGGGAGTGCGGGCCGACCTCATCACGACAGCGGTGCGCACCGGCGGGGACGGCGCCCCCGGCATCTCGCTGCTCGTCGTCGACGGCGATGCACCCGGTCTCACCAAGTCGCCGCCGCTCGAGAAGATGGGCTGGTGGGCGTCGGACACGGCGGAGCTCTTCTTCGACGATGTGCGGGTGCCGGTCGAGAACAGGATCGGCGACGAGAACCGCGGTTTCTCCGCCGTCATGGCGAACTTCCAGCGGGAAAGGCTCCAGCTCGCCGTCGCGGCAACGATGACGGCCGAACTCGCCACCGAGGCCTGCCTGGAGTACGTCGAGCAGCGCCAAGCGTTCGGCACCTCACTCTCCGGGCACCAAGTGATCCGGCACACGCTGGTCGACATGGCGACACAGCTCACCGCGGCGAAACATCTCGTGTATCAGGTGGCGGCTCGGATGAGTCACGGGGACGACCAGGTGACCGAGGTCTCGATGGCCAAGCTCTTCGCAACGGGCGTGGCGTCGTTCGTCACCGACAGGGCCGTCCAGATCTTCGGTGGCTACGGCTACATGCGTGAGTACCTGGTCGAGCGGCTCTACCGGGACAACCGCATCCTGGGAATCGGAGGCGGCACGGACGAGATCATGAAGGAGATCATCGCCAAACGCCTGATGTGATCGTTCGGGCGGATACCGGATACCGGATACCGGATACCGGATACCGGATACCGGATACCGGATACCGGATCGACGTGACAACCTCAGGCCGGCTCCTTTGCTGCCGTCGTAACATCACGGCCATGATCGATCTTCGCTCCGACACCATCACCCAGCCGACAGCCGACATGCGGCGAGTGATCGCCGCTGCAGAGGTCGGCGACGACGTCTACCACGACGACCCCAGCGTTCTCGAGCTCGAGGCGCATGTCGCCAACCTGCTCGGCAAGGACGATGCGATGTACGTGCCGACGGGCACCATGTCGAACCAGGTGGCGCTGCGCGTCCACACCGAACCGGGTGATGTCGTACTCGCCGCCAAGGACGCCCACATCCACGTTCACGAGCTGGGCGCCCCGTACGCACTGTCTGGGGTGACGATGCAGTTCTTGCCTGGTGAGCGTGGAGTCTTTGCCCCCCAGGCGGTGCGTGATGCGCTCCCGGCGATCCCGAAGTCGATGCCGGCGTCCTTGTTCCAGCCCGTGACCCTGATGTGCACCGAGAACACCCACAACGCCGCAGGCGGAACCATCTGGAGCGTCGCCGAGCTCGATGACGTCGCGGCGGCGGCCCACGAGCACGGACTCGCCACCCACATGGATGGGGCTCGAATCTGGAATGCTGCCGTTGCAGAGGGCGAACCGCTCGCCGACATTGCCGCCGGGTACGACACGATCAGTGTCTGCTTCTCGAAGGGGCTGGGGGCTCCGATGGGCTCTGCGCTGGTCGGACGCACCGACCTGATCACCAGGGCCCGCCGGTTCAAGCAGATGTTTGGTGGCGGCTTCCGGCAGGCGGGGATGATGGCGGCAGGGGCGCTCTACGCCGTGACGCACAACATGGAGCGGCTCGCCGACGATCATGTGAACGCTGCCCGCCTTGCTGCCGGACTCGCCGAGATGCCGGGCGTGGAGGTCGACATGGAGCTGGTCGACACCAACATGGTCTACTTTGCAGCGCTCTCGATGGATGCAGCCGAGCTGGCCGAACGGTGCGCCATCGAAGGGCTCTTCATGCTCCCCGGCGGAGGGAGCATCAGGGCGGTCACCAACCTGCACGTGTCGGCGAGCGACATCGACAGGGCCCTGGCGATCATCGGACACGCCCTGCAGCAATGAAGCTGTACCCGGTGCCCGCTGCGGCCGCAGGGAGGATCAGTCTCTGCACGAGGCCCGATCCCGACGACCTGGAGGGCGAGGCTCGCACGCTCGCTGACCACGGGGTGACGCGGGTCGTCAGCTTGCTGCCCGTCGAGGAGGAGCGTTCATCGCACCTCGAAGGTGAAGCCGCTGCTCTGCAGCTGCATGGCATCACCTTCGAGCGCATGCCGGCTCCCGACTTCGGCGTCCCCGACGGTCGCCAGGACGTTGCTGCCCGACTGCGGGCTCTCGCTGGGACCGTGTCGGAGCCATCGACCCACATCGTCGTGCACTGTGCGGCAGGCCTCGGCCGCTCCCCCACCGTTGCCGCAGCATTGCTGGTCCTGCTGGGTGAGGCGCCCGATGAGGCGTGGGACGTCGTGACCGCCGCCAGGGGCGCCACGGTGCCGGAAACGGACGAGCAACGTCGGTGGCCCAGGCGATTCACCGCCGGCTGACGTCAGGCGTTGTCGCCGTACTTCTCGGCGTGAAGCGCAGCCGCCGACATCATCCAATCGTCGCGGGTGATCCGATCCGGGAACGACTCGAGAGCCGCCGCCACGTACGCAATGTCATCCGGCTCGAAGTTGGCGATCTGCGCATAACTCGTGATGTCCATGGCCTTGAGCAAGGCGTCGATCTTGGGCCCGATGCCGTGGATCCGCTCGAGGTCGTCTTCGACCCGCGCCGATCGACCCCGGGTGCGGGCCGCAATCTCCGCCACCTTGCGAGTCGCCGTCTCTTTGTCAGGAACACCCGGCTCCTCATGAGGAAGGACCGTCTCCTCGTCGGGAGGCGCCGTATCCAGGCCTGCCGCAGCAGCCATCGATCCGGTCGCGGCATGAGCCACCGCCTCTTCCAGCTCGGCGATACGAACGTCCCGGGCCACAACGACCGCCGCACATCCTCGGTGCTCTTCCCCGAGGGCGGCGAGCGCCGCCTCGGCCTCCACCAAGCGCTCGGCTTCCGTCGCTGTTGCAGCAAGCTGCTGCTCCATTTGCGCAATCCGCTCTTCTCGCTCTGCGAGGGCAGCTTCGAGTTCGACCACCTTGCCCGACTCCGCACCGACCCGTTCCGTCTCAGCGGCCTTCTCCAGCTGCAGGTCGGCCAACGTCGATTCGAGCTCGTCGGTGCGGCCCTCCGCCGTAGCCAGGCTGGCCCCCACCCTGATCACATCCGCCCGCGCCGTGTCGAGCGCCGTCTTGGATGTCGCCAGATCCTCTTGCACCGTGGCGAGCCGATCCTCGGCCGAATTCGCCCGGCCTCGCTCTGTGGAGAGTTTGGCCTCGTACTCCTCCCGCAGCCGGTCACGAATCAGCCACGGCCGCAGGATCCAACCGAGGACGAAGCCGACCGCAAGGATGGCAACTGCCCATGCGACCAGCGTTGTTACCGTGAACTCTGCTGCGACAACCATCGACCCTCCCGAAAGCGTCTTTTCGGGCGATCTTACGAGACCGCAGCCCATGCCGGGCGCACTCGGCGCCGGCTCAACCCGTGAGTTGCTCGACGAACCACTGCGCCGTGCCGTTGACCAGCGTGTCGGTGCGCTCCTGCCCATCCTCGGCTTCGGTCGGATCGCCTGCGAGCCACCACGCTTCCTGTGCGGAACCGAGGTGGGGAGTCACCTGAGCGCCCGCAGCCGTCCACACATCCGTGAGCGCATCGAAATTCTCCGGACCGAACGGCACGAGCATCACCGGGCAGCCGTTGGGTGAGTAGTCGGCGAGGCGCCGTCCCTGGAGGCTGTTGTAGAACGTATCGGTGAACCGGTAGCCCATGAGCTCGATCTCGCCTTCAGTCTGCACCCGCTCGATCATCTTGTCGGTCGGCTCGGGCTTCTCCTCGCCCTTCAATGCGGCGATGTAGTGACTCCGGAAGACCTCCCGCATGAATGCGTCGGAATCCTGGATCGGGCTCCACAACACGAGCGGTGAGCCGGGGGATGCACACGCTGCGGCGGTCGCAGGGAACGCCCCCATCCTCGTCCCCATGAAGCCGACACGTTCGACGTCGGCGTGTCGCGCCAGCTCGCGGCGGGCCTCATCCACGGTTTCGATCATGGCATCGAGATTCAGCTCGTCGCCGCTGCCCTCACTGTTGCCCGCACCTCGGTAGTGGAACCGCTGCACCGCAATCCCGGCAGCCGCAAGCGCCCTTCCCACGAGCACTTCTTTGCGATACGCCTTGATCAGCTCGGCATGCACAGATCCGCAGATGATGACCCCGGCCTTCGCCGTCCCTGCGGGGAGGTGGGAGGTCCCGAAGAGGAACGGCGAATGATCCCCAAAGAACGAAACCTGCTCCCTGATACCTGTGGATGCGTCGACCCTCACGGCAGTCTCGGCGATGGTCATGAGCACTCCTTGGCCCACGCGATGATGTTGTCCTGCGACGCCTCCTGGATACGGATCGAGGTGAAGCCGCGAACGACCCCAGGCACGGTGTCCACCTGAATGGTGTCACCCGCCTTGTCGATCACCTGTCCCAGCCGGCCCTGAAGGGCATGCTCGTACTCGGTCCAGAAGATGTCGTTGGTTCCGAACACCATCCGCACCGGGACCCCGTGCTGCGCAAGCGTGCGAAGGGGCCGAAGGAAACCGTCTGCCGCCTCCGTCGCCGCTCTCCGCTCCCCTGTGTCGTCGGTCTCGCCCCGGCTGACCGAGTGTTTCACCTTGCCCGTCAGCACCCGGCGTGCGACGCTGCGCGCCTTCTTCGTAGCCACCAGCTTGCGGATCGTTCGCAGCGAGAGCGCCCGTTTTGCGAGGTCGCCTGTGCTGGCATACATCGCAAGGTGAGCTGTGCCGCCCTCGCCCTTCTTGGGGTTCCGTACAGGAGGCGCCAGCAGCAGTACGCCTGCGATGTCCTCCGCTTCAGCGGCGCCGGCCAAAGCGGTGCGAGAGCCAAAGCAGGTGCCGACCACGACGAACTTCTGCATACCGAGGCTCGCAAGGTGTGCCTTGGCTGCGTGGAATGCGTCAACGGCGGGCAGCTCGAGGTCGTAGATCGGTCCGCCGGTGAGACTCTCTCCAAGGCCTGCGTAGTCGAGGCGCACCGCGGTGAAGCCCTCTGCGGCAAGACTTCTGGCGATCCCAACCCACAAACGGTTGCGACCCATGGTCGTCGACCCCGAATGGGTTCCCGACAGCAGGATGACCCCGGTGGTCCCCCGGTTCTCAGGTGCCGGCGTGCTCACGATGCCGAAATACCGCTGATCCTCGGGAGGGAAGAACACCGGCTGGTCAACGACGCGCGGCTCAACAGCCTTCGTGGTCATTGGTGGCAACCCCCTCATGTGCGGTCCCTGGTACCGCGCTTGCTTCTCGGACGGGATTGTATCGCAGGTGCGCTCGGTGATGAACCCCCAGCGGCCAATTCAGGGCGCTGGACCTAGACCGGGGCAGCTGAGGCCGAATCCGGCATGACATGTACTCTTGTATGGCGTTGCATACCCTCCACCATCGCACTGCTGAGGTGTGATGGCCGATCCTGCTGCGCCGGTGACGGCACGGATACAGAAAGCGGCGGGTCTATCCTCCGTGGGAGACGCCGGGGCAACGAGGGCCGCACATGATCGAGACGCTTCGGGTCACTTTCCGGATATTCATCCCGAAGGGCCAGCGAGCAAAATGGGTTGCGCTGTTTGGCCTGTCGCTGCTCGTCGCCGCCGCCGAGACACTCACTGCGTTCCTGATATTCCGCGTACTCTCGTTCGCCACTGATCCAGCCCAGACCTCGAAGTCGATCGAGCTCGCTCTCGGTAGAGAAGTCACGATCGGTCCGCTGATCTTCATCGCCGCAACCGCTTTTGTTCTCCGCGGCCTGCTGTCCCTGTTCGGTGTGTACGCCCAGAACCGTGTCGTCCAGAATGCGGGCGCTGCGGTATCGGCCCGGGTCCACCGCCAATACCTGCAGGCTCCCTACCGGTTTCACCTGATGAGGAGCTCCAGCGAGTCGGTGCGTACCGTCCTGTGGAGCGTCGACGCGGCAACGCTCAACGCACTCAACCCCATTGTCAACACGGTCACCCAGACCCTGATCTCCGTCATGCTGTTCGCCCTGCTGGTCGGCATCGCCCCGCTGCTGTCGATCGCCGCCGTCGTCGTGCTTGGCGCCGGGCTCGGCTTGGTCATGGCGATCGTCCAACCAAGGCTCGGCCGGCTGGGCAAGCTCAGCGAGGACACCGTGCAGGCTCTCCTCGGCAGCGTGCGGGACTCGTTCGACAGTGTGCGGGACATCAAGGCCTACCGCGCAGAGAACTACTTCGATCTGCGGTTCAAGCGCCACCGCCGCATCCTCGCCAACCTTCGCACCAGCAAGAACCTGCTCGATCAGGTCCCCGGAGTGACCCTCGAGTTCATCGTGGTGCTCGGGCTCCTGGCGCTGATCGGCCTGGCACAGAGCGAAGATTCGTTTGCGGAATTCATCCCGGTCCTGGGTGCGTTCGGTTACGCCACCCTCCGGATCGTCCCATCGCTCAACAAGATCGTCTCCGCGGCGAACCGGTTGAAGTTTGGCCACCAGGCCGTGATCAACGTCCAGAACGACCTCAACACGGCGATACCTGAACCGGCCCCGCCCACCACCGTGCAGTCCAGCGGGCCGCTCTTCACCGACTCGATCAAGCTGTGCCAGATCTCGTTCACGTACCCCGATGCCGACAGGAAAGCCCTCGACACCGTCGATTTGGAGATTCGGCGCGGCGAGATGCTGGCCATCGCAGGGGGCTCCGGCTCCGGTAAAAGCACCCTCGCCGACGTCATTCTGGGTCTGCTCGATCCCGACTCGGGTTCGATCGTCATCGACGGCTCAGAAGACCTCCCGCCCGACTGGCACCGCAACGTTGGGATCGTGTCACAGTCCGTCGTCCTGCTCGATGCTTCCGTCAGAGAGAACGTGGCGTTCGGTGCGGGTGACGCCGCCGACAACGCCAGGGTCCTCAGGGCTCTGGAGCGCGCTCGTCTCAGCGACTGGTTGGCGAAGCTCCCCGACGGGCTCGACACCATGGTCGGCGAATCCGGCAAGCTCGTTTCGGGAGGCGAGCGGCAGCGGATCGCCATCGCCAGGAGCCTCTACCGCCATCCCGATCTCCTGATCCTCGACGAAGCCACGTCGGCGCTCGACGGCGCCACCGAAGCCGAGCTCATCGAGACGCTGATCGAGCTGTCCCCGGAGCTCACCACGATCATCGTGTCCCACCGCATCGCGCCGATCCAGGCGGCCGATCGAGTCGCCATGATGGACGAGGGTCGGATCACGGCCGTGGGGTCATTTGCGACGCTCGTGTCCGATACCGAAGCGTTCCAGGACTTGGTGGGTTTGTGACGGCTCCGCCGGCAACGGAGGGGCGCCTTCCGGACTTCCTCATCGTCGGCGCGATGCGTTCGGGTACGACGTCGCTGTACCGCTATCTCGGGGCGCACCCGGAGATCTTCATGACGCCCAAGGAGCTCCAATTCTTCACAGTGCACTACGACAAGGGCTTCGATTGGTACCGAAGCCAGTTCTCGGCAACCGGAAGGGCCAGGGTGCTCGGCGAGCCGACTGCGGACTACCTCGCCCGTGAGTCGGCCATGAATCGCATCGTCGAGGCACTCCCTCAGGCTCGGCTCGTGGCCTCCCTACGCAATCCGGTGGATCGCGCCTGGTCGCACTACGGCCTGTTCCGTTCCCGGGGGCGCGAGCCGCGTCCGTTCGGTCGCGCACTGGACGAAGAGCTGGCTGCGGTAGCCCGAAGCGGTCCGGATGCCGACGGGGTGGTGTACCTCGCCCACGGTCTCTACGACCATCATCTGGAGCGGGCGTACCGGCTCTTTCCTCGGGAGCAGATCCACGTGGCGATCTTCGAGCGCATGGCCGCCGACCCCCACGCCACATACGCAGCGGTCTGCGATTTCCTCGGCGTCGATCCGACGTTCGTGCCGTCCAACCTCGGCACGCCGGTCAACGCCTTCGTCACCTTCCGCTCGCTGAACCTGCGCCGCCTCTCGCAGCGGGTGCCCGGAATCGGCGGAAGGGTCATCGGACGGCTCAACACCAAACGCGACGTTGCGCCGCCGCCACTCGATCCCGATCAGCGGCGCCTGCTCGAAGAGTTCTACGCACCGCACATCGAACGAACGGAACGCTGCTCGGGTTCACCATCCCCGAATGGGCCACGACTGCAACGCCGTCAGCGCGCTGACGCCACACGTCGGTAGAGATCGACGGTCGCATCGGCGATGGCGTCCATCGTGTAGCGCTCCAGGAATCGCTTTCGCCCGGCTGCTGCCATCGAGGCCGCCATCCCAGGGTCGTAGATCATCTCGAGCAGCGCTCGACTCATGTCATCGGCCGAACCAACTGCGCTGAGGTTCGCTGTCACAGGAGTGTCGCCCGCCAGTTCACGGACCGAAGGGATGTCCGTCGCCACGATGGGTGCCTGCAACGCCATCGCCTCGATCAACGCGCCGGGACTGCCCTCCGCCCGCGAAGGAAGCGCAAAGACATCCGCGGCGCACATCAGGTCCGGCACATCTGCCCGGTAGCCGATGAGGCGCACCGCTGCTCGTACTCCCCCACCGTCGATCAGACGCTCCAGCTCGGCCGTCGCCGGACCGTCTCTGCCGGCAATGACCAACCGTGCATTCGGGAACGAGGCGTACACCTTGGGGAACGCTCGGACGAGGACGTCGAGGCCCTTCAGGTGATAGTGGCGGGCCGCCGCCAGGATCATGATCTGGTCGTTTTCGATTCCGAGCTCCGCTCGCAACCGGGCCCGCCGGTCGGCCGACCGTACCCCGAGCCGCCGCGGATCGCGCCCCCGTGAGATCACTTCGATCTTGTCGCGCCGGATCATCAGGCGATCCGCCATCACGTCGGCGCTTGCCGCCGAAACGGCGTGAAAGCGCGTGACGAATCGGGCAGTCGTTGCGTCCACGGCTTGGGCGGCCCGCACCTTCCACGCACGGTATTCGGGATTGGATACGTGCTCGGGGCCATACGACTCGGTGACGAAGCTCGACACCAGGGGGATCCGGACGCTCGCCGCTGCAGTGCGCCCCAACACATCGGCCTTGAACAGGGTGGTGTGGACGACATCCGGCTGCAGCCGCCGCATGAGTCGCCTGAGGTTGCGCAGCGCTGCGAGCCGGCCGGTGGCGCCGTCGAGCGAGTGGAGTGTTGCCCCGGCTGCCACCAGCTCCTGGGCGACACCGCGCCGTTCAGTCAGGTAGGCAACCTGCATGTCGACACCCCGAGCGACCATGTGGGGGACCATCATCGACAGCGACTGCTCCGCTCCGCCGACGGCGAGGCTGTCGATCACGGTGAGCGCTCTCATCGACACGACTGGTTTCGGGGGTGACCCCTGTGTGTTCTCGTTCACGACACCCGACCACCCATCCGGTCGGCGATCTCGCCCATGGTCACGTTCTCCAAGCGGCCGGCATCGATGAGGCTGCGAGCATCCGCAAACAGGTCATTCATCGCAGCTTGCGCCCGCTCGGGGTCAGTGGCGAGGTTGTGCGTGTGGAACCAAAGGTGGAACAGCGATGATGTCCGCACCGCATGATGGAGCCGGCGTCGCACGAGCTTCGACCATACCTTTGTGCCGAACCGCCGCGCCGTCTTGGAGCCGGGATCGAAGAGGTAGGTCTGCGGGATGTCGATCAGCGGACCACGGCGCCGGGGTATCACCGTCGCTGACGGCAGCGGCCACACCTGATCCACGACCTGCGCCGCATTTCGCTGCCAGGGAGGCAAGCCGGCGAAGCGCTCCGGTGCCGGACTGCGATAGGCGGTGAAGCCCGCCGCGGCAAGCCCGTCGAGGTGACCGATGGAGTTGCGGGGGTAGACGAACGAGCGAAGCTCGATCCCAGCCGACTCGGCCGCAGTGCGGCATGCCGCCAGATCCGAGGCAAAGGCCTCCTCGGTGCAGCCTGCCTCACCGGCGATCAGATGCCCGAAGGAATGCGACCCGATCTCCTGTGGGACTCTGCACGATTGAATTGCTGCCACCAGATCCGAGCCGTACCACGTCGGGTCGTCGGCGAGCGAACCGCATGGATCGAGGTCGTACCAATCCTCCGGGTGCCATGCGTACGCAGGGCGGGCAATCTCTGGGTGCTTCCGGCCGTCCACCGGTGCGCAGTCCGTCAAGAAGAGGTGCCCGACCACGGCCCACGTCGCCGCGATCTCGTACTCCTCCATGGCGGCGAGGACGTTGGCAACGACAGCACGCTCGGTCCGGTATGGCGCGTCGTCGTGGGGGCGGCCGTGGTGAACGGCGCCCCACGACATCTCGAGGTCGATCGAGATCACGAACTGGGCGAGAGGATCGGGCTGCATACCCCTCGATGCTACGCAGGCAGATCGCACTAGAGAGACCGTTCCCACTACTTTGACCGGAATGTCGCAACCGATCCCCAACCTGTTCCTGGTGGGAGCCATGCGGGCAGGGACCACCGCGCTCCATCGGGCCCTCGCCGCCCATCCGGATGTCTTCATGAGCTCGGTCAAGGAACCGGCCTTCTTCGCCGATCCGGCCGAACTCGAACACGACAGCCGCGTTGCGTCCAAAGCCGGCTTCGCCGGCGATCGCGCCCAGTACCTGTCGCTGTTCAGCGAAGCACGCGACGCCGCCTACGTCGGCGAGTCGAGCACCCACTACACAAAACGGCCCAGGATCACAGGCATCGCAGACCGCATGGCGCAGATGTCACCCCGAGCACGCATCGTCTACCTCGTGCGAGATCCCGTCGACCGGACACTCAGCCACTACGCGTACGCCGTGCGCTCCAAGGACGAGCGCCGCAACAGTCTCGATGCGATTCAACAAGAGCCGTTCTACTGCGCCGTCAGCGACTACGCCTTCCAGATCCGCCCGTATCTGCAACGATTTGGGGCGAACCGTGTCCATCTCTGCGTCCTCGAGGAGCTGATGGATGATCCCGTGGCGGAGCTCAACCGCATGTTCACCTGGCTGGATCTGCCGCCCGTCGCCGACAGCGAGGACTTCCAACGGCGCAACGCAACGCCAGAGCAGGTGCACATGGCGCGAGGGCCCGAAGCGCTCCACAACGTGGCGAGGGCCGCCACGTATCAGCGAGTCGCACGGACCGCGCTCCCGACGCGGCTGCGCACCGCCGTGAGAAGCTGGCTCCATAGGCCGGTGCTCGGCTACGAGGTGCGCAACCCGGCCGTGGTCGGCTACCTGCGTCGGGTTCTCGATCCCACAGTGACCGACCTGGAACGCGATTTCGGGCGGACCTTCCCGCACTGGACCAGCCTGCGCCCGGATTGACGGCAGTGGAACGATGGCGAGCCCCGGCCGGCCCCGAGAGGTGCAGGCTCGGTAGTACGGTGCGACAACGCCGAGGAGGCGGGAAGACCAAGCCGTCAATCGATCGCCGCGTAGCCGGCGTCGGGGAGTAGAGCTCTGTGGCCACGATCGTCATCATCACCAGCGAGATGGCGGGGCGGATCAACATCAGCGCAGAGCTGAGCCGGCGACTCTCCGCAGTTGGACATCGGGTCGTCGTGGCCAGCCCGGCCGACATCGGCGAAGCGGTTGCGGCTCGTGGCGCAACGTTCGTCCGGTTGACCCCGCGAGACCTCCCCGCCACTGCACCGTCTGGTCGTCGACGCACCGGCTTGTCCGGCCGCTTCCCCGCAGGGCTGCGCCGTCTCGCCACCGTCGGCCTCAGGCGCGATGCCGCCGTGCTCGCCATGGATCCCGAGGGGTTCCTCGACACGATGCGTCGCCTCGATCCGGACCTCACACTCATCGACATCGAACTCCCGATGCACATCATGGCGACCGTTGGGAGCGCCCGCCCGGCTGCGCTCTGGACCTCCATGCTGTCGGTGTGGAAACGCCCCGGCCTGCCGCCCCTGCACACCGCGATCGTTCCGGGCGTTGGCGCCGCAGGAAGCACAGCAGGCATCGCGTGGGCATGGCTCCGTTTCCGCATCGGTAAGTGGCTCGCACGACGTCGGCGCTTCGTCGCCCAGGCGGGTGCCGACCGTGTCTCAGTGCTGCGCCGGGTGGCCGATCACACCGGATTCCCGTTCCGCACCGAAGCATCCCTCAACGATTGGCTGGTGCCGGTTACGTACCGCTCGCTCCCCACGTTGATGTTCAACGCCCGTGAGCTGGAGTTCCCGCACGACCCTCACCCGAGCAGCCGGTATGTGGGTCCCGTGCTCAACGACAGCGTCCCGTCGAGCGCTCCGGCCGCCACGCTGCAGGCACTCGCGGAGTTGTACGGCCGGAGGCAGCGGGGCGACTCCGCAGCGCTCATCTACTGCAGCTTCGGTGCCTGGCACAAGGGCGACGACGCCGACTTCTTCCTTCGGGTGATCTCCGCCGCTGCCGCACACCCGGAATGGGACGTCGTCATTGCCCTCGGCGGGCGTCTCGACACCGCAACCCTCGGCGAGACCCCGCCGAACGTGCACGTCTTCGACTGGGCGCCCCAGTTCGACATACTCCACCACGCCGACGTTGCGGTGCACCATGCGGGGATCAGCAGCGTCAACGAGTGCATCACCGCCGGAGTTCCGATGGTCGTCTACCCCTTCGACTTCCTGGATCAACTGGGCAATGCCGCCAGGGTCGAGTTCCATGGGATCGGAGTCGTGGGGGATCGCACGACCGACACGCCGGCCATGATCAGATCCCGGATCGAGAAGGTGCTGATCGACCGTGACACCGCGGCAGCGATGGATCGGATGCGCAACGCATTCGCCACATACCAGGCGGAGAACCGGGCGGTGACGGCGATCGAGGCGCTCCTGCGCCCGGCCGAGTCGTAGGAGACTGGCCGGGTGTACGCTTCCCGAGCCCAGCAATGGGAAGAGACCGCACCCAGGGGGAGCTCGATGACTGCTACCAACGATCCGAGATCGAGAGCGCCGCGCTCGCCGGCTCGACGTGCGCTGCGAGCGTTTGCCCCGCGGCGCATCGCTCACGCCCACTCCGGCACCCACAGCTACGCCTACGTGGTGGTGGAGGGCGCAGAGATATCGGGCAACATCCAATTCCCCATCGGCGACCTCAACGAGGTGTTGTCGTTGTCGATCCCCAGCGAGGAAGCGGGGGCGCTCGCCGCCCTCAGGGAGCACCGCGAGACCATCGAGCTCTACGCAGCAGAGCATCTCGCGATCGGCACGGGTGCCTCCATTTGGAGCATGGCCTTCACAGGGTTGCGCGTCCTCGAGCGCAAGGCTGGTTCGTACGCGATCCTCGAGTACCGGCTCTCCGGCGCCGGCGACCCGGTCCCCCGCCGCTTCACCATCAGGTATGACGGGATCATCCACGCCAAGCCGCACCACGAGGCCATCGTCATCGTCAAGACGTCCGCAGGTTTTGGACCGCTCCACACCGTCACCGAACAGCGGCTTCCCTTCTCGGCAGCGACGACCGCTCACGATGTGACGATCCCTGAGGCCTCCCTCGTCCGCAATCTGTCCGGTGCGTTCGAGTGGGTCGGCAGCGAAGCCAGAGAGCTGACCCGCCGCGCTCGGAAGCGTCTCAGGAAGTAGCGCCGGTCTTCAGCGACCCTCGGGCGCAGCTGCTGCCGGAAACACTGCCAGGCGTGCCAACCCGGCAACGGTGGGGTGCTCGAAGAACTGCTTGGGGCTGATCGTCATACCGGCTTGATGCGCTCTGGCGATGATCCTGATGCTCAGAATCGAGTCTCCGCCGAGCTCGAAGAAGTTGTCGGTAGCGCCGATCGGTTCGATGCCGAGCACGCTCTCCCAGATGGCAGCGAGTTGCTGTTCCACGGGGCCGTGCGGCGCAACAAACTCGGACCCTGCCTCAGACGGAGCATCCCCGAACGCGGGGAGGGATCCACGATCGATCTTCCCCGTGGCACCTCGTGGGAGTGCTCCCACCACGACCCACAGGCCGGGAATCATCACCTGGGGAAGGCGCTGGGCCACAAAGCCGCGAAGATCGTCGATGTCGGCCTCCCCCTCGACGTAGGCACCGAGTGCACCGGCGGACCGGTGCGGCTCAGCGGGGTGGTCGAGCACCACGACGGCGTCGCGGACTCCCGGGTGCTGCCTGAGCACCATCTCGATCTCACCCAGCTCGATGCGCTGGCCCCGCAGCTTCACCTGATGGTCAGCCCGGCCCAACAAGTCGAGCGACCCGTCGGGGAGATACCGGGCGAGGTCGCCGGTGCGGTAGAGACGAGTTGGGCCAACCAGAGGCACATCGACCTCGATGAATCGCTCTGCGGTCAGCTCGGGCCTGCCGAGATACCCCCTGGCGAGATTGACGCCGCCGACGTGGATCTCCCCAGGGACACCGACAGGCACAGGGCGTGCCGATCCATCCAGCAGGTAGACCTGCGTGTTGGCGATCGGCGTGCCGATCGGCACCCGGAGCGTCCCGGCAGGCGACGGCGACGGGTCGAGACGATGGACGGTGCACCACACTGTGGACTCCGTAGGCCCGTATTCGTTGACGAGCGCCGTGTCCGGAAGGGCCGCGAAGTGGCGGCGCACCAGGTCGGGCGGGCACGGCTCACCGGCGACCATCACCAGGCGAAGCGACCGCAGCAGGACCGGGTCCGCCCATTCGAGGAGCAGGTTGTAGAGCGTCGGCAGTGCAAGCGTGTGCGTGACGTCGTGGGTGGCGATCAGCTCCGCGAGGTGGGCAACGTCCTGTTCCATTCGCGGTCCGGGGAGCACCAGGGTGCCACCCTGGGTGAGCGTCGAGAACAGCCCAGCCACCGAGCTATCGAAGATGAACGGCGACAAGAGCAGGAACGTGTCCACCGGCTCGCCATAGGCACCCAGCCGGGCAGTGGTCGAATTGACCAGGCTGCGGTGGCTCACTGCCACGCCCTTCGGCGTGCCGGTCGACCCGGACGTGAAGATCACGTAGGCGAGATCGTCCGGGCCTGAGGCGGCCAGGCTGGTCGCTGGTGATGCGGGCTCCGGTGCGGCCGTCACCGCACCTGCGCCGTCGACGTGAATCGCCGGCAGCGACTCGTCGCCGCTGTCCGTACCCGGCTCGGTGATCACCGCCCGAGCAGCGGTCTCCTCGAGGAGAAGTGACCGTCGCAGCGGCGGAAGACCCGAGTCGATCGGCACGTATGCGGCTCCGGCCATCAGCACGCCGAAGATTGCCACCACCATGCCAGGAGATCGCGGCATGTCGATGCCGATGCGGTCGTCGGGGCCGACACCGAGGCGGGTGAGGTGGCGCGCCACGATCTCGGCGCGAGCCGCCAGCTCCCGATAGGTCACCACAACGCCGGAACCCACCACGGCCACGCGTTCCGGGTGGGCGGCGGCCGCTTCGAGCATCATCTGATGAGCCGTGCCGTCGATCGGGTACTCCGCGGCAGTGGCATTCCAATGGTGGAGCACCTCGACGAGCTCGGCGCTGGGCAACGCCTGAAGATCACCCAGCCGCGTGTCCGGTGCCGCGACGAGAGCCTCGACGAGATGTGCGAGCTGTCGAGCCATCCGGCCGATGATCGCGCCTTCGTACCGGTCGGCGTCGTAGAGGAAGATCACTTCGATCTCGTCGCCCGGCATCACGAGGACCGCCAGCGGGTAGTTGCTGCGCTGCAAGTACCGGATGTCGGAAGTGGTCAGCGAGCTTGCCGCCGATCCGGGATTCGGGACGTTCTCGAACACGAGCAAGGTCTCGAACAGCGGTTCCCCACCGGGGACATCGCTCCACCCCTGGACGTCGACCAGGGCGGCTGTCTCATGGGCTGATGCCGCGACCTGCCGAGCCTGGACCACGTGGAGGTAGTCGAGCACGGCCTGGTCGGTGGGGACGGCGAGACGAACCGGAACCGTGTTGATGAAGAGACCCACCATGTCGAGCGCCCCGGGCAGCTCAGGGGGACGGCCCGCCACCGTCGCTCCGAAGACGATGTCGTCGCTGCTGCTGTACCGGCTGAGCAGGAGCGCCCAGGCGGCGCGGAAGATCGTATTGATGGTGAGGCCGTGGCGACGGGCAAACCCAGCCGCTCCCGCGCTGCCTTCGGCCGAGATGTGGATGACCTCCTCGGCATGACGTTCCGCCCACCCGGCTCCGTTGGGCCGCTCCCCGATCCGCGGCGAGGTAGCTGCGCCGAACCCGCTGAGTTCGCCACGCCAGAACGCCTCGGCCGGTGCAGCATCCTGGGCTTTCAGCCACCGGACGTAGTCACGGTACGGCGGGGGCGCCGCCAGGTCGGACTGGCTGCCGGAGGCCAGGGCCTCGTAGCTGCGAAACACCTCGTCGAGGACCACACCCATCGACCACCCGTCCACGATGATGTGGTGATGACTCCAGACGAAACGGTGCGTCTGCTCCCCTGTGCGAAAGATGGCGAAGCGCATCAACGGGGCGGCGTCGAGCACAAAGCCGCGGCGTCGATCCGCCTCTAGAAAGCCTTCCAGCAATCTGTCCTGTTCGGCCGCGTCGGCGGCGGCCCAGTCGCCCTCTTCCCAATCTGCCTCTGCGGTCTTCCGCACGATCTGCAGCGGTTGTTCGCGGCCTTCCCATGCGAAGAGCGACCGCAGCGCAGGATGCCGGTCGATGACCAGCTGCCAGCTCTTGCGAAACACGTCGGCGTCGAGAGCGCCGTGCAGCACGCACGTGTACTGCTGGAAGTACAACGGGGAGTCAGGGGCGTACAGCGTGTGGAAGAGGATGCCCTGCTGTACCGGAGTCAGCGGGTAGATCGCATCGATGTTGACGTTGGCCGCGGTCACTGCGTCTGGCTCACTCGGACTCGCCGTACGCCTGAAGCAGCTCGTCCAACTCTGCGGCGCTCAGGTCCACCTCGGAGATCGGAGCTGCACCAAAACCGCCTGGCTGGGGCGTCGGCAGTGGGGCGGCGACAAGAGCGACGGGCTGCCGCTCCGCCACCGCTGCGAGTTCGGCAATCGTCTGGTGTTGGAAGAGCTGCTGGGGCGTGAAGACGAGTCCACGGCTGCGGGCCTTGGCGACCACCTGGATGTTGAGGATCGAATCGCCGCCGAGCTCGATGAAGGGGTCGAGAACGCCCACCCGGTCGACTCCGAGCACGGTCTCCCACACATCGACCAACGCCGCTTCGTCCGGATTACGGGGCGCCACGTAGCGCGCATCGTCTGAGGCGTGGCGACGCGGGTCGGGCAGGGCGTGGCGATCGACCTTCCCGTTGACGCTCAGCGGTAGGGCGTCGAGATCGACGAGGTACGAGGGCACCATGTGCTCGGGGAGCCGCTCCGCGAGGTAGGTGCGGGCCCGGGACGGAGTCATGTCCTTGTCTGCAGCCACGTAGTAGGCCACCAGTCGTTTGTCCCTGCCCCGCATTGCAGCGGCTTCGTCTTCGGGCGCAGCGATCTGATACCCCACCTGGTCGAGAATGCCTTTCACCTGGTCGACGTCGATCTCGTCGTCGAGCTCGGCGAGAGCCGCCTCGCGCGTCTTGTGGCCGAGCCGGACGTCCCAGCTGTACGGCAGGGCATAGTTGTGGAAGCGGCGTTCCTTCTTGTGCACGAAGATGCCGGTGTTGTTGATGAGACAGTTGGTCGACCGCCCCGTGTCGGCGGGCCGCACCCACGGCGCTCTCGCATCGAGGAAGGCGTAGAGCTCGCTCAACCCGACGTCGTGATACCTGTAGTAGTCGATGATCTGGATCTCGTCGAAGATGTCGTCGGTGTCGAAAATCGTGGTGTCGAGGGTCCGGCGTACGGCGTCGTCCGCCCTGTGGTACGCCCGGCGCGCCTCGAGGATCGCTTTGTCGACGTCGTCACGGTCGGTGATTCCGATGCGAAACAGGTCGGCGAGCCGAGTCTCGAAGATCTGTCCCCGCGACAGCCCGGTGACCACATGGTGGAGACCGCGTTCGTGCGCAAGGTTCATCCCCAGGGTGTAGACGGTCTTGAAGCAGCCCTGGCAGACGTTGGAGAACCGCTCGAGGCTGTCTGCGAAGATCTCGTTCATTGCCGGGGTACTGCCCATGACCAGCTCGAGCCCGAGGTCGTCGACGGCGCGACGGATGTTCGCCTTGGCGCCCTCCGAGATGAACCCGTTGTCGAGGCTGAAGACGAGCGGCGTGAGCCCCATCTCAACCAGTTGATACAGCGCATAGGTGCTGTCCTTGCCCCCGCTCAGGAGCATGATGCAGTCCTGGCCCGCGTCGTTGCGCAGGCGGTCAGGCGGGAACCGCTCCCGCAACTCGTCCATCGTCCCGAAGTAGGCGTCGGCTCTGTCGGCGTACTCGTCGTAGAAGAGGCACGGCCGGCACACACCGCTGTCGTCGAGCTGCGCGTCCGGGTGGTTGTCCGCCAAACCGCAGCGTACGCAGTAGGCGACGTCGCCCTGTGCTGCGGCACGTTCGGTCTGGGTTTCGAGGACATCCACGAACGCCGCGGCCACCGCCTCGTGCTCCTGGAGCGCGGCCTCCACCTCGCCGATCTCGATGCGGTAGCCCCGCACCTTCACCTGGTCGTCGGCTCTGCCGAGAAACTCCAGTTCCCCCGGGCTTCGCCATCGACCGAGGTCACCCGTCCGGTACACGACACCGCCGTCGCGGAAGGGGTCCGGCACGAACCGCTCTTCGGTGAGGTCGGGTCGGCCGTGGTAGCCCTTGGCCACCCCGTCGCCGCCGACGCACATCTCCCCGACGACGCCGATCGCCACTGGAGCGAGGTCGCGGTCGAGGACGTGGATCTGGGCATTCGCGGCGGGATGCCCGACGGGGACTGAGCTGTACACATCTGCCTCGGGATCGAAGCGGTGGATCATGCATCCAACGGTCGCCTCTGTCGGGCCGTACTCGTTGATGATCTCGAGTCGGCCGCCGGACGCGCCGAGGGCGGCAGCCGCAACGCTGGTCTTGAGGTCCTCACCGCCAAGGATCAGGGTTCTGATCCGCGACGTCTGCAGCAGCTCGGGATCGAGAAGCGCCAGGTGAGCCGGGGTGAGTTTCACCACATCGACGCGGTCTTCGGCAAAAACGTCGCGTACCGATAGATCGCTGCCGTCCGGCTCCGGGTAGACGACAACCGTGCCACCCGAGACCAGCGGCACGAACAGCGAGGTCACCGTCAAGTCGAAACCAAAGGACGAGTACAGCGGGAAGCTCACAGGCTCACCGCGCCCGTACTCATGGTTCGCCCAATCGACGTAATTGAGCAGGTTGCCGTGAGAGACGAGCACTCCCTTGGGCTGCCCCGTCGACCCCGAGGTGTACATGAGGTAGGCGATGTCCTCCGGCCCTGGGTGCGTCAAGACCGCCTCGGGCCGGGGTGCGTCGTCTCCGATTGGGAGCATGATGGCAACGGCCCCGGCGGGCGTCTCGACGTGGCGCCCCAGGTCGGCGTCGGTCAGCACCACCGACGCCCCACTGTCGGCGATGAGGAACTGGCAGCGCGCAGCCGGGTATTGCGAGTCGATGGGAACGTAGCTGCCGCCGGCCTTCAGCACCGCCCACAGCGCCACGACCATCTCCACAGAGCGCCGCAGGTGGATGGCGACCCGTGGAGCCGGCCCGGCAGAAGCGACGAGGCGATGTGCGAGCTCGGTGCTGCGAGCGTCCAACTCGGCGTAGGTGATGTCCTCACCGGCCCCGGCGACGGCAATACCACCGGGTGTCCTTGCGACTTGCGCCGCAAAAGCGTCGAGCACAGTCGGATGGGGATGTGCTGCCATCGTGCCGTTGAAGCGGTCCAAGGCCTCGTGTTCTTCGAGGGTGAGCAGATCCACGGCGGTGATGGGTTGATCGAGATCCGCGAGCATCGCATCGAGAACCTGGAGGAAGTGCCGGATGACGGCCTCACGGCGTGTCTCGTCGAACACGTCGCGGCCCAGGTCGAAATGGAGGAGGTAGTTGCCGGTACCGTCGAAGTCGTGGACTTGAAGTCGAAAGTCGTGAGCACTGTCGCCGTGGCCGGGATGCACCCAGTCGGATCGCATCGGCCAGCCGTTGAAGTCACCGAACGACGCATTGATGAAGTTCAGCAGGACGGAGGACGCGTTGTTCTGGGTCGCGCTGCTGGTCGCGGGGCGGGCATGCACGAGCAAATCCTGCGCTTGGGCGCCGACTCCTTCGAGGAGGGAACGAAACGTCTCCCGCCTGGCGAGCTCGACGTAGAGCGGAAGCACTTCGATGAACAACCCCGCCGTGTTCTTGAACCGGGGCGACGGTCGATTGTGAGCAGGAGCCAGAATCGCAAACCGTTCCTGGCCGCTGATGCGCGCCACACACGCAGCCAGCGCGGTGGCGAACAGATTGAACTGCGCCGTCCCACCCATCAGGGCGCCGTCACCCTCGGTGAGCGCCGACAGCCGTGCACACCGCTCCTGGCCCAGCGCCACGGTGACCCGATCCGTCCGGGTTGACTCGCCGGCACCTGCACCGCGGCCGTAGAACGTCAACGGGGCAAGCTCGGCCGCCGATTTGCTGTGCCAGTATGCAGCGGCTTCCGCATGGGCATCCGACTCGCAGAAACGGCGCTCGTAGTCGGCGTAGAACTCGTATGAAGGGAAGTCCTCCGCCGCGGACACGAGATCTCCGGCAACGGCAGCGCGGTAGAGCTGCTCCATACGGGCGTATACGATCGCAGCGGCCCAACCGTCGGTGATCAGGTGGTGCTGAGCGAGCCACCAGACGTAGTCGTCGGCACCGAGCTTGATGAGCGCAGACCGCCAGGGGCTGGTGGCTACGTCGAACGGCCGAGCGGCTTCGACGTCGGCCCAAGCTCGATACGCACTCTCGGGGTCGGGCTCGCTGGTGAGGTCGAGCACCTCGAGAGTGTTCGGATGAGCGTCCATGACCACTCGGTGAGGTGTGCCGTCCACTTCGATGAACACGGTGCGGAGTGCATCGGTTCCGTCGACCAACGCATCGAAGGCCGACCCGAATGAACCACCATCGACAGGGCCGGCGATGCGAAACGCCAGCACCATGTTGTAGAGCGGCACCTCGGGGCGGAGCTGCTGTCCTGCCCAGATCAGCTCCTGCGCCTGGGTGAGGTTCGACGACGAAGCCGGCGTCACGGGACGTCCTCGACCGGGACCTCTGCGGCGCCCTGGGCTGCCAGGTAGGTCACCATCGCGGCGACGGTCCCGAATTGCTCGACGGTCACGTCGGCATCGGGCACGCGGATACCAAAACGCTCCCGAATGAACGCAACCAACCTCACGTAGGCGATCGAGTCGAACCCGATGAGGACCAGGTCGTCGTCCACTTCGAGGTCGACGTCCTCGCCGACGTCGCGTAGTTGCTGTTCGATGTACTCAGTGAGAATGGTTTCCATGGTTCCTGTGGTGCTGTGAGTCGTGGGCGTCATGATGGTGGATGTGTGGAGTCACGTGTCGCGGGCGGCATCGTGCGCTGCGGTGACCAGCGCCACCCGGTCGGCCTTGCCTGTGGACGTCCGTGGCACGCTGTCGACGATCTTCACGAGGCGAGGCAGCGCATACTTCGGCAGCTGCTGTGCGGCGTGAGCGGTGAGGTCCGAAGCATCTGGGGCATCGCCTGTGTCGGCGTGGAGCGTCACGACCGCCTCGATCTGCACGCTGCCTTCGCCATCGGGCACCGCATAGACCACGGCCTGCTCGACGGCCTCGTGGCTGATGAGGGCGGTTTCCACCTCGTCGAGCTCGACCCGGTTCCCCCTCGTCTTCACCATGCGGTCTTTTCTGCCGATGAGGCGGAAGTGCCCGTTGGCCTGTTGCTGCACGAGGTCGCCTGTCTTGTGCCAGCGCTGCGGAGTGCCGTCCGGGCCGGGCCGGTATTCGGTGCACTCGGCCGTGAGCTCGGGCTGCCGCCAATAGCCGACCATCTGGGTGGGACTGTGAATGAGCAGCTCCCCCGTCTCACCCTCCGCAACCTCGCAACCTGCCGCATCCAGGACCAGGGCGTGCATTCCCGGGTAGAGCCCGCCGATCGAGATCGGCTCATTCGTGTCGTCGGCGAGTTCGGGGACGACGAGGTACGTGACACCGTTCACCTCGGCAGGCCCGTAGACGTTGACGAAGCGCGCATCGGGAAGCCGGCGCATCAGCGCCCTGAGGTCCTTCGTGGGGAACACTTCGCCACCGAACGCAACCCACCTCAGCCGTGACAGGTCCCTGTCCTCGAGCGCTCCCCTGTGCAGCATCTGGACCAAGGCAAAAGGTACGGCATTGACGATCGTGACCGCATCGTCGGCGAGCATTTGCGAGAAGCTTGCCGGAAGGCGTGCATGTGCCTCTGGGATCACGACGATCGTCGCTCCGGCGACGACCGCCCCCCAGAGCTCGAACAGCGAGAGGTCGAAGTTGAGCGGCGGGTGGTTGGCGATCCGGTCGCCTGGCACGAACCCGAACGTTGTGGCGGCAACCTCGCCGTAGGCCAGGCCGCTGCGATGGGTGTGGACGATGCCTTTGGGTCGGCCCGTGGAACCGGAGGTGAAGATGATGTAGGCGACATCGTCTTCAGTGATCGAGACTTGGGGAGCCGTTGCGGGATAGGACCACACGTCGTCCCATTCGAGCGAAGCGAAGTCGTTGCCTGTCGCTGTGATGCCGACGAGGAGCTGGAGGCCCACGTCCGGCGCCAGCGCCACCGCCGTCTTGCGCGTGGTTTTGCCGATCACGAGGTGCGAGATGTCGGAATCCTCGAGGATGTGCTTCACGTAGGCCGCCGGCGCATCGGGGTTCACCGGCACGTAGACCGCACCGGCCTTCATGATGCCGAACAGCGCCACGTAGAGGTCCAATGACTTGTGGGCGTACAGGCCGACCCGATCACCGGGCACCACTCCCTGGTCCAGCAGCATGTTGGCGAAGCTGTTGGAGCGGGCATCGAGCTCGCCATAGGTGATGCTCTTGCCCGACATCCGCAGTGCCTCGTGTTCCGGATCGGCGGCCGCGGCACGAGTGATCGCGTCGGGGATCAGGGCAAGCGGATCGCGCATCACAAACCCAGCATCTTGGCGACGAGGAGTCGCTGGATGTCGTTCGTCCCCGCATAGAGCAGCCCGCCGACGGCATCCCGCAGGTCGCGTTCGATTTCGTTGTCGGTCAGGTAACCCGCCCCGCCCTGGGTGCGGATGGCATCCAGGCTCGACTCGACGAACGTCTCGCTGAGATGCAGCTTGAGGAGCGCCGATTCGAGCGTGACCGGCTGGTCGTGATCGATCATCCACGCCACCTTGTACAGCAGCAGCCGCGCCGTCTCCAGGGACAACTTCATGTCGGCGATCCGGTTGGAGACCGATTGGAACTTGCCGACGGGCTTGCCGAACTGTCGGCGAGTCCGGGCGAACTCAACGGCCTCCTCGAGCTGGCGTTCCATGGCTCCCACCTGGGTGGCGAGGATGAAACACCGCTCGACGCCGAGGGATCCCCCCGAGATGCTGGCACCCGCCCCCTCGGGACCGAGCCGGTTGGATGCGGGCACGAAGCACTCGGTGAAGGTCAGGTCACCCATGGGAACGGTGCGCAGCCCCATCTTGTCACGGACGGGGCCCCGCTCGCACCCCTCCGAAGCGGTCTCGACGAGAAAGGCGGTCAGTCCCCAGCGACCCTTGGCGGGGTCGGTGGTGGCGAACACCAGGGCGAGGTCCGCGATCGGGCCAAGCGTGATGTAGCGCTTGGTGCCGGTCAGCACGTAGCCACCTTCGGTCGGCTCGGCCCGCGTCTGCATCGCCATGTGATCCGAACCCGCCTCAGGTTCGGTGACGGCGTGGGCGCCGATCAGGTCGCCGCGGCACAGGCCCGGGAGGTATCGGCGCTTCTGGTCATCGCTGCCGAACTGCTCGATCGGATGTTGCACGGTCCACATCTGAGCGGCGAGAGCCAGGTTGAGCCCGTTGTCACGGCTCCCGTAGCCGAGGGCCTCCATGACCAGGACCGCCGACATGAGGTCGGTGTCGACGCCTGAGGAGTTGAACGCCGCCGAAACGGACATCGACTGCAGCCCGAACTTGGCGCAGCGATGCCACGCATCGACGGGGAACTCGCCGCTCCGATCCCGATCGACCAGCCCGTCGTTCAACGATGAGGCAAACTCGACGATCGAGTCGCGCAGCGCAAGCTGGGCTTCACTCCACGAGAAGTCCATCAGTCCAGCCCCGCCTTGTGACCATTGCTCGTGTCCCCGCCCGGGGCGAAGTCGTAGGGGTTCATAGGGTCCTCGCTGATGTCTTCCAGCTCCATGAACACGCCGAGATCGAGACGATTGGCGTGGTGGAGCAGCATCTGAATCGCGACCCGATCCTGTAGCGCCCACCCGGTGGAGTCGAAGACCGTGAGCCGCTCCTGGGCGTCACGGTAGGCGGCTGGGTCGGCAATGAGTTCGGCCAGCGACGGGCCGATCTCCTCGACGGCGAGCTGTTGACACTCCCCCTCTTTCATCGCTTGCTCAATATGGTCGGGGCATACGAGGGCACGCAGCAAGAACTCCTTTGGCAGTTCCACCTTGCCGGGGAAGTCGGCGCCGACGGCGTTGACGTGCAGCCACGGTTGAGTTTCGATCTCGCCGAAGAGAGGTCCGTCGCCCATGCCCACCGATGTCGACGTGCACACGATGTCTGTAGCGGCCATCAGCGCTCCCAACGGAGCTTCCTCGATGCTGACGCCTGCAGGGAGGATCGAGGCAGCCCGCGCAGGGAATGACTCCAGGTTGGCACTGTCGACGTCCGTGATCAGCACCTGATCGATCGGGAAGCAGCGCAGGAGCGCATGGAGCTGGGTGAGGGACTGTGCCCCGCAGCCGACAAGTCCCACGATGTGCGAGTTCGGCCTGGCGAGGACCCGGCTGGCGACCGCAGAAGCCGCCCCGGTGCGCAACGCCGTCAGGAATGTGCCGTCGGCGAGCCCCGCCAGATGTCCGGTCTCCGTGTCGTAGGCGCTGATCGTCGACAGGATCGTTGGAAGGTTACGCTCCTTCGGGTTGGAAGGGTGATAGCCGACGACCTTGATCGTCGTCGATTCGGCGGTGTGCATGACCGGCATCCACTCGAGCAGACCGACATCCGGCTCGGTGTACTGGAACCCGTCACGGGCACGGACCAGCGTGCGGCTGCCATCAAACTCGCGAATCGCCGTGGTGATCCGGTCGATGATCTCGTCCATCAGCGCGTCGAGGCCGACTTCGTCGACGATCCTGGCCACATGTTCTCTGGCAACAATCCGTGTCTTCATGCGGTCTTCTCTCGTTTCGTGGAGCCGGAGTCGAGCGTGCGACCTCCAGCGTGGTTGATGCGCATCCACGACTCGATCTCGTCGAGGAGCCGGCGTCTGTTGCCGGGGAGTGTGAACGTGTGATCGGCGTTCGGGTAGTAGCGGACGATGACGGCCGCACCGAAGTCGATCTCAGGGAAGGCGTCGTGCATCTGCCGCTCGTAGTTGAAGGCGAGGGGCCCCAGCTTGGTGTAGACCATGAGCAGGGAGGTCCCACGATCGATCAGCGAGGCGAGTTCCCGCCCAAAACGCTCTTTGGGGACGACCTCGTTCTCGAAGACAACGAGGTCCTCGGGGGTGGCGGCCGCGGCAGGCCCTCCGCGTCCCAGCCGGCGCTTGACGTATCCCATCCACCGGTCGAGCTGCAACACCCGAGTCCGATAGTGGCGGAACTGGGACTTCGGTGTGGGATAGGCGTAGCCGTCGATGAGGACACAGCCGGCGACACGATCGTCTCTGAGTGCGGCACGGAACCCGTTGAACGCACCGGTGCACAGACCCATGATCACAAACCGGTCGGCGCCTGTGGCGGCACCGACGGCATCCATGGCCGCCACCACGTCGCTCACGGAGCGGTCGATGTCCAAGAGGCCGCCCTCGACCAACTCGCTGTCGCCGACGCCGGACATGTCGAATCGAAGGGAGGAGTATCCGTGTTCGCCGAGTCGGCGAGCGATCTCGACGTGGAGACGGTTCGGTCCGACGCGATGGAGCAGCCCTGCATTGAGCAGGACCACGGCGGGAGCGCCGTCGCGCGGTGCAGCGGGCATGGTCAAGATGCCCAGCAACCCGTTGTGGGGACCGAAGTAGACGGCGCGTTCGTTCATCGGCGATGCGCTCCAACCACTTCGACGATGTGGCGAGGCGCCCGGTGTGGAAGCAATGCAGCCTGTGAGGAGGCGAGATCGTCCCAGGCGGTGACGTCTTCGACATTGTCGAGACGGAAAGAGGGACCGGCAGCGGCTGCGAGGGCGGCGCATTCGGCTCGCGGCTCAGACGCCACGATCGTGGTCGCGACAGCAGGCCACGACAGCTCGGCGAGGTCGACCTCTTGGATCTCACGGCGTCGAGCTGCCGGATAGGGGAATCCGAGCAACTCGTCTCCCTGCATGGCTTCCGTCACGGCGACGTCCTTACGTTCGGCGAGCATCTCTCCGTGCATACGCACCAGGGATCGCAGGTAACTCCGCCCGTCGACCACGGGGTCCCACATCACGAGCTGCTCGGCCGGCAATCCGTTGCGGCAGGCCAGGGCGGCCAAGGTGGCGCCGAGACGCACCCCGACAACCGATACCAGCTCGACGGCTGCGGCAGCGCGTAGTTCGTCTGCCGCGGTGAACACGTCCTGGACCCAGCGCTCGAGACTGCCGTCTTCGCTCCCGCCGGCCGAGTCGCCTGTGCCGAAGTAGTCGAAGCGCATCACGTGAAACCCATCGGTCGCAAGGAGCCGCGAGATTTTGCGCATGGCCCAGTGGGTTCGCATGTACTCCCACCCCACCGGGGCACACAACAAGACGGCGCGATCCCGCACCGAGCGACCCGACGGTGCGGCATGCATCCCGAACAACGGCTCGTCGGAAGGGCCGAAGAAGTAGGCCGTGGTTTCGATGGCTCCGTCTGCCAGGTGAGCCGCACCCGAGCGCTGCCCCGCCACCGGCGCAGCAACGGCGGAACCGGGAAGCAGCGCCGCGGCCTGCTCCAAGGTGTTGAGCAGGATGACGCGCGGGCTCAACCGGGTGCCGGTCTCGGCATGGAGTCGTGCGATGAGCTGCACGGCGAGGATCGAATGACCGCCGAGCTCGAAGAAGTTGTCGGTGATGCTGACACGCTCGACCCCGATCAGCTCTGCGCTGAGCGAGGCGACGAGACGTTCCTGGTCGGTCCGGGGGGCGACAAAGGCCGTCGACGTCGCAACCTCGCCGATCGTTGTGGGAAGTGCGGCGCGGTCGAGCTTCCCGTTGGGCGTCAACGGCAAGGCGTCCACCCGTACGAGGTGCCGGGTGACCATGTACTCGGGGAGCCGCGTCGCGGAGATGTTGCCTGAGGTCCGTCACGTTGGCAGTGACACCCGGTTCCGGCACGTAGTAGGCGACAAGACGCACGTCGCCTGGGCTGGGCTCGCGCAAGGCGACCGCCGCGTTGGCCACGGCGGGATGCGCCGCGAGAACGGCTTCGATCTCTCCCGGCTCGATGCGATGGCCCCTCAGCTTGACCTGGTGATCCACACGGCCGAGATACTCGATCCCACCGGTGGGCAGACGGCGGGCGAGGTCACCGGTTCGGTACATGCGATCGCCATCCTGGAACGGATCGGCGACAAAAACCTCATCGGTCATTTCTGGGCGGTTCAGGTAGCCACGGGCCAACCCAGCCCCCGCAACGTAGATCTGACCGGTGACACCGGCCGGAACGGGATTGAGACGGTCGTCGAGCAGATAGACACGGGTATTGGCGGCAGGTTGCCCGATCGGCACCGAACCCGCCACGTCGATCGCGGGGTCGTAACGATGGATCATGCACCCGACGGTTGCCTCCGTCGGGCCATATTCGTTGTAGACGGCGAGTTTCCCCCGCGAGGCTCGATGGACGGCACGGGCGAGGTCGGTGCGAAGGTCTTCGCCGCCGAGGATCAGTGACCGGATCCTCCGGTTGGCGAGGTGGCGATCCTCGAGAACAGCGAGGTGGGAGGGAGTCAGCTTCACGATGTCGACGCAATCGTCCTCGAAGACGTCGATCACGGCCAGGTCGCGAGGGTCGTCATCGGGATAGACGACGACTTCTCCGCCGGATACCAGCGGGACATAGAGCGACGTGATCGTGAGATCGAAACCCGTGGAGGTATAGAGCGGCATGCTCACCGGCTGCCCTGTGCCGTATTCCGCGCTCGCCCACCACACGTAGTTCATCAGGCTGCGATGCGTCACCGTGACGCCCTTCGGCCGCCCCGTCGAGCCCGACGTGTACATGACGTATGCCAGATCGTTGGTGCCCACTGGGATGTCGAAGTCGAGCTCCTCGCCGTCTGAATGCGGCAGCGGTAGCTCGATCACGGCAGGTCCCGCAGCGGCCACCCGATCGGCGAGGGCGGCGTTGGTCAGGATCAGGTCGGCGCCGCTGTCGTCGAGCAGCAACGCGACGCGGTCGGCGGGCAGGTGGCGATCGACGGGCACGTAGGCAGCGCCGGCTTTGAGCACACCGAGGACCCCCGCCACCATCTCGACGGAGCGAGGCAGGTAGATGGCGACTCGGTGGGCGCTGAACCCTCCGGCTTGGATGATCTGCCAGGCGATCATGTCGCTGCTGCGATCGAGTTCGGCATAGCTGACGGCCTGGCCCTGGCACGTCACCGCAGTCTGCTCGGGAGTTGCGGCTGCCTGCGCTCGGAACGCCTCCACCACCGATCCAAAAGGGATCGCCCGTTCGGTGTCGTTGAAGCCCGCCAGCGCCGCCAGCTCGTCGGCCGTGAACATCTCCATCCGGCCGACCGTCGTCTCCGGATCGGCGACCATGGACTCCAACAGCTCGGCGTAGTGGACGAGGAACTGATCGGCCATGGCCTCGTCGAACTCATCTGCATCGAAGTCGAGCCCGATGTTGATCGGATCCGCAGCCTCGACAGTGACCGAAAACGGGAAACTGGTGCGTCCGTAGCCGTCGACCGTGCGGTACCGCAGCGCGCCGCTGGGCGATGTGCCGGTACCGCCGAAGCTCCAATACGCAAACAGCGAGTCGGTGAGGGTCGTGCCCGACCCGAGCCCGCTCCATTGCTGGACGTCGGTCATCGGGGTGTGTTCATGGTCGAGCACTTCGGCTTGGCGGGTCTGCACGTAGGAGAGCCAGTCGTGAACGGAGAGATCGTCGTCGACCTCGAGCCGAAGCACGAGCGTGTTGATGAACATCCCGACCATCGCTTCTACACCATCGAACGTGGGGGGACGGCCTGCGGCCACGACGCCGAAGGCGACGTCCCGCCGCCCCGTGTAGCGAGCAACGGCAAGGGCGAAGCCACCGACGAGCACCGCGTTGAGGGTCAGCCCCAGACGGCGCGCGACGGTGCGGAGGTCGCTGCTGAGCTCGGGGGTGAGGGCGTGGAAGTGTCTCGAATATCGGTTGGCTGCGGATTCGAGCCGGGTCGCAACCATTCGCGTTGGGGACGTATATCCGTCGAGGTGGGTGCGCCAGAACTGTGCCGTACCGCCATCGTCGTGGGCAGCCCACTCGATGTAGTCCGCAAAAGGACGGACGTCCGGCAGCGCGGGCTCCTGGTTCTGGACGAGCGCCTCGTAGGCAACGAAGACCTCGTTGAGCACGTTGGACGAGGACCAGCCGTCTTGGAGGAGGTGGTGGTGGCTCCACAACATCACGTGGCGATCGGCACCCAGGTGGAAGACCACGATCCGCATGAGCGGCGGTGTGTCCAGGGAGAAGCGTTCAGTACGGTCAGAGACGAACCGAGCCTCGATCGTGGCTTCGGCATCAGGATCCGCAGAAACATCGCACGACTCGACCAGGACGTCGAGGTCCCGGCACACGACTTGGACGGGACGGCCCTTGTGCTCCCAGGCGAACAGCGTGCGTAGTGCGGGGTGGCGTGCGATCACGAAGGACCATGCGGCTTGGAAAGCGGGCATGTCGAGGACTCCGTCGATCTCTATGCGCTGCTGCACGATGTAGAGATCCTCGGCCGCAGAGGCCAGCGTGTGAAACAGCATCCCTTCTTGAAGCGGGGACAGCGGATAGACGGCTTCGATCTCGAGTCCCGATTCCGTCGCCGCCGCCAGCCGGACCGCGAGCGCGTCGAACTCGCGCTCGTTCATGAGCGAGAGCGCCCGATGTGTGCTGGTGGTAGCCAACGTGTTCCCCCCGGATCTCCATCACGAGGAGCGACGGACCTCCTCCTCGCCCACCATGGTAGGCGGAGCCGTTTTGTTGTCTGGGACGGCTCAGGCTGCACAACGGCGAGGTGCCAACATGCGGTACATGACAAAGAACCCCGCACCTGGCACAGGACGATGAACCCAGAACTCGGCGAGGGTCTTCCTGGTTTCGTCTCCGTGGTTCATGCCGTCCCTGCAGCGACGGCACCGCCGCTGATGGCAGGCGAGGACAGCCTGGTGCACCCTCGCGCCGTCGCCTCGCGACGCCGCGACGTGCAGTGGGGCCGAGCCGCCGCCCACACCGCCCTCGCCGAGCTGGGCGCCGACCGGGGACCGCTGCTGCGGGGTGACCACGGCGAGCCGATGTGGCCCGAGGGCATTGTCGGTGCGATCACCCACAGCGCCGGCCACGTGGTCGTGGCGGTGGCTCGCAGAGACCGGTGCGGGGGCATCGGTGTGGACCTGGAACACATTGACCGGTATTTCCCCGAGCTGACCGACACCGTCGCCGTGGACACGGAGAGGGTCTGGCTCGATGCCCTGCCCCTGGAGGAACGTGCTCGGGCCACCCTCGAACTGTTCTCGGCCAAGGAATCCATCTACAAGGCCTTCTTCCCGAGAGTCGGTCGGTTTTTTGGCTTCTCCGCAGCTGCATTCGATCGAAGAGACGGAGGGTTGCAGGGACGTCTTGTCGAGCCGCTGGATCCTTCCTATCCCCCGGACCGAACGTTCGAGGTGAGGTGCGAGTGGCACGACGATCTGGTCTTCACCTGGGTGGTGCTCCCGGCGTGAGCTTGATCCACCGATCTACGGAGGCAGGGTGATCAGCGGAAGTCGCGGCTGCGGATGCCGTCGACCGGCCAGTGCTCGAACCTGTGGGCGACCAGGTTGGTGACGCCGTCACGGAACTCGAGGATGCCACCGATGACGACACCAACCGCCTTGCGGGCAATCTCGTAGTGGGCCTCCCACACCTGGGGGAGCACGACAACGTTGAGGAGCCCCGTCTCGTCTTCGAGATTGAGGAACCGCACCCCTCGAGCAGTTCCCGGCCGTTGGCGATGGGTGATGATCCCGCCGACCCGCACCCTGGACCCGTGCTTGCGGAGCGAAAGCGCATCGGAGATCCGCAGGCATCCCGACGCGTCGAGGCGATCCCGCAGAAAAGCCACAGGGTGGGTCACGGAGATCCCCGTGGACCACAGATCCGCCTGCACGGTATCCACGGCGCTCATGCCGGGGAACGCGGGAGCCTTGGCTCCTGCAGCGAGGGGAAGGCGATCGGGACCCATCCCCGCAAGGGCGCCTGCGGCCCATATCCCCTCCCTACGTTGCACCCCAAAGGGGGCAAATGCCCCTGACACCGCCAGCGCCTCGATTGCATCGAGGGACAGCCCGGTGCGCTGGGCCAGATCGTCGGCCGAACGGAAGTCCCCGTTCACCATCCGCGCCGCCTCGATGCGTGTGATCTCCGCATCGCCGAGATTGCGGACGTACCGCAGCCCGATACGTAACGCCACCGCAGAGCGCAATGGGTCGTCGACGGCTCCTCTCCCCCGCCGCCACTGCATGCCGAGGTACTCGACGATGTCCTCACCGTCGGCGTCGTGAAGCTCGATGGTGCAATCGAACTCTGAGGCGTTGATGTCGGGGGGAAGCACGACGACACCGTGGTGGATCGCATCCTGGACGAGGGAGTTCGGGGTGTAGAAGCCCATCGGCTGGGCGTTGAGGAGCCCGCAGAAGAATTCGGCCGGCCAGTGGAACTTGAGCCAAGACGCCGCGTAGACGATGTAGGCAAACGAGACCGAGTGGGACTCGGGGAAGCCAAACGAGGCAAAGCCCTGGAGCTTCTCCCAGATCTCGTCGGCCGCGGCCCCGACGATGCCATTGGCCGCCATCCCTGCATAGACCTCGTCGCCAAGCCGGCTCATCGCCTCACCCGACCGTTTGTGCGTCATGGCCTGCCGCAGCCTGTCGGACTGCCCACCGGTGAACCCCGCACAGATGCGCGCCAGCTCCATGAGCTGCTCCTGGAACACCGGCACCCCCAGGGTCTTGGTCAGAATCGGCTCTGTGGAGGGGTGGGGGAAGCGGATCGGCTCCTCGCCGTTGCGGCGTCGCAGAAACGGGTGCACCGAGTGACCTTGGATCGGTCCAGGGCGAATCAGCGCGACCTCGATGGCGAGGTCGTAGAAGGTGCGCGGCTTCATGCGGGGCAGCGTCGCCATCTGCGCCCTCGACTCCACCTGGAAGATGCCCACAGTGTCCGCCTTGGTGAGCATGTCGTAGATGACGGGCTCTTGCGGGATCGTTGCCAGATCGACATCTACTCCGTGGGCGTCGTGTATCGCATCCACAGAGAGATGGAGGCCGTTCATCGCACCGAGCGCCAGGAGATCGAACTTGACGATGCCCATGGCGGCGCAGTCGTCCTTGTCCCATTGCAGCACCGAGCGATCCTCCATCCGCCCCCATTCCATGGGCACCACCTCCCACAGCGGTCGCTTGGCGACGACCATGCCGCCCGAGTGAATCCCCAGGTGGCGAGGAAAGCCGTCGAGCCTGTGGCAGACGTCGTAGATGAGCTCTGAGGTGAGCCCTTCGGGCAGATCCACCTCGGTGCGGATGGCCGCCGGGTTTCTCGTGTCGAGGAACTTGGTCAGTGCGTTGACTTGTGCCTGGGTCAGCCCAAAGGACTTGCCGACGTCTTGGAGCACCGAGCGGGCGCGGTAGGTGATGACGTTGGCCACCATCGCCGCCCGTTCCCGCCCATAGCGGCGGTAGCAGTACTGGATCACCTCCTCCCGCCGTTCCGCCTCGAAGTCGATGTCGATGTCGGGCGGTCGCCCCCGCTCCTCGGACAGGAACCGCTCAAAGGGGAGGCCGAGCCTGATCGGATCGACGCGGGTCAGCCCGATGCACCGGCACACTGCCGAGTCGGCGCCCGACCCGCGGATCTGGCAGTAGATGTCCTGGGAACGAGCGAACTTGACGATGTCCCAGGCGACGAGAAAAAACCCGGCGAACCCAAGCTCTTCGATGATGGCCAGCTCGTGGTCGAGCCGGGAGAGAGCATGGGGATCGATGCCGTTGGGCCCGTTGCCTGGATACACCTCTCTGGCCCCTGAGATCACGATGTCGCGCAGGTACTCATCCTCGGTCGTGAAAGCCCCCGGCATGGGAAAATCAGGGAGCTGGGGGGCAAGCAGGTCGAGGTCGAAAGCCAGAGCTGCGCCAAGATCGGCGGCGCGCTCCACTACTCCCGGATAGCGGCGAAAGCGTGCTGCCATCTCGTCTGGGCTGCGGAGGTAGCGCTCGTCGGTAGCAGGACGAAACCCGTCGGCGACGTCCAGATTGCGCCTCCCGGCAATCGCCGCGAGCACTTCGGCAAGATCGGCGTCGTGGCGGTGGGCATAGTGGACGTTGTTGGTGGCGACGGCCGGTAGCGAGAGCCGGCGGGCCACCTCGAAGAGCACGTCGTTGCGAACATCGTCTTCGGGCATGCCGTGATGCCACATCTCCACGTACAACCGGTTGGGAAACACCTCACGCAGCTGCGAGGCCGCCAGCAGCGCCCCCTCGAGGTCCGCGGTTCGAGCGGCCCGAGGCACGGCACCCTGGCGGCATCCGGTGAGGGCCACCAGTTTGCCGTGGCGGGATGCCTCGTCGAGATCCTCGTAGTCGTAGACCGGCCGGTCCTTCTCCCCCTGGTATTGCCCGCGGGTGACAAAACGGCTGATAGCGCCATACCCGGACGGGTCGGGTGCCAGCAGCACGAGATGGTCCGTCTGCGGCTTGCCAACCGGCTTGGAGCCGTGCATCCGGCGGATACGGCCTCGGCGAGGTTTCGGAGAGGTATCCCGTGTCCCGTTCCCGTATCCCGTTGGCAGGGGTATCCGGTATCTCGTATCCGGCATCCCGTCTCGTCTGGGGTCTCTTGTGGGAGGCCGACTTCTGTGCCGTAGACGACGGGCATGCCGATGGCGCTCGCTGCCTGGTGGACCTTGACGGCACCGCGATACCCGTCGTGGTCGGCGATCCCGAGTGCCGTGTAGCCCAGCTCCGCGGCACGCATCACCAATTCGGCGGGGTGAGATGCTCCGTCGAGGAAGCTGAAGTTGGTGTGACAGTGCAGCTCTGCATACCTGACCATGGCTCAACACTAATCGAACGTATGTTCGATTCATCCGGTGTCGGAGGAACCGGGCCGGCCGACCGCCCAATCAGCTTCTCAACCGTCCACGTCCACGTGCACGACGAACTCGTCGAGCGGTGCGACGTCCTCCCAAGGACGTTCGTAGGTGAGCACCAAGTTGCCGCTCCCCGCTTCGATCACCTCGAATTCGAGGGACAGCACGCCCCCTGCGCCGAGGAGATCGCTCATCGGGATGAAGGCGGGCTCGCCCACGAGCCTGAGACACTCAGTGGAATCCGCCGCGACCACCCAGGTGAAACCTGTCGTCGGGTTGGCCTCGAGCGCAACGTCGATGACGCCTCCAACCGCCAGATCGACGGTGGTGCCGGCATCGTCGGCCGTCAGCGTCGGGATGTCGTCTCCGCCGCAGCCGGCCAGCAACACGAGGACGAGGAGCCCAATCGCAGTGACTCGCACGAGAAACCTCCTCTCGCTACCCCCAGCATCTCACGACCACACCGGGGTCACTAGAGCCGGAGGGCACCTTGGCCGTCGACATGTCATGACCTCTGCCCGGTCCTAGCCTGGGGACATGGCTGCCGGACCACGAAGCACCGACCGTCGCCCGTCGTTGGCGAAGGTGGCACTCCCGACCGAGCACGGCGGTTGGAGCCTGACGCTCGAGCCGGTGCTGCTGGGGCTGATCGTCGCCCCGACGTGGGCGGGAGCAGCCCTCGGCGGAGTGGCTCTGCTCGGCTTCCTCATCCGCACCCCGCTGAAGCTCGCCATCGGTGATCGCCGCCGGGGCCGGCGACTCGACCGCAGCGCACTCGCCGAACGCGTAACGCTCATCGAAGGAGTTGCGCTGGTGCTGCTCCTCGCCGCCGCCGCCGTTGGCGCCGAGGACCCGTTTTGGCTCCCCCTCGCCGCCGCAGTGCCGCTGTTTGCCATTGAGATGTGGTTCGACGTGCGCAGCAAGAGCCGCCATCTCTTGCCGGAGCTCGCCGGCACCGTCGGTATCGGCTCCGTAGGCGCAGCGATCGCGCTGGCAGGAGGAACGGACCCCTTGATCGCATGGGGTTTGTGGCTCATCGCCGCCGCCCGGGCCGTGGCCGCCATTCCGCTGGTGCGCGTACAGCTGCGGCGCGCCAAGAACCAGGCATATCGTCTCATCGACAGCGACGCCGCGCAGGTAGCCGCCGGAGCCGGAATGGTCGCCGGATTTGCGGCGGGAGCGGTCTCGCTGGTTGCGCTGCTGGCCATCACCACGCTGGCGGCCATCCACCTCGTCCAGGTGCGCCGCCCGCCGCCCCGGGCTGCAGTCCTGGGAGCGCAACAGGTGGTGTTCGGGCTTGCGATCGTCGTCGCCGCAGGGCTGGCGGCCATCGCCCCCTGAGCTGCACAGCGCCGCCAGAGTACGTAAGCTGGCACCATGACGGAGTTCACCGTTCATATGGCGAATCGACCCGGCCAGCTGGCAACGCTGGCCCGGCTCCTCGGAGACGCCGGCGTGAACATCGAGGCCCTCGCTGCATACGCAGGCGGAGAAGAAGGGATCGTCAGGCTGGTCGCCAGCAACGAATCAGCCACACGGTCCGTCCTCGCCGATGCCGGTCTCGAATGGCACGAGCACCGCGTCATCTCGACTCGCGTCACCAATCGTCCAGGTGCCCTGGCCCAGGTGACCGAGTCGCTCGCCAATACCGGTGTCAACATCGACGCGATGTACCTGTTGCACGGCAACGGCGACCATCTCCAGTTCGCCATCGCCGTCAACGACCCTGACGCGGCCGCCGCCCACCTGGCGGTGTAGACGCCCGTGAGCCTCGGATTTGGCCTTCTCTCCGCACAGGTGCCACCGGGACCGGACCCGGACTGGGAGAGGGCCTACGCCGAGACGCTGGCGCTGACCACCCACGCCGAACGGCTGGGCTACTCGTCGGTGTGGACTACGGAGCACCACTTCGTCGACGACGGTTACATGCCGTCGTTGCTGGTGACGAGCGCCGCGATGGCGGCGGTCACGTCGACCATCGAGATCGGCACAGGTGTGCTGCTGGCGCCGTTGCACCACCCGATCCGTCTCGCCGAGGATGCCGCCACGGTGCAGCTGATCAGCGGCGGGCGCTTGACGCTCGGGCTCGGGCTCGGCTGGAACGAGGCCGAGTTCACGGCCCTCGGCGCGTCGCTGCGGCTCAGGGGGCGGGCCATGACCGAGATCCTCGAGATCCTCCCGCGAGCATGGAGCGGCGAGGTCTTCGCCCACCGAGGCGAGATCTACGAGCTGCCGGAACTCGCCGTCCGTCCTGTGCCCCACAAGCGCATTCCCGTGGTCATCGGCGGCGGCGCCGAGGCTGCGGTGCGTCGCGCCGCCCGGCTCGCCGACGGGTTCTTCTCGAACGCACCGCCGCAGAAGCTGATAGAGCAGGTGGCGTGGGCAAGGGACGAACGCACCAGGTCCGGCCTCGACCCGGACGCGTTCCGCTGGATCTACTACACGATGATGTACCCGGGCATCGACGAAGACGCAGCGTGGGAGACCATCGCCAACGACGTGTGGGCGTTGACGTGGAAGTACTCCGACATGGAAGCCTCCGCCACCCGGTCCGGCTCGCCACCTTCGCCGCCCCCGCCCCCCGCCGACGTGATGGAGAAGGTGCGGGTCCGTGGTGTGATGGTGGGGTCTCCCGACCGCATCGTCGACCAGTTGTCGACCCTGCGGGAGGAGGCGGGGGTGCCGATCGACTTCGTGGCCCGCTCGTTCTTCTCGACCCTCCCCCACACCCGGCAACTCGAGCTGATGGAAGATCTCGCTACCGGAGTGCTCCCGCACCTCTGACGATCAACGCTGAGATCACGCAGCGTCAACGGCGCTGACCACCCAAGCCAGGCCCTCTTCCTCATCCTCGACGGCAAGGTGGAACGCCCAGCCCCCGACGACATCACCGGGATCCCACACCACCCAGCGGAGATGACCGGCCTCGACACCGAGTTCGGCGGGATCCACGGGCCAGTCGTCGGCCATGCCCAGCAGGGTCGCAACCACCCACCAAGCCGCCGTCCTTCCCGCGGGGGTCCCCCTCCGCTTGCCGAAGGCTCCCCCAGACGCCCCGGCGAACGCCATGACGGCGAGGGCGGTTGCCAGCGGCACATCGGCCGCCCTGACCTTGTGTGGTCCCAGCGCCCGAATGGCGCCTTCTGCAGTACCGGCCACCGCCAGCGCCTCGCCCCTGCCGCTCGACTCGTCGAGCCAGGACCGCACGACATCGAGCAACGCATCACACGCATCGGCGTCGGGCACGATCTGCGCCGCCTCCCCGAGGTCTCGCCAGGCCAGCTCCGGCAGAGCTGGGCCGGGCATATCCACGCCGTCGCTGCGGTAGGTGGCGGCCGGATAGATCGGCTCCCAGCTTTCGGGCACGAGCGGCACTTCGAGCACCGGTCCGGCCGCCTGCGCAGGGACCGCGTCGCCTCGCAGCGCCCGCTCCTGGGCAATCAGCGACCGCACCCGTGGCTCCGTCACATGTGGAGCAAGCTGCTCCCACGTGTGCGTCGATGCCGCAACCTCCCACAGCGGGCCGGCGGCGAAGCGTCCCGCTCCGGGCACCAGCAGCGGAGCCACCAACTCTGCCGGCGCTTCGAGGGCCAGGCGGTATTCGGCGTAGTGCACGGCACCCCATACCTGTTTGCCGCGCTCGACGGCCTCGCCGCAGCGGTCCATCAACCGGTGGATCTCGTCCCACTCCCGATGGACGCACAACCCGTCGATGAAGCGCACCAGACCATCCAGGTCGCTCGCCTCGATCAGCTCGATCATCGTGTCGGAAGCCATCAGCCTCACACTACGGCCCGCATCGTCCGTATCGATCGGTCATGTCCCCGGAAGCCGGGGGGCCGAGGCCGGGGAAACGCTTCCAGCGTGGCCGGATCCTTCGGGAGTTGCTTCGCAGGCTGACTCGCGCACTGCGGATAACCTCCGGGCCATGAACACTCGTGGTGCAGCGCTCGACGCAGCGGATCCGCTGGCCGGATTCCGGGAACGGTTTGCGTTCCCTGACCCGAATCTCGTGTACCTGGACGGCAACTCTCTGGGCAGGATGCCCCTCGCCGCCAGGGATCGGGCCGTCCGTCTTGCCGACCATGAGTGGGGCGATCGGCTCATCCGCTCATGGAACGAGGGCTGGTGGGAGGCCCCGTTGCGTCTCGGCGACAAGCTCGCCCCCCTCGTCGGCGCCCAGTCAGGGGAGGTGGCAATCGCAGACGCAACCTCCGTCAACCTCTACAAGCTGACCGTTGCGGCGCTGCTGGCTCAGCAGGGTCGGACGCGCATCGTCACCGACGACATGAACTTCCCCTCGGACCTCTACGTCCTCGACGGGGTCGCCACCACCCTCGACCGGGGCCACGTGGTTGAGATCGTGCCTTCCGCAGACGGCATTCATGGACCCGCCGCGGAGCTTTCCGCAACCCTCGACCCGTCGGTGGCGCTCGTCACGTTGTCGCACGTCACCTACAAGAGCGGCTACCGCTACGACATCGCCGCGGTCACGGAGGCGGCGCACCGCGTCGGAGCATTGGTGCTGTGGGACCTCAGCCACTCGGTCGGGGCGGTGCCCATCGACATCTCGGCGGCCGACCTCGCCATCGGGTGTACGTACAAGTATCTCAACGGGGGGCCTGGCGCCCCGGCATTCATCTACGTGCACCGCGACTTGCAGGACCGCCTCACCAACCCCATCTCCGGGTGGTGGGGTCACCACGCCCCTTTTGACTTCGACCCGAGCTACGCGGCGGCGACCGGGATGCGGCGATTCCTCACCGGCACCGCTCCCATGGCGTCACTGGCGACGATCGAGCCGGGCCTCGACCTCATGCACGAGGCGGGTATCGACCGGCTTGCGGCGAAGTCGGCGGCACAGTCCGCCTACTTCCTCGACCGGTGGCAAGACGAGCTCGCTCCGCTGGGCTTCACCCTCAACAGCCCGCCAGATGCTGCGTACCGCGGCTCGCATGTCTCGCTCGGCCACGCTGCCGGTCTTGGGATCGATCTGGCCCTCATCAACGACTACGACGTGCTCCCCGACTTCCGCCCGCCCGACAACCTCAGGTTCGGGATCGCCCCGCTGTACACCCGTTTTGCCGACATCGACAGCGCAGTGGACGCCATGGTGGAGATCGTGACCGAAGAACGTTTCGCTTCGTATCTGGACCGCCGCCCCACGGTGACGTAGGAGAAGCTCGCTCCCGGTGGTGCGATGGTGCTCCCGGTCTATCCTCCCGCTCTCACCTTCCCCCTCCCCCGGAGCAAGCATGGGCTTCAAGTGCGGCATCGTCGGTCTCCCCAACGTGGGCAAGTCGACGCTGTTCAACGCCCTGACCGCCGCAGGGGCCGTCGCTGCCAACTACCCCTTCGCCACCATCGACCCGAACGTCGGCGTGGCTGCGGTGCCAGACGCACGGCTCGATCGGATCACGGACATCGTCAAACCGAAGTCGGTGGTCCCCACGACAATGGAGTTCGTCGACATCGCCGGGCTCGTCGAGGGGGCGTCCAAGGGAGAGGGCCTCGGGAACCAGTTCCTCGCCCATATTCGCGAGACGCAGGCGATCGCCCACGTCGTCCGGTGCTTCGAAGATCCGGACGTGGCGCATGTCTCGGGCCGGATCGACCCGGCGGGGGACATCGCCACCATCGACACCGAACTCGCACTGGCGGACCTGGCAACGGTGGGCCGGGCGCTCGATCGCCACACGAGAGTCGCACGATCCGGCGACACGACGTCACGGGCAGCCGCGACCGAACTCGCTCGTATTCAGGCCCATCTGGAAACCGGGGCACCGGTCCGTTCGATGCGGCCCGCAGTCGAGAACGCCTCCTCCACCAGGGAGCTCCACCTACTCACCGCCAAACCGGTGATGTACATCGCCAATGTCGACGACGTGGCCTCCACAAACCCGCACATTGCGGTCGTCGAGGAGCTCGCCGCGGCCGAAGGCGCCGTGGTCATCGTCATCTCCGCCGAGCTGGAGGCAGAAATCGCCGAGCTGGACACCGGCGACAAGCTCGAATTCCTCGCCGAGATCGGACAGCACGAGCCTGGGCTCGCCAGAGTGATTCGTGCCGGCCACGACCTGCTCGGTCTGGGCACCTTCTTCACGGCCAGCGAAAAGGAAGCACGGGCGTGGACGTTCCGGCGCGGGATGACGGCGCCCCAGACCGCAGGCATCATCCACGGCGACTTCGAGAAGGGATTCATTCGCGCCGAGGTCATCGCCTACGACGACTACATCGCCCACAACGGCGAAGCGGGCGCCAAAGAAGCCGGCCGGTGGCGCCTGGAGGGGAAGGACTACGTCGTCCAGGAAGGCGATGTGATCCACTTCAGATTCAATCTCTGACGACCCGCCACGTCAGTACAATCGCGTGCCGCACACCGCACGAGGGCGATGGTCGCAATGTGGCTGAGTAGAGCGCTGAAGGCGCCGTTGACGGGCGTGGCCATCCTCGCCGGCCAAGTGCTGTATGCCGCCCATCGCCCCGACATGCCCGGGCTGGAAAACCAGGACCCCTCGGGTGTCTTCGGCGCCCACAACGCGCCCCGGCTCCGGATCGTGGTGTTGGGCGACAGCTCCGTCACGGCGCCGGGAGTGCACCCTTTGGATGCGGCGTGGCCGCGGCGTATGGCCCTCTCCCTCGCCGACCGCTACCGCGTTGAGATCGTCAGCGTCGCCGTCGGAGGAGCCAAGGCGCGGGACGTCCTCACGGATCAACTGCCAAGGGCCCTCGGAGTCGACGCCGACATGGCCCTGATCTCCGTGGGTGCCAACGATGCGTTGCGGGCGACGCCGGTGCGTCGGTTTGAGGCGGAGATCGATGAGGTCCTCGGTTTGCTGTCCAGTTCCGTCGACGGGATAGGGATCAGCGGTGTCGGCGACCTCGGCACGTTGCCGCGCCTCCCGATGCTCGCCCGCGGCGTCTCACGAGTCCGTGGGCGATCGTTCGATCACGCCATCCTGCGTGCAGCGAACCGTCACCCTTCGGTGGTGAAGGGCAGTGCTTGGGGACCGCAGTGGCGCTTCTTCGAGGAGGGCGATCCCCACATCGTGTTCGCAGAGGATCAGTTTCACGCTTCCGCTCATGGCCATGCCGTCTTCGCCGAGGCCGTCGCGCCAGTGATCGCGGAACTGCTCGCCCGCCGCGAGGCCGCCAAGCGAGGCTCCGCCTGAGGTCAACGGCCTCCGAGAACATCGCGGATCATCGACGTGACGGTGCCGACGGCACTCGGGTTGTACCCCTCGGGGACGATGATGTCGGCGTACCGCTTCGACGGCTCCACGAACTGGAGGTGCATCGGACGCACCGTTCCGAGGTATTGAGCAACGACGGACTCCACTGTCCGCTTGCGCTCCAGCAGATCTCGTTGCAGGCGGCGCAGCACCCGCAGGTCGCCGTCGGTGTCGATGTAGATCCTCAGATCCATCATGTCACGGAGCGTCGGCTCGACCAGGACGAGGATGCCTTCGACGATCACCACCGGCTCCGGCTCGACCCTGACGACGGCTTCGGTCCGCGTGTGGGACGAGAAGTCGTACACGGGCCGCTCGACGGCGCAACCCGAGCGCAACTGGCGGAGGTGCTCGACCAGCAGCTCGGTCTCGAGAGAGTCGGGGTGGTCGAAGTTCACCGCGATCCGCTCCTCGAAGCTGAGGTGCGCCATGTCGCGGTAGTAGGCGTCGTGCTGGATCAATACCACGCGATCAGAGCCGACCTGATCTACCACCGCCTGGGCGATCGTCGTCTTGCCCGACCCCGAGCCGCCCGCGATTCCAATGATCACCGGCCGCTTTTCACCGTGCGTCGGCCAATGAACGTAGGGACTCGAAGCGTGTCCTGACGAGGCATCGTTGTCCACGAACGGCACCCTACCTCGCCGGCAGCATGTAGCCTGCCCTCATTCCCGTTCCAGAAAGCGTCATCCGTTGACCCGTGCCGCCTCGTACGACCACATGATGACCGACTCACGCCGCGAGACATCACCCGACCCGGACCACGCCGAGGCTCCGTCTCCATGATCGACGGACCCAGTGATGCCGCACTCGTCGTCGCCGTAGGACGATTCGACGAGTCCGCACTTGCGACGCTTTACAGCCGCCACGGTGGCGCAGTGTTTGCTCTCTCCAGGCGGCTCCTGAACCGCCGAGATCTTGCTGAGGAAGTGACCCAGGAGATCTTCATGCGCCTGTGGACCCGCCCTGAACGGTTCGACGCCGATCGCGGCACACTGCGTTCGTTCTTGCTCTCGGACACCCACGGCCGCAGCGTCGACCTGCTCAGATCTGAACTTGCCCGCAAGGCAAGAGAAGAGCGGGAGGGGCGGCTCGCCCCTGCCCCGGCCAAGGACGTTGAGGGCGAGGTGCTCTCCCGAGTGACGAACGACAAGGTACGGCAGGCCCTTGGAGCACTCTCAGAGAACGAGCGCTCCGCGATCGCTCTGGCGTACTTCGGAGGCTATTCCTACCGACAGGTCGCAGAAGAGCTGGGGGAACCGGAGGGCACCATCAAGAGTCGGATCCGCAGCGGCATGAAGCGGCTGAAAGGTGAGCTGGCAGCCGCAGGGGTGACCTCGACATGAACCCTCCCGACGATCCCATGGAGATGGCAGCCCTGTATGCGCTCGATGCGCTGGGTACCGACGAGCGCTCTCAGTTCGAGGTGATCGAGGCAGGCGACCGGGTGCTCCGTGACGAGGTCGACGGCTTCCGCGCCGTCGCCGCCGTCCTGGCAGAGGCGGTCGAAACCGCCCCCTCCACTCCGTCGCCCGGCGTGTGGCAGCGCATCAGCGCCGAGATTGCAGGAACCGCAGGGACGGAGAAGCGACCCGCACTGGCGACCGTCACCGACATCCGCGACCACAAGCGATGGACCCGCATCGCCATCTTCGTGTCGGCAGCCGCCGTCATCGCCTCCGTCGCATTGGGAATACGTGTGCTTGATCTCCAGAACCAGCTTGCCGAGGGTTCGGTCGCCGGTCTGGCGGGAGAAGCCCTCACGGCCGACGGCTCCCACCTCGTCGCGCTGCAGGGGCAGGACGGCTTCGAGGATGCGTCTGCGAACATCGTCATTGACGCAGACGGCACCGGCTACATGGTTTCCGACAACCTGGCCGCATTGCCGGCCGATCGCACCTACCAGCTCTGGGCGATCGTTGCGGGAGAAGACGACGAGGTGCGGGTGGTGTCGGCTGGAGTGCTGGGTCGCAACCCCGGTGTCTCCCAGTTCACCGCAGCCGGAGCGGTGACGGGGTTCGTGATCACGGAGGAAGTCGCAGGCGGAGTGCCCGTCGCAGAGGGCCCGGCAGTCGTTGTGGGCTCGCTGGACGCGTGAGCCTCGATCAGTCGCCTCTCGCCTCTCCGTAGGCATCCAAGGCGCGCTCCCGAGCCACCGCGTGGTCCACGATGGGATGCGGGTACGTTGTTCCCAGCGTCACACCGGCAGCCAGCAGATCCAATGGTATCGCCTCCCACGGGGCATGCACGTCTCGTTTGCTGAGCCCGCCCAGTTCGGGAACGTATCGTCGGATGTAGGCACCCTCCGGATCGAACTTTCGACTTTGGGTCACGGGGTTGAAAACTCGAAAATAGGGAGCGGCATCCGTGCCCGTGCCCGCCACCCATTGCCAGTTGCCGACGTTCTGCGCAACGTCGCCGTCGACCAGATGGCGCCGAAACCAACGCTCGCCGCGACGCCAGTCGACGAGGAGGTCTTTGACGAGGAACGAGGCAACCACCATCCGCACCCGATTGTGGACGAACCCCTCGGTCGCCAGCTGGCGCATCCCCGCATCGACGAGTGGATACCCCGTGGTCCCCTTCGTCCAGGCCGCAAACCCCTCCGCATCGTTGCGCCACGCCACCGCCGCATACTCCGGGCGCAGCTCCGCATCGATGGCTGTGGGGTGATGGCGAAGGACCTGCATGTAGAAGTCCCTCCAGCACAGCTGCCGCACGAATGCTGCTCGTCCGGCAGTCGATTCGCCGATCTCGGCACGCACCCGGCGGGCATCGAGCGTGCCAAAGTGCAGGTCGGCAGAGAGCCGGGAGGTCGCATCGAGATCCGGTCGGTCTCGCTCTTCCGGGTAGGTATCGACGCGCTCGACGAAGCCGGCCAGCCGCTGCAGCGCAGCTGTGGCACCGCCGGCCATCGGAGGTGGAGGCTCGCTCGGCAGTGGATCACCCGGATCGGCGGCGATGCGTGCCTGGCCAGGCTGCTCCCAGACACCCCAAGGCACCTCTCGCCAGCGTTTGTAGTACGGCGTGAACACCAGGGGAGGCGTCCCGGATGCGGTCAGCACCTCGCCGGGCGGGTGCAACGTCGTTCCTGCGTATCGCTCCAGCCTCACCCGCTCGTGGACGGCGGCGTCGCGGGCAACGCTGAACGGAGTGTGATCGTCGTTGACGTACACCGTGGCTGCCGACACCCGCGCCGCCTCGGAAGGCACCACCTGTCGCGCATCGCCGTGCCGCACCAGGAGTCGCCCACCGCGGCGTGCCAGATCGTTGTCGAGAGCTGCAAGGTGAGCCCGCAACATTGCCTTGCGGAGACGGCCCGCGCTGTTCCACAGGCGGGGATCGACGACGAAGAGCGCGGTGACGTCGTCGTGCTCCCTCGTCGCTGCAGAAAACGCAGGGTTGTCATTGAGGCGCAGGTCACGGCGAAACCAGATGATGGCGGTCACACGACCATCCTGCCCGGATCCATTTCGATATGCGATCCTGCGTACCGCCGTCGCCACGGGTACCTTTGCGCACGTCATGACGAAGCACGGCGGCACCAACGGGACGGCAACCCGGCGCATATTCCACGACGAACCGAGATCATCGGTCGTGAGGCGCCGGCTGGTCACGATTCCTCGCACCATTGTGCTGTTCGTGATCATCAGTCTGCTCATGCCGGTGCTGATCGCGGCCGGGGCCGCGGTTGACCTCGGCCGCTGGGCCTTGACCAGACGCCCATGGATGTCGGTGCGACTCATTGCCTTTGCGTGGGTGTTCCTGACGATCGAGATCATCGGACTCGCCGGCTTTCTCGTCACGTGGATTGCGGCGGGCTTTGGCCTCGACCAGCGGCGACTGGTGGCCACCGCCTGGCCCCTGCAACGATGGTGGGCGACAACGCTTTTCGAAACGGTGCAGCGCCTGTTTCACATCAACCTCGACGTCGAGGACATCGAGGTGACGGCACCGGGACCGATCGTTGCCCTGTTCCGGCACGCCAGCATCGTCGACAACCTGCTGCCCGCAGTGCTGCTCACCGATCGACAAGGCTACGAGCTCCGCTGGATCCTGAAACGCGAGCTCCTTGCCGAACCTGCCCTCGACATCGCGGGGACCCGGCTCCCCAACTACTTCGTCGATCGAGCCGCTACAGACCCGAGGAAGGAGATTCGCAGCATTCGGAGGCTCGCCACAGGGCTGGGAAGCCGCGACGGTGTCGTGATCTACCCCGAGGGCACCCGCTTCACCCCGGCCCGGCGCCGCCGTGCACTGGAGCGGCTCGAGGATCGCAGCCCCGAACTCCACGACCGAGCCGAGCAGCTCACACATGTGATGCCGCCCCGGATCGGAGGAACCCTCACGCTGCTCGACGCCGGCTACGACGTGGTGGTGTGCGCCCACGAGGGTCTCGACGGCTTCGCCCACATTCGTGATGTCTGGTCAGGAGCGCTGGTGGGTCGAACCGTCAACGTCAAGTTCTGGCGGCTGCCGGCGGAAACCATCCCGCGTGGCCGCAAGGAACGGATCAGCTGGCTATACGACCAGTGGGAGCAGGTGGACCGATGGATCGGGATGCAACAGGCAAGCAGCTGAGGTCAGCGAGCGCCCCGCAACGTCACGTCGCCGGATACGGTCGTGATGCGCAACACCACCGAACGCTCGGGCTCAGAGCCGTCGCCGGCAGGCAGCCGGTTGCGCAGGCTGCCGCTCAACGTCTGGATGTCCACTTCGAGGTCCCGTCGCGCCGGTAGGCCGATGCGGACGTCGCCCGACAGGGTTCGTCCGGTGAGATCGGTGCCGAGGAAGCGCCTGACGTCGATGTTGCCACTTGCCGTCTTCAGATCGGCCTTCTCGCCGACCTCGTCCACGGTGAGATCGCCGCTTGCGCTGTTGATGGAAACATCTCGGGTCACCGTACCGACCCGGACGTCCCCTGAGGCCGTGGTGAGGTCGAGGCGTTCGCCCACCCGCTCGATCGTGACGTCTCCCGAGGCTGACCGCAGCGTGGCGGACCGCTCCACGTCGCCGATGCGCATGTCGCCGGATGCAGTCCCCACTTCGAGATCACGCACGGAGGCGTTGACGAACACGTCGCCGGAGGTGCACGAGAGCGCAACCGCTGCCGTCTGCGGCACTTCCAGGTGGAGATCGGCACTGCTGAATCGGCGCAACCGCCCACGCTGTGGCTTGACCGTGATGAGGTCGCCGCGCTGTTCGACGAGGTACTCGTCGCTGCTCCCGTCGATCGACACCGTCACCTGTTCGGCGGGACCAGGCGAGACCACGATCTCGCCGGACGTTGTGGCGGCTTCGATCCTTGCCCGCTCGCCGACGGCGAACGTACGCTGCATCTCGGTCATGTCTGGAACCTCTCGGTGATGCGCTTCGCGGTGCGCCGTGAGGAGCGGGGCCGCCCTGAAAGGGCCTTGACCACGTAGGCGTTCACCGAATCCCCCGCGGTGCTTGCGGCATTCTCGATTTCGGCCTTGAGCACGTCGGGCAGGCGGAGCGTCAGCCGAGCCGCAAGATCCTCGGTCGAGAACGACACGTCGGATTCGATCGGACGGACCAGCAGGCTTGGTTCACCGTCACGGAGCACGACGTTGACCTCGTGATCCGCAAGCTGGGCGCCCACCTCCTCAGCGGCCTGCTCGGCGAGTGTCAGCGCCGCACGGTGGAGCGCAGGGCCCAGGGCCGCCAGGAGCGTCTCGCCTGCTGCAGCAACGGAGGCGTCGTCGCCGGCCAGAATCAATTGGTCGGTCAACGCAGCCTCGACGCTGCCGACCACGCCGGTCGTGTCCATCTCGTCTCCTCGTTTCTGTCGTCGTGGGTCGTTCGGGTCATCGATTGAAAGGTCAGTGACGCTCGGTCGGGTCGCCTCCGCCGACGAGACGCAACAGGTTGCGCCTCTTCAGGTCTTCGTGGCGCTCGTCCATCGTGTGATGGTGCATCGCCGAAACGGCTTCGGGGTTGTTATACCACAACATGACACTCTCCTGACTGGGTGGTGATGTCGTTATGATGTCATAATGATGTCATTCTGTCAATAGAGAAATTGGAGGAAGTGGTCGATCGGCAGGGAAACCCCGGTACACTGCACCCATACCCACCCCGGGGAGCTTGGGTGCAGCCAAGCTGAGAGGGTGACCGATGCGCTCGATGCGCACATGTCAGCGACCCGTGGAACCTGAACTGGATCATGCCAGCGGAGGAAGCGCGTGGAAGCGGCAGGCAATGCGGAGACCCGAACGGCGGTGATCGTCGCGGGCGGCGACCCGATCGATCCAGGCGTGGTCTGGCGCCTCCCCGATGTGCGCTTCGTGATCGCCGCGGACTCCGGTCTCGACGAGATCCACCGGCTTGGGCTCACCGCAGATCTCATCGTGGGCGATCTCGACTCGGCCAGCGCCCCGGCCATCGCACGAGCGACCGAGCTGGACATACCGATCCGCCGCTACCCGGCCGACAAGGACGCAACGGACCTCGAGCTCGCCCTTCGCTTCGTAGGCGGGGCGGGGTATACCGACGCAGTGCTCATCGGTGGGTCGGGCGGGCGGCTCAGCCACCTGTTGGGCAACGCCCTCGTCATCACCTCGACGGACTATGCCGAGCTTCGCATCACCTGGCACGTAGGGCCAACCACCGTGCTGGTCGTGAGGGAGTCCCATCCAAGAACGATCGACGGCGCCGTAGGCGACCTGGTGTCGCTGATCCCGACAGGTGGCGCCGCAACCGGTGTCACCACGACAGGACTCCGCTGGCACCTCGACGATGCCGTCCTCGCCGCAGGTGCGACCCACGGCATCAGCAACAAAATGACCGAACCAGCGGCGCAGGTGGCCATCACAGGCGGCGTGCTGCTTGCGGTCCACGAGAGGGCCTCCAACGAAAGGAACAACCAACCGTGACGATCAAGAGATGGGTGGTGGCAGCGGTCTCTGCGCTCTGCATCACTGCCGCAGCATGTGGCGGCTCAGGCGAGAACGCCGGAGACACCCCCCAGCCGGTGGAGCTGGTTCTGCTCACCCACGACTCGTTCTTCGTATCGGAAGACGTCCTGCAGGCCTTTGCGGCCGAGTCCGGCATCGAAGTGACGCTCCTCACCGGCGGTGACGCCGGCACGGTCGTCAACCAGGCCATCCTCACGAAGGACAACCCGACGGCGGACGTGCTGTTCGGCGTCGACAACACGTTCCTGTCCCGGGCACTCGAGGAGAACCTGTTTGTTCCCCATCTGTCGCCGGCACTCGCCGCAGTCGACCCCGACCTGCTCCTCGACGAGCAGAATCGTGTCACCCCGATCGATTTCGGCGACGTGTGCGTCAACTACGACGTTGCGGCCCTGGCCGCTGCAGGAGCGGCGCCTCCGACGTCGCTGCGTGACCTGATCGAGCCTCGCTTCGCGGGGTCCCTCGTGGTCCAAGACCCGGCAACGTCGTCGCCGGGCCTGGCGTTCCTCCTGGCCACCATCGCAACGTTTGGCGAAGAGGGTGCCTACACCTGGCGGGACTACTGGTCGGATCTGGTGGCCAACGACGTGCTCGTCACCTCCGGCTGGGAGGATGCCTACTACGGCTCGTTCTCCGGGGGTGCAGGCGAAGGGGACCGCCCGCTCGTCGTGTCCTACGCCTCCTCCCCCCCAGCGGAGGTCTTCTACGCCGATCCGCAGCCTTCCGAAGCGCCGACCGCATCGATGGTCAGTGGGTGTTTCCGTCAGATCGAGTTCGCCGGGATCCTCAGCGGCACCGACCACGAAGCAGAGGCCGGGATGCTGATCGACTTCATGCTGTCCCCGACGTTCCAAGAGGACATCCCGCTGTCGATGTTCGTGTTCCCTGCAGTGCCCGACACCCCGCTGCCCGACGTGTTCGTCGATCATGCCACCGTCGCATCGGCGCCTGCCCAACTCGACCCGTCCACGATCGCCGCACATCGTGAGCGATGGATCCAGGAGTGGACGGACCTGCAGCGATGAGCACCAGGGTGCGATGGGGCCTGCTGACGCTGCTCCCCGTCGTGTACCTCGGGTACTTCTTCCTCTACCCGCTCGCCACGATCCTCGCCACGGCTCTGGGTGGTGAGGGTGGCGACGCCACGCTCACGACCATCGCCTCCCGACCGTCCCTGCGCGGGGTCGCATGGTTCACGACGTGGCAGGCTGCGCTGTCCACCCTCATCACCGTGCTCCTCGGGGTGCCGGGAGCCTACGTGCTGGCCCGGTACGAGTTCAGAGGCAGACGGTTGGTGCGGACGCTGACCATCATCCCCTTCGTGCTGCCGACGGTCGTCGTGGGAACCGCCTTCCTCGCCCTCATCGGCCCCAGGGGCGCACTCGGTGTCGATCTCAGCCGGACCGTGATTGCGATCTTGGTCGCCCACGTGTTCTTCAACTACGCGATCGTCGTGCGCACGGTCGGCACCTACTGGGAGCAGCTCGATCCGAGCCTCGAGGAAGCGGCTCGCACTCTGGGAGCAAGCGCAACGAGAGCCTTTCGCGAAGTCACGCTGCCGCTGCTCGCACCCGCCATCGCATCGGCCGCTTCGATCGTCTTCCTGTTCACCTTCACTTCGTTTGGCATCATCCTGATCCTCGGCGGTCTCCAGCACGCAACGATCGAGGTCGAGATCTGGCGCCAAGCCGTCGGTCTCCTCGATCTGCGAGTGGCGGCGGCGCTAGCTCTTCTCCAGCTCGCAGGCGTTGCAGGGATCCTGTGGGTCTACTCGCGGTACCAGGCGAAGCGCAGCCGGCAACTCAGTGTCAGCGTGAACAGGCCGCGGCTTCCTGTCGTCGGGCGGAGACGGCTGATCCTGGGCGCCAACCTCGGCATCATGGCGCTGCTCCTGGGCTCGCCCATTGCCGTGCTGGTGTGGCGCTCGGTGCAGTCGGGTGCGGGGCTCAGCCTGAGCGCCTACACAGGGCTGACCCGGCGATCGACCGGTGAGGGCTTGTTCGTTCCCCCGACAACTGCGATCTGGAACTCCCTGCAGTTCGCCCTTGTCGCCGCCGCGCTCGCCGTCGTCATCGGGTCGATGGCGGCAGCCGTGGTCGCATACCGCAAGGGCCCGACGGGACAAGCGTTCGATGCTCTGCTGATGCTGCCGCTCGGCACCTCGGCGGTCACCCTGGGGTTCGGGTTCCTCCTCGCGCTCGACGCTCCTCTCGACCTGCGGACCTCACCGTGGCTGATCCCGATTGCACATTCCCTCGTGGCGATCCCCTTCGTGGTGCGCATCGCCGTCCCCGTGATGCGACGGGTGCGGAGCCGGCTGCGGGAGGCCGCCATGATGCTCGGCGCCTCACCCGAGCAGGCGTGGCGCGAGATCGACTTTCCTCTCGTCGCCCGCGCCATCGTGGTCGGAGGCGGGTTTGCCGTTGCAGTGTCGCTGGGCGAGTTCGGAGCCACGTCGTTCATCGCACGCCCCGATACCCCGACGCTGCCCATCGCCATCTTCCGGTTGCTGGGCCGGCCCGGCTCGATCACGTTCGGCAGGGCGATGGCCCTGAGCGTGATCCTGATGGCGGTGACGGCGGTCGCCGTCCTGGCGGTCGAGCGGCTCCGACCAGGCGGGGGTGAGGACTTCTGAGCCTCAGATGCAGTGACCTCACGGTGCGATTCGGCACGCTGGCCGCGTTGGACGGGATGGACTTCGCCGCGCCGACCGGCTCGGTGGCGGCAGTGATCGGACCGTCGGGGTGCGGCAAGTCCACCCTGCTGCGGGTCATCGCGGGCCTGCAGGCCCCCGGCGCGGGAACGGTGGCGTGGAACGGAGTCGACGTGACGCCGCTGCCGCCCCACGAACGTGGGTTTGGGCTGATGTTCCAGGACTACGCACTCTTCCCCCATCGCAACGTGGCCGACAACGTCGCTTTTGGGCTCCGTATGTCCGGTGTCGATGCAGCTCGCCGCACCAAGACCACAGCCGACATGCTCGACCTCGTCGGTCTTGCCGGCTTCGCCGATCGAGCCATCGACGGCCTGAGCGGCGGCGAACAGCAGCGGGTTGCCCTGGCCAGGACGCTGGCCCCGGCGCCACGGCTCTTGATGCTGGACGAGCCCCTCGGCTCGCTCGACCGGACGCTACGCAATCGCCTCGTCGCCGATATGCGCGACATCTTCGCAACCGTCGGGGTCACTGTGATCTACGTCACCCACGACCAGGACGAAGCGTTTGCGCTGGCCGACGAGGTGGTGGTGATGGACCGCGGCAGGACCGTGGGGGAAGGCCCACCGGGCGAGCTGTGGGCCAACCCGAAGTCACAGTTCGTCGCCCGTTTCCTCGGCCGCGACAACGTGCTGAACGCTGCAGAGCTGACACGCGTCGGGGCCGCCGCCACCGGAGCGCCCTTCTATGTCGTTCCCAACGAATCGGTGAAGATCAGCCCTGACGGCAGCGGCACCGCAGGCACCGTGGTCGCCTCGACCCTGCGCAGCGGCAGACGCCGCACCGAGATCGACATCGAGGGCATCCGCCTCGTGTCCGAGAGCTCGACGGTGCTCGGCGCCGGTGACTCGATTGGCGTGTCGATCGACACACAGGCTGCCGTCCCGCTGTCCGAGTGACGAGGAGGCTCCGCGGCACCCTCAGCCGAGCGCGACGTCGGCCCAGACGGCGTCGGTGACACGGATGAGGTCGTCGAGGGCGACCTCGAAGACCGTGGTAGGTGTGCCGCCGGCGGCCCACACGAGCTCATTGCGGCGGAGCGTCGGATCTGCGTAGAGGGCAATGGGCGCCGGATGGGCGATGGGGGGCGTGCCACCTGCCACGAAGCCCGTGTGCTCGCGGACTTCGTCCAGGGTGGCGCGGCGGGCCCTCGCCGCACCGTGGACCTCGCACAGCTTGCGGGTGTCCACCCGATGGTCCCCCGACATGAGGACGATGACGGGCTCATCGTCGACCATGAACACCATCGACTTGGCGATCGCCGCCAGCTCACAGCCAACAGCGGCGGCCGCATCCTCGGAGGTCTTGGTGCCGTCGGGATAGACCTCGAGCCGCACCTCGAGGCCGAGACGGTTCGCCTCGGCGAGCACACGTTGGGTGGATGCGGGCAGGTCGGACATCGTCGGGCAGCGTAGCCCGCACCGGAACGGTGCCACGCCGAGGAGGCCGGGACCCAGGTTCAGCGGGTGGTCCCGCGCTGCCACGAGGCGTGGAGCCTGCCGTAGACGCCGCCCTCGGCCAGGAGGGCGTCGTGGGGGCCATCCTGGACGATGCGCCCGTCCTCGAAGACCAGCACCCGGTCGGCGGACTCCGCCGTGGAGAGCCGGTGGGCGATCGTCACCACCGTCCGCCCGGACGTGAGCTCGCTCAAGGCCCGGTTGATGCGCACCTCGGTTGCGGGGTCGACGGCCGACGTGGCTTCGTCCAGGACCAGAAGATCAGGGTCGGCGATCGCCGCGCGAGCCAGCGTGACGAGCTGGCGCTCGCCGACGGAAAGCGCGTTCCCGCGTTCGCCGACCTGGGTGTCCAGACCGGCAACCATCTCATTGACCCAGTCGCTGATACCCAGCCGATCGAACGTCGCCATGAGGTCGCGGCTTGTTGCCGAGGGTGAGCCCATCCGCACGTTGTCGGCGATCGATCCGCGAAACAGCAGGCCCTCTTGGGGAACCATGACCACTCGGTCCCGCAGCGAGTCGAACCGCACCATGCGGATGTCGACGCCGGCAATGCACACCGACCCCGCGGAGGGGTCCATCAGTCGGGTGAGCAGTTTGGCGAAGGTGGTCTTTCCTGATCCGGTCTCCCCGACGATCGCGACCTTCTGCTCTGGAGGAATGGCAACCGTGATGTCGTGAAGGACGGGCGACGTCGACGCCTCGGCGGCCGTCTCGCCCGGACGTGGGTAGCGGAACGTCACAGCGTCGAACGACACGCCGACCGGCTCGTGAGGAAGATCGAGCCCGCGCGGGCCGGGATCGGCGACATCCGGTGGGATATCGAGAATGTCGATCACCCGGCGCCAACCCGCCACTGCGGTCTGCGCTTCGTTGACCGCCTCGCCCATGATCTGCACGGGCTGAACGAAGAGCTGCACGAGAAAGAGGAACGCAACGACCGTGCCGACGGTCGTGGTGCCCTGCACGGCGAGCACCGTCCCGGCGATGAGCACGGCTGTGACGACGACCGCAGACGTCACCTCGCCTGCGCCCGAGAAGGATGCCGACAGTGACCCGGCTCGCACCGCAGCCTTGCGATGACCTTCGATTGCCTCGTCGAGTTGCGCACGGGCCCTGCCCTCGATGCCGTAGGCGCGGATCACGGGGGCACCTACCACGGTTTCGGCGACGACAGCCAGCATGTGGCCGACCTTCTCTCGCACCTTCATGAAGGCAACCTCGAGCCGGCTTTGGAACCAGCGGATCACGAGGACGATGAGAGGCACGAGCGCCACCACGATCAGCCCGAGCGGGAACGAGAGCACCAGCATCACCACGAGCGCAAGCAGGGCCTGGCCCGCGTTGACGAGCAGCATGAGACCGGCCCACTGCATGAACCGGCTGATCTGGTCGACATCCGACGTGACTCGGGCGACGAGCACCCCGCGCTGTTCGGAAGCCTGGTGGAGCATGGAGAGATCGTGGATGTGGCGGAATGCCCTGACACGGAGCCCCGACAGTGCGGTCTCGGAGATCTTCGCCAATCGCAGGTGCATCCAGCCTGTGGCACCTGCGGTGATGATGACGGCACAGAATGCCACCAACGTCATGGTGGCCACGAAGCTCATGTCCACCTCGTCGCCGCTGAGGCCACCGTCGATGATCTGCTGGACCACGACAGGGACGATCACCCTGCCTGCGGTCGCCACGAGCGCAATGAGCAGCGTCAACGGGAGTCCACGCCGCAGCTCGGGCGAGAGGCTGAGACCGCGTCGGATGGTGGCCATCGCCCCGTCGCGAGTGCGGTCGGCAGCGCGGGTCGCCACGGGCGTGGTCGCCGTCACGAGACCTCCTCCTGCTCGTAGGCGTCGATGAGCCGGCGGTATGCCGGGAGGGACGCATACAGCGCATCGTGGCTGCCACGATCGATCACCCGGCCGTAGTCGATGTACATGACCTCGTCGGCAAGGACGATCGACGACCGCCGGTACGCCACGATGACGACCGTCGTGTCCAGTTCCCGTAACCCAGCGAGGATCGCGTTCTCGACCGCCGGATCGACGGCAGACGTCGCGTCGTCCAGCACGAGAAGGCGAGGCTGCCGGACCAATGCTCTGGCGAGGGCGATGCGCTGCCGCTGGCCGCCCGACAGCGATGCGCCTCGTTCCCCGACCACCGTGGCGTAGCCGTCCTCCAGAGCGGAGATGAACTCGTGGGCCTGCGCCAGCCGGGCCGCAGCCAGCACCTCGGGCTCGTCGAACGGTTCGCCCAGCGTGATGTTGCTGTAGATCGAGTCGTTGAACAGGAAGGTCTCCTGGAAGACGATGCTGATGGATTGCGACAGCGCATCTCGATCGAGGTCGACGAGCCCGTGGCCATCGAGGCAGATCTCCCCCCGATCGGGATCGAACAGCCGCACGAGGAGATGGACGAATGTGGATTTTCCCGATCCCGTCGGCCCAACGAGAGCAACCGTCTGCCCGGCGGCGACACTGAGCGTGATTGATTCGATTCCGCGCCGATCGGCGTCGACCACCGCCTTCTTGGTGCCGAGCGCGGCGCCGGAGAGGTCGTCGTACTCGGTTTCGGGATAGAGGTAACCGACCTGATCTGCAGCTGCTGCCGCACCACCTCCGGGAGCAGGGCTGCGCGATCCGTACGCAACCTGCCCCTCCTCTTGCAGTACGCCCTCGACGCGGTCCATCCCGACAACCGCCCTCGGGAGCTCGCCCAGCAGCCAACCGAACACGCGCATCGGGAGCGCCACCAACCGGAACAAGTACGCAAAACTGATGAGCGTGCCCGGGCTGACTGCTCCTTGGTCGACGCGCCACGCGCCTACGGCCAGCACGGCCAAGATCCCGATGTTGGGCAGCGCTTCGATGAGCGGATCGAACACCGCACGTAGCCGGCCGACCTCGACCATCCTGTCGCGGAGCGCCTCAGACTGCTCGCCAAAACGGCCCACTTCGGCGTCTTCCCTGCCGAGGGTCTTGACGACCAGAGCAGCGTCGAATGACTCGTGGGCAATCTCGGCCACCTCGGCGCGGATACGTTGCGCTCTGGCCGCCACCGCTCGCATCTGCCGCTGGAAGACGTAGTTGGCCACCATCAGCGCAGGCAGGACGGAGAACCCGACGAGGGCGAGGAACGGGTCGGTGAGTACCAGGAGGATCGCGGTGATGATCAGCATCACGACAACGCCGAACGCCATCGGCAGCGGGGCGGCGATGAAGGATGCCGCCTCGACGTCCTCGTTGGCGTTCGCCAGGAGCTGGCCGGTGGGGTGGCGGCGGTGCCATTCCATCGGGAGCTCCAGAAAACGGCTGGTCACTGCGATGCGATCGCGGTACTGGAGACGGTACTGCGCGTAGTACGCACCCATGCGTCGCAACGTGATGCCGAGCGCACGAGCCGCCGCTACCCCCAGGACCGCGATGGCGGCACCGGCGAGGATCGTCGTGGAGACTTCGCCCTCCTCGACGCCAGGGAGGAGGACCGAGTCAGTGATCCATCCGATCACGAATGACGACACCACGGTCATCGCCGCGTACAAGAGCGACCCGAGCATGCCGACGGCAAACTCCCTCGGTGCGCGGCGAAGCTGGCGGACGATGAGCCGCCGACCACCGCCCAGGAGAGCGGCGTCTGACGACGGCGGAGCAGCAAGGGCTTCGGTCGACATGAGCCCCCAGGCTACGCCGTCGCCGGCCGCCCGAAATCGGGCGGGCGCAGCCGCAGCGGTGCGCCCGGACTCGGACTACTTCTCGATGGGTGCCCGAACCAGGTTGCCCCACTCGGTCCACGAACCGTCGTAGTTGCGCACGTTATCGAACCCGAGGAGATGGGTCAGCACGAACCACGTGTGGGACGAGCGCTCACCGATCCTGCAGTAGGCCACGACCTCGTCCGCCTCGTCGAGCCCGACTTCGTCCACGTAGATGGCACGCAGATCCCCGACGGTTTTGAACGTTGCGTCATCGTTGGCCGCCCGCTTCCAGGGAACATTCGCCGCCCCGGGAATGTGCCCGCCGCGCAGTGCTCCTTCCTGGGGATAGCTCGGCATGTGGAGCAGCTCACCCCGGTACTCCTCGGGGGAACGCACGTCGATCAGCGGTCCGTCGCCGCCGATGTGGCCCATGACGTCGTCCCGAAAGGCGCGGATGGGTGCGTCGTTGCGAGAGACCACCGGATACGCGGTCTGCGAGCGTACCGTCGTCGTCGTGGTCAGCTCATGGCCTTCTGCCGCCCACTTCTGGCGACCTCCGTCCAGCAGGCGCACATCGGCATGGCCGAACAACCGGAACACCCACAGTGCGTAGGCAGCCCACCAATTGAAGTTGTCGCCGTAGAACACCACGGTGTCGTCACGGGCGACACCCTTTGCCGACATGAGGGCAGCGAAGCCCTCGGCGTCGAGATAGTCCCGATTCACGGGATCTTGGAGGTCGGTGTGCCAGTCCACCTTGACCGCTCCGGGGATGTGCCCCGTCTCGTACAGCAGCACGTCTTCGTCGGACTCCACGACCACAAGACCCGGAGTCCCGAGGTGCTCGGCGAGCCACTCGGTGCTCACCAGCCGTTCCGGGTGGGCATAGTCGGCGAACCTTGGACTGGGATCAGTTGGTACGGGGGGCATGCCTACTCTCCTCTTCGTGTGTTCGTCCGCTCAATTTACACTACCCACATAGGGCTTAGAAGCCCCACATGGGGTTGAGAAGTGCGCACACAGAGCTGAGAAGGGCGTCCCGGCTGTGAGAAGAGAGCACCATGATTCCAGAGAAGTTGCAGCAGCTCGTTGATCTGTTTGCGGCGAGCCCCAAGCAGATCAAGATCCAGGCGATGGTGGACTACAGCAACCGCCTCCCCGATCCGCCGCCGGAGTTCCGCGAGCCCGGGGCCATGGAACGTGTCCATGAATGCCAGACGCCGTTCTTCGTGGCAACACAGATCGATCCGGCGACCCACGTGGTCAACCTCCACTTCGAGGTGCCCAGGGAGTCGCCGACCATGCGCGGCTACGCCGGCATCCTGGCTGACGGCCTCGAAGGCGCAACGGTCGAGGAGATCCTTGACGTCCCCGACACCTTCTACCTGGCCATGGGCATCGAAGAAGTCGTGAGTGCGCTCCGTATCCGCGGCATGGGAGCGATTCTCGCCCGCATCAAGCACCAGCTCACCGACGGCATCGCGACGTGAAAGTCTGCATGGAACACTTCGCGATCGGTATCCGTCTCTCTCCGCCACGCACCAACGGTCGGGAGGATCGCGAACAGTGTGGCCCAGGACGACGCCATCGAGCACTTCTCCTCATACGGAGAGCGCTCCACTTCGATCCATGCCTGCCTCACCTCCCTCTGCCGAGATCCCAGCTGGGCGGAGGACCTGATGCACGACACCTTTGCCAAGGCAACGCTCTCCATGGGCAGCTATCGGGGTGGCGCCCACGAGCGTCGCTGCGCAGCAGCCTGGATCGCCCCAGGGCTAATAGGCGACGCCGATGACACCCTCTTCGGCCGCCAACCATTGCACGGGCACGTCGTGCTCGTCCTTGGGGAGGCGGTCCGCCACGACGGCACTCGGCACGACGCCAACTCGCACGATGCCGGCACGAAGGCGGGCCAGCAGCTGATCGAAGTACCCCATGCCGCGGCCGAGGCGGTTGCCGAAGAGGTCAAAGGCGAGGCCAGGAACGAGGACAACATCGACGTCGCTCGGCGAGATTCGGGGTGCCGTCTCGATGGGCTGTCGAAACCCGAGCGGATGCATCTCGAGGGGGCCGTCGAGATCGTGGATGGTGAGTGGCCCACGCTCAGGAGTGCGGGTCGTCACCCACCGGACCGGGAGCCCGACCTCGGTGAGAGCCGTCAGGTCGATCTCGTCCTCCATGGCGATGTAGATCAGTACGGTCGTCTCGTGGCGCAGCGGCGGAAACCGGGCCAGGCCATCACACACCCCTGCCGAGATGACCGGGAAGTCGAGTTCGGCCCTGACGGCGCGCGCCCAAGCCCTCCACTCCGGCTTCGACGCCTCGGTCGGCGGCTGTGGCGGCATCGCGTCAGCCAAGAAGCTTCGGCCCCAGCTTGGCAAACTCGTCTTGGGACGAGAACGGCACGATGTACCCGTCCTCGTCACGGATGTCCGCCACGTGGGCGGCCACGTCGGCGACGGTGAGAGGACCCTCAGACATCGGGTGCTTGAAGTAGCCCTGGGTGAGCCCAATGAAGAAGCGGCTCACCGAACTGCCGCCGACGGACCAAATCTCGCCCGACACGCTGCACTCTTCGGATGCGAGGTAGGCAACGACGGGGGCAACGTGTTCAGGGTCGAAATGGGCGACGGCGGCGCCGAAGACGTCCTCCGTCATCCTGGTCAGGGCGATCGGGGCGATCGAGTTCGTCTTGATGTTGTACTTGGCCCCCTCGATCTTGAGCACGTTCATCAGCCCGACAAGGCCCATCTTGGCGGCGCCGTAGTTCGCCTGGCCGAAGTTGCCCATGATCCCCGAGCCACTGGACGTCAAGATGATGCGGCCATAGCCCTGCTCCTTCATGTGGACGAAGGCCGGCCTGGTGACGTGGAACGCACCCTTGAGGTGGACGTCGATGACCGCATTGAGGTCATCCCATTCCATGTTTGCAAACGACTTGTCCCGCAGGATGCCGGCATTGTTGACGACGATGTCGATACGACCGAACTCGGTACGGGCCCGCTCCACCATCGCCTCGGCATCTGCAGGTTCCGTGACCGACCCGTAGTCGGCTACGGCGACACCGCCGCTTGCTCGGATTTCCTCCACGACGAGATCAGCGGCGCGGCTGCTTGCGCCGGCACCGTGCACGTCACCGCCGAGGTCGTTGACCACGACTGCAGCACCCAGGCTGGCCAGGAGAAGCGCATGCTGCTTCCCCAACCCCCCGCCGGCGCCGGTCACCACAGCCACCCGATCAGCGAAATCCACCATCACGCTTCCTCTCTCCTCCACAAAGCGGGCACGATAGCCGCCCATCTCCGCCGCCCGCCGCCACCAGCCCTCCGCAACGGTGCGTGTCCTACCATGCCTTCCGTATATGGAGGCAAGGGACGAGCCGGGCCGCATCCGGCCGCTACCACCCGACCTGCCCGAGGTGGCCGCCCCGGGAGGTTCGGCACCGCCGCCGCGCGACCGGCGCTGGGTGCCCCTTGCCGTTGCCGCCGGTGCCTTGGTGTTCTTCGGTGTGATCGCAGGCGTGCTGAGCGGTCCCGCAAACGAAGGCTCCGCCGTCGGCCGGAGCGCCTCGGTGACCACGACGATCGGCGCCATCGGTGCGCCTGAGCGCACGACGACAACGATTCCCCCCGCACCGCCGTTGCTTGCCGAGTGGGCGCCACCTCTGCAACGGGACATCTCCATCGTGTACGTGGAACCGAGCGGCGTCGTCACGAGCGAGGTGCTTTGGTCCCGGGATGCGGACGCACCGGGCGGGCCACTCAGCTCCGGGGCCGCGGCGCGCGTTGCGGCGTTTGACTCGCCGCGGGAGCAAGTGATGTGGATCACGCAGGGTGAACAGCGTCAGACGCTGTGGGTGGGCAGACCGCCGCTGGCAGAGCCGGTGTTCATCGACGTGACGACCGCGGCCTGGCACACGTCGGCGGGAGGTGCCCTGGCGTGGATCGGCCGGCCTCCCGGGTCCAACTCCTATCACCTCTTCACGGCACATTCGGTACCGGGCGGGCTGGAGGCGACAACCGATCTGGGGCAAGTCGACGATGGAGCCGAGCTCGTGGCCTGGGGAGACTGGGGGTATCTCATCAGGCTCACACCTCCACCCGAGTATCGCCGATGGGAGGTGGACGACCCGACCAATCCGGGCAGTTCTGCCTTCCTGGTCCTCGACTTCGCCGTGTGCCTCGATCCGGCCGGGATGCCGGTCGCCGCCTATGCGGCAACTCCACGAGCGGCAAGCGCCCTCGGGCACGTGGTGCTGCAGCCGGCGACGCAGGCCTTCGAGCTCGCCGTCGGCGCCGGCCTCGATGTCGACGCACTCGGATTGGGCGTCGAACCTGCAACCGTGCCCCAGGGTCCCAATGGCGAGCCGGTTGTGATGCTGCATCCCGACCGCACCATGTCCGACGTAGCCTTCGAGATCAAGTCCCCCGTGACGACGTTTGCGTTCACTCCGGCGGCGACCCACGTCTCGGCCATGGGCCCCGTCGCGGATCGGTTTGCGATCGAGACGCGGACCATCGACGGGAGTGGCCTCCGCATCACGTCGGTCGAGAACGTTGACACGTTTGTGGGCTTCACTCGAGAGGGCACGATGCTGGTGCTCCACAGCTCGACGCCCGGCGCCCTGGTGTTCCACGACTGGGACCGAGGCGCCAGCTACCGGGTGCCCTTCGACTTGGGACGGGTGCTGGCCGTCGACGCCTGAGGTCACCCGGCCAGATCGTGGAGCGTTGCGGCGAGGTTGCCCTTGCGGACAACGGTCACCCGACCCATTCCGAGCCACTCCGCCATCGTATGCAGCTCGGCGGCCATCGCTCCTGCCACCCGATGCGGATCGCACCCGTCCTCGTGATGTGATGCCTGGACGCGCAACACGTTTTCCTTGCGGTCGGCCTTCAGGTCGACCCGGCCGACCAGCTCGCCGTCGAGAAGGAAGGGCAAGACGTAGTACCCGAACCGGCGCTGCGGCTGCGGCACGTAGATCTCGATTCGGTAGTGGAAGTCGAAGAGCCGCTCTGCTCGGTCCCTGTGCCACACGACAGGATCGAACGGGCTCAAGAGGGCGGCTCCCGTCACCCTTCGCGGCAGACGGGCGTCGCGGTGGAGATACACAGGACCCCGCCAACCCGACACCTCGACGTGGTCGAGCTCACGCGCCTCGACCAAGCTCTCGAGGATCGGCTTCGACGTCGGCGTATCGAGGCGGTAGTAGTCCGCAAGGTCTGCCGCAGTGCCGATCCCGTAGTGGCGGGCCGCTAGCAGCAGGAGAGTCCGATAGGCCTCCTCCTTGCTCACCGGCTCGGCCGCAAATGCTGACGCCGGCAGCCTGCGCTCGGTGAGGTCGTAGAGCCTGGCGAAATTCCGATCCCGCCACGCGGTGATCCGTCCTGTGGCGAAGAGCCACTCGAGGACGAGCTTGCCGCGGCCGTACCCCCACCAGGGACCGGTCCGCAGCCCGGGATCGGCGAGATCCGAGACGGACAGCGGGCCGTGGGCAGCGATCTCGTCGTACACCGATTCGACGTATCCGGGGTGCTCCTCTTCGAGCTCGCGTATCGACTTCCACGGTCGCATCCCCTCCCTGCGGAAGCGCCACAGCGGAAAGGTGGCGGTGGGCAGGAGGGAAGCCGCATGACCCCAGTACTCGAAGATCTCCGCGGGGTCGGTCAGATACGCGTGGAGCCGATCGCGGTCGTAGGGGCCGAGCCGCGCCAGCACGGGGAGGTAGTGCGACCGGGAGACCACGTTGACCGAATCGAGTTGGAGCAGGCCGATGGCCCTGAAGACCCTGCGGAAGTGGCGGCGATCGACGGCTCCTGAAGGACGAGGTTCCGCAAAACCCTGTGCGCACAACGCGACCCGCTGCGCCTGGGCCCTGCTCAGCCGTTTCACGCTTGGCATACCATGAGACCCGATAAGCTACCGCGATGCCCCTCAAATTGCGTGCCGCGCTCCGTACGGCTGTCGCCGTGCCCACCTTCTTCTTGTTCACGCTCGGTGTCGCAGGGGTGATCATCGTGATGTCCTTCGTGAACCGTGACAGCCCGTGGATCGATCGGTTGATTCGGCTGTGGAGCCGGCTTTTCCTGACCACCGGTCCGGTCTCCCTCGAGATGCAGCGTCAGGAGACGGTGGACGTCACCCGTCAGTACGTTTTCGTGGCCAACCACCTCTCCAACTTCGACATCCCGGTGATGTTCCTGACCATCCCGGTGTCGATCCGCTATCTGGCGAAGAAGGAGATCTACCACATCCCGCTGGTCGCCCAAGCGATGAACCGCATCGGCATCATCAAGACCGACCGGCAAGCCGGTCCTGCCGCCCATGCCCTGATCAACGAGGGAGTGGCGGCTGCCAAGGACCGCGGCCACTCGCTGATCATCTTCCCTGAGGGAACCCGCAGCATGGATGGCAAGTTCGGCACGTTCAAGAAGGGGGCGTTCCGGATCGCGATCGCCAACGAACTGCCCGTGGTGCCGGTGACGATTCAGGGCACATGGGAGGTCTGGCCGCCACACACGAAGATGTTCTTCCCCGGCAGGTCGACAGTGATCGTCCACGATCCGATCGAAACGGTGGGCATGAACCTGACGCAGATCACTGAGCTGCGCGACCGCTGCCACGCGGTCATCGCTTCAGCGCTCCCTCCTGATGCCATCCGCGGAGAGTGAACGCGGTTGGTTGAGCCTACGAGAGGTGAGGGAAGGTAGCGGAGCCGGAGCCTGCGGAAAGTGGAGGAGGAGGTCTCTGCGGTACCTCGTGTTCAGTCGTAGACGCCGGTCATGTAGGTCTTGCCGTTCTTCACCTCGCACAGGAATGCACCTGCAGACGTGACGAGCTGATATCGGTCGGCGGGGGGCTCTCCGTCCCACCATCGGCCCACTTTGCGCCACGGGCCGGCCCACGACAACACCTCGACCCACCGGCTCCCCAGCCTGACCCGCACCGGCATGCCTTCGTCCCAGTCCACCTCGAGAAGGGGCGGATCGGGAGGCACCAGCGCAGGAGAAGGGGAAGGAATGGCACCGGGCCACGGCGCCTCCGGATCACGGACGGCAGGCGAAGGTGTCTCGTCCCATCGACTCCATGCAACCCGCTCTGCCGGGTCCCGACCTCCCTGGGGACGAGCCTGCAGCACACGATCAGGACCCACCAACGCTCGTGTCTGGATGAGCGTGCGGTGCGCCTCCGCGGCGATGTGGGCATCTTCGTGGAGGGCAAGCTGCCGACCTCGATCGGAGATGTCGGCAGGGGCAAGGCGGATGCGTACCACGCCGCCCCGAATCCCTGGCCCACTGTGCAGCCGAGCTTCGTCGAGCCAGGCCCTGAGCTGCCACCGGATTCGTTCCGCCAGGGTCGCCTCGTCGAACGGATCGGCGTTGCGCCAGGTGCGGGTGCGCACATGGCCGTCTGCGGCCTCGACCTCGACAACAACCCTATGGGGCATGGCCCCCCGCAGCGCCGGGTCGGCCATGAGCCGGTGAGCCAGCGACCGCCCGACGAACGCAGCCTGCTCGAGGTTCTCCAGCGGTGGGACAAACCGCTCCTCGACATCGAGGTCGGGCGGAATCTCCCTTGGCTGGGAAGAACGATCCTCACCATTGGCGATCTTGTGGGCATGAAGACCGTCGTTGCCGAACCGGGACACCATGGCGGCGCGAGGAAGGGCCGCCAACTCCCCGAGTGTCGTGATGCCAAGCCAGCGGAACGTCGCAGCCAGGTCCTCCCTGCCAACGGCGGAGATGTCCAGCGACCGCAGGAACCCGGCGTCGTCGACGACGTGGAACACGGGGTCTTCGCCGGTTGCCATCTCTGCAGCACGTTGGGCGGCAAAGGGCCCTGCAGCAAGACCGATGCGAAACCCGCTACCCGCCGCAGCGTCCACTTCCTTGGCGACCCGCTCCAGCAGCGCAGCCTCGTCACCGTAAAACCGGAGAGCACCGCCAACAGGCACGAGGAGGAGCCCCGGCTTGACCACCTCGACTCGGGGGACCAGTTCCTCGACGGCGTCGACCACTCCCTCGAACGCAGCCATCTCCGCCCCTGGGTCCGCCTGCAACGTCGTCACGATGGGGCAGATCCCCTCCGCTTCACGGCGATGCATCCCTACCGAGAGCCCTGCGGCCGCAGCCGCCACGTTGACCGCTACGACGCGATGGTCGTCCCCAACGGCTTGCGCAGGATCATCTTGCGGAGCGTCCGGCCTGCGCAAAGCCCAGTCCGGATACCACACGCACAGTGTGCGTTCCATTGTCCTCCACCTCGATGATTCGTGCCATCCCCCGCATGGTCTTCCCCGTTGCTTCGATCACCAACCGCCGGTCGGCAAGCCTCCCAAAACCGGCATCCGCCCCTTCCCACGCAACTCCTCGACCGGAGAGCCGGAGATGCGCAACCCCAGAAGGCAACGACCCCCGCATCGGACGAAGCACCAACGGTTTGCCCCTGGCTCGGGACAACGCCGCCAGCTTGCGCAACGGCGCCTCCTTCACCCTGACGGGAACTTCGGCGAATACCGCCTGCATCCCCTCCAGCAGACCCGTGACCACCCTTCCCCAGATCACGGGATCGTCGCAGCGCACAACGATGAGCCTCTCGGGATCGATGCCCAGTTCCCATGCCGCCGGTGGGCTGAGCCAGCCCCTCACGTCGACGTAGGCGACCGGTCCCTTGGCCGCGGGTGTCGCCAGCATCGACAACCCCAGCCGAGTGAGCCCGAGCCCCGGCGGGCCCTCCAACCCGACGACTCTCCCCGGCACCAAAGCCAGCACTTCGGTGGCCGGCACGACGGGGGGAGGTGGCACCAGTTCAGCTGCCACCTCCGCCCCCGCCATGCTTGCTCTCCTCCGCCGAGTCGCCCCCTCAAGGGTCGGTCAGTGTATCGAACATATGTTCGATACGTCAAGGAGAACAGCAACGTTGGCTTCCGACGATACGGCCCTTTGCGAGAGGCCCATCCCCCGGTTTACGCCAAGACGCAAACCATTAGCCTGATTCCGTGCCCCAGAGTGGGGCACACGACGACGGCCCACCGAAAGGAGCCACTTCGTGTCGGTAGCGAAGGTCATCGAGATCACCTCCACTTCCCCCGGATCCTTCGAGGATGCGATCCGCAAGGGTTTGTCGAAAGCTCAGCAGACGATCGACGGGGTCCGGGGTGCATGGATCTCCGAACAAAAGGTCGAGCTCGCAGAAGACGGGACGATCAAACATTTCCGCGTCGACATGAAGCTGACGTTCCTCCTGGACGAATGATTCTGGTACGAGGTACCAAGCACTGGGTACCACGTACGGACGCACGAAGAGAAGGGGCCCCGGCTGGGGCCCCTTCTCTTCGTGTGTGATGTCTTCGGGCCTAGAAGCCCGACTCGAAGTCGTCTTCGAACGACACGACCTTGCGCCGCGAATCGTCGCTCTTCTGCTCCGAGTTTCCGGACCGCTCACTGCGCTGGCCGCTGTCACGGCTGCTACGGCTGTCGCGCCCGCCGTCACGGTTGCGACCACCGCCCCGTCCGCCCCGACCCCGGTCGCGACCACGATCGCCGCCGCGGCCCCGGTCGCCGTCACCACCGCCGCCTTCGGCCGGCTTGGCGCCTGGCTTCATCTCGAGCTCGACACCGTCGGCCAGGTCGAGACTGACCTTGCCTCGATCGTCGATCTCACGCACGACCACCTGGACTGTGTCGCCCAGCGACAGCACGTCCTCGACCTGATTGATCCGGCGGCCACCGCCCATCTTGGAGATGTGCAGCAGACCGTCCCTGCCCGGGAGGATGTTCACGAACGCACCAAACTTGGTGATGTTCACAACCTCACCGTCGTAGTTTTCGCCAACCTGTGCCTCCGGCGGGAAACCGATGGCCAAGATCCGCTCCCGAGCCAGCTCCATCGATGCCGTATCGGCAGCGCCCACACGGACGGTGCCGTCGTCGTCGATCTCGATCGTCGCCCCGGTCTCCTCTTCGAGCTCGCGGATGACCTTGCCCTTGGGGCCGATGACCTCGCCGATGCGATCCTTCGGGATCACGATGGCTTCGATCTTCGGAGCGTTCGGGGCCAGCTCGGAGCGAGGCTCGGCGATGACGGCAAGCATCGCATCCAGGATGTGGAGGCGTGCCTCCTTGGCCTGGGCCATCGCCGAGATGAGGACGTCGGCTGGAAGCCCTTCGATCTTGGTGTCGAGCTGCAGTGCGGTGATCATGTCCTTGGTGCCGGCAACCTTGAAGTCCATGTCGCCGAGAGCATCCTCGGCTCCGAGGATGTCCGTCAACGTGACGAACTGGCCACCTTGTTGGATGAGTCCCATCGCCACTCCGGCAACCGGTGCGGCAATCGGCACTCCGGCGTCCATCAGCGACAGCGACGATCCGCAGACCGATGCCATCGAAGACGACCCGTTGGACATGAGGACCTCGGACACCAACCGGAAGGCGTAGGGGAACTCTTCGACCTCAGGGATCACCGGGAACAGCGCCTTCTCGGCCAGTGCGCCGTGCCCGATCTCGCGACGCTTGGGGCCGCGCATGAAGCCGGTCTCGCCGGTGGAGAAGGGCGGGAAGTTGTAGTGGTGCATGAAGCGCTTCGACTCTTCGACCGAGATCGTGTCGAGCATTTGCTCCATGCGGGTCATACCGAGGGTCGATACGTTGAGCACCTGGGTCTCGCCACGCTGGAAGAGCGCAGAGCCATGCGCCTCGGGGACCAGGCCAACTTCAACGGTGATCTCACGCACATCACGGAGCCCGCGCCCATCCATGCGGATGCCATCGGCGACGACGCGCTCACGCATCACGGCCTTCTGCACCGAACGGAAGGCCTTTTTGGCCATCTTCTGGGTGTCGACATCGTCCTCGGCGATGTTCATCTCGGCGAGGACGGCGTCGGCGATGTCCCCCTCGGCGGCCAGCCGCTCCTGCTTGTCGGTGATGACGCCCATGTCCGCCAGTTTGGGACGGGCGATCGAGTCGACCTGGGCGAAGATCTCGTCGGTGTAGTCGACGACCTGGGGGAACTCGACGGGTGCCGGCTCGCCGAGCTTCTCCCGCAACTCGAGCTGGAGGTCGATGAGCGTCCCGATATAGCCCTTGGCCTCTTCGAGGCCCCGAGCAACAGTCTCCTCATCGGAGGCCTGCTGGCCGGCCGCAACGTGGCGATGGCCATTTTCCGTCGCACCGGCTTCCACCATGGCGATGTCGATGCCGCCCTCGGAGTTGCGCTTGCCTGCGACGACCAGTTCGAAGACCGACTCATCGAGCTCTTCGAACGTCGGGAAGATGATCCACTCGCCGTCCCGCAACGCAAGCCGCACGGCCCCGAGAGGACCCATGAACGGAATGGGGCTGATCGTGAGCGCTGCAGACGCACCGTTGAGTGCCGGCACGTCGTACGAGTTGATGAGGTCGGCTGAGATGACCGTGGCCACGATGTGGGTCTCACTGCGGAATCCGTCGGCGAACGACGGGCGCAGCGGACGGTCGATGAGCCGAGCCGTCAGCGTCGCCTTCTCGGTGGCACGGCCTTCACGACGGAAGAACGAGCCTGGGATGCGGCCAACGGCGTACATCCGCTCCTCGACATCGACGGTGAGCGGGAAAAAATCGATGCCTTCACGCAGACGCCGGCTCGACGTCGCGGTGACGAGGACTTCGGTGTTGCCGATGGCGACCTTGACGGCGCCGTCGGCCAATAGAGCAAGTTTGCCCGCTGACATGGCGACTTCCTTGTCGCCTAGCTGGGCGGATACGGTGGTCTCTGCCACACGTGTCTCCTTCTGTTGTGGGAGGAGGCACGCCCAATTGGCAGTGGTCGAAGCTCTCGGGAAGGGAGCGTCGGCCACTGACAACTGGGTGTCGGCCTTCTCCAGTTAATGAACAAAGAAGGCGGCCCTTGGCCGCCTTCTCCCACGTTCAGCGCCGCAGACCAAGCCGGGCGATGAGCGATCGGTAACGCTCGACATCCTGATTGCGCAGATAGCCGAGCAATCGACGGCGTTTCCCCACCATCATCAACAGTCCCCGCCGGCTGTGGTGGTCCTTCTTGTTGGACCGCAGGTGCTCGGTGAGGTGGTTGATGCGCTCGGTCAGCAATGCGACTTGGACTTCGGGCGAACCCGTGTCGGTCTCATGCGTCCCGAACTCTTCGATGATGGTCTTCGTGTCCTTCACGGCAGAACAAAATTCCTTCGCGGTGAAACAGGGGTGGACGAGCGTCCGAGGCGGAAGTGTAACACGTCGTCGACCGCCGCAAAGTCGAAAGTCAATCGACGATCGCTTCGACCTCGAGCTCGATCTTCCATGCCGGGTCGATCAACGCACCCACCACCATCGTGGCGGCCGGTGTGGCTTCGCCGAAGACCTCCCGGTGCGCCCGCCCCACCTCGTCGGCGTCGGTCGGATCGGTGAGGAACATCCGCGTTCGCACCACGTGGCGCGGCTCTGCTCCGAGCTGTGCGAGGGCCGCAATTGTGATCGCTCCACAACGCAGCATCTGCTCGTACGCCGTCGCCGCGAGTTGCTCCCCCTGTGCCGGGATCGGGGCGGTACCCGCAACGATCACCCGATCCCCGACCCGAACGGCGCGGCTGAAGCCGTACCGATCCTCATAGGGTGAGCCAGAGCGGGCATAGGTGCGCGACATCGCAACAGACTACCGGCCTCGGGGCACCCGCCCTCGCGTCCCCCTGCTGCCGCAGGCGGTGCGCCGGGGAGACTGCTGATCAAATCGTCGTGAGGGCTCGCGGGTCCGCCACGGTGCCGGGTCACGACCTCGGTCACGAGCTCGAACTGACGTTGATCAGCAGTGTCCGAGTAGGCGCGGCCGAAGGAGTATCGTCCTCGCCCATGCAGCCCCCACCCCTCCCCGATGTTCCCACGGTCACCGTCGCCGAGGCGAAGGACGCCTTGGACCGGGGCGTCCGCATGATCGACGTTCGCGAGGTCGTCGAATTCAACTCGGTGCACATCCCCGGCACGCACATGATGCCCATGTCGACGATTCAAGAGTGGTACACACAGCTCGGCGCGGACGACGAGCTGCTGGTGTCGTGCCGGACAGGACAACGCTCCGCCAACGTCGTACACGCCCTCATCCAGCAAGCGGGTTTCACCAACGTCTCCAACGTGGCAGGGGGCATCGTCGCCTGGACCGCCGCAGGCTATCCCGTGGAGTCCTGAGGACGAGGAAGCCCGTCTCCCCGGCGGGGTCACGCCTCGGTGCGCAGCAGAAGCTCACGCGCCGTCTGTACGTCCTGTGCGATCTGGGCCACGAGCTCGCCGACCCCGCCGAACCGCTGCTCCGAACGGACGTGGGCTACGAGATCGACGTGCAGTTCCGCACCGTAGAGATCCACGTCGACGTCGAGCAGGTGAACCTCCACGACCAGGCGCGACCCGTCAAACGTCGGGCGGACACCGATATTGGCAACACCGGGGAGCGCCGGATCCTGCACGCCCGCCCTCACCGCATACACCCCGTGTGCAGGCAGTGCCTGATGAGGGTGGAGCTCGAGATTGGCCGTGGCAAAACCGATCTGGCGACCGCGGCCGTCGCCGTGGACCACGACGCCGCGAATCTGGAAGCGGCGACCGAGCTGTGCCTCCACGGTCGCCAGGTCTCCGCCGGCAAGCGCAACGCGGATGCCGGTTGCGGAGAAAGGCTGCTCATCGCCTACCAGCGTGACGGGAGTGACGCTGAAGTCATGACGCACCCCGAGCGTGCCGAGACGCTCGACGTTCCCTTGCTGTTGATAGCCGAAACGAAAGTCCTCGCCCACGGCAACGTGGGCAACGTCGAGACCGGATACCAGGATGCGCTCGACGAAGTCGTCCGGGCTGAGGTGGCGCAGCCCATCGTCGAACTCGAGGAGCGCGACCTGGTCGACACCCAGGTCGCGAAACAGCTCGAGCTTCTGTTCCAGCGTGGTCAGTTGTGGCGGCACCCGCTCAGGGGCAAGGACGGTCACGGGATGCTCGCGGAACGTCACCACCGTGGCGACAAGGTCGTGTGCGGCGGCTCGATCCCGCAGATCGGCGATCACGCGATGGTGGCCACGATGGACCCCGTCGTAGACGCCGATGGTGGCCGCCGCACGCTTGCTCGGCCGTTCCCAAGCCGACGGTGGGCCTTCGAGGATCTTCACGAGATCACCACTTCGGCCCGGGCGCGACCGCCGTCGACGACATATACCGCCAGCAGCCGGCCCGAGAGGTCGAGCATCCGGATCGGTCCTGCGGTTGGGAGGTCATCACCCAATGCCGACGCAGGAAACGACACGCCGTTGCGGACTGCGGCCTCGGTCGACTTCTCCAGCGTGATGGCCGGCACGTCGGGCAGACCTGACGCCGGCGGTAACAGCGATTCGTGCAAGCGGTCCTCTGCGGCACGGCTCTCCAGTGTGTCCATGGCGTGTGCCTGGTCGACGCGCAGGCTGCCGTTGGCGATGCGGCGGAGTGCGATGAGATGGCCCCGACCCCCGAGTGCCTTGGCGATGTCGTCGGCGAGGGTCCTGACATACGTGCCCGTCGAACACCGCACGGAGAAGGTGAGCTCGGGGTAGTCGCACGGGGAGAAGTCGGTGACGTCCAGGTCGTAGATGGTGACCGGACGCGGATCGCGGGCGACCTCGACTCCTTCTCGCGCCAGCTCGTAGAGCCGCCTGCCGTCGACCTTGCGTGCAGACACCATCGGGGCGACCTGGTGAATCGGGCCGACGAAGCGTGGCAGGACAGCCTCGACCTCATCGAGACCCACCGGCATCGGCTCCCTGGTCAAGACCGCCCCATCTGCATCGAGGCTGTCGGTGGCGACACCGAACTTGGCCGTTGCCACGTACTCCTTGGGCGCCTCCTGGACAAACCGGAGCAAGCGAGTGCACCTGCCGAGACCCAGAACCAGTAGGCCGGTGGCCATCGGGTCGAGAGTGCCGGCGTGGCCGACCTTCTTGAGTCCTGCGAGGTTGCGCACCTTGGCCACGACATCATGGGACGTCCAGCCGCTCGGCTTGTCGACCAGCAGGAATCCGCTGCTGTCCCGACCGCCAGTCACTGCAGTGCGCTCCGCACCGCGGCGATGGCCTCGTCGATGCCGGCCTCCATGGTGAATCCGGCCGCATTGCGGTGACCACCTCCGCCCAGGGCGACAGCAACGGCGCCAACATCGACCGTTCCGCGAGAGCGCAGGCTTCCCTTGGTCTTGCCAGGGGCGAGCTCACGGAGCAAACAGGCAACCTGGGCTTCCTCGGCGACCCTGATCAGGTCGATGAGACCGTCGGCTGCCTCGTACCCGATGTCGGCTTGCGCCAAGTCCTCGGTCGTCAGCGAGGACCAGACGAGATCGAGCTCGCGATCGAGCTGGGCGCGTTGCATCACCGCACCGGCGAGACCCAGGTACGCAAACGGCGATTCCTCGTACACCTTCTGCCCGATCTCGTCGGGCTGCACCCCTGCGTCGAGCAATGCGGCCGCGATGTGGTGCACCTCGGGGCTCGTGCTCGAGTATTGGAATCGTCCCGTATCGGTGACGATGCCGGTGTACAGCGCCTCGGCTGCGGCCTGCTCGACGACCCACCCCATGTGGGTCAGCAAGCGATGCACCATCTGTGCGGTTGCGCCCGCGTCCGGCTCGACCCAACTGACGTCGCCGAAGCCGCCGTTGCTGCGGTGGTGGTCGATGACAACCACCCTGGCGGCTTCGTCTGCCAGCGTGGCGGCACTGCCGAGACGCTGCCGGTCGCCGCAGTCAACGACGACGAGCGCATCCAAAGGAAGGGGTACGTCGCGAACTGCCACGAGGCACTCCGCATCGAGAAACCTGAGCTGGTGCGGCACGACGTACGGCTCGCCGAAGGTCGCGTAGGCCTCCTTGCCGGCAGCACGAGCGGCGAGCGCGAGACCGATCATCGACCCCAGCGCATCCCCGTCAGGCCCGACGTGACCCACCACGGCGATCCGCTGGGCGTCGTGAAGCGCTCCAGCAACCTCCTGCATCGACCCGCTCATTGGCCCGCCTCGCTCTCGCCGGTATTCGTGTCGTTGGTGTCGTGTGCAATGGTCTCGGCGTCGTGTGTTTCTGTCTCCAGCTCGTGAAACAGCCGCGTGAGCCGTGCTCCGCGTTCGATGGCGGGGTCGATTTCGAACGACAAGACGGGAGTGAACTTGAGCCGCACCTGCCGGGCCAGCTTGGCCTGGAGATGTGGAGCTGCGTGCCGCAGCGCCTCGGCCGTGGCCTCCGCCTCCTCTTCCGAGCCGAGCACCGAGTAGAACACGGTGGCCCGGCGCAGATCCGGCGACGTCTCGACGCCCGTGACGGTGACGAAGCCGATCCGGGGGTCTTTGAGCACTACGACCTGCTCGGCCAGCACCTCGCGCAGCAGCTCATCGATCTTCCTCATCCGCGGTGATCGGGCGCGCTTCATCCCGGATCCTCGAGGTGAAACTCTTCGATGCGGAGCACCTCGACGTCAGCCCTGCCCTCGACGGCGCGGCGCACCGTGTGCAGGACACGCGTCAGCTGGGACGCTTGGGGCGCCACCGCAGCGACGCCCAGCGTCGCCTTCTGCCACTTGTCCTGGTCGTCGACTTCGGACACGGCGACGCCAAAGGTGCCGGTGAGGTGGGCAATGACCGACTTCACGATGTGCCGCTTCTCCTTCAGCGATTGGACCCCGCGGATCCGCAGTTCGATACGCAGCGCCGCAACGTACATCGGGAACGTCCTGGGCCTAGGCGCAGAACCGACGGGCCGATGTGCGGACCGGGGTGCGATCACGGATACCCGCAACGTACCTGGTGGCACCCACAGAATCGATCATCTGGGGCACCGTCCTACGTCCTTGCGACTTCGCGAACCTCGTACGACTCGATGGTGTCGCCTTCCTTGACGTCGCGGTAGTTCTCGAGACCGATTCCGCACTCGAAGCCGGTATTGACCGATTGGACGTCCTCTTTGAACCTCCGCAACGACGTGATCCTGCCGTCGTAGACCACAACACCGTCGCGGACCAGCCGCGCCCTGGCGTTGCGGTTGATCTGGCCTTCTGTGACGTAGCAGCCGGCCACCATCCCGTAGCGGGGAGCCCTGAACGTCGCCCGCACATCGGCCACGCCCAAGAACGTCTCGACTTCCTCCGGTTCGAGCTCACCGACGAGCAGGCTCTCAACGTCTTCGAGCAGCTCGTAGATGATCCGGAACGTGCGGATGTCGATGCCCCATTCCTTCGCCGTCTTCCGGGCATTGGTGTCCGGCCGGACGTTGAATCCATAGATCACGGCGTTGGCCGTCTCCGCGAGAGTCACGTCGTTGGCGGTGATCCCTCCGACGTCGCCACGAATGAGCTGGATGCTGCCGTCTTCACGGGTGATCTTGCCGATGGCGTCGCGCAGCGCCTCGAGTGAACCGTGCGCATCGGCCTTCACGATGATGCGAAGCTCGGCGTGGTCCTGGGTGCGCAACGTTTCCAGGAGGAGGCCGAGGCGCTCGGTTGCCGACGGCACCGTCAACTCGGACGCTCGCTGCTGGGCCACCTGCTCTTCGGCGATCTTGCGTGCGACCCGCTCGTTCTTGGCGACCTGAAACATGTCACCCGCTGCCGGGATATCGCCCCAGCCCATCACGAGAACCGGGGTGCTGGGACCCGCCGCCTTCACGTCGTTCCCGTTCTCGTCGAACATCGCCCTGACCCGACCGCTCACCGTGCCCGCAACGATGGCATCGCCGCGCTTGAGCGTGCCGCGCTGCACGATGACGGTCGCCGTCGGTCCGCGGCCAACCTCGAGCTGACCTTCGATGACGGTGCCGACGCTGGGAGCGGAAGGGTTCGCCTTCAAGTCTTCGAGCTCGGCGGTGAGCGCGATGGTCTCCAGGAGGACGTCGATACCCGTCCCCTTGAGTGCCGACACCTCAACGGCCTCGACGTCGCCACCGAGTTCGGTGACCACGATGCCGTGCTGCGTCAATGCGCCGCGGACACCGTAGGGATCGGCCGCTTCGAGGTCCATCTTGTTGATGGCCACGATGATCGGTACCTCCGCAGCCCTTGCGTGATCGATCGCTTCTTGGGTCTGCGGCATGACGCCGTCGTCTGCAGCGACGACGAGCACCACGATGTCGGTGACCTCTGCCCCACGAGCTCGCAGTGCAGTGAACGCCTCGTGACCGGGAGTGTCGATGAAGGTGATCTTCTGCCCGCCTGTCTCCACCTGATAGGCGCCGATGTGCTGGGTGATGCCACCGGCCTCGCCCTCGATCACATTGGCACGGCGGATGGTGTCGAGCAGTTGGGTCTTGCCGTGATCGACATGTCCCATGACGGTGACGACGGGGGGCCGCAACTTCAGGCTCGCCGGGTCATCCTCGTATTCGACGACATAGGGTTTGCGGACTTCCTCCTCTTCGGGCTCTTCTTCCGCTTCCTCGACGAGGACGGCATACCCGAACTGTTCGCCGAGCGGCTCGAGCGCGTTGATCGGAATGGCGCCGCCGCCGGGGATGATCTCGCCCAGGTTCATCAGGGTGCGAGCAACGTCACCGGTCCGCTCGCCCACCAGGCGGGCGAACTCCTGGACGGTGATCCCCTCGTCGACCGCAAGGATCTTCTCATCCTCACCTTCGGCTACGGGGACCGGAGCCGGCTTGGGCTCGGGTGCCGGTTCGGGCTCGGGTGCCGGTTCGGGCTCGGGTTCCGGCTTCGGCTCGGGCTCCGGCTCGGCGGGTGCGGCCGGCGTTTCGGTTGGGGTGGCTGCGTCGCTCGCCGTGCTGTCGTAGGACAGCTTCACGAGCCCGACGGCGTCCTCATCCAACCCAGACGACGCCGTCTTGACGTCGAGGCCGAGCTCTTGGGCGCGCTCCAGCACCTCCTTGGACTCGAGCCCAAGCTCACGTGCTAGTTCGTACACCCTCTGCTTCGCCACCGTCACCTCCGGGGGGATCGTGTTGTCGGTTGAGGTCGGGGCCTGGGCCCTCCTCGTCAAACTGTGGTTTCGGCCTCTTCTTCATCCGCCTCGGTATCAGCGGTTTCGGCTCCATCCTCGTCCGCAGGGGCACCGTCATCTGTGGACGGCTCCACAACAGGCTCACCCTGCGCAATGTCACCTTCGGCGGACTCGTCCTCGGCAGCCGCAAGCACTGCTTCGTCAGGCTCATCGACGGGGGCTTCGGCAGCCGGCTCGGATTCGGCAGCCGGCTCAGCTTCTGCAACCGGCTCGGATTCTGCGGCGGCGGGGGGCGCTCCCTCGGCGGCCGCTTCAGGAGCTGCATCCTCGGCTGGTGCGGGAACCTCCTCCACGGCCGGGGCCTCAGCCGCTGCCGTCGCGACATCGGCGGGGACATCCTCCTCCGGCTCGACGTCGAGACCGAGGTCTTGGGTCTCCGAGCGAATGTCGACCTTGTAGCCCGTCAGCCGTGCGGCGAGGCGGGCGTTCTGCCCCTCCTTGCCGATGGCGAGGGAGAGCTGGTGATCGGGCACGATGACCGTGGCGACCCGCGTTTCGTCGTCGAGGCGGACTTCCTTGACCCTGGCCGGGCTCAGCGCCTCGGCGAGGAACGAGGACGAGTCGTCGCGCCACTCGACGATGTCCACCTTCTCGCCCCGCAATTCGTTGACGACCTGACGGACGCGGGAACCGCGGGCACCCACGCAGGCGCCGACCGGATCGACGTTGGCATCGTTCGAGGCGACCGCGATCTTCGTGCGGTGACCCGGCTCGCGGGCAATCGCGCGAATCTCGACGTCGCCGTCGACAAGCTCGGGTACTTCGAGCTCGAACAGCGAGCGAATGAACTCGGGGTGGCTGCGGCTGACCACGATCTGCGGGCCCTTGCCCTCGCCTCGCACCTCCAGGATGTACGCCTTGACCCGATTTCCCCGCTCGAGGCGCTCGTACGGAATCCGCTCAGAGGAGGGCATGATGGCTTCGGCGTTGCCGAGGTCGAGAATCGCGTAGCGGTGGTCGGACTGCTGCACGATGCCGGTGACCAGGTCGCCTTCCCTGCCCTCATACAGGTCGAAGACCTGCTCGCGCTTGGCGTCGCGAAGCCGTTGCAGGATGACCTGCTTTGCGGTTTGCGCTGCGATCCTCCCGAAGTCGTCCGGGGTGTCTTCCCACTCGTTGAGGACGTTGCCGTCCTCGTCGAGCTCTTGGCCGTAGACGAAGATCTCACCGGTATCGGCGTCGATCGTGACGCGCGCCTCTTCGGCGGCGCCGGGGGTGCGCTTGTAGGCCGAGACGAGCGCGTTCGCCAGTGCATCGAGAATGGTGTCTGCAGGCACCCCTTTTTCGCGCTCGAGGAGCTCCAGCGCTTCAAGCAAGTTGTAGTCCATGGTCATCCTCTCAATGCTTAGCAGCGCCAGGTTTCGCCTTGGCTTCCCACACGAACACCGTGCGGGCTGATGTGATCTCGGTAAAGGGAATCGATCGGGAGCCCGCTTCGGTTTCCACCACTGCGTCGGTCTCCGTCGCCGCCGCCAGCACTCCTCGATGAAGGTGCTCCCCACCGATCGGCGACCGGGTTTTGACCTTGATTTCGCGGCCAATCGACTTCTCGTAGTGCCGCGGCCTGCGCAGCTTGCGTTCGAGACCCGGTGAGGAGATCTCGAGCGTGTACGAGCCGGCAAACGGGTCGGCATCGTCGAGCAGCCGGGACACACCACGAGACACTCGAGCAACCCGCTCGACGTCGACGGCGTCCTCGGCGTCGATGGTGACGCGCACGATCGATGTGCCGCTCCCACCTGCGATCTCGAGGTCGTCCAACTCGATTCCTTCTTTCGCCAGATACGGCTCGATCAGGGCCCAGAGGCTCTCTGCCGTACCGCTCACCGTCTTTCCTCAGCTCTCATAAATGTTCCCAGCAACAAACGAGGCGGGCACGGGCCCACCTCGACACTCAGCATCTCAGTTAGGTGAGAAGTATAACAGCGGCGGGGTCGCGCCAACCTGTCGTGAACCCGGATCGGCGGTCACTCGTCCTCAGTCGCCGGCATCGCTTGTGCATCAACAACTTCATGGTGTCGCGTTTGCATCGCTCGCGAGCGACGGCGAAACGCAGCGGCCTATTGCTTGGCGGCGGCCACTTGGGCGGCCACGACGGCTGCGACCTCGGCAACCGGCACGGATTCCGTCTCGCCGGTCGCGCGGTCTGTCAGCTCCACTTCGCCGCTGCCCAACCCGCGGGGCCCAACGGTGATGCGAAGTGGGAACCCGATCAGCTCAGCGTCGTTGAACTTCACCCCGGGACGTTCGTCGCGGTCGTCGAGCATCACGTCGACACCGCTGTCCTTCAAAGCTTGGTAGATGTCCTCTGCGGCAGCCATCGTCGCCTCATCGTCGACTTTCACCGCCGTGATGATCACCTCGTACGGCGCCAGGGTCATCGGCCACACGATTCCTTTGTCGTCGTGATGGTTCTCGATCACCGCTGCCACGTTGCGACCAACGCCAATCCCGTATGAGCCCATGAGGATGGGGCGCTCGCTCCCGTCCTCATCGAGGACCGAGGCCCCGACGGCGAGACTGAACTTCGTGCCGAGCTTGAAGATGTGTCCCACCTCGATCATCCGCTGGACGTCGAGGCGCCCGCCGCACACGGGGCAGGACTCCCCTGCCGTCACCGCCCTGACATCCAGCCACTCGGCGACCGCAATGTCGCGCGCGACGTCGACGCCTCTCAGGTGCCAGTCGTCGTTGTTGGCACCCGTGACCATGTTGGTGCGGCCGCGGAGCGCAGGATCGGCCACGACCTTGATGTGGTCCACGCCAACGGCTCCGAGGCTTCCCGGATCGGCGCCTATGGCCGTGCGGATCTCGGCGGGCTCGGCGGGCCGAACGTGCTGCGTGCCGAGGCCGTCGACGAGCTTCTGTTCCATGAGCGCATGGTCGCCGCGCACGGCAACGAGCGTGATCTCGCCGTCCACCACGTAGACCAGCGTCTTGATCTGACGGTCCGCGGCAGCAAACTCGAAGCCGTCGGCCAGCTCTGCAATGGTCCGAATCCCCGGTGTGGCAAAACGTTCCGGCGTACCTTCCCACGGTTCGTCGGCCACCGCGGGAATCGTTGATACCGCACGCTCGAGATTGGCGGCGTAGTCACCGTTCTCACATAGGGCGACGTCGTCCTCACCTGCGGGGGAAGCAACCATGAACTCCGCCGATTCGGTCCCGCCCATCACCCCTGAGCTCGCCTCAACGGCGATCGTGTCGAGACGGATTCGGGCGAAGATCTTCTTGTAGGCCGCATAGTGCGCCGCAAACTGCTCGTCGAGACCCGCCTCGTCGAGGTCGAAGGAGTAGGAGTCTTTCATCGTGAACTCGCGAACGCGCAGCAGGCCCGCCTTGGGCCTGGCCTCGTCGCGGAACTTCGTCTGCAGGTGGTACCAGGTCTGCGGCAGGTCGCGGTAGGACTTCAGCTCGGTGGCCAGCAGGGCGAAGATCTCCTCGTGGGTGATCGCCAGCAGCATGTCGGATCCCCGTCGATCCTGGAACTTGATCAGGATGCCCTCGACGTCGTCCCAGCGCCCGGTCTTCTTCCACACTTCGGCCGGGTGCACCACGGGAAGCAGGAACTCCTGGCCGCCGATGGCATCCATCTCTTCCCTGATGATGCGCTCCAGCTTCCTGGCGACGCGCTGGCCGAGCGGCAGCAGTGAATACGAGCCCGCCATGAGCTGGCGGATGAAGCCCCCGCGGATGAGCAGCCGGTGGCTCGCCGCGTCCGCGTCTGCAGGGTCGTCACGCAAGGTAGGGATGAAGGCTCGTGACCAGCGCACGGATCGATACTCCTGGTGTCGGCTCGGGAACATGAGGAGCATAGAACCGAAGCGGATGCGGCAGGCCGGCGTGTCGCCTCGAGGACGCAGCCGGTCAGCCAACCTCGATTCGGTATGTCCCGAATTGCGCCGCGATGTCGTCGACGGTGACCACGTAGTTCCCTGCAGGCAGATCGTCGACGACCAGAGCGGGATCCTCGAAGAAGAACCCCCGTTCGTGGTCGACCTCGGCGATCAATGCGCCGCTGTCCCGGTTGTAGAGAGCGATACGGACCCTGGTCTGGGCCTCGACCACGACGGTCGTCGTATCGGCCTGCTCATCGAGCGTGAGATAGAACCAGTCGCGATCGCCCGGTACGTCCACGAACCCCGTCAGCCCGCGATCGAGAGCGAGGTCTCTCGCATCGTCGGGGTCGGGAACGAGCACCATGGGCAGCGACACGTCGACGGTCGTCGTCAGCGGCCCTTGCGAACGACCCAGGATCACGCCGGGCGTTGCGAGCCCCCACTGGACGTCGAGCGCCCCGGACCCGCTATCGATCTCGGCACCGAACGGATCGAGAGCTCGCCAGCGAACATCGGGACTGCTCTCGAGCGACGACCGGGCCCCAGGGTTCAGCCATGTGACGAAGGCGGCCTGGTCCCACGGTCCCTCCAAGTCGATGTCGTGGCTCCACAGGCCTCCCGTGCGGGGAGGCAAGCGGTCGGTGAGCCGGGTGAGGTCGTCGAGGCTCGCACCAGGAATGCGTGCGGCAACGTCCTCGACGGAGATCGAGTACAGCGTTGCGGGTGATCCGAAGGTCGTGATCCCCACCAGCCTCCCGAACTCGTCGACGAGCGCCCCGCCACTCTGGCCACCAACAGCTGCCGCGTCTGCAGTCACCCAGTCGGCGCCGGAGAACTCCCAGGGCCGGATCGCACCGAACGCCGCCTCGACGATGGTGGCATCCGGCGTGAAGTCGAGGACTGCCGGGTAGCCGACCACGTACACCGGTGCCCCAGCGGCCAGTTCGCGGGCGGTTCCGAGCCGGATCTGCTCGGGCAGTCGCGGGCTGTCGACCTCGACGAACGCCAGGTCGGCCCTGGCGTCGATACCTATGACTCTCCCCACTCGCCTGCTGTCACCGTCGAACAGGACGCCGACGGACTGGAAGGGCCACACGACGTGGGCGTTGGTGACAAGCAGCGAGTCTCCGACCAGCACGCCGCTGCCGCTGCCGTTCAGGGTGGTGATGAACGCCACCGCAGGGGCGACGTCGTTGCGGATCTGTTCGAGGTCTTTGGCAATCAGCGGCGCCGCCGTTGTCGTGGGTGGCAGCGTCGTGGTCGTGGCAGGCGGCGTCGTTGTTGTCGTGCTCGGTGGCGGTGGAGGGGGTGCCGCCGCTTCGACGGATTTGGACACCACAGGGGCCGAACCGACGACGACCGCCAAGAGCGTCACCGTTGCGGCAGTGATCAAGAACCAGGTCAGGACCCTCAGCTGACCGTGAGCCTGGGTGCTCATTCGCCCGTGGCGACCTCGGCGACCGCGGCGCGTAACTCTGCTGCGTTGTTGACGTCGCCCCTGGCGGAGCGAAGCTCGAGAGCAGTCTCGTCGGCGAGGCTTGCCGCATCGGCATCGGCAGCAGCGAGCCTGGCCTCGACACCTTCCTCGACCAGCTTGCGCGCCTCCTCCACCAGCGCATCCACCATCTCGGCTTCCGGCACAACCCGGACCACTTGCCCCTTGATGAACAGGTGGCCCTTCCCCTTGCCGGCCGCGATCCCGATATCGGCCTCCCTTGCCTCCCCGGGGCCGTTGACCACACATCCCATCACGGCGACCTGGATCGGCAGGCTCTCGGCTTCGAGCCGCTCTTGCGCCTCGGCAGCGACCTTGATCACGTCGACCTCGGCGCGGCCACACGAGGGGCACGCAATCAGGTCGAGACCTTTGCGCTCCCGCAGTCCCAGATATTCGAGCAGCGAGCGGCCCGCTTTGGCTTCCTCGACAGGATCGGCCGTGAGTGAGAATCGGATCGTGTCGCCGATGCCCTCCAGCAACAGCGTGGCGATACCCGCAACCGACTTGATCAAGCCGCCCGGCGGCGGCCCCGCCTCGGTGACGCCGAGATGCAGCGGATAGTCGACGGTGTCGGCGAGCAGCCGGTAGGACTCCACCATCGAAGGGACGTGGCTGTGCTTGACGGAGATCTTGATATCGGTGAATCCCACGTCTTCGAGGTAGGCGATCTCCTTCAGCGCCGAATCGACCAATGCCTGCGGGACCGCGCTCCCGTATTTCTCGAGAAGGTCCTTGTCGAGCGATCCTGCGTTGACGCCGACCCGAATCGGAACGCCTGCGCCGGCGGCGGCTCTGGCCACGGCCTTGATGTGCTCCTCTTTGCGGATGTTCCCCGGGTTCAGCCGGAGCCCGGCGACGCCGGCCTCGAGTGCAGCGAGGGCCAACCGGTACTGGAAATGGATGTCCGCGATGATGGGAACCGGTGAGCGCGGCACGATTTCGGCGAGACCCTGAGCGGCATCGACGTCGTTGCACGTGATGCGCACGATGTCCGCACCGGCGCCTGCCAGCGCATACACCTGTGCAAGCGTCCCATCGACATCTGCCGTCTTCGTGGTCGTCATCGACTGCACCGTGACGGGCGCGCCCCCACCGACCGGCACCCCGCCAACGTGGATCTGCCGGGTGATGCGTCGGGATGTGGTCATGAGAGACCCATCGTAGAAGGACTCAGCACACTGTCACGAAGCCGGGAGGCCGGATCCCCCACGGAGGAGCGGATCAGCCGCCGAGCTCGATGGGGTCGACGATATCGAAGTAGAAACCGAGCACGCCGAGCACGACGATGAAGGCGAACACAGCGGCCGCCAGCGGGATGAGTTTGCGCACGTCGGCGGACCGGCCCCTGATCTTCTCGTACAGGGCCACAGCAAAGTGGCCGCCATCGAGCGGATACAGCGGCACCACGTTCAGGACACCGACGAACACGTTCACCAGCGCGAGCAGTGCAATCGCGACCTGGACCGTGTCGGCGACCCTGGTGAGGCCGATTGCGCTGATGGGCCGCACTTCGTCGAGCACTTCGGTGTTGGACCCTGCCGTGGCACGGAGCAGGTCGTCGAAGTTGGCGACGAGCCCAACGAGCCCTGCCACGCTCTGCTTGGTAGCGAACCAGATGTCACTTGCGGCGACCGACAATCCCTCGATGGGCCCGGACTTGACGGCCACCACGTCAGGCGACACGCCGAGAAAGCCGGTGTCCACGCCATCTGCCGGCCGGTTTGCCAGCGTCGTCGTGACCACGATCTCCTCGCCGTTGCGCAGCACCGTGATCTCCGTGAGCTGATTTGGCCGCTCATGAGTGAGCTCGACAAATCCTTCCCACGATTCGACCGGTATGCCGTCGATCGCCAGCAAGGTGTCGCCCTGCATGAGCCCGGCAAGGTAGGAAGGCGCGGGCACGACGGTGTCGGTGGTCGTCAACGTCATTTCGACGCCGTCTCTGATCACGACGACATCGATTGGCTGCCCACCGTTGCGCACCGTCGGGTCGACCTGAGCAAACGGCACTCCGGCGACGCTGACGATCTCCTCGTCGATGGCGATGTCGGCCGGGAGCGGATCGGCAACGTCCTCGGGCACGACGAGCACGGTGCTGACGACGTTGACGTCGGTGTTCGGCTCGCCGATGCCGTAGCCGACCGCAAGGGCGTAGAAGAGAATAAAAGCAACGATGAAGTGGCTGGCGATACCGGCGAGAACCACGATCGACTTCTGCCAGAACGGCTTCTCCCGATAGGTCCGACCTTCGTCCTCCGGGGCAACGTCCTCGAACGGGTTCATGCCGATGATGCGGACGTAGCCACCGAGCGGTATGGCCTTGATCCCGTATTCCGTCTCGCCTTTGGTGGTGGACCACAGGCGAGGGCCGAACCCGAAGAAGGCCTCGGTCGCCTTCATCCCGAACGCTTTGGCCGCGACAAAGTGGCCGGCCTCATGGATGATCACCATGAGGAGCACGCCAACGATCATCACCACCGGGCCCATGCCACCTCAGTCCTTGGGGAGCGTCCGTAACGGTACTCGCTGCAGGCTGCAAACGGAACGCCACAATGCCCTCGCCGCGGTGGCGCGGACCCGAGCGATATCGGTCAACGACGCCGATCGATGAGGTCTGCGGCGAGAGTGCGGGCGGCAGCATCTGCCCGCAGCACGTCGTCGACGGAAGCCGGGGCGCTGTCGTCCGTTGCTTCGAGCGCCGCCGCCACCACCTCGGCGATGTCGAGGAACCCGATCCGGCCGGCGAGAAACGCCGCAACGGCGACTTCGTCGGCGGCGTTGAGGACGATGGGCGCCACGCCGCCACGCCTGCCGGCGTCGAAGCCGAGACGCAAACACGGAAAGACCTCGGGGTCGGCCTGTTCGAAGGAGAGGCTGCGCCCCGCCAGATCGAGAGGGGGAACCGGCGCAGGGGTCCGCTGCGGGGCGGTGATGGCGTATTGGATCGGCACCCGCATGTCGGGCTCACCCAACTGGGCTTTGACGCTCCCATCGGTGAATTCGACCATGGAGTGGATGATGCTCTGCGGGTGGACGAGCACCTCGATCTGCTCGTACGGCACGTCGAACAGCAGGTGCGCCTCGATGACCTCGAGCGCCTTGTTCATCATGGTGGCGGAGTCGATGGAGATGCGCTCCCCCATCCGCCATGTGGGGTGGGCCAGCGCCTGTTCGATCGTGACATCTTCGAGGTCGGTGCGGGAGGCGCCGCGGAACGGACCACCGGACGCCGTCAGCACCAGCCGGGCGACGGTTCCTTCCTGCTCGCCGACCAGACATTGCCACAGCGCCGAATGCTCGGAATCGACAGGAGTGATCTCCCCGCCGTTGGTTGCTGCCGCATCCAGCAGGACTCGCCCGCCGGCGACGAGGCTCTCCTTGTTGGCGAGGGCAAGGCGATTCCCCGCCGTTACTGCGGCGACAGAAGGTGCCAGTCCCTCCGCCCCAACGATGCCGTTGAGAATCACATGATCCGGGGAGGCGGCCATCTCCAGCAACGCATCCGATCCGAAGCTGCAGCGGCGCCGGAGTTGCGCAGCCAGCACATCCGGATCGTCGGGTGCCGTGGCAACGACGGCGGCATCGGGCCACTCGGAGGCGATCCGGATCAGTTCGTCCGACGACCGGCGGGCTGCGATCCCTGCCACCGGAATGCCGAGCCGCTTTGCGACATCGAGCGCCTGGAGGCCGATCGACCCGGTGGCGCCGAGGACAACGAGCGGTTTCAGGCGATCAGCCCCGTTGCGCTGTAGACGACCCACGCCGCCGGGATCACGAAGAGCAGTGCGTCGATCCGGTCGAGAAGCCCGCCGTGCCCCGGGAGCACGATGCCCATGTCCTTGACACCGATGCGCCGTTTGATGGAGGACACCGCAAGGTCACCGAGCGGCCCAAAAATGATCGCCGCAATTGCAAGCACCAAGGCGCTCTTGATGTCGAAGGGCCCAAAGAAGCTCAATCCCGCTGCAACGGCGAGGGCAAAGATCGCCCCACCCATCAGACCCTCCACGGTCTTCTTCGGCGAGATGACGGGGGACATCGGTCGGCGCCCAAAACGTTTGCCCACGAAGTACTGGCCCACGTCGAGAGCCACGACAATGAGCACGACCGCCGCGATCAGCCACACGTAGTCGTCCGATGCTGCAATGGGCAGTGCAAAAGCTCCGAAGCCGCCGATCCACGCTGCGCCGACCACGGTGAGGGATGCATCACGCAACGTTTCGGGCCTGGGTGCGGACATCCCATAGAACAGCGCCACCGCGATGATCGTGGCGATCAGTGCCACCGGGATTGCGGCGACACCCCAGATCCACGACCCGACGAGGCAACCGAGCACGCCGAGCAGGCCGAACACCGACAAGGGATGGTGGCCCGTGCGCACCAGCACGGCGTAGAACTCGCTGGCCGCCAGCGCAAACACCGCGACAGCCAGCATCGCCAGTGCGGGCGGCCACGCCAGGCTCGCCAGAAACAGCGCCATGAGCCCTACGCCGGTGGCGATCCGCAGCCCGAGGTCCGTCATGCTGCCGGAGCGCTCCTCCGGCGCAGCAACGACGGCCTCCCCGGTCACATCCTCCAGCCCCACCAGACTGGACTCCATCCCCGGCATGTTGGCGGAGACGGCCATCTGCTCCCGCGCCTCGTGGCGGGTTCTCTGCAGCTCGGCAGCCAAACCCTCGTACTCGCTGGTGGAAGAACCCACGTAGTCCTCGCCGGCGAGTTTGGCCCAGTCGATCTCGTCCGGCTGCGAACCCGGGTCCTCAGGGGGCAGGAAGTCGCCGACAGCGTCGTCCGCGTCTGCCGCTGGGGAGTCGTCGGTATCGTCGGGACTCGCGACTGGGACCACTGGGTCGAGATCGATCTCGGCGATATCTTCGGCGGTGAAGCCGGGGTCCGTCACGTCGATCTCGGGAGCCACGTCGAGTGTTTCGAAGGTCTGCGGGGCGGTGGCAGGCGGCGCAACTTCCTCTGGCGGAGGAGAGGGTGCGGCCGGCGGTGGCGATGCGGCCTCGCGCAGCTCGGGCGGCAGCGTCTCACCGAGCTGCTGGTCGACGGCGAACGTTGCCCCCGGCAGCCCGGTCGGCGGGTCTTCGCCATCGCCAAGATCCGCATCGACTTCACCGGACGTCTCGACCTGGAAGAGTGCGTCGAGCGGCTCACCCGTGAGCACTTCGGTGTCGTTGTCCGGATCGACGTGATCATCCCCCCCGTTCGGCCAGCCGGGACGGTCGGTCACAAATCCCCCAATGAGCAATGAGCAGAGGGTGTCATCATCAGACCTCGAGGAGTTCCTCTTCCTTGTGCAGGAGGAGTTCGTCAAGACGATTCACGTGCCCGTCGGTGACGTCTTGGAGCTCCTTTTCGGCCCGCCGGATATCGTCCTCGGACACGTCCCCTTCGAGCGCTTCGAGCGCGTCTTTGGTGTGCCGGCGGATGTTACGGATGGCCACCCGCCCTTCCTCGGCCAGGTGCCGAACGAGGCGAATGAGCTCCTTGCGCCGTTCCTCTGTGAGCATGGGGAACGACAGGCGGATGATGTTGCCGTCGTTGGAAGGGTTGAGCCCGAGATCCGCAGATTGAATGGCCTTCTCGATGTCGCCGAGCGCACTCTTGTCGTACGGGGAGACCACGAGCATTCGCGCATCGGGGACCGCAAACCCGGCGAGTTGCTGCAGCGGGGTGGGCACTCCGTAGTAGTCCACCACGATGCGGTGCAGGATCCCCGGATTGGCCCGACCGGTGCGGACGGTGCCGAACTCGGTCGCCGTGTGCGCGACGGCCTGATCCATCTTGCTCATCGCTTCGTCAAGCAACTCCGAGATCACGATCCACCTCGCTCAGTGCACTAGCGTTCCAACGGACTCCCCACGCACCGCCGCAGCGATGTTGCCCGGCTTCATCATGTTGAAGACCCGGATGGGGAGATCGTTGTCCATACACATCGTAATGGCCGTCGAGTCCATCACCTGGAGTCTCTCAGATATCACCTCCATGTAGGTGACATCTTCGTGCAGGGTGGCGTCGGCGTTCGTCGTCGGATCGGCGTCGTAGACGCCGTCGACCTTGGTTGCCTTGAGAACAGCGTCGGCCCCGACCTCGGCGGCACGCAACGCCGCCGTGGTATCGGTGGTGAAGAACGGATTACCTGTGCCACCGGCGAGAACGACGATGCGGCCCTTCTCGAGATGCCGGATCGCACGAAGCCGGATGTAGGGCTCAGCAACCTGCTGGATCGAGATGGCGGTCTGCACTCGGCACGGCGACCCCGCACGCTCGACGCCGTCCCGCAACGCCAGGGCATTGATGACGGTTGCCAGCATGCCCATGTAGTCCGCGTTCGCCCGGTCCATGCCCTTTGCCGCAGAGCTGAGCCCACGGAAGATGTTGCCCCCACCGACGACGATGGCGATCTCATGTCCCTCGGCGTGAACTTCGGCGATCTCGGCGGCGACGCGGTCAACCGTTGCCGGCTCGATGCCGTAGTTCGTCTCCGGGTTGGCGAATGCCTCGCCGGACAGCTTGAGGACGACCCTGCGAGTCACTCCGACGCTGCGCCTTCACCCACCTGGAGGCGGGAGAAGCGGGTCACGGAGATGTTCTCACCCATCTTGATGGCGAGTTGCTTCACCATGTCGCCCACCGAGCCATCGAACACGTCGGACTTGACGAACTCCTGGTCGGACAAGACGTTGTCCTTGTAGAAGGAATTGATCCGGCCCTCGACGATCTTCTCGACGATGTGATCCGGCTTTCCTTCATTCCGGGCTTGTGCGGCGAGGACTTCCTTCTCCTTGTCGAGGATGTCCTGGGGAACCTCGTCCTGCTGCACCCACTGCGGCCGGGCCGCGGCAATGTGCATGGCGAGGTCGTTGGCCGCCTGCTGGAACTCCTGGCTCTTCGCCACGAAGTCGGTCTCCGCTGCAAGCTCGACGAGCACGCCTATGACGGGCCTGCCGGCTTGCACGTGCAGGTACGAGCCGATGGCCCCTTCACGTTGCTCCCGCTCGCCGCGCTTGGCGACCTTGGCGAGACCCCGCTCGCGGAGCAGGTCGACGGCGCGGTCGAAGTCGCCGCCCGCATCGGTGAGGGCGCGCTTGGCGTCCATCATCCCTGCGCCTGTGGATTTCCGCAGCGTCTGCACGTCTTTTGCAGTGATACCACTCATGACTCGTCCTTCGCACGGTCCTTGCGCCCGGCCTGGAACAGCTCGCGGCCGTTCTTGGCGGCGTCGGACATGATCTGGGTCAGCAGTTGCGACGACCGGATGGCGTCGTCGTTCCCGGGGATCACCATGTCGATGTGATCGGGGTCGCAGTTGGTGTCGACGATCGCCACGATCGGGATCTTGAGGCGCGAGGCCTCGGTGATCGCGATGTGCTCGGTCTTGACGTCGATGATGAAGACCGCATCGGGGGCTCGATGCAGGTCACGCACCCCGCCGAGCACGGTCTGGAGCTTCACCAGCTCACGCCGCAGCCGGAGCCGTTCCTTCTTGGGGAGGGCGTCCATCTCGCCCGAGGTGTCCATCCGCTCCAACTCGAGCATGTAGAGGATGCGGGTGTGGATCGTCTTGAAGTTGGTGAGCATGCCACCGAGCCAGCGATGGTTGACGTAGGGCATGCCGGCCGATTCGGCGGCTTCCCTGATCGCCGCCTGTGCCTGCTTCTTGGTGCCCACGAAGAGGACCGTGCCACCTGCGGCGGTGGTGTCCTTCAAGAAGGCGGCAGCCTCTTCGATCTTCTCGAGCGTCTGCCTGAGGTCGACGATGTGGATGCCGTTGCGTTCCGTGAATATGAACGGACGCATCTTGGGGTTCCAGCGACGGGTCTGGTGACCGAAGTGGACTCCGGCTTCCAAGAGTTGTCGCATGCTGACGACTGACACTGAGTTGCTCCTTGTGTTCGGGGTTGCACCTCTGCCCGTACCCGGTGCCGCGGACATGCGTCCTCCACTGTGGATGGACGGGTCGCCGTGGCGCCGGCCCCCGCGGAGCTGAGCTCCGACCCCGGGGTGTGGCGGGCGTGCGAATTGGTGAGTGAGTGTACAGGGGTCGATGAGCCGACCAAAACCCCCGGTGGCCCGGTGCGTCAGGTCTCCCGAGTGGCGAGGGCGAGTCGGTTGCGAAGGCTCAGCACCGTCTTGGCGTGGATTTGCGACACCCGCGACTCTGTGACGTCGAGCACCCGCCCGATGTGGCCGAGGGTCATGCCTTCGAAGTAGTAGAGGACGACGACGGTGCGTTCCCGTTCGGGGAGGTTCCTGACCGCATCGAGCAGCATCCGTCGCAGCTCGCCCTCCTCCAGGGCGCTGCCGGGGTCCGGTGCGGTGGGGTCGGCGAGGACGTCCGAGATCCGTACTCCGTGCTCTGGGTCGCCGACGTCCTCGAGACCGATGATTCCGCCTGCGGCCACCTCGCCGAGGGTCTTGCGGAGCTGGGCGACGCTCATGTCGAGATGGTCGGCGAGCTCCTCCTCGGAGGGCACCCTGTGGAGCTTGTGCTCGAGCTCGGCGAGACCGGTCTGGATGTCCCGCGCTCGTGCTCTGACCCGGCGCGGCACCCAGTCGAGCCCTCGCAGGGCATCGATGATGGCCCCACGGATCCGGTTGACGGCGTAGGTCTCGAACCGGAAGCCACGTGCAGGGTCAAATCGGTCGACGGCGTCGATGAGTCCGAATGTCCCGTAGCTGACGAGATCCTGCGATTCGACCGAGGCGGGCAGGCGGGTGCCGACGCGGCCCGCGACGAACTTCACCAGCGAGGCGTAGTGCAGGATCAAGCCCTCCCTGGCGGAGTGGTCGCCGTCGGCGGTGAAGCGGTGCCAGAGATCGCCAACGGCGCGATCGCTTGCCTCACGCCCGCGGGTGGCTTCTGTCATAGGTGGCCCTGAGGTGTCGTCGAGAGACGGCAGTGTAGATCTGGGTGGTGGCCAGCTCCTTGTGGCCCAGTAGCTCTTGCACGCTGCGAAGGTCGGCGCCGTTTTCGAGGAGATGCGTTGCGAAGGAATGGCGGAGGGCGTGCGGGAACGTCCCGAGGCGGCGTCGCACCACTCTCCGGATTCCCCGCGTGTCCAGCACTCCGCCGCGGGCTCCCACCCACAGTGCCGCCCCGGCGGTTGGCGAAGCCAGCTCCGGCCTGCCGGCGGTGAGGTATCGCTCCAGAGCGGAGCGTGCCGCACCGCCGAGCGGCACGTCGCGCTGCTTGTCACCCTTGCCGCGCACCCGCAAGAAGTTGCCTGCCGGGACATCGTCGAGGGTGAGTTCGGCCAGCTCTGAGACCCGCAGGCCTGCGCCGTACAGCATCTCGAGCAGCGCCTTGTCTCGCATCGTCACCGGGTCGCCGTCATCGTCGAGTCCGTCGAGCGCGGCAGCCAGCGCCCCGGCGGGCAACGCCTTCGGCAGCGTCACTGGCCGCTTGGGCCGGGCGAGACCCACCCCCGGGTTGGCGGGGATGAGGCCGCGGCGCACCGCGTCGTCGAGAAACACCCGTGTTGCCGACGCTTTGCGGGCGATGGAGCGGGGGGCGTAGCCCCTGGTGGTGAGCTGGGCGAGGTGACGGCGAAGGACTCGCCTGGTGACGCCGCCCACATCGGTGACTCCGAGCCGCTCGCAGAGCACGGCGAACTGTGCGAGGTCGCGGCGATATGCAGCAACCGTGTGCTCGGAAAGCCGCCGCTCGCCCGTCAGTCGGGCGAGAAACGATTCGATGGCCTGCGTCAGGCCGGTCGCTGCCTCGGGAGTCATGACCTGATGCTCACCGCCCGGGGTCGTCTCGTCAACGACCCCGGGCACGCCAAGCCTCCGTTGCTGCCAGGCGACAACCGCCCCGGGGGGCCTTGTCAGCGGCGCGGTATGAGGGCTACGTCGGCCAGGACCTTGCTGCGGATTGCGGCGCGCTCAGGCGCATCCGCCTCCACGGCACGCAGCGATGCCGCGCTGTCGAACGGACCGATGTCCTGGTAGCAGACCGTCCCGGCGGCGGGCGGTGTCCCATCGAGCAGGTAGTGCGACACCGCGGCATCGGCGCACGCCGAGAGGAACAGCGACGTGTGGCCCCAGCCCTCGACGGTGAGGAGTGCGGAATTGGGGAGCAACACGTCGAGGATCTCAGCACCCTCGTACCGTGTCGCCGGGTCGTAGCGTGTGCCCACCACCAAAACCGGGTTGGCGGTCGTGTTGGTGAAGGGACCGAGATACCGATCTTCGTCGGCACCCGACCACACGGCACATGGGCCAGAGGCCCACGTCCAGAGCCTGCCGAAGTACCCGTACCCGGCCTCCGCTTCGATCCCGGCATCGAACCAGAACTGGTGATCGTCCGGGTTGACGCTGTCCGAGCAGGCGACGCCGGGGAAGCCTTCGACGAAGTTCTGGTAGTTGGAAGGTGCCCGTCGCGACACGGAAACGCCCGCTGCGTCGTAGACCGCAGCCAGTGCTTCGCCGAGCGCGGACGGCGAAGCGAGTGCCTCGATCTCGGCCAGCAGGAAGGCGAAGTCGGGCCAGCTGAACGAGTTGTAGAGCGGTCCGAGCGATTCACCGATGAGAATCGGGTACGTCAGGAAGAAGATCTGACCCGTCGCAGGATCAACGATCTCGACCGGATCAGCGAGCAGCCGGTCGGCAAGGGTGGCGTACCGCGTGGCCGAATCCGGGGCGAATGCGCACCCGGCAGGCCCCGCTTCGTCGCAGAGGCGGAAGAACTCGTCCAAGGTGGCCTGGGCACCCGCATCGCTTCGCAGCCTCGTGGAGAATGGCAGGGTCGCCGCCTCGTCGCCGATCCCTGTGGTCCATGCAATCGGATCGAGCACACCGTCCACCACGACTGCTCTCACGTTTTCAGGGAACAAGTTGGCGTACACCGCCCCGAGGAAGGAACCGTACGAATAGCCCGCATAGGTCAAGCCGTCGTCGCCGACCGCTCGGCGCAGGAGGTCGAGATCCCTGGCAACGTTGGCCGTGGACATGTGGTCACGAATGTCCCTGGCGTTGGCGTTGCACGCCGCATCCAGGGTGGCGTCGAGGGCGGCAAAGAACGCGGCCTCGATCTCGTCCAGCGGGAACGGGGCCGGGTAGAACACCGTCACGGCGTCGTCGATCCGGCTGAAGCAGCGCAGCGGATTGGACCGAGCAATGCCGCGGGGATCGAAGCCCACCAGGTCGAACGAGGCACGCACCTCTTCGGTGTAGAGGAAGGGGCCTGCGCCGAGCACGAAGTCGACTCCGGATCCACCCGGACCACCAGGGTTGAGGAAGAGCGACCCCTGGGCGCCGCCAGGTCCACCGGCGGGAAGCCGGACCAGCGACAGTGCGATCTGGCGACCGCGTGGTGCGTCGTGGTCCAACGGCACCCGAACGGTGGCACACTCGAAGGTAGGACCAGCGTCCGGGAAGCAGGGCTCCCACCGCACGGGCGGTGGCGGCAGGGAATCCCCTTCGGCCGCCGCTACTGGGGCGACCATCATCACCGACGCCGCCAACGTCGTGGCCAGTGCAACCGCCACTCGCTTCACCGAGATACCTCCCCATCGAGTCACGGTTTCCAAACCTACACGAGCCGATCGGCAGATGGGCGCAGGTGATCCTCGACCGGACGATCGTCCGCACCCGCGCCCACCAGGGGTGGGCCGAGCACGAGAGACAGCTCCTCGATGAGGTCTTCGGGATCCAGCACCGGGTGCGCCCCGTCGCGGATCAGCCGGTTGCACCCCTCCGAGCTGGCGCGACGCACGTCGCCGGGAACGGCAAACACCGGCCGGCCGTGCTGTAAGGCATAGTTGGCGGTGATCAGCGCTCCACCCTTGACCGCCGCCTCGACAACAACCACAGCCTGCGCCATCCCCGAGATGATGCGGTTGCGCGGGGGGAAGCGCCAACCTTCTGGCGGGGTGCCCGGTGGGTATTCGGAGATGACGGCCCCGCCGAGCTCGACCAGGCGCTGCGCCAAACCGTGGTGTTCCGCCGGATACACCGCATCAAGCCCGTTGCCGAGCACCGCAGCACCCCTCCCCCGAGCCGACACCACCCCCCGATGCGCCGCACCATCGATACCCCGCGCCAGACCGGACACCACACACCACCCCGCCTCGGCAATCGCGGCCCCGTACTCAAACGCCAGATGACGCCCATACGTCGTACACCGCCGCGTCCCCACCACCGCCACCGCCGGTACTGCCGGAATGACCCCCTGCACAAACAACCCCGGTGCCGCATCCGGCAACTCCGCCAACCGTGCCGGATACCCCGCCGACCCGGCCTCGACGAACACCGCCCCCAACGCCGCCAACTCCTGGCGCCGCTGCGCTGCATCCACCTGCGACGCACGCCGCGCCCGATCCGACACCCGGACCCGGCCATCGCGGACACGCCGCAACGTCCCCTTGGCGCCATACGCCTCCACGAGATCCAGCACCCGGTCGGGATGCAAGCCCGCATACGCCAACCTGAGGGCAATGTCGCTCACAACGACACCCGGTACGCCAACGCCTCACCAACATGCATCTCGCCGATCACCTCAGACTCATCCAAATCCGCCACCGTCCGCGCCACCCGCCGCACCCGATCCCACCCCCGCGCCGTCAACGCCATCGACCGCACCGACCGCGACAACAACCTCACCGCACCCTCCGACATCACAACGTCGTCGAGCTGGCGTCTCGTGAGCTGGGCATTGAGCACGCCCCGCTCCGCCTGGCGCTTGCGTGCCGCCAGCACCCGACGACGCACCGATGCGCTGTCTTCGCTCTCGGGTCCCGTCAGATCGTGGGCCTCCAAACGGGCGACCCGCACCCGCAGATCGAACCGATCGATCAGCGGACCCGAAAATCGCCGCTGATACCGGTCGGCCGACTTGGGCGTGCACTTGCACGCAATCAGCAGATCGCCGGAATAGCCGCACGGGCAGGGATTGGTCGCCGCCAGTAGCTGAAACCGCGAGGGAAACCTCACCGAGCTCCCCTTGCGAGCCACCACCACACTCCCGTCCTCCACCGGCTGCCGCAACGCATCGAGCAACGAAACCGGAAACTCCCCCAGCTCATCCAAGAACAGAACGCCACGATGCGCCAGCGTGACCTCGCCGGGGACCGGTACCCCGCTGCCTCCGCCGACGAGGGCCGCAAGCGTCGCCGAATGGTGCGGCGCCCGGAACGGGGGGACATCTCGCTTGCCGCGTTCGAGACCTGCGGCGCTCCACGCCAGCGCCACATCGAGAACTCCCCGATCGTCGAGCGGGGGCAGGATGCCCGGCAGGCAGCGAGCGAGCATCGTCTTGCCTGCGCCGGGCGCTCCGATCATGAGCAGATGATGATTCCCTGCCGCAGCCACCTCCAGCGCACGACGCGCCCCGTCCTGGCCACGGACATCTGCCAGATCATCGGCTGTCGCCTCGGCGGCCAGCGGATCGAGGAGCAGCCGTCCTGTGTCTTCGCCCCTTGCGCCCCTGATGGCCTCGCGAAGCGACGCCGCCGCCACGACATCCACCTCGCCGGCGAGGGCGGCAGCGGTCGTGGCTCCGTAGGGCAACACACAGCGCAAACCCGCCTTCTCCGCCACGATCGCGGCACCCAGACCACCGACGACCGGCCGCACCATGCCGTCAAGTGCAAGCTCACCAAGTGCCACCACGCGAACCGTGTTCTTCAATCCCTGGTTGGTCGCGGCAAGCACACCGAGTGCGATGGGCAAGTCATAGGCCGAACCCGCTTTCGGGACGTTGGCAGGCGACAGATTGACGACGACCTCACGGCCGGGGAACTCGAAACCCGAAGCGGCAATGGCAGCCCTGACCCGCTCCTTCGCCTCGCGCACGGCGGCGTCCGGCAAACCCACGATCGAGAACTTCTTGCCACCCCCGCCGATGTGAACCTCGACGCGAACGGGACTCGGCTCAACACCGACAAGGGCGATGGATGTGATAGCAGCAAACATTCCAACAACGTACGCGGCCGGTGTGACACGCCCCGGAGGACGGCGCCCGGACGATCAGACGGTGATGTACCGACGCAACCGATCGACCGTCGATGAGGAAACGCCACGCACGTTTGCGAGCCCGTCGATGGTCGTGAAGAAGCCGTGCTGATCGCGGTAGGACAAGATCCTCTCCGCAAGCTGCGGACCGATGCCCGGCACACTGATCAGTTGGGTGGCATCGGCCCAGTTGATGTCGACAGGCGGACGTTCGCCCCGCTCGGCGGCCCCTTCGGGCGAGGGCACCTCCGAATCGGGTTCTCGAGCGTCTCCAGACGCATCGATCGGCGGAGTCTCGACGATCACCTCGGCGTCGGCAGCGCTCGCATCGACCAACGTCGCACCGGCCACGCCGTCATCCACCCCGTCGACCACCCCGGCATCTTCAATCTCGGCGACCACGGCAGACCCGGCCGCAACGTCGCCCTCATCCCGCTCGATCGGCTCACCATCGATCGCCACCTCATCGACGGCGTCTTCGGGCGAGGGCACCTCCGAATCGGGTTCTCGAGCGTCTCCAGACGCGTCGATCGGTGGAATCTCGTCGACCACGGCGGACCCGGCCGCGACGTCGCCCTCATCTGGCTCGATCGGCTCACCATCGATCGCCATGACATCGACCGCCGCTTCGACGGCGCCGACCGGAGCAGCTTCTGCGACGTTGGCAGCGTCGTCAGCTGCGGCATCGACGACCCCTTCAGCGGGTGTGTCCTCCACCTCCGGCTCAACCGCCTCGGCCACCGGCGACTCTTCTGCGGGTTCGAGTGCGGACGGCACGAACACGAGTTCCTCGAGTTTCCTGAGCTTGGCAGCGCCCACACCGGAGACGGCACCCAGGTCCGCCGTCGAGGCAAACGGACCGTGACCGGCACGGTAGGTGAAGATCTTCACGGCGAGATCGGCGCCGACGCCCGGCAGCCGCACGAGCTGATCGAGGCGAGCGGTGTTGATGTCGAGCCGATCATCAGTCGGTGCCGGCGTGGCCACGACGACCTCGACCGACTCGACCTCGACCGGCTCAACCTCGCTGGCCGGCTCGACACCGTCAACGGCGTCGGCAGGCCCTGCTGCCTCCTCCGGCTCAACCTCAACCTCAACCACGTCAGCATCAGCAACCACGGCCTCTTCCGGCGGGGCGGCGACAACAGGCACCATCGCCTCCACCTCGTCGACCTCGACGACCTCGGCTTCTTCCGTGTCGGCGACCACCTCGTCTGCCACCTCGGCATCCGGCTCCGTGTCATGCGGCTCCCTGGTGGCTGCGTCCGCGACCGGCTGGGTGAGGTGGGCAACTGCGGGGAAAGCGCTCAGCTTGGACGGCCCGATCCCGGGAACCTCGAGGAGTTCGTCGAACGTTTCGAACGGCCCGTTGTCGTTTCGGAAGGCCACGATGCGCTGCGCCAGCGTCGGCCCCACCCCGGGCAGCAGGGTCATGGTCGCAACGTCGGCGACGTTGAGGTCGATGAGCGCAGGTGCCTCGGAATCCTCGTCGAGCACAGGAACCTCGAGCGTCGCCACCTCGGGGAGGTCACCAAACGCGACCTCCTCCCCGACCTGGGTCTCGCCGGAATCGGCTTCGGCGCCGCCCACCGGCAAGATGCCGGGAGTGGGATCGCCTGCGGGCAGCGCAAGCTGCGGCTTCGGCTGGGCGCCGACGATGGACGACAGCTTGGAAACGGCTCTCCGCAATCGGCCCTTCGGCAGTGCGGCCACGCCTACCAGTGCAAGCGCCAATGCGGGAGCCAGCCATCGTGCCTCGGCCACGAGGACAACTGTGGCGATCGCGATATTGATGCCGACGCTGCCGCCGATGCCCAACAACAACCGGGCCGAGAAGTCCTTCGGCCGGTCGAGGTCCAGCAACAGGAAGCCGGGACACGTCAGCACGAAGACGATCGACAACAACGGCTGGAGCGGCGGTCCGATCCCGAACGATGTCGTGGCAACCTGGAGGGCGCCGACGACGGCGACCCAGATGAGGCCGTTGCGACGGCCGGTGTCGACTGCGGGTGCGGTTGCGGCCGTCATTCTTGACCCACAGGAGCAAACACGCGGGCGTCTTCGTTCTCGAACACGAGGTCGAACTGGTCCGATGCGAGCAACGAGTTCTCGATGGCGTCGAGGGTCGGCACCAGCAGCGTGCCGAGGACGGAAGCCGTGTTGCGTTGCGACTCGGTGATGATCACGAAGCCACCGTTGTATTGATCGTCATCGGAGAGCCAGCCGGCGATCCGGGCTGCCGGGTCGGCACGCAGCCGTTCCAGCGAGTCGTTCGTCAAGCGATCCAGTGCGAGGAACGTGTACAGCTCGTAGTTGCGATATTGGCGCGGGTAGTCCCTGGTCCCCTCGATGATCAGCGCCCCAGGCTCCGACTCCGCGAAGACGTAGTCGGCGGCGGCCACCTCACCGTCGGTGAACACCTGCCTCCGGTCGGCGCCGAAGTCGGCAATCAGCAGCGCACCGGTCAGCACCACCAACACGACGGCGAGCGTCGATCGAGCGACGGCACGCGTGCCTGTTCGCTCCTGAGGGAACCACAGCGAGGCGGCCAGGAACGCCGCAAACGGAAGGGCGAAGAGATAGGCGCGGAAGATGACCTCGCCGCCGTATGAACTGACGACCACCAGCACGGCAGGCACGGCGGCCAGCAGCGCGGCCCAGCCGGTGCGGACGCCGTGATAGCGCCTGCGCAGCCAGCCGAGACCGGCCAGACCGAAAATGGTGGCACTCAGCAGCCTGGCGATCAGCGACACCAACTGCTGGGTGCGATTGACGATCTCGTAGTCGATCAGGTTCTGGTCGATGTTCGCCTGGAAGCCGCCGACGTCACGCATCACCGTCTGGAGGTTGTCGACCACAAACCCGCGGGCGGGGCCGAGGAACCAGGCTGCGGTGAACGCCAGCATCGCATACAGCGGCCACGAGACCCGGATGACCCGGAACGTCACCAGTGCGCCCAGCGCGGCGATGGTGATGATCGGGGTGAGCTGGTGAGAAACGGCGATGACGAACAGACCAAGCGCAACGACCCCGGACAGCGCGTAATACGGAACGGTTCCGGGCTGGATTGCGTCGTTGGTCGGCTCCCGGGGGTCCGTGGGCACATCGGTGCCTGGGTTGCGAGCAAACCACCGCAGCAGGATGGCCATCACCATCAGATAGAGGAAGAACGCCAGCGCCTGCGGGGCGAAGTAGTCCTGGCCGACCCAGTTGCCGAGCATGAACACCAAGATCGAGGTCCACACCAACCGCATGTCATGGGTGAACCCCCGAAACATGACATAGAGCGCGAGCAGGAAGAGCAGGTTGAACAGGACCGGAGCCCACGACGCATACGAAAGGGCCGAGTCCAGCTGACTCGATTCGGTGATCCACGCATTCAGGCCAAAAAACCCCGGCCAGTTGTGATATGCCGGCAGCTTCTCGATGGTGAGGTCGACGTCGCCGAACCGCTGGATGTAGTCGACGATGCCGACGTGCTTCCAGGCCCACGAGAACCTCAGGTGCTCGTAGGCAAAGGCGGGGATGCCGTGGAGCATCACCGTGAAGGAGGTGACGTAGATCCCTTGGATGCGGCCGGAGTAGTCGATCTTCACCACCGAGGCGTAGCCGATGAGCATGATCAGGTAGGACGCCAACACGCTCCACGGCAGCACGCTGATCAGACCGAAGTCGTTCATCTGCGACTCGTCCACGTGGGTGGCTCCCCACAGCCACAAGATGACCGCAGCTCCGATGATGAGCAGGTGACGGGCGATGCTCACCACCACGGCATCGCCTGCGGGTCGAGACGGGTCCAGCACGTCCGTGAGGGCTACAGGAGCAGCCGTCATGGGACCCAGCGGGTTGCGCCGGTCGCTCATACGGCACCCAACAGTGGGCACGCACGTCGTGTGCGCGCCCGATGGTCCCTCGGTGCGTCGTCGATGTTCACGCTGGCGCCCATCCCCCGTCGTGGCCAGACACCGCCAGAACTGCGCCGACCTGGCCGTGTCGAGACACCAATTTACCGCGCTCGTGGCGGGCTCGGAGCAAAACGGGTCCATCGACCCAGTTCTGCTTCGTCACGAGATGAATTCGAGAACTTCGTCGACGTTCTGGCCCATCCACAGGTCGCTGCGGCGGTACCGGTACGACTTGCGCACATTGGAGGCCACATGCCGCAGCCAGGTGAGGAGGATCAAGCTGCGCAGCGACGGCCGGTGATCACCAGAGTCGGATATCCACGGCTGCAGCACCGCGAGCTCTGCCTCGTTCCATTCGGGATCGGCGAGAGAGGTCAGGACCGTGGCACCGAACGGCTGATCGTGGCTGAGCACTCGGGCCGTCAGGACGAGGTGCAGCACGTCGAGTGCCGGCAGCGCACGCTCCTCAGCCTGCCCCCAGTCGACGATGCCGGCGACACGACCATCTTCATGCACGAGCAGGTTGCCGAGCCAGTAGTCGCCGTGGATCCAGCATTCCTCGACCAAGCTGCCCAACAAATCGGCCTCGAGCTGGGCGGCGACGCTCCGGCACCGCCGTTCGCGTACCGCACCTTGCGGGCCGCCGAGCAGCCGGACGAGATCCGCAAACGGCTCATGCACCCAACGGTCGACCGACGATGCATCGACCGTCGTCGCACGTCCGGTCAGCGCATGCAGCGGGGCGACGGCCTCCGCGGCGGCGATGACCAGACCTGCCCTGCGGCCGGCATCTGCCGCGACGTCGCGGGCGCTCTCGCCCGCGATGAAGTCTTCGACGAAGTACCCAAGGCCGTCGGTGCGACCCCTCGCAATGATCGACGGCAGGATGCCCACCCACGAGGCGAGCCTGCCGTCACCGTGGAGCGCCACCAATGCGGCTGCCTCATGCTCGATGCCTGCGGTGGCGCCCTCGGTTGCGGCGAGCTTGATCACGGCCTGCAGCTGCCCGCCGGCGTCGGCCAGCGACGCCACGACCAGGTCCAGTTCAGTCGGGAGCATGTGACCGACCTGGAGGCCATCGAGCTCCGGGTGGTCATGGCCGAGCTCGGTCAGCAACGCGGGGAGCCTGGCAGCAGCCGCGGAGCTCTCCCGCCCGAGGCGGCGGCCGGGACCGAACTTCGCCGCCAGGCGCTGGAGGGCGGGGACCTCGGCGGCAATCGGGATCCACACCCGGCGGAGGCCGGTTGCCAGGAGCACGACGGCGAGCACGGTCTGTACCGCGAGCCACGCCCACCCGACGCCCACCACGCCGAGAGACGGGAGCAACAGCACGCTGAGGGTCACGACGCCGACGAGCATCGCCGCGTTGACGTACAACACCGAGCGCATGCGGCGCTCCACCCTTGCGATGGAGATGAACAGCGTCACTGCCATGTTGGGGATGGCGGCCAGCACGAGCAGCCGGAGCACGGTCGACCCTTCCCTTGCGTAGTCCGGCCCGAAGATCGACAGGATCAGGGGAGCCGCCACCACGACCACGAGCACGCTGGGAACGATGAGAACGCTCGTCTGCCCGATGACCTGCCGGCTGTAGGCGATGAGCTTCGCCGGCTCCAGCGCTCCCTCGGTGATGAGCGCAACCCCGGTGCTGCGACTCACCAGATAGAGGGTGTACGCGATCGTCCACGCCAGGTAGAAGTAGGCGTTGGCTTCGGCCCCTGCAATGTCCAGCACGATGATGGGGAGCAGCGCCGCGGTGGCGGTCCACATCGCCGACGCCACGTAGTCTTTCGCCGCATACCTCACCACCTGCCTCCGGCGGAACGGCTGGGCCGCCCCTGTGGTGGCAGCGATGTGGGCGGGGACCGCCCGGCGGAACATCAGATAGTTGACGGCAACGACGACGGCCAGGAGCGGGACCGTCCACGAGGCAAACACGCTGAACCGCGCCGACATCGCTGCGAACACCACGAGCAGGACGATCTTGGCGACGCCGTAGAGACCGTTCTCCACGGGTAGCCACGGCGCCTTGCGGAGACCGGCGAGGGCGGCGTCCTGCAGGACGAACACCGTCCACAACATCGTCGCCGCCACAAACCCGCCCATCGCCCAACCCGACGACGTGATCACGTCGAGCCCAGCGGCCCACCAGTCGATGCCGACCAGAAACACCACGGCAGCGACACCCGCCAGCGGGACCGCAAACGCGTACGACCCCAGGATGAGGCGGGCGGTCGCGGCGCCGGCCGGTGGGACGAAGCGGTTCAAGGCGTTGTCGAGATTGAACACGGTGAGCGTCGTGAGCAGCGTCATCGCCGAGATGAGCGCCGCCCCCACTCCCACGTCGTCGGGGCTGAGCAGCCGGGCGGCAAGCACCCAGTAGACGGCACCCAGGCCGCTGGTGACGACCGTGTTGCTCGCCAGGGCATAGCCGCTGCGAAACAGCGGCACCCTCAGGTGCTCAGCCAGCCGGTGCATGGTCATCGAGGCGGATATTGCCAGACCCGGACGTAATCGATGAGGTATGCGCTCGGAAACGGCGTGGTCTCGTCGGGAGCGCCGGGCCAATCTCCCCCTACGGCGAGATTCAGCAGGAGATACATGGGCTCGTGCGGGACGATCTCGGGATCATCGATCCGCCAGCGCTCCAGCCCGTCGAGGTACCAAACGAGGGCATCCTCGCTCCACTCGACCGCATACGTGTGCCACCCGGCGCTGAGGTCCACCGTGGTCACGTCTTGGCCCAAGCTCGATCGCTCGCCGTCCTGGATGAAGTGGTAGTGCATTCGAAATGTCGTCGGCTCGTGGCCCAGCATCTCCAGCACGTCGATCTCAGGACGCGACTCGTGGGTGACGGGGAGCAGCCAGAAAGCCGGCCACAGCCCCTGCCCGGCAGGCAGTCGGGCCCGGATCTCGGCACGCCCATACGTGAAGGAGAACCGCGGCTCCTCCGTGAGATCTGACGTTGCCCTTCCGGTGGTGACCATGCCTGAGGTGTAGTCGAGAAGGCTCCCGTCCGCGGTCGACACGGCCTCCTCTCGTGCGGTCAAGACGAGTGACCCGTCCTCGATCGTCACGTTTCCCGGCTGATACCACTCGAGCTCGCCGCTCGACCCGTTGTTGCACCCATCGGTAGCCCACCAGTAGCACGTGGTCCACCGGTCCCCATCCAGGCCGCCGCTCGAGAATTCGTCGTAGAACGCGATCTTCCAGTCGTCGGTCATCAGCGACGTCTCGCCCTTGAGGGCACCAGGACGGGACCCTGATGCCGTGAACACGATGCCCGCGGCAAGCACGATGCCGAGCAGCGCACCACCGGCAGCTACCCAGCCCCGGTCACGCATCCTGGAAACCGATGACCCGTTTTACGGTCGATCGCACCGCACCATCGACGGCGGTGATGGGTACACGTTCGATGCGGTACTCGGCGTACGGGATCGGTCGCGCACCGAACTTCTCCTTGAAACGGGCCAGGGACGACGAGGTCCCGGTTTCGCCCATGTGATAGGCGCCACAGCCGTCCGCACACGCCTCGCTGATCGCCGTCCAGTGCAGCAGATCGTTGGCGTGCGACTTGCCCGCGACCTCAGCATCCATAGCTCCCCTGGTGTAATGCGCGTTGGCACCGAAGAGCACGACAATACCTGCGGCGGGGATCCCGTCCCGGAATGCGACATAGAGGCGGAACGCATCGCCGAGGCCTTCCCGCCACGCCACGAACTTGCGCAACGGGTCTCGTTGTTTGCCGCGAGCGACCGCCATCCACTTCGGCTCTCGGGAACGGTCGGCCCACCGCTCGAACGAAGCCAGCAACATCTCGTAGAACACGGGGACCAGCGTCCCATCGACATCGCGGACCACCGTGATGCCGTCTCGTTCCGCCCGGCGCACGTAGCGGCGGGTGTCTTTGTGGAAACGACCGTCCCACACGGCAGCGGCACCACCGGAGAGGTCGAGCACATGCGCCCGGCGAGGAGAAGCTGCCCATCCAGGCACGGCGGTGCCGTCCCGCCATTGTTCGGCGAGCACGGGGTTGGGGCGCACCGAAACACGCACCGCAGGAAGCGCTGCGACGTCTGCCGTAGCCGCCGCAACGTCGGAAGCGACGGCGCCGTCGGGGGCCAGCACACCGCCCATCCCCCACCCCTCCCCGAACGACCAGTGGGGACCTCGCACACCGAGTCCCCGGCGCCTGACGAGCGGCAGGATGACCTGTCGACCCGAAGCGAAGGTGTACGCACGGCTGGCATCCAGCCAGCGGCCCGAGCCGACCAACACATCCGTCCATTCGGGCGATTGGGTGGCGAGCGCGTGAGGGTCCGCATCTGCGACCTTGCGCCACACGTCCCGCGGTGCGGGAGAAACGACGTGGACCGGCTTCACGTCCGGTTCGCCGTCCGTCATGCGGGCACGTGGTGAGAGTCGAATCGGAATGCCAATCGACCGCGACGCCACCATCGCCACGCTGTTTGCCGCCAGTCGTCCCGGTCCGGGTGGACGGGAACGGCGCCCGGGTCCAACAGCGACGCAAACGTCGGCAGATCGGTGTCGGCATCGACGATGAGCCGGCTCACGGCATACGGGCGATCGTCCAGCGAGCTCATGGCGTGGACCACGGCATGCGCCGACTCGAATCCCAGGTCGGCGAGTCCACGACGCATCCCCTGCGTCGAATAGCCGTGCGGGTAGGCGAAGGTGCTGACGTGACGGCCGGTGCGTTCCTCCAGCAGGGTCTTGCCGGCGGCGACATCTTCGAGCGCTTCGACCAGCGGCAAGGTGTCGAGCTGGCGATGGCTGAAGCCGTGGCCGCCGTACTCGACGTCGTCCCCCCCGATCTCGACGAGCTGGTCCCAGGTCAACATCGGCCGATCGGTCTCCCGCTCCCGCACGAGCCACTCGCTGGAACGTCCGATATAGCCCGAGGTGACGAACAGCGTCGAGCTGAGCCCATGGGTGCGCATCACGGGGAGCGCCTGTTCGGCAAAGTCGGCATACCCGTCATCGAACGTGATGACGACAGGCTTCTCCGGAAGGCCGGCGGCGCCCGCGAGACAGGCGGAGTACTCCGAGGCCGTCAGTGAGGTGTAGCGCTCGCCCGCGAGGTACGCCATGTGGTCGGCGAACAGCGCAGGAGCCACGGTCCAGCGCCGGAACGCAGGCGCAGCCCGATCCGAGATCGAGTGGTACATCAGCACCGGAACAGACCGACTCACGACGTCAGCTCGGTTGGGCGAAGGAGGCGACCGTCGCCGCTCGCCTCCTCCGGCGGGTGCGTAGGTAGGCGACGGGCCCGACGGCCATGCCCGCCAGCTCCCGCAGGCGGAGATGAAACGGGAAGTCGGCGGGGCGGCGCACATTGCGATCCGAGTTACCGGAGAGCCCGTACGAGAGCGCCGTCGGCACCCTGCGGGCCAAGTCCAGGATCCGGCTCGGCTGCTCGACGACGGTGTGGGTCAGGTAGGCAGTGAGGCCGGCACCGTAGCCGAACAGCTGGCGTCGCAGCATTTCCTGAGTTGCCGGGTGTTGATGGCGCACGATCGCTCCCGGCTCGTACACCAATGTATGGCCGCGAGTCACGACCTCGAAGAACGCGGCGAGATCGTCGCCACCATACGCCCCGCTTCCTGCGCCGAGTGCCGTGTCGAAGCCACCGATCTCACGCAAGACGTCGGGGCGGAAGGCCATGTTGGCGCCGGAGCCGAGCTTCCCGGCGGCGTACGGGAACAGCACGTCGTCCGGGCGATCGCGATCGAGGTTGTAGACCTTCCGCGCAAAGCCCTTGGAGAAGCCTGCGTAGCCCTCCAGCCACCATTGGGCCTGGGTGTCGAGCTCGAGTGGCACGATCATCCCCGTGACACACGCAACGTCGTCGCCGGTCGCAAACGCCGCCGCCAACGAAGAGAGCCATTGGGGATCGGCCACGACATCATCGTCGGTGAAGGCGAGGATCTCACCCGTGGCCTCGACGAGAGCACGATTGTGGGCGGCGGCCAGTCCGGGCTGATCTTCGCGGACGCGCCGCACGGAATCTTGCTGCCGGTAGCGATCCTCGATCAGTTGCTCTGTCGCATCCGACGAAGGGGCGTTGTCGACGATCAGGACGTCGAAATTGGGGTAGTCGAGCGCAAGGAGTGACTGCAGGCACCGGTCGAGCAATTGGGGCCGATCCCGGGTAGCAATCACGACCGTGATCGCCGGAGCCGCAGCTGCCGCATCGGCGTTGACGGGCATCCGACCGAGCCCCGCGACGTCGAGCGAATCCCCCAACTCGATCCCGCCGGCCGTGGCACGATCCTGAAGGGCAAAGCCAAGCTGCGACCAGATGGACTCGGCATGAGTTGTGGAGTCGAGGCCCTCGGGGGGAATATCGGTCCATGCCACGCCCACGGCCTCAGCACTCCACCGCACGTAGCTGGCAGCTCGGGTGTACGCACCGCCGCCCGGTGCACCCGACGCGGGAATAGCCGGAATCGCAGCCGCCACGTCGACCAAGCCGACATGAACGGGTGCAAAACCGACGGACGAACGGGATTTCCCCCTCACAACCTCTCCCTCAACCACGGCGACAACGATACCGCCGAATCGGGAGTGCGGGAGCGTTCACGGGCCTGCACGACGTAGTGGCGCAAAAGGTGAGCGGCGGCGGCCTCGACACGGCTTCAAGCGCTGCCACCCTCCGGTTGCGGCTCCGCAGTCCCCCAGCGCAGTCGAGGCGGCTCTTTCACCGCCGGCCGGCTCCGCACGATCTCGGCGGCAATGATCCGGGCGATTCGCATCCCGTCGCGGAATGCGTTGAGGTTGCTGGTGCCGTAGATCCGAGAGTGCTCGAAGCTCGGGACTTCGGCAACGGACAACGATGCCCGCACTGCCCGGATGTTCATCGAGGTCTCGACCTCAAAGCCGTCGGTGCTCTGGTCCATGACGGCCAGCACACGACTCCAAAATGCGTTGTACCCGTAGCAGAGGTCGGAGAATTGCGCCCCGAACAGTAGGTTCACGGCCTTCGTCAGGACCCAGTTTCCCGCCTTCCGATGCCATTCCATGTCGGCGGTACCGCCGCCCTGCATGAAGCGCGACCCCTTGGCGAAGTCGGCGCCGCTGAGCAGTGCGCCGACGAACCCGGGGATCTCGGCAGGGTCCGTTGACCCGTCGGCGTCCAGCATGACGATGATGTCTCCGGTGGCCGCCGCAAAACCGGCGCGCAGAGCAGCGCCCTTGCCTGGCCTCGGCTCCAGCACCACAACACAATCCGGGCGCAACCGCCGCGCCACGTCCACGGTGTCGTCGCTCGACCGGCCATCGACGATGATGACCTCATCGACCATTGCCGGCAGGCGCGGCAGCACCTCAGGCAGGTTCTTGGCCTCGTTGAGGGTGGGTATGACCGCGGAGATCCTCACCCGCGCGGCACTGCCGTCGCTCTGACCTACTGGTTGCAGGCCGGCGACCCCTTCGGGGATGCCACCGATCACTGTCTCTCTCACGCTGCTCTCCCTCTCTCTTGCCACCAACGGCTGCCACGTCCGTTCGGACGTACCCTCGTTCCCTCTCACGATGTTGCCGTTGTCCAACGGGGTGCACCGTTGCAGACCGGCAGGGCCGGCAGCAGGATCACGACGGTGGTGGATTCGACCGCGCACTCGGCGGCAACAGGCTCCGGGGGTTGCTGGAGCGCATCGCCGCCGACCGGTTCCCCCGATCGGACGATGTGTTCACCTGCTTTTGGTGCCACGGTGCCCCCCGTCAGACAAGCGGCGTGTCCCCCACCGATGCGGAACACATGAATGAACCGTTGGGCCCGACACACCGTATGCACCACCAGTGGCGCGGGGCAGGTAGATAAATACGTCGAATCGAACAGGGTTCGGCTCAGAGCTTGTCGAAGCTCGCCAGGATGTCGATGCGGCCCTTCTCTGCGCGATCATTGCCGTGCATCTTCTGGGCGCCGTCCTTCAGCGCCTTCTCGATGTCTTTGCGATCCGCAGCAGGGTCCAATTCCACCAGCAGTGCGGCGTGCCCTGCAACGATCGGGGCAGCCATCGAGGTCCCGGCCCACTCTGCGTAACCGCCGCCGGGCACCGAACTCACCAGACCGACTCCCGGGGCGGCCACCGTGACCCACTTGCCGTGGGACGAGAACTCGGTCACCTGCTCGACGTCGTTCAAGGCAAACGCTCCAACACTGATCACCGACGATTCGGAGGCGGGATACACCTTGGAGTCCACCCCCGCGTTCCCCGCAGCGACGACGACGACGACGTCCGCATCTTTGGCCCGCTCGAGCGCATCCTTCAGGCTGTCGGGCTTCTCGTTGCTGGAGAAGGTGGCACTGAGGTTGATGATGTCGGCGCCCTGCTCGATCGCAAAGTCGATGCCCTCGACGACTGCCGAGACGTCGGAGCGACCGTCGGCGTCGAGGACGCGAATCGGGAGAATCGTCGCATCGGGGGCAATCTGCAGCACGAGGCCGGCGACAAAGGTGCCGTGGCCAAAGGCCTCGTCGACGAAACCGTCACCATCGTCATCCACTCCATTGCCTTCGTCCATGGGGTCGGCATCGTCGCCAACCATGTCGAAGCCCCCCGCAACCCGTCCGGCGAGGAAGGGGTGAGTGACGTCCACGCCCGTGTCGAGTACGGCCACGACCACACCAGCTCCTGTGGCCTCCAGATGCGCCTCGTCGAGTGCGAGATAGTCGTAGAAAGCCTGGTCGCCGAGGTCACCGGTTCCCGTAGTCTCATGATCTCCGTCGGGCCACGCATGAAAGCGTGTGTCCTCCAAGTCTTCGAGGACGACGGACTGCACCCACACGACGTCGTCATCCTTCGCGAGGTCGTTCGCCCAATCCTCGGCTTCCTTGTCGGTCTCTTCGATGACCTTCTCCTCATCGACGAGCACCACGGTCCCCACGAGGTACACGCCTCGAGACTCGATCAGGGGACGAACCACGAAGCCACCGTTGCGGGAGGCGAGCTCGTCGGCGTCCGCGGTCGAGTCGGAGCTGATCTTGATCACCACCTCGGCCGTCACTTCGACTTCGTTCCCGCCTGCTGCCGCAGGCGATGCCAGCATCGCACCGAGCAGCATGGTCACTGCAATGGTCACCAAGATGTTTCGTTTCATGATGGGTTCCTCCCCCGAAAGCCGCCGACCACGACGGCAGGTGCCCAGTGGTACGGATGTGGTCGATGTGAAAGCATGGTGAGCTGCGCGTGGCGCAGCGCCTCGGCCGGTTCGTGTGCGCCGAGCTGCTCGTGAAAGGCGGTCATGAGGTCGATCGCTGAAGCATCGTCGGCGGCCCACAGGTTGACGACCACGGATCCGGCACCCGCGGCGAGGAATGCCCTCGGAAGTCCGACGAGCTCGCCGGCCGTCCCGAAGCCACGCTGCCGCCCCGACGAGCACGCGCTGAGCACGACAACCTGACCGTCGAGGTCGAAACCTGCGATCTCGGCTGCGGTCAGCCAACGGTCGCCGAGGCGGACCGCAGAGAACAGCGGGTTGTCGCTCCGGTCGATGCCGTGGCACGCGATGTGCACCACGTCGTGGCGGCCGGCTTGCTCGTGCAGCGCCTGCACCGTCGCTGCCGCGTCGAGGAGGACCGTCGACGATGCGGAAAGCGCAGCGACGGCCGCGACCTCTGCATCGACATTGGGGGTCGCCTCGTCGCCGACGCCGACGGCAAGACGGCGACCGAGGCTGGGACGCAACCGCGCCCCGGCGTGCTGCGCAATCGCATCATTCGGCGCCATGGTCACCGCGAGCCGCTCGACGAGATGGCATACCCCGTCGTGAAGGGCGGCAAATGGGACGTTGCCGACCGCCTGGCTGGGCACGATCAGCAGGGAATCCCGGTCCAGCACGCCGGGAAGCGACGCCAAGAGCCGGATGTGCAGATGCTGCAGGATGTCGGTCGTCGTCGCCAGGAGGTGCCGATGCTGGCGGGCGGCCAGACCCGGATCTCGAAATCGGCGCCACTGCGCATCCAGTTGATTGAGCAAGTGGCGGATCTCGCCTGTCGTCGCAAGTTCCCTGACCACTGCCAGTTCGTCGTCCGATTGCACGAACGCGAGTATCTCGTCGTCCAGCGTCTCGTACGTGATCACCGAGGTGGCCGCGAATTCCGCGGTGGTGCGTATGGAGCTCTCCGGAAGCCGGCCGGACGGCACCGCCCTCATCGCGGAACGCTCGAGTAGGCGTGCCTCTCCGACAAGCGACGCCGCCCGCAACGACGGGGCGTTGAGCAACTCGGTGTAGATCGCATCGAGCTCGGCCGACGTGGGAGGTGCGTGCTTCACGCTCACCTCGCCCTCGAGCCGCTCGACCAGCGTGCGAGCCCTCGCCTCCTGCGTCCGTGCGTAGGCCCCTGCCACATCGCCCTCAGCCAGATCGAGCGAAAGCAGTCGCTGCAGCACGTTCTCACGACGCACCATGAACAGCAGACGTTCGTGTTCGTCGCCGACCGTGCTGCGGACATCTTCAATGGCTGCCAGCGACGCCTCGAGCGCCCGGCGGGCCCCGATCAGGTCACCCTGGGTCTCGAGCAGCCGGCCCCGCTCGTAACGTTCCTTCCACCGCAGCTCGGGAATCTCGTGGTCGGCGAGCATCGCCACGACGCCGTCGAGGTGACGGTGCGCGGCCTCGGGGGAATCCTCGAGCTGGGCCATTCGGAGCAGGGCGGCACCGAGCTCGGGGAGCCGGCCGCTGGTTTCGAGAATCGCAAAAGCGTCGTAGACGAGGCGCCGGGCCTCGTCGCCTTCGGCCAGGTCGGACTGCGCCAATGTGGCCGACGCAGCCAGTGCATGCGCCTCCATGTCGGCATACAGCTGGGCAGCTCGGCGGAAGCTCTCCCAGGCGCCGTCCCGACGGCCGAGATGGGCCAGCACGACGCCGCGACCTTGCATCGCATCGGCGAGATCATGGCGCAGCCCGGCCGCATCGAATCGGGGCACGATGGCGTCGTAGACATCGAGCGCCTCCTCCAGGAGGTTCAACGAGGTGAGGGTCTCCGCACGGACGAGCTGGGTGCGGGCGTACTCCGTGGTCGTGTCCTGCCCGGCGAGGTACCGGTCGGCCTGCTGCGTCGCTGCTGCAGAGGCCAGGTAGTCACCGAGCCGTACGTGTGCCTTTGCCTGGTACGCCAGGCACTTTGCGGCGAACAACCGATCGTCCTGCTCATCGAACCCTGCCGCGGCCTGTTGCAGCGCTTCGAGGGCCTCGGCAAAACGCCCGACCTCGACCAGCTCGACGCCCCGGTTGCCGAGGGGACGCGGCACATCTTCGTCCATTCCCAGCCGCCTGTACGCCTCCTCGGCCTCTGCGTAGGCGTCGAGGGCCGCGGCGTGGTCGCCGAGGTAGCCGTGGCCAACACCGAGGTTCTCCAAGGCTGCAGCCCTCAGCCAGGCCGCCTGCTCGGCATCATCGACGCCGACATCGGCGTCCTCGACTGCAGCCACCAGTGCCTCACCAACGGCAATGGCCTCGCTGTGGCGACCCAGGTCATCGAGGACATGCATCCGACCGAGATCGGTGCGCCACGCAGACAACAGCATGCCGGCGGCCAGCCAGAGCGCACGGGCGCCGTCGATCAGCTGCAGCGCGGCGTCGAGGTGACCCTGGTTCAGCTCGGCGCGAGCTTGCAGGTAGAGCGCCTGCGCACGGAGATCTGAGAGCTCCCGGTGTGAGGCCTCAACCGCGATCGCCGCCAGCAGCGTCGAGGCGCGCTCGCTGTCTTGCTGAACGAGCGCGGCAGCGGCGTCGAGCTGCTCGGCGAGCCCTTCGTTGGTGAGGGGCCGGAGCGCAGCACCCCACGTGACGGTGCCGTCAGCACAGACGAGCGGGGAGGCGGTGTCCATCATCTCGAGCCGTCCAGCTCGGCGTCGAGGCTCAGCTCGATCGTGCCGTTGCCGACCACGACCGTGTACGAGCCCGGCGTCAGGGAATCGATTCGGAAGCGGCCGAGCCGGTCGCCGTGGGCGGTGGCCTCGACCGGCCCCGTCACGTGAGCCCGGTACGCCGATTCCGCCGCACCATGTGCCATGACCTGGCCTTCGAGGCTGAGCGTCCCATCGGCCTGCGGCCACAGGTCGAGGACCACGTCGGCCATCTCGCTCGTATACGACATCGACCATCCCTCTGCGGCATCCGTACCACGAACGCCGACGAGGTCTCGCTGGTATCGGCTGTCACGGATGAGCGTGGCGTGCTGCGATTCCAGAAGCGCGTTGCCGTCGAAGAGGCGTTTCAGGTCTTGGGTGACGACAGGAGGAACCTCGGGGAGCGGCAGCTCCTCGGCCGCATCGGCGAGCCGGAGCAACCACCCGGGGAGGCGGCCGTCACGCTCCAGCGCATCCATGTCGGCGCCGACCGTTTCGAGGCCTTCCGGGCCCAACAGCCTGCGCAGTTTTTGGAGAAGGAGTTGCTGATCCATCACATCACGCCAGCGCCGTCTTGAGGCGGTCGAGGCATCGCGCTCGCAGCGGGCCGACACTCCCCAGAGGCCGGCCCAGCCTGACGGCGATCTCCGCGTAACTGGGCTCTGCAGGGTCGAAGAAGAGAGAGACGACGAGCGAGCGGCAAGGGTCTGACAGGCCCTGGATCGCCTCGTACACCAACAGCGCATCAACGGGCGCACAGTCTGCGCTGTCGACGCCGATCTCGATACTGTCGACATCGACCGACTGGCGGCTCCTGTCGTGACGCGCCCGCCACGTCAACCGCCGAGCCACCGTCATCAGCCAGGATCCAAGACGATCCGGGTGCTGGATCTGATCGAGGCTCGCGATCAGCGTCGCAAACGTCTCCTGGGCGACATCTGCTGCTTCGTCGGGAGTGAGGCCCTCCTTGCGCGCAATGGCGTACACCAGACGTTCGTATCGGTCGACGATCTCGTTCCACGCAAGCGCATCGCCACCCCGGCATGCCTCGACGAGTGCGGCGTTGTCCGGAAACAGACCTTGGGCGCTGCGCCGTTGTCGCTCGACCATTGCCATGGGTGCCACTCTCCCTGAGGTGCTGAGCCGGTTGCGTCGGTGGTGGTCGGTCTCGGGTGAGATCCCGCGGCCCACTCTCGGGACCACGGAATCCTGCGGTGTGGCGATCATCGCCGCCGACGGTCGGCAAAACCTCGCATCCCACCGTTCGATCCAACTGCCGCAGGTTCTCCACTGACGCTAGGGGCGGGTGGAGTGTGGTTCAAGGGCCACGGCCGGGTCGATCGACCCATTTTCCGGCGGATTTTCCGCCGGCGGGGATACCATGACCCCATGGCCCATGCGATCCAGATCACGTTCGACGCCGGCGACCCGACCGCCCTCGCGGATTTCTGGGCAGCTGCGCTCGGCTACGTCGTCCAGCCGCCGCCGGAGGGCTTCGCATCGTGGGATGAATGGGCTCGCTCGATGGAGATCCCTGAGGAGAACTGGAACGACGCCAGGGCGCTGGTCGATCCGGACGGGGTAGGGCCGCGCGTGTTCTTCCAGCGAGTACCCGAAGGGAAGATCGCCAAGAACCGGGTACACCTCGATGTCAACGCAGGCGGAGGCCACGACATCCCGATCGCCGAACGCAGGAGCCGGGTCGACGCCGAAGCCGAGCGTCTCACGAGTGCCGGGGCAACGATCATCGGCCCGGTGGATCAGCGTGACGAATACTGGGTCGTGATGCGGGACCCCGAGGGCAACGAGTTCTGTCTGCAGTGACCCCGGCGCCGGTCGCTGAAGCCCTGGGTTGGACGGCCCTACCATCTCACCATGGGATTCAACCCCTTCAACAAGCAGCGGGCTTCGAAGCTCGACATCGGCATCGTCATAGGGTTCGCCGTGTTGACGCTTGCGTTGGTGGCGTGGGGTTTCTTCGGTTGAGGGTGCGGCGGATGCCCTTTGGAGAAGAAGTCGTCAGCGCCGTGCAGCCATATCAGGCGAGGAAGCCGTATGCCTGCCCTGGCTGCCGCACCGAGATCCCGCCCGGTGTCGGCCACGTTGTGGTCGTGCCTGAGTTCGCTCCGGACATGCGACGCCATTGGCACCGCGGGTGCTGGTTCAGGGAGACCCGCCGTCGCGGCGGCGTCACGCAATCGCCGTTCTCCAGTTGATCGTCGCGCCCTCCTGATCGAGCTTGACGCCGACGAAGTCGACTCTGACCGGCCTGCGCTCGGCGGCAGCGAGCCGCCCGGCGAGCGAGCGCACCTGGCGGAGCTTGGCATCCGAGATCCTGTCGATGACATCGGTCGTGGACGATGCCGGGCCGATGGTCTTCACCTCGACGGCGACGAGGATCCGGTCGATCTCGACGACGAGATCCAGCTCCCCTCTTCCCACGGCGACATTGCGGCCGAGCAGATGCGCGCCCTTCCGCACGAGAAACGCTGCGGCGATACGCTCCCCGAGCCGGGCCAGCGTGCGCCGATCCCCGCTCAGATCGCCGGCGTAGGCTCCAGCTCTTCGATGTTGACGTCCCGGAACGTCATGACCTTGACCCGCTTCACGAAGCGGGCGGGGCGGTACATGTCCCACACCCATGCGTCTTCCAACTCCAACTCGAAATACAACGAGCCGTCGGCGCGCCGGGTGTTGACCTCGACCCCGTTTGCCAGGTAGAAACGCCGCTCCGTCTCGATCACGTAGCGGAACATCGGGAGGACGTCCCGATACTCCTTGTAGATCTGGAGCTCGACGTCGGTCTCATACCTCTCGAGGTCTTCTTCACCCATCGTGGTTCTCCTCAAAGTCGGCCGGGGCGGCCAGCTTGGTGAGCGTGCGGCAGCGTGGATCGGATCTTACGCCGAGCGCAACCGGATACGGCTCCACATTCGTATCACCCGGGAGTGACACGCGTCTCCGACCCCGGCAGGCCGGTGGGGCCGCCGTCAGAGCCCGCTCCAACGGCTGAGCGGCCACAAGACCACAAACGCCTCCCCTACAACGGCTTCTCCATCGATTGCTCCAAACGACCGGCTGTCCTGGCTGCGGTTGCGGTTGTCGCCCATGACGAAGTAGTGACCCTCCTCGACGACCTGCGGACCGAAGTCGAGCATGTCCGTGTCAGGATGCAGGTAGTCCTCTTCGAGGGGCACACCGTCGACGGACAGCACGCCGTCGCGGATCTCGATGGTCTCGCCGGGCAGCCCGATCACCCGCTTGATGAACTCGGACTTCGGTGTGGACAGCCCGACGGACTCTGCCAGGTTGCGAGCCACCGACTCGACGACGGACTCCCGATTCTGCACGCCGCGAGGATCGTCGAACACGACGACGTCACCCCGCTGGATATCGCCGAACCGGTACGACAGCTTGTTGACGAGCACTCGATCGTTGATCTCCAGTGTCTCCCGCATCGACCCCGATGGGATCCAGAACGCCTGGATGATGAACGTCTTGATGAGCACGGCGATGACGAGGGCAACGATGATGAGGATCGGGAGCTCCCGCCAGAACGACCGATGCTCCTTCTCCGGGGTCTCGTCCGGGCCCGGCGGCTCCTCAGCGACGCCGGCAGCCTCATCGGCGGCCGCCGCGACGTCGTCCGCTGTCGCATCCCCATCGAACGCGGCGACGGTCGCGTCCGGCGGAATCGGAGGCATGGTGGAATCGGTCACCTCGGCACGTTACCCGAGTGGTGGCGCAGTGCTGCCCTGTTCACCGGCACGCCGAGCGGCACAACGTCAGGAGAAGCTCACCGGGTCGTATGCCGGACCACCCAGGTAGTCGTGCCACAACATCCTGGCGGCTACGGCCCGCCACGGTCGCCACCGTTCCGCCATCAGGTCGGCGTCGCCGTATGTGGGAGGAGCGGCTGCGCTGAGCGCGCGGCCAAGTGACACGACGAGCGCACGGTCCCCGGTCGGCCACACGTCGGGCCGGCCCAGCGCGAAGAGCAGGTAGTTGGCCGCGGTCCATGGGCCTATGCCGGTGCACTCGAGCAGCACGTCGCGAGCAGCATCGTCATCCATACCGGCAAGACGATCGATGTCGAGGTCGCCGACGGCGATGGTGGTGGCCAGGAGCCGCACATACCGGGTCTTCTGTCGTGAGAACCCTATGCCACGCAGCTCCTCGTCATCCAACGTGAGGAATCCGTCCGGTGTCACCGACCCAAGGCGCTCCTCGAGCCGGCGATAGGCGGCGGCTCCCGAGGCGAGTGAGACTTGTTGCTCGAGGATCAGCTTGACGAGCGTGGGAAAACCCTGGGCACGCCGCCACAGCGGTGGGATCCCGTTTCTCGTGTACAGCTCTCCCAGCACCGGATCACGCGACGACAACTCATCGCATCCGGCAGAAAGCGTGGAGTGATCGAGACGCACCTGCGGCGAGGTGCGCAACGTCAGGTCCGCTTTTCCTTGATGCGGGCCGACTTGCCGATGCGGTCCCGCAGGTAGTAGAGCTTGGCCCGGCGCACGTCGCCCCTGCGGGTGACTTCGATCTTCTGGATGATGGGTGCGTGCACAGGGAAGATGCGCTCGACACCGACGCCGAAGCTGATCTTGCGGACGGTGAACGTCTCGCGGAGACCGCCGCCGCTCCTACCGATCACCACGCCTTCGTAGAGCTGGACGCGCTCGCGACCGCCCTCGACGACGCGGACGTGCACCTTTACGGTGTCGCCGGGCCCGAACTGGGGAATATCGTCGCGCAGGTACGCGGCCTCGATCTGATCGAGCGTGTTCACAGGATTCCTCCGACAAGGGAAGGCAAGAAGCCCCGGGAGTTTAGACCTCTTCGGTGGTGACGTCGAAATCTGGCCCGATCAGGTCCGGCCGGAGCCTTCTCGTCCTCTCGAGACGCTGGGCGTGCCTCCACGCGGCCACCTTGGCGTGATCGCCCGACAGCAACACTTCCGGCACATCCCAGCCGTTGAAGGAGGCGGGCCTCGTGTAGTGCGGTTCCTCGAGGAGACCGTTGCGGAAGCTCTCGGTGATCACCGATTCGGGGTTGCCCACCACTCCGGGGAGTAGCCGGGCCACCCCTTCGATGATGGCGAGCGCCCCCACCTCGCCGCCGAGCAGAACGTAATCGCCCAACGACACTTCCTCGTCGATGAGGTGGTCGGCAACCCGCTGATCGACACCCTCGTACCGTCCGCAGACCAGGGTGAGGTCATCCTCTTCGGCCCACCGATCCAGGGTGGCCTGGTTCAGCGGGACTCCGGTGGCGCTGAGCAGCACCCGCCGGGTGCCGGCGAGGGGGGTGAGGGCGCGGGAGAGCGGCTCGACGGCCATCACCATGCCTGCTCCTCCTCCGAACGGGGTGTCGTCGACAGCCCGGTGTACGCCCTTGCCCCACCGCCGCAGATCCACGAGGTCCACCGTGAGCGTGCCGTCGCCCCTGGCCTTGCCGACAAGGCTGACCTCCAACGGCGAGGCGAAGAACTCGGGAAAGATCGTGACGACGGTGATTCTCATATGCGCCAGAGTACGCCGTCGCCGGTCCGGCGCCGCGTCCTACCCCACCGGGCGGCGGGGCTCGGTCGATGCCGGGAGCCCGTCGTACACGGTCGTACGCTGCAGCGGGTGGCGTCCCGCTCCGGCGATCGCGGCCGTGAAGTCGTCGGCGTCGAGGAAGGTCCCATGCGCTGCCCCAGCGGAGCGGGAGATGATCTCGTCCATGAGCGTTCCGCCGAGGTCGTTGCACCCGGCGTCGAGCAGCCGGACCCCGGCGTCGAGACCCAACTTCACCCAGGACGCCTGGATGTTGTCGATGAGCCCATGAAAGGCGATGCGGGCGACGGCGTGGATGAGGACGACCTCGTCCCAAGTTGGCCCCGGTCGGCTCTTCCCCATGGTGAAGATCGGCGCTCCCATGTGGACGAACGGCAATGGCACGAACTCCGTGATGCCGCCGGTGCGTCGCTGCACCCGGCGAATGGCTTCGATGTGGTTGGCCCACGACGCGGCGTCGTCGATGTGCCCGAACATGATCGTAGAAGTAGAAGGCATTCCGAGCTCGTGGGCCGTGATCATCACTTCGGCCCATTGCGAGGTTCGGATCTTGTCCGGGCACAGATGCTTGCGGACCCGGTCGTCGAGGATCTCCGCAGCCGTCCCCGGGAGCGTGCCGAGCCCGGCATCGCGAAGCCGCACGAGGAAGTCGCGAATCGTGATGCCAAGCGTTTCTGCCCCCTGCCAGACCTCGAGCGGGGTGAAGCCGTGGATGTGCATGTCGGGGAGCTGGGCCTTGATCGACTCCACCACCGTGACGTAGAAGTCGCCGGTGAACTCCGGGTGGATGCCGCCCTGGAGGCACACTTCGGTGGCGCCGCGCTCCCACGCCTCCACGGAGCGTTCGACCACCTGAGGCACCGTCATCAGGTACGGGTCCTCGCGCATGTTGAGTGAACGCGGACCCTTCGAGAACGCACAAAAACCGCATCGGAAGTAGCACTGGTTGGTGTAGTTGATGTTGCGGTTCACGATGAAGCTGACCGTGTCGCCGTTCACCCGGCGCCGCAGCTCGTCGGCCACTTGTGCGATCACGTCGACCTCGCTCCCCCGTGCCAGGAACAGCCGCTCCACCTCGTCACGGCTCGGCGCGGTCCCCTCGAGGGAACGGCCCAGGATCGGAGCCAGATCCGCTGCGACGCCGCTGAGGTCGGGCGCCGGCAGCGCGGCTGCAGTCCATGCCTCGTCGCCCCAGGCCGCCGAGAAGCGATGGGCGGGGACCGGAGCGGCCATGTCCTTGCCGGGCGCCCACTCGTAGCGCGGCCGGGACGCTCCCGCGGCGTCCACTTGCGCCAGATACGCCGGGAACAGCTCCTTGTCCAGCGCGGTACGCACGTCGTCGACGCAGACGCCGACCGGTAGCGCCGTGCGCTCGACGAGCACATCGGCCCCGAGGGCGTCTCGCAACGAACCGATCCGTTCGGTGTCCCAGTCACGCAGCACCAGGTCGCCCGCTCCCGCCTGCACGGCCGCCACCGCATGCTCGACGCAATCGACGAAGACCGACACGGTCGCGGCAACGCCGGGAAGGGACACGAGATCGGCGGCCTCCGCGACCCGGCTGCGGCCCGTACGCAGGAACGCAGCCTGGGTGCGCGCCAGAGCATCGAGCGTGGCCATCCGATCGTCACCGTGGAGCACGGTCAAGCGCCAGCCGGGGGTGCCCAATGTGCCGAGCTCGAGCGCACGAGTGGCATCGACTACCCAGGCGACGGGCTCAGCCTCGCCGGTGGCCGCGACAGGAAGCAGGCCCCCGGCAAGGGCGCCGCGGCGATCGGATGCGCTCAGCGAGCCCACCTCGACGGTGGTGGTGCCGGCCTTGCGGCGAGTCGCCGCCCACAGCTCGTTGATGGCATCGGCCGGTCGCAGCCGCACGAAGGTGATGGTGGTGCTCACGGTTGATGACTCCCTGTTCGGATGGGGGCAATCGCCACCTCGGACTCTGCAACCGCATAACCCTCGACATCGACGCTTGCTCGCACTTTGTCGAGTAGCGCCGGGTCGATCCAGTCTGCGGAGATGTATTCGGGGTAGACCGGCAGCCGCGGCATCAGACGGAACCCGGCTTGCGTCGTGACATTGCGCAGCGTGTCGAGGTGCGGCCACGGCGCCTCGGGGTTCACCCAGTCGATCGTGAGCGGCGACACGCCGCCCCAGTCGTTGATGCCGGCGTCCAGGTACACGGAGAAGTCGTCGGTGAGATTGGGCGGCACCTGCACATTCATCTCGGGGCCGAAGATCCAACGCGCGGCTGCCACCACCCTGGCGAAGTACTGCACGGTCGGCTCGGGATCACGTCGCTTCAGCGTGTCGGCCTTGGCGCGGAAGTTCTGGACGATGATCTCCTGGATATGGCCGTGGGCGGCGTGGAGGTCCGCAAGCGCAAACAGGGAGTCGACGATCTCTCGAGGGGTCTCGCCAATACCCACGAGCACTCCCGTCGTGAACGGCACTCGCAGCCGCCCGGCGGCTTCGATGGTCGCCACCCGCACATCGGGATGCTTGTCGGGACAGTTGTGGTGGGGCATGCCGGGCTCGAGGAGGCGCGGCGAGATGTTCTCCAACATCAGACCCATGGACACATTCGATGACCGGAGTGCGGCAATCGTCGCCTCATCCATCACCCCTGGATTGGCATGGGGGAGCAGGTCGGTCTCGCCGACGATGCGTTCGCTCATGACCCTGACGTAATCCAACGTCGAGGTGACGCCCAGGCCGTCGAGGAACTCCCTGGCCTGGGGCCAGCGAGCCTCGGGCGCATCGCCGAGCGTCAGCAGGGCCTCGGTGCAGCGGTGAGCGTTACCGGCGACGGCGATCGCCATGACGTCGACTGGTGTCAAGTATTGGCCGCCCGCTCCCGGTGGTTTGGCGAACGTGCAGTAGGTGCAGACATCGCGGCACAGGGTCGTCAGTGGGATGAACACCTTGCGGCTGTAGGTGATCGTCCGGCCCTTGCCCTCGTCTCGCAGACGCGCGGCTTCGGCGAGGAGCGGCGCCGGATCGCGCCGCCCTGTGATCAGATCGACCGCCAGGTCGGGTTCCGGCGCCGGGAAGGACATGGCCAAAACAGTATCAGCCGCCACCGACCTTGCTGACGATCTGGTGCAGACCGTCATCTCGAGGTCGTCGATGCGGCGTGCCTGGGTGGAGGAGGGCTGAGAACTGCATAGTCTGAAGGGGAAGTCGGCCCGTCGTGCCCTACGTGGCGACCTCGTCGGCGGTGATCGAATCGCTCGGTTCGCGAGCTTGGTCTCGCTGCCATGGCCACCGACCGTCGACCTCGACCACAAGCGTCCAGGCGAGGAAGGTGCGGACTACGACCAACAGCCCCAGCGCCGCGACATTCTCGAGGGTCGGCTCGAGCGTGACGGTCCGGATGACGTCCGCCGCAATGAGCAAGTCGAGGCCGATGAGGAGTCCGTTGGCGATCGTACGTTTGAACACGGTGGCTGGATCGGCACCGGAGCGACTCAGCCTGGCCCGGACGCCCACAACGAACGCGATCACGACTGCGGCTGCAATCACCACGATCGCGGCGATCTCGATCCATTCCGCGACGCTCGCAGCCACGTTCCAGTCGCCGATCTGGAGTTCGTGCACGATTCCTCCGAAGGAGATAGCGGTGTTGTGATGCCCGTGGATGCCACGTCTGAGGGACTGTAACGGGTGAGGCGCTCGGCAAGACGCTTTGCGCTGCAACGCCAAAGGAACCTGCAGGGCTTCCCTCTATCGACCGCTCACCAGCCGTACCACATCCTCTGCGCAGCCCCACGAAAGGATGTAGCCCGAGCCGCCGTGCCCGTAGTTGTGCACAACGCTCGTGCCAGGCGGGAGCAGCTCCTTCTCCACACGTACCTCTGGCCTGCCGGGACGCAGGCCGACCCGAGCGCCGATGACTTCGAGACCCTCGAGGCGAGGGTCGAGGCGCAGGCAATCGGCGAGCACCCGCTGGGTGGTAGCGGGATCGGCGTTCATGTCGCTGCTGCCGACTTGCCGCACCCCGCCGAGGATCACCTCGTGCGACCGCGGGTACACGTAGACAATGCGGTCGGGATCCGACTCATCCGCGATGGCGTCACGGATGCCCGGGTTGGTGACCGCAACCACCTGGCCCCGGATCGGGATCATCGAGTCGTCGCCGGCCAGCATGGCGGCCCCGAGCCCCGAGCAGTTGACGACGGTGTCGGCAAGGCCGTCGAGGGACCCGACGGTACCGAGCCGGACGGTTCCGCCGAGCCGATGGAATCGGGACATGAGCCAGTCGAGATAGATGGGTGGCTCGACCATGTACCCCTCGATGCGCCAGCCGGCGGCGTAGCCGTCCGGCAGCTCGTCTGCAGGGATCCGCGTGACCCATGGGGTGCCCTCCCACCAGGAGGGGCCTGGATCGTGCCGCTCGAGCTCGAGCTGATGGAGCTCGACCACCCCGGTCGAAGGGTCCGCCGCCAGCTCGGAGAACACCTCCCGACTCCGAACAGCCCAGCGTCGCGACGAGGTGACCGGCGCCGCCTCCGTCGTCGTCCATACCGCGGCGGCCACGACCGACACGGTGTCGTGAGGCATGTCTCTGGCAACGATGTGGGCATCCCAGCCCTCCTCACGCAGCCGAATCCCCGTGGTGAGCCCCGACACGCCCGCTCCCACGATCGTGCACATCCGGTGCGCAGACGTCCTCACGCATCCACCATCAGAAGTCGAACGTGAAGTTGTCGTGGAAGTCTTCGAATTCTGCGAACTCCTCGTCACTCATCTTCCCGAGCCTCCACCGCACCTCCGCCACTTCGTACTGCAGCTCCCGCAGCGTCTCCTTGCTCGTGATGACCCGCTGGCGACGTTGCAGGAGGTCGAGCCGCTCCTCGAGCTCGGCGATCTCCGCAGCGGTGAGACCCTCGCTCATCAGCCCACTCCGGCGAGCTCTCCCGCAGGATGAGCCCTGGTGACGATCACGGGAGGCGAGCCCTTGTTGGCCATCGTGGCCGCTCGCTCCAGGTAGTGAGCCCGCTCCGGCACACACGCATCCACGGGACACGCCCACGTGCAACGCGCCACCGGGTAGTAGCCCTCGCACTCGATGCAGATGCCGGGGTTGATCTCAAACTGGGTGGGGCCGGGGGTGATCGCCCGCACAGGGCATTCCATGGCACACGCAGTGCAGTTGATGCACTCTGCGGTGATCATGAACGACATCAGACGGCCGCCATGACCGACTTGGCGAACACGTTGCTCATCCCAGCCTTGTCGACTCTGCCTTGGATCTCTGCATGGTCCGTGGTGTACAGACCCAGCTCTTTCATCCGTGCGAAGTACACGGAACCCGAGAAGGTGTACTTCTTCTTCATCCCGTCGGGGGTCTCCATGGATTCGCGGACGTGGGCGATGGCGTCGCCAACCGCAAGCGTCGTCGGCAGCTCGAGAAGGTCCTCGCCTGCCAGATGCCTGACCGCGTTGTGCCCGGCGAGCGCACCGGTGACCATCGCCTCGGTGTGCCCCACCAAGAGCCCGGCTTTCTCGCCGCAGCAGAACAGGTTGTCGGGACCGCCAACCACCCGCATGACGTTGTCCCTCGGCGACAGGGCGGCATACCGCATCGAGTTGCCGACGGTGCCCGAATAGGGGTCTTCGTACCGCACCCGCTCGAAGCCCGGCACCTGGCGAAGCTCATGGAGGGGCATGTAGCTCGTCATCAGCTTTGCCTGACCGGTGTCGAGCACGATGACGTTCTCGGCGTACGCCGCAGTGGCGTATTGCTGGCACGCTTTGGCGCCGAGCTTCTTCATGTTGATCAGACGCTCCGGCAGCGGCACGATCACCAAGCCCTTCTCGTCGAGCTCCTTGCGCAACTCGGGGTCCATCGTGTCCTTGTTGAGCTTGCAGGACCCGCTCATCGCTCCGATGCTGCCGTCGGCCTTGCGACCCACGGACTCCTCGACGCCTGCCAGCCCGCTGATGCTCACCCGAGGCCCGAAAGTCGGGCAGCGCACGATGCACATGACACAGCCGTTGCCGTTGTCGGTGCAGTAGCTCTGCGCCCCGGACGTGCCCGTGGCATCCACGAAGACATCGCCTTCGAGCCGGGTGCCACTTTCGAGCACGACCCCGTCGATCGAGCCGTTCGTTCGGGTGATGTCGGTGACCCGGCTGATCAGCCACATCTCGATGTCGTGTTTGAGCAGCTCCTCACGCACCCCCCATGCGATGGTGTTGACGTCGTAGAGCGACGCGTGCTGGTGTCCGGGGAACTCGAAGTCGCTGTGCCGGGAGTGGGCGTCGCAGACCTGGAACAACTCCCCGGCCCCCAATGCGATCATCTCTTCGGCCGCGGTGTAGCGGCCGTTGTTGCGCATGATCCCGCCGACGAGCCCAGAACCGAGCAGATCATCGGTGCGTTCGAGCACGACCACCTCGTCGGCTCCCGCCTTCTTGGCGGCAAGCGCCGCGGAACATCCCGACCACCCGCCACCGACCACAACCACTCTGCTCGTCATGTTGCTCCTCCGATCAGGTTCCTCGTGTATTCGTACGCCGCGGTCAACGAAGCCGTGTTCGACTCGACGGCCCTTCCCGGCAGGCGTCCCCGCAGCGCGGCCTTCACCGAGTCGAGCGCAACGACATCATTGAGGGCGGCAACACATCCGAGGGATGTCACACCTGCGGCAATCGGCTTCCCCGTGTACTCCCTGGCAAACCGCACGATGGGGACGACCAACGCCCCTTCGGGTACCGGGTCGACGCTGCCCTCGTCAACGACGACGGCGGTCCACGGTTGCCGCGACCCGAGGTTGGCGTCGGCGGCTGCCTGGCTGAGGAGGACCAGCACGTCGGGCCGGTCCGCCCCTGCATACGTGATGCGTTGGGCGCCCATGATGATGTCCACCGTCGAGGGGCCGCCCCGGGTGGCGGATCCGTACTCGCCGTAGTGCGTTGCCCACAGGCCCTCGCCCAGACCCGCCGCCTCGCTGAGGATCGTGCCGGACAGCTTGACACCCTGGCCCCCGATGCCCGCGATGCGCACCTCGACGCGGTCTGCCGCATCCGGACGCACCAGCCGTGCGGGAACTCGATCAGCCAGCCGCCCTGTACCTTCCAGCGGCCCGACGAGCTCTCGATAGGCAGAGAAGAACTCGGGCCACGCGACACGGCTGACCACGCCGATCGGCAGGGACGGGTCGGACGTGACGCCGATGACACCGAAGCCATCGGCTTCGATGGCCTTCATGATCAGGTCGGCGAGCCCGGCAGGGTCCCGGATGGAGCCGCGAGCGACGAGCGCAGCTTGAAGGGCGGTTGCCCACTCGAGCGGTGTTCCGCTCGCCTCCAGATCCTCCTGATGCGCCTGACTCCCCCAGCCGATGCGGTCGAGCTGCACGTCGTCGAGCGGGAGCACGTCGGAGCGGAGCAGGAGCAACGTCATCCCGATGTTGCGCCTGGCGGCGTGGATCAGGTGATTGGTGCCGATCGTGATGCTGTCTGCGGCGCCCACCAGGATCAGCGGAGTATCCGGCAGCGCCGCACGCAAACCGATGGCGATGGCGATGAGGCGTCCCGGCGGTCCGAGCACGAGTGCGAAGCGGGTGTGGGTGTGCCCCCCTTCCGGCGTATAGGGCAGGCTGGACAAGATGATGGGCTCGCGACCCTGTTCGGCGACCAGCTCGAACGCGCCTTGGAGGCTTCCCCACGTCGCCGAGTAGGGGAGGGTCAGCATCAGCCGACCGTCGCAGGCGCTCGCAGCGCATCGAGGATCTCGTCGGGAGTGATCTGCTTGCCGTCGGCACGGTGGATGCCGGTGACCGGAGCGCGGCCTGCCACGACCCGCTCCACCTCGGAACGAATCTGGCCCAGGTTGAGCTCGGCGACGATGAACCGCCCTGTTCCGGCGGAGAGGCGGTCGACCACCGGGTCGGCAAAGGGCCAGATCGTCTTCAGCTTGAGCAGGCCCGCCCGTATCCCCTCCTGGCGAGCCAGCTTCACGGCGTGGGCCGCGGCGCGTGCCGTGCAGCCGTAGGCCACGATGATGGTCTCGGCATCCCCCAACTCGATCTCGTCGTAGTCGAGAATCTCGTCGAGGTGGTCTTTGAGCTTGCCGTCCATGTAGTCCCACCACCGCGAAACGAGAGCGGAATCCTCCGTAGGCGCCCCCTTCTCGTCGTGCAGCAGTCCCGTCACGTGGAAGCGGTAGCCGCTGCCAAAACGGGCGAGAGGCGGCACGTCGGTGCTGCTGTAGTCGAACGGCTGGTACTCGGCGGGCGACACCGTCGGCTCCGCTCGATCGACCACGTGGACTTCGGTGGCGTCGGGAATCTCGACCTTCTCGCGCAGGCCGGCGACGATGGCATCCGACAGGAGGATGACGGGCGTGCGGAATCGCTCCGCCAGGTTGAATGCCCTGACCGTCAGCTCGAACGCCTCCTGGGCGGAGCTGGGATAGAGGGCGATGATGGGGTGATCGCCGTGGGTGCCCCACCGAGCCTGCATGATGTCGCCCTGCGCCACCTTGGTCGGCAGACCGGTTGACGGGCCGACCCGCTGCACGTTGATGATGACGCACGGGATCTCACCAACGACGGCGAAGCCGAGGTTCTCCTGCATCAACGAGAAGCCGGGGCCTGAGGTCGCGGTCGCCGACTTCAGCCCGCCGAGGGAGGCGCCGATCACTGCGGCCATGGAGGCGATCTCGTCTTCCATCTGGATGAAGACTCCGCCCACCTCAGGCAGCTTCTTGGACAGCGCCTCCGCGACGTCCGACGACGGTGTGATCGGGTAGCCGGCGTAGAAGCGGCATCCGGCCGCAATCGCACCCTCAGCTATCGCTTGGTTTCCCGTCATGAATGAGGGCGAAGACATCGGCCACCTCCGTTCCTGGGGCAATGATCTCGATCGCAAAGTCCGGGCAGTGCCATTCGCACAGCTTGCACCCGATGCAGCTGTCGAGACCCGGGGTGAGCGGGTAGTTCTCCTCGTCTGGGGCGAGCACCTGCTTCGGGCACCACGCAACACAGAGCCCGCAGGCTTTGCACAGCTCCTTGTAGACCTTGATCTCGTAGATACCCGGTGTGATGACGTCGCTCACGACGTGTCGTCCGCGTTGCGCCGGCTGGCGGCGATGTGCTCGCGATACCGGCTGCTGAGATCGACCGACCCAGAGCTGGTCCAGATCACGCCGCGCCCTGACCGCTCGTCTTGGGTGACCCCTGCCCGCGAGCGCAGGGCGTCCGCTGCCTGGACGCCGCCGGCGGTGACCCGAATCGACTGGTCGGCGCGCTTCAGCAACGCAGGATTGGTGCGCCACGTGTCGCCGTCCATGGCGGCGATCATGTCCGACGCCTCGGGCATGCCGTTCATGCGGCCGTAGATCACGTGGCAGTTGCTGATCACTTCGACCAGCGCAAAACCCTCGATCTCCAGCGCCTTTTCGATGGCCATCGTGAGTGATGCGGTGTGGTTCACGGTCGCCCTGGCGAAGAACGGCGCCCCTGCCGTGCGGGCCAGCGCCTCGAGGTCCATCGGTCGTTCGAAAGAGCCCTCGGACGCCGTCGTCGACACCCCGCCGACCGGGGTCGTCGGCGACGTTTGGCCCCCGGTGAGGCCGTAGACGTTGTTGTTGACGACAATGGCGACCATGCCGATGTTGCGGCGCATGGCGTGGACGAGGTGGTTGCCGCCGATGGACATGGCGTCACCGTCGCCCATCACGGTGATGACCGTCATGTCCGGCTTGGCGAGCTTGATGCCGGTGGCGAATGCAGGGGCCCGGCCGTGGGTGGTGTGGACGGTGTTGCAGTCGACGTACCCGGACATCCGCCCAGTGCAACCGATCCCTGAGACCATCGACACCTGATCCATGTCGAGACCGCGGTACGCCACGGCTTGAACGATGGCGTTCATGATGATCCCGAGGCCGCACCCTGCACACCACGTGGTGGGCAGGCGGTCGGCGCGCAGATAGTCCCGCAGCGTGATGGAGATCTGAACGGTGGCGTTGCTCACGCAGGGTCCTCCGAGACGGTCGAGCCGGGGCGTCCTGCGGCGACGTGGGCGACGAACGAGCCCCGATGGTTGCGGAACGCCTGGTCGACTGCTTCGGCGTCGCGAGCGCGCAGCGCTTCGAGAATCGCTCGATGTTCCCTGCTGGATCGTTCCGCTCGATCGTGGTGGTGGCCCGACACTGCCCTGAGCCGCTCGAGCTGGAGATTGAGCGTCTCCAGCATCGCCGCAACGTGCCGATTTGCGGATGCGCCGATCACGGTGCGGTGGAAGCGCTCGCCCAGCTCGCCGGCGGTGACGAGGTCGTGGTCGGCGACGGCCAGGTCGTAGGCATCGAGAATCTCCTCGGCCGCACCGAGGGTGGCGTCGTCGACGGTGATGGCGGCGGATCGGGCGGCAAGCCCTTCGAGCACGGAACGAAGCTCGAGAATGTCGGCAGCATCCGCCGGGTCGAGCTCAGCCACGTATGTCGCCTTGTACGGAATCCGGACGACGAGACCCTCCAGCTCAAGCCGGGCCAGCGCCTGGCGGACCGGCGTCTTGGAGATCCCGATCTGCTCCGCGAGGTCATCCTCGACGATGGCATCCCCCGGGGCGAGGTCCAGGCGGATGATGGCCGTCTTGATTGCCTCGTACGCCTGATCGGCGAGGGTGGCGTGCAGCGTGGCTTTGGCGATCGGCATATCCAACTCGATTGGCGGATCACCTATCGTATACGATATAACATCGAGCCGGCAACAACATGAAGGGAGCGCCCATGCGCGGATCGGACGTCCTGGTCGAGATGCTGGTTCGGTACGGCGTACGTCATGTCTTCGGCGTCCCGGGAGACACCAACGTCCCGTTCTACGAGGCACTCCAGCGGCGCAGCACCGAGATCGAGCACATCATGGCTCGCGACGAGCGCTCGGCCGGCTTCATGGCCGACGCCTACGCCAGGCTCGGGCAGAGGCCGGGGGTGTTCGAATGCCCGTCGGGGGCAGGCTCGATGTACTCGCTCCCCCCGGTTGCCGAGGCCAACGCTTCTGCGGTCCCCGTCATCCTGCTCACCATCGATATCCCGCTCCCGGGCGCAGGGCGCGGTGTGATCACCGAGCTCGACTGCGCCAGGCTGTATGAGCCGGTCACCAAGATGTCTGAGCTGGTGAAGTCCGCCGACAAGATTCCCGAGGTGATCCGACGCGCCTTCCGCACCGCAACCTCGGGGACGCCGGGGGCGGTCCACCTCCAGATCCCGGAGGATCTGCTGTTCGAAGAGGTCGATGCGTCCAAGGTCTCCCTCCACGCGGAGGCAGAGTGCTCGAACTTCCCCGCCTTCCGTACGCGCCCGGTGCCGAAGAAGATCGAAGAGCTGATGGAGCTGCTCACCACTGCGGAGAAGCCGGTGCTGGTGACCGGGGGCGGAGTGCGCCGATCGAGGGCCGGTGCGGCGGTGACGACCCTGGCCGAACGGCTCAACATCCCGATGGTGACGACGATCACCGGCCAAGGGGCCGTGCCGGCCGACCACCCGCTGGCCATCGGCGTGATCGGCGACAACGGTTTCCATCCGCACGCCAACCGCGCCATGGAAGAAGCCGAGCTCGTGGTGTTCCTCGGCTCGAAGATCGGCTCCGTCGTGACCGTCGGTTTCACTTTCCCGGAAGTCACCCGCAGCAAGCGGATCGTGCATGTCGACATCAACCCCGAGGCCCTCGGCAACAACTACGAGAACGAGCTGAGCATCGCGGGCGATGTCGGCGCCGTCGCCGACGATCTGCTGGCGTACATCCCGGAAGACGCCGATACGAGTATCCGGGATCCGTGGATCGCCCACTTGAACGATCTGCGCGCCACGTTCTGGATGAACGCCAGCGTGCTCCTCGAGCACAACGAGGCCCCGTTGCGACCCGAACGCGTCGCCCACGAGCTCAACGAGCGCCTCGCCGAGTACGGCAAGCCCGTCCACGTGCTGTCCGACGCAGGCACGCCGACGCCCCACATGACACGGTTCCTGAAAACCAACCTCGACGTATCGCTCACCATCCCGCGCGCTTTCGGCGGCCTTGGCTACGCCATCCCTGCGGTGGTCGGGGCGTGGAAGGCGGATCCAAGCCGGCGGCCGATGGGACTGTTCGGAGACGGCTCGCTGGGCATGGCCGCAGGCGAGTTGGAGACGCTTGCGAGGCTGGATATCCCGGCGATTCTCATTCTCTTCACCAACGGCACGTTTGGCTGGATCAAGGGGCTCCACAAGCTGCGGGGTCACCGCGAACCCATGTCGGTGGACTTCACCCCGCCAGACGGCCGGGCCATCGGGGAAGCCTTCGGGATCCGCTCCTGGCGCGCAGAGACACCGGGAGAACTGTCCCTCGCACTGGAGGAGGCGTTTGCGGCGGACGGGCCCACGCTGATCGATGTCAGGGTCGAGTCGATCGCCGACCGGGTCCCGCCGGTGTACTCCTGGCTGCGCAAGCGAGACCGCGATCCGCTCACCCTGGAGGCCGAAGATGTCCACTACTTCGTGTGATTGGCCCGGAGCCGTCGTGGATGGCTCGGCGAAATCGACTGCCGTCGACGGCTACGCCCTCGGCCATATACTCGGCGCATGAAGCGACGCATCACCGGCTCATTCGTGGCGCTCATCACGCCGATGAACGACGACTACAGCATCGACTTTGGGGGCTTCAGGACACTGCTCGACTTCCAGCAGCAGCACGGCACCAGCGCAGTGCTCATCATGGGCTCGAGCGGCGAGGTCTCCATGCTGTCGCAGGCCGAGCGCCACGCCATCGTCACCAACACCGTGCAACTCCGCCGCGAGGGCATGGAGATGTGGTTCGGCTGCACGGGGCCAACCACGGAAGCGACCATCGACTACGTGCGCCAGGCTGCTGCAGAAGGCGCAGACGGCGCCATCCTCGCCGCTCCCCCGTACATCTCTGCCGGCACAGGCGACATCGTGCGGTTCTTCCTGGATGTTGCCGACGCGTCCCCGATCCCGCTGGGGATCTACAACAATCCTCCCAGGGTGAAGACCGACCTCACGGCCGACGACGTGCTGACGATTGCCAAGCACCCCAACGTCCTCGTCCTGAAAGAATCCACGAGCCGCGTCGGCCAGGTCGCTCAAATCGCACGCGCCGAGCCCGATCTCTCCCTGATGTGCTGCTGCTCGCCGGATCTCGGCCTCATCGTGCCGACGATGTCGCTCGGTGGCCACGGCACCGCAAACGTCACCGGCAACGTCATCCCTGCGGAGATGGCGACCATCTCGACCCCCTGGCACGCTGCAGGGGATGCGGAGCGGTTCCGCGAGGCCTACCTGCGCAACCTGCCGATGCTGCACTTCATGTACAGCGCGGTGAACCCCGTCCCCGCCAAGTCGTTCCTCGCAGCCGTCGGGATGCCCGCCGGCCCTCTCCGCAGGCCACTCCGGGCCCTCGAAGGCGCCGCGCTGGAGACAGGCATCGACATCGCCCGCGATCTCGGCCTCGACCGCACCTACGGCTATAAGCTCACCCGGTAGCGCAGCCAGAGACCTCCCGGCTGCTTCCCGTCCCTTGGGGGACGGGGTCAAGCGCCAGCCCAGAGCTGCCGGGCTGAATCCACGGTTGTAGGGGTGGTGTGGGGGTGTCGGGTACGCGACAAGTGCCCTCTGACCTGGGAGTCAATCTTCCACTCCGGATCGTTCACCGCCAAGATGCAGCCGGCGGACGGGCGGACCCGTCGAACCGACCACAGCATGACACTGACTGCCGGCGTAGCGGATGAATCTCCGCGTGCTCCTGCTGTGTCAGCATCAACCCCTGCCGAGGAGTCCGCGAGCCGCAACCGCCGTGCGACGACCGGTCGGTTGACGCAGCACGAGGTGGGTGGTCACCGCCCACCTCGTGCTGGTCGAGATGCCCGACTGGCTAGTCCAGGCTCCAGACGAACCAGTTCTCGTGTGGCCCGGGAAGGAGGCCGTGCGCTACGTCGTCGACACAGTGCGAAGCGATGAGAATCGTCGCCGGAGCCTGGGAGCCATCGGTGATGGCCACCGGCCTGATAGCGGCCGACTCGCCGCCCAAACGCGCGACGTTGTCGTCATTGGTCAGCGCGATGTCGTCCTCGAGCTCGTCGAAGCCTGGGAATCGCTGGAACGGATACGCACCAGACCTCATCGGGAAGTCGACGTTCAGCGACAAGCGGCCGTTGCCATTCGCATCGGTCCGGAACCCGTTGGCCAGCTCGTCGCTGCCAGCGTGGGGCAGGGTGATGGCGAGCTGATCCGGGAGGTCGTCGCTGGCGATCAGGGGCGTCACGGGTATACCCATCAGAGGGCTTCCACCGTAGGCGTCGCCTGCTGAGTCGACACCGGCCAATCGCAGCCAGACCGTGTAGAGCGTGTCGGGTTTGGCTCCGTTGACGATGAAGAACAGCGAACTGCCCCCGGCTCGCTCGATGAGCTGGACTCTCGCTCTGGCCCCCGGCCAGGTCTCTACATCCGCGGCATCCGGCAGGTTGCATTCGACCGCCACACTCTGGCCGGTCGGCGACGGTGTTGCAGGGTCCCACCGTTCGAAGTCGTGCCAAGCCCCCGCACCGGATGCGTTCGCCTGAGAAACCGCCGGTGTGAACGCAGCCGCGGCTATCAATAGAATGGCGATCCGCCACAGGCGCTGCGGCCTCCTCGGCATCCTCGTTCCGCTCCTCGAAACAACAGACATATCTGTCCCCTCCTTGTCGATGACGGGGCCTCGTGCAGCACCGTCGATGTGCGATCCGTTATCGCGGCTCCCGGTATCAGTCCGGTATCAGGGGGGTTGACACGCCTTGGTGCGGCGAGAACACTTCGTGGATGCGCATCGCAGTACTCGGCCCGGTAATGGTCGACGGCGATGGCGACTCCCTCGGGCCACGCGATCGTGTCGTTCTCGAGGCTCTGGCTCTCACGCCCGGCGATGTCGTGCGCATGGGCCGGCTGGCTGACGCGTTGTGGGGAGACACGCCGCCTCCGTCATGGAACAAGGTCTTGCAGGGCTGTGTCGTGCGGCTCCGGAAGGCGCTCGGCTCTGACGTCATCGAAACGGTGGCGGAGGGATACCGGCTGACGGAGTCGCGCATCCACATTGACGTCGTGTTGTTCGAGCAGCAGATCCGCCGTGGGCGCGAGATGATGGCTGAAGGTGATGCTGAACGTGCCGCTCATGTGCTGGCAGACGCTCTCGGGATGTGGCGAGGCAGGCCATTTGCCGATCTGGAGGATTGGGATCCCGGTCGCATCGAGGCCGAGCGACTCCGTGAGATCCGCCATGATGCCCAGGATCTCCTCATCGAGGCCGGGCTCCGTACCGGGCGACACGACGAGCTGCTCGGCGAGGCTCAGGCCCGCGTCGCTGAGGCACCGCTGCGTGAGCGACGCTGGGAGTTGCTGGCTCGCGCCGAATACCAAGCGGGGCGTCAGGCCGAGGCCCTTCGCACATTGCGCCGTGCTCGCGCCTACCTCGCGACCGAGACCGGTCTCGATCCGGGTCCAGGGCTGGCCGCTCTCGAGGACGCAATCCTGCGTCAAGACCCGGCGATCGCCTCCAGAATGTCCGTCCGCGAACCCAGCTCGACCTGCCCTTACCGGGGTCTTCTCCACTTTGAGCCCGAAGACAGCGAGACCTTCTTCGGCCGGGAACGTGCCACTGTCGAGTGCCTGCGCACGCTTGCGGAGGTCGGGACCGCCCGGTTGATCCAGCGCGGCCTCCATCTCCTCGGGGCCATGAATGAGGAGGAGCTACGTGCCGCGATCGAGGGCCCCGCACATCAGGCCGGTTTGCTCGCTGCCCCTGCGCTCGTCGACCTCCTGGTTCGCGAGGTCGAGGGAGAGCCGGGAGCCCTCCCTTTGATGTCGCACGCTCTGCGCAGCACATGGGAGAACCGCGAGGGACGCCTGCTGACCACAGCCGCCTACCACGAGACCGGGGGAATCCGCGCGGCGGTTGCGCGATCCGCCGAGACAGCCTACGCCGGGGCAACCGAGGCTCAGCAAGCCACCATGAGAGACGTGATCCTTCGCATGGTCGAGCCGACCGGGGATGGTGACCCCGTGACCTCCCGGGTGTCGCGGCGACTCTTGGGGAGTGATGAGCCGATAGAAGCCGTCATCGGCCTCTTGATCGATGCGCGTTTGGTGACGAGCGACGGTGCGACGGTGGGCCTGGCTCACGAGGCGCTCGTCCGCGCCTGGCCGCGGCTGCAAGACTGGCTCGACGACGACATCGAGGGACAGCGCATCCTGCGCCATCTCACGCTCGCCGCAGCGGGATGGGACGCTATGGCGCAACCGGACAGCGAGCTGTATCGGGGAGCGCGCCTCAGCGCAGCGCTCGAGTGGCGAGAGCGAGCCAGGCCGACGCTGACGTCGGTCGAGCTGGCGTTCCTCGATGCCGGTGACAAACGCGCTGGTCAGGAGTTGCGCGATGCGGCGGACCGGGCGCGTCGCCAGGCGAGGGTGAACCGGCAGCTTCGCATCTTGCTCGGCATTGCCGGAGCTCTGCTCGGCGTGGCCATGGTGGCCGGCCTCTTGGCTGTCAGGTCGGCGCAGCGTGCCGATGCCGAGGCGCTCGTCTCCGAGGCCCGACGGATCGGTGCGCAGGCTCTCCTCGAGGACGATCCGGATCTGTCCCTCCTCCTCGCCGTTCAGAGCCTTCGGCTGGACGAATCGCCGGATACTGTTGCGAGCCTCCTTGCCTCGCTGACGAAGCACCCACTCCTCATCGCATCCCGGCCCATCGGCGGCGTCGGTTTCGACGTTTCTGCAAGTCCGGACGGTATGTGGATCGCTGTCGGCAGCTTCGGAGGAGGTGAGATACGCCGAGCTGACGGTCTCGGGGATGCGACGGCGATGCCGGGTGCGTTGTTGTTGTCGTATGACCCAACCGGGAACCTGCTGGCGCTCGGCGCAGCTGCCGAGAGCGTCGGCGAGGGCGTCGCACCGGTTCGGCTCGTGAACGCATCCACGTTCGAGGCGGACCCGAACGAGTTGGCTGGTGTCCCGGCCAACGCGGTTCCCTGGTCGATCGGCTGGGACACATCCGGTCGTCGGCTTGCAGTCTCGTTCCTGCTACTCGACCCCAATGATCCTCGTGCCGAGAACGGCACAATCCTGATTTGGGATGTGGAGTCACTCGACGGGCCTGCGCAGCGCATCGACCTACCGGTGGGCACAGCGGCCCCTGCGCTGACGCTCAGCCCGGACGGCTCAACGGTGTACGTCTCGTCGCCTCGTCCGACACCGTTCTTGCGATCCTACGATGTGGCCACAGGCCGGCTCATCGCATCAGTTGCAGCCGAGTCACGGTCCGCTCCGGCCGTCAGCCCAGACGGCAGTCTCGTAGCCGCCGAGGACCTCGGCGACGTCGTGTTGTTCGGAGCAGCGGATCTGACTGAACAGAGCCGATTGTCCGGCCACGATGGCGACATCCTCGATCTGGCGTTCAGCCGGGACGGATCTCGGCTGGCATCGACGTCCGTCGACCAGACCGTGGTCGTGTGGGATCCCGCCACGGCCGAGCAGGTCGCTGTCCTTCGAGGCCACACGGGGCCCGTCCGCAGCGCTGCGTTCAGCCCAGACGGCCGAACGCTATACACGACTGGAGCCGACCAGTCGCTGCTCACCTGGGACCTCGCAGGCGACCGACGCTTTCTGCCTCTCCGAGCGGTGGCCGAGGTAGATGACTGGCCGGGGGAAGCGCTCGTAGCTCCCGACGGCAGCGCAGTCGCCTACACGCTCGAACGGCTGGGCGACGCGGGCGACCCCGAGATGGGCGTCCAAGTGCTGGAGGTTGGCGAAGGAACAACGTCCGAGTGGCTGGATCCGGGTCACGGCCAGTGGGGCGCTCTCGCCTGGCATCCCGACGCCAGCCACTTCGCCACTACCGGAGCGGACGGGGTGGTTCGAGTATGGGAAAGGACTTCACTGCGGCTCGTCGCCGAGCGCAAGGTTGCAGGCGGACATGTTGCCGGTTTGGACTATTCCGCCGACGGATCGCACCTGGTCGTGGGCGAGCGTGACGGACGTGTCTTTGCGCTCGATGGCGAGACGCTCGCTTCCGTCGGAACACCGGTTCACCTCGACCGCCGGATCGTGTGGACCTTCGCGCGTAGCTCGAGCGATCTCGCTGTGGCCGTGACCGCCGGCGGATTCGTCGTTGTCGACGTGGACGGAGGCATCGTCCTCCACGAGGAGGCAACCGACGCCGCCAGCGCCGCCCTGTCCCCGCAAGGCGACCGGCTTGCCGTTCTCGGTTCTGGAGGCGCGATCGGCCTATTCGATGTCGGCAAGCGCACCTGGATTGCACCGATGGCGAACGCACATCGCGGCACCGCCTTTCCTCGGTCCTTTGCGTCTGACGGCGCTCTGTATGCCACAGGTGGCCTCGACAACCGTGTGCTGTTATGGAACGGTGCACACGGGACTCTCCTCGGTTCGTTGCCCGCCGATTACGGGCTGATCCCCATGCCTGCGTTTCGGCCCGACGACCGGACCATCATGCTGGCATCCGTGGATTGGCCCCGCGCCACCGTGCACGAGTGGGACACGGATCTCAACTCGTGGATCGAATACGCATGTCAGGTCGCCGGCCGCAATCTGACCCTCGAGGAATGGGGCGAGCTCGTTGGCGAACGCCCCTACGCCGAGACGTGTCCGTGAGGACCGTCGGCTCTCGTCCATGTCACTTCCCTGAAGCGTTCCACGACGAAGGCCATAGCACCAGCATCGATGCTGGCCTCGGAGGGACCACATGGTCGGCGAAGGTCTCGATAGGGATGCGATCGATTCCGCCCGGGCGTACCGTCACCAACGTCCCGGCCGAGTACGCGGCCGATGCCACCCATTGGTCGACCCGGGATTTGGCCAAGCAGGTGGGGATGTCGCCGTCGTCGGTGGGTCGCATCTGGCGGGCGTTCGGACTCAAACCGTGGCAGACCGACACGTTCAAACTGTCCGAGGATCCCCAGTTCATCGACAAGGTCCGTGACGTGGTCGGCATCTACCTGAATCCGCCCGACAAGGCAGTCGTGCTCTGCGTCGACGAAAAGACCGGCATCCAAGCCCTGGACCGCACCCAGCCGATCCTGCCGATGCGACCTGGTCAGGTCGAACGACGCACCCACGACTACCAACGCAACGGGATCGTCGACCTGTTCGCCGCCCTCAACCTCGCCACCGGCGAAGTCACCCACCACATCCGACCCCGCCACCGGGCCATCGAGTTCAAAAAGTTCCTCGAAGCCGTCGACACCACCGTGCCCGCCGAACTCGATGTCCATGTCGTATTGGACAACTCATCGACGCACAAGACACCAGACATCAACAAATGACGGCCCGGGAACCGCCGCTCCATTTCCTTCCCTTCGACCTGCATCCACGGGCTCGATCAGCCCCCCGGAGTTCCGAAGCAACTCCCAAGGAACGCGAAGCGTTCCCCTCGACCTGCATCCACGGGCTCGATCAGCCCCCCGGAGTTCCGAAGCAACTCCCAAGGAACGCGAAGCGTTCCCCTCGACCTGCATCCACGGGCTCGATCAGCCCCCCGGAGTTCCGAAGCAACTCCCAAGGAACGCGAAGCGTTCCCCTCGACCTCGGCGCAAAGCCGCCGAGCCCACTCCCCCCGGAAGCCCGGGGGGAGACCAAGAACCACCGGTCCTCCCCCGGCTTCCGGGGACGAGGTCGCCTCGGAGGACCGAGTGGGCCGGAGGCGGGAACCCTTCGGGTTCCTTGGCGGAGGCTCGGAGGGGGCAGAACCGCGGTCCTCCCCCGGCCTCCGGGGACGGTCACACCCCGTAGGCGAAAGAAAGAGACAGCCGAGTACAACTAGAGGGCGGCGACCTTCTGGAAGCCCGTTGCCATGGCTGCGACGAGATCGTCGACCTCGGACTCGCCCATCGCCGTTGAGGTCGTCAGGGAGCAGGTGTTGATCATGATGAAGCCGCTGTCGAAGAGGTGATCGAGCATGACGCCGAGATTGCGCTTCTCTTCGGTCGAGCCGAACGCTTCTCGATAGTTGGCCGGAACCTGCGGCTTCATGTGGACGCGGAACATCGAGCCCCCGCCCGCGACGCACGCCGCCACCCCTGACTTGGCGATGGCCTCCTCGATTCCGCTGCGGGCTCGCTCGGCGAGAGCGTTCGTGCGTTTGACCGCGGCCCTGTCGAACAACTCCATCGCGGTGAGACCTGCGGTCATGGTCACCGGGTTGGCGGAGAACGTCCCTGAATGCGGGAAGCGGATGTCAGAAGCGAGCGGGTTCATCACGTCCATCACGTCGGCGCGCCCCGCCAGCGCCCCCACCGGGAAACCGCCGCCGATGATCTTGCCCATGGCGGTCAGGTCCGGGCGGTCGTCGTACCACTCCTGCGCCCCGCCGTACTCCGAGCGGAAGGTGATGACCTCGTCGAAGATCAGGAGCGCATCGTTGCGCACCGTCCAGTCCCGCAGCATCCCGACGAACTCAGGCGTCGCAGGCACCAAGCCGACGCGGTGTGGCAGTACGTCGACCAGCACGCACGCCAGCTCGCCGGCATGCCGGTCGAGGATCGCCTTTGCCTTGGCCGGGTCGTTGAACGGGATGACGACGACGTCTTCCAATGCCTTGATGGGCGTGCCCTGGGCGACGGGCACGCTGGCCGGGGCATCGTCCTTGCCCCAGTTGGCAGGCGTCGACGTCTGGCTCACCTCGGCGTAGTCGTATTGCCCGTGGTAGGCGCCCTCGACCTTTGCGATCTTGGCGCGGCCGGTGAAGGCTCGCGCCGCTTTGAGGCACGCCATCACGGCTTCCGTGCCCGAGTTGACGAACCGCACCTTGTCGAATGAGTCGGTGCGGCCGACGATGTGCTCTGCGTATTGAACCTCGACTTCGGTGCCGAGGGTGAAGCCGGTGCCCCGCCGTAGCTGGGCCGCCACCGCATCCATCACGACCGGATGGGCGTGGCCGTGAATCAACGACGCCATGTTGTTGGCGAAGTCGATCCGGGTGACACCCTCGATGTCCGTGACCCTGCACCCCGCAGCGTGGTCCACGTACAGCGGGTGCGGGGACCGCAGCACCGTGTTGCGGCTCACGCCGCCGGGAAGGACCCTTTGCGCCCGCTCGTAGAGCGCTTCGCTCTTCGAGAGACGGGACTGCGCTACGGCTGTCATCTCTGGCCTCCTGGGGTCATGAGTCAAGTGCCACGAGGTTGCCCTCGGTGCGTTCCTGCACGTATTCGAACGTCACCCCCGGTGCCAGTTCTCTGAGGTGAAAGCCACCGGGACCAATATCCATCACCGCCAGATCCGTGTAGACCCTGTCGACCACCGCCGGCCCGGTGAGCGGGTAGGTACAGGCGGCGACGAGCTTCGGTTCGCCCGATCGTGTCGTGTGCTGGGTGACGACGTGGATCCTTCTCACCCCTGCAACCAGGTCCATCGCTCCCCCGACCGCAGGGATGGCATCCGGAGCACCCGTCGACCAGTTCGCCAGATCCCCGGTTTGCGACACTTGCATCGCGCCAAGCACGCACAGATCGATGTGGCCGCCCCGGATCATCACGAAGCTGTCGGCATGGTGGAAGTACGCCGCTCCGGGGACCGCGGTCACCTGGCGCTTCCCCGCGTTGATCAGCTCGGGGTCTTCGTGCCCAGGCTCTGGGGCCGGCCCCATGCCGAGGAGACCGTTCTCGGTGTGATAGATGACCTCACGCCCTGCAGGGACGTACTTGGCGATCAGCTCAGGGATCCCGATGCCGAGGTTGACGTAGGCGCCGTCGACGATGTCGAGGGCGGCCCGCTGCGCCATCTCGTCTCTGGTCCAGCCGATGCGGGTCTCTGCCGTCATGGGTAGGTCGCCCCTGCCGCGACGAGCCGGCTCTCGATCAACGGATCGGCGACGGTGACGATGCGATGCACGAAGATGCTCGGGGTCACCACCGCCTCGGGGTCGAGCTCCCCGGGTTCCACGACCTGCCGGGTTTGCACGATGGTCGTGGTGGCGGCCGTCGCCATCACGGGGCTGAAGTTCCTGGCGGTCTTGTTGTAGAGGAGGTTGCCGTAGCGGTCGGCGCGCTCGCACTTGATGAGGGCGAAATCGGCGGTGAGCCCGTATTCCATCACGTAGTCCCGCTCACCGAAGCGGCGCACCTCCTTGTCGCCCTGGAGCGGGGTGCCGACCGAGGTGGCCGTGAAGAAGGCCGGGATCCCGGCACCCCCGGCGCGGATGCGTTCCGCAAGCGTTCCCTGCGGCACGAGCTCCAGCTCGGTCTTGCCTGCCCGGTACAGCTCGGGGAACACCGTGGAATTGGCCGTGCGGGGGAACGAGCAGATCATCTTGGAGACCCGCTCGGCCTTGATGAGCGCCGCCAGACCGACCTCGCCGCTGCCGGTGTTGTTGTTGACCACGGTGAGGTCCGTGGCGCCTTGGTCGATGAGCGCATGGATCAGCTCGATCGGGCTTCCTGCCTCACCGAAGCCGCCGACCATGACCGTGGCGCCGTCGGGGATGTCGGCGACCGCCTCGGCGGGAGTGGCGACTCGCTTGTCGATCATCTCATCACCTTGCGCCTGCGCCGCTACTGACCTGCCACCCCGATCGATACCGGCACCTCGCGGGCGTACCGAACCCGGTCGTAGTCGTAGAGACCGGCCTCGTCGAAGATCACTCTGTCGGCATAGTCGTCGAACCAGATCGCCTCGGGGTTCCGCCCGACGATGCACACCTTGCCCCTGTCATCCGCAGCAGCGGCGTTGCGCAGGATCTTGAAGATCAGCACACCGTTTTCGGTGCCGGGCACACCGGGGATGGGATCGTTGGTGACGGCCGCAACTTCGGTCTTGCCCTTGTAGTGGGTGATCGAGAGCCGGGCGTGGGTTTCGACGCCGGACAGGCCCTTCTGCGACTCGTTGAGGATCTGCCACGCCGTCTCGATGGGCACGTTGAACGCCCGGTAGGCGACGATGTCGCGCCCGCAGAAGAAGTAGTGGTTCTCGACACCGACCCGCTTCAGCGTGCGCTGCATGATGCGGAGCGCATCAGGATCGTCGTTGATGTCCTTGATGATCGGCGCCTGGTTTTCGACGCTGATCCAGCCTCTGCCCACCACTGCATCCATGGCACGGCGCGTGGCAGGGTGCCAGGCCAGGGTCCCGTTGTCGTTCTCGATGTAGTTCCCGTCCGCATCCTTGAGGAGGAACTCGTCGGGATGGTTGAAGTGCACCATGAGACGGAAGCCGACTTCGGGGTAGGTCGCATGAAAGTTGTCGAGCATGGTGAGGAATGCGTCGTCGAAGCGATCGGGGTGGAACGCCATCTCCTTGGTACCCAGCCGGATCGACTCGACACCTGCCTCGGCAAGTGCGGCGAACCAACCGGCGATCTTGCTGTTCGGTAGCACCATCGGGTCGCCGCCGGAAAGCAGGATCTCCCGCAGCTTCTCCCGGCCGGACACAGGGTGGTGGCCACCGTTGGCCGTGACGGCGGCGTTGTGGGCCTTGATGTAATCGGTGACTTCCTGCACTTGGGCGAGGCCTTTGGGAGCAACGGTGCCGTCGGCGCGCTCGACCTCCTTGCGGGCGATGAGCTCTTCGCGATAGCAGAACCGGCAATGCGCCGAGCATGTCGAGATGACATACATGAGACCCATCTCGTACTTGTGGAGCAGACCCTCGACAGGGCTGTAGTCCATCTGGAATCCCGGGTCTTCAGCTCCGGCGAGATCCATCGTCTCGTCCGGACTGGCTTTGACGAGACGCTGCAGCGCCTTGCTGTCCTTGGCCAGCTCCAAGTAGTGGCGCGTGACCTTGACGGGCATGCGGGATTCGACGTCCCTGTCGGTGTCCTTCAGTGAGCGGAGAGCGTCGAGCTCAGCCTCCGAATAGAACCCCTTCAACTCCTCCGGCTCGCGACCTTCGAAGAACATGTTCAAGCCGTTGATGATCTGGCGGTCGTATTTGGGGTTCTCGACCGTATCAAGGAATGCCTGTTCCCGCGCCGAGGGAACGTATTTGACTCTGCCCATGGTGCCACCTCGAGATGTTGCCGGCCGTCGCCGCCAGCGTACACTTCTGCACACCGACGAGCAACGTCTGTAACGTAGTGCTCACACGCATGACACCACCTACCGTTTCCCATCTCATCGCCGCCGTCGGCGAGCGCCTCACCCCGACGGAACGGCGCATCGCGGCTGCGGTGATCGGCGACCCCACCCTGCTTGCGTTCGGCTCGGTGTCCGACCTGGCCGGGACGGTGGGGACCAGCCGCCCTTCCATCGTGCGGTTCGCCGCCAAACTCGGTTTTGACGGGTACAGCGACCTCCAGGATCACGTGCGCCGCCAACTCAGCACGCAACTCAGCCGACCGAGCGTGAGGATTCGCCACGAGCATGCGACCAGCGATGCCAGGACCGCCATCGATCGATCCATCGCCTCGGTGTTCGAATCCATTGCCGAAGGCCGGCTCGCCCGCCTCGCCCAACCGATCACGCATGCGGAACGAGTGTCGGTGCTGTCGGGCGAGACTTCACGAGCAGGTGCCCACGCCCTCGTGAGCGGGCTCAGCATGGTGCGGCCCGGCGTGCGGCTGCTGGAAGAGCGCAACCTCGGAAGGGACCTGGCCGATATCGGCGGCAACGATGTGCTCGTCGTGATCGATTTTCCCCGCTATCGCGCCGCAGTGGTGCAAGCCGCACGGGTGCTTGCCGAAGCAGGCGGGCAGATCGTCGCCATCACCGACGGCCCCCTTTCGCCCCTCGTTGCGGTGACCGACACCTGGGTCGCCGCACACGTCCCCGCCATCGGCCCGTTCGACAGCTCACTGCCCGCCGTTGCGCTCGCCGAGCTGCTCGTGATGCAGGTGGCAAGCCAGCTCCACGACGGCGCCACCGAACGCCTCGACCGCACCGAAGACATGTGGGCCGCAACTCAGACCTTCTACGACGAGGACACTCCTGGCTGACACGAGGGATCCGATCGCCGCCTCAGGTCGGAACGGTCTCACGATCGCGGCCGCGCAAGAACGGGAGCAGTGTGCCGAGCCCGACGACGCCGACCAGCAGGGCGACCTCGAGCTCGATGGTGGATGCGGCCACACCGACAAGCCAGACGGAGACTCCGCCGACCGCCATCTGTGCAGACCGGAACACGCCGAGCAGCCCTCCGCGGTCGCCGAACCTCTCGACGGCTACCACGTTGGCCACGGGAAACATCGAACTCGCGGCACCGGCAAACACGGCGGCGGCAACTGCAGCGAACGCCGGCCACGGGATTGCGAGCCAGGCTATGCCACCGGCGACGAGCACGACGGTCACGCGGCGGGCGGCGCTGATCGCACCGTGCCGATCGGCGAGGCGGCCCGCCCACGCCTTCCCGGGGATCGACAGGATGCGGCCGACCAGCAGCACGGAGGCTGCGGCCGATGCCGAGTACGCCCAATCGTCCACGGCGAACGTGGGCACATAAGCCACCAGACCGAACTGGGCAACGGCTGCGGCGGCACCGACGGCCACGGGAACACCGAGGAGTCGGAGCCCGCTGCTCATGTCCCGCTTGGGGACGACGACCCGGCCCGGCACATCGACGAGGGCCACCGCCACCAGGGCAATCAGACCCAGCCAGGCGGCCACGACGAACACGGTGCGCCACGCGTCGGGGCCGATCACCGCCACCAGGCCGGCAGCCAGGGCAAGGGCAAGCGAGTAGGCGATCCCATACAGTCCCATGGCCCGCCCCCGGCGACCCGGGTCGACCAGCACTCCGATCGAGAAGATGCCCCCGGCGAAGAACACTCCGGCACCGAGCCCCATCAGCACATGGGCGATGGCAAACGCACCGGCACCGCCATTCACGGCCGCCAGCCCGGCCCCGGCAGAGGTGAGACCCACCCCGGCCATGGACGACAGCTTGGCGCCAAACCGGCCGAGCACGAACCCGCCGATGAGGTTGCCCACGGCAGCCGAGATCGAGAGCACCCCCAGGATCTGCCCCGCACCTGCTTCGGTCAAACCCAACCGGGGTCTCGCTATCGGCAGGATCGGCGCCAGAATCGACTCCCCGACGGTCACCGCCACATAGGTGAGCGTGACCGCGGCGATCGCCAGCCGGCGCTGCATGCGGGACATCGTGCTCCTTGCGAGCTTGCGGGGAACGGGCCCACCGGAATGGGCCTTCTCGGGTTTGACAGGCTACTCGTCCCAAGATAGCGTGGATATTGTATCCAGAGGAGGGAACCGGACGGTGTCAAAACGAGTGGTCGTTGTCGGTGGAGGCTGGTCCGGATGCGCCGCGGCGTTGGCGGCCTACCAAGCCGGCGCCGGTTCGGTCGTGCTGGTCGAGCGGACGGACTATTTGCTCGGAACCGGTCTCGTCGGAGGGATCATGAGGAACAACGGGCGCTTCACTGCGGCCGAAGAAATGATCGCCATGGGCGGCGGCACACTCTTCGAGATCTGCGACGACCTCTCGGTGCACACGAATTTCTCGTTCCCAGGCCACGAGCACGCCTCCCTCTATGACGTCACCCTCATCGAACCGGCAGTACGGCGATGTCTGGTCGAGACCGGTATCGACATTCGCCTCGTCCACCGGGTCACCAAGGTGGCCCGGGACAACGGATCGATCACCGGCATCCATCTCGAAAACGGACGCACCATCGAAGGCGACATCTTCATCGACGCCACCGGAACGGTCGGTCCGCAGAAGAACTGCAAGAAATACGGGGCGAGCTGTGTCATGTGCATCGTGCGCTGCCCCACGTTCGGCGCCAGGACGAGCATCTCCGGGCTGGTCGGCGCCGAGGATCGCAACGGTCAACGATCCGACGGCCAGGTTGGTGTGATGAGCGGCTCCTGCAAGCTCAGCAAGGACTCGCTCGCCCCAGAGCTGCACAAGAAGCTCGACGAGGAAGGCCTGGTCATCGTGCCACTCCCCACCGCGGCCGCCGAGAAGAACCACGCCAAACTCGGCGCCAAGGCGTGCCAGCAATATGCGCTGCCGGCCTACGCAGACAACGTCATCCTGCTCGACACCGGACAAGCCAAGATGATGACCTCGTACATGCCGCTCGACGACCTGCGCATGGTCCCCGGCTTCGAGAACGCCCGCTACGAAGACCCCTACTCGGGCTCGCTCGGCAACTCGATCCGGTACCTCGACGTCACCAGGCGTGACGACACCATGAAGGTGGAGTGCGAGGTCGACAACCTCTACTGCGGCGGCGAGAAGGCCGGGCTCCTGGTGGGTCACACCGAAGCGATCGTCACCGGCACGCTGGCAGGCCACAACGCCGTGCGTCAGCTCATGGGCCAGCACCCCGTCGAGCTACCCCACGACCTCGCCACAGGAGATGCCATCACCTACGTGCGTGAGGAGATGGACAAGCCGGGCGGCATGGCCAAGAAGTACACGTTCTCCGGCTCGGTGTTCTTCGATCGCATGAAGGAACGAGGCCGCTACACCACCGACATCGAGCTGATCCGCAAACGAGTCGACGCCATGGGCATGACCGGGGTGTTCAAGAACGCCGTCACCAACCCGCTGCCTCGTGTCGTCGTCTGAAACGGCCCGTACCCCAAGGCCCCATCATTCGCCTTCGCCAAGGGACTCGACCACGTGCTCACCGTGCAGCCGGGTGAGCCGCTCCGCCAGGTCCGCCTCGCCTGAAGCCACTGCATCGAGGATGGCCTCGTGCTCTTGCCAGGAGTACTCGGAACGGGACTGGAGCAGGCTGGACACGATCCACTCGGTCTTGGCGGGAAGGGACTCCAGCTCGGCGTAGAGATGCGCATTGCCGCCCGCCCTGGCGAGATCCAGGTGGAACCGGGTGTGGGCGCTGCTGGCCGTGGCATGATCGCCCGAGACACTCGCCGACTTCCCTTCCTCCACTGCCTCGCGCAACCCGGCGATCGCATCGGGCGTGACCCGCTCTGCCGCCAGCCGGGCCGCCAGGCCCTCGAGGGTTCCTCGCACCGCAAGCACGTCTGCGGCCTCGTCCCTCGTCACTTCCACCACCACCGAGCCGCGACCTGGCCGGTTCTCGATCAGTCCTTCGGCTTCGAGCACCCGCAGTGCCTCACGAACCGGGATGCGCGAGACGCTCATGTCGGCGGCGAGCTGCTCCTGCTTCAGTCGCTGTCCAGGCGCCAGATCACCCGCAAGGATCGCGGCTCTGATCTCGGCCGCTACGAGGTCGCCGAGATTTGCATGCGACTGCCCGAGCCCCCTCATCAGGTCAGAACCCTCTCGTCAGGCCGCCGTCGATGCGGAACGTCGCACCGGTGATGTATCTCGCCCGCTCGCTCACCAGGAACAGGACGAGATCAGCCAGCTCCTCGGCCCGCCCCAGACGCCCCAGTGGCACGGCGGCCACGTGCGCCTCCCTCACGTCTTCGACGCTGCGGCCCTCTGCGGCCGACTTCGCCGCCTCAAACCGCCCCAGTGCACCGGTGTCGAACTGACCAGGCACGACCACATTCACCGTCACTTCCGGGGCAAGCTCCAAGGCAAGCGATCGTGCCGCTGCCGCTACGCCGCTGCGGAACACGGACGACAAGGCCAGATCGGGTGACGCTTCGAGCACCGAACGGGCGGTCATGAACACCATGCGCCCTGCCCCGCCTTCCCGCAGCGCCGTGATGGCCGCCTGCGCCGCCAGCAGCTGGGGGCGCAACATCGACCGGTATCCCGCATCGACGGCGTCGAATCCACCCTCGACGAGACCCCCCGGCTTCCCACCGCCCGTATTGCCCACGAAGATGTCCAAACCGCCGAGTGCGTCGAGTGCGTTGGCAACGACTCCTTGGGCGCCGCCCTCTTCCGTCAGATCACCTGTGATCGCGGCGACGGCACCGATCTCGGCGGCGACTGCCGTGAGCCGCTCCTCGTTGCGCCCTGTCACGGCGACCTGGGCGCCTTCGGCGGCCAGCCCTGTGGCGATCGCCCGCCCCATGCCGGAAGAGGACCCCAGCACCAACGCCCGCTTGCCGCCGAGTCCCAGGTCCATCAAGCGCTCGAAGCCATGTGAATGGGAGGGATCTCCCCGATGAAATGGCACGCGGCTTCGTGGCCTGCGGCAACGGGCCGGAGCACAGGCGACTCCTCCCGGCATCGATCCTTGGCGAACGGACACCGCGACGAGAACCGGCACCCAGGCGGCGGATCGATGAGGTCGGGCACGTCGCCTGCGACCATCACCCGTCTCCGCTTCGACTCGATCTCCGGGTCGGGGATCGGCACTGCGGAGAGCAGTGCCTGGGTATAGGGGTGGGCCGGGTTGTCGTACACCGATTTCTTGTCGGCCACCTCGACGAGCTGCCCGGCGTACATGATGGCGATCCGATCCGAGATGTGCCGCACGACGGAGAGATCGTGAGCAATGAAGAGATACGTCAGGTTGAGCTCCGAACGAAGATCTTGCATGAGGTTGACGATTTGGGCCTGGATCGACACATCGAGGGCCGAGACCGGCTCGTCGGCGATGAGCAGCTCGGGCTTCAGCGCCAACGCCCGGGCGATGCCGATGCGCTGTCGCTGGCCCCCGCTGAAGGCGTGGGGATAGCGATCGACCGTGTCCGCCGGCATACCGACGATGTCGAGAAACTCCTGGACGTCGGTGCGAGCATCTTCGATCCGGTTGATCAACCCATGGACCAGGAGCGGCTCTGCCACGATCTGCAGCACGGTGTGCCCGGGATTCAGGCTGTCGTACGGGTCCTGGTGCACCGGCTGCATGTGCCGCCGCAGCCTGCGCAGGTCCTCGCCCTCCAGATTCGTGATGTCCTCACCACGGAACCGTACGGTGCCCGTCGCCGCAGGAACGCGACGCAGGATCGCCCGGCCGGTCGTGGTCTTGCCCGAGCCCGACTCCCCCACCAGGCCTAGCACCTCCCCAGGCGCGATCGAGAAACTGATGTGATCGACGGCCGAGAGGTACTGCCGCTCAGAACCCCAGAAACCCTTGCGTCCCATGTCAAACCAGACGCTGAGATCGGTGACCTCGACGAGCGGCTCAGCCATGCGGCACGTCCGACGTGTCGTTCAGCGGGTAGCGACACGCTACGCCGCGCATCCCGCCGGCTGGCGGCAACAGCGGCTCCTCCTGCTGACACTCGTCCGTGGCGTACTCACATCGCTGGCGGAAGGAGCATCCATGCACGGGGTTCCGCAGATCTGGGGGCGACCCTGCGATCGCGTAGAGGCGGGGCACGATCACGTCGAGTCGCGGGGTCGACTTCAGGAGACCCACCGTGTAGGGATGGCTGGGATTGGCGAACAACTCCCGCGCCGAGCCCTGCTCGATGAAGCGCCCTGCATACATCACCTCGATGCGGTGACACACCCCTGCGACCACGGCCAGATCATGGGTGATCAGGACGACGGCGAGACCGAGCCTCTGCTGCAGGTCGGCGAGCAGCTCCAGAATCTGCGCCTGGATGGTGACGTCGAGCGCAGTGGTCGGTTCGTCGGCGATCAGCAGCTCGGGCTCACACGCAAGTGCCATGGCGATCATGGCCCGCTGCCGCATGCCTCCTGAGAACTCGTGGGGGTACTGCTCGAATCGCTGCTTCGGGTTGGACATCCCGACCAATCCCAACAACTCGACGGCGCGGGCGGTTGCATCTCGCTTGTTCATGCCGAGATGGTGGCGGAGCACCTCGTTGATCTGATCCCCGATCGAGATCAGCGGGTTGAACGACGTCATCGGGTTCTGGAACACCATGGAGGCTTCTTTGCCACGCATGGCCCTGGCTCGGGCCTTGGCACGCCGGCCCTTGACCAGCGACTCGCCCTTCCACAGGATGTCCCCGCCCGTGATCTTGCCCGGCAGGTCGATCAGCCCGAGAATCGCACGAGCCGTCACGCTCTTGCCCGAGCCGGACTCACCGACAATGCCAAGGGTTTCGCCGGCAGCAAGCTCCAGGTTCACCCCGCGCACGGCCCGCACCGTGCCTTGCGGCGTGAAGAACGACACTGCGAGATCGTTGACCTCGAGAAGCGGGGTTGCGGCAGCCGTCACGTCAGAGGTTCCCGTCTTTGACGCTGTCGGCGGCGAACCGTTTTGCCCTGGCCAGCGGATTTGTCCTGACTCGCAGCCAACTCGCCACCATGTTGGCGCTGAGCACCGTCAACGCGATCGCGATACCGGGGAACGTCACGAGCCACCACGAGTTGAAGATGTAGTCGCGACCGATGGCGACGTCGAGGCCCCACGACGTCTGCGGCGGCTGGATGCCGAGACCGAGGAACGACAACGCCGCCTCGGCCAGGATGATGCGGGCGAACTCGAGGATGACAAGGGTCAACAATGGCGCCGCCAATCCGGGCAAGATGTGACGGAAGATCACTCGCCGTGACCTGGCTCCAATCAGCTCAGCGGCCTCGACGTAGCCTCGCTCCTTCAACGAGAGCACCGCACCGCGCGTCACTCTGGCGTACACCATCCAACCGTTGATCGACAGCACGATGATGACCGTGGTGGCGCTGGGACCGACCACGGTGAGGATGATCAGTGCCAACAGCAAGCCGGGGAATGCCACCTGGGTGTCGACGATCCGCATGATGGTTGCATCGGTCTTGCCGCCCTTGTAGCCGGAGACAAGACCGGCGACCACCCCAACGGTCCCGGCGATCGCCACGACGGCGAACCCGACGAGCATGGAGATGCGGGCTCCCATGATGAGGCGTGACAGCACATCGCGCCCGAGGTTGTCGGTGCCCAGGAGGTGGGCACTCGTCCCTTCCGCCGTCCACGCCGGCGGCAGGAGCCGCTCGCTGAGCTGCTGGGCAGCAGGGTCGTAGGGGACGATGAGCGGGGCAAAGACGGCAACCACGACGAGGAACACGAGAAACGACATTCCCAGAAACGCCGCCTTGTCTTTCCACAAGTCGCGGAAGAAGCCGTCGGCCACCGCAACCGCCGGTTCCGGGACGCTGGCGCCGCCTTGCAACACCTCTGGTGTCGTGGCGGTCATACGAGCTGGATCCTCGGATCGATGGCCCTGTAGACGAAATCGAGCGAGATGTTCACCACAACAACAACGACCGCCACGACGAACACGATCGCCTGCAGCAGGATGAGGTCCTGCTGCTGGATCGCCTCAATCGCCATGAAGCCGATCCCCGGCCAGGCGAAGACCGTCTCAACCACTACGGAATAGCCGGCGATCGCCCTGATCAACTCCCACCCCGTCAATGTGACGACGGGGTTCGATGCGTTGCGAAACGCGTGCACGAATACGGTCCGCGACTCTGGCATGCCTTTCGCCCGCGACGTCTCGACGTACTGCGATTGCATCTCGTCCAGCATCGAGGAGCGCACCATCATCGTCAGCCGGCCGAACGCCGGTAACGCCAGCGTCACCGCCGGCAGGATCAGGTGCTGGATGCTGCCTGACCCCGATGTCGGTAACCACTTGAGGTTGACGCCAAACACGAGGATGAGCATCAGCCCGAGCCAGAACTGGGGCACCGAAAGCCCCAGCAGGCTGCCGCCGACCAAGGTGCGATCGATCCACGATCCCGGATGGAGAGCAGCGAACACCCCGACAGGAATCGCGAACACGACGGCGAGACCGAGGCCGGCGAGCACGAGGATCACCGTTCGGGGGAGCACCTCGCTGATGATCTCGAAGGCCGGGCGGCCCTGCCACAACGACTCGCCGAAGTCGAGCGTGACCGCTCCTTGCAGGAAATCCCAGAACTGGGCGGGAATGGACTGATCGAGGCCGAGGGCGGCGGCAAACGAGGCCCGCTCCTCGGCCGTCGCCTCCAACGGGAGCATCAGGGATACCGGGTCACCGATCAGCCGCGTCACCACAAACACGATCACGGTGACGCCGACGATGACAACGAACCCCTGAAGCGCCCGCTGGAGGACAAATCGGCCCATTCAGCTCAGCCTTTCGTCAGCCGGTCACTGACATCTCGCTCACCAGCAGCTTGGCATCAACACGGGGTTGCCACTGCAGACGCTCACTCGCGCCGTAGCTGTCCTCGATGTTCAGCAGGAACGCAAAGTACGCATCGTCGCACGCCCGAGCCGTTGCCTGGTGGTAGAGCTCCTCACGTGCCGCAACATCCGTCTCGACTGCAGCGTCGTTCACCCAAGCGAGCATTTCCGGATCCTGGTTGGACGAGCCGATGCCGTCAGGCGAGTAGTAGGTACCGAGCTGGCGGCTCGGATCCAGCAGATCGTTCGAACTGGACACGAAGATGGACGCGGCCCGTGTCTCCCGGTCGAACAGCCGGTTCAGATACTCACCGAACTCGAAGATCTCCACGTTGGGCTCCAAGCCGACCTCGGACCAGTAGTTGGCGACGGCCTCGATCAGCTCACGGTCCTTCAACCAGCGTCCCGACTCGCCCACCACGTCGATCACGGCGCCTTCAGCCCCCGCCTCCGCAATGAGCTCACGAGCCAGCTCTGGGTTGTACTCGTATGCCGACAGGTTGGGGTTGAAGCCGAACACCGTCGAGCTGAGGATCTGACATTGGTCGACGACGGCGGCACCGCCGTACAGCGCATCAGCCAGGGCTTGCTTGTCGATCGCGTAGTTCATGGCCTGCCGCACCCGGACATCGGCCGTCGGGCCGTCGATGGTGCTCAGGATCATGATGGGGTGCTCCAAGCCGACAACGCTGGCCGCCTTGGGGGCAACCCCGGCATCGTCCGGCGACAGGTTGGTGATCAGGTCGATCTCCCCCGACAGGAGACCCGACAGCCGCGTGCCTGATTCCTCGATGAACCGGAAGGTGGCTTGGTCGATCGCGGGCGCACCTCCCCAGTAGTCGGGGTTGGCGGCAAGAACAACGCTGCTCCCTCGATCCCAAGAAACGAACTCGTACGGACCGGTCCCCACCGGGTTCTCGTCGAACCCCTCACCGACTGCGGAGGCGTCGATGACCTTGAGCCAGTACAGCTTCGCCGGGAGGATCGGGTCCGGGCCGCTGGTGGTGAATCGTACGGTCATGTCATCAACAGCCTCGACGCTTGCGATCGAACCGAAGAAGCCCGACTGCTCCGACTCGTCACCAAGGCTGATGAGTCGCTCGAACGACGCAACAACCGCGGCGGCATCCAGCGGGGTGCCGTTGGTAAAGGACACACCGTCACGAAGGGTGACTTCCCAGGTGGTGTCGTCGATCTGGGTGGGAAGCTCCGCAGCGAGCGACGGCTGGAGTTGACCCTGCGGATCACGTGACAGCAGCGTCTCGTAGATGTTGTCGTTGATGGCACGCTCGCCGCCGTCGTCGCGCAGATGCGGGTCGAGCGTCGATGGCTCGGAACCGATGGCGATCACGATCTCGCCGCCGGCCGCAGCGCCGCCGTCTCCTGCTGCTGCGGTGGTGTCGGAGCCGGCGTCTGCTGCCGCCGTCGTGTCGGCGCTGTCGTCGTCGCCTCCACAGGCGGCCGCTATCAACGCCACGACCATCACGAGCATCAGGAGCGGACGCAACGGGTACTTTCGCAGTTCTCTCCGCATTCTCTCTCCTCCTCGGCTTCCCTCAATGACCGTCGAGCTCGGAGCTGAAGAAGCACGACTCGACAGATCGGGTTGAGGTACCTTCTCGGTTGGCTATCGATCCCTTGCGGCGGGCGACCTTGGCCGCTTGGTACCGGCGATCTCTGTCACCCGGACGCTCCGCCACCGTAATGTATACTGTAGCCAAGGAGCAACTAGCCCGCTCATTTCTCTGCGCCGGCGCCTGCGCAACCCATCGGACCGCACACGACACGGAAAGGGCACGATGGCGACCCTCGACGAAGCACCTCGCGTCCTCCATGAAGTCGTCGCCGACCGGATCCGCAACGCCATCCTGAGTGGGGACCTCCAACCGGGCCAACGGCTCGTCGAAGATCGGCTCGCCCGGGAGCTCGACGTCTCCCGCCATCCGGTGCGTGAAGCCCTCCGCACACTCCAGCTCGAAGGTTTGGTGGACATCTCGCCGCGACGCGGCGCCACCGTTTCCACCGTGTCCGTGGAAGAGGCGGGTGAGCTCTACGAAGTCCTCGCCGCCCTCGACGGCCTGGCGGCACGGCTCGCTGCCGAGGTCTGCGACGACCATGGCCCTCCAGGTGCGACGCAGGTGCTCGACGACGCCGCGGCAATCATCACGGGGGCGACGCAAGGGTTCCCGCCGGCCGACCTGGAGATCCTCGCCCGCCTCAACCGCGAGTTCCACGTCCTGATCGGTCGCGCCGGACACAACCACCAGCTCATCGACACCATCACCCCACTTCGGGACCGCATCCAGTGGATTCACGCAACGGTTGCACGCCGCCGTCCCGAACGGTCATGGGCCGAGCATCGGGCGATCCACCAGGCGATCATGAGCCACGATGCGGATCTGGCCGAGACGCTGGCAAGAGCCCACATCGATGCGGCCCGCACGCTCTACCTCGAGGATGCTTCCCAGAACGCCGCGGCAAGGCGCTGATCCGCACGGCCTCAGTCGCCGACGTGCATCGACTCGACGGATTCGACGATGCCGAGCATCTCTTTCCGATCAAAGGCCCGCATCGCCACCGCTCGGATGTTGCCACGCTTGCCGAGCGCCAGCTTGACGGCGTGTGCCGTCTCGTGGTCAGGCGCTTCCACCATGAAAACGAGATCGTACGGCCCGGTGGTCCAGTACACCTCGTAGATCTTCACCCCCACGGCTTCCATGTCCTCGATCGCTGCGGTGGCTCGATGGATGCTGTTCGCCGTGTCCGTCGCCCCCTGGTCGGTCCACGTAGTCAGGTAGATGTAGGTCTGCATCGGTGCCACCTCTCTCGTCGGGCAAACATCCGGGGAATGGCGACCCCCGCTTGGATACAATAGCCACAGCAAGGTCGCCGTGCCCAGGGTGGAGCCAGCAGGCTCGGGTGCTGCCGTAATGTGGATCGGCGCCGCCGGTGCGCCCGGAAGAGAGACACAACGACATCCGCTACCACGACAAGGAACCAACGGAGACAGCCACATAGGACACCGCTGGATGTCGTGCGGCCCCGCACCGCCGACGCTGTCCGGCCACGATTCCGTGGCGGGCGCAAGCTCACGTCGCTCGGCAGTGTCCTCAGCCGCCACGCACGACGATCTCGACGCGCCGGTTGACGGCTCGTCCGTCCGGGTTGTCAGAGCCGTCCGGGTTGGTGTTCGGTGCAATCGGCTGCGACTCCCCGAGGCCTATCGCAACGATGCGGTAGCCCTCCAGCGGACCGGCACCCTCCAGCACGGCAACGACATTGTCGGCGCGGCGCTGGGACAGGTCGAGGTTGTAGGTCGGATCGCCGATGGCGTCGGCGTGTCCCCACACCTGGACCTCGACGTCGGAGGAAAAGCGGGAAGCTATCGAATCCACCACCTGCCGTAGCTTCGCCTGCGCTGCCGCAGGGAGCGTGTCGGAGTCAAAATCGAAGAGCACGTCGTTGGCGATCGTGTACGTGGTGAGCCCTGAGCCCTCCCTCACGGTGATGTCGCCGTCGGTGATCTCCCCAAACGCCACCTCGGGAAGGTCCAGCGCAGATCGGCTGCCGAGGCAGGTCCCGCCCGCGTCGTCGCTGTTCACCCCGTTGGGGCAAATCGTGTTGCCCCACTTCGTGTCGACGAAATCCGTCGAGGTGATGTCCGCCCCGATGAGGTTGGCATTGCGGAACTGACCACGGCTGATGATGGCGTCAGCAAAGCTGGCACCGAACAGCGACGTCCGATCAAAGACTGGCTCCGCCAGCTCGGCGCCATCGAATGACGCCCCGGACGCATCGACCGACGTGAAGTCACCTTGCGTGATGGTGGCACCGTCAAAGCGGGCGCAGCGCAGATCGTCGCGTCTGAAGTCCGGCTGCGCCAGCTCTTCGCCCTCGTACCCTGGGCCGGACTCGGGCTCGCACAATGGCGTGAACTCGATCGGCGCAAGCGCACTTGGTGCGTCCGTGGCGTCGATCTCGATCGGGAGAGGCTCGAGGTGACCGTCACACGTCGCACCGGCGTCGTCGCTGTTCACCCCGTCGGGGCACGTCGTGTCGTCCCACCGGGCGTTCACCATGTCGGCCGTGCGCAGGTCGGCTCCCGACAGATCCGTGGTGCGGAAGCGCACCTGGGAGAGGATGGCGTCCGTGAAATCGGCGCCAACGAGGGTCGTGCGATCGAACCGGCCCTGAGCGATGTCGGCGCCGCGGAAGCTGGCACCCGTGGCGTCCGTCTGGGCGAAACTCGGCTGGGCAAGCGTGGCGGCATCGAACGTTGCACAGCGCAACGTCTCGTTCTCGAACTCGACGTTGACAAGCTCTTGACCGCTGAAGTCCGGCCCGCCTCCGGGCTCGCACGTGATCACGATCGCATCGACGACCTGCGGCGCAGCCGTTGTGGCGGTTGCAGCGGTCGTGGTCGTCGTGGCCTGCGTCGTCGTTGCGGTGGCGGTGGTCGAGGTTGGAGCCGATGGCGTCGAGGTGGCGACCGGTTCGTCCGATCCGCTGCACGCCGATGCCACCAGGGCGAGCGCAACGGCGAGGAGTCCCCAAGCCTTGCCCACCGGTGTCATTTGCGAACACTACCGCTGCGGCGGGATACGTCGGCTCTGTGCGCTGCCAACAGCGTGGTCGGACAGCGGGTCGGCCGTGAGAGGGACGTCGCCCAGTGCTCTGTCGCCGGAGGCTGCCTGATCCGGTGCGAGATGGGCATCCCAATCGGGGAGATCCTGCTCGACTTCGCGCAAAGGCCGGTACAGGTATCCGACGATCGTTATGGCCACTGTTCCGAGCCCGAGCAGGATCATCATGAGACCGGCGCCGCGGCCCTGGCCGACCCCGACAACCACACCAATGGTGTCTGCGAGCGATCCGCCGGGTGCCATGGCAGGCTCGAAGAGTCGGTCGATGAGAGGCCCCACTGCCAGGATCGCCACCGGGCCTGTGATCTGAGCCACGAGGCGGCGGACCGCAAACGCCCTCCCCTGCACGTCCGGATCGACCTTCGCCTGCCAGATCGCCTGGCTGGAGGCATTGGCCATCGGCACGACGGAGAATCCAATGAAGCCTGCGACGGCCACCAGGAACAAGGATGGGCGTAGACCCATGACGGCGAGGGCGAGCCCGAGCAGAAGCGCTCCGATGAAGACGCCGTTCATCCTGGGCCGGGGACCTCCCCACGCACTCATCACGAGGCTGCCGACGATCATGCCGACGGAGGCGATCGAGATGACCGTTCCTGCGGCGGCCTCCGAGCTGAAGCCGAGAATCAGAGGGAAGAACGCCACCCCGGTCGCCCCGAGCGTCAGGTTGAGACCGGCGAAGTAGAAGAGCATGATGAGCAGACCACGCCGCTCCCTGATGTAGGTGAAGCCGTAACGCGCCTCATGCCAGAGCGAGCCTTTGCCCTCCGCCCCGGCCTTCGATTCTTGGGGCTTTGGGAAGTGAACGGCCAGGAGACTGGCAACGGCCACGAGGAACGTCACCACATCGATCATGATCACCGCCGACAACCCGGCGAGGGCGAGCACCGCGCCGGCTATGGCTGGGGCGAGTACCTGCCCGACACCTTCAGCGAGCTGCACCATCCCTGCGGCGCTTCCGTACCGCTCCTTCGGCACGAGCAGTGTCGTGGCAGCCGAGTAGGCCGGCCACTGGAATGCCTGGAACACCGATGCGATCCCCAGCAGCGGGTAGAGGTGCCAGATCTCCAAATTGTCGGTGAGCAACAGGCCGGCGATGACGAGCGTCGAAAGTCCGGCCCCGGTGTCCGACAGGATCATCGCCCACCGCCGGTCCCAACGGTCCACGAGCGCCCCGGCGACGGGCGTCATGAGCAGTTGGGGCAGTTGCGCTGCGATGAGCACGAACGACAGCTGGGTCACCGACCCCGTGTCGATGAACACGAACACGGCAAGGGCAAAGCCCGTCAGATTGCTCCCAATCAGCGAGACCAGCTGGCCGGACCACACGATGTAGAAGGTCCGCATGCTCTTCTGCCCCGCCGATTCCATCGTTCCGCTCACGACGGCATTATGGTCTGTATATCTCGACTTGTCGACTAGTGCCGACCGCTCTACAGATCCTGACGAGTCGTTCCCTGCCTGCCCTGACTTCCTGGGGCCGTGACGGTGTGTTCACGATCGAACGCTGAGACCCGCCCCCCGGCCCGGCGGCCGGACCCTTCCCTGCAGCCTCAATCCACGGACTCGATCGACCCCCCCTCGACCTCGGCCCAAAGCCGCCGAGCCCACTCCCCCCGGAAGCCGGGGGGAGACCAACAACCACCGCAGCCTTCACCAGGTCGATCGACCTCGGTCCTTCCCCACAAGCCCAGGGGGAGACCAACAACCACCCGACGCTTCACCGGGTCGATCGACCTCGGTCCTCCCCCGGCTTCCGGGGACGAGATCGCCTCGGAGGACCGTGTGGGCCGGAGGCGGGAACCCTTCGGGTTCCTTGGCGGAGGCTCGGAGGGGGCAGACCCGCGGCGTTTCGGGTTTCCCTCGCCCGGGGTCTATCGGTCGGGGGCGTCGAAGAGACCTGCGGGGGGACGGATGACGACGGAGCCGCCTGCCGGCTCGTCGACGAGGGCGGCGACGAAGGGCACCTCGACCCTGTGACCGGAAGGGGTCTCGACCACGAGGCGATCTTGGGCCGCACCGACGACGACGTCGACGACGAGACCGAGCGATCCGCCCTCGGGGTCAACGACGTCGAGACCCAAGAGATCGTCCGGCCAGAACTCGTCTGGCTCGAGCTCGCGGCGCTCCGATGCCGGGATCGTCAGCGTGGACTTGGCAATCGCCTCTGCCTCTGCCCGATCCGCGACCTCCGCGAACCCGAGGATGAGCCCGATGTTGTGGGGTCGCACGTTCGTGACCGTGACCGTGCTCGGCCCCGTGCCGACCGTGAACATTGCGCCGGGCACAAACCTCCCGGGGTTGTCGGTGAGCAGTTTCACCAGCACGTCACCACGGATGCCGTGGGCGCGGGTGATGTAGGCCACAGGGATGTAGCGCCCGCTCATGCTCGGCGGGGGTACACGGTCAGTCCAGGAACTCGACCTGGACCCGGATGCCTTCCTCGTCGCCGGCGGCGCCCGCAACGCTGCGGATGGCCCTGGCGACGCGGCCGCGGCGGCCGATCACACGGCCCATGTCCGATTTGGCCGTGCGAACCTCGGCGAGGACTGCGTCTTCGCCGTCGTCCAGTACTTCCACCTCGACGGCGTCGGCGTCGTCCACGATGTGGGTGACGACGTACTCGACAACGCGTCCGGCAATCTCACCCTTGCTCATGACGACTCCTCTGTGTCTTCGACGACCTCGTCGGCGGCTTCGACCACGGCCTCAGCCTCCGCGACGACTTCAGCATCCGCGACGACCTCTTCCTCGACAGCCTCCTCGACCACGGCCTCAGCCTCGACGACGACTTCAGCCTCGACAGCCTCCTCGACCACGGCTTCGGCGACGGCCTCCTCGACCACGGCTTCGGCGACGGCCTCCTCGACCACGGCTTCCTCGACAGCCTCCTCGACCACGGCTTCGGCGACGGCCTCCTCGACCACGGCCTCCGGGGAAGCCTCGATCGTGTGAATGTCGCCTTTGGCGATGCGGAATCGGGTCCAGGCGCCGGAGATCTCGAGCAGCTTCTTGGCGCGGTCCGTCGGCTGAGCCCCCTTGCGGAGCCAATCGAGCGCCCGCTCGTTGTCGATTTCGATGAGCGACGGGTTCTGGCGGGGGTCGTACCGCCCGATCTGCTCGATGAAGGCTCCGTCGCGCGGCTTGCGCGAGTCCACCACGACGACGCGGTACGTCGGCTGCTTCTTCTTGCCCATCCGCGTCAGGCGGATCTTCACTGCCATTCGAGCTCTACCTCTTCTTCTTGCGGCCCATGCCGGGGAGGGCGAGACCCGGAATCGGGCTCTTTCCGCCTGCGATGGCTTTCATCATCTTCTGTGCCTCGGAGAACTGCTTGAGGACGCCGTTGACGTCCTGCGGCCGTGTTCCCGAGCCGGCAGCGATGCGACGTTTGCGGCTGCCGTTGATCGTCTTGGGGTTGCGACGTTCGGCGGGTGTCATCGATCGAATGATCGCTTCGACCCGGTTCAGATCTCGCTCGTCGACTTGCACGTCTTTGAGCATCTGCCCGGCGCCGGGCAGCATACTAACCAGTGATTGCAGTGGGCCCATTTTCCGCAGCTGCTGGAACTGCTCGAGGAAGTCCTCCAGGGTGAAGCTTGCGGTTCGCAGTTTCTCTGCCGCTGCGGCGGCCTGGTCTTCGTCGTAGGCCTGTTCCGCCTTCTCGATGAGGGTCAACACGTCGCCCATGCCGAGGATGCGGCTCGCCATGCGCTCCGGATAGAACACGTCGAGGTCGTCGAGACCCTCTCCCAGACCGACGAACTTGATGGGCCGTCCGGTCACCTCTCTGGCGGAGATGGCGGCACCACCCCGCGCGTCACCGTCGAGCTTGGTGAGCACGAGCCCGGTCAATTCCGTGTGCTCGAGGAATCCCTGGGCGACGTTGACAGCTTCCTGGCCGGTCATGGCGTCGACGACGAGCAAGACCTCGTCCGGGTCGATCGCCTTCTTGACCGCCGAGAGCTCTTTCATGAGCTCCTGGTCGATCTGGAGACGGCCCGCGGTGTCCACGATCACCACATTGTGTCCGTCCGCCCTGGCCTGCTTGAGCGCAGCTTTGACGAGTCTCGGGGCTTTCGCCTTGCGGTCGACATAGACCGGCACCCCGACCCGTTTGCCGAGAGTCTCGAGCTGATCGATGGCGGCGGGTCGCTGCAGGTCGGCGGCCACGAGCAACGGACGGCGGCCCTTCGACTTGAGGTGCTTGGCGAGCTTCGCCGATGTCGTGGTCTTGCCGGAGCCCTGGAGGCCGGCCATGAGGATCACGAGCGGTGGTGCGGTCGGACGGGCCAGCGGCGCTTCCTGACCCAGCGTGGTGATCAGCTCTTCGTGGACGATCTTGATGACCTGCTGCCCGGGCGTGAGGCTCTTCGTGACCTCGACGCCGACGGCGCGCTCCTTGACGCGGGCAAGCAGCGTCTTGACCACGGAGACGTTGACGTCGGCTTCGAGGAGAGCCAGCCGAACCTCACGCAATGCAGCGTCGACGTCCTTCTCGTCGAGCCTGCCTTTGGAACGCAAGCGCGAAAAGACGTCGCCGAGCCGGGAAGAGATCGTGTCGAACATCGTCGGGAAGTGTAGGGGTCGACCGAGCTCGTGGCTCCCGGCACGGCCTATTCGGCCGTGCCCCGATCCAGATCGTCGGCCACGACCTCGAGATCCCACCGGTCGAGACATTCGTGGCAGCGGTAGGCCACGAGATCGCCGGGAACGAAGCCACCCTCCGGCTCAGGGGTGAGGAGACTGCACACTCCAAGGCAATCGACGCACGTGATCTGTTGGGCAATCTCCACCACGCGACTGTAGACCGGCCTATGGATTTCGGCCGCCCGTGCGGCCGCCGTTTCCCGAGCCCCGGCCGTTGGACTCGCCTCCGCTCGACCCGCCACCCGGCGGGGCATCCGCACCGTCGGTATTGGTCGCCGAGCCCGGCCCGGAGCCTGTCGGCACTTGGTCGCCGACGCCGATCGAGCCGTAGTGGACACGCAACGTGAGCTGGGCGCGCTCGAGACGAAGCATCAGCTCGCCCGACTCCTCGAGCTCTGCAACTGCCTCTGCCGCATCGCTCGACGCGGACACAACGGCATCTGCGGAGGCCTCACGCTCCAGCAGCGTCTCGAGCTCCTCCACCCGATGGATGGCGATGATGTCGTCGTCAACAAGGCTTCTCATCCGTTCCGTCAGCCGCTTGACCGGATACAACGCCTCGCTGGGCAGCGCACCCTCGGCCGCAATCGCAGCCGCAGGTGCCGCGAACACCATGAAGGCTGCTGCGGCGGCGGCAAGCCGGGTTCGCAGGCCGCGTCGCATCGAGACCGGCGAGGGAGGCGCCGGTGACCGCAGCGCCTCGGAGACGGTGGCAAGATGGCGTTCTTCGACTGCTGGGTCGATCTCGACCTGCCATGCCACTTGCATTCTCCGGGTGAGGTCATCCGCAGTCAATCCGGCACTCCTCGCCGTGCTTCGAGCAGGCGGCGCAACCGGCGCTCTGCTCTGGCCGTCGCCGCGTACACGGCGCTCCGGTTGCTGCCTACGACCTCGGCCGCCTCGTGCCCGTTCATACCGACCACGTGTCTCAGGACCAGAAGAGTTCGTTGGTGCGGAGTCAATTCGTCCATGGCCTTCGCAAGATCGGGGTCGAGCAAGATCGGGGTTTCTTCATCCTCGACCCCGACCTCCGGAGGGATCGCCCTGAGTGACTCCGGATGGCGGGCGCGGCGTCGCAGCTCATCGCGGCACGTGTAGAGGACGCTGCGAAAGAGCCAGGCCCGCAGCGATCGACCGTCACCCTCTATGGTCGGCGCCGCGTTCACGAGCTCGAGGAATGCCTGCTGCACGGCGTCCTCAGCGCTGCGCCGGTCACGCAGATGACCGTTGGCGAAGGATGCCAGCGGGGCGGCCGTACGGCGGTACGCCGTGGCGAAGGCCGTTTCGTCGAGTGCGCGAATGCCGTTCATGATCTCGTCCAGCTCCGGGTAGTCACTCACATGTGCCTGCCCTCGCGATCCTCAGACCGGAATAGCAATCCGATGACGATGCTGGAGCCGGAGCCGCAACAGAGCCGCTGCCCAGGCCTGATCGTCTTCACCATGGTCCCATGTCCAAGTGTCCGCGCGTTCCCAGCGGGATGCTCCTTCTGTAGCGCATTCGGCCTGAGTCACAGCGCATTCTGGGGTATGCATCAGCAGCCGATCACGTTGCCGATCCCTCTGCGGCCCGTCGGCTGCCGCAGGGGCCTCGTCGTTGACGCGGAGCTGTCGATGCTCCTGTTCTTGGATCCGTGCCCGGTCCTGATGCTCGCTTTCGCCCTGATCTGCGTTGACCGCAGCTACGGACATCAACCCAAGTACGAGAGTGGCTGCGGCGACGACGGCTATCCGTCTCATGGTTCCTCCTCTTCGAGTGAGTTCCCTACCTTGGAGACGCCGCAGCATTCGCAGATTCGACGGGGTCGAGAGATTCTCGCGACGATTCTTCGAGCTTCGCTCGATGCGGCTCGTGCGGCCTGAATCTGCCTGTCACTCGGTAACGTGGGCACGTGCATCAGAACGTCACCGCCAATCTGCGGGCGGCATACGACGCCGACGCCGCCCGGCGAGGAGCGCGCAGCCTCGACCGTTGGCGTCAAGCCATCGTCGACCGTTACCTCGATCGTCTCGACGAGCGCTCCCTCAGCAACGTGCTCGACGCGGGTTGCGGCACCGGCCAACTCGCCGCCTACATGATCGGTCGCGACTTTGCGGTATCCGCCGTGGACCTGTCGCCCGGCAATGTGGAGGCGTGCCGCCACCGCGGCGTCGACGCACACGTGGGTGACTTCTCCGCACTGCGGTACGACGAGCAGAGCTTCGACGGCGTGATCGCCTTCAATTCGCTGCTGCACGTCCCCAAGGAAGACCTTGCGACCATCGTCGCCGAGCTTCGCCGTGTCGTGACAGCCGGCGGGTTGCTGCAGGTCGTCGTGTGGGGTGGAATCGACTTCGAAGGCCCCCACGACCATGACTGGCTCGACCCGGCCCGGTTCTTCTCGTTCTTCTCCGATGCCTCGTTCCTGGAGCTCGAGTTTCCCGGCCTCCGCCGGCTCGAAACGGTGATTCTCCACGAGCACGCCGAGCCGGACGGCTACCGGCTGCATCCTCAGGCGATGCTGCTGGAGGCAACATGAGGTTGCGCCCCGGTCCCCCGCCGGACGACTTTCGAGCCTCACTCGCTCTGTCCTATGACGCCGTTGCGGCTGCACGTGAGGAGATGGGCGAAGCGGACTGGCGCTGGCCGATTGCTGAAGACTTCCTCGGTCGGATGCGCAACGAAGACAAGGCTCGGCTGCTGGAGATCGGCGCTGGTGTCGGATTCACTTCCCGCTGGTTCGCCGACAGCGGGATCGACGTCGTCGCCACCGATCTGTCGCCTGCACAGGTGGAGCTGTGCCGGGCGAAAGGCCTGGAGGCGCATGTGCGCGACATGTATCGCCTGGCGTTTCCCGCAGAGAGCTTCGATGCCGTCTGGGCGATGAACTGCGTCCACCACGTCCCTTCGGCCGAGTTCGAAGATGTGCTGGCCGGCATCGCTGAGGTGTTGACGCCCGGCGGGCTCTTCTACCTCGGAGTCTGGGGCGGCAAGGACCAAGAGGGCATCTACGACGACGATTTCTACCCGCCGCCCCGTTTCTTCGCCCTCCGCAGCGACGCCAGACTCCGTGAGGCCGTCGAGTCCGTATTCACCGTCGAGTCGTTCGAGACGTTCCTGCCGGAGACCGACAAGGACGACGACGGCCTCCACATGCAATCACTGCTCCTCCGCAGGCCGTGACCGAGTCGCGGCAGGATTTCACCGAGGCAGTGATCCAGGTGATCAAAGCGATCCCGCAAGGTCACGTCATGGCCTACGGCGAGATCGCCGAGGAGGCCGGCTACCCGGGCGCTGCTCGCGCCGTCGGCAACGTGGTGCGCACGGTCCCCGGCCTCCCCTGGTGGCGGGTCGTCACCGCCACCGGCCGCCTGGTCCCCCACCACACGAAGGAGCACGCCGAGCGTCTCCGCGCCGAAGGCGTCACAGTCGAGAAGGGCCGCGTCGCTCGCGGATGACACGACTCGTTGCCTGCAGAGCCCGTAGTCTGCCGTCATGGCTTCTCACTCCATCACCGAGCTGATCGAACGGAAACGGGACGGTGGCGAGCTGTCCGCCGACGAGCTGCGGTGGATCATCGCGCAGTACACGGCCGATCGACTCCCCGACTATCAGATGTCATCGCTGCTGATGGCGATCTTCTTCTGCGGGATGACTTCCGACGAGCTTGCGGTCTGGACCGAGGCCATGCTCTACAGCGGCGAGGTGCTCGACTTCGACCATCTGCCTGCTCCCAAGGTCGACAAACACTCGACAGGGGGCGTGGGTGACAAGGTCAGCATCCCGCTGGCGCCGATGGTGGCCGCTTGCGGCATCGCCGTGCCCATGATGTCGGGCCGTGGCCTCGGCCACACCGGAGGCACCCTCGACAAGCTCGAGTCGATCCCCGGATTTCGCACCGCACTGGACCCCGACGAGTTCCGGCGCGTGCTCGAGAAGCACCACCTGGTGCTGGCCGGCCAATCCGAGACATTGGTTCCCGCCGACCGGCGGATCTATGCGCTCCGTGACGCGACGGGGACCGTCCCCTCGGTCCCGCTCATCTCCTCCTCCATCATGTCGAAGAAGCTGGCCGAAGGGCTGGATGCGCTGGTGCTCGACGTCAAGGTGGGGTCGGGAGCGTTCATGAAAGACGAAGCATCGGCACGAATCCTCGCCGAAACCATGGTCGGGATCGGCGCATCCCACGACACTCCCGTCGTTGCGCTGTTGACCAACATGAACCAGCCGCTCGGCAACGAGATCGGCAACGCCAACGAGATCGCAGAGTCCCTTGACATACTGCGAGGTGGCGGCCCGCACGACATGGTCGACATCACTTACAGGCTCGCCGTCGAGATGCTGCTGGCCGGCGGACTGACCAGGGATCCCGCCGAGGCAAGGCAGCGGCTGGAAGCTGCCGTTGCGTCGGGTGCCGCAATGGACAAATTCGCCGAAGTGATCGCCGAGCAGGGCGGCAACGCCAACGTGGTGGTGAACCGATCCCTCCTCCCTGTTGCGAGTTCGCGACATGAGGTGATGGCGCCACGGGACGGAGTGGTCACTCGCTGTGATGCGCTCGATCTCGGACTCGCCGCAGTCCGCCTCGGCGGAGGGCGTCAGGCCAAGGAGGACGACGTCGACCCCGCCGTCGGCATCACGCTTCATCACAAGGTCGGGGCGGCCGTCGCCGAGGGCGCCGTGCTGGCGACCGTCGCCTACAACGACGAGGGCCGACTCGCTTCGGCGCTGCCCTACATCCAACGGGCTTGGGAAATCGGCGACGAGCCCGCAGCCCCGACCCCGCTGATCATCGGCGAAGTCCGGGCCTGAGGGCCGCCCGCCGCTGGCGGATTTGAGCAAGCCCTCACAATCGGCGACCATCTCCGAAACTCATCGGAGAGGAGCCCGACTCATGAAGGTGTCCGCATGAAGATCGCCGTCTGCGCCAAGCAGATTCCCGACCCGGCGACTCCGTACGAGCTCGACCCGACTACGCACTTCGTCGTGCGCCCGGACGACCAGGTCCTCGACGACACGGACCGGTACGGCATCGAAGTCGCGCTCCAGCTCGCCGAGGCCGCAGGCGACGATTCCACCGTCACCGTTGTCTCGATGTCGCCCTCCGGCTCTCTCCAGGGCATTCGCCAGGCGCTCGCCATGGGCGCAGCCAAGGCGGTCATCATCGACGATGCCGAGCTGCGGGGTGCGGACGCACTCACCACGGCCAGGGTCCTCGCCGCTGCCATCGCCCGCGAGGAAGCCGACGTCGTCATCGCTGGGACCGAGTCCACCGACGGCTACACCGGAGTCGTCCCCCAGCAGATGGCCGAGCTCCTCGACGTGCCGTCGCTCACGTTTGCCCGCAAGGTGGAGCACATCGAGGGCGGGATTCGCATCGAGCGGCAGACCGCAGCCGGATACGACGTGGTCGAGGCCTCGACGCCGCTGCTGCTCTCGGTGACATCCGGTGTCGTCGAGCCTCGCTACCCGACCTTCAAAGGGATCATGCAGGCCAAGTCGAAGCCCATCGACAAGCTGACGGCTGCCGACCTCGCCGTCGACACCGCCAGCCAGCAGCAGATCGCAGCGGTCGAGCCCGTTCCTGCCCGGAAAGCCGGTGAGGTCGTTGTGGACGAGGGTGATGCCTTCGAGCGCATCGTTGCCCTCCTCGAGCAAGTGAAGGTGATCTGAGATGGCGTATCTGGTCTTTGCAGACGGCACCGGCGACGGTGTCTCCACAGCGGCTCTCGAGGGATTGACCAAGGTCCGCGGGTTCGGCGAAGCGGCCGTCTTCCACGTTGGGCCGGCTTCCGAGGAGGCTTTCGCCGCATACGGTGCCCACGGTGCGGTGCGGGTCCATCATCTCGACACCGATCATGCTCTGCCATCGTCGCAGGCCGCCGCCGCCCTCGCCGACCTGATCGAAGCAGGCGGCGTCGATCTCGTGCTGTTCTCCATGGGCAACCTGGACCGCGACGTCGCCGGCCGGCTGTCGGCTCGCACGGGCACTCCGGTGCTGTCCAACGCCGTCGATGTCGCCGTGGACGGCGGCTCGGTGGTCGTCACCAACGAGATCCTCGGCGGAACAACACGGGTACGCACCGCAGCGACGGCAGACCGAGCGGCCGTGGTCGTCGCCCGACCGAAGGCGTTCCCTGCCGAACCAAGTGGTGGCGGGGCACCGGCGGTCGCTGCAGTTGCCGTGCCGGATGTCGGCCATGCTGGAAGCGCAACTGTCACCGAGCGGCACGTCGAAGAGAGCCAGGGTCCCGATCTGGGTGCAGCGGCCATTGTCGTGTCCGGCGGGCGCGGCCTCGGCAGCGCCGACAAGTTCGTCATCGTGGAGGAGCTTGCAGGGCTGCTGGGCGGCGCCGTCGGCGCCACCCGTGCAGTCGTCGACTCCGGCTGGGTGCCCTACGCCCTCCAGGTCGGTCAAACCGGCAAGACCGTCAAGCCCGACGTCTACATCGCATGCGGGATCTCCGGAGCGATGCAGCATGTGGTCGGCATGAAGGACTCGACCACGATCATCGCCGTCAACAAGGATGCGGAAGCCCCGATCTTCGGCCTGTCCGACCTCGGCGTCGTAGGCGATGTGCACAAGGTGGTCCCCGCCCTGATCGAGGCCCTCAAGGCACGGGGGTAGCTGCGGGGGTTGCACGGACGCAGACCGCCCCGATTCCCCTCCCTTCGATACGGGGAGGCGTGCCGGAGGCGGGGAGGGTCTCAGCGTGCAACCACCCACTCCTGCGGGATAGCGGGTTGGCTGTAGGGGGCAAAACCTCGCCTCGGGCGAGCGGTCGTGCCCCAACGGCGGTCAGGCCAGGAACGGAACGAAGGCGATGTAGGCGACGACGAGCACGATGCCTTCGCGGCGGGTCACCACATGGCCGGTCCGCATCACGAGCAGGGCGAGCGTCGCGACCGCAATCGCAGCAATGACGCCGGCAGACGTGAGCCGGGGCGCATCCAGCATCCCGGAGCCGATCACGCCGACAACACCGCCGACGGCAAGCGCATTGAAGAGGTTCGAGCCGAGCAGGTTGCCAACCAGGAGGTCGGTCTCGCGCCTCCTGGCCGACTGGATGACGGTGACCAGTTCGGGCAATGACGTGCCGACGGCTACGAGGGTCGCACCCACAAATCCCCGACCGAGACCCATCTCGTCCGCAACCTCGATCGCACCCCACAGCAGGACTTGGGCGGCGCCGACCGTGCCGACGAGGCCGAGCACGGTGCGGACTACCTCGGCAGACAGGCGGTGCTCAGAAGGTTGCGCGAGGTCCTCGACATCTCCGCCGAGCGGATCACTCGGGGAGCGGCGGACGACGACGAACAGTACGGCCGCCATCGCCACGAGAAGCAGTGCACCTTGGACCCTCCCGATCCCGGCACCCTGGACGGCGAGCGCAAACGCGGTGACGGCAACCACGGTGAGCGGTCCCTCGCGCAACACCGTGCGTGATGCCACGGTCAACGGCACGATGATGGCGCCGATACCCAAGAGCAACGACAGATTCGCGATGTTGGAGCCGACGATGTTGCCGATCGCGATCTCCGGCTCGCCACCAGCGGCAGCGAGCGCCGATACCAGCAGTTCGGGGGCGCTGGTGCCGAAGCCCACGATGACGACCCCGACGACCAGCGGCGAGATGCGCCGGAGGAGCGCCACCCGGGCTGCACCGATGACGAACTGATCGGACGCGACCGCCAGCACGACGAGCCCGCCGAGAATGGCCACCAGCGGCAGCGTCACGGTGCAGGCGCTTCGCGGGCGGGAAGGGCGAGCGACGCGCTCAGACGGGTCAGGTGGATGTGGTCGAAGCGGTCCATTGCCATCGCGAAGTTACAGGGCGATGGACCGATCCGCAGGCGGCAGTTTCGGCGTGCCCGGCGGCAGGCTTGCGCCACACCCGATGCGTAGAATCGAACACATGTTCGCTGCGCTTCCGGCTTCATGAGCCGACATCGATGCCGCTGAGCACGAACTCCGCCGCCTCGAGAAGCCCATCGCCCGGGCCGGCGCCGGCAAGCGGAACTGCCGGCCGGGTGGCAACGAAGGATCGCACGAGCCGGATCCCGCCGGCTGTGCCCGCCCTCGTCCTCCACCGCGACGAAGGATGCATCATCGACGCATGCCGCTCGAGGTATCGCCTCCGACCCCCATCACATCCGCGACAGGGCACATGGCGGCCCCGGAGTGGCGAGGCAACTCCTGACGAACCAGACGGGTTCCCCTCGACCCACAAGGCCCGCCGCACCGACGGCGGGTCTGAACGGCGCGGTCCCGACCTCCCGTGAGCTGAGGGCGGTTCAGGCGGCGTCGTTGTGGGCGGGAGCGTCCTTGCCCTTGAGTTTGGCGACGGCGCCGACGGCGACCGCGACCAGCAAGGCGACAACCAACAGTTTGAACAGACTGCGGCCGAGACGGCGAGTGGATTCCGATTCACCGACCACATCACTCGCAAGAGCCACGGCCCCAAGGGCCAGCTCGGCGACGGTGTCTGCGGTGGCCTCGACGACATCAACTGCGGTTTCCACGGAGTACCTCCAAGAGGGGTTGCAGCTGCCATGCTAGGTGGGCTCGTCGTGCTGGCAATTGCCCTGTCGTGGCTACTGGAGCGACTCGGGACCGAACGAGTGCGGCAGCAAATCCTCGAGCGTGTGCACTCTCATCCGGCCGCCGGCCCCCTGCACCACGACGTGCTCGACACCAAACTCGCGCATGAGCTGGCGGCAGTTGCCGCAGGGATAGCACTCGTCGGCGTCGAGACAGCCGACGGCCACGATCGGGAGTTTCCGCACCCCGGCCGCGGCCGCCGACGTGATCGCATTGGCCTCGGCACAGATCGTTGCCCCATAGGCGGCGTTCTCCACGTTGACGCCTTGAAACTCCGCACCGCTGTCGCTGACGGCAACCGCACCGACCCTGAAGCGCGAGTAGGGGGCGTAGGCCCGATCGGCGAGGCGTCGTGCACCGTCGAGTAGCCGGCCCGCCTCATCGGCGGCTGGTGCGTCCGTGGTGCTCATGGACCGAGTAGCGCATCGACGAAATCGGCCGGCTCGAAGGGAATCAGATCGTGCATCCCCTCCCCCACCCCGATGAACTTGACCGGCACGTCGAGTTCCTGCTCGACCGCGATGGCCATTCCCCCACGAGCCGTGCCGTCCAATTTGGTGATGACGATTCCGGTGACGCCGACAGCCTGGGTGAACGTCCTCGCTTGCTCGACGGCGTTCTGCCCCGTCGTGCCGTCGATGACGAGGAGCACCTCGTCGATCTCGCCCGCCTCCCTGCGAACGACCCGGCCGATCTTGGCGAGCTCGTCCATCAGGTTCGACTTGGAGTGGAGGCGGCCCGCCGTGTCGATGATCACCGTGTCCCGATCCCTGGCCTTGGCGGCGTGGTAGGCATCGTAGGCCACCGATGCAGGGTCGGCGCCCTCCTGTCCTCCCACAACATCGACACCGATGCGATCCGCCCACGCCTGCAGCTGCTCGCCCGCAGCGGCACGGAACGTGTCCGCACCACCAAGAATCACGGTGCGGCCCCCGGACTCCAGATGGGCGGCAAGCTTTGCGATCGACGTGGTCTTGCCCGTGCCGTTGACGCCCACGACGAGCATCACGGATGGCGACCGGCTGCGATTGAGGCTGCGGTCTCGGCCGGAGAGCAACTCGATGAGCTGCTCCTCCAGCTCGATGCGCGCCGCCTCACCGTCTGCAGGAGACTCGGCCCTGACCTTCTCGACGACCTGAGTAGAAACGGCGACCCCCAGGTCGGCAGACACCAGGGTGTCCTCCAGATCCGACCAGAAGGCTTCGTCGAGGTTCTGAGACCCGAGCAGCCCTGAGAGCCGATCTGCGACGGCGCGTCGGGTCTTGCCGAGACGCTCCCGCAAGCTCGCCGCGGCAGGAGCTCGTGTGGGAGCCGGTCGCTTTGGGGGAGCCTTGGTAGCCGACGCCGCCGGTGCGGGCGAAGTCGGAGGTGCTTCCGAGCGGCCTCGCAGAAACACGAAGCCCACTACGGCGATCAGCAAGACCGCGACGATGACACCTATGACGATGGGATCCACCGAGACCTCCGGGACTACCACGTTGCCGGCCGCGAATAGTACCGACGCCGCCGGCTGAACGAGCCGCAGTTGGCCCTACGTGTGGTGCAGCGCCCCGTCAGACACGCCGACACCTTCGTGGTCGTCGTCCCTCTCGTGATCGAGGCGCTTGCTGATGACCTTTGACGACTCCGCCGGCTCCATCGTGACCCCGTAGAGCACGTCTGCGGCCTCCATCGTCTGCTGCTGGTGCGTGATGATGACGAGCTGGGCGCTGTCGCGCAACGTGTTGACAAGCCGGAGGAAACGGCGCAGATTGGCATCGTCGAGGGCAGCTTCGACCTCGTCGAGCACGTAGAAGGGGCTTGGTCTGGCGCGGAAAACCGCAAACAGGAACGCCAGCGCGGCGAGGCTCCGTTCTCCGCCGGAGAGCAGGGAGAGCCGGCCCACCTTCTTGCCGAGCGGTTGTGCCTCGATCTCGACGCCCGTCTCGAGCAACCGGTCCGGATCGGTCAACGACAGCCGCCCTCGCCCGCCGGGGAACACCAGCGCAAAGTTCTCCTGGTAGAGGTCGGAGATCTCCTGGAACGCCGAGCGGAACAGCACGGCCATCTCGTCGTCGAGGGCGCTGATGACCTTGCGCAGCTCCCGCCGCGACTCCTCGAGATCCGCAACCTGGCTCTCCACCATCTCGACGTGATCGGCGAGCTCGCGATATTCGGTTGCTGCCAGCGGGTTGATGGGACCCATCCGGCGCAACTCCGCCTCGCGGGAAGCCAGCCGTTCGGTGAGGTCCACTTCCTCGCCTAGATCGGGCATGGGTGCTGCCAGCGCTTCCGCTTCATCGGCGTCTGCGTCGCGCCGAAGCGCCTCGGCTGTGGCTTCATCCCGGACCCTCAGCTCGGCGATCTCGATGGCCAGCGTGGAGATCCGATCCTTGGAAGACGAGATGCCGTTCTCCAGCTCGCGTTCACGGCGGTGGGCGGCGTCGAGCCTGCTGTCCGCCGCCCCCGATTGCTCGCGGAGTGTGCGCTGCCGCTCGCGCAGGGCCGCAATGTGATCGCGGACAATCGTCGATGCCGCTCTTGCATGCTCCTCGACGCGGTTGAGGCGCACGATGTGCTCGGGGGTGATCGGCGACTCTTCCAGATCCTCCAGCTCGCCGCCGGTGGAGGCCAACCGCGACTTCATCAGCTGCTGCTGTGTCTCGGCCGCCGTCACCGCTTTGGCGGCTTCCTCACGCATCCGCCGCGCCTCGTCCCGGCGCCGGCCCACTTCTTCTCGTTGCCGGGTCAGCGCTTCCCACGCCTGCTGGCGCTGGCGCTCCTCGCCCTCGAACTCGGCGAGCCGCGCCTGCAGCTCTGCGATCCGCTCGGTGCGCAGCTGGGCTGCGGCTGCGATGTCCCGCGCCCGCTCGTCCAGGCGCACGACCTCCGCCTCGCCCTCGGAACGAGCCCGGCCGTTCATGGCCAGCGCCTCAGTGTGGCCACCGAGCTTGGCCTCGACGTGTTCCAGCGCGTCGAGAGCCGTGCGCGCCTTGATCCGCGCACCGTCGAGCTCCCGCTTGGCCGTCGTCAGATGGCTCGCCGTGCGAGCCGCCGCAGTCTCGGCCTGCTCCAGGCTGACGCGAGCCGCCTCGAGGGCGGCGTGGCCGGCCCCGTCCGCATCGGCGAGCCGCATGCCGTCGATCGAGATGACATCGCCCTCAGGCGTGACTGCACGCAGCTGCGGGTGGCGCTCGACCATGCGCCACGCAGTAGTCCACCCCTCGACGAGGACGACATCACCAACCAGCCGAGAGGCGAGATCCATGTCGCACGCCGGTCCCAACACATCGACGAGCGGCGCACCACCCCAACGCTCCGCATGCTCCCGTGCGGGAACGGCACTCTGCCCCGAGCGCCCAACCACAAGCGTGACTCCGCCAAAACCGTCGGACTTGAGCGCGCTCGCCGCAGCGTTGAGCGCATCCGGGCCGCTGGCGACAAACGCATCGGCCCAGGAGCCCAACGCACCGTCGACAGCGGCCGCAGCAGACTCCGGCACGTCGAGGCGGGCGACCACGGAGCCGACGACTCCCTCCGCAGCAGCGGCGCGGCGCCGCGCTTCGGGATCACCCAGCCCGGCGACTGCGGCTTCGAGTGCCTCGACCCTTGCCGATGCGTGGGCCAGCGCGAGGTGAGCGGTGCGATCGGCGGCCTCTCGTTCTGCGGCGGTTTCTTCCGCCGTCGTGAGCTCTGCCTGGGCGTGCTCGTAGTCGGCTTGGGCGTCGACTGCGGCGACATCTGTCTCCCGAATGCGCGCAATCAGCGCCTCGGAGTCGGACCGCTCATCGGCGAGCCGGCTCTGCACCACCTCACGGCGACGGTCGAGGCCCTCAGACTCGCGGCGATCCCGGTCGGCTGCCAACTCGAGCGAGCGGAGGTCCCCGCGAAGGTTGGCGACAACCCCCTCGGCGGGGAGCTGAATCTGTTCCGCAAGCGACCGCTCTTCGTCTTCGAGGCCCTGCAACGCGATCTCTCTGCGTTCCGCCGTCGCTCTTGCCGCGGTGACCTGCTCCTCGAGCGACGCGATCTCGCCTTTGAGGTAGCTGCGCTCGGACTCGAGATCGCGACGACGCTCTCCTGCGCCCTCGAGACGGCGCTGCATGCCCAACCGCCGCTCCCTGGCCACCATGCCGATGCGGTTGAGCCGCTCAGCCACGGTCTCCAGCCGGGCCGCTGCGGCGGTGTCGCGCTCCAACGCCCGCCCGACTTCGCCGGCGGCGGTGCGAAGCTCCCCCAATGATGTGCGCAAGGCGTCCAGCTCGGCAGCATCCGCAGCCACCCGCCCGTCGAGCGCATCCTTGTCCGTGATCGATGAAGCGAGCCGGCGCCGTAGCCGGCGGAGCTCTTCAGCACCGAGCCAGAGCTGCAGCGCCTGCACCTCGGCCCTGACCGCGTCGTACCGTTCGGCAGCGTTCGCCTGGCGCTTCAGCGGACGGAGCCGGCGCCGCTCCTGATCCAGGATGTCGTTGAGACGTTCCAGGTCGATGGCCGTTTGATCGAGACGACGTACCGAGCGGTCACGCCTGCTGCGGTGCTTGGTCACACCGGCGGCCTCCTCGATGACGGCTCGATGTTCATCTGGTCTGGCGTTGAGAATGTTGCCGATCTGGCCCTGGCCGACCAGCACGTGCTGGTGGCGGCCGACCCCACCGTCGGACAGCAACTCGTGGAGGTCGAGCAACCGGCACGGTGCCCCGTTGAGGAGGTATTCGGATGTGCCGTCTCGGTAGAGCCGCCGCGTCATCGAGATCTCTTCCAAGTCGAACGGCAGGAAACGATCGGCGTTGTCGAACGTGACCGTTACCTCCGCCCTGCCGAGCTGGGGCCTCGTTGCGGTGCCGGCGAAGATGACATCCTCCATCTTTGCAGTGCGGAGGGTGCTCGTCGCCTGGGTGCCCATCACCCACGCAAGTGCGTCGAGCAGGTTCGATTTACCCGAGCCGTTGGGACCCACGACGACGTTGACACCCGACTCGAAGTCGAGCCTCGTGCGGTTCGCAAACGATTTGAACCCGGCGAGCGAAAGCGATTTCAGCAACACAGCGCAACGAGTGTACCCGCCCGAGAACTACATCGATGGGATTCACGCTTGGCAGGAGGGGCACCAGTGGGTGCTGCGCTGCCGGATGACGGTGTGGCGGATGGGCGCGCCGCACCGGCTGCACGGCTCGTCGGTACGGCCGTAGGCACGTAGGCGGGAGGCGAACTCTCCTGCACGGCCGTCGGGCAGCAGGTAGGCCAGGTCATCGAGGGACGTGCCGCCCCACCGCAGACCGGCGGCAAGGGTTGCCGTGATTCCTCGGCGGAGCCTGCCCAGCTCGTCTACGGTCAAGGACCCACCCGGCCGCTGCGGAGCGATACGCGCCCGCCACAGCGCTTCATCGGCGTAGATGTTGCCCAGACCGGCAAGCACATTCTGATCGAGCAGCAGCGCTTTGATCGGTGCGGTACGGCCGGCCAGTTGGGACGCCAGTCCTGCGCGAGTCGGGAGATCGGTGAGAGCGTCGGGACCGAGCCTCGCCATCGGAGACGCCGCGTACTCTTCCGGCGTGTAGGCCACGACGAACCCGAAGGTCCTGGGATCGACAAAACGCATCTCGACACCGCCGCCGACCCTGATGATGACGTTCGTGTGGGGAATCAGCGGATCGCTGCGGCGGGCGAGGCTGATGCGTCCGGACATCCCGAGATGGGTCACCCACACCATGTCGCCGCTCAAGTCGGCCAGCATGAACTTGCCGTGCCGCCCCAGCCGGCGAATGGTGCGGCCCACGACCCGGGCCGTGAAGTCACCCTGCTGCCGGCGCACCATTCGCTCCCTCATGACCTCTGCGGCCATGATGCGCCTTCCGACCAATGCGGGTTCGAGGAACAGGCGCGTCGACTCGACCTCCGGGAGTTCAGGCATCCTTGCCGAGTCTCTTTGCCGCCCGCTCGGCTGCTGCCTGCTCTGCGCGCTTCTTGGAGCTCCCGCTGCCCTCGCCCAGCACTTCGCCTGCGGCAAGCACCTGGGCGGTGAAGCGTTTGGCGTGTTCGGGTCCCTGCTCCTCGACGTTGTAGACGGGCCGGAGACCCTGGCGAGCCAGGTGTTCCTGCAGCCGCGTCTTGTAGTCACGCCGGCCTGGGGCGGTGGCACGCTCGTCGATCAGATCTCGCCAGTGCCTGAGTACGAGCTCATCCGCGAACTCGAAGCTGGTCTCGTGATAGACAGCGCCGACGAGCGCCTCGACGACATCGCTGAGCAGCGAGTCCTTGTTGCGGCCGCCCGTCATGGTCTCGCCCTTCCCCAGGAGGAGTGCGGGGCCCACCTCGAGCCGGCGGGCGAGTCGTGCCAGCGTCTTCTCGTTCACGACTGCTGCCCGTACTTTTGCCATCTCGCCTTCGGCGAGGTCGGGGCGTTGCTCGAAGAGGTATCGGGTGACCGAGAGCTGCAGCACTGCGTCTCCCAGAAACTCCAGCCGCTCGTACGACGAGTCGATCTGCTGTTCACCGGCGAACGAGCGGTGCATGAGCGCCTCGGCGAGCAGCCCGCGATCCTGAAACTCATACCCCAGCAACTCCTGGAGCCGTGCGACCGCCTGCGGGTCGAGCGATCCGGCGGACTCCAGCCAGTCAGACACCAGAAGCAGCAATCAGCCCGCGCTCGATCTTCGAGGGGAGTTCGTCGTCTGCTCCCTCGGCAGCCATGGCGATGGCGTTGGCTATGGCGACCCGGGAAGAGGACCCGTGGGCGATGACCACCACCCCTTTGACTCCGAGAAGGTGGGCGCCACCGACGCTTTCCGGATCGATCTGGCGCTGGAACTCCGCGAGCGCCGCCCCCAACATCCCGACCGCCTGCCGGTAGTCGTCATCACCGACGACGATGCCGGTGAGGATTGCCCGCACCATGCGGGCGGCTCCCTCGGCGGTCTTGAGCAGGACGTTGCCGGTGAACCCATCGGTCACGATGACGTCTGCCCGCGAGGTGGCGATGTCGTGACCCTCGACATTGCCGATGAAGTTGATGCCGGGCATCCGGGACAGCAAGGCGAAGGACTCCTTCTCGAGATCCCTGCCCTTCCCTGCCTCCTCACCGATGTTGAGGAGACCCACTGCCGGTTCTACGATCGAGTAGTGCGATGCCGCCAGCGCAGATCCCATCACCGCAAACTGCGCAAGCTGGTCGGCACGGCATGCGACGTTGGCCCCGGAGTCGAGCACGACTTTGCGTGTCGGGAGCAGCGTGGCAATGGCGGGCCGGGAAGTGCCCGGTAGCCGCCCCACGAGAAACGCGGCGGCGGCCATCGCGGCTCCGGTCGAACCCGCAGACACCAACCCCTCGGCTTCCCCTGTCGCAACGAGGCGAGCGGCAACGCTGATCGAGGCGTCCTTCTTGTCGCGCAGCGCCCCACTGGGGTCTTCGCCCATTCCGATCACTTCCGTGGAATGGACGACATCCAATGCAACGTCGGACTCGGCGAGGATCGGATCGATCTTGGCCTTGTCGCCGACAAGCACGATGTCGACACCCTTGCCTGCGGCGGCAACGGCTCCGCGAACGATCTCGTCAGGAGCGCGATCGCCGCCCATGGCATCGACTGCGATGCGCGACATGGGTCGGCTCAGCTGGTGGGGATGACTTCGCGGCCGTTGTAATTGCCGCACTCCGCACACGCACGGTGGGGAATGTGCTTGGAGCCGCACTGCCGGCACACGGCCATCGTGGGCGAAGCCACCTTCCACTGCGCCTTGCGGCGGCGTGTCCGCGAACGGGACATCTTCTTCTTGGGTACCGCCATGGCGAACCTCGTCTCGGGATCAGTCTCCGGCGTCGAAAAGGTCCTGGAGGGCCGCAAATGGCGACTCGACAGGCCCAGCGCTTCCGGGGGAGGCCGTATTCAAGTCGCTTTCGGAATCCCGGACAAGTCCCTGGCATTCAGGCTCGCACCTCGGCAGCAACGGCAGGGCGAGCAGCGCCTCATCGCGCAGGATCGGCTCGAGATCGAGATCTTCGCCCACAACATGGTATTCGTCGTCATCGTCATTGCCCGTCTCGACCATCTGTGCGATCTCGACCCGCAGGTGCTCTTCGGTCTCCGCAAGACAGCGGGCACAGGTGTGAACCGCTGTCATGCTGACGGTGCCACGTACCAGCAGCCCTCCCGACGTGGCGACGATGTCGAGGTCGGCCTGCAGCGGAGGCTCAGGCAGGATGCGGGACATCTCGACTCCCCAATCGACGGGAGCGACGATGCGATGGGTCCGTACCTCGCCCGGGTTGTGGAGCAGGTCCGCAACGTGCAGGTGGAACGGTGAGACGGTGCGCATGGCGGAAGTGTAGGGAGGCGGTGGGGCGTTCTTGCCTATCCGGATATCGGCGGTTCCGGCGCAGGCGGGAGAGAACGGTGCAACTCTGCCCTGGACTCCTGCACGTAGCGCAGCAGCTCGCCGAGGACCGTTTCTGCCTCGGCCAGGTGCCGCTCTGCATAGTCCTCAGCCTCCATGCGAATCCGGTCGGCTTCGGTCTCGGCGTTGCGAATCAGCCGGTTCGCCTCCTCGACCGCTTCGGCCGTGATGTAGTTCTCACTGATGAGTTGGTCTGATCTGGCTTGCGCCTTCGTCAGGACCTCCCGTGCCTTCTCGTTGGTCCTGGCGATGTACGTCTCGCGCTGTCGCACCATCCACCGTGCGGCACGCAACTCTTCCGGCAGGGCCTGCTGCAACTCGCGCAGCCGATCGACGAACTCATCCCGATGCAACATGACGTTGGATGAGAGCGGCACGGGGCGCGCCTCTTCCACGTCGACGATCAATGCCTCGATCTGGTCGATGACGTGTCCCGGGATGGGTGGCGGCTGCGTGCCAGGGTCAGTCATGGTTCAATCGCTCCTTCAGCGCCCGCATGACGGGTTCGGGGACGAGAGAGTCCACCGAGCCGCCAAGACCGGCGACCTGCTTGACCAGGGACGATGACAGATAGCCGAACTCAGGCTTCGTCACCATGAACATGGTCACGATTCCAGACAGGTGCCGGTTCATCTGCGACATCTGCAATTCGTAGTCGAAGTCGGTAACGGCACGCAGGCCCTTGACGATGACGTCGATGTCGGTCTGCTGGGCGTAGTCAACGAGGAGCCCGGAGAACGATCCGATCTCGACGTGAGGCCAGTGCGCCGTGCACTCGGCGAGGAGCTCCATGCGTTCCTCGGCGGTGAACAGTGACGACTTGTCGGGGTTGCTCACCACGGCAACCAGGACCCTGTCGAAGATCCCCGTGCACCGCTCGATGACATCGAGGTGACCCTTCGTCGGGGGGTCGAAGCTACCTGGTACCAGAGCCGCGGTCACTGCTCCTCCTTCGTGAACCGCCAAATGTCCGCATCGCCGTAACGGCGCCGATCGCAGAGCACCAACAAACCAACCTCGTCGGGTGGGTCCTCGCCTCGCCGGCGATGCACCACCACAGCAGCCCCGTCCGACATCAACGGCTCAACGTGCTCCAAGATCTGCAAAACGGACGGTAGCGGGATGGCGTAGGGAGGGTCAACGAATGCCAGATCGAAGCTCCGCTCCGTTGTCGTGACGAACCGCGTGACGTCCCCTGTCACCACCTCGCCGCCGAGCCCGACGGCGTCGACGTTGCTGTCGATCGCCGCCACGGCTCTGCGATCACGCTCGACGAAGGTGCAGTCTGCGGCGCCCCGGCTCAACGCCTCGAGACCCATCGCACCGCTACCCGCATAGAGATCGAGGACGCTGGCACCCGCGACGATCCCACCCAGCGAAGAGAAGATGGCTTCTCTCGCCCGATCCGTCATGGGTCGTGTCGCCTGACCAGGCGAAACCAGACGGCGACCCTTGGCGACCCCGGCGATGATGCGCATGCGAGAGCACCGTACCCGGAGGTGCCAAGAAACGCGCAGCCTTCCCGTTCCCCCCCGGAGTTGCGAAGCGTGACCCGGAGCTGCGAAGCGTGACCCGGAGTTGCGAAGCGTAACCCGGAGTTGCGAAGCGTAACCCGGAGTTGCGAAGCGTAACCCGGAGCTGCGAAGCGTAACCCGGAGCTGCGAAGCGTAACCCGGAGCTGCGAAGCGTAACCCGGAGCTGCGAAGCGTAACCCGGAGTTGCGAAGCGTGACCCGGAGTTGCGAAGCAACTCCCAAGGAACGCGAAGCGTTCCCAGCAACCTCCCAAGGAACGCGAAGCGTTCCCGTTCGCGTCAGCTGCGGAACAGCCACTTCACGTCTTCGCCGAGCAGCATGCGGACTTCTTCGCGAATCTCGGTGTGCTGATCGAGGTCCGGGTCGGCATCGACGATGGCAAACGCTTCGCGACGGGCGGCGACGAGGAGATCGGCGTCACGCAGGATGTCGGCGAGTTTCAGATCCTTGAGCCCCGCCTGCTTGGTGCCGAACACGGTGCCCTGGCCCCGAATCCGCAAGTCCTCCTCGGCAAGCCGGAATCCGTCGGTGGTCTCGACCATCGCCGCCATGCGGGCTTCGCCGTCCTCGGTGGTGGGCTCGGCGATGAGGACACACGTTGCGGCGTGGGCACCTCGACCGACGCGGCCGCGGAGCTGATGGAGCTGGCTGAGCCCAAAACGATCAGCATCCTCGATCACCATGACCGTTGCGTTGGGTATGTCGATCCCGACTTCGATCACGGTTGTGGCCACCAGCACATCGAGCTCCCTGTTGCGGAAGGCGTGCATGACCCGGTCTTTCTCATCAGGTCGGAGCTGCCCATGGAGCAACCCGAGCCGCAGATCGGGGAAGACCCCCTGCAGGCGGAGATGCTCTGCGGTCGCGGAAGCCACTTCGAGCTTGTCGCTGTCCTCGACGAGCGGGCACACGACGAAGGCCTGACGGCCCCCCGCCACCTCCTCCCGGATCAGCTCGTACACCAATTCCAGCTCGTGTGGCTTCTTGGCGATGAGTCGAGTGACCACTGGAGTACGCCCTGGGGGCATCTCGTCGAGCACGGACACATCGAGGTCCCCGTACAGGGTCATGGAGAGGGTCCGCGGGATCGGCGTCGCCGTCATGATCAGGAGATCGGGGTCGTAGTCGGCCGCCTTGTCGCGAAGCCGCACACGCTGATACACACCGAACCGGTGCTGCTCGTCGACGACCGCGACACCGAGCCGATCGAAGTGCAGACCTTCTTGTATCAGGGCGTGCGTCCCGATCACGAGATCGACCATGCCGCTGCCGATCCAGCCGACGACGTCCGCCCTCTTGTACGAGCTTGCGGGCGCAAAGTTGACAGAGGCGTTGTTCGAGGTGAGCAACGCCATGCGCATCTTGGGTGCGGAGGTGGGGCGTCCCGCAAACAGACTGTCCTGGCCGTCGGCAGCGGCGGGATCGACGACGTCGGGCACGAATCCGGCCTGCTCCACAAGATCGGCCATACCGAGATAGTGCTGCTCCGCCAGCACCTCCGTTGGCGCCATGACCGCTCCCTGGAACCCACCCTGGATGCCGGTCAGCAGTGCGGCAAACGCCACGACGGTCTTGCCCGACCCCACCTCACCCTGGAGGAGCCGGTGCATGGGATGAGGCGAGGCCATGTCGCGGCGGATCTCGTCGATCGACCGTCGTTGGGCGCCCGTCAACCTGTACGGAAGCGCCGCGACGAACCTGGCGACCAGCGGGCCGTCGACCGTGTGGGCGATGCCGGTGACGTCGTCGACCTGCCGGCGTTTGCGAACGGCGAGCGCGATCTCGAGACGGAACAGCTCGTCGAAGACCAGGCGTGTTCGCGCCGGCTCGACCTCTTCGAGATCATCGGGGAAGTGGATCATCCGAAACGCTTCGTCGCGTTCGATCAGTTCGAGGCGCTGGAGCATCGACTCGGGCAGCACCTCGACGATCGGGCGAGCCCTGCGCAGCGCGTTGTGGATCGACACCCGCATCTGCCGCGACGACAGGCCGGCGAGGCTGGGATGGACCGGGACCACCCGTCCGGTGATCAACGACTCGGCGTCGCCGTCCAAACGATCGACGTCCGGACTCTTCATCTGGAGCTTGCCACGGAACAGTTCGACCTTTCCCGAAAGAGCCACGTCGACTCCCTCTTCGAGCCGGAGATACGGGTTGAACCAGACGCAGTTGATCACGCTGGTGCCGTCGGTGACGCTCGCCTGGATCATCGTTCGGTTCCCACGAATGCGGCGGCGGCTCACCCGGGTGACCGTTCCTCCCACAGTGACTTCTTCGCCGAGGGGAACGGCAGCGATGTTGAACAGCTGCGAACGATCCAGATAGCGGCGGGGCACATGAAGGAGCAAGTCGCCGACGCTGTGCACGTCGACGCCCGCCAGCTTCTTGGCCGTGCGGGGGCCAATCCCCTTCACCGAATCGACAGGGATGGTCGTGAGGTAGGACAGTGGGCGACCCATGGTTCGTCGAGGCTAACGGGTCACGACGACACGCTCGGCCGGGCGCCGAGGGAGCACCACCGTGACGGTGGTACACTCGCTGCGCTTCTCAGGAGGTCTCCCTTTCCATGTCATATCGCTGCGAAGTGTGCGGCAAAGAACCGTGGGTGGGCAAGCAGGTCAGCTTCTCCCACAAACGGTCGAGCCGCCGCTGGCTCCCCAACATCCAAAAAGTCCGGGTCAGGCACGGCAGTAACTCGAAGCGCATTCGGGTGTGCACGTCGTGCATCAAAGCCGGCAAGATCGAGAAGGTCTGACCTCGTGCAAGGCGTCGTCAAGGTCTACGACCCCGCCACAGGCGTGGGTGTGATCGTCCGCGACGACGACCGGAGCGAGGTGCTGCTTCGACCCGGCTCGCTCGAAGGCTCGATCTTCAGAACGCTGCGGCAAGGGCAGCGAGTCGTCTTCGAAGTCGAGGCTGACGGCGAGCGCACCTACGCTCGCATGCTCCGCTTTGGCTCGGACGGATCCTGACGACTCGACAGGCGGCAACGCGAGCGGCTCGCCCTCACGAAGATCGGCTCGTGACGAGCCATTCGGCGCTATTGGCAACGCCTCACAGCCCATTTCCGCTTCCGTGCCGAATCGGTATCATCGAAGTACCCCATCGTCGCAACCCTTGGAGGATCTGATGGTCGAGGCATACGTGCTCATCCAGACCGAGGTCGGAAAAGCGGCGCACGTCGCCGTTGAGATCGCCCAGATCTCAGGTGTGACGTCGTCGGAAGCAGTCACGGGCCCTTACGATGCCGTCGTCCACGCCCAGGCAGAGGATGTCGACTCGCTCGGCAAACTCGTGGTCGCTCGCATCCAGGCCGTAGACGGCATCACCCGCACCCTCACGTGCCCGGTGGTCAAGCTGTAGCCGACTGCCGGCCCAGAACCTCCCGGCACCGCACTCGTTCAGCTCAGGTGCGGAGAGCCAGTTCGACGAGTTCGTTGCAGAGGTCCGGATACGTCATTCCGCTCGCCATCCACATCTTGGGGAAGCCGGAGATGGGCGTGAATCCCGGCATGGTGTTGACCTCGTTGAGCAGGAAGCCCCTGCCGGATCCTTCGAGGAAGAAATCGACGCGGGCCAGCCCCCGGCACTCGAGGGCGGAGAACGTCCGCCTTGCCAGGTCCTGCACGGTGGCGACTTCGACCGCCGAGAGGGCGGCGGGGGCGACGAACTCGCTGGCGGCATCGTGGTACTTGGCCTCGTAGTCGTACCAGCCGGCAACGACGACCTCACCAGGCACCGACGCTCGAGGGCCCTCGAGCACGGCAACTTCGATCTCTCGGCCGACAACCGCCTCCTCGACGATCACCTTGTCGCCGAACCCCAAAGCGAGGGCAATGCCTTCCTTGAGCTCCAGCTCAGTTGTGCACCTGGTGATCCCGACCGACGACCCCAGCTCGGCCGGCTTGACGAAGACCGGCAACCCCAGGTCGTCGACGATGCCGTCCGCCACCTGGGTGGGGTCGTCGAAGTCGCTGGAGCGCACGACGCGCCATCGTGCAGAGGGGATGCCGGCTTGCACGGCCAGCCGTTTGGTGAGGTCCTTCTCCATCGCCAACGCCGATGACGTGACATGGCAGCCGACGTAGGGGATACCGGCGATCTCGAACACGCCTTGAATCGTGCCGTCTTCGCCAAACGGACCGTGCAGCACGGGAAACACCACATCGAAGGCCACCCGCTTGCCCGCTACGACGAGGGTGCCCGCGGGGAGGCTGAGCGAGGCGGGCTCTCCTTGGGCGTGCATCGTGTCGCCGCCTGCAGCCGCACGCCACCACGAGCCGTTGCGATCGATCCCGACGGGGATGACGGTGTGGCCGCCCTCGGTCAACGCGGCGACGACGGCAACCGCGGACACGCACGAGACGTCGTGCTCCGCAGACCGGCCGCCAAACAGGACGAGGACATCCGCCATGCTGCGAGATTACCGTGGCAGACCAGATGTCGAGGGTCAATCGGCGTCGGGTTGACCCTCGCCGATTGCGGCGGCGATGGCGTGGAAACCACCGTCGACATGGATGATCTCGCCTGACGTCATCGGTGCCCAGTCCGAGAGCAACACCGCCACCATCTGGGCGACGGGTGTCGGGTCGGCAGCGTCCCACCCGAGCGGCGCCCGTGCCCCCCACACGTCGTTGAACGCCGCGAACCCCGGGATGCCCTTGGCGGCAACGGTGGTCAGCGGGCCTGCGGACACCGCGTTGACCCTGATCGCGTCCCCACCCAGGTCCCGCGCCAGGTATCGGGTCACGGACTGCAGCGCCGACTTGGCGACGCCCATCCAGTCGTAGGCAGGCCAGGCCTGCGAGTTGTCGAAATCGAGGGTCACCAGCGACCCGCCCCCTGCCTTCTGCATCAAGGGCCGCAACCCGACGGCGAGGGTCTTGTAGGAGAAGGCCGAGGTGAGGAACGCCGTGCCGGCACTCTCCGCCGGCGTGCTGAGGAAGTTGCCACCGAGGGCGTCCTCGGGAGCGAACGCAATCGCATGCAACGCCCCGTCCACCGCACCCCAGCGCCCTTCGAGGTCGGCCACCAGACCGGCCATGTGCTCCGGGTCGTTGATATCGAGCTCGATCACGTCGGGGGTTTCTGGCAGCCTCTTGGCCGATCGCTCCGTGAGCCGTATCCCCCGGCCGAACCCGGTCAGGACGATCTCAGCACCCTGTTCCTGGGCGATGCGGGCGGTATGCCAAGCAATCGAGCCGTCGGTGAGAACGCCCGTGATGACCAGCCGCTTTCCGTCGAGCAGCACAAGATCTCCCTCTACGTTGGAATGGTTGACGATGCTAACGATCCGGGGCAGAACAGGCCGCGCCACTCCGGCTCGACCACCCCGCCTCGTCAGCCGACGTTGGCCCAGGCGCGCAGGCCAAGACCCATCACGAAGAGCATCAGCAAGCCATACGAGAGCGCAGGACGCCGCGCCATCGTCGACCGGTACACGTAGGCCAACGAGAACGTGATGACGATGACCACGCCGTAGAACACGTGGAATCCGTCCCCGGGACGCCGTCCTTCACCCCAAAGCCACAGGCCGGCTCCCACCTGGATCAACATCACGACTGCAGCGACGGCCGTGGCGTACCGGAACGGCTTGGTCGGCTCTCGCTTCAGTGCGGCCAGCGTCACGCCCCACACCCCCACGAGCCCGGTGGTGACGACGGCGACATAGAACCAGTTCTGATGGAATCCGAGCACCCAAAGAGGTTAGAGCACCCGCGGCAGGTTGGGGGAACAGGGGCTGCCGCAGGTGCTCTAGTGGGGAAAAATCAGCGGGTGGGACCATCCGAGAGCTCGAAGGTCACGCCGGAGATGGAATCCACCCCGAAACGACCAGGGGTCGAGCCCCCGGCGGTCCCACCGTTGCGACGCGGCCGGGGGGCATTTGCCGCTGCGGCCCGCCGCTGACCTGAGCGCCAATCCGCATTCGAGGAGGGCAACAAGGTTGACACCGCAATCACGAGCAAAGGGGCGAGCACGATCGCAGCAATCGTCCACAAGGGTGGGACGACCATGTGCAGGGGCACCCCGGCGGCAACCGACAAGCCGGCGAGTGCCAGCCCCAAGGAGGCCAAGGCCACAACGACACCTTTGAGTTCAGCCACTTTTGCTCCCCTCGAGTCAACGTGGCAACTGCCTTTTCGGCAGCCCTACCTACAAAGGTGAGACACAATCACGAATGGATTCCTTACACCGTTTTGGCGGCTTTTTGGTGCGTGCGACCCATGGCGGTGCGCAAATGGTGTCACCCAACCCCCGTCTGAGCGCCGATCAACAGTGTTTGACGGTGCTCAACATTGGCCCTGTCGCAACAGCCCGCCGAGGAGCACGCCCCCGACGAACATTGTCGCAAAGCCGACAATCGCACGGGATCGCCGACGACGGGGATACGACCCGATTCTGCCGCGTGGCCGGTGCGCCATACTCACGGGATGCTCGAGGTCACCCCCCACGACATCGCCCACGGCGGCGAAGCAGTCGCTCGCCTCGAGGGCAAGACGTATTTCGTGGCAGGGGCGATGCCCGGGGAGACCGTGAGCGGTGAGGTCGTTGTCGACAAGGGAAACTGGGCTCGCCTCGATCTCCGCTCCATCGACACGCCGAGCCCGGCGAGGGTGAGCCCTCCTTGCCCCCACTTCTCGACCTGCGGGGGCTGCCAGTGGCAGTACGCGGCTCACGAGACGCAACTGGAATGGAAGCGCACCATCGTTGCAGGGCAGCTGGCCCATTTGGGCGGCATCGACGACGCCGTGGTGCGTCCGACGGTCGCTCCCGGTACACCCTTCGCCTACCGCAACCGCATGGATTTTCGCGTGGTGGACGGGCAGCCGGCCCTGTTTCGCGCCAAATCCAAGGTGCTGGTACCGCTCACCGAATGCCTGCTGCTCGAGCCATCGCTCGCCGCGCTGTTCAGACGGCTGGGACCGCTCCACGGCGTGCAGAGGCTGACGCTGCGGACCGGGCTCCGCACTGGGGATGCACTGGCGATCGTCTCGGGGAAGCTGCCCGATCAGGTGAGGGAGTGGGGCGTGAACGTCGCCGTGACGACCCGAGAGGGTGTCAAGCCCTTCATCGGCAAGCCGTCGATCCTCGAAGAGGTCGCAGGAGCGGCCTATCGCATCAGCGGGCTCGCCTTCTTCCAGAACTCGACGGAGGGTGCTGAAGCATTGGTTGCACTGGTTCGGGAAGCGGCCGAGATCGGCGCCGACGACGTCCTGCTGGACGGATACGCCGGAGGCGGTCTATTCGCCGTGGCGCTGGGAGCGGCCGCCGGGCGAGTCATCGCAGTCGAGTCGGACCCCGTTGCGTTCCGCGATCTGCGCTACAACGTCCGTCTTGCCGACATCGACGCCACAGTGGTCCGCAGCCCCTTCGAGGACGCGACCAACAGAGTCGACGAGCCGTGGACCGTCGCCGTGGTCGATCCACCACGCACGGGTCTCGGTCGCCACGGCGTCGACACCGTCGTCGCCGCCGACCCGGTGCGCATCGTGTACGTGTCCTGCGATGCGGCAAGCCTGGCCAGGGACGCCCGGCTTCTCGCCGATGCGGGCTACCGCCTCGACTGGGCGACTCCTGTCGACATGTTCCCGCAAACGTTCCACGTCGAGACGGTCGCCCGGTTCACCCTGGCCACGGGAGACGACCCCGAGTAGCGGTCACGAAGGCTGGATGTAGGTGGAGGCCGGGTCGACGTCGACACCCTCGACGACACACCGCAGCAGCCCGCTCGGGAACCGCAGCACGGGTCCATGGCACCCGTCGCAACGCAACGAGCCGGGCGGTGGCGGCATCCGGTCTGCAGAGGCGAGCGGTCTTGCCGCTTCGCGGTCCTCAGCGGACACCTGTCCTGGGATGACGGCTTCTTGGCTCATCGTCCGATCACTCCTTGAAGTAGGGGATGATGTACTCGCCGTACGCATCCAGGGTCGCTTCCTGGTCGTCGTGCATCAGATAGATGCTGTAGTGATCGACACCAAGGTCGTGCAGTTCCACGAGCCGATCGATGTGATGCTGGATCGGCCCGAGGATGCAGAAACGATCGACGATCTCGTCGGGCACAAAATCGGTGGTCGGGTTGCCGGCCTTGCCGTGGTGGGCGTAGTCGTATTCCTGGCGGGCCTTGATGTAGTTGGACAGCGCCCGTGGGATCTTTGATTCATCCTGGGCTCCGTAGCGGTTGACGAGGTCGACGACGTGGTTGCCGACCATACCGCCGAACCAACGCAGCTGATCTCGTTGATGCGCGATGTCGTCGCCTACGTAGGCGGGCGCCACCACTGCGATCGTGAGCTCGTCTGGGTCGCGACCCGCGTCGGCCGCTGCCGAGCGCACGGTCTCGAGGGTCCAGGACAGGATCTGCGGATCGGCGAGCTGGAGGATGAAGCCGTCTGCGCTCCTGCCGGTCATGGCGAGCGTCTTCGGTCCGTAGGCCGCCATCCACATCGGGAGATCCGATCCTTCGTCGATCCATGGGATCTTCACCGGTGTGCCCTGGTAGTCCACCTCACGGCCCGCAACGAGGTTCTTGATGACGCTGATGGCCTCTTCGGTCTCGGCAAGCCCCTTGGGAGTCTTGCCGATGACTCGCAACGCCGAGTCACCGCGACCCATCCCGCAAACGGTGCGTGGCCCGAAGTGCTGGTTCAGCGTGGCGAACATCGACGCGAGCACCGTCCAGTCCCGCGTGCCGGGATTCGAAACCATCGGACCGACCTTCATGTGTTGCGTTTCGCTCAGCATCAGGCTGTAGATGACGAAGGGCTCCTGCCACAACACGTGGGAGTCGAAGGTGAACCCGTAGGTGAACCCGTTGGCCTCGGCTCGCCTGGTCAGTTCGAGCACCCGGGAGACCGGCGGATCCGTCTGAAGAACGACACCAAAATCCATGGGCTCAACCTACCGGACCAAACTGCGCTGTGCCTGCGGCCCGGTGTCCAAACCTTAGGTTCGAGCGCACCGAAGCGGTTCAGCGGAGCCGAAGGTATCGGAGGGTGGGCCAACCTTCGGTTTGGGTGTACCGAAACGGTTCAGCGGAACCGAAGGTTGGAGAACAGAGCGCCAGGAGTCCGGGTCGGTCGTGAGGAGTGTGACAGCGCTGGAGCTCAGGCGGATCGTCGCGCCAATAGCGCCGACCTGACTGCATCCACGATATACGGTTGGGAGTGCGTCACGTCATCCCAAGTGAAGCGGAGGACGCGCCAACCAGCGAGTTGAGCGAGATTGTCTCGACGCCGGTCGTGCGAGAAGGACTCGACCGTCGCATGCCAGCGGCGACCATCGCATTCGATGATCAGCTTGGCGTTCGGGTACGCGAAGTCCACACGACCGCTGGTGGTCGGCCTCCACGGGAGCGGGTATTGCGCGAGTGGTAGCGGCAAGCCCGCTCCATGCAACACGTCCAGCAGTCGGAGCTCGAGGTCGCTCTCGCTGGCGACGGGCTTCCAAGCGAGGTCGGTGAGCACCTCTCGCATCGCAGCGACACCCGGCTTACCCTTCCTCGCAACCGCGCTGAAACAGCTCGCGAGGTCGCCGAACTCCACCAGGTTCGCAACGATGGCGGCTTGGACCACCTTTCTGAGCCGTGCCCGGCGCATTACGGCCGCCAAGTCGACCAGCGTCCGTGCCGCTGTCGTCACTGGGAGATGTTCGAGGACCTCCACATGTTCCTCCGCCAAGTCCGTCGACTCGTGCACTGTCACACCGCGACATCGGTTCGTCAGTCGATGCGGGACCGTGACAACACACCTGCCGCGAGCAACAGGACTCATGCCATGCAGCTCTGCTGCCGATTCATGCGAGACGGTCGCAGGAAGTTTTGCGACGGCGATGGCCAAGGCGAGCCGTGCAGGCTGGACCGGATAGAGGCCGTAGACGCCCGCCTCCTGCCTCGTCCATCGCTCAGACGCAATGCGACGGGAGATCATCCGATCGGAGAACCCAAGCGCCAGAACCTGCCGTCTCGTCACCAGGCCGGCCTGGCGTGACGCAATGCTCATAGCTCGGGAGTCGATGTTCGTTTCCATGCCGCCACAGTGTCACGCACATGCGACACACTCTCACCGCGATGCCAACCTTCGGTTTGGGCGCACCCGAGCGGTGCGCCAGAGCCGTAGGTTTCGAGAGACATCGGAACCTACGGCTGCGTCGCACCAAGACGGTGTGGCCCAACCTAAGGTTTGCCAACACCTCGGTCCGCCCCAACAGCGGGTCGTTCAACCGTGCTGGGGGAAGCCGAGGTCGACGCCCCGGTGGATCGGGTCGGGCCAGCGGGAGATGACCACCTTTTGCCTGGTGTAGAAATGCACACCCTCGGGGCCGTAGATCGCATCACTCCCAAAGATCGAGTCCTTCCAGCCCCCGAAGCTGTAGAACGCAAGCGGTACGGGAATAGGAACGTTGATGCCGACCATGCCGACCTGAATCTCGTTCTGGAACTTGCGGGCCGCCCCGCCGTCGTTGGTGAAGACCGCGGTGCCATTGCCGTACTGGTTGTCGTTGATCAGCTTGATGGCATCGGCGTAGTGCTCGGTGCGCACCACGGAGAGCACAGGACCGAAGATCTCGTCGGTGTAGACCGACATCTTCGGATCCACGTTGTCGAGCAGCGTCGGGCCGACGAAGAACCCGCCCTCGTGACCCTCCACCGTGAAGCCCCGTCCATCGGCAACGATCGTGGCCCCTTCGGCCTCGCCCGCATCGACGTAGCCGAGGACCTTCTCCTGATGCTGCTTGGTGACGAGGGGGCCCATCTCTGAGCCGGGAGCATCACCGGGGCCGACGGCAAGCTTGGCGATGCGCTCCTCCACCTTCGGTAGGAGCTTTTCGGCGGCATCGCCAACGGTCACCACGACGGAGATCGCCATGCACCGCTCCCCCGCAGATCCATACCCTGCCGAGACGGCGGCGTCGGCGGCGAGCTCCATGTCCGCATCTGGCAGCACGATCATGTGGTTCTTGGCGCCACCCAAAGCTTGCACCCGCTTGCCGTGCTTGGTGCCTTCGTCGTAGATGTAGCCGGCGATCGGCGTCGAGCCGACAAACGAAACCGCGGCCACGTCCGGATGGTGGAGCAACGTGTCGACGGCAACCTTGTCGCCGTGCACCACATTGAAGACCCCGGCGGGGAGGCCCGCCTCGGCGAGCAGCTCTGCGGCAAACTGCGATGCGGACGGGTCCTTCTCGGACGGCTTGAGAACAAACGTGTTGCCGCAGGCGATGGCGATCGGGTACATCCACATCGGCACCATCGCAGGGAAGTTGAAAGGAGTGATGCCTGCGACGACGCCAAGCGACTGCCGCATGGTGTACGTGTCGACGCCGCGCGACACCTGCTCCGAATAGTCGCCCTTCAGCAAATGGGCGATGTTGCACGCAAACTCGACCACCTCGAGCCCGCGCTGCACCTCGCCTGCGGCATCGTCGAGAGTCTTGCCGTGCTCGGCCGTCAGCAGCCTGGCGAAGTCCATCTTGTGCTTCGCCACCAGCTCCCGGAAGGCGAACATGACGTTCTGCCGGGTGGTCAGCGATGAGTCACCCCAGGACTCGTGAGCCTGCTTCGCGGCCCGCACGGCCATGTCGACATCTGCGGCAGAGGCAAACGCCACGTCTGCGGTCTGCTCCCCTGTTGCCGGGTTGTAGACCGGTCCGGTGCGCTCCGGAGCCGTGGTCGTGTTCTCGCCGTTGATCCAGTGGTTGATCAGCTTCATGAGTCTCTCCAAAACAGGGTCGGGCAGCGCTGCCCCAGTATCTCACGCGACCGCCGAGCGCCGCGAGGCGGGTACGGTTTGGATGTCCGGCCGCTTCGGCTTCCTTTCCTCCAAGGGAAAGGACGACACGACCGCGTGACCGCCCGGGAACTCGGGACTGGCATTGTTTCCCCTCCCTCCCAGGGAAGGAACACTCAGATCAGATATTGGCTGGTGCCGCGTTTCAGGTACTGGCCGTATCCTTTGTGGCCGTGGTACTCACCGTCTTCGATGAGCGCCTTGCCGCGGGACAGCACCGTCTCGATCTTGCCGGCCACCTCTTTGCCCTCGTAGCAGCTGTAGTCGACGTCCATGTGGTTGACGTCGACCGACATCGTCGTCGTGACGTTCGGATCGAACACGACGATGTCGGCGTCGCTGCCGATGGCGATGGTGCCCTTTTTCGGGTACAAACCGAACATCTTGGCCGGCGTCGTCGCCGTCACCTCGACAAAACGGTTGAGCCCGAGCCTGCCCTCGCCGATGGCGCCGTGATAGATCAACCGGAAACGCTCTTCGACCCCTGGCAGGCCGTTGGGGATCTTGGTGAAGTCGCCTTCGCCAAGACGCTTCTGGGTGCCGAGCGTGGGGTGGTCGTTCATGCAGAAAGGGCAGTGATCCGTGGAGACGATCTGCAGGTCGTTGGTGGCGAGATACCGCCACAAGGCCTCCTGATGACCCTGCTCCCAGTCGCGCACCGGTGTCGAGCACACGTATTTGGCGCCTCCGAAGTCGGGCTCACGGAGGTTGTCCCAGCCAAGGAAGAGGTATTGCGGGCACGTCTCCCCGAAGACGTTGAGCCCACGATCCCTTGCGACGGCGACTTCGGCGACGGCCTCCTTGGCGGACATGTGGACGACGTAGAGGGGGCACCCGGCGAGCTCTGCGTAGGCAATCGCACGGTGGGTCGCTTCGGCTTCTGTGATGGGTGGCCGCGTCACGGAGTGGTAGATGGGGTCGGTCTCGCCGCGCTTGAGCGCCTGCTCGCGCAACACGTCGATGACGATGCCGTTCTCTGCGTGCATCATGATCGTGCTGCCGTTCTCAGCAGCCTTCTGCATCGCCATGAAGATCTGACCGTCGGTCGAGTACAGCACCCCCGGGTAGGCCATGAACAGCTTGAAGCTGGTGACGCCCTCTCCCATGAGCAGGTCCATCTCCTTCAGCGTCTGCTCATTGACGTCCGAAACGATCATGTGCATGCCGTAGTCGATGGCGCAGTTGTTCTCGGCGAGACCCATCCACGTCTCGTACCCGTCCATCATCGGCTCCCCGATGGTCTGGACGGCGAAGTCGATGATCGTCGTAGTACCGCCCCACACCGCCGCCCGCGTTCCTGATTCGAAGTCGTCAGAGGCGTACGTTCCGCCGAACGGAAGCTGCATGTGGGTGTGGACGTCGACCCCTCCGGGGAACAGGTACTTGCCGGTGGCGTCGATGACCGCATCGGCGCCCTCCTCCCACGAATGGGAGCCGCCCGCCGCAATGCCCACCACGGTTTCCCCGTCGATGAGGACGTCAGCGACCATCGTCTCGGTCGCGGTGACGACCGTGCCTCCCTTGATGAGTGTCCTCGCCATCACAACTCCTCCGGATCGGCCGATCTTGCTCGACAGCAAGTGTACCGAGCGACCCTGCGCCTGGTCAGGGCCGGTTGGACCTCCTACGTGACCGATGGCGGCAGCGTGAGGACGGCTCAGATGGGTGCGGGCCAGGGGTCGCCGGCGAGGATTGCCGCAACGCGGCTCGGCGCCTCTTCGTCGAGGGATGCGGCGACGGCTTCGAGGCGCAGCCCACCGAGACCGAGACCCGGCGGCGACGCGGCCGTCGCCCACAACGCCACGTCATGCAGCGACGCCGCACCATCGGCGATGTCCGCCACGACCCGACCGGCCCCGCCGCCGAACGCCAGCGCCATCCGGGCCAGGAACCGCTCGCGGGCGGCGCCTTCAGCCGCCAACGTCTCGAGCGCCCCGACCACGTCGGCCGACGTGGCTTGGCCAACCGCCAAACTCGAAGCAACCTCGGGCTGCGACGTGAGCTGCCGCGTGGCGGCGTCGCTCGACCCGATCGAGGTGACGAGGACCCCGTTGCTGGTGAGACCACCGTCTGCGGTCGCATCGAATCGTGCGGAGACGACATACAGCCCCGGAGCTTCGAAGCTGAAGCCGGCACTCGTGAAATGGACGTTCACCCCCGACTCCAAGACGGCCCCTGCGGGCAGCCCCACCGACCGCGGCTCACCATCGAACACGAACGGTGCGGTACCCCGGCGCTCGCGCCCTGCGGGATCAACAACGATCAACTGCATATCGCCTTCGAAGAGGTTGAGCCGGGAACTCACGACGGCGATGTCGGGACCCTCGTTGACGAGGCGCACCGCGGCCACCGGGACGTCGCCAGGCTCAACCACGTCTTGGCACGACAGGAAGAGTCGGAGTTGAGCAGTCATGGGCCTTCTCTCGAGACGCAGCATGATAAGGGTAGGAGGGGGCGGTTCAGCCCACCCCCTCCTCCTGGCAAATCGCTACGACGACGGTGCTGCAAACCCGTCCATGATCGACTCTGCTCGGGCCATGTCGGCCTTGGCCTTCTTGGTTCGCTTGAGTCGTGACATGGTCCTTTCGACCACAGGGGCATCGACCTCGACAGGGGAGGCAACGGTGGTGGCCAGGATCATCGCCTCCTCCGCCGACCTGCCCTTGAGGGCGATCGTCAGGTACTTGCTCGCCTCCCGTGGCTCGGCGTCACGACTGTCGATGGCCATCAGGTAGTCGTTGTGGTCCCGATCGAGCGAGTTGGCCAGCACCATCGCAGCGGCTGCACCCGTCATGGTGTCGCCGTGCTCGGTGGCGATGGTCGTCAGCTCGCGGCGCACCGCCGAGTCGGTGCCGAAGTCGCCGAGGGCAATGCTGCGCCCCACGTCATCGTTGCGGGTGACCGCCGCGATGGCCTGTTCAGCCTCCGAAACCGGGGCGTGTACCGAGACTTTGATCTCGGGGCTGCGGACGATCGTGCCATCGGGCGTGTCCATCTCTGCGCAGACCGAATACAACCCCGGGTTGGAGAACGTGTAGCCCACGTTGGTGTAGAGCACCTGCGCCCGCGTCGAGTGGTCGTCGTCGGGGGCGAGCTCTGTCACCCGGCGCTCGCCACAGGCGACCACGATGTCGCGCACCTGGTCGACGTGACCGGACGGGCCTTTGACGATCATCTGAACGTCGCCCCGCGCCAAGTCGAGACTGGCGGGCACCAGCCGGGACCGGTCTCCCTGGTTGACCACGGTGAAACGGGCCACGGCGTACTCCCCCGGTGCCAGGTCTGCCGGCAGCTCGAGCCGGAGCGCAAGCTCCTCGTCATCGGGAGCTCGCGGCGCCAAGCCGTCTGCGTCGATGGGCTCGGCGAGACCACTCCATGCGTTGCCGTGCCCCCAGCCGAACTCCTTCCAGCCCGGCCGGACCTGGGGATCGGGCGCATGGACCAGCGACGTCCCGTTGTGATCGTTGAACCCGAACGTGGCGTTGCACGGGTAGGGATTGGTCGAAGAGGCAAAGCCGATGACGTCGCCCGTCTGGTTCATGATCGTGGTGCCCTTGGCGGGCGCATGCACGTCGTGCTTGGGGTGGAACAGGTTGAAGGCGTGGCCGGCTTCGTGGATCAGCGTCCGCAAGAAGGCATCCTCCACCTCCCCGAGCTTCTTCCCCTGAGCCCCAGGCGAGATCAGCGTGGAGTTCGAGAACGTCGGATCGAAGAATCCGACGGCCCCCTCCCGATGCGGGGCGGTCTGATCGAACATGATGCCGAATGTGCCACCCATGTTTGAACCCACGAGGAGCCACAACCGCCACCGGTCGGGACTGGCAGCAGGCTGGCGATGTGCCGCAAGCAACGTCTGCAGCTCGGCGATGGTGAGCGAGGCGTCTTCCGGCACGTCGACTTCATCTTCTCGGGTCACGAAGTCGAGCCCTGCCTCACGGTACACCTGCGTGAAGCTGGTGACCGCCCCGGAACAGAGCTGCGCCGTTTCGGGCCAGGCACGGCTGGTCATCACGTCGACCTCGACCTCACATCCCCTGTAGTACGGCGACGTCTTGGTGGCGACGACTCGGTACTTCTGGCCGCCGATCATTGCCTCACCGGTGAGACGTGCGGTCTTGGCCGGCAGGCGCGGATGGCGAAAGGCGCCCGGGCTGCAGTCGAGGTCCATCCAGCCCTTGTCCTGCGACACGAACTCCTCTGTGGTCCTGTCCCAGATGTGGCGTTCCAGTTTGAACAGCAGGCGGCCGTTCTTGAACATGACGCCTTCGCTGCGGAAGTACCAGGAGTACTCCTTCTTCGGCAGTTGCGGGTACCAACGCTTTCCGATGAGGAGCGGCTGGTCGCTGATGGGCGCCAGCACCGGCGGTTCGAATGGGAATGCCCAACGCCGCTTGACATAGACGTCGCCGGAGATGCGCAGCAGGTCGTCGCCCACTTGGATGCGCATCGGGCCCCGAATCTCTGAAGGGCTGAAACGTTGCTGCGGAAGGAGCTGGATGTACCAGCTCCCGTTCAGCGACCGCACCGAGCACTTCGGTCTCAACAGATTGAAGCGCACGGTCTCGACGCTCTCATCGCTCCCACCGATCGCGGCTTGGAACGTCATGTCGCCGTCTTCGTCGTACACGATCGTCTCTGTGGGATCCCCCACATCGAGCCCCAAGACATCGAGGTCGTCGTAGAACTCACCATTCCCCTCAGCCATCTGGCACCTCCAGGTTCCAGTTCTGCGGCGACGGTCGCCGCTCTCCCATCAGGAGAAGACCCGATCGTCCGGCTCCAAATACGTCCAATGTCCCCGCAGGTCATCTGATGCGGGAGCGCGACAGCTCAGTCTGCAGTGGCGCGTCTCACCGCGTCGCTCAGCAGCCCCAACCCGTCTTCGACCTCATCGGTGGTGATCGAGAGCGGTGGAGCCACCCGCAGGACGTTGCCGAGCAGACCGCCCTTCCCGATGAGGAGTCCGCCGGCCTTGGCTTCTTCCATCACGCGTGCCGTCGTTGCCGCATCGGCCTCCGTTGTGCCGGGGACGACGAACTCCACTCCGACCATCAGTCCCTTGCCCCGCACCTCGCCGATATTGGGAACCTCGTCCGCCAGGTGATGGAGGCCGTCCTTCAGCTGCTGGCCCATCTTGAGCGCATTCGTTTGCAGATCGTGCTCGAGCACGTATTCGAGATTCGCCAGCGCACCGGCGGTCGACAGCGGATTGCCGCCGAATGTCGATATCGAGTTGGCGGCGATGCAATCGATGATCTCGGCACGACCGATCACGCCCGCCATGGCCAGCCCGTTGCCGAGCCCTTTGGCGAAGGTCAGCAGGTCGGGGGTGATGCCGTGGGCCTGGTATCCCCAGAAATGCTCGCCGGTTCTCCCCCATCCGGTCTGCACCTCATCGGTGATGTACAGGATGCCGTGTTCGTCGAGCACCCCCTTGAGGGCGCCGTAGAAGCCGTCCGGCGGGGTGGCAAAGCCCCCGACACCCTGGATCGGTTCTGCGATCAGGCACGCCACATCCCCTGCAGTGGCAATGGCCAGCATGTCCCGCAGGTCGTTCGTGCACGCCTCGATGAACTCGGCATCGGGAAGATGCCCGAAGGGGCTCCGGTACTTGTAGCCACTGTGCACGTAAACGGTGTGGAACGGCGAGAGCGACGTCGCCGACCAGGAGCGGTTGCCCGTCACGGCAACCGTCGAGTGCGACTTGCCGTGATAGCTGTTGCGCATCGCCAGGATCTGATTGGATCGCCGGTACTGCGTGGCCATCATCAGGGCCGTGTCGTTGGCCTCGGTCCCCGAGTTGGTGAAGAACACCTTGGCGTCGGGTATGCCCGACAGCTCGGCGAGCTTCTCCGCCAGCTCGATCTGCGACTCGATCAGATAGAGGGTCGACGTGTGAAGCATCTTGTCGGCCTGCGCCTTGATGGCTTCGATGACCTCGGGGATCTTGTAGCCCGACATGGTGGTGAGGATGCCACCGAAGAAGTCGAGGTACTTGTTGCCCTCGGCATCCCACACATGGCGGCCGTCGCCGTCGACGATGGCGATCGGCTCCTCGTAGTAGAGCGCAAGCCACGACGGGAGGACTTCCCGGTGGCGGGCCAACAACTCGTCGTGCTTACCCATCGATCGACCTCATCTCTCTGCCGTTCTCATGTCATCCGGCTCGTTCCACGGCAGGGCGGTGACGCGTCGGTCGGGCCGTGACTGCACCCTTCCCACGTCACCGTTCTGCTCAGGGGGTGACCAGGTCCTGGTATGCGTCCGGCCGGCGATCGCGGTAGAACGCCCATGTCTTGCGCACCTCGTCGATCTGGTCGAGGTCGAGATCGCGGACCACGAGCTCCTCGTCGGTGTCGGAGGCGGCCTCGCCGACGATCTGACCACGCGGGCTCACGAAGTACGACGACCCGTAGAAGTCGTTGTCACCGAAGGGCTCCTGGCCCACCCGATTGATGGCGCCGATGAAATACTCGTTGGCGACGGCGGCAGCAGGCTGCTCGAGGTTCCACAGGTACATCGAAAGGCCCCGGCTCGTTGCAGAGGGGTTGAAGACGATCTTGGCTCCCTTGAGGCCAAGCGCCCGCCATCCTTCAGGGAAGTGGCGGTCGTAGCAGATGTACACGCCGATGCGCCCGGCGTTGCGGGTGTCGAACACGGGGTACCCGCCGTTGCCCGGGCGGAAGTAGAACTTCTCCCAGAACCCGTTGACGTGAGGGATGTGCTGCTTGCGGTACTTGCCGAGATAGGTGCCGTCCGAGTCGATGACGGCTGCCGTGTTGTAGTAGAACCCGTCGTCTTCCTTTTCGAAGATCGGAATCACGAGCGACATCTCGGTCTCCCGAGCCAGATCCTGCATCAGCTTCGTCGTAGGACCATCCGGAATCGGCTCGGCGTAGTCGAAGTGCTCATTCTCTTGGACCTGGCAGAAGTAGGGGCCGTAGAAGAGCTCCTGGAAACACATCACCTGGGTGCCCTGGTCGGCAGCCTGCCGTGCGTAATCCGCGTTCTTGGCGATCATCGAGTCCTTGTCGCCGGTCCATTCCGTCTGGACGATCGCAGCCTTCACGACGTTGCCCATTCCGTCTCCCTTGCTCTCCTGTTGTCTCTACAAACCTAGTGTCCCGGCACCCGAGCCGGCACCGGTGATGGAGCCGAGGATCGAGGGGAAGGCGCGGCGCCTCTCCCCTCGATCTCGAACCCGCGTCGAGTGCGTACTCCCTACTCGCCTCCGGGCCGCAACTCCACGACGCGGCGCTCGTACCCGGAACCTGTCACGTCCAAGCCCGCAGCTTCGAGTGTGTCGACGGCCCGCTGCGCAATGTCCGTGCGGAAGGCATCCGCGGAGATCTCCACGCCCTGGAGCTCGGGGACCTCGCTCGTGGCGATGGCCACCGTCTGATCCCACAGGCTTTCGTTCATGACGCCGATCCCGTTGGTTGCGGGGAAGATCAGACCGAGGATCTCGTTGAGCTGCCATTGCTGGTGGCTCTCACCAAGGGTCGAGCCGTTGTCGAGCACCACCTCGACGCACTCGTCGAAGCTGTCGATGCAGTGGATCCAGCCACGGAACGTGGCGGTCAGGAACCGTTCGGCGATGTCCTCGTTGGCCGCGTCGGCGATCCAATCCGCATTGACCCACACAGCATCCTGAAGCATCGCGGTTCCGACTTCGTTGAAGTCGATGACGTTGAAGTCCGCAGGCGTGTACAGCTCGCCCGTGTCCGGGTCGGTGGCTTCGAGGACCTGGGCGTACTCGTTGTAGATCATCGCCTCGGCGACGTCGATCTCGCCGTTGAGCAGCGCCAGCATGTCGAAACTCTGGGCGACGTTGGTGACCTGGTCGCTCACTCCGGTCTGTTCCATGGCAGCCGTGAGCTCGTACTCGTTCCCAAAGCCCCAGTTGCCGACGTTGCGGCCTGCAAAGTCCTCGACGCTCGTGATGCCGTTGTCGGCGAACGACACCATCAAGGTGCCGGAACGCTCGAAGACCTGCCCGATGTTGACGATGTCGGCGTCGGCCTCCCGGGACACGAGAGCTTTGGGCACCCACGCCAGACCGAACTCTGCGCCACCGGTCGCCAACACCTGCTGCGGCACGATGTCAACTGCACCTTGGAGGATCTCGACGTTGAGACACTCGTCCTCGTAGAAGCCGAGATCGTTCGCTACGAAGTACCCGGCGAACTGCGCCTGGGCAACCCACTGCAGCTGCACCTTGACGTCGTCGACCGTCTCGCACTCCCCCGACCCGAGGGCCGCATCGTCATCGCCGCCGCACGCAGCGGCCACGAGGGCAATCACCGCGATCGGGACGAGCAACCGTTTCCACATGTCACGCATCATCAATTCTCCTCCTCCCCCTGCTGGGAAGGTGAGGTTATCGGCTGCGGAGCCGGTCTGCCCGTCACCCCTCGTCCGATGCACGGAAGGCGACGTGCCACGGCATGATGAGCCGCTCCGCGATGAGAATCAGCACGTAGAACGTGATGCCGAGAATCGACGCTACGAGGATCGCCGCCCACGCTTCGGGGAACAGCAACTGGAACGCCCGGTTGAGTATGTACTGGCCGAGCACATCCTGCGGTCCGCCGAAGTACTCGGCAACGATCGCGGCGATGATGGACAGTGCGCTGGCAACCTTGATCGCCGAGAAGAAGTACGGGAGGGCGTGCGGGATGCGCACCCGGCGCATCACGGCGCGAGGCGGAGCCGCATAGGAACGCAACAGCTCCAGCTCAGCGGGGTCGACCTCCACCAGCCCCCGCGTGGTGTTGATCATGACCGGAAAGAACACGATCACGGCGACAACGGCCATCTTGGATACCGGGCTGGTGAGGCCGAACATCGCGTTGAAGATGGGGGCGAGCGCAATGATGGGCACAGAGTTGGCGGCAATGGCGAAAGGCATCAACCCCTCGCGGACCCGCACCCAGCGCACCGTCGCTCCCGCGACAAGAACACCGAGTGCCGTCCCGAAGATGAAGCCACCAAGCGCTTCGTAGAGCGTGTTGAATCCCGCCGACCAGATCACGCGGGCGTCGGTGACGAAACGGGCGACGATCTCCGTCGGCTTGGGGAGGATGAAGGACCTCACCCCGAAGATCCGTGTCAGCGCCTCCCATGCGACGACGACCACGAAGAACGCAACGATGGCCGGGCCGGCGCGGCGCACTCTGTGTACGAGGGCCGAAGGGGTGCGAGTACCCGAGGGGACGTCACCCTCGAACGCCGTGAGGACGTCCGTGGCGTGATCCTCGAGGATCTCGGCGTCTCGACCCGAGTCCGCATCGGTCACGGTGACTCCAGCCGCCGCAGCGCTTCACGCACCTCGGTGATCTTGGCGTAGTACTCGGGCGCTTCGCGGGTGTCGATGTCTCTCGGGTACGGCAGCCCAACGGAGATCAGGTCTGCGATACGTCCGGGACGGGGCGACATCACGATGACGCGGGACGAGAGGAACACGGCTTCGGGAATGGAGTGGGTGACGAAGATCACGGTGGTCTCCGTCTCCCGCCAAATGCGCAGCACCTCCTGTTGCATGAGCTCACGCGTCATCTCGTCGAGGGCACCGAACGGTTCGTCCATGAGCAGCAGCTCGGGGCGGAAGCTGAGAGCCCGGGCGATCGCCACCCGCTGCTGCATTCCGCCGGACAGCTGCCACGGGTAGTGGTCTTCAAACTCTCCGAGCTGAACCAGCTCGAGCATGGCGCGGGCGCGGGCCTCCCGCTCCGCGTCTGTGCTGTCGAGGATCTCGAGGGGAAGCTCGACGTTCTTCTTGACGGTCCGCCAATCCAGCAACGTCGCCTGCTGGAAGACCATCCCGTAGTCGTGGCCGATCCGCGCCTCGTGAGGGTCTTTGCCGTTGACGAGAAGCTCGCCGGTTGAAGGGGTCAGCAAGTCGGCCACGAGACGCAACAGCGTGCTCTTACCGCAGCCCGACGGACCGATGAGCGACACGAACTCGCCTTTCTCGATGGCGAGGTCGATACCACGAAGCGCCTCCACCCGGCCGGACCCTGCCGCCCCGAACGTCTTGCCAAGGTCTCGAGCTTGGACGACCTGCGTCATGTCGATGCCTCCCTCACGCCGTCCTCGGAGCGACGTCGTGGTCGGGGTGACGGACTCCCCTGACAACACGGTGTTCGATCAGCGTGATCACGCCGACAAAGGCGACACCGACGAGACACGCAATGGCGACGGTTGCGTAGAGCTTCGGTGATTGCACCGCAAACCGCTGCGAGTAGTCGAGCATCACCCGGCCAAGCCCTGAGCCGACACCGCCGGGCAGCTCGCCGATGAGTGCCCCGATGACCGATGCCGTTGCCGCGACCTTGAGGGCGGTGAAGATGTACGGCAGAGCCGACGGCACCTGGAGCTTCCACAACACGTCGTTGGGTCGGGCCGCGTAGGACCGCATGAGCTCGATCGCCGTCGGGGCGGGCGAGCGCAGCCCCCGCAGTGTGTTGATCGCCACAGGGAAGAACGTGAGGTACGAGGCAATCACGGCCACGGCGGACCACGCCGGAAGCGAGAGCTCTCGACCCCAGATGATCACCATCGGGGCAATGGCCAGGATCGGAACGGTCTGCGATGCCACGACGTAGGGCATGAACGCTCGTTCCGCCGTCGTGGAACGCACGAACCAGACGCCGAGCCCAAAGCCGATGGCGCCGCCGAGCAGGAAGCCGGCGATCGCTTCACCGAGGGTGACGAATGCGCTCTTCACCAAGAGCACCAGAAGTATCTCCCCGCCGCGTTGCGCCGGCTGGAAGAACTCCGCAAAGATGTCCCACAAGTGGGGCATGGTGACGTTGTCGGGCCGGACTGGGGTGATGACCCCGAGCGCAGTGGCGGTGACCTTGTACAGCTCCCAGGTCACCATCAATGCGACGATCACCGCCAGCACGGACAGGGTCGCGTTGACTTTTGGAGTACGGACTCGCCCACCGATTTGGTCCATCGCCGGGGAGCTCACCGTCATGCGGCGAGACACTACCGGATAGGGCAGGCCTGGGCGGCCGGGCCGGCCCTCGCGACGATTTTTCCAACAGTCTCCTACGCCGCCGGCAACCGCTTTTCCGCAGCCGCCACCCCGGCATCGTCCAAGCCAACGGTGAACCCGCGCCGTTCGAGCACGCCTGCGATGGCGCCGTTGGATGGCAAGTAGAGCGCCGTGAGCAACGTGATGTCGCGGGCGGCAGCTGCCTGCTCCAGCATCTCGAGCAGCGCCGAAGCGATGCCGACGCCGCGCCAATCACGCTTCACGACCACAGCAACCTCGGCCACGCCATCTTCGAGGGTCTCGTAGCGGGCGATGCCGACACCGTTCCCCCCCTCGTCAAAAGCTGCAAGGGCAAGTCGCCTGTAGTAGTCGAGCCGCGTCAAACGGTCGAGCTGCGCTGCATCGAGGCGGACCGGAGAGCGGAAGAAGCGCTGGTAGACCGTCTCCTGGTCGGCCTGCGCCAACTCGCGGAGCAGCACCCCTGAATCCCCCGTGACCACCGGGCGCACGAAGATCCTCCGACCATCGGCAACGGTGACCCAACGCTGCAGCTCAGCGGGGTACCCGTCGGGAAGCGGTTCTGGCACCAGCACGTCGTTCATAGGAACAATTGTACGCACTCCGCTAACTATTGCAAGCATTGGAGCCTGGACGGCACTCGACTTCTCTACCGGCGAACGCAGGTATCTTCTGCCGCATGTCCGCCAAGTCGTCACTCCTGGCCGAAGTCGCCGTCCGAGCTGCTGCCCAGCTCGACGAAGCCGATGACTTCATCGACCGGTTGGCCCGCCACGGTGAAGTCGCAGTTCACCACCTGTCGACTCTCTACGGGCACCGCGCCGACTTCGGCGGGATGGTGCTCGACATCTTCAACGTTGCCATCGACGCTGTTGCTGAGAGGAGCGACGAGCTTCGCCTGCGCGACGAGCAACGCCGGGCCGACCCGCAGTGGTATCAACGAGCCGACCTCGTGGGAGCGTGGGCGTACGTCGATCGTTTCAGCGGAGACCTGGCCGGGCTGATCGACCGAATCCCTTATCTCGAGGAGCTCGGCGTCACATACCTGCACCTCATGCCGATCTTCGCCAGACCCGAAGGGCCGAACGACGGAGGGTATGCCGTCTCGGACTACCAGAGAGTCCATCCACCTCTTGGCACGGTCACCGACTTGGAGAAGGCGGCGGCAGCGCTGCACGAACGCGGCATGTCGCTCGCCGTCGACTTCGTCTTCAATCACACCGCCGCGGACCACCGCTGGGCCGTCGGAGCGCGTATGGGACGCATCGCCGATCGGGAGTGCTACCTGACGTTCGACACGGAGGAGGACACGCATGCCTATCAGCCCTGGCTTCGTGCGATCTTCCCGGACGAGAAGCCGGGCTGCTTCCTCTACGAACCGACCATGGACCGGTGGGTGTGGTCCACGTTCCATGACTACCAGTGGGACTTGAACTACCGCAACCCAGAGGTGTTTCGCCGCATGGTCGGCGAGATGCTGTATCTGGCCAACCGGGGAGTCGACGTCCTCCGCCTCGACGCCGTCCCGTTCATCTGGAAGGAACCGGGGACGAGCTGCGAGGGTTTGCCCCAGGCGCACATCATCATCAAAGCCTTCAACGCGATCGTCCGCATCGCCGCGCCGGCAATGGTGTTCAAGTCCGAAGCGATCGTCCACCCCGACGAGGTGCGGAGCTACCTGGGCGACGACATGGCGGCGGGGCGAGAGTGCGAGCTGGCCTACAACCCGCTGCTGATGGTCGAGATGTGGGAGGCGCTGGCGACCGGCTACACGCACCTTCTCCGCCGGTCGATGGCGGCCCACGGCGCCATCCCTCACCGCACCGCCTGGGTGAACTACGTGAGGAGCCACGACGACATCGGGTGGGGTTTCGCCAACGAAGACGCCGTCGCGCTCGGTATCGACCCCGACGGCCACCGTGCGTACCTGAACGCTCACTACACCGGGCGGACGGCCGACAGCTTCGCCCGTGGGGTCCCTTTCCAGTTCAACCCCGGCACAGGAGACGCCCGCGTTTCGGGAGCGACGGCTTCCCTCGCCGGCTTGGAACGGGCGCTCCTCGACTCGGATCCGGCCGCCACCGAGCTTGCGCTGCGTCGCATCCTCCTGATCCATGGGATCTTCATCGCCACGCCGGGAGTCCCGCTGCTCAACCTCGGAGACGAGCTGGCGACGCTCAACGACCCGTCGTACCTCTACGATCCCTCGCTTGCGACGGACTCGCGCTGGATTCACCGCCCCCGTTTCGACTGGCATCGCGCAGAGCGGCGTCACCAGCAAGGGACGATAGAGGCGCGGATTCACGGTTCGTTGTCCCGGATGCTCGCACTCCGCACCACCATCCCGGCACTGGGCGGCGGCAACCGCTACCGGCCGCTGGATCTCGGCAACGACCATGTGTATGCCGCCGTGGTCGGCGATGAGGCGCTGGTGGTGCTGGGGAACTTCTCAGCCCAACCGCAAACCGTCAAGGTCCACGGGTACTTCTCCGACATCCTCACCGGTCAGCCGACGCACGAGACCTGCACCCTCGAGCCCTACGAATTGCGGTGGCTCGTCCCGGAGTGACCGGCACCCGCAACCGGCGAGTTCACAGGAGCTCAGATCTCGTCGAGCAGCGCCCGCTTCTTCTCTGCGAATTCCTCGTCCGTGAGCACGCCGTCACGATGGAGTTGGGCAAGCCGGGACAGTTTGTCGGTGGCGTCGGGCGGTGAAGCCGTCGTCACCCCGGCCGTCCGCTGCTCACGGGTGCGGTACAAGAGCGATTTGAACTCCTCGGGCTGCGGGATGTTCTCAAACCGGCTCTGACCGCTCTCCCCCGCCGATTCGATCAGCAGATCGCCGGTCTTCAACAATCGTTCGATGATGGTCTGGCTGAAGAGTACGTTGTTGATGTTCTCGAGTGGGATCTCGATGCCTGACCGCGACACGACGCCCTTGCGCGTGATGAGCCTCTCATTGGTCAGCACGTACGAGGTGAGCCACCAGTCGATGAACGGCATGACCGAAAGCGGGATCAACGCCAGGAGAATGATCCCTGTCGCGATGAGGTCGATCGTCCCGTCATCAGGGGGAATCACCTGGTAGAGGAGGCCTATGGCCACCATCCCTGCGACAAACCACACCACCGCGATGAAGAGCATCCGCCAGTGGGGGCGGAACTCCCGCACGACGACTTCGTCCTCCGTGAGCATTTTGCGTGGATATGCCATGCCGTCAGTCTACGCGGCCAAGCAGGACGGGACGCGGCATACTCCGCATCTCCATGAACACGAGAAAAACCCCGAGGGAGCTTTGGCCGAAGCTTCTGCCCTCTCGGGGTTCCTCCTGCTCGGTTCTTGCGAACCGTGCTACCGGCTTTGGCCGAAGCCTCCGCCGACTTCCGTCCAGACGTCTCCGGCCCGAAGGCCTTCGCCCGAATCCCGAGGGATCCGTCCGCTCTTGCAAGCGGCACCCTTTCGGAGTGGTCGGCCCGCTCTTGCGAGCTTTCCGACCGATGGAAACCCGAAGGTCTCCGGTTACCACCGACTCGGTTTCCCTCGTCGGCAGAACCACAACGTACGGAATCCGGAAGCAGTGCGCAAGCCAGATCAACGGTTGGTTTTCGCGCCCCATCGTTTTGTTTCGCGGCTCGATCCGACACGCCCCCGCGCTGCCTCGAACTCATCCATGGCAGACTTGCGGCATCAGCTCAGAACGCACTGCTCGCTCATCCTCCGCACTCTGCACGACGGCGGTACTCGGCATCGTCGGGCTGCTGGCTGCTGCATGTGGCGGCGGGGAAACAACCACGACGGCGGCGACACAGGTACCTGCGAGCAGCATCGTCCTGAGCGTTGACGCCATCGGAGATGTGCCGCTGGGTACCACCCCCGAGGCCGTGCTCGACGGACTCACCCCCTTCTTCGGAGGTCCCTCAGAGGACACCGACTGGATCGAGGACGCCGGCGGCACGTATGGAACTTGCCCTGAGCCGCTCAGGGTCATCGCGTGGGGAAGCCTCACGACGTTCCACCGAGGCGGTCCCACCAACCCGGAGTTCTTTGCATACAGCTACGGCTTCGATTTCGACGAGGCGAGAGCAGGGGTCGACCCCCGCGGTCTTGGCCTGTCGACTTCGAGCGGGGTCCGCATCGGAACCACGGTGGCGGAACTCCAAGAGGCCGAGCCTGGGGTCGTGCTCGATGGGGATGTTGACATCGACGTGTGGACGTTTGCCATCGCCCCGGACGACACGCCGCACCTACGAGGTCAGGTGACGGGGCTCGAGGCGGAGGACACCGTGCTGTTCATCGAGACCTCGGCCGGATGCAACTGATCGATGGTCACGGTCGGTCCTCTCGCTCGGTGTCTGCTAGCCCGTGGCGAATCGCAATCACCGCAGCCTGGGTCCTGTCGGCAACGTCGAGTTTGCCGAGAACGGCACTGACGTAGTTGCGCACCGTCCCCTCGGAGAGGAACAGCCTGTCGGCAATCTCGGCATTGGTGAGCCCCCGCCCCAACAACCGGAGCACATCGAGCTCTCGATCGCTGAGGTCGGCGCCGATGGCGGTCGGCTCGGGCCGCGGGCCCTGCCCCGCCACGCTGGCGAACAGCTGGCCCGCGATCCCAGGGTCGACATGGGTCTGTCCAGCTGCAGTCCCTTTGATCGCCTCGACGAGACGATCACGGGGCGTGTCTTTGAGGAGATAGCCCGAAGCCCCGCTGCGGATTGCATCCGTCAGCCACTCGGGTGAGTCGTACGTCGTCAGAACGAGCACTGCGACAGTGGGGACACGATCGCGTATGCGCCGCGTTGCTTCGGCTCCAGTCATGCCCGGCATCTTGAGATCCATGAGCACCACGTCGGGCTCGAGGGCAACGGCGAGATCGACTGCGTCGTTGCCGTTGTGAGCCTCACCCACGACCTCGATCCCTGCGACCGTCGAGAGGATCGCCTGGAGCCCGTCCCGCACGAGATCCTGGTCGTCGCAGATGATCACCCGGATCGTCATGCGCCGACCTCAAACGTGACGGTGGTTCCTCCGTTGCCGCTGTCGATTCGGAGGGTGCCTCCCACGAGCTCGGCACGCTCGATCATGCCGGTAACCCCATGGTGTCCTGCGACGCTCGGCTGGTGCGCGTCAAAGCCCGTGCCGTCGTCCGAAACCTGGACGGAGAGCGTCCGGCCGCTCCCCATGGCCTGCACGGTGACGGACTCCGCACCGGAATGGCGCATGGCGTTGACGAGTGCCTCGTCGACGATCCTGTACGCGGCCTGTTCGACATCCGGGTCGAGTTCGTCCAGATCGCCGCTGATATCAAGGGTGATGTTCATCGAAGATGATGCGGACGCGTCGGCACCGAGGCGTTCGATCGCGGCGGCGAGGCCGAGTTCCTCGAGTGGCGAGGCGCGCAGGGCCTGGATCGCCCTGCGCGCCTCCGTCAGCCCGGTCCGGGTACCTTCAAGCGAACGCTCAACCATCGCCTTTGCTCTCGATGGGTCCTCGTCCCACACGCTGCGAGCGCCCTCGAGTTGCACCGCCACCGCACTCAGCGCATGGGCAAGCGTGTCGTGCAGTTCACGTGCCAATCGATTCCGTTCCCGGCTCGTCGCAAGCTGTTCGAGCGTCGTTGCGTGGCGGGCGATGACGACACGCTGCTCCCGCTGCCGGGTGGCGAGTTGCGCGATGAACACCCCGACAAATGCGAAGAGCGCCCCACGGCCGACGAGCAGCGCCCCCACGATCTGCGGGGAAGCGTTGGTCGTGGCGAGCTGTGGAAGGAGCACGACTGCATCGAGCAAGGTCGTACCTACGGCAAACAACAGGACGACGCGATAGCGGTACTGCCACGCAACGATCAGCAGCGGCACGAAGAGCACGAAGACCAAGACCCAGTAGTCGGCGACCACCGCGTATGCGGTGTCGCCGCGCTCGATTCGCCTGGCCACGGCGACGCCGTTCTCCAGGATGGGGCTGATGGCGGCGATGGCCAGGCCGATCGGTAGGTAGGCCCTCCCCAAGGCATCTCGGAGCGGCTGGGCGAGCAGGTACACGAGGAGGAACCCGAACACCACGACCCCTGGCCCGGGAACGAGGAGCAACTCCGTGTCGGCGCGGTTCTCCAAGGATGCGTTCATCACCACCAACAACGCCAACCGGAAACCGACGAAGGCTCGGAAGACGCGGAGGACGCCCGGTTCGATGGCTGCTGCGCTCATCGGGCCATTATGGGACGCTGTCGGGCCGTTGTTTGCCCTCCTGCCAACGTCGTGACTTGCGTCACCCCGGTTGGTGACCTCCGTCATACACGCCGTTGCGGGAGCCATGCGGCAACGTGATCCGATCCACTACCGGCCCTGCCGCGCTCTTGGTGCAATGCCTGCATCAGTCGAGATCCACGGAGGTGGACCATGGGAAAGGCAAAGATCGCCCTGGCAGCATCGGTGGCCGCGCTTGCTCTCTTTGCGAGTGCGTGCAGCATCGATGTCGAACGCAATGCCGACGGGTCGCTCGGCGTCGCCGCCGTCATGACCGAGGAGAGCCTCGAAACCGAGATCGAGCGCGACCCGCAGAACGAAAGCGTCGAACTCGAGATCACCGATGGCTACGTGCTCGCCGAGGTGGCTCGCATCGAACGCGACGGCCGGAGGGCACTGGTGACCTTCCGGGCCGACATCGGGCTGCAGGACGGCGACCTGGTCGTGGCCGTGTCCGACGCCGAGTACGACGGGTTCCCGATCCCCCAGAGCTTCGTCCAAGTCTGGAACGAAGAGCTCGCCAGAGCCCTGCGGACCGCAGCGAATCAGCACCCCGATGCAGCCCTGCTGTCCATCACCGTCGATGACGGACAGATCGCTACCGAGTGGCGCCTGGAGACGCCGGAGAGCCAAGAGACTGGTTGAGGGAAACCGGCTGCTGGTCAGGTCGGCCGTATCGGGCCGCAGGGAGGTATCCGGTATCCAGTATCCCGTATTCCCTGACGCTGAGGAACCGCTCCTGGTCAACCTCTCCGAACCGGATACCGGATACCAGATACCGGATACCGGATACCGGATACGTCCCCACCCGACGAACCGTCAAGGTGGTGCACCGCTGACACCCACCTACCGGCTGCGGGTCAAATCGCTGCACCGGGCCGCAGGGAGGTATCCGGTATCCAGAATCCCGTACTCTCTGACGGTGAGGAACCGCTCCTGGTCAACCTCACCAATCCCGATACCGGATACCGGATACCGGATACCGGATACCGGATACCGGATACGTCCCCACCCGACGAACCGTCAAGGTGGCGCACCACCGAAACCCACCCCTTTCAGACGCGGAAAACCCCGAGGGAGCTTTGGCCGAAGCTTCTGCCCTCTCGGGGTTACCGTTTCGAAGCCTCCCGAGGGAAACTCCGATCCGCTTCGTCAGAGCCGAAGCTCCGTCTCAGCGGGGTGCCATCGAGCTGGTGCCCGGGCTTTCACCCTTGCCGCCGGCTCGCCGGCAGTCCGTCCTTCCTCCCGGCTGCGGTCGGTGTGACCCTCCCGCCGCCCGGCACCCGGCCGAACCTTTCCGTCCAGGACCGAGGTCCTTTCCGGAGGGCTCCAGTCGACCGAAGCCGGCTGTTGCCCGTTCCGGGATTCCGACCGAGGCCGGTCACCCGAGGTCTTCCGTCGGGCCGAAACCCTCAGCAAGACCCTTGCTCACCAGGCCGAAACCCTTCGAGCTGCCCATCCGACCCGAAGGTCATCTGAACTGCCTCTTCGAGCCGAAGCTCTCCGAAGCCTCCCTTCCACGCCGACCGAAGCCGGTGCTTGAGGGAACCCGATCGTGCCCGAGCCATCCAACGGTTTCCCGCCTTCTCGGCCTGGGCCCGTGACCTCCGAAGAGGCCTCTCGGGCTGTGCCTCGAAGGACGAATCCCCCGAGGGAGCGCAAAGGTACGTCGTCATCCCCGGGCCCGTCAACTCAGATCGGTGGTTGGTTTTCGCGTCTCCTTCCAAGTTTTCGCGACCGCCAAGATCTGCTGCCGTACGGCGCCGCGGACCGCCGCTCAGCGACCCTCCGGTACCCTGGAGCAACCGGAACAGGAATTACACGCATGTGGTTCGTGTCACACGTTCGCCGTATAGTCGATGCCATGAAGGCAATGACGGCCGCACCACTCCCCACACCAGTCGCCCAGCCCCAGCTCTTGGAGACGCTCTCCCCCAGCCGGGCCAGCGACTTCAAACATTGCCCCCAGCTTTTCAAGTTCCGGGCAATCGACAAGATCGAGACTCCGCCGAATGTCTACCAAGCTCGCGGGACCACCGCCCACCTCGCTCTCCAACGACTGTTCGACGAACCGGCGCCCAACCGGACACCGGAGCGCCTCTTCGATCTGTTCCGCGACGCATGGGTGGAGTTGAAGCCTGAGGAGTTCCCCGATCTGTTCCCGAGCGTCGAGGATGAACGGGAGTGGGGCATCGAGAGCCTGGCTGTGGTCGCCAACTACTTCGGCATCGAAGATCCGACGGCGATGGAACCTCTCGAGCGTGAGCTTGACATGCTCGAACCGCTCGGTGACATGACCATCCGCGGCATCCTCGATCGGATGGAAGAGTCCAAAGACGGCCTCGTGATCACCGACTACAAGACGGGGAAGGCACCTCCGGAGCGGTACGCGATCCCTGCCTTCTTTGCGCTGAAGATCTACGCATTGCTGATCCGGCGCCGCACCGGGCGCACGCCGGTGCGGTTGAAGCTCATGTACCTCAACGACCCCGTCATCTACGAGATCCCGGTGACGGATGGTCAGCTCGACGCCATGGAACGGCAACTCGAAGCGTTGTGGGCTGCCATCAATCGGGCGATCACCACGGACACGTTCCCACCGCGGCCCGGCCGCTTGTGCGACTGGTGCAGCTACCGGGATCTGTGTCCGGCGTGGAGCGAGTCGTGAGCCGCCCACAACGCGGCAAGGCGCCGAGACCTCAGCATGAATCCACCGTGCGCATCGGCTGGGTCGCCCGGCAGCCAGCGCCGGCGCAGGCTGCACCCACAATGCCGTGATCACACCCGGTGATGCCGGCACACGCGGACAAAGAAGGACCGGGACCCACTCCCGGGCGACCGCTCCCCAGACTCGATGGATGCAAGCTCAGGGGTAGATGCCTCGCGCCAGTTTGGCGTCCGTGACCCTGCGGATCCCTTTGATGAGCGCCGCCGTGCGCAGATCCACGTCGTGCTGTGAGGCGATGTCGATGACCTCGGAGAGCGCACGGTTCATGATCTCCCGCAGGCGGGCAACGATTTCCGATTCCGACCAGAAGTAGTTCTGGAGGTCCTGGACCCACCGAAGTACGACACCGTCACCCCGCCAGCGTTGGCGAGCACGTCGGGGACCACGGTGACCCCTGCGGCGTTCAGCGCCGCATCGGCTTCGAGCGTCGTAGGACCGTTGGCCCCCTCCAGGATCACCCTTGCCCTGATGTCTGCAACATTCCCGCGATGGATGACCCCGCCGACGGCGGCAGGGATGAGGCAATCGCACTCCATGGCCAAGAGCTCCGCAGGGGTGATCTCATCGGCGTCGGCAAAACCCTTCACACCGCGGTGGGCGTCGCTGTAGGCGATCAGATCCTCCACCTTGAACCCGGCGTCATTGTGAAGGGCCCCGGTGACGTCCGAGACACCGATCGCCCTGCAACCGAGCGGGGCAGCCGCCAGCGCCGCATACCGGCCGACGTTGCCGAAGCCTTGCACGACGACCTGCGCCCCCTCGGTTCGCCAACGCCGCCACTTCGCCCAGGTTCAGGTCACATGCGTAGCGGCCCCCCCTTTGGTGGGGCCCATGGTCAGGAGGTGTTGGACACGGTATCCACGCACCGTCTCGAGTGGCCTCCTCGATGCGTCCCGCCGGTACCCTGACGATCGGCAGCCATCCGAGTCAGGCTATGAACGCACCGTCTCCAACCATCTACACCGTCGGGCACGGATCAGACGACTTCGCCGGGGTCTTCCGGAGGCTGGCCATCCACAACGTCGGGATGATCGCCGACGTGCGCTCGGTGCCCTACTCCCGACACGCGCCCCAGTTCACCAAAGACGAGCTGACCCACCTCACCGCAGAATTCAACGTGGGCTACCGATGGCTCGGCGACCGCCTCGGCGGCCGACCCTCTGACCCTGAACTCCTGAGGGACGGACAACCCGATTGGGCGGCGATCGGCGCAGGCGCTGCATTCGCTGCAGGTCTCTCCGAATTGGAGGGGCTCACCCACTCCGCAACCGTGGCCATCATGTGCAGCGAGCTCGACCCGAGCCACTGTCATCGCAGCGTGCTGATCGCCCCGGTGCTCGAGGAACGCGGGTATCGGGTGATGCACGTGCTCGCCGACGGCACGGCCGCACGCCATCAGCCGCCGTTGCCGGCGCTCTGAGCTTGCGTCCACCACGTCGGCGAGGCGGTCGCCCGGGAGTGGTCGCCCCTGTGTGGAGGCGTGCCGGCCCGCACAGAGGGTGAGGACGGCGATGCAGCCGCTGCGTACGGCTGCCGGGCGACCCAGCCGGTGCGAATCGTGGATTCGGGCTGAGGTTCCGCAAGGAACCTCACTCTGTTGGGGGATTGAGGTCGGGTAGTCCAGGCTTACCGACGAACTCGAAGACCAGCGACGTCTCGATGTGCGCCACTTCCGGCAGCGTGGTGAACCCACTCACGGCAAGGTCCCGCAGGTGTTCGGCGTCCCGGACGACAACATGGACCAGGAAGTCGTCTGCCCCGGTCACGTGCCACAAGCTGATCACCTCGTCCATACCCAGCGCATGCTCGCGAAACCGCTCGACCTCTGCTGCAGCGTGACGGTTGAGCCGCACGGCAACGGTCGCCCGCATCCCGATGCCGAGCACCGCCGGATCGACGTCGGCGTGATAGCCGAGCACCACTCCCCCATCCTCGAGGCGGCGCACCCGCTCCGAGCACGTCGAAGGCGCAACCCCGACGGCTGCGGCCAGCTCCTTGTTCGACAAGCGCGCATTCTTCTGAAGAAGCGCAACGATCCTGCGATCTGTTCGGTCAAGCTGCTGCATTGTTGCTCTCTGCCGAATTGGCTACGGGAAGTATTGCAGAATCCCGCACAATTCATATCGTAGAGATGGCAGAGACGCAGCACCGACGGCAGATCGCAGCTGCATCCGGATCTTCCACTGCATCGAGGAGACGACATGAAGGATCACACGAGCGACAGCCTGAGTGGCCGCCGGCTCCGTCCGGAGAGCCTGATGATGAGCTACGGCTACACCCCGAGCTGGTCCGAAGGCGCTCTCAAGAGCCCGATCTTCCAGACTTCGACCTTCGTGTTCGAGACGGCCGAGGAGGGCAAGCAGTTCTTCGAGGTGGCCACCGGTCAGCGGGAATGCGCCGACGGCGAGCACGTCGGCCTGATCTACAGCAGGCTCAACAACCCCGACCTGGAGATCCTCGAGGACCGACTCCGGCTCTGGGACGGTGCCGAGAGCGCCAGAGTTTTCGGCAGCGGCATGGCGGCGATCGCAACCACGATGCTCGCCTACCTCAGGCCCGGCCGAGCGCTGCTTCATTCCGGACCTCTCTACGGCGGCACCGACCACCTCGTCAAGGTCGTGCTGCCCGCCATGGGAATCCCCACGGTCGAATACACCGCCGAGATGGACCGCACGGCCATCGAAGCGGCCCTGCAGCGCCTTGCCCCGGACGCCGAACTCGCGATGATCTTCATCGAGACGCCTGCCAACCCCACCAACGATCTCTTCGACATTGCGCTCGCCGCTGAGATCGCCGACTCCCACGCAGGTGAGGCCGGGCGTCCCGTCGTCGTCGTCGACAACACGTTCCTCGGGCCGATGTGGCAGCAACCGCTCACCGTCGGGGCCGACCTCGTGGTCTACTCCGCAACCAAATACATCGGCGGCCACAGCGACCTCGTTGCCGGGGCCGTGGTCGGCAGCAGAGAAGGCGTCGCTCCTGTCGCTTCGCTGCGGACGTATCTCGGCACCATGGCGACACCGTTCGTCGGCTGGATGTTGATGCGGTCGCTCGAGACCCTGGCGATCCGAATGGAACGACAATCGGCAACCGCCCAGCGTGTCGCCGGCTTCCTCGCCACCCATCCGCGGGTGCACAACATCCACTATCTCGGGCTCCTCGAGCCCGGCGACCCTGGCTACGAGCTCTACAAACGCCAGTGCACCGGCCCAGGGGCGATGATCTCGTTCGAGGTGGACGGTGGAGAGGAGGGGGCCTTCCGGTTCCTCAACAACCTCGAACTCGTCCGGTTGGCCGTGAGCCTCGGCAGCACCGAGTCGCTGGCGGAGCACCCGGCAACGATGACTCACGCAGGCGTGGACCCGCAGCAGAAGCTCGCCCTCGGCATCACCCCTGCGCTGGTGCGGCTCTCGGTAGGGGTTGAGCACCCCGAAGATCTCGTGCTCGATCTCGGCCGGGCCCTGGAATCGATCTGATCGTGTCGAACCGTGACATCCGGAGGTGACTGGTGAGAAAGAGTTGGGCTGAGCCCTACAAGATCAAGGTCGTCGAGCCCATTCGCATGACGACGGCAGCGGAAAGAGCGCGTGCGATCATCGACGCCGGCTACAACACGTTCCTGTTGCGGTCGGATGACGTCTACATCGATCTGCTCACGGACTCCGGAACATCCGCAATGTCGGACTACCAGTGGGCCGGGCTCATGGTCGGTGACGAGGCCTATGCGGGGAGCCGCAGCTTCTACAACCTCGTCGATGCGGTCCACGACGTCTATGGCTACGAGGAGCTGATCCCTACCCACCAGGGCCGCGGCGCCGAGCACATCCTGAGCCAGATCCTCATCGAGCCGGGCGACTACGTCCCGGGCAACATGTATTTCACGACGACACGGTTCCACCAGGAACGCGCCGGCGGCACGTTCGTCGATGTCATCGTCGACGAAGCCCACGACACCAAGAGCCTCTACCCGTGGAAGGGCAACGTGGACCTCGTCAAACTGCAGCGGCTCGTCGACGACGTCGGCGCCGATCGTATCCCCTACATCTCGGTCGAGACCAACGTGAACATGGCCGGCGGCCAGCCGCTTTCGATGGAGAACCTCGCCGCGACTCATGAGCTCTGTCAGCGCTACGGCATCCTCGTGATGTTGGACGCCACCCGGGCCCTCGAGAACGCATGGTTCATCAAGCAGCGCGAGTTCGGGTACGCGGATATGAGCGTCGCCGACATCGTCCGCAAGCTGTGCTCGTACTCCGACGGGGCGACGGTGTCTTCGAAGAAGGACAACCTCGTCAACATCGGCGGGTTCCTTGCGCTGCGGGACCCCGAGTTGGCCCGCCGCGCCCGTGCGCTGCTGGTCGCCTTCGAGGGACTCCACACCTACGGGGGAATGTCCGGCCGCGACATGGAGGCGCTGGCTCGCGGAATCCGCGAGATGGTGGCGACGGACGACCACGTCATGGCTCGCGTCGGCCAGGTCGAGTACCTCGGTGACGGACTCATCAAGGCAGGAGTGCCGATCGTGCAGCCGGTCGGCGGTCACGGTGTCTTTCTCGATGCCATGGAGGCCCTCCCCCACGTGCCCCAGAACGAGTTCCCTGCGCAAGCGCTCACCGCAGCGATCTACATGGAGTCGGGGGTGCGAGGGATGGAAAGAGGTGTGGTGTCGGCAGGCCGGGATCCACACACCGGCGACCACCACTATCCCAAGCTGGAGCTCGTGCGGCTGGCCGTGCCGCGCCGGGTGTACACGCAAGCCCACATGGACGTCGTCATCGAGTCGGTGGCCGAAGTGTTCACCCATCGTGAAGAGGTCGGCGGACTGCGCTTCACCTACGAGCCTGCCGAGCTGCGCTTCTTCCAAGCTCGCTTCGAACCGACCTCGTAGCCGCCCTGGGACGGCGGACGGCGTTCGCCGGTGGCGAGAGGACCCGATGCGGCGAGCATAATGATGCGGTGAGCAGGTCTCCCCGACGTCGCGCCGTGCGCATCATGGTCGTCGCGCTCGCAGCGGCGGTCGGTGCCTGCGGGTCTCCCGGTGGCGGTGCGACGGGCAGCGGTGAGATCGTCATCGGGTCGTTTGGCTTCAGCGAGAGCGAGATCCTGGGCGAGGTCTACCGCCAGGGGCTCGAGTCTTCGGGCTTCGCGGTCACACACAAGTCGCAGATCGGGCCTCGCGAGGTCGTCAACGGTGCGTTGGCGGCCGGTGAGGTCGACTTCGTCCCCGAGTACGTGGGGAGTGCACTCGAGGTCGGCTTTGGCGGCATGCCGTCAGCCGATGGGGAATCGACGCGGCAGGACCTTGCGGCCGCCTTCGAGTCGGCGAAGATCGAAGTGCTCCAGCTGGCGCCGGCACAAGCGACGAATGCCTTTGTGGTGTCCCGGACGACGGCAGAGGCCCTGGGGCTGACGTCGCTGAGCGACCTGGCGCGGCTCCCCCAACCGATCGACCTCGGCGGACCGCCAGAATGCTCACAGCGCCCCCGGTGCCAGCTCGGTCTCGAATCGGTCTACGGCCTGCAGATCGAGTTCACCGCACTCGACGCAGGAGGACCGCTGACGCTCCAGGCGCTTCAGCGAGGCGACATCCAACTCGGGCTCTTCTTGAGCACACAGGTCTTCGACCCTGAGCTGGTCGTCCTCGAAGACGATCTTGGTCTGCAGCCCGCCGAGAATATCGTGCCCGTGGTCCGCGGGGAGATCATCGAAGAGCACGGAAATGCCCTCATCGACAGGATCAACGAGATCAGCGCCATGCTCACGACGGAGAGCCTGACGGAGATGAACCGGCAGTTCGACGTAGAACGCAGGGATGCCGCCGAGATTGCGGCAACCTGGCTCGAAGAGGCCGGTCTCTGACCTGCGACGTGCGTGTAGGTTGACGCTCCATGGAACCCGACCTCTTCCCGCTCGACGCCTCAGAAGCGCGGGTCCTCGGCTGCCTCATCGAGAAGGCGATGACGACGCCGGATCAATACCCCATGTCGCTCAACGGTGTTCGAGTTGCCTGCAATCAGGTCTCGAACCGTGATCCCGTCGTCGACTTCGACGAGACGACGGTCGCCACGACGCTGCGGAGGCTCGCGGATCGGGGGCTGGCGAAGTTCGTGCACCGGGCGGGCGACCGCGTCGTCAAGTACATCCACGCAGCCGATGACGTGCTCGGCGCATCGGACAAACAGCTTGCGCTTCTGGCCGTCCTGCTCCTCCGTGGCAGCCAGACCCCCGGTGAGCTGCGGCAGCGCACGAATCGCTACGTAGACTTCGGCGGCCTCCCCGAAGTCGAAACAACCCTCAACGGGCTGCGGAGCCTGCGGGCCGACCCCCTTGTCGAAGAACTCGAACGCCGGCCGGGCCAGAAGGAGCGCAGGTGGCGCGATCTCGTGACCCAGCCACCGATCGAGGCTGCATCCACCGCCGGGGAGTCCGCACCGGAGGTAGATCTCGCCTCGCAGCCCGATCACGCTGCACCCACCGGCATCGAAGAGCTCCGTCGCCAGGTCGAGGACCTGCAGAGCCGTTTCCAGCGCCTGCTCGATGCGCTCGGCGTCGACGAAATCTAGAGGCACGACAACGTGTCACTCGTACCCGATACCGTAGCCCTATGGAAGGCGCACCGCAGAACGTGACCGAGGAGCCGGAAGAGCTCCGCATCGGGCCGGAGCAATGGTCCGCTGCGCTGCACGCCACCGACGGGCCGCAGATCGTCGTTGGAGGCCCGGGAACAGGGAAGACCGAGTTCCTGGTGCGGCGGGTCGCACATCTCGTGCTGGAGCGCGGCGTGGCCGCCGACGCCATCCTCGTGGTGTCTTTCGGGCGGAGGGGTGTTGCCGACCTCGGAAGGCGAATACGAGACCGCCTCGATCGCACGGTGGCTCCCGTACCCGTGGTCACCTTCCACTCCCTTGCCGCCGACATCCTCGACGCCGATCCCCTTGCCGCGGGGTGGGCGTCTGCCCCCCAGATTCTCACCGGACCGGAGCAGACGGCCCTCGTGCGGACGCTCCTCGAGAAGGAAGACCCCGCACCGTGGACGGCAGCGTTTCGTGGGTTGCTCGGCACGGTGACCTTCGCCGAGGAGGTCACGGACTTCCTTCTCAGAGCCAGCGAACAGATGCTGGGGCCTGACGACGTCGCCGCGCGCGGTCAGGGCCGCGACGATTGGCGTGGCTTGCCGCAGTTCATGCGCCGCTACCGCACCGAGCTCGAGCGGGTTGGCCGTATCGACTATGGGATGCTGCTCGCCGATGCCACGGCCATTTGCGAGACGGGCGATGCGATCCTGGACCGCTTCTCCCACGTACTCGTCGACGAATACCAGGACACGACCGTGTCACAGGCACGGCTGCTGGCGGCGCTCAGCGCAAAGGGGCACAACCTCACCGCAGCCGCCGACCCTTACCAGTCGATCTACAGCTTCCGCGGCGCCGCTGTGCAGAACGTCGCCAGGTTCCCCGACATGTTCCGCGATGGCGAAGGCCGGCCTGCGCTACGCATCGTTCTCACGACATCCTTCCGCACCCCTGCCGCCATCCTCGAAGCCGCTGAGCGCGTTGCGGCGCACACGCTGCCGGGGGCGGCGGGCCCCGTGCTGCCCGCCCACGGCACGGGACGAGTGGACGTGCATGTCTTCGATCAGCACACGGCGGAGGCGGAGTGGATCGCAACCGAGATCATCCGGTTGCACCTCGAAGACCGGCTGCCATATCGACAGGTGGCAGTGTTCGTCCGCAGCAAGAGGAGGTTCTTACCCGAGCTGTCCAGGGCTTTGCAGCGGAGAGGCGTCCCCCACGATCCCCCCAATTCCCGCCTCGCCGAGCAACCAGCGGTGCGCTTCGTCCTCGATCTGGTCGCAGCCGCAACGGCGGCGGACGAGCCCGGGCTGGCTCGCCCGCTGCGTCGCATCCTCCTCGGGCCTTGGTTCGGGCTGCCTCTCGGCACCCTGCGGGACATGGAGCGGATGGGGTACCTGGGGGCGCAGCGGTCGGGCGAGCCTCCGTACGCGCTCGTGGCTGATGGCGGCGAGTGCGAGTCTTCGGAAGGATTGACCTGGCCGCAGGCGTTGCGGGCGGCAGACGCGAGCCTCGAGCCCCTCGCGGCGATGATCGACGACCCATCGTGGGTCACCGACCTCCCGGCCCACGAAGGCCTGTGGAAAGTGTGGTCGACGCTCCCCCAGCTCGACATCGTCGCCCGCGATCCCGAACGAGGCCAGGAGCGCGCCGCCTGGGCATCGCTCAGCCAGGTGCTCGGACGATGGAACGAACGCAATCCCGACGCAAGCCTCCTCGACTATCGCAGGCTCCTCGTCGAGGAGGAATTCGAGGCGCAGCCACTCCTCAGCTACACGATGCCCGACGACGACCTGTTGACCGTCACGACGCTGCACCAAGCCAAGGGGCTCGAATTCGAGGTCGTCTTCATCGCCGACGCCGTCGAGGGCGTCTTCCCCGATCTGCGGGTGCGTGACTCGTTGCTCGGCGTGCGCCACCTGCTGCCGGACGTCCCCCACGAGGCGGGCCCCTACCAGCGTTTCCGACTCCAGGAGGAGCGGCGCCTCGCCTACACGGCCATGACCCGCGCCGCCCGCAGGGTCGTGTGGACGGCTACGTCGACCGGCTTCGAGGAGGGGCGTGGCATCCCGTCGCGATTCCTCGCTCTGGCTGCCGGCACGGCAACGGTTGCAGACGCGGCGATGCCGGTCGTGCCCCGACAGAGCCCCGTCACCATCGCCGAGGCGGAGGCCATGGTGCGCCGCATCGTCGGGGATCCGGGCGAGCCCGCACCACGACGGTACGCCGCCATCGACATCCTGGCCGGAGGCCCCCGTTACGCGCTACGCGACCCGTGGACCCTCGGGGGTATCAGAGACCGCGGCCCTGACACAGGGCTGATCGGCTCCAAACTTCGTCTCTCCCCCAGCCAGGCCGATGCCTACGTCCAATGCCCGCGGCGCTACGCCGTCCAGCGCCGACTCGGCATCGGCGACGGCACCGGACCGCACGCCGTTGTGGGCCAGTTGGTACACGCAGTCCTCGAACTGGCCGACCGGCGCGCCCTGGAACGCGGCGATCACCGCAGCACGGACGTCGATGCCGCTGCGGCACTCGACCAGTTGTTCGACGCCGCAGCATTCGGCGGCGAGCCCTTCGCAACCGCCTGGCGCCGGCGTGCCGCGGCTTCGATCGCCAAGCTCTACGCAGACTGGCCCAGCGACGGGCGGCTCGTGGACGTGGAACGCCGCCTCCAGATGCGGCTGGGAGACGTCGACTGGGTCGGCTTCGTCGACCGAATAGAGGCGCGGGGACGTGCCCTTGCGATCGTCGACTACAAGACGTCGGGAACGATGATCAGCCATGCAGACGCGGCGCGGTCGGTTCAGCTCGGCTTCTACATGCTGGCGGCCCGGCAGGATGCCGGTCTTGCCGAATGGGGTGAGCCGGTTTTTGCGGAGTATTGGTATCCGTATGCCAGCCGCAAGATGAAGAGCCTCGGCGTCCGCTCCTTCGACCCCGCCAACCTCGGCGAGGTCGAAGACCAGCTGAGGACCGCTGCGGAGGGCATCACCTCCGAAGACTGGCGGCCCACCCCCTCAGAGGCCTGCGACCGCTGCCCGGTGCGTACCGTCTGTCCGGCGCAGCCCCAGGGAACCGAGGGGTTCTTGGCATGACGGCACAACCGTTCACCCCCACCCAGGAGCAGATCGCCATCATCGAACACCCGCTCGAGCCGCTGCGGGTTGCGGCCGGCGCGGGGACCGGCAAGACCACGACGATCGTGGCGCGGCTCGTGGCGGCGATCGGTCACGGCCTGGAGCCCGAGTCGGCGATCGGGGTCACGTTCACCAACAAGGCGGCCGAGGAGCTCGGCGACCGGCTCAGACGGAACCTCCCCGACTACGCCGCGGACGGCCGGGAAGTCGAGGTCACCACCTATCACGGATTTGCGCTGCGTCTGCTGACGGAATTCGGTGCGCTGGTCGGCGTCGAACGCAACCTCCAGGTGATCGGCCCCGGCTACGTCAGGCAGCTCCTGCACGAGAGCATCGGCACAGACGTCTACCACCACCTCGATCTCACCAGCCTGGCCTGGCGGGTCGACGAGGCGGCAAATCTCGGCAGGCAGCTCTCGGAGAACCTGCTGGAGCCGGAGGACGTGATCGGCGCCGCCCCCCACCCGCCGGTCGAACCGTGGCCCGCCCGCCTGGAGCTGGCATCGATGCTGTCGGCGTATCGGACCGCCAAGCGGCGCTTCCGGGTCGTGGACTACGGCGACCTCATCCGGCTGGCCCACCGCCTCGTCACGGAGCATCCCCACGTCGCGGCCAGGATCCGGGACCGATACCGCCTCGTCCTGCTCGACGAGTATCAGGACACCGACCCGGCACAGCGCGAGCTGCTGCGGGTGATCTTCGACAGGGGCTTCCCCATCACGGCAGTCGGCGATCAGGATCAGACCATCTATGAGTGGCGGGGCGCCTCGCTCGAGAATTTCGCTCGTTTCCAAGAGCATTTCCCCAATGCGGAGGGCGAACCCGCCCCGACCTTGCCGCTCACGCTGAACCGCAGGTCTGGGCCACACATTCTGGATCTCGCCAACCGCGTCCGCGAGTTACTCCACGGCGCAACCCCGAACGGTCTGCTGCGCCCGGCCGAAGCCGCAGCGGACAGGGTCGCGTGCGGCTGGTTTCGCACCGCATGGGACGAAGCCACCTGGATCGCAGACGAGATCCGCCGCCTCCACGACGAGCGTGACGTTCCCTGGCGGAGCATCGCCATCCTGTTCCGCAAGAACCGGCAGATGGCGCTGGTCCGCGATGCCCTCCACCATGCCGACATCCCCCTCGAGGTCGCCTCCCTCGGGGGGTTGTTGAGCGTCCCTGAGGTGGCCGATGTCCACGCATGGCTCAGCATCCTCGGCCGCCCAGAGGACTCGACTTCGCTCGCCCGCATCCTGCTCGGTGGGCGCTACCGACTCGGCCTCGGCGACCTCGCACCCCTTGCGTCGTGGGCTCGCGGGAAGAGCGCAGCGCTCGACCCGGATGCCGAGCTGGGCTACCCGCTGCTCGAGGGCATCGATCGGCTGACCGAGATCGACGGGCTGAGCGCCGTCGCCCGACAACGCCTGATCGAGTTTCGCGACACGTATCGCCGTCTCCTGAGCGAAGCCCAGGGTGTGACGCTGGTCGAATTGGTGCGCCGCATCGTCGACGCCATCGACGGATGGGCCGAAATCGAATCGATGCCTCCTGCAGCCGCCCTCTCTGCCCGCTTGAATCTGTACCGATTTCTCGACCTTGCCGAGGACTGGAGCCCCCTCAGCGGGCGCCCCTCCCTCGACGGCTTCCTCGGCTACCTCGACCTGCTCCAGGAAGAACGAGCACCCGAAGAGCTCGACACTGCCCGGGTCGGTGGGGAGAACGCAGTCTCCCTGCTGACCGTGCACCGCGCCAAGGGTTTGGAGTGGGACGCGGTCTTCATACCGGCCGTTGCTCGCGACATCTTCCCTTCCCGCAGCCAGGGCTTCGACGATCCGGTCGCCTCGGCCAAGTGGCTCCCCTACGAGCTCCGGCTGGACGCCGAGCACCTTCCCGAGCTCTCCGCCGACAAGAAGGCGAGGCAGGACACCCTACGAGCCCGTCACCTCGCCCAGGAACGCAGGACTGCCTACGTGGCCATCACGAGGGCCCGACGCCGCCTCGTGATGACCGGGGCGGCGTGGTACGAAACCAAGCGGCCAAAAACCCCGAGCGAGCTCTTGCTGCTTGCCCGCAGCCAACCGGATGTCCATGTGGTCCAATGGGTCGATGATCCGGGCGAAGCTCCATCAGATCGCCCCGTGCTGGGAGACGCTCCAGACCCGCACTTCCCCGCAGGGTGGCGCGATGCGCTGCGTGCGGCGCTGGCCGACCCAACGTGGAGCCGCCACCAGACGGAGCAGCTCGACGTGATGGACGACGCCCGCACCCAACTCGAACTCGTCCTCGAAGGGCTCCCCGCTCCTCTCGAAACCGCCGCAGAACGCGACCCGTCGACGTCCGTGACCGGCCTGGTGACACTGGCCTCCTGCCCAAAGCGCTACTACTGGAGCGAGATTGATCGACTGCCCCGCCGCCCTTCACGCTGGCTGAAACGCGGGACGGCCGTCCACCGCCAGATCGAGCTCCACCATCGTGGCATCAGTCCACTCGACGGGATACGCGACACCGCGCCGGCAGAGCACTCCGGGACCGAAACGCCGGCACCGGGGGCGTTCACTGCGTTCGAGGAGTCCAGGTTCGCAGCGGCGACACCGCTGCTCGTCGAGACACCCATCGATTTTCGCATCGCGGGGACGAGAATCCGGGGCCGCATCGATGCCATCTTCGAGCCTGAGCCGGGAATCTGGGAGATCGTCGACTACAAGTCGGGTCGGTCTCGCGATGATCCCGCAACACTGGTGCAGCTCCAGGCCTACGCCGTGGCCGCGGCAGCAGGTGCAGTCGCCGGTGGTGCGCCGGACAGCATGCGGGTCACATTCGTGTACCTCGGCAGCGATCCTGTCGAGGCGGTCGTGCACGACGTCACGGACGAGTGGTTGGACGTCGCCTCCGTGCGGATCGCCGACTTGGCTCACGCCGCCAAGGGTGACGAATTTCCCCCAACCCCTTCGACTGGATGTGGCCGCTGTGATTTCCGGTCCTTCTGCGAGGTGGGGTCTGCGTGGTGGGCCACGAACGGAGACGGGTCGTGAACGGGGGCAGGCCCAAACCCCGGCGTCACAGGACCTTGCCGTCGACGACGTCGAGAACAAGTGTCACCGGGCCGTCGTTGACCAATTCGACGTCCATCATGGCGCCGAACACCCCAGTGGCGACACCCACTCCGTGGGCGGCGATCAGTTCGACGACGTGGTCCACCATCGGCGCCGCCAACTCGGGCTTTGCTGCAGCGGTGAACGACGGCCGGCGGCCCTTTCGCAGGTCTGCCAGCAGCGTGAATTGACTCACGACGAGGATCTCGCCGCCGACATCGACCAGTGAACGGTTCATGCGGCCGGCGTCGTCGGGGAACACCCGCAGCCCGACCAGCTTGTCGACCAGCGCCGTGGCCTCTGCCGGGGTGTCATCGTGGCCGACACCCAGCAGAACGAGAAAGCCGGTGCCCACCCGACCCGCGACCTCATCGTCGACCGTCACGGATGCCCTGCTCACCCGCTGCACCACAGCCCGCATCTGTCGCCTCCGGTTCGCCGTTCGTGACCCCTGCACGTTCCCAACGCACGGTCGGGGTGGCTGAGTCCATCGCAGCCGCCCATTACAGTACGGCGCTCATGCGTGAAGTTCCCTGGAACATGGTCCGAGGCTTTCTCATGGGCGCCGCGGACATCGTTCCCGGGGTGTCCGGCGGGACGATCGCGCTCGTCGTCGGCATCTACACGAGATTTGTGGAGTCGATCAAAGACGGAAGCTTGGCACTGTTCGCCTTCGTCCGGTTCCGGGGCGCGGACGGTGTTGCGTGGCTGCGCCGGGTCGACTGGTACCTCATCGTGCCGCTCGGAGTGGGGATCCTGCTCGCAGTGGTGACACTGGCGCACGTCATCGCAACGCAGCTCGAAGAGCGCCCGGTGCAGATGGCTGCCCTGTTTGTTGGGTTGGTCGGGGGTTCGATCGTGGTGGCGTGGCAGGCGCTACTGACGCGCGACGGTCTGCGCCTGGCCATCTTGGCAGGGACCGGCATCGTCGTCTTTGTGCTCCTGGGCCTCCGCGAAGGCACCAGCGAAGATACGGTCAGCCAGCTCACCGAACCCGCCACCTGGGCCTTCTTCGCTGCGGGAGCTGTGGCGATCTGGGCAATGGTGCTCCCCGGCATCAGCGGCTCCTTCATCCTCGTCATGCTGGGGATGTACGGGCCGGTGCTGGAAGCCGTCAACGCGCGCGACTTCGCCACGATCGGCATCTTCGCCATGGGCACGGTCATCGGGCTGGCGGTGTTCTCCCAGGTCCTCCACAGAGCGCTCCGCGATCACTACAACACCGTCATGGCCGTGCTCATCGGCTTGATGCTCGGGTCGATGCGCGTCCTGTGGCCGTGGCCGGACGGCGTCGACTCGACGGGCCTCGGGCCGCCCGACGAAGCCACAACGGTCTCGATCCTGCTTTCGCTGTTCGCCTTCGCCGTGGTGGTCGGCCTCAACGAGATCGCCAAGCGCAGCGATCGCAGCCGAGCCCCCAACCTCACGACAGAGCGAGCCGGCTGAACGCAACCACAGGACGCGGCTACGACACCTGGTTCACGCGACGCGCAAGCGCTCCATAGGCCGCGATGAATTCGGGTCGCATGCGTGAGCCTGGGACGACGCCCACCAAGCCGTCGACGCCCCTCTCCCTGTACCGCTGCACCTTCTCGACGGCCTCATCGATGGTGCCGGTGATCCCCACTGCATCGAGGTCACCCATCCACGCCAGATGTGAGGTGCCTATCTGGTGCGCCGACTCCGCCTCATCGGAGGTCCTGCCAACGGCCACGGGGACCTGGATGGTCGTGCGCACGCTGCGACCGGCCGCAGCGGCATCGATGATCTCCCGTTTCTCCTCGAGTCGTGGAAGCAGTCCCGCGGGGCAATTCCACACGTCGGCGAACCGCCCTGTCGCCGCCAGCATCATCTGCCGTGCGGCACCAACGACGATCGGGGGATGCGGCGACTGGAGTGGTGGAGGATTCACGACCGCACCCTCGAGCCGGATCCCTTCCACCTCGAAGTCCACGGCACCGCCCGCGAACAGCTCGACCATCGCCTCCAGGTACGCCTCGAAGTACCGGCGCCGCCCACCCGCGTCGGGGAACGGATAGCCAAACGCCCGATATTCCGGTTCGTGCCATCCAGCACCGAGACCCAAGTCGAGGCGGCCGCCCGAAGCATGGTCCAGCGTCGTCGCCATCTTCGCCAGCAATCCGGGGTTCCTGAAGGAGACGCAGTTCACCAAGTGCCCGAGACGCACGCGTGTGGTTGCGCCCGCGAGGACACTCAGCCCGGTCCATGCTTCGAACGCAGGCGCTGCGGCGTCGCGCACATTCAGCAAGTGATCGACGAGCCAGATGGAATCCAGCCCAACGTCCTCAGCGAGGCGTGCGTCGGCGAGGACGTGCTCCCAACGGTTCGTGAATTGCGACAGCACCAGCCCGAATTCCATACGTGTCCACCTTTCTAGATGCGGTCCTCTGCCGGCTCTCCGTGATCAGCGACCGGATCCTCCGCAACCGGCGGCAACAGAAGCCGAAAGACGATCGGTGACAGGATCGCTGTCACCCCCACGAGCAGGATCGCCCCCGCTTCGAGGCCCTCGTCGATGACCCCCAGGTCATTCTTACCGAACTCCGCAAGGGCGATGATCACGCTCAACTGTCCCGCAAGGAGGACACCGGACGCCACCGACTCCCTGAGGCTCAGGCCGCGGACCTGGAGCAGCAGCGCAGGCACCAGCTTGGCCACCAATGCAATGGTGATCAGCACCACGGCCTTGGTGAGCACGTCGGCATCGGCGAGCGCATCGAGCGGGAAGTTCACACCGACCGATATGAAGAACACCGGGATGAAGAAGCCGTACGCAAAACCCCCAAGCCTTGTCTCGAGGTCGCCGGTGTTGCGGAACACAAAGGCGAATGCGGCGCCTGCGAGGAATGCACCGAGGATGGGCTCGACGTTGAGGGCCTCAGAGATGCCAACGAACACCAGTAGCAGGGCAAGGCTGGCCCGAATGCCCAGCTCGTCGGGGTCGTGGGTGGTGAACAGCCGCTCGAACCTCTCCGGGTACCACCACGCCATCCGGCGCACGATCAACAACAAGGCGGCGAGGATGGCGAACAGAGCGGGTACTTTCAGGAGCCCCCAGCCAAACCCGGACACCACGATCACACCGAAGATCACGATCCCCGCCGCCGAGAGAAACTCAGCCTGGACTGCGGTGACGATCGTCATCTGACCGACCTGGGTAGCGGAGCGCCCGGTGCTTCGCAGTGCGGGGATGACGATTCCCAGCGATGCCGCAGAAACCAGCAACGTCAGGAAGACGTGCTGATTCAGCGATTCGGGATGGAGGAACCACTCAAATCCGAACCAGGCCGACACGACGATCAGCGCAAACACCGTCAGTCCGGTGAGGATGGGCCCCGGTCCCTGCCGCTCCAGCCGTTCGAAGTCGACCTCGAAGCCGGCAAGGAACATCAGGAGGAGCAGCCCGAGCTCAGCGAGAAGCTCGACGAACTGGAAGTCGGTGGTTCCCGGCGAGATGATACCGAGCAACTCGGGACCCAGCACGAGCCCGAAGAGCAACTCCAGCACCACAGCGGGCACTCTGACGCGATTGGCGATGAGCGGCAGGAAGAACGCGCCGAGCCCGATGAGGATGAGAGTGCGGGGATCGGGCAGGATGTCCGACCCCTCCGCAGCGAGGAGAATGACGTTCATTCCTGGGCCGGCACGAGCAACACCGAGCTCTCCAGCCGTTGGACGAGATGGCCCGTGATGCCGACCCGCCACGGCATGACCGGCAGATGGGGCGTGGTCAGCACGACAAGACTGGCGCCGGCAGCCAGCTCCTGGATCACGCGCACGGGATTGCCGCGGCGCACCCGACGCCTGACGTGGACCCCTTGCACCGCCGCCTCTTCTCGCAGCCAGGCGGCCGAGAGGCGCGCATCCTCGACCGCCTCGACTCCGCTGACGAAGGTTGCGGGAACCACCGAGACCCCGACGAGGCCGGCGCCCGACGAGCGTGCAAGATCGATGGCGGCGCGCCCGGCCGCCTCGCCTGAGACGGTGCGACGCGCCGGTACGAGGATGTTCGTGTAGGGGCTCCGACCTCGACAGAGCAGCACCGGCACACCGGCGCGACCAAAGCGGTTGATCGCCCGGATCGTGCGCAGCCTGCCGAGAGCTCGCCCCCGCGCCGGCGCTTTGACGGCAATGACGCCGACGCTCTCGTCGGCCGCAAGCGTCGTGAGCGCCTCGGCTGGTGCACCCTGAATGGGTCGCTGGTCGACCGCCGCTCCATCTGCCTTCGCTTCGAGTTTCTCCAGCAACTGCTCGACCAGCTCGGCTTTGGCAACATCACGTTCGGACGCCAGATCACGATGCAGCACCATGAGCTCTTCTGCCTGTGAGTTGCGAACGAGGTTCAGCGCTTCCGTCACCGTCACGTCGAGATCGTCCTGGCTGTCGAGCACGACGACGACCTTGCGCCCGTGGTTCAGCGGGAATCGCGACTCCCCGGAGGTGAACGTGTCGACGATGCCGGCATAGTCGGCAGCCGCACCCACCACCGTCACCCGATCCCCTGCTTCGAACTTGGTGGAACCTTGCGGGATGATCAGCTCGTTGTCCCTGAGCACCGCCGCCACCACCCATGTCTTCGAGTGGAGTTGCCGCAGCCGCTGACCTCGCACGGGCGAGTCGGGCGCAACGACGAACTCGATCGCTTCGGCCTTGCCCTGGGCAAACGCCGTGGAGGAGACCCGCCGTGGCTCGAGAAGCACCTCGACGTGCCGCGCCGTCAGCTGATCAGGGGCGTATACCGGTACGTCCAGCGCCCTGTACTCCGGGAGCCGTTCCGGGTCGGCGGCGACGGCGACGATCCGGGGCACCGAGTACTCCAAAGCGATCTTGACCGCCTCGAGGTTGCGGTCGTCGTCATCGGATGCCGCCACGAGTGCGTCTGCGTCCTCGAGACCGGCACGGCGTAACATCAAAGGGCTCGATCCGTCGCCGGGCATGGGAGCGATCTGGCGGACCGACGCTGCAGCGTCGAGCACGTCTGGATCGGTGTCGATCACCGTCGCGTCCCATACCTCGCTGAGCCGTCGTAAGAGCTCGCGTGTGGTGCCGCCGGCGCCGACGACAATCACCTTCATACAGATCTCCTCCGGCGCAAAGTGGCTTCGCTGAGCCGTGGCGCCATTATGGCCGACTCCGCCAACCCGGCTCCCGCCGTCAGCCGGCGGCCCCGATCTGTCGCAGCCGGGCGATCTCCGCCAACTCAAAACCCGCCTCGGTCAGTATGTGATCGGTGTGTTCGCCGGGCTGAGCTGGTGGCGTAGGCGGATCCGGGATCGAGCGGCTGAACCTCGGAGCCGGTGCAGGCATGGCGCCATCGACGGTATCGACGAACGTGCCCCTCGCCGCCAGGTGAGGATGATCAGGTGCTTCGCGGAGGCTCACGACCGGGGCCACGCACGCATCGCTGCCGGCAAAGACGTCCGCCCAGTGGTCGCGGGTCTGGGAACCGAAGACTTCACCGAACCGCCGATGCATGTCGTCCCACGACGTGCGGTCGTGTTGATGGGGCAATGCAGCCGCATCGAGACCGAGACGATCCAGCAGCTCGGCGTAGAACTGCGGCTCGATCGCCCCGACGGCAACGTAACGATCGTCGGAAGTCGGGTAGGTGCGGTACCAGGGGGCTGCCCCGTCCAAGAGGTTCGCCTCTCTGGCATCGATCCACATGCCCCTCGACTGCATCTCGTACACCATCGTCATGAGGGATGCCGCACCGTCGACCATCGCAGCATCCACCACCTGGCCTTTGCCCGAGACGGTACGCTCGTTGAGCGCCGCCAGGACTCCCATCGCGAGGTACAGCGAGCCGCCTCCAAAGTCGCCGAAGAGGTTCAGAGGAGGAGGAGGGGGCGCATCGGCACTTCCCACGGCGTGCAGTGCGCCGGTGACCGCGATGTAGTCGATGTCGTGCCCGGCCCGGGCCGCCAGGGGCCCGTCCTGCCCCCACCCCGTCATCCTGCCGTATACGAGCCTCGGGTTCCTGGCGAGGCACACATCGGGACCCAGACCGAGCCGCTCGGTCACTCCGGGTCGCATGCCCTCCAGCAGGACGTCTGCGCCCTCGACGATGCGCAGCGCCGCCTCCCGGCCCTCGTCGTGCTTGAGATTGAGCCCGACCGATCGCCGGCTCCGGCTCAACAAGGTGCGCAACGGATCTTGCGGGCCGCCGACCCGGTCGATGCGGATGACGTCCGCGCCGAGGTCGCCGAGCAGCATCCCGCAGAACGGCACGGGGCCGATCGCCTCCAGCTCGATGATCCGAATGCCCGCCAGGGGTCCCATCGCAGAAACCGTACCAGGCGGGCCTCTCCTGGGTCCTCAGAACCGTCTGGCGCCGAGGCGGCCGATCGTTAGTGTGGCGCAACTATGACTTCCCCCCTCGTCCACGCCCGCGATCTGACGAAGCGGTTTGGCGACTTCACGGCGGTCGACGCCGTCGACTTTGACGTCGCCCCCGGCGAGGCATTTGGCTTCCTCGGACCCAACGGCGCGGGCAAGAGCTCAACGATGCGAATGATCGGCGCCGTCTCACCGGTGACGCATGGGACGTTGCGCGTCCTTGGGATGGATCCCTACGAGGACGGCGCCCAGATCAGGGCGCGGCTCGGCGTGGTGCCGCAGGAGGACAACCTCGACAACGAGCTCCCCGTGGATGAGAACCTGCTGATCTACGGCCGCTACTTCGACCTCCCGAGAGCGACGATCCGCAACCGGATCGAAGAGCTCCTCGAGTTCGTGCAGCTCTCTGAGCGACGAGGCAGCAAGGTCGAGTCACTGTCCGGCGGCATGAAGCGCCGGCTCACGATCGCCCGGTCATTGATCAACGAACCTGACCTGCTGCTGCTGGACGAGCCTACGACGGGTCTCGACCCCCAGGCACGACACGTACTCTGGGATCGCCTCTACCGGCTGAAACAGCGCGGGGTCACCCTGATCATCACGACCCACTACATGGACGAAGCCGAGCAGCTGTGCGACAGGCTGGTCGTGATGGACGAGGGGAAGATCGTCGCCGAGGGGTCGCCGCGGGGCCTCATCGAGGAGTACGCAACGCGCGAGGTCGTAGAGCTGCGCTTCCCCGTGGGTGTCCAGGAAACCGTGGTTGATCAGCTCGAAGGGATCGCGGAGCGAGCGGAGATTCTTCCCGATCGGGTGCTGCTGTACTCCAACGACGGAGACCGCACCGTCGCAGACGTCCATGTGCGAGGGCTCGAGCCGGAGGCCATCGTGGTCCGCCGCAGCACGCTCGAAGACGTGTTCCTCCGGCTCACCGGAAGGACGTTGATCGACTGATGACCACGATGCGGTCGGCCATGCGTGTGTTGGAGGGCCACGCCGTCTGGTATCGCCACACCTGGCGAGCGAGCGTGATCACAACGTTCCTGAACCCGGTGCTCTATCTGGGGGCAATGGGGCTTGGTCTCGGCACGCTCGTTGATGCGGGCACAGGCGAAACGACCCTCGACGGCTTCACGTATCTGGCATTCCTCGCCCCGGGCCTGCTTGCCGCCGCCGCGATGCAGACAGGCACGGGGGACTCGTCATTTCCGGTGATGGCAGGGATGAAATGGGTGAAGACGTACGAAGCCGCACTATCGACCCCGGTGGGAATTCGCGCCCTCGTGTACGGCCACTTGGGGTGGGTCATGGTGCGGTTGGCTTTGACCACGGTGGTCTTCGCCATCGTGATGAGCGCCTTTGGTGCGGCCCCCGTCGGGCGCAGTCTGTACGCCGTGCTTCCCGCGCTGCTCACGGGTTTCGCCTTTGCCGCCCCGGTGACGGCGTACACGGCCGCACTGCAGAACGAGTACGGGCTCAGCTCGCTGTTCCGGTTCGGGATCGTCCCGATGTTTCTGTTCTCCGGCACCTTCTTCCCTGTCACCCAGCTGCCCGGGTGGATGCAGCCGGTGGCCTACATCACCCCGCTGTGGAACGGCGTCGTGCTCACCAGAGCTGCGGCGCTCGGCGCCCCCACGGAATGGTCGCCGCTGCTCCATGTCGGCTACCTCCTGCTGTGGGTCGCCGCCGGGATCGTGGTCGCGATCTACAACTTCGAGAGGAGGCTGGAGAAGTGACGACCGGGAACCTTCTCGCCCGGGTGGCTCCTCCCACCATTCTCGGCAGCCGCAGGGCGCGCTACATCATCGAGCGCAATGTGCTGGTCTACCGGCGCGCCTGGGTGATCGTCTTCTCCGGGTTCTTCGAGCCGGTGTTCTATCTGTTCTCCATCGGGGTCGGTATCGGGGCATTGGTCGGCGAGGTGACGACGGGCAACGGGCAGGCGGTGACGTATGCGGAGTTCGTTGCCCCCGCACTGCTGGCGTCGTCGGCGATGAACGGCGCCGTCTTCGAATCCACGATGAACATCTTCTTCAAACTGAAGTACGCCAAGACGTACGACGGCATGCTGGCCACACCGCTGGGCCCCGGGGACATCGCCGTCGGGGAGATCTCGTGGTCGCTGATTCGCGGCGCACTGTATGCGGTCGCCTTCCTGGTAGTCGTGCTGGTCATGGGGCTCATGCCGTCGATGTGGGGGCTGCTGGCCGTCCCTGCCGCACTACTGATTGGCTTCGCGTTTGCCGCGGTGGGCATGTCGGCAACGACGTTCATGAGATCCTGGCAGGACTTCGACATGGTCACACTCGTGACGCTTCCGCTCTTCCTGTTCTCGGCGACCTTCTTCCCCCTCGACGTGTACCCGGGCTGGTTGCAGGTGGTCGCCCGCTTCTCTCCGCTGTACCAGGGTGTTGCGCTGATCCGTGGGCTCATGCTCGGCATCATCGAGTGGAGCCTGCTGGGCAACGTGGCCTTCCTGCTGGCCATGGGCATCGCCGGCCTCATGGTCAGCTCGCGGCGCATCGAAGACATGCTGCTGAAGTAGCCGTCGCCGTGGAGCCCTACTACCGCAGAGACCTCGCACTGGTGCACCACTTGGGATACCGGCAGCACGCCGCCATGTGTGCGCCGGGCGTGCTCGCCTTGCTCGAGCCGGTGCGTGCCGCCGGTGGACTCGTGGTCGAGCTCGGCTGTGGTAGCGGCCTGCTCACCAAGTATCTGGTGGACGCCGGGCACCGCGTCATCGCCACCGATGCGTCGCTTCCGATGCTTGATCTGGCTCGCGCCCATGCTCCTCAAGCCGAAGCCGTGCGCGTGCTGACCCTGCCCAACGATCCCATTCCGCCCGCAGATGCCATCGTGTCCATCGGGCACGCCATGTCCTACCTCCCCAGCGCAGCAGCCGTCGAAGCGGCCATCGTTGCTGCAGGGGCCGCTGTACGACCCCGAGGCGTGCTGGCGTTCGACATCTGCGATCTCGAGTGGGGCGCCGAACGGATCGACGCCGCCAACCACGCACGCGTCGGCGCCGACTGGGCGATCATCACCCGGTACGAGACGCCACGGCCGGACCTGTTCGTCCGCCATCTCACCACGTTCGTCCGTGCCGACGACGGCGGTTGGCGGCGTGACGACGAGCGGCACGACAACGTCCTGATCGACGTCGATCACATCCCGGACCTCTTGCGCCCGCTGGGCCTCGACGTCGAGATCCGCGATGCGTTTGGAGGCGAGCAGCTCCCTCGCGGGCTACGGGTCGTGCTGGCTCGCCGCCCCGCCTGAGCGGCTCGATCAGCTCCGCACGACCTTGGTGTCACCGGTCAGCGGGTGACGGTCGAGTTCGATGAGATCCTCGATGCGATACCGCAATTCTGGAACGTGGCTGACGACCACCACGAGGCGAGTCGCATCGTCGGCGACCAGCGCCTCGATGCCCTCCATGGCCAGATCGAGGTGCTCGGGATCGAGCGACCCAAACCCCTCGTCCAGGAAGAAGGCATCGAGACGGCCGCCCGTCCTGGCGACCATCTCCGCCAGCGACAACGCCAAAGCCAGCGAGGCGAGGAACGTCTCGCCTCCCGAAAGGCTCGACGCCTTGCGTTCCGCATCGGCAGCGGTCAGGTCGACGATGGCGAAGGATCCGTCGTCCGTGAAGCGGTATCTACCGGAGGACAGCCGGGAGAAATGATCGCTGCCGATGTCGGCCAACCGGGCACGCTCGTCGTCGAGGAGGAACCGGACAAAACGCGAATCGGTGAGATCCGTGGAGATGCGCTGGTACCGGGCCTTCACCGCGGTAAGTCGGTCTCGCTCGGCTCGCAGATCCGCACCTGCCGCTACTTCGGCTTCGTCCCGGGCGACGCCCACCGCAAGGTGCTCGACCGTGGCCCCGGCCGCACCGAGCGCCGCCGCAAACTCCCCGTCGACGTCGAGCCCAGCGAGCATCTCTTTCCGCTCCGCGGCAGCGTCGCCCGCGTCGGCGCGGGCGGCCAGCCTCGCGGCGTCGAGGTCGGCCGTCTCCTTGTCCCATGCTCGGCGTAGCTCGGCGACGCCCCGGCCCAGGGCCTCCGGCCCGTCCTCCGCGACGGCAACGGGGGTTCCGAGGCGTGCGGCGAGATCTGCCACGTCGATACGCAAAGCCGACAGTTGCTTGGTGACACTCTGCTCATCGAGGATCACCTGGTCGTGCTGATTGCGTACCTGGTCGACACGGCGCCGCGCGTCGGCAACGGCATCGGCGATCGCCGACAGTCGCCGGCGGCGCTCATCGAGCACGCTGGCCGGATCCCCGTCTCCCAGCAGCATGCGGAGCCTGGCCAGCGTCGCATCGAGTTCGGCCGCCGCGGACGCTTCCGCGGCGAGCGCCTGGTCGAGTTCGGCGCGGCGAGACTCGACATTGCCCGATGCGCCGTGGTTGGCCTCCGCCGAGGCGGAGGAGCGGGCCGCCGCCCGGCTGCGTACCCGTTCGGCTTCGTCACGCAGCCGTCGGGCCGCCGCCATTTCTGCTTCGGCCGGAGCCACGTCAACGGCGCCCGATGCGGGTACGGTGCCGACCGTTTGGGCGCACACAGGACACACCTCTCCGGTCGTGAGGGTGCTGCGGAGGACTTCCGCCATGTTGTGGTGTTGTGCTTCGTGGAACGCCTTCTCGGCTGAAAGCATTGCGGCAGCGGCATCCGCCAGTGACGCTTCAGCCGCGGCCGTGGCTTCATCCGCCTCCTTCTGCTCGGCCAATGCAGCCGTGAGGCTGAGTTGTGCGGCATCGTGCTCGCGCTCCGCCGCCTCCCTGCGCCGCTGCGCCTCGGCGACGGCACGGCGTTGTGGTTCTGCCGCAGCAACCAGAGCGGCGGCTTCGTCGATCTGGTCGGCTTCGCCTGAATCGCGAGCTCGTCCCGTGCTCTCCTCGGCTGCGGCGAGGGCACTCCGGCATGCGTCCAGTTCGGCGGCCAGCTCGAGCCGTTGCGTCGCCATGGCGGCCGCGTCCGCAACCAGACGTCGGGTCACCCCTTCTTCGGGTAGCCGAGCCGCATGTCGGGACAGCTCGTCGAGACGTTCCCGTGCCGCCTTCTCGGCCGTGGTAGCAGTCTGGATGCGGGCATCGAGATCGAGCAGCGCCGGCTCGGCTTTCCGCAACGTCTCGACCCGTGCCTCAGCGCGAGCCAGCTCGTCTCGCATGCCGTCGAGCCGCAACGCAACCTCGTCGAGGCGCTCGGTCCGCACCAGCACTTTGCCGAGCGCGGCGTCGGCGGTTGCCGCTTCGGCTTTGGCAATATCGCGCATGGCATCGATGCGGTCGTGCCCGAAAACCCCTTTGAGTACCGCGTCACGCTCGGCGGGCCGTGACCGCAAGAATTCGGCGAACCGACCTTGCGCCAGCAGCACCGATCGGCCGAACGCCTCGTAGTCCAGGCCGAGCAGCGTTGCGATCTTCGTGTTGACTTCGGATTCCAACGTGACACGTTCAATGAGCTCGGCATCGGGTTCGTCGGCGGCGTAGCGATACAACGCATGCTGGCTGGCGCCTTTCAGCCGCAGCGACCGGACCACTTCCCACACCTCACCTTCCACTTCGAACCGAAGCATGACGCCGCCGTCGGTGGCCCGCTGGTGGATGAGCGCTTTGGTACCTGCCCCTGCCATCGGCGTCTTCCCGTAGAGCGCAAACGACACGGCGTCGAGGAGGGAGGACTTCCCGCTACCGATCGGGCCGACGATGCCGACGAGCTTCCTCCCCCGGAAGTCGAAGGCCGCCTCTTCGCCGAAATACGAACGGAAGTTGCGCAGGCGGAGCTCAAGAGGCCGCATAGCCTGCTTCCTCCATCACGGACCGGAACGCCTCGAGGAGCTCTGCGTCCGCGGCGACGCCCGTCTCGGCTTCGACGTAGACGGCGTACAGCTCATCGAGCGAGCGCACCTCGCTGCCGGCACGCTCGGCTTCTGCTCTCGGATATTCGGCGCGTACCTTGACGAGGTAGTCGAACTCGTCTCGTGCCCGCTCTGCAAGCTGGGGATCCGGACCCGCCGTCTCCACCGTGAGGTCGAGATACGCCTCGCGCAGGTCGTCCCTTGCGATGATTTCCTGCCATGTGCCCGATGCTCTCACCAGACGTCGCCCCGCCGTGAGCGGCACCGATCTCACGGATGCAGGGATCCCCGGCTCGACGTCGACGATCACAACCCGCTTTTCCTCGCCCGCCTCCCCGAAATCCAACTCGAGGAGGGAGCCTGCGTACTGCGCGGGAACCTTGGCACCCGGAACCGGTTGCGGGGCATGGATGTGACCAAGCGCAACATATTGGGGTCCGGGCGGGATCGCCTCGGACGTTGCGGCATACGCATCGCCCATGTGGAGCTCACGCTCCCCACGGGGAGCGCCGTGGCCATGGACCTTGGCACCGCCAACGAGGAAGTGCGCCACCAAGAACGTGACGGCGTCTGCTGCGGCCACCGTATCGGCGTGATCGCTGTATGCCTCAGAGATCATGCGAAGCCGATCGGCGTACTTCTTGTAGTGCTCGTCGACCGGCTCCCAAGCATGGAACGCTCTCCCCTCGCGGAGGAACGGGAAGCAGCTGACGACGGCCCGGCCTGCCGGGGTGTCGATGTCGAGCACGCCCCCGTCGTCGGGCCGTTTGATCTCGCCGACGAGGTGGATGTCGTGGCGGCGCACAAAGGGGGCGAGGGCTTCGAACAGTCCTGGAGAGTCGTGGTTGCCGGCGATCGCCACCACAGGGCGTGCACCGTCTCCGGTGAGTCGCACCAGCCCGTCGAGCCCGATATCCAGGGCTTCGACCGGTGGAAGTGGCCGATCGAACAGGTCTCCGGAGTGAAGGACCAGATCCACGTTCTCGGCTTCGGCGACCGCGACCACCTCATCGATGACTGCTCGGTATTCGGCGGCGCGGTCGTAACGCCCGATGCGCTTACCGACGTGCCAGTCCGAGGTGTGGAGGACCCTCACAGCCCTGCGAACGGATCGATGCCCGAGTCGTCGACTTCTTCTTTGCGCGTCGCCCACGGCGGGAACGGAAACTCGAGAACGATCGGCACGGGGATCGCCGGCTGCGACAGCACCATCGTGCCCGGCTTCAGCAACCGCGCCCTGGCCCGCGTCGACGGGAGCATCCACCCGTACTCGGCGCGCTCTGCTTCGGCAGCATCGAGACGGCCGGCCACCTTGATCGCTGCGTTCTCCATGACCTCGGGAGCGACTCGGGACGCCGTCTGCTGGGCGCCGACCAGCAGGACACCGAGCGACCGGCCCCGTTGGGCGATGTCGATCAGCATGTCTTTGAGCGCACTCGTGCCGTCTCTGGGGGCGTACTTGTTGAGCTCATCGAGCACGATCACGGAGAGTGGAAGCCGCTGCCCGGTCTGTTCCTTCTCGGCGAATGTCTCGGCGAGTAGGGCCCCGACGACAAAACGCTGCCCGAGATCGTGAAGCGACTGGATGCCCACCACCGTGACCTGCGCCGCGGTGCGGTCGATACGGCGGCTTTCACCGGCCCGCACCAGATGGCCCAGGCGATGCACGGCAGAGTGGAGGCGGCGGGCAAACGCCGAGATGGTGCCCATCTGCACCCGTCCCGTCCACTTGGCGTCGGGCTCGTCATCCTCAGGATCGACGTATTCGGAGATGGCATCGACGAGGGTGCGCAGATCGGTGATGATCCTCTCCCCGCGATGCGGAACGACCCGGTCCCCCGGTTTGGCGCCCTCGGACGGGTCGCGCAGCACGACGGCCCCGGGGACTCCCTCGACGTCGACGGCAAACCGGCGGAGCTGTGACCGGACGCGCTCCTCGATGAACGGGATCTGGTTGCGGTTGCCGTCGGCGTCCGTGAAGAGAAACCGCAACAGACCTTCCTCGATGAATTCTCGAGGCGTCCAGGTGAAGGCGGCAACGCCTTCTTGCCTGCCACCCGTGTCGGGGACCACGATATCGTTGGTTCCCGTCCGGGGTGGCGCCCACAGGCCGACGGAGGGGAACGGCCCGGGGTCGACGCCGAGCTGCTGCCACACCGCCGTCGCCTCGTCGTTGAAATAGCGGTTGCGCTTGTCGAGCCAGAGAAGATCCTCGCCCTTCACGTTGAAGACGAGGATGCGCAGGTTCGAGGCTGCCGGACCGACAACATCGGGGCGCCCACTGAGCAGCCGCAGGAAGAACAGAGCGAACGAGGTCTTGGTGGCCACCCCGGAGATTCCTGAGATCGACATGTGCCCGCCTTTGCGGCCGTCGAAGAAGTCCAGGTCGACGTAGACCGGCTCGCCGTCGCGGCCCATGCCCACGGGCAACGGACGGTCCATCTCGTCGACGTAGAGCGCCTTGCGACGCTCGTCGCCGGTTGCCCGCTCGACCACTTCGCCCGGATCTGCGGATACCCAAACCTCGGGATCGATGCGGGTCACAGCAACCTGCGCAGACCGCACCTTGGCTGCGGGGAGCGTGCCTTCGGCGGCGATGCGGTGCGTGTCGGACTCGAATTGGGCGCCCTCGTACACGGCTTCGGCCTCGGTGACGACACCGTAGGTCCGCACCTCACCCCGCTTCGGGACCTCGGTGCGGACCATCACCAGGTCGTCGAGCTGGAGATAGTCGTCGTCGTTGAGGACGACGCGGAAGTCACGGGTCGTCGAGTGTTGGGTGCCGAGCACACGCCCGACGCCTTGGTCGCCAAGTCCTGATGTGGGTGTGCGGTCGGTCACGAGGCCGCTCCGAGGGTGCGATCGTGTGCCATGACCGCCGACCGTAGCGCACGGTGGATGAAGGCGGGGTCACCCATCCGTCGCCGCAGCGACCGTTCCAGCGCCGCGATAGGCACGAGGTTCTGCGGCGCCCTCGGGTCGACGTGGGGCAGCGAGGCAACCATCGGCAGCAACGCCGTCGTCCGATCGGCGACACGTTGCGCCGTCGTCAGTGGCAAGTGGCTGGAGACCTCGGCCCGCACGACCCCGGTCCACGTGTGCCCGCCGGCGAGCTCGGCAAGACGGAGGTACCAGGAGTAGCGAGGGAATGCCCCTCCCTTGCCGATCAGGAACAGCGGGGTGCGCTCGCCGGTCCGCAACCGGGCGATGATGCCGTTTCGCTCAGGCGACAGATACGGTGCGCGGTGGGTCTTGATGTACCCCACCTTCTCCGTTGCCGACAGATCGTTGATGGGACCGTCGGCAATCACAAACGTCCCCTGCTGCGCCATGGCTTCGGAGAGCACCGCCTCGGCTTTGCGCATCGAGCCGTGAAAGCGTTGCACGAGAGCCTGCGGGTCGACATCCGGCACAGCTTCGGATCGGTAGGCGAGCTGTGGGCCGGCCACCGGGATCGGCATGGCGACACCGTGACCGAACACGGCAAGCCGATCGATACGCACCCGCTCGATCTCCGACCGGGGTGTCGTCCTGTCCCAGCACACCGCTCCTACGGCAAAGGTCCCGCATATTCCGGGAATCGGACCGCTCGGCTCGTCAATGGTGACCCTTGCGTCGATCCGCCGTACCCCGTCGATGAAGGCAACCTGCTCGATGCCGTCGTCGACGCCGCGAATGGGATCCCACCACCCTTCGACCTCGACCGTCTCATCGACCTTGCCTGGCTCGGCAAGACCGTCGTCCGCCTCGAAAGGATTCCCGTACTCAGGAGCCCAACCTTCTACAAACAACCGTGCCATGCGCACGATGGTACCGGCGGGGTGTGACAGGAAGCGGCACCACAGACGGCAGCCCACCACCCACCACCGGGGAGCGATGCCGCACCCATGGAGCGGCGGCGAGGATCAGCGCCGGAAGACGCCTGGATTCCTCGCAAAGAACTCGGTCTTCCCACAGTCGATACATGTCCAGCTGTCGAGGGGCGTCGTGGTCCAACGAGTCGCCCGGCTCACTCCCCCGCATCCCACGAATGCCGGGGTCAGGGGGTGAGGAGCTTCACCATTTCGCGTTCGCCATGGTCCTCGCTGCCGGTCTCCTCGTAGCCAAGCGATCGGTAGAACGCACCTGGGCCGCCGGGGCCGGGGACATAACTCAGAAACACCCGATCACCACCCGGCCGGTTGCGCACGTAGTCCTCCACGAGGTCCATGGCTCGACGCCCGAAGCCCAACCGCTGGTAGTGCTGATCGATCATGAAGCGCCACAGGTAGTAGCGCGGCTTCTCGTGATCGTCGGACAGCATGGTGAATCCGACGGCCGTCTCGTCGGCATAGATCGCCCGCGGCCAGACCTTGGTGGTTGCGTACGCCTCCGCCAGGGAAACTGCGTTCGAGGCCACAAAGGCCTTCTGATGCCGCCCCACGTGGAGACCGACAATGACGCGAACGTTGTCGTCGGTGATCTTGCGGAGCGTGACCGCCGCGTCGCGGCCCGGCCCCGCCGGCACTTCCGGCGATCGCGCCCCGAGCGACTTGGCGAAATGCACCGCCTTCTCGACCTCCCGATAGCCAAGCGACGCATGGATCGACCGGGACAGGGCGTTGCCGAGCTCGGTGTCCGAGCCCATCTCTGTGCATCCTCTGGACCGCACCCACTCCTCGACCGCTTCGACGAGCTGCCGACCGACGCCGCGGCGGCGCAACCCGGGCACCACGTACCACGCCTCGAGAAACCCGACCGGTGAGGTCGAACACCCGTCGGCGAAACGCCGGATCGACCCCTCGGCGAATCCACCCAGTGCGCCATCGGGCTTCTCCCAGACGAATGCCACCTCCTCCTCCCCTGCGTAGCGGGCGGGATCTTCCCGAATCTCGTCCGGAGTGGCTTCTGGCCACAACGCGGAGCGCAGCGCCCACCACTTCGTCTGGTCTTCGGGGATCACGATGCGCAACGTCACGGGAGCCGTCCGATTCGATCGACCAGGAGATCGAAGAACCGCTCGGCGTCGATGTCGCCCATGACGGTCGCATTGGGCTCATGACCCGTCACATTCCACCAGTCGACCACCGTCATCCCCATCGTCAGCTCCGACCGGTGTTCGATGGCGACGTGGCATCCCTTACCGGAGAACAAGTCGGGCTGCAGCAGGTAGGCGATGACACACGGGTCGTGGAGCGGGGCGCCATCCGTGCCGTACTTGGCTTCGTCGTAGCGGTCGAAGAAGTCGAGCATCCCCGCGACGTTGTCGCCCGAGCGGGTGCCGAGGTCGCGGAAACGCTGCACACGGACATCGGACGTGAGCGCCTTGTGGGTGACATCGAGGGGCATCATCGTGATGGGGACGCCGCTCGTGAAGACCACGTGCGCTGCGTGCGGATCGACGTAGATGTTGAACTCTGCGGCGGGGGTGACGTTGCCACCCTCGAAGAAGCCGCCACCCATCATGACCAGCTCTCGGATCCGCGGCACGATGGCCGGCTCCTTCACCATGGCCATCGCGATGTTGGTGAGCGGGCCGAGGGTGCACAACGTGATCTCGCCGCCGCCGGAGGCGAGCAGCATTGCAATGATCGCATCGACCGCATGGCCACGTGCGGGGGGCGACGTCGGCTCAGGCAGATCGACCCCGTCGATGCCGGTGGGTCCGTGGACGTACTCAGCCGTGACCAGGGTGCGTACCAGCGGGCGCGGCGACCCCTCGTATACCGGGATGTCGGCCCTGCCCGCCAGCTCCACCATCATCCTGGCATTGCGAGATGTGAGCGCCAGCGGGATGTTGCCCGCAACGGTCGTGATCGCCCTGACGTCGAGCTCAGGGGAGGCCATCGCCGTCAGCAGGGCAACTGCGTCATCTTGCCCCGGATCCGTGTCGATGATGATGGGGCGTGGGTTCATTCGAGGTGGAGCAGTTCCGTCGCCTCTGCAGCGGTCGGCATCCCCGTCTGCGCCCCCAGTTTCTGAGTTGCGGCTGCACCGACGACAACGGCCCACCGGACGGCCGACACCAGGTCTTCCTTGCGGGCAAGCGCATCTGCCAACCCGCCGCAGAAGGCGTCCCCTGCCCCAGTGGTGTCGCGGGGAGTCACCGAGGGCGCCCGGACCGGCACCGCGTCGTCTGCGGTGACGACCAGCGCCCCGGCAGCACCGAGCGTGGCCACCACGGCGCGGGGGCCGTTGACCCGGCGGGCCTGGGCAACGATGGCCTTCTGCTGACCTGCCTGTCGGGAGTCGACGAGCCGTGCAAGCTCCGACCGGTTGACCACCAGAACATCGACGAGGCTCAGCAACTCAGGTCCGAGGTGCTGGGCGGGCGCCGCGTTGAGGACGAAGACGCCGCCGGCGAGCTGGGCTGCAGCCTTGACGGCGTCGAGCGGGACTTCGAGTTGGGCCATGGTCACTGCGGCACGCTCGACATGATCGGCGGCTGCGGCGACATCCTCGGGGGTCACCCGTCCGTTGGCGCCGGCCACCACCGCGATGGAGTTCTCTCCGGCTGCGTCGAGCAGGATGTAGGCCGAACCGGTCGGCAAGTCGATGTCGACGGCAACTCCTGCGACATCGACGCCCTCGGCAACGAGGTTGCGCAGGTACCCGGTCCCGTCGGCGTCGGCGCCCACCCGGCCGATCATGGCGACGTTACGGCCAAGCCGCGCAGCTGCGATCGCCTGGTTGGCGCCCTTGCCGCCGCGGAACTGGCGGATCTCAGAGGCATGCACCGTCTCGCCGGGCGCCGGCAGTGACGCGACGCTGATGACGATGTCGCGGTTGAGGCTGCCGATGACGGCAATGAGGTCCTGCATGGGGCGGCAGACTATCGCGTCGGTCAACCCCGGACGACCCGGTAGAGCGCACCTTCCGTGCTCGTGACGTAGATCTCACCTGCTGCGTCGACTCCGAATGAGGACAGCCCTGGCACGGAGCCGGGGCCGAACCACTCGATGATCTCGCCACCGGGGGTCAAACCCCGGATCCAGCCGCCTACGAAGTCGCCGAAGAAGTAGTGGCCGTCCAGCTCAGGGAGCGCGCTCCCCCTGTATACGTAGCCGCCGGTGACGGATCGACCTTCGTCGTGGCTGTACTCGTAGACGGGGCCTACGAGGTCCGTGGAGTCGCAGTCCTGCGCGAGATAGCAGTGTGACCCTTCGTATCTCGGCCAACCGAAGTTGGGGCCGGTCACCTGCGTGACGTCGACACGATCGATCTCCTCCCATGTGCCCTGGCCGACGTCACCGATCCACAGGTCGCTGCCGTCGAAGGAGAACCGCCACGGGTTCCGCAGCCCGAAAGCCCACACCTCAGGAGCAAACTCGCCCGAAGGATTATCGGCAGGTATCGCATATGGATCGCCGGCAACGTCGATGCGCAGCAACGTACCCAGGAGGCTGCCGGGATCCTGACCGTTGCCGAACTCGTCGTCGCGGCTGCCGCCGTCGCCCATGGCGATCCACAGATAGCCATCGGGGCCAAACGCCAGCATACCCCCGTTGTGGTTCGCCGCCGGCTGTGCGATCTCGAGCATCACCCGCTCGGACCCTGCATCCGACTCGCGGTATTCGGCAATACGGGTCGACCCGTCTCTGGCGGTGTAGTCCAGGTACAGCAGGCCGCTGTCGGCGAAGTCGGGAGAGAAGGCGAGGCCGAGGAGACCTCGCTCGCCCCCAAATCCGACTCGGTCTCGCAGGTCGAGATAGACCTCCGGATCTCCGCTGGCCATCACCCAGACGACACCGGGTTGATCGAGCACGAAGAGCCGATCGTCGCCGGGCGGCGACGACACAAAGACAGGCTGTACAAAGCCGTCGGCTACGACCTCCAGGTCCAGCTCGAGCTGGTCGAGCGGCACGAGCGGCAGGAGTGTTGTACTCGATGGAGTGCCTTGGGCAGAACCCGTTGACGACGAGGTTGTCGCCGGCATCGTCGTGGTGGTTGTGACGTTGCCGGGGTCGACCGCGGCGCCCTCTGTAGGGGCGTTGCTGGTCGCCGGTACCGCGGTTGGGCTCGCCAAGTCGTCGTTGGCGCACGCAGCGCCGGCGAGGACGAACACCACTGCAAGGAGAACCAGCTTGCGCATCACCTCCAAGGTACCGCTCGCACGCCCCCTACCCGATATCCCGAGCGGGTCCCGACAGGCCAGAAGGCGGCTGCCCGCGCAGCCGCCTTCTTGGGCACATTCGGACGTTGCCTGCTAGCGATACCGCCAAACGATGCGTCCCCGTGTGGGGTCGTAGGCCGAAATGTCGAGCTCGACGCGGTCCCCAGGGATGATGCGAATCAGGCGACCCTGCCGCATCTTGCCCGAGGCCCGTGCCACGACTTCGTGGCCGGTGTCAAGCTTGACCTTGAACGTGGCGTTGCGCAGTGTCGCAACCACGGTGCCCTGCGCGCGGAAGGTATCGTCGGAAGAGGCCATTCCTACCTACGACGAGGCTGTGCCTCGTTGACGCGGAGGCGCCTGCCGTCGAGGTCGTAGCCGTCGAGCTCCTGGATGGCCTTGCGGGCTTCGTCGTTGTTCCCCATCTCGACGAAGCCGAACCCGCGGGAACGGCCGGTGTCGCGATCCATGATCACTGCTGCGGAGTCAACTTGTCCGTATTCGGCAAAAACGCGCTCCAGATCGTCGCCTGTTGCGCTGAAGGGAAGGTTCCCCACGTAGATGTTCATTGCGGCGTTGTCGCCTTTCTCTGGTCCGTCCCTCATCAACATATGAGAAAACTCGACCAACTCAAAGGGGACGTATCAGGAGTAGGCGAGCGACCGCGATAGCGGCCCGGCTCAGGATAGCGGCTCGCCAGCGTCGTGCCTTCGGCTAGCTCCCATCGACGGATACACCGTCAAAATGCCACCGCTCCCGCGACCTGCGGGCTTCTTCGATGTCGACCCGGCTGAGGAGCGCGCCCCCCACCACGAAGAACGCGGCGACAGACAGAATCGCCGGCCGACCCGATCCGGTGGCGGCGCTGATCAAGCCGAAGATCAGCGGCCCGATACCGGAGAGCTTCGAGAACACCGAGTAGAACCCGAAGAACTCTGCCGACGCTTCCTCGGGGATCATCGTCCCGTAGAGGCTGCGCGACAGCGCCTGCACGCCCCCGAGCACAAACCCCACGACTGCAGCAAGGCCGAGGAAGCCCGCATCGGAGCCCTCGGGGAGGTAGAACGCAACAACCGCAAGCCCTGCCCACACGACCAGCGAGATCAGGACCGAACGCTTGGGGCCGATCTTGTTGGAGAGCGCTCCGAACATCAACGCACCGAAGAAGGCAATGAACTGGACGATGAGGAAAGCCAGCGCAATCGTTTCCAGCTCCAGACCCAGCGTGTCCTCTGCGTATGGGCCCGAGATGGCGATGACGGTGCCGGTACCGCTGTTGTAGAGGATGAATGCCACCACGAAAAGCAGCAGCTGCGGGAACGCTTTGAGCCGCCGCGAAGTGTTCAGCGTGCGGTTGAAGCCGATCGAGGCGTATTGCGCCAGACCCATTCGGGTCCCGCTCACCACCGTCTCGCTCTCCGGCTCATCGGCGGGCAGCCGCGTGAAAGAGAAGAAGGAGAACCCGATCCACCAGACGCCGGAACCGAAGATGGCGATCCGAGCCGCGAGGGTCTCGGTGAGGGTGGCGCCGGGCTCGTCGCTGGACAGGGAGATCAAGATGAACGCCAGCAGCAGCCACAGTCCGCCACCGAGGTAGCCGAGGGCAAATCCTTTGGAGGAGACCCGGTCGATCGTGTCGTCGGTGGCGATGTCGGGGAGGAATCCGTCGTAGAACACGTTGGCGGCAACGAACCCGAACTGGCTCACGAGGACCACGAGCAGGAACAGAGGCACCTGTCCTTCGGGGATCACGGCGGCAACGATCGTGAACAGCGCACCGATGAGCGCGAAGTTCCGCAAGAAGCGCCGCTTTGCACCCGCATAGTCGGCGATGGCGCCGAGCACGGGCATCACCAGCAGAAGCAAAATCGATCCGAACCCGACGAGGAGACTGAAGAGCGCCTCGCCGGAGAGGCCCCAGTACTCGTCACCGGTGACGATCGATCCCGTGAAGAACGCACCGATCACTGCACCGAAGACGGTGATGTACGCCGAGTTGGCCCAGTCGTACATCGCCCAGCCGAAGATGGTCCGACGATCATTCTTGATTGCGGTCGCCACCACACTTCCCCGGCTCGAGAACGCCGTCGAGGCTACGACGCGGCCAATGGCGAGGCAACCGTGTACTTGGAAATCGTCGGCAAATCGTCAAAGATGACGAAAGACGAGCGCACCGTGAATAGGGGCGTGGTGCGGATCGTCTGTGGTAGTTGCTCGCAAGAGCGCGTGGTAGGCGCAGAGGGCACATGCGTGCCCGGCAGCTTCCTTGGGGGAGTCGGAACAGATGCAGTGCGATAGTGCACGCACGACGACGTGGTCGATGGAGGCGCGCCGGACGGACGAGGCCGGCACGGCCAAGACGCTCCGCTCGTTCCGGTGGACGCCGCACGTTGGTGTCCTCGATGACGCTCCGCACCGCTTTGACGCGACAGCGCAGATCTGCACGATTTCCAGATCGACGGCACGACCGGCACGCCGATCGCGGCTCACACCGCGATCAGGAAACCGGTTCGTCGAAAGGGCGGCCAGGCGAGCAAACGGGGTCGGGGGTCGGCGAATGGGGCCAACCCCCGACCCCAACTCGATGCCGTCAGGCTGAGCCGAGCAGATTGTCGAGGATCTTGGCGACGGCGTCTGGAGCTTCCATCGGCGACATGTGACCGGCGCCTTCGATGATGTGGAGCCCTGCATGTGCGATCGCAGCATGCATGGCCTCAGCCGCGATCACAGGGGTGATGGCGTCGTGCTCGCCGACGATGATGGCACAAGGAACCGAGATGCGCCCCAGGATCGACACCCGATCGGGCCGATCGCGCATCCCGACGAGCGCCGCCAAGATCGTCTCGTAGGCCGTGGCTTCGATCATGGTCAGGATACGGGCCCGCACCTCCGGAGTGGCCGACGGCGCCAGCAGCGCGCTCGACATCCGCCGGGCGAGAGCCAACCGGCCCTCGGAGAGCACGCTGCGAGCCGTGGCGTCCCTGGCGGCTCTGCCTTCCTCCGTATCGGCATCGGCTCGTGTGTCGATGAGCGCCAGCGACCGCATGCGGACACCATGAAGCTGGGCGAACGCCAGCGCGACGTATCCACCCATGGAGAGCCCGATGAGATCCACGCTGGAAACCCCGAGGGCGTCGAGGAACGCCGCCAGATCGTCTGCGTGCCGCTCCATGGAGAGCGCCTCTGCGGTGGTTGGGGCAGACAATCCGAATCCGCGAAGATCTACCGCCACGCATCGCCGTCGGTCGGCGAGGCGGTCCATCTGATCGAGCCACATGGTCGAGTCCAGCGGGAATCCGTGCACCATCAATGCCACAGGCCCCGTGCCCTGCTCCCGGTAGTGCAGCCGGGTGCCCGCTGCGTCGACGAACGGCATCCGCTCTCCTCTCCGCGCGACCTCTAGGTCTCGAGTTTGCGCCGCTGGAACTCTTCCCGAATGGCGTCGTCGGAGTACTGCATCAGTGGCGGAGCCCACGGCAGCTCACTCGGGATCGGCGTACCCCGCTCGAGGAGGTCCTGCACGCCGTCACGAAGAGTGCGCGCCCAAGCCCTTCCGGACGCCTGTGCCTCAGCTGAGAGCGTGCCATCGGGGTTGGCCGTGAACACGCGGGCCTCTGCGGCAGGATTGGTGCGACTCCCGCGCTCGCCGTAAACGAGGATGACGGCGCCGGCAGGAACGTCTTGGATGCCGCCGGCGGCGATGAAGTCTCCCTCGAACGCCCAGCCGGAGGCCTTCGACGGATCGACGTTGGTGACGACCTTGGCCCAGTTCTTGCGACGTTCATCTCCGACGAGAGGTACATCGACCGCAACGAGGATGTCTTCCATGGACGTGACTGTAGGACGGGTGTATGACGTGGGTTGAGGGCTCACGCGCCCCAGCGGTTCACCATGGCGACGATGGTGAACACCACCAGCGCGGTGTCGAGCACACCCCACGGCAGGTAACTCTTGACCACCACATTGCCCGCGGCGTCGTCGCCGCTCCCGAACTCTGCGGCTGCAGAATCTGCCTTCGGGCCGAACACCCGCATCCCCAGCACAGCTCCAATGACGACCGTGGCGATGCCGATGACGACAAAAGCCTGCTCGAAGTCGTACACCTCCGAATCCAGCACCATCCAGAAGCCGGTGATCAGGATGATGATGGCTGCCGGGGTGTACAGCACCCGTCCCATCGTCGAGATGGACCCCATCCACGCCGCGGCAGCGACACCTCCCTGCGCACGTAGCTTGGGGGTGACGACGGCTTGCGTGACGTTGGCGCCAAGCCAGGTGCCCACCGCCAGAATGTGAATGACCAGCAGAATCTCTCGCACGGACCCTCCCCTTCTTGACCAGCCGGGGAAGCGTAGCGGACGCAATGTGCGCGTCGTCTGCAGGCAGCGGCTCTCGACCTGCCGCCGTTCGTGCGCACCGTCCCCCGCAGGGGCTGAGCAATGACGCCTCGTGATCCTGCGCCGCCATCGTACGGAGCCCGTTCTGTAGGATTGCCCACCGCCACGAGGTGACCGGCTCACATGGACGTCGCATTCATCATTGTTGCGTTCGCCTTTGGGTTCGCTGCTGCCGCGCTGCGCTTGCCCCCTCTCGTCGGCTACCTCATTGCCGGGTTCCTGCTGCACGCATTGGGGTTCGAGACGACCGAGGCCATCGAAGTCATTGCCGACTTCGGTGTTCTCCTGCTGCTGTTCGGCATCGGGCTCAAACTGAAGCTCCGAACTCTGGCGCGGCCTGCAGTCTGGGGCGGAGCCAGCGTCCATCTTGCGCTGATGATCACCGTGTTCGGGATGCTGTTCGTGGTCCTCCGAGCCCTTGCCGTCCCCCTGATCACGGAGCTGTCGATCGACCAGCTGGTACTGATCGCCTTCGCGTTCTCATTCTCCAGCACGGTGTACGCCGTCAAGGCGCTGGAAGACCGCAACGAGTCGGGTTCGCTGCAAGGTCGGATTTCGGTGGGAATCCTGATCGTGCAGGACATCTTTGCCGTCACGTACTTGACGATCTCGGTCGACACGCTCCCCTCCCCGTGGGCTCTCCCCGTCGTAGTCGCCGTCGTTGCCGCTCGGCCGGTCTACGGTTGGCTGCTCGATCGAAGTGGCCACGGCGAACTTCTGATCCTGCTCGGGTTCGTGCTGGCAATCGGCGTTGGTGCGGGTACGTTCGACCTGGTCGGCCTCAAGGCCGATCTTGGTGCGTTGATCGTTGGTCTGACCTTGGCGAACCACCGACGCGCCCCTGAGATCGCCCAGACACTGCTGGATTTCAAGGACATTTTGCTGATCGGCTTCTTCTTGTCGATCGGTCTCGGCGGTGCGCCTGGTCCGGCAGCGGTGGGCGTCGCCGTGGCGGCGTTGCTCCTGCTCCCGCTCAAGGCAGCGGGCTTCGTCTTCATCCTCACGAGATTCCGGCTTCGGGCCCGGACGTCGTGGCACAGCTCGGTCACCCTGGCGACGTTCAGCGAGTTCGGCCTGATCGTCGTGGCGGCAGCCGTGGAACAGGGCACGCTCGACCAACAATGGAGCTCGGCGGTCGCCGTGGCGGTGGCCGCGTCGTTTGCATTGGTGGCACCACTCAACACCCGACGTTATGCCATCTATGCGAGGTGGTCGAAGTGGTTGGGAAAGCTGGAGCGCAGCCCTATCGATCCTGACGATGCCTTGATCGAGCCCGACGACGCCAACGTGATGGTTTTTGGCATGGGGCGGGTCGGCGCCGGCGCCTACGACGAGATCGTGGCGCGTCGCGGGAGCGTCGCGCTGGCCGTCGACCGGGTACCAGACGTGGTGTCTGACCATGTTGCCGCGGGCCGCCGCGTGATCCGTGGTGACGCGCTCGACAGCGACTTCTGGGATCGGGTGCGGTTGCACGCCGGCATCGAGCTGGTCGTCCTCGCCATGAGCAGCCACCAGGCCAACCTCGAAGCGGTCAGCCGCGTCCGCACAACCTTGCCGGCTGTGCGCATCGCGGCAACGGCGACCCACCCAGACGAGGTCGCAGAGTTGGAGACAGCCGGCGTCGATGTCGCCCGCAACCTGTACGGTGAAGCAGGCCAAGGCCTCGCCGATGACGCCTGCGACCTTCTGGACCTGTCCGAGTCCGAGTGGAACGATTGACGCGGCATGGCTCGGTCGCGGCGGCCGGCGGGTGCGTTCTGCCGCACCCCGGTTCTAGGACTCGGACCTCTCCAAGCGCAGCGATGCCGAGTTCATGCAGTAGCGCTGTCCGGTCGGCTGCGGGCCGTCGGAGAAGACGTGGCCGAGATGGGCCCCGCAGTTTGCGCAGACGACCTCGGTGCGGGGCATCACCAGCTTGAAGTCCCGCCGGTTCTCGACCGCAGAGGTCTCGATCGGCTCCCAGAACGACGGCCACCCGCTGCCGGAGTCGTATTTCGTCTCGGAAGAGAACAGCGCCTCGTCGCAGACGATGCACTTGTAGACGCCATCGTCCTTGGCATCCCAGTACTCCCCGGTGAACGGCCGCTCTGTACCGGCCTCCTGGGTTACGTGGTACTGCAAATCATTCAAACGTTGCCGGAGCTCCGGGTCTTCTGTGCGTTTTGCCATGCCCAGATCGTACCGATGCCAGATCGCTAGCGGACCGCCACGCTTGTCGCACCACGTCCCCTACGCTGAGGTCATGCCGGATGCAGCGGCTCGACCCGCCACGCTTGGGGACCTGCGCGCTTCGGGCTGGCGCGACCGGACGGTGAAACAGGAGCTGCGCCACAACGCCATCGAACGGCTGCGGGCCGGGCAGGACCTCTTTCCCGGGATCCTCGGGTTTGAAGACACCGTGCTCCCTGCGCTGGAGCGGGCGCTCCTGGCCGGCCACGACATCGTGTTGCTCGGCGAGCGCGGTCAGGCCAAGACACGACTGATCCGGGGCCTCGTAGCTCTCCTCGACGCCGAGATCCCGTGCATCGCCGGCGGCGAGGTCAACGACTCGCCCTTTGCCCCCGTGAGTGCCTTCGCCATCGGACAGATCGCCGAGCTCGGCGACGCAGCACCCATCGTGTGGCTGCCCAGGGAGCGTCGCTACGGGGAGAAGCTGGCGACGCCGGACACATCAGTCGCCGACCTGATTGGTGACGTCGATCCCATCCGGGTGGCCGAGGGCCGCTACCTGTCGGACGAGTTTGTCATCCACTACGGGCTGGTGCCCCGCACCAACCGCGGCATCTTCTCGATCAACGAGCTTCCCGATCTCCCGGCTCGAATCCAGGTGGCCCTGTTCAACGTGCTGGAGGAGCGCGACGTCCAGATCCGGGGCTTCCAGGTGCGCATGCCCGTCGACCTGATGCTCGTGGCAACGGCGAACCCAGAGGACTACACCAACCGCGGCCGCATCATCACTCCGCTCAAGGACCGTTTTGGCAGCGAGATCCGCACCCACTACCCGGTGGACCCCGCGCACGAGATCGACATCATGGACCAGGAATTCACCGTCGCATCGGATGACATCCCGGTCGTCGTCCCTGAGTTCATGAAGGAGATCCTCGCCGAGTTCTCCCGGCTCGCCAGGCGGTCCCCCCACATCAACCAGCGGGCAGGAGTGTCGGTGCGGCTGTCGATCGCCAACCTCGAGACCGTCGCAGCCTCGGCGGTGCGGCGAGCGATCCGCCGTGGCGAGGATGAGGCGGTGCCCCGGATCGCCGACTTACCCACCACGTTGCAGAGCTCAGGAGGACGCATCGAGTTCGAGACCTTCGAAGAGGACCGCAAAGACGACATCCTCACCCAGATCATGGGTCATGCCGTGCTCGAGGTGTTCATGGAGCGGCTGAGGGGCCACGACCTCGGCTGGCTGACAGAGCCATTCGACCACGACGGATTTGTCATCGAGGCCGGCGACCTCACTCCGGCCGCCGACATCGTTGGGCCGTTCGCAGAAGCACCTGGCCTGGGAGCCCTGCTGCAACGACTCGGCATCGAGCGGGCAAGCCTCGGGCTCTCCGCCGCGGCGGTGGAGCTCGCTCTCGAAGGTCTCCATCTGTCTCGACGCCTGAACAAGAGCCGGCTCGGCAGGGGCGGCGGTCGCTACTCGGCGAACCTCAGCTCCCTATGACGGCCCATCGCTACTCCCGGTGGGACGGGAGCCAAGATCCGCTCGCCGATCTGGCGTCTGCGGATCAGCTCGCCGACGCGTTTGCCGATCGAGTGCTCCACGGGATGAGCGCCGAACGGGCCATGCGGCGAATGCTCGAAGACGGACTCCCCGGGCGCTTCGGCGGTTTGCAGAACATGCGCAACCGGCTGCGGGACCTCCAGGAGCAGCGGCGCAGCCAAAGCAAGCTCGGCAGCGCCCTCGATGAGCTGGCCGGCGACCTCGCCGATATCGTGGCCATGGAACAGTCGGCTCTCTCCGAGTCGAAGGACGACGATGCCCGCTTCCAGGAGGCGGTCCTGGCCAACCTGCCCCACGATCCGGCGGGTCAGATCCGGGCGTTGCAGGACTACCAATTCCGATCCGACGAGGCGGCTGCCGCTTTCGCGGCGATGCTCGAGGGACTCCGCCACCAGTTGCTGGACGCCTATCTGGGCCAGATTGCAGAGGGTATGCAGAGTCTGTCGGAAGACGACATGGCTGCGCTGCGCAACATGCTCGCCGACCTCAACCGCATGCTGGAACAACAGCAGGCGGGCACGGGACCTTCTGACGAGGAATTCGCATCGTTCATGGATGAGCACGGGCGCTTCTTCCCCGAGAATCCCAAGGACCTCGACGAGCTGCTGGAGGCCATCGCGCGGCGGGCGGCGGCGATGAGCCGGTTCATGGCATCGTTGAGCCCGGAACAGCAGACGCAGCTCCGGGATCTCGCCAACGACCTGATGGGAGACATGGATCTGTCCTTCGAGGTCAGCAGGCTCAACGCCAACCTGCGCGGGATGCTGCCCGGTATGGGATGGGATCAGAACGTCCAGTTCGACGGTGACCAGTCGATGGGCATGGGCGAAGCCCTCTCTGAGATCGAGGCCCTGTCGGAGTTCGAGCAGCTCGAAGCCTGCATGCGCCAGGACTACCCGGGTGCCTCCCTCGACGACATCGACACCGAGGAGGTCGCTCGTCTGCTCGGCGACGATGCGGCTCGAGACGTCGAAGCCCTCAAGGAGATCGAACGCATGCTCCAAGAGTCGGGCATGATCTCCAAGGAGCGTGGGCAAACCCAGATCACCCCCCGCGGCATCCGCAAGCTGGGCGAGCGAGCCCTGGCCACCGTCTTCGAACGGCTGGATCTCGACCGGGCCGGCAGTCACGAAGTCCACCAGGTGGGCGGCTTCGGGGAGCCGACAGGGCAAACGAGAGAGTGGCGCTTCGGCGATCCCTTCCGGATCGACCTCAGGGCGACCATCAGCAATGCGGTGCTCCGGGACGGACCGAGTGACGGGCGGGTGCGGCTCGTCCCCGACGACTTCATGCTCGCCGAAGCCGAAACCCGCACATCGACGGCGACGGTGCTGCTGCTCGACATGAGCCGGTCGATGCCGATGCGGGGCCACTGGGAGCACGCCCGCCGGATGACCTTTGCGCTGCATACGCTCATCCAGAGCCAGTACCCGGAAGACCGACTCCACATCGTCGGCTTCTCCGACTACGCCAGGGTGTTGCGTCCTACCGACCTGGCAGCCGTCGAGTGGGAGCCGGTATACGGCACCAACTACGAGCACGCGTTCCTGCTCGCAGGGCGATTGCTCTCGAAGGAGTCTTCCGGCGCACGCCAGGTGATTCTCGTCACCGACGGCGAGCCGACTGCTCACCTCGTCGGCGACCAGGTGTTCTTCAACTGGCCACCCGTGCCCGAAACGCTGCACCGCAGCTTGCGGGAGGCACAACGCCTGGCCAGAGGCGGGGTCACCATGAACATCTTCATGCTGGAAGACGAACCGAGGTTGGCGCATTTCATCGATCGCCTCGCCAAGCTCGTCCAGGGCCGTGTCTTCTCCGTCCCCGACAGCGACCTCGGCGGCTTCGTCGTGAGCGACTACGTGCGCAGCAGGGGCGGCTGAACTTCACATATCAGGATCGGAGCTGAGCGCTCTCTCCATTGCGCCGCACCGCACCGATTGGTGGCACTGTTCTGGATAGAGGGTCCCCACGAGCTCGTCGAGTTCCAGGTCGAGACGCCACAGGGCAGGACGAGCGCGTGGCTCAGCATCCCGGTCGTCGCCCCGGTGCTGTGGGAGAGTCGAGGTGGCCAACAAAGAGCCGGAGCCGCTCGTCGGTCTGTGGGTGGCGGTCTTCAAGCAGGAGATCTAGAGCCGCCCCTGTAGGGTTCGGTCATGGGCGATCTCCCCGACTACGTGCAGCTCAACCGGGACCACTGGAACAAGCACGCCGCCGGCTGGGTCGAGATGGGCGAACGGGCTTGGGTGTCCGAGCCGTCGTGGGGCATCTGGTCCATCCCGGAGAGCGAGCTCCGGCTGTTGCCGGATGACATGACCGGCATGCGGACGATCGAACTTGGTTGCGGCACCGGATACGTCTCGGCGTGGATGATCCGGCGCGGCGCCGAGGCGGTCGGGATCGATGTGTCGGAGGAGCAGCTTGCGACGGCGCGCCGTCTCGCCGACGAACACGGAGTGGACGTCACTCTCATCGAAGGCAACGCCGAGTCCCTCCCCTACCCGGACGAGTCGTTCGACCTCGCCGTGTCGGAGTACGGCGCCGCCATCTGGGCCGATCCGTACGTTTGGATCCCCGAAGCGTGGCGGGTGCTGAAACCCGGAGGCGAACTGGTCCTCCTCGGCAACCATCCCCTGGTCATGCTCACGCAGCCGCTCGATGAAGACGTCCCGGCGATGCGCACGCTCCTCCACCCCTACTTCGGCATGCATCGATTCGACTGGGACGACGGCGAGGACCAAGGCGTCGATTTCAATCTCACGATCTCGGCCTGGCACAAGCTGTTCGCCGACGTCGGGTTCGAGTTCCTCGAATACCACGAGCTGCAATCACCCCAACGCGGCGAGGAAGTGCGGTTCTACGCCACGGCAGATTGGGCGCACGACTATCCGACCGAACAGGTCTGGAAGGTCCGCAAGCGCTAGGAAGATCGGGGTCGCGGCGTATCCCCACTCACAGAGCACCATCACAGGGGCTGCGACTCCCCCGCACAGATCTACGATTGGCCGATGGAGTTCACCACTGAGCATCGCCAGTTCCGCAAGCTCGTCCGGAGCTTCGTCGACAACGAGATCAACCCTCACGTCGACGAGTGGGAGGCCGAGGGGATGATGCCGCTCCACCACATCTTCTCCCACATGGCGGAACTGGGTTTGATGGGCCTCGAATACGACCCGGCGTACGGAGGTCAGGGCGCAGAGCACCTGTACTCGGTCATCGCCGCCGAGGAGTTCGGAAGGGCGGCCCACGGCGCCATCGGCATGGCCGCAGGAGTGCAGGTGGGTATGGCCACGCCTTCCCTCCACGATTTCGGCTCTGAGGAGCTCAAGCAGAAGTACCTCGCCCCCGCGATGCGCGGAGAGATGGTGTGCTCCATCGCAGTCACGGAGCCGGATGCCGGCTCCGACGTTGCCGCTATCCGCACCAAAGCGGTGCGGGACGGCGACGAGTACGTCATCAACGGCTCGAAGATGTACATCACGAATGCTCTCCAAGCCGACTGGATCTGCCTGCTGGCGCGGACGTCTGACGAGGGTGGCTATGCCGGGATGAGCCAGATCGTCGTGCCCACCGACTCGCCAGGTTTCGAGATCTCCAAGAAGCTCGACAAGCTGGGGATGCGCGCATCGGACACCGGGCTGCTGTCGTTCACCGACATGCGCGTGCCGGTCGAGAACGTGATCGGCGTCGAGGGGATGGGGTTCCAGCAGCAGATGGCGCAGTTCGTCATCGAGCGGATGTGGGCCGCCTACGGGTCGGTGGGTGCGTGCGAGCTGGCCCTGGAGAAGACCCGTGATTACCTGAAGCAGCGGGTGGTGTTCGGCAAGCCGCTGCTGAAGAACCAGTATCTGCAGTACCGGCTGGCCGAACTGGCGGCCGACGTGGACATGCTGAAGCACTACAACTACGCAACGGCCGAGGCCCACATGCGCGGGGAGAATCCGACCCGGTTCGCCACGATCGCCAAACTCAAGTCGGGCCGGCTGGTGCGGGAAGTTGCCGACTGGTGCCTGCAGTTCCACGGCGGTATCGGCTACATGGAGGAGACGTGGACCGCCCGCTTCCTCCGGGACAACCGTCTCAACGGTATCGGTGGGGGATCTGACGAGACCATGCTCCAGGTGCTCGCCCGCCTCGACGGGTATTGGATCTAGCCTGCGGCCCCCCGAACCCATAGCAATATGGATACAATATTGCTATGTCTGGACGGATGAAGCCGACACTCGTGCAACTCCCCGACGACCTGCTGCAGCGCCTCGACCATCGGGCACGGCGAGACGCCGTTTCGCGCTCGGAAGTGATCCGACAAGCGGTCCGTTCGTTTCTCGAGCCCGAGGAGAGCGCCGCGATCGCTCGTGCGTACCGGGAGGCCTACGAACGCTTCCCCCTCGACACGACCGACGACTGGGGTGATCTCGAGTCATTCCACAACGAGGTGACCCGCACCCGATCCGCCGCATCCGATCATTGGTGACCGCCGTCCCCAACGTGCAATGGGGAGATGTCTGGTGGGTGGAGACTCCCCAGATGACCCGCCGCCCTGCCGTCGTCGTCACCAGGCCGGAAGCGATTGGTGTTCTCCCGCGCTTGGTGGTGATCCCGGCGACCCGAACAGTGCGCGGCCTCCCCACCGAAGTGCATTTGGAGCGCAGCGACGGCATGCCCGGCGCCTGCGTGTTGAATCCTGATACTCCCGAATCAGTGCCGCGATCGATGCTCGTTGAGCACATCACGACGCTCTCCGCTGCCCGAATGCTCGAAGTGTGCGGGGCGTTGGCGTCCGCTTTCAACTGCTGACGCGCCACCATCCTTGTCGCCGACCTTGGCTACGTGGCTTGCTTCTCCAGGAACTCGTAGAGCTCGGTGAGGTCGACCCCGGGGATCGTCTCCACCGGCATGGCGGCGAGCACGTGGCTGTTGGGCCGCACCGACGGCCAGGCCCAGCCCTCCCATCGTGAAGCGAGCGCACCGGCAGGACGGCGGCAGCACGACGGGTCCGGGCATCGCGATACCGAATGGCGATCGGTTTGCCGTCCGCGGAAGAACTGCGCCTCCTTGAAGGCCGCCCCAACGGTGATGGCGCTGACCGGCTCCTGGGTGGCCTCGACGTGGGTGCAACACCAGAACGTCCCGTCCGACGTGTCGGTGTACTGGTAGTGCATCGAGAACTTGTCCTCGGAGTGGAACGCCTGCCTCGTGCCCCACTCCCGGCACAGCCGCTGCCCCTCGATCGCCCCGACGGAGTTGCGTGGGAACGGAACGTCGTTGTTCTCGTAGGCCTTCCAGATGATGCCCTGCTCGTCCGAGCGAACGAAGTGAACCGGCAGACCGAGGTGCTCCGTGACCAGGTTGGTGAAGCGGTGAGCCGCCATCTCGTACGAGACGTAGAAGCCATCGCGCAGATCCTCGATCGAAAGATCACGCTCCTTCTTTGCCTCAACGAGCTCAGGCACCATCGCCACCTCAGGCATGAGGACCGCACCGGCGAAGTAGTTCACCTCGACCCGCTGCCGCAGGAACTCCGAAAAATCCCGAGGCTCGGGATGGTCGAGGGCGAAATGGCCGATCGTCTGCATCACCACCGAGCGGGCGCCGCGCACCGTCATCGAGTCGCGCTGGGGGATGTAGATCCGGCGGTTCCGCAGGTCGGTCACCGAGCGAACAGATGACGGCACCCGCTGCGACCGCCGCACGGCGAAGTCGAAGCGCGCCGCCACCTCCCGGATATCACCCTCCGTGAGGGCGCCACGACCCGAATACCCGACCGAATCAACCAGATCTCGTGCCACCTGCTCGATCTCGGCGAAGTAGTTTCCCCGGCTCCGCATCTCCGCTCGCAGCTCGGAGTTGGCGATCCTGGCCTCCTCCCGCGTCACCATCGTCGGCCTGGCGCGACTCTCCAACTCCCGGAACAACCTCACGAGATGCTCGAGCACCACGTCAGGGATCTTCGCCGAAGGACGTAGCAGCGGGAGCCCGAGGTCCTCATACAGCGGATCTTCCTGGGCGCGCTGGAGTGCGATCTCCAGCTCTGCTCGGCGTGTAGGAGGTTCGGGCGCCAACAGCTCGGATACGGGCACATCGAGGGCACCAGCGAGGTCGTTGATCAGCCCGATGCGCGGCTCCCGCTTGCCGTTCTCCAGCATCGAGAGATAGGGCGCTGCCTTACCGACGAGGCTGCCGAGGTCATCCAGCGTCAGACCCCGCTGGCGTCGCAAGTACCGGATTCGGTGACCCAGAACCAGCGAGTCAACCCGTTGTGGTGTGCTCATCGAAAGATCGGCCCTCTTGCATGATTGTGTGAAGTATTGCAGATCTTTGGAGGCGCAGGAATTGCAGGAATCCACAACCTTCACGATCCTTGGAAACACCCTATCAACACGGAGCGTCACCATGCCGAGCGGAGTGGACATCACCGGCCCCATCGAACCTCGATTCGACGAGGTGCTCACCGACGAGGCCATCCATTTCATCGCCGACCTCCACCGCCGCTTCAATCCCCGCAGGATGGAGCTCCTCGCCGCCCGCAAAGAACGGCAGCGGCGGATCGACGACGGGGAGATGCCGGACTTCCTGCCCGAGACCGCTCACATCCGGGAAGGCGACTGGCAGGTGGCATCTCCGCCTGCCGACCTTGCCGATCGCCGCGTCGAGATCACCGGACCCACCGACCGCAAGATGGTGATCAACGCCCTCAACTCCGGAGCGCGGGTGTTCATGGCGGATTTCGAGGACGCCAACTCCCCCGGATGGCACAACATGGTGGATGGTCAGGTCAACTTGAAGGACGCCGTCCGCCGCACCATCGATTTCACCAGCCCTGAGGGCAAGCAGTACTCGCTCAACGACGAGACCGCCCGCCTGCTCGTACGTCCTCGCGGCTGGCACCTCGATGAGCGCCACATCCTCGTCGACGGGGAGCAGATGTCCGGCTCGCTGATGGACTTCGGGCTGTACTTCTTCCACAACGCCAGGGAGTTGCTGGCGCGGGGCAGCGGCCCGTACTACTACCTGCCGAAGCTGGAGAGCCACCTCGAAGCGCGCTTGTGGAACGACGCCTTCATCCACTCCCAGGATGTCCTGGGCGTGCCGCAAGGGTCGATACGGGCCACGGTGTTGATCGAGACGATCCTGGCCGCATTCGAGATGGAGGAGATTCTCTACGAGCTACGCGACCACTCGATCGGGTTGAACGCAGGACGCTGGGACTACATCTTCTCCATCATCAAGAAGTTCCGGAACGATCCTGACAAGCTCCTCCCCGACCGCGTGCAGATCACGATGACGGTCCCGATGATGAAGTCGTACACAGACCTCCTGGTGAAGACATGCCACAAGCGCGGCGCCTTTGCCATGGGGGGAATGGCGGCGTTCATCCCCAGCCGCGACGAAGAGGTGAACCGCCTCGCCTTCGCCAAGGTGCGCGAGGACAAGGAGCGGGAGTCGAGGGACGGCCACGACGGCACATGGGTCGCCCATCCTGGGCTCGTGCCGCTCGCCGGTGAGATCTTCGCCGAGGCGCTGGGCGGCAAACCCAACCAGATCGACAAGCAGCGGCCGGACGTCCACGTCACCGCGGCCGACCTGCTCGACACCACCGTCGAGGGAGGCGAAATCACGGAGGCCGGTGTACGCACCAACGTGGATGTTGCCATCCAGTACATCGCATCGTGGCTCCGGGGCAACGGTGCAGCGGCGATCTACAACCTCATGGAGGACGCCGCCACCGCCGAGATCTCGCGTAGCCAGGTGTGGCAGTGGGTCACCAACGGAGCGACCCTGCCAGACGGCTCGAAGATCGGCCCCGACTTCGTGCGCCAGATCGCCGACCAGGAGACGGCCCGGTTGCGGGAGGAGTTCGGCGCGGAGATCTTCGACCAGGGCAAGTTCGAAGAGGCTCGCCGGATCTTCGAAGACGTCGCGCTCTCCCCTGACTTCCCTGAGTTCCTGACGCTGCCAGCCTACGAGCTGTTGGAGTGAGGCGTTCCCGTATCCCGAAACCCGTATCCCCGTACGCACAAGCACTCGAGCCTGAGGAGGCACGCACATGAATCGCCAGGAACGGATTGCAGCACTTGAAGCTGAGTGGCAGAGCCCGCGTTGGGACGGGATCACCCGTGAGCACACGGCCGAAGACGTCGTGCGGCTCCAAGGATCCTTCACCACCGAGCACACCATCGCCCGGATGGGTGCGGAGAAGCTGTCCAAGCTCCTCGCCACGGAAGACTACGTTCACGCGCTAGGTGCCATCAGCGGCGGGCAAGCCGTGCAAATGGCGAAGGCGGGACTCAAGGCCATCTACCTGTCGGGCTGGCAGGTCGCCGGTGACGCCAACGAAGCCGGCCAGGTCTACCCCGACCAGTCGCTCTATCCCGCCAACTCGGGCCCGAGCCTCGTCAAGCGGATCAACAACGCGCTGGCTCGCGCCGATGAGATCGAGTGGGGCGAAGGCAACGACGACACCGACTACATGCTGCCCATCGTGGCCGACGCCGAGGCAGGCTTCGGCGGCGCACTGAACGTGTACGAGTTGACCAAGGCGTACATCGCCGCCGGTGCGGCAGCCGTCCACCTCGAGGACCAGCTCGCTTCGGAGAAGAAATGCGGCCACATGGGTGGCAAGGTGCTCGTCCCAACCAGTCAGCACGTGCGCACGCTGAAGGCGGCCCGGCTTGCGGCCGATGTCTCCGCCACGCCGACGCTGGTCGTGGCTCGCACCGACTCGCTGGCCGCCACGCTCCTCACCAGCGACATCGACGAGCGCGATCAGCAGTTCGCAACCGGAGAGCGTTCCGCGGAGGGCTTCTACTACGTGCAGAACGGCATGGACGCAGCCATTTCTCGCGGTCTTGCCTATGCCCCGTACTCGGATCTGATCTGGTGCGAAACGTCCAAGCCGAATCTCGAGGAAGCGGCGCAGTTCGCCGACGCCATCCACGCTCAGTTCCCGGGCAAGATGCTGGCCTACAACTGCTCACCTTCCTTCAACTGGAAGGCCGCGTTGGACGACGCGACCATCGCCTCCTTCCAGAAGGAACTGGGGGCCATGGGGTACCGGTTCCAGTTCATCACGCTGGCCGGCTTCCACGCTCTGAATTACTCGATGTTCGAGCTGGCCAAGGGCTACGCTGCCGAGGGCATGACGGCCTACGTCAAGCTCCAGGAGGCGGAGTTCGGCGCCGAAGGGGCGGGCTACACGGCTACCAAGCACCAGCGCGAGGTCGGCGCGGGCCACTTCGACGACGTGGCAACCGTCATCTCCGGCGGCACGGCGTCAACCCTTGCCCTCGAAGGTTCAACCGAGCAGGAGCAGTTCTAGGAGAGGGATGACTTGGTACGAGGTACTTGGTACCAAATACCTCGTACCAAATACCTCGTGCGCGTATGAGTGACCGCAACGTCTTGGGTGGCGAGCTGCAGGTGTGCGGGACCGACCCGCTGACCGGGTTCTATCGCGACGGGTCGTGCACCACGGGGCCCCAGGACATCGGCAGCCACACGGTGTGTGCGGTCATGACGCGGGAGTTTCTCGAACATCAGCGCGGCATCGGCAACGATCTCTCGACACCGATGCCGGAGTACCACTTCGCCGGCCTGGTCCCGGGTGACCCATGGTGTGTGACCGTACGGAACTGGCTTCGGGCCTACCACGACGGGGTGGCCGCACCGGTGGTGCTTGCTGCCACGCACGAACGAGCCCTCGATGTCGTGCCGCTGTCAGTGCTCCGAGCGCACGCTGTGGACGTCCCAGACGACCCGGGGGTCCTCGAAGTCTGACGCGCGACGGCGGTCAGCGGCTGAGGGAGACGCCGAGTTCGCCAAGCAACGTGCGAACCCGCAGCTCGATCTCGTCGCGGATCAGGCGGACTACTTCTACACCCTTTCCTGCCGGGTCCTCGAGTTCCCAGTCGAAGTACCGCTTGCCCGGAAACACCGGACAGACATCTCCGCAGCCCATGGTGATCACCACGTCGGCAGACCGCACTGCATCCTCTGTCCACAGCTGCGGCGTCTCGCCGGTGATGTCCACCCCCACCTCCGCCATAGCCTGGGCGGCGGCCGAGTTGACATCGGCCGCAGGTTCCGACCCTCCAGAGAAGACGTCGACGGCGTCTCCCCCGAGGTGCCGCGTCCATGCGGCGGCCATCTGCGACCGCCCTGCGTTGTGAATGCACACATACAACACGCTGGGCTTCGCCGATGGCTCAGTTTCGTTTGCCGCCATCTCGACCGTCCCCTCTCGCTCTCCACTGTTGGCGCGTCCGTGCTGAACAGCACCAAAGCGACGCTAGCTGCGCTGGAGCCGCTCGAAATCCGAGCCGCCACCAACCACCCCGGACGGATTGCCATCCTGGCCAGAGCCGCCAGACTCCCTCGGAATGCGACCTTTGGCCCGGTTGTCCCGTCACGACCCATGTGCAACAGTTGCCGCGTGACTTCAAGAAATGTTGAATCAATCACGCTCGATGTGCGGTCGCAGGTTTTTGCTGCATTGGGCGACCCGATTCGGCTCCGGGTGCTGGACGAACTCACATCAGGGGCGAGGTGTGTCTGCGAGTTGCAGACGTGTATCGATGTTGCTCCAAGTCTGTTGTCGTATCATCTGCGAGTGCTGCGGGAGGCCAGCCTTGTGGAAGCGTCCAAACGGGGACGCTGGGTTGACTATCGGCTCGAACCGACCGCCCGTCGGCTCGTTCAGCTGGCCCTGCCTGCTGAGCTGATGCCGGAGATCCGGCAGTGACCACCTCCCCGACCGCCACCGAGCCGGCGCTGGCCCGTCTGTCGCTGGTGGACCGGTTCCTTCCGGTGTGGATTCTCCTGGCTATGGCGGTCGGGTTGGGTCTGGGGCGCCTCCTCCCCGACCTGAACGACTGGCTCGACACCGTCAAGATCGGGAACGTCTCGTTGCCGATCGCACTCGGCCTCCTGGCGATGATGTACCCGGTACTCGCCAAGGTCCGCTACTCCCGGATCTCCAACGTCGCCGCCGACCGTACGCTCATGAGCACATCGCTAATCCTCAACTGGCTCGTCGGTCCCGCGTTGATGTTCACGCTTGCCTGGCTGCTGCTCGCCGACCTGCCCGAATACCGCACAGGTCTCATCATCATCGGGCTCGCCCGCTGCATCGCGATGGTCCTCATCTGGAACGACCTCGCCTGCGGCGACCGGGAAGCTGCCGCCGTGCTGGTTGCCATCAACTCGGTATTCCAGATCGTCGCCTATTCGATCCTCGGCTACTTCTATCTCGAGCTGCTTCCCGGCTGGCTCGGTCTCGACACGGCCGCACTGGATGTCTCCATGTGGGACATCGCCAAGATCGTGCTCGTCTTCCTGGGCATCCCCCTTGCCGCCGGCTACCTCACGCGAGTCTGGGGCGAACGCACCCGCGGCGTGGAGTGGTACGAGAACCGGTTCCTCCCCAAGCTCGCACCATGGGCGTTGTACGGACTGCTGTTCACGGTGGTCATCCTCTTCGCCCTCCAAGGGGAAACGATCACCGCTCAACCCGGCGACGTCGCCCGCATCGCCATCCCGCTCCTCATCTACTTCGGACTCATGTGGGTGATCTCCTTCGCCCTGGGGCTCCGCCTCCAGATGTCCTACGAAAAGAACACCAGTGTCGCGTTCACCGCCGCCAGCAACAACTTCGAGCTCGCCATCGCAGTAGCCATCGGGGTGTTCGGAGTCACCTCAGGCGAAGCCCTCGCCGGAGTCGTCGGACCACTCATCGAAGTCCCGGTCCTCGTCGGTCTCGTCTACGTAGCCCTTTGGGCCCGACGGCGTTTCTATGCGACACCACAAGCGGAGCGCCGGCACGACGCGACGGCTGCTTGAGCGGAACGAAGCGGGCCAAGCGGCCTGACCGACTCTGACCAGCCAGTCTCAACCGACACTACCGCGTCGGCATCTCCTCGACTTCCATGGCTTCGGCCATGTCGGGGCGGCCGTGAGCCGCGAACCATGACCCGTAGCGCTCCGACAGCGCATAGGCAGACGCACCGTGCAGTACGACGCTCAACAGGACGGTCCACGTGACTACGAGAAGGAGCGCGTCGGCAACGGGTAGGTTCGCCTCTTCAAGCACAAAGAGACCAAACAGGATCGACGCCAGGCCCCTTGGGCCGAACCACCCGAGATAGGCGACGGTGGGCGTCTCGAGATGGAAGCCCATGAGGCTGAGGGCGACAGGCAGCATGCGCACCACCGTGAGGCTGGCAATCGCGTACAAGCCGACCTGCCATGTCAGGTCGCCCAAAGCGGGACCAGCCAGGGCCGCTCCGAAGTACAGGAAAGTGAGCAAGGCCAGGAGCTGACCTTCGTCCTCCGCGAAGTCGTAAGCCCCTTCACACTCCTCCCTTGCCGCCGCGCCGAAGGCAATGCCCGCCACGAAGGCGGCCACGAACCCGTTGCCGCCTGCGATCTCTGCCAGGGCAAACGCCCCAACACCGACTCCCAGCGTGGCGAGCTGGCGGAACGCGCCATCGATCCAGCCGCGCGCCGCAAACCAGTGCAGCGCACGGCCGCCCAACCACCCGACGAGCGCGCCGATCGCCACCCCGAATCCGATCTGTTTCACGGCAAAGGTCACCCAGAATCGCGGAGTCTCCAGGTCGACATCTGCTGCGGCCAGGGCAATCAGCACCGTGATGATCGGCAACATCAAACCGTCGTTGAGCCCACTCTCCACATTCAGCGCTTGACGGATCCGCACGGGGACACGGGGGCTGCTCACCACTGCCTGACCGAGGGCGGCATCGGTCGGGGTGAGGATGGCCGCGAGCAGTGCCGCTTCCGGCACTGCAAGCTCGGGAAAGACGAGGAGTGCCATCACGCTTCCGGCGATGAGGGTGAGCGGCAATCCGATTCCGAGCAGGCGGACCGGCAACTCCGCTTGCCTCCGCAGTCGGCTCAGATCGATGCGGATGGCGTCTGTGAACAGGAGCAAGACGAGCGTGGCCTCGGCGAGGACCCGAACAACGCCCTCATCCATTCCCGACTCGAGGAGACCAAGACCTTCTGCCCCGAGCAGCATTCCGACCGCAACAAAGATCATCGGGCCCGTGAGCGGTGTTGTCTCGAGCCGGCGCGACACAAACGCGTAGGCGACAACAATGGCCGCCAAGAGGCCGATCTCAGACGTTTCCACGGAAGCTCCGAAGCCGGGGCACGGACAGAGGCTACCCGGACGCGAAAAACGGGGCCCTACCGCCCCGTTCACGCTTCCTACCAGGGTCACGTCTGGACCCTATGTGGCCCGCCGTTGCTGGCGAAACTGTTGTTATAGGTGAGACACCGCACCGGAAGATTCCTTACACGTCCTCACGCAAGACTTGTGGCATAGTGTCGGCATGGCTCGGAGGTGGGTGCTGCTCTTGGCGGTCACGCTCCTGGCGGGCGCGTGCGGTGATGAAGATGCCGACCCGCCGGTGGCGACCACCGCAGCCGCCACCGCGAGCCCGACGACGAGCCTGCCGCCCGCAACGTCGTCTTCCGCGCCAGCCACCACCACGACAGCTGCTGCTGCCCCGAGCGGGCCCGGCTACGGCGGAGTTGCCATCATTGGCGAGGATCAGCACGCGCCCACTCTCAACCCCTACGCCCTCGGCGGCGACAACTGGATCGTGTCGATCATCGGGCAAGCGATCCACACCGGCGTCTTCGACGTCGACCCCGTCACGCTGGAGCGGATACCCGAGGTGGTCACCGAGCTACCGACGGTGCAGAACGGCGGCATCGTCGTGAACGATGACGGCACGATGACCGTGCACTTCACGATCCGTGACGAGGCGCAGTGGGCCGACGGCACTCCAATCAGCGGAGACGACTTCGCCTTCACCTACACCACCCTGACCGATCCCACCGTTGCGGCAGCAACATTCCCCAACGCTATCGACAATCCGTACCTGCTCGTCGACCCTGCCTCGTTGGAGATCGGCGCCAAGTCGTTCGGGTTCACACTGGTGACGCCGAGCTTGGAGCACGAGCAGATGTTCCGCTGGCTCATCCCGCGCCACCAAGTCGAGGGCACGGCTGTGCTGAACGACTGGAACGGCGTGCCGTGGCTCTCCGGCGGTCCCTTCGTCTTCGACACGTGGGAACCCGAAGAGCGCATCACGCTGATGCGGAACGACAACTACTGGAAGGTCGACAAGGCAACCGGCGACCAGCTCCCGTATCTCGACGTGGTGGTCTTCGAGTTCATCCCCGAGACGGAGACGCTGCTCCAGTCGTTCACATCACGCGAACTGGACGTGATCGCACCCCCTCCCTACGCCCCCTATCTCGACGACCTGCAAGCACTGGAAGGCGCAGAAGTCACCATCGGCCCTGGCCCGATCTGGGAGCAACTGAACTTCCAATTCGGTGAGATGAACCGCAACTCGGACAGCCTGAACCGCTACGTCGACTTCCGCAGAGCCGTCGCCCATGCCATCGACCGCCACGAGCTGCTGGACGTCGTGCAGGAGGGACACGGCGGCGAACCGCTCTCGTCGTATTTGGACGTGTACAGCCCTGCACTTTCAACCGGTGCCTGGGATCGATACGACTACGACCCTGAGCGAGCCCGCGAGCTGCTGCAAGGCCTGTGCGCCGAGCTGGAACGCGACTGTGACGTGGACCCGCCGCACCTGATCTTCTCCACGACGAGCAATGGCGACATCCGGGTCCGCATCGCCGATTGGCTCGTCGAGGAGCTCGGCGACGTCGGCATCGACGTCGAGCTCCAGCTCGAGGACTCCCAGATCTTCTTCGGGGAAACCCTCGAGCAGGGGACGTGGGATCTTGGCCTCTGGGCGTGGGCCGGTGCGCCGGGGCTGAGCAGCGCAGCAGCGATCCACGATGTCTTCGACCCGCAGGCGCCACCGCCAGACGGATCGAACTACTACCGGTGGGGAACCCCCGCAACCACCGGAGAATCGGCCCAGGGCCCCTCCCTCGTGGCCGACGAGCACACGACTCGCTTCGCAGAGATCGTCGCTGCGATGCGGTCGACCGTGGACGAGACGGAACTCACTGCGTTGATCCAAGAGGCCGAAGCCATCCTGGCGGATCAGGTCGTGATCATCCCGCTGTTCTCACGGCTCAGCGCCGGTGCGGTCTGGGCCGACGAGATCGGCGGCTACGTCAGCAATCCCACGCAGGCGTCCCACACATGGAACATCGAGGAGTGGTATCGCCGAGATCGCTGAGGATTCACGGCATCCGGGAGAACCACAGCAGGCTACCGGCAGCAGCCAGCAATGTCAGCACCAGACCCGCCCCCGCAAACCAATCAGTGATCTCGCGGGTCTCCTCCTCGAGCGCGACGCGCGACCCGAGATCGTCGAGAATGGCCCCGAGCTCGTCGGCAGTGGCAGCTTCGAAGAACTCACCACCGGTGACTTCCGCCACCTCGCGGAGCGCCCCCTCGTTGACAGGGACGGGGATGACCTCGCCCTCGATCGTGACCTCACCGCGCGGGGTGCCGAACGAGACCGTCGAAACCGGGATCCCGGCATCCGCAGCTTCTTGCGCAGCCTCGAGGTCCGGCCGGCCCATCGTCGTCTCACCGTCGGACAGCACGACGATGGCCGTCGCCGGGTCCTCAGAGCTCTCGTCGCCGGTGCTCTCGTCTTCGGCTTGGCGTTGGTCGAGGCGGTTGACGAGCAGCGCAACCGAGGTGGCGATGCCTTCGCCGATGGCGGTTCCTTCACCCAGCTCCAGCCGTTCGATCGCTCGCAGCGCCGACGCCCGATCCGTGGTCGGCGACAGCACTGGGATCGCGGTGCCGGCAAACGCCACGATCCCGATCTCCAGATCCTCCGGCGCCAGCTCGACGAAGCTCCGCGCCGCCTCCTGAGCGGCAACGATCCGGGTGGGATCGACGTCGTCCGCTTCCATCGACAGAGACACGTCAACGGCGACGGTGACGGTCGCCTGCTCCCGCGGCACGGTGACCGCAGTTGCGGGTCGCGCCACGGCGAGTACCAGCACGACGAGACCTGCCAGCAGCGCAACCGCAGGAAGATGCCTGCGCCACCCGGGCCGGTCGGGGGCAACCTTGTCGAGCAGCGCGAGATTGGTGAAGCGAACCGCGTACTGCTCGCGGCGCCGCAACGACGCCAGATAGACGATGGCGGCGAGAGCAGGAAGCACGAGGAGCAGCAGCCGTGACGGCTCGAGGAAGGTCATGGCTTCCTTCCCGAGGTTTGACCGCTGCGGCGGAGAACGATGTGGCGGATCAGATCCGCAACCCAATCCCGGTCGGTGCGGAGGACAAGATGGTCCGCGCCGGTGCTGCGAATCTGGCGACGGTTGTCCTCACGTTGCAGTGCAGCTGCCTCGGCATACTCGCCGCGCAAAGACCCCGATGCCGTGTCGACGAAGCGGCGCCGCCCGGTCTCCGGATCAACCATCGTGATGATGCCGACATCTGGCAGTTCCAGCTCGCGGGGGTCGAGTACCTCGATGGCGAGCACGTCGTGATGCGATGCGAGGCCGCGCAGGGCCTTGGGCCATGGCCCGCTGTCGAGGAAGTCCGACACCACTGCGACAAATCCCCTGCGTTTGGCGACCCGCTCTGCGGCGGCGAGCGCGGTGCTCAGATCCGCCGAGCCTGCGTCTCGCTCAACGCTGTGGAACTTGGCCAGGAGTGCCATCAGGTGGGTCCGACCGGTGCGGGGCCGCATCCAGTCGGTGGTTTCGCCTCCGGCGACCAGCCCGCCAATGCGGTTGCCGCCCCTCGCCACCAGGAAGCCGAGGGCGGCTGCGGCGGCAAGCGCCGTGTCGCGCTTCTCCTCCCGAGCGGTGCCGAACGACATCGACGCACTCATGTCCACCACCAGCGTCGTCTCCAGCTCGCGGTCGGCAATCGTGTCGCGCACATGGGGGGCTGCGGTCCGCGCCGTCACGTTCCAGTCGATCCGCCTGACATCGTCGCCCGCCTGATACACGCGTGCCTCACCCGCATCAAAGCCGTGCCCCGGAAGCAGACCTCGATAGTCCCCCTGGAGGATCCCATCGAGTCTTCTGAGGACCGTGAGCTCCAGGCTGCGCAGAGCAGCTTGGCGCCGAGTGTCGATCATGGCGTTTCGTGGGTTTCGGTCGCGGCTACTTCTTCGGGCCCGGCGGCGACAGGCTGCTCGAGGGTGTCGGTGATCTCCGTCGCCGTCGCCGCAACCTGAGCCACAGGATCGGCAGGCGCCGCAGACGGCGGCCCGACCTCACCGGCCGGCTCGTCCTCGAGGGGCGGAGCGTCCGGCAGCGTACCGGCGGTGGGGGCAGCAGGCACCTCGGCCGCCACCGGAGGTGGTGCGGGTGCACGCGTCGGCACCGGGGCTCCCCAGTGAGTGGCAGCGTGGTGCTCGGAGACGGTGATGCGGGGAGCAGGCAGTTTCGACAGCAACTCGACGAGAACGTCGTCGACGGTGACGCCGTCTGCCAGCGCCTCGTACGACAACACGACTCGGTGATTCAGCACGTCATACGCAATCTCGTAGACATCCTGCGGGAGGGCGTAGCTGCGTCCCCGCAGCACGGCCATCGCCGACGCACCGCGGATCAGCGCAATGCTGGCGCGGGGGCTTGCGCCATATTCGAGCAAGCCGTCGAGTTGGCCCATGCCAACGTCCGTCGGACGGCGTGTCGCCGTGACGATCCGCAGCGCATAATCCACGACCTTCTGGTCGATGAAGATCTGACTCGTCGCCTGCTGCATCGCGATCACGTCGGCTGGATCGAGAATGGCGTCGGCCGTCGAGGAGAGGACGTCCATACGCCGGACGATCTCGCGCTCTTCGTCGATGCTCGGATAGCCAACCGGCACCCGCATCATGAAACGATCGCGCTGCGCCTCAGGTAGGGGATAGACGCCTTCGGATTCGATCGGGTTCTGTGTTGCCATGACCAGGAATGGCGACGGAGCTTCGAAGGTGCGATCACCGATCGTCACCTGATGCTCCGCCATCACCTCGAGCATGGCGGCTTGCACCTTGGCCGGGGCACGGTTGATCTCATCTGCCAGCACGAAGTTCGCCAGTACGGGGCCCGGCTCCACGTCGAAACGCTCCTGGGAGGCGAGGTAGATACGGGTACCTGTGATGTCACTGGGCAGCAGGTCCGGCGTGAACTGGATGCGGGAGAACCGGCCGCCGAGGACGCGGGCCATCGTCGACAGCGTCAGCGTCTTGCCGAGGCCGGGAACGCCCTCGAGGAGGCAGTGACCTCCGGCCAGCAGGGCCACCATGAGCCGTTCGAGCACCCGATCCTGGCCGACAACCACCCGGCGCATCTCGAACATTGCCTGTTCGAGCTGTGCTGAGCGCTTTGCGAGTTCGTCGATCATCAACCTTCCCCTTGAAACAAGTCGAATAGGTCATTGAGCGAGCCGTCGCCGTTCTCGCCGAGCAGCATCTGCAGGAGGAGGTCCATCATCTCCGGCGTGAGGAAGTCCTCCGCACCGCCGCCGAGGTTGGGATCGGCGAACTGGTCGAGCAACCCCTCGAGGTCGCCGCCACTGAGCAGGTCGTCGAGCAGCTGGTTGAGATCACCGTCACCCAACAAGCCGTCCAAATCGCCATTGCCGCCCAGCAGGTCGTCGAGCAGCTGATTGAGATCACCGTCACCCAACAAGCCGTCCAAGCCACCGCCGCCGAGCAGCTCGTCGAGCAGTCCGCCGAGCTCAGGCGGGACCAGGCCTGGGGTGTCGAATAGCCCACCGACACCGGGGTCGAGGGAGTCAGGCTGCGGGTTGGAGCCGGTGAACCCCGAGGCGATCTCGACGGCCTTGTCGATACCGACCGCAAAGCCGAGTCCGTCACTGCCGCCCGATGCGGATGCGATGGCGACGTTCACTCCAATGACCCGGCCCTGGCGGTCCGCAAGCGGCCCCCCCGAGTTGCCCTGGTTGATGGGGGCGTCGGTTTGAATGAGTCCGTCGAGCAGGGTCCCGCCGACCCGCAGCTCGCGGTCGACGGCAGAGACCACGCCGGACGTCACCGATTGCTCGAAACCGAGCGGGCTGCCGATGGCCACGGCGAGCTGCCCCACCTGGGGCGTTTCGCCGAGGGCGAGGACGGCCGGCGGCACATCGCTGTCAATAGCCACGACGGCTATGTCGGCGACCGGATCACCGCCAAGAACGGTACCGGTGAGCTGTTGCCCGTCGGAGGTACGGATGGTGACTTCATCGGCGCCGGCAACAACGTGAGCCGCCGTCAATACCCGGCCGTCCTGATAGACGAAACCAGAGCCGATTTCCCCGAAGGCACCCGCACGTTCGATCTGCACCACGGAGGGGAGGAGCTCGACGGCGACTGCGGCCACTGGCTCATCCACGTTGTCCAGGACGCCCGTATCGGCGATGAGGGCGTCCACCTGAGCGTCGTCGGACCAGGGAGACCACGCAAACACGATCGCTATGAGCCCGATCACCGCAGCAACGCCGACCACCCATCCCCATACACCACGATCGCTTTCGGCAGGTGCGTCGGGGGAGTGCGGCGGCGGGGCAAGCGGTTCGGGTTCGGTGATGGGAAGAGGCACGGTATCGACCGTGGCCGCCGCTTCCGGAGTCGCCGCTGCGACGGGATCGATCACATCGGACTCCGGGGGTGCGTCGGGCAAATCCCGCCAGGACCTTCCTGTGCTGATGTGTCCGTCTGTGTCCAAAGTCATACGCGCGGCCTCCGCATCGACGTGCTCGTGCACCGTATGCGCCGGCACGTAAAGCCGCCGTTAAGAGCCGCAGCGGGCGGGCGAATCTCTCTGGGGACGCGTCGCCAAAGCGGCCGCGCGGATAGGGCAACTGTCGTCTCGCCGGACGAAGAGAGACTATCGCTCCGGCCCCGGCATCAGCGGCCGGCTCGCCACGAGGCTCGCCTATCCGCTGAACCTCTGAGCCTGGATCCACCGATTCATGGAGGCGGTCGCCCGGTAGTTGCACCCGCCACATGTGTTGCGCCATTTCGACATTCCCCGGGCGTGACGACGGTGATCCAACCGCAGCGTGCACGGGCACCGGCTGCCGGGCGACCCAGCCGATTCGAACGGTGGATTCAGGCTTAGGAGCCGCGCGGAGAGGGCAAGCTGTCGTCTCGCCGGACAAAGAGATACTGTCCGCTCCTGCCGTTCGGGCGGGCCGCTCAGGCCCCGGCATCAGCGGCCGACTCGCCAAGAGGCTCACCTATCCGCTGAGCCTCTATGCCGGCGGTGCAAACGGGTCGAAGAGTGGATGGACACCATCGTCGGTGATCGTGGCCACATCGGCATCAACGTCGTGCGGGAGCCACAGGACAAAGGCGGCACCGGCGCCTCGCACCGAGCGCACGGTCAGCGCCCCACGGTGGGCGTCGGCGATCTGACGCGCAATCGCCAGCCCCAGCCCGGAACGGCCTTCCGTCTGAAGGCTGGTGTCGTCGTTGCTCCAGTAGCGCTGGAATACGGCAGCGTGATCGCGGGGATCGATGCCGGGGCCCTCGTCCTCGACGCCGACCCACGCAAACGAACCGTGAACTCCTGACCCGATTCGCAACGTCGACCCCTGTCGAGTGAGCCTGACGGCATTGTTGACGAGGTTGGCGACCACTCGCTTGATGGCGCTGCGGTCGCCATCGACAACGGCCCCGTCACCCAGCAGGTCGATGCCGAGAGCCGCGTTTTCGATCGGGCCCTGATACTCCCCCACAACCTCATGAAGCACCTCGTCGAGGGCAATCGGCTGACGCGCCGACTCGGGTACCTCCGTCCCGGCGAACAGTACGAGGTCGTCGACGGTGCGAGCCGCCCGATCCACGGACCGCCGTACCACGGCAGCTGTCTCGCGTAGCTCGGCCGCGCCCGCGTCAGGATCCGAGAGCACGACATCGAGGTTCGTCGCCATCACGGCGAGCGGATTGCGGAGCTCATGTGACGTGTCCTGGATGAACTCGCGCTGCCGATCAACTCCCGCCTCTACACGATCGAGCATTGCATCGAACGTGTCGGCAAGCTCGCGCAGCTCGTCGTCGGGGCCGCCGAGGTCGATGCGGCGGGACAGGTCGGTGGCCTGGATCTCTTTGGCGACCCCGGTGATCCGACCGATGGGGGCAAGCGCTCGATCTGCGATCAGCCAGCCGGCGGCAATCGAAGCAGGGAAGAGCCCGAGAATCGCCCACATCGAAAACCTGCGAAGGTTCTCCAGGGCGCGCTCGTTGACGGCCTGCTCGAAGCTCACCATCTCGTACTGCTGGGCGAACGTGATGGGATCCGCATCTCGGCGAACGAACGTGGTGTACAGAATCTGGCGCGAGACGGGCTGATCGTCGAGGGACTGGGACAAGCCATAGTTCACCCCGGCGATCACGAGGAAGGCGAGCCCAAAAACCACCAGCGAGTGCGTCAACGCCAGCCGGAACCGGATCGAGCGGAAGAACGCCAGCGTGCGTTCGCTCACGGTGACTCGACCAGGCGGTACCCGGCGCCGACGACCGTGCCGATCGCATCTTCTGCACCGGTCTCGCGGAGCTTGCGGCGCAGATTGCTGACGGTCACCCGCACGGTGTTGGTGAACGGGTCGGCGTGCTCATCCCAAACGTGCTCCAGGAGCCGTTCTGCGGAGAGGACTTCGCCGGCGTGGAGCATGAAGTACCGCAGCAGCGCAAACTCCTTGGCGGTGAGGTCCATCGCCTGATTCCGATACCACGCCTCTCGTTTGGCGGCATCGAGCGCCAGGTCACCGACTTCCAGTCGGGCACCCCGCGAGGCCACGTCACGCCGCGCCAGAGCACGCAGCCGTGCCAGCAGCTCGGGAAACGCAAACGGCTTCACGAGATAGTCATCCGCGCCGTCGTCAAGCCCGCCGACGCGGTCTTCGAGCGAATCGCGCGCGGTCAACATGAGCACGCGCGGTTCGCTGCCGTCCAGGACTTCGCCGTTGCGGACCCGGCGACACACTTCGCGGCCGTCCATGTCCGGGAGATTCAGGTCCAGGCACACCAAGTCGTATGCGCTGACGGCGAGCTTGTCCACCGCGTCGGCGCCGTCGGGCGCAAGGTCAACGGCATATCCCTCGCGCCGCAAGCCCACCGCAATCGCTTGCGCGAGATCAGGCTCGTCCTCAACCACGAGAATCCGCATTGCGCCTCCGAGACCTTCTGAATGTGGTTCTGCAAGGGTAAAGCGATCGGGGCCCTTTCCCGCCACTGCGGCACTAGCGTCTCCGCATGCGCCCCTTCTCCGTCACCTTGCTGGCCTGTGTGCTCGTCCTCGCTGCGTGCTCAACGTCGTCCGGCGACGGTTCGAGCAGCAGCATCGCCTCGGGTCCGAGCACAACCGGCGGCGGCACGGAAGCACCACCGGCTGCATCGGCACCGTCGAATACGACGACGCCGCCTCCGCCGGGCGAGACCGTTGCCGTCGATGCAGTCCTCGACGGAGACTCGCTCGCCGTGATCCGCAACGGCCGGCGCACCGAGGTCCGATTGGCCGGCATCAACACCCCCGAGCGCGACGAGTGCTTCGGCGACCAGGCCAGAGAGCTGTTGCAGTCGGTCGTCACCGACGAGGTGATCCTGGTCCCGGTCGAGGGAGAAGATGACGAAGACCAGTTCGGCCGGCTACTGCGGGACGTGTGGGTCGGCGGCACATGGATCAACGCAATGATGGTCGAGCAGGGAGCTGCGATCGCACTCCAAACCGGGACGCCGAACGAGCCCCGGCTGCTCGCCGCTGAAGATGCGGCATGGCGCGATGGCCGCGGGCTTTGGGGCTCAGCCGTGTGTGGTGACATCGTCGAAGGTGTGCAGATCACCGACGTTCGCTACGACCCACCCGGCCGCGATTTCGAGAACACCGACGAGGAGTACGTCGTCGTGGAGAACCGCGGAACCAAGGCGGTGACGATGAGCAGCTGGATATTGCGCGACGAGTCGTCCACCCACCGGTTCCGTTTCGCCGATGGCTTTGCGCTGCAACCCGGAGCGGCCGTACGGATACGTACCGGCTGCGGCACGAGCGACACCCGGGATCTCTATTGGTGCGCCGACGATGCGGTCTGGTCGAACGGCGGCGATTCGGTGATCCTCCAGACGCCAGGCGGGACCGTCGTCGACCGCTGGAAATACCAAGGCGACTTCTAGCAACGATCGCCGCCCTTCCCCTCCCCTTGCGGGAGGCGCCGGAGGCGGGGAGGGTCGCGACGTGACACCACCCACCATTGCCCCTGGCGATCGTTCACATCGCGGTGAATCCGGCGTCGACTATGAGGCCGTGGCCGGTGACGTAGGAGGCTTCGTCGCTCACCAGGAACAGCGCCGCCTCAGCGACCTCGGCGGGGAGACCCTGCCGGCGCATCGGGATGAACGTGTCGACCATGGCGGCGTGTGCGTCGCGGTCGTCGATCAGTGGGTCGTTGAACGGGGTGTCGATCCAACCTGGGCACACACAATTGACCCTGATCCCTTCTCCGGCAAGGTCGAGCGCCAGCGCCTTGGCCAGCATCAGGACGCCGCCCTTCGATGCGACGTAGGCGGCGTCGTTCTGTTCGGCCACCAGGGATGCGGTCGACCCGGTGAGCAGAATGGCACCGCCGCCCGACGCCCTGATCGCAGGGATGGCGTACTTGGCCGTGAGGAAGCCGCCGGTGAGATTGACGTCGAGATGCGTCTGCCACGTGTCGAGCGGCATGTCTTCGACCGTGCCGGCGATCAAGACGCCCGCATTGCTGAACAGGATGTGCAGACCGCCGAACCGGGCAACGGTTGTGGTGACCATCGCAGCGACAGAGTCCGGATCCGTCACATCGACGGGAAGAGCAACCGCCGAGCCCCCCGCCGCTCTGATGCGCTCGGCCGTCTCCTCGGCTGCCTCGGTGCGGATGTCGGCAACCACCACGTTGGCGCCTTCTCCGGCGAAGCGATGCGCCGAGGCGGCACCTATCCCCGAGGCGGCGCCGGTGATGATGGCCACTTTGGCGTCGAGTCGTCCCATTTCGCTCCTCGCTGCGCCGGTGGCGCGTCGTACCGATCAGCCTTGGGCCGGGATCTCGCACGTGGGTTGTGCCCCGCCGCTGCCCGCAAACCCGTCCCACACTTCGGGGTCGTGGCTGGGGGCGCCGCCGGGTTCATCGGTGGTGACGAACCGCACAAGCGCCCGGTACAACGCCGCTGCATAGGCGTGCTGGAACTCGGGAGTCTGGAGTAGCGCGGCCTCGTCGGGATTGGAGATGTAGGCGCCCTCGGCGATGACCGCAGGCACCCGGGACGCTTTGAGCACGCCGTAGTACTGACTCACGCCGTCCCGCGGGCTGATCCGGGATTTGGCGCCCAACTCGATCGCTCCGACCCACATTGCATCAAAGGCTTGAAACCCGCGCCGCATCTCCTCGACGATGAGGGTCGCCAACCGCCGTGAAGGCTCATAGACAGGGGCCTGTGACTGGTAATACACGTCGCTGCCTGGAGCGTTGAGATCGACCTCTTGCCCTGCGTTGTTGTGGATGGAGACCATCGCGTGGGCGCCTGCAGAATTGGCGACTGCGGCCCGGAAGTCGAGGCCGGCTTCGTAGTCGGCGGCGTCGCCCAGCCCAGCACGAGTCACGATCACGGTCCGGGCGGCGGGAATGTCCGCTCCCTCGAGGATGAGACCGGTCTCCCAGTCGACGGACCGTGGCGAGGCGAGGAGGTCCCGGAGCCGAGCCGCGATATCCACGTTGACGAATTTCTCGGCCAGGCCATCCTGGCCGACCGCCCCGATGTTGGCAGGACCTCCATGGCCGGGGTCAACCACGATGACGGCGTCTCCGAAGCTGAATCCCTCGCCAACCGTTTGCTCGGCATCTCCTTGTGGCAACGCAGCCACCTCGGCGGCCCGTACCCACGCCACCCCGTCACACATGTGGAACACCCGAATCCAATCGCGATCGCGACTGAAACCGCGGCCGGCGAGGACGACGCCCTCCCGCACCCGCATGAACGGGGGCTGGTCGGGGGCCGATACCAGATCGGCACCACCCGCCGCCACGAGCAGCGCACCGTTCCCTACCCAATCTTGTGGAACGCCGGCCGCAGGAGGCTCCGGGTGCGGCGGCGGCGCCGCCGGGATCAGAAACGGCTCGCCAGCCATCGTGGTCGTCGTCGTGGTGGCGCTCGTCGACGTCGTCGTCACCAACGTGGTCGGCGGCACCGACGTGGCCGAGGACGATTGGGCAACAATCGACGTCGTCGGCGCTTCTGGGCTGGCCTCGGAGTTGGCCCGCAGCACGAGCACGGCCCCTACCCCGACGAGTCCGAGGGCGGCGACGACGATGAGGGTGCGGCGGATCACGGTTGGGCCGGAATCTGACATGCGGACGAGTCCACGGTACCGGCGTCGTCTGGGAAGGGCTCGGGATCGCGGATACCGGTCCCCTCCTCGGTCGTGGTGAGGAAGCGCACGATGCCGCGGTAGACGCCGTCGGCGTATGCCTGCCGAAACTCTTCCGTGTCGAGCAGCGCTTCCTCTTCGGGCTCGCTGATGTAGATTCCCTCGACGATGACAGCCGGCATCTCCGCTCTGCGCAGGACTCCGTAGTAGTCCTCGCCGGTGTCGGGATCGACCCGAGCACGAGCGCCGAGCAGTTCACCTCCGGTCCAATTGGCGGAGAACCCGGAGAAGCTCCGCAGCATCTCCTCGTAGATCAGCGAGGCCAGACGATCGGAGTCTTCCGCGCCGACGGCGTAGAAGACCTCCGTGCCGGGGATGTCGGTCGTGATCTTGGGTACCGTGTTGTTGTGGATGGAGACATAGGCATCGGCTCCGGCACTGTTCGCAAACTCAGCTCGAAACGCCAGCCCGAGCTCGAAGTCTCCGCCGTTCGGCCCTGAGCGATCCCGAGTCAGCCAGACCGTCCCGAACGGGGGAACCGCCGAGCCGGATTGAATGTCTCCCGTCGCCCAATCGACATCGTGCGACGTACTCATGAGGGTGCGGACTCGTTCGGCGATATCGAGGTTCACCGCCTTCTCGGCAAGACCGTTGGGTCCCACACCACCCCAGTCGCGGTCACCATGGCCAGGGTCCAGCACGATGACGGCTTGCGTCAGGTCGAAGCCGGGTCCCGGCACTCCCCGGGTCGCCTGTGCCGTGACCTCCACCGCATCCTCCTGTACCCATGCCGTGTCGTTGCAGGTCGTCACGACTTCGAGCCATTCACCGGATCGTGCGCCGAACCCCATCGCAATGCCTTCGTGAACCCGTACCAACTCCTCGCCGTCCGGGCTCAGCAGCAGCGGGGCACCCCCAGGCGGGACCACGACAACGCCCTCCGTCGGTGGCGCAGCTTCAACCGCCGGAGTCTCGGCCGGCGGGATCGTGGTGCTGAGCTTCGGTTGAGACGCTGCCGCGACGGCGCCGAACGGCGCACCCTCGCCAATCGCAGGCTCGCTGGACGCACAACCGCCCATGGCGACCGCGAACGCGACGAGCCCAACTGAGATGGTGCGGCGCAACATGACCCTCGATTCCAGATGCTCCGGCCGGCGCCGAGTATCCCACCGTCACGCCACAATGCGGCGGATTAGAGCGCCCTGGTGACCGACTTCATCTCCATGAACAGCCTGAGGTAGTCGGGGCCGCCTGCTTTGGCGTTCGACCCGGACATCTTGAAGCCGCCGAACGGCTGAATTCCCACGAGGGCGCCGGTGATCTTGCGGTTGATGTAGAGGTTGCCCACATGGAATTCCCGCCGGGCTCGCTCGATCCGCCCCTCGTCGGTGGAGAAGAGGCCGCCGGTGAGCCCGAACTCGGTGTCGTTGGCGATCGTGAGGGCATCGTCGAAGTCGCTCGCCCGGATGACGGAGAGCACCGGTCCGAAGATCTCGTGCTGCGCGAGGCGAGCGTGCGGGTTCACATCGGCGAACACGGTGGGCTGGATGTAGTAGCCCCCGTCGAGATCGACCGGCTTGCCGCCGGCTACGAGTCGTGCCTCATGTTCGCCCATCTGGATCTCGCTGAGAATGGCCCGGTGCTGCGCCGCCGAGATCACAGGTCCGACGGCGACATTCTGTTCCGGACTCCCGATCTCGAGGGCGGTGACTCTGTCGATCACGCGATCGAGGAGGTCGTCGTGGACTGCATCGACGGCGATGAGCCTGCTGCACGCCGAGCACTTCTGACCTTGGAACCCGTAGGCGCTGCGCACGACGCCGTCGGCTGCGGCATCGAGGTCGGCGGTCTCATCGACGATGATGGCGTCTTTGCCGCCCATCTCCATGAACGCCCGCTTGAGCCAGTGTTGCCCGGGATGCACGGTGGCCGATCGTTTGGCGATCCTGAGCCCGACTTCCTTCGATCCCGTGAAGTTGATGAAGCGGGTCCTGGGGTGGTCGACCAGCGTGTCGCCGATCTCCCCCCCGGAGCCGGGGACGAAGTTGATGACGCCGGGCGGGAGGCCGGCCTCGGTCGCCATCTCGACAAACCGGGCCCCCAGCACTGCCGTGTTCGATGCGGGCTTCACGATCACGGTGTTGCCCGCAGCGACCGGACCGACCGCCATGCCCACGAGGATGGCGACGGGGAAGTTCCACGGCGGGATGGCGACTCCGGCGCCCATCGCAACGAGGAACGAATCGTTGGTTTCGCCGGGGTATTCACCGACGGGCACGGGCTCAGCGAGGCGGAGGGCCTGATGGGCGTAGTAGCGACAGAAGTCGATCGCCTCAGCCACATCGGCTTCGGACTCGGCGTAGTTCTTCCCGGCCTCGAACGTCATCCACGCCGCCAGCTCGAACTTGTGACGTGCCATGACGTCGCCGATGCGGTGGATGACTTCCGCCCGCTCGGCAGCAGGTGTTCCCGACCACGACGGGAACGCGTCCCACGCCGATTCCAGCGCATCGACGGCGATCTCGCGACTTGCGGAGCCGGCCACGCCCACGACCTGGTTGGGCCGTGCCGGATTGACCGAAACGATGGTCGTGTCCGTCGCTACGTTGCGGCCGCCGATGACCACCGGGGCTTCCCTGCCCAGCTCTGACGCAACGGCGGCGAGTGCGGCTTGGTACGTGGCGCGGTTCGCCGGATCGGTGAAATCGGAATACGGTTCGACACGGTACGGAACGAGCACCTGGGGGACCTCCTGTCGCGCACGCTTGAGACTAACCGCGCCGTCTCCGAGGGCGCCGGGCCGTTAGAAGTTCCGCGTGCGGCGAAGGATGGCGACAACCTCAGAATCGCTGGTCTGGCCGAAGTCGCGATACCACGAGCCCACGGCATCGAACCGGCGTGGCTGGAGAGGGCACACGACCGCGTCACAGTGCTTCCCCAGCATCGCCACGGCAGAAGGCGGGGCAACCGGGACCGCACAGATGAGCGTCGCAGACCCGGCGGCGCGCAACGCTTGGAGCACTGCCGCCAGAGTCGCCCCGGTGGCGACACCGTCGTCGACCACCACCACGCTGCGCCCGTCGAGCACAGGTGCCGGGCCTTCCCGATAGCGCCGGGCACGACGCTCCATCTCGGTCCGTTCCCGCACCATTGCCTCTTCGATCCAGTCCTCGGGTACACGAAGCCGCTCCGTCAGATCCCTGTTGATCCACACCGCACCGCCTTCGGCGATTGCACCGATGGCGAGCTCTGCGTTGAACGGCGCCCCGAGCTTCCGCGCCAACGCAACGTCGAGCGGAAGCCCAAGGACGTCGGCAACGGCTGCTGCGACCACCACGCCGCCGCGAGGCACGCCGAGCACGAGCGAGCCGGTCCAGCTGAGACCCGATTCCTCGATGGCGCCGGCAAGGGCCACACCGGCTTCGTGCCGGTTGCGATACGTCATGTGACCCACGGTATACCGGCAACGCCGCCGCCGACCATGGGCAATCGTCACGATCTGCGGCTGCAGCACCCTGTCGAGCCATTGCCGCTCAGCAGCGGGCACACAGCCAGGTTTGCGTCCACTTGGCCGAAGAGCCTTCTGCCGTCTGTCCCACGGTCCCAGCGCAACCCATGACCGGTGGAGGAGTTCCTTTCAGAACCTGCGGAGTAACCTGAATCGCGATGCGCCGCCTCCTCCTCGTTGCCAACCCATCTGCCTCGGCTTTCACAGGAGCCCTCCACCGCCATGTCGTCTCCGACCTGGGTGAGACGTTCGAGGTCACGCCGGTGTGGCCGAACAGCGCGGACGAGGCTCGCCAGATGGCAGTTGATGCGGCCGGCGAAGGGTTCGACGTCGTCGTCGCCATGGGCGGTGACGGTGTGGTTCACCATGTCGCCAACGGCGTAGCCCGCACCGGGACGGCGCTCGGCATCATCCCGGCCGGAACGACCAACGTGGTCGCCCGCATCCTGGGCTTGCCCAGCAAGCCCGGCAAAGCCGCGACCGCCATGCGCCACTATCCGGTCCGCACCGTGCCGCTGGCCCACCTCGCCACCGACAGCGGGCTCGGCGCCCGGTCCGAGTACGCGGTGTTTGCGGCCGGCATCGGCTACGACGCCGAGATGGTGCACATCGCCGAACAGCGCCCGACGTCGAAGTACTACTTCGGCTCCATCCATTACGCCAGGTCGGCGGCTCGTGCGCTGCTCTCCCGCTATCGGGTTCGCGCTGCCAACCTGCGGGTCAACTGCGACGGGGAGACCGCCGATGCGGTTTCCGCCATGGTGCAGGTCCACGACCCGTACACGTATTTCGGGCGAGTACCGATGCGTCTCAGCCCCAGGTCTGGCCCGGGGCTGACCGTTGTTGCCATCGAATCGCTTGCTCTGCCGAGAGCAGTGCCGATCGCGGCTCGGGCCATGGCGGGGCGGGACCTCACGTCGACCAAAGGGGTGAGGGTGTGGCACGACCCGGCCAAGGTGGTGATCGAGGCCGACCCTTCCGGCCTGTTCCAGGCCGACGGTGAGTTGCTCGGCTCGACCGATTGGCTGGAGGTCACTCCTGTGGCTGATGGTCTTCGGGTGCTGGGTCCTGCAACCTGACCGATTCCGGCGTCACCATCGTCATGTGGGGATACGGGATGGCGATGCCTTCGTGATCGAATCGCCGCTTGATTCTCCGCAGGAACTCGCGGCGGGCGTTCCATCGGTCTGCAGGTCTGACGCGAAGCGTGAGTCGCACGAGCACTGCTGAGTCTGCGAGCTCCTGAACCCCAAGCATCTCGGGTGGCGACAGGAATGTCCCCTCCCACTCAGCATCCTCGTAGAAGCTCATCGCCTCGTCCGTGACCACGCCGATGACCTCGTCGACGTCTGCGTCGTAGGAGATGCCGAGGTCGACCACGATCTGGGCGTACTCCTGGGTGTAGTTCGTGGCCACCGTCACCTGGCCGTTGGGGACGTGATGGACGTTGCCGTCGAGATCACGCAGCACGGTGGTGCGCAGCCGGATCTCGTCGACGCGACCGCTGACGCCCGCAATCAGCACGACGTCATCGATCCCGTACTGGTCCTCGGCGATGATGAAGAGGCCCGCGATCACGTCCTTGACCAGATCCTGGGCGCCCAAGCCGATGGCGATGCCGATGACGGAACCCAAAGCAAGGAAGGGTGTCGTCGGGATGCCCCAGATGGCGAACGTGATCAGCACCAGGGCGCCGAACAGGACCAGCGTGAGGAAGATCCGCCCAACCGACCAGAGCGTCGTGATGCGTTGAGCACGTTCGTCCCCCTGCACGCTGTTGCGGTCCGTCTCCTTGCTGACGAGCCGGTCGAGCAGGCGCCGCCCGACACGATCGAACACCAGCCACAACACGGCCACCGCAAGGACCGCGATTACCGTCTGCACCACACCTTCCTGCCACGGAGGGCTGGTTACGGCCAGGTATGTCATGCGAGCGTCACTTCGAATCGCGAGGCAACCTGGCGGACCCCGATATGGGCATACGCAACGAGCGCTGCGTAGTAGCTGCGCTCCCACACCATCGTGCGCAGGGGAGACCCCAGTTCGTCGTCGAGCAGCGTGCGGGCGCGACTGATGTCGTCCTCGCTCACGGCGTGCTGGGCCTGCGTCATCGCCGACATGATGACGGCGTGGTCGAGCTCGTGCCGCATGCGGTCGCCGATGTGACCACCGACCTCCGCCGCCGACGCGGCTACGAGATCTTCGACGCGACAGAGCGCATCCTCGCTCGGCGCCTGACTCGCCGGTCGCAGTGCGGTGATCGCCGCCTCGCGGGTGACGGTCCAGCGGCCTCCCAGGCGAATGCTGCCGCCCTTCCACACCCCCGCGGCCAAGCCGAGCTCCTTGACGATCCCGGCAAGATCGGCAAGCAGCTTCCCGTAGCTCGTTCGCTTGCGGTCGAGCCGGGTCCCGAGGAAGGCGACGAGCGCATCGATCCCCACCGGCTCCCCGGACGGTGGAGCGGCTGCCACGGGAAACAGCGGCGAGGCGCCGTAGCCGAGATCGTCGAGCAACCGACGGACGTGGCCTGTAACGGACTCCCTTTCTGCTTCCTCCAGCTTGTCGACCTTGTTGAGGACGAACGCCGTCTGGGCGGCGTATCCGTGGAGCGGGGCGAGGAACTGCTCATGCAGCTCCGGGTCGTGGTACTTCTGCGGGTCGAGGACCCACACGAGGCCATCCACCCTCGGTATCAACTGCTCGACGACGACGCGATGGTCGATTGCTATCGAGTCCATGTCGGGCATGTCGATGAGCGCCACCCCATCGAGATTCTCGTGGGTGCTGCGCTCGGAGATGCCCAGTTCGTCCAGCACCGCGGCTATCGCCGGGTCGCCGTCAGCGGGAACCCACGCCAGCGGCCGCTCCGTGTGGGGACGGAGCCGGCCCACGGACGCTATCTCCGCACCGGCGACCGCATTCAGCACGCTCGACTTGCCGCTGCCCGTGCCGCCTGCCAGCGCCAGCAGCAGCGCAGAGTGGGCTCGAGCGCCGCGGGTTCGCAGTTCGTCGAGTGAATCCACCGCACGCCGCCGCACGGTATCGGGCACAAACCCCTCGGCCCGCCGCACCACGAGATCGGCGGCATCAAAGGCTTCCTGCAAGTCACGCATCGGTGGCCGCCTCGCCGGCGTCCGCCGCCGCATGCGCCTCGGGAGCGTCCGCACCCTCGAGCGTTTCCTGTGCTTCCGGCGTGTCGGTGACATCCTCCGTTCCGAGCGCTCCAAGCCCTTCGGGTACCTCAGGCGTCTCCGGTGCTTCATGTTGCGGGTCGCTGTCGAAGGCGGTCACGAGATCCCGCAACTCGCCAATCGCCTCGGCCGATGGAAGGGTCCCCATACGGCGAATGAATCGTTGTTTGTCCTCCGCTACGACCGTCGCCGCAATCTCGGCGAGACGGGCGCGGGCCTCCTCAGCCACCTCGTCGAGGTCGTCCTTCAGGCGGCGGCGCACCAACCATCGCGGTTTCGATTCGTCGCCGAGTGCCCTTGCTCGCACCACGGCGACCACCTGACCGAGTTTGTAGGCGTTGAGTTGGCGCTTGGTGTGCCTGCCGACCAGGGTGCCGAGCTCGCGGTCCCAATCGAGCAGCTTGTCGCGGGCCGCACGCGCCGTCTCCGGGGGATGGCGCCACAGCTCGTGCCCTGCACCGGCCAGGACGGCCGCCCCGTCGGGGGAGACCTGCCACGCCGCCGCAGTGCGCTCGGCCGCCAGCCCAACGCGCCTCGTCACGACTCCAGCAAGACGTTCCGCAACGTCAGGCCACAGCGCCGCAGCCGCTCCGGGCCCAAGTCCTTCGACGTCGATCATCTCTGCGACAGCTCGAGCGGCGGCATCGTATTCCTCATCGGCGATGGCCAAGAGTCGATCGCCGCTCCTGCGCACTTCATCCAGCGGGAACGTCAGGGCGGCGGTGCGATTCACGACCCGCATCGTGCGCTTGCGGAGCGACGGGCCCAACAGCGCGTCGCGGCCCTCGCCTGCCAGCTCATCCAGGGCAGCGAGCAGGTCTGCGGCGGACCCGTCGTGTCCCTCATCGACGACATACAGCGGGATCGCTACCCCGGCCTCTCGGAGCCGCCGTTCCAGATCGGACTCGACTTCGCCATCCCTTGCCCCAAAGCGGTTCAGAACCACCCACACCGGTATCGATCGTTTGAGGAGCTGATCGAGCAACGCCCAGGTGGATGCATCTGCGTACCGGGCCGGGGTCACGACCAGGAGCACGAGATCCGCCAGACCGAGCACTCGGGTGTTCGTGACCTCGTCGACCGTCGCAGGCAAGTCCACGAGGCCGATCGTCTCGGCAACAGGCGCATCGGTGATCCGGGTGTCGAGGGTCGGTGCAGAGGCCTGCATCTTGCGCAACAGCGGGCCGGAGACGGCTCCGCTGCCCCCCTCGGCGCTGATCAGCGTCGGCACCGTGGTGGTGGGGCGGATCACATCCTCGTCCACCACCTGATCACCGAGGATCCGATTCACGACGTGGGACTTGCCGACACCGTCCCCCCCTGCGACGGCAATCAGCGCAGGCTCCTCGGGACGTTCGAGTCGAGGCACGACGTACCCTGCGATGGTGCGAACGAGCAGCCGTCGCTCCTCGTCCATGGCGGGGTCAACGACGGGCAGCAGGTCGAGCACGGCGGCCATTCGCCGCAGCCTCGAGACATCTTCAGGAGATATCGCACGCATCATCCGGATTACACCACACCAGCCGACACCATTCTGCTGCGGCTCACAAGCCGGCGAACAGATCGGTCGCACCCTCGGGCAGCGTGGTGACGGCGTGAAGAACCTCGAAGTCCTCGAATGGGTAGGCGGCGGCGACGACCTCCGTCGGCAGTTTGAACCAGAAGCCCTCAGGATCCACTTGGGTGCGATGGGCCCGCAAGGCGCTCCGTCCCACCTCCAGCCATGGGGTCACGTCGACATGCACCAGGTGCTTGCCGTCGTCCGTGGCCCCGTCGAGGTTGGCGATCCATCGTTCAAAAGGTGATTCCAGACCGCGTCTGATGGCGGCGTCGTGCAGGGCCATGAGCCGCCGCACCGTGAACACCGGGGCAACAACACGCTCGATCTGCCACGGTGCACCAGCATCGGGAAAACGGCTCGGATCGGCTGCGGCATCGGCGAGGACAACCGACAGATCATGGACCCTCAGGTGGTCCGGGTGCGGATACCGCTCATGGTCGTCGTAGCCAAGCACGATCGTTGGCCGCTCCCTGCGAACGATCTCTACCAGCCGACCCAGGACGTCATCGAAGTCGGCGTTGACGAATGCGGCTTCGTGGACGTTGTCGTCGGTGTCGGGCATCCCGGAGTCGCGGTAGCCGAGCTCAATGACCTCGGTGTATCCAATGATGCGGGCGGCCTCCATCAGCTCCTCGCGCCGCAACGCGGGCAGATTCGCCTTCACTTCAGGGGTGTCCAGCGCAGGGTTCAGGATGTCGCCCGCTTCGCCGCCTGTGGCCGTGACCAGCACGCAGCGGACACCTTCGCTCGCGTAGCGGGCTACGGAACCGGCGCCCTTGGAGCTCTCATCGTCGGGATGCGCATGGATGGCCAGGATTGTGTGCATGGGGACCTGGGAGTATGGCACTCCCCTACCGCCGCAGAGTCGTCACGCCACGACGCCGGCCGCAGATCGACCCTCGGCGCACCCGTCGAGCAGCGGGCAGTAGCGACACCACGGGCCGCCTCGTCGCTCCAACTCCCCTGCGCCTGCAAGACCGCTGCGCAGCTCGGCAGCGGCCGCGGCGACCTCCGCTGCGGTAGTGGTCAGCCGATCCTTGGTCGGGACGGCTTCGTAGCGTTCCCCCGTTGCCACGGACGCGGCTTCGACATGGTTGGGCGGTTCGCCGCGGGCAAGCACCCACAGCAGGGCGTAGAAATCGAGCTGTCGTTCCGCTGTCCCCAGCCGGCCCGTCTTCCAATCCACGATCCGCACGCCGCCACCGTCGTCGAACACCGCGTCGACAACGCCCTTCAGGATGACCCCGGGCTGCGGCTCGACTTCGATCTGGATCTCTGCACCCTGGAAACCTTCGGTGGGGAACCTCTTGAAGCGTTCATAGAGATCGCCGACTTCGGCAACGACGTTCTCCAGGCGGCTCGGCTTGAGACCGAGCGACACCAGCTTCGGGTTCAACGACTTGCCGATCTCCTCACGGCATGACTGGGTGAACTGTTCTCGAGTGATCGGTCCCGTGGTCAGGTGCCTGGCGAAGACTCTGTGGGCGAGCAGACCGCGAAACGATTCGGGTGTCTCTCGGGGGTACTCACCTGCGAGGCGACCCCGGGCTTGATCGGGGCATTTGAGAAAAGTCGTGAACAACGTCGCCGACACGACGACGTCCGCGCCGGCGGGCACGTTGGGGAAGGTGATCACTGGGCCGATGGTATCTGCCCGGTACGACAGGAATGCCCAAAGGCCGGCGCCATGGCAGGTAATTGGCCACAAACCGCAACCGGCTACACTCCTTTCGGGCCAGACCTCTTCCTCTATCCGTCCCCAATCCCTATGAACCGTCACCTCAACCTTGCGGTTTCGGGCGCGGTCATCGCCGTAGTGCTCGTGTTGCCGTTGCTCCTGTTTGCGGTGGCCCGCGCCCTCAACAGCGGCGAGATTGCGCCCAACGTCAATGCGGGGGGTGTCGAGCTCGGCGGGTTGAGCCCCGAGGACGCCACCGCCCGCCTCGTCGAGTACGAGACCATCCTCATGGAGGCCCCGGCACCCTTCCGGGTCAACGGGCGGGCCTTCGACCTGGACGAGAGCAGGGTGGACTTCGACGTGGATGAGCAGTCCGCACTCGCCGCGGCGCTCGTTGCCCGCACCGAGGGCGGCTTTCTCGATCAGTTCTCGGCGTGGGTGCAGTCATTCAGCACGCCCATCAGCGTCGACCTGCCTACGTCCTTCGACGAGGCGTCTCTCGACGGGGTGTTCGAAGAGTGGGAGACCACGGCGATCGGTCGCCCCCCCAGCGAGGGTGGCGTCGAGGTCCTCGAGGGTGAAGTGGTTCCCAGCTATCCGCGACCAGGCGAGGGCATCGATCGGGTCCGGGCCGCCCAGCTCGTTGCCGCCTCCCTGGATCAACCAGAGCGAGAATTGGTGACGCTACCCACCACGAGCGTCATCCCGCAGGTGACCGATGCCGATGTGGACGCCGTCGTCGAGGAGGTTTGGCGCATGATCGACGGGCCCGTGACGCTCACCGCCATCGACCCTGAGATATCGATCACCATCTCTCCCGAAGAGATCGGCAGGGCGATTCGTACGAGCGTCGAGGGCTCACCCGCTCGCATCGTCGTGTCGCTCGAGCCCTCGGCCGTTGCGACGGCGCTCGAGCCGCACCGCGGCGCGATCGAGCAGCCGCCGCGGAATGCAGAGTTCGAGATCCGCAGCGACGAGACCGTGGCGCTGAAACCGTCCCGTCGGGCCACGCTGCTCGATGTCGAGCTCGTCGCAACGGCACTCCTTCAGGCCGCGGCAGGGCCAGACCTCGGGAACTTCCCGTTCCGGTTCGGAGCAGAGGCGAGTTTCACCACTGAGGAGGCGGAAGCGATGGGTCCGATCACCCGCCAGTCGGCCTTCACCACGGAGCACCCCGCAGGTCAGCCGCGCGTCACCAACATCCATCTGATCGCCGATGCCGTCGACGGCGCCGTGGTGATGCCCGGCGAGACGTTCTCGCTCAACGGGTACGTCGGCCCCCGCACCGAGGAGAAGGGTTACGTGCCCGCCCCGATGATCCTGCGCGGCGAAATCGTCGACGACGTGGGTGGCGGGGTGAGCCAGTTTGCGACGACGTTCTACAACGCGGTCTTCTTCGGTTGTTACGAAGACGTCACCCACCGGCCGCACAGCTACTACTTCTCGCGCTACCCGGAGGGACGGGAGGCCACCATCTCGTGGCCCGAGCCGGATCTGGCGTTCCGCAACGACTCGGATGCCGTGGTCATCATCGACACCAGCTACTCCGATACCACGATCACCGTGAAGTTCTTCGGGAACAACGGCGGTCGGGACTGCGAAAGCGAATCATCTGAGCGCTACGACTTCGTCGACTGGACCACCGAATACCGGGCGGACGACACGGGAACCGTGACTCCGGGCCAGCAGGTCAGGGAGCAGTCCGGCGGAGAGGGCTGGACGATCGACATCACGCGGATCATGACCATGCCGGACGGGTCCGTGACCGAACAGGAGTGGACGCACCGCTACCAGCCGCGGCCGGAGATCATCGTCGTCCATCGTTGCGAGGTCCCGGGAAGCGGCGTGCCATGCCCGTTGAAGGTGCCGTCGGTGATCGGCCAGACGTTCGCCCAGGCCACGGCAACTCTCGAAGCGGCCGGCTTCACCATCGGCGACGGGGGCACGACCGATGTGGCAGGCGAAGGACAGAACGGGCTCATCCAGAGCCAGGACCCCGGTGCGGGTCGGTTTGTGGCTGCCGGAACGGCGATACGCGTCGTCGTAGGCGTGTACACGGCGCCTCCGCCCACCACGGAACCTCCGCCGGACGACGGTGGGACAACAACGACAACGGCGCCGCCGGGCGACGGCTGATCAGGCGTTGGCGGCGTCGGGGTAGTACAGGAAGAAGTCTGCGACGACTGCGGCGGCAGCGTCCGTCTGGCTCTGATCCCAGCCACCGGTGCGGCGCACCACCACCTGGTTGGAGGCCACAAAGACATGGTTCACGCCCGAGTCGGCGCTGAAAATCCGCGCCGCAAGCTGAGCGGGGAACCGATCGGAGTCGAGCGCCTCATCGCGGGAGGCATAGACCACACCATCCTGGCCGGTGATGCTGCGGTCGGTGTCGAAGAGCAGCACGTCGTCGATCTGCGTCACTTCAACCTGGATCGGCTGGCCCATGGTCGGCACGTCCTCCTCGGGAACCGGACGCCCGCAATAGTAGGCGGAAGCAAACGGTCAGTCGCCCCCGGGCACGCCGATCGTGGTGGAGCCGATCGAGTGCAGCTTCATGAGGTTCGTCGAGGCGCTCTGGTTCGGGGGGATGCCGGCCGCCATCACCACACCGTCGCCGGGCTTGACGATGCCGGCCGCCAAGAGGTTCTGCTCGGCGTACTCGATCATGAGATCTGTGGAGTCCACCGGGTGGAACGGCAGCGGCGTCACCCCTGCGTAGAGCGCCATCCGGCGGTAGGTGCGCTCATGCGGGGTATACGCAAAGATGTCGGCCCGCGGCCGGTACTTGGAGATCAGCCGGGCCGTCGACCCGCTCTCGGTGAACGCGACGATCGCCCCCATCCCCAGGTTTGCGGCAGCGTCGACACAGGCTTGGGCGGTTGCGGAAGCAAATCGCGCCCGATCCTCGAAGAAGGTCACTTCCATCCCGCGCCCGTAGTCGGGGCTCAACTCGGCTTCCCTGCAGATGCGGTCCATCATCTTCACCGCAAGGATGGGGTATTCGCCGATTGCCGTTTCGGCCGAGAGCATCACGGCGTCGCTGCCGTCGAGCACCGCGCTGGAGACGTCCGTGACCTCCGCACGCGTAGGTCGGGGGGAATGGGTCATCGACTCGAGCATCTCGGTTGCCGTGATGGACACCCGGGCCTTGGCGTTGGTCCGTGACAGGATGTCTTTCTGGGCCCTCGGCACGCTCTCCATCGAGAGCTCGACCCCTAGGTCACCGCGAGCGACCATGGTGCCGTGCGCTTCCTCGATGATGTCGTCGAGATTCCCGTAGCCCACCGCACTCTCGACCTTCGCAATCACGGGAGTGCCCGGTGCAAGCTGCCGGATGCGGCGGATATCGGCGCCGGACGACACGAACGACGCCGCAACCAGATCGACTCCCACCGACGTCCCAAACAGCAGATCTTCCTCGTCCTTCTTGGTCACCGCGGGTATGCGGAGCAGCGTGCCAGGGAACGCAACCCCCTTGTTGTTCCGCAACACGCCACCGTGGATCACGCGCGCCACGACGTCTGACCCCCGATGCGTCACCACCTCGAGAGCGACCAGCCCGTCGGACATCAACACGGGCGCGCCCGCTGCCAGATCCGCATCGTCGAGGTGGGCGATCGAGATCCGGCTCGCGCTACCTTCGCCCTCACCCGGGACCAGCACCACATCCTCGCCAGGAATGAGCTCGACCTGGCCACCGGGAAACGTGCCAACGCGAATCCGGGGGCCCTGGATGTCCTGGAGGACGGCGACGGGCTCCTCGAGTTCCTCGGCCGCCCTGCGCACCCAGCCGAGGAACTCCTCGTGGGTGGCGTGGTCGCCGTGGGAGAAGTTGAGGCGGGCCACGTTCATGCCGGCCGCAACCAGCTCACGGATCGCCTCGTACGACGCCACCGCAGGGCCGAGCGTCGCGATGATCTTGGTTTTGCGCTTCACCCCGCGAGCTTACCGGTGCGGCACCCCGCTCCCATGCGGACCGTCACCGGAATGAGGGTGCGACCTGCTCGGCGAACCGTCGCATGGAATCGCCCCAGGTGGCATCGGGGAAATACACGATGAGGTATTCGACACCCTGCTGCCGAATCGCGGCAACCTTCTCGGCCACCTGCTCGGCGGTGCCGAAGAGAGCGCGCTCGGACCACGCCTCCTTCGTCTCCGACCCCGGTTTGTCCCAACCCTCGAGCTTCTCGGCGGCCTCGGCCCCGGTCTCTCCGATCAGGCAGTCGGCGTTGGCGGTCAGCGTGATCTCGTCGAAGTCGCGCCCCACGTCGGTACAATGACCCCGGAGCGCTGCCTTCTTCCTCGCAAACACCTCCGCGTCCCCGAAGAAGTTTGCATACGCGGCGTGCTCGGCCACGATCCGCAGCGTGAGCTTCTCGCCGCCACCGGCGATCCACAGCGGGGGGTGCGGGTCCTGGAGCGGCTTGGGCCGGCAGATGGCACCGTCGAGCTGATAGTGCTTCCCTGCAAACTCCGTGACGTCCTCCGTCCACATCGAGCGCATGATCCGCACTGCTTCGTCCAGCATCCCGATGCGAACCGACGCCTTGGGGAACGGGTACCCGTAGCCCCGGTACTCGTGCTCGTACCAGCCGGCGCCGATGCCGACTTCGAGCCGCCCGCCCGACATCACATCGATACACGCCGTCACCTTCGCAAGGTACGAAGGGGGACGGTAGGAGTTGCAGGTGCACATCTGCCCGAGACGAACCCGCTCCGTCGCCTCGGCGAGGCCCGCCATGAGGGTCCATGCCTCCCAGGTCGATTGTTGGCTGACGTCGGGAAAGGTGTGCAAATGGTCGTAGACCCATATCGAGTCATACCCGACTTCCTCTGCGACTCGAGCGACGGCAACCATGGTGTCCCATTGCCGGGCGACGGGGATGGGGCCGAGGTCGAGCCGCCAGCCTTGGGGTATGAAGGCACCGAACTGCACGGGGCGCTACTCCTTGTTCGCGTGTCCCGCACGGTAGGCTCGCCGCCGATGTCCTCGCAGCACCACACCCCCGAATCGCATGTGCCGGCAGAACTCGCCCACTCCGTCGAGCGTTTTGACCATCTTGCGCTCGCCGTGCGCGACATCTCGGCGGCGCTGCCGATGGTGACGGCGCTCGGCGGCGCGTATCGCAACGGCGGGCACCATCCCACCGCGGGCTTTCGGTGGGTGCAGTTCGTCGTTGCCGGCGGGATGAAGCTGGAGCTGCTGTCGCCGCTCGAAACGACGGATGAAGACCACTTCTTGGTGCGATTTCTGGCAGACCGGGGCGAGGGGCCTCACCACGTCACCTTCAAGGTCGCCGACATCGGGTCGGCAGTATCGGCATGGAGAGCTGCGGGCTTCGAGGTGGTCGGCGTCAACCGCTCAGATGCCGCGTGGCAGGAGGCATTTGTACACCCCAAGACCGCCAATGGCCTGCTGATTCAGCTCGCCCAATGGGACGACAGCGCGCAGATCGACCTGCAGCCCCTCGAGTGGGTGCTCGCCGCTCCGTGAGTGCACCCGCCGTGGTGGGTATTCCCATCAAACCGTTCAGCATCGCCAAGGCGCGCCTGGCGACGATCCTGAGCGCCCGGCAGCGGGCAGTGCTGGGGATGGCCATCGCCGCCCACACCGCACGAGCCGTTGCCGCCAGCGGGGCAACGCCGGCGATCGCAACCGGCAGCGACGACGTGCGCACCTGGGCCGGTAGGCACGGCTGGCGAGTCATCGACGAGATCCCCGGCAGAGGCCTCGATGGCGCCGCTGCGGCAACGGTCGCCGCTGCGGGAGGTAGGTCCTGGGCCGTCGTGCACGCCGACCTGCCGGTCGTCGTGCCCGAGGACTTCGCCGCAGCCTGGGACCGATTCACGGGTGACGGCGTCATCGCCCCGTCTCACGACGGCGGCACGGCGCTCCTGGCCGGCACCGGCCCCTTCCGGTTCGCCTACGGGCCCGCCAGCTTCCACCGGCATCTCAGGGAGATGCCCGCCGCGGCCGTGGTCGCAACGCCGGGTCTGGCACTCGACCTCGACACGGCGCAGGATCTTCTGCTGGCAACGCAGCTCCCTGCGGGCGAGTGGCTGAGAGGCATCCTCGACCCGGCCGTGAGGCTCGCATGACGCCGCGGCTTCTATCCTCACGTCGATGACCGGCGACTTGTACGGCGACCTCCGAGACCGTCCCCAACCTCTGCCCATACCAGAGCGCGCCCTGGCCATCGGAGCCCACCCAGATGACATCGAGTTTGGGGCCGGAGGCACCCTGGCCGGCTGGGCGCAGGAGGGGTGCAAGGTCACGATCCTGGTCGTCACCGACGGTTCCAAAGGCTCGTGGGATCCCGACGCAGATCCCACAGAACTCGCTGCGCTGCGGCGGCAAGAGCAACACGCCGCGGCCGCTGCTCTTGGGGCGCAATCCGTTGTCCACCTGGACCACGTCGACGGCGAGCTGGAGTATTCGATGGCGCTGCGGGCAGAGCTTTGCCGCCACATCCGCCTGGCTCGCCCAGACGTCCTCCTCAGCCACGACCCGTGGCAGCGCTATCAGCTCCACCCGGACCACCGCGCGACGGGGCTCGGTGCCATCGACGGCATGGTGGCGGCTCGCGATCCACTCTTCTTCCCCGACCAGGGCCTCGATGCGCACCGCCCGGCAGCGATGTTGTTGTGGTCGGCGGATGAACCGGACCACGCCGAATCCATCGCGACGACCGTGGAGCAGAAGATTGCCGCCTTGTTGTGTCACTCATCGCAGGGCACGACGACGATGGGGGGAGCCGAACAGGACGATGAGCGCCGCGATGCCTTCTCCGAGCGCATTCGTCGCTGGGCAACAGAGGCAGGCGCCGCCGTGGGTCTCCCGGCAGCCGAGCGCTTCAAGCGTCTCACGCCCTGACAGGCGCGATAACCCGCTGTCGCCGGACACTGTGGCCGTAATGGCAACGCCACGGCAATGGCTAACGTGGCCCGATGCACTCCGAAAGCGTCGCCGTTGTCACCGGGGGAACAGGCGCCCTCGGGCGGGCTCTCGTCCCTGTGCTGGTCCGCCGCAATTTCCGACTGGCGGTGACCTACCTGATCCCCGGCGAAGCCCAAGATCTCGAGGAGCTGGTCGACTTCGATGAGGACCGTGCGCTGCTGCGCCGAGTGGATTGCACGGATCCCGAAGCAGTGAACCGGCTGATGAAGGAGACCGCGGCGACCTTCGGCCACATCAACGTCGTGTGCTCCCTCGTTGGCGGTTGGGCAGGAGGGCGGGACGTGAGCGAAACCGACGACGTCCGCTTCGACCGGATGCTCGACATCAACCTACGGTCCGCGTTCTACACGCTCAGGGCCGCGATCCCCCACTTGCTCGAAGCCGATTGGGGCCGGCTGATTGCGGTGGGCAGCAGGGCCGTCCACGACTCGCCTTCCGGACAGGCGGCGTTCAACATCGCCAAGGCCGGCGTGGTTGCCCTCGTCAAGACCCTCGGCAACGAGCTGGACGGCACCAACGTGACCGCCAACGCCATCCTCCCCTCGGTGATCGACACGGAAGACACCAGAGCTGCACTCCCCTACGCCGACTACGTGCGATGGCCCAAGCCGGCGGAGATCGCCTCGGTGCTGGACTTCCTGGCGAGCCCCGCTGCGGCCGTCATCAACGGCGCCGCCATCCCCGTGTACGGGCAAACATGAGCACATCACGGACTCCGTTTCAGCACGGCGACTCGCTGTGAGCGACAGCGAGGGCCTCAGCTCCGAGGAGATGATCCGGCGAGCGCGAGAAGCTTTCACTCGCCCGAGCACGGATCCCTCCTACGACGAGGACAAAGAGCGCTCGTCATCCCCGTCAGGCGACATGATCGCGGCGAGGATCCGACCAGGATCCGCCCCGGCTCCGGCCCGCGAGGAGCCGTCGTCGAGAGAGCGCATCGACCGTGCCGGATTGCCCGACGTCCCGATCCCCGAGATCCCACGGCCGAAGAAAGTGCAACAGCCGGTTCCGCCGAGACCTGCGGTGCCCCGATTGAGGCGTCCCACCGTCCCGCAGCCGACCGACCTGATCGCCGATGCAAAGACAACGGCGCAAGACCAGCTCAAGCGCCGCGGTCGCGGAGCGTTTGGGACTCTGGTCCAGGTCATCATCGCCGGGGTGCTCGCCCTGATCGTCCTGGGCATCTTTGCGGGAGACGAGGAGGGCAGCGACAATTCGCCCACAGTCTCGGAGGTGCCGGTCACGGACGTCTCTGCCGGCACGTGCTTCAACGACGCCGGCTCGCTCGGCTCCGGCACCGTGACAGCCGTCGACTGCACAGAGGAGCACCGATTCGAGACCATCGGATCCGTGGTGCTCGCCGCCGGGGAGTACCCGGGAGAACAGGCCGGCGCCGAGGAGGCGTTCGACATCTGTCTTGGAGCGTTCGAGCAGTATGTGGGGGCGAACTATGCAACGTCGATCTGGTGGCTCGACGCAGCACCTCCTTCTGAAAGTCGCTGGGACGGTGGCGATCGTGTTGCGCACTGCTACGTCTACCAACTCAGCGGCGAAGAGCCGATCTTCGTGACGGGATCCGCCAAGAGCGATGGTCGCTGAGGGTGCTGAGCCGGGCGGACATCGCTGGGGTTCGGTCGTGCTCCCACTGTTGGTCATCATCGGATTTGTCGTAGCGGCGATCCTCGTCGCCGCCCTGCTCGATGGCTCCCGTTCTGCGGGTTCCCTCGATGCCGGCGAGTGTGTCCTCGCTCCGGAAAGCGATCAGGTGCTCGAAGTCGACACCGTGCCATGCTCTGAGCCCCACGAGCTCGAGGTCATCGGGGCGGTGACGCTTGACGGCGACACCTATCCCGGCGATCAGGGCGCCTTTCGCCGAGCCCTCGCGGCCTGCGAGCCGGTATTCGAGGACTATGTCGGTGAGGATTATGCGGCGTCCGTGTGGGTTCTCAACGTGTTCACGCCCACGGGCGAAGGGTGGGACGACGGGGAGCGCACGGCCACCTGCCTGGTGTTTCAGTTCGACGAATCGCTCGACTACGCCTCGGTGACAGAATCGGCCAGGAAGAGCAGGGGGTAGCGCCACTGCGGACGCTCCTGATCAGGAGCGAGGCGCCAGGTCAGGAGAGCGGACCGCTTCTCGTGCCGCCTCGGCGCCGGCTTGGAGAGCGACGGCCACTGCGTCCCCGTGCAGCAGCGCGGAGGCGAAACCCGCAAAGAAGCCGTCGCCCGCTCCGTTGCTGTCGACCGGCTGGGCGGGTTCGGTCGCGATGTCGCACCAACCGTCTGCGGTGTAGGCAGACGCCCCTGCCGCCCCATGAGTGCACACCACCAACTCGGCACCGGACCGGATCCTTGCCTCGGCGAAGGCCCTCCAGTCGCGCAGGGCCGTGGTGCTGAGTTGGAGATAGGTCGCAGCCTCGATGAAGTCCCGGTGGTAGGGATTGGCGCCGTCGTAGTCGTGGATGTCGATCCACAGGGGTATTCCGAGCTCGGCCGCTATCGGCAAAAAGCCGCGACAGTGATCGAAGATCGTCACGGCCACCAGATCGGCATCCGCCATCTGCTGCCGCATTGCATGGTGATCCACTTCGAGGTGACGGCTGCCGCTGCTGGCGAAGATGGAGATCCGGTCGCCCGACCCGTCCATCAGGTTGACGTGGCGCATCGTCCCTGCCGGATCATCGACCGTCGTCAGCTCGACTCCGGCGTCGCCGAGGAAGGCCCGGACCTTGCGACCGTACTCATCGGTGCCGAGAGCGGCCCACAACCTGACCTGCCATCCGAGGTGGCGGAGGTTGAGTGCCTTGCCTGCCCCGCTGGAGCCCACCGTCTCGTAGCTGCGCGCCGCAAAGAGGGTTTGAGGCCGAGGCTCCGGCAGCTCGTCGAGGTACAGCATGTGGTTCCACGAGGCACCACCGAGAATCAGCGCTCTCACGATTCAGCCGGCAAGGGTGGGTGCCGTCATGCCTTCACGAGGCAGAACGGGTGACCCACAGGATCGAGGTAGACCCGCCACTCGTCAGGTGAAGGCTGGCTGGCCGTCTTGGTGGCGCCTATGGCCAGGACCGCAGCCTCGCCAACATCGAGATCGTCGACGTCGAAGTCGAGGTGCGCCTGCTGCGGGCTGCCGTCCGGCCAATCCGGCGGTTCGTAGTCTGCGACCTGCTGAAAAGCGACCGTACCCACCCCGGTTTCGAGCTCCACCCAATCGTCCGAGCCGGCATCGCTACGGATCTCCCCGCCGGTGATGCGGTGATAGAACTCGGCCAGGGCAAGCGGATCGGGACAGTCGAGGGCAACCAGACTGTATCTCGCAATGACCATGCTGCCTCCCTAGGTGTGACAAGCGGGGACACTGCTGATCAATGTCAGTTCGAACTCGTGGCCGAGTTCGTGACAAGGCACGGTGTCGGACCCGCGAGGTCTCACGATTTGATCAGCAGTCTCTTAGCTGCGTATCGAGTACTTGCGGACCGAGATCGGGCCGAAGACGGCGATGATCACAACGATCCAGATCAGGGTGTACACGACCGGGTTTTGCAGCGGCCAGGCCGTGGGCTCTGGGGTACCAGGCGGGATGTTGCCGAACAGCTCGCGAGCCGCCTGGGTCACCGCGGAAACAGGATTCCACTCCGCAAAGGTCTGCAGCACTCCGGGCAAATTCTCCGCAGGCACAAAGGTGTTGGCGACGAAGGTGAGCGGGAAGATCACCACGAACGACGCGTTGTTGATCACTTCGACACTGGGCACGATCAACCCGACGTACGCCATGATCCACGAAAACGCATAGGCAAACGCGAGTAGCAGCACGAAACCGGCGAGGGCATCGACCACGCCATTGTGGATCCGCCAACCCACCAGCAGACCCGTGAGCGCCATGATGATCAGCGAAAGGACGTTGTAGATGACGTCACTGGAGGTGCGGCCGACCAACACCGCCGACCGCGACATCGGCAGCGAACGAAAGCGGTTGATGATTCCCTTCTGCATGTCGTCGGCAAGCCCCGCACCGGTGAACGTCGCCCCGAAGATGACGGTCTGGGCGAAGATGCCGCCGATGAGGAACTCCCGGTAGGAGCCGCCGGGAATCTCGATCGAGTCGCCGAACACAAAAGCGAAGAGCAGGACGAACATGATCGGCGAGATCAGGACGAACATGAGTACTTCGGGCACTCGCTTGATCTTGATCACGTTGCGCTTGGCGATGACATGACTGTCGGCCACGCCCCACATGAGTTCGTTCATCGGCTGACCTCCGCCGTCGGGCTTGCGGCGTCATCGGTCTCGGCAGCGTGACCGGTGATGCTGAGAAAGACGTCGTCCAGGGTCGGCCTGCGCAACCCCACGTCATAGACGGCGATGCCTGCGTCGCCGATCGCACGCAGCGCCTCGGCGAAGACGGCGGTCCCGCCGCTGATGGGGGCGACAAGCACTCGGGAGCGCTGATTGACTTGGAGGGCGCCGATGGCGTAGCTCTCCAAGATGGATGTGGCCTCCGGGAGGTTTTGCGGCAACGTGACGGTGACTTCGATGCGCTCGCCACCGATCATCGACTTGAGCTCGTCGGAGGTTCCGTGAGCGATCTCCTTGCCGTGGTCGATCACCACGATGTCGTCGGCCAGTTGGTCGGCCTCTTCGAGATACTGCGTGGTGAGCAACACAGTCGTGCCCTTACCGACCAGCTCACGGATGACGGTCCACACGTCCGTGCGGCTCCGCGGGTCGAGACCTGTCGTGGGTTCGTCGAGGAACAGCACCGGCGGCTCGGCAACGATGGCGCCGGCGAGGTCGAGCCGGCGGCGCATGCCTCCCGAGTACGTCTTCACCGGCCGGTCGGCAGCTTCGGCGAGATCGAATCGATCGAGCAGCTCACGGGCCCGGACGCGGGCGTTGGCCCGACCGAGCCGGTAGAGCCGCCCGATCATGTCGAGATTCTCGAAGCCGGTGAGGTTCTCGTCGACGGCGGCGAATTGGCCCGACAGACCGATCCGCTTCCGGACGGCGGCCGGGTCTTTGACGACATCGGCGCCGGCCACGGTGGCACTCCCGGCTGTCGGCATGATCAGCGTCGTCAGAATCGACACCGCCGTGGTCTTGCCGGCCCCGTTGGGACCCAGCAGCCCGAGGATGGTCCCCTCGGGGACCATCAAGTCGAGGCCATCGAGAGCTATCACGTCGCCGTAGTGCTTGACGAGACCTGCGGCCTCAACTGTGCCGTTCACGAGTGCTCCCTCATTGCCGCACCAAGATCGGCAACACTACATGGAGCCTGTGACACATTCGGCAGGTCCACGGCCCGTAGGGCCCGATCAGCAACTGGCTGGTGCTGGGGGTTCCGCGTACTTGGACACGGAGCAGGAGTGACACCGCAGACGTGGGCCGTTCCGTGGCCGTGGCGCGGACACGCAGCGCCGCGCTGTCGAGGCATCGGGCGACATCGCGCCGATCTGGCGATGGCATTCGGCGCGGGGGACTCGTCACTGAGCTCGGGGCGACCGGAATCCTGTGCCTGATGCCGGCGCAATCGTGCCGGACAGGTCGAGGACCCGGCGAAGTGCGTACCGACCACCGCGTCGCCCCCGGACGCAAAGGCCCTCCCCGGCGTGGTTGCCGAGGATCTCGGCTTTCGCCCGTCAACACCGTATGGATAGATGCAAGCTGTGGGTGGTCGGGTTCAGTGGCCCCAGCGTCCGGAGCGGTACAGGAAGTCTTCGAACCACACAGCGATCCAAGCCATGTGCCCGGTGAGCGTGGCGAGCGACAGCACCGCCGTGAGCGCCAGCACGAACAGCGCCATCCCGATGGATACACCGAAGATCGCCGGCATCTCCTGCACCCGGGCCATCACGTTGTCGAACATCGCGCTCACCTCACCGGCCCGTGGTGCGGGCGACGCCTGGCGATAGCCGCCCCCGCACCGCAGTCCAGAACTGGAACCTGCGCCGAGGCGGATCAGGTCGGAGCCGCTCATTGCGGCGGATGACCTGCTGGATCGCCGCCTCGCGGTACAGGTTCTCCATCACGTGGCTGTGATATGGCATGCTCATCGGCACCATCACGTCTCCTGACATCGCGTACCGCCACCGTACGAAACCCACCGGGCATCCGCATCGGGACGCGACCCCCAAGTTGGCGGAACCAACCCCTAATTCAGACCACCGGCGATACCAAGCTCACGGGCCCTCACCGCCGCCTCCTCGCGGGAAGCGACATCGAGCTTGGCGAAGATGGCCGACACGTGATGCTCCGCGGTTTTTGTCGACACGAAGAGGCGTTCTCCGATTTCGGCGTTGGAGCAGCCGGCAGCGATCAGTTGGAGGACCTCGTGCTGGCGTGCCGTCAACCCGGCGGGATGACGCCGTGTCGTTGGCCGCGGTCCCCGCGGGATGTGGGCCACACCGAGCGTATGCATCCGGCGGCGCACCCGAACGCCGGCGGGCTTGGCTCCAAGTCGGTCGATGATGCCCAGCGCCTCCGCTGCGGCGGCTGCATCGCCATCGGCAAGGGCACACGCCTCCTCGTACGGGCACCCGATCTCACGCCAGGCGTCAGCAGCGCCTCGCCAATCTCCATCGATCTGTCGGCGGAACGGAACGGCACGCACTGCTGCCGCAACCCACCCGTTCGCTCGCCACTGCCAGAAGACGATTTCATCCGTCACCCACGGTTGCGGCATCGCGACGGCCGCATCCAGAACCGGCGCGATAGCAGCCGCAACCGCCTCGAGATCGTCGCGCAGCCATGCGTATTCCGCTCGCCCCACCGCCACCGGCCCCATCCGCTGCAACTCGCCAGTCGCAACAGCCTGCTCCCACGCTGCGTCCAGCAGGTCACGAGCAGCGGTGTCGCCGCGACGCGTGGCGATGCGCGCCAGGGTCGACAGCGCAGGCAGTGTGGTGATGCCGGGCGCTGTTGGCCGAGCCAGTACCCATCGAGCCTCCGACTCAGCGTCGTCCCACCGGCCAGTCTCGAAGAAGAGTCGCGCCCGCTCCGCCTTCAAGTAGTACAGGTCGCCGTGTATTTCACGGCTGCCGGTGAATTCAATGCCGTCCTCGAGGAGCTCTGCCGCCGGTGCGTAATCGCGCACGTCGAGCATGGTCCAGCCGATGTTGCTGTAGGCGCGCGCCGCATGCTCGTCGAGGCCCTCTGCAAGCGAGAGATCGAGGCTCTGCCGAAGCTGCACCCAGCCGGACTCGTCGCCGATCCGGAACCGGGCGCTTCCGAGGTTGTTGAGCGCATGCGCTTCGGCGCCAGGATCGCCGACGCTGCGGGCGGCGTCGATGGCACGCCGAGCCCATGCAATGGCCGGGTCGGCGTCATGGGCAAGCATATGGAGCTGAGCGAGGTTGCTGTACGCCATGGCCAACTCGCTGCTTGGTTCGATCAACTCCAGCACCTCGACGGCGTCTTCGCCAGAGCGCAATGCGTTCTCACGCTCGCCGCGCCACCAGTGGACACGCGAGATCCATCGCAACATCGCACCCTCGCCGCGACGATCGCCGAGTCGGCGATAGAGCCCAAGCGCCTGCTCCGCAGCCTGAAGCACGGCGGATTGATCATCGACGAAGTAGCACTCCGCCGTGTAGTCGGAAAGGACCGCCACCCGCTCGGTTTCGTCGAGACGACCGAGGTGAGGGAGCAATCGCCTGTAGTGTGAGTAGGCCTCGCGGTGCGCGGCCGCCGCCCGGGCGCTACGTGCCGCCGCCAGCGCAAACCGCACGAGAGCATCGATATCGCCCGCCCCCTCTGCGTGATGCACCAACCGGGCCGGGTCGACGGCGGATCCGTCGAGGGCTGCCACCACCATGCGGTGGAGCTGCCGAGCCTCAGCAGGATCCAGCGAGTCCTCCACTGCCCGCCGGGAGAGTTCGTGCCGGAACCACACGGCGCTCGGACCAACCTCGAGCAGACCCTGCCGGCGACATTCCTCGACCGATGAGGCGGCGGCGCCGAGCAACATGCGCTCGCACCTACCCGGTACGATCGCCACCACTTTGGCAACGTGGCGGGCCTCTTCCCCGAGCCGGGCCACCCGGGCGAGAACGGCGTCGGCGATCGTCGCAGGCACCTCCCCCGCGGGTGCCGCAAGGAACTCGGTCACCAAGAAAGGGTTGCCTCCAGTGAGGGCGAAAACCTCTGCCCCGCGTGACTCCGACCCGGCAAGGCGGCTGACAGCAGGCCCGCTCAACCCGCCCAGGTCGATGCGGCGCACCGAATCCGGCGGGACGTCGCCGATCACCTGGCGCAGCGGATGCCCGGTGCTCACCTCGTCGCTTCGGTACGTGACCACCAGCGCCGCCCGGACGCGCCCCATCCTCCGACCCAGGTACTTGATCAGATCGAAGGTCGCGTCATCTGCCCAATGCGCATCCTCGATAACCACCACCGTCGGCCGCCGGCCCGCCGCCAGCACGTCGAGCAAGGACGCATACGCCGCAACGCGTTGCTCGCCGCCTCGGAAGGCCTCGATGTCCACGGCGAGATCACGAACGATGTCGTGAAACGGTCCAAGCACGATAGGGGTGATGAGATCGTCGCACGCTCCCCACACGATGCGCGCATCGTCTGCGACCCTCGCAGTCCACTCGGTCACGAGGCGGGTCTTGCCGATGCCGGCTTCGCCGGCAACGAACGCCACCGATCCCCGGCCGGCACTCGCATCGGTCAGCGCGGCATCGAGAGTCTCCAGTTGCCGGTCGCGTTCGAGGAACTCCACGAACCGATGGTATGCGCAAGAACGTGTCCAATCCTCCCGCCAGCCGTCCTCAATCCGAGGGATCCTCTCACGTCAAGAGGCGTGGTCCGTCCGCCATCCAGCGCGTCGATACCTGCGACGAGCTGCGTCAAGGATGGGCTGCAATCTCGGTGCGAACCGAACTCGACCTCAGCATGAGTCTCACGCAACGCCGGCACGAAGTCGCAGGGTCACCGCAGCCAACGGAGCCAGGAAGGCGCCCAGCATGCGAACCATGACTGCAGGCTGAATGGGCCGGGACCGACGGTGGCGATCCCGAGGAAAGCCGGCATCTATCGCAGCGATCCGCAGCGACCCTCTAGGGTCACCCGGGTGACGACCACGGACTCCCGAATGATTTCAGACCCGGGCGGAAGGATCGAGATCAGGGAACTCGCGGCAGACTGTATCGAGCTCATCCGAGAGATCGATCGATCAGAACACATCGACACCCAATACACCGTCAAGGACGGTCGGCTATCCAGCGAGCGTATCCAATTCGAGGTTCCGCAGTGGGATCCCGAGGGTCACGGTGACCACAGTTCCGCACGTCGGATCGCCGAGTTTCGGCCGATCGTCGAGAACGGGGCGACTCTGCTCGGTGCATTCGTCGACGATCTCTTTGCCGGTATCGCCATCGTGGACACTTCGTTCGAAGAGAGGACCGCTTGGTTCGCCTTCCTCCACGTGAGCCGGGCGTACCGGCGCATGGGGGTTGCGTCGGCGTTGTGGACCGTCGGCGCAGAGGTCGCCGCCGCAGCCGGCGCAACATGGGTCTACGTATCGGCAACGCCGAGCGGTTCAGCCGTCGGGTTTTACACCAGCCGCGGATGCCGGCTTGCGACACCACCACATCCGAGACTCTTCGTCAAGGAACCAGACGACATTCACTTGATCTGCCCGGTTACGTGACGTTTGGACAAGGTCGCACGGGCGGCGGCGTCGACCTTTGCACCACAAGAGACGTATAGGCACGCCCGGAGGGACCCGACCTTGTCGCTAGCGCAAAGCCCATCCTTCTGATCCGAAGACGTACAAACGGGGTCCCTATGCGTCCATGGCCGTCCATACCGAAACTCCGGAGAGTGGCTCCCAACTGGGCTCCCCGGATCCGCCGGAGCTTGCAGCCCGCGATCCAGCCTCGAGTTTGGAGACCCAGAGTTCGCACCCGGGCGCCACGGAGCGACTCCGGTGAGCCTGGCAGTCTCCGTTCTGCGCGCCGACGAAGATGTTCATGTCGCCCCGAACAACGTTGCGACCAAGTCCGGAGTCGGTCGCCCTGAGCTCATCGGGTTCGAGATGCGCGCCGCGCTGGCTCGGGCACGCAGCGAACAACGGATCGTCGATGCCGTAGTCGCCGCTCGCCATGCTGGCATCACGTGGGCACGCATCCGGGAACTGCTTGGAACGTCGGCCCTGGCAGCGCAGCAGCGGTGCAGCGCCGTAGTCGAACCAGTCTGCGAAGGCGAGCTCGGCAGCACTAGGAGCTTCGAAAGCGGCGTGCCATTGAGCGTGGTTCGAAGATATGATCGCTGTGGCGCGAGATCAGGTGATCCGGCGTGGCGTGGCGTGGCGTGGTGGAGTGGTGGTGTGGTGTTTCGTGTGGGTTTGCGCCAGATCATCCAGACGCCAGCGGGGATCGCGATCAGAGCCACTCCGAGTGAACTCCAGAAGAGCACCAAACCGGAGTTCGGGTCTGTGGCTACTCCGCAATCGTCGGGTCGACGATCAGGGTTCCGTCGACGATCAATCCGATGAAGGACACGACGTCGTCGGTCCACGTGACGCCCTGCGCCTCCTGCACCGGAACGCCGAGGAATTCCTCGTAGTTGGTGATGGGGAGCGCCTCACCACCGCACTGCGGCGGGTAGGACTCGGCGAGCACATCGCACAAGCGGGCACCGCCGGCATCGATCACCAAGAATCCCTTGACCGCAGCCGCTCCGGTGACGTCACCCGAAAGTGCGTCGGAAACGCTCATCGAGAACTCTGGCGACCAGGGAATGCCCGGAGTCACGGGTTCGTTCGCTGCCCCGGCAGGGCCATCGTTGATGGGGGGCAAGTCGGCCGTTTCGTCTGTGGCCACATCCGGGGCAAGGGGCGCTCCTTCAGGCTGGTCGTCACCAACGCCGCAGCCGGCGGCAATGACGGCGAGCGCGGCGAGCACCACGGCGAGCCTCCGAAGATCCAATGGCTTCTTCATTCTCGACCTCCTCAGCTCATCGATCTTGCTCGGCTTCGTGGTCGATCCCGACTCTCCCCTACGACGCGCCCAGCTCGCCAACAGGTTCCCGGATCACTTGGATCTGGCAGGTGACAGACCGCTCATAGCCGGCAGATAGAGCGCATCGCGCGAAGCACCTTCGTCACGAAGAGTGTTCGGCGTAGCGGTCGGCTGGGTCATACGTCGCAGCCTCGGCGACCTCTGCTCGGATGTCGGGATCGACGATGAGGGTGCCGAGGCCCCGCCATTAGAACTCTCCGCCCGTGCCGTTGTTGTCGGGCACGCCGTTGTGTAGGGCGAACCAGTTCCGGTGACGCAGAGCGGTGCCGGGGAGGCGGATTCCATGAACACGTGCAGCCCGACCAGGGAGACGATCGGGGTCACCGGGTGCACGCGTGGGGAGCCGTCGTGCCGAATCGTGGTCAGATAGCAGGGCGCCGTGGCGAACCGGGCAGCGCCGAATCGTGCCAGCTCTGGTGCCTTGCTGGCCAGGTCGCTCCAAGTGATCAACTCGGTCGGCATAGCTGAGCTTCCCTCGCCATCCCGCCGGCCCCGAGCGCACTCTTTGGGTGTGGGTATTGGGTTCAGTCTTCTGGCTGTTCGGCGAAGGCCCGTTTGGTGGCGCGGTACCAGCCCATCCCGGAGATGGGGCGGCGCCAGCGGCTCCTCATTTCGTTGTGGGCCGCGTTGTGGCTGGCGTCGCCGGCGGCGACGGCTTCTTTGAGGTGTCGGTCCTGGGCTTTGATGATCTCGTCGGCTGTCTCCCCCTGGAGCTGCTGGTCGCATGGCCCGCCGAGCTGTCGACATGTCATCGTCTTCATCGACCGGCTCCGTTCAGGTCGGCTGCGGCACGGACCAGGCTCTGCAGGGCGTCTTCGTCGATGCCAGCGCCCTGATGGAAGTCGATGGCGCGTCGTGTCTTGCCTTCGAGGCTGGAGTTGAACAGTCCGGCAGGGTCGGCCAGGGACGCTCCTCGGGCGAAGGTGAGTTTCACCTTGTCTTTGTACGCCTCACCGGTACAGATGATGCCATTCGACTCCCACACCGGAACCCCCAGCGGATTCGCAGCCTTGCGCCACTTCACCTCCTCTGTCACCTCCGGCACCGCTACCCGGATCAACGCCCGCAGCCGACGCAGCAACTCACCCCGCCAGTCATCCAGCCCTGCGATCTGCGCATCGATGAGCTCGGCCGCTGGAACCGCCTGGTCGAACTGAATGTCCGCCATCGTCATGCGTCCTTCCACTCGTCGCCGCCCGTCATGCCTGCTCGATGCGGACCAGGTTGCCGGAAGGATCCCGGAAGGCACAGTCGCGCACCCCCCAGAACTGATCGGTCGGTTCCTCCAACACTTCGGCGCCGGACGCGACCAACCGGTCGAAGGTGGCCTCGAGATCATCGGTACGGAAGATCGCCGCCTGCATCGAACCCTGCATCACCAACGTCAACAGGGCATCACCCTCGCTCTGTGACCGGCCGCCATGTGGCTGCGACAATACGATCTCAACGTCCTGACCCTCGGGGCCCAGCGTGACCCACCGGAACCCGTCGTTCTCCACATCCTGGTGAACCTGGAGACCCAGCGCGTCACGATAGAAACCGAGCGCCGCTCCGGGGTCGTGGACAGTGATGAACATCTTCGACACGGTGACAGCCACAGCTTGCTCCAACCTTCGGGACGACTTGCCTTCGCAACGGTAGGACTCGCAGCCGACAGCGTCTTCTCCGATCCTGCTCAATCACATGACGGCGCACCCGGTACGGCAGCCGACGCGCTTCTCAAACCTGGGCGAGCGTCCGGCGGGGCCTCGTCCTGACCTTGGCGACACACGGCGGTACCACCTCGAAGCCACTGTGATCACGACTCCGATACTGTGACGGCGTCTCCCCCACGATCTCGGAAAACCGGGAACTGAACGAACCCAACGACACGCAACCCACGGCGAAACAGGCATCCGTGACCGACACCCCCCTACGCAGCAACGCCTTCGCGCGCTCCACCCGCCGGGTCATCAGATACGAATACGGTGTCTCGCCGTAAGTCGCACGGAACGTACGCGAGAAATGGGCCGTCGACATGAACGCCTCACGCGCCATCGCCGGGACATCGAGACGCTGCGCGTAGTAGCGGTCCATGAAGTCCCGCGCCCGGCGCATCTGCACAAGAACCGCGATTTCCTCCGGCGACACTCCCCAACAATAGAGCGAGCCCACGGGGCATTGCGTCGACGTGGTACGCCGGCACGCGACGAACGGGCCACCGAGCGACGACGGCGCGGCCAGCCCGCACGAAGGAGGCCGGTCTGCTGCACTGATGGACGGCCTCGACGACCAGATCGCGCTCCACTTCGAGGCTCGAGCTCAATCTGCCGAACCCCCAGCGCGAGCCGAGCAGATAGCGGACCCTCCCGGCGGGCCATGAACGCGCAGAAACTCCCCCTGGGCAGGGGTTTCGTACGCGTAGCCCCGACCGGATTCGAACCGGCGTTACCGCCTTGAGAGGGCGGCCCAGGGAGTTTCGTGGCGATTCTCGGGAGCCTCGTTGCCGCAACAGATTCGGTCGATTCGGCCCGTATTCATTGAGGATTCTGGGCATCGGTCAATGGTCGCCGCCTTTCATCGTCTTTGGTCGCTTTCCATCCTTTCGCGCCCCCAGCGCGCCCCGAAACCAGCATCTGGGCCCGCGTCGCTTCACGGGTGGGAACCCTCTATGCATGGTGGCGACATATGACTACGCTGTAGCTATGACCGTTGTCTCCATTCGATTCTCAGACGAGCCGCTCCACCAGCGACTCAAGGCCAGCGCCCACCAACACGACGTCGGGGTATCCACCCTGGCGCAGCGTCTCATCGATGAAGGCCTCCGCATGGAAGCTCACCCCATGGTGGTGTTTCGAGACGGCCCCTCGGGAAGGCGGCCAGTCCTCGTCGGCGGACCCGAGGTCGCTGACGTAGTCGGAGCAATCGTCAGCGGTGACGTTCCTGTGGCCGAGCGTCGCTCACGTGCCGCAGACCTCCTCGGCGTGCCCGTGTCGCTTGTTGACGCTGCGGTGGCCTACTACGCCGACTACACCGATGAGATCGATGGGCTGCTTGTTGAGCGTGCCCGTCTCGCCGACGAGGCCGAAGCGTCGTGGCGTCGTCAGCGTGAGCTGCTGGAGCGGTGAAGCTCCTCTTCGACGAGATGCACGCTCCACGTGTTGCTGTCAAGCTCACGGGCGAAGCGTTCGATGTCGTTGCGGTCGCTACCCAGCCCGACTTGCGTGGAATGGCTGACGAAGAACTCCTTGCCCACGCTGCCACCGAGGAACGAGCGCTTGTCACCGAGAACGTGGCCGACTTCATGCCACTCGCCACCAGATGGGCCGGCGAACACAAGACACATTCGGGTCTGATCTTCACCAACCCGAAGCGATTCAACCGCTCGACAGTCGCCTACCCGGGGAACCTCATCGCCTCGCTGCGCGAGTTCCTCACCGATCCGCCAATCACCGGGGAGTCATGGATCTGGTGGTTGTGAACCACCACCGAGCCCGCGACCACGGGACATGTGGATAGTCAGCAAGCAGTCCGCAGGCGCCCACCGCGTCAGAACCACCGAAGGGGCCACCGTGGCGAGCGCGGAGGTGCCGTTCTGCTCGGGATGGCGAGTGGGGTGTTATCGACCGGGATCAGTTGTTCTGCGCTAGCTATCGACTACTTCGACCTCGGATTCGATGTTGAAGAATGCGATCTCTCCGGTCTGACCGGTACACCGGTCTGCGGCGGCAGCGACAGCTGGGCCAGCCATCTCCTCAACCGGCGATCCAGTCCAGCATCGGCCCAAGTTGCTCCGCACTGTGACAGGGGCATCGTAAGGAATCGCTCGCGGAGGTGCCGTTCCAACGCACTGTCCGAAACGTGCGATTGGACGCATAATTGGTGATAACTGGCCTCTGCCTGCGGTTGGCGGCGGCTCGAGCCGCCATCCATGGCTATTCGGTCCGAGCCGCGATGGTCTCCGCAATGAATCGGGCGTCTTCGTTGATGCCGTGGATGATCCCCGATTTGCGAGAGTGCAGCCAGGGAAACCCGAGGTAGTAGATCCCGGGAACGGGGGAGACTCCTCTCTTGTGAACGGGCCGTCCATTGTCGTCCGTAACAGGAGCGTGGATCCAGTCGAAGTCGGCGGTGAATCCGGTGCACCAGATGACCGATCCGACCCCGGCTCGCGTGAGGTCCAGTTCGGTAATCCCCGACTCGGCGACTTCTGGGCCGGCGGGCTCGTCGTTGGCGTCATCCTCGATCGGCTCAGCGCTGACGCCGCTGGAAGAGATCCAATCCTCGATCATTCTGGTGAACTCCGCCGACCGCTCGTCGGCGAATGCGATGTGCTCCGCCAGGGATCCGTCCGTCTTCAGCACACCATCCTCCACGTCGCTGAGACGGCCCATCAGATGTACTCCGTCACGGGCCATCGACTGCAGGCTGAGGGTGCTCCCGAACCGTCCCACCCCGGACACCTGCGGCTGGGCGGCGAACTCCATCGCCGGATCCGGGAGCTCGTCGACCGCAACATCCCAGAACCCCATGTCTTCCCCCCACTCCACAATGTCACGTTGCCGATACCTCCGACGGAGACGCCCCACCTTGCTGGTACAGAGATAGACACCTCGGCCGGCGTGGATCAGGTCCACCGATATCTGACATCCCGACTGTCCAGAGCCGATGACCACGACCGCTCCCGGCGGCAGGTTCTCCGGTGAGCGATAGTCGGAGGCGTGGAGCTGGAGAAACGAATCGGGGAACCGGTCTCGAATCCTCGGGATCTTGGGCGCCTGCATCATCCCGGATGCGACGACGATGTTGGTTGCGGTCACGGTATCGATTGCGCCGGCAGGGTCTTCGTAGGTGACCCGAAAACCCTCGCCGTTGGCATCGACCCCGGTCACCGTGACCCCCTCCGTGACCGGAAGCTCGAACTTGCCGGCATAGTGCTCGAAGTACTCGATGAGTTCGTCGCGGTGATAGAAGCCGTCGGGTTCGTCGCCTTGGTACGGGTCGCCGGGCAGGCCATTCGCCCAGTTCGGCGTGTTGACGGCAAACGAGTCCCAGCGCTGACTGCGCCAGGTCTCACCGACTCGGCCGCGCTCGAGGATGACGAACTCCCTGGCGGCTGCTCGGAGGTAATAGCCGATACTCAGACCGGCCTGTCCGCCGCCGATGACGACAACGTCGAAATCATTCAAAAGGGATTGCCTCCTCGGCACCTCAACGACGCGTTTGACGGTAGCGCTCCCGGCCGGCGAAGGCGTGCGCAGGCAGGTCCACACATCCGCACAGATCGCTCACCACGTGGAGCGATACCGCGCACATAGTTCCGATCCGAACCGGCAGTTCTGAGTGGGGAGCCGCCTCTGGCGAGACGGCTCCCCACGTTGGGTTCAGCGGCTGGCTCCAGCGACGAACGTGGCGACGATGTAGGTAGCGTGCCGGTCCAGGGACCGCCTCGCCCGGTCGTAGCGCATCGTGGTTCTGGGATCAGCATGCGACGCAGCCTCTTGGACGTCACGCAGGGCAACACCTGCGTCGAGGGCGGCGGTGATGAACGAGTGCCGCAGCGAATGTGGTGAGATCTTCTTGTCGATCCCGCCTCGCCTCGCCAGCCGTTTCACGATCCGTGTTGCCGCGTGCCGGTCCAGGCGTCTGGTGCTGTCATGGTTCAGGAAGATCGGTCCCTCCTCGCGTTCGCCGATACACAGGTCGATGGCCCGGGCGGTGCGCGGTGCCAGGGGGATGGTGACGATCTTGCCTCCCTTGCGGGTGATCGTGAGCGTCCGGTGCCCTCGCTCTAGTCCGAGGTGTTCGATGTCGGCGTTGAGGGCTTCGCTGATCCTGAGCCCGTTCAACGCCAGCAAGCACGCCAATCCATGGTCTCTTCCGCCGGCGAGTCCGGCCTGGACCAAGAACATGCCAAGTTCGTTGCGGTCCAGCCCGGTGGCGTTCGACTCGTAGTTCAGTTTCGGGCGGCGTAGGTGCACCGCCGGCGACACCGCAATGGTCTGTTCTTCGACGCAGTACCGATAGAACCCGGCAATCGTCGACAATCGCCGTGCCACCGTCGCCCGCGACTTGCCATCCTGTTCGAGACTGCGGGCAAACAACTCGATGTGAGCCCGCCGCGCCTCGAACACCCGCAGCTCGTGGCTAGTACACCATCCGAGCCACTGCCGAAGATCCAGGCTGTAGGCGTCACGGGTGGCGTCGCCGTACCCGGCCAGGAACCCGGCGATAGCTTGACGCACCGCGAACGAATCGAAGTCCGACGCCACCACTGCTGGCATCAAGACTGTATGTGTTGTTGTCATCTGGTTCTCCCATCCGGCGGGAAGAACCGATCTGCACGAACACCACAGCTCACCACGAAGCGTGGCGAGAAGCCAACCGGCAGGCCTCACGAGGTAGCGCTGGGGGTGCCGATCCAGCGCACTGCGTCAGATGTGCGTTCGTGCGCCGTATTTGGTGATCGGCGTGGCCGGAGCACTCGTCGCAAGACACGCGATTCAGCACCAGTGGCGTCACCGGCGTCCCCCCAAGGCGTCTCCTAGGACGGCCTTACCTTCGGCCGGGCTAGAGCGGCTGGACTCTGGTGCAGTGCCAAGAACGTCGAGATCGCATCCGCGACCGCGGAGGGACGCGTCATTACCGGCACATGGCCCGCGTCCTCGATCATCTTCAACTCGGCCCCCGGAATCTGCGAAGCGAGCGTCTCTGCTGATTCCACCGAAGTCACCACATCCAGGCGGCCATGGATCACCAGAGTCGGCTGCTCGATCCCGCTGAGACGGGGCCGAACGTCGACACCCTGGCCAGCTTTCGAGAGAGCGACGGCATCCTCAGGTGCGACTCGAGTAAGCATCTTCCTACCCCAGGCCTTGACGTGCTCGGAATCGGGTTCCGGCATGCATTGCTCGACGAAGTCAGCAACCCACGCTTCGTAGGAGGTCAGGAGGTACTTCTGCCAGTCGCTCAGACCCGGGCCCGACGCCGGTTCTGTGTAATAGAGGCCGTCAACGATGACGAGATGCGACACCCGATCAGGCTGAGCCAACGCAGCAGTGAGCGCTGTGAGCGCACCAGCCGATTCGGCGGCGATCACGCCTCGTTCGACACCGTAGGCGTCCATCACCGCGAAGAAGTCACTGACCAGATTGTCGAACGTGATGCTGCTCGTCGAAGCTATCGAAGCCCCGGTCCCGCGGTGGTCATAGGCGATTGTCGACCATCGATCGCTGAGCACAGCAAAGGGTTCTGCCCACACCTCCGAACTCCCAACGAACCCGCCAATGCCAACGATGGTCCGTTTCGTCCGGTCACCATGACGGAGAGCGAACAACTTCCCGTCCGCGACATCTATGACCATGAGCAGTCCTCCGATCGGTCCAGGGCAAGGCCGACCACAACTCGCGCCGCGACCCGAGCCTAACGGCGCAAATCCGCATCGAGGGTGTGGAAGCATCACAAGTGGCCCGTGGAACTCGAACGAGAGCGGTCGACCAAACAGAACCCGGCAAGTAGCTGAGCACGCAGATCACTCACCGGCGGGAGCGATATCGCGCACCCCGTCCGACCCAGAGCCGGCAGTATGCACTAGCAAGTCATTATCTGGAACCCCTCTCCTGTCGTCCGGGGATGCCGTGGCAGTGCTTGTACTTGATGCATGATCCGCACGGGCAGCGTTCGTTGCGGCCGGTCCTCCCCTCGGCAGGTGCGACCGGCGGCTGCGGCCGACGGATGGCTTCCTGCAGGCGGCGTCTCAGGTCCCGCACTTCTCGATTGCGTTCGACCAGGCGCATCTTGTATGCGGCGAGTTCCCGTTCCCGCTCCTCGAGGCGCTCCATCACCTCGACGACGCGTTGCACGGTGCGATCCGCAAACACCGGCACGCCCCGGTCGGTGTTCTCATCGATGACGGTTGCCAACTCCGCTTCGATGAGCGCAGCTACGGCCTCGCCCATGGTCACCCCTGCGGCGTCGCTGTAGCGGCGCCACACCGACCATACGGCGTCCGACACCGGAACTTTGGCCATCTGCACCCCGCCGTCACCGTCGAGCTCGGCGAGGAGGCGGCGGTCGATGCGGGCGATTGCGTTGCGTTCGAGTTCCATCACACCTCCGTTCGGTTGACTGATTGACCCGAGGCAACTTGTTGCAACTGCGTGTGGGCATGGGGACCGTGGGAACCGACGACGGCGAACTCGTCAGTGGCGGTTGATCGGTGGGCTTCGCTGGTAGGCATGGGTGCCTGCTCCCTGGGATCGCTTCGGGGCAATGGTGGAGCAGGGCGGTTCCCATTCGATGTCTGAAACAGTCCCCACTGAGCCGAAACCGCGGGTCTCTTTGCGAGCTGGGCCCGGTTTCCCGCCGCCGCCGCGCGCTCCAGCTTGCGAATCGGGGGTCCGAGCCCGGTCGAGCGCAGCCGCCGCCCGGCCGAATCGATGCTCCTACGGCCCACTCGGCCCTCCTCCCGCCGGGGGCCGCGCCGCCGAGCAGGTGCGGAGGACAGAGTCGGCACCGCCGCGGGGACTATCTGGGAACCGCCGCGGGGACTATCTGGGAACCGCGATGCCGCATGCTGGGGCCGGGGGTCGCGTCGGAACCCGGCGGGTGCCCCTTAGAGAGACATGAGCGCGCATCCGAATTGCGGAAGCTGAGCGCGCGGCCGACGAGGTGACATGAGCAGGTCGGGCTGGATCGAAGACCGCCATGAGCGAGGTCTGCGATGGCGCGCCCGCTATCGCGGCCCCGACGGTCAGGTGTACTCCAAGAGCTTCGCCACCAAGCTGCGAGCCCGCAGGTGGCTGACGGACCAGCTCGGCAAGATCGACCGATCGGCATGGGTGACCCCCGAACACGGGCAAGTCGCTTGGTCCGTCTACTCGGACCAGCTTCTCGCCAGCAGGACGCATCTGGCCGCCCGCACCCTCGAGACCGACCGACTCTGCCACGAGCGGGCCGTGCAATGGATCGGTGACGTGTCGCTGGCACAGGTGACACCAGAGCTGATTCGCCGCATGACGTCCGAGCTGGCCGACCGCTACGCCACGGCCACGGTGGCAAGGACGATGCGCTGGGTCCGGTTCACGCTGAACCAGGCAGTACGTGACCGCCGCATCCTGTCGTCGCCCGCCGACGGCATTGGTCTCCCTCGATCACGCCGATCAGGCATGCGCCTGCTCGACACCGCCGAGGTCCATACTCTCGCCGCTGCCCTCCCCCACCGGTACAGCTCACTGGCGATCACCGCGGCCTACACCGGGCTGAGGTGGGGCGAATTGGCCGGACTGCGAATCGGCGACATCAACATGTTGCGACGACGTCTCACGGTCCGTTCAACGCTGATCGAGGCATCCGGCCAGCCACCCAGAATCGGCCCGCCGAAATCTGTAGCGTCAGAGCGAACCATCGCCCTGCCCGTGTTCGTCGTCGACACGCTGGCACGACACTTCGACGACCACCCACCCGCCGGCGACATCGTGTGGACCACACAGCGAGGCGACCTCCTGCGACGCGGCTCCTTCGGCCGCATCTGGAGAAGAGCGGTCGCCGAGTCGGTAGGGCCACCCTGTCGCGTTCACGATCTTCGACACACCCACGCCGCATGGCTGATCGCCGACGGAGAGCACCCGAAGGCCACCCAGACGCGACTGGGATACAGCTCGATCACCGTGACGATGGACCGCTGCGGACACCTGATGGACGGGCTCGATGACGAGATCGCTGCGCATTTGGACACTCGTGCCGCTGCTGCCGCGCCCCCACCGCGCCCCGAGGCCCCCGCAGCAGCCGAGCCGATCGACCTTCAAACGCGTCGAAACCCCTGACGCGGGGGGGTTTCGTACGCGTAGCCCCGACCGGATTCGAACCGGCGTTACCGCCTTGAGAGGGCGGCGTCCTAGGCCTCTAGACGACGGGGCCGAGTGCAGGCCGTATGGTAACCACCCGCAATGAGGGCGCGAAGCACCCGCTTCGTTGCCCTTCTCGCTCGGAGGGGAGGACTCGAACCCCCAATGACGGGACCAGAACCCGGCGTGTTGCCAATTACACCACCTCCGAGGGCGCCCAGGAGATTAGGAACCACGTGAGAAAAGGCCAAGCCGGGCCCCATTGACCAGATCCACCGTTACGCTGAACGGTAGATGAAGGGGATGCATCGATTCGGGGGGCTGGCCGCAGCAGCGGTCCTGGTTTTTGCCGCCTGCGCTTCCACTTCCGAAGGCGTCGGCGGCGATGGTGCGGCAGGGGCGATCGACACGGCGGTCGCCAACCCCACCGCCGAAACGTCGTCGGCCGGGTCAGGGCAATCGGCCACGACAGCCGACCCCGTCACATCGGCCTCGTGCCCATCCTCCGCCACCACTGCTCCCTGGCAGTCGGGCCCGACGGCTCGGGCCATCACCCTCCAAGAAGCAGAATCCGGCCGGGTCGGTGTCGAGGCCGTCGTCTATCCCCGACCGGACTACGCAGGAAACCCGTGGTCACAGTGGGGCCAGGGGATCGCCCTCGCCGACGGCCGGTTCCTCTCTGCGCTCGGCGACCATCTCGGTGCGGACGGCAACAGCTACTTCTACGAGTTCGACCCGGCGACCGGCACACTCACTCAGTTTGCAGATGCGCTGTCGTACGTCGACCACGTGCCGGGCGATTGGGGCTTCGGCAAGGTCCACGCCCCGATGGTCGCCGGGCCATGCGGCGAGGTCTACGCCGCCACCTACTGGGGCTCGCGACGCAACCTCACCTTCACCGAGGGCTACCAGGGTGACGTGCTGCTCAGGATCGACCCGGCCGGCCGAACCGTCGAGAACATGGGGACGATCCTCGCCGAGCACGGCGTCGCCAGCCTGGCCTCATGGCCCGAGGGTGGCCTCATCTACGGCGAGGCGGCGGATCCCTTCGGGCAGAAGGTCGGGTCCTTCGTGGTTCTCGACATGGCGACGGGCGAGCTGATCTTCGAGGCGGACGACGACGAGCACAGCGGCTACCGCAGCATCGCCGTCGACACCGAGGGCCGCGCCTACATCTCGTGGGGCGTTGGCGGTCTCGCTCGCTACGACCCCGCATCCAACGACCTGACCGTCCTGGACGCGGCAATGCCCGGCGAGATACTGCGCTGGTCAACCGCACCGACCGGCGACGGCACCGTGTACGCCGTGAGCCGCACCCCTGAGGTGTTCTTCTCCATCGACACCGACGGCGCCATCCAAGAGATCGGCCCTGCCAGGGGCTACACCACATCGATGGCACTCTCCGCCGATGAGCGACACCTCTACTACGTGCCAGGCGCCCACGGCACGGCCTGGAAACAGGGGACCCCCCTGATCGCCGTCGACGTGGCGACGGGAGAGGAAGAAGTCCTCGTCGAGCTGAACCCGATGCTGGAGGAAGCGTTCGGGCTTAGGGGCGGGGGCACCTACGACGTCGTGAAGGACCCGTCCGGCGAGCGGCTCTACATCGGTCTCAATGCGGGTGACATCACCACCAACGACGAGTTCGGCGAGGTCGTGCTGGTGATCGTCACGCTGCCGTGAGACGGATCGCCGCGGCGCTCGTCTTGGCGCTGATCGTCGCCTCATGCGCGGGCGACGATACCTCGGCAGACCCCGCATCGAACCCCCGCGACGAGCAGGCAACCGCCACCGGCCAGACACCCTCCGAAACGCCACCCGGCACCAACTCCCCGACGACGTTGGGGGATGAGGGCGATCTCGTGTGCTGGGCCGCACCGCCGGCCGCCGGCAACGACGGGATCTCCTTCACGGATGCAACATCGGCTACGGGACTGGTCGATCCGTTGAAGGGTATGCGGGCGCATGCGGCTGCATGGACCGACATAAACGGCGACCTGCGTCCGGACCTCGTCGTCGGCACCTTTGCCACGGCCCGGCCGGATGTCTACCTCGAACGGGGCGCAGCAGCCGCCTCCCCGGATCGTCTGTTGCTCAGCGGCGACGGCGGCTACTCCCTCGACGCATCGTTCCCCAGCACGCTCGGGAGGACCAGCGGTGCGGCTTTTGCCGATCTCGACGGTGACGGCGACGACGATCTGGTGCTGTCGCGGAATGTGCGCGAACAGGACGGCGCCGGCGCAGCGGTGACCGACGTCCTCGAGAACGTCGGGGATGCGTTTGTGATCGTGGCTGCGTCCGGCATCGACCCGACCTTGGGGGGCCGTTCGATTGGGGTGCTGGACGTGGACGAGGACGGCCTGCTGGACCTGCTGGTCTTGGAGGACCGGCTCAAGGGCGGCGACAGCAGGCTGTATCGCAACCTCGGCGGGCTCACCTTCGAGGACGTGACGGAGACGATGTTCACCGCCGGCGTCGACGGGCTCGGCATCGCCACCGGGGACCTCAACAACGACCGGCACACCGACGTCTTCGTCGCAGGATCCAACCGGCTGTTCGTGGGCGACGGCTCTGTATTGAAGGAGATTCCAGGGGCGACACCCGAATGGGAGGTCTTCGGCAACGAGGACGACGTCGCCGGTGCCGCCATCGCCGACGTGAACCGCGACGGGCGCCTCGACCTGATCGTCGGCCACCACTACAACAGCACCCTCAGCCGCGGCGTCGAGGTGCCGGTGCGCCTCTACCTCAACCGCACTCCCGCCGACGGCGCTCCCGTTCAGCTGGAGGATGTGACGGCAGCCGCAGGACTCGTCGGCCTGCCCACCAAGGCGCCCCACGTCGAGATCGCCGACCTCGACAACGACGGCTGGCCCGACATCGTGACCAGCGCATCGGCGACGGAGGGCACGACACCCGCCGTGTACCGCCACCTCGGGCTGGACGGCGACATCCCTACCTTCGCCGCACCGGAGGGGCTCGGCTCGGCGCAGTACTGGGTCACCGCACCCACCAGTGACGTCGACAGGGACGGGCGCCTCGACGTACTCGGGGTCGAGTGGGAGCCCTCGCTCCCTTCCATCCTCTTCGTCAACGACGCAGCAAGCGGTCACTGGCTCGAGGTGTCGATCGGGCCCGAGCTCGGCGGCGGTGTCGGCACCCGCATCGACGTGTACGAGGCGGGCGGCACCGGCGACCCAAAGCGACTGTTGGGCTCACGGGAGATCGTCGCCACCGTCGGCTACACCGCAGGGGTCGAACGCACCGCCCACTTCGGGCTCGGCGACGCCACCGCGGTCGATATCGTGGTCACTCCCCCGCTCCCCCACGAGCCGATGGCCTTCCTCGCCACCGTGGACGCCCACATCCGACTCCCCGATGGGTGCAGCTGAGCTGCACAGGCGCCGCAACCGATTCCCGATCCGCGGGCTCTAGGGTTGCCGGATGACGCCTGACGAGTTCCGAGCCGCCGGCCACCAGCTCATCGACTGGATCGCCGATCTACGAGCCGGCATCGAAGACCGGCCCGTCTTGGCCCAGGTGGAGCCGGGTGAGGTGCGCGGTTGGTTCCCTGCCGAGCCTCCCACGACCACTCAGAGTTTCGCCGACCTTCTCGCCGATCTCGATACCAGGGTGGTCCCCGGCGTCACCCAGGTGCAACACCCGATGCACTACGGCTGGTTCCCGAGCAACGCCAGCCTCTCTTCAGTGCTCGGCGACATCGCCTCGTCGGGCATCGGCTCCCTCGGCATCTCCTGGGAGAGCAGCCCTGCGCTCACCGAGGTGGAAGAGGTCACCTGCGACTGGATGCGCAGGCTGGTCGGGCTCTCCGACGCCTGGCGGGGCACCATCCACGACACCGCCTCGACCGCCTGTTTCGTCGCCATGTTGGTCGCGAGAGAGCGTGCCTCCGATCTCGTACAGAACCGTGGCGGAACCCAGTCTCTCCACCAGCCTCTGGTGGTCTACACGACAGCCCAGGCGCACTCATCCGTTGCCAAGGCAGCGTTGCTTGCGGGGTTCGGTTGGGACAACATCCGCATGGTGGGCATCGATCCGGCGACATACGCCATGATCCCCGGCGCCCTCGAAGCGGCCATGGCCGCCGACGCAGCCTCCGGTCGGATCCCGACGGCCGTCGTGGCGTCGGTGGGTACTACCGGAACCACCGCTATGGACCCGGTCGGCGCCATCGTCGACATCGCCGCAGTGCACGGTGCGTTCGTCCACGTGGATGCTGCGATGGCCGGATCGGCGATGCTCCTCCCCGAATGCCGTCACCTGTGGGAAGGCGTGGAAGGTGCCGACTCGATCTCGTGGAACCCCCACAAGTGGATGGGCACGATCCTCGACTGCTCGCTGTTCTACATGCGTGACATCGGCCTGCTCGAAAGCGTCATGTCCACGAATCCCAGCTATCTGCAGTCCACCGCAGACGGCTCGGTGCCTCAATATCGCGACTGGGGCATCCCCCTCGGGCGCCGGTTCCGCGCCCTCAAACTGCTGTTCCATCTCAGGCTCGACGGCGTGGCGGCCATCCAGCGGAGGCTGCGCCGCGACTTGGAGAACGCGGCGTGGCTGGAGCAGCAAGTGCTGGCGGCGGCCGGCTGGGAAGTGTGCGCCCCCGCCGTCCTGCAGACCGTGTGCGTCCGCCACCACCCCGTCGACGACCAAGGCGCAGCGCTGGCCGGACCGGCACTCGACGAGCACACCCTCTCGTGGGTGCGGAAGATCAACGCCTCAGGCGCCGCCTACCTCACGCCGTCACTGCTTGACGAACAGTGGATGGTCCGGGTGTCCGTCGGTGTCGAAGCGACCGAGCGGCACCACGTCGAACAACTCTGGGCGCTCATGCAATCGGCCGTACGAGGCTGACCGACGCAGTGCTTCTAGTCGGCTCGATGGGCAGCAGCGCGGTGCTCCTCGCGGGCCTGGTACCCGTAGCCAAGCGCCGCACCGCCGGCCACACCGCCGATGACCCACCAGAACGAGGCAGGACCGGTGACGGCAATCAGCACTACGGCGAAGATCCCACCAACGATTGCGCCGATCCTGGCGCCGTTGAGACGATCGTACGGCTGGCGCCCGGCGGGCAATCGATCGTTGCGAGTGTCGCTCATGCACGCGCCATCATGAAGTACGAGGCCTGCGAGCGTCAGGGCCGGGAGACCCGATCAGGACGGGCGGATCATGCCTGGTCCGGCGTTTCCATCCGAGATTCCGCTGCCTCGAGCCGGTCGAGGGTACGGTCCCGGCCGAGCGCAGCCATCGACTCGAAGAGCGGGGGGCTGACCGACGATCCCGACACCGCCACGCGTAGCGGCTGGAGGCCATTGCGGGCCGACAGCTCCTGAGCCGCAAGCATCCCACGGAGCGCCTCTTCGATCGATGACGTCTCCCAGGTCGCCACGCCCCGCAAGGCGTCGACTGCCGCCACCACCGCCGTGCTGGCTGTCGGCTTCGACATGATCTTCTGCCAGGAGGCGTCGTCATAGGTGACGTCTTCGAACAGAAATCGCACCTGCGGGCCAACTTCGGTGAGCAGCTTGGCGCGCTCCTGCAGGAGCGGAGCGATATCGGTGAACACCGCAAGCTCGTCTTCGTCCAGCTCACGGCCGAGCGACGCAACCACCAGCGGCAGGGTCCTCCCCACGAACTCTGCGGCGGGCAGTTTGCGGATGTAGACACCGTTCATCCACTCCAGCTTGGTGATGTCGAAGACCGCCGGGTTCTTGCTGACGGCCTCGAGGCGGAACCGGTCGACCATCTCATCCAGCGACACGATCTCCTCGTCGTCCCCCGCCGACCAGGAGAGGATGGCCAGGTAGTTGCGGACCGCTTCAGGCAGGTACCCGCCGTTGCGGTAGGCGCTGATCGAGGTGTGGCCGTGACGTTTGGACAGCTTCGTTCCGTCAGGGCCCATCAGCAGCGGCAGGTGAGCATACGTTGGCGGCTCGTGGCCCATCGCTTCCGTGAGGAGGACGTGCTTGGGCGTCGACGACAGCAGATCCTCGCCCCTGACGACGTGGGAGATCTCGTAGTCAACGTCGTCGACGGTGCTCGCCAGGTGATAGGTCGGCGATCCGTCGGACCGGAGGATGACAAAGTCGTCGACCTGCACGTGGTCGAAACGCATGTCGCCACGGATGACGTCGGGGAACTCGGTTGCGCCTGGCCGGGGCACCGCAAAGCGGATCGGGGCGACCTCGCCTGCTGCGAGACGGCGCTCTGCTTCCTCGGCGGAGACTCGGAAGCGCCCGTCATACGCAGGTGGCCTGCCCTCCTTTTGCGCCTCCTTGCGGAATTCATCGAGCTGTTCCGGGGTGGCGAAGGAGTAGTACGCCTTTCCCTCCGCGACGAGCTGGGCCGCAACGGAGCGATACCGCCCGAGTCGCTCGCTCTGCCGGTACGTGGGCTCCGGTCCCCCGACCTCGATGCCTTCGTCCCAGTCCAGACCGAGCCACTGCATCGACTCGATGATGTCGGCGGCGTACTCCTCGGTGGACCGAGCCTGATCGGTGTCGTCGCTGCGAAGAATGAGCGTCCCGCCTGTGGCACGAGCGTACAGCCAGTTGTACAGCGCGGTCCGGCCACCGCCGACGTGCAGGAATCCTGTAGGGGACGGGGCAAACCGCAGCCGGACGGTCACCCGCCGGTCACCGGGTTCACGAGTACCCCGATGCCCTCGATCTCCACCTCGACCCGATCACCCGCCTCGATCGGGCCGACACCTTCGGGGGTACCGGTCAGGATGACGTCACCCGGCAGGAGCGTCATCACCGAGGAGACGTACGCAATGATCTCTCCGACACCGAACACCATGTCAGAGGTGGACCCGGATTGACGGAGATCATCGTTGACTCGGCAGGTGATGGCCAGGCCTTCCTGCGGGTCGAGCTCGGTGTCGATGGCGGGACCGAGGGGGCAGAAGGTGTCAAAGCCCTTGGCCCTCGTCCATTGGCCGTCGCTCTTCTGCAGATCCCGGGCAGTGACGTCGTTGGCTGCCGTGTACCCGAGAATGTGCGGCCCTACGTCCTCGATCGCAGCATTGCGGGTGACCTTGCCCATCACGATCGCCAACTCGGCCTCGTGATGGACGTTGGTCGACTGGTTCGGCAGCCTGATCGACTGGAGCGGTCCGATCACCGACGTTGGCGGCTTGAGGAAGATCAGCGGGTGCTCGGGCACTTCGCCGCCCATCTCGGCGGCGTGATCGGCGTAGTTCTTGCCGACGGCGATGATCTTGGTGGGGATGACCGGTGCCAGCAGCCGTGCCTGATCCCAAGCGACCACCGTCTCCGTCGGCTCCCAGGCGATGAACGGCGACCCGCGGTGCAGGCGGATCCCCTCGGGCTCGACGGCTCCGTAGGTGATGTCATCGACCTCGGAGTCGACGCGGACGATCTTCATGGTGTGCCTCCGCTGCCGGCCGTCACAGGATCAGGCGCTCCCCGCCTGCCATCCTGACCCGAAGATCCTCGACAGGCGCCGCCAGGTTCTCGATGGGCACCGACGCCACCAGCGCCCGTGCTTTGCCGGCGTCGTGGCCGAGATTGGAGACCCACGCCTGGCGATCACGCGCCAGGCCGGCGATGAGGTCGTCCGGGAAACCGTTTGGCTCGTAGCCGAGGATCATCATCGCCACATCGATGTCCTTGGATGTGGGGGCCCGGCCGAAATGGGATGCCCTTGCCCCGGCGAGGGCGACAAGCGCCGCCTCCGCGTTGTGGCGATGCTCACCGGGCGCCAGCGGAATGGAACGCTGCCGGATGAGCAGCAGTGCATACCCGGTGTCGGGGCCCGTCGTGCCGAACGCCCCACCCCACGGCACGTCCCGCGGCGCCCCCAGCTCTCCCGGCCGCTGCGGTTTCCACGGCCGTGCCGCATCCGGCGTCGGTCGCGGTCGCGGCAGATCGGCCATCTCCAGCTCGATGTTGGGTTGTTGTCCCATGGGCAGCGATGCTACTCCGGTTGCGAGGCCGCTAGGAGACGGTGGTGAGCCAACCGTGACGATCGTCCGCGGCGCCGATGTGCAGATCCGTCAGCGCAGTGCGAAGCCGCAACGTGTGCTCCCCCACCCCGCCGCTGCCGACGAGGGTCTCGACGCCATCCAGCAACAACGCGCCAACCGCCGCCAGCACGGCTGCCGTGCCGGAAAGAGCGGCTTCCGCCGATTCGTTGCGCGACCACTCGAGCAGGGCGTCCACCGTGAGCTCGTCACGCTGATCGACGGTGTAGCCCAGGTCGGCGGCCAAGGTGAGGATCGAGTCGCGAGTGACACCGTGCAGGAACGCCTCGCTGAGGGCAGGCGTGATGATGGCGTCGGAGTCGATCATCATGAAGTTCGCTGCGCCCGTCTCCTGGATGAGGCCACCAGGAGCGAACAGCACCTGGTCGGCGCCCAGCTCACGCTTGGCTTTCATCGTCGGGCCGAGCGCCATGACGTAGTTGGCGCCCGACTTCACCATGCCGAACTGCGGGGTGGTCCGCGGCTGCTTGGTCTCCAGAGCCAGCTTGAGTGGCCGGATGCCGCCCGCAAAATAGTCGCCCACAGGGCTGGCGAGCACGTACAGCAAGGCGGTGGTCGACGGCACCGCCGCCGCCCCGATGTTGGGAACGGTGCCAACGAGGGTCGGCCGCAAGTACAGCGATCCGGGCGCAGCGGGCACCTCATCGAGACATGCCGTGACCACGTCGGCGACCATCTGGGTCAGCATCTCGGCAGGGGGTGAAGGAAGCATCAGGATCTCTGCGGACTTCTGCATCCGGCGCACGTGGCTGCCGAGCCGGAAGATGCGGACGGTGCCGTCGACGCCGCGGTGGGCTTTGAGCCCCTCGAAACAGGCGCTGCCGTAATGCAGCACGTGAGTCGCGGGGTGCATCTCGAAGGGCTCCACGGGGCCGAGCTTGGGTGCCGTCCACTCGCCTTCGGCCCACGTCGCTACCGCCATCGTGCTCGCGAAGACGCTTCCAAACGGCGCATTCGGGGCCGGCGGTGCGGACTGGGTCGTCATGGGTCCTCCCCCATCGAGGCGGGCTGCGTGGCTCGTCACTGTATCGGCCCAACCCCGCTGGGCCAATCCGCTCTGGAGGCCGATCTCACCTCAGGTGGCGGTCGTGCCACTCGAGGATGATGTCGAATCGTTCCCGTCGATGCTGCGGCTTCCCGGAACGGCTGAGCTCGTGACCCTCCCCGGCGGGGAATCGCACAAACTCGGTCTCGACACCAGCCCGCTTCAGCGCGGCAAAGAGCTGCTCACCCTGCTCGATCGGCGTGCGGAAGTCGGTCTCGGAGTGAAGCACCAGCATCGGCGTCGCAACCGACTGCGAGTAGGCCAGCGGCCCAGAACGCCAGTAGCGCTCGGGGTCCTCGAAGAGGTCGACCCCGAGGTAGACCTTGCCGAACCACAGCCCGATGTCCGATGTGCCGGCGAACGAGTCCCACGAGTAGAGGCCCCGCTCTGCGACCGCCGACTTGTAGCGCTGGTCGGCTGCAGCAACTCGCAACGTCATGAGACCGCCGTAGGAGCCGCCCATGATCCCTACGTTGCCGCCGTCGAGGCGCGGCTCCACGGCGGTGGCGGCATCCACTGCGGCGAGGAGGTCGAGCAGGTCGGGCGGCATCTCTTCATGCCACCGCCCCTTCACTGCGGTCACGTGGCTGTGGCCATACCCCGAGGATCCACGCGGGTTGACGGCGACGATCCCGTAGCCGGCCCCGGAGTACACCTGGAACTCGTCGAAGAACCCGTAGCCATATTGGGTCGCCGGCCCCCCGTGGATGTTGAACAGCACCGGAACGTCGCCGTCGCCGGGGGGCACGTAGATCCAGCCTTCGATGGTGACGCCGTCGTGATCGAAGGTGAAGCGGCGCGGTTCGGCAAGGACCGTGTTGGCACGAAACTGGGCGTTGAGGCTGGTCAGCTTCCGCTCCGCACCGTCCTCCCACCACCACAGCTCTCCTGGATCGGTTGCCGCAGTGGCCGTGAAGGCAAAGGCGGAGCCGTCGGGTCGCGGGCTGACGCCCGTGATGAGCCGGTCGCCGCCGAGCACATCCGCAACCGTCCCGTCCTGGGGAATGCGAACGACACGCAACCGGCCCTCGTCCTCCAGCACGGAGAGCCCGGATCCGTCTTCGAGCCACTGCGGTCCCGCGGGGGCGATCGGTGGGGAGAAGCTGGCGATGCTGCGGTCGAGATGACCTGTCAGACTGGTGAGATCGCTGTCGATACGACGCAACGCCGGCACTCCGGGTAGTGCCCACGGGTCGGGATCCCCGGCGGCATACATGCGGCCGGACCGGTCGTATCCGATCAGTTCCCATGTGCCGACCGGCGCCCGCTCGGTGACGTCTCCCGAGCCAACGTCGACGCTGAAGATCTGGGTACCAGGATCGAGCTCCCGTGTCTCGTGACGGGCGCTGCTGAACGCGATCTCCGTCCCTTCCGGGTGCCAGGCGATGCCGCCCTCGTTGTCGTCGCCCGGGGTCAGGCAGCGGGGAGGGGATTCGCCTGCGGGATCGACCAGCCAGATGTGGTTGCGTCGCTCCCCCACCCAGCCCAGGTTGTCCCAGCGATACGGGATGCGCGTGAAGCGGCGCGGCCGGCGCTTGCGTTGCTCAGCGTCCATGCCGGCAAACTCGTCGGCCCATTCTGCTGCGACGACCGCAAGGCTGGAGCCATGGGGCGACCATTCCGCCTCGGTGACGCCGAGCTCGAAGTCCGTGACCACGGTGGCGTCGCCGCCCGCCAGCGGCAGCACCGCAAGTTGCGGCTTGGCATCGTCATCCGCGGTCTTGCGGAGGAAGGCAAGACGGGAGCCATCGGGCGACCAGCGCGGGCGGGTGTCGTGCGGGCCGGCCGTCAGCGGCCGGGCACTTGTCCCGTCCCACAACCAGATGCGGCGAACGTAGCGGTCCTCGTCGAGATCCATTCGGGTCACGACAAATGCCACGCTGGTTCCGTCAGGATGGATACGGGGGTCCGAGGGAACCTGGTAGTCCCCAAGCTGGTCTGGCCGCATGTGTCGATCACTCCTTGGCTGTGCGCAACGGCGAGGAGGCTACCGGCTCAATACGCAGCGAGTCTCCGGGCCGCAGCCGCGATCTTGACCGCCGACGGCCGGTACGCCTGCTCGAGCGGCGGGCTGAACGGTGCGGGAGTGTCGAGGGCACCGAGCCTGACCGGTGCGGCGTCCAGCAGGTCGAACGCTCGCTCGGCGATCTCAGCTCCGATTTCCGCACCCACCCCGGCGAGCCGGTTGGCCGAGTGCACGATGAGCACCTTCCCGGTGCGCTCGACCGCGGCCAGGATCGACTCCCAGTCCAGGGGCTTGAGCGTGCGCAGATCGAGGATCTCGAGCTCGATGCCCTCCCCGGCAAGCTCGTCTGCGGCGGCCAGCGCCTCCACGACCTGGGCGCCGTAGGTGATCACCGTCAGATCGCGCCCGGTACGCGCGACGGCGGCTGCGCCGATCGGCACCGCGTGATCCCCGGTCGGCACCGGACCCTTGAGCGAGCGGTAGAGCGGCTTGGGCTCGAAGTAGATCACCGGATTGTCGTCCCGGATCGCAGCGAGCAGAAGACCTTTGGCGTCTGCAGGATTCGAGGGGCTGACCACCTTGAGCCCAGGGGTGTGCACGAACCACGCCTCGGGATTCTGGCTGTGGAAAGGCCCGCTCGAGATCCCTCCGTCGCTCGGAGCCCTGATGACCCAGGGCACAGGCGCTTGCCAGCGGTAGAAGTTGGTGGCCGCAAACTGGACGATGCTGTCGAACGCAGAACTGATGAAGTCGGCGAACTGCATCTCGATCACGGGTCGGAGACCCATCAGCGCCATGCCTGTGCCCATGCCGACAAAACCCAGCTCACTCAGCGGGGTGTTGCGCACCCTCGCATCACCAAATTCCGCGGCCAGCCCAGCGGTGGCCTTGAACGCCCCGCCGAATTCGCCACCGACGTCCTCACCGAGGATGCAGACGTTGCTGTCACGATCGAGCTCGAAACGGAGGGCGTCGCGGATGGCTTCGATGAAGGACATCTCCACGATGTCGGACGCCGCCGCGGCGCCGGCCTCGCCTGACCGGGCGGCAACCCCGGCCTCGGCGATGTCGTCCGAAACGACGACGGTCAGGTCGTCGGTCACGATGCGTACACCCCCACTGCGGCATCGGCCGGGTCCGGCATGGGCGCCGCCTCCGCAGCCTCGACCGCAGCGGCGATCTCCTCTTCCGTGATGCGGTCGAGCGTCTCGAGGTCCGAAGGGTCGATCCCGTTCTCGAGAAGCTGAGTGGCATAGCGCCGCACCGGGTCGCGCCGCTCCCATTGGGCGAGCAGCTCCTCCGGGACGTACTCCGCACCGTCGTGAATGGCGTGGCCCAGCATGCGCATGGTCTTCACCTCGACGAGGCTGGGACCGCCACCGGTCCGCGCCCGGTCAAGGGCGTCGCCGACGACATGACGGACGTTGTCGACATCGTTGCCGTCCACCACCCGCCCTGGAATGCCGTAGCCGGCGGCCCGATCGGCGATGTCACGCACCACCATCTGCTCGTAGATCGGTGTCGAATAGGCGAACTGGTTGTTCTCGACGACCAGGACGAACGGTGCCCGGTAGACCGCAGCCATGTTGAGCGTCTCGTGCCAGCCACCGGTGCTGCTGCCCCCGTCGCCGATGAACGTGAGAGCGGCACGATGCTCGCCCCGCATCTGGAACGAGATGGCGGCGCCGAGCGCCACGGGCATCGACAGCGGGAGGTGCGAGACGAACCCGATGATGCCCAGATCGAGATCGCCCATACCGTGCAGGTTGGCGTCCTTGCCGCGGCTCGGGCCTGTGACCTTGCCCAGCAAGTTGCCGAAGATCCGAGCCGGAGCCATGCCCCGCACCAGGTAGCAACCCAGATCACGATGCAAAGGCGCGACCACGTCGTCTGGATCCATGGCGAGACCGGCCCCGACACCGATCGCCTCATGACCGCGCTGGCTGAATGTGCCGCCGAGGCCCCTGCCCTGCTTCCACATCGCCACCATACGATCGTCGAACGCCCGGGTCAGTCTGAGCCAGTAGTACGTCCGGAGCCGATCGTCGGTGAGGGCTGGAGGCCCCGGGCTGGCGGGATCAAGTGTCACGCAACGGAGCCTAACGACGGAAAGCAGGTCGCGAGATCAGTTTGCAGCCGCAGGATCGAGGGAGCTGAGTGGAATGGCGAGATGTGGCACAGTCTCTATCCTCGCCGGGCATATGGAGGGGTGGTTCTACATCTGCTCGGCCCTCTTGGTGGGTGCCGGGTTCGCAAAGGTCAGAGATCCGGCGCCAACCCGCGGGGCTCTCGTCGCCGCAGGGCTGCCCGCAGCGCAGCCGATCGTCGTCGGACTTGGGATGGTGGAGATCGCTGCGGGCCTTGCCGGTCTCGTCGTCGGAGGCGTCGGCGCCGGTCTTGCGGTTGCTGCCCTGTATGCCGGTTTCGCCGGTTTTGTCGGATGGGCGCTCGCCAAAGGGCTGCCGGTGCAGAGCTGTGGATGTTTCGGCAGATCCGACACTCCGCCATCGGGTCTCCATGTTGCGGCCAACACGGCTGCGGCCGTGGGTGCAACGTGGTTTGCGATTGCCGGCGGCGCCCCGCTGCTGGACACGCTCGCGGACCAGCCCCTCGCCGGCGTCCCCTATCTCGGGTTTCTCGGAATCGCGGTGTTGGCGTTGTATCTGATCCTGACGGAGCTGCCGCGGGTGATGCGTCTGACCGAGCAGCACTCATGAGCACCCGGCTCGTCGACGCCGCGGCGCAATTCCTCGCCGACCGCACCACCCGCCGCGGGTTCCTGCGCAGGGCTGCCATCGTCGGGTCGGCTCTCGCCGCCGCCCCGGCTGCGTACGTGCTGCGGCCGGGCTCGGCGTATTCGGCGCTGATCACCACGTGTGCCAACTGCTCGTCGGGCTCCCGCTGCTGTGGTGGCTACACCGAGTTCTGCTGCGCCATCCACGGCGTCAACACCTGTCCCCCCGGAAGCGTGATCGCCGGGTGGTGGCGCGCAGAAGGGTCGGGCTACTGCGATGGTGGATCCCGCTACTACATGGACTGCAACACGGCCGACTGCGGTGGATGCGGGTGCGGATCGTCCGGCACTTGCTCAGACGCCTGCGTCGACTGCAAGTGCGGGTGTGCCAACAACAATTGCAACCTCCGCAAGACCTGCTGCGTCCGCTTCCGGTACGGCCAGTGCAATCAGGACGTGGCGTGCGTGGGGCCCATCGTCTGCAGGGTCGTGACCTGCGTACCGCCCTGGGAATGGGACTCGTCGTGCATCAAGAGTGATGCCCGCGACGACAACACACGGTTTCACGATGCGGCATGTCTCTCGCCGTCGCACATCCGCAAGGCGTACCCCGCAATCGTCACCGGTGCGACGTTCGCGCTCCGCAGCTCCCTCACCGCCGGCGGGCCGAACGAGAGCTACGACTTCGGGCTGGCAGGCGACGCCCCGATCATGGCCGACTGGTCGGGCTCGGGTCTGGAGACGGCGGCAATGGTGCGCGGGACCCGGCACGGCATTGCCGGCGACGTTGCGCTCACATGGATCATCCGGCAGATCCCCGGCCCTGGAGCACCCGACCTGGTTGTGCGTTTCGGCAAGGCAGGCGACATCCCCGTCGCAGGCGACTGGAACGGCAACGGCGTCGACACCATCGGTGTGGTTCGGGGCAACCGGTGGCTGCTCCGCAACTCCAACGCAGCGGGGTCCGCCGACATCGACATCCGCTTCGGCAACGCCGGCGACATCCCCGTCGTCGGCGACTGGGACGGCGATGGCGTCGACACCCCAGGCGTCGTCCGCGGCAGCAAGTGGATCCTCCTCAACGGCTTCGATCCCGCCGGTCCCAAGGTCGAATTCGACTTCGGATCAGCCACCGGCACCCCGATCGTCGGGGATTGGACGGGTACCGGCATCGACCGGCCAGGACGCTTCACCCACGGGCTCTGGGAACTGAGGAACACTCTGACCACCGGCGGACCCGACACGACCTTCCAGTTCGGCGGCGAGGGGCGGCCGGTGGTCTGGGGGCGGGTGCCATGACCGCGCTCGTGATCCTCGAGGGCATCGTCATCCTGCTGCTCACCGTGCTCGTTGCGGGTCTCCTTCGCAGCCATGCCGAGATCCTCCGCCGGTTACACGAAATGGGAGCAGGAGAGGCCGACCACGGGACTCAGGGTCTCCAACTCAGGCCTGCAGGCCGGGCGACCACGGTCGATGCCATTGCCGGCGCCACCCCGTCAGGCGGCGAGGCGTCTATCGCCCTCACCGGCTCGCGAGGTCTGGTGTTGGCGGCATTCCTCACTTCGGGGTGCGCTTCGTGCCGCATCTTCTGGGACGCCTTCCGTGGCGGCGTCGCCCTTCCCCATCCCGACATCCGGACCGTCATCGTCACCAAAGGCCCTGCAGAGGAGAGCCCGGCAACCATCCGCAACCTGGCGCCGGTGACCGTACCCACGATCATGTCGTCCGAGGCGTGGGACACGATCGGAGTGCCGATGGCGCCGTACTTCGCGCTCGTCGACGCTTCCCGCGGCGTCATCATCGGAGAGGGGGCGGCAGGATCGTGGGAACATGTGTCCGATCTGCTCGCCCGTGCCGTCGGGGACTCCGCCGTCGATCCCCACCAGACCCTGACCGCCGGCACGGCACAACGCCTCCGCGACACCGACGAGGAGTTGCGACGGGCAGGTATCGAGCCCGGCGACGACAGCCTCTACCGCGCACCCGGGGACGGGGAAACACCATGAGTGCCACCTTGCTCGGCGCCGTCGTAGCCCTCCTGGCCGCGCTCCGGTCGCACTGGTCGCCATGAGGAGAGTCGATGCTGACGAGCATCCACCCGCTGGGCGAGCGGGCACGCAACAACCGCTGGTGGCTGACCGTGGCTGCCTTCACGGTGGGCTCGGTGGCCGCCGCGGCCGGCGTCGGCGCCGTCCTCGGCGGCATCGGCACCCTACTGCTCCCCGATGCGGCCCTCGGCAGCTCCGTCACGATCGGGGCCGTGGTGATCGTCGCCGCCATGCTCGACCTTGCGGGGCTGCGGGCACCGGGACCTCGCCGCCAGGTCAACGAACGGTGGATCGGCACGTTCCGCGGCTGGGTCTACGGAGGTGCTTTCGGCGCCCAGTTGGGAGCGGGGTTGGCGACCTTCGTGGTGACCTGGCTCGTCTATGCGACGCTGGTCGCCGAGTTGCTCTCGGGGTCGCTGAGCGCCGGCGCGATCATCGGCGCGGCGTTTGGCATCGGCAGATCGTTGCCCGTCATCGCCGCCAAATGGATCGACCGGCCAAGCCGGCTGGTCAACGTTTCGGCTGCCATGGCTCGTCTCGCCCGCCCCGTGTTCCGTGGCTTGACCGTCACTGCAGCCGCGCTCGGCGCAGCTGCATTCCTGACGGGAACGGTGTAGCACGATGCGGCTGAGCAGCGGCGGTGTGAGCTTCGACCTCCCCCAAGGTTGGGAAGGCCAGATCGACACCGGGAGCGGTAGGTGGCGGACGCCCCCCACCGCCGGTGGCGTGGAGCGCAGCGAGCCTGTCACACTCCCTGACGGTGCGATCCGCAGGACCGTCGCCCACGTCGCCAACTTCCCGCTTCCCGCCGAACGCGGCGACTTCGGCAACGGTGCCGTCCAGGCAATGCGCAGCGGGGACGTGTTCATTTCATTGTTCGAGTACGACCCGGCCTCAACGACGACGGCGCTGTTCAACGCCGAGGGGCTGCCGCGACTCGCCGCCGCCGACTTCGACCCTGCAATGCTGCAGAAGCCGGTCCCCGGCGGGTCGGCGGTGCAGCGGTTCTTCCGTCACCGTGGGCGGGCGTTCTGCCTCTACGTCGTCGTGGGCAGCCACATCGACCGCAACGACGTGCTCAGCGCGGTCAACGATGTCATCGGCACGGTCGACATCTCATGAGGCGGTGGCTGATCGTGGTGGGAGCGTTTGCGATCCTTGCCACCACCGCCGCGTTCGTCCTCGGCGGCGAGTCCGCCGACGCAGCAGAGCTCGAGACGACGTTTGTCGACGACAACTGGTCGACCCACGAGACCAGCATCAACGCCCTTGCCGCCGCAGGCATCACCAAGGGATGCAACCCGCCGGTGTTCGATCGATATTGCCCGGCACGGTTGATCACCCGGGGCGAGATGGCGGCGTTCCTGGTGCGGTCCTTCGGCTATACCGAACGCGGCACGAAGACATTCATCGACGACGACGCCTCGATCTTCGAGGCGGACATCGAGAAGGTCGCCGCCGCCGGCGTCACGGTCGGCTGCAATCCCCCCATCAACGATCGATTCTGTCCCAACGACCGCCTCACCAGGGCGCAAATGGCGACCCTGCTCGCCCGGGCGTTGGAGCTCCAACCGCGCCAGGACGGCAGGTTCGTCGACATCGCCGGATCGGTCCACGCACAGTCGATCAACGCCATCGCAGCCATCGGCGTGACCAAGGGCTGCAATCCCCCTGCCAATGATCGGTACTGCCCCGGCGAACCCGTCACGAGAGCCCAGATGGCGAGCTTCCTGGCGAGGGCACTCGGTCTCGACCCGGTCTACAACCAGATCTCGATGCGACCCGGAGCGTCGTGCACCAGAGACCAGACCGTGTGCACCACGAGCTTCAGCCTCCCTGCGGGTAGGGGCTTCGGCCTCAACGAGGGATGGCATCACGCCGTCCCATTCTCCGGGGACGAGGAAACCGCGTTCCGGGCGGGAGGCACCCTGTTCGAGGTGACCGTCGACGGGCAGACGCAGCCGACGACGGCGAGCGAGACCAGCGACGACGGGCTGGTGACGCGGCGCTGGACTGCGACCGTGTCCAACCTCACCCCCGGCGCTCATACCCTCAGAGGGACGTGGCGCTGGGACGGCACCATCGACCTCACCGTGATCATGACCGTGTACGTCGGCTGAAGGCGATCCCACTACGCTCGCCGGATGCGTCGATTTGTAGCCGCCGGTTTCGGCGTTGGATGGATCCCGCACCGGCTGTGGGGCTCGGACAGCGGTGCAGGCACGTTTGGCGCCGTCGTTGGAGGCATCATCGGCATTTCGCTGTGGTCGGCGCCCTGGTGGACGGATCTCCTCGTTGCACTTGCGGCGATCGCCATATCGCTCTGGGCTGCAGCTCCGGAGGCCGCTGCGGGCGCTGATCCGGGTTGGGTCGTGATCGACGAGGTGGCGGGCAGCCTCGTTGCCGTCATCGGCTTGACCTCGTTCCCGTGGCTCATCGCGTGGACCGTCGCCCGGCTGGCAGACATCTTCAAGGTGTTGCCCGGCACGGCGCAGGCAGAACGACTTCACGGGGCCATCGGCATCACCATGGACGACGTGGTAGCGGGGCTGTACGGCCTGGCGATCGGGTGGCTTGTCGTCGGTATCGGCTGACGGCTGTCGAGCCCGCGCCTATCCCAGCGAGATATAGCGGGCGGCGAGGACGCCGTCGAGGCCGCGGATCTTGGCCAGCAGCACATCTTCGATCGCACGGTCGACGCTCATCCCCATCATCGCGCCATCCTGCGGGCCTCGTCCTACGGCCATATCGGAGATGTTGATCCCGGCGTCGCCTACGGCGGTGCCCACCCTGCCGATGACGCCCGGCGTGTCGGAGTTCCGCACCAGCATCATGTGATCGGCCATCGGGAACTCGATCTCGTAGCCGTCCACCTCGACGAGCACGGGCCCTCGGTGCGCCATCACCGAGCCGGCGATCGCTCGATCGACGCCGGCAACCGTGCCGGTCAGCCGCACAACGGAGCGATAGTCCTCGGCCTCGGGCAGAGCTTCGCGGCGCACCGCCATTCCGTGCCGCGAGGCCAGAATCGGAGCATTGACGTAGGAGACCGGCTCGGCGCTCACCGCAGCCATCGCCCCCTTCACCGCACCGAGGGCAATCGGGCCGAGGCTGTCCTCGAGATCACCGCCTCGAGCAGAGACGGTGAGCTCGACAGGCAAGCCGAAGGAGAACCCGGCAAAGATGCGGCCCAACCGCTCGGCCAGATCGACATACGGACGAACCTCGTCGCCGACACCGCCGCCGAGGCTGAGGTTGACCGCCGAGGGCACGAGCTCGCCCGCCAGCGCGGCGAGCACAGCTCCAGCCACGGCCATGCCGGCCTTGTCCTGCGCCTCGTGGGTCGAGGCACCGAGGTGCGGGGTGACCACCACCTGCGGCAGTCTGAAGAGAGGGCTCTCGGTGGTTGGCTCCGTGGCGAACACGTCGACCGCGGCCCCGCCGATGCGGCCCGCCTCGATCGCCTCCGCCAGCGCGGCCTCATCGACGATGCCGCCTCTGGCCACGTTGACGAGTCTGGCGTTGGGCTTCATCCGGGCCAGCGCCGCGGCATCGATGAGGCCTTCCGTGTCGGTGGTGCGCGGGAGATGGATCGTGAGAAAGTCGGATTCGGCCAGGACGGTGTCGAGGTCCGCAACGCGAGCGCCGATCCGGGCAGCCCGCTCGTCGCTGACAAACGGATCGAAGGCCATCAGCTTCATCCCGAATGCCGAAGCCCGCTGCGCAACGAGCGTCCCGATGCGACCCAGCCCGAGGATGCCCAGAGTCTTGCCATACAGCTCGACCCCCTTGAGGTGCTTCCGATCCCACGCCCCACTCCGCAGCGACCGGTCGGCTTCGGCGACGCGGCGCGCCTGCGCCAGCAGCAGGGCCATGGTGTGCTCCGCCGCCGATACCGTGTTGGCATCAGGGGCGTTCACAAGCATGACGCCTGCGGCCGTCGCCGCATCGACGTCGATGTTGTCGACTCCGATGCCGGCACGTCCGATCACTTTCAGCGCCGGCGCTGCTGCAATCAGCTCGGCATCGACGTTGGTGGCAGAGCGGACGATCAGCGCCTCGGCTCCAGCCATGCGGTCGATGAGGTCGGATCGAGAGAGCCCCACGGCATCAACGACGGAGGTGTGCTCGCCGAGCAGGGCAACAGCTGCGTCTGCGATGGTTTCGGCGATGACGACGGTGGGACGGGCCATGGACTTCCTCCGGTGAGCGCGCATGATGCCACTCATCTGCGCCACACCCGAATCAGCGGAGAACTCGCCCAGCCGGGCCGATTTGGAGCCACTGAGGCACCGTTACTCTCCCGGCCGTGGAAACGTACCCCCAGCCCTCTTTCACCCGTGCCCTCGCGCGCGGAGCCATCGCACATTGCCCGCGCTGCGGCTCAGGCGGCGTGTTCAAGCGCTGGTTCACGATGGTGGACGATTGCCCCCGCTGCGGATTGCACTTCGAGCGTTCAGAGGGCTACTGGCTCGGAGCGATGCTCATCAACCTGGCAGTGACGATGGGGGCGTTCCTCATGGTGTTCGTCGGCTTGATGATCGCGACCTGGCCGGACGTGCCGTGGACGGGTGTGCTCATCGCCGTCGTGGCGACCAACATCATCGTGCCCATCGTGTTCTATCCGATTTCGCGCACCTCGTGGGTGGCCGTCGAGAGACGATTCCGGCTGGGCAAGCACGGGAGCGACGAGTGATCCCGGGCTACGCTCCCCTTCATGACTGATTCGCGGCTGAGCCGGGACGCGCGGCTCCGAGCGGATATTCGGCTCCTCGGCAATCTGCTCGGGGAGACGCTCGTGCGGCAGGAAGGACCGCAACTGCTGGTCCTGGTCGAGCAGGTCAGGGCGCTGACCAAGCAGATTCGGGGCGAGGAGGCGGCGGAAGCCCAAGCCGCATCAGACGAGCTGACCACCCTCCTCGACGAGCTCGACCTCGACACCACGATTCAACTCGTCCGGGCGTTCTCGGCGTTCTTCTACCTGGCCAACGTGGCCGAGCAAGCCCACCGCCTCGACGAAGAAGGCGCCAGAGCCGCCCAGCGCGGCTGGCTGGCGTCGACCGTGGACCGCATCCTCGACGCCGATCTGCCGCGCGACGTCATCGCAAGTGTCACCGAGCGCCTCGAGCTGCGCCCGGTGTTCACCGCGCACCCGACGGAGGCGGCCCGCCGTTCGATCCTGACCAAGACCAATCGGGTCGCCGAGCTGCTCCACGAGCGTGCAGACGCCAGGCTCTCGGGATCCGACCTGGCGCGTACCGAACGCCGGCTTGCGGAAGTCATCGACCTGATCTGGCAGACGGATGAGCTGCGCAGAGAGCGTCCCAAACCGATCGATGAAGCCCGAAGCGTGATCTACTACTTCGACGAGATCTTCCGCGACGTTGCCGGCGACCTGTTCGACGAGCTGGCGCATCAGCTAGAACGGCTCGACATCCATCTCGCTCCCGATGCCCGCCCGCTCCGCTTCGGGACCTGGGTCGGTGGCGACCGCGACGGCAACCCCAACGTCACCCCCGACGTCACCACCACGGTGTTGCAGATGCAGCACGATCACGCACTGCGGGAGCTGGTTGCCGCCGTGGAAGAGCTCGCCACCGACCTGAGCTCATCCGACCGGATCGTCGACGTCAGCGACGAGCTGCGGGCGTCCCTCGCCGAGGACGCTGCGCTGTTGCCGTCCACGCACGCCGTCTTCGCCCATCTCTCCGCAGGCGAGGCCTACCGGCAGAAGACGGCTTTTGTCCACCAGAGGCTGATCAACACCCGCACCAGGCTGGCGGAAGGCACCCCGCACCGGCAGGGGATCGACTACCGCACCTCCACCGAGCTCCTCGACGATCTCGCCGTCATGCGAAGGTCGCTCGTCGACCACCACGGAGAGCTGATTGCGCAAGGCTCGCTCGATCGCTTGACACGCCGAGCCTCGGCATTCGGCTTCCACCTCGCCACGATGGACATTCGCGAGCACGCCTCCGCCCATCACGAAGTTCTGGCGCAGCTCTACCGGCGCCTCGATGTCGACTATCCGACGGCACCGGCGGCCCGTACCGGGATGCTCGCCGCCGAACTCGAGAGCCGCCGTCCCCTCGCCTCGCTCACCACGCAACTCGACGACGGCGCCGCCAGGACGTTCGAGACGTTCCACACCGTGAGGCGTGCGCTGGACCACTTCGGCAGCACCACCGTGGAGAGCTACATCGTGTCCGAGACCCGGGGCGCCGACGACATCCTGGCCCCCGCGGTCCTCGCCCGCGATGCGGGTCTGATCGACCTGCACACGGGGTTCGCCAGGATCGGCTTCGTCCCGCTCTTCGAGACCATCGACGAGGTCAGAGATGCAGGCAGGCTGCTCGACGAGATGTTGCAGTGTGGCCCGTACCGGGAGATCGTCAGGCTGCGCGGCGACCTTCAAGAGGTCATGCTCGGGTACTCGGACTCCAACAAACACGCGGGGATCACAACGTCCCAATGGGAGTTGTATCGGGCGTCGCGCGGCCTGCGCGACGTCGCGCTGCGCCACGGCGTCGAACTACGCATCTTCCACGGCAGGGGCGGCACCGTCGGCCGCGGCGGCGGGCCGACCGGCGAAGCGATCATGGCCCAGCCGTGGGGCACCGTCGACGGGCGGATCAAGATCACCGAACAGGGCGAAGTCATCGCCGACAAATACGGTCTGCCGGTGCTCGCCGCCTCGAACCTCGAACTGGCGCTCGCCGCCACGCTCGAGGCATCCTTGCTGCACAGAACCTCACGACAGCCCGCTGCCGTCCTCGATGAGTGGGATGCCGCCATGGACGCGGTCAGCGCCGCAGCCTTCATGGCATACCGTGATCTGGTGGAATCCCCCGACCTCGTCGCGTACTTCACCACGTCGACCCCTGTCGAAGAACTGGGTGCGATGAACATCGGGTCCCGTCCCGCACGCCGTCCCGGTGGAGGCAACGACAACGTCGGCCTCGGCGGGATGCGGGCCATCCCCTGGGTCTTCGGATGGACCCAGTCCCGCCAGATCGTCCCGGGCTGGTTCGGCGTCGGCACCGGCCTCGCCGCGGCGCGAGCCAGCGGTCTCGGTGACGTGATCGACGCCATGTACGAGGAATGGTCGTTCTTCCGCACGTTCATCTCCAACGTCGAGATGACGCTGACCAAGACGGATCTCGCCGTAGCGCAACGCTACGTGACCACCCTGGTCGCCCAGGAGCACCAGCATCTCTTCGAGGTGATCAAGGACGAGCACGCCAGGACCATCGGGGAAGTGCTCGCCGTCACCCGGCAGCGTCAGCTGCTCGACCGCTACCCGGTCCTCCAGCGCACCCTGCGCATCCGCGACGTGTACATCGACCCGATCTCCTACCTGCAGGCGGGGCTGCTGCACCGCGCGAGATCGAGCAGCAACACGGACCCGGCCCTCGCACGTGCGCTGCTCCTCACCGTGAATGGCCTCGCCGCAGGGCTGCGCAACACCGGTTGAACCGGCAGTGCCGGGATTCCCGTCTCAGCACGCGTCCTGATGCGGTAGTGTCGTCGTGGGCCGAAGAACGAAATCTGCCACTTGCTGGCTGTAGGGGGAATCATGCGACGTCTCACCGTCCTCGCACTCGTGCTGATCGCGCTCGCCGCCGTTGCGAGCCCGGCCACCGCACAAACCGACGATGCCCAGGCGATCGTCGTGACCGCGTTGCACGCAATCCCGGGCGAGAACGACTTCCCGGCCGATGTCTACCTCGATGGCGAGCTGGCGATCGCGGGCTTCACCAAGATGATGCGATCCGACCCGTTCGTGCTCGACCCTGGGCCTGTTGACGTTGCGATCTACGCCTCCGGTGCGGACCCCGCCACCGCAACTGCAGCCGTGGCACAGACCATCGAGCTCGCGGAACCCGGCAACTATGTCCTCGTCGCCCATCTCACCGGCGACGGGGAGCCGATCCTGGCGGTGTACGTCAACGACCTCTCCCCCATACCGATGGGCCAAGGTCGCTTCGTGTTCCGGCAGACGGCCGACGTCGACCCTGTCGACGTCATCGCCAACGGTGAGATCCTCGCATCCGGGCTCACCAACACCGGCGAAGTCACCGTTGATCTTCCCGCGGGAACTCACGAGCTCGAGATCGTCCCAACGGCCGGTGGCGATCCACTCGCCACGTCCGATGTCGTGCTCGTCGAGGGTGAGCTGACGGCCGTATTCGCCATCACCACACTGGAGGGCGACACGATCGATCTTGCAGTCCAGACCGTCGTGGGGGCGCAATCAACGCCTTCCGCAGTTCCGACAGGCACCGGTGGTCTTGTCGCATCGCGGGGTCCGGGTATGTCCTGGGCGCTGGCGCTCGTCGGTCTCCTCACGCTGGCCGGGGCTGCGGCAGCGCTCCGCAGGGATGCGAGCTGACGTCGTGTCGAAACGAAGCCGAGGCTTGCGCACCGGCGCCCTCGCCGCGGGTGGCGCGCTGGCGCTGGTGGCGGCCGCAGTGCTGTGGCCGACCGTTGCCGAGCCGGCAGCAGCCGGTACCGCGACAGCCCAACCGAGCCAACGGCGCCCCACCACCACGACCACGACGGCGCCGGCTCTCGACGCAAGTCGGCCAGCGGCACGCGAGCCGGCAGACCAGCCCGCCGGCTTGCTGCGCACGACTTCCGCACGCATCGAGGACCGCACGGTCGACGCCAAGCCCACACCTGTGGCCTTGCGGATCGAGTCACTGTCGGTTGTTGCTCCCATCACCCCGGCGGGTGCCCTCCCGAACGGCGAGATGGAGGTACCCGACGGGATCGACGACGTGGCGTGGTTCGCATACGGACCTTCGCCGGGCCAGCCCGGTTCTGCCGTCCTTGCCGCTCATGTCGACCTGGCAGGGCAGGGTCCCGGTGTCTTCTTCCGCCTCACAAGCCTCGAACGCGGCGACAGGATCGCAGTCGACTTCGCCGATCGGGCCACCCAGGTGTTCGAGGTGGTGGACGCCGCCACATACGACAAACACGACCTCGATCGCGACCGGATCTTCGCACGCAACGGTTCCCCGGTGCTGACCCTCATCACCTGTGGCGGCGGCTTCAATCCGTCCATTCGACGGTACGACAGCAACGTCGTCGTGTACGCGGTCCCTGTGATCGAAACTGCGAAGGACCCGTCGTGACCCGATTCCTCGCTGCGCTACTGATGCTCAACGTGATGGCGGCTGCGCCTGCGATGGCCGCAGACGAAGAAGAACCGGCACCGTCGATCGGCGGGCCCATCGTCACCATCCCTGTCGATGCCGGCCAGGTGAGCGGCTTGGTCGTCAACAACGTCGTGCTCGAGCCCTCGAGCGGTCTCATCGCCGGGGATGTCGTCCGCTTCACCGGCACCATCGCAACGGGAGTCGCGCCCCCACGCACAGTGCTCAAGATCGAGGGGTTCCGGGAGATCGACCCCGATCTCCCCGTGGAGGCCGATGGCAGCATCGATCATTCCTTCAGGATCCCCGATGATCTGGCACCAGGAAGTCATGAGCTCACCATCCGTGCCGAGACATTGGGAGTCGCCCCGCTGGGCAGACTCGACATCGAGCCGAGCCCGGCAACCACCGTCGCGTCCGAGACCGAACCCGACGCCGAGCCTGGCCTCGAGTCGGTGGAGCCCACGGTTGCGCAAGAGGAAGGGGCGGCGCCGGCAGCTCTCGACGAACCTGGGCCGTCCTCAGGCTTCGGCTCGGCGGTTCCCTTCGCCCTGTTGGTCGTCGCCGCCGCCGCAGTGCTCCTCGTCATCGGGCTGCGCCGCCGCCGTGCGGGCGAGGTGCCGACCGTGAGCCGAACCGCATCGCTGCCGACCGCGACCCACGTCCTGGCCAGAGAAACCGATGCGGATGCCGAGGTGGCGGAGGTGGGCGAGGTCGCGCGACTCGAGACTGCGCAGCCGCAGGGAATGATCGGTGAGCTCCCAGAGAGTCCCGTCGATGTCGATGCTGGCGTGGTTGCCGATGCTGGCGTGGTTGCCGACGAGGCACCCGAGCCCCTGGCCGACGAGCACGTGGGCGTCGACGACACAATCGAAGGTCCCGTGGCCGCTGCCGCCGACCCGGAAGCAGCCACACCGCCGGTCGTTGCGGTTCCTCACAACTTCGTCGTTGTCGAGCTGACCGAGATGGTTGCAGGCAGCGGCGAGGGCGAAGAGCGCGAACGCATCATCGGAGAGTTCCGAACGGCGGCAGAAGCCAAGGAAGCGGCACGTGCTGCCCGCAGCACCAACGACGCCAAACCACCCCGGGAGGTGTGGTGGGAGGTTCGCCCCGGAGCCGGCTCCGCCATCTGGATGATCCACGCCTGGGCGCCCCGCGAATACGACCTGGACACGAGATCAGGCGAAGCGCGTTCGGCACCGACGACCTGAGATGGCGTAGCGCCCTTGCAGCGGCGCCGCACGGACGCCGTCGGCGGCAATCAGGTTCCCGACGGTCGCTCACACCGCGTCGAGGACCTCGGTTGCGATCTCATCGGCCCAGGCGCGTATCTCGGACCAGTCGCGGTAGTCACCTTCCGGGGCACGGAACGCCATCACTATTGCCTTCTCCCCGAAACCGAGGGAGCTCTTGTCCAGCTTGCCGGCAAAGACCCTGTGTCTCCTGGATCCCGTCGCAAGCTGTACCGCCGCCACATCGACCGGCACCTCGTCGGGCTTTGGCGGGTCGCCTATCGGGCCGCTGGAGAAGAGCCAAACCGGTCGCTCGACCAGATCGGCAGTGTGTGCCTCCGCATAGGCCTTGGCGTCCTTGGTCCAGTGACCTGCATAGACCGCGCTCCCGAGCACCACAGCGTCAAATCCGGCGGGTGCCGGCGCCGCCGCGGTGGACTCGACGACCGTCTCGATGCCGTGCGCACGGAGCGCCTCCCCTATCGCCACGCCGATCCCCTCAGTTGCGCCGTGCTTGGAACCGACGGCGACGAGCACTCGCATATCGCGACCTCCTGATGCAGGACAGCCCTCACGGTATGCGTCAGCCTCCAACCCCCGGAAGCGCCGAAGGTCCTAGGGAGCAGGTGAGAGTGGTCCGAACCCTCACCGCCCGGGCCGTCTTTTCCCAGCGCCGCAGCCACTTGGTTGGGCGACCCATCCACGGCAGGTCTGAAGGGCAACGCCCTTGGCCCCAGGCCCTGCAACCTTCCCCCGGCCCCCGGCGACGAGGTCGCAGATCGACCAGCTAATCGATTGCATGACCGGTGCTAACACTTTGCCGACAAGCTCGTGATCCACTGCAGATCAGTCGACCTGAGGAGAGGTCAGTACGACAGCATCAACACCAGACCACGTTGGGCCGTTCTGCTCGTGGCGGTAGCAACCGCACTTCTGATCGCAGCGTGTTCGGGGGACGACGACACATCCACCGAATCGACGTCGGCCGGCGTAGCCGACAACGACCCCGCAGCCGTCGTCGCGACCGCATGGGAAGCGTGGAGCGCTGCAGACGAAGACGCGTTCTTCGCGCTGTTCGCCGGCGATGCGGTCTGGTTCGGATCGTCGCTGGCTACCGACGCCGGGCAAGACGCTGCGCAGTACTCGTGGGGACTGAACACGACATTGGGCGCCCGGTTCTTCGACTACACGTGCATCGACACGGGGGAGTCATCGACGGAACCCGCTGGTTCTATCGTGCAGTGCGAGGGGCTGTTCGAAGACCTCCGCACCGAGGCATTCCAGGCCGACCCGGCTGCGGTCACGGGAAGGTATGCCGTGGCCAACGGGAAGATCGTCAACGCGCTGGTCTTCGATTCGGGTCCGGTTCCGGATTGGGCCGCGTTCCTCGACGACTACCTGAATGCGAATCACGGCGACGAAATGGCTGCTGCCTGCGACGGCCCCGATTCTTCTGGAGAAGCGTGCGCAGGCGTGGTGCAGGCGCACCTGGAAGAAGCCGCCACGGCATGGTCGGGGCAGTAGAGCGGTTCGGTTTCGCCAACCGCGAGGAGCAACGGGCCGATCAGTCGTTGCGGCGGAGAAAGTCGATGAACTGGGCGACCTCTGCCTCCTCGGCGGAGGTCAGGGGTCTGCCAACGTAGCGGACGGCGTGGGCCGTGGCGGCGTCTGGACGCGGGATTTCCGATCCGGGGGCGTCGAGACCCGCGGCTGCCTCTACCGCAGCCCGAAGCCGGTCCAGGCTCCATGCCACCTGTTCGTCTTCCCCTCCGAGCTCGGCGCCAACTGCGGCGGTCAATGCCGCAAACCCCTTGTGAGCCACTTCGAGCGTTGCGGCACCTGCCGGCGCAAGCCGGAGGAGCCGCGACCTCGCATCGTCGGGATTCTCCTCCTCGATCAGGTCTCCGCGGCTCGTCATTCGGCGCAGCATCTTCGAGATCGTCGTGGCGGGAACCCCGGAGCGGCGAGCCAGCTCGGTCGGTGTCGTGGGGCCTACCCCGTCCAGTAGCGCATAGAGCACGAACTCGCGACCCACCAGCCCTGATGGCGCCACGGCATGGTCCATCGCACCGCCGACGACGCGGGCGAGCACCCAGACGTCGAGCATCATCGTGTCACGCATGGACCCACAAGTACTGTCGTTGGAAACACTATCGCTGTCGAAGTGTAGTGCTATCGCAGCCCGAGCCAGTGCATGATGAGCTCGGGCTCCAACGCCGAAACGGCAGGATGCCGTCCCGACAGGGCCCCGTCACGGGCCAGAAGGATGGTGCGCATCCCTGCGGCGACGCCTGCATCCGCCCCGAGTTCGGTGTCGTCGATCGCCACGCAGTCCGCCGGCTTGACGCCCATCGCCGAGCGCGGCTTCCAGAAAGAGATCCGGGGCCGGCTTCCCGCGGGTGACCTCGTCCCCTGCCACCGTTGCGTCGAAGTAGCGAGGGAGACCGAATTTCTCGAGTTTGAGGTCCAGATTGTGGCGGCTGCTCGATGACGCAACCGCCAACGGTATTCCCTCTGCGGCGAGGGCCCTGACGCTCTCGATCGCATCCGGGAACGCTTCCAGCTCGTTGCGGAGCAGGTCGCGGCGCACTTCGTCGACCCGGTCGAGCAGCAGGTCACCGGCCGGGGCTTCGATCAGTCGAGAGAAGTACGCCCTGGTGTCCGCGCTCGTCGTGCCCCTGGTGGCGAGGAAATCACCGGCGGATGGTCGGTAGCCGTAGCCCTCGAGCACGGTCGCCCACGCCCGCTCCGACAGCGGTTCGCTGTCCACGAGGACGCCATCGCAGTCGAATACGACCGCACGCACGCCGTCAGCTCGCGGCCCGGGAGCGGATGAGGTCCGAGACCTTCTTGGGGTCGGCCTTGCCGCCCGTCGCCTTCATGACCTGGCCGACGAGGAAGCCGACCGGCTTCGTGTCCCCGTTCTGCATGCGGACGAGCTCGTCCGGGTGGGCGGCCAGTACCTCGTTGACGGCCGATTCGATCGCGCCGGCGTCGGAGATCTGAACGAGATCGCGAGAATCAGCCACCTCACGGGGAGCACCTTCGCCTGCCAGCACTCCCCGCAACACGTCCTTGGCTGCGCTCGCCGACACGAGGCCCTCCTGCACCATCGTGTCCAGCTCGGCAAGATCGGATGCCTGCAGTTGCACCGCATCCAGCTCGATCTGCTCACGACGGAGGTGAGCGACGATCTCGCCCGTCACCCAGTTGGCCACCGTCTTGGCATCTGCGCCTGCCGCCACCGCGTCGTCGAACAGGGAACTGAGGGCGGGGTCGTCGACGAGCGTCGCCGTCGTGGCGGCGTCGACACCGGACTCCAAGTACCGGGCCCGACGATCCGCAGGCAGCTCGGGCAGTGAAGCCACGACTCGGCTCCGCCAATCAGCATCAACCTCGAGCGGAACGAGATCCGGCTCCTGGAAGTAGCGGTAGTCCTCGGACTCCTCCTTGGAACGCATCGACGAGGTTGCGCCGGCTCCCTCGTTCCAGTGGCGCGTTTCCTGAACGATCGTGCCCCCCGACTCCAGCACTGCAGCCTGGCGGTCGATCTCGAAGGCGACGGCACGCTGCAGCGAACGCATCGAGTTCATGTTCTTGACCTCGGCCCTGGTGCCGAATTCCTGCTGGCCGACCGGACGCAGCGACACGTTGGCGTCGAACCGCATCGATCCTTCCTCGAGGCGGGCGTCGGACACACCGAGGCTGCGCACCACCCGCTGCAACTCCATCGCATACGCCCGCGACTGCTCAGGAGAGCGGATGTCGGGCTCCGACACGACCTCGACCAGCGGAACGCCGGCCCGGTTGAAGTCGAGTAGTGAATGGTCGGCGTCGTGGATACGCCCTCCCTCGCTGGCGTGGAGGCTCTTGCCTGTGTCCTCCTCCATGTGCACGCGGGTGATACCGATCCGCACGATCTCGCCGTCCACCGGAACCTCGAGGTAGCCGTTGATGCAGAGCGGGACGTCGTACTGCGAGATCTGATAGTTCTTCGGAAGGTCCGGGTAGAAGTAGTTCTTGCGATGGAAGAGCGAATCCTCGACCAGTTCGCAGTGCAATGCGGCGCCGATGCGCAAGATCCCTTCTATGGCCTCCTGGTTCGGCACCGGGAGCGCCCCGGGAAGACCGAGGCACACCGGACAGATGTTGGTGTTCGGGTCGTCTCCGAAACCGACGGCGCAACCGCAGAACATCTTCGAGCGAGTGCGGAGCTCGACGTGGGTCTCGATGCCGATGACCGGCTCGTAGCGGGTCACGGGAGCACCACCTCAGACGTCGCCAGCGGGGGGCGGGCATCGAACTCGACCAGATCCTCGATGGCGGCGGCCACCTGGAACATGACCTCTTCGCCGAGGGCGGGCGCCATCACCTGGATCCCGATAGGCAGGCCGGCGTCGTCGAGGCCGATCGGCAAGGACACGGCGGGATGACCGACGAGGTTGCTCGGGACCGTGCAGATGTCGGAGAGGTACATGGTCAGCGGATCGGACGTCTTCTCCCCCAGAGCAAACGCCGTCGTTGGGCTGGTGGGCGAGATGAGGACGTCCACCTGCTCGTACGCCCCCGCAAACTCCCTGCGCAGCAGGGTGCGCGCCCGCTGCGCCTGGCCGTAGAAGGCGTCGTAGTAGCCGGCGCTCAGCGCATACGTTCCGAGCAGGATGCGGCGGATGACCTCGGGCCCGAAGCCCTCACCCCTGCTCTTCGCCATCATCTCCTCCGTCGTGGCACCGTCGACGCGGAGGCCGTACCGCACCCCGTCGAACCGGGCCAGGTTGGCCGACGCTTCTGCGGGGGCGATGAGGTAATACGTCGAGATGCCTTCGGCGGTGGTTGGCAGCGAAACGTCGACGATCTCCGCCCCTGCATGTGCCAGCCGGTCGACGGCGGACCGGACTGCGTCGTCGACCTGCGGGGCGATCCCCTCACCTGACAGCTCGGCCACCACCCCGACCCTCAGCCCGGCAACGCCCTTGCCCAGCGAGCCGGCGAGCGCCGGGACGTCTTCACGGATGCTGGTGGCGTCGTGGCGATCCCACCCCGCAATCGCTTCGAGCAGCACGGCGGCATCCGCAACCGACCGGGTGAGCGGGCCGACTTGGTCGAGCGACGAGGCGAAGGCGATGAGGCCGTAGCGGCTGACCAACCCGTATGTCGGCTTCACCCCGACGACCCCGCACAGCGAAGCGGGCTGCCGCACCGACCCGCCGGTGTCCGTACCCAGCGCACCGAGTGCCGAACCGACGGCGACGGCGGCAGCCGCTCCGCCGGACGACCCGCCCGGCACCCGATCGGTGTCCCACGGGTTGCGCGTAGGACCGAACGCCGAGTTCTCAGTTGACGACCCCATTGCGAACTCATCGAGGTTGGCCTTGCCGGTTAGTACCGCACCAGCCTCCCGCAGCCGGGTCACGACCGAAGCGTCGTACGGAGGCACGTAGCCGGCGAGGATCTTTGATGAGCAGGTGGTCTCCATGCCACGGGTGCAGAGGTTGTCCTTGATGGCGATGGGGATCCCGTGCAGCGGCCCGCGATCGGTGCCCGCCGCAAGCTCACGATCCGCCTGCTCTGCGGCAGCTCTGGCCCCCTCCTGGTCGAGCGTCAGGTAGGCGTGGAGGTGCGCCTCGGTGATGGAGGCACGCCTGGTGACGGCATCGAGGAGGTCACCCGCTGTGAAGTCGCCTGCCCGCAGACCTGCGGCGGCCGCGACGATGCTGAGATCGGCGAGATCGGTCATCGGGTGGTCAGGACTCATCGAGGATGCGCGGGACCCGGAAATAGCCGTCAACGGCGTCGGGTGCCTGGGCGAGCACCTCGTCGCGATCGAGGGAAGGCACAACCTCATCGGAGCGGAAGGAGTTGGTCATGGGGTAGGGATGGGCGGTGGGAGGCACGCCCTCGGTGGGCAACGACTGCACCTTCTCCGCATGCTCGAGAATCTGATCGAGCTGGGCTCCGTATTCGGCAAGCTGCTCGTCCGTCAGGGCGATCCGAGCCAGCTTGGCCACTTTGGCGATGTCGACGTGAACAGGCATAGAGCCGGGAGGTTAGTGGTGGGCGGCTGCAGGCGATCCCCGCCGCGGATCACCATCGGGTCAATGCGTCGTCAAGAACTCGTACATGGTGTCGTAGGCCGTCGCCAGATTCGCCAAAGGAATGCTCTCCTCGGCCTGATGAGCCAGCAGCGGCTGACCGGGGCCGTAGTTGACGGCTGGGATGCCGTGGGCGCTGAGACGTGCCACGTCCGTCCATCCCTGCTTGGCGGCGATGTCGCCCCCCACCAGGCCTTCGAGTCGTTCCAGGAGCTCGTTGCCTTCGGGGATCTTGCCTGCAGGCGCCTTGTCCTTGATCCGGATCTCGTCGGCACCTGCCGCAACTTCCAGCAGCCGGGACTCGGCCTGTTGGAGGTCGTAGATCGGCGGAAACCGGTAGTTGAGGTTCAGAGTGAATGCCGCCGGCAGGACGTTGTTGGCGATGCCGCCGCTGGCCTTCGTGACCGAGAACACTTCGCGGTACTCGAGACCGTGGAGGACCACCAGCTCTGGGGCCATGGCGTGGAGCCGGTCAAGCCAGGCGCCGGCCTTCGTGATGGCGTTCTCACCCATCCACGGCCTGGCGCTGTGAGCTGCCTTGCCGGTGAAAACCACATCCGCGTTCATTGCGCCGTTGCAGCCCAACTCGAGCTTGAGGTCGGTGGGTTCCATGACGACGCCCAGCTGCGACTCGACGAGCCACGGGTTGCGGAGCAGCACCTCTTCGAGGCCGTTGTCGTCTGCGGGTCCTTCTTCCATGTCGTAGAAGACGCCGATGACATCGAAGGGGCCCATCTGCACGGCCTTGTCCTCGAGCAGGTGGATCATCACGGCCAGCCCGCCCTTCATGTCGGTGGTGCCGAGACCGTGCATCAGCGGGCCCTCGATGCGGGCGGTGCCGTTCCCCTGCTCCGGGACGGTGTCGAGGTGCCCGTACATCGTCACCAGCGGCCGCCCGCCGCGCCGCCCGACGACGAGGCTGTTGCCGATGCGGCGGACGCCGATCAGCTCGTAGGTCGGGAGCATCCGCTCGGCAATGGCCGTGCAGATACGACCTTCCTGCCCGGTCTCGGACGGGATGTCGACCAGCGTGGCCAGCGTTTCTTCCAGCGGTGTCATACCTCGACTCCAAATACTCGTAGTGCCTCGTTGAGCGACGTTTTCTCGTCCGTCGTCGCGTTGCGCCACCCGATGATCAGCGGCGTCTGCAGGTAGTACGTGCCGGCAGGGAATGCACGGGGACGCGCCCCCGGCACCACGACGGCATTGGCAGGGACCCGGCCCCTGATCTCGACGGGTTCGTCGCCCGTGACGTCGATGATGGGAATCGAGGCGCTGATCGTGGTGTGGGCACCGAGCACCGCACCCTCCTCGACGACGACCCCTTCGACGACGACCGATCGGCTTCCGATGAACGCTCCGTCTTCGATGATGACGGGGCGGGCGCCGGGAGGCTCGAGGACGCCGCCGATGCCGACGCCACCGGACAGGTGGACCCGCTTGCCGATCTGCGCACACGAGCCGACCGTTGCCCACGTGTCGACCATCGTCTCGCTGCCGACGCGGGCGCCGATGTTCACATACCCGGGCATGACGATGACGCCTGGCTCACAAAAAGCGCCGTAGCGGACCGTTCCCGGCGGCACCACGCGTATCCCCTGCGCGGCGAGGTTCTTCTTGGTAGGGATCTTGTCGTAGTACTCGAACGGACCGACTTCCATGGTGGCCAGCTTGGCGAGACGGAAGTAGAGGACGATCGCCTCTTTGACCCAGTCGTTGACGACCCAATCGCCATCCAGCTTCTCGGCGACTCGCAGCTCGCCCCGATCGAGGCCGGCAATGGCCCGCTCCACAGCGGGGGCCGCATCGCCGAGCAGGTCGAGATCGGCGTACGCCGCCTCGATCGCTGCCCGATCGCTCACCCAGTCAGACATTTGCGAACCTCCTCGACTGCCGCTGCGCATTCCTCGATGGTTGGCACCAACGCCAGCCGAATGAACCCTTCGCCCCCGGCACCGAAGAACCGTCCGGGCGAAACCACCACTCCCCCATCGAGCAGCCGATCGGTGACAGCCAGGTCGTCACCGACCTTGATCCACATGTACAGCCCTGCCGCAGAGGCGACGGTCTGGTAGCCGAGTTCGTCGAACACGGGGAGCAGGGTCGCCCGCTTGGCGGCAAAGATCTTGCGCCGCTCAGCGGCGTGGGCGTCGTCGGACCAGGCGGCAACGGCGGCGGCTTGCACGAACTCGGGTGAAGCCGTCCCGGTTGCGGTGCGCAGCTTCTTGAGCGCGGTAATCGCACGAGCATCACCGATGATCGCCCCAGAGCGGTAGCCGGTCATCCCCGACCGCTTGGAGCACGAGTAGTAGACGAGCACTCCTTCGGCCCCGTCCCCCGCCACCTGGAGGGCCGATGGCGGACCGTGGGGGTACGTCTCCGCCTCGTACACGTCGGCGTAACACTCGTCGGCGAGAAACCACGCGCCAACATCACGACACCGCGCCACGAACTCGCCGAGGGTTGCCATGTCGGTGACCGCTCCGGTGGGGTTGTGTGGCGAGCACGTCCAGACCAGCTTGGCCCTGTCCCACGCTGCCTCCGGCACGTCTCCGGGCCGCATGACGAAGTCGCCGCCGAGCCGTACGGGGGCGATCTCGGCGCCGGCAAACAACGCCCCACGCTCGTAGATCGGGTAACCGGGGGTGCCGTACACCACGACGTCGCCGGCGTCGCGATCGACGAAGGCGAACGGCGTGGAGAACACGGCTTCTTTGGACCCCGAGGTGGGAATGACCTGCGTGTCCGGATCGACCGTGACGGAGAACCTCCGGCCGAGGTAGGCGGCGATCGCCTGCCGAAGCTCGGGCAGACCTGCGGTCGTCGGGTACTGGGACACCACCGGAACGGCCGCCTTGAGCGCTGCGGGGATGAAGGCCGGCGTACGTTCCCTGGGATCGCCGATCGAGAAGTCGATCACCTGCTTGCCGGCATCACGCAGGGCGCGGGCCCGCTCGTGGACCGTTGCGATCGGGTAGGCACCGAGGCGGTCGAGCACCGGGTTGGTCTTCATCGGCTGGCACGGTAGGAGGGTGCCGGGAAAGGACCAAACGTTTCCGCCATGGGCGGAATCCCTGGTGTTGCCGGTGGCGGACTGCCGATCGCCGCACGACGGCACCTAGCATCCCCTCTGTTGTGCAGCAGACCCGTCACCGCATCACCTTCCTCATCCTTGGTGTGGCGCTCATCGTCATCGTCGCCGGGGCTATCGCGCTGGCTCCCGATGGGCGCACCACCGCGCTGCCCGATGCCGTTGACAGCTACGCCCCGGTCGACGGAGCAACGGTGCTGCGACAAACGCAGCTCGTCATCGACCTGGGTGTCGGCTACGCCATCGACCTCATGGTCGACGGCGTCGCCATCCCCGACGCCGAGCTGGACATCGTCCCGCAAACGGGTCTGTTCACATGGACCCCTGGGCCGGGGAAGACCTTCGAGGAGTGGGCGCCGGGCTTCCATGCCGTTGCCGTCACATGGGATCGTGCCACCGGTCTGCCCGATCCCGGCTCGTTGCGATGGAGCTTCAGAGTTCAGTAGCCGGCTCGAGAGCGAGTGATCTCCGCTCTTGCCGCCATCCCCACACTGCGAGCAGCAACGCAATGGCGACCAATCCGGCGACGATCAGCATCGTGTCTTGGAGGCCGGCCACTTGTGCGGCCGGGGAGGCCTTGGTCGGGTCACCGCTGCCACCGGCGGCCGAGACCCGGCTGGTCCACACGGTCGCCAGGACGGCGATGCCGGTGATCTGGCCGCTGATCCGGGTGATCGTCAGCATCCCTGATGTCACGCCCAGCCGGTCGGGAGGAACTGCGCCCATTACTGCACTGTTGTTGGGCGATTGGAAGACGCCGATTCCTGCGCCGATCGGGAGCGTCAGCAGGATGTAGTGCCAGGCCGTGGTGTCGGTGTCCAGCGTCGACACGCCCAGGTACCCGGCGACCATGATCGCAAGCCCGACCACGAGTACAGGGCGGGGGCCGATGCGGTCAGAGAGCGAGCCGCTCAACGGTGCCGCGATACCCAACGAGACGGGGACGACGGCCAGCAACTGGCCCATGGTGCGCACGTCGTAGCCCAGGACTTCCTGGAGGTAGAAAGGCAGGAGCACGAGGAGCCCCGCGATGGCGATGAACGAGATCCATCCGGTGATGAGGTTGACGCTGAGCAGCCTGTTGCGAAAGAGGCTGAGATCGAGCATCGGCTGGGTCACCCGCCGCTCGATGGCGATGAAGACGGCAAGGGCGACGACGAACAGCACCAGCAGACCGATGACGACAGTGTCTGACAAGCCAAGGTCCTGGGCAAGGGTGAGCCCAAGCATCACCGATACGAGGGTGACGAAGAACGCGGCTGCGCCGAGGAAGTCGAAACGTTGCCCGCCTGGGGGCGCGGTCGCAGGCACGAAACGCATCGCGGTCCACACACCGACGACCCCGATAGGGAGGTTCACCAGGAAGATCCACCGCCAGGACAGCGCATCGATGATGAGACCGCCGAGGGCCGGGCCGACCGCGATCCCGATCGACACGATCGAACCGACGATACCGAGTGCCTTGCCTCGCTCTTCTCGAGGGAAGGCTTCGGTGATGATGGCGAAGCCGAGGGCGAAGATCATGGCGGCACCGGCGCCCTGGAGGATGCGGAACCCGATCAGAAACCCGACACTCGGGGAGAGCCCGCAGAGCACCGAGCCAAGCGTGAAGAGCGCAAAGCCTGCCGTGTAGATCGGCTTCTTCCCCGTCATGTCACCGAGCCGTCCGATGCCAAGAGTCAGCGTGGCGAGGGTGAGCAGGTAGCCGAGGACGACCCACTGGACCGCAGAGAAGGTCGTATCGAGCTCATCGACCAGAGTGGGCAAGGCTGCGTTGACGATGCTGCCGTCGATGGTGCCGAGGAAGACCCCCATGGCGATCGCGACCATGACGAACCACTTGCGCCCGTAGTCGATGCCTGGCGGCGCTGCTGCTGGTGGAGGGGTGGTCACGATGGCTCCGCGCCGAGAGGGAACCCGAATCGTACCGCTGCGGCGTTTGTCGCCAATCTGCACTCGCACCCTCTCGAGATCGGCAATCATGTCGGCATGAGCCTGCGGACGAGGATCGCATGAAGGAACGACAGCGGCTGCGGTGGGCCGGGTTCGTCCTGTTCGCCGTGATGTGTCTTGGCACGATCGGCTACGTGCTGATCGAGGACTTGAGTGTCGTGGACGCCTTCTACATCACGATCATCACGATCTCGACGGTTGGGTTTGCCGAGCCGGCTGGGGGCTTCAGCCAGGCGGGCGAGATGTTTACGGTGTTGCTGATTCTGATCGGTGTCGGGTCGGCGTTCTACACGGCCGTGACGGCCTTGGAACTCTTCATTGATGAGATGGTGGGCGGCAGACGCCGAACCCGACGGGAGGAGAAAATCATCGCCAAGCTCCAAGGACACGCCATTGTGTGTGGATACGGCCGTGTGGGCACCAGCGTCGCCAACAGGCTCGCAGCCCGCGATATCGAGCTGGTCATCGTCGATGCCAGCGAGGAGCGAATCGAGATTGCGCGGACGCACGGTTTCGCCACGATCCGTGGTGATGCAACGCATGAGGATGTGCTGTCTGCTGCGGGACTGGAGCGGGCCAGGGTGCTGATTGCGTGCGTGCATGGCGATTCGGACAATCTGTCCATCGTGCTGTCGGCCCGCGTGCGGCAACCCGATCTCTATGTGCTGGCAAGGGCATCTGACCTGGATGCGGAGCGCCGCATCAAGATGGCGGGAGCCGACCGTGTGATCACCCCGCCTGAAGTCGGTGCTGAACGCCTTGCGGCGCTGGTGCTGCACCCCGGTCTGACGGAGTTCGTCGACATCGCGGCAGGCGGCACGTTGTTCGAGTTTCGCGTCGAAGAGCTCTCGGTCGGGCCGACGTCGGAGCTTGCCGGCCATACGCTTGCGGAGTCCCGCATCAGGACGCGGGTGGGCGCATCGATCCTTGCGGTCCGCCACGCCAACGGCGCCGTCACCACCAACCCATCCCCCACGATGAGGGTCAATTCCGATGACGTCCTGGTGGCCATGGGCACGGCAGGGCAGCTGGTGGAGCTGGAGAAGCTGGTGTAGGGCGGTCATCGCGTTGAGGATCGGCGGCCAGCGTTTGTCGAGTGGCCCTAGAATGTGCAGGGGCGGGACCAGACGCTGCGAGACGTAATCCCTGCGTGAGACTTTCGACCCTGGCTCTTCAGCCCGTTCGTGGCCAAGGTTGTTGACAGGGTCGGCGTGCGGCCCAGGACGGGAGATCACCATGCTCGATCTGACGATGCTCGGCCTCGCCAACGTGGGAGAGGTCTATCACAACTTGTCGACACCGGCCCTGTACGAAGAGGCCATCAAGCGGGGCGAAGCCCAAGTCGGTCACCTCGGCCCGCTGGTCGTGTCTACGGGCAAGTACACCGGGCGCTCCGCCGACGACAAGTTCGTTGTGCGCGAGGACACCAGCAAGGACCAGATCTGGTGGGGCAAGATCAACCGGCCGTTCGAGCCCGTCGACTTCGACAAAGTGCTCTACGGGCTTCGCTCGTATCTGCAGAACAAGGACGTGTTCGTCCAGGATTGTTATGCCGGTGCCGACCCGCAGTACCGCATCAAAGTCAGAGTGGTGACGGAGCACGCCTGGCACAACCTGTTTGCCAGGACCATGTTCCTCCGCGAGTTCGATCCCGACGTGCTCGAGAGCTTCGAGCCCGACTACACGGTGATCCACTGCCCAGATTTCCAGGCCGACCCCGAGCAGGAGCACACCCACAGCGAAGCGTTCATCCTGTTGAACGTCGCCCGCAAGATGGTCGTGATCGGAGGGACGAGCTACGCAGGCGAGATCAAGAAGTCGATATTCACGGTGATGAACTACCTGCTGCCTCAACAGGGTGTTTTGAGCCTCCACTCGTCCGCCAACGTCGGCGTGGACGGCGATACCGCCGTCTTCTTCGGCCTCTCGGGGACCGGCAAGACCACCCTCTCGACCGAAACCGATCGAGCCATGATCGGCGACGACGAACTCGGATGGAGCGACGAGGGCGTCTTCAATTTTGAGGGTGGTTGCTACGCCAAGATGATCCGGCTCTCCGACGAGGCGGAGCCGGAGATCTACCAGACCACCCGCCGCTTTGGCACCGTACTCGAGAATGTTGCGATCGACCCTTCGACTCGCAGGATCGACCTCGACGTTGCCTCGACCGAGAACACCCGCGGGGCGTACCCGATCACCCACCTCGACAACGTCGAGTTGTCGGGCATGGCGGGACACCCGGGCAACATCTTCATGCTGACCGCTGATGCGTTCGGGGTGCTGCCTCCGATCGCCCGCCTCACTCCCGCGCAAGCGAAGTACCACTTCATCTCCGGCTACACCGCCAAAGTGGCGGGCACCGAGCGCGGGGTGAAGGAACCGAAGGCGACGTTCTCTGCCTGCTTCGGGGCGCCCTTCATGCCGCTGCATCCGTCGGTCTACGCCGACCTCCTCGGCAGGAAACTCGCCGAGCACGACTCGACGGTGTGGCTGGTCAACACCGGCTGGACCGGCGGCCCGTATGGCGTGGGCGAGCGCTTCAAGATCGCCCACTCGCGCGCAGTGATCCGCGCCGCCATCTCAGGTGTCCTGGACGATGCCGAGTACCGGACGGATCCGGTGTTCGGCATCGAGGTCCCTCTTGCATGCCCGGGCGTTCCCAGCGAGTTGCTGGATCCCCGTAGCACATGGGCGGATGCCGACACCTACGACGTCAAAGCCAAGGAGCTGGCAGGGCTGTTTGTCGCCAACTTCGGCGACTACGCAGAAGGCGCGGGGCCGGAAGTCGTTGCGGCAGGACCTTCGATCGCCTGAGCGAGTGACCTACACCCCGGAGGTGCTGCGTTGTGGCTGCCGCCAGTGCAGCATCCACAGCGCGGCCACCTCTACGGGTCGAAACACGACGATCGGAACGCCGACCCGATGACCAGGCTGCAGACTGGTGAGCGATGGGACCCGACATGGTTCAGCTGTTAGTCGACAATCCGTTGCTCTTGCTGTTCGTCGTGGCGGCCATCGGCTACCTGCTCGGCCGCATCCAGGTCTTTGGGTTTCGCCTTGGGATCGCTGCCGTGCTCTTCGTTGGTCTGGCGATCGGTTCACTCGATCCCGAGATGCGAGTTCCCGACATCATCTTCCAGTTCGGCCTCATCGTCTTCGTCTACACGGTTGGGCTGGCGGGTGGTCCTGGGTTCGTCGCCGCCCTGCGCCGCAAGGGCGTTCGCGACAACGTGCTGATCCTGGGAATGATCGTCTTGGCCGCCGGTCTTGTCATCGTCGCCGCGGCGGCGTTCGATCTGGGTGGCGGACAGCGGGCGGGTCTCTTCGCCGGAAGTCTCACCAACACTCCGGCCCTGGCCGCTGTGCTGCAATACCTGACCGAGACCGTGCCGGCCGCCGGGCTCGACCAGGCAATTGCGCAACCCGTCGTGGCGTACTCGGTTGCCTATCCCATGGGCGTGCTCGGCATGATCCTGGCGATCTACGTACTGCAGCGAGTGTGGAAGACGGACTACGCAGCCGAGGCGCACGAGCTGCGCGACCTGGGGGTCGTAGGCGAAGAACTCCAAGACCTGACGGTTCGCGTTACGCGCGAGCTCGGCGGCGCCACGGTCGCCGACCTCATGAAGATGCCGGTGTTCCAGCACGTGCTCTTCGGCAGGCTGCTGCGACACGGCCATCAGACGGTCGTCAACGGCAGCACCGCCCTGGCGCCCGGCGACGAGGTGAGTGTGATCGGCGCAGACGATGACGTGGCCAGAGTGATCGCTCACCTCGGCGAGCCGAGCAAAGAGAAGCTGATGCTGGATCGCGCCGAATTGGACTTCCGCCGGATATTCGTGTCCAGCCACCAATCGATCGGACGGCGCATCGGGGAGCTGCGGCTCTCCGAGCGCTTTGGTGGCGTCGTCACCCGGGTGCGACGCGGTGACGTCGATCTGCTGGCCGACCCGCAGATGGTGCTGGAGCCAGGCGATCGGGTGAGGGTTGTTGCACCTCGCGGCAACATGGCAGCGGCGACGAAGTTCTTCGGGGATTCCTACAAAGCCCTCTCCGAAATCGACGTCGGAGTGTTCGGGTTGGGCATCGCCCTTGGCCTGCTGCTCGGTCTGGTTCCGATCCCGTTGCCTGGTGCGACGTTCAAGCTCGGGCTCGCCGGAGGTCCGCTCGTGGCCGGCCTCGTACTGGGGGCGCTCGGTCGAACCGGTGGGGTGGTTTGGCAGCTCCCGTACAACGCCAACCTCACGCTGCGCCAGGCCGGCGTGATCCTGTTCCTGGCCGGAGTCGGGACTCGGTCGGGCTACTCGTTTGCCAGTACGTTTGACGACGGAGGCCTCACGATCTTCATGGTGGGTGCCATGGTCACTTGTGTGGTGGCCGTCGCGACCCTGGTGGTGGGACACAAACTGCTGAAGATTCCGATGAGCTTGCTGACGGGGATGCTCGCCGGGCTGCAGACGCAGCCGGCCGTGCTGGCGTTTGCCGGAGAGCAGGCCGGCACCGAGCTGCCGAACCTGGGGTACGTCACGGTGTTCCCCGTCGCCACCATCAGCAAGATCCTGATTGCTCAGCTTCTGATAGCGGTGCTGGCATGACATCTGCCCTGAAGGGAGACCAATGATCGAACGTGACCAATACGACGCCGTGCTGTTCGATCTCGACGGCGTCCTGACCGCCACCGCTCGACTCCACGCCGCAAGCTGGAAGCAGATGTTCGACGCCTATCTGCGCCGGCGTGGTCGGCGCTTGGAGGTGGCCATTGAGGACGGCGCCGTCACGTACACGCTGCAGGAAGGTGCCGACATCGAGATCACGCACGACGACGAGAATGTCGTGCTGCAGGCGGGGGTGCCGGCCATCCGGCAACTCTCGGATGCGTGAGGTGAGCCCGATGCGCAGACTGTTGACCCCCGGCGCACGTTCGAGGAGGCAACCATGTTGAGGACACCGCACCGGCCGACGAGCCTCGCCGTGCTCACCAGCGGTGGCGATGCCGCAGGCATGAACGCTGCGGTGCGAGCCGTCGTCCGCACCGGTATTGACGCAGGCCTGGACGTGTACGTCGTGTTCGATGGGCTGCAAGGCCTCGTCGACGGCGGCGACAAGATCCAGCTCGCCGACTCGAGCAATGTCGGCGGCATTCTGCACCAGGGCGGCACCGTGCTCGGCACCGCCCGGTGCGCTGCCTTCCGCACTCGGGAGGGCAGGCGCATGGCGGCGCACAACCTCGCCGAACGGGGGATCGACGCCCTCGTCGTCATCGGTGGCGACGGCAGCCTGACGGGGGCAAACCTCTTCCGTGAGGAGTGGCCCGAGCTGCTCGAGGAGTTGGTCGAGGCAGGTGAGATCGATCGGAGCGTGGCGGATGCACATCGCCGTCTCACTCTTGTCGGTATGGTCGGCTCGATCGACAACGACATGTTCGGCACCGACATGACCATCGGGGCCGACACCGCCCTCCACCGCATCACCGAGGCACTCGATGCGATCCACAGCACGGCTTCGAGCCACCAGCGGTCGTTCATCGTCGAAGTGATGGGTCGCAACTGCGGTTACCTGGCGCTCATGAGTGCGCTCGCCTCCGGGGCCAACTGGGTCCTGATCCCGGAGAACCCACCGGATACCGACAACTGGGAAGAGTCGATGTGTCGTGCGCTCACGGCAGGCCGGAGCATCGGGAGGCGATCCAACATCGTCATCATCGCCGAAGGCGCCCAGGATCTGCATGGCAACGCGATCACTGCCCAGCACGTCAAGGACGTGCTCGAGGAGCGGCTGGGAGAGGACACCCGGATCACCAGCTTGGGCCACGTGCAGAGGGGCGGTGCGCCAAGCGCCTTCGATCGGTATCTCAGCACGGTGCTGGGCTATGCCGCGGTCGAGCAGGTCGTGCTTTCCCCAGGCGGCGAGGCACAGCTCATCGGGATACGCGGCCACCAGATCATCAGCTCGCCGCTGATGGAGTGCGTCGGCAAGACGCAAGCCGTCGCCGAAGTCATCAAAGCACGCGACTACGAGACGGCCATGGAGATGCGTGGTGGCAGCTTCCGGCAGTCATTCGGGTTGATCCGCACGATGGTACGGGCCCAGCCGCATCCTCCGGTGCCCGGCAAGCGGCGGTTGCGACTCGGCGTGCTTCACGGCGGCGGCCCCGCTCCTGGTATGAACACCGCAGTCAGGGTGGCCGTCCGGGTCGGGGTGGATCAGGGGCACATGATGCTCGGAATCCAGAACGGCTTCCGGGGACTCCGTGACGGCAACATCGAAGAGATGGACTGGATGAGCGTCACCGGATGGGTGTCCCGGGGAGGAGCGGAGCTCGGCACAAGCCGGCTGATACCGAGGGGCGATGCGCTCGAGGCGGTCGTCGCCCAGCTCGAAGCTCATGACATCGACGGCCTCCTCATGATCGGCGGTTGGTCGGGGTACGAAGCTACCCACGCCCTCCACTCGCAGCGCTCCGCGTACCCGGTGTTGGGCCTGCCAATCGTCTGCATGCCTGCCTCGATCAACAACGATCTCCCGGGATCAGAGTTGAGCGTGGGCGCCGACACCGCGCTCAACAGCATCGTCAGCGACGTGGACAAGATCAAGCAGTCTGCGGTCGCTTCGAGGCGGAGCTTCGTGGTAGAGGTCATGGGCAGGGATTGCGGTTACCTGGCGCTCATGAGCGGTCTCGCCACCGGCGCCGAGCGCGTCTACCTGCCCGAGGAAGGGATATCGCTCCGCGACCTGCAAGCCGACGTGACGGACCTCAAGGCGGGCTTCGAGCGCGGCAAGCGACTGGGGTTGGCCATCCGGAGCGAGCGAGCGGACGAGGTGTACACCACCAGCTTCATCAGGGCGCTGTTCGAGCATGAGGGCGGCGGAAGCTTCGACGTTCGGCAAGCCATCCTGGGTCACGTCCAGCAGGGCGGCGACCCTTCACCCTTCGATCGCATCCAGGCCACCCGTCTCGCGTCCGACGCCGTGAAGCACCTCATCGAACAAGCCCTGTCCGTTGCGCCGGAGAGTGCGTTCGGCGGGCTCAAGAAAGGCAAGGTGCATTTCACCCCTCTCGACGACTTCCCCTCGCTCGTGGAACCCGGCGTGCACCGCCCCCTGGAGCAGGGCTGGATGGCCCTCCGTCCCCTGGCGAAGGTGATGGCGAACCCGGGTGCTTCGCACAGCTGAGGTGGCGAGCGCGGGCATGGGTCGCCGCTCTGTGGCCGCCGGCGCTTCTGGTGTGGCTCAGTATTTGACGATGACGTCGAGCGTCTTGGCCTGATCGACCCAACGCTCCACCATCGATTGCGTCGGGAGACGACGGACGAGGAGCTCCTTGGCATTGATGTCGACCATGGCGTTGAGCAGGTTCGAGGCATTGCGACGCCGCAGCTCCTTCACGGTGTCGACACCGGCGGCTTCCAACAGGTCCGCGTACTCCTGCCCAACCCCCTTCACACGCATGAGATCGGCCCGGTTGACCCGCTCGAGGATCTGGCGATCGGAGAGCCCGGTCGCCTCGGCGAGATCCTTGCGGCCCTTCCGAGTCGCCCCCGCTTTGAGCAACGCCTCGGTCGTCCGCACACGCGCCTTGCGGACGGTCGCGGTGTGCCTGTGTCCGATTGCACCGGTGGAGGCGCCGTCGCGAGAAGTCGCTGTCGGCAGCGACGCAGTCACCGCGACGACCGAGCGACTGCCATTGCTGGGAGCGATGCCGATCTGAGCCCCGGTGGCTTCGACGACCTTGGCCAGTGTTTCGAGGTTGGGCGAGATCCGGCCACCCTCGAGGCGTGCAATCTGCGGTTGGCTGGTACCCATTTGCTCGGCCAACGCCTCTTGGCTGAGCCCAGCCCCCCGACGCGCCGATCGGATGGCTTCTCCCATCCTCAACGCCACCATGGTGCGCTGATAGCCATCGGCGTCTTCGAGCGCTCGGCCGCTGCGCCGCTCGCGGTCGGCCTTGATTTCAGCCCACGTCTTCGCAGCCATCGCTGATCTCCTTCACTTTCCAGGCCACAAGGCGGACGGATCGTCGTTGCGGCGACGAGCCTTCTCCATCGCCTGCTTCGCCCGATCGACCTGCCTTGCCGGGTGCTGCTCCCCCTGCAATTGGTACACCGTCAACATCACGATGATGCGCCCCTCTGCGACGTAGAACGTCATCGCCCAGGTTTGGGTGGCGCCCTTGGGAACCACCACGGCCGAGAGGTGCTCGGCCAGCGTGACGATCACCCGACCATCTGGCGCACCGTCGTGGGCAAGCATCCATTGGATGAACCCACCGACCCTCTCGAAATCGCTGTCGGTGAGGTCGTAGAGCCAACGTTCGACCTCGGAGGAGCTGCGAGTGAGTTCGGGCGCGGTCATCGGTGCGGTGTTCCACGCTTTGCACTATACCACCGGAGACATATAGCGTCTATGGTATAGCTCATGCCGGTGGCCTTGTCTTCGGGGCGTCTCGGAGCCATCGATCGATCATCGTTCGGTAGGTGTCTATGCGGCGGCATCGTCCAATGATCCAGGATCCGCCCACGATCCACACTCCGGCCGCACCCACGAGGGTTACCGTCGGCCAGGTCCACGTCTCCCCCGTGGCCACGGCGGTCACAACCGTGGCGGTGGCAATCACCATGGCAATCACGAGGAACGCCGTGACGACCATGTAGATCCGTTGTGGGACCGCGAGCTCGGCGAGTTCCTGACGTTGACGTTCGAGCGTGACCGGGCCGGATCGAGGGTCGGGCCGTTGGTTGGTTGCGTCGAGGATCTTGTTGAGCCAGAACGGCCACGCGGCACCGAACCCAACCGAGACAGCTGCGATCACCGCAAGGAAGCCCTTGGCAGCGTCTTCGTTCATGTGGCAACTCCCCGATCGGCGAGCAACTACGGGCCGTCATGACAATGCGTTTGGTCTGGTGATGACGGGATCGAGTTCGTGACCACAACGGCGGTTCTTCGACCAGAAGAAGGCACGGAGACCCGTCGAGGAGACATCCTATAGATGAGATTGGCCCGATCGAGTGACCCGATGCGGCATGGCCGTCCTCCGTCTCGGCCCGAGCGGTGCGGTCAATCGCCCTCGACGAGTCCCTCCTCGAGCAGCCGCACAAAACCCGTCTCGTCGAGAACGGGCACCCCCAAGTCTTCGGCTTTCTGCAGTTTTGATCCCGGGTTGGCGCCTGCAATCACTGCTGAGGTTTTCGTCGATACCGAGCCGGTGACCTTGCCGCCTCGGGTCTCGACGGCAGCCTTCGCCTCGTCTCGGCTGAAGCCGTCGAGCGTGCCCGTCACCACCACCGTCACTCCAGCCAGCAGATCGCTCGCAGCGCCCGTCTCGGGCTCGAGGTCTTCCAGTCGCACCCCCGCAGCACCCAGCTTCTCGATGAGCTGCCGGTTGTGCTCGTCGGCCGACCACTCCCGGACCGACCGGGCGATCTCAGGACCGACGCCGTCGATGGCAGCAATGTCCTCCTCGGTCGCTCCCATCAACCGCGACATCGACAGGAATTGACGGGCGAGTGATCTTGCCACCGTCCCGCCCACATGCGAGATCCCCAGCGCCGTGAGCAGTCGAGCCAGCGGCCTGTCCCTGGCCGCCTCGATCGCTCCCAGCAGGTTTCCCACCGAGACCTCGCCCCAGCCCTCCCGGCCCAGCAACGCCTCCGCATCCAGCGTGAAGATGTCCGCCGGATCCGAGATCAGGCCCTCGGTCAACAGCAAGTCGACCGTCTTGTACCCGAGACCTTCGATGTCCATCGCCCCCCGTGAGGCGAAATGGAAGAGATACTCCCGCAGCCGGCTGGGGCACTCGTACCCCCCGGCACAACGGGCCTTCGCCTCGCCTTCCGGCAGCACGATCGGGTTGCCACAGAACGGGCACATCTCCGGCATGTGCCACACCGCGGCACCCTTCGGCCGCTTCGACAGGATCGGCCCGACCACCTCGGGAATCACGTCGCCTGCTCGCCGCACGATGACGGTGTCACCCTCACGCACGTCCTTGCGCTGCACCTCGCCCTCGTTGTGCAGCGTCGCCGTCGTCACCGAGACCCCGCCCACGAACACCGGCTCGAGCACCGCATAGGGCGTCACCGCCCCGGTGCGGCCCACGTTGATCTCGATCGCCCGCAACACCGTGGTCTTCTCCTCAGGCGGCATCTTGTAGGCGATCGCCCACCGCGGGCTCTTCGACGTGAACCCCACCGCCCGCTGATCCGCCAGCGCATCGACCTTGATCACGACCCCGTCCGTCTCGTAGTCGTGGGCATGACGCTGCTCCAGAGCCTTCGCCACGTACTGCTCAACGCTGGCGATGTCACCGGCGACCTCATTGGCCGGGTTCACCCGCAACCCCAGATCGCCGAGCCACGCCATCGATTCGGTGTGGGTGGCGAACGCCGGCCCACCCTCCCGATAACCGAGCTGGTAGATCCACGCATTCAGGTTGCGGCTCGCCGTCTTCGCCGGATCCTTCTGCCGCACGGAGCCCGCCGCAGTGTTGCGGGGGTTGACGTATGGTTTTTCACCCAGCTCCGCCTGCCGGGCGTTGAGCTCCGCAAAGGCCGGAACCGGCATGTAGATCTCGCCCCTCACTTCCATCAGGGCGGGGGCGTCGCCTCGCAGCCGCAGCGGCACCGACTCGATGGTCCGCACATTCGCCGTCACGTCCTCGCCTGTGACACCGTCGCCGCGGGTCGCCGCTTGGACGAGCACCCCGGCCTCGTAGGTGAGGGACACCGCCAGCCCGTCGATCTTCAGCTCGCACGCATACCCCGAAGGGGCCCGCTCCAACACCCGCTCGAGACGCGCCTCCCACGCTTCCAACTCCTCCGTGGAAAACGCGTTGTCGAGGGAGAACATCCGCTCCCGGTGCGTCACCGCGGAGAACGTCGTGGTCGCCGGGCCACCGACCCGCTGTGTCGGCGAGTCGGCCGTGGCCAGCTCGGGGTGGGCCTGTTCCAGTTCGAGGAGCTCGCGCAGCAACATGTCGAACTCGACGTCCGAGATCTCCGGATCGTCGAGCACGTGGTACCGGTAGTTGTGATGCTGCAGCGCCGAACGCAGCTCGGCAGCCCTGGTGGCCGGATCGCTCACAAGCCGCATTCAAGCATCGGTGGGTGACACGTTCCGAGGCGGCTTCGTCAGGAGCGAGAGTCGTCGCGCACGTCGTCTCGCAGCGTGCGCATCTGACCCACCCAGCGGCGGACCGCCGAGGGAACCGACGTGTCCTTCTCGACGAGATGCGGGCTGCTGATGGCCTCGATCGCACGGTTCAGCCCGTTGCGGACGCGGCTCGCCCACATCTTCATGCCGATCAGCACACCGCCCCCCAGCATGGCGAAGGTGCCCGCACCTGCAGCGAGGTTGTCGAGACCGAGACCCCCAGGGTCGAGGGCCCCCGACGTGCCCGCGACGGCGGCCCCAACCGCCGCCGCACCCGCCACCAGTCCAACGGCCAGCATGCGCAGGTTGCTCGTGTCGGCCTCGAGAACGACCACCTGCTGCGTCTCCGTGGCGGGCCGCACTGCACTGCTGACACCAACGGCGGTACGAAGTGCACGGTCTCCCCGCGACATCTTCAACGCCTTGCGCACAAACGCAGCAAAGCCGCGATCCTTCTCCCACTTGGTTACGGCACCGGTCTCGGCCCGTTTGCGCAGCCCTTCGTGGTTGATCATCCAGGCGTCAACCACCTCCCGCACCGCCTGCCGACTCCCGGCCACCGCGCCGTGCGTGGTCATCGATGCGGGAACGAACAACCGGTCGAGCACCCCCGGCTGTTCGGTCTCCACCCGGAGCAACTCCTCGAGCAGTGCCTGCTCCAAGTGGCGAGGATCGATATCGAGCTCTGCGGCGATCCGACCCAGCGTGTCGGTGTCCAAGGTGTCGGCAGGGTCGGCGCCTGGGGCCCACGTCTGCAGGTTGATGGCCCGCTCCAAGACGCGTTCGGCCTCCTCGACGCTGAGTTCCTGCAACCTGTCGGCGATGCGTCGGGTGTCGGCGCTCAGCTCAGGCGGCACGCTCGGCTGCTGGGTTTCCCGGCGATCCATGCCACCAGTATGCCGGATCGCTATCGATCACCAACCGGTCTTCAAGCATGATCCGCCCGCCCGCCTCAGACCAACGCCAGGTCGGCGCTGGTCCACGCTCCCCCATTGCGGCTCGACGCCACGGCCGCATCGACGAACCGCACGCCAATCGCACCATCGACCTCGCTGGGGAACTGCAGCGCCAGCGGATCGGCCGTGGCTCCGGAGCGGCGGGCGGCGATGGCCTCGGCAGCGTCCGAGTAGAGGTTGGCGAAGGCCTCGTGAAACCCCTCGGGGTGGCCGGCAACGATCCGGCTCGCTCGCCGCGCCGCCGGAAGCGCACCCGGCCCGTTCGGCGTGTGGATCTGCGCGGTGCCGCCGATGGGGGTGAAGCTGAGCCGGGTGGGATTCTCCTGATGCCACTCCACGCTGCCCTTTGTGCCAGACACCCGCACCCGCAGGCAATTCTCGACCCCTGCGGCTGCCTGCGTGACCCAGAACGTGCCCCGTGCCCCGTTGTCGAAACGCAGCATCGCCGCCCCGTAGTCGTCGACCAGCCGTCCGGGGACGATGTGGCCGATCTCCGCAGCCACCTCGCTCACGTCGAGCGCGGTGATGAACCGCACGAGGTTGTGGGCATGGGTGCCGATGTCGCCCATGACGAGGGACGGTCCGCCGCGGACCGGGTCGTAGCGCCACGGCAACCCTTCTGCCGGGTCCGGGTCATCCTCCCCCGCCTTGCCGCCCTGGACGTATTCGACCTGGACCAGCCGGATCTCACCCAGTTGGCCGGCCTCGACCATCGCCCGTGCTTGGCGCACCATCGGATAGCCGGTGTAGTTGTGGGTGAGGCAGAACACCAGACCGGTCGTCTTCACCTTGGCGACGATGGCGAGGGCATCCTCCAAGGTGTTGGTGATGGGCTTGTCACAGATCACATCGAAGCCGCGATCCAACGCCGCCATGACGTAGGCGTAGTGGCTGTCATTGGGTGTCATGATCGCCACCACGTCGGCACCATCGGGGCGGGCGGCCTCGGCGTCGAGCATCTCCACGACATCACCGTGCGCTCGGGATGGGTCGATGCCGATGTTCGGCGCCGCCAGCCTGGATCGCGCAGGATCCGACGACACGACGCCGGCAACGATCTCGTAACGGCCATCGATCCGCGCCGCAGCGCGATGCATGGCACCGATGAAGCTGCCAGGTCCGCCTCCAACGACGGCGAGGCGCAGCGGCCGGCCCAACATCTCGATCACGGGGTTGGTATCCATCACATCCTCACTGTGAGCCGGACCGGACCGTCGCTTCGATCGTGCCGCCGCCGAGCACCTCGTCACCCGCGTAGAACACGGCAGCCTGACCGGCCGCCACCGCCAGCTGCGGAGACTCGAATGTCACACGCCACTCGTCGCCTGCACCGCCGATCCGCGCAGGCACGGGCCGGGAGCGATAACGCACCTTCACCGTCACCTCGGGTAGCGACGGTGGAAGGCCGGCAACGAACGTGACCCCGGCCACGTCGCAGCCGGCGACCTGGAGGTCTTCGCGCCGCCCGATCACCACGGTTGACGTTTGCGGGGAGATCTCCACCACATACTGCGGTTCGCCGACAGCAACACCGAGGCCTTTCCGCTGGCCGATGGTGAAGTCGACGGTGCCGTCGTGCTGGGCGACCTCCCGGCCCGCGGTGTCGACGATGGCGCCCGGCTGGGCGGCTTCCGGGAAGTGTTCCCTGAGGAAGTCGCGGTAGTCGCCGTGACCCACAAAACACAGGTCCTGACTGTCCGGTTTGGCGGCAGTGCGCAACCCCATGGCGGCTGCCTTGCTGCGGACCTCCGTCTTTGTCATCTCGCCGACGGGCAAGCGGATCCGGGACAGCTCGTCCTGGCCGAGCATGTGCAGGACGTACGACTGGTCTTTTGTGCCGTCGACCGCACGGAGCAGGTGATACCCCTGCGAATCGTGCCGCACCCTGGCGTGATGACCCGTGACCAGGACATCGCACCCAAGCGCCTCCGTCCGGTCGAGCAGGGCCTTGAAGCGCACCGTGCGGTTGCACTCGATGCACGGGTTGGGGGTTCTGCCCGCCATGTACGCCGCTCCGAACCGGTCGACGACCTCGTGGCGGAACTCGTCGACGTAGTCGAGCACGTAGTAGGGGACGTCGAGCTGGGCGGCAACGCGGCGGGCATCCTCGGCATCGCCGACCGTGCAGCATCCGGCCGTCGGCATGGCGCCTCCCGGCCCCTCCCACTGCTTGAGGGTCACCCCGACGACGTCGTGACCCTGATCGAGCATCAGCGCGGCAGCCACAGAGCTGTCCACCCCGCCCGACATGGCGACCAGCGCCTTCATCGCAGCGCCTCCACGATGGCGCCGACGGCGTCGGCAGCGCGGATCCCGTCGCCTGGCTGCGTGACCCATCCGAAGCTGAACCGCACACACTCGGCGGCAGCCTGTTCCGTCATGCCCATCGCGGTCAGGACGTGCGACATCTCGATCGCACCGCTCTGACAGGCCGAACCTGCTGCGGCGGCAACTCCGGCGTGGTCGAGCCGGATCAGGAGCGTCTCGGCAGCGACGCCGGGGATGCGGACGTGCGAGTGTTGTGGCAGTCGGCCGTCGCGGGGTGCGTTGAGGGTGACCTCGTGCAGCAACTCGGCGAGCTTCCGTTCGAAGTTGTCGCGCTCAGTTCCGACCCGCTCCCGGAAGTCGGCCCTGTCCTCCACGCTCTCTTCCATCGCGGCCACCATGCCGACGATCCCGGCCACGTTCTGGGTTCCGGAACGCCTGCCCAGTTCCTGTCCCCCGCCGTGAATCACGGGCTCCAGTTCGACGCCGTTGCGCACGTACAGCAGACCGACGCCCTTCGGCCCGCCGAGCTTGTGCGAGGCGAGGGCGATGAGATCAGCCGAGGTCTCGGCGACTGTGATGTCCTCGGCGATGAACGCCTGCACCGCATCGGTGTGGATCACCACATCCGGGTTGGCGGATCTGGCCGCCTCGGCGATCTTGCGTACAGGCTGCAGCACCCCGGTTTCGTTGTTGGCGGCCATCACCGACACCACTGCCGTGTCGCTGGTCACCACCTCGGCGACGTCGTCGGGGGAAACGCGGCCGAGATGGTCGACCGGGAGGATCTCCACCGGATGGCCGAGCCTGCCGAGGAAGCGCGCCGTTTCCAACACGGCCTCGTGCTCGGTCGCCGAGGTCACTACCCCCAGGCGAGCGTCACCCGCCAGCACCGGACCGGCGACGCCGAGGTTGTCCGCTTCCGTGCCGCCGCCGGTGAAGACGATCTCGAGGGGACGTTCCGCGCCCAACAGCGCAGCGGCACGCTCCCGAGCTTCCTCCAAGGCGTTCTTGGCACGTTGCGACACGCGGTGGATCCCAGACGGGTTGCCGTAGTCCGCATCGAGGTACGGCGCCATGGCCTCCCGCACCCGAGGTCGCACCACAGTCGTGGCGGCGTGGTCGAGGTAGAGCATGGCGCCAGTTTCGCAGGTCGCCGGACCATGCCACCCGCCCGCGGCGACCAGGAGCGCGGTCGGCGGCGTGGTGCGAGCGACATTCGAAACGCACTACGCTCGCCGCTCATGGCAGCACCAGAGATCCGCCCCAGGTCGTTCTCCGAGATCATCGACGTTGTGTTCAAGACCTATCTGGAGAACTTCGCACCGCTCATCATCATCGTTGCGGTGGTCACAGGGCCGATCCTGCTTCTCCAGGGTCTGATCCAACTCACCGTGTTCAACGACATCGCCCAAGTCCCCGTCGACGAGATCGACAGCCTCAGCGACATCATCAGCGGTGAACAGATCGCCTCGAGCGTGATACTCGGGCTGCTCGGTTGGATCGCCAGCGCCCTCTCCTCCGGGGCACTGGTGAAGGCAGTCGCCGACATCCACCTCGGCCGCACCGTCGTATGGCAAGACTCGATCCGTTATGCCCTCACCCGGCTGGCGCCGCTGCTCCTCGGCTCGTTCCTCTTCGGGCTCGGCGTGGCCGTCGGGATCGTGCTGTTCATCGTGCCGGGAATCATCCTTGCGGTGTCGTGGGCTGTGTTCGCACCCGCCGTGGTGATCGAGAACCAGGGTGGCGCCGAGAGCCTGGCCCGATCGTGGCAGCTCATGTCGGGCCGACGCTGGCCGAGCTTCGGTGCGTTTTTTGCGATGTTCCTTATCGCCGGCATCATCGGGGGTCTGCTGGGACGGGTGCTTGGTGACGGTGACAGCTTCACGTTCGTCGACGTCATCGTGAGCACGGCCATCAGCATCCTCACGACGCCGCTGCTCAGCATCACCGTGGTGATCCTCTACTTCGAGCTGCGCGCCCGCCGCACCGGGTACGACGCGGCGCAGCTGGCGATGGACATCGATGCTGCTCCCTCCGGTCCGCCGTCACCGATCCGCTGAGCGGGAATCCCCGGTGAGCGAACCGGGTTGCAGCGTGCGATGAGCGCAAACACCGGCACTCCGAACGTCACGGTCTACTGGCGGCCCGGCTGCTGGTTCTGTTCGAGTCTGTTGCACAGGCTGAACCAGACCGATATCGCCTACGACAGGGTGAACATCTGGGAGCAACCGGATGCTGCCGCCTTCGTCCGCTCAGTGGCGCGGGGCCATGAGACGGTGCCGACCGTGACAGTCGGCGACCGCGCCATGGTGAACCCATCCGTCGCCCAAGTTCAAGCCGCCGTCAACGGCGAGCCCCCGCCAAAACGACGCCGGCTCGGCGCCCGCTGAGCTCGTTCACCGTCTTCGGGAAGCGTTCGACCGTTGGCTCGATTCGCGGTGCGTGCCGTGCTCCCATTCCCGCATCACCGGTCGGCAGAGGGCGGCGCAACGTCGGTGGCCGATGGCATCGGTCGATGATCTCTGGCTCGTCGATGTCGGCGAGCCGTACCCCGGCGAACTTGCCACGCACCGTCCCGCGTTGATCGTGAGTCCGCCCGACACGTTCGGCCGTGGGTTCCTTCGTGATCGTCACCCCGGTGACGACCGCCGCCATCCACGGTGCCTGCCACACCATCGGCGCAGTACGTCATCTGCCCGAGGCTTCGCTTCACGGTGCGCTCGATCGTGCCCGCCGGGTCGCACGCCGACTCCGCCTCGCAATCCGCAGTCCCCTACCCTGACGGTATGGCCATGTATGAGTGGATGGACCCAGGACCACTGACCGAGCCGGTCCTCATCGTTGCCTTCGACGGGTGGGTGAATGCCGGGGATGCGGGGACGGCGGCGGCAGGCGTGATTGCGGCCGGCGGCACCACCGCGGCTCGCTTCGCAGGGGACGCTCTCTACGACTACCGCGCCAACCGGCCCACGATCACCTTCGTCGAGGGTGTCATGGACGACATCGAGTGGCCCGAGACGACCCTCACGCACGTGGAGCATGGCGGGCGTGACCTGCTGGTGCTGGCAGGGGCGGAGCCCAACTGGAACTGGCAGCAGCTCGGCGTCGAAATGGCGGAGCTGGCGGCCCGGCTCGGTGTCGTGGAACAGGTGTCGCTCGGCGGTATCCCGTGGGCGGTGCCGCACACCCGGCCGGTCCGCACCATCGTCACGTCCTCGGATCCGAGCCGCGTCGACCCGGATGACGATCATCCCGAGGGACGGCTCCAGGTCCCCGGCGCCGTGGTCACCGCCATCGGCCATGCAGTGGCATCCACGGGGATCCCGACCATCGGCTTCTGGGCCAGGGTCCCCCACTACATCGGGACGACGCATCATGCGGCTGCGCTCGCCCTCGTTGAACGGGTGGGGCTCCACTTGGGCATCGAGTTCTTCGTGGGCGACCTCGTGGCAGCCGCAGCGGAGCAACTGGTCCAGCTCGACAGCATCGCCGAAGGCCGGCCGCAGATCCAGGCCCTCGTTGAGCAGCTCGAAACGCTCGTCGACGATCAGGACGCCGTCTCCGGCGAGGATCTGGCCGCCGAGATCGAACGCTACCTTCGCGACCAGGACGACAGCAGCCCGAACTGACGGTGGCGAGCATATCGAGACGCCGTCTCCTACGCTGCGGCCCATGGCCCACATCCGCGTCGAACAGATCATCCCCGCCCCCGTCCAAACTGTTTGGGACGACATCGCGACCTTGAGCAGCCACGTCGAATGGATGGCCGACGCCGAGTCCATCACGTTCCTCACCGATCAGGAAAGCGGCGCAGGCACACGGATGGAGGTGCACACCAAGGTGGGCCCGCTGTCGACCACCGACGTCATGGAATTCACCGAGTGGGTGCCGCCCACTCGGATGGCCATCACCCACCAGGGCCTCGTCACCGGCAAAGGCGCCTTCACCCTGTACGAGAACGGTCATCAGACTCGGTTTGTCTGGGAGGAGGAGCTCACCTTCCCTGCGTATCTCGGTGGACCGGTCACCGCGGCAGGGGCGGCGCCGATCCTCAGGGCGATCTGGCGCCGCAACCTCAGGCGGCTGGCCGAACGCTTCTGACGGCGCCCAGCTACACGCCGTCGAAGTCGGCCTGCTCCTTGTTGACGAATGCCAGGATGCCCTTCTTGGCGTCGGCTGTGCCAAACACCCAGTTGAACGCATCCCGCTCGAAATCCAGCGCATCGTCGATGGGCTGTCCGTAGCCGTCGCCCATCGCTCGCTTGACCGCCGCGTAACCTTTGGTCGGTCCTTTCGCCCATTGGGCCGCGTCGGCCATCGCCGTCTCGACAAGCTCGTCTGCAGACACCACCTTGTCGCCGATACCCAGCGCCACGGCCTCTTCAGCCCCGACATGACGACCCGACATGTTGAGGTGCTTGGCAGCCTGGTACCCGATCAGCCTCGGTAGCCGCTGCGTGCCGCCGGCACCCGGAATGATGCCGAGCAGGATCTCAGGCTGGCCCACCTTGGCGTCATCGGCCAGATACCGGAAGTCTGCACCCATCGCCAGCTCCAGACCCCCGCCGAGGGCGTATCCCTGGATCGCGGCGATCGTGGGCTTCTGGAGCAACTCCAGACGGCGCACCACCACACCGAGCCCCGAGGCCATCGGTTCGCTGCCTGCGGAATCGAACGCATCGACGAACCGCTTGATGTCGGCACCTGCGGCGAAGTGCTTGGTACCGGTGACGACGACGGCCCGGATGGCGTCGTCCTCCGCCATCGCCACGGCCGAGTCGATGTCGCCGATGAGGTCGGCGTTGAGAGCGTTGACCGGCGGCCGGTTCAGCGTGATGCGGGCGACGGCCCCTTCGACGGCGTAGTCGACGAGTTCCACGAAAGGCTTCCTCTCAGAGTCTGCTGGACGGACCCAAACCCTACCGTGCGGCCAGCAGGTCCGTGATCTTGCGAGCTGCGGCCCACGGGTCGAGCTGACGGCCCGCAACGTCGTCGATGAGCGCATTCCATGCGTTGTCGTCGAACCGCTCCCGCAGCCGCCTGCGCACCGCATAACCCACCGCCTCCCGCACTTCCACCACGAGCCGGCGCCTGCGCACCTCGGCGAGGAGACCGGTCTCGGTCAGGTGGCGACGATGGTCCTGCACTGCGGCCCAGACGTCCTCGACACCTTCGCCTGTACTGGCGATCGCCGTGACGATCGGTGGCCACCAGCTGCGGTCACCGCCGAGCTCGAGCATCTGGCGGAGATCACGGGTCGTCTCGTCGACCCCGGGACGATCTGCTTTGTTGACCACGAAGACGTCGCCGATCTCCAACAGACCTGCCTTGGCCGCCTGGACGCTGTCGCCCCAGCGGGGGTTGAGCACGACCAGCGTCGTGTCGGCCTTGCCGGCGATGTCGACTTCGGCCTGCCCAACACCAACGGTCTCGACGAGGATCTCAGGAAACCCGATCCCATCGAGGACGGCGAGACCTCTTGGCGTGCCTTCTGAGATCCCGCCAAGATGCCCCCGGCTCGCCATGGACCGAATGTAGACATCGGCGTCGTCGATGTGGCCTTGCATCCTGACCCTGTCGCCGAGGATGGCGCCACCCGAGAACGGGCTGGAGGGATCGACGGCGAGGACGGCAACCCGCTCCCCTGCGTTTCGGATCTGGGTGATGAGCTGGTCCGTCAGCGTGGACTTCCCTGCGCCGGGCGCTCCGGTCAAGCCTGTTGTCCAGGCGCCTCCGGTCTTGGGGAACAGCAGCTGCAGCACCCGTTCTCCCGACCGCCCGCCGTCTTCGACGAGAGTGATGAGCCTGGCGAGGGAACGCCGGTCGCCTGCGGCGGCGCGGGTGATGAGGATGTCGGGATCAACGATGCGGACCATGGGAGCCGGAGGTTACCGTGCGGCCCTGTGGGGAGATCAGACGGCGACGACCTCTTCGACCCCTGGCACCCGATCCCGCAAGATGCGCTCGATGCCGGCGGTGAGGGTCATGGTGGACATGGGGCAGCCACCGCAGGCGCCGACGAGTTGCAGCGTGACCTTGCCCGCGTTGGTGCCGAGCAGAATCAGATCACCACCGTCGGCTTGGAGCGCAGGCCGGATGTACTCCAGCGTCTCCTCGAGCAGAAACTGATCGATCGGGCTGTCACCGTCGACCGCGCCGCTGCCGGCAGCGTCGGTCGGCGAAGCCACCGAGATCATCGAACTCTGAACAGGCTGATCGGTCATAGCACCCATGCCGAAAGAAACGTCTTGACACCAAGGGTATTCCCACTACGAGTGTAGGGGAAATCCAGCAGCGGTCCCCCCTCACGATGACGTGCCAACCCAGCCAAGCGACCCACGCCACAGCTGACCGGGCAACGCCACTCACACCGGCTGCGGCGGCCGTCGGAGAGTCGTGCACGGCGGGCCTGGGTCGATGCGCCCCTCAACGAGGCCACGGCCGGGTCGCAACCAATGCCGCCACCGCCCGCTGCAGTGCCGGTGGGAGGACACCGATGCCGCCTGCGCCGTAGCGGAAGTCCCACTCCCCTGCCTCGTACGTGCCGATGGGAATCCCGTTGACGAACAGCTCGAACGGCCCGGAAGCGGCGATCGGAGCCGTCGACCTGCCCCATGCCAGCCCGACCCGTACCGACTGCGGGACCGCCCCGCCACCGTCGACCGGGGCCAGGCCGCCGTAGTAGTGCTCCAGGATGGCTTCGTAGCCTGCGCCCTGATCGGCCATGGCCTTGGCCCCCCACTGGCTCATGCCGACGCCGTGGCCCCATCCCTCACCAACGAAGGTCACAGTGCCTGTCGAGGGCAGATCCGCCGTCGGAAGCAATGCCGGGAAAGGCACGTCCCGGCCGGGCACGTAGTCGACGTCGAACGAATACGACAAGATCGCCTGAGGCCACGTTCCGCCGTCGGGACGTGGCCCAGGGAGCAGCCCCGGGTAGAGCACAGGGCCGAACTGGTTGAAGCGTATGCGCACCGTCGTGGCCGGTACGGCCACCCTGCCGACCTCACTTTCGATCACGAGCGCAGAGGGGCCTTCGCCCTCGGGAGGACGATCCACCACGACCGATCGCACCTGCGAACCGACAACGATGCCCGCCGCGGCAAGGACGCGCCGCATGACCTCGACGTCGACGGTGATCGCCCATCGCTCATAGGGCGTCACCCCTTCCTCCGGTGACTCGACCGCCTGCAGGTAGGGCTTGGCGTCGCCGCCCCAGATGTCCTGCACCGGTCGAGTCCTGCTGCCGGCGCTGGATGAGTACAGCGTCTGAGCAGGCGAGCCGTCGTACATCAAGATCTCGTTCTGCGTGTCGGCGACTGCCGCAAGCCAGCGATCGCCATCGGCGACTTTGACCACGCCCGTGCCCGCATAGACCTGGCACTGGGTGGTCGCACAGATGTCGAAGTCGTACCTGCGACCATCCGCACTACGACCCCTGTCGAGCGTCCAGGCCAGATACGTGCGCGCCGCCACCGCTTGCGCCTTCAACGTCTCGGCGGGCCACGACAGCGGAACCTCACGAATGCCGGCGAGGTACGTGTCGAGGGGTACGTCCTCGACTACCGCAAGCCCGTCGGTGTGCCACGCCAGCGAGATCGTGCCGCCGTACGTCCGGTCCTGGAACGTGAACTCGGTACCGGCGGCAGGCACCAGATCGATCCGGATCGCTCCGGCAGGCTGGGCAAGCGCCCGACCGGGCAGCCCACCGCCTGGGCTGAGGAGAACGACAGTCAAGGCGATCACGCAAAGGATCCGGCTCCGCATCATGTCCTCAGCCTGGCACCAACGGGTGCGGAGGCAAGCGGATCGACTCCTCAGTCGGCGGTCACGTCGGCGCCCAGGCCGCCGAGCTTCTCGGCAAAACCCTGGTAACCACGATCGATGTGATGGGCGTTGGTGACGATGGTCTGCCCTTCGGCCGCAAGTGCTGCCAGGGAAACGGCGGCGCCCGCCCTGATGTCGCAACCGTCGACCTCGCAACCCTCCAGCTTGTCGACGCCGCGGATGATCACGTGCGACCCATCGGTGACGATGGCGGCACCCATCCGGTTCAGCTCGCCGATGTAGCGGAACCGGGCGTCGTACACATTCTCGGTGATCAGCGAGGTGCCGTCGGCGCAGGCCAGGAACGCCACCATCTGCGGGTGCATGTCGGTGTGGAATCCCGGGTAGGGCAGCGTCGCAAAGTCCACTGCCTTGGGCCTGGCAGGCCCGTGCACCGTGATCGAGTCGTAACCCGCCTCGATCTCGCAGCCGGCATCGGTGAGCTTCCGCAACTCCATCCGCAGGTGGTCGGGGACACAATCCTCGACGGTCACCGTCCCGCCGGTGATTGCCCCGGCGATGGCATAGGTGCCGGCTTCGAGGCGGTCCGGGACAACCCGATGCCGTACCGGGCCGAGGCCGGGAACCCCCTCGATCTCAATCGTGGACGTGCCTGCACCTGAGACCTTTGCGCCCATCTTGTTGAGCAGCTCGGCCAGGTCGGCGAGCTCAGGCTCCCTCGCCGCATTGCCGATCGTGGTGCGACCGCGAGCAAGGGCCGCCGCAAGCAGGATGTTCTCAGTCGCACCCACGGAGGGGAATTCGAGGTAGACGTCTGTGCCGAGCAAGCCGTCCGGCGCCGAGGCTTCGAGCACGCCGTGCCGCAGCTCGAACTCGGCTCCCATCGAGCGAAGTCCGTCGAGGTGCATGTCGATCGGGCGGGTCCCGAAGTCATCGCCGCCCGGGAGCGCCACCCTGGCTTCGCCGACTCGCGCCAGCAAGGCCCCGAGTACGAGAATCGACGCTCGCATCTTGCGCACCAGATCGAGGGGCGCTTCTGGGCGTGGTTCCTCGGGGACATCGATCTCGAGGGTCGTGCCTTCAAGACGGCATTCGGCCCCGACGTACCGCAACACGTCGCCCATGATCATCACATCCATGATGGCGGGCACGTTCGTGAGCTGGTGACGGCCGGGGGCGAGGAGCACGGCCACCATGTGCTTGAGCACAGCGTTCTTGGCGCCAAGCACGGCGACGCTGCCCGACAGGGGACGGCCCCCAACAATGCGGAGGGTTTCCATCGGCCAGAAGTGTAGAGAGGGTTTGGGCAGGAGAGGTGCTTCTCGAAGTAGCTCGAGATCCGCGCGCGCCGAGGTCCGACCTACCCTGCGGTGACCACGAGCGAGCCCATGATGGCCTCGGCGTGATCGGCCCACGTGGAGTTGGGGGCGCGGACCTCGATGCCAATGGCGTGTGCCCCGTCCAGCGGGGTGAGGCGGTACCACAGCCTGCCCCCGGCGAAGGTCCCGAACGACTGAATCGAACCGTCTCGCAACGGGTCGAGGATCGACATCTCGGCGCCGCCTCCGTCGATCAGCGTCCAGAAGGCGCGGATCACCGTGTCGGGGCTCTGCGGCCAAGCTTGGCCCGCGGCCGTCACGATTCCCTCCATGTTCACCTGACCGATTGTTGCCATGACCTCGTTCGGGGCGTCCGGGTGCGCCAGCGACACGAACTCGTCCGTGGCCTCAACGATCGTCCAGCCATCAGGGACCTCGATGCAGAAGTTGATCCCGCATCGACTTTCGGACGCCCCCAGGTCGGGAGCGCTCGGCCCGGCGTCGCCACAGCCGCCGACAAGCAGCGCTGTCGCAACGATCATGACACCGACTGCCTTTTGCATCCGGCCAGCGTACCCGTCGCTTTCTGCAAGAACGGCCTTGGGTACAGCGGCCGCGAGAGGATACGATGCAGCCTCATGACGGCATTGCCCGAACAACTCATCAACCGTGAGCTCTCGCTGTTGGCCTTCCAAGAACGAGTGCTGGCCATTGCCGAGGATCCAGAGCTTCCGTTGCTGGAGCGGTTGAAGTTCGTAGCGATCGTCACCCAGAACCTCGACGAGTTCTTCCAAGTGCGCGTTGCGGGCATCCAGAACCAGATCGCCGGAGGGGTCACGACCCCGACGGCAGACGGCATGAGTCCCCGTGAGCAGATGGACGCCATTCGCATCAGGGTTGCCGCACTCTTCGCCAGGATCGACAGCCTCTTCGTCGATGAGCTGCTGGCGCTGCTCGCCAAAGAAGACATCCACCTCGTGGAGTACGCCGACCTGACGGTGGACGAGGTCGCGACGGTGGAGGACCGATTCGAGCACCAGATGTTTCCGGTACTCACGCCGCTGGCCGTCGACCCCGCCCACCCGTTCCCGTACATATCCAACCTGTCGCTCAACCTCGCCGTTGTGGTCCGCGACCCCCGCCACGACGAGCTGCAGTTCGCCAGGCTGAAGGTCCCGCCGCTGCTCCCGCGATTCATCCGTCTCGACAACAACCGCTTTCTCCGGGTGGAGGAGGTCATCGCCCGCAACGTCGACCGCTTGTTCCCGGCTCACCCCGTGGTCGATGCGTTTGCTTTCCGGGTGACCCGCAGTGCCGACCTCGCCGTGGAAGAGGAGGAGGCCCACGACCTGCTCGAGGCCATGGAGTCGGTGCTCCGATTCCGGCAGCGCTCCGCGGGTGCGATCCGTCTCGAGATCGAGCCGGAGGCATCGTCCCAAGCTGTCGACTTGCTGGAACGCGAGCTCGATCTGCTGCCTGCTCAGGTGTATCACCGCACCGCACCCCTCGATCTCTCGGCGCTGTTCGAGCTGTACTCCATCGATCGGCCGGACCTGAAGCAGACGCCATGGACTCCGACGACGAGCCCCCGGCTGATCTCAACGGCAGAGAAGGATGTCGACTTCTTCGAGGAGATTCGGGCTGCCGACATCTTCGTCCACCACCCCTACGAGTCCTTTGCGACTTCAACCGGAGCATTCCTGGCGCAAGCCGCTTCGGATCCAGACGTGCTTGCGATCAAGCAGACGCTCTATCGCACCTCCGCCTCCGAAGACCCCGCCCTCGGAGGTGAGGAGGAGATCGTTCGTTCGCTCAGACTGGCCGCAGAAGCAGGCAAACAGGTGGTCGTGCTCGTCGAGCTGAAGGCTCGCTTCGATGAAGCGGCGAACATCGCGTGGGCGAAGCTCCTGGAGAGTGCTGGCGTCCACGTCGTGTACGGCGTCGTCGGTCTGAAGACGCACTCCAAGACCCTGCTCGTGATCCGACGAGAGGACGACGGCCTCCGCCGCTACGTCCATGTGGGAACCGGCAACTACAACCCGAAGACGGCTCGCCTGTACGAAGACCTGGGAATCTTCACCGCCGACCCGGAGCTCGGCAGGGACCTCTCGGAACTGTTCAACACCCTCACCGGCTACGGCGACCCGACCAAATACCGGCGCCTGCTGGTGGCTCCCTCGAAGCTCCGCAAACGGCTCACGAGGCGGATTCAGGAGGAGGCGGCCAACGGGCCCAAAGGACGCATCCTCTTCAAGCTCAACCACGTCGTCGACCCGGACATGATCTCCGAGCTCTACGCCGCATCCCAGCAAGGTTGCCAGATCGATCTGATCGTCCGCGGTATGTGCTCGCTACGGGCAGGAGTACCCGGCCTCTCGCCGACCATCCGGGTGCGCTCTGTGGTCGGCCGTTTCCTCGAGCACTCCCGCATCTACCGGTTCGGCGCCCCTTCGCAGGGTGCGGTGTACTACATCGGATCGGCGGACCTCATGACGCGGAACCTCGACGGGAGGGTGGAAGCCCTCGCCCCGGTGATCGACCCCCGGCTGAAGGTTCGCATCGAGGAGATCCTCGACACGCTGATGAACGACGACGTCCAGGCGTGGGAGCTCAAAGATGACCATTGGGAGAAGGTGGAGACCGTGGTCGGTCTGGCAACCCATGAGCACCTGCAGGAGCGCGCCCTCGCCCGCAAGCGATCGGAAGACTGGGCGCGCTAGTGGGGATTGGTGGGGGTGATCTGGCGCGAGCTGCGGGTGCCGTGGTGCATCGGGAGGGAACAGGCGGGGTCGAGTTTCTCCTCGTGCACCGGCCCCGGTACGACGATTGGTCACTACCCAAGGGTCACCTCGACAACGGCGAATCGTACGAAGCAGCGGCGGCGCGCGAGGTCGAAGAGGAGTCCGGCTACCGCGGGAGCCTCGGTCGGGAGATCGGCACCGTCGGCTACACCACCCGCAGGAAGCAGAAGGTCGTGCGGTACTGGCTGCTGGAGGCCAACAAGGGGGAGTTCAAACCCAACAAAGAGGCCGACGCCATCCGCTGGCTCGGACCCAAGAAGGCACGACGCCTTGTGTCCTATACGAGGGATGCAAACATCATGGCCCACGCCGAGCGGCTCATCTTGGACCCCGAGACTTCGGTGGTGCATCTCCTCCGCCACGCCAACGCCGGCCAGCGGAGGGCATGGTCGGGTGCCGACCACAATCGTCCCCTCTCCAAGAAGGGTCATCGCCAGGCGGAGACGGTCACGGCTCGACTGCTCAAGCAGCCCATCACCAGCATCCGTTCGTCCCGCTACCTCCGATGCGACGAAACCGTACGCCCGCTGGCGCAGAAACTCGATCTGGAGATCGACCACGAATCTGCGCTGGCTGAAGGTGAAGTCCCCGAGGACACCATCGCCCTCATGAAGAGCCTGCGCTCCGAAGCTGTGGTGTTGTGTTCCCACCGTGACGTGATTTCTGGTGTCATCAGCCAGCTCGCCGCAGAGGGCGTGGAGTTCGACGGGAAGGCCAGGTGGCCCCAGGCATCGACCTGGACCCTCGACCTGCGCACAGGCAGGGTCACCGGCGGCGCCTACGTGCCACCCCCGTCGTCCGACTACCGCTGACTCGGTGTGCCGGCCACCCAGCGGGCCGTTTCACCGGCAAGCATGTCGAGGATGTCGTCGTGGCTGAGGCCCGAACGTTTCGGCATGTTGAACGAGTGATCCCCGTCGTCAACAACGACCACGGAAGCGGCCGGCAAACGTTCGGCGAGGGGACCGATCAGCTCCGGCGGGCTGAGCCGATCTCGCGTGCCCGCAAAGAACAGCTGAGGCACGCCGATACGGGCGAGATGATCCGTTGCCCGCGGCTCGCCCTTGCCGAGAGGAACGAGTGGGTAGCCGTAGTAGACCAGTGCCGCAGCCGTGACGCCTTCATCGCCGACAAGATGGGCCCCTACCCTCCCTCCCATCGACTTGCCGGCCAGCACGATCTCGTCGACGTAGGGCTTCATCCGCTCCACTGCAGCGGCGTGGACGGCGAGCAGCTTCGGCAAGCGGTCGGGACCCTTCCTGGCCTGCTCGGTGTAGGCATAGTTGAAGGTCATCGTTGGCAACCCGGCGGCGGCGAGTCGGTCCCGTATCCCAACCATGAACGGGTGGTCCTGCCCGGCACCGGCACCGTGGGCAAGCACCACGCCGACCTCACCGCCGTCGGCGGGCATCGCCAGCCGGGCGGTCACGCCGAGATCGCCGACGGTGATCTTCAGTCGTCGCACCATGGCGACCAGTATGGCGACGCCGGCTCACGAGCGCCCGCCAGCTACTGTCGCTGCCATGATCGCGATCTACCCCACTGCCGCCGATGTCGCCGATGCCGTGGCCGCCACGATCGGTGAAGAAATCGCCTCGCGCAACTCCTTGACCCTCGGGCTCGCCGGCGGGTCGACGCCTGCAGCCGCCTACCAACGGCTCGCATCCGAGGATCATGACTGGGACAAAGTGACGCTGTGGCTCAGCGACGAACGCTGGGTCCCCGGCGACCATCCCGACGCCAACGCTCGCATGGTGCGCCGCACCCTCGGCGACGCAGCCCGCAAGCTCATCGCCCCTCGCTACGGTCTCGGCGACCCTGATCGTGCGGCGATTGCGTACGCCACCGAGCTGGAGAAAGCCTTTGCCGGCAACGGTGGGGACCCCGAGATCGTGCTCCTCGGGATGGGAGACGACGGCCACACCGCTTCGCTCTTCCCTGGGACGGATGCCCTCGACGCCGTCGGGCGCGATTACGTCGCCAACTGGGTGGCAGCGAAGAATGTGTGGCGGCTGACGGCCACCATGCCACTGCTCTGGTCGGCCGAACGCATCATGTTCATCGTGACAGGGGAGGCAAAAGCCGGGATGCTGTCGCGGATCCTGGATGATCAGGAACCCTTCCCCGCCGGACGTGTAGCGGGCGGGGCAGACGACGTTCGCTGGATCCTCGACGAAGCCGCCGCCTCTCGGCTGCGCCCTACCCCTCGGTGACGGGCGGGACGGTGGTGGCCGGCGGTGGTGGGAGTTGACCAACCACTCCTCCGGACACGAGATCGAGCACCATCTGGGCGACGGGGCTGGTCGTCTCGATCGTGTCTTCCTCGGCGAGTCGCGCCTGTGCGTCGGCATTGATCTGGGCCGGGTCGCACCCGAGCCGCGAGGCACGCTCGTCGAGCTCGACGCCGATCGCGGCCAGCTCCTCGAATTCGGCGGGCGGGGTGTCGGCGAGGAGTTGGTCGACAGGTAGTCGGGCGACGACGTCGACCCACACTTCGACGAGCTGCACGCTGACATCGACGAGCTCGTCACACGTTTCGACCTCAACCGGCTCGGGCAGCGTCGGTTCGTTGCCACTACACCCGGCGACGGCGACAGCCGCCGCGGTCCACAGGGCACCCACGCCCAGGACCGCTCGGCGTGGTCGCCTCACACGGTCACCCGCCGAAGCCCTGGGCGCGGAACTGCTCGATGAACAGCTGGCCGAACTCCGTGTCTGCGGTCAGATCACCGACACGTTCCTCCACGAGGTCGCCCATCTCGGCGTCCGAACAACCCGCATCGTCTGCCTTGGTCTGAAGGTCTTCGAATTCGGTCTCGAGATCGGTGGCGAAGTCCTCACCGACCTCGGTCAACTCTTCCAAGGACATCCCGTCGATCTCATCGATCAACGTCTGCACGAGTTCGACGGCGTCGTCGGCGATGGCCCCGCAACTCGAGCTGTCGCCGCCGCCACACGCACTCACCACCAATGCCAGTGTTCCCATCAACGCAAGTACGCGTCGCTTCATGCTGCCCTCTCTTTCCACCATTCGGTACGGCGGGAACCCTACCCGGCCTTCGGTGCCGATCGATCACTCACCTGTGGACCACTCGTCGACGATACCGACAACGACGGCGCGAATGGCACCCCAGCTCCGACCCAGTATCTGCCGGGCGGAGGTGCCCTCGTCGAGGATCAGGACGGTCTCGCCTGCCCCGGCGCCGACCACGTCGAGCGCAATGGTGTACCCGGAGGGTTCCCCTCCGGTATCGAGCAGGTCGCACACCAGCAGCTTGGCTCCGTCGAAAAGCGGGATGTTGATGGTCGACACGACGGTGCCGACGACCCGGCCGACCTTCATCGATCAACCCCCAAGTGGACGTCGTCAACGAGGCCAACGATCGCATGGTCGACGGGCACAAACCGCACCTCGAGGGCTTCAGCAGCCTCGCGGGACGCCACGAAGTACACCAACTCGCCTACGCCCGCCATCGCCACGGCATCGGCAGCCACCAGCGGGCTTCCCTGCTGCTGCTCATGCTTGTCGAGCGGCTGGACGAGAAGGAAGCGCACCCCGTCGAGCCCGACAACCTTCTCCGTGGCGACAACGGTGCCGATGACCCGGCCGAGCTGCATCAGGTGCCCCGCTCGGCAGGCCGCAACTCGACCCGCTTCATGAAGCGGAGATCGGACCGCAGATTGGTCGCCATGGCGTCGTGCAACTGAGGGATGAGCCGGCTCTCCACCATTGCCCCTGAAGGTTCGGCACGGGCGACCGCCGCTTCCATCGCCGCCTCCACCTCGGCGACGACCCCGGAAAACAGCACGTAGCCCTTCCCACCGAGGCCATCGGCCAGACGGATCGCAGCGACCTCGACGAGGGCAGCCTTGACGCCGGCGTCTGCCGCATCGACCACCGCGGCGACCGAGGACGCCTCGACGATGCCAAGCGCATCGTCATCGGCCCATGCGCTCTCCTCACCGATGACGATCGCTCCCACGACTGCAGGATGGATATCGGCGAGGAAGACGTCGCCAACGATCGACACACCACCAATCTCCCTGCCCACCTGCATCGCCTCGTCGACGCTGGCCGTATCCCCGCTCACGAGCACGAGGTACTTCCCGGGATGCACGGTTCCCGCATAGATCGACCCGACGGGCGAAGATTTCACCATCGCGTCCCCCGCAACGAGACCGACGGCGATCGAGAGAAACTCGAGCAGACCGACTGCAGGGTCCTGCGGGACCTGGTCGGCGTCAGACAATGCGCAGCGCTCCCACGACGGCAACGCGGCGCACCCGGCTGAACGTCCTGGGCCGGGTCATGCCCTCACCGGTCGGGCTGGCGATGGAGAACGACGAGAAGCCCTCGCCGCCGTAGCCGAGACCGGAGAAGTTGGATCCGTTCGCAACGAAGATGCTGCAATTCATCGCACGCGCCATCGTCGTGATGGTGGCGACGTTGGTGGAATGGATCGACGCCGTATGGCGGAAACCGTGCTCGCTTCGCACCGCGAGGTCGATGGCATCGTCGATGTGCTGGACGCGCACGACGGGCATGACCGGCATCATCTGCTCGGTCCACACGAGGTTGTGCTCCCTGGGCACGTCGGCGATCAGGAGCCGCAGATCGTCGGGGGCGGTGACGCCGATCTCGGCGAGGATCTTCCCGGCGTTCTTGCCGATCCACGCAGGATTGATCATTCCCGGCTTGTTGGCGGGGCCGGTCTCTTTGAAGATCACCCGCTCGAGCCGCTTCAGCTCATGCTCCTTGAGCCGGTACCCGCCGTTGGCGGTCATGGACTGGATGAGCCGATCTGCGGCGCTGTCGACGACGATGGTGGTCTTCTCGTCTGTGCAGATCACGTTGTTGTCGAACGACGCCCCGAGCACGATGTCCCGACCGGCTTTGGCGAGATCGGCGGTTTGGTCCACCACAGCAGGCGGGTTGCCCGGGCCTGCGGTGATGGCCTTCTTCGAGGTCTGCAGCGCCTCGCGAACCACGCCGGGGCCGCCGGTCACCAGGAGCACCCTTGCGTCCGGGTGCAGCATCAGCTCTTTGGCCGACTCGAGCGTCGGCCTCGGAATCGCGGTGATCAGATCCGCAGGGCCGCCCGCGGCGACGATGGCACGATTGAGCAGCTGGATGTTCTCGACCGAGACCCGCCTGGCGTTGGGGTGGACGTTGAAGGTGACGGCATTGCCTGCGGAGATCATGGCGATGGAGTTGTTGATGATGGTCGAGGTCGGGTTCGTCGTCGGTGTGATCGATCCGATCACGCCGTAAGGGGCGAACTCGGTGACCATCATGCCGTCGTCCCCGGTGACGACCCTGGGCTCCAGGTCCTCAGGTCCGGGGGTCTTGGTGGTGACGAGGCGGTTCTTGACCACCTTGTCCTCTGCCCTGCCGAGACCCGTCTCCTCCCATGCCATGTACGCCAGTCGCTCGCCCTCCCGCATCATCGCGGCCCGCATTGCCTCGACGATGACCTTGCGGAGCTCCAGACCCGTCGTGCGGTAGTCGACGAAGGCCCGCCGGGCCGCACTCACCGCCTGATCGATGGTCGCATAGATCCCGTCGCCGAACTCGACATCGGACGTGTCGAGGTCGGCGGCAGCCTGCAGCGCGGGCCCCGTCCGAGCGGCAAACTCAGCCGCAGCGACGCGACCCTTGACTCGATCGATGATGGCCTGGATCTCGCGGTCGTTGAGCGCCATGTCAGCCGCGCCGCTCCGTATCGCCCTTGTGGTAGCGCAGGTCGCCGCCGACATCCCACATGTCCACGATGGCCATCACCACGGCGTCGCACGGCCGGTCTCGCGTCATCTCCGTCTGCCGCGCCGAGCTGCCGGATGCGTACATCACGACCTCTCCAACGCCGGCACCCACTGCGTCAACGGCGACCACGTAGCCTCCGGTGTCCTCGCCCTCGACGTCGATCTGGCGCAGCACGAGGAACGTCATGCCCTCCATGAGGGGTTCTTTGCGGCTTGCGACCAGCGTGCCCGCCACTCTGCCTAGCTGCATGCGTGCAGTCCTCTCGGTGGCTGCATCAGCCCTCTTCGGCGGCTTCCTCCGCACGGCCGAGCGGCAACACCATGTCGATGTTGGCGTGCGGGCGTGCGATGACGTGCGTCGCAACCACTTCGCCGACCTTCTCGGCGCCACGGACACCTGCATCGACTGCGGCCTTGACCGCGGCAACGTCGCCGCGAACGACAGCCGTGACATAGCCTCCGCCGGTCTTCTCCATGCTGACGAGCTCGACTTTGGCTGCCTTCACCATCGCGTCTGCTGCCTCGACCATTGCCGGAAAGCTCCGGGCCTCGATCATTCCCAATGCTTCAGCCATTGAGCTTCTTTCCTTTCGTAGTGCGTGCTGCGGATTCCGCACCACGTCCCTCACGCCTGAGAACCGTCACTTGTTCACCTCGCGCCCGTCCAGCCCTTCGAGGGCAGACACGGCGGCCTGCCAGCCGACATCGATGTCCCGCTCCTCGCCGCCGAGATACACGCGACCCATCGACCCGTAGCTGCGTACCTCGAGCACGTTGATCTCGGCGGCCTTCTCGGCCTCGTTGGCGGCGAGCGACGCATATGCCGCCGGCTCGCACTCCAGCACGTACAGCGTCTGACCGGGGATGATCATCTGCCCGTGGCGGGTCCGGTTGATGAGCTGCGCATGGTGATCGTCCAGGCGCCGGATGATCTGCGACGACAGAATCCTCGGCTTGATCCTGTCGGACTGTTCGTGGCCGATGGCGTCGAGGATGGCGGCGCCGGCCGCTCGGGTCTCAGCCTGATCAGGCGAGTGGACCTCGAGCACCCCGTAGTAGCGCTCGATGATCTGCAGTCCAGGCTTCACGGACGTGGCTTTGAGCGCAATGTCGCTCAGCGCGTTGATCTCGATCCCGGGGGCGACCTCGACCCACAACGAGGCATCACCTGCGAGGGGGAGAAAGCCCTGCGCCACCGTCCCGAGGAAGGCTGCATACTGCGGCTGCAGGCTGTCCAGGAACGCAAACGACCGCAGCTCAATACCTCTCGTCACCTGAAGCTCCTTCCGAGCCGCTCACAATTTGCACGCCTGCTGAGGCCCCGATGCGGGTTGCTCCAGCGGCGATCATGTCCTCGGCCTCCTCGGCGGTGTGTACTCCACCGGACGCCTTCACACCCATGTGGGGACCGACGGTCTCCCGCATCAGCGCCACGTCATAGACGGTCGCCCCACCGGCGAGAAACCCGGTTGAGGTCTTCACAAAGTCTGCCTTGGCCTCCTTGGCGAGAGCGCTGGCCACCACCTTCTCCTCGTCGGTCAAGAGCCCGGCTTCGATGATGACCTTGCAGATCGCTCCAGCTTCGTGGGCGGCGTCGACCACCTTTGCGATGTCGGTCTTGACGAGGGCGTGATCTCCCGATTTGAGCGCACCGATGTTGATGACCATATCGACCTCGCGGGCACCGTCACGCAGCGCCCTGCGCGCCTCCATGGCCTTGATCTCCGGAGTCGTCGCACCGAGGGGAAAGCCGATCACGGTGCAAACGGGGACGAAGGAGCCGCGGAGCCGTTGGGCGGCGCGTTTCACCCAGGTCGGGTTGATGCACACCGAAGCGAAGCCGAACTCCCTGGCCTCGTCGCACAGGTGGTCGATCTGCGCGGCCGTCGCCTCGGCTTTGAGCAGCGTATGGTCGATGTACTTGGCCAAGTCGAGGGGGACGTCCGCTGCCGGACCGTGGAACGCCACGCGGTCGGCGCCGTTGGCCACCACCGAGCGAACCTGTTCGGGCGTGTTGCAGATGTCGTAGCCGGAGGCGAGCGCCGACAACACCTCTCTGGTGACGGCCTCGATGAGTTGCTCGCGATTCATGTTGCCCCGGCGTATTTCTGCTCGATGGCGGTGATCTTCTCGACACGGCGGGCGTGACGTCCCGCACCCCAGCCGACGCTCAACCACTCCTCGACGATCTGCCACGCTAGACCATCGCCAACGAGCCCTGCACCGAGCGTGAGCACGTTGGCGTGATTGTGCTCTCGGCTGTTGCGAGCCGTCGACAGGTCGTAGCAGAGTGCGGCCCGCACGCCGGGCACCTTGTTGGCGGCCATCGCAGAGCCGATCCCCGCACCATCGACGACGATTCCGTACGTCGTCTCACCTGCAGCGACTTTCTCCGCAACCGCCTGGGCCAGGTCCGGATAGTCCACCGCTTCGTGGGAATCGGTCCCGCAGTCGACCACCGTGTACCCCGCCTCCTTCAGCCTGAAACTGAGCCGCTCCTTCAGGGCGTACCCGCCGTGGTCGGCGCCGATCGCCACCGAGATCTCCCGTGGATCGGAGCTCTGCGCAGCCGCCGTCGGATCGGGGGATGGAGCGGTCGCGGGTGGAGGCACATGTGCCGGCGTGTCGTCCAACACCGCATCCACGATCCGAGCCACGAGATCGCGGACCTCTCGCTCGTCCGGGAGGCGGGATGGGGCACTGTTCGGGGGGATCGAAATCGGGGACCTCCTAGGTCGTCATCCTAGGAAGCCCGACGGGTCCGCATGCGATTCGTACAATGCACGTCATGCGCGCCAACGATCCAGCATTCCAGTGGGAGACCGAAGCCCAACGACCGCAACCAGAGCCCCGCCCCACGACCGGCCGGCCCACCACATCCGAGCCCGACGCGTCGTGGGTGACGTTGCGTGAAGCACACGAGGCAACCGACATTCCCATCGAGACGTTGCGCAAGTGGGCGCGCAGGGGTGCCGTGCGCAGTGCGCTCGAAGAGACCGAATACGGCGAACGGCGCATGATCGATCTCGGCGACGTACGCACCCGTGCCCGCCACCTCGGCAGGGAGCTCAAGCCTGCGCCGGCGCGACCTCGCAGGAATGATCCGCTCCCGACTCCCGAACCCGCGCCTGCGACCGGCGACGACTCTGCAGGGGCCCTCAACGACGACCAGCACGCGCACGCCGACGTCGAGCATGCGGCACCCGTGGCGGCACCCGACACTGCGGCCGTCGTTGCGCCCGCCGGCCCCCCGTCGGGAACGATGATCGTGCCCATCGACGCGTGGGACAAGATGCTCTTGCAGCTCGGCAACCTGCACGAAGCCGGGCAGCAACTCGCCGAAGCACGCGAGCGAGCCGCCAAGGCGGAGACCGAAGCTCGCTTTTTGCGGGAGCGTCTCGCCGAACTGCGTGCGCAACGAGCAGCGCCGCCCGCAGTGCCCGCCGCAGCAGTGGCGGCCCTCGATACGGTCACCGACACTGCTCCCGACACGCCGCCGGAATCATCCTCAACCGAGGTGGCCGACGAGCCGGCGACACCGCCTCGGATGGGCGAACCGTGGGCGCGAGTCTTCAGGGCCTACGCTGCAGAGCGTTGGCGAGAGCGACGGAGGCAGTGACTCGATGAAGATCGTATGGCGACTGCTCATCAATGCGGTAGCCCTGTGGATTGCCGCCGAACTCGTGCCCGGGGTGATGTTCGAAGGCGAGTTCCTCGATCTGTTCCTCGTGGCCGTCATCTTCGGCCTCGTCAATACGTTTGTGCGCCCCATCGCCAAGCTGCTCACTTTTCCGATCAACGTGATCACGCTCGGTCTCTTCACCTTCGTGGTCAACGCTTTCACGTTCATGCTCACAGCTGCCGTCGCAGGCTCTCTGTCCATTGACGGAGGCTTCTCAGAGCAGTTCTTGACTTCGCTGCTGGCGGCCCTGCTCATCTCGATCGTGAGCGTCGTGCTCAGCTGGGTGCTTCCCGACGGCGAGTAGCCCGGAGCCGGCGGGACCGCGACCGCGGATCCCGCTTGCGCTGCGCACTCCTAGCCTTGCCGGATGCAGGTACGCATCTGGACGGCGCTGATCGTCGCTTCTCTCGCATGGGGAACCACAGGGGTCGCAACCCGCGCCGCACTCGGGACGGGAGTGCCACCGATAGGCATGGCGGCGATCCGCGCCGTGATCAGCGCTGCGATGCTCTATGCCATCATCCGGCTGAGCGGTGGCCACGTCAGTCGCGACCGGGAACGCTGGCGAACCGGGAGCGTCGCTGCGGTGTTCCAGCTCGCGACACCGTTCGTGCTGTTCACCGTTGCCTACCAGTACGCGTCGGCGGGCTTCGTCGGCCTGATCGTGGCCCTGATCCCGCTCGGGACCGCCATCGTCGCCAACTTCCTCCTCCCGGACGAGCCGTTGCACGGTGCCAAGGTGGTCGGCCTCATGGTGGCGTTCTCGGGAGTGGCGCTGCTGCTCTTGTCCGGCGACAGCGGGCTGGACGAAGGTGGCCAGCCGCTGTTGGCGTCGTTGCTCTCGATTGGGGCGGTCGCCTCCATCTCGTTTGCGAGCGTATACACCAAGAGTCGCGCCGGGACCTACGACCCCATGGAGCTCACGTTGATGCAGTTCGCCATCGGCGGGGCGCTGATCGTTCCGGTGATGCTCCTCTTCGAGGGCGTTCCCAACCCGATCTCGACATGGGGTTGGACGCTGATTGCCTACCTGACGGTCGTGGGCAGCGTTCTCCCTTTCCTCATCTTCTACTGGCTGCTCCGCCATGTGACGGCGACCAAGGCGTCCCTCGTGGGCTACATCGTGCCCGTGGTCTCGATCGCCTCGGGCATCGTGCTGCTCGACGAACGACTCCAAGCAGGCATTGCCATCGGCGGCGTCCTGATCTTCGCCGGGATCATCTTGACCAACCGGGCCGAACGTCCTGTCGTGTCCGTGTAGCGGTCAGGGGGTGCGAAGCACCCCTGTCGGTGGTTCATGCCGCAACGGTGTGTCGTGCCGAGATGGCGGTCCGGTAGCCGGCGTACAACAGTGTGGCGCCGACGAGCAGCGAGATGGCGAGCCCCCCGCCTTCTCCCAGTGCCGTCAGCGAGCCTCCCAGTGCCGGGGCGAGGGCGCCGGCGATGATCAGCAGGTTGCCAATCGCCAAGCGCCGGTTCGATCGCCGGACCCGAACGGCCGTGACCAGCGAGAACCCCACGATGACCAACGTACCGACGGAACCGGCGATGATGGCGAACACTCGTGGCCCTGGCAACGTCACTCCGCCTGCGTCGATGCCGAAGGCGAAGAGTTCGGAGCCTTCTGGGATGCCCGTCACCGGAAGGGCACCGGTGGCGTCTCCGGCGACCGTCGCCGCCGCTCCCAGCACGATGAACACACCAACACCGAGCAAGAACCGTCGCCCCCATTGTTCACCTGCCACGAGCGCAACCGATCCGGCCGCCAGCAGCGGGATGTTGGCGATGGCGCCGAAGAAGTAGAACGTCCGGAAGAGCGGCTCCGACCACCCGAACGCGAGACCTGCCGCCAGTGCCCATGTCGCCACGGCATAGAAGCCCATCGCAGTTGCCCACACCCGGGCGTGCAACCGAGGTCGCCGCAAGGCGCTGCGGCCCAGGTCGATGGCAAAGGCGCTCGCAACGATGCCGGCGAGTACGGCCATGGTGATCTCCATCGGCGGCAGGCTACTTCCGGCTCCAGGCGCCCCCGGCCGAGGCAGCGACCCGGTCGAAAGAGGCTGCGATGGCAGCGGCGAGCACGTCCAGGTGCCGCCACAGCAAGGTGGCGTGACCGGCCCGCACCCAGCGGAGCTCCGACCCGGGCCAGTGATCGTGGACAGCCTGGGTGGCCGCAGGGGGCACAAAGCCGTCGCGGCTGGCCCCGACGAGAACTGCGGTCGACGTCGCCGGGGTCGGCGCGATCCGCAGCACGCTCGGCATCGCCAATGTGACCCGGAGCCGATCTCGTGCGTCGCGGCCCAGCGCATCCCATGCGATGGCCGCTCGCAGCACTCCGTCGACGAATACTGCATCGGGGGCGTGGGCGGCCGCCAGCGGAGCGAGAGCAAAGGAGCAGTCGAGCGATGCACCGACGGCGGCGGCGAGGCTGCCGCCCATCGAATAGCCGGCGACGCCACCGAGCTGGCTGTGCTGCACCGCCCACCACGTCAGCGAACGGCCCTCTTCGACGATGCCCCTCGTCATCACCGCAAAGTCGGACACCGTCCTGATCGGCGTTCCCCGTGCCTTGATTCGGCGACTGCCGTACAACGGCGCTTCCAGGATCAGTGCTCCGATGCCGTAGTCTGCGAGCCGTTCGGCGAGTTTGCGCCGCGTGAGATATCCCTCGTCGTTCCATGCGGGCAGCAACACGCACCGCCGCTCGGCCGTTGCCGCTGCGGGCTCCACTGCCATGACGAAAGCGTCCTTGGCGGCAGCAGGAAGATGCGCCGCCGGTGAAGGAAACCGACCGTGACGCACCACCACCGCCCCCTCGACTCGCGCTCTGCCCCACTCGATGTCCACCGTTGACGGGGGGCCGGCTCGAGTGATGTCCAGCAGGTCCAGCAGGTCACGATCACCCCAGCCATCCCCGAACACCCTCTGAGCGGGAGGGAGTGCCCTCATCACCGCACCAGCACCAAAGTCGATCGCATGCACACCGTGAACATAGGTGTCCCAGGACTGCAACCCATCCGGGGGGCTCCCCGGTCGCCCAGTCCTGGGCACTGCGTACACTTGGTGAGGCGATGGACGACGCTGCCCGTGATTCCCTGGAAGAGACAGAACGGCCGTGGGGCGCTTGGCGCCTGGTGCGGCGGGTCGTGGTGGTGCTGATCGGCGTTCCCATCACCCTCCTCGGCATTGCGCTTCTCGTAGCCCCGGGGCCGGGCACGCCGCTCGTGATCGCCGGTCTCGCCATCCTGGCCACCGAGTTTGCCTGGGCGCAGCGGCACGTCGATCGGCTGCGGGCTCTGGCCCGCCGAGCGCTGCGGAGAGAAAGCGCCCCTAGGGACACCTGAACGAGGTCTGCTGCAGGCGCACACCCCAGCTGAGGACCCCTAACCTGCGTGACGATGAGCATCATCGTCGCCACCGACAACCTGGGACATGCATACGGCGACATCGTCGCTCTCCATCATGTGTCGGTCGACATCCCTGAGGGCCGCATCGGCCTGGTGGGCGCCAACGGCGCAGGCAAGTCCACGTTCATCAAGATCCTGCTCGGCATCCTCACGCCGACCACCGGCTCGACCGTGGTGCTCGGGGCGGACCCGCATCGCCATCCCACGGAGGTGCGTGCCCACGTGGGGTACATGCCGGAGGGCGATTGCCTCCCCATCGCCCAGACGGCGGCCGACTTCATGATCTATGCGGCCGAGCTGGCCGGGATCCCTTCGAAAGCCGCTCGGCAGCGTGCCAGCGACGTGCTCACTCTGGTCGGGTTGCACGAGGAGCGGTTCAGGGCGTTCGGCGAGTTCTCAACCGGGATGAAGCAGCGAGCCAAGCTGGCGCAAGCCATCGTCCACGATCCCGACCTGGTCCTTCTGGATGAACCGACGGCCGGATTGGACCCGGAGGGACGCGAGGAGATGCTCGACCTCATCGCCCGGCTCGGCGGCTTTGGCATCAACGTCATCACTTCATCGCACGTGCTCACGGACATCGAGCGCACGTGCGACTGGGTCGTCATGCTGGATGGGGGGGCGGTACTTCGGGAGGGACCGCTCACCTCGCTGCTCGACACCGGTGCCGTCGAACTCGAGCTCTTCGACGACCCCACGACCGTCCAAGCCCACCTGGAACGGGCGGGTGCTGCCGTGACGCTCTCCGGTCACACGCTGACGGTCCGCGTGGAAGAGGCAGATCCTTACGACATGATCCGGGACGCCGTTGCGGACGCCGGGGCGGGGATTCGCCGCATGGGGACCAGAGGGCAGACTCTCGAGGAGCTGTTCCTTCGCGACGAGGATGCTGCGTCATGACCGATCAGGGCGTCGTCTACGACCTCGGCTACAAACCCCACGACGGCCCGCGCCTGGGGCGTCGCGCCGCAGTGCAGGCCACCATTCGCGACGGGCTGCGGCGCATGTTTGGCATCCGCCGCAAAGCCCGCAAGAAGATCCTGCCGTGGATGCTCTTCGTCATCGCCCTGCTCCCCGCCATCGTGGTCGTCGGGCTGGTATTCCTCACGAGCGTCATCGCCGCCGGGGACTTGCTCGACACCCCATTTGCCAATCACGCCGTGTACTTCGATCTCGCCGCCAGCTCGGTGTTTCTCTTCTGCGCGCTGTCGGGCCCCGAGCTGCTCATCCCCGACCGGGTTGACGGCGTACTCGCCGTGTACAGCTCGCGGCCGATGACGGTCTTCGACTACCTCGGCGCCAGAGCAGCCGCACTTTCCATCGGAGTCGCAGCCTTCTTGCTGGTTCCCCAACTGTTGCTCTACATCGCCTTTGCGGCCTTGGGCGGCGGCGGGTTCGCCTCCGAGCTCGTCACCAACGCAGGCGACTTGGTGCGAGTCGTGGCGAGCACCGTTGTGTACATCGTGGCCTACGGCGCTCCCGCGTTCTTGGTGGCGGTCTTTGCCAAGCGGCTCGCACCCGGCCACGGGCGTCTATTTGGCGATCATGTTTGCGTCGACAGGTGTTGCTTCGGGTTTTGCGGACGCGGGGACCGAGTGGGCTGCAGTAGCCGCGCTCACCGACCATCCCGGGGTGGTTCGCGATTGGATGTTCGACCGCTCCAGCGAGTTGGTTCCTACCCGGGCAGGCCTCGATCCGTGGGTGTCGCTGGCCGTGATCGTGGCAGTCGCCGTACTCACCCTCTACATCGCGGTGCGGCGGTATCGGAGCCTGCTGTGACGAGTCGTGCCACCACCAACGACCCAGCGCTCGTCGCAGGCGCGACCGTAGAAGTCACCGGCGTCTCGAAATGGTTTGGGCAGAAGGTCGCCGTGTCCGACATCACCTGCTCTTTCGGCTCAGGCGTCACCGGCCTGCTCGGGCCCAACGGTGCGGGCAAGACCACTCTGCTGCGGATGCTGACCGGGTTGGTGCTGCCTTCGGAGGGGTCGGTCAAGGTCTTGGGAAAGCTGCCGCGCAAAGATGTCGACATCTATCGCGACCTGGCGCTGGTCCCGGAGGAGAGCGCCGTGTACGCCAGGCTCACGGCGTTTGAGCTCGTGCGCTACGCCGCCAGGCTCTCGGGCGTCGACAAGCCCGATGAAGCGGCCAGAGCCGCTATCGCCGAGGTCGAGCTCGACGCCGCCGCTGATCGGTCCGTGGGTGGTTTCAGCAAGGGCATGCGACAGCGGGCGAAGGTCGCGGCTGCGTTGGTGGGCAATCCGGAGATCCTTGTCCTCGACGAGCCCCTCAACGGCACCGATCCCGTACAGCGAATGCGGCTGATCGGTCTGTTCCGCCGTTTTGGGGATGAGGGCCGCACGGTGATCGTCTCGTCACATGTCCTGCAGGAGGTCGAACGGATGACCGACCGGGTGATTGCCATGGTGGACGGCAAACTCGCCGCCGCCGGCGACATCACGGCGATTCGGAGCGCCATGGCCGACATCCCGTACCGGGTGCTGGTCGAGGCGGACGATCCGAGGCGACTCGCCGCTGCGCTGGTGGCTTCTCCCGCGGTGACCAGCGTGACCTTCGGGGCTTCGGGGGTCCACGTCGAGACCAACGACATCCGGGAGCTCGGCGCCCAGGTGCCTGCCACCGCCCAGGAACTCGGCGTGAAGCTGCTGGCGTTCCGACCCGAAGACGACTCGCTGGAGAGCGTCTTCCGCTACCTGGTGCACCGCAGATGACCGCAACGCTCCTCATCGCCCGCATGACCACCACCCAGGTGCTGGGGCTACGGCGGCTGATCGGCCTCGGGTCGCTCGCCATGCTGCCTGGAGTGATCGTGTACCTCTCAACGGCTCGGGCAACGGCAAGCTCGCGCCTCGACACCTTCTTCGGTGTGACCATCGGGCTCTTCTTTGCTCTGGTGGTACCCGTGGTGGCGCTGATCCTGGCCGCATCGGCGCTCGGCGACGAACGGCGCGACCAGACGCTCTCCTTCATCGTGCTCCGCCCGATTCGGCGGCAGTGGATCGCCGCAGCCAAGCTCGCAGGCGCCATCACGGGTGCGTGTGTCGTCACGGGGGTCGGAGCGGTGGCATTGGGGGCGGCGATGGGTTTGCGCGGCGGCGGATGGGGCTACATCGTTCCGCTGCTCATCGGATCCTGGATCGCCACTGTGGCGTACGGCGCCATCTTCACGCCGCTTGGTTACCTCACCGAGCGGGCAACTCTCGCAGGGCTGGCATTTGCGTTCCTGTGGGAGGGCGCCGTTGCGGGGTCCGTGCCGGCCCTGGCGAGCCTGTCACCGTGGCGAATCGGGTTCAGCGCGTTCGTCGATCTCGCTCCTGTGGACGGCATCGCCGAGTTTGCGACCGATGCCCTCGGCAACGTCCAGCCGGGAACCCTGGGAGCCCTCGCCAAGGTGCTCGTCGTCTTCGTGCTCGGCACGTTGTTCACGACGTGGATCTTGCGTTGGCGCGATCTCGTCTGAGGCGTCCGGCAAGCACCCCCATCGCGATGAGATGTATCACGCGGGGCGGCGGTGCATCTCCTCCCTGAAGACGGACTACCCAAGGGAAGAACTGTGTTTGCTGCAGCGCCTCAGACCACGATCGCACGCACCCCGCCCGTGTGGCCCGAGGGGCTTTCCGGCACACGCCCGGAGACGAGCCCTGGACGGCGCACCAGATGGCACTCCGGCCCGGTCCGCCGGCTCCGATACGACCTGCTGGGCACCCTCGTGGAAGCGGTGCGCATCGGCAGCGCACAGCCGCAATGGGTCGAAGCCTCGAACCTCACCGACTACAAGGAGCAACTGATCGCCGCCATGGATGCCGACAACGGCGTCGTGCTCTGCGTCGACGGCACCAACCGGCTGGTCATGCTCCACCCCTACCGCTACAGCAGTGCTGCCTGACCGGATTGTGTGGCCAACACGGCCGTTGCGGGTCCACCTGCGATTGCGATTGCACATACCGTGGGCGGTCCAACCGCCGATCCGACGCATGCCCCATGTGTGCGCCGACCGGCAACCTACGCCGCGTTGAGGACGGCCATCGGCGCCACTGACTCGCCCTCACCTTCACCAACGTCACTGGCCGGGGCACTAGCGTCACCCCGGTGACGACGGCCATGAACAAGCGGGTAGGCACTGCTGCGCTCATCGTGTCCGCAGGTGTGCTGCTCTCCCGCATCCTGGGGCAGCTCCGCGAGATCATCTTCGCCTCGTTGCTCGGCGCCAGCGGCGTAACGGATCAGTACGTCGCCGCCTTCCGTATCCCGGACTTCCTCAACTACCTGCTTGCCGGCGGATTCCTGTCCATCACGTTCATCCCGATCTTCGCCCGCTACCTGGCGGACGACGACGAAGAAGGCGGGTGGCGGGCGCTGACCGCCATCATCAGGCCGATCGCCATTGGCATCAGCGTCTTCGTCGTCATCGGCTGGCTGCTGGCACCCGACGTGATCAGCTGGCTCTACCCCGACTTCTCGGCCGAGCAGGTGACCAATACCATCCGGCTCACCCGCGTCGTGCTGCCGGCTCAGATCTTCTTCGTCCTCGGCGCCCTCTTCAGCGCCGTCCAATACACCAAGGGTCAGTTTGTCGTCCCCACGCTTGCGCCGGTCATCTACAACCTGAGCATCATCATCGGCGGGGTCGCCGACGCCGTCATCACCGACAGCCCAGGGCCGGACGGCTTCATCTGGGGTGCGCTGGTCGGGGCGTTCGTCGGCAACTTCGCACTCCAGTGGTGGGGCGCCCGGCGGGTGGGGATGCAATGGATCGGCGGGACGGAGTGGAGCCACCCGGCGTTGTGGGAGTACCTCAAGATCGCGTTCCCGCTCATGATCGGCCAGTCCATCGTCGTGCTCGACGAGGTGTTCATGAGCGTCTTCGGCAACCGGGTCGGAGAGGGCACCCAGACGTACCTCCAATACGCCCGCCGCACCATGCTGGTACCGGTGGGGATCATCGGCCAGGCCGCCGCCGTGGCCGCATACCCGACGCTGGCGAAGCTGTTTGCGGAGGGTCGCCACAGCCTCATGCGCGCCACCGTCAACCGCGCCCTCAAGTTCGTGCTCGTGCTCTCGATGGCGGGGACGGCGCTGCTGGCGGCGATGAGCATCCCCGTCATCCAGACGCTCTTCGAGCGCGCAGAGTTCTCTGCAGCCGACACTTTGGCGACGGCCAGCGCACTGTTCTTCTACGCCTTTGCCGTCCCGATCTGGAGTGCGCTGCAGATCCTGTCACGGGCCTTCTACGCCCAACGCCAGATGTGGACCCCGGTGCTGATCGGCACGGCAACCACCGTCGTTGCCATTCCCCTCTACTTCATCCTCGAGGGTGCGTACGGCTTGGAAGGGGTCGCCGTTGCTTCGGTCACGGCGCTCGGCATCTACACCTTTGCGCTCGCCGCAGCGTGGTACCGCACTGCAGAGACCAGGCGTGGGGTCGCCGGCGTCGTTGACGCCGTTGTCCGCGCCGTCCCGATCGTCGCTGCTGCGGGCTTCTCAGCGTTTGGGACCGCCCAGCTACTCCGCAGTGCTCTTGGTGAGGGCTGGTTTGTTGCGCTCTTCTCGGTGGTGGGCGGCACTGCGGCATTCGCCGCCGTTGCGCTCGGGGTGGGCAGCCTCATGCTCCGCTGGTTCGGGCCTCCGGAAAAGCTGCGCTCCGCTTCAGGAACCTGACGGGACCCCCGAACCGTCATACGGGTACACGATGCGTCTCTCTCCCGCATCGCCCACCACACGGCAAGGCCCGCTCCTCGGGGAGCGGGCCTTGCTGGAAGAATGACTCGTCGGAAGTTCCGGCGTGCGGTCTCACGAAGGCGGGTAGACCCCCATGCCTTGGGCCTTCTCGGTCTGCCAGAAGATGTCGGAGATGTCCTGGATGAGATCGATGAGCTTCTGGCCATCGGCAGGGTCGACGGACTTCTTGGCGTTGCCCGCCTGGTTGATCGCCCGCCAGAACAAGTCATCGAGCTGGGGGAACTCCTCGCGGTGGGCCGGGGTGAAGAAGTCGGCCCACAGCACCATCAGATGATGCTTGACGTCCTCGGCGCGTGCTTCCTTGATCGCAAGCGCACGGGCGCGGAACACGTCGTCGTCGGAATCCTGATACTTCTGCGCCGTCTTGAGCACTGACATGGCCTCGATCATCGCCTGCGCAGGGTCATAGACACCGCAGAACAAATCACAATGGGCATGTGCAACGCGGTTGGGCTTGAAGAAACCCATGGTCACCTCCTGAGCGTATGTGGTGTACTCGCCGACCCTACACGTGTGAAGAACACTGCCGGAAGGGTCACGCACCAGAGCGGATTGAGGGCTCGTACAATTGGCAAGTGCCGGCGTCAGTAGAGGAATGAGGCCTTTCCGAGGCGCCCGCTTCGTGGCGGCCGGCTTGGCGGCGCTGATGATTGGCGGGCGGCTGCGCCACCGTGTGCGCCGCTACGAGATCGCGGAATCTTCGATGTCTCCTGCGCTCCTCCCTGGCGACTACGTGCTGGCCGTGCTCGCCCGGCAGGCCCCGATGCGGGGCGACATCGTCATCCTTCCCCACCCAACGAGAACGAACTTCGAACTGGCAAAACGCGTCGTAGGGCTGCCGGGGGAACTCGTCACGATCGCAGACGGTCGCGTGCACATCGACGGTGCGGTGGTCCCTGAGCCCTGGACGGCTGAGCCGACGTTGCCTGCCTCCGAATGGCGGGTCGGCGACGGCGAGGTGTTCGTGCTGGGAGACCACAGGTCGGTGTCGATCGGTGACAGTCGCACGCTCGGTGCCGTCGCTCTCGAACGCCCCGTGTGGCTGGCCGCGTGGCGTTACTGGCCGCCGCGCCGCTTCGGATGGCTCTGACTCCTCAACGCTTGGCGATCAGCATGATGTCGATGGCCGTACCCTCGACATCGCCCTTCTGCACGTTCCGCTCGACCTTGGTGAGCGTCTCGATGTCGAGTTCGACGAAGTCCTCGGCGAGCTGGTCCTCGGTGAAGTTGACCTCGGGGTATGGGGGTCCGCCGATACCGTGTTCGATGTTGTCGAGGTGGTGGGCGATGAGGAACACGGTGCCACCTGGAGCCAGCGCGGTGACGACTTTGTGGTGCACCTGCCGGCGCAGCTCGCCGGGCAACTGGAGATACGACAGAAGCACGAGGTCGTAGGAGGACGGCTCCGGCTGCCATTCGGCCAGATCGGCGGCGATGAACTCGACATCGACGCTTGCCTCAGCGGCAAGCTGCTGTGCCTGCTGGGTGGCGACGGGCGACAGATCGACCGCGGTGACCGTGTGACCCTGCAGCGCCAGCCAGACGGCATTGCGGCCCTGCCCGCTGCCCAGGTCGAGGGCACGGCCGGCCGGGTTCCCGGCCAGATGCGTGGCCACGAACTGGTTCGGCTCGATGCCGAACACGAACCCTTCGGTGCCATAACGCTCGTCCCACCGCGCCTGTGCTTCCTCAGATGCTGAAGTCATGGTCTCATCGTAGAACGGACCACGGGAATGTACTCGAGGGAGATCGTGGTCACCAGGTTCGTCAGGGAACGGGACCAGGACCGGGACTTCCTCCCCTATCGGTATTTGCAGTACTTGTCGAATATCATGAATGTTGGGTACCAGGAGCCCGTGATGGTCGAACGACAAGAACTGCATTTCATCGAAGAGATGGGCGAGCTGTTCGAACGGAGTGGGTCCCCTCGCATGGCGGGGCGGGTGTGGGGCTATCTGCTCATCGTCGAAGAAGCACAGCTGTCTTCGGCGGATCTGGCGGAGGCGCTCGACGCCTCGCCGAGTTCCATCAGCTCGGCGACCCGGCTGCTCATTGACCTCGGCATGCTGGATCGCATTCGAGTCGCCGGCGAGCGAAGCGACTACTTCACCATCCATCACGGCGCTGTTCTGAACCTCGTACGCCGGCCGTTCGAGGCGATCGCAAGAGCAAAAGAGCTTGCGGCGAGGGCCCTGGTGACCTTCGCCGATCGCGATGTGGCCTTGCCTCACCTCGCAGAACTCCACGATGTGTACGTGTGGTTCGATCGTGAGTTCCCGGCACTGGTCGAGCGCTTTGCGGCGGAGCGGGCCGGCGAAGCGGAAACAGGATGAAGGATCATGCTCATCGAATTGAAGGACGTCACCAAGCGGTACGGGGAGGGGGCCCTGGCGGTCACGGCCCTGACAGACGTGCAGTTGCTCGTCGATCAAGGCGAGTTCGTTGTCGTGCTGGGCCCCTCCGGCAGCGGCAAAACCACCTTGCTGAACGTGGTGGGTGCGCTCGACACCGCAAGCGATGGTCTCGTGCGCGTCAACGGCGTCGACATCACATCAGCCTCACGGCGAGAGCTGTTCGACTTCCGGGCACGAACCGTGAGCTTCGTCTTTCAGTCGTTCAACTTGTTCCCAGGTCTGACGGCACAGGAAAACGTCCAGTTCGGGGTCGACGCCGCAGGGTCCGACGTGGCAGCGGCGGAGGTGCTGGCACGCGTCGGTCTCGGTGACAAGGGAGCACGCTTTCCCCATGAGCTGTCTGGCGGAGAGCAGCAGCGAGTAGCGATAGCCAGGGCGCTTGCGACGGGCAACCCGATCCTGTTGTGCGACGAGCCAACCGGGGAGCTCGATTATCAGACGGGCGTGCAGATCTTGGAGCTCCTCGAGGAACAGACCGGCACCGGCCGTGCCGTCCTGGTCGTCACCCACAACCGCGAAGTCTCTCGTATGGCCGACCGGGTCGTCGAATTGTCCAGTGGCCGCATCGTGAGTGACGGCCCGCCGCTTGGCGGGAAGGCTCCGGTCACCGAGCTGCATTGGTGAGGAGGATGGCATGGGTGCTTTCAGGCTGCTCCTTCGATGGTCGTGGCGCGATCTGCGAGCCCATTGGCTCAAAGTCGTTGCGATTGCCGTAGTCATCGCCATCGGGACAGGAGGGTATGCAGGCCTCACGTCCACGACCGAGTGGCGCAAAGTGTCGTACGACGCCAGCTACCGCGACCTGGGGATGTATGACCTCCGGGTCGACCTGGCAGCCGGGGCGCACACTGCCGAAGGAGACCTGGTCGCGGTGGCAGGCTCGATCCCCAGCTCCGCTGCGATCACAGGGGTCGAGGAGCGCCTCATCATCGCCACTCAGGTGGATGCGTCGACGGCGGACACCACCGTGCTCGTCCGTGGCGAGATCACCGGTTCGGATTTCTCCGATGGTGGGCCGGGAGTGAACGGCTACCACGCCTTCACCGGCCGGCCCCTCACCAACGAAGACGCCGGAGCCCCACGGGTGATGCTCGAACGCACCTTCGCCAAGTTCCACGGTCTGGCCGACACCGGGCGGGTACGGGTGAGTGGTGATCGTGAGCTGGAGTTCGTCGGACAGGCGACGACACCCGAGTACTTCACCGTTGCTCCCGAGGGCGAGATGTTCATGTCGGAGGCAACATTCGCAGGGCTCTTCACGACCCTCGAAACAGCCCAAGAATTGGGCGGATTACCCGGCCGGGTCAACAACATGGTCCTGATCCTCGCAGAGGGCACCGACCGCGATGCAGTCGCAGCCGAGCTGGAGTATGCCCTCGAAGCGCTGCCGGTCGGCACGACCGTGTTGACCCGAGACGACAACCTGTCGTACACGGCCCTGACCACCGATATCGATCAAGACCAGGCGATGTTCAATGCCCTCGCGTTCTTGTTGATCGCGGGAGCAGTCGGCGCCGCCTTCAACCTCATCCATCGACTCGCCGAGCAGCAGCGGCGGGAGATCGGCATCGGGATGGCCCTCGGCACCAGGCCATGGGTGTTGGCCATGCGACCGTTGCTGGTCAGTGCACAGATCGCCGCATTGGGTGTCGTTTTCGGCATCGGCGTCGGCATCGTCATAGGGAATGCCATGGCTGCGGTGTTCGAGGACTTCATCCCTCTGCCGATATGGATCACGTCGTTCCCCGCTCCCGTGTTTGCCAGGGTCGCAGTCATCGGCTTGGTCGTACCGTTCATTGCGAGCGCGATCCCCGTTTGGCAAGCCGTGCGGGTGAATCCAATCGACGCCATCAAGCCGTCCTATCACAAGGCGCATGACCCGCATCGCCGGCCGACGCGGCTGCGCGGCAACACGTTCGTCGTCATGCCGTTCCGCAGCTTGCGGCGTACTGCCCGGCGCACCACTCTGACGGTCCTCGGCGTGGCCGCCGCGGTGACGGTGCTCATGGGCTTCCTCGGGATCATGGACTCTGTCTTCGGTGCAATCGACACCGCCGAACGGGAGGCCGAGGGGCAAGAACCGGAGCGGGTGACCGTGGCCCTCGACACGTTCCGACCGGCGGAATCGCCGGAGGTCGCTGCCATCGGCAACGCCGCGACGGTGGATCGTGCGGAGCCTGCGCTGCGCATCCCGGGTTCGATCGCAACCACGGCAGGCGAAATCGATGTGTTCATCGACCTCGTGGACCTCGACCATGGGATGTGGAGCCCCACGATCGTCGACAGTGCAGTCGTGGAGGGGCCGGGGTTGCTGCTGACGGAGAAGGCCGTTGCCGACCTGGGCGTTGCCGTCGGCGACGTCGTCACATTGCGGCATCCATGGCGCGACGGCCTTGCTTCGTACAGGTTCGTCGAGACGGCATTGCCCGTCGTCGCCACTCACCCGTTTCCGGTGCGCGGATACGCCACGATGGACCTGCAACACTCCGCGTTGTTCAACCTCGAGGGAATCGTCAACACCGTCAACGTCCTGCCCGCTGACGGGGCCAATGTCGAAGACGTGCAGCGCGAGCTGTTCCCCCTCGACTCCGTGGCGGCGGTCCAGTCGGTTACGGCGATGACCGAAGCCGTCCGCGATGCCTTCGGCGAGCTGCTCGGCATCGTCCAGGTCATGGTCGTAGCGGTCTTGATCCTGGCGCTGCTGATTGCGTTCAACACCGCTGCGATCAACCTCGACGCTCGGACGCGGGAACACGCCACCATGTTCGCTTTCGGCGTGCGGGTCCACACTGCGCTTCGCATGGCGGTCACAGAGAGCCTGGTGGTGGGAATCCTCGCCACAGCAATCGGAGTCGCCGGCGGGCTTGCGATGGTGTGGTGGATGACCCAGCGGCTCCTCGCCGAGACGCTGCCCGACTTCGCCCTCGAGGTGATCGTGGAACCGGCAACGCTTGCGATGGTGGGAGTTGCCGGCGTGATCGCAGTAGCAATCGCCCCCTTGTTCACCGTGCGCCGCATGCGACACATGGATCTACCGGGGAGCCTGCGTCTCGTCGAGTGAGCGACGGAACCTCCGGCCTTCTAGCGCGGAGGAACGTCGAGGTGCTTCGTCGCTTCCCGATATGTGAGACCGGACCAGACCTCACGGTTGGCGAGCACGAACGAGCGAACGGCGCCGGGTGCGGACTTCGCATACTCGCGCAGCGCCCACCCGATCGCTTTGCGAATGAAGAACTCCTTTTCGCCGGCGCTGGACAGGCAATAGCGGAAGAGCCGCTCCTCGTCTGTGGCCGATTTGTGGCGGAGCTGGGCGATGATGGCCGTGCGGCGCAGCCACATATCCGGGTCATCGATCCACCGGTCCAAGATGACGGAAGCCCGATCCCGATCGTCCAGCAGGACCCGGCCAATGAGGTCGGCGGCGACACCGTCGACGAGATCCCACCACGCACCCTCGACGATCATTCGCTTGTACAGCGGCACCGACCCGATCGTGATGTACTGCGGATACGCCCCTGCCAGGCCGATCGCGAGGTACTTCTCCTCCCTGTGGGGTCGCTCCCACAGCGCCAGCACCCCCTCGGTGTACTCGGCCCTGGATCGCACCGGGAAGCGCGCCAGCATCGCCTTGAAGATCGGCTTGCGCTCGGGTGTCTTGACGCCGTAGAAGGGCATATCGGTCTTCAGGTACGCCGCCATGGCTGCTGCCGCCTCAGGGTCGGCCAGTGCCGCCAACTCTGCCGCCGCGTAGTCCGTCATGTGCCGCATGCCGAAACCATAGAAGGCCAGACGGAGCAGGAGCGAGAAGTCGTCCGGGAGCCGCCGCAAGCCCCGGCCGCCGTGCTCCCCACTCGTTCTGGGGACTCTCCGTGCGACCCGGCCGTTCTCCTCTGCATGATGTGGAATCCGGCCTACACTCCCATGCTCGTGAGATTCACCCGCCACCTGACCCTCGTACTCGCCCTTGCACTGGTCGCTGCCGCGTGCGGCGGCGGCGATCAGAAGGCGTCGGCGACCGCGCCTGCTGCGGCCGTCACGACGCTGCCGGACGTGACGGCTGCACCCAGCACCACGACCAGCGCGCCGACGACCACGGTCGTTGCCTCAGGCCCACCGAGCCTGCTCAACGGGCTGCCCGTGCAAGATGAGATGCTGCAGGACCGCAGGGTCGTCGCCGTCAAGATCGACAACCATCCGGATGCGCGACCCCAATCCGGCGTCCAAGATGCCGGTGCGGTGATCGAGCTGATCGTCGAGGCAGGCATCACCCGCTTCATCGCCCTGTTCCATGACACCGACTCGGACTACGTAGGGCCCATCCGCTCCGGGCGCCCCACCGACCCGACCCTGCTCCGCCAACTCGAGCCGGTGTTCCAGATCTCGGGCGCCCAGCCGTGGGTGCAGGGCCTGATCAACAGCGCAGAGGTACCGTTCCTCGGCGAAACCCGGCCCAACACGTTCCGCATCCCCAGGGGTGGCCGCGCCTATGAACGCACCCTTTACGGCAACACGGAGGCCATCCGCGAGGTTGCGGACGGTCGCAGCATCCCAGATGACCCGCCGCAGGACTCGTGGTTCAGCTTCGGTGAGCCGACCGCAACGACCGAGACCGCCGAAGACGTTGCCCTCAGTTGGTCGGGTGACTGGCCAACAGTCCACTGGGTGTGGGACGGCACGGAGTACTCGAGATTCAACGGGACACAGGAACACACCTGGGTGGACCAGGAGGGCGAAGGTGAGCAGATCACGGCTGACACGCTTCTGGTGCTCACCGCCCGCCGCTACACCGCCTCGGGATCGAGCGGTTCGGCCGTGCCCGCCCTCGATACCGTCGGAGAGGGCGAGGCGTACCTGTTCTACAACGGCGAAGTCGTCGAAGGCACCTGGCAGCGCGAAACCATCGAGGAGTTCTTCGAGCTCCTCACCGTGGACGGCGAGCCCATCGTGCTCCCGCCGGGCAAGCTGTGGTTGAACGTGTTCCCCAACGATCGCACGGTGAGCTGGGACCAGTAGGTGGCGGTAGCTCAGTTCGCCGCAACCGCGGCTGCGGTTCGATCCCGGCACCGTACCGCCGTCGACGTGGTGACGACTGCTCTCGAAGCCATCAACGCTTCGCAAGACACGCTCAACGCCTTCACGAGGGTTGTCGCCGACGAGGCCATCGCCGCTGCTGCTGAGATCGACCGGCGCATCACCGCGGGCGAAGACCCCGGACCCCTCGCCGGGGCGCCGATAGCGGTGAAGGACCTCATCGACCAGCACGGCATCCCGACGACCAACGGATCCAGCTTTCCCGCCGACCCGGCAGCCGCAACGGCAACGGCCGTCGCCAGGCTCGAAGCCGCAGGTGCCATCGTCGTCGGCCGTACCGGGCTGCACGAGTTCGCCTTCGGTTTCTCCTCTGAGAACCACTGGTTCGGGCCCGTACGCAATCCGTGGGACATCACGAGCTCACCGGGAGGCTCCTCAGGTGGTTCTGGGGTCGCCGTCGCCGCTCGGCTCATTGCCGGCGCCGTCGGCACGGACACAGGCGGCTCGGTGCGGGTGCCTGCGGCGCTGTGCGGAGTCGTCGGGCTCAAGGTGAGCCATGGGCGCATTCCGCTGACCGGCGTGTTCCCGCTGGCTCCTTCCTTCGACACAGTTGGACCTCTGGCACTCTCCGTTGCCGATGCTGCGATCCTCTACGAGACCATGGCAGGCCATGACCCCACGGACCCGTGGTCGCTTCCCGTCCCGGTGACGCCTGCCGGGTCTGCTGCGAGCGTGGGCGATGTTCGCATCGGGGTGCCCCATCCCTGGGTCGACCGGGCGCTGGACCCGACGGTGGCCGCCGGATGGGCGCACTTCCTCGACGCTGTCGCGGATGCCGGGGCAACCGTTGTGGACGTCGAGATCCCCGATCTGGTGTTCCCCGGCCTGGTCACAGAGGCGATGTACCCCGAGGTCGCTGCGATCCACCGTGCCCGATTTGCGGCCGCTCCGGAGCGCTACGGGCCTGAGGTGCGGGGCCGGGTCGAGCTGACCCTCGACGCCGGCATGGACGGCTACCTCGAAGGGATGGCGTGGCGCACGCGTATGCGGCGGGCTGCGACGGCAGCGCTCGAGTCATGCGACGTGCTTGCCACGCCTTCGGTCGCCGCGATGCGGAAAGTGATCGGGGTGGACACCATCGAGATCGCCGGGGAGCACATCGACTACCGGACGGCACTGAGCTGCTTTTCGGCGCTGGTGAATCAGATGGGCCTGCCGGCACTCTCCGTTCCGCTCGCGATTGCCGGCACTCCCCCGCCGAGCGTCCAGCTCATCGGCCCGATGTGGTCCGAGCATCGCTTGTTGGGTCTGGGCAAAGGCCTGGAGGCGGCGGGGCTCGTGGACGTGGCCTGCCCACCCAACGCATTCCCTCACTGATCCAAGGAATGCGCCGCAAGCGAAGACGGCGGGCATAGACTGCGCGGATGCGGTCGCCGACGTCGCAGCGGCTGCGCTATTGGTGGAGATGATTCCAGTGCCCGATGACACGATGACCGCCCCTGCACAACGCGAAGTCCTCGACCGTGTCGTGCTCCGATTTGCCGGCGACTCCGGTGACGGCATGCAGCTCGCCGGAACACGATTCACGGCGGCATCTGCGCTGTTCGGCAACGACCTTGCCACCCTGCCGAACTTCCCCGCAGAGATCCGCGCCCCTGCAGGCACATTGCCTGGCGTGTCCTCGTTCCAGGTGCACATCGCCAACTGGGACATCCTCACGCCGGGCGACGAGCCAGATGTGCTCGTCGCCATGAATCCTGCAGCCTTGAAGGCCAACCTCGGAGACCTTCGCAAGGGCGGCCTGATCCTCGTCAACACCGACGCGTTCGACGAGCGCAACTTGTCGAAGGCGGGCTACGGGGACAACCCGCTCGCCAACGGCGACCTCGAGGGTTATCACGTCCTGAGCGCCCCCATGGAGGAGCTCACCAAACTCGCCGTGAAGGACACAGGAGTCAAGGGCAGGAGCATCCTGCGCTCCAAGAACTTCTTCGCCCTTGGACTGGTGTCGTGGATGTACAACCGGCCCACCCAGCCGGTCATCGACTGGGTCAACCGCAAGTTTGGGCCCGACGACCCCGTCGGCAACGCCAACGTGGCGGCATTCAAGGCCGGATACAACTTCGGTATCACCACCGAGGAGTTTCACCACACCTACGTGGTCGAGCCCGCCAAGCTCCCGCCGGGCGACTACGCAAATGCAACCGGAAACCAGGCGCTGGCGTGGGGGCTCATCGCAGCGGCCACGAGCGCCAACCTCCCCCTCTTCTACGGCTCGTACCCCATCACGCCGGCATCGAGCATCCTCGAGGAGCTCGCCAGGCACAAGAACTTCGGTGTCAGGACGTTCCAGGCCGAGGACGAGATCGCAGCCGTTGGGGTGACCCTCGGCGCCTCCTTTGCCGGCCACCTCGGTGTCACAGGGACCAGCGGGCCAGGCGTGGCGCTGAAGAGCGAGACCATCAGCCTTGCGATCCAAACCGAGCTGCCGATGGTGATCGTCAACGTCCAGCGGGCAGGCCCTTCGACGGGAATGCCCACCAAGGTCGAGCAGTCCGACCTGTACCTCTCGGTGTATGGCCGCCACGGCGAAGCGCCGATGCCCGTCGTCTCTGCACAGTCGCCGAGCGATGCGTTCGATGCGGCCATCGAGGCATGCCGGATCGCGGTCAAATACATGACCCCTGTGATCCTCATGTCGGACGGATACATCGCCAACAGCTCAGAGCCGTGGGCGTTGCCGAATGCCGCCGACCTCCCCCAATTCCCCGTGGAGTTTGCGGCCGGCCTCAACGGCGACGGGGAGTTCCTCCCCTACGTGCGTGACGAAGCCACACTGGCACGACCTTGGGCCATACCCGGCACTGAGGGGCTCGAGCACAGGGTCGGCGGGCTCGAGCACGAGGATGGCTCTGGGAACGTCTCGTACGACCCCCACAATCACGAGCTGATGACAGAGCTGCGTGAGCAGAAGATCGCACGCATCGCCGCCGACATACCTGCTGCGGAGGTCGTTGGTCCCGAAGATGCGGACCTGCTCGTGGTCGGCTGGGGCTCCACATTCGGAGCCATCAGGGCGGGCGTCAACAATGCGGCCAGGGGCGGCTACGTGTCTGCCCACGTCCACCTCCGCCACCTCAACCCGTTCCCGCCGAACCTCGGTGAGATCTTGGAGCGCTACCCGAAGGTTCTGGTCCCCGAGCTGAATCGGGGTCAGCTGGCGCGGCTTCTGCGCGGCGAGTACCTGGTGCCGACGATCTCGCTCTCCAAGATCCAGGGACTGCCGTTCAAGGCATCGGAGATCTCCAGCAAGATCATCGAGATCTTCGAGGGGAAGGACAGCGCATGACCGACACGACGACACGGTATGAGCGGGGTGACTTCCAATCGGACCAGGAGGTCCGGTGGTGCCCAGGTTGCGGGGACTACACGATTCTCGCATCCGTCCAGAACTTCCTCGCTTCCCTCGACATCGACCGCGAGAAGCATGTGTTCATCTCCGGCATCGGGTGTGCGGCCCGGTTCCCGTACTACGTGAACACGTATGGCATGCACTCGATCCACGGCCGGGCACCCGCCATCGCATCCGGCGTCGCCACCGCCAACCCCGACCTCACCGTCTGGGTGGTGTCCGGCGACGGCGATGCGCTGTCGATCGGGGGCAACCACCTGATCCATGCTCTGCGACGCAACGTGAACATCAAGATCCTGCTGTTCAACAACCAGATCTACGGGCTCACCAAAGGCCAGTACTCACCCACGTCCGAAGAGGGCAAGCGCACGAAGACCAGCCCGATGGGCTCCATCGACTTCCCCTTCAACCCGGTGAGCCTGGCGCTGGGTGCTGAAGCCTCGTTTGTGGCGCGCACCATCGACATGGACAGGGCGCACACGACCTCGATGCTCACCGCCGTCCATGAGCACCAGGGTGCCGCCTTGCTGGAGATCTACCAGAACTGCAACGTCTTCAACGACAAGGCATTCGTCCAGCTCACGGGGAGGGAGGAGCGCGAGGCCAATCGCATCTACCTCGAGCCGGGGAAGCCGCTGATCTTCGGCGCCAACAACGAGCACGGCGTCGTGATCGGTCCCCAGGGGGCGCAGATCGTAAACGTCTCGGATGTCGGTGCCGCCACCATCCACGTCCACGACCCTGCGCACCCAAACCCTGCGGTGGCGTTTGCACTCAGCCGATTGGCGCACGGTCCCTACGGCCCGACCCCGCTCGGCATCTTCCGTTCGGTGAGCCGGCCGTCATACGGTGCGATGCTGAAGCAGCAGCTCGTCGACGCCCACGCCACCAAGGGCCCGGGTGACTTGGATCGCCTGATCCGGTCCTCGGGCACGTGGACGGTGGACTAGGAGACTGCTGATCGAATCGTCGTGAGGGCTCGCGGGTCCGCCACGGTGCCTGGTCACGACCTCGGTCACGAGCTCGAACTGACGTTGATCAGCAGTGTCTTAGCAGACGGATCCCACCCCGGGGGCAGCCGCGGCAACGGCGGTTGTGCACACCGGGTAGCGTGGCCGGCCATGGACTCCGCGGTACACATCGACTTCCGGAAGTGGCCGGATACGAAGCACTGGCAGTTCTCGATGAACCGGCTCGGCGAGGACGAGCACGGAGTCTGGCTCTGGTCCCCGCCTGGCATGGTGATGCGCCGCGGCGAAGAACCGCCTCGCCTGAGCCGCAGCTTGAGCGTCAAGATCATCACGCACACCGCATGGTGGACCGCGATCTGGAACGATCGCACCGACGGCGTGTATCTCTACGTCGACATTGCCACGCCCGCCACCTGGGACGGCGACCGCGTGACGTTGATCGATCTCGACCTCGACGTCTATCAGCGGCCCGACAGCGCCACCGAAGTGCTGGATGAGGACGAGTTCGAGGAGCACAGGATTGCGCTCGTCTATCCCGATCACATCGTCGACAAGACCCGAACAGCCACGGCGGGCGTTGTCCTCGATGTCGAAGCTGGGCGAGACCCCTTCGGCTCCGTTGCCGACACGTGGCTTTCTCGTGCCCGCGACCTCTGGACACCACCGTGAGCGCCCTCCCTGCCGTTTCCGTGGTCATTCCCGTTCGCAACGAGTCGGCCGCCATCGGCGCCGCCATCGAGAGTGCCCTCTCTCAGGACTATGCGGGCGACATCGAGGTGGTGGTGGCTGACGGCCTGAGCAACGACGGGACGCGAGAAGTCGTCGAGGCGCTCGCAGCACGAGATGGCCGGGTGAGGCTCGTGGACAACCCGGCCCAGGTCACTCCTGCAGCCCTCAACGCCGCCATCGCGGCGGCGCACGGTGACATCATCGTCCGCTGCGATGCCCACGCCGTGCTCCCCCAGGGGTACGTAGGACGAGCCGTCGAGCAACTGAAGGAAACAGGAGCGGCAAACGTTGGGGGCGTCCAGCGGGCCGTCGGGGTCACCACCGTGCAGAAAGCCATCGCGATGGCAATGAGCTCCCCGCTCGGTGTCGGCGACGCCAGGTACCGCTACGGCGGGGCCGCAGGGGCCACCGACACCGTCTATCTCGGCAACTTCAGACGGTCGGCCATCGACGCCGTGGGCCTGTTCGACGAGAACCTGCGGCGCAACCAGGACTACGAGCTGAACTACCGGCTCAGGGCGGCAGGAGAGACCATCTGGTTCGACCCTGGGCTGGTCGTCGACTACTCCCCCAGATCGTCGCTGGGCGGCCTGTGGCGGCAGTACTTCGACTACGGCGCAGGCAAGCGCCAGATGCTCCGCTCTCATCCCCGCTCGCTCCGCTGGCGACAGCTGGCGGCACCGGCGCTCGTGATCGGCCTCGCCGGCTCGCTGCTCGCACCCCTCTTCGGTCCCCCAGGCTCTGCGCTCATCATCCCCGCGGTCTACGCCGCAGCACTGTTGACGGGGACGTTCAGCGAGCTGGTCCACCATCGGAACCGAGCGGCCTTCTTGTTCCCGGTCGCGGTGGCGACGATGCACATCGGCTGGGGCGTCGGCTTTCTCGCCGAGAGCCTCGGCATGGCTCCCGAGCCGGCCAGGCGATGACACCCATGGCTCAGCCGGCCCCGAGGACACTGCTGATCAACGTCAGTTCGCGCTCGTGACCGAGGTCGTGACCAGGCACCGTGGCGGACCCGCGAGCCCTCACGACGATTTGATCAGCAGTCTCCCAGGTAGAAGTCACGCACTGCCTGAGCCGGCCACTGGAACTGGTCGCGCACGACCGTGGCGACGGCTGCCGCGTCCGCAGAGATCTGTTCCGATCCCAGAACGAGATCGACTCCGCTGGCGAGTTCCATGGGGTCGCCGGGGGCTACCCAGACGATCCCGTCGAGATCACCGACGACCGCACGGCCGCCCGGCAGGTCGCTGGCCACCACCGGCACACCGGCAGCGAGATACTCGAGGATTTTCGTCGGGAGGGAGTCGTGGTAGTTCGGCACGTCGTGGAGAGGCGACAGGGCCACCCGGTGGGTAGCCACGATCGCAAGCGCTTCGTCGAGCGGCAGGAACCCCGGCATGCGCAGATCGACACCGCCTGCCCTGGCCATGTCCTCGAGGGCGAACTGCAGCATCGTCCCGCACCGGCCGATCAAGGTGAGGTGGGGCCGGGCTGCGGAGAGCCCCACACCTTCGACGGCGGTCAGCAGGCCTCGAATCTCGGTGATGTCGCCCAGGTAGACCACACCGGACCGGTCGGTCGGTGGGACGACATCCACCGTGACGTCGCTGAGGTAGTTCGGGAACACGGGATGCCGTGACCGGAACCGAGTGGCGTAGTTCGGCTCGGCGAGCGTCACTTCCACAACCCGTTCCGCGACCCGCAGGAAAGCGGCAGCACACCATGCGGCCATTGGGCCAAGCGGTCCGGGGAGCCACGGCTTGGTGCGAAGCTGAGCCGGGATGTCCTCGTGCACGTCGAAGACCACCCGCCGCCGCAGGACACCGGCGATGGCGGCAGCGGGGAGCAACTCGGGATCGTGGACGGATGCAACGTCGTAGTCGCCTGCGATGATGCGGCGGCTTGCGGCCAGCGTCCGCCGCCACCGCGCCCCCTTCAGCAACTCGACGGTGATGCCATCGGCGTCGGCAGGACCTGGGCTTTGCGTGAGGTAGTGCACCGTGGCGTGGCGGCGAAGTGCTCCGATCAGCTTGAGCCGGATCCGCGGATCATCCGACGAATGCACCGAGGAGACGACGAGAACCGTGGAGGTCACAGAGGGACGACGTTGTCCCGTACGATGCCGGCCTTGCGGTAGGCGCCCCTCGTGTCGAGCACGGCAGGGACCTCGGCGGCGATGCGTTCGAGATCGAGGCCGGGGTGGTCCGTGAGGATCGCAGCGATCGAATACTGGGCCAGCACATCTTCGGGACCAACGGGCGCAAACCCGTGACCGGCGATGCGGCTCGCCCCTACGAGGGGGTCGAGCACACCGATGGAGGCGCCACGCCCCTCGAGCTCGCGGAGGACCTCGATGGAGGCCGACTCACGGTCGTCGCCCACCCCGGGCTTGTAGGCGATGCCCACACCCAGGATGTGGGTGCCAAAGACCGGGAGACCGTGCTGATTGAGCAGCTCGGCGATCCGGTCTGCGGTGTACTTGGGCATGTGGGTGTTGACCTGCTCTGCGAGGTCGATGAAGCGAGTCGCAAACTTCGCCTCTCGCGCCCGCCAGGCGAGGAACTGCGGGTCGAGCGGGATGCAATGCCCTCCTACACCTGGTCCGGGATAGAAGGGTTGGAAGCCGAAGGGCTTCGACGAAGCGGCGTCGATGACCTCCCAGATGTCGATGCCGAGCTCATGGGCGAGCTGCGCCATCTCATTGATGAGACCGATGTTGACGGCGCGGTACGTGTTCTCCAAGAGCTTCGCCATCTCGGCGGTCTTGGCGGACGACACGGGGTAGATCGCATCGACAAACCGCTCATAGGCAGCCCTGGCAACCTGGGTCGAGGTCTCGCTCACCCCACCGACCACCTTGGGGATCTGGCCGGTCTTGATGTCCCGGCCCGGATCGACACGCTCGGGCGAGAAGGCGATGAAGACATCTTCGTCGAGGGTGAGCCCGCCCGCAGTTGCAGCAGGGATCAGGATGTCCTCTGTGGTGCCCGGGTACGTCGTCGACTCCAGTGCGATCAGCATCCCCGGGTGCACGACAGCCGCAACGGTTTCGGCGGCGGCTTTGATGTAGGACAGATCCGGCTCCCGGTTTCGCCCCAAGGGGCTCGGCACGCACAGGAACAGGGCATCAACATCGGCGAGAGCAGCCCGATCAGTGGTGACGGTCAGGCCGTTGGCGAGCGCATCACGCAACTCCTCATCGGAGACATCCTCGATGTGAGAAACGCCGGAGGCCAGCGTGGCCACATGCGACTCGGAAACGTCGAATCCGACGACCCGCAGCCCCCGCCCGACCATGGTCACCGCCAGGGGCAGCCCCACGTAGCCGAGACCGATGATGCCTCCGGTCCAGGTGGATTCGGAGAAGAAACGAGCGCGTTCTGACATGGAATTCCCCCGAAGGGTTGAGAAGCGTTGATTCTACCGGGCTGACCGCCCCCGCCAATAGGTCGCCTGACCTGGGCGGCTACATCCCTGCCTTGGAGAGTGCCCGATCGATGAACGATGCCATCTGACCACGTTCCACGAGCTGGTCGGGGCAGAACCGGTCGTTGGCCGGCGGATTGCAGCCCAAGGTCACTCCTGAGGCGGCCACCCGGTTGATGCTCTCCTCGAAGGGTGAGTCGTTGTCATCGACGAAGTAGTCGGTGTCGCCACCAGCGGTGTAACCGAAGGCACGATCGAGGAATGCCGCCATCTGCTCCCGCGTCACTGGCTTGCTCGGGCAGTAGTTGCCGTTGCCACACCCTGACGTCACCCCGGCAGCGGCCATACGGTTGATGTCATCCTCGAAGATGGACGTGTTGTCGTCTGCGAAGAAATCTGTGTTCGTTGCCGGGAATTTGAAGGCCCGATTGAGGAACGCCGCCATCTGCCCCCTGGTGACCGACCGCTGCGGGCAATACCGGTCGTTGCCGGGCGGATTGCAGCCCTTCGTCACACCGCGTTCCCAGATCTCGATGATCGATTCGATGTGCACGGAGTTGGCGATGTCGGTGAAGGCGGGGCCCGAGTTGCCCGCGACCACCGTCGTGTCGAAGTAGATCGACTTGAGCCCAAAGGTGCTCTTGACCCATGAAGCCGGTTTCGCGACGGAGCTCGCCCCGTCGCTGAAGATCACCGTCTTGGCGCTGCCGGAGGTGTGCCGCTCGCTCACCGTGACGCTCGTGATGCTGCCGAGACCCAGTGCTGCAGCCACCGTGCTGTTGGCGACGTCGACGGTCCACGATGCACTCGGGTTGAAGACGGTCCCATCGACCGCCCAGTGATCGTCGACGCCCTGGTAGTACGCCCGGTTGTCCCACCAACCCCACACCTCTTGGATGTTCTCGGTACGGCCACCCGACGACGAGGAGTAGTAGGCGCGCACGACGCCGTCGTTCGGTGCGTCTGGATGGGTGACCACGATGCCTGCCGTGGCGTTGACGGCGGTGATCCAATTGGATTGACCGTGACCCCAACCGACGTAGCGCTGATCGTATGTCGTGTCGCGGACATGGCACCATGCGGCACAGTTGTTGGTCGCCAGGTCGGCCCGGTAGATCTGAAGCTCCCTGGCGTACGAGCGGGCCGCCACGGCCTGCGCCTTCAGCGCTTCCATGCCACCTGCTGTGTCGCCCCAGTAGTAGGGCATCTCAGAGATCCCGAGCACGTAATCGTCCATTTGGAGCTCCGCCGAAAGGTCGAGCCCACCCTCCCCGCTGCGAACATGGAGCATGCCGCGCCCGTACTGGCATTCGCGGGCAACGCTCGGCGATACGTTCCAGTCCGTATTCGTGCATCCCACGATCGCGATCTTGGTCACCGGATCGGCGTCGGACAGGTGGTCGTACCAGGACAGATCGAAGCTGCAGTCCCCTGCGGGCGTCTCGAAAGCGTTGCCGTCGCCAAGTGGATCGACGTAGAGGCTGCAGTTCTCGGGTCCCCGGATCTCCACGGTGCTGCCCACGGGGATCTCCCAGGAGGCGCCGCCTCGGGTGGCCGTGACGGGTGCGCCTGCTCCCGAGACGGCATCAACACGGAGTTGGAGCACGTCAAAGTCGAGTTCGAGGTTGACCCAGAGCGGGCCCGGCTCACTCAGCGAGCCCTTTCCCAGGGTCCCCGTCCCCGATGTCGGGTAGTAGTGCGCCAGGATCGCTGCGTACGACGACCCCTCCACACTCATGCCGTAGGCGCCGAATTGGGACATACCCACGCCGTGGCCCCATCCGGAGCCCTCGAAGCGCACGTCGTCGTCGTCTGCCGCCGCGGCGGGAGGGGCCGACGCGACAAATGCTGCTGCGAACAGCAGGAGCGAGATGAGTGCGACAGTCCACCCCTCTGGGCGTCGCGTAAACGTTTGAGTCACCATGCGAGCCTTATCGACGCGATGACGGTGGAGCTTGAGCGCTTTTTGCGCCAGAGCTCCACGAACCTTACAGGAGCGAGGTGGTCACGCATCCAGCGTGGCCACGGCACGGACCAGGAAGCTCGCCATCTGGGCGCGGGTAACGTTGTTCAACGGACAATAACGGTCATTCTTTGGAGGGTTGCAGCCCTTGGTGATGCCGGCCGTTCCCAGGATGTCGATATCGTTCTCGAAGGTCGTTCCATCGTCATCAACAAACAGGTCATCGCCGGCCCCGCCGTCGAGATCGAACCCGCGAACCAGGAACGCCGCCATCTGACCACGGGTGACCGTCGCTCCCGCGCAGTAACGATCATTGGCGGGCGGGTTGCAGCCCTTGGTGATGCCGGCAGCGGCGAGCCGGTTGATGTTCGCTTCGAAGACCGAGCTGTTGTCGTCGGTGAAGTAGTCCCTGGTCGTGTCCGGCAGGTCCAGTGCCCTGTCCAGGAACGCCGCCATCTGACCCCTGGTCACGTTGCGTCCCGGGCAGTACGCATCGTTGACAGGCGGGTTGCACCCTGCCGTGATGCCATCGCCCCCGATGAAGTCGATGTCGTTCTCGTGCACGTTGTCTTCGTCGTCGCGAAACAGGCCGTCGTAGTCGTAGACGTAGGCGTCGCTCGGGCAGGTGTAGCCGGCGGGTGCGAACCACGAAGTGAGTGACGCCCCGGCGAGCGGGGTATTGCCGAGACGGATGGTGAGCTTGCCCCCGCTCGTCAGCAAAAAGAGGTCGTCCCTCCCGTCGCCGTCGTAGTCGTTGACGGCGAGGTCGGTGAGACCTGAAGGCGTCGCCAGCGGCAAGGACTCGGCGACGGCGGCGTACCCGTTGCCCAGGATGGCCAGTGTCCCGCCGCCGAGGACGTAGAGGTCGGGACGCCCGTCGAGGTCACGATCGCCGATGGCGAAGTGCGAGTCGAGCGCACCGCCAACGGGGACGTCACCCGTCATGAGCTGTGACGTGTAGCCACTCGCCCCGTCCCATACCTCAATGGAGGTGGCGTCCGACGCACGCCGCACCACCAGGAGGTCGACGGCTCCATCGCCGTCGTGGTCGGCGACGAGGTATACGTCGTCAGGCTGCGGAACGACCCCGGTGGTGATTTCGACGCTCTTTTTGAAGTCCTCGGAGCGCAACACCACCTGGATCGCGATCTTCTTCTCCGACGTATCGAGCAGCCAGAGATCGGTGCGGCCGTTCTGCTCGTGGTCACCGAACAGTACGGTCCGCCCGTCGAAGTCGACGTCCTTGATCACCGTGCGGCCAACGGAGCACCACTGGTGCAAACGATGGGTGCGGGAATAGTCGAGCTGCAGCCCGTATGCCCGCTGTGCGACCTCGTAGACATCCGCAAGCCCGTTACCTGTGGCGTCGGTGACCACGTAGCGCCGCTCGTCGTCCAGCGCACCGTACGGCGGTGTATACGTCGCAACCTGGCTGGTGAAGTTCGCTGTGCTGGTCGCGACGGCATGGTCGTCCGGCGGGGCGCCGTATCCGGGGGTCGCGCCCGGGCCCATCCACGAGAAGTGCATGGCGTCCTTGATGTTCTCCCAATCGCCACCCCAGCAGAAGCCGGCGTCGGTCCACGCCTTGACGAACCAGCCGGGCATGTCCGTGATCAAGACATTGTCGCCGCGATACGGGTTCGTCGTGCTGTTGACGTCGATGGCCGTCCCCAGACCGTGGTTGGAGATACTGAGCCCGCCCCCCACGGTGCGACTCGCAAACGCATAGGTGTGCTCGGGCCGGATCGCATAGAAGTTGCCTTTCGCCTGTTCGGCCGCAAGATTGGCCGTCACCAGCTCGAATGCAGGCAGCGCCCGCTCGTGGACGTTGACGACGTGGCCCCCGCTCATCGGCACGGTCCACCCGACGAGCTGGCCGCGGACGCTTCCGATCGAGCGACCGAAGAAGTCGCTCTTGAACCCCCGGACCAGCTCGGCATCGGGGAGCCAGCCGGTCTGGGTCGCCAGCGGATTCGACGTCGACGGCTGCCCGCAGCCCCCGGACTCGTTGAACGCTGGATGGCCGATGCCTTCTTCGAGGGTGGCGTCGATCTCATTGCCTCCGTCACCGGTGGTCGTGTCGTCCTGAGCGATGGCGGCCGGCACGGTCGCCACGAGGGCAAGCAGCGACAAGGCGGCCACCCACCACCGCCGGTGCATCACGACGACTCGAGGCGGTAGACCGAGCCGCTCAGCGACACCACGTAGAGGTTGCCGACGCCGTCCTCGCCGAACGATGCCAGCAGTGAGACGTTGCCGAGTGTCGAGGTCCAGTCGGTGCGTTCCGTTGCAACCCCGTCCACCAAGCGGAAGCTTCGAATCCAGCCTGCGGAAAAGTCGCCGTAGAAGTACACGCCGACCAGCCGATGCAGGCCGGGGTCATCGCCGCGGTACACCCGCCCACCGGTCACGGAGCTGCCGTCGGGATGGGGGTATTCGAGGACGGGGAACGTGAGACCCGCCGTGGCACACGTGGCGTCATTGCCGGTGCAGCGTGTGCCCTCGAAGGTTCTCCAACCGAAGTCGGTCCCCGCAGCCGTCGTGACATCCACGACGTCGATTTCCTCGATGGCGCCCTGCCCCACATCGCCGATGTAGAGGTCGTCACCGTCGAAGGCAAAACGCCACGGGTTGCGCAGTCCGTACGCCCAGATCTCGTCGGCCCCTGCCGCACCGACAAACGGATTGTCCCCAGGGACCGCATAGGGCTTGGCACCGTCCATGTCGATGCGGATCATGCTGCCCAGGAGATTGTTGATGTTGTGGGCATTGTTGCCGGGATCGTTCCCTCCCCCGCCGTCGCCGAACCCGAGGTAGAGATACCCGTCGGGGCCGAACTCGATCAGCCCGCCGTTGTGGTTGGTCGCCGGCTGGGCGACCTCGAGGATCACGGTCTCCGCCGTTGAGGCGACGTTGTCGTTCGCCGAAACTGCGTATTCGGCGAGCACGGACATGCTTTCGCGAGTAGTACACGAAGAACCGGCCGTTGGTGGCGTAGTCGGGATGGAACGCCATCGACAGCAGGCCCCGCTCACCCTGGTCGAACACCTTGGTGCTGATGTCGAGGAACGGGGTCGGCAGCACCGCGCCGTCCTCGAGCACTCGGATCGTGCCGCCCTTCTCGACGATGAAGAGCCGGTCGTCGCCTGCGGGGGCCGTGACGTGGATCGGTGACGTCAATCCCGTGGCGACGGGTGTCAGCGTCGGGCTCACCGCAGGGGGCGGCACGATCGGGTCGAGCCCTTCGGCCCGCTGCAGAAAGGCTGCCATCTGGCCCCTGGTGACGAAGCCATCGGGGCAGAACCTGTCGTTGTCAGGCGGGTTGCAGCCCTTGGTGACGCCGGAGACGTACAACCGGTCGATGTCGCCCTCGAAGATGCTGCCATCGTCGTCGATGAAATGATTGCCCGTACCCGGGTCGTCGTAGTCGTACGCGCGAACCAAGAACGCCGCCATCTGCCGTCTCCTGATCGAAGCGTTGGGGCAGAACTCGTCGTTGTCCGGTGGGTTGCAGCCCTTGGTGATGCCGGCCGCGGCCAGCTTGTTGATGTCCGCCTCGAATGTGGTGCCGTCGTCGTCGGTGAACCAGTTCTGGCCCCCGTCGTCGGTGAGCCCGAGGGCACGGACGAGGAAGGCCGCCATCTGGCCCCTGGTGACCAGCTCGGTCGGGCAGAATCGATCGTTTGCCGGTGGGTTGCAGCCTTTGGTGATGCCGGCGGCCGCAATGGCCTCGATGCTTGGCTCGAAGATGTTGCCGTCGTCGTCCACGAACGTCCCACCGGGTGGGAGGTCGGCGGCGGCAGCCGTCACCGTCACACCGGCGAGCAGTGCGAAGACGAGCATGATCACGGTTGGGAAGCGTTGATAACTCGACACGACGCAGGAGGCTACCGACGTCCGGATATTGCGCAACCCGTCCGCGGCTTCGGCGGGTGCAGGCATCGGCGACGGGATGCCGGAGGCCTGCTGCCGCTGGGTCTCGTAGGATGCCGCCGGAACGACCAAGGCAGACCAGCGCATGACACAGAGCCCGGCCCGGGTCTTGATGATGACCAGCAACGGCGCTGGGATGGGCCACCTGACACGACAGCTTGCCGTCACCCTGGCCGCGGGCGACGCCATGTCTCCCACCTTGTTCTCGTTGTCGATGGCGCTCCCTGTGGTGGCCGACCACGGCGTTCCGGGCGAGTACTGCCCGAGCGTTGAGCGCAAGTGGATGCCTTCAGGGTCGTGGCACGGCTACCTCCGCGACCGCATCGTTGCCATCGCCCGCGAGGTCGATGCGCAGGCGGTCGCGTTCGACGGCGTTGCCCCATATCCGGGGATCTTGGCCGCACGGAATGCGATGCCCGACATTGCCTTCGTGTGGGTCAGGCGGGGCATGTGGAGAGCCGGCGTCAACACCGCCCAACTCCGCAAGAGCCCGCTGTTCGATCGCATCATCGAGCCGGGCGACCTCGCCGCCTCGGCCGACGAGGGCCCAACGGGCGACCGCACCGACGCCGTCAGGGTCCCGCCCATCACGATGCTCGATGTCGTGCCGCGGCTCAGCCGTCCAGAAGCTGCTGCTGCACTCGGCCTCGACCCCGCACGGCCGACGGCACTGGTGACCCTGGGATCGGGACGGCTCGGCGAGATCGAAGCGCCGGGGGCCGTCGTCGTTGATGCGCTGCTGGAGGACCCGACCTGGCAGATCTGTGTCACCAAGTCCACGATTGCCGAACGGGCCGTGCCGCTGCGCAACGAAGGCCGCGTGGTCGAGCTCCGCGGCGTCTACCCGCTGGTGCGCTACCTCCACGCATTCGATACGGTGGTGAGCGCTGCCGGGTACAACGCGGTTCACGAGTTCATACCTGCGGCGCTCCCGACCCTGCTGGTGCCCAACCCCGCCACGAGGACCGACGACCAGGTCGGGCGAGCAGACAGGCTCGCCAAGCGTGGTCTGGCACTGGCCGCCCACCCCGACGCCCCGGCGGACCTCAGCGCCGCGGTGCGCCTGCTCTCCGGCGAGGCGCTGCGGACCGAGCTGGCGGAAGCGTGTGCGGCACTGCCCGTCCCTGAGCGAAGCGGCGGAGCGGCCGCCACCGCTGAGCAGATCGTCGGCATGGCATCCAGCTTCACCGGCCGCAAGGCGACCTGGCGCCGGCGCCTGGCGACATTTGATGCGCACAGCAGGGAAGCGGCGAAGCGTGCCCTGGGTGAGCGAGGTACCGACGTGCTGCGTCGCATCTTGGGCCGAAGCCATGACGACGTGCCGCAGAAGCTCTCCGTCGCCATCGAGCCTGCCGCCGTGCCGGAAGGTGCGGTGGCGCTGGCGTTTGGCGACGACATCGCTGCGGAACGCATTCGGGAAGGCGGCCCGGTGGAGCACATCCTGGCAGGAGCCTCGCCGGCCTATTGGGAGGAGCGTCGCCGGATCGTCGAGGAGTTCTTCGACGTCAGCTGAACGTCACGTCGACGAACCGGGGAACGACCTCGACCAGAAGCCGACCGGCCGGGACGGGCAAGGCACCACCGTCGTCGTCGACCAAGACCCAGCCGTCTTCCTGGGCGGACCGCAGCCAGCGGCCCTCGACGACCTCGCCGCCGTGGAACACCAGCGCATCGCCGAAGCCGACGACGTCGAAATTCAGGACCTCTGCGCCCGAGCTGTCGTTGTAGCCGGCGGAGCGTTGCGCCACCTTCAACACGACGATCGTGTCCCGCACGAAGGGCTCCGGTGTACCGTCGAATACGCTCAGGACCTCGGAGGTCTCACCGTTCTGGGCCCGCACGTACTGGTCGTTCTCGAACCGCCACACCACCTCGGTGACGGCCGAGAAGGGAATCGAGATCGAAGTCGCAGGATCGCCACCCGCAAACTCGTCGCTGAACGTGAACGCACCCTCTGCCGAGGTGATGTCACCGGCAATCTGGTCGATGAACTCGAGCAAGGCGACGGTGTGATGCGGCCGGGGACGATCGATGACACCGAACAGGCCGTCCGCCTCGGGATCGACAATGGTGATGTCGGCCGCACCGAAGTGGCGCTCCACGAAGTCCTGCCCGCCCGTCGTCAGCAGCAGCGGCGTGAAGGGCGCCAGGACCACAGCGTCTATTTCACGGATCGAACGGACCGGACCCACGACGGGTGGAGCACCCAAGAAGTAGAGCGCGGTGAACCGGGTGATGCCTCCCTCGACGGGGATTTCGAACACCAGCTCCGCCTCGTTCAGGCCGATCTGAGGCTGGGCCGCCGGCACGTTGTCCACCTTCACGGCGACGATGCGGCGTGACACGGGGTCGTCGAGCAACTCCCCCGTCAACGGGTTGCGATCCAACGCCGTCGCGGGTGCCGCGGTCGTCGTTGTCGCTCCGTCTCCCTGGTCAACGGGGGCAGTGGTGGTCGTGTCGCCGCCGTCCACCAGCGGAGGGAGGGTGGTCACGACGGCATCGACGACGGGGGCTTCCGCATCTCCGGAGCCGCCTGCACAGACACCGATGACAAGACCGAGCACCAATCCACCGAACCCCGCGGCGCCGCCGACCCGCACCATGGGGTTGGCGAGCCAGTCGCGCACACGATCCATGAACGACTGCCCGGTTGGCGATGTAGGTGGTGGTGGTGGTGGTGGCGGTGGTGGCGCCGTCACGAAGGACTCCGTATCGGAAGGCGCGGATGGTAGGAGCCATCCGGCGCAAGGCAAACCGGAGGGCCCGAGCTCGGCGCCGATAGAGTGGCGCAGCCATGACGGAAACCGCCCTCAGCGTTGTTGTGCTCGCGTGGGATCAGCTCGAGCTGACCCGGCGCTGCGTGGCATCGGTGCGATCGACGACCGATGTCCCCTACGAGCTCGTCATCGTGGACAATGGTTCAGCGGCCGGGGCGGCAGCCTTTGCTCAGAGCGCCGCCGATATCGCCATCATGAACCCCGAGAACCTCGGTTTTGCGGTGGGCATGAATCAGGGCCTCACAGCGGCGCAGGGCAACGTCGTTGCCTTCGTCAACAACGACACGGTGCTGCCGCAGGGATGGGCATCGTTGCTCTTGGAGACGTTTGCGGAGCATCCCGAGGCCGGTCTCGTGTTGCCGGCCGTCACTTCGGCAGGTAACCCGTACAGCGTCCGCACCGCACCGGGAACGGACCGGATCGTCGTCCCGCCGTTTCGCGAGATCCCCAGCGGCGTCGTTTACCTCCTCAGGCGGGCCTACGCGCTCGAGATCGGCGGATGGAGCGAGGAGTATCCGGTCGCCAGCAGCGAGGATCTCGACCTGTTGTTCACGGTGTGGAGCACCGGCAGGGAGGTCGTGCTTGACGAACGGGTTCTCGTCGACCACGTCGGCAGCGCCACCGTTGCGGAGAAGTTGACCAATCGTCACGAGCTGTGGCGGGACAACCGCCATGCCTTCACCGCAAAGTGGATGGCGATGACCAGTGCAGCGATTCCCAGGCCGGCGGGCACAGACGAGGCATTGGTTGCAGCGCGGGCTCGGGAAGCCGCCACGGCGGCGACATGGATGGAGCGGACGTTCCTTGCCAGGGAAGAGACCCGTGGGGCGAACCGCACCGTCCCCGCCGCCCCCGTCGCGGCGCCTGCGGTGCCGGGACCGGTACGCAGCGCCGTGGGCACTGCGTGGAACGCGGTTCGGTCACTGGTGCCCGAACGCGTTCGGCACCGCCTGTTCCCGTTCTTCCGCGGTCTGTACTACCGGGTCTTTCCCGGTGGTCGCTCCGGAAGCGAGTGAGACCGGGTGAGGGCTGCCGCCGGACACTACGACGTCATCGTGATCGGCGCAGGGGCCGCAGGCATGATGGCGGCGCTGCACACCGGAACTCCCGCCACCGCCCTCGTCACCAACGGGCCGATTGGACGTTCCAACACGATCATGGCCCAGGGAGGCGTCCAGCTGCCACACGACACGGAAGCGTCGAAGCGATCGCTGGTCGCCGACATGATGGCCTCGGCTCGGGTTCCGGTGGACGAGGCCCGGGTAGAGCGCTTCGTCGCCGAGATCATCCCCACGTTTGCCGAGCTCGCGGCCATGGGGCTGGAGCTCGACAGGGACGGCGACGGCCGGATCATCAGGAGACTGGCGGGCGGGCTCAGCGAGCCGCGGATCGCGTCAGGCGGTGACCACATCGGTCGGGACCTCGTCCGGGTGCTGGGGGACGCCATCGGGCGCAGCGACATCGAGGTGGTGCCCAACACGCACGTGGTCGGCATCGAGCCAGGCGCAGGTGCGATCACCGTGTCCTGCAACGATGCGACTCGGTTCACGGCCTCGGCGGTCGTCGTGGCGACAGGTGGCACGACCGCGCATCGCGCCGCGGCGATGCACGAGCGCTCGACCAACCCGGCCAACAGCAACCACGAGATGGTGGACCTGCTGCTGAACCTGGGGCTCCCCCAGATCCACGAGGACTTCTACCAGTACCAACCGTTCGGTCTCGTGGACCTCACCGGCTCGTTCGGCAAGTGCGTCCCCGAGAGCGTGGTCAACTTCCCGGTGCGCCTCCTGGACGCTGCCGGCAAGGAGCTGTGTCCGGTGCGCCAGGATCGCTACGCCCTCACCCAGGCGATGTTCGAGGGTCGGCGGGCGGGACGAGCGTCCGTCCGGCCCAACGGACCGGGATTCCTCCTCACGCTCAGCGACATCCCCGGCGACGAGATGGAGCGGACGTTCCCCAAGCTCCATGCTGCGCTGCGGCGCACGGGACTCGACGGTCACGACGTCTGGGTCTGGCCGTACCTCCACTACCAGCTTGGCGGCTTTGCGGTTGGCAGAGACGGCATGAGCGAGGTGCCGGGACTCTACCTCGCGGGAGAGATGGTGGGTGGCCTCCACGGGCGCAACCGGCTCATGGGCAACGGCATCACCGACTCGCTCGTGAATGGAAGGCTTGCGGGTGCTGCGGCCGGCGCCTTCGCCCGCAGCCATCGCCGATAGCCCCCCGAGTCCACGAGCTTGGCGCAGCCAAACCCGCAGAGGAGGGGTGAGTCCATCCCGTTCCCCGAGTTTGGCGCCAGCCAAACTCGCAAGGAACGCCGCAGGCGTTCCCGTTTGGCGCCAGCCAAACTCGCAAGGAACGCCGCAGGCGTTCCCGTCAACCGTTGACCCATTGCGGCTCCGGCCAGAACAGCAGATTGGTGCCGTCTGCGCCGACCATCGACAAACCTTCGAAGGCGCGCTTCGTGCCTTCGAGCAGCTCTTCCCTCGACGAAGCGGACGCCAGGAAGTAGCCGACCCTGCCGAGCGAGTTGATGATGGGTGCCTGTTCGTAGCCCGGCTGCACGTAGAAGCCGCCCTCGGCGATGGCTCCCTCGGCGCGAAGCGCTGCGAAGCCTTCGAGCGATGCGACCTTGCCCGGCCGTGCGACGAGGAAGTTGACGAGGGCGTGGGTCTGGTCGATCGTGTCGGCGTAGTCGTAGGCGGCGGGGGCGCACGCTCCGTCGAGCGCCAAGTCGATGAGCCGATCGGTGACGTCGACGCCGGTGACCAGCGGGATGAGGGATGCCTCGTGTCCGCCGCCCACCCGTGCACCCGCCTCGACGACGATGATCCCGCCGGGAGTCAGCAGCATCTGGATGTACAGCGGGCCCTGCTGCATGCCGTACGCACCAGCAACCGCACGCGACTGCGATTCGATCTCTTCCAGCATTCCCTTGGCTCTCAGGCTGGGGAACACGTGTTGGACGGCGATGCCGATGGCGGGCGGTGGGTTGTAGGTCACTCGATCGGCGAGGGTCAGGATGTGCACTGTGCCGCTATCGACCCACGCACTTGCCGTGACCTCGAAGCCGGTGGCGAACTCCTCGATGACGGCGGTGCCTTCACGCGAGCTGTCGAGGGCCAGTGCCACCGCGGCTGTGATCTCGCCACGATCGTCGACCTTGGTCGTGCCCCGCTGGCCTTGCGAGTCCGCCGGCTTCACGACGACGGGGAACTCGATGCGCTCGGCGGCCTCCGCAGCATCGTCGGCGGCGTTGACCGTCACGAGGCGTGCTCGTCTGACGCCCGCCGTGGCGAAGGCTTGGGCCATGGCCTCTTTGTGAGTGGCGGCGACGGCCGCTTCGGCGCTCAGGTAGCACGGGAGATCGAGCGCTGCGGCCACACGGGCCATCGTGACCACGGCCATGTCGGTACCCGTAGTGATCACCCCGGAAACGCCGTACTCCTCGGCGATGGCGATGTTGGCGTCGATGTCGAGGGCGTCTGTATCGGTGGGGAACGTGGCGTGCGCCTTTCCAGGGGCGTCCGGGTAGTAGTCGGCCACGACCGTCGCGATGCCCCGCGCTTCGGCTCGGCGAATCAGTGCGGTCTGATGGCGTCCCCCGCCCAGGACGAGCAGGCGCCGCCCCGCAGGATCAGCTGGTGGCATCAGCGTCGTGTATATGGAGCAGCGTGTCGGCGCGCAGGCCCAGCCGCAGCGTCTCTACCGAGATCACGTCGTCGACGTGGATATTGCCGAGGTTGATGTCGGAGCCGGCGTACATCAGCAGCCACACCTGCTGCGCCTTGTTGGGGGCTTCGAAGATGAGCCGCTCGATCGGCACCCCGGATTCCACGATCTCGTCGATGAGCCCCATCCGAATCTCGCCGCTCTGGCGGTACATCCCCGCCGTGCCGCTCTCGCGGCCCTCCAAGATGACGTAGGCCACTCCGGCGTCGAGTTCCGCCTCGATGGCCCTCACCCATCGCACCGGCGAAACGATCGCCGCGGCATCCTTGCTTCCGACCTCGGAATACACGGTGAAGCGTTTAGCCAGCTCCGAGATCCACCGAAGCTTGTCGTCGCTCGACATGACCACGGTGCCGTCGGACACCTCGACGCTCGACACACCGATCGACTCGGCCCAATCGGCGTACTCCGCCATCCGCCCCTGCAGGTAGGCAAGCTCCATGAGGGTGCCGCCCAGGCACACTTCGACGTCATGGCGCCTGTACACCTCGAGCTTTGCCTGGAGGTTCGGCGTCACGATGCTCGTGCCCCAGCCCAGCTTCGCCAGGTCAACATATGCCCCTGCCACCTCGAGTTGGTCGTCGAGCCACGCAGTGCCGTGGCCGTTGTCCAGAATCTGGGTGCGGCCGATCTGACGCGGCTTTCCTGCGCGAGGCGGAAGTTCGACGGGGACGGTCATGGCAGCCTCACTCGATGATGGATCTGATGGTGTTCACGAATGTCGCGGGGAACGTACGCAGCGGGTGGCGGGCCTGCCAATCCGCATGCAGGGCCAGCCGCTCGTTCAGTTCGGCGAGCATGGTAAACGTAGGCTCGCTCCCAGCGTTCCCGATGCCCGTACGAACGGCAACGATGTGCTCGGCGCTGCGATTGAGCACGAGTTCGCCGTCGTCGAAAGGCGGCAGCTCGATATTGAGCTCAGTGGCGGCAAGGCGCACGTCCTCGGCTTCGATCGGCCTGCCCCCATCGGCAAGGCATGTGCGCACCGCTCTGCCGACGATCCGGTGCAGCGAGCGGTTGTCGAGGCCGGTCGCCTGCGACAGGTAATCGCAGTAGTCGGTGGCGTATGGGTAGCCCGACTCGGCGGCGATCCGCATCCGGTGGACGTCGAATGTTGCCGCGGAGAGGACATCTGCGAGCAGCCGCACCGCACGAGCAGTGCGGTCGAGTGCCACGGGCACATCCACGTACGCATATATACGATTGTCAGGCTGACCGGTAGGGGTGAGTGACGTCGCCACCACACCCACGAAGGTGCCGAGGACATGGCGGGCCTCCCCTCGCAGCAGTGATAGCGCATAGGGGTTCTTCTTCTGCGGCATGATCACGCTGTTCCGGCTGTGCGCATCGTCGAGCTCGACAAACCCGAACTCTGCCGTCGTCCAGATCTGGAGCTCCTCGGCCATCCGATCGACATTGGTCATCGTGGTCACAACGGCAGCGAGCGTCTCCGTTGCGAGGTCGGGAGCCCACATCGCATCCCTGGTGTGCTCAACGACGCCATCAAATCCGAGCAAGCCCGCCAGCCGATCGCGATCCAGGCCGAACCTGGATCCGTTGACGCTCCCCGAACCGGCAGGGCTGCGGTTGACGACGCCGAGAGCAGTGTGCGCCCTCACGATGTCGCGCTCTACCGGAAAGGCAAAGCCCAGCAGGTAGTGAGCCAATGTGGTGGGATGGGCATGATGCAGGTAGGTGAAGTCCGGCATGTAGGTGTCGGTATGCGCGGCGGCGACAGCCGTGATGGCACTCCCGAGCGCAACAAGAGCGTCTGCAAGGTCGAGTAGACCGGAGCGCGTTGCCAACTGCCACGCAATGGTTGTTGCCTCGCGTCGAGCTCTCCCCAGATGGACCAGACCGGCGAGATCGCCGTACTTCGCCGCCAAATGGGCGTCTCGGTTGTTGTACAGGTCGCCCACGTAGGGGTCGAGCTCCAGGCCGGCGGGGATGGGATGCTCCTCGAGGAGGTGTCGCAGCAGATCGGTGCCCGCATCTGGGTCGATGGCACGTGCCTCGATCAATGCGACGCAATGGGCGAGATCTGCGTAACTCAAGCCGGGCAGCAGGTAGTCGGCGGCTTCGAGTTCCCACGTGAATGCCGTCTCGGCGAGCGACCGGCTTGGGCCTGAGCCGAGACGACTCCCCAGACCAAGGGCGCCGGGTTCGTCGCTCATCGAGCCAACTGGCCTTCGACTACGGCAGGCAGCGAATCGCGCCAGCCGGGGAGCACATCAATGCCGAGCGCCTCGCACCGCTCTGAACCCAGCACCGAGAAAGCCGGTCGAGCGGCCGCAGTCGGAAAGTCGGCAGTGCCACATGGCTGAATCTTGCCCGGATCGCCCCCGGCAAGGTCGACTGCCGCACGGGCGAGCTCGAACCACGTCGTGGCGCCGCGGTTGGTCAGATGGACGATGCCCGTCGCACCGCACCCCACCGCCTGCGCCGTCGCCGCCGCCAAGTCGGAGGCGACGGTGGGGCATCCGACTTGGTCGTCGACAACGCTCACCGCGTCGCGTTCACGGACGAGGCGGAGCATGGTTGCAACGAAGTTGGGATGCGTCGCGGAGATCACCCACGAGGTCCGGATGACGAGTGTGTGTGGATATGCGGCCAAGGCAAGCTGCTCGCCGGCCAGCTTGCTGCGCCCGTAGGCGTTGATCGGTGCCACCGGGTCGGATTCCGTGTAGGGCTTATCGGCCGTGCCGTCGAAGACGTAATCCGTCGAGAACGTCACGAAGCGGATGTCCGCGGCAGCCGCATGTGCAGCCATGACCTCAACAGCAGCACCGTTTATCAGCGTGGCCATCGCCTCCTCTTGTTCAGCGCGGTCGACGGCGGTGTAGGCAGCGCAATTGACGATGAGCGACGGCGCTGTGGCAGCGAGCGACTGCCGCATCCCGTCGAGGTCCGAGAGGTCGAACTCGCCGCGACTCGGGAACCAGGCGTCGGGGAACACCGCGCGCATCGCCGTCCCGAGCTGACCGGAGCCTCCCGTCACGAGAATCACAGGCCGGCCGCCTCCTCGTCGAGGATCTCCTCGAGGTACGCCCTGTAGGTCGAGTTCGGCATCCCGTCAACGAGCGCATGCATGTGCTCCACGGTCACAAAACCCTGGTGGTAGGCGATCTCCTCGAGACATGCCACCTTGGTGCCCTGCCGGCGCTCGATCGTGGCGATGAAGTTCGCCGATTCGAGCAGGCTGTCGTGGGTCCCGCTGTCGAGCCAGGCCACGCCGCGGCCGAGGATCTGCACCATCAGCTCACCTTTGTCGAGGTAAACCCGATTGAGGTCGGTGATCTCCAGCTCACCGCGAGGCGACGGCTCCAGGCTGCGGGCAATATCGACCACCTGGTCGTCGTACACATACAGTCCCGGCACTGCAAAGCGGGACTTGGGCTCGCTGGGCTTCTCCTCGAGAGAGACGGCGCGACGGTCGGCATCGAACTCCACGACGCCGTAACGCTCCGGATCTCGGACGGCGTAGGCGAACACCAGCGCGCCTCGGTTGAAGTCCTGAACCGCCTCGGTGAGGATCTTGCGGCCGTGGAAGATGTTGTCCCCGAGGATGAGCGTCACAGGATCGCCCGCAACAAAATCAGCTCCGACCAGGAACGCTTGAGCGATCCCCTGGGGCTTCTCCTGGATGACGTACGACAGCGAGATCCCCCATTGACTGCCGTCTCCCAGCAGGTCGACGAAGCGGGGCTGATCGTGCGGGGTGGTGATGATCAGGATGTCGCGGATGTCCGCAAGCATCAACGTGGACAGCGGGTAGTAGATCATCGGCTTGTCGTAGACCGGCTGGAGTTGTTTGGAGGCAACCCGGGTGATGGGATCGAGGCGGCTGCCCGCGCCACCGGCGAGGACGATTCCCTTCACGGTCTGGCGCCTTTCAGGGGTCGCCACCAGTCACCGCGGGCCATGTACCAGTCGACCGTGTCGGTGAGACGGTCGTCGATCGAGTGCTCCGGCGCCCATCCCAATGCTCGGATCTTCGAAGAGTCAACGGCGTAGCGGCGATCGTGACCAGGACGGTCGGCGACGTATTCGATGAAGCTCTCGTCGCGACCCGTGATCTCGACAAGTCGTTTGGTGAGATCGATGTTGGCCATCTGGGCGTCGGCCCCGATGTTGTAGATCTCTCCTGGAGCCCCGGCGTCGACCAGCATGTGAATGGCCGAACAGTGGTCATCGACGTACAGCCAATCTCGCTCGTTGAGCCCATCGCCGTACACCGGCACGGACGTCCCGTCCGAGAGATTGGTGATGAAGAGCGGGATCAGCTTCTCCGGGAACTGGTACGGCCCGTAGTTGTTCGTGCACCGGGTGATGATGGCCGGGTAGTCGTACGTGACCCCGTACGACCGAACGAGGAGGTCGGCGCCTGCCTTCGACGCAGAGTACGGCGACGACGGATCGAGCGCTGCGTCCTCCCCTGCAAAGCCCTCGGCGATCGAACCGTAGACTTCGTCCGTCGAGACCTGCACGTAGCGCGGAACGCCGGCGCGTCGAGCCGCATCGATCAGCACTCCTGTTCCGACGACGTTGGTTTCGAGAAACACGGCAGGCCCGTCGATGGATCGGTCGACGTGCGTCTCGGCCGCAAAGTTGACCACAACGTCCTTGCCGGCGATCAGCTGATCAACGAGGTGACCGTCGCGGATGTCGCCATGGACGAAGGTGTGGCCGGGCAGCTGGTCCAGTTCGTCAACGGTCGACTTGACACCCGCATAGGTGAGCAGGTCGAGGTTCGTCACCTGAGCATCGGGTTCTGACGCCAGGACGTAGCGGATGAAGTTCGACCCGATGAAGCCGGCACCACCGGTGACCAGATACTCGCGGGACATCAGAATCTCCTTGTCAGTCGAAGAGCTTGGCCTCGGCCAGAGCGGGGGCGGTCGAGTCTTTCGCAGAGAGAACCGGACTCCTGCCGTCGAGTGGCCAATCGACGCCGATATCTGGATCGTCCCAGCGCAGCGTCCGATCGCACTCAGCGTTGTACAGAGCCGTCGTCTTGTACAGCACGTCGGCCACGTCGCTGATCGCCAGAAAGCCGTGGCCAAACCCCGGCGGTATCCACAGCGAGCGCTTGTTGTCCTCCGACAGCTCCATGCCGAACCACGCTCGGAAGCTCGGTGCGTTGCGCCTCAGGTCAACTGCGACGTCCCACACCGCACCACGAGAGACACGGACGAGCTTTCCTTGGGGCTCGGGCAGCTGATAGTGCAGCCCGCGGAGGACACCGCGAGCAGACCTCGAATGATTGTCCTGGACGAAGTGCACGTGGATCCCCGTGGCCTCGATGAACCTCTGCTCGTTGTAGGCCTCGAAGAAGAACCCGCGCTCATCACCAAAGACCTTGGGCTCGATGACGAGGACGTCGGGGAGTTCGGTCGCAGTGATGCGCATCAGCAAGATCTCATTCCGCTGACCCGTCGGCGTAGACGAGCGGACCGCTCTGAAAGGCGGGTGGGCCCTGCTTGTCCCACACCTGCGCCCACAAGCTGCTCTCGGAGAGGGGATACGGAATCTCTGGATCAGACGGTGGGTTCTCCAGGAGATGTTCCGCCATTCGGAACCAGCGTGAAGCGTGTCCGCCCAGTAAGCGATGCAGCCTGGCCAGCTGTGGGAGATACAACTCGGCGAGGTACGAGGCGAGGTGCGTCGGCATGGTCTCCACACCACCTACGTGAATCTTGCGCCGGATGACGTGACTGTCGTCAGTAGCCACGCCGAGGAACTCGTACACGCTGCGCACCATTCGAGCAGGCCGGAACTGGATGTCTTCTAGGTACCCGACGAAGAAGTTCTCGTTCGGGAAGGAGGCGCCCCAGATATCCAGCGTACGTTTGTAGTGGGAGAGGCGGCGAGACGACACCGAGTTGAAATGCGCTTTGAAGGCGTCGTCCGAGGGCGTGGCATCCTTGCCCATCCTCACCAGCTCCATCTGCGCATGGGACCACGCTCGCTCGATTGGATTCCGCAGGATGAAGATCAGCTTGAGGTCGGGCCTCAGTCCGGCAATGGGGGCGACCTTCTCTTCCTCCAGAGCCGAGTAGTTCGGGGTGATCTCTCCAGTCACCAGCCCTGGTTTGCTGGGAAACAACGATGCGTACCACCGATCGCTGGGAGTGCGCATGAAGTACTTCAGGTCCCAGCCGACACCATCCCATCCGTCATCGCGGTGGCGCCGCCATTGTCTACGCATCTGGCGACGCCACCGTTCCTCGTTCGCTTTGTCGCCGAACATCCTGGCGTACAAACCGGACTCTTCGTAGCGCTTCTCGTCGAAGAAGTGGAGCTCCTTTTCTGGCGGCGTCCATATGTTCGGGTGATGCTCGAAGTTCTTGTGCAGCCAGGTCGTGCCGGCCTTCTGCGCCCCGATACCGAGGAAATCTGGGTACATGTGGGAGAAGACCTCACGACTGCGTCAACGGAGATCACACACTACCGCCGCCCGCGCAACGCGCCGAGTCGGGAGAGAGCTGCCACGACGCACGTGCCTGCTGGTATCGTTCTCAGTCGCTGGGCAATCACCACTGTGATCACACTCCCGGCCCTTTGCGACACCAACGGGTGGACATGTCAAGAGAGCTCATCGTCGCCGGATTCCACCGGAGCGGAACCTCCATGACGACCCAACTGCTTCACTCAGCCGGGTTGTTCGTTGGGGACGACCTTCTTGGTGCGGTGCCGTCGAACCCGTACGGGCACTTCGAAGACCGCGAGGTCGTGCGGCTACACGATGCCATCCTGCGTGACAATGGTTGTAACTGGCAGGTCGCCTCCCCGTTGATTCCGCGTCTCATGCGGGCTCGCTGGACGTCGGCACAACGCTTCGTACAGAAGCGCCGGCTGGACCATCGGTTGTGGGGCTTCAAGGACCCACGTGTGTGCCTGTTCCTCGAACCTTGGAAACACCTGATGCCGGGGGCAAAGGTGCTGATGATGTTCCGCTCTGCGGTCGACTCGGCATACTCCCTCGAAAGACGACATGCCACGCAGTACTTCAACAGCGAGGGTCCTGCGGACGTGCATCTTCGCTTCTGGCAGGAACCGGACCTCGCCCTTCGGATGTGGATCGTCCACAACGCCGCACTCCTTCGGTTTGCCGCCAGGTACCCAGACGACGTCATCGCCGTGTCGTTCGATCTCGTCTCGCGGGGCTACCCTCTGATCGATGTGCTGAATGGTGCTTGGGATCTCGGTCTTCAGCCCATACCGACACTGAATCTCTTTGACGCCACGGCAACACGCTCTCGCACCTACCCCATGGGTGTGGCCGACCCGTCGCTCGTAGAGCGTGCGATTGAGATCTGGATCGCCCTCCGCACGCTCGAAGCATCAACACTCCCGGAGATCGGGCGTTCCCATGCAGCCTGAAGACTTCGTGTTCGATTCCGCCGCCACCCAGTTGCGAATGGAAAACGATTTGCTCAACCACCAAGTGGTCTTCCTCGAGAACGAACTTGCGCATACCAAAGAGCGGTTGGCTGCCGCACAAGACGGTGCGGCGACAGCCGTCGAGAGCTCCGACGCGGCCACCGAACTCGCACAAGCCAAGAAGGACCTTCGGTGGTTGCTCACTCGACTCGACAAGCCGCCCGTTGGCTGGGTGACGAGACGTCGATCCGGCTTCCGCAACCTCTGGGGTCGCTGGATGGACGGCACCGACAAGCCGTGATGGACACACGAGTGGTGCCGAGCGAATACGGACCTTTCGTGGCGTTCAACAACGACATCATCACGGATCAGCTCATCCGGTTCGGTGCCCACGCAGGCGGCGAACTCGCCATGCTGCTCGATCTGCTGCGATCCGGCGATACCGTCGTGGACATCGGCGCACACATCGGAACATTTGCCATACCGATGGCGCGAGCCGTCGGTCCGAAGGGGCGGCTCATCGCGTTCGAGCCGGCACGTGAAACCCATCTGCTCTTGGAGATGAATGTGGAGCTCAACGGTCTCGGCGCAACGACGATCACGAGGGCGATGGCGATTGGAGCCGAAGAAGCCGGGTGGCAAGCCGTGACGGCCGCAGCCGACAACACGGGCGGTACCTATCTGCAGCGTTCGAGCGACAGCGATTCGATCCCGAGTATCACCCTCGATGCCTGGTTGGCGCGGAACGCCGACATCCCCGACCTGCACCTGCTCAAAGTCGACACCGAGGGCATGGAGCTGCAGGTTCTCCAGGGAGCGCTGGGTGTCATCAATGATCGTCAGCCCATCATCTACACCGAGATCGCCCCGGACCAACTCGCCCGGTTTGAGGCCAGCCCCGGCGCTATCGAGGACCTGTTGCGCGAACGTGGCTACTCGTTCTACCGCAACACGGGCAAACGGCATGGACGTGCAACGGACCACGCCCTCACGAAGATCGGAAGTCTCGACTCCGACATGCTCTTCGACGCCGTCGCAGTGCCGGAGAGGCACGAGGACCGCATCAAACACCTAGTCAACAAGCCGACATGACATCGACCTGGAGGGTCAGTGACGAACGGGACGACGTCGCCGTGTTCGCAGGACGCTACGACTTGGACGTGTCGGCGCTGAATGTGGAGGCGGTCCAAGAGGCGCTGCCGCGAGCGTTGGCCACATTGGCACCTACACATTGGGTGGTCGCCGACCCTCTTGCCTTCCCTTGGGAACAACTAGCAGGGGCGCAGTGGGATGCGCCCATGGACATCGTGCTGCCGGAAGACTGGCCTCCGGGTCGCCTGATCGGGGCATTCGGACGGCCACTGTTCGAGCGGTTGATGAGCGAGGATGTGCTTGTCGCTCGGCCATGGGTCTGGGCGGAACTGCGGGCACGGTACGGCTGGGCGGAAGCCCAAATGCGGAGACCAGCGGCTCGCCTCGAGAACACCGTGAGACACCTCGTCGAGAAGGCGCGGGTCGCAGCAAGGCTCCACGATCAACGCGAGCTCGACGCCACGACTGCGCTGGCGTGGCAACTGCGGAGCAGCCTGACGAAGGCGCGCGAGCGTGCGGAAATGAGCATTGTGGAGCCGCTGATCATGCGATCGCTCGTACGCCGGCCACAAGGCGGCTCAGCGGCGTTCCTGGACTTCAGCGACTCGGTCGGCCGATACCTGCCCCCCGCCGTGAGGTCCCGAGCAAGTATCACCGCCGTTCGCCGTCAGCCCGCCCACGCTGCTCAGATGGCGTACTCGTATCCTGAGATTCAAACCATCCCGTATCCCCTCAGCGGCGACGTCGGCCTCGCTGCTGAGGTGGCCGATGTGCTGTTGGTGAGCCAAGGGGGGATCTTCGCAGACACCGAGGTGATCGCTCGGATCATGGCGCAGTTGTGGACATCGCTCAGGGTGGGCGGCACCATGATCGTCGTGCACCGCCCAGATTGGCCCAGCCTCTACGGTCTTGATGCTCTCCACGAGGTCCTGCTCAGAGGTACCGGCGGCAGCGCGTTGCTGGAGTCGGTCGAAACGGTTCGCGACCCGGCGACGGGCAGGGCGACAATCGGAGCCACCAGCTACATGAAGATCGGGGTGCCCTCCAGATGGTGACCAAGAGCGTCTTCGTCATCGCCAACGACGTAACTCCCGGTCTGAGTCTCCCCGTCGCAGCTCCGGGTCTTCGCGCCTTTGGAATGGCGGAAGGTCTCCGCAGCCACGGATACGATGTCACGACCGTCGTCCCGAAGCATTTACTCGAGGAACTCTGGAACCGTGAGAGCCCTCCTCCACTGCAGGCCGGCACGCTGGCGATCAACGGCGCCGACGTCGCCGACTACGTCGAGAGTCGTGCCCCAACAACCGTGATCACCACCAACAGCAACCAGGTTGCACATCTGCGACGGTCACCCGGCGTCAAGCACATTCTCGACTTTTTTGCTCCGAAGATGCTCGAGCTCGCCTACCAGTTCGGGGACGATCACCCAGAGGCACATCTGCGGGCGCTGCGGAAACGCAAGCTGGCGACGTTTGAGCTTGCGGACGCGATCGCGGTGAACGGGGCGAAGAAGCTTCCCTACGTTGTGGCTTGGGCTCTGCAGGTCGACCGCGATCCCCGCGAGATCCCCATGGAAGTCGTCAACATGGCGGTGCCCGGCGCACAGCATCGAGGCACGAGCAATGGCCCGCTCCGACTCGCCGTCGCCGGCTACCTGCAGGGATGGAGCATGCCGGGTCGCTGGATGGAGGTGCTCACCGCACACCTGTCGAGTTCCGATGACCTCGTGCTCGATGTGCTCCTGCCCACCCATTGGGGTCAGCGGGAAGACAAACTGACGTCACCCGCAATCGACGCGCTCGTCGGACTCGACAAAGTCACCGCCCACCCCGTGATGCGATTCTCCGAGTTCCAGGAATTCTTGACGGGCGTCGACGTGGCCATCGATCTCTTCGATTGGAGCCTCGAGCGGGAGTACGCGATGGTGACACGGACCGTCGTGGCACTCGGTTGCGGAGTCCCGCTTCTCCACCCCCCGTTCACAGAAGTGGCACCCTTCATCGAAGAATACGACGCCGGCTGGCTGCTGACCGCAGACGATCTCGAAGGTCTCGAGCGAGTGTTGAGCGAGCTCGACAGGGATCAGGTGGCCACAAAGTCCGCCAATGCAACACGTCTCTGGCGAGAGGTCTTTGAGCCAGGCGTCGCTGCCCAGCCGCTGGCATCACTGATCGAGAGAATCTGGAAGGACACATGACCCGACGCATGGTCTTCCTCACGCCGACATACAAGCCGGTCGGCGGTGTCGTCAAGATCTTCGACTACGTCGACCATGCGCTGAGCCTTGGCTTCACTGCCGAGGTGCTCTGCCCGGAGCAAGTCGCCGTAGACCTGCCGTTGTTCCGGATCCGGAGGTTCGCCGGTCTGCTGGACGATCAGCGGGCCTCGTTCCGGCGAGGGTTCCGCTTCGGTCTCGGGCCCGCAGACTATGTCTTCTTCTCCTGGCCGACCCACCACGAGCATATCGCCTCCCGAATCACGCCTTCGCTCGACCCCCTGCAAACGATTCTCATCGTGCAGAACGTACGGTGGGCCAACCACCGGTTTGCCGGTGGATATGCGGTGCGCGTGCTCGGTCGCCCGATGGCTCGCATCCTGATCACCGACGAAGTGAAGGACGCGGTGGCGGATCTCCTCCACCCGTCGACGCCGAGCCGAGTGATTCTGGAGGGCCACGACTGGCCCTACTTCTCCAAGCAGCGTTCAGGCGGATTGCCTCTGCCGATGAAGGTGGCGTACACCACGTGGAAATCTGACGTGGGAATCCAGCTCGAATCCATGCTCGCCGACGACGATCGGTTTGACTTCCGGTCCATCCGATCCACGGTGGAATGGGAGGCGCTCAGAGAGCTCTACCACTGGGCGGATGTGTTTCTCGGATTCCCTGGACCAGAGGAGGGCTTCTACTTGCCCGGTCTCGAGGCAATGGCAGCAGGTGCGATCGTCGTCATGCCGGATGTCGGCGGAAACCTTGCATACGGTCACTTCGGGGAGAATTGCATCCAGACGCACCACGATGACGCTGCTTCGTACCGCGACGCCCTCGAGGAGCTGAGCACCTGGGGCTCGGGCCCCGTCGACGCCATGCGCACTGAAGCGTACGGCGTGCTGGAGTCGCACCGCCTCGACCGTGAGCGCGAAGAATTCGGTCGGTTTGTTGCCGACCTCGACGCAAAGATCGGGTTCATGCCCCAGACGGGTTGATCACACGACCGCTCGGGGTCCGGATAGTGCCGTCGGCCCCGGATTGGTCCTCCTTGGCCGCCAATTCGGCATGGCGGCGCTTCTCCTGCTGGCGTACAGAGCGGCGATACTGGCGAACCACGTTCTCGGCAGGACCGATCCGCTTGACGGTGCCGTCGTGGAGCCAAATAGCGCGGTCGCAGAACTCGGCGACCGAGGGCAGCGAGTGCGACACGAAGACGATGGTGCCTGCGCGGTCCAGCAGATCCCGCATCGCATCCATGCTCTTGCGACGGAATGATTCGTCGCCGACGGCGAGCACTTCATCGAGCAACAGCACGTTGGGTTCGAGTGCCATGCCGACCGAAAACGCAAGACGTGCGAACATACCCGACGAGTACGTCTTGACCGGCCGGTCGATTGCATGCCACAGCTCCGCATAGCTGACGATGTCATCGAACCGCTCCTCGACCTGCGCCTTGCGGAGACCGGCAGCGAGCCCACCGAGGTACACGTTGCGTCTGCCGGACAGCTCAGGATTGAAGCCGACACCGAGCTGCAGCAACGTCGATGTCCGCCCGTAGACGTTGATGGTCCCGGAATTGGGTCGCAGCGTCTTGGCGAAGACTCGCAGCAGCGTGCTCTTCCCTGCGCCGTTGCGGCCGATGATGCCGAACGCCTCCCCCTTCTTGATCTCGAGGCTGACATCGTCGAGGGCCACCACCGGTTCGGCCGCCTTGTGTTTGCCGCCACGCGCCAATGAGCGACGTAGCGTCGGCACTCTGTCGACGTTCGGTTTGAACGTCACGGTGAGGTTCTTGGCAACGATGGCCGGCTCGCTCACAGGTACCTCGCCATCTTGCCCTCGTAGCGCACGAACAACGTGACACCCAGCACGAAGGCGACCACGGCCCATCCGGCAGACGCCGCAAGGTCGGCGCCGACCAGCGGCTCGCCCAGCAGCGCGGTGCGGTAGATCGACAGGATCGGGAACATCGGGTTGAGCCGGAGGAGGTTGATCAGATCCTCGGACACCGTGTCGAGCCGATCGACGGTCCAGATGATGGGCGAAAGATAGAGCCACAACCGCAGGAAGTACGGCACCAGGTTGTTGATGTCGCGGAAGGGCACGGCCATGCGTGCGGTGATCGCCGCCAAGCCGAAGTTGAAGAGGGTGTGAAGCGCGAAGATCGGGATCAGCCAGACAATCCACCGAGTCGGCCAGATGCCTCCCACGAACCCCGCAATCGGATAGAACACGAGGAGCGAGAAGCCAAAGCCAATGGCGCTCTCGATGAGTGCAGACGTCGGCAAGACGAGTCGAGGGAAGTTCAAGTTGGCCAGCAGCTTGCGATTGCCGAGGATGCTCCCCACGCCGTTCACCATCGCCGACCTCGTGTAGTAGAAGGCGAAGATTCCCGACAGCAAGTAGGCCAGATAGTCGCCGCCGCCTCGTTCGCCTGGAAAGATCACCCCAAAGACCAGCCAGTAGATGCCGGCGAGGAGGAGTGGGTTGATCACCCACCACAACAATCCCAGGCTCGTTGAAGCGTTCCGCGCTTTGAGATTGGCGGAGGCGAGGTACCAGGCAAATTCGCGCCTGTCCCACAGATCGCGCAGATATTTGCGGGAAGCGGGGAACACTCGCCGCACGGTGGAAACTGTTGCGGCCATGGCGGAGAAGTGTAACGCCGTCAGGGTGTGGACCGATCAGTCGTTCACGGCGATGCCCGATTGGCGGCTCCTGGCAGCTACTGCGCTCCGAAGCCCGAGAGCACCGTCCATATCGACTGGCCGAGGATCTGGGCGTCGAGCCAGGGCGACATGTGCTTGACGTAGTAGAGGTCGTAGGTGAGCTTGTCGACCGTCTGCGCCTCGTCGTCCGCATAGCCGTAGTTCACCTGCGCCCAGCCGGTGACCCCGGGGCGGACGAGGTGCCGGTAGCTGTAGAACGGGATCGTGCGGTCGAACTGCTCCGTGAATACGGGTCGTTCCGGGCGGGGGCCCACGAGACCAAGATCGCCCTTGAGCACATTCCACAGCTGCGGGATCTCGTCGATACGCGAGCGGCGCAACCATCGGCCGACTCTGGTCAATCGCGAGTCGCCTGGAGCGGCAAACTGGGGCCCGTTGCGCTCCGCGTCGACCACCATGGTGCGGAATTTGTACAACGTGAAGATCTTGCCGCTGCGCCCGACGCGTGCCTGCCGATAGATGGCCGGTCCTTTGGAGTCCAATCGCACTGCTACCCAGATGAGTCCGGCCAGGACGAGCCAGAGTGCCGAGGTCGCAAGCACGAGCACGACATCGATGGCTCGTTTGAACGGCGCGTATTCGTTGCGCGCCACCGGGGCGGTCAGCTCCCAGCCCTCTGCAAGGTGGACGATGGGCAGCCGCCCGGTGTGTTCCTCGTAGACGGCCGTCAGTGAGCGCACGGGGTATCCGGCGAGATTCCACGAAGAGACGAACTGCGCCATGGCATCGGACAACACGGGCCGCAGGTCGACGACCAGCAGAGTCTCCCCGACCTCGACGCCCTCCGGTGGCCCTTCCGCCGGGTCGTAGACGGCGATCACGTCGGCGTGATCGGAGAGCCGCAGATCGTCTACGAGACCCTTTTCGTTGGTCACCACGATCATGTGCTCGGTCCACGGTCGGCGCCGCCGCACCGCCCGGTGCCCAACGGCGCCAACCAGCCAGAGTCCCGCGGTGACACCGAGCACGGTGTTCGAGTGATAGGGCCGGAGCAACACGATGCCGACTGCGGCGAAAGCCAATGCGAAACCCACGATGCCCAATGCGCGGCCGTAGGACGGCCGCGGCGTGGCGGTCCCCCACATTCTGGCGCTGAACAGCGAACCAACGAGCACTCCGGACAGGAGAAGCCCGGCGAAGGGCCAGATCGACTCGCCTGCGACATCGCCGCGAAGCCGCACGTTCCATGGCAGGAACTCCCCGAAGACGAGGAGGGTGGCGAAAGAGAACGCAACAAACAAGGCGATCAGATCGGTCGCCAACACGGACAGGAGGAACCGCCTGCGCATAGCTGGAGAAGCTTACCCGTATACGCCGCCGATCACTGCGCACACCCGTATCGACGAGCTACGCTCACGGGATGCCTTCGGCCAGCTATACCCACGCCGCGACGACGGACCGTCCCGTCGACGAGGTATGGGCACGGTTGCAGGAGGCCGAGACGTGGGCCGACATCGGACCCGTCGAGAAGGTGTGGGACCCGGTCCACGACAGCGGCCGGCTCCGTTCCTACAAGTGGAGAACGACCGTCGGACCCACCAGCTACGACGGCTCGGCCGAGGTCGTCCACGCAGTAGAGCCAAGCCGCATGGAGCTCGCACTCGATGCCGGCGAGGTGAACGGGACCTTGATCGCCTCGCTGAACAGCAACGGCGACGAGACAACGGTGATTGAGGTGACGCTCAAGGTCATCTCCCGGGGCATGCTCTCGACGCTGTTCTTCCCCGTCATCTCAGAGGCCGTCGGCAGAGGCCTCCCCGCTCAGGTGGAGCGCTTCGCCGCGAGCTTCGAGGAGCCCTAGGCCTAGCCAGCAGGGGCGGAGCCGTCGTCGATGACGGCACGGTCGGTGATGAGGGTCACCTGATTGTTCAGAACCTGGAGGAAGCCGCCTTCGACGTCGACCTTGGTGCGGCCCGCAGCCGAATCGACGGAGACCACGCCTTGCACCAACGCTGCCATGACGGGCTCGTGGTCGGCCATGATGCCCAGCTCCCCGTCGGCCGTCCTGGCAATGACGAGGTGAGCGTCCCCCGACCACGCAAGGCCATCAGGGGAGACGATGTCGACCTGGAACTCCTTAGACACCCGATTTCTCCAGTTGGGCGGCTTTCGCCAGCGCCTCTTCGGCACCGCCCACCATGTAGAACGCCTGCTCAGGCAGGTGGTCGAGATCACCGTCGAGCACAGCCTTGAACGACTCGATGGTCTCGCTCAACGGCGTGAACACACCTTCCTGGCCGGTGAACGCCTTGGCGACGAACATCGGCTGGCTCAGGAAACGCTCGATACGGCGGGCACGGCCGACGATGAGCTTGTCCTCTTCGGAGAGCTCGTCGATACCCAGAATGGCGATGATGTCCTGGAGGTCCTTGTAGCGCTGCAGCACCCTCTGCACCTCAACGGCAACCCCGTAGTGCTCGGCGCCGACGATCTGAGGATCGAGCGCACGGCTCGTGGAGTCGAGCGGATCGACAGCCGGGTAGATGCCGATGGCCGTGAGCGGGCGGCTGAGCACCGTCGTGGCATCGAGGTGGGCGAAGGCCGTGTGAGGCGCAGGGTCGGTGATGTCATCGGCCGGGACGTAGATCGCTTGGATCGAAGTGATCGATCGGCCTTTGAGCGACGTGATGCGCTCCTGGAGCATGCCCATCTCACCCGCCAGGGTCGGCTGGTAGCCGACGGCGCTGGGCATCCGGCCGAGAAGCGTCGACACCTCGGAGCCTGCCTGGGTGAAGCGGAAGATGTTGTCGATGAACAGCAGCACGTCCTGACGCTGCACGTCCCTGAAGTACTCGGCCATCGTGAGCGCAGAAAGCGCCACCCGAAGCCGCACGCCCGGGGGCTCGTCCATCTGGCCGAACACGAGCGCAGCCTTTTCGATGACGCCTGATTCCTGCATCTCGAGGAAGAGGTCGTTGCCTTCACGGGTACGCTCGCCGACGCCGGCGAACACGGACACACCGCCATGCTGGGTGGCCACCCGGTTGATCATCTCCTGGATGAGCACGGTCTTGCCGACACCGGCGCCGCCGAACAGGCCGATCTTGCCACCTTCGAGGTACGGGGAGAGCAAGTCGATGACCTTGATGCCGGTCTCGAACATCTGCTTGGTCGGTGCAACGTCCTCGAATGCCGGCGGCTGGCGGTGGATGGGCCAGCGCTCGCCGAATTCGGCGTCCGGGTCGTCGAGGGCCTCACCCCACATGTTGAAGATGTGGCCCAGGGTCTGATCGCCAACCGGAACGGAAATCGGGGCACCGGTGTTGCGCACCGGTGCACCACGCACCAGCCCGTCGGTCGGCGCCATGGCGACAGCGCGCACCTTGCTGTGACCGAGATGCTGGGCGACCTCGGCCCTGACGATCTTGGTCTCACCGCTGAGCTCGAACTCGATTTCCAGAGCATGGTTGAGCTCCGGCATGCCGTCCGGCGAGAACTCGACGTCCACAACCGGTCCTGCGACCTTGACGATGCGTCCTACGCTCTTGGCTTCTGCCACCTGTCTGCTCCTTGTTTCCCTGTGAAAGTCTCGGTTGGTTGTTCGGTCAGCCGCTCAGCGCTTCGGCGCCGCCGACGATCTCGGAGATCTCCGTGGTGATTTCCGCCTGGCGGGCGCGGTTGGCCACGTTGGTGAGGATTCGGATCAGCTCGTCGGCGTTGTCCGTGGCAGCCTTCATCGCCCGCCGGCGCGCCGAGTGCTCCGAGGCCGAGCTCTCGAGCAGCATGTTGAAGACGATGGCCTCGACGTAGCGGGGCAAGAGGCGTTCGAGGATCTCCTCAGGCGACGGCTCATAGGTGTAGTCGACCGTGGCGACACTTGCGGTGACTTCCGCCGCATCGTCTGAGGTCGGCGGCTCAACAGGTAGCAGCTCGAACGAGAGCGGGGTCTGGATCAACGCAGAGTCGAAGCGGGTGTAGAACGCCTCGACCGCATCCACCCTGCCGTCGGCATACGCATCCATCACGACATTGGCAACGGCGCGAGCGTCGCCGTATCCCGGGGTGTCGGTGACGCCGGTGAATGCTTGCTCGATGTGATACCCGCGGTAGTCGAAGTACCCCTGAGCCTTCTTGCCGACCACGAACAGCCGCACCTCACGCCCTTCTTGGCGATGCTGGATCATCACCGCTTCCGCCATCCGGATGATCGAAGACGCATAGGCTCCGGCCAGGCCACGATCGGCAGAGATGAGCAGCACGCCAACGCTCTTGACCTCGCGCTTTTCGAGGAGGAGGTGGCTGGCTCCGCCCGAGGCGCCGCCGACGTTGCGAATGACCTCGATCAGCTTGGCGGTGTACGGCTTCGAGGCCGACACGCGGGCCTGCGCCTTGGGGATCCGTGAGGCGGCGATGAGCTCCATGGCGCGCGTGATCTTCATCGTCGCCTGGACGGACTTGATCCGTCGTCTGGTGTCGCGAAGCTCAGCGGACGCCATCGGTCTTAGCCGTCTTCCTCGATCGAGAAGGACTCCTTGAAGGCTGCGACACCCTCGTCGATCACGCCGGCTTCTGGGAGTTGGCCGCTGGTGCGGATGCCGTCGAGCACCTGGCTGTACCGGGTGCGGAAGTAGTCGCGTAGCTCGGTCTCAAACCGCCCCACGTGTTCGGTGGGGATGTCGTCCATCAGGCCGTTGGTGACGCTGTAGATGGCGAGCACCTGCTCCTCGACGGGGACCGGCTGGAACTGGCCCTGCTTGAGCACCTCGACAACTCGCCGGCCTCGCTCGAGCTGCGCAAGTGATGCGGCATCGAGCTCGGAACCGAACTCGGCAAAGGCCTCGAGCTCACGGAACTGCGCCAGGTTGACGCGGAGCGGGCCTGCGACCTTCTTCATCGCCGAGATCTGGGCGTTGCCGCCGACCCGGGATACCGAGACGCCGGCGTTCATGGCCGGCCGGACGCCGGAGAAGAAGAGGTCGGTCTCGAGGAAGATCTGCCCATCGGTGATCGAGATGACGTTGGTCGGGATGTAGGCCGAAACGTCGTTGGCCTTTGTCTCGACGATCGGGAGCCCTGTGAGTGAACCGCCGCCCAGTTCTTCTGAGAGCTTGGCACAGCGTTCGAGCAGGCGGCTGTGCAAGTAGAACACGTCACCCGGGTACGCCTCGCGGCCAGGGGGGCGACGCAGTAGCAGCGAGATCTCACGGTACGCCACAGCCTGCTTGGAGAGATCGTCATAGATGACCAGGGCGTGCTCGCCCTTGTACATCCAGTACTGGCCGATGGCGGAACCCGCATAGGGGGCATACATCTGGAGCGCAGCGGCGGAGGAGGCCGGGGCGTTGACCACGACCGTGTACTCCATGGCGCCGGCGCTCTCGAGGGCGTCGACCACCTCGGCCACCGTCGAGGCCTTCTGGCCGATCGCCACATAGACGCACTTCACGTTCTCGGACTTCTGGTTGATGATCGTGTCGACGACGATCGCCGTCTTGCCGGTTTGCCGGTCGCCGATGATCAGCTGGCGCTGCCCACGGCCGATCGGAGTCATGGCATCGATGGTCTTGATGCCGGTCTGCAGCGGCTCTCTGACGGGCTGCCGCTCCACCACAGAAGGCGCCTGGGTCTCGAGGAGCCTGCGCTCGCTGGTGTTGATGGGACCTTTGCCGTCGATGGGCTGGCCGAGCGGATCGATGACCCTGCCGAGCAAAGCATCGCCGACGGGGACCGAGAGCACGTCTCCGGTCTGCCTGACCGAGGTGCCTTCCTCGATGTGCGAGGCGTCACCCATGAGCACGACACCGAGGTCTTCCTCGTCCACGTTCAGGGTGACCCCAATCAACCCTCCGGGGAACTCGAGCAGCTCGGAGGCCATCACGTTGGGGAGCCCCTTCACCCGGGCAACCCCGTCTGCGATCGACGTGACGTAGCCGACCGTCTCGCGGGAAACGTCCGGACTCCATCCGTCGAGATTCGACCGCAAGGCCGAGGTGATGTCTTGTGCGCTGATCGTCAGATCTGCCATGTGTTATGTGCTCCTCGAGGTCAACCCGACCGAAGCGCCTGCCGGAGCGAGTCCAGGCGGCGGCGCACCGAGCCGTCGATGACGGTGTCGCCCACCCGGGCGACGATGCCGCCCACGATGGTGGGGTCGACCACAACCTTCACTTCGATGTCTTTCTTGGTGGCCCTGCCGAGAGCCTGTTCGAGCCTTGCGATCGTCTCGGCGTCGAGCTCGACGGCCGAACGCACCTCTGCGAGCTCTTTCGAGCGGGAGGCAGCGGCCGCAGCAGCAAGCCCGTCGGCGATCTCGGGCAGGTCCCTGACCCGCCCGGCGCCCACCACGAACTCGACCACCGCAACGGTGAGGTCCGTCGCCCGGCCACCGATGAGGTCGGTGATGATGCCGTGCTTTCTCTCGAGCGGCACAGCGGCGTCCCCGAGCGTCATGCGGAGGTCTTCCGACACTTCGAATGCGCGAGCGATCTGATACAGCTCGGCCTCGACCCGCTCGAGCTGGCCCTCTCCTCGGGCGATCTCGAACAGGCCGGCGGCGTAGCCTTTGATGCGGTCGGCCTCAGCCATACGTCAGGCCATCCGGTCCAGATCGGCGAGGTACGCGTCGACCAGATGTTGCTGGGCATCGCGGTCGAGGCTGTTGCCGACCACTTTCTCCGCAAGATCGATGGAGAGCGAAGCAACGTCGGAGCGAGCCTCCTGGAGTGCCCGCTGCTTCTCCGAATCCGCCTCGGTGCGGGCCTTGGTCACGATGTCCTCTGCCTCGGTGTTCGCCTTGGCAACGATGTCGGACTTCAACGACTCAGCCGATTGGCGAGCCTCGTCGACGATGCGGTCGGCGTCCTGGCGAACGGACTTGAGCTGCTCCTGGTAGTCGGCGAGGAGCGTGGCGGCTTCGGCTTTGCTCTCCTCGGCGGCCGTGAGCTCACCCTTGATCGCGTCTTGGCGTGCTTCGAGCGTCGTGTTGAGCGCAGGGAACACCCACTTCCACACGAAGAAGAAGATGATCGAGAAGGCAACGATCCCGGCGATGAGCTCGGAGGTCTCGGGCAGCAGCAGGTCGATGCCGCTGCTCTCCTCCGCTTCGGCCGCCAGGATCAGCGACGTGGTGAGTATCGGATACATATCGCAGAACCCCTCAAGCGATGAAGAACAGCACGAAGCCGATGAGCGCTAGCGCTTCGGTGAATGCGATTCCCAGGAACATCGTTGTCCGGGCTACACCGGCCATCTCTGGCTGGCGGACCATCGCCTGGATGGCATTACCCACGACGATGCCGATACCGATGCCGGGACCGATAGCGGCGAGGCCGTAACCGACGAGGGCAATAGGCCCACTTAGATCTTCCATACTCGGGTTTCCTCCCTAGTGCTCAGGATGGACGGACGTTTGAACGTAGACAGCGGACAGCAGGGTGAAGATGTAGGCCTGGAGGATCGCAACAACGATCTCGAACACGTAGATCCCAAGACCGAAGACAAACCACGGGAGACCGATCAGGGCCCGTATCCCGATATCGCCCACAGCGGTGAAGAACACGATGCCGGATGCCAACAGCAGGGTCAGCATCAAGTGACCGGCGACCAGGTTGGCGAAGAGCCGGACGGCCAGGGTGATGGGGCGCAGAATGAAGACGGACACCACCTCGATGAGCCCGACGAGCGGCCGGAGCGCCAACGGCACCGACTTCGGCCAGATGGTGTCCAGCAGGTAGTGGAACCCGTTCTTCTTGAACCCGACGAACACGAAGATCACCCAGGTGAGGAGCGACAGGAAGAGAGGTATCGCCATCCGGGAGGTGATGGGGAAGTTGATGAAAGGGGTGACCTCGAAGAGGTTGCTGACGATGATGAAGGAGAAGATGGTCAACAGCCAGGGTGCGTACTTGCGCCCGTCTTCCTCGCCGATGATCCCGATCGCGATCTCGTCGCGAACGAAGCCAACGGCGCTCTCTGCCATCACCTGCATCTTGCCGGGGACGACGCTCTTCTTGCGCAAACCGAAGTAGTAGAAAGCAATGACCAGGGCACCGGCGAGCGCAGTGAGCACCACGGTGCGGGTGACGTCGAAGATCCCGATGCTGAACAGCGCATCCTTGAACTCGAAGAGCTCGAGGACATCGGTCGGAGCGCAGATGATCTCCTCTGCAGGATCACACTCGCTCGCCGCGAGGATCAGTTGCTCCACTCCAACTCCTTTCGCGCACCGCCCATGACGGCCCGAGCCTCCAAAGTCAACAAACTGAGATATGCAATGACCGCAGCCACTCCGAGTGCCCTGCGGTCGAGGTCAAACACCGTCACGACCAGGAATGCTGCAGCCATGATCACGCCAAGCCGCACGAAGAAGCCCAGCAAGGCGACCGCATGATAGACACTCATCGACACGGTCGCAGCTTTGGCCAGCGCCGCACCGGAGAGCACGAAGTTGAGGGCGACGATCGCCACCCCTGCGGCGGCCGAGACGGCTGCGTGCGGCCCCCATACGAGCCACGCAATCGCAACGATCAGCGGTCCGACGATCAGGCTCCTTCGGGCAATGTGGCGTCCCATGATCGCCTCGACGTCCACACCCAGCGGGCTCGGTTCGTAGTAGGCGGCTTCGGCGGTCACCGGGTTCGGGCTGTCGGTCACTTCTCGATCTCGATCCCGCGTGCCCGTTCGACTTGGTCGATGATCTTGTCGGAGTACGTCATCATCCGCCAGAACCCCACGACAAACCCGGCGATGATGCCGATGACGACGAACCACGGCGGCGTGCCCAGCAGCCAGTCGGCAAGCCATCCCAGACCAAAGCCCGCCAGGATTGCTCCAAAGAAGTCTCCACTCGCCGACCAGTCACCGACCATCGCACCCTGCGATCGCTTCCGTTCCGTGTCCAACCTTGTGATTCCTTTCACAAGCGGGTCGGCGTCACTGTACCTGCAGGTCCGGACACGCTGCAAGCCTCCATGACCAGGGAGGCAATGAGGCGACGGCGGTCCGATCCACCTGCACCGTAGACTCGCTCACCGCACCGTGTCACGTCCACAACGGAGGACGCCATCACTCGACGCCGCCTCGCCACCGATTCAGCGAGCCTCGTAGCCGGCTCCGCCGTCAACGGTTTGGCCGCATATGCCTTCGTCGCCCTGGGCACCCGAGCCTACGGGGCCGATGCGTTCTCGCCGGTCTCGGTCGTCTGGACGTTCTGGGCCCTGTCGGTTGCGGTGTTCACCTTCCCCGTCCAGCACTGGATCATCCGCATCGTGAAGGTCGAGGGAGGCGACGCCTCGGTACGCAAGACACTCCCCCGGCTCACGGCTGTTGCCGTCGTCATCGCCATCGTGATGCTCGGGGTGGCTTTACCGATGCGGGAGCGGTTGTTCGGGACGGCGGACCTCTGGTGGCCGCTGCTCATCCCCGTCGTCTCGGTGGGTTCTGCGGTCGTCGGCTACGGCCGGGGCATCCTCGCCTCGAGGAACCGGTTTGTCGCCACGGGCATCGCCATCGGCGCCGAGAACGCCATCAGACTCCTGCTGGGCCTTCTGGTCGTCGCCGTGGGCGGCTCGATCGAGTGGTTCGGCGCCACTCTGGCGGGCGGTGTCCTCGTCGTGGTGTTCTGGCCCTCCTCGTTCCGGCTCTCCGCCGATGGCGGCACCGCCCACAAGGTGCTCGAGTTCCTCACAGGGCTCGGTGGTGGGATTCTCCTCGCCCAGGTCGCGCTCAACGCTCCCCCGGCGGTCATCGCGGCCATGGGAGGAGCGCCCGCCGCCGTCACCGGCGTGTTTGCGGCGCTTGCGTTGTTTCGGGCGCCGTATCTCGTGGCGCTCGGGTTCGCGACCCGGCTCACCGGGCCACTGACCGGCTATGCCGTTCGTGGTGACGAGGCGACCCTTGGCCGCATCCGGACTGGATTGCTCGGCGCCACGGCAGGTGTGGCGGTGGCGGTCACCGCCGGGGCATGGTTTGGGGGGCCGTGGCTGGTCGATGCGATCTTCGGCGCCGGGGTCAGCCCGGCGAGGGGGGTCGTCGCCCTCATCGGCGGTGGCAGTACGCTGGCCCTCGGCGCGCTCGGCCTGATCATGCTGCTGTTGGCGAGAGATGCGACGCTGGCGATCCTCGGCTCATGGTCGATCGCCCTCGCCGTGGCGATTGTATTCCTGGTGGTCGGAAACGGTGAGCCGGTCGAGGAGGTGGTGATTGCCTTCGTCATCACCGAGGTGATCGCCGTGGCGGCCATGGCGGCTGCCGATCGCCGGCTGGCATCCGAGCAGGCGCACACATGACGGACGCCCGCGGCCGGTGGCCCGAACCCATGCCGTCCCGGCGCGACCTCGCCATCGGCGCAGCGCTCACCGTCGTGTCGATGGCGGTCGTCACTTGGCTGAGTCGGGACAGCTGGTTCTACGGGGATTTCTGGGACTTTCTGCTGGGACGCAGCCTCGCAGACCCGATCACGCTGCTCGAACCTCACAACGGCCACCTCCAGTTCCCTGTTGCTCTGGTGCAGCAGGCCCTGTATCGCACGGTTGGGTTCGACTACTGGCCGTGGTATTGGCTGCCACGGGTGATCGGCTACGGTGCCATGACCTACTTCATGTGGATCGTGATTCGTCGCCGCGGTGCGGATCCAACGGTCTCCTGGATCGCGTTCGGCACACTCCTGATCCTGGGTTCGTCTGCGGTCATCAACGCCACCACGCTGGGGCCGTTCTTGGTCCTGCCGATGGTGGCCTTGGCCGCCTCGATCTATTCCGGCGGCGGACCGCGCCGTGGGTCCGAGCTGGTGGTGTTCAGCGCGCTGATCGTCGGTCTTGTGATCACCACGAGTTCCGGACTTGCCGGTGCGGCAGCGCTTGGACTCGTGGGCCTTGCGCTTGGGCGCTTTCGGCAGATCTGGCCTGCGTTCGTGGCCGGGCTGGCCGTCTACTCGGCATGGTTCGTCACATTCCGAGGTGAAGGTGCGGGCACCGGGTCTCTCGGCTTCGATTCATTGGCAGACGTACCTGCAGCACTGCCTGAGATGTTCGGCGCTGCGATCAGCCGGGCGCTGGCCGTGCCTCTGGCGTATGCGCCTGCAGTTGCGGTGGGAGTTGTGTTGCTGCTGATCCTCTGGGGCGCTCGCAGCAAGCTCGACGCCTTCGACGCCGTGTGGCTCCTCATGGCAGCGCTCTACATGACCATGGTGATCGTCGCGAGGGTGGCCCCTGGACGCCTCGACCCGGACGCCGTCCGTTTCAGTTTTGTGGCCACCTGGCTGTTGGTCCCGGCCATCGTGCCCCACATCAGGCTGCCGGAAGACCTGGCCGCAAGACGCATCCTCGTCATCGGCGCTGTAGGACTCGTCGTGCTGGGCAACCTGAAGGCCTTTCGGGACGAGTCAAACCACTGGGAGGAGATCAGTCGCGCAGTCGAGTCGCACGTCAACGCAGTCGGCACGCTGCTATTGGACGGCGAGCCGGCTCTCGAGGACTCCGAACTCGTGCTGCCTGCAGGCGGGGGCGCCCGCCGCGGCCTCGTGACCGTGGCCAGTGTCAAGGAGTTCCTCGAACAGGGGTGGACGCCGACGGGGCCGGAGGACGAGGAGTCTGCAACGCTCGCGCGAGGCGTCCTTCGCACTCGTGTCTCCGTCGGCGGAACGGCTTCGGGTGCGAGCTCGTCGCCGCTGGTGAAACGCTCACACTTGCGTCCGACGACCGGACGCGGCGCTGGTCGTCCGAGCCTCGTCGATTGCTCAGATCATGGTCGGATGGGACGACGAGATCGGATCTGGACGCCGACCCGTCGCGATGCAGGGCCGACGCACGATCTCCTATCCGAGTCGGTGCCGTCGGCGTTGCAACCATTGAAGTCCTCTCAGGCGGCCCGGTTCATGTCTGCTTCCGCAATCGCTGAGCAATGCGCTCGGCCGTGATGTGCACAAGCGCTGTAGCTAACCTTCGCAGAATGTCGAGCTCTCCGCCGAAGCTGGCGTAACGTCACCCCGCGAACCGAAACCCTCTCGCGCCGACCGGTACGCAGTCCATGTTTCGCTGGCTGGCGCCTCCGCCCTCAGCTCGCGAGTTGGCAACGCCGCGCGATCGCGACCGTCATCTCCATGGTCATCGTGGGATGGTTGCGCCGCGACACCTGGTTCTTCGCGACGCGTGGGACTTCCTGACCGCAGCCTTGCGTCCCCAAGCAGCCTGATCCGACCGCACAACGGTCATCTGCAGGCGCCGGTGGCATTGGTGCATCAAGTTCTGTACACAATGTTCGGACTCGACTTCTGGCCATGGTTCTTCATTCCGCGACTCCTCGGCTACGGCTTCATGGCGTACGCCACTGGTGGGTATTGCGGCGACGTGACGCCGACCCGTGATCGCGTGGCTAATCCTCGCCGTTCTGCTTCTCCTCGGGTCGTCGAGCTTCTTGACCACGGCCACAATCGGGCATCACCTCGTAATCCCCGCCCTGGCCCTCGCAGCCTCGATGTACGACGCCGGAGGACCGTCGGAACGCGCACGGAGAAGCTGACGCTCGCGGGCCTCATCGGCGTAAGCGTCCTCAGCACCAGTCTCGGGGTAGCAGCCGCGGCTGCTTCGGTGACTCGTTGCGCTGATATCGGGTCGCCTGTGGCGGGTGCTGCCCAGCTTCGCTGCGCCGTAGGTGCGCGTACCTCGCCTGGTATGTCGCGTACCCAGGACCGAAGGGCGGCGGAAACCTCGAAGTGACTGCAGACGGCGTGCTGGCGCTTCCAGAACTCGTCTGGACCAGTTGCCGCCGCCCTTTGGCCGAAACCTGCGCAATCCCCGCTGCGCTCGGCGAGTTCCTGGTTCTCTCGCTGGCGGCGAGCCCTGATCTGGTGGCTGATCCGTGGCCGCCTCACCCCGTTCGACGCGGTGTGGATCGCCACAGCACTTGCCTACATGACGATGGTCATCCTGCTGACGAGTGACGGCCGGTCGGGCAACCATCGATTCACCGTCGGTATGGCTACATGCTGGTGTGGCTGCTCATCTTCGTCGTCGGCCCAAAGGTGCGACTCCCAAGCCGAAGGAGCGCTCAAGTAGCCCTTGTTGCCGGGCTCATGGCGCAGTGGTCGGCTTTCGGAAATTGGCGAATCTTCGCGCAGGCTTCACCGGTATCTGGACGGAACGAGCCGAGCTCGATCCGACAGGACCGGGTGGAGACAGTCGGTGCCCTTCTCGCCGCAGGCGAGCCTGGAGTTCCGGGCGCAGACATGGACATCGCGCACGGGCGCGATCTGACCGTCGGCCTCATCCAGCGCTTCCTGCATGATGGATGGGAACCCGACCCGGTCTTCGATGAAGCCGAAGATCGCAGCAGCGCGAGGCGTGATGCGTCTCTACAACACCACGATTCCGTCGTGTGAGTTGACTTCGTGCACACGGCTGCAAGATGGCGAGGCGGTGACCTTGACGACAGGGGAAGATGGCCGGATTGTGATTCAGGGTCAGGGCCCCACCACGGTCGTCATTGAGTGGATCGATGAATACGGTCTAGGCCAGCGCTCTATCGAGTGGAAGGGACGTCGCACAGCTCTTCCATCCGGAGCACGTTGAGGCAACCGTGACACGTGCGCTGCAGAAGGGTGGCCAGATGGTCGTATGCGCCGCCTCGCTTGGAACCTGAGTCAGTCGATCCGTTCGCGCACGACGTAGCGGGGCGGACCTGTGACCTCGGTGACGATCCGCACGACGTATTCGCCGAGGAGACCGATGGCAGCCATGATCGCCCCGCCAAAGAAGATGACCAGCACCACGAGAGTCGTGAAGCCTTGCACGCTGGTCTCCGTCACCAAGCCCCTGACGAAGTAGAACGCCCCCAGCAGCAACGACGCCACCGCAAGCAGAATGCCGGCCGTGCTGACAAAGCGGAGTGGTGCGGTCGATGCGTTGACGACGTTGTCGAGCGTCGCCGAAATCAGGCTGCGTAGGCTCCAACCAGACTTACCTTCGACCCGTTCGTCGTGGCTCACCGGGACGTTCGCAATCCGTCGCGTTGACTGGAGAATCAGCGCTCCGATCACGGGCTTCACGGTCCGATGGCTGAGCAGCGCTTCGACGAGCGGCCTGCGCAGAACACGGAAACTCGTCGTGTCGATGCCCTCAGGCTTGTCGTAGACCCTCGTGTAGATCGACGCCACCATGCGAGTGCCGAGATTGCGAAAACGCGAATGGCGCTTGCCGACGTACGAGCCGATGACGGCTTGCAGTTCCGGGTCGGCGTCGATGGCGGCGATCAACTTGGGGATCTCCTCCGGCGGGTGCTGGAGGTCGTCGTCCATCGTGACCACCAGGTCACCGCGAGCCGCCTCGAGACCGCACAACAACGCCCTGAACTGGCCTACGTTGGTCAACAGGTCGATGCCCCTGACCCAGGGAGATGCCGCAGCCAGCTTGGCGATGGCCGGCCAGGTCACGTCGTCCGGGGAAGCATCGTTGACGAGGATCAACTCGTAGCAGCGTCCAAGCGGCGCCATCGCGGCGTCGACGCGCTCCACGAGCTGCTCGATCCATGCCCCACTCGAATAGCACGGCACGACAACCGAGATCTCGACTGCAGCTCGCTCGCTCGTGTTCTCCACGCTGGGAGCTTACGACGTGACAGCGGCCGCGGCTCGGGATCAGCGCAACGTATCTGTTAGCGCATCCACGACACGCTCGGCGTCTTGCGTGCGCAGCTCGTTGTAGAACGGCAGCCGCAGCAAACGGCCGCTGATGTCTTCCGTGACGGGACAGGAATACGGCCTCGCAGCAAAACGACGCCCCCCGTCGGACGAGTCGAGGGGCACGTAGTGGAACGTGCCTTGGATATGTCGCTCGGCCAATCCCCGCAGAGCCCGGTCCCGGGTGAGCCGATCCGGAAGCAGGATGTAGAACATGTGATACGCCGAAGTCCGATCTTCGGGCACTGTCGGAAGGCGGATGCCAAGCCCATCGGCCAGCGGCGCAAGCACATCCATGTAGGTGTCGAACACGCGCTTGCGCTCCGCCAGGACGTGGTCCTTGGCCTCGAGTTGGGCGAGCAGGAAACCCGCCAGCATGTCGGACATGCCAAACGACGACCCTCGATCGACCCACGAGTACTTGTCGACCTGGCCAAGCATGAAGGCCTGCCGGTTGGTGCCCTTGTCGAACAACACGTGGGCCCGAGCCGAGTCGTCGGTGCGGTTGACCACCAGCGCACCGCCCTCGCCGCAGACGAAGTTCTTGGTCTCGTGGAAGCTCAGCGTCGAAAAACGCCCGAACGTGCCGAGCGTCTGACCCTGGTAGGTACCGAAGAGCCCGTGGGCATTGTCCTCGACGATCTCCACATCTGGCCGGGCTTTCAGCACCTCCTGCAGCCCCGCCATGTCGCATCCCACGCCCGCATAGTGGACGGGCACCACTGCCCTGACCGAGTCGTCGAGCAGTTCTGCAACCGAAAGCGGGTCTATTCCCAGCGTCTCCGGCTCGATGTCCGCAAACAGGATGCGCGCCCCCTCGCGGGTGAACGCAAGCGCCGTAGACACAAAGGTGAAGGAAGGGACGATGACGGTGTCGCCCTGCCTGAGATCCAGCATCATCGCCGCCATCTCCAGGGCGTCGGTGCACGACGTGGTGAGAAGCACGTCGGAGGCGTCGTGGGCGTCCTTCAGCAGTTGGGCAACCGCCTTGGAGTACTCGCCAGATGACGACGTATGCCCACCGTCGACCGCAGCGCGAACGTACTCCATCTCGTTTCCGACCAACGCCGGTTTGTTGAAGGGTATGCGTTCGAGGTCGGCGTCAGACATGCCCGGGGAAGTTCTCCGGGTAGCCGGGGAACTCGGCCGCCAGGTCGGCAATCTGACCGCTCAGCTGCTTGACGGCGACCTCGTCGCCGTGGCTGCGGAGGACCCCGACGATCAGTGCACCAAGGCGCTCCATCTCGGGCTCGCGCATCCCTGCGGTGGTCACCGCCGGCGTGCCGATGCGCACACCGCTTGCGATCGCCGGCTTCCTCGGGTCGAAAGGGATGGAGTTCATGTTGAGCGTGATGCCGGCGTCATCGAGCGTCCGGGCCGCCTGCTTGCCCGTCAGCTCCTCGTCGATGGACCGCAGATCCACCAGGAACATGTGGTTCTCCGTGCCCCCGCTCACGATGCGCGCCCCCTCCGCGGCCATGGTGGTGGCGAGCGCCGAGGCGTTGGCGACGATCTGGTGGGCATACGCAGCGAAGTCGGCGCGGCCGGCCAGCTCGAAGCACAGCGCCTTGGCGGCAATCTGGCTGTTGATCGCCCCACCTTGGCCGAGGGGGAACACCGCCTTGTCGATGGCCTTGGCGTACTGCTCGGTCGACAGGATCAGACCGCCTCGCGGGCCGCGCAGTGCCTTGTGGGTCGTGGCCGTGACGATGTCGGCATGGGGCACCGGGTTGGGGTGGGCGCCCCCTGCAATCAGCCCGATGATGTGGGCGGCGTCGACCAGGTAGACCGCTCCCACTTCGTCGGCGATGTCGCGGAAGATCGACCAATCGATGAGCTGGGAATACGCCGAATAGCCCGCAACGATGAGCTTGGGGCGATGCTCCTGCGCCAGTCTGCGCACTTCGTCGAAGTCGATCCGCTCGGTCTCGGGATCGAGCCCGTAGGCGACGATGTTGAACAGCTTCCCGGAGAAGTTGACCGGCGATCCGTGGGTGAGGTGGCCGCCCTGGTCGAGCCGCATTCCGAGGATGGTGTCTCCCGGCTGCAGCAGTGCGAGGTAGGCGGCGATGTTGGCCTGGGAGCCGCTGTGCGCTTGGACGTTGGCATGCTCTGCGCCGAAGAGGGCCTTCGCCCGATCGATGGCCAGCTGCTCGACCTCGTCGACAACCGCACAGCCCTCGTAGTAGCGCCGCCCGGGGTAGCCCTCGGAGTATTTGTTGGTGAGGACCGAGCCGGAAGCCTGCATCATCGAATACCCCACGAGGTTCTCCGATGCGATCAGTTGGATGTTCGTACGTTGCCGTTCCGCCTCGCGAGCGACGAGCTCCGCCAGCGTCGGATCGACTTCCTCGAGGGAACGGGTATCAGTCAACAGGGCCTCCAGTGAGATCGCGCGGAGAGTAGCCGACGGAAGCCGTGTCCCGTATCCGCGGGGAGAGGTTGACCGTGCGCCGTGCCTCAATCGCACAGAAACGGGATACCGGATACCGGATACCGGATACCGGATACTCGTCTTCACACAGGGCCTTGGCGCAACGTCAGCGGGTCCGGCTCGGTCAGATCGATGATGGTGGACGCCTCGCCACCGTGGGCGCGGCCTTCCAGATAGACGGTCACCGCGTCACCAAAGAGGTCCCTGGCCTCGTCGTGGTCGAGGACGGCCTCGTGACCACTGAGGTTTGCCGACGTCACCGCAAGTGGGCCGGCTTTGTCAAGCAACTCCAGAGCGACGGTGTGGTCGGGACATCGCAGGCCGACGGTTCGGCGAGCCTGGTGCCCAAGCCAGCCGGGCGCGGTACTCAGCCGGGGTACAACGAGCGTCAGCGCTCCCGGCCAGTGTTGCTCGGCAAGGTCGAGTGCCCGGTCGGAAAAGGACGCAAGTTCCATGCCTTGCTCGACCGACGCGACGAGGATGGCAAAGGGCTTGTTGCTCTGCCGGCCCTTCAGCTCGAAGATCGCATCCAGAGCATCCTCGCTGAATGGGTCGGCGGCGAGCCCGTACAAGGTGTCGGTGGGCACACCAACGATCTCGCCACGGCGTATGGCTGCAAGAGCCTCGGTCACACTCATCGATCACCTCGGGGGGAGTAGCGAGCGTACCTGTGAAGCTAGCGGAATTGGGCGAGGACAAAACGCGGGCGGCCTGTCAGGTCCGGCAGCACGGCACCGCCGAGGTCGGCGAAGGCCTCCACGACACGCTCAACACGGAACTCGGAGATCTCGCAGGCAAGGAGGCCACCGGCGGCGACCCACCGGCGAGCGTCGGATGCAATCCGTGCCAGCACCTCATCGCCCGCCGCCCCGGCCACGAGCGCGGCGTGCGGCTCGTGATCCCGGACCTCCGCGGGCAACACATCCACCTCGTCCTCGCCGAGGTACGGGGGATTGGCGACGAGAACGTCGACCTTCCCGATCAGGTCGTGAGGAAGCGGAGAATAGAGATCACCCTCGAGGACTTCGATATCGAGACCGGTGAACCGAACGTTCTCCCTGGCCAGGTCCGTCGCCTGGTGTGAATTGTCCACCGCAACGACCCTGGCAGACGGCCACCGGTGTTTGAGGGCCAGCGCAAGATTGCCGCTGCCACAACACAGATCGACGACCACCTCGGGGATTCCCTCGTATCGGCTCGTCACCAGCTCCCAGAGCTGCTCCGTCTCGGGACGCGGGATCAATGCCCGCCGATCGACGAGTATCTCGACTGGCCCGAACTGCACGGTGCCTTCGAGGTACTGCAGCGGTACCCCGCTCCTCCGCTGCTCCAGCAGCATCCGATACCGGGCGGCGGCTGCCTGCCCGACGTTGCCGCCCCGCAACACCTCGGATCGGCTGCGATGCGTCGCCGCCATCAGGAGCCGGACCACCTCGTGTTGGGGAAGGTCCATCGCAAGGGTCAGCAACTCGGTGATGTCGGCCGCATCAGCCATGGGCGGTTCCGTCATTCGACCTCGGCGAGACGCTCCGTGACTTCCTGGGCGCTGAGCTCCTGGTGGAACGCATCCAGATCGCCGTCGAGGATGTCGGTGAGACTGTGGAGCGTCTTGCCGATCCTGTGATCGGTGACGCGATTCTCTTTGAAGTTGTACGTGCGGATCTTCTCGGCGCGCTCCCCCGAGCCGACCTGGGATCGGCGAGCAGACGCCCGCTCTCCAAGCTGCTCGGCCATCTGCGCCTGATACAACCTGGCCCGCAACACCCGCATGGCCTTGAGCTTGTTCTGCAGTTGGGACTTCTCGTCCTGACACGACACCACGATGCCCGTCGGGACGTGACGGATGCGCACCGCCGAATCCGTGGTGTTGACCGACTGCCCGCCGGGACCGGTCGACCGGAACGTCTCGATTTCGAGGTCGTTCTCGTGGATGTCGATCTCCACGTCCTCTGCCTCGGGGAGCACCGCAACGGTGGCGATCGAGGTGTGGATCCGGCCCTGCGACTCGGTCTTCGGCACCCGCTGCACCCGGTGGGGCCCTGCCTCGAACTTGAACACCGAGTAGGCGCCCCTCCCCTTCACCGCAAAAGTCGCTTCCTTGAGCCCTCCGCCGTCGGTGAGGGACGTGTCCATCGCCTCGGTGCTCCAGCCCCTGCGCTCAGCGAGCCGGGAGTACATGCGGTAGAGATCCGCCGCCCACAGCGCGGCCTCGTCTCCACCAACCGCAGCGCGCAGCTCGACGATGACATCCTTCTCGTCGTTGGGATCCTTCGGCACCAGCATGCGGCGCAACGCTCCGTCCAGCTCCTCGATCTCCCGCTGTTGCTCCTTGGCGACGGTATCGAAGTACTCCTTGGCCTCCGGATCCGCTTCCAGCTCGGCAAGCTGCTGTGCTTCGGCGAGCTCGCTGGATGCGTCGTCGAACCGTTCGTACGCATCCACCACATGTTTGAGTTCGCTGTGGCGGATGGAGACCTCCCGAAAGCGGTTCTGATCGGCATGCACTTCGGGATCGCTGAGCTGAGCAACCGTGGATTCGTAGGCGGCCTTCAGCTCGTCGAGCTTGGCCCGCAACCCGGCCTCCATCAGATCGAGTCCGGGTCGAACTCAACATGAAGCGCTCCGGCGGCCACTGGACCTCGCTGTTCAACCTCGGTGCGTTCGTCCTCCGTGAGCGCCGCCAGCAGGCTGGCCACTGCCACCTCGATCTGATCAGGTGTCGGGTAGCGAGTGGTGATGCGCTGCAGCCAGATGCCCGGCTTGCTCGCCCACGCCAGCCACGGTTTCCCTGCAGCAGCTTTCAGGATCTCGTACGAGACTCCGGCGATGATGGGGATCATCACGATCCGCGCCACCACCTGCCACACGAACGCGAGGGGGGCAAGCGTCAGGAAGACAAAGAAGGCGACCATGGCCACGATGATGATGAACGAGGTCCCGCAGCGGGGATGCCGTGGGCTGTAGGCCGAAATCGCATCGAGAGTGAGCGGATCGTCGTTCTCGTAGGCGTGAATCGTCATGTGCTCGGCGCCGTGATACTCGAAGACCCGCTGGATCTCCTTGGCTCGTGAAATCGCCCATATGTAGCCGACGATGAGCACGATCCGAATGAGACCGTCGATGACCACAAAGGCGAGGCTCGAGTCGTCGAAGAAGCGCTTGAGGAAGTTGGCAGCGAGCACAGGAGCACCGATGAACAGCACGAGGGCGAAGGTGATGGCGACGATCATCGTGCCGATGACCTGCCGCCTCGTCAGCTCCTCCTCGTCTTCTCCGGCCCGCTGTGCGGACCAGGAGAGCGCCCTGAAGCCGAGCGAGAGCGATTCGACAAGCACCATGACCCCACGCAGGAAGGGGATGCGCGCCGCCTTCGACCGCGAGGCAAGCCGCGGCAGCTCTTGGGTCAAAGCTTCGATGACGCCATCGGGTCGTCTGACCGCCACCGCCCAGCGGTTGGGCGCCCGCATCATGACGCCCTCGAGCACGGCCTGACCGCCGACGGAGGCGTTGGGGGCGCGGCTCACGATGCTCTCCGCGCAGGTATCGCCGTCACGGCAGAACGCAACACAACGCCCCTCAGAGGACGATCGCCGAAGTCACCAACCCGAACCCGCGGGTGCTGGATACGGGATCCGGGATCCGGGATGCAGCTGAGGCTCACGCCCCGCCGGAAGGTGCTTCCGAACCCTTCTTCGCCGTGTCCACGCCGACCTTGGCGTAGCGGCGGCGGAACCGCTCGACGCGGCCACCAGAGTCCACGAGGATCTGCTTGCCGGTGTAGAACGGGTGGCTCTGGCTCGAGATCTCCACCTTGGCGAGTGGGTACGTCTCGCCGTCTTCCCACTCCGTGGTTTCGGAGGTGTTGATCGTCGACCGCGTCAGGAACCGCAGATCCGAAGACGTGTCCTGGAACACGACGAGTCGGTACTCGGGATGCAGATCTGATTTCACGGTGATGCTCCTGCTGTCTTCTGAGAGGATTTTTGTGCGGTTGAGAAACTGTAGTCGGGTTCTCGAACACCGCCGATCGGCGTCGATTCCGGCTCGTGGGCGGGTTTCCGAGCCCTCACGACGGTCTCACCAGCGGCTTCCTAGTTGCCGCTCTTGGCGATGCTGGCGAGGAACTCTGCATTCGACTTGGTGCTCTTCAACCTGTCGATGAGCAGCTCGAGAGCGGCTCCCGACTCGAGCGCAAGCAACACGCGCCGCAGCTTCCAGACCTCGACGAGCTCGTCCTTGTGGAACAGCAGCTCCTCACGGCGAGTGCCTGACGACTCGATGTCGATCGCCGGGTAGATGCGCTTGTCGGCGAGCTTGCGGTCCAACCGTAGCTCCATGTTCCCTGTGCCCTTGAACTCCTCGAAGATGACCTCATCCATCCGGGATCCGGTCTCCACGAGCGCCGTGCCGAGAATCGTGAGGCTGCCACCTTCTTCGATGTTGCGGGCAGCGCCAAAAAAACGCTTCGGGGGATACAGCGCCGTCGAGTCGACACCACCCGAGAGGATGCGTCCACTGGCCGGCGTCGCCAAGTTGTGGGCGCGCGCCAGACGAGTGATCGAATCGAGGAGGATGACAACGTCGGTACCGACCTCGACCAGTCGCTTCGCCCGCTCGATGGCGAGTTCGGAGACCTGCGTGTGCTCGTCGGCGGGCCGGTCGAAGGTCGAGTAGATGACCTCACCCTTCACCGACCGCTGCATGTCGGTGACTTCCTCGGGCCGCTCGTCCACCAGGACCACCATGAGGTGGCACTCGGGGTTGTTGGCGGTGATCGAGTTGGCGATTTCCTTGAGCACCGTGGTCTTCCCCGCCTTGGGCGGCGACACGATGAGGCCACGCTGGCCCTTGCCGATCGGAGCGATGATGTCCACGATCCGGGGCAGGATGTGATTGGACTGACCATCCACTTCGAGGTGGAGCCGCTCGTCCGGGAACAGGGGGGTCAGGTCGGCAAACCTGGGACGGGATTTCGCCTCGTCGGGGTCGATCCCGTTGACGGTGACGATGCGGACGAGAGCAGGGAACTTCTCCTGCGCCCTGGCCGGGCGCACGGGACCGGTGCAGATGTCTCCCTTGCGGAGGCGGTTCTTGCGGACGTGGTTTGCGGAGACGTAGACGTCCTTGTCGCCCGGGAGGTAACCGGAGCAGCGCAGGAAACCGTAGCCCTCGGGGAGGATGTCGAGGATGCCCTCACGGACTTCGAGCTCCGACTCGTCGATGGGCTCTTGCTGATTGCCGCGCCCGTGGCCACGCCTGCGGCGCCGGCCCTGGCTGTCACGATCTCCGCCCTGCTGGCGGTCGCCCTGCTGGCGGTGCCGCTGCTGGCCACCGCCACCGCCTCCCTGGCGGGATTCGGAACGTCCTTCGCCGGATCCCGACTCGGCGCCATCGCTCGAGCCGGCATCTGCCGTCTTCGTCGAGCCGGCCTCAGCCACCGCTTCACCGTTGGTGGTCTCGTCGTCGGTCTCAGGCACCATGGACGCGTCGAACTTCTCAGAATTGAGAATGGCCGCGATGAGCTTCGATTTCTGAAGACCCGCGTGGTCCACATCGACTTGGCTGGCCATGGCACGCAAGTCGGCGAGCCCCAACTCTTGAAGCTTGGCCCGTGTCGTCATGTCGATGACGCCCCTTTCGGAACTTGGAGTTCGGCGCCGAGCGGTCGGGCCGATACTGAGAGCCGTTCCCGACACCGCAGCCGGAACAGCCGATTCGGTGAAGGTCCCGTCGCTACCTGGACGAACGAACGTCCGGAGCTGGAGTGGGAACGATGCACAGATTGTACCCGCCGATTCGGCAGACGCAAGAACTACGTGGTTGAGCACGGCTGGGGACACTCGAGGTTGTCCCCACCTGGGGACGTACTTCGTACTTGGTACTTGGTACTAATGGTCCTCAATCGGAGTGAGGATGCCGCCGCCCGAGCCGTACTCGACACTGAAGGAGGCTCCGGATACCGGATACCGGATACCGGATACCGCGAAGCTAAGCCTCGGCGCTCTCTACGCGGAGCGTGGCTGCCACGGACCGGACGACATCGAGGCCGCGGATGGAGTCGACCGCTCGACGCTGCTGCTTCTCCGGAGCGCGGTGAGTGATGATGAGCAGCGTGGCGCCGTCCCCTTCGCCCTCCTGCCACATCGACTTGATCGACACCTCGGCCTCGCCGAATGCCGTCGAGATCTGGGCCAGAACGCCAGGGCGATCCTCCACGTCGATGCGCACGTACCACTTGGTTGGGATGTCGCCGAAGTCTGCGATGTCGCCTGGAGCGAACCGGATGCGCGGGGCGACCTGGGCGCCGGCCAGGATCTCGCGTGCGGCGTCGATGACATCTCCCAGCACGGCGGTGGCGGTGGGCTCGCCGCCTGCTCCGGGTCCGGCGAAAAGGAGCTCATCGATCGACGGGCCGGTGATGAAGATCGCATTGGTGGCGCCGCGGATCGAGGCGAGGGGGTGGTCGGACGGGATCATGGCCGGATAGACCCGTGCGCTGATTCCTGCGTCGGTGCGCGATGCGATCGCAAGCAACTTGACCTCGTAGCCGAGAAAGCGTGCGTATTCCATGTCGAGTCGGGCAAGTGCGTCGATACCTTCGTAGTGCACCTGGTCGATGCCGACCCAGGCACCGAAAGCAAGCGACGCAAGGATGGCGGCCTTTGCGGCAGCATCGGCGCCGCCCACATCGGCCGTGGGATCCGGCTCGGCATACCCGAGCGCCTGCGCTTCGCCGAGGGCGTCGGCATACTCGTCGCCGTCGGCCATTCGGGTCAGGATGTAGTTGGTGGTCCCGTTGACGATGCCGGCAACCCGTTCGATCTGCTCGCCTGCCAGCGTTTCGGCAAGGGGTCGGATGATCGGAATGCCGCCACCGACGGCAGCCTCGAACAGCAACGGCACGCCGCTCCGCTCCGCAGCGGCGATGAGTTCCGGTCCCCGGCTGGCGATGAGCTCCTTGTTGGCGGTGACGACAGGTTTCCCCGCCTCGAGCGCGGCGAGCACCAGGTCCCCCGCAGGGTCCCGGCCCCCCATAACCTCGACGACCAGATCGACGGCGCTGTCTTGCACGACATCGAGCGGCTGATCGGTGACTCTTTCTGCCGCCAGGTCGAACAGCCGCGCTTTGGCCAAGTCACGGACGGCGACCCGCTCGATGCGGAGGTCCAGGCCGGTCTTGGCACGGATGGCGGCGTGATCCTCGACGAGCCTGCGAATGAGCGTGCCACCGACGGTGCCCGCGCCGAGCACACCGATGCCGACGGTGGTGTTGCGGTGCTTCATAGAAGGGCGATGGTAGAAGACCGGGCCGCGAGATGATCGCGTCGATGCGGTGGAGCGGGACCCGGTATCGTGCCTGGGTGAGTGCAGCGGCATCGATCCACCAGATCAACATCTCCGATGGGGGTGTACCCAAGCAGCCCGTTTCGAGCGCCCAGGTTGCCGTCGGCGGTGTCGTCGGAGACGATCAGGCCGATAAGCGCCATCACGGCGGGCCGGATCAGGACCTGTGCCTGTTCTCCCTGGAGGTCATCGAGGCCCTACGCGCCGAGGGCCACCCGATCGAACCCGGTTTCGCAGGCGAGAACATCACGATCGCGGGTCTCGATTGGGGGGAGATGAAGCGCGGCGTCATCCTGCAGTTCGGTTCCGACGTCGTCGCCGAAGTGACGTGGCCTGCCGTTCCCTGCTCGAAGAACGCGCCGTGGTTCAAAGACCGCGACTTCCGACGAATGAGTGAGGAGGATCACCCCGGCTGGAGCCGTTGGTACGCCAGGGTGCTGGAACCCGGCGGTATCACGGTCGGTGATCAGGTCAGCGCCGCACGCAGACCGTAAGAACGCCAATCGCCGCTATCGTTGTCCGTACAAATATGGGGGACTTTGCGAGAGGCGGCGGGGCAGTGCCGACATGAAATGGTTTGGCCGAAGCAGCGCGTCGGTCGGCGACGCCCATGCTGCGATCAAAGATGGTGCACTGCTCGTCGACGTGCGCACGAGCCGGGAACGCACCCTCGACGGTGCGCCGCAGGGTGCGGCCCACGTTCCGCTGGAACGGCTCAACGAACAACTTGCCATGCTCGAGAGCCGCAGCGTGTACGTGATCTGCCGATCCGGCAATCGATCGTCCCGTGCCGCGGCGCAGCTGCGCCGCAACGGCATCGACGCCCGCAATGTCAAAGGCGGGATGCTCGCCTGGAAACGTGAGGGTTTGCCACTCGAATCTCCCACCAAGCGACCGGGGAAGACATGATGAAGCGACTTTTCACAGCGACCTTGCTGGCACTTGCGCTCCTGGCCGGCGCATGCGGCGGCGATACGGCGACCATCGAGCTCATCGACGCTCCCGAGGCCCAGGAGCTCCTGGCGGCGCCACCGGATGACCTGGTGGTCCTGGATGTAAGGACGCCGGAGGAGCACGCGGAAGCCCACATCGCCGGCTCGACGAACATCGACTTCTATGCGGCGGACTTTGCCGCGCAGCTGGATCAGCTCGACAAGGACACGCCGTACTTCGTGTACTGCCGGTCGGGGAATCGCTCGGCAGAGACCATCACCACCATGCGGGAGCTCGGGTTCACCGAGGTGTACGAATTGGAGGGCGGCATCGTGTCTTGGGCAGGCGCGGGCCTCCCCGTCGAGTAGCCGTCAGCCCACGTCCCGGCCGACCAGGTCGTCGAACGTCTCGCGCCGCACCACCTCACGAACGTTGCCGTCGGCGACGAATACGACCGGTGGGCGCGGCACCATGTTGTAGTTCGAGCCCATGGAGTGGCCATACGCACCGGTCACCGGCGTTGCCAGGAGATCACCGACGACGATGTCGCCGGGAACCCGTCCATCGGCGACGATGACATCGCCGGATTCGCAGTGCTTGCCGACGATACGAACCGGTTTGGTGCGTTCGGCGGCGACGGCTCTCGGCAGGAACGCCTCGTACCCGCTGCCATACAACACGGGCCGCGGGTTGTCGCTCATCCCACCGTCGACCGCAACGTAGGTGCGGACGTCCTCGATCTCCTTGATGGTGCCCACGGTGTAGAGCGTCACGGCTGCCCGTGCCACGATCGCCCTCCCCGGCTCTGCCGTGACCCGTGCCGTGATATTCGCAACACGGCACGCGGCGTGAACGGTTGCCGCCCACTCGGCGATCGACGGCGCCGACTCCCCCTCGACGTAGGCGACGCCGAGCCCGCCCCCGATCGACAGCTCGGCAACGTGGTGGGCGTTGACAAAAGGGGCGAGCACCTCAACTGCACGCCTGAACGACTCTGCGGTGAAAACCTGGCTCCCGATGTGGGCATGGATGCCCGCAAGCCGCATCGACGGGGACGCCGCGACCCGCTGCAAAGCGGCGTGGGCCGCTCCCGAGTCGACCCCGAGGCCGAATTTCGAGTCGGTGATCCCGGTCTGAAGGTACTCGTGGGTGTGCGCCTCGACGCCGGGGTTGACCCGCACCAGGACGCGTGGGGCGTTCTCCGGATGCGAGACCAGCGCTGCGATGCGATCGATCTCGTCGGTGGAATCCACCACGATTCTCCCCACGCGGGCGGCGAGGGCTGCCGACAGCTCCGCCTCGGACTTGTTGTTGCCGTGGAACACGAGCCGATCGGCGGGCACACCCGCGCGGAGGGCGACGTGAAGCTCGCCACCCGTCGCCACGTCGAGTTGCATGCCCTCCTCGTGGGCAAGCCGGGCCATCGCGCCGCACAAGAAGGCTTTGGTGGCGTAGGCCACGCCGTCACCGAACGCCGTCACGGCGTCTCGGCAGCGGTTGCGAAGGTGAGCCTCGTCGTAGACAAACACCGGAGTGCCGTATTCGGCGGCAAGATCGGTCATCGCCACCCCACCGATGAGCAGCCCACCCGAGCGATCCACGGCTGCACTGTCGGGCAGCAGCGGCCAGGGCAGCCGGCTCACATGCGATCCGGGATGGCAATCGCCAGCAGGTCCATCATCGCCTCCAACACCTCGAGCGTCAGCGCCACCAACCCGAGCCACGAGGCCTGCCGTGCCGAGTCTTGCTCGCTGAGGATGTGGCACGCCTCGTAGAACCGGTTGAACTCGGTGGCGATGTCGTAGCCGTATTCGGCGACGTGATTCGGTGCCCGGAACTCGATGGCGCGATCGATGACGTCGGGCAGCCGCAAGAGCTGCAACATCAGGGCCCGTTCCTCGGCGGTCGCCGGTGCGATGATCTCCCCCGGCGCCAATCCCGCCTCCTCGGCGTTGCGCAGGATCGAGCCGATGCGGACTGCGCTGTACAGCAGGTAAGGCCCCGTCTTGCCGTTGAACGAGACGAACCGATCCAGATCGAACATGTAGTCGGAGGTGCGGTGGTTCTGCAGATCGCCGTACTTGAGGGCGGCGACGCCAACCTTCTCCGCGATATCTCGGCGTTCTTCGTCGGGGTACTCGGTCGCCAGCGCGCTCTCTTCGAGCCGTACCGATGCCCGCGCCTCGGCATCTTCGATGAGACCCTTGAGCGGCGGGAGGTCTCCTTCTCGAGTCTTCATCGGTTTTCCGTCCGGGCCGTTGACCGTTCCGAACGGATCATGTTCCACCACGACGCCGTAGGGAACGATGCCGGCGGCCCTGGCCGCCCGAAACACCTGCTCGAAGTGGAGTGCCTGCCTCGCATCCACGACGTACAAGACGAGTTCGGCGCCCAAGTCGTCGATGCGTTCCTCCAGGGTGCCAAGGTCCGTCGTGGAATACATGTAGGAGCCATCGTCGCGGGTGAGCAGCAGCGGCGGGATCTCGGCCTTGTCGTCCGGCTGCGCCACATCCACTACCAAGGCTCCGTCGCTGGTGCGCACCACTCCCGCAGCGCGCATGCGGTCGATCATCGCTGGAATGCGCTGGTGCACCCTGGCTTCGCCGTACCAGAGGTCGAAGTGGACTCCCAGGGCTTCATAGGTGCGCCGCATGTCGGCGATCGAGATCTCACGGATACGATCGAGGAGGGCGAGATGGCCCGGATCCCCATCCTGGAGCGCGACATTTGCCGCCCTCGCCATCGCGGCAAACTCAGGATCCTCCTTGGCGCGCTGGGATGCCAACGGATAGATCCTCTCCAAGTCGGCTTCGGTGAAGGGGATCTCGTCCGGGTACGGAACCGACGGCTGCGGTTCGAAGAACGGCAAGTCCGGGTGCTCTTCACGAATCGCGGCAATGATCTGTCCTGGCGGCGCACCCCAGTCACCGAGATGGATGTCGCCGACGGTGTCGTGGCCGGCAAAGGCGAAGAGCCGCTTGATCGACTCCCCGATGATGGCTGGCCGCAGATGACCGACGTGCAGCGCTTTGGCGATGTTGGGTCCCCCGTAGTCCACCAGCACCTTCAGCCGGTTCTCAGGGAGTTCGACCCCGAGACGTTCGTGGCGTCGCATCGCATCGGCCGATGCTGCGAGGTAGTCGTCGGCGAGGCGGATGTTGATGAAGCCCGGTCCGGCCACCGACAGCTCACCGACAACAGAAGGGGCATCAACCGCAGCGACCACGACCTCCGCAAGCTCGCGCGGGTTGCGACCGGCGGGCTTTGCGGCCGCCAGAGCGCCGTTGCACTGGAATTGCGCGAGCTCCTGGCGCTGCGATACCGTCACCGATCCGAAGGTCCGGGCTAGCCCGAGGCGCTCGAATGCGTCGCCAAAGATGTCGCTGAGTTGGTTGGTCAGGGAAGGCATGGGGCCGATCTGCCGTCGGGGAAAGCGAGAGGATACAGGTCGGGACTCACGTCTCGATGCGGAGGCCCTTTCCGTGCTCGCTGCGTGACATCCGACGTGGTGACGCCGGTGATCTCGGCCCGAGGCGGGGCGTCGGAGTTCAAGTACACTCCTGCTCCCCTGCCCCAGTAGCTCAGGGGATAGAGCACCGGCCTCCGGAGCCGGGTGCGCAGGTTCGAATCCTGCCTGGGGCGCAAAATGAGCCGCTTTCGAGCCCTGCTCGGGCTCGACGCTTCCCACTTCACTCTCCACGTTGATAACCGGGCCTCCCTCTACCTCCCGGCTCGCCTCAACCCACCCGCGCACGGGCCACCACGATCGACGCACCAAACACGCGGAGAAGGTTCGAATCCTGCCTGGGGCGCACTGCCTGGGGCACGCGTGAGGTCGACGTACGAGCCCAGACTCGGGCTATACGTTTCCCACGTCCGCCCCGACCCTGGTGCGCCTCTCCCCTGCCTGCTGGCTCGCCTCGCGGAGAAGGTCGCTCGCAGACCGGGGTCCCGTCGACGGACCCATGACGGCAGGGCCCATGCCAGGGTCGCCACGAGCACGATGAAGCCGGACGACTTCGCCATGCTCTGGCCCGAGGGCCGCCTCTCGCTGGAGGGAACTTGCGAACGACAGGTGCCAATGCCTCTGGTTGACGGCGTGCGGGCGGCGCGACGCTTGTGGCCTTCGAGGAAGCGGCTGAATGCGGCGACGACACTGGCTCTGGTGCGGTGCGGCAACCACCTTCTTGATCGTCGGAATCGCGCTGATCGTCAACATTGCGTATCCGTGGGCACGATGGACCGAGGACTTCTTCCCCGGTAGCCCTCCCGATGCGGTCCTCGAGCCACATGCCTGGTCAGAGACCGCCACGTCATTGACCTTTGCCGTCGTGGGCGATACCGGTACTGGTGGCCGCAACCAGATGGCAGTGGCTCGCCAGATGGCCGACACCTATACCCGCACGCCGTTTGGGCTCGTCGTCCACGTTGGCGATATTTCGTATTACGGGAGCGTCGCCGACCGTTGGGAACAGGTGTTCGTCGAGCCCTACGGACCGCTTCTCGACGCGGGGGTCACGTTTGAGATGGCCGTCGGCAACCACGAACTCGAAGAGGAGTCCTCGACGGCAGCAGATGCCGAGATTGCTGCTGAGATCGAGCGAATCGGGTCCGAGGGGCGCTACTACAGCGTTCGCCACGGCCCGGTGGACTTCTTCGTCATCGATTCGTCGACGCCCCTGATCACCGGCAACGCCGCCGCCGACCAAGTCGCCTGGCTCGACGCGGCCCTCGGCTCGTCCGACGCCCCATGGAAGATCGCTGTCGTCCACCACCCGCCCTACGCGTCGGGCCCAAAGCGCGGTTCAAATCTGGAGGTCCGCGCGGCCCTGGAGCCGCTGTTCATAGCCCACGGTGTCGATCTGGTGTTGACCGGTCACGACCACTTCTACGAGCGCAGCCACCCACAAGACGGCATTGTGTATGTCGTCAGCGGCGCCGGGGCCAAGCTCTCCGCGATCGGGCACAGTGACTTCACCGCAACGAGTCTGCGGGAGCTGGAGTTCATGCTCATCGAAGTAGCAGGACACGGCTTGCGCGCCCAGGCAATCGGCACGAACGGAGAGGTCCTCGATCGCTTCGAGATCGAGCAGGACGGTTCATGATGGCCGGCACGCCGCGTTCGATCTGGCTGGTCACCTTGGGCATTGCGGGGCTCGCCGCTGTGCCAACGATCCTGTTGCTGTCCATCGCAGCAACCGGGTCGGTGGGCACCGTACCGCGCCTGGGCACGGCGGTAGCTGCCGCATCCGTGGTCGCGGTGGTGGTTGCGGTTGCCTGGGGAGCGCTGACACGCTCGGCGGGTGCGGTCGCACGACACGATGGTCACACAACGACCGACATCTGGGTTGCCACGTACGTCGGAGCTGCAGTGTGGCTCGTCGGCGCCGTCGCCATCCCGCTGCTCATCCTCGCCGCAACGGTCAACAGCGACAGGGCCATGACGGACGCAGGATCCGGGGTATACGCCTGGTGGATTGGGCTCCACCTCGTGTGGGCGGCCTTCGCCCTCGGCGCAGCCCGGCTGGCGTTTGGAGGGGGCGGCTCGCCCGGCTGACACGCATCGGACCCCCGGACACGATGCCGGCTCGTCTCGAACATCTGGCACAATTGGGCTCCACGACGCTGTCGGGGACGGAGGAAGTCGATGGGATTGCGCGTGCTCGCGGCAACTCGCTCCGGAATCGCCGCCGTCGTGCTCGCTGGTGTGCTTCCGGCGCCGGCATTCGGCGCGGTGCCCTTCGAGCCCGAGGCATCGCAGATCCGTAGCTGCCGCCCCCATGAAGATGTCACGGCTCGCCCAACGGAAGCGGCCCCCGCCGATCTCCTCGACGCCATCGACGCCCACCTCGCCGACGAGCGGCTGGATGGTGCGGGGCTCGGATTGTCCATCTGGATCGAAGGCTACGGAGAGGTGACCGAGCGGGCTGCCGACCTCCGGTTGCGACCCGCCAGCAACCAGAAGATGTTGACGGCCATGACCGCCTACGAAGTCCTCGGTCCAGACGCAACGATGCAGACGATCGTCGCCACGGATGGCCTCGCCGCCAACGGCGTCCTCGCAGGCAACGTATACCTCGTAGGCGGCGGCGACCCGACCCTCACGACGAGTGGCGACCACTCCCTCGAGACGCTTGCGGTCGCGGTGCGGGACGCCGGTATTGCCCGGATCGACGGCGACGTCCTCGTCGACGAGTCGCGTTACGACGCTTTGCGGGTCGCCAACGGGTGGGGTGGCATGCCGATCCCGGCCTGGGTTGGCTCGCTGTCCGCACTGCTCGTCGATGAGAACCGATGGAGCGCGGCATGGAGCGTGATCGCCGACCCTGCGCCGGCGAACGCGGCACTGTTCGTCGACGCACTCACCGCTGCAGGAGTGTCGGTCACAGGAGAAGCCACCGCCGGCAATGCACCTGAAGATGCCGTCACCATTACCCGGCTGCGTTCCCCCCAAATGCGAGACCTCGTGCAACTGATGCTCGAAGACTCGAACAACACGATCGCCGAGATCCTCATCAAGGAGATCGGCTTCCAGGCGTACGGGGTTGGCTCGACGACGGCGGGTCTCGCCGCCGCCACCGAACTGGTCAGATCGCTGTGCAGGCCGCGCAGCATCCTCCAGCAAGACGGCTCCGGTCTGAGCCACGGGAATGCACGCTCGGCGCGGGGATGGCGCCAGCTCCTCCAAGCCGCTCAGGCAGCGCCGTGGTGGCCCGACTTCGTCGCATCGCTGGCGATTGCGGGCGAGACGGGGACCATTCGCAATCGGTTTCTCGACACCCCCGCCGCGGGCAACATCCGCGCCAAGACCGGGTCGATCAACGGATTGCGGTCGTTGTCGGGGATCATGACCACGGCAGGAGGCCGGCGAGTGTTCTTCTCGGCGATCGTCGATGCCGACGAGCCACGAGTGCCCATGGGGGTGATCGACGATCTCCTGGTGACGATTGCGTCCGACGAGTCCTGAACGGCGCCGGGCGTGTCGTTACGTGCCGGCGTTGGCGGCGTTGGCGGCCATGGCCTCGGACATGAACTGAGCGAGACCCTCGCCTGCTTTGTCGATGTTCTTCGTGAATCTCTGGTCGGTGACATACATCTGGCCCAGCCCCGCATGAATCTCCGGGCCGCAGTCGTAGAACCATTTCGAGATGTGCTCCCTGTGCCGCTCGGCGACCTGCATCGCCTCACGGGAGTCGGCCGCGTCATCAGCAGCCATCAAGACCAGAAACGCCTGGTTGATTTCCTCGGCTTCGCGCTGGATCTGCTGCCAGTCCTGCTTGCCATACCGGGCGGTGCGCTCGGCGGACTGCCGGTAGGCGTCGGTATTGCCCCACCGCTCCCTGGCTTCATCCTCGTAATCGGACGGGTCGAAATCACCGAACACCTCCAGCATGTCTTCCTTGCTCATGCTCTTTCCTTGCTTCTCGGCATCGATCGTCGTGTCGATGGCGTCGATCATCTGACGAAGGCGGTCGGCCCTGTGCTCGAGCATCGCACGCTGCCGGCTCAGGGCCGCCAACCGCTCGTACTCCGGCTTGGTGACGATGTCCCGTATCTGGTCGAGCCCGAAGCCGAGCTCCTTGAAGAACAACACCTCCTGGAGCCGCTGCACATCCTCGGGGCCGTACAACCGGTACCCGGAGCGGGTACGACCACTCGGCACAACCAGCCCGATCTCGTCGTAGTGGTGCAACGTCCGCACCGTGACTCCGGCGAGCCGCCCGATCGTCCCGACCGTCATGTCCCGATCTGTCTTCATACCGAGAAACCTACACCCTCACGTAACGTGAGGGTCAAGAGTGGGGTTGGGCACGCCGCAGGCGGCGTCACCGCCGCACGATCACCGCAAGGGGTGAGAGCTGGGCATAGCGAGGCGCATCGAGTTCGACGCGCTCGACCTCCCATCGATCATCGTCCTCGAACACGTCGACGTGCTTGCAGTTGTAGTAGATCAAGACCAAGCGGCGACCATCTCGTTGCTGGGCGGCCGCGACATCGGCGAACTCCGCCATCACCTCCCTGCCGAAGGGATTGAACAGGTAGAAGAGGGAGCCGTCGGCGGGGAAGTTGGCTACGACGTCCCCGGCAAGGATCTCAACGTTCGGGTACTTGGCGAGGCGTCGTGCGGCCCTGGCCGCGGCTTCGATATTGGACTCCACGCCGATGATGCGATTCCGGCACCCATGATGGATCCAGTGGTTGATGACCCGCCCGGTTGCGCAACCGACATCCACCAACACGTCGTCCGGCCTGATCCGGCCGTCGAAGATCTTCGCGAGCACTGCGTAGTCGGAGTTGCGCGGCTTGAGGAGGGGACCGCCCGATCCCGGCTTCAACGCAAGTACTGAGCCATACCGGAGGTCGAGGAGCGCGTTCGCCGCAGCTCGCTGCACCTGGTAGCGGAGGGTTCGAAACCGGTCGACACTATTCGGTGGGGCAGACACGAGACGAGATACTGGCAGATTCCGTCAGAAGATGTTGCTCAGGGTCCCGGTCCTGGCGAGCACGAGCACATCCATGGTCAGGGCCACGGCGATGTGCAGGAAGACGCCCGGAACAAAACTCTTCGAACGCAAGGCCATGACACCGAGGAACAGACCGGCAACGACTGCGGCCGTGGCCTCGGGCATGGGCTTGGCGAAGTGGATCATCGTGTACGGGACGGTCATGATCGGCACGGCCAGGTACCCCAGGCGGTGCGCCAGCCCGAACGTCATGAACCCGCGGAAGAAGGCCTCCACGCCGACGAACTGCAGGGCATATCCGATCTCGTAGACCCAGAAGCCGGTGCCGCCCTCCCCTGCGCGCTCGTAGAACGGGTAGAAGTCGAGGAACGACTCGAAGCTCGACACCCATATCAGGATGGGGAGCATCACCAGGTAGAAGGCGCCGTACACCGGCAAATGGGATGCGATGCCCCTGATGCGGTAGCCGAAGTCGCCGGGTGGTCGCCGCAACACCCAGACGCCGATACCGAGAGGAATGAGTACTCGCCACAGCAACGATGACAGGCCCCACCACATGTAGGCCGCCGCATCAGCCAGATCGGCAAATGCGCCGCTCCGCACCTCGCCGACCCACCCGATGAGGCCGGATCGAACGTAGAAACTCGGCCGCCCCCAATACGAGAACACCAGCAGCAGCACCGTGGAGGCGATCAGCACGATCCACGTTTCCCGATCCCCCTCGGTGGGGATCAGATCTGCAGCCTCCCGGCGGAACCGCTCTCCAATCACGGCGGCGAGTGTATGCGCTTCGACCGTTCCCCATCCCAGATGCGACGGCTATCGTTTTTCGCGAACCGTCGGAGGTAACACCATGCGACCTATCTGGAAGGGCGCCATCTCGTTTGGGTTGGTGACGATTCCGGTCGGCCTGTACTCGGCTACGGAAAACAAGCGGCCCAAGTTCCGTCAGCTCCGAGAGAGCGACCACAGCCCCATCAAGTACAAGCGCGTTGCGGAGACGGACGGCCAGGAGGTCCCGTACGAGAACATCGTGAAGGGCTATGAGATCGACAAGGGTCGCTACGTCGTGTTCACCTCCGACGAGCTCAGCGACGTCATGAAGGGCATCTCCGGCGGCATGGTCGACGTGATCCAGTTCGTCGACCAGTCCGAGATCGATCCCATCTACTACCGATCCTCCTACTACCTGGCTCCTGAGAAGACCGGCGTCAAGGCCTACCGGATCCTCATGGACGCCCTCGAGCAGAAGAACATGGTCGGGATCGCCAAGGTCGCGATCCGCGAGCGTGACTACCTCGCCACCCTCCGTGCCGAAGAGGGCGTCATCATCATGGAAACCATGTACTGGCCCGATGAGATCCGGGAACCTCAGTTCGAGAGCCTCGAAGAGGATGTCGAGATTCGCGACGACGAGGTCAAGATGGCCCAGATGATCATCGACAACCTCACCGCCACCTTCGACCCCTCTGCGTGGCACGACGCATCCCGCGAAGCCCTCGAGGTGGCAGCGCGGCAGAAGGTCGAAGGGCAAGAGATCGTCTCCCCGGAAGCCCCACAACCGACCGGCGTGGTCGACCTCATGGAAGCACTCAAAGCCTCCGTCGAGGCGACAAAGGCGAAGAAGGCCGGATAGCGCTGCGCCACCTCGCGGGCCCATTCTTTCCCCTCCCTCGCATCTGGACCCGGAGGCTCGATCCGCCCCCCGGAGCTGCGAAGCACCTCCCAAGGAACCCGAAGGGTTCTGCAAGACCGCAAAGCGGGGTCAGCCTGGGGCTTGCGGGCCTTCCTTGTCCCATGTGATGCTCTCGATGGCGTCGTCGGTGAAGCCTTTGAAGGAAGGAGCCCGGAGCCTGCCGGCGCTGGTCCACTCCTTGTACTGCACCACCGCGACGAGGCTCGGATCGACCCAGGTCAGGTTGCGGGGCATCTCGCCGGTGTCGACGAACGGCGGCTCAGCGACGACCATCTGACCGAGGGCGGCTCTCACGGCACGGAGGTCGGCGTCGGAGAAGCCGGTCCCGACTGCCCCCACCCACCGCAGACCCTCCGCCGTCCACAGCCCGAGCATCAGCGATCCGAACGTGCCGGTCCGGCCGCCTTCGCCTTGGGAGAAGCCGCCGACGATGGCGCGCATCGTCCGGAACGCAGTGATCTTCCGCCAATCCGCGGATCGCATTCCCGGGCGGTAGATGCTGTCGAGGCGCTTGGCGACGATGCCCTCGATCCCACGCTCGCGAACGAACGCCCACAACGCACCGGGGTCTTCGTCGACCGGCTCTGATCGAACCAGCGGTTGTGGCAAGTCGAGCTGAGATAGCCGGCGCCTGCGCTCGATCCACGGCTTCTCCAGAATCGGCTCGCCATCGAAGAGGACGTCGAACACGACGTAGCTGATCCCTACGAGATCTTGCACGTGTGCCCTGCCGGCCACGACGACATTCATACGCTGCTGCAGCCTTTCGAACGAGGGCCGCCCGGCCGCATCGAGGGCGACAACTTCGCCGTCGAGAATCATGGGCCGCTGCGGGCGGAACCTCAGCAGCTCGGGGTACTTGCCCGTCGCATCGTTCCCCGCTCTGCTGCGCAAGCGAACACGTTCGCCGTCGTACGACAACATGGTGCGCACACCGTCCCACTTGAGCTCGAAACCCCACGCCGCATCGGTGAACGGCTGTGGCCAGCGGACCGCGACCATCGGCTCATATTCGGGAAGGGTGATGGCTATGCGCCGAGCTCCTCACGGACCAGGCGGTTGACCATCGCCCCGTCGAGACCTTTGGTGGACTTCATCACATGACCGATGACGCGGCCCACCATCTTGGGGTCATCGGCCTTCAACTCGGCGACGGCATACTTGACGAGCACCCGCGTTTCCTCTTCGGTGGTGCCTCCCCGAGGAATCCACTGGGCGAGGTACTGGATCTCGTACGCAAGTTGGTCGGCACGCTCTTGGCCTCGCTCACCCGCGGCCTCGAATTCGCGGCGTGCCTTGTCCATCTTCTTCACATACGCCACGATCGTCTCGAGGTAGAGCTGATCATCGACCTCGCCCTCGAAGCCCGGCGCCGACTTGGCGACCGACACTTCCGTCTCCACCTGTCGGATCACGTTGATTCGAGCCTTGTCACGGGCCCGCATCGCCTCCTCGAGCTCACGACGAAGCTCTTGCTGGACGCTCATCGGGCTGCCTCCTGTTAACAAACGCCAAGTGGCGCCATACTACGTTGTTCGTACTCGTCGGTCGACGGCCGGCTTCGCCGACCGCACCGATCTCCCCACATTCAACCAGCAGTCTGGGTCGTTCGACTCAAATGTCCGGAAAAATCGCTTGCCCAGGCAACCGTAAAGGTTTACAGTCGCTCCCGGAGCCGTTCAACGGCTCTTCTTTCGGAACTAGCTTGTGAAGACCTTCACATTCACCACCGCCCCCCACTGATGAAGGAGCCGAGGCCATGCTGACCCTCACCGACTGGCGAGAGCTCTCCGCCTGTCGCGATACCGATCCCGACCTGTTCTTTCCGATCGGCACAACGGGTCCAGCCGTAGCTCAGATCGAGAAGGCGACCGCAATCTGCGGCCAGTGCTCCGTCCAGGAGGCCTGCCTGCAGTACGCCCTCGAGACGAACCAGGAGGCGGGCATCTGGGGTGGCTATGCCGAGGACGATCGCAGGCGCCTTCGCAAGCGCTGGCTCGCCGAGCGCCGCCGCCAGCGCCAGGCCAGCTGAGCCGAATCGTCCCGCCCCACTCTTCGATGAGGCCCCGACCGTCATGGTCGGGGCCTCAGTTCTTCCTGGGGGCAGACTGAGGCGTCTCGTCCTGGGGCCAGACTGAGGGTTGTCCTCGGTGCGAAGCGGGACGAGATCGAGATCTTGCCGGTCAGCCGCCGAAGCCGATTCCCGTCCGCAGGGCTTCGCCCTCGATCTCGACGAATGCGACCTTGTCGGCTACGACGCCGTAGCTGTGGCCCCGCGTATCGGTCAGCCACACCATCGGCTGGTCGCCGGTGACGATGTCTTCGATGGCCTTGCGGAGCTCGCTCGCATCCTCGACCTCGAACTCGAGCTCGCGGACGCCCTCGAGCCCGATCCTGACCTTGGTGGTGTCACTCATGCCGTATGCCTCCGATGACTCAACTGATGACCAATTCGGGGTGGGTGCGCACCCGTGGCTTACGGGCCTCCACCTCGGCGGCGAGTGATTCGAAGGCCGTCGCCGCATCTCCCCCGGGATCTGCGATGGTAGCCGGTAGGCCGCGATCGGCCCCTTCGCGTATCGCAGGGACCAGCGGTATCCGCCCCAACAATGGGACCTCGAGCTCGTCCGCCAGTACCTGACCGCCGCCCTCACCAAAGATCGGGTAGCGCTTGCCATCATCGCCCGTGAACCACGACATGTTCTCGACGACGCCCATCACATCCTGGTTGACCTTGCGAGCCATGAGGCCGGCACGCTTGGCGACCCGCTGCGCCGTGATCTGCGGTGTCGTGACCACGATGGCTTGGGCCCTGGGCAGGAACTGCGACATGGAGATGGCGATGTCGCCCGTGCCGGGAGGCATGTCGATCAGGAGGTAGTCCGGGTCACCCCAATGCACGTCTGCGAGGAACTGCTCGAGTGCCTTGTGGAGCATGGGTCCCCGCCAGATGACGGCCTGGTCGGGTTTCACGAAGTAGTCCATCGACATCACCCTGACGCCGTGCATCTCGGGCGGGAGAAGGGTCTCGTCGATGACGGTTGGCGCCCGGTCCACTCCGAGCATCTTGGGTATGGAGAAACCCCACACGTCGGCGTCGATGATGCCGACCGTCTTGCCGAGGCGGGCAAGGGACACTCCCAAGTTGGCGGTGACAGAAGACTTGCCCACACCACCCTTGCCCGAGGCAATGGCGATGACCCTCGTCCGGCTCCCGGAGCCGCCGATGGTGATCTCCCTGGTGGGGGCACCGCGCACGTCGGCAACGAGCTGCGATCGCTCCGCGTCGGTCATGTGGGTGAACTGCACGTCCACGGCGCTCACCCCTGAGACCGACATTGCAGCCGCAGTCACATCGGTCGTCAGCTTGTCCTTCAGGGGGCACCCAGGGATGGTCAGGGCAACCAACACCCGAACCGTGCCCTCCGCATCGACATCGAGCTCGCGCAGCATGTTCAGATCGGCCAGCGTGCGATGGATCTCGGGATCCTCCACTTTGCCGATCGCAGCCCTCACGGCCTCGATATCGATGGTGCTCATGATGGTTTCATACTCCTATCCGGATAGTGAATAGAAACTATAGTGAGGACCGTATCCCTCCAATTCTGGGGCTTGGATGAACACCCACACCTTCGATCAACAGGTTGGCGCTCTCGCCGCTTCCCTCGGTGACACCACACGGCGGGGGATCTACATCGCCGTGCGGGAGGCGCCCGAACCGGTGACGGTGTCGCACATCGCGTCTTCTTTTGACCTCCACCCCAATGTGGCGAGGCACCATCTCGACCGCCTCGTCACGGACGGGTGGCTGCAGGTCACCCATCGCCGCCGCACCGACAGGCGTGGCCCAGGCGCCGGCCGCCCCGCCAAGCACTACGAGCCCACCAGCCAGGAAGTCTCGGTGCAGTTCCCCGCCCGCCGATACGACCTCCTTGCCGAGCTGCTGGTCAGGACATTGGAACGGGTCGCACCCGACGACGCACCGCGCATCGCCGAGGAGATCGGCCGCGAATACGGCACGGAGCTCGCCCGCGAGATCGGGCTTCCGGAGGACAGCGGGTTCGAGACAGCCGTCCACGCAGTCGCCCGCACGATGATGGGCATGGGCTTCGACACCGAGGCGCAGCCAGGAGCCAGGACCCTGCTGACCCGGTCCTGCCCTTTCGGTGAGACCGCAACCAACCACCCGGAGATCGTCTGCAAGCTCGACCAGGGCATCGTGCGCGGCCTCCTGGCGGCAAGTCGCCAGACGGCCGACGTGCTGGTGACACCACATCTCACATCAGACCAGGACTGCGTTACCGACGTCTGACGGCCATGCGGACCGGCACCGCCTCGACGTGTTGGCCCCTCGACGTGTTGGCCCCTCGACGTGCCGATATGTGCGGGCTACTCGATCTGCGCTTCATTGGAACGACGGGAGTGGTTCATCCAGCGCTGGGGCACGATGTATCCGGCCGAGTGTCTGGCCACCGCAGAGGCGACAGCGAAGGACGCTGCATACTCCTGTGGGGCGATTGGATCAGAACTCGATGAACACCCGGTTGTTTCTGACGATCAGCCACAGCAGGAGGAGGAGGATGACAGAGACGGCTCCACCGATGATCGTCCCATAGATGTCTTTCCAGTCGAAGACGCCTTTGGGTAGGTAGGGCTGCACGATTTCGTAGAGGATGTAGCCGGCAACCACGAACACAATGACGTTGAAGGCTTTCTTCTTCTGCGAGTTCAGGATCGCCAGCGAAAAGAAGATCTGCACGACGATCCCGCCCAGGTTGCCCATGCTGTCGGCAATCCCGTAATCGTTGATCCCGTTCCTGTAGATGTACGGCCGGTAGACGGACCTGCCAACCTCGGTCAGGAGAAAGGCGACGACGGCAGCCATGGCGTAGAGCAGGCGGAGCAAGTCGATGGTCCGGAATGCTTCCCGGTCCGTGAACAAGAGACCGATGGATCTTGGTTCTGTCACAGCACTCCGCGATTGCCCCTCTGACATCGGGGCTTCCTCCTGCACTGTGGCTAGTCAAACCGCCCCAGGGCGGGAAGGCAAGAAGCGGAAGGCCGGACAACCCCTTCATGCACCGGGTTTCCGCACGGGTCGGCCACACGTGCGAGCGTCTGCTAATGGCGACATCGCTCACCCAACCGCCCAGGAGCCGCACAAGATCACCGGCGTGTCATGCACTCTGCGTGGCACAGAATTCGCGAGCTCCAGTGGCGCCACCGCCTCCTGTGCCAGCGTCCTCTTCCTTGAGCCGGACGTGCCGACGATGACGATGCGACGCATCAGGAAAACAGGCGGAGGTCGTCGGCGGTGCAGCCGGCGAGCCGGTACCGGCCCGGGTCCGGTCGCCGCCCGCCTGCCAGACGCACGAACGTCTCCAGATCCGTCACTGCCTTGGCGCTGCCCTCTCCTTCGCTGCCGAATCTGTAGCGCTCCCCGTCGACACTGACGTCGATGGCTGGCCGTGCACCGATCCGACTGCGGGCGACCAGCAGATCGACGGCGAGATTGCTTCCCTCACTGGCGTAGGCGCCGGGCTCGTCGAGCGCCTCCCGCACATCGCCGCCGTGCATCCACTCCCCGATCCCGACACCGTCGAGCACTCCCTCCGCTGCGTCGATGGCTTCCGCAGCATCTGCGTATCCGGCGAACAACTCCTCCAGCACCGCAGGCCACCGGCCAGGATCGCCGCTCCTCGACATCGTGCTCGTTGTCCTCCGCCGTGAACCGGTGCACCGTTCCCAGAGCGACGTGGGTCAGGGCGGCGCCGCAGTGGGCGAGGACGTCGCGCACCGACCATCCGGCGCACACGGTCGGACGATCGAACCCGCCATCGGGTGCCCGCTCCAAGATGGGCCGGAGTGCCGTCGCCTCCGTCAACAGGATCCGAGCAGCAGCACGCATCGAGCCAGCGTAGACCCGACGGCAGCAGCTCTTGGTAGGTTGGCGGCGTATGGCATCCAGCGACTTTGCCGCTGCAGCGCGGCGCATCCATGGCGACCTACCCGTCGTGGACGGACACAACGACCTGCCCTGGAAACTGCGAGTCGAGGCCGGTGGCGACCTCGAGTTGCGCGACCCGGGTGGCCACCTGGACGGGTTCCACACCGACATCCCGCGCCTGGTCGAGGGAGGGGTAGGTGGGCAATGGTGGTCCGTGTACGTGCCCGCGGACGTGCCCGGCCCGTTTGCGCAGACGATGGCCCAGATCGATCTCGTCGAGGAGATGGTCGCACGCAACGATCGCCTCGAGCTCGCCACGACGGCCGGTGCCGTCCGGCGGGTCCGCTCGACCGGCAGGATCGCCTCATTGTTGGGGGCGGAGGGCGGCCACTGCATCGAAGGATCGCTCGACAAGCTGGACGCACTCGCCGACCGGGGGGTGCGGTACATGACGCTCACCCACAGCGACACCACCGGGTGGGCAGATTCCGCAACCGATGAACCCCGCCACGGCGGGCTCAACGCGTTCGGCGAAGACATCGTGCGCAGGATGAACCGCCGCGGCATGCTCGTCGACGTGTCCCACGTGGCGGCCACGACGATGCGAGACGCTCTGCGGGTGAGCGCCGCACCGATCATCGCCTCCCATTCGAACGCCTACGCACTCGCCCCTCACCCCCGCAACGTACCCGATGACGTGATCGCAGAGGTCGGCCGCCGTGGGGGGGTGATCATGGCGGCGTTCTTCCCAGGCTTTGTCGTTGCGAGCACGGCGAAAGCGATGCTCCGGCTCTTCGACGAGTGGCGCCGCATCAGGGCGGAGTTGGAGGGCAACGAAGCCGCCATCGCGGCAGAGATCGAGGCCCGCGACGCAGAAATGGATCTCGATCGGGGACATGTCGACGATGTCGTCGATCACATCGAGCACATTGCGGCCGTTGGCGGTGTCGACGCCGTCGGTCTCGGCTCCGACTTCGACGGCATGACGATGGTGCCCGCCGGCCTGGAGGACGTGACCCGCTACCCGGCGATCACAGAGGCATTGCTGGCGAGAGGCTGGAGTGAGGGAGATGTGAGGAAGGTGCTCGGCGAGAACACGCTGCGAGTGATGGAGGCCGCCGAAGCTGTGGCCGGATGAAGGGCGGGGTCAGGAACGCCAGCCCTCGAGCGTCGCATCGATCCACGATCTGGCGGCTGCCACCTTCTCGTCTTCGTCGCCCGGCTGCCTGGCCAGGGGCTCGCCGAACCGGATCTTCACCGTGGTCCCGAACGGGACGGGGAAGAGGTTGTTGTTGAACAGCCGCCACGAGCCGTCGACCGCAACCGGTACAACGGGCAGCTCGCTCGCCGACCGCAGCAGCACCTTCGAGCCTGCAGGCTTGAACTCACCAAGCGACCCATCCCGCGACCGGGTTCCTTCGGGGAAGATCACAACGCTGACGTCCCGTTCCTGGGCCGTCTTGGCCATGTCGGAAATTGCCCGTAACGCCTGACGACGATCATCCCTGTCGATGAGACAGTTGCCGCCACGGCGGAGATTCAGCGACACGCTGGGGATCTTCCGCCCCAGTTCCTTCTTCGCAACATACTTCGGGAAGTTGGTGAACAGCAGCCCGCCAATCAAGACGATGTCGAACATGCTCTGGTGGTTCGAGATCAGTGCATAGCCCGTATGAGGCTTGATCGCCGGGTCGCGTTCGACCTCGACCTTGGTGCCGGCAATGCTGAAGACGGCAACGAGGGTCCGCTGGAGGGCGGCCATCACATACTCGAAGGGTCGAAGGCCAAACAGCAACGCCACGCGACCGACGAGGTCGTAGATACCGAGCGACAACCCGAAGGCAATCACCGTCGGGATGCTCACCAGCCAGTCACGGGCACGTCGCATAACGACGGCAATCTACGCTGCAACGCTCCCAGGGGCCATTCGGCCCGGGGTACGGCCGAGCGATCGCTACTCGGCTGCCATCCTGCGCAAGACCATGTGGAGGATTCCGCCGTTGCGGAGGTACTGCACCTCAACGGGTGTGTCGCAACGACATGTCGCCATGAACTCCACCGTCGCCCCGTCGGCCTTCGTCGCCACCACTCGCACGAGCTGCCGTGGTTGGAGTTCGTCATCGACATCGATGGCGAAGGTTTCCGTCCCGTCCAGCCCGAGGCTGTCGGCGTCCTCACCCTCGGGGAAGGTCAACGGCAGAACACCCATCATGACGAGGTTGGATCGGTGGATCCGCTCGAAGCTGGTCGCGATGACTGCCTTGACGCCCAGCAGGAATGTGCCCTTTGCAGCCCAATCACGCGACGAGCCCATCCCGTAGTCGCTGCCGCCCAGCACCACCAGCGGGATGCCCGCGTTCTTGTAGTTGAGGCTGGCCTCGTAGACGCTCTTGACGGCGCCGTCCGTGAAGTCGGTGGTGGCACCGCCTTCGGTTCCCGGTGCGATTTGATTGCGGATGCGCACGTTGGCGAAGGTGCCTCGGGTCATCACCCGGTCGTTGCCGCGGCGGGAGCCGTAGCTGTTGAACATCCTCCGTTCGACACCCTGCTCGATCAGGTACTGGCCTGCAGGGGTGTCCAGGGCGATGCCCCCTGCAGGACTGATGTGATCCGTCGTGACGGAGTCGCCGAGCTTCAGGAGCACCCGAGCCCCCGAGATGGGCCGAATCGGCGTGACCTCGGACGTGAGGTCCATGAAGAACGGGGGCTCTTGGACGTAGGTGCTCGTGGGGTCCCACGGATACAGCGCCTCGTCTGTGGATGGGATGGCGCGCCACTCCTCCGAACCCTCGAACACGGCGCCGTATTCGGTTCTGAACTGCTCGGTCTTCACCGAGCGACCGACGATCTCATCGATCTCAGCCTGGGTGGGCCAGATGTCGCGCAGGTAGACGTCGTTGCCGGCCTCGTCCTGCCCGATGGGGTCGGCGGTGAGATCGGTGTCGACGGTCCCTGCAATGGCGTACGCAACTACGAGCGGCGGGGATGCCAGGTAGTTGGCCCGCACGTCCTGTGAGATGCGACCTTCGAAGTTACGGTTGCCGGACAGCACCGACGCCACGACCAGGTCGTGCTCGTTGACGGCTGCGCTGATTTCTTCGGGCAGCGGGCCCGAGTTGCCGATGCAGGTCGTGCACCCATAACCCACGAGGTAGAAGCCGGCGGCTTCGAGGTCCTCCGTCAGCCCGCTGTCATCGAGGTAATCGGTCACCACCTTCGAGCCCGGGGCAAGGGAGGTCTTCACCCAAGGCTTCCGGGTCAGGCCGCGTTCGCGTGCCTTGCGGGCGACGAGACCTGCCCCAACCATCACGTCGGGGTTGGAGGTGTTGGTGCACGAAGTGATGGCGGCAATGACGACGTCGCCGTCTTGAAGCTGGAAATCGGCACCTCCGTAGCTCACCGGCACCGGTGCCGTCTGCGTGGTCCCCTGCTTGCGGAGACCGCCGGCCAGATCCGCCTGCCACTGCGATTGCATGTTGCCGAGTGCGATCCGATCCTGCGGCCGCTTGGGCCCCGCCAGCGATGTCTCGACGGTGGACATGTCGAGCTCGAGGCTGGAGCTGTAGACGATGTTGCGGTCGTCGTCTCGCCACATGCCCTGCATCCGGTAGTACTGCTCGACGGTGGCCACCAGCTCCTCGGAACGCCCGGTGAGGCGCATGTACTTGGTGGTTTGCTCGTCGACGGGGAAGAATCCGATGGTGGCGCCGTACTCGGGAGCCATGTTGGCGATGGTCGCCCGATTGGCCAGCGGCATGCCGGCAAGCCCTGGGCCGTAGAACTCGACGAACTTGCTGACGACGCCGTGCTCCCGCAGCATCTCCACGACGCGCAGCACGAGGTCGGTGGCAGTGACGCCCTCGCGGCAGATGCGCCGGTGAGCTTGAAACCGACGACCTCGGGAAGGAGCATGTAGATCGGCTGCCCAACCATTGCAGCCTCGGCCTCGATACCGCCGACGCCCCACCCCACGACACCGAGGCCATTGATCATGGTCGTGTGCGAGTCGGTCCCCACCAGGCTGTCGGGATACAGCGTCGTGCCGTCATCCCATGCCACCTTGGCGAGGTACTCCAGATTGACCTGGTGCACGATGCCCGTTGCCGGAGGCACGACACGGAAATTGTCGAACGCCGACTGCCCCCACTTCAAGAATTCGTAGCGTTCCCGGTTGCGCTCGAACTCGAGCTCGGAGTTGATCTGGAGCGCCATGCCGCTGTTGAAGGCGTCGACCTGCACGGAGTGATCGATGACGAGGTCGCTTGGCACCAACGGGTTGACCTTCTGCGCCGATGCCGGATCGCCCGTCATGCGGACGATGGCCGATCGCATGGCGGCGAGGTCCACCACTGCCGGTACGCCGGTGAAGTCCTGGAGCACGACCCGTCCAGGGGTGAACGCGATTTCCGTCTCCTCGACTTTGGCGGCGTCGTACTGCGCCAGCGCCTGCACGTCGTCGTCGGTGACAACCGCACCGTCGTGGTTTCTCAGCACCGATTCGAGCAGGACCTTGATCGAGTACGGCAGGCTGTCGATGTCCCCGAGGTGCTTGAGCGCATCGAGCTGGTACACCACGCGCTCGCCGAGCCGGGTGTCGACCGTGGTGCGTGCCTCGAACGGGTCATGTACGCCTGACATTGGGGCCTCGATTCCTGCGATCAGCGGTTCATTCGCTCAGTTGAACCATGTTAGAGGTGCCCCGTGTGACGCTTTGGTGCCCGGCCTCGACCCCCATTTGGCGGAAAGCGAAAGATCGGTCGATCTTTCCGATGGGGTGAAGCCCCGCCGCGACGTCGCCAAGGGGGGCCTCGTGTTCAGTCGGGCCCACGGACCGTTCAGGCTGCGGGCACATCAGGGTGACAGCAGTGCGAAGGATCTGTGATCATTTGACTCTGTACCCGCCCAGCTCGTTCGCCAGGACCCAGGCGACGACGGTCCCGATCTCGATGCCGCTGAACGGGTAGGACTCCAGGCGCACCGCATCCGACCCGAGTTCGGGGTGCGGAGGGCCTGCAGCCTGCATCTGCTCGAACCGCTTCTGCCATCGCACGATGTTGGCAGGCCTGAGATCGACCCATCCCTTGTCGGCCCAGGCATCCCGATCCTCGGCAGTGACCGTCGCCACCCGATGACCGGGGATCTCGGGGATCCGCAACCTCGGGCCACGAATCAGACGCTTGCCGTCCGGTTGCAGAATGCCGAGACCCAGGGAGGCCATCGTGTCGCACATGTCGGGTGACGACGCAAGCCGTGCCGACAGCGCCCGTGCCGCCGTCTCCGGATCGGTTGCGACTACTCCGGCCAGCGACCCGTATTCGGCCCGCAGCAGCTCCGCCTCCCACAACAGCTTGGAGAGCTCCGGCGGGCCGAGCTGGCCCAGCGCAACCGAGTGTGTACCGGTGTCCTGCTCCAACCGAGCCAGCACCTCGAGGGCCTGTCCCCGGAGGACCCCTCCCCGGTAGGACGGGCCGAGCACCGCGCCATCCACCGCGGCAATGACGTCCTTGCCGGTGTTGCCGCCGTCGATCTCCTCCACGACGAGCTGAGCAATCTCCTCGGGTGTCACGAACTCCATCTGGCCGATGGACGTGATGGCTTCGAACTCCCCTCTCGTGAACACACCGTTCTCCCCGGTGTCGACGACTGGGAGGACCACCATCCCAAGCGGCTCGAACTCGCCTTCGTCCATGTCCACATTGAGGCGATCGGACAACGCGATCTCCCTGGCCGCATAACGGCGCACCGGCTCACCCGCCTCGAGGATCGGCCGGCTCTCCACCCTGGCGTAGCCGATGAGGGCGGCCGGCTTGATCTCCTTCACCTTTGGGCCACCGGCGGTGCGTGCCATCAAGAAGAGCAGCCCCGTATGGGCGAAGGCCACCGCGGTTTTGGTCATCAGCTTGGCCGACGGCCGATCCTCGCTGTGGGTGTAGGGGATGTTGAGACCCATCCCGCCCGTCCCCGTCGTCCCGACCTTCAGGTACAGACGCGTCTGCGCCTCGCGGAGCGCTCGATCCAGGATCATCACGTGGCGAATCAGCTGCGGAACCGATTGCGACAGGATGAGCGATTCGACGGCACCCTCGACCTTGTCGGCGTCCGCTGCCGTCACCCCGGCTTCGACGGTTCGCTTGGCCACGATCGACGATGTGTAGACGTCCTGATAGCTGATCGCCGTTGCCGTGTTGATCGCATCCACGACCACGTCGGGCCGGTACTTGCCGACGAGCGCCGCGATGCGCGACCGCCCGTAGGCGGAATCGAAGGGGCCCAGGAGGTCCTCGAAGATGCACTCGCGGGACTCCCCATCGACGAGGAGCTCGGCTCGGTCCCGCTTGCTGAATTCGTCCCTGGCGAAAACGTCACCCCACTCCCCCTCGAAGGCGACGCGAGGATGCCGCCGGCTCAACGCCGCAACGGCCTTCTCGACGTCGTCTTCCGTGCGGGAGGCAATCACGATCCGATCGGGGCGCAAATCGTGAGCGATGTGCTCGGCGACCTGGGCGCCCACGAGCCCGGCTCCTCCGAGGACAAGGAACGTGCGGTCCACTTCAGGCTCCTTCTGACCGATCGGGATCTGGCGACACCGTACGGCCGGAACCGGTGTGGCGACCATGGCCGGATGCCCCCGCACCGCGGGTCGTATGACCGCGGAACCGGCGACCGACCGTCGTTCAGGTGAATGCGACGTAGCAAGCTCGCGAATTTCTGCCCTAGGACGCGAAAACTCTCCTTGATTTTGGGGGCTATTGAGCCGCGCGGCCCATGGTTCGTGTCACACCTAGCCGCGATGATCACTACACGATCCCAACTGTGGAAGCGAGCCGAGGGGTGGAACGTGGCGGCGATATTTGGACTGAGCGTGGCCCTGGGCTTGCTGTTCACTTTCCTGGCCGGCTGGAGCCAGGTGGCGGAGCTGTTCCGCGAATCTGAGCAAGATCGGATCGATCGTGAGTTCGCATTGATGGTCGCAATGCTCGACATCGACGGCTGATTCAACGTCCTCCACCCGTCGTGCGGTGCTGCAGCCGCAGCGGCAACAGCAGCCGGACGGGCCCCACGTGACAGATGGTCGCCAGAACATGTGCGAGCCCGGACCTGTCAGTAACAACCCGAAGGTCGCAACTGCGGCACGGGCCTCTTAGGACGAACCCTCAGCGTTTTCGAAGCGCCTCTGGCCTACAAAGGCGCAAAACCCATCGAAGTCCTCTATCCGTACGTCCCCCCAATCGGTAAAGCTCTCCGTATTGAGTGGATTCCTGGCCAGCGCGAGGACGGGGACACCAGTGTTGGAGGTTCGGACGCTTCGACCGTTGCCTTCCGAGGGGCGGCTCAGCCAGTTCGCTCTCGGAGACCTCACGGCTCCGGGGCTCCACGTGGTCCACGCCCCTCCCGGGTGCGTCGTCTCAGAAGACGCTGCCGCGGTCCTGGACGCAATCAACGGCCGGCCCGCTTGGGTTCGCCTATCCCGTCTCGATCAACACCCCGGGGTAGGGAATCTCAGTGAGCAACCCTGGGGAGATTCACATGAGCGTGGTCACGCACAAGACCGTGACTGCGGAAGGGCACCTATTCGCTGGCATACATGCTTGACTCACGGATCCTCTAGCTGGGGTCCCAGAGTGAGGCGACGGGTGTGGCGGTGATGCGGTTGCCGAACGAGTGGGTGTGGGTGCCGGTATAGAGGATGAATCCGTGGATGAACTGGTCGCAGAGCTTGTCGCGGAGCCACACGAGATGGCGGACGTCTCGCTGGCTGACAGTTGCGCCGATCTTGACCTCGACAGCGACGATGCGGCCGTCGCCGTGTTCGAGGATCAGGTCGATCTCGATCCCGGAACGATCCCGGAAGTGATATGGCCTCACCTCGTCGTCTGCCCACGAGAGCTGTTTGGCGATCTCGTTTACGACGAATGTCTCGAGCAGCGGACCTCGGGCGGGGTCGAGCGGGTTGGCCAGCGCTGCCGATGTCTTGCCGAGGAGGGCGGCAGCGAGCCCGGTGTCGGTGAGATACATCTTGGGGTGCTTCTTCACCTTGGCGGTCAAGTTGCGGGACCACGCCGGGATGCGATGGATCAGGTAGATCATCTCCAGATATGAGACGTAGTCGGCGGTGGTGTCGAGTGCGCCGAGTCCCACGTCACGGTGCACCGAAGCCATCACCAACTCGCTCGAGGTCCGTGCCGCAAGCGCTCTCAGCAAGCGGGGGAGCTGGTCGGCCTTGCGGGCACCGGTCAACTCGGTGACGTCTCGCTGGATGAGGGTGCGCAGATAGTTCGAGAACCAGCGTCCCCGCACTCCGGAGGGCAGAGCGACTGCATCCGGGTAGCCCCCGGCGCAGAGACGATCGAGGTAGCCGCGAGTGGTGAGGTCGCAGGGCCGGTTGGCGCGGATCGCCGTGGCATCGCTGAAGGCGAGTTGCGCAAACGAGTCGTCGGTGCCGTGAATCTCGCCTTGGGAGAACGGCCATAGATCCAACAGGACGGCCCGCCCCGCCAGTGACTCCGAAATGGTGGGTACGGTGAGGAAGTCTGCGGACCCGTCCAAAAGGAACTGCCCCGGTGTGGGGTCCTCGTCCACCGCAAGCTTGATCGCCCGTACCAACGGGTCACCGCCACGCTGGATCTCATCGATCACGATGGGGCGATCCCCGAACGACACGAACCCCCGCGGGTCGGCCACGGCCGCCTGCAGCGTCACGTCATCATCGAGGCGATGAAACGTACCCTGGCCCTCGGTCAGGGACCGCACCAAGGTGGTCTTTCCAGCCTGGCGGGGCCCGGCCACAACCACCACACGAGAGAACTCCAGCGCTTCCCGTACCAACGGGCCCAGCCGACGCTCCGTATAGACCACGACGTCGCCCCCAATGCTCGGATCCGTCCAGCCTTTGGCAGCATGATCGTCCCCACACTACCAGTAGATTCGTCCCCGAACTAGTAGAAGGAACGTCCGGCACAGCAGGTCGACTCAGCGAACTTCGACGTCGATAAGACGCTGTTGTGGCAGCGCTGAGCGCGGCGCCGATGAAATGTGGGGGCGCCTGATTCGTTGCGCCGTCTCGGGCCAATGCCTCGAGGACGCGTACTGCCGTCAGCGGCGCCGGCCGGCTCAGTCGCCCCAGTAGCGCTGCTCTTTGAAAGGGTCGCCGTACATGTGGTAGCCGTTGCGCTCCCAGAACCCCGGTTCGTCGTGGTCGAGCACCGCGAAGCCGCGGACCCACTTGACCGACTTCCAGAAGTACAGGTGCGGGACCACGAGGCGCAGTGGGTAGCCGTGGTCGAGGTCGAGGGGCTTGCCGTCGTAGGTGTGAGCGAACAGATTGCCGTCGCGCAGGAAGTCTTCGACGGGCAGGTTGGCCGTGAAGCCGTGGTACGCCTTCACCAGGACGTGCGTCGCCGAAGGGTCGGCGTCCATCTGGTCCCAGACGTCCTTGACCGGGACTCCCGACCACTCGGTGTCGAGCTTCGTCCATTTGGTCACGCAGTGGATGTCGGCCGTGGTGGCTGACGACGGCATCGCCTTGAACTCCTCCCACGACCAGGTGCGTTCGGCACCGACGAGCCCGTCTACGGTGAAGTCCCACGTCGCCAGATCGACCTTGGGGACCACTCCTGCGTGCAGTACAGGGAAGCGCTCGGTCATGTACTGGCCGGAAGGAACACGATCGGGGTCGATGCCCTTGGCGACCAATTCCTCGCGCTTGCGGGTGAAGAAGCTCATGATGCGATCGTACCCTCGCCCGGTGATCCGGCCGCGGTCAACCCTCCGGGCTGCCGACTTGCTCGCCGGCAGGGCTAACGTTTTTCGAACCATGCCCACCAACACCGACTCTCCCACCGATGCCGAGACTCGCCCACGTGCGACCGGCCGGGCACGGCGGATCGGAATCATGGCCATCGTGCTGATCGTCGCAGGGGGTGTCGGCTGGCTGCTGTCTCGGGACGCCGACGCCGAGCCACCGGCGACCGGGGCACTGGACGCTGCGCCATCCCTCCAGGATCTGGCCGCATCGGGCGAGGGTACCCCGCAGAACGAGGACGTCGCCCCAGACTTCTCGGTGCGCACGATCGGCGGAGGAGCCTTCACCCTCTCCGATCACCTGGCGGCCGACGGCAGGCCTGTGATCCTCAACCTGTGGGCGTCGTGGTGCTTCCCTTGCCGAGCGGAGATGCCGGCCATCGACGCCTTCGCCGCCGCTCACCCCGAGATCGAGGTCGTAGGGGTCTCGGTGCAAGACGATCCGGTAGCCGCAGAGGACTTCGTCGCGGAGATCGGAGTCACCTACACGATCGGTCATGACGAGAAGAACGAAGTGAACGACACGTACCGTCCGCTCGGGCTTCCTGCCACGTTCCTCATCTCGGCTGACGGGGTGATCGTCAAGCGACTCTTCGGCGGCGTCACCGAGGAGTCCCTGGAGGCCGACCTCGTTCTGTTCTCAGGCTGAAGGTTCCAGCCGGGCGAGCAGATCGCCGTCGTCGACGGCTTGACCCTCTTCAACCGCAACCTCCACGACTGTGCCGTGACACGGCGCCGGCACAGGGATCTCCATCTTCATCGACTCGAGGATGACGAGGACCGCTCCCTCGCCGACAGCATCGCCAACCTCGACGGGGATGCGCCACACCGTGGCAAGCATGTCGCAGCGGATATCCAACGCAGCCTCCGTATCCGATCCAAGTACGCGCTGCCGCTCGGTAGCTGACGTGCGGTTCGGACAGGGCCAGCTAACGTCCAGGACATGGCGTGGGTGGTGTTCGTCCTGATCCTATCGGTCATCGTTGGTGCCGTGCGTGGCGGCCGCCTCGTGAACCTCCTGGACGTGGAAGCCCGCGCCTGGTGGCTGTTGCTCATCGGCCTCACCCTGCAGCTGGTCGCCGGGCTGCTGCCGGCGTCGAACCGCACGCTGGCCGTGTCATTGCTGCTGCTCTCCTACATCCCAATCCTGGCCATGGTCGCGATGAACCGACACGCCCCAGGTATGTGGATCGCGGGCATCGGGATTCTCATGAACTTCATCGTCATCGGGTTGAACGGTGGCATGCCCGTGCTTGCAGCATCCGTCGACATCGCAGGCGGCAACCCCGACGCGGTCCTCAGCGGCAAGCACGTCGTGCTCGACAACGCCACCCGGCTGCCGTTCCTCGGCGACATCATCCCGCTGCCGGGAAGCGTGATCTCGATGGGCGACGTGTTTCTGGCCATCGGCCTCGGCGTGTTCACCGAGGAACAGATGCGCATCCGCCCCCGGTTGTTCCGCCACGGGGTCCATGGCGAGGCAGGCTCCGCCGCCGAGCGGTAGCGGCCGGGCGTGGGAGCCCCGCACGACGCTCGGTCAGCAGTCCGCTGATGCGGTGACGGCGCCGAGGGCGGCCGTGATGTTCGGGTAGTGCGCCCAGGCCGCCACATCGAGGCGCGACGCCTCCTCAGCGGAAGCCTCCGGGCACGACGTGGCCGCTTCGTAGGCGTCGGCGACGTCCAGGATGGCCCTGAGCTCGCCCGATGCGTCGGGACCGACCAATTCGGCAACCGCCTCCAGGCGGGGCGACGAGGCCACGATGTCACGACTCCACCTGGCGGCGGCCTCATCATCGAAACCTCGACGAACATGAGGCGCTTCGTCGCGACCCACTCGCCCGACATGGCGGCAACGGGCAGCCGCCTCCAGCAGGGCCACATCGGTGCCGGTGAGGTTCAGCTCCCGTCCCAACTGCACGACGAGCTGCGCGGTTCGTTCAGCTCGACCGGCCGCCACCGACCCGTCGAGCTCCGGGAGCCGCCCGAGCGCAGTCACCAACTCGGCATACGTGGTGTGAGCCGTGGTGGACCTGGTGAAGGCCATGAAGCCTGCGGCATACACGACCACCGCGACGAGCGCGGCCCACCATCCCAGTCGAGGAACGGCGAACACGAACACTGCGGCCAGTGCAGGCAGTCCAACGATCACCGGCCAGTCATCCCGCGCCATCAAGGTCGCAAACGGCGTGAAGATCTCGGTTGCGGCCATCTCAGTGTCATCGAGCATGGATGGCCTGCCCTTCGGTCACGCGCTCTGCAGCGGCGGGTCGCACGGCGCGCTGCGTCTCTGCGCTGTTGCGGGCCTCCTCGTCTGAGGCGAATCCATCGGCATCGGCGAGGATCTCCGACGCGGTCATGGCAGCCACGAAGACTTCCACCACGTCGGGATCGAACTGGGTATTGCTGCACCGCCGCAGCTCCTCGAACGCATACTCGCGACTCAGCGCGGCCCGGTATGGGCGATGAGTGGTCATCGCATCGAAGGAATCGGCCACGGCGAGAATTCGTGCCTCGATCGAGAGCGGGCCGGAGGCTTCCCCGTACCCGCCACCGTCGAAGTGGATGTGGTGCTCGGCGATGATCGGCACGACCGAGTCGAGGAAGCCGATGCCGGCCAGTACCTCGGGCACCACGTCCGCATGGTGCTGGATGCGGCAGTATTCGTCGCCGGTCAGCCGGCCGTTCTTCCGCAACAGATGACGAGGGGTCACCACCTTGCCGACGTCGTGCAGGAGCGCGGCAACTTCGAGCCGGTCGACCTGAGCGGCTGAGAGCCCCATGTGCTTGCCGGCAAACCGGGCGTACCTGGCAACTCGTTCGGCGTGGCCCCTGGTGTAGAGGTCCTTCGCCTCGAGCGCAATCAGCAGGCTGCGCACCGTTCCAACCCTGGCCCTGTGCACTTCGCGGCGCGCCGACTCCGCAGCCATCAAGATGGCCAGCGCAGCAATTACTGCGGGCAGGGTGAGGGTGCCCACCTCGGCCACCATCTCACCGAGCAGGGCAGCACCGAGCCCGAGAGCCGCCGCCTCGAGAATCTCGACGAAGAGCGGATGGTGGGCTGCCGGATGGGAGGCGCGGCCTCGCGTCACCCAATCGAGCGCCGCAGCGAGGGTACGTGCGACAGCTCCCGCCACCGCGCCTGCCGTCGCAATCGCTACGGTTGAAGACTCTGGAAGCACGGCGAGGGCAACCGCAAACACGACGATCGGCAGCACGTGGGCGGCGATGCGAGCGATGGTCCGCTTCCAGTGCCGAATGACCTCGGGCACGCCGGACACGAGCAGCGAGACCGCAACCATCAGCACGGCCTGTGTAGGACCGAAGGCGGCCGCAGCTCCAAGAGCGACGATCCATCCTGGCCCCGGCCGGCGCCGCGAACGGAGCTCGACGGCGGCGTACAACGCGGAGAGCGACAATGCGACCCACACCGATGCTGCAGGATCACCTGTCGTGATGATCGCGGTGGCGGCGAGCGCGCCGATACCACCCAGAGCGATCCGAGTATTCGAGACCTGAGCCATGGCTGTCCCTACGGCCACCACTCCATCTCTGCGCATCCCCTCCAGCCAAAGGGCGCAGTTGCCCGGCACCCTCGTGCCGAAGCCGATGTCAGATGACCTGCTTGCGTGTCGTGTACACGCCCTGCCCGCCGCTCTTTTGAGCGTTCCACCCGGGACGGGGATGCCCGAAGGCATTCCTCTGCCCGTAACCTACCTCAGCAATCCCGATAGGCAAGGAATTCGTCGATGCCCGACCAAGCTCCACCCGACCGCCACCCGGCTGCGCCCCTCGTTGCGACGGGATCCCTCACCACGGCAGCGGCCGTGACGACCCATCATCTGGCGACCGACGCAGCCGTAGACACGATGCGGAGGGGCGGCAACGCCGTCGATGCTGCGGTCGCGGCGAACGCGGTGCTTGCGGTGGTCCGACCGGACACCTGCGGTCTCGGGGGCGATCTCTTCGCCCTCGTCCACGGGCCCGGAGAGCAGAGGCCGATGGCACTCAATGCATCGGGTCGCGCCGGGTCGGGCGTATCGGCCGCCGCGCTGCGGGAGGCGGGACACAACGCCATTCCACTTCGCAGTGCCGCCAGCGTGACCGTCCCGGGATGCGTCGACGGCTGGACGGCGCTCTTGCAGCGCCACGGGTCGCAGCCACTGGAGGCGGTGCTCGAACCAGCGCTCGACCTCGCTGCGCACGGATTTGAGGTCTCCGTCGAGCTGGCCGATTCGCTCGCACGCATCGAACCGATGATCGCCGATCGGCCGTCCGCCGCGGCGCTGTATCCCGGCGGCGCACCGCCGCCGGCCGGCGCCGTCATCACCCGCCCCGACCTGGCGCGCACGCTCGAAGACCTGGCATCGGGTGGGCGCGACGCCTTCTTCGCCGGGGCCCCTGGCTTGGGAATCACGGCCGCCACCGACGGGGCGATCACCGCCGATGACCTCGCCGTCGACCAGGCCAGCTGGGTCGAGCCGCTGGGCCTGGGGCTGTATGGGCTCGAAGCGTGGACGGTCCCACCCAACAGTCAGGGCCACCTCTTCTTGACGTCGTCGTGGCTGGCCGAACGTGTCGCGACACCGGCGGACTTCTCCGACCCCGGCTACCACCACGCCCTCATCGAGGCGTACCGCGCCGTTGCGTGGGAGCGCGATTTGCTCACGACCGACCCGGCCACGATGCCCCTCGACGTTGACGACCTGGTCTCCGCAGCCAGGCTCGACTCCCGGCTATCGCGCATCCGCCCGGACAGCACCGCCTCGTGGCCCTCGAGCCGGCCCGCCCCCGGCGGAACCATGTACCTGTGTGTACGTGACCCGTCCGGTCTGGGTATCTCCCTCATCCAGTCGAACTTCCACGGCATCGGCTCCGGTCTCGACGCCGGAGCGACGGGAGTCTTCCTGCACAACCGTGGCGCAGGGTTCACGCTCGAACCGGGGCACCGCAACGAGTTGATGCCGGGACGCAGGCCGCTCCACACCCTGTCGCCGACACTCTGGACGCAGGATGCCTCGCTGCGGATGCTCCTCGGCACGAGGGGCGGCCAATACCAGCCGCAGTTCTTGCTGCAGCTTGCCTCGCATCGGTTTGCTGCCGGTCTGCCGCTTGTCGAAGCCATGGCTGCGCCACGGTGGACCGTCGACCATTGGGGACCCGACGAACAGCACACGGTGAGCGTCGAGAGCCGGTACGCCGAGCACATCGTTGCGGGGCTGCGTCAGCGAGGACACACCGTCACGGCAGGCGGAGCCTGGGAGCAGGGGTGGGGACCCGTTGCGGTGATCGAGATCGACGATTCGAGTATCACCGCATCCGGCGACCCTCGCGTCAGCACCTCGGGCGCCGGCACCGACTGAAGGCCATCACCGGACGAGGAACCCGGCGCCAAGCGGATCGGACGGGTCGATGAGGAATTCGTGGCGTCCCGTGATCCAGGCGCTGCCGGCGACCTCGGGGACAATGGCGTCCTGGGCCGCCACGTTGGTGGAGCGCACCACCCGTCCCCTGAACATCGTCCCGAGGATGCTCTCGATCATGATCGGCTCGTCGATGCCGAGATCGCCCCTGGCGTGGTGGATGGCGAGGCGGCCGCTGACACCCGTGCCCGTGGGGCTGCGATCCACCTCCCCCTCCGCAAACACACAGACGTTGCGGCTGTGCGATCCAGGGTCGCGGCCTGGACCCACGAAGATCGTGCCGTAGAGGAAGTTGAGACTCTCACCGCCGGCAGGATGCTCGATCGGGATCGACGCACTCACCGCGTTCTTGATGCGCCGCCCCAGATCGACGATCCGCTCGACCTCCGCCGGTACCAGGTCGAGCCCGAACTGAATGGCGTCGACATAGGCGTAGAAGGCGCCACCAAACGCGACGTCGCACCGCACACCGCCTACATCGGGCACGTCGACGACCGCGTTGTGGACCAGCACGAATGACGGCACGTTCTCGAACGCCACCTCTGTCGCTCTGCCGAGGGTGAGACGGGCAACCGCCGTGACCCGACCCGCGGGCGTGTCGATGCGCACGGTGGTCGTATCCCCGCCGGCTGGAAACCGGCCGGTCTCGATACCGACGGTGACCAGCGCGACTATGCCGTGGCCGCACATGGTGCTGAAGCCCTCGTTGTGGAGAAACAGCACCCCGACGTCGCCGTCATCTGTCACCGGCTCGGTGAGGAGGCATCCGTACATGTCGGCATGGCCTCGTGGCTCCCACATCAGCGCCTGCCGAAGTGAGTCCAACTCGCGCATGGCGTACTCGCGTTTGGCGAGGATCGTGGCGCCTCGAGGCTCGGCCACACCGGAGGTGATGATCCGCAGCGGCTCACCGGCGGTGTGGGCATCGATCGTCGTGATGCGCTGCCAGGCATCGGGTGGCGACCAAGAGCTCATCGAACCTCCTCTGCCGAGGGACACAGGAGCCTGCGCATCAAACAGTCGTGCGGGCTCGCATGACCGGACGGGTGCCCCGGTGACGAACTCGAGCACGAGCCCAAACCGACGTTGTTCCGCAGTCTCCTTCGAGCGGACACTATCTGTTCGTCCGGCGCGGCGACAGCCCGCCCCACGTGCGCGGCCTCTACGCCACCGCGGACTGGCATCGGCTGACGCTTCGTGCTTTCTAGTATTTACCAGGTAGAAGCTTGCCCAAAACCCCTGCCTTGTCCTAGCCTCTCTGCACCAGAGGTCCAGCGCTGCGACCACGCCGCCCAAAGCGGCACCCATGAGCGGAGTTACTACGCCACGTGCGTTATCGATCCCCCCTTGCATTTGCCGGTGTGTTCATCGTCCTGCTGCTTGCAGTGATGGGTTTTGCCGCGTTCTCGACGGGACCCGTCGAGACGGCAAGGACGGCAGACGGTGTCGTGCTGCCCCCGACGGCATCTGGCCGAGTCGCCGGTGCCGTGCTCGGTAGTGAGCTGGTCACGACCGGCACTGCCGTCCCCGCAGCCGAGGCTCCGGTCGACAACGGGACGCTGGCAACCTCCCGCAGCGTGAACGATTCCGCGGAGGAGGCCGTGCCGAGCACAACGACAACCACGGCAGCGCCGGCCACGACGGTTCCGCCGACCACCACCACCGCACCACCAGCTACCACCGCACCCCCCACCACCACGACGACCACCGCGCCACCGGCCACCACCGCACCCCCCACCACCACGACGACCACCGCGCCGCCGGCCACCACCGCACCCCCCACCACCACGGCACCGCCAGACAACGATGCGCCCCCAGCGGACCACCCTCCCGCTGTCGAGCAGTGGCGGTCTGTGGTGGCCACCTACTGGCCCGCAGAGCTCGTCGACGACGCGCTGACCGTCATCTCGTGCGAGAGCCACGGCGATCCCAATGCGGTCAACGCCTCGAGCGGGGCCGCAGGACTCTTCCAGTTCATACCGAGTACCTGGGATTCGGCCGCCGCCCAGGCCGGCTGGGAAGGCGCCGACGTGCTCGACCCGGCAGCGAACGTCGCCGTTGCCAACTGGCTCTTCAACGCCTACGCAACACCGTGGCAGCCTTGGAGCTGCAAGCCCTGACGGGCCAACCCCCTCCGTCGCCGTAAGATTGACCACGTGAAGACATACCTCAAGATCCTCATCGTTCTGGCCATATGGGCCGCTGTCACCTGGCGGTTCCGTGAGAGCCTCCTCCCTCTCCCGAAGAGGGAGTCCGGCCCGGTCCCGCACATCCGCCATCCCGAGGCACCGGCCCAAGCGCGCCCCGCCCCCCATTCGTCGAAGGCCCCCACCGACACCCCTGCGGATGACTTGACGGAGATCAAGGGCATCGGCCCCGTGTACCAAGAGCGGCTCGCGGAGATCGGAATCACGACGTTCGCTTCCCTCGCCGAGGCGGCGCCGGGCCACACCGCAGAACGACTCGACATCGCCCCCGCCATGGTGGAGGACTGGAAGATCCAGGCCGCGTCGCGGTCCTCGTGAGGCCACCACAGGCTCAAATGTGAGCTCTCCGTATCTCCTTGCCCCCGAGGAGTTGCACACCTTCTTCCAAGGCGAGCCGCCTTTTCGGAGCCGCCAACTCTCAGACTGGCTGTACAAGACGCCGGTGCTGACCTCGGCCGGGATGAGCAACCTCCCGCTCGTGGTCCGCGAGCGGATGGCGGACGACCTGTATCCGTTCTCGGTCGAAGTCGAGCAGTCGGCGGACGGCGGGCGTACCCGGAAGTGGCTGTTCCGCACTGACGATGGCAACAGCATCGAGGCGGTGCTCATGGGCTACCCCAAGCGCACGACGTTGTGTATCTCATCCCAGGCCGGGTGTGCCATGGGATGCACGTTCTGCGCCACCGGTCAGTTCGGCTTCGAGCGGCAGCTCGACCCGGGGGAGATCACCGCCCAGATCGCATTCGCCAATGCCCACCTCCGCGCCAACGGCCTCGGTGGCTCGCCCGACCGGGTCACCAACATCGTGTTCATGGGCATGGGTGAGCCGCTCGCCAACTACCCCAGGGTTCGCGAATCGCTGCGGCGGATGATCGACGTGATGGGCATCGGGGCTCGCTCGATCACAGTGTCGACCGTCGGCGTCGTCCCCGGCATGCTCCGGCTCGCCGACGAACCCTGGCAAGTGAACCTGGCCGTCAGCCTCCATGCCGCCGATGACGGGCTCCGTTCGCAACTCGTGCCACTCAACGACCGGTATCCGCTCGCAGAGGTGATATCGGCGTGCCGCAACTTCGCAGCCACCACAGGACGCCGGGTTTCGATCGAGTGGGCGTTGATGGCGGGGACCAACGACACGGATGATCAGGCGCGCAAGCTCGCCGGGATCGCGGTCGGGCTCCGGGCCCACGTCAACGTGATTGCGCTCAACCCGACTCCGCTGACGGCCGAGCGGCCGCCTACGTCAGAGCGTGTTCGCGAATTCGTCGCGCTGCTTCGTGACGGGGGGGCCAACGCCACGCTGCGCGATACGCGCGGTCAGGACATCGATGCGGCGTGTGGCCAACTCAGGGTGCGCGCCGCAGCAGAAACGCCGATCGAGTTACGCGGATTGACGACCTGAGCCGCATCACGAACCGGTCACCAGTCCCCTACGCTACGCGGTCCTCGGTGACAGGAGGGGCCGTGAAGCTCGAACCGGGAGCGGAAGCTCCGTACTTCAGCAGGAAGAATCACGAAGGGGACGACGTCACCCTCGACGACTATGCGGGACACCGTCTCGTCATCTACTTCTATCCCAAGGCGTTCACCCCTGGGTGCACCGCCGAGTCGTGCGACTTCCGCGATCGCTATCAGACCTTCTACGAAGCGGGCTACGAGATTGTCGGGGTGAGCCCCGATCCGCTCGGCGAGCTTGCAGGCTTTCGGACCGAGCATGACCTTCCCTTTCCGCTGCTCTCCGACGAAGACCACTCGATGTCGGAGGCCTACGGGGCATGGGGCATGAAGAAGAACTACGGCAAGGAGTACGAGGGGCTGATCCGCTCCACGCTGGTCATCGACGAGGCCGGTGTCGTCGAACACGCCTGGTACAACGTCCGTGCCAAGGGCCATGCTGAGCGGGTGAAGACGGCACTCTCCGAGTGACCGTCGGGGCGACGGACCTATAGGCTGCACCCGCGACTCACTCCTAGAGTGAATGTCCACCGCACGCATCTGCGGCAGGATTCGACGATACGGGAGCTTTCAACGATGACGACACCGGTCCGCAAGGCGATATTCCCGGTGGGCGGCCTCGGCACGAGGTTTCTCCCGGCAACCAAAGCACTCCCGAAGGAGATGCTGCCGGTCGTCGACACTCCGCTCATCGAGTACGCCGTCCGCGAGGCCATGGAAGCGGGAATCGAAGAAGTCATCTTTGTCACCGGTCGCGGGAAGACCGCAATCGAAGACCACTTCGACCGCCACTTCGAACTCGAAGCCACTCTGCACGAACGGGGCAAGTCGAACGCCCTCGATCTCGTGCTCCGCTCCAATCCCAAGCCGGGGCGTATTGCGTACGTGCGGCAGGGGGAGCCACTCGGCCTCGGCCATGCAGTGTGGTGTGCGAGACGCTTCATCGGCGACGAGCCTTTCGCCGTCCTCTTGGCCGACGACCTCATCAAGTCGTCACCTGGAGCGCTGAGCGAGATGGTCGACGTCTACAACGAGCACGGCGGCAGCGTCATCTCGTTGATGGAGGTCCTCAGCACCGACACCAGCCGGTACGGCATCATCGATCCCGGCAAGGACGACGGCCGACTGGTCGAAGTCCGCGGGCTCGTCGAGAAGCCCGACCCTGAGGATGCTCCTTCGCGTCTCGCCATCGTCGGCCGCTACATCCTCCAACCGGAGATCATGGACTATCTGGGTCTCGGCACCACGGGCACCGGCAACGAGATTCAGCTCACCGATTCGATGGTCAAGCTGATCGGCAACCACCCGTTCCACGGCGTCCGGCTCAGCGGCACCCGGTTCGACTGCGGCACAAAGCTCGGCTTCCTCGAAGCCAACGTGGCGTTTGCCCTCGACCGCAGCGACCTGGGCGGCGACGCAAGGAGCCGGATCCAGGGCGTGTTGGACTCCTTCTAGAAGAGCGAGAAGACCGCAGTCCGCATCGTCGCGAGGGCTCGCTACTGGCGAAGTGCCAAGTCACGGCCTCCGCTACGAGCCAGCATCGGCAGCCCGCTGTGGGGCGAGCCCTGCGCAATCGGGCACACGACCCACTGCTACGGTTGAACACTCCATCGACCTCCCCGCTTCGACCGAAAGGACCCAGGCAATGGGCAAGCTCCATGAGCTTCACGAGAACGGCCAGTCCGTGTGGCTCGACTTCATCCGCCGCGACATGCTCAGCGCCGAAGGCGAACTGGCCCAACTCGTTGCCGACGGGATCCGCGGGGTCACGAGCAATCCGAGCATCTTCCAGAAGGCCATCTCCACCTCGCAGGCCTACGACGGCCAGATCCAGAGCATCCTCGCTTCCGAGCCGGAGATTTCGACCGCAGAGGTATTCGAGCGTCTCGCCGTTCGTGACATCAAGGGTGCGGCCGACATACTCCGCCCCGTCTACGACGCCAGCGACGGCGGCGACGGGTATGTGAGCCTCGAAGTCGCCCCCAACCTCGCCTACGACACCGAGGGCACGATGGCCGACGCCCGCCGTTTGTGGCGCCTCGTCGATCGCCCCAACCTGATGATCAAGGTCCCCGCAACCGAGCAGGGCATTCCCGCCGTCGAGCAGCTCATCAGCGAGGGGCTGAACATCAACATCACCCTGATGTTCTCCCTGGCCGACTACGAGGCGGTCGCCCACGCATACCTGCGCGGGCTGGACCGGGCGGAAGACCCTTCGCACATCGCTTCCGTCGCTTCATTCTTCGTCAGCCGGGTCGACAGCACGACCGACGCCGCTCTCGAGAAGGCGGGAACCGATGCTGCGATGGGTCTTCGCGGCCGCATCGCGGTCGCCAACGCCAAGCTCGCCTACCGCCGCTACCGGCAACTCTTCGAAGGCGCGGCATTCGCCGAGTTGGCGGCCAGCGGGGCCTCGCCGCAACGTGTGCTGTGGGCGAGCACGTCGACGAAGAACCCCGAGTACAAGGACACGTTGTACGTCGATGAGCTCATCGGGCCCAATACGGTCAATACGATGCCGCCGGCGACCATCGATGCGTTCCTCACCAACGGCGTGATCGATCCACATGCGCTGACGAACGACGTCGACGGTGCCGCTGCAGACATCGCCGCCTTGGCCGACATGGGCATCGACTTCGACGAGATCACTCAGACGCTGCAAACCGACGGCGTGCGCGCCTTCGCCGACTCCATGGACGAGCTGTACTCCGCCTTGGCGGAGAAGATCGCAACGATTCGTAGCTGAGCCGGTGGCCGGCGCCACGTTGTGCTTCGACGTCGGTGGCGTCCTGCTCACCAACGACCGGGACGTGGAGCGCCGCGGCCGCGTCGTTGCCGCTTTCGGCCCTCGATTACGAGGAGCTCCCCGACCGCTCGAGTCGTTGTCCCATGGGACGCGTTTCAGCCGCTGTCGCGGAACTGCTTCGCATGGAGATCGGCATACAGGCCTCCCGTTGCGAGGAGGGCTTCGTGTCTGCCCTGCTCGACGATGCGACCCTCGTCCAGCACCAGGATCCGGTCGGCGTTGCGGACCGTCGAGAGCCGGTGGGCGATGACGAACGTGGTCCGCCCCTCCATGAGCCGATCCAGCGCGGTCTGGACGACCGTTTCCGCTTCGCTATCGAGTGAGCTCGTCGCCTCGTCGAGAATGAGGATGCGGGGGTCTTTGAGGAGAGCGCGAGCAATGGCGATGCGCTGGCGTTGCCCCCCGGAGAGCTTGATGCCCCGCTCCCCCACGATGGTCTCGTAGCCGTCGGGGAAGCTGCTGATGAAATCGTGAGCGTTCGCTGCGGTTGCCGCCGCACGCAGTTCTTCTGCCGTCGCGGAGGGTTTCCCCACCAGGAGGTTCTCCGTGATCGTGCCGGAAAAGAGCTGCGTCTCCTGGGGCACCGCTGCCATCACCCGCCGCAGCGCAGACTTCCCGCACGTACGGATGTCGATGTCGTCGATGCAGATCTTGCCGCTCGTGACGTCGAAGAACCGGGGTATCAGCTGGACGAGGGTCGACTTCCCCGCCCCGCTGGGGCCTACCAAGGCGACGATCTCCCCCGGTGCCGCCTCCAGACTCACATCCTCGAGCACCGACATGTCCCTGTCCGAATAGGTGAATCCCACCGAATCGAACGTCACCCGTCCCGCTACGTCACCGAGCTCGTGGGGAGTGGCGGGCTCGGCGAGGTCGTTGTGCTCGTCGAGCAACTCGAAGATCCGCCGCGACGCTCCCAGTGCCTCCTGGAGCTCCCCGTACAAGCCGGTGAACGTCCCGATCGCCCCAGCGACAATCAGGGTGTAGAGGAGGAACGACACGAGGTCGCCCGTTGACATGTCGCCGGCGATCACCTGCCTTCCCCCGCGCCACAGCACGAAGGCGAGGGTGCCGAACGCACCGAAGGTCACGAAGGGCCCGAAGATCGCCCGCAGCCGCGCCCTGCGGATGGCGACGGCGTACGAGCCGCGCACGGCCTTTGTGTACCGGTCGGTCTCCACCCGCTCAGCGCTGAACCACTTCACCACCCGCACGGCTGCGATGGACTCGTCCGCACCGGCATTGGCTTCGGCAACCTTGTCCTGGAACTCCGTGGAGATGCGGCGCAGCCTGCGGCCAAAGAACGCCGCAGCGACGATGGCGATCGGGAGGAACGTCAGCACCGTGATCGACAGATTGACGCTGATGACGAAGAGCAGGACGACACCTCCGACCAGGGTGATGCTCTGGGCCATGGCCGCAGCCAACGAGGTCGAAACCGCCGACTGCACGACCGCTACGTCCGAGGTCAGCCGTGACGTGATCTCACCGGTCTTCCTCGTGTCGAAAAACTTCACCGGGAGGGTCATCAAGTGGGCGTAGGTCTGGATGCGCATGTCGGCGACGACTCCCTCGCCCAGGACCGACAGGTAGTACACCCGCACGAAGTTGAATGCCGCTTGCAGGAAGAACACCCCGACGAGGACCAGGGCGGCCCGGTTCAGACCGGACGTGTCGGACGCCTGGCCGATGACGTTGTCCACCAGATCGCCCATCACACGGGGAAACACCAGCCCGAGCGCACTGGCGAACAGCACACCTACCAGGGCGGCAGCGAACTGAGCCCGGTAAGGGCGAACAAATCCAAACAGGCGCCGAAACTGACCGAAGTCGGCCCGGCTGGGCCGGACGGAACGATCCTGATCGACAGCCCGCCGCCTGGGGTTGCGCAACATGCGAAGATGCTACGACCAACTGCACATCTCGCCGCCGCGGGCGGCATCGAGACCCCATGCGGACCTGACAGCGCACGCTCCGTGATCCTGATGCTGTTCTCGGCGCGGGCCAAGGGGAACGAGCCGATGTTTCCCGCCATCGACGCGTGTCTCCGGTCAAGCCCTTCGCGCTCGCCGTGGTGCTCGCAAGCGTGAACCCGAAGAACCTCTTGCTCTCCGCTGGTGCCGGCGCGGCACTGGCGTTCCTGATCTTCGGTGTCAAGCCGACTGCCGACGGACTCCCCGCACTCAGTCGCTGAGCCCGTTGGGGCTCGTCCTGGAGGGGTGAACTCGCCGGCCGTGCGCGCGCCTCCGAGCGGTCTGATCTCCAACTGATCCGTTCGCGAGCCATCGTGAGCGCCTACAGTCTCTCCGTCACGATCAGCTCCGTGTCAGCATCGCTCTGGACCATCACCGCTGAAAGGCGTCATGGCAGCTCCCCTTCCCATCGATCAACCGTGGTATCGACAACTGTTGGCGCTCGCCGTCGTCGTCGGTGGCGTGCTCGCCATTCTCGGTCTCGGCTACCTCGGGCTCACGGGAGTGATCACGGATCAGGTGTTCGGCGATCCCCGAATCGATGCCTGGTCGGGCGAGTGGTGGTGGATCGCGTACACCGCAGCGGGTGGACTCGCCGTCGGCGCCCTCCGGGCGTGGTGGGGGACCACCGATGACGTCCCTGGCGGTGTGGCGGTCATCGAGTCGGGTCAGGTCGACCATCGGGTGGCACCCTCATGGGTGGCTCTTGCAGCCGTCTCCGCGATCGCCGGAGCCAGCCTTGGGCCGTCGTTTGCCCTGGTCATGATCGGCGGGGGGCTGATGTCCTGGATCGCCTCGCGGATCTGGCACGACGACGCCGACATCCGGCTCACTGCAACGATGACCGGAGTCGCCGGCGGCTTCGGCGGGGTCTTCACGTCACCCGGGCTCGGCACGCTCATCGTCAGCGAGTTGGCCCCCATCGGCAAGGAGCGCTACGTCGAGGGCTTGCTCCCACAGCTGATCGCCGCCACCGCAGCGTTCGCCCTCTTCTTCGGAGTTGCCGGCAGCACCCTGCTGAACAGCTTTTCGGTTCCGACGGAGGCGTTCAGCATCTGGGATCTCCTCATCGGTGTCGGGCTGGGTATCGCCGGAAGCGCGGTCATGATCGTGTTCGTCCTGATGGTGAAGGTCGTCCAGGGACTCGCTGCCAAGGTGACGAACGGTCTCGTCCGCGGTCTCGTCGGAGGCGCCCTCGTCGGGCTCATCGCCACGGCCCTGCCGCTGACAGTCGGAGCCGGCAACGATCAGCTCAGCAGGGTGATCGATGAGTCAGCAACCATCAGCATCTGGCTGCTCGTTGCCGTTCTCCTCGCCAAGATGTTGGCCATGGCCCTCAGCCTGGCGGCAGGCTTCATCGGCGGCAACGTTTTGCCGATGCTGTTCGTCGGCGGGACCGCGGGCGTGATCATCCACCTCGCGATTCCCGAGATTCCCTACGCGGTTGCGGTGAGCTCCATGCTGGTGGCCGTTCCCGGAGCGATCATCAAGGCGCCGATCGGTTTGACCTTCATCGCGGTGCTCTCCGTCGGGCTCGGCCCGCTCACGGCCGCTCCCGTCGCCGTCGCCGTCGCCACGTCGTACATCACGACGGCCGGCGTCGTCGCATTCCTCCGGGCCCACCGAGCCCAGGTCCCCGAGCCGAAAGCCTGACACCATTTTCCGCCCGTCGGCCACCGGCCGTGGCGGTGCATCGCCAGACAAACGGGCGGTGCCGATCAGTCCGCTCCTGCCCTTCCGGCGGGCCGCTCGGGCCCCGGCATCAGCGGCCGGCTTGCCAAGAGGCTCGGGTGGAGCACGGCAATCATCCGCCTAGAATGCCGCCGATGTTCCGTCGACGGACAGATATTGCCCACAACGACAGCAGTAGCCGCGTCGATGTGCAGGCGATCGACACGGCTGTCTTCAGACGGTGGGGAGACACGTCATCGTGTTGACCTGCGTCGCTGACGAGTGCCAAGAGGATCGGTGACCATGTCGAAGAAGCACAAGAACAAGAAGAAGCACGACTCGACTCGAGCCGAGAAGGACGCTGCCGAGCAGGAGAAGACCGACGCCGACCGGTCGAAGGAACCTCCCGCGAAGCTGCGCCGCAAACAGTACGAGGCCGAACTGGAGATCTTGCAGGGTGAACTCGTCGCCATGCAGGAGTGGGTGCGGTCAACCGGTGCGAAGGTGTGCATCGTCTTCGAAGGACGGGACACGGCCGGTAAGGGAGGAACGATCAAGCGGATCGTCGAGCGGGTCAGTCCCCGGACGTTCCGCGTCGTGGCGCTCCCGGCGCCGAGCGAACGCGAGAAGTCGCAGATGTACATCCAGCGGTACATGGCGCACTTTCCGGCTGCCGGCGAAGTCGCGATCTTCGATCGCAGCTGGTACAACCGCGCCGGCGTCGAGCCTGTGATGGGCTTCTGCACCCCAGAGGAGACCGAGCACTTCTTGAAGATGGTTCCGCTCGTCGAACGGGCAATGGTCGACTCGGGGATCATCCTGATCAAGTACTGGCTCGAGGTCAGCCCCGAGGAGCAGTCTCGCCGGTTGAAGAGCCGGGTCGACGATCCGCGAAAGGTCTGGAAGCTGACCGACATGGATCTCAAGTCCTACAGCCGGTGGTATGACTACTCACGTGCCCGCGATGCGATGCTTGCCGCAACCGACACGTCATGGGCCCCGTGGTTCATCGCCCACACCAACGACAAGAAGCGTGGCCGACTGAACATCATCTCGCACCTGTTGAACCAGGTGCCGTACGAAAAATCCGACCGTCCCGAGATCAAGTTTCCGCGGCGTCAGTCGGCCGGTGGCTACGTCGCACCCGAGCTTCCCCTGCGCCACATTCCTGAGCCGTTCTGAGGAGCGCCGCAATGACGACACTGGACCAGACGACCGAGCCCCCCGCAGGCTCGGAGACTCCGTGGTACGCCCTCTCGGCGGACGACACTGCCCGCCGGCTCGAGGTCGATGCCGACGCAGGGCTCGCCGCTGCCGAGGTCGAGCGCCGACTCGCGAAGTACGGCCGCAACGAGGTGGCGACCGAGCCGCCGCCGACGCTCTGGGAGACGGCCAAGGGCCAGATCGCCAATCCGATGAACATCATGTTGCTCATCGTTGCGGTGGCGAGCCTGGTGATCGGCCAGATCGCCACCGGCATCATCGTCGGCCTGCTGGTGACGTTCAACGTGGTGATGGGCACCAATCAGGAGCGCAAGGCGCTTGCGAGCGTCGATGCGCTCGCCCAGCTCCAGGTGCCGATGGCCCGGGTCCGGCGCGACGGGACGGTCGTCGAGGTCGATTCGAGCGGACTGGTGCCCGGTGACGTCGTCCTCGTGGAGGCCGGCGATCTCGTACCCGCCGATGCTCGTGTCGTGTCCTCGGCGTCGTTGGAGGTGCAGGAGGCAGCCCTGACCGGCGAGAGCGCACCGATCGCCAAGAACACCGTGGCCATTGCCGAATCCGACGTGCCACTCGGCGACCGGACCAACCTCGTCTTCCAGAACACCCAGGTGACTCGAGGGTCGGCCGAGGTGATGGTCGTCGCGACGGGCCAAGGCACCCAGATGGGCCAGATCGCCGACATGGTGACGGCCACGAAGCGCACCAAGTCGCCGCTGCAGGTCGAACTCGACGACCTCACGAAGATCTTCGGTTTCCTGGCGTGGGGTGCTGTCGCCATCATCGCGATCGTCGGCATCGCACGAGACCAGGAGTCCGAGACGCTGATCTTGCTGTGCGTCTCGACGGCGATCTCGGCGATCCCCACCGGATTGCCGACCTTCGTCCAGCTGATGCTCTCGTCGGGAGCCCAGCGGCTGGCCGAGTCCAAGGCGGTCGTGAAGTCGCTCACCGACGTCGAGACGCTCGGCGGCACGACGGTGATCAACAGCGACAAGACCGGCACGCTCACGATGAACGCGATGACGTCGGTGACGATGATGACCGGCGGCTCGTGGTACAAGATCGAGGGGACCGGCTATGCAACGTCCGGGGCCATCCTCGGCCCGGCCGGCGAGCCCGCCCCAGACTTCAACGGGCTCGCGCTCGGCCTGGCACTGTGCAGCGACGCAACCGTCGCCGACGACGAGTCGATCATCGGCGATCCCACCGAGGCGGCGCTCGTCGTGCTCGCCGCCAAGATCGGCGTCGACGCCGAGGAGACCCGCCGCACGCTGCCGCGTGTGGCACTCGTCCCGTTCGACTCCGAATACAAGTTCATGGCCACGTTCCACGACCGGCCGGCCCATCTCGATTTGAAGCTGCTCACCGAACCGCACTTCATGACGGTGAAGGGCGCACCCGACGTCGTGATCGACCGCTGCTCCGAGGCGGTGTGGCACGGCGAGGTCGTGCCGATGGAACAGGTTCGCCAGGATCTGCTCGACGCCAACCAGCAGCTTTCCGAGAAGGGGCTGCGCGTCCTCGCCTTCGCCGCACGAGCGCTGTCCGCCGACACGATGCGCGCCGCTGCGGACGACCCGATGAGCGAGGTGCACGACCTGGTAATGGTCTCGCTGGTCGGCATCATCGACCCGTTGCGTTCCTCGGCGATCGAGGCCGTGCGCACCGCACATGGCGCCGGCATAGACGTCCGCATGATCACCGGCGACCACACCGTCACGGCGCGGGCGATCGCCGACCAGTTGGGCCTCGGACCCGGTGTCATCACGGGCGCCGACCTGCAGAAGCTGAGCGACGAAGAGGTCAAGTCCCAGCTCGCACAGCTGCACGTCTTCGGACGCGTCGCACCCGAGGACAAGGTTCGTCTCGCCCGCCTGATGCAGGAGTCAGGGGAGGTCGTCGCCATGACCGGCGACGCCGTCAACGACGCAGCGGCCCTCAAACAGGCCGATGTTGGCGTGGCAATGGGCAGCGGGTCCGAAGTCACCAAGCAGGCCGGCAAGCTGATCCTGACCGACGACAACTTCGGCACGCTCGTGCATGCCGTCGATCTCGGCCGCGACATCTACCGGCGCATCTCGTCGTACGTGAAACTGCAGCTGACCGTGCTGTCATCGGTGCTCCAGCTGATGCTGATCGCCACGATCTTCAACATCAACCAGGGCGTCGCGCTGTTCCCCATGCAATTGCTCTTTGCGAAATTCTTCGTGGTGGCCACCGTCGTCGTCGGTTTCATCGTCGACGTCCCCGACCCCGGCGTGATGGACCGACCGCCGCGAACCCCCGGTTCGAAGATCGCAACCGGAGCGCAGACCGTCCGCTGGCTGATCAGCGGCTTCATCATCGCCGGTTCGGCACTCGCCCTGCTCTCGTGGGGGCCAGGCGAACCGAGCACGACCGACCCGTCGACCTCGATGACCATGGCGTTCGCCGTCGTGGCGCTCAGCGCAGTCAACATGGGACTCGTGATGCGCCGCGAGCGGCAAGCACCCTGGTCGTCGCCGGTCTTCCCGTTCCTCGGATGGGTGATGCTCGGCTGGGCCCTCACGTGGGCGGCCGTCGAGTTGAACATGATGCAACGGCTGCTCGACACCGTGCCCCTCACCGGCGCGCAGTGGACCCTCGTCATCGGCGTCTCACTCGTCTCCCCGGCGCTGGTCGGGATCGACAAGGCCATCGAGATCCGTCGCCTCGATCGGGAACGGCAAGCGAACCCGGTGGCGGCCCTCGACGCACCGCCCTCGGCCTGACCAGCGTCTCGGCCATGGGTGTGATGCCGATCAGGCACTGGTTGCCGGACTACCAACGGTCGGACTTTCGATTCGACCTGATTGCCGGCATCACCGTCGCTGCGCTCGTCGTCCCGAAGGCGCTCGGTTATGCCGGAATCGCCCTGATCCCGATCCAGAACGGCCTGTACGCGGCAGCGGTCGGGGCCTTCGTCTACGCCCTGTTCGGCACGTCGCGCCAGATCTCCACCGGTCCGAGCTCTGCACTCGCGGCAGTCGCAGCGAGCGCCGTGGTGACCACCGCGGTCCCGGCGGAGGACGCGCCTCAGTTGGTCGCCGCCGTGACCCTGATGGCAGGTGTGCTGTTCGTCCTGCTGGCGATCTTCAAGATGGGGTGGGTGTCGCGTTTCCTCTCCAAGGCCGTGATCACCGGATTCCTCTTCGGCGCGGCGATCGAAGTCGTCGTCGGGGAGCTCTCGAAGCTCACCGGGACGTCAGCGTCCGGTGCCAACAGCTGGCGCAAGTTCGCCGACTGGTTCACCACACTCGACGGCCGGCACTCGGCCACGATCGTCGTCGGCGTCATCGCATTGGCTGCGATCCTGGTCCTCCGGTTCACCGTGCCCAAGGTGCCCGGTGCGCTCGTGCTCGTCATCGGTGGCCTCGTTGCCTCCGCAGTGTTCGACCTCACCAACCGGGGCGTCGCAACCGTTGGCGACGTACCACGCGGCTTGCCGGCGCTTGAGCTGCCGGGCATCTCGACGTTCACCGACCAATTCCCGACGATCGCGATCGCCGCCGTTGCCCTGCTCCTCATCGGGTTCTCGCAGACCGCCGGCGATGCCCGCATGTTTGCCTCGCGCCACGGCTACCGAGTCGACGTCGATCAGGAGTCGACGGCCCAAGGCCTGTCCAACATCGGGAGCGGCCTGTTCCAGGGAATGCCTGTGTCGACGAGTCTCTCGGCCAGCTCGCTCAACGATTCTGCGGGGGCACGCACCCCGATGGCGTCCATCGTCACCGCCGCGACGGTCGTGCTCACCCTGCTGATCTTCGCACCGCTCTTCTCCGACCTCCCCAAGGCGGTGCTGGCCGCGATCATCATCGACGCCGTGGTGTTCGGCATGATTGACATCCCCGAGATGCGCCGCCTCTGGCGGTTGACGCGGGTCGACTTCTGGATCGCCGTCGCGGCGATCGTCGGTGTACTCACGAGCGGGGTGCTGGCCGGCGTCGTCATCGGGATGGTGCTCTCGCTCGGGTGGTTGGTGTATGTCAATGCCCGTCCCGGTGTCCACGAACTCGGGCGCCTGCCCCAGACCACAACCTATGGTTCCCTCGAGGACTTCCCGGACTACGAGACCACGCTCGGGGTGGCGGTCCTGCGATTCGACGGTGGCCTCTATTTCGTCACGACCGAGGTACTCACCGACCGACTCCGGCAACGGGTCGAAGGCGCCGATCCACCGGTGCAGGCTGTCGTCCTGGACTTCGAAGCCGTCAACTTCGTCGACTCCCAAGGCGTCGGTGAAATCGACCGACTGCTCGCCGTGGCCGAGGAACGCGGCATCGACCTGCGGTTTGCGCGCACCAAGAGTCAGGTCCTCGACATGTTGGCGATCGACGGCATCGTCGATCGCCTCGGCGCCGATCACTTCCACCCGAGCGTCGACGACGCAGTCAACGCCGCAGCGTCGTCCTGACGGGGTCCACGGCCACATCGGTGCAGCGAACTGAGCCCGGCAAGGGCGAACAAATCCAAACAGGCGGCGAAACTGACTGAAGTCGGCCCGGCGGCCTTGCTCTCCGTACGGTCTCGCTGCGCCTGTTCGCAGACGTGAAGCGCTCGGTCTAGAACGGAACGCCGATCGCTTCGCACAGGAATGCAATGAACGGCGATCCGGTCTTGGCGATCTTGGCGTACTCGTCGACGAAGCCCGGCGCCGTGACCTGCTTCTGGGTCAGCCTGACTCCCGCGGTGAACGACTTCCGCTTGAGGTCTTCGACGTAGGGATGGTCAGGGTCGAAGCCTCGCGGCGGTCGCTTCAGCTTCTCCTCATCGCCGAGCGAGAACACATCGGTGAACCGCTTGCCGTAGGCCGCCTTCTTCCATGCCGCAGCATCGTCCACGATCGCCTGGCGGATCTTCCTCGTTGTCGGACCGTCCGGCATCCACAAGCCGACCCCGGCAAAGGATGCCTTCGGTTGCAGGTGGAGGTAGAACCCGGGCGAATGGACATCTCTGGCCGCCTCGTGCTTGAAGTACATCCCCGTGTTCGTCTTGTAGGGCGTCTTGTCCTTGGCGAAACGTGTGTCGCGATAGATCCGGAACAGCGACCCTCCCACGGGCCGAGAGTCGGCGACGAAGTGCGGGCTGATCTTGGCGAGGTACGGCGCGAAGTCGTTGATGAAGTCGAGGCCGGGGTTCTTCACGTATGTGTCGTAGCGCTCCTTGTTGGCCGCAAACCACTCGCGGTCGTTGTTCTGCTCGAGGTCGCGCAGGAAGGTGAAGAGGGCGGGACGAAAGGACGTGTTTTCAGCCATCGCCCGCAAACTACACGGCTCGGCAGTTCACGTCAGCGACGAGATCTCGAACAGGTGCCCATCCGGGTCCCGGAAGAATGCCCGGGTTTCTCCTTCTCGGTCGACAGGCGGGGCAAGGAACCGCGCACCCCTGGCAGAGAGGATCTCGTACGCGGCGCGGCAATCATCGACCCTGAAGATCAGCTGCCCGCCGACGAGGTCGGGATCAACAGGAGCACCCAGCGTCACTGTCGGCTTCCCTGGGGTGGGGCCGCCTCCTGTGACCAGCAGCAGCCAGCTCCCCATCAGATCGAGCACGACCGACGTGCCGCCGTACTCGCCGAACACCGTTGCCCCCAACACGTCGACATACCAGTCCCTGCTCGTCTCGACATCGCCAACCACCAGCATGTGGGTCAGCGCAGACGCACCGAACCCGCTCATCGGGGAAGACGCCGACCCGTCACAGGCTCTCGGGGCCGAAGCGGCCCCAGATGATGACGGCAACCATCACGAGGATGAGGACGTTGACCACGATGTTCTTGTACTCGCCGCGCCGAGCGTGCACCACGATCGCACCGAGCTGCGTCAGGCCCAGACCGATCGCCGCCAGCGGCACCATGACCCCAAAGCCGGTGAGGGCAGGCACGATGAGACCAATGGCACCGAGGATCTCGAGCCAGCCGATCGTCCTGACCGTACTTTGGGAGAAGTCCTCCATCCATGGCTGCTGTTCCTGCAACAGCGCCTTGGGACGGGAGACTTTCATCCCACCCGCCGCCAGGAACATGAGGCCCACGATGACTTGCAGGATCCAAAGGAAGATGTTCACGCGCACTGCCTCCCGTTGCGTGGGGTCAACCTAGTGGCGGGACGGTGGCCTTTGCCGCCGCAGTCTGCGCTCTCCCCTGCCCTTGTCACAGGCACTCCCCGGAGAACGGTAGCGTCAGCCTGTGACCTGGGACCCCCTCGAAGAGCCAGACGAAGCGTGGGAGCCGGTGCGGACGCGACATCGCGGCACGATCCGCATCCTCGCACTCCTCATCGTTGCTGCAATGGTGATCGCGCTCATCGTGCCGGTGCTGCTGCGACTCCTCAGCGATCCTGCGCCCGATCCTGAGCGCTCGGGCGGCGTGCAGACCCTGGGACTGACCGGCTCAGTCGCCCCAATGCTCAGCCAGCAGCCGCTGAACAGAGCGCGATTCGAAGTACGCATCGTGGGCGCCGAGCAACGAGTCACTGTGATCGGGGTAGAGGTCCATGACCTTGCCGTCCGTGTAAAAGGGAGCAACCGGATACGACAGGACGTCGTGGCGGTCCCACACGTTGAGCCACACGGGGTCTGAACCGCTGTGGGTCCTTTGTGCAAGACCGAGCGGCGCCATCGAGATCTTCTGGCTTCCCCGGGCGGCCAGCGTGTCCACCAGCTCTCCGCTTCGCACGAGGGTTGGCGCAAGAGGTGACCCGAGGGTGATGAAGCGCCGGATCCGCCAGTTCTGCCTGGCCATTGCCACATCGTCCGTGCCGGGCATGATGTCGAGCTTCTGCAGCTCCTCATCTCTTTCGCCGCTGAACAGCCAGAACAGGAAGTCGTGGGCGATCAGCGTTCCCGCCGAGTGGGTGATGAGTGTGATGTCGGTCTGCCAGTCCGCACCGATGTGGCGAAACACCTCACCCCAGACCACGTTGCGAGTGCGCTCCTTGCCGGCGGAGCCCACGTAGTAGATGATGTCGGACCAACCGAGGGTCAACAAGTCGCGCACGGGATCCACAGCGGGGGCGAAGATGAGGGACCCAAGCCCGGTGCGATCACGGGGCGCTGCGGCCTTCACTCGGTCGTAGATGACCCGTTGCGCCTTGCCGAGGCTGCGCGTCGCCCCGGCATGTGTCGTGTCCCATCCCCACTCCACTTGGATGGCCTCGCTGAAGCTCGGCAACGTGGCGCCGTACTCCTCGAGGCCGAGGTGCATCGCCTGATACTGGGTGCGGTGCGATTGTGTGCGGCGTCGTTCTCCGACGACCCCATGGATATAGACGACGGTTTCCACGATCCGAATCCTCTCGGCTTGCCTGTGAGCAATCGTCGCCCATCGACGCCACGCTGATCAAGGGACCCTTGGTCTTTCCCTTCCGGACCAGTCGCGGGCCGTGCTCACGCCGCCGCTGTCGGCTCCCCGGCGCGTCCTTTGCGCACCCGCTCGGCCATCGCCGCCTCGACGAGGGTCGGCGCGGCCTCCTGGAGGAGAGCGTCGCGCCTCGCAAAGAGGAACCGCACGGCCGCGATCGACGCAGCCAGACCTACAACGGCATAGGCGAGCAGCCAGGGGTCTGTGCGAAGTTGCGGCAGGAAGATCGCAGTGGACACGACCTCAAATCCGGCCATCACGGCCAGAAAGACGATGAGGTGCCGTTCGCTGAGGTTGTGAACGAACATCGTGCCCAGCGGCGCACCCCACATGACTGCAGGCACCGCTGCGATCCACAGCCCCCACAGGTCGGCCCTGGCAGCAGGCATCGGGTCAATAGCCGACCCATTCACCGCAACGACCATCCCGTCGACCACCTGCGTGTTCAGTTGTCCGTGGCCGAGACCCAAGACGGCAAGGCCGACCACCGACACCAGCGCCATGATGATGACGCTCGTCGGGACACCGATGCGGGGGTGCAGGCCGGCGACGATGACGAGGAAGAGGAATGCGAACACGTCTGCTCCCGAACCGATCAGCGACGTGATGACACCCCCGCAGAATCCCGCAATCGTGAGCCCCAGCCACATGCGGTTGTTCCACACAGGGAGAAACGAAACACCACACTCGCCCTCGTCGAGCGCCAGGTACACGATATACGCCAGCGCGGCGAGGACAACGGTGAACGTGATCTTCACGTAGGCCTCCGGAATGCGCGAAGCCCAGAACGTCGTCGTCGGATCGGCCAATACGAGCAACCCGACGATGAACCCCAGAACGGCAGCGCTGCCCCCGACGGCGATTGCCCGCTTCGACACGGCCTTTCGCGACAGCACGATCGCGATCGATGCGCTCCCCATCCCGATGGCCTGGATCGACAGCGAGAACGTGCGCGCAACCGAGGCAGGCGCCTCGAAAATCTTGGTGAATACCGGAAACGCAACGGTCCCGCCACCCTGCGGGGTCGATCCGGCGACGAAGCTGCCGAACACCATCGTCACGAACGCACGCCAGTTCTCGATCACCGTCTCCCAGTGCCCGAACACGGTGACGAAGGCCGCCCAGGCAAGAGTTCCTGCGACCGGCAAGACGACGAGCAGCACACGGCGCGACGTCGACAGAGGTTGATCGGCAACGGTGGCCAACGGCCCTTCCTCCCTTCAGACGTTCCCCACGGCCGCTGCCGCCCGGAATCTCCGGGGATCATATGAACTCCGCCGTCGCTGCGAAATAGGTCGATGGAACTGCGTTGCGCCACGGCGCACTCTCCTCTTCCCGGCTAGCGTCGCTATGTGGTTTGGGAACCCGAACTCGAAGAACTGCGCCGCCGCAAGGAAATGGCCGCACGAATGGGTGGCGAGGAGCGGGTCGCACGGCACACGTCTGCCGGCAAACTGACCGTGCGCGAGCGGATCGACCGGCTTGTCGACTCAGGCTCATTCGGCGAGATCGGCAGCACCGCAGGCTTCGCCACCTATGCCGACGACGGGACCCTGGAAACCCTGAGCCCTGCCAACTTCGTGTTTGGCGATGCCTCACTCGATGGGCGTCCTGTTGTGATCGCCGGAGACGACTTCACGGTGCGTGGTGGCGCAGCCGACGCCTCCATCTGGCAGAAGCTCGTCGATGCAGAAAGGCGAGCGCGGCGTCTCCGGGTCCCGATCGTCCGGCTCGTCGACGGGTCGGGAGGTGGCGGAAGCGTCAAGTCGTACCACGACATGGGTCGCACCTACGTGCCGCCGCTGCCGGGGTGGAGCGACCAGATGCAAATACTCAGCGAGGTCCCCGTCGTCGCCGCCGCACTCGGGTCGGTTGCGGGTCTGGGCGCCGCCCGGGTCGCTGGATCGCACTTCTCATTGATGGTCGAAGACACATCGCAGGTCTTCGTGGCCGGTCCTCCCATCGTGTCCTACGCCACCCGCGAGGACGTCGACAAAGAGGTGCTCGGAGGATCGGATGTCCACGGGAAGAACGGCACCGTGGACATGGTCGTTGCGGACGAACCGGCGGCCTTCACGGCGATTCGCCGCTTTCTCTCCTACCTCCCCCGCAACGTGTGGGAAACCCCACCTGTCGTGCCCGGCAACGACGACCCCGACCGCTCCGAAGAGGCCCTGCTCTCGCTCGTACCACGCAACCGTCGCCAGATCTACGACGGCCGCAAGCTGATCGAACTCGTCGTCGACGAGGATTCCTTTTTCGAGATCGGGAGGGGGTGGGGTCGCGCCCTGGTGAGCGGTCTTGCCAGGATCGATGGCCGGCCGGTGGGGATTCTCGGTGCCGACCCACGCATCGCGGGTGGGGTGCTGAGCGCCAACGGCGCCGACAAGCTGCGCCGTTTTGTGGATCTGTGCGACACCTTCCGTCTGCCGCTGATCAACTTCGTCGACCAGCCGGGCTTTGCGGTCGGCACCAAAGCCGAGGCGGCGGCCACGGTGCGACGCGGCGTCGCAGCCATCGCTGCGCTGTATCAGATGACGGTGCCCTACTTCGTCGTCATCGTGCGGCGTGCCTTCGGCGTTGCGGGAGCAGCCATGGTGGACGTCGGGCAACCGCACATGCGGGTGGCGTGGCCGAGCGCCGACTGGGGATCACTGCCCCTCGAAGGCGGCGTCGAAGCTGCGTACAAGAGGGCACTGGCCGAGGCGGCCGACCCTGATGCGCTGCGACAGGAGCTCCTCGCCGGGTTCGAGGCCGTCCGGTCGCCGTTCCGCACTGCCGATGCCTACGACATCGAGGAGATCATCGATCCTCGCCTGACCCGCTCCGTGCTCTCCCGCTGGGTGCGGGTTGCGTACGGGACCCTCGACCACGACCTTGGCAGACGGGGCCGCGGCTTCCGTCCGTAGCCGGCAATCCCGTAACATCGCCCCATGACCACGTTCCGTTGGGGGATACTCGGCACCGGCGTCATGGCCCGCAGCATGACCGAAGCGCTGAAGGCGCGCTCGGATGCCGTCGTGACGGCGGTGGGATCGCGGACCGCAGCTCGGGCGCATGAGTTCGCCCAGACGCTGGGGATTCCGCACGCCCACGGCTCGTACGAAGAGCTCGTGGACGCACCGGACGTCGACATCGTCTACGTGGCTACGACCAACGACCAGCACCTCGCCAACACCCTGGCGTGTATCGACGCCGGCAAGGCCGTGCTGTGCGAGAAGCCGCTCGGGCTGAACGACCACGAGGTCGGGCAGATGGCGGATGCGGCGCAGCGCCGTGGCACGTTCCTGATGGAAGCGATGTGGATGCGGTTCCAGCCCTTCCTCACCAAGGTCGAGGCCCTGATCGCCGCAGGCGAGATCGGCACCGTCCGCCACCTGCACGCCGACTTCTGTATCCCCTTGCCGTATGCCCCCGACAACCGGTGGTTCGATCCGGAGCAAGGCGGCGGCAGCCTGCTCGATCTCGGCGTCTATCCCCTGACGCTGGCCTATCACGTCCTGGGCGAGCCTCGAGCCACGGTCGCCATGGCCCAGCTCGCCCCAACGGGGGTCGATGCCCAGATCGGCGTACAGTCCACCCACGACAACGAGACGCTCTCGGTCCTGACCTCGAGCCTCGTCGCCGACGGTGCGTGGGAAGCGACCATCTCGGGAACATCGGGGCGCATCCGCATGCACCCCCCGTTCCACCACTCGCCAAGGGTGACGCTGCATCGACGTGGGGAGCTGATAGCGAGCCACGACACCTCATACGGCGTCAGCGGGCTCCAGTTCGAGATCGACGAAGTTCACTCCTGTCTCAGGAGGGGCGCAACAGAGAGCGACCGAATGCCGCTCGATGACAGTGCCGCCATTGCAGCCTGGATGACCGAAGTGCGGCGCCAATGCGCCATTCGCTACCCGGGAGAGTGATCCGCCACGGGCAGCCTGACCGTGAACACGGTGTTGGCGGGCTCAGACGCAACCGTCAAAGCACCGCCGTGCTGCTCCTGGACGATGTGACGGGAGATGTCGAGCCCGATCCCCGTGCCCTGACCGATGGGTTTGGTCGTGAAGAACGGCTCGAAGACGCGATCGAGGATGTCCGTCGGGATCCCCGGCCCATCGTCGCGGATCTCCACCACGACCCATGGGCCGTCGGTCGTCGTGACGATGGTCAGCGTTCCGCGGCCTCCAAGTGCGTCCGCGGCGTTGGCGATGAGATTTGTCCACACCTGATTGAGCTCTCCCCCGTGTCCATCGACCCGAGGAAGGTCGGTGGCGTACTCCGTGACGATCTTGATGCCCGAGAGCTTGCCGCGGAGCATGATCAGCGTGTCGGCCAGCCCTCGATTGATGTCGACTTCCTGCCGATCTCCCCGATCCAGATAGGTGTACGAGCGCAGCGCACCGACGATCTCCGAGATCCGGCCGCCGGCCTCCGCGATCTCTGCGGCTAGCGCAGCGGCTTCGTGGCTGCGGGCGAGCGAGCGCAGCCATGTCGACGCATCGCCACCCCCCTCCAGAAGCTCTGGCAGATCCGCCGGCGCTACCCCGAGGTCAACCAGCACCCCACCGACCGTCCACGGTTCGTCGATCCCAACAGCCTCGAGCGCGTCCTCCATTGCGTCGTCTGCGTCGCTTCTCGCCATCGAGCCCATCACCACGCGCGACCCCAGCCGCGGCATGATGTCGTCCCAACCGGGAGGCGCCAGATCCGGCTCAGCCACCAGCAAGCTGCGAAGTGTGCTCGCTGCCCTGACGATGGCTGCGGCAGGGTTGTTCAGCTCATGCGCGACGCCGGCAGAGAGCGAGCCGAGCTGGGCGAGCTTGTCGCTCTCCTGGAGCGCCTGGTCGGTCTCTCGCCATCGATCGAACATCGTCTGTAGCATCGCTCTGGCTGCGGCCGTGGATTCCTCTGTGAGCTTGCGGAACGCGTCTCCGTCGATGGCAATGAGGGCCGCATCCGTCGCAGCTCTGACCGATGCAGTGCGGTGAGTTGCCTGGAGAATTGCCATCTCGCCGATGACGGATCCGGGTCCTGATCTCGTGACCAGCACCTCCCTGTCTCGCGATCGTTTCAGGATTTCGAGCTGGCCTCGTTCCACCACGTACGCTCTGTCGCCGACGGCGCCCTCTTCGAACAGCAGTTCCCCAGCACGAAGGTCGATACGCTCCACCCGAGCCAGCAGGCGGTCCAGGTCGTCATCGTCGAGCGTCGAGAAGAGCTCGACGCGCCGCAGCGCATCCTTCACACGGACTCCAGGTAGCGGTGGATGAGGCTGATCGTCATCGAGCCGAGGCCAACGGCGGTGGCGACCCGGTTGACCGAACCGTACCGGCAATCGCCGGCAGCGAAGATTCCCGGGACAGACGTCTCGAGGTACATCGGCTCTCGTTTCTCCCGCCACCCTCGAGGCCGCCCGCCATCCCGCATCAGATCGGGGCCGGTGAGGATGAAACCCGACGGGTGCCGCTCCACGAGACCTGCGACGAGTTCGGTGTGGGGCCGCTGCCCAATGAAGATGAACAGCGCGGCCGCGTCGAAGACCTCTTCTTCCCCGGTATCGCGATTCAGCACCGTGACGGCCTCGAGACTCGGGTCGCCGTGGACCGCGGTGCACTCGCGTCGGGTCAAGACCTCGATGTTCGGTGTCGCCGCGATCTGATCGATCAGGTATTGCGACATGCTCCCAGCCAGGCTGCTGTTGCGCACCAGCATGGTGACCTGCGAGGCGTACCGCGAGAACAGCATGGAGCCCTGGCCCGCCGAGTTTGCGCCTCCGACCACGAACATGGGCTTGCCCGCGTAGTTGGGCGCCTCGGTCAACGCCGCTCCGTAGAAGACGCCGGCACCCGTCACCTTCTCGATGCCAGGCACCTCCAGCTCACGGGTCGCCACGCCCATCGCAAGGATGATCGCCTTGCACGTGACTTCGGTGCCGTTGGACAACTCGACGATCTTGTGGGGCTCCTCGACGCGGATCCCGGTCACCTCGACGGCCGTCAGGATCTCGCACCCGAGCCGCGTCGCCTGGTCGGTTGCCCGCTTGGCGAGGTCGGCGCCGGACAGGCCCTTCGGAAATCCGAGATAGTTCTCGATGCGCGACGAGGTGCCGGCCTGGCCCCCGGTCGCTTCCCGTTCCACGAGCAGCGTCCGCATGCCCTCAGACGCACCGTAGACCCCTGCGGCGAGACCTGCGGGGCCCCCGCCGACGATCACAACGTCGTAGAAAGGCTGGTCTGCCTCGGTGTGGAGCCCCGCCTTCTGGGCCAGCTCGTTCTCCGTGGGATCCGCCAGCCACCCCCCGTCGGGAAAGAAGATCACAGGGAGCGTCGGATCGCCCAGCGCCTCTACCATCCCGCGGGCTTCGGAGCTGGCTTCCACATCCAGCCACCGGTACGGAATCCGGTTGCGAGACAAGAAGTCCTTTGCGGTGTGCGAGCGCGCCGACCACAGCGCTCCCACAACGCGGATGCCGTCATACGGCACCACAGCCGTCGCCGCCCATGCCTCCAGCAGGTCGTCGACGATCGGGTAGAGGAGCTGCTCGGGGGGCTCCCACGGCTTCATGAGGTAGTGGTCGAGGCCGATGGTGTTGATCGACTCGATGGCCGCCTGCGTGTCGGCATACGCCGTCAGAAGGATCGTCTTGACGTCCGGATACACCTCCACCGCCGCCGCCAGGAACTCAGTGCCGGTCATCCCCGGCATCCGCTGGTCGGCGATGAGCAGCGCCACGGCGTCGTTCCGCCGTTTCAGCTCCTGCACGGTGGCGAGCCCGTCGGCTCCGGACGTCGCGGAGACGACGCGGTAGTCGGCTCGGTACCGGACCTTGATGTCGCGCTCGACTGCAGCCGCCACAGCGGCGTCGTCATCTACACAGAGAATCACCGGCTTCGCCACCGGCACCTCCTCCCGTCATCAACCTACCGCGGTGAGTACGTAGTCGTCGGCGCCGTCGTCCCACTCGAGCGAAACCAGTCCTTCACGCTGCGCCGCCCGGCAGAACTGCAGGAAGCCCCGGTAGCCGTACTTCTTCTCGGTGAAATCGGGCTGCACCTTGCGCACCTGGTTCTTGAGGCCGGACAGCACCACTTGGTCGCCGCGTTTCTCGAGGCCGGCCACCACCGACCGGAGCAGGCTGAAGGCTTCGGCTTCGCCGCCCACGTGCTCGGGCAACGACACGTCCGGATCCCCCTTGGACGGGCCCTCGCTGAGCTCGACGACATTCCGATCGGCAAGATGGCGCAGCAGCTCCCCAAACGCACGGAACCCATAGTCGGCCTCGCTGAATGTCGGGTCCTTGCGCAGCAGGGTCCGTTTGAGTGTCGACGCCGACACGGACCCACTCGACCCGCGCTGCATGCCCACCAGGGTCTGCGCGATGGCCACCGCCAGCTGGTCGACGCTCGGTGCGGCCGACTCTTCCTCGTCGACTTCGACCTCGGCCTCGATCTCCGGCAGCTCATCGCGGACGTCCGAACGAGGCCTGCGGGTACGGCGCCGCCTCGTCCGCTCCGCAGGAGCGTCGGCACCCTCCAGGGTCTCGTAGAACAGGAACTCGTCGCAGGCAGGGGGCAGGAGCTTGGACGTCGACTGTTTGACCCCGACGCCGATCACGCGCTTGTTCAGCTCCCGCAACTTGTGGACGAGCGGGGTGAAGTCACTGTCACCGGTGCAGATGACGAACGTCGTGATGTAATCGCGCTCGAAGGCCATCTCCAACGCATCGACCGCCATCTTGATGTCGGCTGCGTTCTTGCGTGACGCCCCCATCCTCTGGGGCATTTCGATCAGCTCCACGTGGCTGCGCGTCAACATACGACGGTCTTCCTCGAAATAGGACCAATCCGCATACGCCCGCCGCACGACCACCCGTCCCCGCTCTGCGAGCGCATCTCCGATCGGCTTGAAATCGAACGCCATGCCGTGAAGGCTGTCCCTGGCGCCAATGGCGAGGTTTTCGTAGTCGAGAAAGAGGGCAATGCGGTCTTCGTCACGGTCCATGCGAGTCAGCGTAGCCCCCAGACGACGACGGCCAACTGATCCTTCGTCTTGACAGCCACGCGAGCACTCCTTAGGGTCGCCCCCGCTCTCCTCACTGACTCGGACATGCCAGGAGCCGGCTCGTGAGCCTTCATAATCGACATATCGTGCTGCCGCTTGCCGCCGCTCTTGTTGCGTCGCTCCTCTTCGGGGTGGCCGCAGCGGACGCTGCGGGCGTCTTCGATCCGGACGACATCGTCTTCCCGGTCGAAGGCGACGTCCAGTTCACCGACGACTACGGCGACCCGCGTCCGGGAGGCCGCACGCATGCGGGCAACGATCTGATCGCCGTCGACGGCAAGGGCGTGCCCGTTGTCGCAGTGGGCGCCGGCACCGTGAGCTGGATCGACAGCGAGTGTTGCCATCTCGCCATCGACCACGGCGGAGGTTGGTCGAGTTGGTATATCCACCTCGACAACGACACGCCTGGGACCGATGACGGCCTCGGCTATGGCATCGCAGATGGCATCGTGGAGGGCGCCACCGTCGAGGCCGGCCAGCTCATCGGCTGGGTTGGCGACTCCGGCAACGCGGAGGCGTCGGTGCCGCACCTGCACTTCGAGCTCCGGTTCGACGGCGTAGCGGTCAACCCGTATCCGTACCTCACCGCGGCGCTTCCAGGCGGCGTGCCCGGCGAACAATCACCCGCAAACACCTTCATCGACGACGACGGGAACGTGCACGAGGCCAACATCGAGATTGCGGCAGAACTGGGGATCACCAAGGGCTGCAACCCTCCGGCCAACGACCGTTATTGCCCGGACCGCTCGATCACGCGTGGTCAGATGGCGGCCTTCCTGCGGCGGCTGCTCGAGCTCCCCGACGCCACGAGCGACTATTTCGAGGACGATGCCGGCAACATCTTCGAGGCGGACATCAATGCGCTGACGGAGGCCGGCATCGGCTTCGGGTGTGATGAGACGAACTACTGCGTCGGCACGGCACTCCGCCGAGAAGAGATGGCGGAGCTCCTGGTGCGAACCTTCGCTCCAATGGATCCCGATGCATATGCCAACGACGACGCCGTCGACTGGTTCGTTGACGACGACGACAGCCCCTACGCCGAGTCCATCAATCGCCTCCGCAACGCCGAGGTGACCGTCGGCTGCGATGCGGCGGCCGCCGAGTACTGCCCCCTGGCACCCGTCACCCGGGCGCAGATGGCGACGTTCCTCGCCAGGGCTCTCGGTCTCGAGTAGGAGCGCCCGTACCAGCCGCTTGGTCCGCTGTGACGTTCACGGGGTGACGGGGTCGTCACCGAGGAGGTAGCGAGGACCCTCACCCTTTGCTGCGGCGACGTCCCCAGGGTTGAAGAGGGCACAAGACAGCAACGACAGGCATCCGCACCCTATGCAGCTCGACAGATCGTCTCGCAGCTGCTCGAGCTCGGCGATGCGCTGATCCAACCCCGTACGCCATTCACTCGACAGCCGCTCCCAGTCGAGGCGATTCGGATTCCTGCCTTCCGGCAGCGTTTCGAGGGCAGCGAGGATCTCGTCGAGCGTGAGCCCGACCGACTGGGCTGCACGGATCACCGCGACCCTGCGGAGCGCCGCTCGCTTGTAGCGCCTCTGGTTGCCCGCCGTGCGCTCCGACGCGAGCAGACCTTTCGACTCGTAGAACCGCAGCGCCGAAGCCGCAACGCCGCTGCGGGCTGCGAGCTCACCGACCGTCAACCATTCCCCAAGCTCTCCCACCTGGCAACGCTCCTCTCTCTTGACTTCAAGTCTACTTGAGGTTGTACGTTGTGCAGATGGCACCACAACTCACTTCAGCTGCACCGCCAAGGGCGGGCTGTCACGATCTCGATCGACTGATCACAACGATGACCGGCGACGAGAAGCACGCACCCAGCGCGACGTCGACCCTCGACGTCGTGTGGGTTCTCTAGCGGCTCTGCCCGATTGGGAGATCGTCGTGCCAGGCCACCCTGACGAGCTGGAGCAGGCGCTCCGCCGAGCAGCCGCCACGGACGGACGGGTCTACATCCGGCTCGCCGACGACGTCAACGCTCATGCTTCGCCCGGCGGGGACTTGCGGTCGATGCGCGTGATCCGGGAGGGCTCCCGAAGATCACCCACCGTCGTGGCGGTCGGCCCCATGCTGCAACCGGCACTGGATGCCACCGCTGGCATGGACCTCACGATTCTCCATGCCGTCACCGTGCGACCCTGGGACGGTGCCACGTTGCGGCAGATGGCACAGGGTACCGAGATCGTCCTGATCGAGCCGTATCTCGCCGGCACCTCCACCGCCGAGGTGGCGGCGGCGCTGCTCGATCGGCCGCACCGCACGCTCGCCATCGGCGTGCCACATGGCGACCTGCGCCGCTACGGAACCCGCCAAGAGCACCATGCTGCGCACGGCCTCGACGCGGCCGGCATTCGGCGCAAGATCATCCGGTTCCTCGGCGCCGGCACCCTTGACTGTCTGAGCCGCTACGTGGCGTGACTGCGGCGATCATGGGTGGTCGGCCAGATAGCGGTGCACGAGCTGGACACACGTTGATCCCTCGCCGACCGCACCGGCGACTCGCATGATCGAGCCGTGGCGGGCATCGCCGGCAGCGAAGACGCCGGGGACGCTGGTCTCCAAGTGATGCGGGTCCCGTTCCAGCGGCCACTGGCGCGCTGCGGCGAGGACGTCTGCGCCGGTGAGCACGTACCCCCGCGAACCCAGTGCGACCTGACCGTCCAGCCATTCGAGCCGGGGCTCGGCGCCGACAAACACGAACAACAACGATGCATCGACGAGTTCGACCCGCCCCGTAGCGACGTTCTCGATCGAGATCCCTGTCAGGTGGGTTTCGCCGAGGGCTTCGACGACATGCGAGTGGGGCAGCAGCTCGATGTTCGCCTTTGCGGCGATCTGGTCGACGAGGTAGCTCGACATGTGTTCCGCCAGATCGGCGCCACGGAAGATCACCGTGACCCGGTCCGCGAAGCGCGAAAAATAGATGGCGCCCTGCCCGGCGGAATTGGCCGATCCCACGACGTAGACATGCTCGCCTGCGGCGTCCATTGCCTCGGTCGTGGCCGCCCCGTAGTAGACGCCCGCTCCCGCAAGCCTCTGGAGTCCTGGAGCATGGAGCGCCTTGTAGCTGACACCGCTCGCCACGACCAGCGCCCGGCAGGTGACCGAGGATCCGTCAGCCAGGTGCAACACCTTGTAGGCGCCGCGCAGCTCGAGGCGGGAGACCACCTGCGGACTGAGGATCTCAACGTCGAACTTGCGCGCTTGCGCCACCGCCCGATCTGCAAGCTCGGCGCCGCTGACCCCCTCAGGAAAACCGAGGTAGTTCTCGATGCGCGAGCTCGTCCCCGCCTGCCCACCGGGGGCGTGTCCCTCGATCAACACGGTCGACAGCCCTTCCGAGCCGCCGTAGACGGCCGCGGCGAGCCCAGCGGGCCCTGCACCGACGATCCCGAGGTCGTAGGAGCGCAGGCCCGGATGCACATGCATCCCCAGTTCGGCAGCGAGCTCGGCGACATCGGGGTCTTCCAGGGCTGTGTCATCACCGAGCACCACAACGGGCAGCCGAGCGTTGGCCGCACCGACCCTCGCCAGCAGTAGCGAGCCGGCATCGGACCGATCGAGATCGAGCCAGCGGTAGGGGATGTGGTTCCCGCCCAGGAAGTCCTTGAGCTCATGCGCATGCCGCGCCCACCGATGACCGACGATGGTCACTCCGGTCTCCGCTGAAGTCCGCTCATCCACGCTTGTGTTGCCTCCCATGCCTCACGCCACCATATCCATGGTGCGCTGAAGACGGTGCCGTTATGACGGTTCGAGGTCGTGTGACACCGTCGTGATGCAATTGCCCAATGGCCACCAGAACGCCCCGCCAATTACGACACGCCCGCTGCATGCGGCGCGACATGACGTATGCCGAGACATTGCTCTTACTCCGCCGCGATGCGCTCGGAGTCCGCTTTCGACGCCGGGAGCCGATCGGTCCGTTCATTGCCGACTTCGGATGCCTGCGGGCCCGAATCATCGTCGAAACCGACGGATGGTCTCACCGCTTCGAGAAGCCTGTCACCGACGAAGATCGCGACCGCTGGTTCGCCGATCGCGGTTGGGCCGTCCTGAGATTCGACGACAACGACGTGTGGCGAGACCTCGCCGGAGTCGTGTCCGTGATTGCCTCAACCGTCCATGAACGCCTGAACCGCTAGGGACCTTCCCCCTCCGAGCCTCCGGCCCACCTCCCCCGGAAGCCGGGGGAGGACCACAACGGCAGCACAGGCTCCCACGGCACGGGGGCACGGTCTCGGCCGCTCCGGCTTTGCGGGGGGAGTGGCCTCGGCCGCTTTGGGCCGAGGACGAGGGGGGTCTGCCTGCCCCCACCAGGTGCGCCGTCGTTTGCCCCGGACGCTGCGCAACCAAGCGGCAAGGCGGTGTCGCTTCGTTCGATTGTTGGTCTTCCGGGTATCGTTCGGCACTGGACTGCGGAGGCAGGACGGGCCTTCCGGCCCACCCTTGGCCGCAGCGGAAGGAGACAACTCATGCAGACTGGGCGACGACGCTGGGCGTCGATCCTGACACTGCTCGTTGCGTTTGCCATGATCGTCGCCGCGTGTGGAGGCGACGACGACACGACAAGCGGTACCGACACAACAGCAGCAGCCACGAGCGATGCGACGACTACGACAGCCGGCTCAGGCGGCGATACCGCAACAACGACGACGAGCAGCGAAGGGGCCGGCGCAACCGACGTCATGGCGCCGGAGGACTTCCAGATCGGGATGATCCTCGTCGGCCCGCAGAACGACACCGGTTGGTCGCAGGCACACTTCGAAGCGGGCGAGTACGTCATGGCGCAACTCGGGCTCCCCGCGGGCAACCTCATCGTGCTCGACAAGATGAACACCGCCGATCGTCCTGAGACGACTATCGAAGCCGTGGTGGACGACATGATCGCCCAGGGGGCCGATCTGATCTTTGCGACCTCGGATGACATGAAGGACGGAATCGAGGCCGCCGCCGAGCAGCACCCGGACGTGCCGATGATCTGGTCGTCAGGGGACAGCGCATGGGCGGACGGGAAAGCGTATCGCCCCGATCTGACGAACCTCGGGAACGTCATGGGCCAGATGGAGTTCGGCAAGATGATCGCCGGATGCGCCGCCGCACTCACGACGGACACGGGACGGATCTCGTACCTCGGACCGCTGATCAACGACGAGACGCGCCGCCTGGTGAACTCGGCATATCTCGGTGCGTCGTATTGCTGGGAGAACGTCCGTGGAGAAGATCCCGCCGATCTCGGCTTCGAGGTCAAGTGGATCGGCTTCTGGTTCAACATCCCCGGCTTCACGCTGGACCCGACGCAGGTGACCAACGAGTTCCTCGCCGCCGGCTCCGATGTGATCGTGTCGGGTATCGACACCACGGAAGCGCTCGTGCGCGCCGGGCAGGCGGGCGCAGCAGGGGACGCCGTCTTTGCCATACCCTACGATTTCGAGTCGGCGTGTGACGAGGCACCGGACGTGTGTCTCGGCGTCCCGTACTTCAACTGGGGCCCGTCGTATCTCGATATCGCTACGAGCGTCATCGACGGCAGCTATGTGGCCGAGTGGCAGTGGCTCCCGCCCGATTGGGCCGACCTGAACAACCAGGACACGAGTGCGATCGGATGGCTCAACGGGCCTGCGCTCTCGGCAGACGCAGCGACGCAGCTGCAGGAGTTCATCGCCGGGCTGGGCTCAGGTGAGATCGTTCTGTTCTCGGGACCGCTCAACTTCCAGGACGGCTCGACGTTCCTGGCCGACGGCGAGACGGCGACGCCTTTCCAGATCTGGTACACCGAGCAGCTCTTGGAGGGCATCGAGGGAGCAAGCGCCGCCGAGTGAGCGTTGCGCTCACCCCATCAACAGATCGACGGAGGGGCGGCCCGGCAGGGCCGCCCCTTCTACGTCTAGCCTCCGCTCTGTGGCACTCGAACTTCGGGATATTCACAAGCACTTCGGCGCCGTTCGCGCCAACGATGGTGTCTCCATCCGTGTCGAGGAGGGCGAGCTCCATGGTCTGCTCGGCGAAAACGGGGCAGGCAAATCCACTCTGATGAAGGTCCTTTCCGGGTTCATCGAAGCCGATGCAGGCGACGTGGTCTTGGACGGCATGCCGGTGTCGCTCGGGTCTCCCGACGAAGCAATCGTCGCGGGCATCGGCATGCTCCACCAGGATCCGCTGGTGTTCTTGCCGTTCACCGTGCTGGACAACTTCTTGTTGGGCAGCCCCGGTGGCATGAGGCTGGACCGCAAGGCCGGCCTGAAGGCGATGCGTGAGGCCACGGAACGATACGGGTTCTCCTTCGACCCGAGCGCGCTTGCGCAGACTTTGACGGTCGGGGAGCGGCAGCAGCTCGAAATCGCTCGGCTGTTGTGGCTGGGCGCCCGCGTACTGATCCTCGACGAGCCCACAACCGGGATCTCCGCCTCCCAGCGCGAGTTGCTGTTTGCAGTCCTCAGCAAGCTGGCCGCCGAGGGGATGATCGTCATCTTCGTGAGCCACAAGCTCGAGGAGATCGAACAACTCTGCGACCGCGTCACTGTGATGCGGGCAGGCAGAGTGGTCGGCCAGGCCGAAATGCCGGTTGCGACGGACACGCTCGTGGAGATGATGTTCGGCCAGGTCCTGGTGCTGTCCGACCGGCCAGACGCTGCACTCGGAGACGTCAGCCTCCGCCTGGACCATGTGACCCTCGAGGAGCGGCTCATCACCGTCGAGGACCTATCGCTGGAGGTCCGCACCGGGGAGATCGTCGGGCTTGCCGGGCTCGAGGGCTCGGGCCAACGCACGTTGCTCAGCGCCTGCGCCGGACTGCTGCAGCCGAGCGCCGGAACCATCTCGCTGGCCGGCAAGGAGCTGTCGGGACGGCACTATCGCCGCTTCATGAGGGCCGGTGTTCATTACCTGCCCGCCGGGAGGCTCGAAGAGGGCTTGGTGGCGGGCATGACGATCTCCGAGCATTTCGAGCTGGTCGGCGGGCATGACTCGTTCTTTGTCGATTGGGACGGCGCCGAAAACCTGGCTGCAGCCGCCGTCGAGTCGCACTTCATCAAGGGCACCAGCGAAACTGCCGTCGAGTCGCTGTCGGGTGGCAACCAGCAGCGCCTGTTGCTCGCGATGATGCCGCCGGACACCAGGCTGCTGCTGATGGAACACCCAACGAGAGGCCTGGACATCGAGTCGGCCGAATGGGTGTGGGGCAAGCTGCTGGCGCGTCGTGCGAGCGGCACATCGATCGTCTTTGCTTCGGCCGATCTCGACGAACTCCTCCGCTACTCCGACCGTATCGCCGTCTTCTTCAACGGCCGGGTGCTCGACGTGGTCGATGCGACAACCACGAGCCCAGAAGCGTTGGGTTACATGATCGGCGGCAAGCAGGTCTCGGTGTGAGGGATCTGCTGGCCCGATTGCGGGTTCCCATCGTCTCGGTCGTGCTCGCCCTCGCCGTCACCGTCATCCTGCTGCTCATGGTCGGTGCCCCGCCCGGCGACGCGCTGTTCCAACTGTGGGACGGGTCGCTGGGGCGTTCCGACAAGATCCCCGACACGCTGATCACCTGGGTGCCCCTGGTGCTGGCGTCGGCGGGGCTGATCGTCACTTTCCAGGCCGGCATGTGGAACATCGGCGTCGAGGGTCAGATCATCATGGGCGCCATCGGGGCGTCATGGGTCGTCCGCGAGATGACGGGACCCTCCTGGTTGGTGATCGTGGTTGCCTTCCTCGGTGGGGCGGTCCTGGGTGCACTGTGGGCATTGATTCCCGGATGGCTCCGCACCCGGTTTGGCGTGCACGAGATCTTCTCGGGTGTTGCCCTGTTCTTTGTCGCAGGTTCGATCGCAGTGTTCCTCATCATCGGGCCATGGTCCCGCCAGGGCATCGCTTCCACCTCGGGCACCGATCTCTTCGCTGAGGAGTACTGGCTCCCCGAGCTCGGCAGCAACGGCTACTCGTGGCTTGCCATCCTGCTGGCCGTGCTTGCGGTGATCATCGTGGGAGCGCTGATGAGCGGCACACGCTACGGGCTGCGGCTCAAAGCCGTCGGCAAGAACTCCCACTCGGCCTTTCTCATGGGAATCCCGACCAATGCCTACATGCTCTCGGCGTTTGCGATCTGCGGGGCCCTCGCCGGGCTTGCCGGAACCGTGCAGGCGATTGGATTCCATCACAAGCTCGTCCCGTCCATATCGGGCGGGTATGGCTTCCTCGGCATCCTCGTAGTGCTGCTCGCCGGCTTCCGTGTCCTGTGGACCGCCCCGATCGCGGTCTTCTTCGCCGCCATGCTCGTCGGCAGCACGCAACTCTCGCTGCGGCTCGGCATCGACTCATCGCTGGCAGGCGTCATTCAGGGCATCCTCGTCCTGCTCATCATGCTCATCGGAGGCTGGCAGGCCCGCCGCGCCCGCCTGCCGTCCAAGACCACGGTCGAGGCGGGGGGCTGACGTGGAGGTCCTCGCAGGCATCATCGGAGCGGCCGCTCCCCTGGTCTACGCCAGCATCGGCGAGACCATCAACGAAAAGGCAGGGGTCATCAACCTGTCGCTCGACGGGAGCATCCTCTTGTCGGCAATGGTGGCGTTTGCCGCCGCATTTGTGACCGGAAGCGTGATCGTCGGCTTCCTCGCCGCGATGGCGGTGTCCATGATCATCGCCGCCGTCGTCGCCTTCGCCTCGATCGAGCTCCGTCTCAATCAGATCGCCGTCGGCTTTGTGTTGTTCCTGTTCGCCAGGCAGCTGGCGCTCTTCCTCGGCAACTCCTACGTCGGCGAACCGGGGCCGACCGTGCCGGCGTGGGACATTCCCGGTTTCGCGAGCATCCCGCTTGTGGGCGAGATCTTCTTCCAGCAGAACCTGGCGGTGTACGGCAGTTACCTCGTGATCTTTGGCTCGTTCTTGTACATCTACAAGACGCGGCGCGGCCTCGTGCTCCAGGGCATCGGGGAACGTCCCGAAGCGGCGTTTGCCCGGGGCGTCGCCGTGAACCGCCTCCGCTACGTATACACGCTGGTGGGCGGGGCGTTGGTGGGCATGGCCGGCGCCGCGGTATCCCTCGACCAGATCGCAGGCTGGCGGGAGAACCTCACCACCAACCTCGGCTGGATCGCGTTGGCATTCGTCATCTTCGGTGGCTGGCATCCGTACCGGGTGGCGCTCGCCTGCTACCTGTATCGCGGCCTGCTCTTCGTGGCGGGCGAGTTCCAGGAGAGCTTCCCCGATTGGGTGCAGGTGCTGACCCAGCTCCCGTTCCTCCTCATGATCCTCATGATCACACTCATCAACACCGAGTGGTTCCGACGGCTCGGAGATCGTTTCCCACGATGGCGCAACTTCCTGGCAAGCGCCGCTCCTTCGGGAAGCGGCCAAGCATTCGTCCGCGAGTAGCGAGCCATCCCTGACCGAACCCTGAGTCCCTCGGGGTGGGACGAGGGTGCTTCCCGATACCGCTCGGGGCTGCTGTCGGGCACAGTGGGGACATGGACACGCTTCTCGCCAACAGCTCGATCGGCAAGCTGCTCACCCTCGTGACGTTGCCTGTGCTGGTCGTGACGATCATGATCGTCGTGGGTGTCCTCACAGGTTTGGCGGGCCGCATTGCCCTGATGTGCGAAGACATCGCGTATCGGATCCGGAGCGGCAACGGATCGTCGGCCGCCGAGAGGAGTCTTTGACATGGTGACGTTCCTGTTGTGGGTGGCGTTGGCCATCGTCTCACTGCCGCTCGCCGTGATCGCCCTGATTCTCTACCCGGTCGTGTGGGTCGTCAGCCTTCCCTTCCGGCTCGTCGGCATCTCGGTTGCGGCGGTGTTCGACCTGATCGGCGCCCTGATCCGCCTTCCAGCTCGATTCCTGGGTACGCCTTCGGGTTGACGGCCGGTCCGGACTACTCGATCGGCTCGAACGTTGCGGTGAAGTGACGCAGCCAAGGAGCTTGCTCGACGATCCGGTACCCCCGCAGCTGCGAAGCCCGAGCCGCCACCGCGATGATCACTTCGGCTACGTAGTCGATGTGGCTCTGGGTGTAGGTGCGCCGCGGGATCGCCAGCCGCACCAACTCCAGCGCCGCGGGGTCCTCGGTGCCGTCGGGATGCACGTGGCCGAACATGACGGAGCCCATCTCGACGCCCCGCACCCCACCATCCCGGTACATCTCGGCGGCGAGCGCTTGCCCAGGGTATTGGCTGGGCGGGATGTGCGGGAGGAGGGCCTTGGCATCGAGATAGACGGCATGCCCGCCGGGCGGCTGCACGATCGGCACCCCGGCAGCCAGCACCTTGTCCGCCAGGTACGCCGTTGACCGGATCCGGTACCGCAGGTACTCCTCCTCGAGCACCTCGTCCAGCCCTTGTGCGATCGCCTCCAGGTCGTACCCCGCCAGACCGCCGTATGTCGGGAAGCCCTCGGTCAGCACCAGGAGATTGCGGCAGTCCTGAGCGATGCTCGCATCGTTCAGCCCGATGAAGCCGCCGATGTTGGCAAGACCGTCCTTCTTCGCCGACATCGTGCAGCCGTCGACGATGGAGAACATCTCCCTGGCGATCGCTCGTGGCGTGGCGTCGGCGTAGCCTTCCTCCCGCTGTTTGATGAACCACGCGTTCTCGGCAAACCGGCATGCGTCGAGGAAGAGCAAGATTCCGTGCCGGTCGCATACGCGGCGCACGTCCCGCAGGTTGCCCAGCGACACGGGCTGCCCGCCGCCTGAGTTGTTCGTGACCGTGACCATCACGAAGGGAACGCGCTCCACTCCCACTGCTGCGACGGTTGCCTCCAGGGCAGCGACGTCCATGTTCCCCTTGAACGGGTGCAGCGACGACGGGTCGGTCCCTTCTTCGATCACGAGATCCCGCGCCTCGGCACCCTGGTATTCGACGTTGGCGCGGGTGGTGTCGAAGTGGGTGTTGTTGGGCACGACGTCGCCGGGCTTGACCAGCACGGTGAACAAGATGCGCTCAGCCGCCCGCCCCTGATGGGTGGGGATGATCTCGGCGAGCCCCGTCAAGTCCTTGATCGTGTCGCGGAAGCGGTAGTAGGACTTCGAGCCTGCATACGACTCATCCCCGTCCATCATCCCTGCCCACTGTTTCGAGGACATGGCGCCCGTACCCGAATCGGTGAGCAGGTCGATGATCACGTCGTCGCCGTGCAGCATGAAGAGGTTGAAACCCGCGGCGCTCAACGCAGCCGCTCGTTCGTCCGGCGTGGGATAGCGGATCGCCTGGACGCTGTGGATGCGGAACGGCTCGATGATGGTGCGGTACGGCACGGGACCCTCCAGGTAGCACGGTTGCCGACAGTTGATCGGTCTCGATCGCCGTTCGCAAGGGCCCGCCGTCCCGGTCCACGCGGCCCAATTTCGACTCATCACTATTGACGATGATCCCGCGGCGGGGATGCGCGAAGGTGACACCTGGACCCCGAACCACGGTGTGTGGAGGCACCGGTTCGGGCCAGTTTTCGAGCAGAGGTAGGACTGCCTCGGGAAACCCAGGTAGGGGAACACACATGAAACGATTGACTGCGCTCTTCGCTGCGATCCTCATCATCACGACCGTGGCGCCCGCATTTGGGCAGGACGGCGAAGCCGTCGAAAGCGGCCCCATCGGCTCAGGAGCCATGACGAGCGACCTGAAGGCCGCGGGCCACAAGAATGGCCGGTTGCCGGACAGTGTCCTCGCAGAGGTGGATGCAGGCGCCAACGAGCGCTGCTACCTCGAGTCGGACGCCGCCGCAGCGTGGCAAGTCCTCGTGCTTGCCGCCGAAGCCGACGGCGTCACGGGTTTTGCTGCAGGCTGGTGTTATCGCAGCGTCGCCCAGCAAGAGCGCACGTATGCCCGCAATTGCGGTTGGGTCCAAGATCCCGCGCCGCCGGCCGTCGAAGGTGAAGAGCCACCACCGCTGCCCGCGCCGCGCTGGGTATGCAACCCGCCGACCGCCCGCCCGGGGAAATCCAACCATGGTTGGGGTCGCGCCATCGACGTGGTCGACACGACGACGCACAAGGCGCACGTCCTCAAGTGCAGCGACCCGCAATTCGTTTGGCTGCAGGAGAACGGCTCACGCTACGGCTGGGTCTTGCCGTCATGGGCACGTTGCGGATCGAGCAAGCAAGAGCCCTGGCACTTCGAGTGGGCGGGCCTCACCATCCCCATCTCTCAACTCATCATCGGCGAGCGGGAGGCACGCGGCGCCGAAGTCCCCCACTGACCTGCCGAACCTGTACGCGGCAGGAGCCCCGCCACGAGGCAGGGCTCCTGGTCGGTGGTGAAACGGCTCAGCTCACGGGGTCGTGAACACGAGCCGACCCTCGATGGCAGGCGCAATGGGTGCGGTTTGCGCCTCCACGTAGTTGATCACCGAGTCGCGCACGTACAGCTGGGTGTCGGCAATGATCTGATCGAGGGGCCAGATCGTCTCACCGTCGTTGTTGAAGTTGCACGAACCGGCCGCGACGTAGTTCACGGTCGACACCGTGTACATCGTCGTTGCATCGGCGAGGTCGATGTCGACGCCGTCGATCGTCAGCGAGAGCACGTCATCCCCGTCCGGCGGCACGGCTGCACCCGAGTCCAGGAACTCGATGATGTTGCCGCCGTTGGTTGCCAGCACACACGTCGTGTAGTGCGAGTATCCGCCGTAGTCGTCCTCGTACTTGTAGTACCAGTAGTTGCGGTAACCCCGCTCGAGGATCTCCTTGAGCTGGACACCCGTCATCTCGAACACCACGAGTGAGTTCTCGTAGGGCATGAGCTCGAACATGTCACCTTTGGTGATGGTGACCGGGCTCGCCACCGTTGCCTCCTCGGCCACAACCCGATTCGACATCGCCCCAGACAGGTGGATGTCCACCGCCACTCCGGCGTCATCGAGCTGCCAGGCAGCAGCGTCCGCCTGCAGGTTGGCGCCGTTGGTTTCCTGGGTGTACGCCTCCAGCGCATCGATGGGGACCTCGGTCTGCCCGATCTCCGTCGCGTTGTATACGTCAATCTCGGCGATGTACGGAGCCAGGAAGGCCTCGAGATCGGGATCCGGCGTCGCCTCGGCCGCCGGGATGACGTAGCCCTCCCGGAGCACGATGCCGTCGCCGATGAAGCCGACGTTGACGACGCCGAGGTTGAGCGCGTACCGCTCTGCCTGGGCGACGAGAGTGCCCTCGGGGTTGACATCCGACGTGACCATGACGGCGGGGTCGAGCTTGGTGTGACTGTGCCCACCGACGATGACGTCGAGACCCGCCACCGCTTGGGCGATCATCTCGTCGCTGTCGATCTCGTCTCCGTACGGGGAGTAGCCGACATGGGTGAGACCGACCATCAGGTCGGGATCCTCTGCGGCAAGGACGTCGGGCACCACTGTCGGTGCGACCTCGTACGCAAGCTCGTAGGTCATCCCTGGGATGTTCGTCGGCAGCTCGTAGCGATAGATTCGCGAGTTGGTGAACCCGAGCACCACCACCTTCTTGCCGTTGACGTCAATGGTGACGTAGTCCTCGACGTTGTCGTTGATGAACCCGTAGGAACCGTCATCATCCATGTTCGCCGTGCCCAGCAGCGCGAACTCGGCCTGACCGAGCATCGTCGCAAACGTATCGGGCCCAAAGTTGAATTCGTGGTTCCCCACGACCATGGCGTCGTATCCGAGCAGGTTCATCCCACCGGCGATGGGGTTGTCGTTGCGGTCCTTGAAGAAGTACGCAAACGAATTGCCCTGGAACGTGTCGCCTGCGTCGAGCAGCAGCGCATCCGGGTTGTGTTCCCGCTGCTCCGCGATCAACGACGCAACAAGCGCCATACCGTTGGGATCGCCACGGTAGGTGCCGGCAGGCCAGTTTCCGTGAGTGTCGTTCGTGTGCATGATCGTGACGACATCGTCGAGGCGAACGATGCGATCCATCGGAATGTCCTCGGCATCGATGACTTCGAGCATGCCGATGTACTCGACGAAACCCTCCTGCATGTCGTAGTAGGTATTCCACCGGTTCGTGCCTTCGGCAAACGTGACCCACCCGTCCTGCCCGCCGGCGAGGAAGTCGTTGGTCGCGATGCGGTACACCGCGTCGCGATCGAGAGGCTCACCGTCAATCTCGATGCCGTAGGCGCCCCACGCCGTCGGCGCATCGTCGCCGGTGTCGTTGTACCAGTGGTAGCTGGCGCCCGACGTCTGCAGGATGCCCTTGTACAGCGTCGCCGACTGATCGAGCAGCTCCTGGATCTGCGCTCCAGTCATGTCCATGAGGTACAGCGTGTTGCCAAACGGCAACACCTCGAACGTGTCACCCCAGGTCACGGTATGCGGCAGTGATGCCCCTTCAGGAATCACGATGTCGGCGCGGAGCCCTCCCGGGTTGGTGAACGCCACGTCGACTGTGCCGTTGAGCTCGCCGTCGTCGTAGAGATCGGCGCTCCACAGCATGGAGTCCGTGACGATGTCGCCCACGACCGATTCGTTGTTGTAGTCACGCACGAGATCGATGTTGGTGAGACCAACGGGCTCGTCGACGATGGGCGCCACCACCTCAGCCCAGAAGGCCACCCGGGACGCAACGAACAGGTCGGTGTTCTCTACGATCCAAATAGCGTCGTCTACCAACGCGGCAGCTGCCGCAGGATCGATGGCGGCGGCGTAGGTGTCCACGCGATCTACGAACAGTGCCAGCTTGGCCTCAGCCCGCTTCACGGCGCCGGTGGTGAGTGCAGACTCGGCGGCGCGCAGCGTGTTGTAGAGGCTGCGGAATGCGAGGGGACTCTCGATGAGCCCGTCGTCACGCATAGCTTCGAGGTCCGCCATCAGCCCCTGAATCGTGACGTCCGCGGTGATCGTGTGCAGTTCGTAGTTGGTCACAGCCAGGCGCTTCGCGGTGGTGTCGACCGCGACGTCGATCTGACCTACCCACCTGCCGTAGTAGCCGGCAGACACGATGGCCGTTTCGCCGACGTACAGCGGCTCGAACAACGCCTGGTGTTGGTGCCCGCCGATCATGAGATCCACAGGCATCTCAGCCTCAATGAGCTGTTGGGCGACCGTGGCCAGACCTTCATACGGGCCACTGTCCTCGGTTCCCATGTGGGCTACGACCACGAGGGCGTCGGCTTGGGCGAGCACCTCGTCGTAGTAGTGCATGATCGTCTCGGTGAGGTCCTTGAAGACGAGACCCTCGGTGGTGCCCAGCAGGGTCACCTCAGGGGTCTCCTCCGTGGCGACACCGATGACGCCGAGGGTGACGGGGTGCTGAGGGGTGCCGAGCTGGAGCAGCTCATACGGTGCGGCGAACGGTGGCAGATCCCAATCCGTCCCCTCGAGCACCACGTTCGCACCGAGCCACGGATACGCAGATTGGGCAACCCGCTCTTCGAGGATCTCGAGACCCTTGTCGAACTCGTGGTTGCCGAACACGGCGAGGTCATATCCGAGCATGTTGTAGATGTCGATCGTGCTCTCGCCGAGCAGGAGCTGCGAGATGGCAGGAGCGGCGAAGAACTCGTCGCCCACGTCGATCAACGCAACGTTGTCGTCGCCGATGCCGGCTCGTACGTCGTTGACGAGATCGGCGATGTACGCCGAACCGCCGCGACCGAGATAGTCGGTCTCCAGTCTCCCGTGGAAGTCGTTGGTGTGCAGGATGGTCACTTCGGCGATGTCGCCGGCCGCATCGAGCGGCTCCTCCTGGGCGGCCGCCGCCACAGGCATCACCATGGCGAGGACGACGATGAGAATCAACAAGGCCTTCCGTTTACGGTGCATGGCACCCCACTCTCTCGACGGACCTCCCGAGCGTCTCGCTCACCGGTCAGCCGTGCCGACCAGGTCATCGGAGCGGTCAACAGCCTTCAACTCGTCACCTTCGCGTGGCCGGCTCGCTCTGGGCGAGTGCCAAACGTCCCCGCACCGGCCCTAACCCGGCGCCGTGTGGGCCTCCATAGAATGCCGGAGATCGCGCGAGAAGGGCGGCCACGTGGTGGTCTTCGACAGGATCTCATTCGACGTGACGGATGCCGTCGCCACCGTCACGTTCGACCGACCCGACGATGCCAACGCAATGGATCTTCCCCTGATGATCGAGTTGATGCATGCCGCCATCCGCTGCGACGAGGACCCGGCAATTCGCGCTGTGGTCGTCACCGGCAAGGGCAGGTTCTTCTCTGCGGGGGGCGATCTCGCAGGCTTCGCAGAGGCGGGGGAAGGCGCCGGCATGCTGCTCAAGGAGATGACGACCTACTTCCACGCCGCCATCTCCCGGTTCTCGAGGATGGACCCACCCATCATCGCCGCCGTGAACGGCACTGCGGCGGGGGCAGGCATGTCGTTCGTCGCGGCGTGCGACCTCGCCGTCGCCGCCGAATCCGCGATGTTCACGTCCGCCTACACCGCAGCGTCGCTCACTCCGGATGGAAGCTCCACCTACTTCGTGCCCCGGCTTGTCGGCATGCGCAGGGCCATGGAGCTGATGCTCACCAACCGCCGGCTCAGCGCAGCTGAAGCGCTGGACTGGGGTCTTGTCAACCAGGTGGTGCCTGACGGCGAGTTGATGGACACGGCTTACGGCATCGCCGCACGTCTTGCGCAGGGCGGCACCCTTGCCTACGGCGCCGTGAAGCGACTTCTGCACGAGACGTTTGCCGGTTCGCTGGAGACCCAGATGGAGCTGGAGGCCCGCTCCATTGCGGCCATGTCCCACACCCGGGACGGGCGGGAAGGCGTTGCGGCGTTCCTCGAGAAGCGGCGGCCCGAGTTCCGAGGCGAGTGAGTCGCGGCCGCGACCCGGCCGAGCGTGCCAGGCCCCGCACGAGTAGCTTCGGACCTGACGGCGAGGAGGTGCCCGAGATTGCGCAGTGACATGGTTCCCGGTGCGACGCTGCCCGACTACGAGCTTCCCGATCATCGGGGCCGGCCGACCCGGCTTTCGGCGATCCAGGGCATCGACCCACTCATCGTCCACATTGCGCGTGGCAGCTACTGCCCCCAGGAGCACCAGATGGGCCGCGAGCTCGTAGGGATGTTCCCCCGGATCCAGGTCGGCAACGCACACCTCGTCACCATTTCACCGAACACGCGGCGGGAGCTCGTGGAGTTCAAGGCGTCCCTCGGCGCCGGTTGGCCGTTTCTCGGGGATGCCGAGCTGTCGGTCGCCGAGGATCTCGACATCGTCGAGTACACCGAGCCGGTGCACCGCTCCGCCATTCCCCACACCCTTGTGCTCGGCCCCGACCTCGAGATCTTCAAGATCTACATGGGGTACTACTACTGGGGGCGGCCGTCGATGCACGAGCTCCACAACGACCTCCGCACGCTCTCAGCACGCATTCGCCCCGACTGGGACATCGTGAAACCGGAAGTGCGCGCCGCCTGGGAAGACGCAGAACGTCGCAGCACGGCGTTCTACCCCTACGGTCGACGCTGAAGCCCCGACCTCATTCGATCCCTGCGCGGTGGCGACTGGACGGTGCGGGCCGGCTGGGATAATCGGCGGCTGTGTTCGGACCAACCCGTCTCGCCTACGCCCTGCGTCCCCACGCCCCGGGGGCGATCATCGCCGCTGCTGCCGCAGTGGCGATCATGTTCGTCTCGACCCCGTTTCTCCTCCCCGAGATCGCCGCTCGGTTTGGGGTCACGGTCGGTGTCGCCGGAAGAATGTCGGTCGCCCAGGTCGGGGGGTTCGCCCTCACGACCCTGGCGCTGCCGAGGTTGGTTGCCCCCTCAGGCCGAGTTCTTCGCCTGGGCGGGGCTGCGCTGGTCGTCGCCAATCTGGTGAGCATCTTGGTGCCGACCTTCCCGCTGTTCCTCGCCGTCCGCTTTGTCGCCGGGGTGGCAGGCGGAACGCTCACCTGGTTGGCGTGGGGCGATGCAATGCGCTCCCCGCGGACGCTGACCAGCGTCGCCTCGGTTGGCCCGGTGGCCGCACTCGTCGCCTCACCACTGATGTCGGCCGTCGCAGGGGTCGGCGGCGCTGCAATCTGGCTGCTGCTGGCGGCGACCGCCCTCCCATCGGTCCTCCTGGGCTTTGAGCCGGAAGGTGAAGTCGCACAACCGGGAGCGGTGAGCCGGTCGAGATCCAACCGCGTCCTGCTGGTGGCGCTGTTCGTGGTGACGCTGTCTGGAACGAGCCTCTTCATCTTCGCCGCCGTTGCCGCTGCCGACGTGCACGGCCTGTCGCCGTTTGCGGCCTCCATCGGGTATAGCCTCAACGCAGCGGCAGGGATTCTCGGCGCCCGGCTGGCCCACCGCCACCGGCGACCGGGCTGGTGGTTTGCGAGTGTTGGGATTGCCGCGTTTCTCACCGTCGGCGGTGGCACCGCGCTGTTCTTCGTCGGCATGGCCTGGTGGGGCTTCGGGTGGTGGATGGGCCTCCCCGGAGTGTTGCGCATGCTCACCGAACGATCGTTGCTCCCCGACGAGCGAGCCGGCCATGCCCAAGGTTTGATGGCAGTGGGACGAGCTATCGGGCCCCTCGTCGGGGGTCACTTCGCCGACTCGGGCGCCTGGACCACCCTTGCGATCGTTGCCGGCAGTGGTCTGGCCCTCGGTGGCGGGAGCATCGTCGCCGTGGACGAAGGCCGAGACCGGCTCCCCCCTTCCGACCCTCGAGTCTTCGCTGGTTGAGGTGCCACCGGCCGATCACACCCGCCCATTTCCCTCCTACAGGAGGATCGAGGATTCGGCTGCCCGCCCGGGGAAAGGTCACATGCTTCGGGCGCAGCGCCGGAGCTCGGCCGGCTATCTGGTGCTTCACGCTTGGGCGGGGTCCGATCACGAAGCGCGAGACGACACGTCCGGAGGTGTCGAACGTAAGCTGAGTCCGGGGGACCTCGTCGATACGGAGATCGGGTGCGTCCATGACGAGCGGTGTCATCGTCAGCGGCCTCTACGGCTCGGGAAAGTCGACGGTCGTTGAAGAGATCGCCGACGTCCTCGAGGGCGCTGCAGTTCCCTACGGTGCGCTCGATCTCGACTGGCTGTGGTGGTTCGACGTGCCGGAATACAGTCGTCTCGACGCGTTGCGGGTGTTGTCAGGCAATCTGACCGCAGTCACCGGCGCGTACCTGGATGCAGGTGTCACCCGCTTCGTGATGGCGTGGTCCCTGCGCGACCTGAGTGACGTTGCCCGCATTCGCGCTGCACTGCGATTCCCGGTCAAGGTGGTCGAGTTGACTGTCCCGCTTTCTGTGATCGAGTCCCGGCTGGGTTCGGTGGTCACCACTGGTCGGAAGGCAGACCTGCGCGAGGCACATCGCTGGTACAGCGAGGGGCTCGGCACCGGACTCGGAGACATCGAGGTACGCAACGATCGCCCCGTCCGAGAAGTGGCTGGAGAGATCCTCACTTGGCTCGGCTGGATATGACACCGAGCCGACGGACCGCCGCGGTGACGTCTCTCCCCCTCGGAGCGTCAAACGTCAGCGGGCAGCCGCCGCGTCACACTCGCCGCGGCACCGACCCCGTCAACGTGAAGACCCCCCGCATGCACTTGTGCCCAAAATCGGCTGTCGGGTCGAACATCAGCGGGCAGCCGCCGTCGATCACTTCGACGTCGTGAGCTCGGCCGTACTCGGTGCCGGCCTCTGAGACACTCCCGCCTCCAAACGAGCGGTGCATCCACACATGGCCAATGCCCAGCTCCACACACTCGCGTACTGTGGCCTCCGCAGTCTCGGGCCGGGTACCGATCACAACTGCCTCGACGCCGCCCGGAATGGACTTCAGGTCGTGGTAGCACGGATCGCCCTCGACCTCGTCGGCATTCGGGTTGACGGCAAAGACCTCGTAGCCGCGCTCGCGGAGCCGCTGGTAGACGATGTTGCCGCCGTGACCCTTGGGGTTTCTCGACACCCCTGTGACGGCAATCCGCTTCTTGGCGAGAAAGTCGGCCGCCGCATCTTTGATGGTCCGCATCCCTCTTCCTTTCACCCGGCGATCTTCAGCTTGGCCAAGAGTCGATCCGTGTCGCCAGAGTCGGAGGTCATCGATGCGTCGTATCGATGAAATCACTGTCGCAACTGGCACAAATCTCGATCTCCCGTAGAGTCATCCACTCTCCTCGCTGACCGACCGAACCCGCCAGCGAAAGTTGCCCCACGAATGCGGAAACTGCATGCCATAGCCGTCATGAGCGCCGTCGCCCTCGTTGCGGTGCTCCTGAGCGCAATCGTCACTACGTCACCGGGATCGGCGGCGGGGACGGTGCTGTTCGGCATTGCACCCTTGGCCGATGACCGGCTGAACTCCCTGAACCACATCGAAGGAGAAATCGGTCGCGAGCTCGACATCGTGCGCACTTTCGAGCGGTGGGACGACGAGTTCGGTGGTGCGTTCCACAGCGAGATCGAAGACAGTGACCGGATCATGATGCTGTCTGTTCGGGCCAAGAAGAAGGACGGGTCCGTCGTCCTCTGGCGCGACATCGCCGATGCGAGCGTGGGCTCTGCCATCCACAACCAGATGGTGGAGTGGGTCGATGCGATCGAGGCCTACGACGGGGAGGTGTGGTTCACCTTCAACCACGAGCCGGAGTCGTCGGCAAACGACGCCATGGGCGATGCCCAGGACTTCATCGATGCGTGGCGGAAGTTCATCGGTCTGTTCCAAGCGCGGGGTCTCAGCAACGTCGAGTACAACTGGGTGATGACCTACTGGTCGTTCGACACCGACCCGAGCGAAGAGAACTACGCAAACAAGTGGTATCCGGGAGATGACTACGTCGATTACATCTCTTCGGATGCCTACAACTGGAACAACTGCAAGGGCAATGACACCGACCCATGGCGCCCGCTGGAGGAGACGATCGAGGCGCAGCGGCAGTTTGGGCTCGACCATCCCGACAAGGGTCTCGCCCTTGCCGAATGGGCGTCGACAGAGATCGCAGGCGATGGCGGCGCTGCAAAGGCCGCATGGATCGAAGACGCCCAGGCACTGTTCAAAAAACCGGGATGGGAGCAGTTCGTCGCCCTTTCCTGGTTCCACGTCGAGAACCCCGACAAGCCCGAGTGCCAGTGGCCGATCGACACCACGCCGGCATCCCTCGCCGCCTTCACCGCAATGGCCGCAGATCCGTACTACGGGGGGCCGGACGGCGGGGGCGGAACACCACCGCCGACCACGACCTTGCCTCCCGGAGATCCCGGCGACGACGGGTTCTTCGACGTCGCCTCGAGCAACATCTTTTACGACGACATCGTCTGGCTCTCCGATGAAGGCATCACCAAAGGATGCAACCCACCTGCGAACGATCTCTTCTGCCCGAATCAGTTCGTGACGCGCGGCCAGATGGCGGCGTTCCTGGTCCGCGCCCTCGGCTACACCAACAACGGCGGCGGCAACCTGTTCATCGACGACAACGGCACCACCTTCGAAAACGACATCGACAAGCTCGCCACCGCAGGCGTCACCAAAGGATGCAACCCACCGCTCAACGACCGCTACTGCCCCAGCAACAACGTGACCAGGGGTCAGATGGCGGCGTTCCTGGTCCGCGCCCTCGGCTACACCAACAACGGCGGCGGCAACCTGTTCATCGACGACAACGGCACCACCTTCGAAAACGACATCGACAAGCTCGCCACCGCAGGCGTCACCAAAGGATGCAACCCACCGCTCAACGACCGCTACTGCCCCAGCAACAAGGTCACCCGTGCTCAGATGGCGGCGTTCCTGCACCGGGCGCTCGGTTGACCGGGTCGGCCACTCCCGTGGGCGACCCGGGGTGGCTGCCGAGATAGGCGCGGAGCAGCCGGGGGTCGTGTGCCAGCTGATGTGACTCCTCGTGGGCAACAACGCGGCCGAGGTTGAGCACGATCGATTCCTTGGCGAAGCCGAGCGCACGCCCCACCTGCTGCTCAACCAGCACAATCGTGAGTCCTTCGTCGCGTAGCTGGGCGAGCCGGTCGTACACCTCGCCGATGGCCATCGGAGCCAGCCCGAGTGACGGCTCGTCCAGCAACAGCACCCTCGGCTCTGCTACGAGCGCGCGTCCAATCGCGAGCATTTGTTGCTCACCGCCCGACAGCTCACCGGCAGGCGAATCCGACCGAGCTCGAAGTACCGGAAACAGCGAGGCGGCACGATCGAGGGCTGCTTCGAGAGTCGGCGGATCGAGGAGAAACCCGCCGAGCTGCAGATTTTCGCGCACGGTGAGATGTGGAAACAGCCGCTTGCCCTCAGGGACGAGCGCCATGCCGAGCCGCGCCCGTTCGTCCGGCGGCAGTCCACTCACGTCCCTGTCACCGAGCCACACGCCGCCTCGTGCCGCATGCACAGCGCCGGCGATCGCCGCCAGCGCCGTCGACTTGCCTGCGCCGTTGCGGCCCAATATCACCACGGGCTCTCCCGGCGCTGCCGAGAACGTGAGATCCCGGAGTGCCTCGACGCGGCCGTACGACACGGTGAGACCCTCAACCCGGAGAGCTTCCATCACGTCGCCTCCTCACCGTCGGGTGCCGGCATCTCCGGGTCACCCAGGTACGCACGTCGCACGGCCAGATCATCGAATACGACGTCGGGCGCCCCCACCGCCAGCAACGCCCCGAAGTCGAGAACGGCAACACGATCGGCGATCCCGCGAACAAGATCGAGGTTGTGGTCGACGACAACGACCGTCGACCCGGACTCCCTGACGGCGAGGATCATGGTGGCCAGCCCTTCCCGTTCTCCTTCGTTCATGCCCGCCGACGGCTCATCCAGGAGCATCACTGTTGGCGCGCCTGCCAGCGCCCTGGCGATGTCGAGCATCCGCTTCTCCGACAACGTGAGCGCCGCAGGCAGATCGTCGCGCCGGTCTTCGAGATCCGTTGCGGACAGCAGCTCTTCGAGCCGCGTCTCGTCGATGCCCCCGCAGGCGACGCCGCCGAGTCGGATCCCTTCCCCAACCGTGAGGTGATCGAACGTGCGAACGTTCTGGAACGTGCGCCCGATTCCCAGCCGGGCCCTGACCTCGATCTGCTCAGCTCCCATGTCCCGACACCCGAGCAGGACGCGACCTCGCTGCAGACGCACCGCGCCCGTGACCACGTCGATCAGCGTGGTCTTCCCCGCCCCGTTGGCGCCGATCAGTGCAAGCACCTCGCCACGGTGCACGTCGAGGTTCACGGACTCCAGAGCATCCACTCCGTCGTAGCTGTGCCGGACCTCGCGCAAGGACAGCACAACGTCCGGAACAGATCCCCGTTCACGGGCACGCACAAAGGAGACCCGGGTGTGTTCCGGGCCAAGCCTCCGATACCAGCGGCGGAAAGGAGCGGTGACGGCAAGTGCCGTGGCCCGGTCCACGATCCCCTCGGGGCGACGGGCCACAAGCAGCATCACAATGACCCCGAAGGCAGCGAGCCGCCAGCCCGGGGTAACGAGGAACGACGGCCACAGACTGAACTCGCTTCCTCCACCGAGCGTCACCACGAGCACACCAACGATGGCGCCGAGCACACTGTGGACTCCCCCGATCAGCGTGAACAATGCGATCTCGAACGATTTCTCGAAGTTGAACGATGTGGGCTCGAGAAACGACAGCCACGCGGCAAACATCCCCCCGGCGACCCCGACGACCCCGGCGCTGATCACCGCCGACAGCATTCTGATTCTCCCGACGGTCACTCCCACGGCAGCCGCAGCTACCTCGTCGTCGAACAACGACCGCATCTGCAGGCCGAAGCGGCTCGCCATCAGGGCGGTGGCGCCGAGTGCAACCACGGCAAGCACGACCATTGCCTCCGCCACCCGCAGGCGCGGCACCTCTACCTCGTAGCCAAGGCCACCGCCGAGGACCTCCAGTTTGCCGACGACGATCCGCACGATCTCGCCGACTGCCAGCGTCGCCATGATGAAGTAGATACCGCGAAGCCGTCTCGTCACGAACGCCACCGGAACCGCAACCAATGCAGCGCTGAAGGCCGCTGCAAGCAGCAGCAGTGGCAGCGACACACCCCACGCGTTGCCGGCGTAGGCAGCGGTGTACGCACCGACGGCGAAGAATCCGGCCTGGCCCAGGTTGAGCTGGCCCGTCGAGTACACGATGTTCATGCCGATCGCGGCGACGATGTTGATCGCCAAGGCCATCAGCAGTTCCTGATTGAAGAACACGTCGATCACAACGCCTGCCCCCCGAACAGGCCCTGCGGCCGGAAGACCAGCACGGCAACCAGCAGCATCCACGGCACCGCAGCCTGGTAGGCGAAGCCATCGAGGAGTGTTTGGGCCACGCCGAGCACCAGACCGGCGATGAGCGCCCCCCGCAGGTTGCCGATCCCTCCGATGGTCATCACCGCCAATCCGACCAAGCCGAACTCGAACCCGACGCCAGGGTCGATGCTGCCATGGCGAACCACCAGCAACACCACGGCAAGCCCCGCCAGTCCGCCGGCGATCGCCAGCGTCGCGATCACAACGCGACGCACCGGGATACCGAGCAGCGCCACAGCGTCGGGATCGTGGGCGAAAGCTCGCATCGCCAGCCCCCACTTGGACGTGGTGATGAAGCGCATCGCCGCCACCGTGACGATTGCGGCAACGACGAGGGTCGTCAGATCCACCGCCGATATCAGGACCGACCCGATGGTGATGTCGGTGTCAGGCATGTCGAGAGGTAGCACCACCGCAAGGCCTGAGCCGCGGATCTGTTGCAGCCACGCCGCGATCACGAACGCAAAGCCGATCGTCGAAACCGCAGCCGCAATCGGATGTGCGTAGCCGACCGGCCGGAAGCTCACGTAGTCCGTGGCGATGCTCAGGACGGCGCCGATGGCCAGAGCGAGCAGGAGTGCAAGCCACACCGGCACGCCCCACTCAGCGGCGAGCAGCGCCAGCACTCCTGCCGCAACGAACACTTGACCGTGGGCGAGGGTGAGCAGTCGCATGACGCCGAAGATCAGCGAGTATCCGAGCGCAAGCAATGCGTAGTTCGCACCGAGCAGCAGCCCGTTGACAACGGTGGTCACGACGCGCTCACACCCCGGCGGAACGGCACCAGACCGCGTTCCATCAAGGCCGCTCGACGCCGGACCCGCGGGCGACGACGACGTAGACAGGCTTCTCCGCATCCCCGTTCTCCGCAAAGGAGATGGTGCCGGTCACGCCGTCAAAGCCTTCAATTGCGAGCAACCCGTCACGAATCGCAGTTCGGGCTTCCTCGACGGGCGTGTCGGCGTCGATGCCCGCTGCACGCATGACCTCGGCGAGCAACAAGACGGTGTCGTAGTAGTTGGCCGCTTCGGGGACCATGAACCTGTCACCGCCGTCCTGACCGGTCATCTCGAGGTAGTCCCGGACGAGCTGGCTGTCGCGTGTCGGATCGAACACCGTGGGCAGCACCCAGTCTTGGATCTCGCCGCCACCCTGGCTGAAGAAGTCCTGGTTGTTTTGGGCAGGGTGGCCGAGCACCGGTCTCATCTCTCCTCGACGAGCAAGCTCCCGAACCAACAGGCCGGCCTCGCCCGGACCCGACAGGATGATCAGCCCATCACCGTCGGTGTTCTTGATGCGGCCGACCGTGGTGGTGAAGTCGTTCTGGCCGCGGACGAAGGTGATGGGATCGTCGACGTTGACGATCTCGATGCCCACGTCCTCGGCGATACCCGGCAGCGTCATCGTGGCCGCCGCCTTGGCAAACACCTGCTCCTCGTCGTATACCAAGACAGCCGTGGTGATGTTGTATTTGTCCGCCCACAACGGCAGCGCAACCGCATAGAGATCACTGTTGGGCGCCGTGTTGCGGAATGCCCATGAATCACCAAGCTCGGTGATCCCGACCTTGTTGGCGGTACCCGTGATGATCGGGATCTCGATAGCCGCCGCCTGTTTGAAGATGGTTTCCGCCTCGCCGGAGGAAATCGGTCCGCTGATCGCAACAGCACCGGAATCAGCGAGGTCGCGCAGGGCGATGACGGCGCTTTCGGTGGACCCGCCGGTGTCGCGGACCTCGACGACGAGGGTGGTGCCGTTGATGCCCCCCGTGGCATTCACGTGGTCGACGACGATCGTGGTGACTTCGTCGATGTCGCGGCCGAATCCAACGAGGTCGCCTGAGAGGTCGGTCATCAACCCGATGACGATCTGTTCTGCGTCTGAGTCGCCGGCAGTACACGCAACCAGTGCGAGGGCGAGAGCAGAGACCAATGCCATGATCCTGGTCATCCAGCCCATCGGGGTCTCCCCTTCCCGCATACCGGCTACTCCACACCCGGCTGAGGCTGCTCTCCACGCCGCGTTGATGCAGTGAGCGTGTACAACCTCTCCCTCGATCCAGCTTTACCCTAGCTGTGCGCAACCGCCGCTATCTGACCCAAGCGGCCGCATCTTGGACGCAGCCACACCCCACCACCTTGCGCCGGCACAACGCTTGATGCCGGGCAGGGCAGATGCAGGGGGTCGGCGGGTGGGTCCGCTACCCACCCGCCTCGATCTCGACCAGGGCTTGGGCGATGCGCCGCTCGCTCACCTTCCCCTTGGTGCCGAGGGATTGAGCGAACAGACTCACCCGCAGCTCCTGTAAGGCCCACGCCAGGTCGGCGAGCCCAGGGCTGGGCGGCAACAGCTCGACCAACCGCTCGTACCCGCTCTCGACCGTGTGAACCCTCTCCATCAGAACCCCGTCCTTCGCCACATCCTCGGCCAGGCGGCGAACTCGATGCCTGATACCGGCAACATACCGAGCGACGTCGGGGACCCGGGCGGCGCCCACTGCCGTCAGAAACCCGGGGTATACCAGCTCTCCCAACTGACGCTCGATGTCCTCGACGGCCGCGTCATACCGCGGTTCCGGCATGTCGGTGAGTGTCGCAACCACCGCCACCACGTCGGCCATGATGGTGAGCGCGGTGCGCCCGACTTCGAGCACCCGATCGGCGAATTCGTCGCGTGCCCGGCGCAGCAATCGATCAAAACCGACTGCGTCATGTGCCGGCCCGCCTGCATCGGCGACGATTCCACGGAGCGCCGACCCGATGCAGTCGTCCGCCCACTCCTCCACGCTGGCGTAGGGCCCGCTGCGGAGTACCAGCTTCGCCTCGTTGGAGAGGAGCGGCCCGAGCACCTTGTGCACCGACGGGAGGTTCAACTCGAGCAGGCGAATGGTGCCCTGCAACGTCGCAGTCCCCTGGTCCCCCGGCGTAGCCAGCAGGCGGACGCCGACGGTGTCGCCCTCGTCGATGAGCGCGGGATACGCCGGGACTTGATGGGCGCCACCGCCGACCATGACTACGGCCGGCAACTCGCCGAAGCTCCACGCCGTCAGCCCCGTGCGTTCCAGCTCGTGGGTGGTCGACGCCAACGAGGCCCTTGCCTCCGCGACGAGAGCGTCCTTCAAGGCAGCGAGGTCGTCACCCTCGGCAACCACCGTCCCGTCCGCTTCGACGAGCCGGAACCGCGGCCGCAGGTGCGCCGGCAGCGCCTGGACTGAGAGCGCATCGGGCGGGATGGCCATGCCCCCCAGCTCGGTCAGCTCCTTGCGGACGGCACCGGCAAGGCGCCCCGATGTCGGATCGATACGTTCGAGCAGCAGCTCCACCGTCTCGGCGACAGGGACGAACCGTTTGCGGTGTTGCTTCGGTAGCGACCGTATGAGCGCGGTGATGAGCTCTTCACGGAGACCAGGGACGTTCCACTCGAATGCGGTCGGATCGATGCGATCAAGCCCTTCCAGCGGCACGTCGATCGTCACACCGTCGCGCGGACTGGCCGGATCGAACTCGTACTCGAGAGGCAGAGCGAGGTCGCCGTGGCGCCATTCGTCGGGGAAGGCCTCCTCATCGGGTGCGGCGGCCGCAGGGTCGATCAGGTCGGTGACGGCGAGATCGAGGCGGTGCGGGTCGTCGGCTTTGGCGTCCCGCCACCAGCGGTCGAAGTCCCGCACCGACGTCACGTCCTGCGGCAGTCTCTGATCGAAGAACGCTACGAGCACGTCATCCACAACCAGCAGGTCGGACCTGCGCTCTTTGGCTTCCAGCGCCAGCACGTCCTCGATCTGCGCGTCGTTGCGGGCGGCAAACTCGTGGTGGGTCTCCCACTCCCCGGCCACCAGTGCGTGGCGGATGAACAGCTCCCGGGCCGCCGCAGGGTCGATCCGCCCAAACTGGATCACACGGTCGGTTGCTAGAGGCAATCCGTAGAGCGTCACCGTCTCCCGGGCCACGGCGCTGCCCCTGGCAGCGTCCCACCACGGGTCCGAATACGAGCGTTTGATGAGGTGGGCTCCGGCATCCTCGATCCAGTCGACCGGTACCTGGACCACCTGGCGCGCCCACAGCCGGCTGGTCTCGACCAGCTCGGCGGCCATGATCCAATCCGGTGCCCGTTTGAACAGCGTGGAACCTGGGGAGATCCAGAACCGCGACCCCCGCGCCCCCCTGTAGTCGTAGCCGTCCGGGTCCTTCGTGCCCACGTGGGACAGCAACCCGGCCAGGAGCGAGCGGTGGATCACGTCGGCGCCGGCCGGCCGGCGGTTGCGGATGAGGCCGAGCTCGTCGCAGACCTCACGCAGCTGGCCGTAGATGTCCTGCCATTCCCGCACCCGCTTGTAGTTGAGGTACTCGTCCCGGCACAGCCGCCGGAATTGGTTTGACGTTCTGGCCCTGCGCTCGGTGTGGATGTAGTTCCAAAGGTTGAGCCAGGCGATGAAGTCCGAGTGCTCATCCCTGAACCTGGCATGCAACTGCTCGGCCTTCGTCTTCACTTCGTCGTCGCGGGGTCGCTCCCTGGGATCCTGAATCGACAGCGCGGCTGCGATCACGAGCACTTCACGCAGGCACCCGTTCTTGGCGGCCTCGATGACCATCCGGCCCAGCCGGAGGTCGAGCGGGAACTTCGCCAGCTTCCTGCCGAGCGGGGTGAGCCACTTTGTAGAGCCCTGCCGGCTCGGGTCGACGGCACCAAGCTCGTCGAGCAGCGAGATGCCGTCACGGATGGTCCGCGAGTCGGGAGGATCGAGGAAGGGGAACGCTTCGATGTCCCCAAGCCCGAGCGCGGCCATCTGCAGGATGACCGAGGCCAGGTTGGTTCGCTGAATCTCCGGATCGGTGAACTCGGGACGAGTCTCGAAGTCGTTCTCGTCGTACAGCCTGATGCAGATTCCGGGACCGAGACGACCGCAGCGCCCGGCCCGCTGGTTGGCGGACGCTTGCGAGATCGGTTCGATCGGAAGCCGCTGCACCTTGGTGCGCCTGCTGTAGCGGGAGATGCGGGCGGTCCCAGGGTCGACTACCGCCCGGATTCCCGGCACCGTCAGCGATGTTTCTGCAACGTTGGTGGCCAGCACGATGCGCCGCCCCGTGTGCGGCTGAAACACCCGGTGCTGTTCGGCGGCGGAGAGCCGGGCGAAGAGCGGGAGGATCTCCGTGTGCCGCAGATTGAGATCGTGAAGCGCATCGGCGGCATCACGAATCTCTCGCTCTCCCGAGCAGAACACCAGCACGTCGCCGTCCGTCCCTGCCATGAGCTCGAGGATGGCGTCGCAGATCCCCTGCGGCTGGTCGCGGGGCTCCGGCGACGCCGGATCTTCCAGCGGGCGGTACCGCATCTCGACCGGATACGTCCTTCCCGACACCTCGATGATCGGGGCTCCGCCGAAGTGCTCCGAGAAGCGTTCGGTGTCGATCGTCGCCGAGGTCACGATGAGCTTCAGATCGGGTCTTCTGGGGAGGAGCCCTTTGAGGTAGCCGAGGAGGAAGTCGATGTTGAGGCTGCGTTCGTGCGCCTCGTCGAGGATGATCGTGTCGTACCGGTTCAGCCTGCGATCTCGATGCGTCTCGGCGAGGAGGATGCCGTCGGTCATCAGCTTGATCAACGTCCCGTCACCCACCTGGTCGGAGAAGCGGACCGTGTAGCCGACGAGCCCGCCAACGGAGCTCCCTAGCTCGCTGGCGACCCGTTCTGCGATCGAACGTGCCGCGATGCGGCGGGGCTGGGTGTGTCCGATGAGCCCATCGACACCTCGCCCCAGCTCCAGACAGAGCTTGGGGAGTTGTGTGCTCTTACCCGAGCCGGTCTCCCCCGCCACGATGACGACTTGATGGTCCCGAATGGTGGCCAGCAGCTCGTCCCGCCTGTCGGTGATCGGCAGTTCGTCCGGGTAGTCGATCATCTTGGGTCGGGCGGCGCGGCGGAGCGCCTGCCGCACCTCGGCGTCCGCGATCTCGCCGGCGAGAGTGTCGAGGAGGGCCGTGCGCCGCTCGGCATCGGCGATCTTCGCGGCACCTCCGAGTCGACGGAGCAGACGCTCCCGATCGCTACGAGCGAGGGCCTTGGCTCTGGTGCGGAGATCTCGAATGATGGCAGTCATGGGTATGCACAGCGTACGCCCGCCGCCGGCCCGGACCTGCGGGGACCACCTTCCCGACCCTGAGCAATCAGCCGACGAGATCGACGAGCACCGGCGCATGATCCGACGGTTTGGCAGCCGGCACTTTGGTGGGTTTGCGGTACGCCCGATCGACCTGGGCTGCGCCCAGTCGAGGTGCGAGCGGGTTGCTCAGAAGTACGAGGTCGATCCGCAGGCCAAAGCCCTTGTGGAAGTGTCCGGCCCGGTAGTCCCACCACGTGAAGCCCGCTGCGTCGGGATCGACGGTCCTGAAAGCGTCGACAAACCCGCGGTCGAGAACGGCGGCCAGCCGCTGTCGCTCGTCCGCCGAGATGTGGGTGCCGCCGTGGACCGCAGCCGGATCCCAGACGTCGATGTCGGCAGGGCAGACGTTGAAGTCCCCGGCGATCAGCGCAGGACCGTCGGCCATCGTCGCCGCCCGCGCCGCCATGGCGTCGAGAAACGCGAGCTTCTCCGCAAAGGTCTCCGTACCGAGAGCCCGTCCGTTGGGCACGTACACGGATGCCACCCGAACACCACCGACCGTCGCCTCTACCCAGCGCGCCTGGGTGGCGGTAGGTTCGCCGGGAAGTCCACGGACGACGTCATCGACCTCCAGACCGGTCTTGGCGAGGATGGCGACACCCTCCCAACGGCCCCCTGAATGGTCCACCGCCTCATAGCCGGCGTTCCGCAGCGCATCGTGAGGAAAGGCCTCCGGCGTTGACTTCGTCTCCTGCACGCACATGATGTCGGGGGCGTGCTCATCGAGCAGCGCTACCACCCGCGGCAGTCGCGCCTTGAGTGAGTTCACGTTGTAGGTGACGATTCGCATGTGGCAGCTCCCACCAGGACGGTACCTGACGCTGCCTTGGGTGCCGCCGGGACGTCGAGATCGCACAGATAGGGCAAGCTGTCGTCTCGCTGGACCAAGAGATACTGTCCGCTCCAAGGAGACTGCGGAACAACGTCAGCTTGGGCGCGTGCTCGAGCTCGTGACGAGGCACTCCTTCGGTCCTGCGAGCCCGCACGACGCTTTGTTCAGCAGTCTCCCCCCTTCGGGCGGGCCGCACATGCCCCGGCCGCAGCTGCCGGCTCGCCACGAGGCCCGCAGAGTTCCCCAGCTCAGGAGTTGCGAAGCAACTCCCAAGGAACTCGAAGAGTTCCCATCCGCTGAGCCTCCTACCCTTGGGGTATGGCAGCTGAACACGCCGAGCACCGCTCGATGGTGTCGATACCCATCGGGGACAGCCACATCGAAGGGGAGCTGATCGTCCCTGAAGGAGCCTCAGGCGTCGTCGTGTTCGCCCACGGCAGCGGCAGCAGCCGTCACAGCCCGCGCAACCGTGCAGTGGCGGCACACCTCCGCAGCGAGGGGCTGGCAACGTTCCTCTTGGATCTCCTGACCCGGCAGGAGGAGATCGAGGAGCAGGCCACGCGACACCACCGTTTCAACATCGGGCTGCTGGCCGACCGCCTCGTAGTCGCCACGGGGGTCGTCGCCGCACACGATCGATCCGCGGGTCTGCAGGTCGGCTACTTCGGAGCAAGCACAGGAGCGGCAGCCGCGCTGGTGGCGGCATGCAGGGCTTCTCCTGCGGTAGGCGCCGTGGTATCTCGGGGCGGGCGTCCCGACCTCGCCGGCGCCGCACTTGCCGACGTGACTGCCCCCACCCTGCTGATCGTCGGTGGAGCGGACCGGCAGGTGCTCGAACTCAACCGGCAGGCGATCGCCCGGATGGAACACGCCGAGACCCGCCTCGACATCGTCCCCGGAGCGACCCATCTCTTCGTCGAACCCGGTGCGCTCGACCGGGTGGCGACACTTGCGGCGGCGTGGTTCTCGGAGCATCTCGTGTCGACCGGCCCCGCCTGACCCCGGTGCGGCCTACAACGCAGTGGGGACGGGCCTTGCAGCCCGTCCCCACATGTTGGATCTATCGACCGATGTGCGTCAGTTGACGGCGTCCTTGAGCGCCTTGCCTGCCTTGAACGCCGGTGCGTTGCTTGCCTTGATCTGGATGGTGGCACCCGTCTGCGGGTTGCGCCCCTGACGGGCGGCGCGATGCCGCACCTCGAACGTCCCAAAACCACTGATCTGGACCTTGTCGCCCTTCTTCAGAGCGCCGGTGATCGAGTCCAAGACTGCATCGACGGCCGCAGCGGCGGCAGCCTTCGAATCGCCCGTGGCGTCCGCAACGGCGTTTACCAAATCGCCTTTGTTCACTGTCGTCCCTCCTTGGGAGAATTACATCGGTGTCACTATATGGTGTTTTTCGCCTACACGGAAGCAAAGCCCTTGATTTGTGGGCGTTTTCGCGCTTCGGCTCGCGGGCGGGTCCGGCTCGGATGAGGCCCTGACTCGCGGCGAGCAGTGACCCCGCCGGGACCCGACCGGGAGGGCGGAGCCTCGTAAGATCGACCCGATGAGCCACACGAAGAACGAGCGGCTCCCCCGCGGAGTGTGGCTCGCGTCCGGAGCGGTGATCGTGCTGCTGCTGTCGGTTGCGGGCCGGTATGGCTTCCACCGCGACGAGCTGTACTTCATCGCCGCAGGCAGGCGACTCGACTGGGGCTACGTCGATCAGCCACCACTCACTCCCCTCGTCGCGCGCCTCACGGAGGCGCTGGGCGGGGCGACACCGTGGGCCTTTCGCATCCTTCCCGCCCTCGCCATTGGCGGGGTGGTGCTGCTGGCGGCGGCGATGGCTCGGCGGTTCGGCGGAAGCCAGCGGGCGCAGGTGTTTGCGGCCGTGGCCTCGGGTGGTGCTGGGTTTGCTCTCGCCGTCGGGCATCTGTTGAGCACCGCCACCTTCGAGTACTTCCTATGGACGCTGGCTGCGTGGATGCTGGTGAAGATCCTCGCCGGAGATGACCCCCGATGGTGGCTCGGCTTCGGGTTGACGATCGGGATCGGTCTCCAGAACAAGCACTTGATCGGCATCTTCGCCGCGGCCGTCCTGATCGGGATGCTCGCCACCAAGCAGCGCAGCCTCCTCCGCAGCAAGTGGCCGTGGATCGGCGCCGCCATCGCGGCGCTCATCGCACTCCCCAATGTGGTCTGGCAGTTCGCCAACGGCCTGCCTCAGCTGGAGATGGCCGAAGCGCTCGCCGGCAGGAGCGACGGGCCGATTGTGTTCATCTTGGAGCAGGTGGGTCTGCTGTCCATCGTGCTGGCGGTGCCGGCGACCATCGGGCTCGTTCGGCTGCTGCGCGGGCCGGACCTCGAACGGTGGCGGCCGCTCGGCGTCACCTTCGTCGTGCTGTTCGCTCTCTTTCTGACGACGGGCGGCAAGGCGTATTACGTGGCGCCGCTCTACCCGACGCTGCTGGCAGCAGGATCGTTGTGGTTCGCCGACCTCACGGGCGCCAAGCGGACGATCATGGTGGGGGCGACCGCCGTCGGCGTGGTCATCGGGTTGTTCATCGCCCTCCCCCTGCTGCCAGCGTCGTCGATGTCCACGTTCGACGCCACAGGTGAGCTCGGTGAGACGGTCGGCTGGCCGGAGCTCATCGACCAGGTCGAAGAGGTCTACCTCACCATCCCCGAAGACCACCGCGATGCGGTGGTGATCTTCACCAGCTCTTACGGAGAGGCGGGGGCGGTCGAGGTGCTCGGTGAGGGGCGCGGCCTCCCGGCTGCAGTGAGCGGGCACAACACGTATTGGTTGTGGGGCCCGCCGGACCGGCACGGACCGATCATCGGCGTGGGCCAGGTCGAAGAGCCGCTCCGGCGCATCTGTCCCGACGTGGCAAGGGTGGGCACGATCACCAACCCGTACGGCGTCGAGAACGAAGAGGCTGGTCTGCCGCTACTGCTGTGCGTGAGCCCGCAGGCGCAGCTCGCCGACATCTGGGACGACGTCCGCCACTACAACTGAGGCGACGGGGTCGGCCTGGTGCGGCGCAGATATCAGTCCGCCTCGACGGCTATTTCGGTGGCCTTGATCGAGAGCCACACGGCGTCGCCGACGGCGAGGTGGAGCGCATCGACCGCAACGGGCGTGATCTCCGCCGTGAGCCGGAGAGGGTCGCCGGTCTGCACCCGCACCCGGTCTCCGTAGTGCTCGATACGGGCGATCGTCGTCTCCCATGTGTTGCGCGGGCTCCCTTCCGGTTGATGCAGATGCAACGAGATCGCCCGGGGATGAATGGTGGCGAGTACGGAGCCGGCAATGTGCGTGTCCGCCACGTGCAGCTCGTGGTCCCCTACTTGGACCGCACCGTGGGCGGCTGAGCCGGTGAGGAGGTTTGACCCCGCGAGGTCGGCCACGTACGCGGTGCGTGGTCGCAGCCTGATGTCATCGGCGCTACCTGCCTGGGTGATCCTGCCCGCTTCGATGACCAGGACCTCGTCCGCCAGGAGGAACGCCTCCGTCGGATCGTGGGTGATGAGGAGCCGGGGCCCCGTGAAGAGGCGCAGATGGTCGGCCAGGGTGCGGCGCAGCTGAACTCGGGTGGTCGCATCGAGGGCTGCGAGCGGCTCGTCGAGCAGCAACAACTCCGGTTCGACGATCAGGGCTCTCGCCAGCGCCACCCGTTGCGCCTGGCCGCCGGACAGTTCGCCCGGCTTGCGATGTGCCAGATCCTCGATACCCAGCCGCGACAGCCATGCCGTGGCCTGTGCGACGGCGGACCTGCCCTGCACCCTGCGGCTCCGCAGCCCAAAAGCCACGTTCTCGACCACCGACAGGTGGGGGAACAGCACGTAGTCCTGGAAGACCACTCCGATGCTGCGACCGTCCGGGGGGACGTAGACGTTGCTTGCGGGATCGTCGAGGGCATTTCCGTTCAGCTCGATCCTGCCGGCTTCGAGCGGCACCAACCCGGCGAGTGCAGCAACGGCCGTCGACTTGCCCGCACCGTTGGGGCCGAGGAGCGCAACGGTCCGTCCCGGCGGGATGACGAGGGAGACGTCGATGACAAAACCGTCGTCCCTCACAACCACGAGGTGGGCGCTGAGACCTCCTGTCGGATTCACGGGGTCTTCCACCAGCGTTCCCGCAGAAGGATGAGCACCGCCAGTGAGATGGCGACCATGACCAGGCTCAGCGCCACGGCGGTGTCGCGATCGCCCTCCAGTGCCACAAACACTGCGAGCGGGAGGGTCTGGGTCCGGCCTTGGAGATTCCCAGCAAACGTGATGGTGGCGCCGAACTCTCCGAGTGCTCGCGCCCACGTGAGCATGAGTCCCGCACCGAGGGAAGGGCCGATCATCGGAAGGGTCACCCGTCTGAGGACGGTCCAGCGGCCGGCGCCGAGGGTCGCCGCCGCTCCTTCGAACCGCGGGTCCAGGTTGCGCAGCGCCCCTTCAACGGTGATGACGAGAAACGGCATGGCAACAAACGTGACCGCGAGGATCACGCCCCATGTCGAGAACGGCAGGACCAGCCCCGTCAGCTCGTTGAGCGGTCCGCCGATCCATCCTCTCCTCCCGAAGGCAAACAGCAGCGCGGCGCCGCCGACGACGGGCGGGATGACCAGAGGAAGCAGCACGAGACTGCGGACGATGGCACGTCCTGGAAACTCAACCCGGGCGAGCAGCCACGCCAGCGGCACGCCGACGACGGCGGAGATCACCGTTGCCCCCAGCGACGTGAGCAACGACAGGCGCAGCGCATCGGCTACGACGTCCTGCGTCAGCAGGTGCGGCAGGTCGCGCCACGGGGTGCGGGCGAGCAGGCCGACGAGCGGGAGGACGAAGAGTGCGATCCCGAGGATGGCGAGGACGATGAGCAAAGCCGGAGGTCGGCCGAGACGACGACGCTTGCGGGGCAACGATGCAGTCACGGCGACAGGAACCCGCGGCTGTTGAGGATCTCCTGCCCTTCTGCCGACAGCACAAACGCGATGAAGGTCTGGGCGTCACGAGGGTTCGGACCGCCGGAGACGAGGACGATCGGGTATTCGGTCACGACGTCTGCGTCGAGCCCCAATCCGATCATTTCGGTGCGCCCGTCGCTCGCGACCACGTCGGTGACGTAGACGAGTCCCGCATCGAGCTCGCCGGCTTCGATCTTGGTCAGCAGCGCCCGCACGCTGGCCTCGTTGGTGTCCACCTCCGCAACGATCCCCGCAGCGTCGAGGGCCATGCGAGCCAGCGCTCCACACGGAACAGGCTCGGCGCACAGACCGATCAGCCGATCGGGGTCGGCAAAATCGGCGAGACCGTCCACCCCGGCAGGATTGCCCGCCGGCACGGCAATGGTGAGCGTGTTGCGGGCCAGGATCCGGGGCGGCGCCGCTGCTCGACCGGCAATGACGACCTCGTTGATGTTCCTGGTGTCCGCCGCAGCGAACACGTCGGCTGGCGCTCCTTCGATGATCTGCTCACGCAGCGTTGCGCTGCCGCCGAGGTTCACTACCACGTCGACGCCGGGATGGGCGCCCTCGAACGCACGCTCGATATCGGCGAAGGCATCGGTGAGGGAAGCTGCGGCCGACACCAGCACCCGACGCGCCCCATCGTCCGATCCGCCGCACGAAGAGCCTGCCAGCAACCCGGCCATGGCAATCACCCAGACCCGCCTCATGCCACCCTGACTCCACTGTCGTGAAGGTCGTACCCGCCCACCCCTGCGAGCCGGCGCTGGAAGCGGCGACTGGAGATCACGTCGAGCGCTTCGCCGACGCACCGTTCAGTGATCCAGGTGCGATCGACCCAGAGGTGGGCCTCGTGGACCTCGAGCGAATGAAAGGGCACCCCGACAGCGAGAGCTGCGGGTTCGATCGTGACGGCCGCCATCCCGGTGAGCGACGCTCGTTGTGCCGCCTCCAGGTGGCTGCCGACGCGTGGTCCCGCCACATCGTCACCCCCGGGTCCAACCGCGTGCTCGAACGTGCGTTGGACACCCGCACCCCTTTCCCGCTGCACGACGGGCTCCGCACCCGACAGGGCGGTGTGCCACCAGTCACCGGCGGCATCGGGAGGCCCGGCCAGGCCAACGTGCCAGCGGGCGATCCGGAACCGCTCGCAGGCAAGACCTCGGGGTGGCGAGGACGAACCTGCTGGGCCGTGGACCACGGCGGCGTGCACGCGTCCGGCCACCAGCGCTTCGACGGCGGCTGCGCTCGATGCCGTCGCCGCAACCGCACCCATCCCACCCTCGCGGAGCACCCGCTCGAGGACCTCGAGTCCCGGTTCACACCCTGCGACAACAAAGCCAGGGCTCCGGCGCCCGAATTCGGACAGCACCCCGTCTTCGATCACGCCGTCGGCAACATCCCAGCCGTCGCCGCCGATACGCACCGGTGCCGTGACCACTCGATCCCCTACCCGGCCGCTGCGGACGAGAGCGCCGGCTTCCGGAGGCACGCCGGTGACCACGTCGACAGCGGCGACGTCGACGGCGAACAGGGCGGCCACGTCGACGTCGAGCACGGATGCGATGGCGAGTGCGGCGTCCACCCGCGGCAGGTGCCGGCCGGCCTCGACCGCCCCTATGAGCTGGCGGCTCACTCCGGCGCGCGCGGCGAGCTCGGTCTGGGTGAGCCCTGCGGCCCTTCTCAGCGCTGCAAGCGTGGCAGTCACGCCAGGAATCTAGCACCTCTGCCAGATAACTGGCTTGACGGCATGCCGGCAACACCCTTCGGTATCGTTGACCGCGACCTACAGGAGGTGCTTGTGAGCAATCGCCCGACTCACTTCGAGTTCTATTCGTCCGACGCCGCGGCTTCCGTGGCGTTCTTCGAACAGGCGCTGGGATGGAAGTTCGAACAGTGGGGCGACCAGCCCTACTGGCTCGCTACGACGGGAGACGACCAGCCAGGCATCGACGGCGCAGTAGCACCGGCGCCCGAAGGCACGACGCCCCACACCTTGAACACCCTCGACGTCGAGGACCTCGACGTTGCGCTGGCGGCATGTGAGGCGGCCGGGGGTACCCGCAGCACCGACATCATGGACATCCCCGGGATCGGCCGTTGGATCCAGATGCAAGAGCCGGGCGGCAACGTCTTTGGCCTGATGGAGAACGCCCCCCAGGAGAACTCGGCGGCCCGGAACGCGACGGAAGATTGATCCCCTCGCCCCTACAGTTGCCCGATGATGCGATACGTTGCGTTCCTACGGGCGATCAACACGCCGGGGCGGCGGGTCAAGATGGAGCATCTGCGATCGGTGTTCGCTGCCGGGGGCTTTGGCAATGTCGCGTCCCACATCGCCTCGGGCAACATCATCTTCGACAGCAGCGTCCCTGCGTTGCCCGTGGATATCGAGGCGATGATCGAAAGGGGCTGTGGCTTTCACTCACAGGTGTTCCTCCGCACCGGCCCCGAGGTCGAGTCGGTGCTGGAACGCGTGCCGTGGCGGCACGCTGACGCAGAGGTCGAAGTTGCGTTTCTAGAGCGCGAGCCGGAACCCGCGGCAGCCCGCTCCCTCGAAGCCACGGCGACGGGCGAGGAGGCACTCGTTGTGAGCGGCCGCGAGCTGTACTGGCTGCGAGCAGGCCCCCACGCCGATTCCGCTCACAAGGAATCCACCGTGGTGCAGATCCTCGAGATGCGGACAACCCGGCGAGGGCTGCGCACAGTCGCACAGATCGCAGCCAAATACCTGTAGAGACGGCCCGGGGCGTCAGTCTTCTTCAGAATCGAGCTCGACCAGCAGATCGCCGTCCTCGACACGGTCACCCGGCGCACAACAGACCCTGACGACCCGCGCCGGGGCTGTTGCCACGATCTTGTGCTCCATCTTCATTGCTTCGACAACGATCAGGAGGTCCCCGTCCGCCACGACCTGCCCGGCTTCGACGTGCACTGCGATGACGGTGCCGGGAAGCGGTGACACCGGGCCGCTTCCGGCCTCATCTGCCACGTGATCCACGAACCTCGGTTCGAGCACCCACGTCGCGCTGCCGGTACCCCCCGACACCGTGATGCCCTCGTATGGGCGGCCCACCGTGCTGAACGTGCGGGCGACGCCGTCGATCTCGACCCCGACGGAGTCGGCGTCGCCGGCAAGGACTCGCAACTCGACCGATGCCCGGACGTCCCCGCCGAGCAAACCTTCCGCGTCAGGCTCGGGCCACTTCCCCAGCAGCACGGTCGCCGCAGCGTCGCCGGTCCAGACCTCCTCGACGTGGTGCAACCCACCGCCGCCATCACGCCACACCGATCGGTGGCCTGAGGCCGGCACGTTGCGCCACCCCGAACGCACGAACCCCCAATGCGGATCGGAGGCTCGGTCGGAACGTTGCTGGTGCACGACGGCTGCCAGCAGCAACGCGGTCCGTTCCCGATCGTCCGGCCCGGGATCGAGCAGCAGCGACTCGTGATCGCCCAAATACGTCGTCTGTGTCTCGCCGGCCAAGAAGTCGGGTTCACCGAGGATGGCCACCATCACGTCCCGGTTGGTTGCAGGACCACCCAACGCCGCCGACCGCAGCGCTCGAGCCAGCTTGCCTGCGGCACCGACTCGGGTGGGCGCATGGGCGACGACCTTGGCCAGCAGCGAGTCGTAGTCGGCCGACACCACCGAACCGGCCCGTACTCCGCTGTCGATACGGACGTCCTCGCCGAACGAGAACGCCGTCATGCGGCCGGTTGCGGGCAGCCAGCCGCGCCGGGGATCCTCGGCGATCAGCCTGGCCTCGATCGCATGACCGGTCACGATCACGTCATCCTGCGTCAGGGGCAGCGGCTCGCCTGAAGCCACCAGCAACTGCAGTTCGACGATGTCGATGCCTGTCACGGCCTCGGTGACCGGATGCTCGACCTGGAGACGGGTATTGACCTCGAGGAAGTTGACCGCACCGTCGTCGCCGACGAGGAACTCGACGGTCCCGGCATTGCGATATCCAACCGCCTCCGCCAGTTTGCGCGCGCCGTCGAGAAGCGCACGCCGGGTCTCGTCGGTGATCCCCGGCGAGGGTGCCTCCTCGATCACTTTCTGGTTGCGCCGCTGAATCGAGCACTCCCGCTCACCGAGATGGACGATCGTCCCGTGGGCATCGCCAACGATCTGCACTTCGACGTGCCTGGCCCGCTCCATGTAGGGCTCCACGAATACCGTGCCGTCCCCAAACGCTGCGCTCGCCTCGCGGGATGCCGACATCACGGCATCCGCCAACTCGTCGGCCGATCGAACCAACCGCATGCCCCGGCCGCCGCCCCCTGCCGCCGCTTTGACGAGTGCAGGCAATGGCACGTCCAGCGGGATCATCCCCGGCTCTGCCTCGAGGATCGGCGCACACGGCACACCCGCCTCGACGGCGATCTGTTTGGCAGCGATCTTGTCGCCCAGGAGGCGGATCTGCTCAGGGGTCGGACCGACCCAGATCAACCCCGCATCGATGACCTGTTGCGCAAACCCGGCGTTCTCGGCCAGGAAGCCGTAGCCGGGATGCAGCGCGTCACATCCCGTGTCGAGGGCCGCCTGCACGACGAGGTCGCCCCGGAGATACGAATCGGTAGGAGCCGCTCCCCCAAGCCGCACCGCCCGGTCGACGACCTCGACATGCAATGCACTCGCATCGGCATCGGAGTACACCCCAACGGTGTCGATCCCGAGACGGTGCGCAGTGCGGGCGATGCGACAGGCAATCTCGCCGCGGTTGGCGATGAGGAGTCGGGTCAGCGGCGCCGGCATCAGTGTCTCCATATGCCGTACGAAGCTGCGCCCCGCACCGGGGCGGAGTGGACCACCGAGAGGGCCATCCCCAGCACCGACCTGGTGTCGTTGGGGTGGATGACGCCGTCGTCCCAGACCCGCCCGGTGGCGTACAGCGCCGTGGACTCACGCTCCACCTGCGCCTCCAACATGGAGGTCTGCGCGGCGAGGGCGTCCTCGTCGATCTCGAGACCGCGGCGTGCCGCTGAGCCTCTGGCGATGATGTCCATCACGCCTGCGAGCTGCTTGGGTCCCATCACGGCGATGCGATGGTTCGGCCAGGTGAAGATGAACCGCGGGTTGTAGGCCTTTCCCGACATGCCGTAGTTCCCTGCGCCGTAGCTGGCACCCACCATCATCACGAGATGCGGCACCTCGGAGTTCGACACCGCATTGATCAGCTTGGCGCCGTTGCGAATGATCCCGCCCTGCTCCGCCTTGGACCCGACCATGAACCCGGTGATGTTCTGGAAGAAGACGAGCGGCGTGTCGGTCGAATTGCAGAGCTGAATGAACTGGGCGCCCTTTTTCGCCTCCTCGGAGAAGAGGATTCCGTTGTTGCCGAGAATGCCGACGGGGAACCCGCAGATCGAGGCCCAACCGCACACCAGCTTCGTTCCGTAGAGCGGCTTGAACTCCTCGAACCGGCTGCCATCGAGCACCCGGGCGAGGATCTCACGGATCTCGAACGGGACCCGGACATCCGCCGAGGCACATCCGATCAACTCATCGGGGTCGTAGCGAGGTGGCTCGATCGGATCCGTCGGACCGGGCCCCTGCTTGCGCCAGCGCAACCGCCGGACGATGTCGCGACCGATGCGGAGGGCGTCCATCTCGTCGACCGCCAGGTAGTCGGCAAGGCCGCTGACACGCGAATGCATCTCCGCTCCCCCGAGGGTCTCCTCGTCGACCACTTCGTCGATCGCCATCTTCACCAGCGGCGGACCGCCCAGATACGCCGTCCCCCGACCCTTCACGAACACGGTGTAGTCGCTCATCCCCGGGATGTATGCCCCGCCGGCGGTAGCGGGGCCAAAGCCGATCGTGATCGAAGGTATACCGGCCTTGGACATCTGGGTGAGATGGCGGAACTGCGCACCGCCGGGCACGAAGATGTCGGCCTGCCGGGGAAGGTCGGCTCCTGCGGCTTCGTTGAGGATGATGGTCGGCAGCCGGTTCTCCCTGATGATCTCGTACAGCCGGAGCGTCTTGGCGAGCGTCGTTGGGTTGGCGGCACCCCCGCGGTAGGTCATGTCGGAACCGGTGATCGCCACCTCGGTGCCCTCGACGATGCCGATGCCGCCGACCACGCCCGCGCCTACGGGATCCTGCGTCCCCCAGGCGGCCAGCGGGCTCAGCTCGAGAAACGGCGTGTGAGCGTCGATGAGCGCTTCAATCCGCTCCCTGACGAGCATCTTGCCCCGCTTGCGGTGCCGAGCCACATAGCGCTGCCCACCGATGGCGGGGACAGCGGCGAGCTGTTGGGCGACCTCGTCCCACAGGCTCCGCATCGCGGCGAGATTGTGTTGGTACTCCTCGGAGCCAACGTCGAGCCGGCTCTTCAATCGGGAGCCCGCCCGACCCCCCGAACCAAGCTCAGCGTTCAATCGTGATCACCATGTGCTGGGCAAGACAACTGTGCTGGGCAAGCCAACTGTGCTGGGCAAGACAACCAAGACAACTCGGCCTCAACCGAGCACTTTGGCCTTCTCGGCCTCGTACTCGTCGACGGTCAGGAGACCACGATCACGCAATTCCGCAAGCTTGGAGAGCTCTTCGGCAGGCGAGCGAACGACCATGTCTTGAATTGCCTCCTGTTGTGCTGCCTCGGTTGCCGTTCTGTCGGCAAGCATGCGCGCCCCAAGCGCATCGCCGCGGGCGAGCAGATAGGTGAACACACCCAGCCAGGGAAGGATGACGACCAGAAGCACCCAGCCCGCTTTGGCGACTCCTCCGAGGTCGTGACTGCGGAAGATATCCGCGATGACCAGCACCACGACGTAGATCCATGCAACGAAGAGGAACACCCACAACATGGACCAGAACAGATCAAAGAGCGGCATTTCCATCCTCCTCGTTGGTCGGGGCGGTACAGCACCCGACACCGATGTCTCGGATCACGCTCACCCTAATCACGCAGGAACCACGCATCGCGTTCGCTCCGGCAGGGGCCACCAGCGCCGACGATGAGGAATCGAACCATCACGGCCACGACGAAGTCGACGCCCGACGCCTCAGTCCGGAACACCCGTACCCTCCCCGAGCGGCGACAGGGGCGCACCCGCGGTGAGCACGGTCGATAGGGCCGCTAGCGTGCCAAGCGCCCCCATTTGAGAGGATGGCTCCCATGGATCTCGGATTGCACGTCGCCAGCTTCACCTGGCCAAACTCCCCTGCGGCTACGGCCGACACCCTCGCCAAGGTGGCGATTGCTGCCGACCAGGGTGGATATGCATCACTGTCGGTGATGGATCACTTCTTCCAGATGGACCAGTATTTTGATGCGACCGAGCCGATGCTCGAGGGCTACACGACCCTCGGATACCTGGCAGCGGTGACCGAACGAGTCCGGCTCGGGCTCTTGGTGACCGGCGTCACGTATCGCCACCCGGGCCTGTTGGCCAAGACCGTCACGACCCTCGACGTGCTCTCTGCCGGTCGAGCAGAGCTTGGGATCGGGGCCGCCTGGTACGAGCGGGAGCATGTTGGGCTCGGTGTGCCGTATCCGCCCATCGCAGAACGTTTTGAGCGGCTCGAAGAGACACTGCAGATCTGTCTCCAGATGTGGAAGGACGACAGCAGCCCCTACTCGGGGAAGCACTATGAGCTCGCGGAAACCCTCAATTCACCGCAACCCATCAGCCGACCACATCCCCCGATCATGATTGGCGGCAGCGGCGAGAAGAAGACGCTGCGTCTCGTCGCCAAGTACGGACAAGCGTGCAACCTGTTCGTCAACGCTCCCGAAGAGGCCACCCACAAACTCGGTGTGCTGCAAGGACACTGCGACAGGGAGGGCACCGACTACGCCGCAATCCGGAAAACCATGCTGTACACCGGCATGGCGGTCAACACAGGAGATCACGCAGGCTTCGTCGAAGAGATGCGGGGCTTCGCTGCAGCAGGGATCGAAGGCGTCATGGTGATGCCGATCGGCCCGGACCCGCTGGCCATCACCGAGTCGCTCGCCACCTCCGTAGCCCCGAAACTCGCTGAGATGTAGCTCGTCGGAATCGCGGCGAATCAGGCGTGCGGGCACCCCATTTTGGAGCCTTCAGGCCCTTTTTCCTGCGCTGCGGTCGTGGTGTGCTGGGGGCACCATGCCGTCACTCGATCGTATCGAACGCTACCTCCTTGCCGAGATGGCCAAACTACGGACGCCCCTGCCGGTCCAGCAAACCGCCGAGGCGCATCCGTTCGTCACGATCTCCCGCCAGGCAGGGGCGGGCGGTCACTCATTGGCGAACGTCCTGCTGGAAGTCTTCGAACGCCAGCCGGATCGAGGACTGTTCGGCGACTGGCAGATATTCGACCAGAGACTGTGCGAGATCGTGGCGGCCGAACCGCTCTGTGCGGAGTCCTTGGACATGCTGCTCGCCGAGGAGTACCGCAAGCCTGCCAACGACTTCTTCCACCAGACGCTGCGCTCCGCCGTCGATCAGGACGTCGTCATGGCGAGGGTCTTCCGGGTCGTGAGCGCCCTGGCCTCCATGGGAAAAGCCATCATCGTCGGCCGTGGAGGCTCAGAAGTGACCCGAGGGATGGAGCTGGGTGTCCATCTGCGCATCATCGCCCCGGAGGACGCCCGCATTCGCCGAGTCGCAGAGGTCTACGGTCTCACGGACCGCGAAGCGAGGAACCGGGCCCGCAAACTGGACACCCATCGTGCCCGCCTCCTCAAGGCACATTTCCAGGTCGATATCGACGATCCGCTGGGCTACGACGCCGTGTGGAACACAGGATCGGCGTCGCTTCTCGACATCGCGGAGGCGACTGCCGCCATGGTGCGCAGCCGGGTCGCAGCGAGGCAGCCCACGTGACAGATCATCTCCTCGTCGGGCCGTTCTGGACCCGGATCGAGGCAGCCCATCGCACTGGTATCTCTGAGGAAGAGCTGCTTTCCCGCCCTGATGTGATTCACATCGGGGGGAGATCACTGCCCGAAGCGTACGTGGCGTTTCAGTTCGATCGCTCGGGCATACGCCGGGATCTGGCCAGGGTCGTGCTTGCGCTCCGAGGCAGATACGACGACATCGAAATTGCCGACTGGCTGGTGCGGGAGAACCCGCACCTGCTGGGCACGACGCCGCTCGTGTGGCTCAACCATCGTCATGGGCTCGATCGGGTGCTCGACGCCGCGGCACATTGCTCCGGCGGCCTGCCCGTGGCTGTCCCGCACGGCGGTGCGGTGACGTCGCCGAGCTCAGGACCTGCCCACAGGGCAACGCCGCGCCAGAGGTCACCGGCGCCACAACCGACCATGCGACCCGCAAGCAGCCATTGAAGCCTGCTGCCGGCTCCCGCTAGATGGCGAGGCGAGGCGGACCGCTACGTCGGATCTGGAACGCCAGGATGATGTCGGTGATGCCCTTCATCAGTGCCCAGGCTCCGGCAAACACAAGCAGGGTGTACGCCTTGTCGATGAAGAACTGGCCGCCGGTGTCGAAGCCAAGGACGACCATGATGATGCCGGCGATGAGGCCAAACCACCACAGCGGATTGTCGTCCTTGGTCCCCACGGCTTCCACGATCCACACGATCCCGACGAACGCAAACACAAAACCGAGCATGTCGGCCAGCGACGCAAATGTCTGCACCGGATTGAGCATCGCCACGAGCCCCACCACTCCGAGCACGGCGCCGAAGACGTACCACGCCCATTTGGCGTGATCGGCGAGGCTGCCGACCACGAGGTACTGGAGCCCGGCAACGAACAGCATCACCCCGACGATGACGCCGACGGTGCGGACCGAAGCACTGTCGAACTGGACGATGACTATTCCGACAACGACCCAGAGGACCCCCGCCACGAGCCACAGCCACCACAGGTTCCCTGTGTCTAGCTGCGCATCAGCCGTCCGTGCTGCCATGGCGCCTCCCTAGGTCTCGGCATGGGCGTCGCCGTCGACGGTAGCCGACCATCGTCTCGGACCAACGTCATCGTGCAGCCGTCCCGGCACCACCCTTGGCCTACCCGTCGAAGTGGCGCTCCAAGCTGTGCCAAACGCTCGGGTAGTCGTCCTGGAGCGCAGGAATCGAGCCGGCGTATGCCGTGGGTATCAGCGGGTAGCGGGTCTCGAACATGAATGACATCGTGTCGGCGAGCTTCTCAGGTGCGAGATCGGAGGTCGTGGCCTTCATCCATGCGTCGTGGTCGGGACCGTGCGGGAAGTACATGTTGTGCAGGCTCATCCCGCCAGGCGAGAAGCCTTCTTCCTTGGCGTCGTAGACCCCGTAGAGGATGCCCATGAACTCGCTCATGATGTTCTTGTGATACCACGGTGGGCGGAAGGTGTGCTCGCCGACGAGCCACCGATCGGCAAAGACCACGAAGTCGATGTTGGCGACCCCGACATCCGGCGATGGCGACGTCAGCACGGTGAAGATCGACGGGTCCGGATGATCGAAGCTGATCGAGCCCATCACGTTGTACTTCGTCAAGTCGTACTTGTAGGGCGCATGGTTGCCGTGCCAGCCCACCACATCCAACGGTGAGTAGTCGGTCTCGACGGCGAACATGCGGCCGTCGAACTTCACCGTCAATTCACCGGGGCTCTCCGTGTCCTCGAACGCCGCAACCGGGTAGAGGAAATCTCGAGGGTTGGCGAGCCCGTTGGCGCCGATGGGGCCGCGCTCGGGCAACTCGAGATACGGACCGTAGTTCTCACAGACGTATCCCCTCGCCCGCCCGTCGATGAGCTCGACGCGAAACACCATGCCCCGGGGCAGCACGACGATCTCGCCTGGAGTGGCGACGAGGATGCCGCACTCCGTCAGGAAGCGGAGCCTTCCTTCCTGCGGCACGACGAGGAGTTCGCCGTCGGCGTTGTAGAAGTAGGTGTCGGTCATCGACTCGGTCGCCATGAAGATGTGGGCCGCCATGCCGATCTGGGTGTGGGCATCGCCGTTGGTGGCGATCGTGCGGATGCCGGTGAGAAAGGTCGTGGGCTCGTCGGGAAACGGCGGCGGGTCCCACCGCAGCTGCCCGATCGGCGGATGGTCCTCCCGGCATGGGGCGGTGCGGATCATGTGGCTTCCCGCTTCCTTGAACCGCCAGGCGTGACGGACGGAGGGCCGGATCCGGTACATCCAGGTGCGTCGGTTGCGATCGTTGGGCACGGTGAACGCCGTGCCGGACAGCTGCTCGGTGTACAGCCCCAGGGGAGGCTTCTGCGGGTTGTTCTGACCAACCGGCAAGGCCCCGGGCCGTGCCTCAGACGCAAACTCGTTGCCGAAACCCGATTGGTACGGGGGATGCGTGACCTCCGCCGGTTCCGCGGCAGCTGGTGATTCGTGCTCGTCGGCCATGACCCCTCCGTGGTTCTCCATCTCGTCAAGCTAGTGCCCCGACCGGCAACACTCGGCGCGGCGAACACCGTGAAGGCTCTACTGCTCGGGCTCCAGGACAAACACCCGGATTTCCCGGTGGTCGGCGCGTTCCCTGTAGCCGCCGTATCCCGGGTACACGGCTGATGCCACGGCGAACGCGTGATCCACTGTTCCATGGTCCCCACGGCGGGCCACCACGGAGACGCTACGGCCCTTGTAGGCGACGGTGGCCATCGGCCGCGCCTCCAGGTTGTATACCCATCCCGGTGTGGGGCCTTGCCCGTAGTTGGACCCGATGACGGCGAGATGCTCTTCGACCGGGACCCCCACCAGCGGCGTACGACGCGGCAGGCCACTCTTTGCCCCCGTCGTAGTGACCATGATGACCGGCAACCCTGCAACGAGGCTCGCCAACGTCATGCCGCCTTTCGAGACCTTGAAGAACGCCTTGTCCATGGGGTGCAGAACCTTGGAGAGCGCCCAGGCGGCCGGTGGCGTGGCCACGATCCGCTGCACGGTGCGCTGCACGGCGTTGGCCGGCGTGACGGTGTAGCCCAGCTGCCAGCTGCAAGCTCACGAAAGACCCACTGGCGCAGGAGTGAACCTCATGCGACGGCCTCGACGCCGGCGGGGACGTGTTGGCACTCCGGCAATGTCGCGTCCGTCGAGGCGTACTTCGATACCACATCTGGACTCGCACTGGAATGCACACGCTCTTGTGCCAGGATGATCTGTCATCCGGTTTCACCTCGATCTGCAGGCGCCGTGAGAACCTATGCGAACAATGCCGGAGAGCGCAATCAGGTAGCTGCGCTCGCTCCGTCACTCCCCTCGGCGGCGATATGAATCGGGCCGTGGAGATACGTGCGCGTGGTGGGGTAGGCCAGCTCGATCGTCGGTACCTCGTCGAACGCATCGAGGATCTCCGTCCATATCGCCTGTGTGATACCTCGCTGCTGCCGCACTCCCAGCAGGAAGCGGCTGGTGAGCAGCACACCGCTGTCCTTGACGGAGAGGTAGACGATGGGGGTGAGCGCTCCCACCTTGATGTGGTAGCTGCGGGCCGTCTCCCGAATCCGTGAGCCTGCCGACTTCTCGAGGTTCGGGGCGTGGGTCCGGACGGCCGCCTCGATGATCTTGCGGGCGAGGCGCCGGTCCGACTCGAACGTGATGAGCACTGGGATTTCCGCCCAGATGTACTCAAAACCCTCCGTGTAGTTGGCCACCTGCTCGTTGAAGAGGACTCCGTTGGGGACGTGGATGAGCCGCCCCGTCGACTGTTCGCCCTCGACCCAGTTGCCGACCTCCATGAGGGAGAACCGAAACAGCCGGATGTCCACGACGTCGCCCTTTGTGCCGCCGACCTCGATGCGGTCACCAACTCTGAAGGGTCGCCGGCCGAGGATGTACATCCAGCCGGCCATGTTCCTCAGGACATCGGCGAGGGCGATCGCGATACCGGCGGAGACCAGTCCAAGGAACGTCGCCAAGTCGTTGAAGGCGTCGACCCAGATCCATGCAAGCACCGCAAGACCAACGATGGTCGCGGTGATGGTTGCGACCTTCCGAGCTCGATAGGCCACCCATGTCTCTTCGAAAGCTCGGTGGACGGCGCGCAAGATGAGCCAGCGGCCCACGACCAGGATCGTGATCGCGACGACCGATGCAATCAGTTTTGCCTGAGTGTTTGCCGAGAGCCCGATTTGCTCGGTGAACCAGTCCATCGTCACTCGTCTCCCAGGTCGACGAGCAGCCGGCGCAGCAGGTCGGCCAGCTGCGCCTGATCGCCTTCGTCCAGCGCCTTCAGGAGACGACGCTGCCATTCGAGGCTCGCCTCGTGCACACGGTCGACGGTGCGGCGCCCGGCATCGGTCAGCCGGACGACGATCGCCCGGCGGTCATTGGGGTCGGCGTGCCGCTCGACCATGCCGGCCTGCTCGAGTCGATCCAGCCGGCTCGTCATGCCTCCTGTGGTGATGAGCGCGGCTTCTGCCAGCTGGGTCGGAGACAGTTCGTGCTTCGGCGCCTGCCGGCGCAACGCAGCAAGCGTGTCCGAGTCGCCTTTGGTGCTGAGCCCGGACCTCGTGGCAACGTCGGCCAGGGCAGCGTCGATGAAGCGTGCGAGCCTCATGACGCGATGGACGACCCCGACAGCAGAAGCGTCGAGGTCCGGCTGGGCGACAGTCCACTCCTCCAGCACCCGATCGGTGAAGTCACGAGTCAAACTACGTCCCCTTGCTCTCTGACTACTTGAAACATGATTATACGCCAGCATGTTTCTCTAGAGCGAGCTACACCTCCCGGGCCCCGGGCCGAGGCAGCAGGCGGTTCCGCTCCAGGCCGGGTGCGCGATCATTGGAGTTGCGTGTTCCGAGTTGGGAGGCCGAGATGTCAGAACTACCGAGCCGGTTCGCAGCTGCGAGCGAGAATGTGAAGCAACTCGCCGAGAAGCCCGACAATGCGACGCTGCTGCGTCTCTATGCGCTGTACAAACAAGGTAGCGCAGGTGACGTCGACGGCAAGCGGCCGGGCATGATGGACTTCGTTGGTCGGGCGAAGTACGACGCGTGGGCCGAGCTGCGCGGAACCGCTCAGGACGAAGCCATGCAGTCGTACATCGATCTTGTCGACTCGCTGCAAGCGGGTTAGCCGTCCGTCGCGGTCTCAGACGAGTTGCTTGCGTGCCTCCGTCTCGTCATCGACGATCCGGCCCGTCGGCTCGAACCCCCGGCGGAGGTAGAACGCTCGCGGCGAGCCTTTGCCTTCCCTCCAGCTCGTCAGCAAGGTGGTGTCACCCATCCCGCGGCACTCCTCGGCGACGAGATCGAGGACGCGCCCGCCGATACCGCGCCGCTGATGCAGCCGATCGATCAGGAGCCGCCACAGGTAGGGCTCGGGGTGGTGCCTGGTGCGGAGGGCCAGCATGACGAATCCCACCAGCTCACCATCTGCTTCGACCGCCCGCATCCACGGGATCACGGGGGCTCCGTCGACCACCTCGGGGAACAGCGCATCGGTGAACGACCATGTCATCGGCGCCACGAAGGACTCTTGGGTCTTGTGAGTCCTGAGCCTGGACACGGTCCGTTCGTTTGCCGCAGAGATCTCGACGAGCCTCACCTCGTTGGGGCGGCTGCGATGTCGCTGCCGCCATGCATCCCAGTCATCCCGGATGAGCCCGTAGATCCAGTCATCGGAACACTCCCCGCCGAGCCAGAATGACGATCGGGTGTGACCCTCGAACAGAAAGCCGCACCGTTCGAGGACCATCGCCGACGCGGGGTTGCCGGGATGGAGCATGCCGAAGACTCGAGTGACGCCCACCTCATCGAACAAGTGGTCGACCAGAGCCTGGAGCGCCTCCACTGCGTAGCCATGCCCCCAGTGCTCGGCCGCAAAGGTGTAGCCCACCTCGGCAGTGTGCCCTTCCGAGCTCAGGTGGAGAGCGAGGTCACCCAACACCTCTTCGGTAGCGGCATCGCAAACGATGGCCATCCACCACTCTTCGTTGGCGGGGCCCTCCATGGCGACGAGCTCGGCGACGATGCGTTCGGCGTCGTCGATCGAGAACGGAATCGTCCAGTTCTGATACTCGGCCACCACAGGGTCGCTGCGGCGCTGCGCCAGGCCCACCGCATCTTCGGGACGGAAGGACCGGATCAGCAGACGCGCAGTGCGAATGGGCGAGAACACAGGACCGATTCAACCATTCGCCTGAAGACCGTGCAGCACGCAATCACACGAATTGCTATCCCGGGCAGATTCCCGTCTCGGTGAGCGTCTGCAGGTCGAATCCCGGGGAAGCGATGCCGTCCAGTTCCTCGTGCACCGTGGTCCCCAGCGCCGACTGCAGCATGACCGTCGGCGGCCGGCCGTCCAACACTGCGCAATCCGTGATGTCCCACAGGGTCACCAACTGCACCGGGCCATCCTGGTCGAGCCGCTGCGGCAGATGGGTGGAGGCGTCGCGATCGCGTGTTCCGAGGGCGGCGTTCACGAAGTCCAGCCCATCGGGGTAGTCGCCGGGATCGAGGCCGTCCCCGAGCCCGTAGTCCCCATCGGGGAGGACCCAGGCTCCGACGACGGCTGCACCGGGGACATCGTCGACGGCCTCGATATCCATGTAGGGCCATCCGCTCGGTGCGAGCCGAACCACGGTCAGCACCTGATCGTGCGGGGCGACCGCACTCCACGTTCCTCCCCCACCGTCGCCTGCCACAGAGGGCCGGAGGATGGCAGGAGAAGCCCACACCACAGCCAGCAGCCCGAGAGCCGCGGCAGCGAGAGCCACGTTGCGCCCGGTGGATCGTTTCGGGACCAGCGCATCGAGTGTCGGGTCGGGCGCCGGATCCGTGGGTGAGGAAGAATCGGTTGCATCGATCATTGGCATATCGTACTATGTCAATAGGCCAAAGCAAGGGAAAAGAAGTTGTGGCAATCGCAGTCTTGATTCTCCTTCTCGGCACGGCAGCTGCATTGCTGTACGTCGCCATTGCAGGCGTCGCCGTGTCCTCAGGCGACGTTGCGTGGCTTGCCGGCACGTTGCCGCCACCGGCAGAGGCGAACGTCTACGCCCGGTATCTCGAACGACATCGCCGGTACCGCCTCACCGGTGGGCTCTTCGGCGCGGTGTTCGCCGTCGTCGTCGGCGTGCGCTGGTACGGGTCGATCAGCATCGGCATCGGGGAGGGCAGCCCGCTTGCCGACATCTTGTTCTGCACGCTGGCGGGGACCCTCGTTGGCGCTCTCCTGGCTGAGCGCTTTCGCCTGAGCGACCCGGAGTCGACGACGGTCGCAGCGTCGCTCTCCCCTCGGGAGGAGCCCGCAGGACGCAGCCTCGTCGGCGCAGCACGCACCATCGCCGCGGCCTCGATCGCGCTGGGAGCGCTCGTCGCAGCAGCCGGCTCCGAATCGCTTCCCCTCGTGGTCGCCCTCTGCGGTGGAGGCGTTGTACTCATCGCCGAAGCGACCAGAGCCGCCATCATCGGACGGCGTCGACCGCTGCTGTCAGAACGGGCCGGCGCGGTGGACCTTCGCATCCGGGCGTTTGCCGTGACCTCGATAGCGCAGCTGGAATTGGCGGCCGCGGTCCTGACTGCGGGCTGGACGATCTCCAAGGTCCCCAACTTCGACGGCGACGTTCTCCAGGTCCTGCGGTTCCTGGTCGTCATTGGGTGCCTGGTGGCCGCCGTCGCCTTGCTGCGGAGAGCTGCTCCCCGACCGCCGCGGGGGTGGGCGCGGTCGTGATCGTCCATCTCGACGCTGAGTCGGCACTCCCGGTCTTCGAGCAACTCCGCTCCCAGATCGAACGCCTGATCGCCTCCGGTCAACTGCGCCCGGGGACCAAGCTCCCGCCGATCCGGCAGCTCGCCACCGACCTGGGGTTGGCAAGGGGCACGGTCAACAAGGTGTACGACGCGCTGGCGAGAGAAGGCCTCGTGGAGACGGCGGGACGCCACGGCACGATCGTGCTGGATGGCTCCCACGTGACCACCTCGAAGACCGACCTCGCCGCAGCAGCCGACACGCTCGCCGTTGTGGTGCGCCAGCTCGGCATCGAAGACGCCGCCGCCCACCAGGCTCTCGATGAGGCCCTGCACCGGATCTGATCAGCCACTGCGACGACCTCATTGCGGGGTCCGCACCCAGTCGGCGGATCAGGCGTCGCTGGGACCAGGTGACCAATCGGTCCGCTGTGCCCACTCTTCGGCACCGGACATCAGCATGTCGATGGCCGGGTCTTTGACGTCGTAGTAGAGGTCCCAGTCGTGTGGCGCACGGGCGGCCAGGCTGCGCTTGACCTCGCCGTACGCTGCCGCTGCAGCGGCGTGGGCACGCAGGTAGTCACGAAACAGGATGGCGTAGCGCTGGTTGAAGCGACCGGCGACACGGATGTGGCAGTTGACGGCCGCGAGTATTCCCCAGACGGGATAGGGACGACATGGTCGGGTGCCGAACCGATATCCTGCCGTCATGATGGTCAGGACGTTGCGTCGTGGAGCGGTTGCCGGAACGGTGCTCGTTGCCGGTCAGATTGCCCATGCTGCGCTTCGCAATCTGCCGTACCTCGAGGGCCTCGACCCTTCGGTAGCCGTAGGGGACAACGCCCTCCCCCGTCTCCGCATGCTCATCGTCGGTGACAGCACCGTGACCGCTCCCGGCCTGGCCGACCCGGACGAGAGCTGGCCCAGGCTGGTCGCTCACCACTTGACGACCCGGTACAACGTCGAGCTCACCTCCCTCGCCGTGGGTGGCGCACGCTCCCAGGACGTGCTCGAGAAGCAAGTGCCCGAGGCAAAGATGTCACGATGGGACATCACCATCGTCTCGGTCGGCTCCAACGACGTCCTCCACCTGGTGCCGATCTGGCGGTATGCCCGCAGGCTCGACCGGATCGCCGAGCAGCTCGAGATGTGTTCGAAGGCCGTCATCCTGTTCGGGGTCGGCGACCTGGGCTCGATACCGCGGCTGCCGTTTCCCGTAGACCGCATCGCCTCGATGGCAGGCCGCATCGCCGACTGGGGGCACCGCAGGACGGCCGAGCGTCATCGCCTCCCCAAGGTCGATCAGTGGCGGCTCACCACGGCCGCATTCAACAGCGGTGTCCACATGTTTGCCCCCGACCTGTTCCACCCGAGCGCCATGGGACACCGGGCATGGGCCGATGCGCTCATCCCGACGGTGGAAGAAGCCATTGCCAATATCGAATTGGACATGAGAGGCCGGACACACCCGGCAGAGGAGGTCCCATGACCACCAAAGCGATGCAATGGCTTGGGCTGCTGGCGGGTCTTGCCCTGATCGCCGTCTACTCGATCATCATGATCGCAAGCGATGGCGCCGGCGGGTGGGCCGCGCTGCTGCTCGTTGCCGGAATCGCTGTGCTGGTAGGGACGGGAATCGCATCGAAGCGCGGCACGTCGGACAACTGATTCGGTCCCACCGAGCGTCACTCTCGAACCGGCGAACGGCTCTAGGCAGACCTTAAACACGCGTATAGGATCTTGAACATGCATTCAATGGTCCACCGAACAGTGCCAGAAACATGAGCGACGACCGTTCGACGAAGGCCCGCATCCGGGATGCCGGTATTGCGTGTTTTGCCGAATACGGCACGGCCGGCACCACCGCACGCAGAGTGGCGAAGGCTGCCGACGTCTCGGCAGGTCTCGTGATGCACTACTACGGCTCGATGGAGGGCCTTCGGGCGGCATGCGACGAGCACGTTGCTGCAGTGATCCGGCAGGTCAAGCACGATGCCGTATCGGCCGGACCGCAGCTGGACGTGTTCGCCACGTTGCGTGGAAGCAGCATCGGGCCACTGCTGGGCTACCTCGCAAGGGTGCTCTCAGAGGATTCACCGGCGGTAGCAGGTCTCGTCGATGACCTTGTCGCCGATGCCGAGAGCTACATGCAAGAAGGCATCGACGCAGGAATGGTGAAGCCGACGAACGATCTGCGAGGCTGGGCGACCATCCTCATGATGTGGTCACTCGGGGCTCTCGTGCTCCACCGTCACATGCACCGCATTCTCGGCATCGACCTCGCCGATCCGAATCTGGGCGAAAATCCGGCGCTCGCCGCATACGCAGTTCCCGCCTACGAGATCCTGAGTGCGGGCATCTTCACCGAGGAGTTCGGCAACCACGTCCTTGCAGCCTTTGCCGAAACCACTGCGCCCGGCATCCAAGCACCATCGACGCCGGCGGCGTCCGGCGCCGCGTCGACGACGACCAACAAAGGACCACGATGACCAGCCAGTTCGCCATCCGTACCGCGGGCCTCACCAAGCACTACGGCGACTTCCCCGCCCTCGTCGACCTCGATCTCGAGGTACGCCGTGGCGAGGTGTTTGGCTTTCTCGGACCCAACGGCGCAGGCAAGACGACGATGATCCGGACGATCCTCGACGAGATCCGGCCGACGGCAGGCACGGCGTCGATCCTCGGGCTCGACAGCCACGACAAAGCCGTCGAGATCCGGCGGCACATCGGGTACCTGCCAGGCGACCTGGCGCTCTACCCCAATCTCACCGGGAAGGACACCGTGACGTACTTCGCCAACCTGCGCGGCGGTGTGGATTGGGGATACGTCGACCAGCTGGCCGAGCGGCTCGACGCCGACATGTCGAAGAAGGTGGGCGACCTGTCTTCGGGGAATCGGCAAAAGGTCGGCTTGATCCAGGCGTTCATGAATCGCCCAGAGGTGTTGATCATGGACGAGCCCAGCGCAGGGCTCGACCCGCTCGTCCAGCGAGAGTTCCAAGCGATGATGCGGGAGGTGGCATCCGAAGGGCGCACGGTCTTCTTGTCGAGCCATACGCTGTCGGAGGTGCAGCGTGTCGCCAATCGTGTCGGCATCATCCGCCACGGCCGCTTGATCGCCGTCGAAGGTGTTGCCGACTTGCGATCGAAGGCGATCCGGCGGGTTGAGCTCAACTTCGACACGCCGGTCGACGGTTCGATCTTCGCCTCAGTGCCTGGCGTGCGCGACGTCGTGGTCGAGAATCACCACGTCGTCTTGTCCTTCGACGGACAGATGAGGTCACTGCTCGAGGTCGCCACCGACCACACGCTGATCGACATCACCACCCAGGAAGCCGACCTGGAAGAGATCTTCCTCACCTACTACCGCGACGAGGAGGTGTCCGTCTGATGCTGGCCACGGTCTTCACCAAGACCACAAGGGACCGCTGGAAGGGCATCACGATTGGTGCCGCGGTCCTTGCGCTCATGCTGCTCTTCGGCATGGCGGTCTACCGCGACATCGATCTGAGTGTCTACACCTCGCTCCCCGAAGCTTTTCGCAGCCTGATCGGCATCGCAGAGGACGCCGATGCGGCCAGCCTCGCCTACAGCGCCATCTACACCTCGTACGGGACGCTGACACTTGCTGCGCTGGCGGTTTCGATGGGCGCAGCGTCCATTGCAGGCGAGGAGCGCGACGGCACCATCGGCCTGCTGCTCGGCAACCCGAAGAGCCGTACCAAGGTGCTCCTCTCCAAAGCCGAATCGCTCGTCCTGCTGACGGCCCTCGGGTCGATCGTGCTCTGGGGAGCCGGCCGCATCGTGCCTGGCATCCTCGACGTCGCCGTCGGCCAGATGGATGTCGAAGCGCTGGTCGTGCACATGTTCGCCACGGCGCTCTTCTTCGGCGTTCTGTCGATGGCCGTTGGTGCGTGGACCGGCAGACGAGGCCTTGCGTCCGGTGTCGGAGCAGGCCTGATGGTCATTTCGTTCTTCGCCGTCGGGCTCCTCCCCCTGATCCAGGGTTGGGAAGGCGCGGCCAAGGCCTTTCCCTGGTACTACCTCGATGGAGGAAAGCCGCTGCTCAACGGCATTCAGTGGGGCCACATCGGCCTGCTGCTCGGCTCCACCGCGGTGTTGGCCGTCGCCGCCGTCGTGGGCGTGAATCGTCGCGATCTGAGGGCCAAGTCCGTTGGCATCACGCTGGTCGATCGGCTGCGCGGCAATCCGCTGACGAAGACGGTCGCCGACCGGCTCGCCGGCTCGACCCGTGTCTCCCGCATCTGGATCAAGACTGCATCGGAGCATCAGGGGCTCCTCTTCGTGACGGCACTGGTCATGTTCGCCATGAGCGTCATGATCGGCCCCATGTACACGCTGATCGACGACGCCCTCGCCAGCTTCGCCGACAACTTCCCAGACGCCGTGCTGGCGATGGTCGGGGGCGGCGACATGAGCACGGCGGAGGGGTTCTACCAGGTTGAGATCTTCGGGCTGATGGCACCGATCTCCATCATGATCGTCACGGTGGTGATCGGAGCCAGAGCTCTTGCAGGCGAGGAAGCGCAGCGCACCATGGGCCTGCTCCTCGCAAATCCGATCAGTCGCTCGACGGTGGTGTTCGAGAACACCGTTGCCATGCTGCTCTACGGGGCTGCGGTGGGTTTCGTCATTCTTGCCGGGGTCGCCGCCGGCTCGGCGATCGCAGGGCTCGGTATCGACATCGGCAATATTGCCGCAACCTGCCTGCTCGTCACTCTGCTCGGCCTGGCGTTCGGTGCGTTCGCTTTGGCGCTGAGCGCCGCCACAGGGCGCGTGCGGCTGGCCACCTATGGAACCACGGGACTTGCCCTCGTGCTGTTCCTCGTCAATGCGTTCCTCCCGCTCACCAACAGCCTGGGAGGCTGGGCCAAACTGTCGCCGTTCTACTACTACCTGAGCAGCGACCCGCTCATGACGGGCATGCACTGGGGGCACGGCGCAGTCCTGGCGGCGCTCATGGTCGTGCTGGTGGCCGCCTCCGTCTGGCTCTTCCAGCACCGCGATCTCCGCCAGACGGGCTGATCACCCACGAGGACGGTCGGGAGACCTGTGCTCGACCGCCGTCATCCGGTCGTAGCGGTCCGCGGCCGGCTGGTACATGGCGTCTCTCTTTCGATGGGGTCGGGATGGTCACGCTAGGACGGTCGGAACGCCGGTCTCGGCCCTGAACATGAAATCGCCGCGGCGATGTATCAGGGCGGCGCCGCGTGCCTCCTATGCACCACGTCGAGAGAGGACACGGACATGAAGGCTGGATTCATCTTCTTCAACCGGGACACGGGCACCCATGCCATGCGACAGCTACAGCGTGCCGCAGGACCGCACCGGAAGACCAGGCGGGTACGTCGCCGGCGCCGCCGACCCTGAGGGTTCACCGATATCCCTTTGGCCGCGGAGCAGGGTGCTCGACCGGGCACTTCGGCGACGGTGCGACGCCGTCACGACGATGTGGTCAGCAGTCCTCAGCGCGCCTCGGCCAACCGGCGATCGGCGATCCGGCGAGCCGCCGCATCGGTCGTGATGCCCTGATCCTCCGCCGCAGCGAAGATCTCCGTGAGGGCACTCTTGACGTATTGCCGGATCTCGTCCCTGGCCTGTTCGGGACTCCACCCGAGGCTTTCGATGCCGGGCATCGCCATGGCCCCGCCGACGTTGGCAACGAAGTCGGGGGCATACAAGATTCCCTTGTGGCGCAGCCGCTCAGCGTCGAAGGGTTCGCCAAGCTGGTTGTTGGCGCTGCCGGCGATGGCGCGGCACTTCAGCAAGGGAATCGTCGTTGCATCGAGCACGCCGCCGAGCGCACAGGGAGCCAACACGTCACACTCGGCCACCACGGCCGTGTCCGGGGAAACGAACCTTGCGGCAGACTCGGTGAGGTAGCGACCGATCGACTGTGTCGTCGATGTCGGTGAACGTGACCGAGGCCCCGGCGGCGAGCAGCAACTCGATGAGCGGCCCTCCGACATTGCCGGCCCCTTGGACGACGATGGATGTGACGGCGAGCGGTTGCCCGAGTCGCTCGCAGACGACCTCGATCGCGGTGAACACCCCCAGTGCGGTGTGGGGACCCGGGTCACCGGCGCCCCCGGCTTCCGGCGTACGACAGAACACGTAGGGTCCCGCCGTCTCGGCGATCACATCCATGTCCGCCGGCGACGTCCCCACGTCAACTCCGGTGAGGAACACTCCGTCGAGCTCGCTGATCGTGGCGCCGAATCTCCGCAGCAGCCCCAGACGCGCCGAGTCCGTCATCCCTGCAGGAACAGCGACCACGGCCTTGGCGCCACCAAAGGGCAGACCCGGTGTTGCGAATTTGTACGTCATCCCTTGGGAGAGGCGGAGCACATCTTCCAGCGCGGCGTCGAGGCCGGGGTACGTCGTCATTCGGGTGCCGCCCGCAGCCGGGCCGAGCACCGTTGAGTGGATCGCGATCAGTATCCAGGCACCGGTGATCTCGTCGCGACGGACGACAAGACGCTCGCCGTTCCACGCTCGCAACATGCGATCGATCACGCTGACACCCCTGAGTGGCGACAACCGATGATACGTCGATTACCCACGCCACCAACAGCCAGGCGCAGCAAGAAGCACTTCGGCCGCCGGGTCGGGAGCCTCAAATGGCCGTAGCTTCCACTCCATCCTGCGACCCGTCGGGCCTCAACTCGCGGGCCAAGCGCATCGATGAAGGAAACGTGACGGTCAACCACATCGGGTAGCTCATGGCGTGGCGAAGACCGGTGTGGAGTGCAGCCGGGGGCGGCGTCTCGTCCAAGAACGCTGCCAGTGCACGCCGGAGCATCTCAGGCCGGACCCCGGCCAAACCCCAGGCTTCGAGGGCGAACGTCCAGGCCGAAATCCCACCGGCTGTCACTGCAGCGAGCTCGACGTCGCACCCGGTCCTTGCCAGGGCCCGGAGCGCAAGCGGTCGTGCGACGCCATCGACGACCCCGTATGTTCGGGTGTAGACCACCTTGTCGACATCGAGCCACACGCCGTCACCACCCGCCAGCGTGCCCGTCCCGTCTCGGTGCACGATCTTGTGCCACTCCTCGATCCGCCCCACGGTACCGCTGCCGAGGTCGACGGAACCCGTCGAGGGGCGCCGATATTTCACCTCGAGCGGTCCATGGTCGCGGCGCTTCACGCCTACGTCGGGCGTTCCGTCAAGCCGGTATGAGTCTCCCCTCACGTCGATCGAGGTCGGACCCTGTGAGAACCAGGTCAGGATCGTGCGGGGGAGAGTCCCGTCGCCGAACCAGCGGACTTCGGTCGTCTCCAGGCCATCTGCCGACGTTGGCGCGACCAGCCGCCGGAGGTGGGTTCCTCCGCTCATGCGGTCGGGGGGAGACCGGTTGGCGTCGTGGACATCCGGATCATGATCGTAGAGACCGGGGCCGGCTAGCGATAGTCACAATTGACCGGAGTCGTGCAACATCGGAGCGGGCAACAGGACGGATGACACTCACCAACTGAGCTCCGAACAGCCCTGATGGGTGTCCGGCTCGACCTGGAGCGTGGCGTGGGCCAGGTTGTAGCGGTTCTGCAGCAGATCTCTCGCCCTGTCGAGCACCTGATGGGTGTCGGTGCCGTCGCCGGTCATGAGGTGGACGGTCGCCACATCCATCTCGGACGTCAGCGTCCACACGTGGAGATCGTGAACGTCCACGACACCATCGATCGAGGTGAGGTCGAGCTCGAGCGCTTCCAGGTCGAGGTCGCGTGGGGCGGCTTGCACCAGAATCCGAAGCGCCTCGTGGCCCAGCCTCCACGCCCGGGGCAGGATGAACAGCCCGATGAGTGCGGCGAACAGTGGATCGGCGTACCGCCACCCGGTGACGATCATGACCAATGCCGCAACGATCACCCCGACCGACCCGATGAGGTCGGCGACCACTTCGAGGTAGGCGCCTTTCACGTTGATCGACTCTTCTGCCCCTGCCCGCAGCAGCCGCCAGCCGATCACATTGACAAAGAGACCAGCCACCGCAACCAGGAGCATCGGCGTTGCCAAGACTTCGGGCGGCTCCTGGACCCGCCGGATGGCCTCGTAGATGACATACCCCGCCACGGCGAAGAGCAGCACTGCATTGGCGAGTGCGGCCAAGATCTCGAGCCGGTACAGGCCGTATGTGCGGCCCTTGCCGGTTGTCGCACGCTCGCCTGCGACGATGGCGGCCAGCGCCATCCCGAGCCCGAGGGCGTCTGTGGCCATGTGCCCGGCGTCCGAGATCAGCGCAAGGGACCCGGTCATCAACCCGGCAACGATTTCGACGACCATGAACCCGAGCACGAGGAAGAAGGCGAGAGCGAGCGGGCGAAGGTGACGACGCCCTGCCCGCGGCACATGGGTGTGGGGTGCGCTCAAGGAATGCCCGTCGTCGTCGCACGCTGGTCACCGCGACCAGGCTCGTACGGTATCCCCATCCGATCGAGCGGGTGACCACCTCGACTCAGACGCCTCGGCGAGTCGGCAGCCCCGGCTGGGGTCAGTCTCACGAGCTGGCGCCTGCGGTTGGGCTGACCATGGAGAAGCAGTTGCGGTAGTCCGTCGGGATGACACCAACCACGACGACCTCCCCCTAGACGATGATCACGAACAGCCCGAGTTCGTGGTTGTCTTCGGACCCTATCAGCAGCCCCGGTCGCGGTCGACGGCGCTATGAGATGGTGATCACGAGCTTGCCGTGGGCGTGGCCCTCGCCGAGATAGCGCAGCGCATCGGCGACCTGCTCCAGTGGATAGGTCGCCTCGATCACGGGCATTACCGCTCCCGATTCGAGCAGGCCGCCCATGAACTCGAGGTCCGCCTGCTTCACCTGGGCGGTGAACCAGGTCATGCGCTTCTTGCCGAACATCGAGGCCACCTTGCGCACCAGCAGGTTGCGCAGGGGCCCGACTACAGCGTGTTTGGGCCCTGTGGTCGTCACGTTGATCCCCTCTGGCGCAAGGACGCGGCTGGTTTGCGACCACGGCCGGTCCCCCACGTTGTCGAAAAGGACGTCGTAGCCCTGCTCGGTCTCGACGTAGTCGTCCTTGGTGTAGTCGATGACGTGGTCTGCCCCGATCGACGTGACCGTCTCGACCTTGGTGGTGCTGCAAACGGCAGTCACCTCGGCCCCGAGGGCTTTGGCGATCTGGACGGCAAACGTGCCGACGCCACCAGACGCTCCGTTCACGAGCACCCTCTGCCCAGGCTCGACACGGCCGATGTCGCGCAAACCCTGCAATGCGGTGAGCCCCGCCAGCGAGACGGTCGCGGCCTGCTCGAAGCTGACGCTCTTCGGCTTGGGCGCGATCGACTTCTCGCCCACCGCCGCATATTCGGCGAAGGCTCCGTGGCCGATGTCCCCAAAGACCTCGTCGCCTGGCTGGAACCGCGACACGCCGCTGCCGACCCGCTCGACAACTCCGGCAACGTCCGCACCGGGGATCGGGTGCTTCGGCTTGGTGAGCCCTGCCACCGCCCGCACCATGTACGGCGTCCCGGTCGTCATGTGCCAGTCGTAGATGTTCAGCGACGACGCCACGACGCGGACGAGCATCTGATCGTCGGCCGGGATCGGCACCGGCACCTTCTCGAGCTTCAGCACGTCCGGTGGGCCGTACCCGTCTTGGACGATCGCTCTCATCGGCGCCGATTGCGTTGCGCCGTCGTGGGCGCTCCTGCCGGACGTGGACTTGTGGTTCGTCACTGCTGTCACCTCTTGCGTGGAGAAAGTCACCATACGCCGTAAGGTATCCATACACCGTAAGTCTGTCAAGCCTTACTGTGTAAGCAGCTCCGCCGCCATGGCTCAGACCGAAACAGTGGGAGATCCGCCGTCGGCTTCGTCACCGCGCTTCTTCTTCCGCCGGGATGAGTGCGATGGTGCGGGTTGAGTTGACTGATACACGACTTCGTGGCTGGCCAGGTAGTTGGAGATGAACGACGAGATCAAGGCCGCGATCGGCAGCGCCGTGAACGCCCCCATCGGCCCCGCAATCGCGCCACCCGCCAGCGCCGCACCGAAGGCAACGCCCCCATTGAGCGTCATCGTCTCAGCGCTGATCTTTGGACTCAACCAGTAGTTCTCCAGCTGCTGATACACCAGGACGTACGCGAGAACGATCAGCGCTGCGGTGAGACCCTGGACCGCCAGTGTCAGCAGCACGGGTATCGCACCGCCGATGTACGTACCGATGGCGGGAATGAACACGGAGACGAAGGCACCAAACAATGACAGGGTGAGCGCCAGCGAAACCGGCATCCCGACGGCCACCATGGTGAAGAAGAAACCCAAGCCGTTGATCACCATCAGGATCATGCGGGAGTAGAAGTACCCGCCTGTTTGAACGATCGCCTGATCCCAGGTCCACCCGATGCGCTCCTGAGCGGCCGGGCTGAAGAGCCGCAATACGGCATTCTGCACCTGGGGGGCACCGGCCGTCAGATAGAACGTGAACATCGCAATCGTGGCCAAGTTGAAGATCAGCCCAATGCCTGCGCTCGCAATGTCCACGGCCGTACCGAATGCTCCCGCCGCAAAATCCTTGATGGCGACGTCCGTGCTCTGCGCCAGTTCTTCGGCAGAGTCGACCCCCGCGATCTCGATACCGAGATTCTCCTGCGTCCATTCGCTGATGTTGTTGATCCATTCTGCGCCTCCCTCGCCAATCGCCGTCGCAAGGTCGGTCATCGCAGGGATCAGCACCACCACCATGAAGGTGACGAACACCACTCCGGCGACGTAGATGACGCCGGTCGCCGAACCGCGACGCCACCCAAAGCGGCCGGTCAGCCATCGCACCGCGGGTTCGAGCGCCAGGCTGAAGAAGAACGAGATCAGGACCATCGACACCAGGCTCCGCGCCTGCATCACAGCCCAGATCAGGGCGATGGTGGCAAGGATCACGCCCACAACTTGCCAGATCGACTTGCCGGAGATCTCTACCCGTTGCACGGTGACTTGGGGGTCCGTCGCAACCGGCGGCTCAGTCGACGGCGGCTCCTGTTGATGGGCGTCGTCCACGGTCACCTCAGATCCCTCCGGCTCACCGGCCGCACACTACCTGCTTGCCCAAGGTCGCAGCCAGCAATCGCCGCCAGCGCGGCATGTCACGGTACATCGCTCGCCGAGCCCTGGCCGGGCGCAACCCGCAACAGAGGCACCGTGCGATGGCCGGGACATCGAGCGGCCGCCACTCCGAGGTCCGGACGCCGCATAGGGGTGCACGTCGCGGCCGGCTCAGCAGGTGCGATCGTCGTGCCCCAACGAACGCATCTAGGGTGCCACCCATGACGGACGAGAAGCGACGATCCATCGTCGGCATTGCAGCGAGCCTGCTGATTGGGGCCCTCGTCATCCTGGCGGGCAGCACCGGGAGCACCCAGGTCGGCTCCGTTGCCGTTTTTGCCGTGTGCGGGATGCTCGCCTACGTCATCAACTGGGTGGTGTTCGTGCCCTCGAATCGGGCAAAGACCGAGCACTATTACGACCTCACCGGGAGTGTCACGTATGTGACGATCGTCGCGGTCGCCGTGCTCCTCAGCGACAACCTCGACGCACGGGCGCTGATCGTGGCCGGGATGGTGTGGGTGTGGGCGCTACGACTCGGTTCGTTCTTGTTCCGCCGGGTGCGGCGCGATGGACGCGACGGCCGCTTCGACACCATCAAGACGGATCCGCTGCGGTTCTTCATGACCTGGACGCTGCAGGGGTTGTGGGTGCTGCTGACTGCGGCCTGCGCCCTTGCGATCATCACGAGCGAAGAGCGCCGGTCGATCGGCTGGGTGGCAATTGTCGGGATCGTGGTCTGGGTCGCCGGTTTTGCGATCGAGGTCGTCGCCGACCGGCAGAAGTCGGCGTTCAAGAAGGACCGTGCAAACGACGGCCGGTTCATCACGACGGGGCTGTGGGCCTGGTCTCGCCACCCCAACTACTTCGGCGAGATCACGCTCTGGGCAGGGATCGCCATCATGGCCCTGCCGATCCTCTCCGGCTGGCGGTGGGCCATGTTGATCTCGCCGGTGTTCGTCTACCTGCTGATCACCCGGGTGAGCGGTGTCCCGATGCTCGAAGCCAGGGCGGCCAAGCGGTGGGGCGACGAGGAAGCGTTCCAGGAGTACACCGCCAACACGCCTGTCTTGATGCTGCGCCCGCCGCGGCGGTAGCCGGGCCTCGGCCGCGCTACACCGAACCAACGTAGTCGGCGAGGTGCTGGCCAGTGACGGTCGAACGAGCGGCAACCAGATCGGCCGGCGTGCCCTCGAACACGATCCGGCCACCGTCGTGTCCGGCCCCGGGGCCGAGGTCGATGATCCAGTCGGCGTGAGCCATCACGGCCTGGTGGTGCTCGATCACGATGACCGACTTGCCCGCATCCACGAGTCGATCGAGCAGGGCGAGCAGGTGATCGACGTCGGCGAGATGGAGCCCGCTCGTCGGCTCGTCGAGCACGTAGGTGGCAACATCCGTGGCCATCTGGATGGCCAGCTTGAGCCGCTGCCGCTCACCACCGGAGAGCGTGGTGAGCGGCTGGCCGAGGCTCAGATACCCGAGCCCAACCGCTGCCAACCGGCCCAGGATCTTCTGGGCGGCAGGGGTCTTCGCCGCTCCCTCGCCGAAGAACTCCGACGCCTCGGCAACCGGCATCGCCAGCACCTCGCTGATGTCCTGCCCGGCGAGCTTGTAGTCCAGCACCGACGCCTCGAACCGCTTGCCCTCGCACTCTTCGCACGTCGTGGCAACGGTGTCCATGAAGCCCAGCTCCGTGTAGATCATCCCGGCGCCGTTGCAGGTGGGGCAGGCGCCCTCGGAGTTGGCGCTGAACAGCGCCGGCTTCACGCCGTTGGCTTTGGCGAAGGCCTTGCGGATGGGGTCGAGCACTCCGGTGTACGTTGCCGGGTTGCTGCGTCGTGAACCTCGAATCGGCGTCTGATCGAACGACACCACTCCCTCGCGCCCCGATACCGAGCCGTGGATCAGAGAGCTCTTGCCCGAGCCGGCAACGCCGGTGACGACGACCAGCACACCGAGCGGTATGTCGGCGTCGAGGTCCTGCAGGTTGTTGGTGGCGGCGCCCCGCACCTCGAGCATTCCGGCAGGCGTCCGCACGGTGCTTTTGAGAGCGGCGCGATGGTCGAGGTGACGGCCGGTGACGGTGTCGGTGGCCCGGAGCCCGGGGACGGTGCCCTCGAAACAGATGGTGCCGCCCGCGGTTCCGGCGCCGGGGCCGAGATCGACGACGTGGTCTGCGATGTCGATCACCTCCGGCTTGTGTTCCACGACGAGCACCGTGTTGCCCTTGTCGCGCAGCTGCACGAGCAGCTCGTTCATGCGCTGGATGTCGTGGGGGTGAAGACCGATGGTGGGCTCGTCGAACACGTAGGTGGTGTCGGTGAGCGAGGACCCGAGGTGGCGGATCATCTTCGTGCGCTGCGCCTCACCGCCCGACAGCGTGCCGGACGTCCGGTCGAGGGAGAGGTAGCCGAGCCCGATGTCGACGAACGCATCGAGGGTGTGCTGCAAGTTGGCGAGCAGCGGCGCCACCGACGGCTCGTCGAGGGAGGCGACCCATCCAGCCAGGTCGCTGATCTGCATGGCGCAGGCCTCGGCGATGTTGATTCCGTCGATCTTGGAGGACCGGGCGGGCTCGCTGAGCCGGGTGCCGTCACAGTCGGGGCAGTCGGTGAAGGTGGCCGCCCGCTCGACGAACGCTCGGATGTGGGGCTGCAGCGAGTCCGGGTCCTTGGAGAAGAACGACTTCTGGACCCGTGCGACCAGGCCCTCGTAGGTCCTGTTGATGCCGGCGAACTTGATCTTGACCGGCTCCTTGTACAAGAAGTCGTGTAGCTCGGTGGCGGTGTAGTCCCGGATCGGCTTGTCCGGATCGAGGAACCCGGACTCGCTGAACTCGCGGACCGACCAACCGCCCGGCTTGTAGCCGGGGATCGTGATCGCCCCCTCGGCGAGCGACTTGGCGTCGTCGAAGAGTTGGGTGAGATCGATGTCGGAGACCGTTCCCCTGCCCTCGCAGCGCGGACACATGCCGCCGGTGACGGTGAAGCTCTTCCTCACGGTCTTGCGGTCACCGCGCTCGACGGTGATCGCTCCGCTGGCCCGCACCGACGGCACGTTGAACGAGAACGCCTGCGGTGAACCGATGTGCGGCTGGCCGAGACGGCTGAACAGCATCCGCAGCATGGCGTTGGCGTCGGTGGCGGTGCCCACGGTCGAACGGGCGTTGGCGACCATCCGTTCTTGGTCGACGATGATCGCGGTGGTCAGCCCTTCCAGCACGTCGACGTCCGGCCTTGCCAGCGTCGGCATGAAGCCCTGGACGAAGGCGCTGTACGTCTCGTTGATCATCCGCTGCGACTCGGCGGCGATCGTGTCGAAGACCAGCGAGCTCTTGCCCGACCCTGAGACCCCGGTGAACACCGTCAAGCGGCGCTTCGGGATCTCGACACTGACGTCCCTCAGGTTGTTCTCCCGCGCCCCGGCGACCCGGATGAAGTCGTGGCTGTCGGCAACATGCATCGGCCGCACGCTATCAGCCGGTGCGTCGTGTGTGAGGGTCTGCGTGACCACGGTTTGCGGCGCTCAGGCATTGTCACCGCGGACCCTCTCGTCGGAGGTGAAGAGGTCGAGGAGCGGCGAGTAGCGATGGACCCGGTTTCGTTGTTGCCCGGCGATCTCTTCGACGACGCCAAGGGGTTCAAGGGACGGTCAGGGTTCGCGACATCACCGGACCGACGAGCGTCACCAGCTCGGCGCCGTGCTCGGCTCTGTGGTCGAGACGGTCGATGTATCCGGGCCCGATCGTCGAGCTCGATTCGGGATGGGCGGCGCCGCAATGCCAGACCTGATGAAGCTGTCGATCGGCACCGCTCGCCGCCAACGATGGGCGGATCGATTCCTGCTCGGGCCGTTGCACGCAGCGACCAGCGAGCGGAGACGCCGTCGACCAGAAGGGACCCATGGACTCCGTTGTGAGCGAGGTTCGCCACGCGAGCGGGCCTCGAGCCCGAGGCGGTGTTTCGACTCATCGAACTCGGTCTGATCCCTCCCATCGATCAGCTCGATGACGAGAACATCCCCATGGCCCGCCTCATTGTCGAGCTCGAGCAGTCCGGCGTCTCGCTCGAACAACTCGCGGCCCTCGTCGCTGGTGGGAACCTCACGATCGAAAACATCGATCGCGCCTTCGTGAGATCGGCCCGGATGCGACGGGGCACGTTCTCGAGCGTTGCCGCCGAACTCGGGATGTCGGACGGCTTCGCCGAGGACATCCGTGTGGCGCTCGGCGTGAAGGACGCAGGACGGCGGCAGGATCCGTGGACGACGCCACAGTCGTGAGACTCCTCGCCGAGATGGTGGACCTCGGCGTTGGTGAGGTCATCGTTGCCAACCTCTTTCACGTGATGGCCGAGAACCTCCGCAAGATGGCCAAGGCGGCCCCATCCGTATCAGCATGTGATCAGGGGCTGCGCCGCCCTGCCAACGGGTGATATCCGATCAACGTGGCTACGCACAGTGGTCGCGCGCCGCAACAAGCCGACCGATGTATCGCGCCTGGCCCAAGCCCATGACGCAACAACGAGAAACGGCACTACCGTGGTTGACTCCACCAATCAGGGGGCTTCGACATGATCACTTTGCTCGCAGGCTTGCCATCGAACGTGGTTGCCGCACAAGCCACAGGGCACGTCACAGCCGAAGACTACGAAACGATCCTCATGCCCGCCGTTGGTGAGGCTGCAGCATCCAAAGACAAGATCCGTCTGCTGTACGTGCTTGGTGACGGATTCGAAGGGTACGACATCGGTGCCGCGGTGGACGATGCACGAATGGGGATGCACCATTGGGCGTCGTTCGACCGCATCGGACTCGTCACTGATCACGCCGCCTACGGAAGTCTGGCCAAAGCGTTTGGGTTCATGATGCCCGGAGAGGTGCGGGTCTTCCCGGCCAGCGCCCTCGAGGATGCCAAGGCCTGGGTGAGCGAGTAGGAAACCGACTCGCCGAATCGTCCTCCAGCCCACCGAGAGACTCGAGAGTCTCACGCGACGAACGTGGCCGGGAGTACCCGGACCTTCGCGATCGGCACTGTCCCGAGTCAGGCTTCTTGCTCAGATTTGCCGTCGGTCGGTTCGAGGGTTCGGGGTTTGCAGGTATCGCTCCAGGTGTCGTCGCCAGTCGGTGGCTTCGTGGGGTCGGATCCGGTTGTACTCGTCGATGAACGCTGCGACGTGGCCGGCGAGGTCGAGTCCGTCGTCGATGTCCCGAGGGTAGAGCCGTTCGTAGTTGAGGGCCTGGGACCAGCGTTCGACGACGCCGTTGGTCTCCGAGGCCTCGTGACGGGTTCTGACGTGACGGAACCAGGGTCGCTGACGGAACCAGCGGGCCACGGCGATCGACCGCATCGCCGGGCCGTTGTCGGTGACGATGGACAACGGAACCGAACTGATTGCATGGGCACTGCGGGACTGGTGCCGCATTGCAGACACCGGCACCACCTACATCGGACCAGGGTCATCGTGGGAGAATCCCTTCGTCGAGTCGTTCAACGGTCGGGTCCGTGGGCCGGCTACGCCGATTGGAACCCATACCACGTGCTCGTTGAGGGGCAGCCTGACATCGGGGAACGCTTGATCGTTCACATCGAGAAACCCAACGGCGACACGGTGACCATCAGGCACCACGTCATCACCGTAGATCCAGAGCGTGAACTCACCTGGGGCGGAGGTCTGAGAGGCGTGTTCCACGGCGAGCACCGGTTCGAGCTGAGAGCAACCGGCGCCGGAACCCGGCTGATACACAGCGAAAGCTTCGACGGGTTCGCCGCCAGACGGGCGAAACTCGATTCAATCGAAGAAGGCTACGAAGTGATGAACCGGGCACTCAAGACGTGGGTCGAGGCGGGCATTGGGGCATCCCACGTCACCGCTGGCACCGAACGCACGTCGATACCCCAATCGCTGTCATGAACTCGGTGTCGATTCGCCCCGGAACCCCAGCAGACCCACGCACCTTCCAACGCGCCAGATCGATCTCACACCGGTCGTCGTCGCTCACCCCGATACGCACGAACGCCGAGAGGTCACGCTGCCTGCTGTGATCAAGCCGCGCACGATCGAGGGCTCGCTCCAGCGCGTCGCGCAACGCGTCAGCGCCTCCTCCTCCCGGGACCGTGAAGTAGTCGAGGTCACGTGTCTGCCGATCGATGAGACCCTGCGCCAACAAACCGCCGGCTCCGGCGAGAGCGAACCCCCGGGCCTCCGGCAACCCGCTGACCATCTCTGCGATACGTTGCTGAAGCGGCGTCAGCAAGACAACGAAACGCCTCGGTTACGCTTCAGCCAGTCCGCCCGTGCCTGACGGACATGCCGGGGCTGACCAGCAGGACGACGTTGCCCCGCTTGTGGCCTTGCTCCACGTATCCGTGCGCCTCAGCGGCCTCCTCGAGCGGGTAGATGCGATCGATGATCGGAGTGATCGCCCCTGACGCGAGAAGATCCCGAACGGCCAGGAGATCCTCGCGGGTCTCTTTCCTGCGTCGCTTCGTCGTAACGAACTCACCGCCGTTGGCCAGCATGCCATGCACCTTCTGGCGCTTCGTCTTCCCGACAGCGTCGAAGACGACGTCGAAGGTGAGCCCGGACTCGGTGAAGTCCTCCTTCGTGTAGTCGATCACCGCATCGGCGCCCAGGGAGACGACGAGGTCGGTGTTGGACGGTCCGGCCACCGCGGTGACGTGGGCGCCGAGGTACTTGGCGATCTGCACAGCAAAGGTGCCGACGCTGCCCGATGCACCGTTGATGAGGACCCTGCTGCCCTGCCTGACGCCACCGGTGCGGAGGAAGTCCAGGGCTGCCATCCCACCGACGGGCACTGGTGCGGCATCTTCGAACCCGAGCGAGTCGGGGATCGTCACTACCAGGCCATCGGCCGGCACAGTGATGTACTCGGCATAGGATCCCTGCGCCAGCCCGCTCGTCGACCCGAACACCCGATCACCAACGGAGAACCCTGTCGCTTCCGCACCGAGTTCCTCGACGACGCCGGCGTACTCATAGCCGGGCACGGACTTCGGGGTCTCCCCGAAGAGACGTGCGATCAGCTTCGGCATCTTGCGCATCACGACATCGCCGCGGGTGACGCTGGCCGCGTGGATGCGGATGAGCAGATCGGTTGGACGCGGGACGGGCCTCGGAACCTCCGATGGCGCCAGAAGGTCGGCCGAACCGGCTCGCTTGAGTGTGATTGCCTGCATGGTGGTGCTCCTTTCGGGAAAGCGTGGTGGGTCGAGAACTCTGGACTGTCAGAACCCGACCGATCGATAGGTCGTCCGCGGTAGGTTCTGGTTTGCGGCCTTGAGCGCCTCGGCGGCACCGCGATCCGCTTCCAATTCGGCGAGCAAGAACGCCGACACGTAGTGGTTGACGACGTCGTGGACCTCGTTGCGGTCCCAACCGGGGTTCGTGCAGAAACCGAGAGACACCAGCGACTCGATGCGTCGCATCTGCTCACAGCCCCCGGCGAAGACCATGTGGTCGGCGCCGTTGAGTACGACCTCGGCCTTCCGAGCGCTCGAAGCGTGCTCGTAGGCGAGCCGGTTACCCCACTCGAGCGGCGAGTCGGTATCAGCCGTGCCGCCGATCATCAGGACGGGCACGCTGATCTCGGCGAGCCCCGATGTACCGAACATGGCGGCGTCGCCGGCCACCGAGACGACGGCGTCGATGCGGTCGTCGCCAGCGGTTGGCCACAGACCCGACGGAGTTGCGTCAAGACCAGCCAGGGCGGCCATGTCGTCGGCACGGTCGACCAGCGCATCGCATTGGAACTCCAGCGGATCCCCCGAGGAGATCTCGTGTTCGCATATGTCTCTGAAGCCATCCATGTCCAGTCGGGCTCCTGCGGCGGCGAGGGCGGTGTAGCCGCCGTATGAATGGCCGACCACGGCGACCGACTCGGTGTCGATGAGCCCGGCGAAATCGCCGCCAGCCCGGACCTCGTGCTCGAGATGGGAGAGCAGCTCGTCGACATCGGCGGGTCGGTCGATCGTGGCTCTCCACAGCCCTCTCGGGTCGAGCGACTCGCTGTGACTCGGTGCGGCCACGACGAAGCCGTGCGATGCGAGATGCTCTGCGAGCCAGGCGTAGCTCGAGGGTGTGATCGCAAACCCGTGGGACACGATCACGAGCGGATACGGTCCGTCCGACGTGTCCGCAGCGGCTCCGGGTCTGGCGTGCCCGGTGAAGGTGGCGAGGGCCACGGAGCTCTCGGCACCGAGCATGTTGATTCCGTATGTGTAGGTGAGGTCGTGGACCTCGTTGGGCCGGTCCGTCGGGTACCAGAGCGTGAACGGCATCGGCGCCTCGTCGGCGGTCACGGTGCGGACACCGACTTGGTGCGGACCGGGCTCGGCAAGCGAGGCGGCGTCAGTGGTGGCAGATCCGCCCCCGCGGGCGGGGGCGGGGGGCGCCAGCAGGTAGGCGCTTGCCTGCGCCACCAACCCCACGACCACGAGGCCGACCACCATGGCGATGAAGGTGAGTCTGCGGATCATCCGTATCACGTCCTTCGATCCGTTGCGAGAGGCAGCTGGGAGGTTGTTGAGGAATCCGAGTTCAGGCTCGACACCTTGGTTGACAACGTTGATCTCTCGAAGCAAGGCGAGCCTTCGCCGTGATTAATCAACAACCTCCTACAGCGTCGCCTCGACGGGCGCATCGGCACGGCGGTGCCATGTGTCCTCGTCGATGCCCTTGGTCACCAGCCACAGGGTGAAGATCAGTTCGCCCGGCACGGCCACGATGAGTAGGAGGGTCGAGAGCATGTCTCCGGCGCCGGGGGCCACGATGGTGCCGTAGCTCTGGGCGAAATAGCCGATGCCGGCGAGACCGATCAGCGCACCGATGATCTTCGGGAAGAACCCGGATCGGTACACGAGCCAGCCCGTGAGTACCAGCGAGAGCGCGAAGAAGAAGCCCCAGACGAGCACGACGTAGTCGTTGGCCTCCTGGAAGAAGAGGGCGAGCCCGTCACGCTGTTCCTGCGAGAACGCTGTCAGGTAGCCGGCACCGCCGACGGCGATGAGCGTGAGGATCGCAGTGAACACGTTGCCGGCGGCCATGACGACACCCTCGGCGACCCGTGCGATCGATGCGCCGAACGACATCGATCGGCTCACGGGCCGCAGGATCACGTACAGGATTGCTGCCAGCACGATCTCGATAACGAAGATCGTGGCTTCTCCGGCAATGCCCCAGCGGAACAGGGCCTCGTTGGCAGCGACGTTCTGCGCCGTGGTGGCTGCATCGCCGGGAACGACAAGCATTGACCGCACAGAGGTCGACAGGGGGTAGAGGACGAAGATCGCCAGGTACAGGATCCCGGCGAATCGTGCCAACTTCTTGATTGATCGCACATGGGTCGGGGTTTCGGCTTCTTGCTGTCGGGTGGCTGTCAACACGGCGTTCTCCTTCTCGTCGCCCGATGATTCTTCCTACAAAGTGTCTTGCAAGAAAGGTACTTTGGGAGTATGCTTCGAAACAGCCTTCCTGTCAAGACACTTTCTAGTAAGATGCACTCATGGCCACTGAAACAGACACACACGACGTCGTGGATGGGATCGTCGACGACGTCTTCGCCCTCTATCCCGGAATCGAGGTGAGCGGCCTGCCGATCACCGGCCGTGTCATGCGGCTCGCCCGCTACCTGGAGGCGCTTCGAGAGCAGTGGCTCGGGGAGTTCGGGCTCACCGTCCCCGATTTCGACGTCCTCGCCACGATGCGGCGAACGGCCGGCAATGCCGCTGTCAACGTCCGTGAGCTCCAGCGATCGATGATGCTGTCCTCGGGCGGCACCACCAAGCGCGTCGACCGGCTCGAGCGTGCCGGCCTGATCGAACGCCTGCCCGACCCGAACGACCGTCGTGGCGTCCTGATCCGGCTCACACCTGCCGGCATCGAGCTGATAGACCAGACAATTCCAGCGATCACGGCGCACGAGAACGAAGTCGTCGGCAACGCGATCACCTCCACACGTCGACAGGACCAGGTGGCCGATGGCCTGCGGCGGCTACTCCTCGACCGGGAGCGCACCGAATCCGAGGATCTGTGATGGATCGCGACTCGAACACAGGTGGCGTCGCCCAACTCCGCTTGGTCGTGGAGGCTCATGACTTCGAGGCAACCGTGGCGTTCTACAACGGCGTCCTCGGGATGCCGATCGAATTCGCCGTGGCCAGCGAAGGCGGTGCGTCGGTGGTGGCGCTGCGGGCCGGCCGGGCGACCCTCGAGATCATCAACCCGGCGCAGCGCCGCCTCATCGACGACCTCGAGGTCGGCCGTCAGGTCAGTCGGGAGATCCGAGTCGCATTCGAGGTCACCGACACCGAAGCAGTGACCACCCGGCTGGTCGAGTCCGGAGCCGAGTTGGTCGCCCCACCGACTGAGACGCCGTGGCGGTCGCTCAACTCGAGACTCGAGGCACCGGCTGGCCTCCAGATCACCCTGTTCGAAGAACTCGACCCACCAAAGGTCTAGTCCGTTTCCTAGCGGGGGTAGTGCGAAATGGCCTCGAGCGGCGCTTCGCAACACGGAAAGGCGACCGGGGGCAGGGCTCCGGTTGCTCGAGCCCACCTCGTGCAAGCTATCCGAACTGGTCGGCCGCAGGCCGACACCATGAAGCTGAGATTGGGGATCGAGCAGAGCCACAATCGACAGCGACCCCGACGCAGCCGGCAGTCTCTGGTTCAAATCCCCAGGGTTAGCAAATGAGAAAAGCCCGGCCTTCGGCCGAGCTGTCTCATTTCGTAGCGGGGGCGGGATTTGAACCCGCGACCTTCGGGTTATGAGCCCGACGAGCTACCAGACTGCTCCACCCCGCGTCGTGTCGGCGATGTTACCACAGCCCCGGACTCGGCCAGCCAGCGAATCTGTCGCATTCCCGTGACAAGCTCTCACTCAGACATGCACCTCGCATGAGGTTCATGCACTACGCATGTAGTCTGGAGGTGTGGCGAAGATGATCCAAATCAGGGATGTTCCGGACGAACTCCATCGAGCCCTGAGGATTCGAGCGGCCGAGGCAGGCCTTTCACTGTCGGCCTTTCTCCGGCGCGAGCTCGAGACGATCGCCGAGCGCCGAAGCGTGGAGGCAGTGCTCAGCGAACTCGCCGGCAAGCGCACGCACGTCCCTGTTGAGGAGATCGTCGAGGTGATCAGAGAGGACCGGCAATGATCGTCCTCGACGCCTCGGCTGCTGTCGCCGCGCTCATTGATGACGAGGGAGGCGCCACCGCCCGGTTACACATGGCTGCGGCGACACAACGTCATGCGCCCCATGTTCTCGATCTGGAGGTCGCCAACGCCCTCCGCAAGCTCGCATCGCGAGCACGGATCTCGGGCGAACTCGCCTCAGCCGCACTCGCCCACTTTCGCCGGATCGATATCACCCGCTACCCGCATGAGCCGTTGCTCGATCGCATCTGGGAACTCCGCCACCAAGTCACGCCGTACGACGCCGTCTACATTGCTCTGGCCGAAACACTCGATGTTCCACTCGTTACCTTCGACGGTCGCCTCGCCGCCGCTCCCGGGATCACCTGCGAGGTCGCGTTGCTCGGCTGACGACTCCGCGCAACCTCACCTGCGGCGCATCAGGTGACGGCGGACTCGGACCAGCATCCGCACCAGCTCCTCCGCCAACTCCGGTGGGGCCGCATGCGGGTTGTTGTACACGACGTATTCCTTCGCCACCAGCGAAGCCAGGTAGTCGAGCAGGGCCGCCTCGTCATTCTTCACCAGCAAATAATCCGAATGGCGCTCGTTGTAGAAGACGATGCGGGACTCAGGATCGAAGCGGCTGCGCTCCTCCCCAGGGTCCGGATCCGGTGCGATCGACGGCAGCCTGCTCGACCGCTGCCGCTCCGGCGTCGCAGAATCCTGACCAGCAGGCGGCACCGGTGGATTTGGTGGGGTCGGTGCCAGCTCGTCGATGCTTGGCGTCTCGTCACGGTCTGCCGGCGGCGACGGCGACGACCTATCGGCGCCGGCCAGCAGCCCACCCTCACCGGGCTCGCTCCCGACGAAGGTCCGCATCGGATTGTCGAGGTCGTCGAGCTCTTTCAGCACCGCCTTGAACACCTGCCGCAGCGTGGCCGACATCCGATCGGCCGTCGACCGGTCGACCTCGGCGTTGACGCGCTCGATCAGGCGCATGAGTCTCGGCTCCACCGCACGCACCGCTTCGACGAAGAGCGGGAATCGGTCGTCGTCGCGGACGATCGCACGCCGCCCCGCCGTCTGCTGGAGCCCACCGAACATGACACGACCGGAGACCTGACCCGATGACCAAGGTTCGTCGGCGAACTCCTCCAGCTCGCGGATCGAATCGAGGATGGTCGTACCCGCCCGTCCGGCCACCGCCACAGAGCCCGTGCTCCCGTTGGCCGCACCGACATACAGGCTGAACTCGATCGTCCCCCACAGTGTCCGTTGCGCCGGTATCGGTACCGCCATGCCGGCCGGCTTCTCCGGTGTCACGATCTCGACCTTCTGCCCCTCCTGCACCTCGATGATGTAGTCGCCCCGCTCCAGCGCCGCCGCCCGCCGGCGCCGCATGTAATCGACCACCTTGCGCTGGGTGATCGTCCGCAACATCTCTCGATCGAGCTCGGCCACATAGACCGTCGTGCCAGGACCTGAGCGCGCCCGGCGCTTCTCCGGCCGCAGCTCGGCCGTGGCACTCCCGCGGGCGATGCGCAGCATCCACGTCTCATTCGACCCCTCGGCCCGCGACACGATGTCGCACCGAGCGCCGAGTTGCTGGAACGCCAGCAGACCGATCGCCTTCTCGCCCAGCGTGCGATCGTCCTCCACCTTCACCGACTTGAACAGGTTCCGCGCCACTTCACGAAGCCGATCGGGCGACATGCCCCTGCCATCGTCGTCGACCGCCACCACCGGATACCGGCCGCGTCGCCGCAACACGATGCGGATGCGTTCGCCCGCAAGACCCGCCTCGGCGTAATCGTCCGCCGCGTTGGAGACGAACTCGTTGAGCGCATCCTTGGGATCCTGGTACGCCTGGCCGGTGACCAGCACCGCCTTCGCCAGGCTCCCGATACGGAGACGGACCTTCTCTGTAGCCATCGAACACGGAGGCTACCGGACGGCAGCGACGATCACGCCGCCCGGAGACATCGCAGAGTCCTCCCCCGGGCCGGCCGGGAGAGGACCACAGCTCCTGTCACCCGGCAGGCTCAGGGCGGCCGGCCTCGACCCAGGCCGCGATGTCCTCGAGCAGCGGGGCAGCCAGCTCGCCGCACTCAGGGGTGAAGGCGAGCCCTCCATCGGTGACGATCCGCTGGAAGCCGTAGGCCGCAGGATCGCAAGCCGCCGCATAGTCGTCGTTACGGAATGCCCCCAGATAGTCGGCCACGGCCCGGTTGGCGAGACTGAAGTCGCCTCCTTCGAGCGGCTTCCAGGCCAATCGCTGCGTCTCCGGGTAGTAGTCGAACGGCCACACCAGCTCCGTGACCCCAGTTGCGATCAACACCGGATCGGCCACGACGGCCGGGCACCGCACATCGACCCTGGCTCCGCTCGACGCAACCTCGGTCGTGCACTCACCGAGCAGCGGCTCGTAGCCGAACCCGATCACTGCGGCGTTGTACCCCCACATCCGCCGGTCCGAGGTCGACAACTCGCCGCCGGGAACCGTGATCCGTTCGACCTCCGCGATGTCCCCTGCCGTCAACGCGGCAAAGAAGTCGTCAGCAGCAGCCAACGCCTCGGCCTCCGGGCTCGATTCATCAACCACCGGCACCTCGTCGTTGCTCCTCGTGAGCAGCGCCACGGCACCGATGGCCAGCACCACAACGATCGCGGCCGCTACGGCGGCGATCCATGGCCGGCGGTTGGGCGCCGGCGCTCCGTGCTGCGGGATCGTCTCTTCCTGTGTCTGCATCTCGTCTCTCCCCGAGTCGATGAGGCGCAGCGGAGGACTCTCAGCGCTCGCCGCCTCGAGATAGGCCGGCGGATCCGGAACCGGATTCGCCTCGACCAAGAGGGCATATACACGCTCAGATGTCATCTCCCGCCACCTCCTTCCTGCTGTGCGCCGGGGAAAGCGCATGGGCAGTGTTCTGCCATTCGTATTGCTTGGCGAGACGGGCCTTGGCCCGCACCAGCCGCTTGTCGGCGGCCGCCTGAGAGCAGCCGATGACGTCGGCAATCTCCCGATGCGACAGGCCCTCCCACGCGGACAGCATCAAGACCTCCTGATCGCTGGGACGCAGCTCGGCAATCGCCACTCTGACCGCCGCGTATTCGGATCGCTCAACCACGACAACCTCCGGGCCCGGCTCATCGGGCCGGCGCACGCCGCCGACCTTCAGCGCCAGGCGGCGAGATCGCTGGCTGCTCCGCCAATGATGCGAGACCACGTTGCGGGCCACGCCGTACAGCCAAGGCAACTCACGGTCCGCCGGCGGCACGTCATCCCGGCGACGCCACGCCACCGCAAACACTTCGGACAGTGCGTCCGAAGCGTCGACCGGGCCGATCCGGCGCACCAGGTAGGCAAACAAGGCGGCCTGATGCCTCCTGTACAGGCGATCGAACCAGTCCTCGCCGTGCGTCATGATGCTCCCGTCCATCAACCGTATATGCCCGGCACGGTGGGTGTGCGGACACTGTCCGTGGCGGGCGGTTGCCGGGAATATCGAGGGTGCCGGGGAAAGGTTCGGGTGGGACCGTCAGCACGGTCTCACCCGAACCAGGCGCACGTGTGACGGGGACTCCAGGGCGCGACGCCGAGTCGGCGGCATCGGCGATCGCATGGCTTCGTCGATGCAACCGGCCCACAACGACATTGCACATTCCCCAGTCTGCTGCGAAACAACCCAAGGACGACCATGAGGCGCCACGAGCAAAGGGGGGTCCGGCGAGTGCCGGACCCCCACTTTGCGGTCATCGAGACTGCCGTCGTATCAGGCGTCGGCCGTCTGGGGAGCCTGGGCCTCGAACGCTTGGAACACCGCACCTTGGGGATCGGCGGCCACAATCATCGGGCCGATCGGCGTCGGGAACGGACCGTTCAGGACCGCTCCGCCGGCGGAGTTGATCTCTCGCCACGGTGTCGTTGATGTCCGCGGACGCGAAATACACCGTCCAGCTGTTCGGTACCTGGGCATGGACCTCCGGGTTGCGGTGCATGTACCCGCCGACGGCGTCCTCGCCGACGTTGAGCGTCGTGTACGGATCGGGGCCACCCATATCCGAAGCGACGTGCGATGTGCCCAGAATCGTGTCGTAGAACTCCGCCGCAGCAGATACGTCGTCGGTGAAACACTCGTTCCAGATGAGCGTCCCCGGTTCGTTGACGAGCTGCGCCCCGGCGTGGCTGCCTGCCTGCCACAGGCCGACGGCTGCACCGGTCGGATCCGTGATCATCGCCATCCGGCCCGCATCCATGACGTCCATTGCGGGCATCATGATGGTCCCCCCTGCGTCGGGGACTTTGGCCGCCACAGCGTCGACGTCGTCGACGGCGAGGTAGGTACTCCATACCGGCGGCATCTGCGCCGCCATCTCGGGGTTCATCTCGGACATGCCTGCGACGTTGTGGCCTTCGAGGGTTGCGTTGGTGTAGTTGCCGCCATCGGGCAGCGGCTGGTCGTCGTAGTCCCAGCCAAACACGGTGGTGTAGAACGCCTTGGCAGCGGCCAAGTCTGTGGTGGCCAGATCGACCCAGGACGGGGTTCCTTGGACATACGAATCTCGCTTCGGCATGTGACCTCCTCACATCGGGAGCGGGGCTGTTCAGCCTACCTACCGGGTGTGACACGTTTCTGGCTGAGGATCGCCGCTCCGGAAGAGCCCCCCTCGTCCTCGGCCCAAAGCCGCCGAGGCCACTCCCCCCGGAAGCCAAGGGGACAGACCAAGAAGCAACTCAGATGGCGGCGAGCCAGCCCATGGCGCCTCTCGCCATCATGGTGTGTTGGTGGGGGTGGAACATGTAGCGGCCCAGCTCGGAAAGTTGGAACTCGAGGATGGCGCGGTCCATCTGGCCGAAGGTGACGATGTCGGAGGAGAACGCCGGACGCTCCCCCATCCCCGCCGGGTAGACGTCGAAGGTCTCGGCGTGGAGATGGAAACTCGCCACCGGGTCGAACTCGGTCATGTTGACCACATACGCCCGAACCGGCTCCGCCACAGGAAGCTTGATCGGGAACTTCTCGTAGTACCCGGCGGCACCGTTCCACGAGTAGACCTCGTTGCGGCCGTCGTCGTCGACATCCCAGCCGGAAAGCGCCAGCACGAGCTCGTGGGCATCTGGCCGACCGCCCACCGGGTCGACGATCAGCGTCCCGTAGAGGCCCTTGGCGATGTGGCGATCGATGGGCATCGTGTGGCAGTGATACGGATGGACTCCTGCCGGTCCGGCTTCGATCTCATACACCGTCTCCCCGCCGGGTGGAATCGGCTCCCACCCGTCGTGGAGCGGCGAGTGCTTGCCGTGGAAATGCAGGTTGTGGTCGTGTTCCGTGTTGTTGCTGAAGTGGACGCGGATCAGCTCACCCTCATTCGCCCTGATGATGGGGCCCGGCGCCGAACCGTTGTACGTCCACGCCTCCACCGAATAGCCACGGCTGACCTGCAGCGTCCGCTCCACCACCGTCATCTCCACCTCGACCGTCCCACCGACGGGAGCACGAGGGAATGTCAGCGCATCCAGATCACCCACACCGAGATGCTCAGCGGCCGAGAAGTCGCCACCGTACGGACCGGCAGCCGCACCCGACGGCAGCTCACTCGAGACCCGGCCCGAGCCGCTGTCGTACTCGCCGCTCTCGTGCGAGGTCTCAGTCGCCTCTCCCCCGGCGGCGTGCGCCGCGGCGTGGGTCCCGACCGCCCCCACGACGATGCCGGCACCCAGCACCGTCAGTCCGCCACCGCCGACGCGCTTGAGCGCCTGGCGCCGGGAGATCTTCTCCGGAGCGTCCACCACCTCGTCGCCGGGAACCTGGTCGCTCAGAACACACCACCGATCAACAGCGCAGCCACCACGAGGATCAGCCAGACGAGCGGCCCACCCAGCGCAACGATCCATCGCCTGCGGCGCGACATCGTCATGTGACCAAACCCGACGTACGCCAACACACCGATCGCCGGGATCAGCACGACCACCGCCGACCACAACCCCCGCCCCAACGCCGACCGCTCCGATGTCCAGATGTGTCGCAGCGCCCACGCCCCACCCAGAATCCACGTCAACATCGGCGCCCACCACAGCAGCGCCCCGAAAAGCACCGGCCAGAAGCCACCGTCGACGGCAACTCCGAGGAACACGGGCCGCCGGCCGTCGATCGCGACACCCTCCGGCAGCGTGGGCGTCACGATCGCATCGGGGTCGAAGTCGAGCGAGGCGAACACGTTCACCGCCGGCACCACAGGGGCGTCTGCGCCGCCGGGCATCTGCGCAAAGTCGAGGTCCGGCTTCGGGGCGTCACCGTGTTCGAGTTGCGGGTTCTGCTTGAACGTCACTTGGGCGATGCGACCCAGCGGGTCCGACGATGTCGCCATGCCGTACCAGAGCGGGATGTTGATGCCGTCGCAGTCGTGCAGCACGTTGAGCAGATACGGCACCGACGTCGACGCCTCGTTGCCGGCGAAGCACGAACCGTCTTCCAGCGGGCCACCCAGCGCCAGATCCGCACGCCCGGAGCCCATGATCACGTTGTCCCGCACCTCGTTGCCGCCCGACGGCCACAGGTTGGCGTCGATCATCGAGACGATCTGGACGCCGGATGTCTTGTTGTTCACCAACAGGTTGTTGCGAACCACCGAGTCCCGCGCCCCGGCAAGCACCACCCCGTTGCCGTATCCCGACCACTCCGCGGTCCGGCTGGGAGCGCGCCCCACCTCACCGTTGTGGTGGATGTAATTGCCCGCCACCACGACGTTGTTCACCGGCGGCAGCAGCTCGGAATCCAGCGTGTTGGGGGCGATACCGGCAACGTTGTACCGCCACTCCGAATTGACGATCCAGATGTTCCCCGAGCTGTTGGTGCCCGAATAGCCGAGCCCGTTGAATTCTGCGAGCGAGTCTGTCAGCACGGCGTTGCACGGGTCGCACTGGCCGATGTAGAAGCCGGCGTCCCATGAACCGGATGCATAGGAGTGTTCGAGGAGGCCGTCCACCGCATCAAAGGCATAGATGCCGTACACCCAGTCGTCGATGGCTGTGAGATAGGAGCCTCGGTAGCCGGTGACGCCGTTCCAGAAGAAGCCGTTCACCGTGTAGTTGCGGGCGGTCATGTTCTCGACCGCGACGCCGTCGGCGGTCGCCACGATCCCGTTCTCCCTGGTGAACTCGCCGTCGAGGATCACCTCGTTGCGGTCGGTGCCCCGGATCGTCAGACCGGGCGTGGTCACCGAAACGGCCTCCCGGTAGACGCCGGGCTCCACCAGCACGAGGTCGCCGGGGTCTGCCGCATCGACGGCCGACTGGATGGTCGGGTAGGGCTCCGGCACATTCCGTGTCGTCCCGGTCCACGCCTCGGGCGCCTCCGACTCGGCGGCCACGTCCGCGGCGTCGGCGGCGTCACCTACCACGAGCGTCCCGACCATGCCCTCCCATTCGCCTGCGGCGTTCTGGGTGGCATGCAGCGAGCAGAAGTAGTCGTAGACCCCGGGCTCATCGATCGTGATCGTCCACGCCTCGCCGGGATCCTGGTTGGCGCCCGCCGCCTCCAACGTGTTGAAAGCTCCGTCGTCGGCGATGGCGTTGTGCGGCACCCGCCCCACGTTCTCGAACCGGATCTCCTCACCAACTCCAACCTCGACGACCTTCGGCGCAAACGAGTTGTCGAGCATCCGGATCTCGGTGCCGGCGAAGTCGTCACCACCGCATGCCGACAACGCGACGGCAGCGGCAAACGCCAGCACAGACGACAGCAGATAGCGCTTCGGCATCCGCGCAGGGTAGAGCGCGTCACCGCTCGTCGCTGGCAGCCTTGGCACTCCTGCACGACCTGGTCTCCCCGCGTAAGGTGTGCCGCGGGAGACCAACGAGGAGGCAATGTGCGCGGGTTCCGGTTGATCACGACGCTCGCCCTCGCGTTGACATTGGTGATGGCGACCACCGCCACGGCAACGTCAGCCGACTCGGGAGACGGCGATGTGCTCGCAGCGCTCGACATGGACTACATCGCCGGCGTCACGGAGGATCTGACCGGCATCGGCTCCACCGATGCAGGCTTCCGGGTGGTCGGCACGCCGCAGGACCTCGAAACGGCAACGTACATCGCCGACCAGATGGTGGCGCTCGGTCTCGAGGACGTCGCCATCGAAGAGATCATCGCCGACGGCTGGCTGTTCGAGGGCGCCTCCGTGGTGGCGTCCGCGCCTGGGTTCTCGATGCACGCCGATGCGGCGTCGCTTGGCGGAATCGTCGGGACGGGTCCTGACGGGGTGACGGCTGAGATCGTCGGTGTCGGTTTCGGCACGAAGGACGAGTTCGATGCCGTCGACGTCGAGGGCAAGATCGCTCTTGCGGCCTGGGACTACGACAACTTCGAGATCTGGCCCAACTACATCGCCTATGAGGCAGGAGTCCACGGCGCTGCAGCCGTGATCATTGCCTCCGCCAAAGCCAACGGCTGGTACACCGCAGGCAACGGCCATGCCCTCGGCTCCAACGACGCCGAGTGTGACACCAGCCTGTGCCCGCCCCTCGTCACCATCTCCCAACGCGACGCCGGCACCCTCCGCAAAGCCATGCGCCGGGGACCCGTCGAGGCCACTGTGACCCTCAACGCCCAGAACCTGCTCGACGCCACCGGCTACCAACCCATCGGGGTGATCCCCGGATCGGTCGAACCCGACAAGGCGATCGTCTTCACGGCGCATCAGGACGCATGGTTCACCTCGGCAGCAGACGACACCATCGGGGTCGCCATGATGCTCGCCGTCGCCAAGGCCGTGAAGGACAGCGGCTACCAGCCCGCCTACACCTGGATCTTCGCCCCGACCACCGGCGAGGAGTACGGGCTCACCGACTCCTACTACGACTGGTTGCAGGGCGCGTTCTGGCGGATCACCCGATCCCACACCGAGTGGGCGTCCGACGCCGTCATCATCCTCAACTGGGAAGTGCACTCCCCTACGTACCTCCTGGGTGTGGACGTGCCCCAGGAGCTACGCAGCTTCGTTGCCGGCTCGCTCGACGGAAGCGTGGGCGCAGGGCTCATCGACGACTACGGCATCTCTGAGATCTTTGCGTGGAACGACGGCTTCACGTACAACGCCGAGGGTGCGCCCGCCATCACCTTCGCTGCGGCCGACGACAACTACTGGGGCCGGTACCACACGGACTACGACTCGCTGGACACGCTGGACTTCGTGACCCTGGCGCCTGTGCTCGCTGCGGAGACCCAGATCGCCCTCGACGTCGACACGGGCGCCATCCCCTACGGTTTCAACGACCGCATCGCCCAGCTCGGCGAACGGCTGGATCACGCCACGATGACTGCGTACGGCGTCGACACCGCCGTCGTCGAATCGGCCTACGACACTCTCGCCTCATCGTGGGCGGCCGCGGCCGGCGCCACGGGTGCATGCGCCGCCGACCACATGCGCGAGGCCGCCAGGATCTCCCTCGACGAGTTCACGGCGCTGTCGGTGTACGACGAGACGATCTACCCGCACGAGCAGACGGAACGGGACCTGCTGGCCCTCGACGCCACGATCGCCGCCCTCGAGCACGATGACATCGAAGGTGCCATCGACCCGTTCCTGGGCATCGGGATGAACGCCCTTGCCACCATCCTGAGCGCCGAGTCGTTTGCGATCGAGCTGACCCACCATGACCCCGCATACGAGAAGATCTCGTGGGGCGCCCAGGGTCAGCTGCCGGATGCGCCGCACGATCTCGATCTGTGGTCCACCTGGTACGGGCTGTTGGACGGCTCGGTGACCGCTGCCGAGGCTGCCGCCGACCTCACCGTGGTGCGCGACGGCCGCATCCCCCTGTACACGGAGCGGATCGACCAGCTCGTGACAACGATGCACGACGTCGCCGCAGTGCTGGATGCGGCTGCCGCATGTAGCTGAACGCGGCTCCAGCGGGGCGGCAGCGTCGCTCGCCGCCCCGCTGGATTGCCAAACCGCACCGCCGTCTGGCATCCTCATGCTCGCCGTCCCGCCCTGGAGTCCACATGCCCTTCGATGTCGAGAGATTCGCCAACCACAAGGTCGTCGACCCTGCAGGCATCGAACAGCGGCTTGGCGACCTGTGGGCGGACCAGCCACAGGTGATCCTGTTCCTGCGCCACTTCGGCTGACTGACGTGCCGCGAGCGGGCCGGTCAGGTCCGCGATCGATACGACGAGATCCTCGCCGCCGGTGCCGGCGTGACGGCCATCGGCACGGGAGGGCGCCGCTACGCCAGGGCGTTCATCGACGACGAAGACGTGCCGTTCCCCGTGCTGCTCGACGAGGACGGCGCCGCTGCCGACATCGTCGAGATGAACTCCCTCGGCGTCACGTCGCTGCTCCGGCCCACTGCGGTCGCCGCCGGTTTCCGTTCGTTCAGGGACGGCCACCGCCAGCACAAGACAGGACGCCGCCCCACCCAGCTCGGCGCGACCCTCGTCATCGCCCCCGGCGACCAGCTGCTGTACGAAGACCGCGAAGAACATGCAGGCGACCACGCCGCCATCGACGACATCCTGGCCGCGCTTCGTGACGTGACCTGAGGTCGTTGCTCGGTTCAGCGCCTGGGGGCATACTTCGGGTCGCTCACGGCGCCGGTCACGGGACCATGTCGAACCACGTCGACAGTGCCTGCGGCCACTCTTCGGCGGCAACCGGGCTGGTGGTGATCTTGCCGTTGCGGCGGAACTTGAGGCGATCGTGGAGCAGCCACACCCGGTCCGGGCCTTCGCCGAGGAGCCGGGTCGCGAAGGGCGCCAGGGTCCAGCCCAGCCCCGGCGCAGTCTGCAAATGCTCTGACCGAGCGTCGAAGTCCTGCAGTTCGCGGGGCACTTGGTCGAAGCGGTACTCCGGGGACCACTCCCCCGTCGCATACGACTCCAAGACGATGCCTGTGCCGTAGGAGCGGAGACGAAACGGCATCGTGCCGCCGTCCTGCTCCCCTTCCCGGTCCAGGCGAAGAGGCCGGATGAACGAGTCGCCGAAGCCGACATCGACGAGATACGGCTCGTCGAGATCGACCCGCAGCGTCAGGTGATCGAAACCCGCAGGCGGGTCGCCGCCAAGCATCACCGCGGCAGACAGCTTCGTCACCATGAACCCGAGCGATTCCAGCAGTGCGGCAAACGCCCCGTTGAGCTCGAAACACCACCCGCCGCGGCCATCGAGGATCTTCGGCACCGACCAGTCGACGCCCGTCTGCACGCCGCGCCGGTGAAACACGTGCAGGTTCTCGAACGGCACCGCCGTCATGTGGGTTCGCTGCAACGCCTCCAGCGTGGCGACGTCCTGGCGGACCTCGCCGGCGAAGCCGATGCGGCCGAGGTAGCGGGCGACGTCAATGTCCATCGACGCATCGTATCGGCACGGCCACCCGGCACGGTGTTCAGCCGGCAGTCAGCGCGGCAGGCAGATGATGAATGGAGATTCTCGCAGGAGGTCATGTGATGAAGCGGCTGACTCCGATTCTGATGTCGTGGGTTCTGGTGTTCGCAGCGTGCGGCGGAGGCGAGGTGGTGATCGATCCGGGCGACGGCGGCGACTATGCGGTCGCCCTCGATCCGCAGACGTTCGTCGCCACGATCGACAACCCGTGGCTGCCGCTGACGCCCGGGAGCCGATGGGTCTACGAGGCCACCACGGAAGACGGCGTGGAGCGTATCGAGGTCGTCGTCACCGATGAGACCCGGGAAGTGATCGGCATCACCACCACCGTGGTCCGTGACACCGTGACCCTGGATGGCGCACTCATCGAAGACACGTACGACTGGTTCGCCCAGGACGCCGACGGCAACGTGTGGTACCTCGGTGAAGACTCGAAGGAGTACGACAACGGCGAGTTCGTCTCGACTGCCGGGTCGTGGGAGGCCGGGGTGGACGGCGCCCTGCCGGGTGTCGTCATGCAGGCCGATCCGAAGGTCGACGATCCCTACCGGCAGGAATACTACGAGGGCGAGGCCGAGGACATGGCCGTGGTGTTCGCCACCGGCGAGGCCGAGACCGTAGCGTTTGGCTCCTTTGACGACCTCCTCGTCATCCGCGAGTGGAACCCGCTCGAACCTGACGTCATCGAGCACAAGTACTACGCCGCCGGTGTCGGCACTGTGCTCGAAGTCCAAGTCCAAGGAGGATCGGAGCGGGTCGAGCTCGTCAGCTACGAACCCGCTGAGTAGCGCCGCCTGGGAAGGGGCGGCGCTACTCGTGTCAGAGCGCTGCGGCTACGGCGTGGCCACCTCGTACGGGCAAACGCCGAGCTCGTGGAGATCCCCAACCTCGTTCGGCAACAGACCGCGGTGGAAGATCTGGATGTCGTCGATGGCGCCCTGGAACGCCCGCCCGTACGCGTCGCCCCCGGGGTCGCCCGTAGGACCACCGATGGTCAGCGGCTCGGCGTTGTCGAGCAGATGGGTTGTCGTTCGGTTGCCCTCGCACCACACCCCCCAATCCGGCCGGTCGTCCATGTCCCAGGTCTTGACGTACTGCGTTGGATTGCCGTCGGCATCCGTTCCATTGATGGTGATGGTGAGCGCCTCGTTCCCGTCGGCGTAGAACGTGACGGCGATGTGGGCCCAGCGGCTGCGGGGCAGGACGGGCTCAGCAGTGACCCTGGCGTCCGTCCGGAATTCGTTGTAGTCCGAACACCCGATCTCGTTGGTGTCGACGTGTGTCCACCTTCTCAGCGTGAAGCGCACATGGCCCGCCTGATCGACGAGCAGCCGGAACGTCGCTGCGTCGTCTCCGCCCGTCCCTTTCGCCAGAATCGTCTGGTAGCCGGGCGTGTCGTCGGTGCCGAGCCACATGACCCAGGCTGAGATCGTGAGCGGTTTGGCGGGGCTCACCGCTGGGTCGTCGTCGACCTCGATCTGCTGGTCGTCGTCGCTCAGCTCGGGATTCAGCAAGAACACGGTCTTGTCGGGATCCGGGTTGGGCTCCAGAGGATCCTCCAAGATCATGCCGATCCGTCGATCCGGGTCACCTGGTCCGGCGATCAACGTCCCATTGCTGGCGTCTAGACCAGCCACATCGACGGCAATCTCAGGGACACCTCCGGCATCGAGTTCGTGGGTACCGTCCCACCACGTCTCGAGGGCGAGCGCCTCACCATCACGGCACGGCGCTTCCAGCGGATACGCGTCGTAGAGATCGTTGGTGCCGTCACCATCGGTGTCGGCCACATATGGATCGGTGGTCTGGGTCATCTCCTTGCTGTCGTTGACCCCGTCCAGGTCCCAGTCGGTGTAGCGGGGATCGGGGTACACCTGAGCCCGCTCGGGATCGTAGATCGGCACCTCCCATCCCTCTTTGGTCTCTTGGTAATCGGTGAGCCCGTCGCCGTCGGAGTCCTTGGCCTCGGCGTTGGTCCCCAGCAGGTACTCCTCGCGATCGAACACGTCGTCGCCGTCTCGATCTTCGAGGTACGTCAGCACGACGCGGTCGGCGTTGCCGAGCACGACGTCGCCCAGGTCGACCGGATCGGCGCCGCCGAGCCCATCAACGGTGCCCGCAACGAGCCAGAAGCCTTTGGCTGCTGTGTCGTCACAGGCCGCATCGTCGGTACCGTCGCATGCGGGGTAGGTGGCACGTCCATCGACGGCGTACAACGCCTGCACTGCCTGCCCATCGACCTCTACGGTTCGCGTCTCGTAGTCGACGCCGATGATCTCGCTCAACGCTTCGTCGAGCGTCACCCCGCTCGCCGAACCGTCTGGGTTGCGATAGACGTTCGTCGCCACAGCATGCCGTTTGACGATGCCGTCGCCGTAGTCGACGACGATGACACCCGTGCGCTCGAGCACCCATTCGCTCAGCTCGGCAAACGTGATGTTGGGACTCAGTTCAGTCAACTGGTACGACCCGATGTCGAACACCAGCCCAGTCGGGTTGGCGATGAGCCGTCGCATCGCACCGGCATCGACGTCCGTCGACTCCACCGTCATGGTGATGCTCGACTGGGGCGCCAAGACCTGCTGACCGTCCCACACAGACTCGTCGGGCGCCAGCACCGTCACGAGCTCAAAGCTGCCTCCGAACTCGAGCCGGTATGCAACGATCCGCAGCTCCGAGAGTTCCAGCGCCAGGTTCGACACGTTGCGTACTTTCATCGCAACTTCGATCAAGCCTTGACTGAAGTCGGCCTGGTTCTCGGTCCAGCACTCCCGTGTGCTTTCGGTCTCGGCCAGCGACCCATCGGTCCAGTTCGATGTGGTCTCGGTGGCAAAACTGTGACTGAACTCCGTGTCGGTCGTCAGTGTTGCGTTGGCCGACGGCGGCCAGTTGCTCGTGCCCACCTTGACCTCGGTATGCAGTCGCACTGTGTTCTCGATCGACATCCGCGTCGCTTCGGTGTCGGTCTTGATGTACTCGTGGCTTTCTCGCTCCAGGCTCGTGCTCAGGTCGCTGCATCCCGTGACGGCGGTCTCGGCCACCGCGATCCTGGGATCAGCCGCCAGCTCGAGGCTGATGGCGGGCAGGTCGGCGAGGCGGGGGTTGCTGCCGCCGACCACGATCTCGTGGTAGTCGGTCAGGCCGTCGCCATCGGTGTCGGCCAGGGTCGGCGACGTCTTCGACACCAGCAGCTCGTAGCCGTCCCACAGACTCGGGTTCGATACGCAGGCACCGGTGTCGGGGCACGAGTCGCCGTCGGAGTCGGCCACGGTCGGCAGGCTCTTGTAGACGTTCATCTCGCCGTAGTCGCTGAGCAAGTCGGCGTCGGTGTCGGGCCGCCGCGGGTCGATGAGCAGCGCCTTCTCCTCGGCGTCGTTGAGCCCGTCATCGTCGGTGTCGAACAACCCAGGATCGCTGGACACGTGACGGGTCTCCACAGAGCCATCGCCGAGGGTGAGCGTCACCGTCCAACCGGCGAGCTCGTCGGTGTCGATCAGCCCGTCGCCATCCGTGTCGACATAGGTCGGTTCGGGGTCGGGACAGCCTGATGGCATCCCCGGACTCAGGTCGCCAAGATCGTGGACCACCTGTTCAACGGCGACGAAACATTTCGTCGCCACCACCACGCCGTCCTTGACCGCCGTGAGTCGGTGGAACCCCGGTTTCACCTGGACGGAGAACCGTCCATCGACATCCGTGGTGGCGACGACGGGATCGCTCGTGATCGTCACCACCGCATCCACAACGGGAGCGCCGGCGGCGTTGAGCAACCGCCCCGCAACCGTCGCCGACTCCTCCACAGGCGGTGGAGGAGGCTCGATCGTGATGTCGCCCATGGCCCGATGGAGAAACGCCGCCATCTGACCCCTCGTCACCAACTCGTTGGGGCAGTATCTGTCGTTGGCCGGCGGGTTGCAGCCCTTGGTGACACCGGCCATTCTGAGCCGGTCGATGTCGGCCTCGAAGACCGAGGCATCGTCGTCGATGAACACGTTCCCGCCGCCATCATCGGCGTAGCCCATAGCCCGCACCAGAAACGCCGCCATCTGACCACGCGTCACAGAGGCGTCGGGACAGAAGCGATCATTGCGCGGAGGGTTGCAGCCCTTCGTCACCTCGGCGGTGGCCAGCCGGTCGATGTCCGCCTCGAAGACGGACGCATCGTCGTCGATGAACACGTCCCCGCCGCCATCATCGGCGTAGCCCATAGCCCGCACCAGAAACGCCGCCATCTGACCACGCGTCACGTGAGCCTTGGGGCAGTACTCGTTGTTGAGCGGGGGGTTGCACCCTTTGGTGATCCCCTCGTCCCAGAGCCACTTGATGTCGGTCTCGAAGACCGAGTCGTCGTCATCCGTGAATGTGTCGTCGGCTGCAGCGTTGACCGCAGCACCAGGCGTGAATACAGCCACCAGCGTCAGCAAGTAGAAGAGCGCTACCGCGCGGCGAAACCTCGAGCGCTTCGATGCACCCATGACAACCTCCGTTCCAGAACGTCGGACCCGTCAGGTGGATGCGCAATCGAGGGCGATCAGCACGTGAGGAGGGCAGAACACAGAACACCGGCCGCTACCCAAGGAAGCCAACCACCAACATCGTCCCTCTCGTGCCACAGCTACTGCATGAGCGTACGAGGCTGGACGGCAGGGCGGACAGCCGCAAAGGGCCTTTCGCCGGCCCGATCTTCGCCCGCCGGCTGCGTGGGACAATGCGGGCATGCGACCCAACCCACTCCGTGAACGTCTCCAGTCCGGCGAAGTTGCGTTCGGCGCATGGCTGTCGATGCCCTCGTCGGTGAGCGCGGAGGCAGTGGCTGCCAACGACTTCGACTTCATCTGCATCGACATGCAGCACGGTCTCGTCGACTACGCCGACACGGTGCCCATGCTCCAAGCCCTCACCCTGGGAACCGCAACACCGGTTGTGCGGGTCCCGCAGAACCAGCCTGGACACATCGGCAAAGCGCTCGACGCCGGGGCGATGGCGGTCATCATCCCTATGGTGAACTCGCGAGCCGAGTGTGAGGCAGCGATCGCTGCCGCCCGGTATGCACCGGAAGGGGGGCGCAGCTTCGGACCGACCCGGGCGATGGCGGTGCAGGGCGCCGACTACGTGGAGCGCGCCAACGCCGAAGTCGAGTGCTTCCCGATGATCGAGACCGTCGAAGCGATCGAGGCCATCGACGACATCCTCTCGGTGCCCGGCGTCAACGCGATCTACGTGGGGCCCGCCGATCTCTCGATCAGCCTCGGCTACGACCCCCGCAGCAACGAGCCTGGTTTCCTCGAAGCCCTCGACACCATCGTCGCCGCCTGCGGGCGCCACGGGGTGACACCGGGCATCCACTCCAACACCGCTACGGCCCAAGACCGGCTCGACCGCGGCTTCAGGATGATCGTCGTCACCGCAGACCTCCTCGCCCTCCGCGCCAAGGTCGCCGACGACCTCGAGACCGTACGCCGCGGTGCCGCGGGCGCCGGAGACTCCATCTACTGACCGACCTGCCCGCGACGGATTGCCGCTACTCGGTGAAGGTCCCGGGTTCGAGACGGCGGCGGTTCACCGTGACTGAGAACACGTCGCTGCGGAAGTAGTGGCCTGCAGGGTCGAAGTTCTGCCGCTCGCCGCGGACCGTGGCGACATCGATGTCGGCGATCACCAGACGCTCCTCCCCCGCCACGGGTGCAACAAGCCACGATCCGTCCGGGGCAGCGATGGCGGAGCCACCGTTGTACGCCATCTCCGGCCTATCGAAGGATGCCTCCTTCAGCGGGAAGGCAGTGGCAACGTCGGTGTCCCGCAGGATCGCCCCCGCCGACAGCACGTAGCACCGGCCCTCCTTGGCAATGAACCGCGTGATGTCCTCGGTGAGCCTGGTCGAACCCGGCCACACTGCCACGTGGAGATCGATGCCCTGCGCATACAGGCTGTGGCGCACCACCGGCACCCAGTTCTCCCAGCAGTTGAGGCCGCCGACCCGCACTCTTCCGACATCATGCACCCGCAGCCCGTGCCCGTCACCAATGCCCCACACCATGCGCTCCTCGAACGTCGGCATGGTCTTGCGGTGGGCGCTCACGACTCCGGCCTCCGGATCGACCGCCACCAGCGTTGCGTACACCGTGCCGCCGCTCGCCGACCGCTCGGCGATCCCCACGTACACGAACACGCCCAGGTCGGTGGCCGCCTCTCGGATCAACGCCAGCTCGGGGCCGTCGAGCCGAACCGCAGCGTCCAGATAGAACGCATACGCTTCCTTCTGGTCGGCCGCATCCCACCGGGCACCATCGGTCCGCGCCACCCAGTACGGGTAGCCCGCCAGGAAAGTCTCGCCGAACGCCACGAGCTCAACACCGGCGTTTGCTGCCCGCCCCATCCATTCGACGACGACGGCAGCAGTCGCTGTGGGGTCCCCCCATGCGGGTGCAGTCTGCGCAGCTCCAATCCTCATCGGGTCAACCTCATGGGGGCCAGCTCAGTGTCTCGTCTCGGCCCAAAACGCCCCAATCCGAGATATGAACTCGTCGGGCGAATCGGCATACACCGTTGCGCCCAGCCGCTCCAGGATGGCAACGAACTCGGCCCTGCGCTCCGCCGCCAGACCGATCAGCGTCAGCCGATCGTCGTGGGTGGCGCATGCGGTTGGCTCGTTCACGATGAGCGCCGACAACACCGCGAGATCGTGATCGGTGCCAAGGGCCTGTCCCAACTCGTCCAACGGCGCGATCAGCCGTCCGATGTACTCCGGTTCAATGGGCACGAGCGCCTCCATCTGATGCCGCAGGTACTTCACCCGTTTCCGCCATCTGTGGAGGGCGTGAACGTCGTGCGTCGCCGTACTCCTGCGGTAGCTGCGCCGGCCTCGTGCATACGTCCGCCGCAGCCCGGGGGCGATGGCGGCAAAGTCGTCCCGAACCACTTCTTCGATCGGAAACGCCGCAAATCGCGATCGGGCCGCACCGAGGTTGTCGAGTGCTGCAACGAGGACCTCACGATCGGTCTGGCTGCGCACCGCCAGATAGCGCTTCGTGAGGAACTCCCGCGTCACGGTGTGGGTGTCATCGAAGGGCTGGAGCAACGCGATCAGCGTCTCGCCGAGGACCTTGGCGTCGCGCACGCCTGCAATCGTCCGGCCCGTGTCGCGAAGCACCACGTTCTCGTTCTTGTAGGCGGATGCTCCGATCTCGTCGCGGATCAGCCGCAGCATTGCGCGCGCCCGCTTGAGCTTCTTGCGAGCGCCGTGGATTCCCTCGTCGTAGTGGGCGGCGGTGGCCGGGCGGAGGTCGTCCCTCGTCTCGTCGAGCAAGAGGGTCGTGATGCGCTGCACGGCTAGCGGCACCGGTTCGTCGTTCCCGATCTGATAGGCAGAGGGGACACTCATGGCGAAGGTGACGGCAAGCGGATCGATCACGAGCACACGCTAGATGATGCGGAGCCGAGGTGAATCCCGGACTCCGCGCACCTCCGTGGATGCCAACACGTGGCCGTAGCGTGACAGGGCCAGAAGTAGGACAAGGGGCCGTGGCGGTGTGCTCGGCCGTGGCGGGGTCAGCCCTCGGTGGCAGCGGCTGCCGTTTCGTCGGCGATCTGCTGTGCCCGCTCGATGAGATCGCGTGCGGCATCGATGGCGGCCTGGTAGCCGGCGAGATCGCCCTCCTGCAAGGCTGCGTCGGCGTCGAGGAAGGCGCTTGCGGCTGCTTGGAGCAGTTCCGCAACCTCCTCGGAGACGACGACCGTGCCGTCGTCGCCCGGCTCGGGCACAACCGACCCGCTGCCCGGCACGCCGCCGAAGATCTTCGCCAGCGCTTCATCCAGAGTGGAACCGATCTCGATCTGACCGTTGTGGGACACAACCGCCCGCTTGAACTCGGGGATACCCGTGGATTCGCCGCCGCCGCCGGGATCTGCCCTGATGTAGATCGGCTGGACGTACAGCAACGACTGCTCGATCGGCACGACGAGCATGTTGCCCTGGATGACCTCGGATCCGCCCTGGCCGAGCAGCGTGAACTCGGCGGAGATCTGGGGGTCCTGGTTGATGAACTGTCCCACCTGCCCAGGTCCCTGCTGGGCCGTGTTCGCAGGCAGCCGGTAGTCGATGATCTCGCCGTAGTCCTCGGGGCCCGACTTGGCGACCATGAACGACACCATGTTGGGCCGGTCGAGCGGCGTGAACGGCTGCATGATGAGGAACGACAGCTCCTCCTCCTCTGGCAGGTTCATCAACAGGTAGTACGGCAGCATCGGCCGGAACTCGTTGCCTGCGTTGTCGCGGAAACTGCCGTCACCGCGGAGGAGCTCCCGCGCCGACGTCGACGGGTCGCTGGCGATCTGCCATGGATCTGAGACGTTGAAGAAGTTCCTCGGCTCGCTGATGTGATAGAGCGTCCACATGTCGGACTGGACGCGGAACAGGTCTTCGGGGTACCGGAGGTGCGCACGAAGCTCCTCCTCCATCTCGGCGCCGGGGGTGAAGAGGTCGGGGAAGATCTTCATCTGCGCCTGGATCAGCGGGTCCGATTCGTCCACGACGTAGAACGTCATCTCTCCGCTGAACGCATCCACGACGGCCTTGACCGGATTGCGGACGTAGTTGAACGCAAGCGGCAGACCGGGACCGCGACCGAGCCGTCCGGTGCTGGCCACCTGCGAGTACGGGAAGTTGTTGGACGCGGTGTACAGGTCCATGACCCACACGAGTCGATCGTCGAGGGCGACCAGGTAGGGATCGGCGTCCGCGGTCATGAACGGCGCCACCTTGGCGACCCGGTTGCGGATGTTGCGCTCCAGCAGCACCTTGCTGTCGCCGTTGAGCTCTCCGGAGATCAGCACGTCGACCGCACCAAAACGCAGGGCCCACGCCGCACGGCGAGCGAGATTCCCAAGACCCACACCGCCGGCACCGTCGTAGTTGTTGCGCTGAACGTTCGCCTGCCCGACGGGGAAATCCACCTCTTCTTCGTTGGTGTCGACGATGAGGTAGTCGGACTCTGCGCTGTCGGAGAAGTAGATCCGCGGCTGTGCGATGTCGATATCGACCGACGACACCGGCGGGATGTCTTTCACGAGGAACTCTGGCTGACCCTCCCGGGTCACGTCGTTGGCCGGCGACAGCACGGCCCCGAAGCCGTGCGTGTAGACCAGCGTGTTGTTGACCCATCCGCCGCCGGGAATGTTGTTCTCGTCCAGCTCGCGGGCCGAAACCATCACCTGAGTGAGCTCTCCGTCAAAGTCGTAGCGATCAACGTCGACGTCGGCGATCTGGTAGTAGGTCACGATCTCCTGGAGCTCGCGGTACGTGTCGGTCAGCACCGCCGGGTCCCACAGGCGGATGTTGTCGATCGTGGCGAGGTTGGCCTCTAGGTCTTGCAGGTCGAGGGAAGGATCGACCAAGTCCCCCGCTTCGTCCGGTACCTGCTTCCCGAAGTCGTCGACCACTTGGACGTCGGTGAGCCCGTACGCCAAGCGGGTGAACTCGATGTTGTGTGCCACGAACTCGACCTCTCTGTCGACCTCGTTCGGCTCCACCTGGAACCGCTGCACAAACGCCGGGTAGAGACCGCCAACCACGATGGAGGTGAACAGCCACAAGCCCAACGCGACCAGCGGCAGCGTCCAGCCGCGGAACCAGAGGTTCACGAGGAGGATGATCGCGGCAACGATCGAGATCAGGATCAGGAGGCGCAGCGCGGGGATCTGGGCATTGACGTCCGTGTAGGACGCACCGATGACCTGACCCCTGCGGCTGTAGAGCAGTTCCCATGTGTCGAGCCAGTAGCCGAAGGCCTTGAGCAAGGCCAGCAGGGCGAAGATGACTGAGAGGTGGACCTTGACGCCGGGGCTGACACGCCGCTGCGGCTGCTGCACCTGGATGCCGCCATTCAAGTAGTGGACGACCGCCACGATCAGAGCGATGACGATGAAGAGCTGGAAGGTCCATCCGAACAACGCTCGATAGAACGGGAGCCGGAAGACGTACAGGCTGAGGTCGTTCTCGAAGATCGGGTCGACCACCCCGAAGTCTCCCCCAAACCGGAAGAAGAGGAAGTCCTCCCACCACAGGGCTGCGCCAAGACCGAGGAGCAACCCGAAGCCGACGGCGATGAGGATCGTCACGAGATTGCGACGGCGGGAGATCCAGGATTGCCAGCGATCCAGCAGCTCCTCGTCCGGGCTCCCTGCGGCTGCCGGCATGGGCGGCGAGAGACGGTTGGCCAGCCACACGTTGAGGCCGATGAGGACGGCCGCCACGACGGTGGCGGCCAGCACGAGCCAGACGCGAGTGAAGATGAGCGTGCTCCAGACTGCCGTCAGGTCGAGAGAGTCGAACCACAGGTAGTCCGTCCAGAACGTGGCAATCGATCGCAACATGAACAAGAGCACGACGAAGCCAAGCGCGACAAAGGTGAGGAGTCGTCGCGACCGACTTCGGGGCCTGAGGGGTACGGGATCCCTGTTGATCACGGGCGGGATTCTATGCGCGGTCCGGCCTCAACCGGCCGCCAAGCCTCCCACTGGGCCTCCAGGGACGATGGTCGTGAGACACTCGGCGTGTACGGGAGGCACGGAGACTCCTGATGGCGGCCCTGCCGCTGGGTCCCAGGCCGACCCGTTGGCGGCGGGACATTCGGCACACATTCTCCCCTCCGTGACCGCATGCACGTTGTGGATCTCCAGCTGGTTGAACGCTGCCAGCAGACCCTCGTGGTAGGCACCATAGGCGAGAAACCGCAGCCGGCGGTCTGCCTGATCGGTGCGCCAGGAGCGGAATACACGTGATACCGCTGCGGAGCGCTGGCGCACGCCCGCATCGCTGCCGGCTCGGGCGTGAGCGGCCGCCACCTCGGCGACCATTGCGTCGATGAACACCGCAGGCTTCGCGGCACGGGCCTGCCCCGACACGGTCGGCGAGGCTGCGTCGACCATCTGGGCCGCGGCTTGATGACCTGCCGAATAGGCGTCGTGCACCAACGCACTCAAGCTCCCCTGGAGTTCTGCGGAGAAGCCGGCCGCATCCGGTTGCCAGGGTTCAGTGGAGACGCGAAGCTCCTCGAGGACGCCGTTCTGGATGTCGACGATGCGCCTCTTGACCTCGCGGAGTTCCCGATTCTGAATCGGCAACAGGACCTGGTCGCGCAGCTCGAACGCGGTTGCAGCGTCCACAGCAGGCAGACCTGCCACGGGTCGAGGTTGGGGATCATCGCCGACTGGAGTCGCGCCGGCTACAGGCTGCAACGGGGGAGCCGCCTCCGCGGCAGGAGCCGGATCGGGTTCCTCGGGAGTGCGCAGCGATGCAAACAACCCCTCGATCGCATCCGCAGCGGGCTCCGGCTCGCCTTCTTTTGCCTCCTCCGGCTCCGGCTCCGTTTTGTTGGCCTCCTCCGGCTCCGGCCCCGCTTCCTTGGCCGCTTCCGGCTCCGGCTCCGGCTCAATTGCTGGCTCTCGCTCGGGCTCAGACTCGAGTTCCGGCTCTGGATCAGGCTCTGGATCAGGCTCTGACGGAGGCTCTCGCTCCTGCACGACCTCAGCAACGGGCTCAGCCTCAACATCCGGGTCCGGCTCGGGGATCGGCTCTGGTTCGTGGGCTGGTGGAGGCCCAGCCTCGACCTCCGGGCCCGGCTCGCGGATCGGTTCCGGTTCCAATACCCCGGAGCGGAGCCGCTCCACCTCGGCCATCATCTCGTCGGCGTCTACAGGACCGGGAACAAAGCCGCTCCCTGACGGAATCAGCTTGACGGTCCCGTCGTCGCCCTCCCAGACATCGATCTCGTCGGTTCCTTCGCCGACCGCCCGTTCAGGCGACTCCTGCGAAACCCCCTGAGCCTCGTCCCCAAGCTCGAGGAGACCGTGCCGGGCCGCCTCCAGCTCCCCCATCAGCTCGGCGCGTCGTACCTCCAGGGCGCGCGTCCGCTCTTGGGCGCTCTCCGCAGAGCGTCGTGCGGTCTCGAGCACACGCTCGCTCTCGGCACGCGCCTCGATACCCATTCGAGTCGCCTCGGCCTGCGCCCCACGCAAGATCTCGTCGGCCTCGCGCCGCGCTTCACCGATGAGACGCTGAACTTCGCGTTCGGCTTCGGCTCGAGTGAAAAGGGCTCCCTCGGCGGCCTCGTCGACAAGTTGTTGCGCCTCGACACGCCCCTGCTCGAGCATCTCGGTCGAAGCTGCCCACGCCTGGGCACGCATCTCCTCGACGGTCGCTCGGGCGTCGGCTCTGGCGGCGCCGATCTCCGCCTCGGCATCGGCTCGCCATCGCGCCGCATCGGCGCCGGCCCGCTGCCGCAGCTCCGTCGCTGTCCGCTCTGCCTGTGCGAGGATCGCCGCGATGTCGGTTCCCACCTTCTCGAGTTCCTCGCGGAGCTCGGTGGCCTCACTCAGGCCGAGCTGATCGACCTTGACGTCCAGAGACGCAATCCGCGATTCCAAAGCGGCAACGTGATCGGCAACATCGCGACGGAACTCATCCACTTGAGAGCGGTCGTAGCCACGAAGTGACCCGTCGAACGACGCTTCACGGATCGAGTCCGGCGTGAGATCGGGAGGCATCTTCCGACGATACCCGAGGCCGGAAGGTTTCTCCGTCATTCCGGTCGCAACGCGCGGGGGCGTCAGGCGGCAGGCTGGAGGGCCGCCATGAAGGCGAGGGCGTCGTCGATGTTCTCGACACGAACAACGACGATGTCGGTGCCGGCGGCGTCGACGGCGTCTTCGTAGTTTCCTGCGGGGACGAGCACGTAGTCGGCGCCGACGTCGATGGCCCCGAACACCTTCTGGCGGATACCGCCGATGCTGCCGACGTTCCCTTCAGAGTCGATGCTCCCCGTGCCGGCGATCCGGTAGCCATGCGTCAGGTCATCTTCGGTGAGCTGGTTCATCACCTCGAGGGCGAACATCAGCCCCGCAGAGGGTCCGCCGATGTTCTGGGCGTCGATGTCGACCTCGATCGGGAAGACCGTGGTCGTAGGTCCATTGCTGAGCAGCACACCGACCATGCCTCGGTCGGGATCGTCGATGACGTTGCCGTCGGTGTCCTCGGCGCGGAAGGGCTTGAGCACGATATCGAACGTGAGCGCCTCGACCTCGCCGTCTTCATTCGCCCGTTCGACAGTGAGGGACACCACATCACCGGGCGATCGGCCTCCGATCAGCTCGACGGCATCATCGAGGAACTCCACCGGCTCGCCGTCGACATCGATGATGATGTCGTTCTCGAGCAGGATGCCCTCGGCAGCCGACCCCTCGATGATGGAATCCACCAAAGCACCCGTACCGTCGTAGGTGACCTCGTAGCCGAGCCGGCTGAGGGCAACATATTTTGCGTTGGTCTGCGAGGCGTTCATGAGATCGAGGTTCTGCTGGCGCAAGTCGTCCTGCGACACGCCTGCGGGGCGGATGTTCTCGCGAGGGCTGAGATCGACCTCGTCATTGATGAGGGCACCGACGTACTCGATCGCGTTGATCTCACGAAGCGAGACCGTCAAGAAGAACAAGTCGCCGCCTTCTTCACCGGCTGGGTCCTCGACGCTGACGTAGTCGCTCGTATCGTTGACCGGCCCTGGCGACAGTGCGTAGTACGGGACGTTGATCGGCCACGTCACCGCAACTGCGGCGCCGATCAGCAGGAACAGGCCGGCAAGGAAGAACGGCCACTTTGGCATGCGACCCCGGCTTGGCGCAGGCGGTTCGAGCCAGATCTCAGGATCGCCGGCAATGGCGCCGGTGTCTGGCGCGCTCTCGAGGTCGGTCGTGTCCATCGTTCGGAATGCTACCCAGCCCAAGGGACTAGAAGCGCCACACCGGGGCACCGAGACCAGCCGGGCCAGGCGCTCACGCTATCAACCGGCCTGCCACCAATTGGGAGCGGACCACGATGCGCTGCGATGCCGAACCCAGCGGATGGCACGCAAAGAGCGTCAGGAAGGGGTTCCCGTTGTCCCACGTGATCCATACGGCCTCGGGAGTCACCACGAACGTGTCCACCACCCGATACATCACATCAAAACCCGTCGCGTCGGTGACGTAGACGAGGTCGCCGGGCTCGAGGAGATGCAGGTCATGAAACGGCGCCCCATGGGTGGTGCGATGGGCGGCGACGACCATGTTCCCCGCCTCGCCCGGCAGTGCAGTGCCTGTCCAGTACGCGGGTCCGGTGTCCAGCACCTCAACCGCAACGCCCGCTCGGATCACCTCGTCGACGCCGATGGCGGGAATCCGCAGCCGCCCGACGGTGAAGCCCGCCGTCTGCGAAGGGGAATCGACCCGCTGGCGTCGTGCGGCGGGCATCCAACCCTCATCCATTGGTTCGTCGCGGGGAAGCGAGGATGCATCAGCAACCCCTGCCAAGGTCATGAGCGTCGTCACGACCACGAGCATCGTGAAGAATCTCCGAGCTCCGGCTGCCATCATGACCCCACGATAGAATCACGCCTTCGCCAACAAAAGGGGTAATCCTCCGTGCAAGCGACTGTCCCATCACGAGTGATCACCGGTGTCGTGTTGCCGCGGTCAACCGCAATGACGGCGGTGCTCGTCGTCGCCTTCGCTCTGGCGACCGCCCTGGCCGCACAGATCGTGATCCCGCTGCCCTTCACGCCCGTCCCCATCACCGGCCAGACGTTCACTGTCCTCCTCGCCGGTGCTGCGCTCGGTGCCAACGCCGGGGCGGCCAGCATGGGTCTCTATCTCGTGCTCGGCGCCATCGGCCTCCCCTTCTATGCCGGAGGCACGTCTGGATGGACCGTCGTGCAAGGAGCCACGGGGGGTTACCTGGTCGGGTTCATCGTTGCTGCCTGGCTCATCGGAGCTCTTGCCGAGCGCCTCCAGGACCGCACCATCGTCACCGCAATCCCTGCGTTCTTGATGGGCAGCGTCATCATCCACGTGCTCGGTGTGCCCTGGCTGGCTGCTTCCCTCGACATCGGCTGGATCGAAGCGGCCTCGCTGGGCTCGGTGCCCTTCATCCCCGGCGACCTCCTCAAGGTTGCGGCCGCGGGCCTCATGCTCCCGGCGGCCTGGAAGCTCGCCGCCAAGAGCGGCCGCTAGCCGAGCCGGTGACCGATCCCGCCGCACGCGTCCGCGAGCTGTTCGGCCGCGACCGATACGCTGCAATGTTGGGGATGCGTTTGGTTTCGGACGATCCTGCGCACATCGTCGTGGAAATGCCGCTGACCCTCGATCACGAGAATTTCTACGACGTGACCCACGGCGGCGCCATGTTCTCGCTCGCAGACTGTGCCTTCGCCCTCGCCTCCAACGCCCAAGGACACAGAGCCGTGGCGATCGACACCCACCTCGTCCTCACGGCGGGGACCCGCCACGGCGACGTGCTGACGGCCGCCGCGGAAGAGGCTACGAGGGGACGGACCCTCGGCACGTACCGCATCACCATCACTCGCGGCGACGGGCGTGTCAGCGGGCTGTTCACCGGTACCGTCCACATCACGCCACCCATGTCATGACTCGTCTCCTCCCGGGCCGACCGAGCCCCCTGGGGGCCACTCCCGACGGCGCCGGCACGAACTTTGCGGTCCACTCGGACATTGCGGAGGCACTGGCCGTTTGCGTGTTTGCGCCAGATGGGACGGAGACCGAGTACTGGCTCAACGCCCGCACAGGGTCGACGCACCACGGCTACCTCACCGACGTCGGTCCCGGTACTCGCTACGGGATCCGGGTGGAAGGACCGTGGATTCCGCACGAGGGTTTGTGGTGCAACGCCGCCAAGCTGCTGATCGATCCTTACGCCGGCGCCATCGATGGCAACGTCCAATGGGATCGTGCCGTCTACGGGTTCCAGGTGCAGGACCCGGATCGAGCCGAACCACGCGACAGCGCTCCTTTCATGCCGAAGTGCATTGTCGTCGACCACGCCTTCGACTGGGGCGACGACTCGCCGCCTCGACGGCCGTGGGCCGAAACCGTGATCTACGAAACCCACGTGCGATCGTTGACGCGGCTCCATCCCGAGGTGCCTGAGGAGCTACGCGGCACCTACCTCGGTGTCGGCTCAGCGCCGATCATCGACCACCTGTCAGCACTCGGCGTCACCGCAGTGGAACTCCTCCCCGTCCACCAGTTCATCCATGACCACAGCCTGGTGCGCCACGGCCTCCGCAACCACTGGGGCTACCAGCCGATCAACTTCTTCGCCCCCCACCACGAATACACCGCCTCGGCGACGCCCGGGGATCAGGTCGTCGAGTTCAAGCAGATGGTGAAGGAGCTGCACCGCGCCGGCATCGAGGTCATCCTGGACGTCGTGTACAACCACACCGGCGAGTCGCACCACTTGGGCCCCAACCTTGCCTACCGAGGCATCGACAATCCGGCCTATTACCGCCTCAGCGACGAGGACCCGCGCCACTATCTCGACTTCACCGGCGTCGGCAACACCATCAATACCGATCATCCCGCGGTGCTCCGCATGATCGCGGACAGCCTGCGGCACTGGGTCGAGACCTACCACGTGGACGGGTTCCGGTTCGACTTGGCCACCACCCTGGCCCGCCACCGCCTCGAGTTCGATCCTGCAGGGCCGTTTCTCAATCTCGTCCACCAAGATCCCGTGCTCAACCAGGTGAAGCTGATCGCCGAGCCGTGGGACGTAGGCCCAGGGGGATACCGGCTGGGCGGCTTCCCCTCCGAGTGGCGTGAGTGGAACGATCGCTACCGGGACACGGTGCGGGACTACTGGCGCGGCGCTCCCGCCGTCCTCGGCGAGTTCGCCTCACGGCTGACAGGCAGCTCCGACATCTTCGCCGACGGCGGGCGCCGGCCACCGACGGCATCCATCAACTTCATCACGAGCCATGACGGCTACACCCTCGTCGACCTCGTGTCGTACGAGCGCAAGCACAACGAGGCCAACGGGCAGCAGAATCAGGACGGTCACGGCGACAACCGCTCGTGGAACACCGGCGTTGAGGGTCCAACCGACGAGGCATCGATCAGCGAGCTCAGGGATCGCCGCCGCCGGAGCTTGATCGCGACGCTGTTGCTGTCGCAAGGCGTCCCGATGCTGCTCGGCGGGGACGAACTCGGCAAGACCCAGCGAGGCAACAACAACGCCTACGCCCAGGACAACGACATCTCGTGGTACGACTGGGCGAACGCCGACCCCGCCTTCGTGGACTTCGTCGCTGCCCTGGTTGCGCTCCGTCGCGACCATCCCGTCTTCCGGCGGAGAGCCTGGCTGCGCGGGGCGCCTGCTGCGGGATCGCAACTCGACGACATCGCCTGGATGGCCCCGGACGGGAAGCATATGACCATGAAGGACTGGGAGTCGGACTACTCCAAGGCGGTGATGATCTTCCTCAACGGGGGCGCGCTCACCGCCGCCGACGCAAACGGGCAGACCACGAAGGACGACTCCTTCCTGTTGATGCTCAACGCAGGTCACAGCGCCATCGAGTTCACCATCCCCAGCGACCTCGGCGTCGAAGGTTGGCGGACGGTGGTCGACACGGCTCGTCCGGACGCTGCCCCAGCCGGCGAGTTCCACGACGGCGCCAAGGTGACGCTGGCCCCCTTCGGGCTCCGCGTCCTGATTCAGGCGGTGCGTCTGTGAAGGTGCTCTTCGCCACGGCCGAGTTCACCCCGCTGGTCCGGGTCGGGGGTCTGGCCTACGCCGCGGCGGGGATGGCGCAGGCGCTTCACGATGCCGGAGTCGACGTCACGGTCGTGTTGCCCGACTACGGCACCTATACCGCCGACCTCGGACCTCCACAACCTCTCGACATGCCGCCGTGGGTAGGCATCACCACCTACCGGCGCGGCACCGTGGGCAGAGGGGTTCCGCTGCTGGCGGTCAGCACCCCCGAGATCGCCCGCTCCCATCCGTACACCAACCAGAACGGGCGAGGCTGGCCCGACAACGACTTCCGGTTCATGTCGTTTTCTGCGGCCATTGCCGCCCTGGCGGCCAAGCTCAGTCCGGACATCCTGCATCTCAACGACTGGCACACCGCTGCAGCCCTCGGCTTCCTCGCCGAGCCGCTCCCTTCGGCGCTGACCATTCACAACCTCGCCTATCAGGGCAACACCCACCTCGGCTGGCTCGACATCATGACCAACCGCCCAGATGCGTACGAGTGGCACGGCACGACCAACCCGCTGTCGGGTGCGGTCGCACTGGCGGACATCGTCATCACCGTCAGCCCCAACTACGCCTCGGAGATCCGGAACCCGGCCAACGGTGCGGGTCTCGACACCGTGCTGCGCACCCGCGGCGACCGCCTGGTCGGCATTCTCAACGGCATCGATATCGACGCATGGAATCCGGCCACCGACCCGCATCTTCCGCAGCCCTACGGTCCAGAGGACCTCGCACCCAAGTCGAAGGCGCGCCGTGCTCTCGCCGGCGAGGTTGGCCTGCCGCACGATCGCTCTCCCGTCATCGGCATGGTGACTCGGCTCACCTGGCAAAAGGGCGTTGATCTTGCTCTCGAGCTGACCGAATACCTGGACCGTATGCCGGCGAGGCTGGTGATCCTCGGGTCAGGGGAGCGCGAGCTTGCGGAACACGCCCGTTGGGCTGCGGCGGCTCGCCCGCAGCGGGTGGCGTTCATCGACGGTTTTGACGAGCCCCTTGCCCATCGCATCTTCGGGGGCGCCGACCTGCTGCTGATGCCGAGCCGGTTTGAGCCGTGCGGCCTCGCCCAGATGCAAGCCATGGTGTACGGGACGATCCCGGTGGTGACCGACGTCGGTGGGCTGCACGACACGGTCGCCGATGCCGACTCCGAGGTGCAAGGTACCGGTTTCGTCGCGCCTGCCGCAGAGCCGTTGCCGTTGCTCGACGCACTCCACCGAGCCGTGCGTGCGTGGAAGGCACCGAAACGCCGCCGCGAGATCCAGGCCCACGGCATGACCCACGACTGGTCCTGGACGGGCCCCGCCAAAGCCCAGATCGCGGTCTACGAGCAGCTGATCAGAGAAGCGAAGTCGTAGGGGGAGAAGACGTACTTGGTACTTGGTACTTGGTACTTGGTACTTGGTACTTGGTACTTGGTACTGGTCTTGGTACTAGGTGCGGCCCCGCGCAGCCTGCGAACTCCCAGGTTCGGGATACGTTTCCGAGGTGCGGACCGACGAACTCGACCGCACGGCTGTGGGCGGCGCTTGCTATGTGATCTCTTCGATCGTCATGCCTTTTGCGATGGCTACGACGCCTTGGTCGGACACGGTGAAACGCTCCTTGTCACGGACGGCGTCTACGCCGATCTGGGCTCCAGGCGGGATGAGCACGTTCTTGTCCACGATGGCATTGCGAACGACGGCGCCAGGGCCCACTTTCACACCGTTGAGCAACACTGCGCGTTCGACGACTGCTCCGTCATCGACCCGGACCTGCGGCGACAACACAGAGCTGCGGACGTACGAACCGGAGACGATGACGCCGTTGGACAAGATCGAGTCCTTCACTTCACCAGCGCCGGCACGGCCTGCAGCGACGACCTTGGCGGGAGCGAGTGAACGATGGTCGGTGTAGATCGGCCATTCGTGGTTGTAGAGGTTGAAGACCGGGTCGATGTCGACGAGGTCCAGGTGGGCGTCGAAATAGGAATCCAGCGTCCCGACGTCTCGCCAATAGCCCTCACTGCGTTCGGTGGCGCCGGGCACGTCGTTGTGGGTGAAGTCGTACACGTGGGCCTCGCCGTTCGCAACGAGCTTGGGGATCAAATCGCCGCCCATGTCATGCCGCGAAGAATCGTCGGCGCTGTCCTCACGGACCAAGTCGACGAGCACGTCGGTGTCGAACAAGTAGTTGCCCATGGAGACGAAGGCCTGCGTGGGATCGTCCGGCAGCGGCTTCGGATCGGAAGGCTTCTCCAGGAAGGTCTCGATCTTGGTGGTGGCTCCCCGCTCGATGACGCCGAACTGGTGCGCCTCGCTCAGCGGCACCCTGTGCGCCGCAACCGTTGCGCCTGCGCCCGTGTCGATATGGTGTTCCAACATCTGGCTCGGGTCCATGCGGTAGATGTGGTCGGCGCCGAACACGAAGATGTAGTCCGGCTGCTCGTCGGCGATGAGGTTGAGGTTCTGGAAGATGGCATCCGCCGATCCCAGAAACCAGCGCTTGCCGGCCCGCATCTGCGCCGGGGCAGCCGACACGTAGTTCCCGAGCAGCGTCGAGAGCCGCCACGTCCGCGACAGGTGGACGTCGAGGCTGTGGCTCTTGTACTGGGTCAGCACGACGATGCGCCTGTATCCCCCGTTGGCGAGGTTCGACAGCGCAAAGTCGATGAGCCGGTAGTGGCCGCCGAACGGCACTGCAGGTTTGGCGCGGTCCTTCGTCAACGGCATCAAACGATTGCCTTCGCCACCGGCCAGGACCATGGACAGCACATGTGGCCGAACACCGCCCGTCATGTCGACTCCGCTCTCTGCGGAGCGAGGATCACGGTTGCAAGCGGCGGAACATCCATCACGATCGAATCCTCGTAGCCATGGGAGGCGACGGGCTCGGCGTCCATGCCCCCAAGACTACCGACACCGCTGCCGCCGTAGTCGGCGGCGTCGCCGTTCAGCAGCTCCACCCAATGGCCCCCCTCCGGCACACCAAACCGGTATCCCGTCCACACCGAAGGCGTGAAGTTCGACACCACGAGCACAGGCCGCTCGCCGTCCGCATAGCGCACGAAGGCAATGGTGCTGGCTGCGGCATCATCGGCGACGACCCACCGGAACCACTCCGGGTGGTCATCCGAGCGATGCAGGGCCGGCTCGCTGCGGTAGACCCGGTTGAGGTCGGCAACCCATGTGGCGACACCTGCGTGCTGCGGATCATCGAGCAGATGCCATGGAAGGCTGCTGTCGTGGTTCCACTCGTTCCACGGTGCGAGGTCGCAGCCCATGAAGACCAGCTTCTTGCCCGGGGTGGTCCACTGGTGGCCGAACAGGAGACGGAGCCCTGCAAATCGCTGCCAATCGTCCCCCGGCTGCTTGCGGAGCAGCGAGCCTTTGCCGTGGACGACCTCGTCATGCGACAGCGGGAGGATGAAGTTCTCCTGCCCGGCGTACATCGCACGAAACGTCAGCTCGTTGTGGTGATACGACCGGTGGATCGGGTCGCGTGCCATGTAGCGAAGCGTGTCATTCATCCACCCCATGTCCCACTTGAAGCCGAACCCGAGGCCACCCATGGACACAGGGCGCGAGACGAGCGGCCACGCCGTCGACTCCTCGGCCATGGTCTGTATGCCGGGGTGCCGGGCATACAGGGACTCGTTGAGCTGCTTGATGAAGCCGATTGCCTCGAGGTGCTCCCTACCGCCGTACTCGTTGGGGACCCACTCTCCGTCGCCTCGTGAGTAGTCGCGGTAGAGCATCGATGCCACGGCGTCGACCCTGATGCCGTCTGCGTGGTAACGATCGATCCAGAAGTGAGCGCTGGAGATGAGGAAGCCGCGCACTTCAGGGCGCCCGTAATCGAAGATCGCCGAACCCCAGTCGGGTTGATACCCGATGCGAGGGTCTGCGGGCTCGTACAGATGGGTGCCGTCGAAATGGACCAGGCCGTGGCCGTCCATCGGGAAGTGTGAAGGCACCCAGTCGATGAGCACACCGACGCCGGCTTGATGCAGGTGATCGATGAGGAACATCAGGTCTTGCGGCGAGCCGTACCGCGAGGTCGGAGCAAAGTAGCCCGTGGTCTGGTATCCCCACGATCCGAAGAACGGGTGCTCCATCACCGGCAGCAGTTCCACGTGGGTGTATCCCTGCTGCACCACCCAGTCGGCCAGCGGCTTGGCGATGTCGCGGTACTTCGTGGGGCCTTGCCACGAACCGAGATGCACCTCGTAGACGGAGATCGGCGCATCGGGGGTCTGCCTGGCGCCACGGCCCGCCATCCACTCGTCGTCGCCCCATTCGTAGGCCAAATCCCACGTGAGCGACGCAGTCCCAGGGGGGAGCTCATTGGCCTTGGCCACAGGGTCTGTCTTGTCGGCGTGCCAGCCATTGCGTTCGATGTGGAACTTGTAGCGCTCGCCTGCGCCGATGCCGGCCACGTCGATCTCCCACACCCCGCCGCCAGCCCATGCCATGTCGTGGGCCCACGGATCCCAAAGATTGAAGTCACCAATCAGGGTGACCCGGTTGGCGTTCGGGGCCCACACCCGGAAGCGGGTGCCGGTCTCGTGGACGTGCGCACCGAGCAGGTCATAGATGCGCTCGTGGGAGCCCTCTTCGAGAAGCCATCGGTCGTGCTCTGTGATCACTTGCCGGACCCTAACCGCCGCGAACGTTGCGCGGGCCATGCACGGCGAGCCGCGGCGCCGGTGCGATCACGAACTGGGGATATCCGTGGTTTCGGCGACCTCTTCGGCCTTCTGGAGGTCCGCACTCTCGAACTCCTCGCCGAGGTAGGCACGGATGACTTCCGGATGCCGCTGGATCGCGGCCGGGACATCGGTGGCGATCGGCGTCCCGAAGTCGAGCACCATCACGCGGTCGGCGATGTCCATCACGAGACCCATGTCATGCTCCACGAGGATCATGGCGATGCCGAGCTCCTCACGGATGTCGAGGATGAAGCGGGCCATGTCTTCAGTTTCTTCGAGGTTCATTCCCGCAACGGGCTCATCGAGCAGGAGGAGTCTCGGCTCCATGGCGAGGGCCCTGCCCAGCTCGACGCGCTTCTGCATCCCGTAGGGCAGCAACGCCACCGGGTATTTCCGCCACGGCTCGATCTCGAGCAGATCGATGATGTCCTCGACTTTGGCACGGTTGTCGATCTCCTCTTGTTTGGCCTTGCCAAACCAGAGGCTCCCGGACAGCCAGCTGCCTTTGGTCCGCACGTGCCGGCCTACCAGCAGGTTCTCGAGCACCGTCATGTGCGCAAAGAGCTCGATGTTCTGGAAGGTCCTGGCGATACCGAGCTCAGCGACCTTGTCAGGCCGCAGACCGAGAATGCTGCTGCCCTCCCAGCGGATGTCGCCGTGCTGCGGCTTGTACACCCCGTTCAAGCAATTGAACGTCGACGTCTTTCCTGCGCCGTTGGGGCCGATGATGGCAAACAGCTCCCCGTCACCGACCTGGAAACTGACGTCCGTCAACGCCTTGACGCCTTTGAACGCCAGCGAAACGTCTTCGAACTCGACGAGGTGGGTCATGAGGCCAGCGTATCAACGAAGCGGCAGCCGGTGCAGGACACCTCGCACCAGATACCGGATACCGGATACCGGATACCAACACTCACGACAGCCATCGCTTCCGTCTCTTGTAGTGTTTCACTTCCCGAAAGGTGCGGCGTTCGCCCTCGGAGTGGAGCCCCAAGTAGAACTCCTGCACGTCTTCGTCGTTGAGGAGCTTCTTCGGATCGCCGTCCATGACGACCTTGCCGGTCTCCATGATGTAGCCGTAGTCGGCGATCGAGAGCGCCATGTTGGCATTCTGCTCGATCAGCAAGACAGAGGTGCCACCCTCGTTGATCTGCACGATGATGTCGCGGATCTGCTGCACCAGTTTCGGGGCGAGACCCAGGGACGGCTCATCGAGCGCAAGCAGCTTGGGGTCGGCCATCAACGCACGTCCGATGGCGAGCATCTGCTGTTCGCCGCCCGACAGGTATCCAGCGCTGGCTTTGCGCCGCTCTTTCAGCACGGGAAAGAGGTCCATGACCCGCTCGTACGATGCCTTGACGCTTGCGCCGTTCTTGTTGGTGATCGACCCGGTGCGCAGGTTCTCGTCGACCGTCATCTCGGCGAAGACGCGCCGACCCTCCATCACCTGAGCGATGCCGGCTCGAACGATGACCGAGGCCTCTTTGCCGTCGATCCGCTCTCCGTCGAGCTCGATCGAGCCCTTGGTGACATCGCCCTCGTGGACGTCGAGCAGACCGGTGATGGCCCGCAGGGTGGTGGTCTTCCCGGCGCCGTTGGCCCCGAGGAGCGCAACGATCTGGCCGTCCTTCACCTCGAGCGAAAGACCGCGCAACACCAAGACGACGTCGTTGTAGACGACCTCGAGGTTGGCGATCTCAAGCATCTCGGCTCATTCCCTCGTCGTATTGGCGGGTGGGGTGCGGACCCGCCGCACCCCACCCTCCCGTTGTTTGTTACAGCTCGTAGCAGGGAGCGGTGAACTCGAACGCTGCCGCTGCCTCGGACGTGAAGTACTCCTTCACCAGCACGGAGCCCGTGGTTCCGCCACCATCTTGGGAAACGGTCTGATCTGCGCCGCCTGCGGCCGTGTAGGCCTCGAGCGACGGCTTGTACATGGCGATTTGCCGCTGCACGTACTCGTTGGGAGTGCCCGCATAGCTCTGGTTCGGAGCGAGGCCCTCGAAGTCGACATCGGCGATGCTGTTGGCAGCCGTCTTGATGCCCGCCCGGGTCAGGTCACCGTTGGCGATGGCCGTCTCCAGGACCTTGCGAATGGCGATCGACTCGGTCCAGCCGATGATGAACGCATCCGACGGGCGCCGCGTTGGGTCGGAAGCGATGATCGCCTCCTGCAGGCCCGCCATGCCGGGAACATCCGTGCCCCACGTCGCACCGTAGTTCGACTGGAAGAAGACCTGATCGAGGATCGGGCCAACCGGCGTGTCGAGCAGTCGGAAGTCGTACGTGGGCAGCGACCCTGTCCACAGACCCTGGTAGCCGCTTTGTACCGCACCGCCGAGGATCTCGGCGAACGTTGACGGGTTTGTCGTGGCGAACACGAAGTCGGCGCCGGAGTTGACGATCTCGGTGATCACCGGCGTCTGGTCCTGACCCGGGATGACCACAGCCTCCCCGTCATACACAATGTCCATGCCGTAGAACTCCGCGGCGATCTTGACGCCCGCCGCCGCATCCTGTCCGTAGTCACCCGGGAACGTCACGAGAGCGATGGACTGGGCGCCCTGCTCGTCGTGCATGTACCCGACAACGTCCATGGCCTCGATGCAGTAGTTGGTGTTCTGCTCGAGCGCCAGGCCGTTGTCGAACTCGGGGATCGCCCAGCCGGAATACCAGCTCAGCGGAATGAACAACACGTCGTCCTCGACGTACTGCGGGAGTGTCGCCACATTGGTCGGTGAACCGGTGGACTGGCCAAGCGCTAGGACTTCCTCCTTGATCTTGACGTACTTCTCCTGGTGCTGCTCAACGTTGTAGTTGGTGTCTTCGACGACCAGCTCAACCGTCCAGCCGTCTGCGATGCCGCCTGCGGCGTTCACCTGGTCCCAGTAGACCCTCTGGGCATCGGTGATGTCGATGACGAGCGGAGCGAACGCGCCGGTCAGGTCGGCGAGGTAGCCGAGCTTGATGACCTTGTTCTCCACATCGACGCCAACGTCGGCCATGACTTCGCCGCCTGCGGGTGCAGCCGTCGTTTCGGTCGTTTCGGCTGCGGTCGTCGTTGTCTCATCGGTGCCGGCGGCGGCAGTCGTCGTAGTTTCCGTGGCGGCTGCAGCCGTTGTATCGCTGCCCGCATCGTCATCGTCGCCTCCGCAGGCGGCAACCACGAGTGCGAACGCCGCAAGGGCGATCAGCCATCCAAACCGTTTACTTCTCACTTCGGTCCTCCTGTTGTCATTCTGCTCATTGCTCCTGCCCCCACCGCAGAGGTCGGGACAGTAATCGGCGGAGATCTCTGTAGGTAGGGTCAGTAGGTGAAAGGCCAGCCCTTCCAGTAGTTCTTGATGCGGATCCAGATGCCAAAGAGGCCAAGCGGCTCGGCGATGAGGAACACGACGATGAGCACGCCAAACAGCACGATGTTGAGCTGGAAGATCGACAGCCCGGGTCCGGCGGCACCCGTCGAGACCAGCCCGAAGTCGTCGGAACTGGTGGCCACGACGAGATTGGCAATCGAAGAGAACGGTCCGCCTGTTTCGGCCTGGTTCGCCAGCCACAACGTGAAGTCCTCCACGACCCGCGGCGTCAGCACGACGAAGAAGGTCCCCAGCAGGGTGCCCGCCACGGTGCCCGCCCCTCCGATGAGCACAATCGCAATGAACTCCACGGACAGCAGCAGATCCCACGACTCGGGTATCACCCTGCCGAGCACGGTGGCGTACAGGGCTCCTGCAAGCCCGGCATAAAACGACGACACGGCAAAGGCCTGCAGCTTGCTCTTCGACTCGTTGACCCCCATCACCTCAGCCGCGATATCGCGATCCCGGATTGAGGTCCAGGAGCGCCCTATGCGGGTCCGCATGAGGTTCTTCGACAGGACTGCGAACAAGACGGCAATGCCGAACAGGAAGAAGTACGTTTTGGCGTCGCCGCTCAGTTCGACTCCAAACCACGGCCCAGGGGTGGAGAAGGAAATGAGCGGCTCGCCCTTCCACAGCGCAAACTCCAGCGGCGGCCATTCCCGTCCGGTCGTCGCGCCGCCCGCCACCTTGCCGAGGTTGCGCCACAAGTGGAGCCCAATGAAAACAAGACCGAGCGTGACAAAGGCCAGATACAGCCCGCGCACCCGCACCGCCGTCGGCGCAACCACCATGCCGATCACCGCGGCAACGATTCCGGCGGCCGGCAACCAGATCCATATCGGCAGTCCGAAGCCCCAGACGGTATTGCCGGCCTCCCCGCCCAGCAAGACTGCGGTGTAGGCCCCTACCGCCATGAAGAAGGCATGCCCAAGCGACACTTGGCCGGCAACGCCGGTGAGGAGGTTGAGACCGAGCGCGGCGACGGCAAAGACGAGAGCCCGGTTGATGATGACGAGCCAACCCGAGTCACCGAGATAGCCCAGGAACGGCACCCCACCGAGCGGGACAAGAAGGGCCAGGACAACGAGGAGGCCCACCCCGGCGCGCTGCGTCGTCGTCGGGAACAGCGACATCTCCGCTTCGTAGCCCGTGAAGAGATTTGGCCTGCCCCTCATACGCGACGGACCTCCTCGGTTCCGAAGATGCCATACGGCTTGACGAGAAGCACGACCATCATCAGCAACCACGGCACGATGCCGGAGAACCCGACGCCGAGCCACGAGACGCCCGACAGGTAGCTGCCGGCGAACACCTCGGCGGTGCCCACCAACAAACCGCCGACGATGGCTCCCGGGATCGAGTCGAGACCGCCGATCACCACTGCGGGAAAGGCCCGAAACGCCACAAACGCGGTGAAAGGCGTGACACCCGCGGCACGGGGTGACATCGAGGCGAAGATGCCGCCAATGGCAGCGAGCCCGGCGCCGATGGCCCACGCCACAGCAAACACGCGGCCTACGCTGATGCCCTGAGCCATCGCTGCTTCTTGATCGAAGGCGGTGGCACGCATTGCGATTCCCGTGCGACTGCGAAAGAACCATCCCAATCCAACCATCGCCAAACCGGTGACGACGACCATGACAATCTGCGTTTGCGATACGCGCAGCAGCCCGATGTCCACCACGTTGGCTCCCCATGGGTCACCAAGACCGCGCAACTGGTTGCCGAGGTAGTCGGTGGTGATCGTCCGAACGATCAGGTCGAGACCCAGCGTGATCATTGCAACGGCGAACAAGGGCTCGCCGATCATCGGCCTGATGGCGAGACGCTCGACGATGATGCCGATCAATGCCGCGATCAGAATCGCCAGCGCCGCAGACAGGGACCACTGCAACAAGGTTGGAGCGGACTCGATCCACTTGCCTGGGATGTTGGCAACCGTTGCGAAGTACACGACGAGGTAGGCGCCCAGTGCCGCGATGGCACCGTGCGCGAAGTTCACCACTTGGGTGGCTTTGAAGATGATGACGAAGCCGAGGGCGAGGATGGCGTAGATCGCACCAAGCGCAATCCCGGAGGCGAGGGTGTTGATGAACTTCTCGACAGCCCCGGCGTTCGCCGTCTGTGCGAGCACGATCTCCAGCATCATCGGCTCTCAACCACGCCGCGGGCCCTGCTGGGGCGCGACGGCCCGTACCGGCGTGCGCTCGCTGTGCTCGGCCCGACCATCAATACATCGACTCCACGAGGTCGCCGAACATGTCTTTCATGGCGCTGCGCTTGAGCTTCTGGGTGGCGGTGAGCTCGCCGTCTTCGTGGTCGAGCTCCTTGGGGATCATGCGGAAGGTCTTGATCTGCTCGACGCGCGAGAACTTGCTGTTCGTCTCGTTGACGACTCCCTGGATGAGCTCCATGACCTCTGGCTTCTCGGAGAGGTCGCGATACGTGGTGTACGGGATGCTCTTGCGGAGCGCCCAGTTGCCGACCGTGTCTAGCTCGATGCCGATCAGGGCGGTCACGTACTTGCGCCCGTCGCCGATCACCATCGCCTCTTTGATGTACGGCGACGCCTTCAGGCTGTTCTCGATCTCCGACGGCGAGATGTTCTTCCCGCCGGACGTGATGATGATGTGCTTGATCCGGTCGACGATCTTGACGTGGGTGCCATCGACCCATTCGCCGACGTCCCCGGTTTTCAGCCAGCCATCTTCGGTGAAAGTCTCGGCGGTCGCCTCGGGTTTGTTCCAGTAGCCCTTGAATGTGCCGTCGTGCTTGGTCTGGATCTCACCGGTCTGCTCGTCGATACGGAACCCGATGTTGGGGTACGGCTCCCCAACGGTGCCGAGCTTGATGCGGCCGACGAAGTTGACGGTGGCGACGGCAACGTTCTCTGTCATCCCGTACAGCTCCGCCACGTGAAGTCCGAGACCCATGAAGAACTCGAGCACCTCAGGGGCGATGGCGGCGGCTCCCGAACCTGCCCAGCGGCACCTCCGCAGACCGATGCGCTCCTTCAAGGCCCGGAACATCAACGGGTTGCCGACGGCATAGGCCATCCGGCTGCCAAAGGTGTGGTTGCCGCCATTGGCGATGCGCTGCTTGCCGATGTAGTTGGCCAGGGAGAGACCGAGCTGGGTCACTCTGCGTTTCAGCCAGGTTGCGTCCTGGAGACGGATCAGCACCGTGGCGTGGATCTTCTCCCAGATGCGGGGGACAGCGAAGAACAGCGTGGGCTGGATCTCCCGCAGGTTGAGCTGGACCGTCTCGATCGACTCGGCGAAGTTGAGCACGGTGCCAGAGGAAGCCATCGTCCATGTAGAGAAGATGCGTTCGGCGACGTGGCACAGCGGAAGGTATGTGAGGATCTGGTCGTCGGGGCCCGGCTTGATGTTGCCGGGAAGCCGACCGTCGACGTTCACCACCAGATCCATGGCGAAGTTGGCGTTGGCGTTGGTCAGCATGGCGCCCTTCGGCGGGCCGGTCGTGCCCGACGTGTAGACCAGCGTCATGATGTCTTCGGCCGTCGCCTCTGCCATGAGCTTCTCGAGCGCTCCGGTGTTCTCTTGGCGATGTCGGGCACCGAGTGCCATGAACTCGTCCCAGAACATGAGCCGAGAGTCTTCGTAGCCGCGCACGCCCCGCGGCTCGACGTACAGGATCTTGGTGAGGTTGGGGAAGCGCTCAGGCGCCAACTCCAGGATCTTGTCGACCTGTTCCTGATCCTCGGCGAAGTGCACGACTGCACCTGCATCGTTGAGCAGGTACTCGACCTCGGCGGCGGGGTTGGTGGGGTACATGCCGGTGGTGATGCCCCTGACGGCAACCGTGGCAAGATCGAGGATCACCCACTCGGGTCGATCCTCGGAGTGGATCGAGACGACGTCGCCAGACGTCGACACCGAGGGCGAGCAGCCCGTGACCGGCGGTGACGATCTGATCCCACAGCGCCGTCCAGGTGATCTCCTGCCAGATGCCGAAGTCCTTCTCGCGCATGGCGACGCCGTCGGGTCGGCGCTGCGCCCAGTCGCGCACACGACTCGCAACCGTCGGGTACCCGGTGCCGATCTCCGGCGCCCCGGGGCGATCCATCGTTGCGGTCATGGACGTCTCCCTTCTCGTCTGACAGATCTCACTGCTCAGGCGCCGTCACCATAGAGTTTGTACACGCTCCCTGCCATGAGTACGGAACGGTGTTCCGCTATGTGGATCACGCAGGTTTGCGGACGCCGACGATTCGGAACCGGCCGGCGACAAACGCGGGATCGGACAGGCTGGCGTTGCCTGCCGGATTGGCTCCGGTGACGTGGAAATCACTGAAGGCTGCGGACTGATTGACGAAGAGCCCGCCGGTGAGGTTGAAGGCGACGGACACCCCGGCGTCGACGGCCGCCTCTTCAGCCAGGTCCATCACGGACTCGTCTGCCGTGTAGACCAGCCAGGTGATCGCACCGTGCTGTTGCGCTGAGGCGGTGGCGAGTTCGAGGCTCTGCTCCGTGCCATCCGTCGCGATGATGTAGGCCACCGGACCGAACATCTCCCGCATGTAGACGGCACGATCGGCTGCATCGACCTTGACGACGACCGGCGTCCGCACGACAGCATCGGGGAACGTTGCGTTGGGGACTTCCCGCGTCTCCAACAGCACCTCGCCGTCGCCTGCCGCCGCATCGAGCCGGGTGAGCGTTGCCGATCCCTTGATGGCGCCCAGTATGTCGCCCGCTCGCTGGTCGTCGGACAGGAGCCCGCCGATGGCACCCGCAAGCCCTGCCGCCACCTCGTCGAAGGACATTCGCTCGTCGCCCACATCGATGCCGTCCCTGGGGATGTACACGTTCTGCGGAGTGGTGCACATCTGCCCCGAGTACATCGTCATCGACACGGACAGGTTGCGGAACATGCCCTTCAGGTCGTCGGTCGAGTCGATGACGACGGAGTTCACCCCAGCCTTCTCCGTGTAGACGAGTGCATGACGCACGTTCTCCTCGAGCCAGGTACCGAACGCAGAGCCGCCCGTGTAGTCGACCAGCTTCACCCTCGGGTCCATCACCAGATCCTTGGCGACGGGTGCGTCGGGCGTGTCGGCCAGCAAAGTGACGACGTTGGGGTCGAACCCGGCGTCTGCCAACACAGCCCTGGCCGTCTCCACGAAGATCGCCAGCGGGAGGATCGTCTCCGGGTGGGGCTTGACGATCACGGGGTTTCCTGTGACGAGGCTGGCGAAGATCCCCGGATAGCCGTTCCACGTGGGGAAGGTCGACACCCCGATGGTGACCGCGATGCCGCGGGGCTTGATGCGCCACGTCTTGTCGATCAGCAGAGGGTCCCGCTTGCCCTGCGGCTTTTCCCAGCGCATCGCAGCGGGCAGCCGGCTCATCTCGGCAGAGGCGTACGCGAGCGCCTCCAGACCACGATCGAGCGCGTGTGGACCGCCGGCCTGGAACGCCATCAGGAACGCCTGGCCCGTTGTCTGCATCACGGCGTGGGCCATCTCGAAACTGCTCCGGCTCAGCCGGTCCAAGATCTCGAGGCAGACCCCCGCACGCACCTTCGGCGAAGCAGCGGCCCAGGCGGGCATCGCAGCGGATGCCGCATCGAGCAACTCCTCAGGGGTCGATCTCGGGTACTGGACGCCCAGGGCGATGCCGTACGCAGAGGTCTCGGCAACCTCGACAAAGCCGTCGCTTGGCTGATCAATCTCAAAGGGTTTCCCCAGCCGCTCCTGGAACGCCGCCTCACCGGCGCCCGGGGCGTCTTCGGGGTACGCCCGCGGGCTCTCCGGGTACGGGCTCCAATAACTCCGGGTGCGGATGGTCTCCAGCGCCTTGTCGAGTATGGCGTGGTGGCGGTCGTAGAAGTCGGTCGCCATCGTGGTTCCTCCGTTGGGGGTCGCAGATTGTCGTCGATCAACCGGAGCGTGCAGCCTGCTTGCGCAGGGGAACGCCCGCAAATACTGCCCGTCGCACCGCAGGGGCCATGCGGTAGCGGTCTTCGCCATAGAACCATCGCAGATGGTCGAGCACCATCTGGATGCGTGTGACCCCGAGCGTGTCCGCCCACTCAAAAGGGCCGCCGGGATAGTTGGTGCCGAGGCGCATAGCGGTGTCGATGTCCTCCGGAGCGGCCACGCCTGCCGTCGCCGCATCGGCGGCAACCGAGACCAGCTGCGCCAGGATGCGCGCCATCACCATCCCAGGGACATCGTCAACCCTGCTGACCATGAGCCCCGCCGCCTGGAACACACCCGCCGCTTTGGCGATCGATGCATCGGCGACGCTGGAAGGGGCGGAGATCGCCACCCGCTCGGCCGTCGACCAGTCGAGCACGAGATCCAGGGTGACACGATCCGGGAGGTCGGGGTCCAGCATCAGCATGGCGGCTGGCCGGCCGTCGGTCGGGAAGATCTGGACCCCGTCGACCTCGAGAAAGAATGGAAGATCGGTGCGCACCACCGTGACCCCGCCGGCTTCGAGCCTGGTGACGACATCGTCCAGCAGCGGCCCCTCATCCGCCAGAACGAGATCTGGGTGCGGGCCCTGCGGCAGCGTGGCCGGCTCGACAACCGGAGCACCGTCGGCATAGTCGTACCAGCCTCTGCCGGTCTTGCGTCCCAGGTGGCCGGCATCGACTTTGGCGCGCTGGCGGAGGTGGGGAGCAAACCGAGGATCGTGGAACGACTGTTCGTAGACGGATGTCGAAACGGCGAGGTTGACGTCGAGCCCAACGAGGTCCATCAGGGTGAAGGGGCCCATGCGGAAGCCTCCGCTCCCCGTGACGATGGCGTCAATGGTGGCGATGTCGGCGACACCCTCATCGAGGATGCGGAGCGATTCGCTGTAGAACGGTCGGGCCACCCGGTTGACGATGAACCCTGGTGTCGAGGTACACCGCACGGCCGTTTTGCCCCACGCTGCTGCTGTGGCACTGGCAGCGTCGGTGACGTCTGGTGCGGTGTCGGCGCCGACGACGATCTCGACCAAAGGCATCACGGGAGCCGGGTTGAAGAAGTGCATGCCGACCACGCGCCGCGGATCGCGGAGCGGGGCGGCGATGGCCGTCACCGAAAGCGACGAGGTGTTGGTCGCCAGGACAGCGTCCGCAGCGACGATGTCCTCCAGCTCGGCAAAGACCCGCTGCTTGATGCCGAGATCCTCGATGATCGCTTCGATGACGAGCCCTGCGTCCGCCAGCTCCGCCAGCGCTGCGGCCGGAGAGATGCGACTCACCAGGGCGGCAGCTTGCTCAGCCGACCGGCGGCCCTTGGCCACCGAGCGGTCGAGCCGTTGCTGAAGGGATTGCAGCGCGGAGACGATCACCTCTTGGTTCGTGTCGAAGAGCAGGACACGATGCCCTGCCTCGGCAGCAACGTGAGCGATCCCCGCCCCCATGGTGCCTGCGCCGAGCACGGCCACCACGGTGTCCCGTGGAAGGGCGCTCATCGCCCCTCGAAGTTCGGCGAACGCTTCTCCATGAAGGCTGCGACGCCCTCTCGGTAGTCGGCAGTCTGCCCCGAGGCCCGCTGCAGATCTCTCTCGAGATCGAGTTGCTCGTCGAGAGAGTTGCCGAGCGATGCTCCGAGCGCCCGTTTGATGTTGGCGTAGCCCGCCGTCGGCCCCGCGGCCAACTTCTTCGCCAGCTCCGAAGCGACTGAGGTGAGGTCGGCGTCCTCCACGACCGACCAGATCAGTCCCCACTCCGCAGCGGTGGCTGCGTCCAGCGACTCGCCGAGCAAAGCGAGAGCCATAGCCCTCGGCATCCCGACCGCCCTGGGAAGGAAGTAGGTGCCGCCGGAGTCCGGGACGAGACCGATGCGAGCGAACGACTGGATGAAACGCGCCGAGGCAGCGGCGATGACGATGTCACCCGCCAGGGCGAGGTTGGCCCCTGCCCCGGCCGCGACGCCGTTGACGGCGGTGACGACGGGCTTGGGGAGCGACCGGATGCTCCGCACGATGGGGTTGTAGCGCTCCTCGAGCGAGCGGCCGAGATCGGGCATCTCGTCGCCCGGGGCGACATTCCGATCCGACAGATCCTGACCTGCGCAGAAGCCGCGACCCGCACCGGTGATCACCACTGCCCTCACGCCCGAGTCACCGGCGGCGGCGCCCAGCACAGTCTGGAAGTCCTCCAGCATCGGCGTCGTGAACGAGTTGAGCTTGTCGGGACGGTTGAGTGTGATGGTGGCGACGCCACCGTCGACCTCGTACAGGATGTGATCCACCAAAGGTATCTCCAGGTCCGCTGCCGCCGTCATCGTGCCAGAGCCAAGCGCTGCATGCACTCCGGGCCGCGCCAAAACGAACGATCGTTCGTATCGTACCGAGGCGCAGCATCGAGGGTCAACTCGTACGATCCCCTGCACGGCACGTCGCTCGAGGCCTGGGACCGAACATGAGCCTCGGTGGCGGTCGGTCTCCGCCCGGCCTCCGGAGGGGGCGGCCTGAGCCGCCCCGATAGCTCACAGCCCTTGCGCGGCTTCCGGAGAGCTGTGGTGGGTCTGTCTACGCTGCGGGGATGGCGTCCTCGGAGCATGTGCGGTTGATTGCAGAGCCGTTGGCGTTCCTGGCGCATGACGATGCTTCTATGCGGCGCCTTGCAGTGGCTGCCTGTGCGGGGAGACTCGCCGAGCCGGCCGTCCGCGCTGCGATCGAGGAGCGCCTCGTCGTTGACCCCGACGGCGCCGTTCGTGCGGAGGCGGTGGAGATCCTGGGTGGTGCAGGAGCCGACGTCGTCGAGTTGATCATGGAGGCGCGGCTGGACGAGGACACCCGCGTTGTCGAGGCGGCGGCAACCGCCTTTGGCGAACTGGTGGCGACCTCGGCAGTGCCGTGGCTGATGGAAGCGGCCGCACACCACCCCGACCGTCTCGTACAGGAAGCTGCAGTGGCGGCGCTGGGAGCGATCGGCGACGTTCGCGGCTTACCCACGCTGCTCGACGTCCTGGCGACCGGCCCCCCGCAAGTCCGCCGCCGTGCAGTGGTCGCGCTCACCGTGTTCGATGATCCGGCCGTTGAACCGGCCCTGCTGGAGGCGCGGAACGATCGCAACCCCATGGTTCGAGAGGTTGCCGAGATGGTGATGGGACGTGGCCTTCCGGATTGGGCGACCGTTGAGCTCCGCCCGCCCGAGAGGCAGGCCGAATGAGGCCTCCCCTCAGCTCAGAGCCCGAGCGCGCCCACGGCCCGCTCGCACTCGCCGGCGAGCCTGGACGCTAAGGTCTCCGCACGCGGGGACGGCGTACCGGGGAGAGCCGGTGCGTTCAGTGGCGTGAACTCGTAGGGAGAGATGATGACGAAGACAGCTCGCAACCGTCGATGGGGCGCGCCGGCGTTGGCCGCAAGCCTCGCACTGTTGCTCACCGTGCTTGCCCCGGGCGGCGTCGCCCAGGCCGGGACTGAGACGCCTCCATCGGCCAGCGTGCCACCGACCGACACCGACTTTGCGACAACGGTCTCCATCGATCAATTCGATCCGGCAAATGGAACACTCACCTCTGCCACCGTTGAGCTCGTCGCGGGCGTGAACGGCGACATGTTCGTCGAGAACCTCTCCACCCAGTCCCCCGGGATCGGCCAAGTCACGCTGGCCGCCGCGGTGACCGCAAGCCTGCAGGCGGACCCGACGGTCGGCGTTGCCCCCGCCCTGCCTGAAGCAGTCCAGGACTTCACTCTCGACGTTTGCGACGACCCCGATCCAACAACCGTGACCGGGTGCAATGAGGACCCGGACTTCATGGGACCTGCCGGCCTCACCGTCACAGGCCTCAGCGGCGAAGACATCCAGTCCGCCACCTTCACCGATCCGGCCGACCTGGCGCTGTTCCTCGGCACGGGCACCGTCGTGTTCGATGTCGCCGCAGCCGGCGATAGTTCAGGCACCCAGGACACCGGCAATGTGTTCTTCGAGTTCTTCACGCAAGCCTCGGCGACCGTGACCGTCACCTACCAATTCGAGGCTCCTGCGATCGACATCGAGAAGGCGACCAACGGCGAGGATGCAGACGACCCGACAGGGCCTGAGATCCTCGTTGGCGATCCGGTGGAGTGGACGTATGTCGTCACCAACACCGGTGACGTCGACCTCGTCAACGTCACCGTCGTCGACGACCAGGGCGTCGCAGTGACATGCCCCCAGGACACGCTGGCGGCCGGCGAGGTCATGACGTGTACTGCCTCGGGCATCGCTGAAGAGGGGCAATACGCCAACCTCGGCACCGTGACCGGTGATGCGCCCGACGAGAGCCAAGTCACCGACGAAGATCCGTCGCACTACATCGGCGTGCTCGAGTTGCCGGCCATCGACATCGAGAAGGCCACGAACGGTGAAGACGCCGACGAGCCAACGGGACCCGAGATCAGCGAAGGGGACCCAGTCCAGTGGACGTACGTGGTCACCAACACCGGCACCGTGGACCTCACGAATGTTTCTGTTGTGGACGACCAAGGCGTCGCGGTCACGTGCCCACAGGACACCCTCGCCGTGGACGAGTCGATGACCTGCACCGCTGACGGAACTGCGGAGGTGGGCCAGTACGCCAACCTCGGCACCACTGAAGGCGAAGCCCCGGACGGCACGATCGTCACCGATGAAGACCCGTCGCACTACCTCGGAATCGAGGGGGAGATCGACGCTGCGCCCATGATCGAAATCGTCAAGGACCCGGATCGGCAGACGATCATCATCGGCAGCGGCAACGACACCGCGACATGGACCATCACCGTCACCAACCCTGGCACTGTCGACTTGATCAACGTTGCGGTGACCGATGCCCAAGCGCCCGGTTGCGACCGGGTGATCGGCGACTTGGCGGCGGGTGACTCAACGTCATACACCTGCTCCCGCAGCGGTGTTACGGCTGGATTCACCAACGTCGCCGTGGTCACAGGCGAGGACGAGGACGGCACGGTCGTCACTGATAACGACGACGCCGTCGTCGTTATCGAGATGGTTCCGACCGGTAGCGACTCGGCCGACCTCACCGCACTCGGGGCAACCATGGTGATGCTCGGCGCCGGCTTGGTACTGCTGACCAGCCGTCGACGCCAGGAAACGTAACTCAGCGAGCCGCAACACGATTTCCCCGTAGGCCGTTGGCGGCCCTGGGAAATCGTCGGCGTGTTGAGACTCCGGGCACGGCAACACTTGCGGTGCTGCGACGTGGGACGGCCGAACCACATGCAAATCATGAAACGTCTGGTAGCTTGAGTACCAGAGAGAGTCTCAGCGGGCCGGGCGCGTGGTCCGAAAGTTGTCTCTACGCGTCGGCTCGATAGTTGGGGAACGGGTTGCGCTGCACCTTGCAGCCAGCCCCAGGAAGGGAACACGATGTCTCACGTTCTGCGCCGTTGGCGCAATGTGACCTTGGCCGCGATGCTCGTCGCGGTCACGGTCGTACAAATCGCACCGTCTGCTCAGGCTGTTGAGTTCACCGAGACTCACACGTCGTCTATCCCGGCAGCAACGACGAACTGGACCATTCCAGTCAGCGTGCCGCAGTTCGATCCGTCGCAGGGCGACCTGTTGGACGTGACGATTTCCATGGGCGCCGAAGTCGCTTCGTCGATGTCTGTCGAGAACTTGTCGACATCATCCGTCTGCAATGCAACCCTCACATGGGGCGCGACTATCAGCGCAGACACCGGCCTGGGCACGGTCGCCATCACCCCGGTCGACTCACAGACCATCCTGTTGGAGGTCTACGACGGAGTGACCGACTTCGCCGGGCCGTCGGGGGAATCGTTCTCCAACCTCGACGCGGCGAGGACCGGGGACTTCGTGTTCACCGATCCTGCGGTCCTGGCTGTCTTCACCGGGACGGGCTCTCTCAGCCTGCCGATCAACGCAAGAGCGCTGACGACCGTCACAGGCTGCGGCACCATCGCCCAGCTCATCACCACCCTCGCTTCTGCCGACATCACGGTGGCCTACCGATACGATGCCAGCCCTGCGATCGACATCGAGAAGGCCACCAACGGTGAAGACGCCGACGCACCAACCGGACCTGAAATCCCGGTCGGCGACCCCGTCACGTGGACCTACGTGGTCACCAACACCGGCAACGTCGCCCTCAGCAACGTCACCGTCGTCGATGACCAGGGCGTCGCCGTCACCTGCCCCCAAGACACCCTGGCAGTGGCCGAGTCCATGACGTGTACCGGCAACGGAACCGCCGAGGTCGGTCAGTACGCCAACCTCGGCACCACCGAAGGCACAGGACCCAACGGCACGACCGTGACCGACTCCGACCCCAGCCACTACATCGGCGTGGTCGGTGACGCACCGGCGATCGACATCGAGAAGGCCACCAACGGTGAAGACGCCGACGCACCCACCGGACCTGAAATCCCGGTCGGCGACCCCGTCACGTGGACCTACGTGGTCACCAACACCGGCAACGTCGCCCTCAGCAACGTCACCGTCGTCGATGACCAGGGCGTCGCCGTCACCTGCCCCCAAGACACCCTGGCAGTGGCCGAGTCCATGACGTGTACCGGCAACGGCACCGCCGAGGTCGGTCAGTACGCCAACCTCGGCACCACCGAAGGCACAGGACCCAACGGCACGACCGTGACCGACTCCGACCCCAGCCACTACATCGGCGTGGTCGGTGACGCACCGGCGATCGACATCGAGAAGGCCACCAACGGTGAAGACGCCGACGCACCCACCGGACCTGAAATCCCGGTCGGCGACCCCGTCACGTGGACCTACGTGGTCACCAACACCGGCAACGTCGCCCTCAGCGACGTCACCGTCGTCGATGACCAGGGCGTCGCCGTCACCTGCCCCCAAGACACCCTGGCAGTGGCCGAGTCCATGACCTGCACCGGCAACGGCACCGCCGAAGTCGGCCAGTACGCCAACCTCGGCACCACCGAAGGCACCGCACCAGACGGCACCGTCGTCGCCGACGAAGACCCGAGCCACTACATCGGCGTCGAAGAGCCACCGCCATCGGAACCTGCGATCGACATCGAGAAGGCCACCAACGGTGAAGACGCCGACGAACCAACCGGACCGTGGATCGTTGCCGGCGACCCGGTGGAATGGACGTACGTCGTGACGAATACCGGCGATGTCGATCTGAGCGATGTCACCGTCGTCGATGACCAGGGCGTCGCCGTCACCTGCCCCCAAGACACCCTGGCAGTGGCCGAGTCCATGACCTGCACCGCCAACGGCACCGCAGAGCAGGGCCAGTACGCCAACCTCGGCACCACCGAAGGCACCGCACCAGACGGCACCGTCGTCACCGACGAAGACCCGTCGCACTACTACGGGGCGGATCGCACGTGTTCGAACGGCTGCTCTCCCAACTACTACGCCAATCCGCTCCACCTCGACAAGTGGATCGGATACGACACCGACGCCTCGTATGGCGCGGTCTTCGGCGTGGACATGGAGGGCACGTTGCTCGACGCCATCCGCACGCCGCGCATCCGTGGCGGTGACGGTTGGTCTGCGTTGATGCAGGAGTCCGTCACGGCGCTGCTGAACGCATCCCACCCCGAGGTGCGATATCCCTACACCGAGGCCGAGATCATCGACCAGGTTCGGCAAGCGTTCGAAGACGGCGATCCGGCAACGGCGCGATCGGTGTTGCACGGAGTCAACGCCAGGACCTGCCCATTCGGCCCCGAGAACCACAACCAGAACTGAACGCACAACACTCTGCACGACAAAGGAGGGCGGGAAACCGCCCTCCTTTGTCGTGCCGTACCGACTCAACGCTTTTTGAGGCGGCCGCCCCATCGCAGTTTCAGCCTGTTCCCATACTCTGGCAACAACCACATCACGTGGGCAACGCCGGCGGCTGGTGGAGCCAACGGCAGGGCCGAAGCACCGAGCCCCCGATCGGGGAATCGGCTCATGGGAGGAGGGAGCTTCCATGGAGCGATGGAGAGTGCGGCTTCGCGTCGCAGGAGTGATCGGGCTCCTCGCATCGGCACTGATTGCGGTGCCAACGAGGGCCATGGCGTCTGAGTCTGTGGTGACCCATACCTGGGAGCTTGGGTTCACGCCGACGAACTGGAGTCGGTCGGCAGAGTTTCCGCAGTTTGACCCTGCGTTTGGGAACCTGCTCGATGTGACGGTAGAGCTGGAGTCGGCCGTCGCCGCATCGATGTTCGTCGAGAACCTCTCGACGTCCTCGCACTGCGACGCGACCCTGACATGGGGCGGCGTGGTCAATCTCGGCGGTTCGCCGGCGCTGGTTTCGGTCGACCTCACCAACACGGTGTCGCTTCGTCTCGAGATCTTCGACGGCGTCGCCGACTTCGCAGGTGCCTCGGGTGCGTCGTTCCCGGATCTCGGCGCTTCGGGCGTAGATCAGATCGTGCTGTCGGATGCGGCGGCAATGGCTCCGTACATCGGAACGGGAACCGTGAGCTTGGGGGTTGCAGCAAACGCGACGGCCTCGGCCCGGGGCTGCGGCGCAATCGAAGAGCTATTCAGAACGAACGTGTCGACCACAGTCCGAGTCACTTACAGATACGCCTCGGCCCCTGCCATCGACATCGAGAAGGCGACCAACGGTGAAGACGCCGACGAACCCACCGGACCTGAAATCCCGGTCGGTGACCCCGTCACGTGGACCTACGTCGTCACCAACACCGGTGATGTGGACCTGAGCAACGTCACCGTGGTCGACGACCAAGGCGTCGCCGTCACCTGCCCCCAAGACACCCTGGCAGTGGGCGAATCAATGACCTGCACCGGCAACGGCACCGCAGAGCAGGGCCAGTACGCCAACCTCGGCACCACCGAAGGCGAAGCTGCCGACGGCACCATCGTCACCGACGAAGACCCGTCGCACTACTACGGCGTCGACGAGCCACCGCCATCGGAACCGGCCATCGACATCGAGAAGGCCACCAACGGTGAAGACGCCGACGAACCAACCGGACCCTGGATCGTTGAGGGCGACCCGGTGGAATGGACCTACGTCGTCACCAACACCGGCGATGTGGACCTGAGCAACGTCACCGTGGTCGACGACCAAGGCGTCGCCGTCACCTGCCCCCAAGACACCCTGGCGGTGGGCGAATCAATGACCTGCACCGGCAACGGCACCGCAGAGCAGGGCCAGTACGCCAACCTCGGCACCACCGAAGGCGAAGCTGCCGACGGCACCATCGTCACCGACGAAGACCCGTCGCACTACTACGGCGCCAGCCGCACGTGCGCAGCCGGATGCACGTCGAACTACTACGGAAACCCGCTGCACTTCGGGCAGTGGAGGTCCTACGGTCCGGACGATGCCTACGGGCTGGTCTTCGGAGTCGACGTGGACGGATCGCTGGTCGACATGATCCGCGCTCCGCTCGATCCGAGCAACGCGTGGGCAGCCCTTGGCAGGGAAGCGGTGACGGCACTGTTGAACGCGGCACATCCGGATGTGCCCTACCCCTACACCGAGGCCGAGATCATCGCTCAGGTGCGGAACGCGTATCAGATGAACGAGCCCACCCTCGCCCGGGGAGTGCTCAAGCAAATGAACCAGAGAGCCTGCCCGCTCGGCCCGGGCAACCACGACCACTGACCCGAGCCCATTGAGCTTGCGATGAGGGGACGGGGGCGCACCGTCCCCTCATCGCCCTCCCTGGTGGCTGCCGCCACTTCCGATCATCCGCCGCACCAGTCACGGCGAACCTCGATCGGGAACGCAGAGGTTGCCTGGAGCAGCCCCGTGTTCGAATGGGCCATGGGCCCGAGTTCCCCTCCCATGGGAACATGCTCGGATACGAGTCACCTACTCCCGATGATGGAGGTCCTCCCTGACCCATTCGGCGCCTCCAGGCCAGTGCTCCTTCTTCCAGATCGGCGCCCTGGTCTTCAGCTCGTCGATGAGAAACCGGCCGGCCGCAAAGGCGTCCTTCCGATGTGGGGAGCTGGCGGCAACCGCAACGCTGATCTCCCCTATGCCGAGCTCGCCGGTGCGGTGGACGGCAGCCACGCGCTTCACCGGCCACCGCTCCCTGGCCTCCGCAATGATGGCTGCGATCTTGTCGCCGACCACGTCGCCATACGTCTCGTACTCCAAGTGGGTGACGCCTTCGATTCCGGGGGAGTGGTTGCGAACGGTGCCGAGGAACAAGACGACGGCGCCACATTGCGGGTCCTCGACGTGGGCGAGCACCGCTGCGGGGTCGATCGGCTCCTCACCGACCGCCACCAGATCAGATGTGTGCCCTGTTACAGGCCGTTGTGCCATACAATCACCGTGTGGAGCAATCTACCCCCCAACCAACCGAGGCGGACACGCGCGCCTTCGACGGCGATACCGTTGAGAGCAGCGGGATAGAGCCCGCAATGGCCGAGACCGAGATGGAGGTCCCGGCCCTGCTGGCGTGGGCGTTGAGCCACGACTTGCCCGGAGCCGGAACCGGCCCGGAGACCGTGGTGGCCGAGCCTTCCGAGGTCACTTGGACGCCGACATTTCCGATGCCCGCCCCTCCACAACCGTCCGCCCCGCCACGCTGGTGGATGATGGCGGCAGTCGGGGCGGCCGCCGCACTCGTGACGGTTGGCGCGCTCGCGCTCTTCGGGCTTCTCGGCAGCAGCGATGCCCCCGCGACACCACCTGTCGCCGGCGACGTTGTCGAGGTGCGCGAGGTCGTCACCGCTTCCGATGGCAGCACGTCTGCGGCAGCGGTCGCCCGCAGGGTCACCCCGTCGGTGGTGACCGTTGCGGTTGGCGACCTGGGAGCGGACGGAGCCTTCGAGCAGTTCGGTCTCGGCTCAGGGGTGGTCTTCGATGACCAAGGTCTCATCGTGACGAACGCCCACGTCGTCGATGGTGCCACCGCTACTCAGATCACCCTCCAAGACGGGACGATCTTCGATGCGGAGATTGTCGGCGTCGATCCCCGCACAGACCTCGCCGTACTTCGGGTTGCTGCCGCATCGCTCGAGCCCCTCGAGCTCGGGAGCACGGAAGCGCTGGAGATCGGCGATCTTGCGATCGCGGTCGGCAACCCCCTTGGTCTAGCCGGCGGCGCCTCCCTGACCGTTGGCGTCGTCTCGGCATTTGCACGCGAGGTCGACACCGCAGATGCCCCGACCCTCTTCGGGATGCTCCAAACCGACGCTCCCATCACGAGAGGGTCGTCTGGCGGCGCGCTCGTCGATTCTCAGGGGCGCTTGATCGGCATCACGACGGCTATCGGCGTCTCGTCTGCCGGCGCCGAAGGCATCGGTTTTGCGATCCCGGTCGAGCTGGTCCGCCGGATCACCGACGAGATCATCACAACGGGGAGCGTCCGCCACGCGTTCATAGGTGTGCGGCTCGACACACATCTCGAAGACCGCGACGACGGGGGGATGTCTCCCGCCGGTGCGGTCGTCACCAGCTTTCCCGATGGCGTCGCTTCTGCGGCCGCCGACGCCGGGGTGCGCGAGGGTGACATCATCACGAACTTCGAGGGTGCGGAGGTCACCACTCCCGATGACGTGATCAGCGGCGTGCGGCTCTACAGAGTCGGCGACACCGTTTCGATCACAGTGCAACGAGATGGTGAGACAATGTCTATCGACCTCGTGCTCGGCGAGCGTCCCGACGACCTGTGACCACGACCCCGGGGGCACTATGAGCGATAGCATTTTTGATCGGCTCTTTGAGCTGCTGCAGTCTTCCGGTCCCGTCAACTGGAAGCTGGCCGCTGAGGTCCGCAAGAGCCTCGCCGGTGCGGTCGAGCCCATCGAGCCCCACCTCGCCGAGGAGTACGGGGAGCTGGTGCTGGCCGCTCAGCTCAGGTTGGAACCCGCCACCCACCTCGATCTGTCCGCACGCCGTTCCGTCCAGCCCGTGGACCGCGCCACGTGGGCCGAGAAGAACGAACAAGCCTTCGGCTACGCCATCGAGCCGCTCTCCGCAAAGCTGTCCGGCGGGATTGCCGATCCGAGCAATCCGATGGCGGCGATGATGGCACCTCTCGGGCCTGCGGTATTGGGCATGCAGGCCGGATCGATGATCGGGTTCATGTCCCACCGTGTGCTCGGGCAATTCGATACGGGGTTGCCCACCCTGGGCCACGACGACCTCTACCTGGTGGTCCCGAACCTCGAGGCATTTGCGACCGACCATGCATTGGACGTCCGCGAGGTGCGCATGTGGGCTGCCGGCCACGAGGTCATCCATCACGGGATACTGGCCATCCCCTGGCTGCCCGACCACATCGCCTCGCTGCTGACCGTCTACTACGAGGACATCCAGTTCGATCCCGGGCGACTCACCGACGCTCTCGGACGCCTGGAAGATCCAACCGAGCTGGAGGGAATGCTCGAGGGGCCCGGCGGTCTCGCCTCGATGCTTGGCGCTGAAAACGACCCGGAGAAGCTCGGTCCGATTCAAGCCGTCATCGCCGCGATCTCTGGCTACGGCGACTACGCCGTCCGCAAGGGTCTCGGAGACGTTCTCGCCGACCTCACCCGGCTGGAGGAGGCTGAAGCCAGGCGGCGCGCCGAAACGGACCAATCCGAGCAATTCCTCCAGCAGCTTGCCGGCCTGGCACTCGAGCGCCACCGCGCAGGCGAGGCCGCCACCTTCTTCGATGAGTTGGAACGACGGTGGGGAATCGACACCGTTGCCACAGTCTGGGAAGACGCCGAGCACCTGCCCCGCCTCGACGAGCTCGCCGACCCCGTCGGGTGGGCCGCTCGCGTTCTGCTCGAGGACGACGCGCTCGGTTAGGACACAGCTGACAATGTCAGTTCGAGCTCGTGGGCGAGTACCCTCGCCGATCCGGCGAACTGCACGTCACCCGAAAGGTCGGAACATGAGCATCACCCCAGGCACTCCAGCACCCGCATTCGAACTGGTGGATCAAGCCCGCCAGCCCGTCTCCCTCGACAGCCTCAGAGGCAAGAAGACCCTCGTGGTGTTCATCCCCTTCCCCTTCACCGGCATCTGCGAGGGCGAGCTGTGCCTCATTCGCGACAGTCATGCGCAGCTGAACGGCTACGACGCCAACGTCGTCGTGATCACGTGCGACACGCCCCCGGCCAACAAGAAGTGGTCCGATGACAACGGCTTCGAGTTCCCCGTGCTCTCCGACTTCTGGCCCCACGGTGCGACGGCGCAGGCGTACGGCGCCTTCAACGACACGATGGGCGTAGCCAACCGCTACACCTTCGTCCTCGATGCTGACGGCATCGTCCGCGACGTGATCAACACCGACTCCCTTGGCGAAGCCCGCGAGTTCGAGGCCTATACCGCAGCCCTCCAAGCGATCTCGTGATGTCGGGCGGGCGACGTCACGACGATGTGGTCAGCCGTCTCCCAGCCGGTACCCCACACCACGGACCGTCGTGATGACTGGGGCGCCTTCGACGGACTCGAGCTTGCGGCGCAGCCGCCTGATGTGCTGGTCGAGCGTCTTGGAGTCCGTCCACCCAGAGCCCCACACCTCCCGCAAGAGCTCATCCCGCGGCACGATTCGGCCGCCACGCCGCATCAGCATCTCCATGACCTCGAACTCCTTGCGCGGCAGCGGAAAGGCCGCGTCCTCGACCCGCAGCTCGTAGCGAGCGGGATCCAGCACTGCCGTGCCCGTCGTCAGGACGGGTTGATCTGGCTCGGGCGTGGTGTTGCGGCGAAGACCCGCCCGGATGCGAGCCACCAGCTCCCGCAACGAATACGGCTTCGTCAGGTAGTCATCGGCGCCGAGCTCGAGCGCAGCGACCACGTCCGCCTCCGCATCCTTCGCCGAGAGGACGATGACCAGGACGTCGGACTCGGCGCGCAAGCGTTTGAGCACGTCGAGACCCGCCAAGCCGGGGAGCATGAGATCGAGCAACACCACATCGGGTCGCAGCTCACGAAACATCGCAAGACCTGACCGTCCGTCTTCTGCGGCGTGGAACGTAAAGCCTTCGCGCCGCACCGCGATCCCCACCGCGTCGACGTAGCTCGGCTCATCCTCGATCAGCAGCACGGTGCTCATCGGGCTCGCTCAACGGGGATGCGAAGCCTGAAGGTGCTTCCGACTCCGGGGGTCGACTCCACCTCGACGGATCCGCCGTGGTTGAGCGCCACGTGCCGCACGATGGCAAGTCCGAGACCCGTCCCGCCGCGGGCCCTGGACCTGCTCCGGTCGACGCGGTAGAACCGTTCGAAAATCCGACCGCGATGTCGTTCGGAGATGCCTATCCCGTGATCCTCGACTTCCAGCACGGCGTGGTCGCCCTCACGCTTGACTCGCACCCACACCCGGCCGCCCGTCTCGGTGCGGAACGAGCTGTACTTGATGGCGTTGTCGACGAGGTTGGCCACGGCAGAAACCAACTGCCGCTTGTCCCCCTCGACGACAACCGAATCGCCGGGAGCATCAACCACGACCTCCATGGCGGCGCTCTCCGCGACCACGCCCACTCTGGCGCGAACCTCGGCGATCACTTCGCAGAGATCGACCTCGACGAGCGATGGCTTCTCGCTCTCCACGAGAGAGAGGTCCAAGATGTCGTCCACCAGCGCGGCCAGACGGCGAGACTCGTCCTCGAGGCGAGCGCCGAGACGACGACGGTCTTCCTCGCCATCAGATTCAGCGAGCGCCTCGGCGAGGACCGACAGGGCACCCACGGGAGTCTTGAGCTCGTGGCTCACATTGGCCACGAAGTCACGGCGGATCGCATCGATGCGCTCCTGGTCGGTGATGTCGGTGAGGTGGATCACTGCGCCCTGTCCTGCCTCGGAGGGTAGCGGTGCGCCGACGACGTGGTACGCCCGCGGGTGTTCGCCTGCCGACTCGATGCGTGCACTCACTGTGCGACCCGATGCCGCCACCTCCCGGGACAGCTCCCGCAACCGCAGCGAAGCTTCCGCAAACCCGTGCCCACCGTCCACGATCCGCTGCGCCCTCCCGGCCGCAAACACCACATCGAGACGAGGACCGAGCACGAGTACCCCATCGGTCGAGCCCTCGACTGCGCTCTCGATGAGGTCCGCTCGCCTTTCCGCCTCCGCGCGTAGTTGATCGAGCGAGGCAACCCCCTCGGCAACGGAGGCCGGCTCCCGACCGAGGGCGGTAGCCGCGGCAACGCCCGCTTCGGAGAGCTCTTCCTCGCTGCGCAGCCACCGGATGCGCCACAGAGTTGCGACACATCCAAGGCCCACGACGGCGAACAACAACAGCCAAGTGATGACGTCCATGGACCTGATGCTACGGGCTCCTCCAACCGAGATGCCGCCCGCGGGCGATGCCTCGAGAATTCACGCTCAGTTCACCTGCAAGCGCTGTTCGAGTCACCCGCGGCGCGTACCTTGCTCCCCGCCGCCGAATGCGCGGCCCAACTCCCGCTCCCCACGGAAGGACATCATGAGATCGAAGATCTGGCGCTTCGCAGCGCTGCTTGCCGCGTTGACGCTCGTCGTCGCAGCGTGCGGCGGAGACGACGATGACACCAGCACGGGCGACACAACGGCAACCGACGATGACACCAGCACGAGCGACACAACGGCAACCGGCGACGGCCTGTCCGGGAGCATCCTCATCTCAGGCTCCTCGACGGTTGAGCCGATCTCGGCGCTCAACGCCGAGAAGTTCGCGGCGCTGAACCCCGGTGTCGCCATCTCCGTCGACGGTCCCGGCACAGGAGACGGTTTCAAGCTGTTCTGCTCAGGCGAGACCGATATCTCGGATGCCAGCCGCGCGATCAAGGACAGCGAAGCCGAAGAGTGCGCCGCAAACGGCGTCGTCTACAAAGAGATCCAGGTCGCGATCGACGGTCTCTCCGTGCTGACCAGCCCCGAAAACGACGCCATCTCGTGCCTCACATTCCCGGACATGTACGCCCTGGTCGGACCCGAGTCCACCGGCTTCACCAACTGGTCGGACGCCAACGCCCTTGCGGCTGAAGTCGGCGGGACTGGTGGCTTTCCCGACGCCGAGCTCGTGGTGACCGCCCCAGGCGAGGAATCGGGCACGTATGACACGTTCGTCGAGTTCGTGATCGAGGGCATCGCGGATGAGCGTGGACAGGAGGCCGTGTCACGGCCGGACTACGTCGCCTCGCCGAACGACAACGTCATCGTTGAGGGCATCGAGGGCTCACCGACTTCATTCGGCTGGGTTGGCTACGCCTTCTACGTCGAGGAGCAGGATCGGCTCAAGGCCATCGAAGTCGACGGTGGCGTCGGCTGCGTTGCCCCGACCCCTGAGACGATCGCCAGCGGCGACTACCCGCTGTCCCGGCCACTCTTCATCTACATCAACGAAACCAAGATGATGGAGAAGCCGGAACTGAACGCCTTCGCTCAGTTCTACCTGTCGGACGATGGCATCGCCTCGGTGGGCGAGGCCGGCTACGTCTTGCTCGATGATTACGGCGACGCCAAGGCCGCCGTCGGTCTGGACGGATAGACCTAACCCCTTCCCTTCCAGGAGAATACGATGCCTGGAAGGGAAGGGCTGCCCCACCGGAGGCGCCGGCAACCGCACTACGGTATCGAAGGTGACGTGAGAGCGTCAGGAGACGTACGGCATGACGACCACCACTACAGGCGATGAGGCCGCTCCCGTCTCGCTGACCGGCGACCCTCGCCGCCACCGTCGGGAGCGCACGGTGCGGACGTTGTTCTTCAGCGCCGCTACCTTCTCAGTTCTGCTGAGCGTTCTCATCGTGCTCTCGCTGGTCGGCGAGTCCTGGAACTTCATCAGCAGCGTCGAGCTCTCCGCACTGTGGGACATCGGGTGGTTCCCGAGGCGTGGCCTGTTCGACTTGAAGACCATCATCGGCGCCACGTTGTTGATCTCGCTCATTGCGATGCTGATTGCCACCCCTCTCGGCTTGGGCGCGGCCGTCTATCTCGCTGAATACGCCAGCCCACGGATGCGTCGCACGCTCAAGCCGATTCTCGAAATCCTCGCCGGCATCCCGTCCGTTGTGCTCGGCTACTTCGCCCTCACCTGGATCAACCCGAATCTGGTCCAGGAGCTCTTCGAGGATGCCGGGATCTTCACCATGCTCGGTGCAGGGATCGGCGTTGGGATTCTCGTCACGCCCCTGGTGGCCTCGGTGTCCGAAGATGCGCTTCGTGCGGTACCGGCGGCGCTCCGCGAGGCGTCCTACGGGCTGGGCGCCAACAAATCAACCACGGTTCGCAAGGTGGTCTTCCCGGCCGCCATCTCAGGCATCGTCGCTTCGCTGATCCTCGGTGTCTCCCGCGCCATCGGCGAGACCATGGTGGTGGCCATGGCCGCCGGTGCGGTCGGCGGCGGGCTCTTCTCCCTCAACCCCCTCGACCCCGGCATCACGATGACCGCAGCCATGGCGTCTCTCGCCATCGGATCTGATCAAGTTGCCGGCGCGGGCAACGCCTTCCAGTCACTGTTCTTTGTCGGTCTGTTGCTGTTTGCGCTGACGCTCGTGCTCAACGTGATCAGCGACCGGTTCGTACGACGAATCCAGGAGAAATACTGATGGCGGTCACCACGTCCACTGCGGATGTCGTGGCGGCGCGCTTGGCCGGCCGCAAGGTCAAATGGGGCGAATTGTTGTTCGAGGGCGTTCTGCTCCTCATGCTCTTGCTGTCGCTTGCCATCCTGGTGACGCTGCTTGCCGACACGATGGTCAAAGCCATGCCAGTCTTCCGCGACCGCGGGTGGGACTTCGTCTCAGGCGAGCTCTCCACCAATCCCGAGACTGCCGGTGTCGGCACGTCGATCCTCGGCTCCCTTGCGCTCACCGCCATCGTCGCCTTGTTGTCCTTCCCCATCGGGATCGGCACAGCCATCTACCTGGAGGAGTACGCCAAAGACACGTGGTTGAGCCGGACGATTCGCACGAACATCCGCAACCTCGCCGGCGTCCCCTCGATCGTCTACGGGATTCTCGGCTTTGCGATCTTTGCCTCCTTCCTGGCCTCGATAGGGCTCGGAGGGCCCGGGAACGGCAAGACCGTCATCGCAGGCGGCATGACGCTTGCGGCACTCGTGTTGCCGATCACGATCATCACCACCTCGGAGGCCCTCCGTGCGGTCCCCGACTCCATCCGCGAGGCCGGGTTCGGCGTGGGTGCGACCCGCTGGGAAGTGGTGCGCCATCACGTACTCCCCTCTGCCGCACCGGGCGTCCTCACCGGCACCGTGCTCGCCCTTGCCAGGGCATTCGGAGAAACGGCACCGCTCCTACTCGTCGGGGCCGCAACCGGGTTCTTCACCCTCGGCGAGGGCGCATCACTCTTCGACAAGTTCGTTGGCAAGTACGGTGCACTTCCCGTGACCATCTTCAGCTGGTCCCGGCAACCGGGCAGCGATTTTCGTTCGCTGGCCGCCGCGGCGATCATCGTGCTACTCATCGTGATCCTGCTGTCCAACGCTGCAGCAGTCATCCTGCGCAACCGTTACGAGCGAAAGTGGTGAAATGGCGACGGAGATCGACAGCATGAGCGAACAAGAGGCTCCGCCAAACACCCGCGAAACGGCAGCCGTCCCGACGGCGCCGCATCGGGTGACGCCCCGCGTCGTCATGGATCCCGGCCCCGAATCGGCCGAGCGACCCATCATGTTCGATGTCGGCGACCTCAACGTGCACTACCGCGACTTTCACGCCGTCTACGACGTCTCGATGGAGATCCGCCAGCACGAGATCACGGCGCTCATCGGGCCTTCAGGCTGCGGCAAGTCCACCATGCTGCGCTGCTTCAACCGTATGAACGACCTGATCGAAGGGGCGCGCGTCACCGGGTCCCTTCGCTACCACGGCATCGACCTCTACGGAGAGGACATCGACGCAGTAGAGGTGCGCCGCCACATCGGGATGGTCTTCCAGAAGCCGAACCCGTTCCCCAAGTCCATCTACGACAACATCGCCTTTGGCCCCAAGGTCACCGGGTTCAAAGGCGACATGGACGAGCTCGTGGAGGACTCGCTGCGCCGTGCCGCGCTGTGGGAAGAAGTGAAGGACAAGCTCTCCGAGTCCGCCTACGCACTGTCGGGGGGGCAGCAACAGCGCTTGTGCATTGCGAGGGCCATCGCCACGAGCCCGGATGTCGTGCTCATGGACGAACCGTGCTCGGCTCTCGACCCGATCGCTACGCTGCGCATCGAGGAGCTCATGCAAGAGCTCAAAGAGGACTACACGATCATCATCGTCACCCACAACATGCAGCAAGCGGCCAGGGTGAGCGACCGCACGGCGTTCTTCAACGTGAAGCTCAACGAAGGGGGCCAGAGGACGGGACGGCTGGTGGAGTTCGCCCTGACGGGGAAGATCTTCACCAACCCGGACGACAAGGCCACCGAGGACTACATCACCGGACGCTTCGGATAGGGAGAGGCACCATGCCCAGCAGCCACATCAGCGAGCCACTTGTCGGTGCCGAACCTCGATCGTACTTCCACGAGCAGCTCGATCAGATCCGCCTCGGCCTCATCGAACTGGGCAGCCTCGTCGTCGAGAACCTCGCGCGAGCAGGCGAGGCGATGCGAGACGGGCGTCTCGACCTCATCCCCATGGTGCGGGGGGCAGATGCGACGATCAACCAACGATACTCCGACCTCGAGCGGATGACCTTCGAGATCCTCGCCCGCCAGCAGCCCGTCGCAGGAGACTTGCGGTTTCTCGTCGCGGCCACGCGCATCGTCTACGAGCAGGAACGCTCGGGGGACCTCGTCGTCAACTGCGTGAACATGCTCGAACGCCTCGAAGGTTTCCCGCAACGCACCAAGATCAGCGCTCTGCTCAGCCAGCTCATCGAAGCGTCATCCAGGATCTTCGCCATGTCGGTCGATGCGCTCACCACGATGGACCCCGCGGCCGGAGTCGATATCGACCTCGCCGACGACGAGGTGGATGACATTGTCAGCCTGTTCTACACCGAGATCGGCCGCATCGCCGACGACATCGGTCTCGAGCCCGCCATCGCACTCAGCCGAGTCGGCCGCTTCCTCGAGCGGATCGCCGACCACGGCGTGAACATCGGCGAGAACGTGACATACGTGGTCACCGCCGAGTTCCCGGAGGCCGATCACGTCACTCCCTCAGACGAGGTATGAGCCGGACCTCGCAGGTCCCGCAGCCCGGCTGACGGCAAAGCGGTTGCGATCGCGGCGTCCCGGTAGTCTGCAGCGCACCACGTCCACGGGAGGCCCACCATCGACTTTGCCTACTCACCCCGCTGCGAAGAACTGCGAGAAGAGCTTCTCGCCTTCATGGACGAGCGGGTGTACCCCGCCGAACCGGTCGCAGAGGAACAGATTGCTGCAGCCGGCAACCCGTGGGACGCCGCCCCCGTTCTGGAGGAGCTGAAGACCGAGGCGCGCGCTCGGGGCCTGTGGAACCTCTTTCATCCTGAAGAGGAATGGGGCGCAGGGCTGAGCAACAGCGACTACGCCCCACTGGCCGAGATCATGGGTCGCAGCATCGAACTGGCGCCAGAGGCCACCAACTGCGCTGCCCCGGACACCGGCAACATGGAAGTCCTGTCGATGTTCGGCACACCGGAACAGCAGGAGCAATGGCTGGTGCCGCTCCTCGACGGACGGATTCGCAGCTGCTTCGCCATGACCGAGCCGGCCGTTGCCAGCTCCGATCCCAGGAACCTGGAAGCGAGCATCGTGCGCGACGGCGACTCCTACATCGTCAACGGGCGCAAGTGGTGGACGACGGGGGCCGCAGGGGCCACGTGCAAGATCTCGGTGTTCATGGGTGTCACCGACCCTGAGGCCGACCCGAAGGGCCGGTACTCGATGATATTGGTCCCGATGGACGCTCCGGGCGTCACCGTGGAGCGCTCGCTCGGCGTGTTCGGGTATCAGGACCGGGGCGGTCACGGTGAAGTGGCGTACGAAGACGTGCGGGTTCCGGTGTCGAACCTGCTCGCCGGCGAGGGCAAGGGCTACATGATCGCCCAGGCCCGCCTCGGTCCCGGTCGAATCCACCACTGCATGCGGGCGATCGGCATGGCAGAGCGGGCCCTCGACCTCATGATCGCCCGCGCCAAGAGCCGCCATGCGTTTGGGTCGGCCGTCAGCGACAAGGGCGTCGTCCAAGACTGGATCGCAGAAGCACGGTGGCGCATCGAGCAGGCACGACTTCTCGTCCTCAAAACGGCGTGGCTGATCGACACGGTGGGCAACCGCAGCGCCCGCATCGAGATCTCTGCGATCAAGGTCGCCATCCCGCAAACCGTGCTGTGGGTGCTGGACAAAGCCATCCAGGTCCATGGCGGCGGGGGCGTCTCCGACGACTTCCCGCTCGCCCGCATGTGGGCGCTGGCCCGTACGCTCCGGCTCGCCGACGGCCCCGACGAAGTCCACAACATGGTCGTCGCACGGCGCGAGCTCGGCCGCGTGACGTAAGAGGGTATCCGGTATCCGGTATCCCGTATCCGGTATCCGTATCCGGTATCCGTATCCGGTATCCGGTATCCGGTATCCGGTATCCGGTATCCGGTATCGGCTCGAGGAGTTCCCAGCCTGCTCAGGGATGACTATCCGAAGAAGCTGATGATCTTCTGCCAGAGGTTCTTGCCCTTGGGGGCGGGGAGGTCGGCAAGGACGGCAATGAGGTGGTCTGGGGGCAGGTCGCCGACAAGGACGTAGCCGGTTCCGTTGCGCTCCCACATCACCCACAGCTCGTACGCATCGACGAGGACGAGGTACTCACCGGTGTCGGTCACCAACGGCTGCGCGTCGGCAAAGCGCTCGAGGGCCACCCGCGCCCTGACCTCGAAGACTGAGAACGAGAACAGGCCGTCGCTGTAGAAGGCTTGGGCTGCGTCGCCGGGACCGTCGTACGCATCGCCCAGGACGTAGCCGCCTGCAGCCTTGGGGAGTGCCGATTCCTCGATGCGACGGACGAGGTCGTAGTCGTAGCCCTCGTCATCCATCGCTCCATACACCGACCGCGGGTTGGGGTCGAAGTCGAGGAACGACGCAAACCGGAAGACCTCGCCGTCGTCGTCATAGATCTCTGTGGCAAGCGGCGCCCACGTGGCGAGATCAAAGACGATCCGTGCTCGCACCACGTCTCCTTCGAGAATCGTGACGGAGCGGGCCGCACGGCCGAGCCGGGTCACGTCGCGCTCCTCCCCCGCCGTGTAGCGGTCATCGGCGCCGGGCGTCGACCACGCCGAAAGCGCAATCCCGGGCGAACCTTCGACCGAGACCTTGCCGTCCCTGATCACGGTGTCGGACACATCCCCCGAGAGCATCGTGGCTCCACCTGAGTGCTCGAGCGAGGCGACGTTGGCGATGGATCGTCCATCCCACACGGTCACCACGACCTGGCGGCCCGCATAGTCCGCATCTGCAGCCCGCTCCAGGTACTCCTCGAGATCGTCGGCAAGGGCCGGAGCGGCAGTGCTCGATGCCGCCACCCCAAGCGCAAGCACTACGGCGAGTCTACGGAGGACCGTCATCGCCGCCCTGCCGAGTCGGGAATCGATGCAGGAATCACCGAGAAGCCGGTCTCGACCGACACGCGGGCACTATGCCGTGTCGCCAGCGTGTCGAGGTCGAGAGGGGCAACCGGATCCGGGCGCACCAGCGCAAACGCCAGCGCCGCCGCCGCAACCGCTCCTGCTGCCGCGACGGCTACGACCGCCCGACGCCGGTTCGGATGGGCGTGCTCCTCATCGAGCGCCTCGGCCACCCCAAAGGGCTCGAGCCGCGGCAGGGCACGAATCGCAATGCGAGCGGCATCCAGCTCATACAGCTCATTCCGGCAGTCCGTGCACACATCGAGGTGACCCGCGACGGCCGACAGCTCGGGGCTTCGCAGCTCACCGTCGAGGTAAGCCGACAGCCGATCGCCAAGATGAAACGGCGGGAGGAGGCCTGCAGGAGCATCGAGCACCGGCAACATCCGTACTGCAGTGCGGGTCTCTTTCAGGGCGTGGAAAGTCGCGATGCAGGCTTCACACCCGTCGAGATGGCCGACCACGATGGCCAATTCCCCGTCGTGTAGCTCACCGTCGAGATATGCCGAGAGCAGTTCCTCATCCCTCGCGCACGAGCCGTTCATACCGGCCATGTCAGCAACTCCCGCAGCAACTTGCGCCCACGATGGATGCGGCTGCGCACCGTCCCCACCGGGATGTCGACGGCGGACGCAATCTCATCGTACGAAAGCCCGACGACGTCGCACATGACGACACACTCCCGGAACTCCACGGGCAGCTTCAGCAGAGCGCTCTGGACATCGTCCGACAAGCGAACCTGGGCAAGAACCTCGTCCGGGGACGGGGCAGTGAGCAGAGTCGACCGATCCGCGTCCGGGAGCGAAGTCGTCGGCCTCCGCTTGCGGCGACGTACGTCGTCGAGGAAAGCATTTCGGGTGATTCTCCACAGCCATCCTTCAAACGATCCGGGCGTATACGAGGAAAGCCCACGCCGGACACGCAACAACACTTCCTGGACGAGGTCGGACGCATCGTCGCGGTTCCCGGTGAGACGGTAGGCGTAGTTGTAGATCTGCCGCCCGTAACGACGAGCAACGTCCTCCCACGCTGGTACTGCTGGTTCCGACACGAATTTCCCTTGGGTTTCCGCGACTCAGGACTTGAGCGGATAGGGCAAGCTGTCGTCTCGCCGGACGAAGAAACACTATCCGCTCCTGCCCCTTCGGGCGGGCCGCTCGGGCCCCGGCATCAGCGGCCGGCTCGCCAAGAGGCTCGCCTATCCGCTGGGCCTCTTAACGCCCGTCGGCGCAATCCGGTTCCCACGCCCTCGAGGAGCGAGCATCACGCCTCGGTGGGCGGTTCCTCATCCTCGGTCGAACCTTCCTCCATGCCCTTGCGGAACTCCTTGGCGGACGCCCCGATGGACCGTGCGAGGTCTGGGAGCTTCCGTGCCCCGAAGAGCAGCAGCAGCACCACGAGGATGATGATGAAATCCCATCCCTGGATATTGCGAAACACGTGCGACTCCCTTGTTCGCAGCCGATTGTACCGGCTCTGCCGGAAACCCGTGGCGACGGGCGCCGGGTCGGGATGAGCAGCGCACAGCGCAGGTCGCCTGCCGGCAGTGCTCCCCGCAGCACGGACGTCGAAGCGCTGCGAGCGGGCGATCATGCCGGAGGCAACCACTTGCCTGCCGAGAGGCGGCGACTGAAGGCTCGCTCGATGCGGTTTCGAACGCGGACTATCCCAGTGAGATCGCGTTCACAAACGATTGGAAACGCTCGCGAGTGACGAAGCGGACTCGCTTCTCACGACGTTCCTTCTGGTAGATCATGAACGGGCCGTACTTGGCCGTGAACAGCATCCCGCGGCTTGCGCCCGACTGGCCGAAGTGTGCCATGAACTCGTTGACGGCCTTCTCGGAGAGCTCGGGATGATCCCCCGCGGGATGATCGACGATCTCGATGTAGCTCCGCTCCCCCGCTTTGCTGGCTTCGAGCCGGTAGCCGGTACCCGTCACCGTATAGCCCGCAAGCCGGAGAAGGGCAGGCACCAGCGTGCTCGTTGGTGCGGCGATGGGATCGATGCCCTGCATACGCAGCCCGGCCTCCATCACGCTCGTGAGCTGCAGATCCTCGCCAACCGGACCCAAATCGTCTGAAGGGGTCCGGACATCGACACCAGGAGGTGCGGCAGGCTCGGCGCCGAACTCCTCGAACAGGTCGGGGCCGTGATGGGAGAGGGGATGAGCCCCGATTGGCGCCGGTGGTGGCAGCTCACCCGGCCCGTCGAGTTGCAGCCGTCCGACCTCGACACGCTGGCCGGCCCGCATCGCATGTGCATGCACCGTCGAAACTCCGCTCAAAGGAAGGTGACTGCGCTTCTCCCGCAGGACCTCCACCGCTTCGCGGACCAGGATGTCGACGAGCACGGGGTCGGGATCGCCGTCCGGGAGCGGCACGTCGAAGTAGACATGGGCCTCTCCCTGCTCCACGTGGAAGTCCGAAGCCGGCGGGCGAAACCCGAGGCCGGCGTCTTCGGCCGGTTGCCTCGCCTCACCCGCAGCAACACCCCCGACCGAACCGGCCTTGGGGCGGAAGAGAACGATCAACAGTGCCACAACCACGAGGGTGGCGATGATGAGGGCGATCCACACGGCGTAAAGCTCCTAGCTCTTGGCGTGAACGTAGATTCTAGAAGCGATGAACACGCGATCCGATTCCGAGGATCAGGAGACTCTGCGCTGGGCGGCGATGGCGGCACGCTCTCGTCGGATCTTGCGCCGCTCCCTCTCCGACAGCCCACCCCAGATGCCGAATTTCTCGGAGCTCACGATCGCAAACTCGAGACACTCCGCTTGCACGGAGCACTCACGGCAAATCCCCTTCGCCGTCCTGGTCGAGGCTCCACGTTCCGGAAAGAACAAATCGGGATTGGCGCCCCGGCAGTTGGCCAGGTCTTGCCAGGCCAGATCATCCGTCGCCAGCAGTTCGAGTAGCTGGGTGAACACGCTTTCTCCCTACACAGTTGTAATTACGCCAGTGTGATTCTCACAGATCTTACGCGCGGCTGTCAACCCGAAAGCCTTGAGATTCAGTCGCTGCCCGGCTAGGGACATCTCGACACGGCGTCAACTCGACTCGATGTCGCTCCTCGAACGGACGCTGGCATAATGGCGCCGCAGCCGTCGAAAGGACGCAGGTGACGACCACCGAGCAGCCAACGAGCAGCCGGAAACGCCGACGACCTTGGATCGTCGAGGTCTACGGCACCGACGTTGGCAAGAAGTACGCGATGGCGATCTCCGGCATCATCGGGCTCCTCTTCATCTTTTTCCACATGATCGGCAACCTGCACGCTTTCCAGGGAGCCCTCGAGCTCGACGAGTACGGCGAAGCGCTCCGGGACATCGGGGAGCCGCTCATCCCCCGCACCCTGATCCTGTGGCTGCTTCTCCGGCTGCCCATCGCCATTGCGCTGGTGGTGCACGTCCACGCCGCCTGGTCGCTGACCCGCACCAACCGGCTTGCGAGGTCCGGCCACTACGACGAGCGCACCTATCTCGCCGCAAACTACGCCTCCAGGACGATGGGTTGGGCCGGTGTGATCATCCTGCTCTTCCTGGCCTGGCACCTCGCCGACCTCACGTGGGGCGTCGAAGTGATCAACGGCGAGTTCGTGCGCGGCGATGTCTACGCCAACCTGGTGGCGAGCCTCGAACGGTGGCCGGTCACACTCCTCTACGTCATAGCCCAAGGGGCACTTGCGCTCCACATCTGGCACGGCTCGTGGAGCATGTTCCAGTCGCTCGGGGTCAACAACCCCAGGTTCAACCGCTTCAGGAGAACCTTCGCCACCACGTTCACGATCATTGTCGTCGCCGGCTTCCTGACGATCCCGATCGGGGTCCAGCTCGGCATCATCTCCTGAAAGGGCCGGATACGTGACGCTCGACTCCAAGGTTCCAGAAGGCCCCATCGAAGAGAAGTGGGACAACCACCGGTTCAAGATTCGCCTGGTCAACCCAGCGAACAAGCGCAAGTACAAGATCATCGTCGTCGGCACGGGCCTTGCCGGTGCCTCTGCTGCGGCGACGTTCGGCGAGCTCGGCTACAACGTCGAAGCCTTCACCTTCCATGACTCGCCGCGCAGGGCGCATTCGATTGCGGCCCAGGGCGGGATCAACGCAGCGAAGAACTACCAAAACGACGGCGACTCGGTATTCCGCCTGTTCTACGACACCGTGAAGGGCGGCGACTACCGGTCGCGGGAAGCCAATGTCTACCGGCTTGCCCAAGTGTCGAATGAGATCATCGACCAGTGTGCCGCACAGGGGGTTCCCTTCGCCAGAGAGTACGGGGGCCTGCTGGACAACCGCTCGTTCGGCGGGGCCCAGGTCTCCCGCACGTTCTATGCCAGGGGCCAGACCGGCCAGCAGCTGCTGCTCGGCGCCTACCAAGCCCTGGCCCGCCAAATCGCCGCCGGCTCCGTGAAGCTCCACAACCGCGCAGAGATGCTGGACATCGTCGTCAAGGACGGCCGAGCGGTGGGCATCGTGGTACGCGACCTCTCGACGGGGGAAGTGACGTCCCACTCGGCGCACGCCGTGGTCTTGGCCACAGGTGGATACAGCAACGTCTTCTACCTGTCGACCAACGCCATGGCCTGCAATGTGACGGCGATCTGGCGCGCCCACCGCAAGGGCGCACAGTTCGCCAATCCATGCTTCACCCAGATCCACCCGACCTGCATCCCGGCGAGTGACGAGTTCCAGTCGAAACTGACGCTCATGTCCGAATCACTCCGCAACGACGGGCGAATCTGGGTGCCGAAGGACCCAGACGACGCCCGACCCGCGAATCAGATCCCCGAAGATGACCGCGACTACTACCTGGAGCGCATCTACCCGGCATTCGGCAATCTCGTCCCGCGCGACGTGGCCTCCAGGGCAGCGATGCGGATGATCGACGCCAACCGAGGCGTTGGGCCACTCAAGAACGGCGTGTACCTCGATTTTGCTGATGCCATCAGCCGGCTCGGCAAGGAGACCATCGAGGCCCGCTACGGCAATCTGTTCGAGATGTACGAGCGGATCACCGACGAAGACCCGTATCGCGTTCCCATGAGGATCTACCCCGCACCTCACTACACCATGGGTGGGCTGTGGGTGGACTACAACCTGATGACCACCATTCCGGGGCTCTACGCCATCGGGGAGGCCAACTTCTCGGACCACGGCGCCAACCGACTTGGGGCCTCGGCCCTGATGCAAGGTCTTGCCGACGGCTACTTCGTCATCCCCTACACCATCGGCGACTACCTCTCCGACTACCTGAACACCGAACCCGTACCGACCGACGACGCTGCGTTCGTCGAAGCCGAGGAGGCCGTGCAGAACCGAGTCCATCAGCTGCTCGCCATCAACGGCACGAGAACGGTCGATGACTTCCACAGGGAGCTCGGGAAGATCATGATCGAGCAGTGCGGCATGTCTCGCAGTGCGCCAGGACTGGAGAAGGCAATTCACGAAATCCCGGCGCTCAAAGAGGAGTTCCTGTCCGATGTCAAGATCCTCGGGGACGCCGGGAGCCTGAACCAGAATCTCGAGAAGGCGGGCAGGGTGCTCGACTTCTTCGAGCTCGCCGAGCTCATGTGCCGCGATGCGCTGGACCGTGAGGAGTCCTGCGGGGGGCACTTCCGCGTCGAGCATCAGACCCCAGAAGGCGAAGCGCTGCGTGACGACGTTTGGTTCGCCAACGTCTCATCGTGGGAGTGGGAGGGCGAATCGACCCCGCAACGCAAACACCCCGAAGATCTGAGATTCGAATATGTGGAACTCGCACAGAGGAGCTACAAGTAATGGATCTGACGCTACGAGTGTGGCGGCAGTCGGGGCCAAACGCGACCGGCGAGTTCAAGACCTACTCCGCAAAGGACGTCCCTCCAGAGGCGTCCTTCCTCGAGATGCTGGACATCGTCAACGAGCGCCTGACGCTCGACGGCGAGGAGCCCATCGTGTTCGACCACGACTGTCGGGAGGGGATTTGCGGGACCTGCGGGATCATGATCGACGGGCAGCCTCATGGACCGCAGCTGGGGACGGCAACGTGCCAGCTCCACATGCGCAAGTTCCGCGACGGTGACACCATCGTTCTGGAGCCGTGGCGAGCTGCCGGCTTCCCGATCATCAAGGACCTCATGGTCGACCGTGCGGCTTTCGACCGTATCGTCGAGGCGGGGGGTTTCATCTCCGTCCCCACGGGCAGCGCCCCCGATGCGAACCTGATTCCGGTGCCGAAGGCAGCTGCGGACGCTGCCATGGATGCGGCATCTTGCATCGGTTGCGGAGCGTGTGTCGCTGCATGTCCCAACAGCGCGGCCCAGCTCTTCACCTCGGCCAAGATCATGCACCTCAACCTGCTCCCGCAGGGTCAGCCGGAGCGCGATCGCAGGGTCGTCGCGATGGTTGAGACCATGGAGGAGTACTTTGGCTCGTGCCGGAACCACGGCGAGTGCGAGTCGGCGTGTCCGAAGGGCATCAGCATCGACAACATCGCCCTGATGAACCGGGACTATCTGAGGGCCAAGCTCGACGACGCCCGTCTTGCAGGGCGAGACTGACACCTTCGGCCGGCGAAGCCCGCACGAGCGGACTTCTTGATCGATCGCTCAAAATTCGCCACTAGACTCGACACATCGCACGAAAGGACCACCCCTTGGCCCAGTTTCTCTCCGACGAGTTCATGTCCCTCGCCACCGAAGCGATGAGCTCAGATGCAGCGTTCCAGAGCGCGATCACCAACGTCGATCTCTCGATCCAGTTCAACGTCACGGACTCCCCCGAGGGGGACATCGACTACGCCCTCGTTGTGGGCGGCGGTGAAGCCAGCCTGTCGCGAGGGGAGCTGGACGACCCCGAGGTATCGGTCAGCAACGACTACGAGACGGCCGTCGGCATTTCCAAAGGCGACCTCAACACGCAGATGGCCTTCATGACCGGGAAGCTCAAGGTCACCGGCAACATGGCCACGCTGCTGATGAACCAGAACGTCATCAACGCGTTTTCAGCTTCCCTGGTCGACATCCCGGTCGAGTATTGAGTCAGGGAGTTCCAGGTACTTGGTACTTGGTACTTGGTAACAAGAAGACTTGGGGCGCCCGGTTCGGCGCCCCAAGTCTCTGGGTTCCGCTCGGTTGCGTTACCTGACGGCGTCTTTGAGACCCTTGCCCGCCTTGAACGCCGGTACGTTTGCCGCGGCGATCTTCACCTCGGCACCCGTCTGCGGGTTACGCCCGACACGAGCCTTGCGATAGCGGCGCTCAAACGTGCCGAAGCCTGTGAAGGTGACCTTGTCGCCCTTCTCGAGCGCTCCGGTGATCGTATCGAGCGTGGCATCGATGACGGCGCTGACGGATGCCTTCGACTGGCTGGTCGCCTGGGCCACCGTGTCGATCAATTCGCCTTTGTTCATTCCCAAATCCTCCTTGAGGGAGCCGCCGCTGACCCGCGGCAAATTACACGGATGTAACCCTACCGGTGGCCATCAGATCCGCCAACAACACTTGCAGCGCAAGGATACGGCGGACTCGGCGCTCCACCCGGACTTTGCGGGCACCTGAGCCTTGCGACCGGTAGAGTACGCCCGCGCATGGAAGGGAGAACGTGAAGAAGTATTGGGTGCGAGGACTCGGCGTCTTCGGAGCACTGTTCACGATCGGGACCGTGGTGTGGGAGTACGCCCGCATGCGGCCCGATTACGGATTCATCGTCGACCCGTGGGCGATGAGGGGCTACGAGTCGGTGCACGGCGCCATCGTCGCGTCCATCGGTCTTCTCGCCCTGGTGTCCTTCCTCCTCGTTGCATGGAAGGGCTCAGAGCGACTCCCGATCGGGGCCTCGATCATTGCCTTCATCACCTTGGGAGCGACGGCCATCGCCGCAATCTTCGGTGGCGGCGATTACACGTTCACGCCCGGCTTCCTCCAGATCGCCGTCGTGACGATCGTCATCGGCACAGTGCTCTATCGGCTGCTGCAGTCTGCGGCCGGCAACTCGGCGCTGGCCCAGCGGTTCTGGCTGCGGATCCTCGCCCTGCTGGTGATCTTCGGGATGGTCGGCTTTGTCGTCAACGCTGCGTTTGGCGGCAAGGAACTCTCTCTGCCGCAATGGGGGATCATCGCCGTGATCTTCGTTCTCTTCGGGGCGCTCTCCCTGTCGGGCCAGCCTCGCGAGCTTGCGTCAAACCGCATGCTCATGTTCTCCTCTATCGCCGGAACGGCCGCCGTTGCCTTGTCGGCGGGAGCCATCCGCTCCACGCTTGTGAGGTTTCAGACCGAGGCCGGCGGCGTCGCAGCGGCCTATCGCGACACGCAAGTCACGTCTGGGCATCTCATGGCCGTGTTCGGGATGCTGCTGGTGTTCTTTGCGTCTGTCGCCCTGTGGGCACGGCGGCGGGACCTGATCCTCACCGCCGCCAGGGCCGCCAAGCAGCGTGAGGCTGCCGAGGCGAGCGCTGCCGAGATAGCGGCAGCCCTGGAGAAGGTCGGCCAGAGCGCCTGAGCGCCGGCTGGTCAGGCGAGAGTGCCGCTCAAATGAGCCCGAGCTGTGACACCGTGTCGCGCTCGTCGGCCAGTTCGGCCGCAGAAGCATCGATCCGGTCTCGACTGAAGTCATCGATCTCGAGGCCAGGCACGATGCTGGCTTCGCCGCCGGTGGTCGTCACAGGGAAGCTCGAGATCACACCGTCCGCAACACCGTAGGAACCGTCCGACGCCACGGCCATCGACACCCAGTCGCCCGCAGGGGTGCCCAAAGCCCAATCCCGCATGTGGTCGATCGCGGCGTTCGCCGCCGAAGCAGCTGACGAGGCGCCACGAGCCTGGATGATCGCCGCCCCCCGCTTCGCAACCGTAGGGATGAAATCGTCCTCGATCCAACCTTGATCGCCGACCACGGCGGCAGCGTTCTGCCCGTCCACCTCGCAGTGGAAGAGGTCCGGATACTGCGTCGTCGAATGATTGCCCCAGATGGTCATCTTCGTGATCGCCGTCACAGGACGTCCGACCTTGGCACCAAGCTGGCTCATGGCGCGGTTGTGATCGAGCCTCGTCATGGCGTGGAATTGGCGCGGACTCAAGTCTGGAGCATGGCTCGATGCGATCAAGGCGTTCGTGTTGGCCGGGTTGCCGACAACGAGCACTTTCACGTTGCGAGATGCATTGGCATTCAGCGCCCTGCCCTGCGGACCGAAGATGCCGCCGTTGGCCTCGAGAAGATCCGCTCGCTCCATCCCGGCTTTGCGGGGCATCGCCCCCACCAGCAGCACGTAGTCGGCGTCGCCAAAAGCAACGTTCGGATCATCGGTCTTGACCATCCCGGCCAGGAGCGGGAACGCACAGTCGTCCAACTCCATCGCCACGCCGTCGAGGGCGCCCAATGCCGGCGTGATCTCCAGCATCTGAAGGATCACCGGCTGATCCGCACCCAGCATCGCACCCGAGGCGATGCGAAACAGCAAGCTGTAGCCGATCTGGCCAGCGGCGCCGCTGACGGCGACACGAACAGGGGTGTTGTTCACGATGGGTGCTCCTTGCGGTTGGGCTCGCTGTTCGCGGCGCATGCTAACGATGGATGCCCAAGCAGCGGCAGGGGCAAAAGACCTCGCTGCCGAGTCTGGAGCCGGAGCGACCGAGCCGCGTGCCCCCAAGAATTGGGGAGCCGTCGCTAGTTCGCACGACCAGGTCGCGATTCCCCACTTTCTGGCGATGACGGACGACCAGACACCGCATATGTTGGTGGCACGGAAGGGCGGTGGCCGGGCTCATCGGTATGGACACCACAAAGTCCGCGGCGACGGCCATTGCACTTCGGCAGAACGCCATCCTGAACTTCGAGGGGCTCGCTGAGGGCCACCAGCCCTACACCGTGAGCCACGGAAACGGGATCAGCGGTGACCCGATCCCCGGCGAGATCACCATCGATGCCTTTGGGGCCTACGGCCCGATGATCTTCGACTCCACCTGCGACTACAACTATCCCGTGGGCTGCTCGGGCGGTGACACCGACCTCGAAACGCCTACGACAGGGAGCGACCAGGGTGGCATCCTGATTCAATCCACGAACGGCAACTCCGCCAACCCCAACGACCACGGCGGCCCGTGCCCGTCGGCGGCCATGGCGCCGACGCCTCCCGTCTCAGCGGATGAGACCTCCGATTTCTCGTCGTACGACTGCACCATCGCCTTTGACTTCGACGGCTTCGGCTCGGGAGAGGTGACCTTCGAGTCCATCACGCTGATCGATGTCGAAGAAGACGCCACCGTGTGGCTGTATCGGGACGGTGCGCTGGTCTCCACCGTGATCGTGCAGGAGGCCGGAGACCACCAGGTCGTCGTGCGAGACGTCGTCGGTGCTCCCGTTGCCGACCTCATGGTCGTGCAGTTCTTCGGCTCAGGTGGCATCGACGATGTTGGCTACTCGGAGGTCGTCAGCCTCGTCTCCTGAATCGGCAACCAGGGCTCAATCCCAACCCAGAGCTTCAGAGCTCACCCACCCGAAGTGCGACCGGCTCCCTCGGTCGCACTTTGGGTTTCACCCCTCATCCGCCCCACCGACAGGGCCGTCGCACGGCGCAGCGGACGTCACTCACCATGCGACGCCACACGCCGCGCTGCTCCTCGGCTGAAGAGCACTCGATCGCTCTCGCCGCCTTTGGCGGCGGCGCTCATTCGAACGTCCTCCGTTCTACATCCTCTCGATCATGGCGGTGGCGAACTCGCTGGTCTTCACCTCGGTCGCATCGTCCATGAGCCTGGCGAAGTCGTAGGTGACGATGCGGTCGGCAATCGCAGCTTCGAGGCTCGACTCGATGAGGTCGGCCACCGCAGTCCAGCCCATGTAGCGGAACATGTTGGCCCCGGACAGGATGACGGAGCCGGGGTTGACTTTGTCCATGCCCGCGTACTTGGGAGCCGTCCCGTGGGTTGCCTCGAAGATGGCGTGCCCTGTGTCGTAGTTGATGTTGCCCCCCGGGGCGATGCCGATGCCGCCGACCTGGGCGGCGAGGGCGTCGGAGATGTAGTCCCCGTTCAGGTTCATCGTGGCAACGACGTCGTACTCGGCCGGCCGGGTCAGAATCTGCTGGAGAAACGCATCGGCGATGGAGTCCTTGACGAGCAACTTGTCGCCTGGATTGCCACCGCAGTCCTCCCACGAGACGGCCACGTCGGCGAACTCTTCCTTCACCAACTCGTAGCCCCACGTGCGGAAGGCGCCTTCGGTGAACTTCATGATGTTGCCCTTGTGCACCAGCGTGACCGATGGACGGTCGTTCGCCAGCGCATACTTGATGGCGGCGCGGATGAGGCGCCGTGAGCCGGTCTTCGACACCGGCTTGATCCCGATCCCACTGTCTTCTCTGATGTCCCATCCATAGGTCTCGTCGAGAAACTCGAGGAGCTGTTCGGCACCTTCGGTTCCTGCTTCGAGCTCTTTGCCGGCGTACACGTCCTCGGTGTTCTCCCGGAAGATGACCATGTCGACCAGCTCAGGATGCTTCACGGGTGAGGGAACGCCCGTATACCAGCGCACCGGACGCAGGCACACATACAGATCCATGATCTGGCGAAGCGCGACATTGAGGCTGCGAATCCCGCCACCGACCGGCGTGGTCAACGGGCCCTTGATCCCGACGAGATGGCTGCGGAAGCTGTCGACCGTTTCTTCGGGCAGCCATTGACCGGTTTGATCGAACGCCTTCTGCCCTGCCAGGACCTCGAGCCACTCCACCTTCTTCGAGCCACCAGACGCCTGCTCAACCGCAGCATCGAAGACACGTACGGCCGCCGCCCAGATGTCCGGGCCGATGCCGTCGCCTTCGATGTAGGGCAGGATCGGGTCATCAGGCACCACCAGGCCGTCAGGCCCCATCGTGATCTTCTCGGGCATTGTGTCTCCTCGATGTCGACGGCAGAGGTTGGTCGCCACGAGGCTAGTGGGGTGTCACCCGATCAGCGTCTGGGGCGCCCGTCACAGACCGGCATGCCATGACCGTCGTACGGGGAGAACGGTCATGGCCGCGTGCCTGCGCTCACCCGTGGCGCGGAGTCTCCTCGACAGGTAGCAGCCGCGAATCTTCCAGTGCGGCGACGCGGTGACCGATGCCCGAGAGATACTCATCGTCCTCCGCCATCGCAAACATCGCCGCTGCGCTTGCATGGCGCACCAGCATCACCAGATCCCATCGCTCCGCGAGCGGGCCGATGAGGAAAGAGCCGCCCTCGCCAAGAAACGTCACCTCGGCTCCTGCGGCGTCGAGGAACGGCAGCGTGTGATTGAAGTAGCGTTCGTAGGCCGCCCGTCCCGTGATCGGCTCAGCAGGCGCCAGCTCCGGATTCTGCGAATAGTCCGCCTCCGGACGGAACCGCAACAGGTTCAGCATCGTGACCGGGCCGGCGATTTCACGATCGAGAAACCGCCTGCCGCTCTCGTTGGTTGGCTCAATGTGCAATGGAAGCCACGTACCCTGAAGCGGCCTCTGCAGCGATCACCGTGTTCAGGAGGAGCGACGCGATCGTCATGGGGCCGACGCCGCCGGGCACCGGCGTGATCGCCCCGGCGACTTCGGCGACGGACTCAAAATCGACGTCACCAACGAGGCCGTCATCGGTTCGGTTGATCCCGACGTCTATGACCGTGGCTCCGGGCTTGACGAAGTCCGCGGTGATCATTTGGGCACGGCCGACGGCTGCCACCAGGATGTCGGCTTCTCTGGTCACGGCTGCAAGGTCGGGCGTGCGACTGTGCGCCTGGACCACCGTGGCATCAACGCCTTTGGCTCCGAGCAGCAGCGCAAGGGGCCGCCCCACCAGAAAACTGCGCCCGACGATCACGGCGCGTTTACCGACCGTCTCGATGTCGTAGTGGTCGAGGATGCGCATCACCCCACTCGGCGTTGCGGGACGCGGCCCCGGCCGCTCCAGCACCACGAGACCGAGGTTGTAGGGGTGCAGCCCGTCCGCATCCTTGTGAGGGTCGATGGTCTCGACCGCACGATTGCCGTCGAGCCCATCCGGCAGTGGCAGCTGCACGATCATGCCGTCCACACGGTGGTCGGAGTTGAGCTCCCTGATGAGGCTCTCCACGTCGTTCTGGGTGGCCTTCTCTGCCAGATGGCGATCGAAGGACACCATCCCCGCGGCGACGGCCGCCTTGTGTTTGTTGCGCACGTACACCTGTGATGCGGGGTCGGCTCCGATCATCACTGTCGCCAGACCCACCGAGCGCCCTCGTTGTGCGAGCGCGGCAACTCGCTCGGCAACTTCAGCCCGCACCACTTTGGCAACCTCACGCCCAGAGAGAACTTGTGCTGTCAATGTCGGAAATGCCTCCTGCCCGTGAATACGAGCGTCATGCCGCGTTCGTTTGCGGCCGCAATGACTTCATCGTCGCGCATCGATCCGCCCGGTTCCACCAGGGCCACGATCCCGGCGTCCGCCAGCACGTCGAGACCGTCGCGAAACGGGAGAAACGCATCACTTGCGGCCACAGCCCCTGCGGCGCGATCGCCTGCGCGGGCAAGGGCACGTTCGGCAGCACCCACCCGGCTCTGATCGCCCGCCCCGACGCCGACGGCCGACCGGTCGACCGCGACCACGATGGCATTGGACTTGGTGTGGGCCGCCACGGTCCAGGCGAACTCGAGCTCGGCCCTAAGGCCGGCAGAAGGCTTGGGGCCGGCAACGACGTCCCAGCTTTCCGCCGTAGACCCCGCCGCGGCGCCAACGGCGTCACGCTGCTGGGCGACAAAGCCGTCTTCGACCCTCCGCAGGTCGAGATCCCTACCTGCCGGCATGGCAGCGACGAGCACACGCACGTTCTTCTTGGCGGCGAGAACGTCAGCCGCCTCAGCAGTGACGCTCGGAGCGATCACGACCTCGACGAAATTCGCTGCGATGGCCTCAGCCGTGGCATCGTCGAGAGGCCTGTTGAGTGCGACCACGCCGCCAAATGCCGACAACGGGTCGCAAGCCCATGCCTTGCGGAAGGCCGCCTCGATGGTGTCGCAGGACGCCGCTCCGCAGGCGTTGGTGTGCTTCACGACAACCACTGCCGCATCGGGCAGCTCAGACGCCAACCGCCAAGCTGCCTCCGCATCGATGTAGTTGTTGAACGACATCGCCTTGCCCTGCCGCTGGTCGGCAGCGAGCCACCATGGCTCAGTCCCGGCCTGCGCGTAGATCGCCGCCGCTTGGTGGGGGTTCTCGCCGTATCGCAGCTCCTCGATGCGGATCAACGGGAGGACCATGCGCCTCGGCAGCCTTTCACTGCGCTCCATCCACGCGACGATCGCGGCCTCGTAGGCCGCGGTGCGGAAGAACGCCGCCGTGGCGAGATCTCGCCGCTGGGCAGAAGTCAACCCTCCCGCCTCGATGGCCGCGGCCACCTCGTCGTACTGGTCTGCCGACGTCACGGCTCCTACCCACTCGTGGTTCTTGGCGGCGGCACGAATCATGGTGGGCCCGCCGATGTCGATCTTCTCGATCGCAGCAGAGTCGGTCACTCCCGGCATCGCCACCGTCGCCTCGAACGGGTAGAGGTTCACGACGACCAGCTCGAAGGGCGCAATGCCCCGCATCTCGAGGTCGGTGCGGTGCTCGTCGTTCCCACGATCGGCGAGGATCCCGCCGTGGATGTGGGGGTGGAGCGTCTTGACTCGGCCCCCCAGCATCTCGGGAGCGCCCGTCACGTCGGCCACCTCGGTGACCGGAACCCCTGCGTCGATCAGCGCTCTCGCCGTCCCCCCGGAAGATACGATCTCGACGCCGGCGGCAGCGAGTCTCCCGGCGAACGGCACGATGCCGGTCTTGTCCCAGACCGAGACGAGTGCCCGCTTGACGGGGAGGCGTTGCACGGGTGGCGGGCTCATAGGACTTCCTTCCATGTGACGTGACGACCCGTGACCTCGAGGCCGCCCCTGGCGAAGACGTCGATCACTCTCGGATACAGCCGATGCTCGACCTCCTGTAGCCGGGCATGAAGTGAGTCCTCCGTGTCGTCGGCGAGGACTGCGATGGCCTCCTGGGCGATGATCGGCCCGACGTCGACCTCCTCGTCAACGTAATGCACCGTGACCCCCGTCACCTTGACCCCATGGTCCAGCGCTTCCCTGACGGCATGGATCGTTGCCGGGAAGGCTGGCAGCAGTGAAGGATGAATGTTGAGGATACGGTGGGAAAAGCGGGTGATCGCCTCAGGTGACAGAATGCGGAGAAAGCCGGCGAGAACCAGCGCAGCAGCGCCATGCGCTTCGGCCGCATCGCAAACCGCCTGGGAGAACGTCGCCCGCTCCCGATAGTCCGACCACGCAACCACCTCGATCGCTACGCCTGCGCCTTGCGCCCGCTCGAGCGCCTTCACCCCGGGACGATCGGAGATCACGACGACGACGTCTGCGCCCCACCCCGGGTCCTGTGCCGCATCGAGGATGGCCTGGAGGTTGGTGCCACTACCGGACACCAGCACGGCGATGGGGAGACGTTCGGACATCGTCGGCGAGGATACTGCGGTGTTCAACTCCCCCAGCGGCGAGCCGGCATGCTCAGTCCTGCGCCACCCCGAGGATGTCGCCTGGTTGGCAGCGGAGCGCCTCGCATATGGCTTCGAGCGTCGAGAACCGGATGGCCTTGGCCTTGCCGGTCTTGAGGATCGACAGGTTTGCCAGGGTGATGCCGACGTGTTCCGACAGCTCGGTCAGGGTCATCCCACGAGCCTCGAGCACGGCGTCGAGCGTCACGACAACGGGCATCTCAAATGGCCGCCTTGTCGAAGTCGCTCAGGATGACGGCTTCGGCGAACACCTCGGCGAGTGCCAGCACGGCGACGCCCGTGACCGCCATCATCCACATTCCACCGCCGGACAGTGGCACATGGATCGCAATGTCGGAGTCGAGCGTCTGGTTCAGCAGCATCCTTGCCGAGACATCCACCGCAACCACCGCAAGCAGCGCCGCTCCCAGCCACCGCAACCGGACGACGTTGCGATCGACGAATGGCTCGCCGGCTCGGGCACTGTCGACCAGTCGCCTCATGCTGAGCAAACCGACCCACGCGGCACCGAGCCACGCCACGGCGGCGACGGCGAGCACGATTCTCGAGTCACGGTCGTCGTGCGCCACCCCGACCGGGACGACCACTTTGGGCGCCCCGTCGACCGCTCTGTGCTCGCGACCGATCTCGAAGTTCTCGTAGGTGAGGCTGGCATCGCCTCCGACTCCGATACGTCGGAGATCGTCGAACTCAACCACGAAGGGTGACTCGAGGTGGGCGTCCACAGAGAACGACGCTTTCCCGAAGGCGGCCAGGACGAGGAGTGGGACGGCCAAGGCCGTGACCACGATGAGCAGGAGGGTGAGCAGGCGCAGCAGGTTGTGGAACAGCCGAAGCCTGGGCGAATCGCTGGTGTGTGGTGCGTTCTTCATATCGATAAACAATAACAAATCGTTTATCGATTATCAATAACATTCTTGCCGGCTTCAGCGGCGATGAGCGGTGAAGAACTCCCAGATGATGCGCGAGGCGTCGACGCTCTGGTTCGAGGCGAAGAACCCGCCCCCCGCCGAACCCGGCCAAGAATGTGGGCCACCTTCGATGGTGTGGAACAGCACGTCGACTCCGCCTGCGCACCCCGTCCATCGGTCTGTGATCACATCGTCCTCGATCCGCTGCCGTTCGGGAACCGGGCTGCACTCCGCCCGAGCCGCCCACCCCGCTGCCCATGTCGGGATGTCGGGAAGCAACCGCCCCACCCCGCGGAACGGCACGATGAGATCCGTCGTGCCGTGGAAGGTCACGATCGCTACCGGCTGCACCGGGTTGCAGGAGTCCTCGAGCGGGTACTGACCAGAAACGGTGCCGACCGCGGCGAAGATGTCTGCGGCGTCGCAGGCAAGCCGGTGCGCCATCCCCCCTCCGTTGGAGAATCCTGAGGCGAATACCGCGTTGCGATCGAGGGAGACCCGCCCGGCGACGTCTTCCACCACTTCGCGGATGAATTGCACATCGGCCGCAGATCCCGGCTCATCCGGCTGCGGGTTCCACGTAGGCAGATCGCCCCGCGCCGCCGGCTGTGCAACCACAAAACCCTGCTGATCGGCGAGCGCACGCATCCCGCTCGCCTCGTCGTGTGCCTGCGGGCTCGACCCGAGCCCGTGAAGATCGACGACCAGCGCCGCGCCGGCTGCCGGCAGGTCGGCGGGCACGTGAAGGTCGTAGGTCCGTTCGACGCCGGCGACGTCCAAGGTCACGGAGGTGGTCGTCGATGGGCCCGAAGGCGTGCGGCTCGAGGGGGTCGGCGGGGCGGACGACGGTGGCGCCGAAGAGGTCGCCTGCGGCCCGCTCGTCGAGGTACCTGCCGTCGTGGATACGGCCGTCGTGGAAGGCTCGGCGGGCCCTCCGCCGCCGGTCGAAGCGCATGCCCCGGCGACGAGCACGATCGTCAGCCATGTCACGAGACGAGGTCGGCGGCCCTCAGCCATCGACAAAAGCCACCTCGAAGACCACATCCCACAACTTGCCGGTGACAAGAAAGACTCCCCGCTCGGCGTCGTAGGCAATGCCATTGAGCACAGCCCCGGCGTCGTCCGCACCGGCCAACGCCACCAGCTCGGAGGCATCGATCAGCGCGGTGACCTCGCCGCTGCCGGGTTCAACGACAATGATGTCGGCGGACTTCCACACGTTGGCGAAGACGAAGCCGCCGACGCACTCGAGCTCGTTCAGGTTGACGACGGGTTCACCTTCGAGCGTCACCTCGACCGTACCGATTTCAGCAAACGTTGCTCGATCGCGGAAGGTCAGTTCCGAAGTGCCATCGGACATCACCAGTGTTTGGCCACCGTCACACAGCCCCCAGCCTTCCCCCGTGTAGGTGAGCGTGCCCACCCGATCGAGCGTAGATGCGTCCCATACGAGTGCCTGCTCCGACTGCCAGGTCAACTGAACCAGCCGACCGTCGACGAGCTCCAGACCCTCCCCGAACAGCTCCTCCGGCAGGGATTCGCTTGCCAGCACCTCTCCGGTCCCCCTGTCGACCAGCCGGACCGTGGAACGGCCGTACAGGCCTGTGCTCTCGTAGAGCACATCGCCTCGCACCACAAGGCCCTGGGTGAAGGCCGCAGAGTCGTGGGGCAAGGTGTCGAGGACTGAAGGGATCCAGCGGTCGACGCCTGCCGTCGGGGCCGGATACCCGGTTGGAGGGTCCGGGGCCTCCGCAACGGAGAGTGTCGTGGTGGTCGAGGGGGCAGGCGACACGTTCGGCGTGGTCGTGACCTCAGGCTCTGCGACAACGCTCTCGTCGATTGCCGTGCCAGGCTCGAAACCATCGACGTCGGCCACCGGAGACCCACAGGCCGCCAGAAGCGTGACGCCGCCAACCACAAGTGCGACCGCGCCGCCCAGGCCCCTCACCGGGCGACCGCGTCCCAGATGAGGAGCGCACCCATGAACAGGAGGAGAGTCCCGCTCGCCACGAGCAACCGGGTGTACCAGGGCGTGCCCTCGAGACGTTTGCCGTGCGATGCGAGGTAGGCCACGCCGACCTTCGTTGTCACCATGAGCCCGTAGAAGCCGGCGAGGAACGCCACCGCCCGCTGCGGCGTGTCGGACCATGCGGTGACGAGGATCGGAGCGCCGACGGTGAGCCAGAACAACCACGGATGCGGGCTCAGGAGGTTGGTCACCACGCCCTTCAGCAGATCCGAGCCCACGGGAGAATCGGCGGACCCGTCTTCGCCTGCGGTGCGGATCGTGTCGTAGCCCAGCCACAGCACGAACAGCCCCCCGGCAAGCGACAGCCAGCGCACGATGCCGTCCGACATCGCACCGACGACCAACAGCGAGATCGGGATCACCGGGACGTCGGCGAGGGGTGGCGCAAACGCCACCGTGGCACCGGCGCGAAAGCCCTTGCGGATCGACGTCACCATGATGAGAGTATGGAGGGGACCGGGGACTATCCCCGCACCCCAGCCCAACCCCGCACCGAGCAGGAACTCAGTCACGATCGACCACCGAGCAGATCACCGGCGCACTCGCCGGCAGCCGAGAGACGTGCGACCGTCAGCGGGTCGTCTCGAGCGCCTGGAGCATCGCAGCGCCCATGTCGGTTGGGGTGGGCGCCATGACGACACCTGCTGCTTCCAGCGCTGCGATCTTGCTGGCAGCGGTGCCCTGACCTCCTGAGATGATGGCTCCGGCGTGGCCCATCCGTTTTCCGGCAGGGGCGGTGGTGCCCGCGATGAACCCGGCAACAGGCTTGGTCATCTTCGACTTGATGAAATCGGCGGCTTCTTCCTCGGCGGTGCCGCCGATCTCCCCGATCATGATGACGCCTTCGGTTGCGGGGTCGTCGTTGAAGAGGGCAAGACAGTCGACAAAGCTGGTGCCGTTCACCGGGTCGCCACCGATGCCAATGGCCGTTGTTTGGCCCAGCCCGTTGTTCGTGAGCTGGAACACGGCCTCGTACGTCAACGTACCCGACCGGCTCACGACCCCTACCCGTCCCGGCTGGTGGATGTAACCGGGCATGATCCCGATCTTGCATTCCGCAGGTGTGATGACCCCTGGACAGTTGGGCCCGACGAGGCGGCTCGAAGACTCTTGGATGTAGCGTTTGGCAATCACCATGTCGGCCACGGGGATGCCCTCGGTGATGCAGATGATGAGCTCGATTCCCGCTTCGGCCGCTTCCATGATGGCGTCGGCGGCAAAAGGCGGCGGCACATAGACCGCAGAGGCCGTGGCGCCCGTTGCTGCGACCGCTTCCCTGACCGAGCCGAAGATTGGGAGCTCGACGGCGTAGGTGTCGTTGCGTCCGGGTACTCCGGAATGATCGGTGTCACCCTCGAAGGTGTGCGCCGAACCAGCCTTCGAGGGGTGCACGGCACCCACCATCTGCGTGCCGTACGCAATCGCCTTGTCGGTGTGGAAGGCGCCGGTCTTGCCGAGGCCCTGGACGATGACCTTGGTGTCCTTGTTCACGAGCACGCTCATGCGGCACCTCCTGTCAGTGCCATGATCTTCTGCGCACCGTCCTTCATGTCGTCGGCGCTGACCAGATCGAGGCCCGATTCGTCGAGGATCTGCTTGCCGAGCTCCACGTTGGTCCCCTCGAGCCGCACCACCAGTGGCACCGCCAGCCCGACCTGACGGACTGCCTCGACCACCCCGGTGGCGATGGTGTCACACAGCATGATCCCGCCGAAGATGTTGACGAGGATGCCCTTGACGTTCGGATCCTTCGTGATGATCTTGAACGCAGCAGTCACCTTCTCGGCGGTTGCACCCCCGCCAACGTCGAGGAAGTTCGCCGGTTCCCCGCCCACGTATTTGATGATGTCCATGGTGGCCATCGCCAGGCCCGCCCCGTTGACCATGCACCCGATGGTGCCGTCGAGCTTGATGAAGCTCAGATCGTGTTCACTCGCCTCCATCTCGGCGGGGTCTTCTTCGGTGATATCCCGCATCGCCTCCACGTCGGGGTGCCGGTACAGGGCGTTGGCCTCGAAGCTCATCTTGCCGTCGAGCGCCATGACCACACCATCGGTGGTGACCACGAGCGGGTTGATCTCGACGAGGTCGGCGTCGAGATCAACGGCAGCCTCGGTCAGCGTCTTGACGAACCTGGCTCCGTTGCGTGCAGCCGGTCCTGTGAGTCCGAGGCCTGCTGCAACCCGGGCGGCTTGGAAGTCGAGGAGCCCGTATGCAGGGTCGATGGTCTCCCTGAGGATCTTCTCCGGCGTATGTGCAGCGACCTCCTCGATCTCGGTGCCGCCTTCGGTCGAAGCCATGACGATGTTGCGAGAGGTGGCGCGGTCGAGCAGCACGGAGAGGTAGAGCTCTGTGGCGATGTCGATGCCCTGTTCCACGTACAGTCGGCTCACCTGCTTGCCTTCTGGCCCGGTCTGGATCGTGACGAGCGTCGAGCCCAGCATCTGGTCCGCCAGCTCGTGCACCCTGGCCTCGGCGGCGGCAACTCCCCCGGCGACGCCTTCGGTGACCACGTTGACGCCGGCCACGTCGGGATACTCCTTGAACCGGCCCTTGCCGCGACCGCCTGCGTGGATCTGCGACTTCACCACAACGACCGGATTGCCGCTCTCTTCGATCAGCGGCCGTACTGCCGCAACCGCTTCAGCGACCGTGGTCGCCGCCGTCCCGAGTGGCACAGGGATGCCACGAGCTTTCATGAGCTCCTTGGCCTGATACTCGTGGATCTTCAACACTTCCTCCTACAGGGGCCGCCGGCAGCGTGCATGCTCGCATATCCACGACTCTGGAGCGAAGCCAGGACACGGCGTGCGCAAGTGCTTCAGAGGTTGGTGTTGACCCACTCCGCGATCTCGGTGAGGGAGGCGCCGGGCGTGAAGATCTTGGCGAGACCCTTCTGTTCCAGAACCGGGATGTCTTCATCGGGAATGATCCCGCCCCCAAACACCACGATGTCATCGGCGTCGCGTTCCCGCAGCAGCTCGACGACCCGCGGGAACAGCGTCATGTGCGCCCCGGACAACACGGACAGCCCAACGGCGGTCACGTCTTCCTGGATAGCGGTTTCGACGATTTGCTCAGGAGTCTGGTGGAGACCCGAGTAGATGACCTCACAGCCGGCGTCGCGCAGTGCGCGGGCGACGACCTTGGCTCCTCGATCGTGTCCGTCGAGGCCCGGCTTGGCGATCAGAACGCGGGGTGGCATATCAGCGCCGAGGTTAGTCCGTGTGGCCGCGGCGAGAGCTCGGGGAACTCGCCGGCAGCGGCGAGCTCCCCGAGCCTTGACGTCCTATGTCAGCCGGTCACCGTCATGGTCACCTGGGTACGGAGTGTCGAGTTGAGCGGATCATTCGTCACCACGACGACTTCGGCAACGTAGACCCCCGGTTCGAGACCGGTGGCATCCACGGTCACCACGATGGGCGCCACCGCCCCTTCTGCGACAACTCCACTCGCCGGGTCCTCACTCAACCAGGGGACGTCGGTGAAGGGCTGGAACGCTGCGACGTACGGGACGGCATTCTCGAGGATCAGGGCTCCGTCTTCGCCGACCAGCCAGTTGAACTCGAGGGGTTGCGCAGTCGCCAACACCCGGCCCGCGCCGTAGCCGTAGTCGACGATCGTCGGCAGCCCCGCGTCTGCGGCCGCGGCAAGCACCGTCCCTTCGGGCGTGTTGTCGAACCAGCTGTGGCTGGCAAGGCTGCCAAACCACGGGTCGGGCACCCCGGCCATCACCGGGTGATCGGCGTCGACCACCGTGTTGAGCTCCTCGTAGAGCTCGCCACCGACGACGACACCGCCAGGCAGACTCACCCCGGTGAGATCGCCCCCATTCCATCCCCACGCCGCCGCCTCGAACCACAGGTAGCCGCCACCGGCGACGAAGTCGTCGAAAGCCGCGGCGTTGTCGACGTATGCATCGTAGAACGACTGTGGCTGGTCGTTGGCGATGATGATCGACTGATAGTCCCCAAGATCGACAGCGCCCATATCGGCTGAGCCGTACTGGTCGTAGGCGACCTCATTGGCATCCAGCACGATGAACAGCGCCTCGCTGTCCCAAGGGAGCAGGTCCATGAACACCGCGGTCGGGCCGCCGTCGTTGACACGGGCAGGCGGCCCGGTCGTGTCCCGTTCTTCCGGAGCAACGGCACTCGTGGTGCCGATGTCTCCCACGTTCGGGTTGGTGTCCCGGATGGCCACCGGCTCGGGGGCGGCACCTTCGAGCTCGAAGACTTCGAACTCGAGCGCGGCCAACCCCGCGATATTGCCGAGCTGGAGTTCCGCGGAGTCCGTGTCGCCTGCGACGACGGACACCTCGATGGGCCCGCCTTCGAGTGTGGCGTCCGGCCACAGCGGATTCAGCGCGATGTCCTGCGTCGCCGTCGCACCCGCAGTGACGGTCACCTCCCCACTGAACGGCGCATAGCCGTCCCAGGTGGCCGTCAGCGGCCAGGTTCCCGCAGGCGCAAAGAGCAGATACCCGTCCTCCTCAGGGTTCGCAAAGGCGGCCACCGGGTACGGAGCGCCATCCCGCTCTGCCTCGACCACGATGTCCGCAGGAACCGGAGAACCGGTGCGGCTGTTCGTGACCACACCCTGCAGACCGCCAAAGTCGGCGGGGAGGGCGATGCTGAGATCGACTTGGACCTCATGCGTTCCCTGCCGCGGGTCGTTGGTCAGGAAGACGACGATTCCGGAGTATTCGCCCGGATCGAAGCCCTCGCCACCGAGTGTCACCGTCACTTCCGTTGCGCTGCCGGGCTCGACGGAACCGCTCACGGGTTCGACGCTCATCCATGGAGCGTCGCGGAACGGTTCGATCGTGCCGTGACCCTCGTCGGGGGCCCAGTCGAACTGGAAGAAGTCGAAGTCGCTCATGGCCATCGCAACGTCAACAGCTCCGTCGTCGCCGATCGCCTCGAGCGGGATGTCGAAACGATACGTTTGCCCGATCGTCTCCACCGCGATCTCGGCCACGATGAAGAAGTCGGTGGCATCGACCACCCAGGCAAACCCCTCAGGGGCAGGGAACAGGTCGACGAAGTAGTCCATGCCGATGTCCTGCGATGGCAGGCCGTAGAACTCCTCCGGCGGCAGCCCTGTGCTCGGATCTTGGTCGGTGTCGAGGAACACAAACCCGACGGTCTCGGACATCGGTGTGTCCTCGGTGAATCCGATCTCCATCGACAGCTCGAACTCGCCGGCGCCACCGCTCACGGTGAGCACGTCGACGCGCCCCTGGGAGTCGCCGGCAGGGTCCTCGATCACCGTCTGCAGCGGACCGTCGAACGTCGGCCATGCCCGCAGATCCGGCTGGAATCCCTCCGGTGCGTAGAACGGCGCCCCCTCCGTGTGGCGGGTGACCCGCTCGGTCGCCGGTGGCAGATCGGGGGGTGTCGCTCCCTGATCCCGCTCGAGCGCTTCCCACGTGAGGACGCCGGTTCCGGTGTTGGCGATTGTCACCGCAGCGGTGACCGGCTGGCCGATTTCGGCCTCGGCCTGGATCTCAGCCGGCGTGACGACTGCGACCGGCGCCTCCAGTGCCACGTCGATGGTCACCACCTCGTCGCGCCGGAGTGTCACCTCACGGGTCTGGGATTCGTACCCGGCAGCCTCGAAGGTCACGGTGTAGGTGCCCGGCACCAGTTTCAGCGCGTAGAGCCCGTCGCCGTCCGTCGTGGCGGTTCTCCCTGTGGGGTCGGCTATGACCGAAACTCCTGCGACCGGCAGACCGTCGTTGGCGTTGGTCACCGTCCCTGTGACCAGCCCGGTCGGAACTTCACGGAACCGAATCGCGCTCTCCGGCTCGATCACCGACTCCCGGTGGGAATACATCAGGCCGTCGCTGCCGGCAGCATCTTCGATACCAACCGTCGCCTCCCCTCCGTTCGCCAGATTGCCGACATTGGCGCCGTACAGCAGGTCGATCGTCCCATCGCGCCAGAGCTTGATCTCGAAGTCGGCGCCTGCGCCGTCCCCGAGGCGCGGAACGTTGGCGAACTCGATCACCATCGCCTGCTTGCCGCCTCTTCCGACGACAGCCCAGTCGATGTGAGCGTCTTCGACGACCCACAAGTCTTGCCACATCGCATAGATCGCCGCGTTCGGCGCCGAACCGTCGGGAATCGGGCGATTGAAGTAGTCGCTGAATCCGAAGAACTCGTCCTCGAACGTGACGTACCCGTTGCTGGCGATGAAAACCTCGTTGTAGTCGCTGCCGAAGAACGGGAACGCGAACGGCAGCGGCATCCGACCCGTCTGATCGTCGCCGTAAACCGTCGTCGGCGTGCGGGCGTCGACCCAGTCGAAGCCGATCGATTGACAGCCGTGGCCAAAGTCGTCGATCCGCTGCACGAGGGCGAAGTCCTGCCCTGCGATGTCGGCGAACAGACCAATGTCCGCCTCATCCGTCGTGAGGCATCGTCCCAAGGATGCCTGGACGGTGTAGTCCCCAGCCGGCAGCGTGAGCGAGTAGCCGCCATCGGTGCCGGTGATCGCGGGCGGCACGGGAACTCCCAGCGCCGCAACTTCGGCGCCTACGACAGCTGCTCCATTCTCTGCGCGCAGGACCCGCCCGGACACGGTGAAGGAGGGAAGTGCGGTCAGGGCGAAGTCCTGCTCGGTGGTGACATCGGTCTCCACGACGACACCTGAGGCAATGCCCGTCTCGAATCCGAAGACACCTGCCGTCACGAAGTACTCACCCGCAGGCAGGAACATGCTGTAGCTGCCGTCGCTCCCGCCAGTGGCGGCATACGTGCGGTCGTTGGCCGTCGCCTCGATGCGCACCCCCGGGATCACGGCGCCGGTGTCGGCATTGGTCACCGTGCCCGCCAGCGTGCCGCCGGTGGCGACCAGCTGGACCGCAGCGAAGGCGTCGATGCGCCCCTCCCCATAGACGTTGTTGGGGTCGCCGTCGTCGTCGCCCCCACAGGTGAGGTCGATGATGTCGAGCGCAGTCTGCGCAACCGGCGCGGTTGCGCCGTCGAAGTCACCGATGAGTTCCGGTGCGGAGGACAGCACCAGCGCCAGCGTGCCAGCCGCGTGGGGTGCGGCCATCGAGGTTCCGGACAGCGTGCCATACGTGTCACCGGGGAAGGACGACGTCACATCAACGCCCGGGGCCGACACGTTGGGATTGATCTTCCCGAACACGGAGGGGCCCCGTCCGGAGAACTCGGCGATGACGTCTTCGATGTCGGTAGCACCAACGCTGAAGGTTTCGTTGAAGTCCCCAGGAGAACCGCCCTCTCCGCAGAATGGGCCGGGGTTCCCCGTCGAGAACACCGGGATGATGCCGGCGGCGCGCCAGTTCTGAACAGTTTCGAGATAGAACTCATCACCGGGGCCGCCGCCCCACGAGTTGTTGATGATGTCCGGCCGCTTGGCCGGATCCGGGTTCTCGCCATTGAGGTCGGTGGGGGCGAGCAAGAACTGGCCGGCGGACAGCAACGCTGATTCGCTACAGCCGAAGTCCTCACATCCCTTGGCGGCAATCCACTGCGCACCAGGCGCCACGCCGATATCGGGGGCGAACGGACCTGGCCCGTCACCACCCACCATGGTGCCCATGGTGTGGCTGCCATGGCCGTCGTTGTCACACGGCGTATCGCCGCAAATCCCGGTCGGATCCCACCAGTTGTAGTCGTGGGAGAAGTCTCCGCCGCCGAGGTTGCCGCGGTATTGATTGGTCAGCGCTTCGTGGGTGTAGTCGACACCCGTGTCGACATTGGCGACCACCACGCCACCGCCGAGGATGCCCTCATCCCACACGAGATCGGCTCCGATCTGGGCCACACCCCACTCGGGGTCGCCGGCGTTCACCACGATGGGCTCGCCGGCCTCGACGGGCCGGACCAGCGGATAGATGCGCTCGGGTCGCACCGCAGTGACGCCCGGGAGGGCAGCGAGTTCCGCTGCGAAGTCCTCGTCTGCATCGACGATCATCGTGTTGTGGAACCAGAATGCCTCAGCAACCACGCCGCGCCTGGCAACAAGATCGCGCGCGGCACGCTGGGAAGCTTCGGCAACGCTGCGCAACTCGTCGACGACGAACTCGCCGCGAGCTGCGAAGTCCTGGATCTCGTAGGCGGGACCAAGATCGGGCCTGCCGGCGAACTCGACGACGTAGCGCTCGGTTTCGGTGGCCATTGGGGAAGGGGTCTGCGCCTTGTCGGTGTCGTGTTTGTCGTCCGTTTGGGCGACCGGCATCGCTGCGAGAGCGACTTCTTCACCCTGGACTGCGGGCAGACCCGTCATCGTCAGCGAAACGACGGCGAGCGCGATCAACCAGATGCGCTTCAGCATGGTGCACCTCGGGGAGACGGCCCGGACTGGAGCCGGGAGACGGCGAAGAACGGATTCCCAAACGAGGCGAGCTTGCCGCCCCTCTCATGGCTCCCGCCCTTCATTGGGGGTCGTAGCGACGCGCCCGATGTGTCCAATCTACGACAGTCCACCCTCGGGGTGTAGTCCCGACATTTGGGCTTGCACACATGTGAGACGCTGACGCCCCCGCTGGCTCGCCCGACGATCTGACGCTGCTCAGCGGCCCTGTCGCGTCCAATCGGCGACGCGGAGGTCCCGGGTAAAAACGCGGCGAGAGGCAACGAGGGTGACGATGACGACCGAGGTTGCCACCGAGCCCAGCACCACGTACATGATGACGAGCTGCACCAGGACGGCATCGAACGCATCCACCCCGGCGAGGAGCAAGCCCGTCATGGCGCCCGGCAAGGCGATGAGCCCAACGACTTTCGTCCGTTCGATTTGTGGCGTGAGCGCCGTCCGCGCGGTGTCGGCGGCGAGGTGACGGGCAGCGCCGCTTGCGTCGAATCCGAGCGCCAGCATGCCCTCCAGCTCAGCACGGCGATCCCGCGCCGACCGGACAACGAGGTCGACGGCGAGCACGGTGCTCGGCATCGTGTTGCCGATCGTGATACCGGCCACGACGACGAAGGCGACCGGCTCCGGGTGGATGACGTCCGGCAGCAGCACCAGGGCGAGCGCGACGGCGGTACTGCCACCGATGGACGCCAGACCGATCCAGCCGAGGCCGGGAATCAGCGGCGCTCGCCTCCGTACGGTGAACGCAGCAAACAGCACCATGCCGATGACCCACAGGACCGACCACAACCACGACAACGAGGACTGAAAGATGACCGCCAGCGCAAGCCCCACGGCGATCAGCTGCACCGCGGCACGAAACGCTGCCCACAGAATCGATCGTTCGACGCCGATCCCCCGCCATCGGGACAATCCGGCCGCAAGCGCAACGAGGGAAAGGGCGGCAGCGGCTTCCCAGAGGCCAACGGGATCGTTCATCAAGGGACGCTACCGCACGGAGTTGCCCCGTCAGCCGCCGACCCCGTCGGCGGGCTCGAACGTGGTGCGCATCGTGAATGCGCTTGGGCTTGGGCCGGGGCGGCGCAACAACTCGAGGCGCTCGATCGCCTCCTCTGGTGATGGCGTGTGCCCGGCGGGCACCCACCAAAGCACGAGGTATGCCTCCGCCATACGATCGAACCACTTCCGCCGCTGCCGCTTGACCTCCAGGTGCTCTCCGCCGAGCTGATCATCGCAGTGACGCCGGCGGGCGACTCCGGGCCCCGCTACGGCAGGCGGCGGAGAACCGGCACGTAGCGCCACGATGCCGCGTCGTTGCTGATCGGCAGGTCGGGATCCAACGCGCCCAACTCCACCACGATCTCGAAACGGCGTGAGGCGGCCACCAAGGCCCGCAGCTCGTTGGGAACAAAACGACGATCCCGTGCGATCTCGATGACCTCGCCGCGATCTTGCCCCCGGTGCCAGCTCATCGTCACCGTGACGTCGGTGATCTGCGTGATCGGGTCGAAAGGGTCGTCGTCCCGACCCCAGACCGTGTGCACCGTCGCGCCATCGCGCTCCATTTCCCAGTCGTTGCCTGCCGATCTCCCGACACCGAACGCGTCACGAGGATGCCCCATCTCGAGGACGTAGATCCCACCAGGAGACAATGCGTCCGCAACACATCGCAGGTGAGCGAGCACCGCGTCGTTGTCGAGTAGCACGGTCAGCGAATCCATGAGGATGGCGGCGAGGTCGACCGGCTCTTGGAGCGAGAAGGCCGCCATGTCGGCCTCGATGTACTCGAGGTCGACCGAGCCCTGCTGCGCTGCGCCAGCCGGCGGCCCGACCGGACCATCGCAGGCGTGAGGTCGACGGCCACCGACCTCAGGCCAAGCCTCGCCATCTCCCGGGCATGCTCCGCCGGACCCGCCGCGAGTTCGATGAAGCTCTGCGCGCGGCGTCCGCTGTACGTGTGCGCCAGCTCGAGCAGCACACCACACTCGCCGGGAACATCCCGAAACCCGAACGCGATGTCGTAGAGCTCTGCTTCGTCGCACACCGTGCGATCGCCCTCACGACGCGGCATCCTCACACCCGTTGGAGCGGTGCCCACGCCAGCAGCAGTCGCTTCACGCCTTCGGCGTCGAAGTAGACCACCGCCTCCGCCCGGTCGCCCGTGCCGACGATCTCGCGCACCGTCCCCACTCCCCAGTGAGTGTGACGCACTCGATCGCCGCTGCCGATCTGCTCGGCGCTGACGTGGGGCACCGGCGGTCCGGGAGTCTCCTTTGCCGCGACCCGCCGGGCGCGTTTCGCCTGAATGGTCAGCTGGCTTGGAATCTCGGAGAGGAACCGGCTGGCAGGGTTGTAGTTGTTCGACCCCCAGAGGTTCCTGCTCCACGCCCTGGTGAGAAAGAGCCGCTGCATCGCACGCGTAATCCCGACGTAGGCCAGGCGACGCTCTTCTTCGAGTTCCTTCGGGTCGCCCAGGGACCGCATGTGGGGGAACACGCCGTCCTCCATGCCGGTCATGAAGACGATCGGAAACTCGAGACCTTTGGCGTTGTGGAGCGTCATGAGCGTGACGACGTCCGTGGAGTCGAAGCCGTCGACATCGGTGACCAGGCTGATCGACTCCAGGAACAGCTCGCATTTGCGGACTCCACCAGCATCTTCCCAATCGGCGCCCGCCAACGAGATCGGCCCGCTCTCTTCGAAGTCGTCTGCGGCCGACACCAGCTCGCGGAGATTCTCCTCGCGGCCCATCGCCTCGATGCTTCGCTCTGAACGCACCCAATCCATGTACCCGGTGTCGTTGAGGATCGCCTCCAGGGCAGCCTTGGGCCCCTTGGCCATCTCGGTCGACAAATAGTCCATCAGCGCAACGAACTCGGCCATCGACTTCTGCGCCCGGGCGGAGAGACGAGGATTTTCGCCCGCCCGCCGCAGCCCCTGCCAGAAAGAGATGCCTTCCTGCTCCGCAAAACGGTCGACGTGGGCGACGCTCGTGTCGCCGATAGCTCGCTTCGGAGTGTTGACGATCCGCTTCAGCGCCACGGTGTCGTCCGGGTTGACGAGCGCCCGCAGGTAAGCAAGCGCATCCTTGACCTCGCGGCGGTCGTAGTACTTGACGCCGCCGATCACCTGATACGGCACGCCGAACTTGACCATGACTTCTTCGATCACACGGGACTGGGCGTTGGTGCGATAGAACACGGCAATGTCGCTCTTGGGCACGTTGTCGTGCTCGAACTCGCCGACCTTCTCGGCGACAAACGCCGCTTCGTCGTGCTCGTCTTCGGCCTCGTAGGTGAGAATCGGTTCCCCCCTACCCAGGTCCGTCCACAGCCGTTTCGGCTTCCGCGACACGTTGTTGCTGATGACCCCGTTCGCCGCCTCGAGGATGGTCTCCGTCGAGCGGTAGTTCTGCTCCAGCAGCACGATCCGTGCGTCGGGAAAATCCTTCTCGAACTCCATGATGTTGCGGATGTCGGCGCCTCGGAAGGCATAGACCGACTGGTCGCCATCGCCGACGACGCACAGGTTGTGGTGGAGATCGGTCAGGAGCTTCACCAGGACGTACTGGGCACGGTTGGTGTCCTGGTACTCGTCGACGAGCACGTACCGGAAGCGCTCCTGGTACGAACGAAGCACGTCGGGGAAGGCCTGGAAGATCTCGCAGGTGACCATCAGCAGATCGTCGAAGTCCATCGCCGAGGCTTCCACCAGCCGCTGCTGGTAGAGCCGGTAGACGTCGGCGACCTTCTCGTGGTAGTAGCCGGCGTCATTGGACGAGAATGTCTCGTAGTCGATCAGCTCGTTTTTCGCGTTCGAGATGGCCGCCCGGATGTTGCGTGGCGGGAAACGTTTCGGATCGAGATCGAGGTCTTTCACACACAGGGTGATCAGCCGCAGCGAATCGGCGGCGTCGTAGATCGAGAAGGCCGATCGGTAGCCGAGACGATGCGCCTCTCGACGGAGGATGCGGCTGCACGCAGAGTGAAACGTCGACACCCACATGTTGCGTGCCATGCCGCCGATGAGGTCCTCGACCCGCTCCTTCATCTCGGTGGCGGCCTTGTTGGTGAACGTGATCGCCAAGATCGCATGCGGTGGCACGTCTCGGTCGCGGATGAGGTGGGCGATCCTCCGAGTCAGCACTCGCGTCTTCCCCGAACCGGCACCGGCGACGACGAGCACAGGCCCCTCGGTGGCGGCTACCGCCTCGCGCTGGGCGGGGTTCAGGTCGGTGAGAAGCTGGGAATCGGGCATGGGAAGCACCGATCTTACCCGCGCCCGCCGACCCGAACTACACCGATGTGAGTTGCCGCGGTCGCCGTGACCCCAACCAGCACATCACCTTCGACCCGAATGGAACGCCCCACACGACGACCACCGGCATCCCGCCGTGAATCGCTGGACTCGGTACGCTTCCCTCAGGTAGCAACGGGAGGGCGGCGCATATCTCAACGGGTTTCATCGTCGGGTTCCTCGCCGCCGTCGGCGTTGAGCTGCTCATCGGATGGGCGATAGAGCTCGCCGGCTCCCGGAAGAGCCTGCGCGAACTACGCGATGTGGCAGTGATCACTGCCGCTGCCATCGCACTCCCCTTGACTGTTCTCTGGGTCCTGCGAGAGAGTGTCCCCGCCGCAGGCAACACCCTCCTCGGGCTCGGCGGCATTGGCATCGGCTTCGGCGCAGCCACTGGCAGGCACGCATTCCGTGGCCTTGGATGTGTCCCGTTTGGCATGGGCGTCGCCCTCCTCGGGCTGAACGCGCTTGGCGGCGAAACGACCAACGAGATCCTGACCGTCTGGGCGATAGGGCTCGTTGCCTTTGGGCTCGGCGTCGTCGTGTTCGGCGTAGGCGTGATTCTCTCCAACGACCTGGTCCGCAACCTCTCCAACATCGTGTTCGGCGCCGGGGTCGCCGCCATGGGTATTGGAGTAGCGGCGCTCGCCGATGGGAGCACGGCGCAAACCGTGATCGGGGTGGGCGTCGCCGGGTTTGGGCTCGGGATCGTGGCGGCAGCAGCCGGCTTGCTGGTCGGCGCTGATCGCGAACCCGGTGCGGCGGTGGCCTTTGCAGGCCTGGGCGGCGTTCTGGCCGGCCTCGGCGGAATCCTGGTCGGGCTGGACCGATTCGACACGGGTGCGCACCTGATCGGCACCGGCCTTCTCATCGCCGGGGTTGGAGTCGCCACGCTCGGTATCGGAGGCATCGTCTTCGGCGTGGGAGGCGTGATCGACCGGCCGGCGCTCAGGCGAGCTGGCAACTTCGTGTTCGCTGCGGGCGGGTTCGCTTTTGGTGCCGGCACGATCGCGGCAGGGATCGGGCGGGTGCTCGGCGAATTGGACGGCACGCCGGACGGTGAGACGCTCGTCACCATGGCGATCCTCGCTGCGGGCGTGGGAGCGGTGGCGCTCGGTTCCGGGGTCATCGGTGTCGCGAGACGGGACCTGCACCGGCCGTCCGACACGTTCCAGCTGCGCCCCGACACCTTCCGCAGACGGGGCATCAGCGTCCAGGGACCGCCCACGTGAGGACCACGCCGCAGCTGGTGGTGGCGACGCTCGCCGTCGGTGTCGCCGTGTCGGTGGCGGGAGCCGTCCACGCCCAGTCGCCAGACCGGCTGACCATTGCTGCTGGCAGCGGACTGGAAACGCCGGGAGACAAAGACGGCGGCGTTGCCTGGGGTGATTTCAACGACGACGGGTGCCTTGATGCTGCCGTGAACACGGATGACAGCGCCTTGGGCACGCGCCTCTACGAGCAGGCCACGGCGGGTGGCGACTGCGCCCTCACGTTCGCCGACGTCACGGCGTCCGTGGCGCCGGCACTCGGGGCTTCGGTCAGGGAACGCTCGGTCGTGTGGGGCGACGTGGACAACGACGGCGATCTCGACCTGGTCCGCAACTCCTTCGACCGGATCGAACTCTATGTCAATGCCGGGTCACCCGAATACTCCCTCGACCTGGCACAGACGATCGATCGCGAGTCGATCGCAGTCGGAGGGCTCAACGCGGAAGGATTGGGCCTCGTCGACTACGACGCGGACGGCGTGCTCGACCTGATCGCCGACAGCCATGAATTCGGGATCGCTGCATTCCAAAACCTCGGAGGCAGCGCTCCGTTCGTCCTCGACGTGGACAGCGGCCTTCCTTTCGGCGGGAGCGGAACCGACGGTAGCCCGCAAGGGGATTACATCGCGGTTGCCGACTACGACGGCGATGGGGATGTCGACGTGCTGGACCGGCGCCGCCGTCGCTCGGCGGAACCGGAGTTCGGCGTGGACTTCTTCACCAATGTGGGCGGGAGCTTCACTGCCGGCCAGGACATCTTGGATGCGCCCGACCGCGGTTCCGGCAACAAGGGCGGCGTGGTGCTCTGCGACTTCGACAACGACCTCGACCTCGATGCGTTCTGGACGGACGGCGACGACACTCAGGCCGGCGTGAACTCCGTGTGGCTGCAAGCCGGCCCCGGGACGGGGGTTTTTGAGGCATCGGGACTCCCGAGTGGCGTGGCAGGCGACATCGACGGGGTGGCGTGCGGTGACATCGACAACGACGGGGACATCGATCTCGCCCTCACGAGTGACGGGGAGGACCTGCTGCTCGTCAACCAGTTGCTCGAGACGGGATCGCTCGGGTTCGTATCCGAGGTGATCGCGGGCACAGCCGCAGACGGCGAGGGCAATACGTTCGCCGATGTCGATCGGGACGGCGATCTCGATCTCCTCGTGAACCAGGAGGGCGCCAACGTCCTGCTGCTGAACCAGCACGACGGCGACGACTCCCTCATGGTCGACCCCCGCGAGGGCCCTCGATCTGCGATTGGTGCGACCGCCTGGCTCGAGAGTTGTGGCGGCGTACCGGTCAGCGGGCTCAACCAGGTGGACGGAGGCTCTGGTCACGGCTCCCAGAGTGGCGGGCTCGTCATGCACTTCGGACTCGGCGGCATCGGCGGCAGCAACGTCCCGTACGTGGTTGCCACCCGCTTCGTCGGTGGTGATGTGGTGCGGGTCGGCGTCGTTCCCGCCGACCTCGATCCCGGTCAGGCGCATCGCGTGGCGCATGACGATGTATCGGACACATCCGTGTGCGCTCCCGAGCTGACCGTTGCGGCAGCAACCCCAGCGGGCCTGACTGCCGGCGCCGAAGCGGTCATAGAGCTCGAGGTCACCAACATCGGTGCAGGCGATGCTGCAGGCACGAGCGTCGACATCACCCTCGTTGGCGCCGTTGCGGTCGACCCGCTCCCCCCGTCCTGTGTGCAGGCGGTTCAGATCACGTGTGCCCTGGACGACGTCCCCTCGGGGACGGGCGTCGTTGTCCCGATCACGGTCGTGGTGGACGAGAGTGCGACCGACGTCACCGTGCAGATCACGCTGCTGGCGGAAGGCTCCGACCCGACCGAGATCACGCTCACGCTGGAGACGGTGGCGGAGGCCGACTTGATCGTCTCGTCTTCCATCCCGGATTCAGGTGTTGCCGGCGACCGGCTGACGATCTCAGTGACCGTCACGAATGATGGACCATCTACGGCCCAAGGACTTCTGATCACTCAAGAGGTACCGGCGTCGGTGGCCCACGTGGAGGCCGCGTCTGAGCCAGGATCGTGCTCGATCGACGACACAACGGCAGCATGCAGCATCGATTCGCTCGCCGCAGGCGCTTCAGGAACGGCAACCGTTTCCGTCGAAGTCGGGTCATCTGCGACGGGGAGCGTCACCATCCTGGTTGCGGTCACGTCGGCGACACCCGATCCGGACCCGGACGGCAACGCGTTCGAGCTCTCCATCCCCATCGGCGGCGCCGATGGAGGAGGAGGCGGAGACGGCGGTAGTGACGGTGGTGGGGGTGGTGGCGACACGGGACCCGGCGGCACCTCAGGCGGCAGCGGCGGTGGCGACACCGGTGGTGACGACACCGGTGGTGGCGGCGGAGCGGGCACAGGGACCACGGGTGGCGGTGGCTCCGGCGGCACGACGACGCCGACCACCGGTGTCACGACGGCTGGCCCCACACGAGGTGGGACGGTGTCCACGACGAGTACGCCCCCGGAGACCACCGCCCCCGGCAGCTCCACCACGACGGCGCCACCCGGCCGCAGCGACGGAGACGCCGACCCTGAGGGCGACGCCGAATCCACCACGCGCGACGGCACGGACCCACTCGATACGGACCCAACCGACGGGGACGGTCAAACCGCGCTCGCCGCCGAACTCGACGGTGGCGAGGACTCAGAGGCCGAGACGATTCTGCTGACTCTTCTCACGCTCACGGTCGCCGCCGTACTGGCGATCTCCAACTGGCGGCAAGCAACGGAAAGGGCCACCAGAGGTGACGACGGCTCACGACCGTCGGCGTGAAAGTCGGAGGGGGCACACCGAGATGCACACAAAGGCCCTGCGCCGCCACGAAGCAACTCCCGAGGAACCCGCGGTGTTCCCCTCGAACCCCCGAGCCGGAGATCGGCTGCCCGGTATCAGCTTCCTAGAGGTCGAAGCCGATGTCGAGTTGGGGAGCGGAGTGGGTCAGCCATCCCATCGAGATCAGGTCGACACCGCTCTCGGCGATGCCGCCAACGGTCTCGGGGGTCACTCCCCCGGACGCTTCGGCGATACACCGGCCGTCGATGATTCGCACCGCCTCCGCCAGCTGCGCCGGGGTCATGTTGTCCAGCAGCACGGCATCAACACCGACCGCGAGGGCCTCGTCGAGCTGCTGGAGCGTGTCGACCTCGACCTCGATCTTGACCAGGTGACCAACGGCTCCCCGTGCGGCCTTGACGGCGCCACCGAGCGACCCGGCGGCGGCAATGTGGTTGTCCTTGATGAGGATCGCATCGTGGAGGCCGAACCGATGGTTGGCGCCTCCCCCCATGCGCACGGCGTACTTCTGCAGGGCCCGCAGCCCCGGCAACGTCTTTCGGGTGTCGACGATGCGTGCCTTCGTGCCTTCGATCAACCGGCTCATCTCGGCAGTGACGGTCGCCACTCCAGACATGTGACCGAGCAGGTTGAGGCAGGTGCGTTCCGCGGTCAACAAGGACCGGGTACGTCCCGTGACGGACGCCAGCACCGAACCGGCCGCGACCGCATCACCGTCGGAGGCGAGAAGCTCGACATCGACGTCCGGGTCGAAGAGGGTGAAGGCCCGCGTCGCAACGCCGAGTCCTGCAATGGTACCTGCCGCCCGGGCAACGATGTGCCCCGTCGACACCTGGTCGTGCGGAATGGTGGCGTTTGTGGTGATGTCGCCCGCAGCGCCGAGATCTTCAGCAAGGGCGGCGCGAAGCAGATCGTCGCCCCCGAAGGGCGCCGGGAACGGGTCGGTCACGCTGCTCCCCGCACCGCGACCCGTACCTGGGCGACCGACTCGGCAGGAGGTGTGATGTGAGTGTGACGGGCCGGGCCGGCGGCAGGCTTGGGGAAGTCGGACCGGTAGTGACCGCCGCGGCTCTCCTCCCGGGCCAATGCGGCACTGGTGACCAGCTCGGCGATCGCCACGAGATTGCGGCCGGCGGCCGACGTGGCAAGCCGTGGCGCCACTTCGGCAATGTCGAGGAGTGCCCGCTGCAGGCCCGCCGCGCTCCGCACCAAGCCGACGTTGTCGGACATCGTCGCCCTGAGCCGCCGCACGGCACTTTCGTCGGATTCGAGGCCGACCCGCAGGGCCGACAGGGGGACTTCGAGAGGCAGTGCCGGATCCACAGATCCGTGATCTGCCGCAATCGCCGATGCCACCTCGGCACCAAAGACGAGACCTTCGAGCAGCGAATTGCTGGCGAGCCGGTTGGCGCCGTGCAGGCCGGTCGCCGCGGCCTCACCGCACGCGTACAGGCCGGACATCGAGGAGCGGCCCACTCGATCCACGTCGATGCCACCCATGTGATAGTGCTCAGCGGGCGAGACCGGGAGCCACTCGGACCTGGGGTCGATCCCCGCATCGAGGGCGCTCGCAAACACGGTGGGGAACCGATACGGGAAATCTTCCCCCAGGTGCGTCGCATCGAGGTAGACATCCCGGCCGGCGTCGAGCAACCGCCAATTGGCCCTGGCGACTACGTCTCGTGGCGCCAGCTCCGCGTCGGGGTGCTCGTCGAGCATGAACCGGTGGCCGGTGTCATCGACGAGGTGGGCACCCGCTCCGCGCAGCGCCTCGGTGAGCAGCGGCATCGGGTCGAGCGTCGACCTGAGCGCCGTCGGATGGAACTGGACGAACTCGGGATCGGCGATCCTCACCCCGGCGCGGGCCGCCATGGCGAGACCGTCACCCGTCACCTCGACGGGGTTGGTGGTGGATGCGTACAGACGGCCGATCCCGCCGGTTGCCAGTACAACAGCCGGGGCGGTGAGCACCCGTCGATCACCATCGGCATCGATGACGTACACGCCCGCCACCCGATCGCCCGAGCGGACCAGGTCGACGGCCCACGTGTGCTCCATGATCGTGATGTCGGTGCGGCGCCGGACCGCCGTGCGCAGTGTGCGCATCAACTCGGCCCCCGTAGCATCGCCGTTGGCATGGACGATGCGATGTTTGCCGTGCCCGGCCTCACGGCCGAGAGTCAGCGACCCGTCGGGCGCCTTGTCGAACCGGGCGCCCAGCTCCAGCAGCCACGCGATACGCTCTGGTGCAGCGGCGGTGACGGCCGCGGCGACCTCGGGATCAGCCAATCCTGCTGCCACGGCGACAGTGTCCGCCGCATGGAACTCAGGGGCGTCACCGGGACCGACGGCAGCGGCGATGCCACCCTGGGCCCACGTGCTCGACCCCTCCCCCAATTCCGTCTTCGTGATGACGATGCAGTCGCCGAGGCTCAGCGCTGCCGTGAGGCCTGCCACGCCTGAGCCGACGATGATGGCGCGGGGCTTGGTCATTTCTGTGCTCCGACGGCCAGCATCCGATCAACGGCCAGCTTGGCGCGCGCTGCGACCTCGGGATCGACGAGCACCTCGTGCTTCATGTCTCGCAGTGCGTCACGGATCTTCTCCATCGTGATCCGCTTCATGTGCGGGCAGAGGTTGCAGGGACGGACGAACTCCGTATCCGGTGAGGTGACGGCGACGTTGTCCGCCATCGAGCATTCGGTGACCATCACGACCTGGCGCGGCGACTCGTTCTCGACGTATCCGATCATGCCGCTGGTGCTGCCCACGTAGTCGGCCTCGGCGAGCACGTCGGGAGGGCACTCGGGGTGGGCGATGATCTGGACTCCCGGGTAGTCGACGCGGAACTGGCGCAGCTCGGCGCCGGTGAACCGCTCGTGCACCATGCAGCTGCCGTGCCACAGGATGACCTCGACCTCGGTCTGACTGGCGACCCAGCGGCCGAGGTACTGGTCGGGCAGGAAGATCACCTTGTCGACGCCCAGCGATTCCACCACAGCAACGGCGTTCGACGATGTGCAGGTGATGTCGGATTCCGCCTTTACCTCAGCCGAGGTATTCACGTACGTGACGACGGGGACTCCCGGATATCGCTGGCGCAGCAGGCGGATGTCGGCGGCGGTGATCGACTCGGCCAGCGAGCACCCGGCCTTCAGGTCGGGGATGAGCACGGTCTTGTCGAGGTTCACGATCTTGGCAGTTTCCGCCATGAAGTGGACACCGGCCATGACAATGACATCGGCGTCGGTGCCGGCAGCGAGTCGAGCTAGCTGGAGGGAATCCCCCACCAGATCGGCTGCGCCGTGGAAGATGTCCGGTGTCATGTAGTTGTGCGCCAACACGACCGCATTGCGCTGCCGCTTCAGCTGTTCGATCTCCTCGATGATGGGTTCGAGCACGACCCGCTCGACATCAGGGATGATCCCTTCGAGCCGTTGCTCGACGGGAAGAATCGTGAGGTTGGTGGTCATCGCCCTTCCTTGGCTGGTTCGGCAGTTCTACTCGTTGTGAGCATTACTAGCAGAACAACGATACCACTTGTGCTATTCCTGAGCAAAAGGCAACACGGGAACGCTTCGCATTCCTTGGGAGTTGCTTCGCAACTCCGGGGAACGGGAATGCTTCGCATTCCTTGGGAGGTCGCTGGGAATGCTTCGCATTCCTTGGGAGTTGCTTCGCAACTCCGGGGAACGGGAACGCTTCGCATTCCTTGGGAGTTGCTTCGCAACTCCGGGGAACGGGAATGCTTCGCATTCCTTGGGAGTTGCTTCGCAACTCCGGGGAACGGGAACGCTTCGCATTCCTTGGGAGTTGCTTCGCAACTCCGGGGAACGGGAACGCTTCGAACAGCGAGGCCGCCAGGCCGAAGCGATACGAAGTACGCCCCAGCCCACCAAACCGTGCAAAGAACGTCAGGTCACACCAAAACCGCCGAAGCGCTCAGTCCTCTGTCGGAGGGACTTCGAGGGTGAAGGGGTCGATCGGGGTGTAGGCGATGGTTGCCGACACGACGAGGGCTTCGCCGTCGTGGAAGTGGGTGCCTCCCGCCACGAGGCCGCGGAGGACGCCGTCATCGATGCGAAACGCAAGCTGCGTACGCTCCGGCGGTATCGTCCCGCCGACTGCCTCGAGCCCCGTCGCGGCGTAGTAGTCGGCGATCGAGCGTGGGCTCATCACCACCGAAATCTCCGTGCCGTTGTCGAGCGGCGTCACCCGGGCGGCAAACGGAACGTTCTCGAGGAGCGTGAGAATACGGTCGAGGCTCTTGTCGATCCTGCCGTATCCCGCATAGACTTCCTCGAGCAGCTCGGCGCCGATCGGCTCGAACGGGAGCTCGGTGAAGTCCAGCGCGGCTTCCGCCTCGGCACTCGTCGTACTCTTGAGGAACGCCCGGCCATCGACTACGACGTGCCGGGTGGTCACGGCCGATCCACTCGACAGCGGAGCAACCAGCAGGCTATCGAGGAGTTCACCGGGTGGATCGACGCGGGCAGACCCGGTCCGCGGCTCACCGTCTTCGAGCATCTCAGTCGTGATCTCAACGGGAAATGCACGCACCGCTGCCACGGCCGCGGATAGCTCATCGATGACACGCGACCGGGTCGCGGCGTCCACGTCAGCCACCGCAAGCGCATCAGGTTGGGTGACCGCGGTCTCCGGGCTGATCGTGGTCGAGCTTGCGGTCGATCCCTCTCCGCTGCTGCACGCAACCGCGCCGATCGCAAGGCTGAGCCCTGCGATCACAGCGGCAACGGACCACCGCTTGGTCGCCACGCCTATGAAGCGTCGGCTCGTGCCGGCCTCATGCAGCCCTGCGACGGCGCCGGCGGCGGCCCGCCACGAAGACAACGAGCGCCGAACCCAGCAGCAGCATCACGCCGCCTGCCAATGCCGCTACGTCGAGGTCGGACCCGGTCCGCGGCAACGTCCCCTGAGCCACGTAGCCGAAGTCCACGTCGAATCGCGTCTCGCCGGCATCCACCGTCACCACAGCCACGGAATCGAGGTTGCGGTCGATGTCGAATGTGGGCTCCACTCCTTCGGGAAGTGTGCTCTGATCCACGCTGACCTGGTACGTCCCTGCGGCAAGATCACGGAACCAGTACGGGCTGGAGGTGAACGCCTCACCCCCATACTCGTCGTCGGCAGTGTCGATGATGCCGTCGGGACCTGCCCACACCAGCGTCAGCCTCACGTCGGAGATGTCGACCTCACCCGTGTCGATCGTTCCGTTGGCATTAGTGTCGTACCACACCCGTCCGGTGATGTTGGCCAGGACCAGGACTTCAACCTGCGCCGCGGACACGTTGTTGCCCATGTTGGGGTCGGCAACGGAGGATCTGACGTCGGCGCTGTTGGTGATGGTGCCTGCTTCGGCGACCACGGCCGTGACGTCCAAGGTCACGGTCTCGTCCACTGCCATCGTCCCGATGTCCCACGTGCCGGCAGCGTCGTCGTAACTCCCGACGGACGCCTCGGCGGCCACAAAGGTCAGACTCGCCGGCAGCACCTCGTTCACGACGACGTCACCGGCGGCCGACGGCCCGAGGTTGGTGACGGTGAGGGTGTAGACGAGCTCGTCACCCACGAGCGCCGAGTCTGTGGAGACCGACTTGTCGAGGACGAGATCGGCCATCGGATCGGCCAGATTCGAGTCGGTGTCTTCGTTGTTCGACGGGTCCGGGTCCTCAGTATCCGTACTCACCGATGCAGTGTTCGATACCTCGTTGGGTGCATCGGCAGCAACATCGACCACGATGGTGATCGTCACCACCGCGCCGGCAGCCAGCGAGCCGAGATCGCAGGTGACCGTGCCTTCTGTGTTCTCACACGTTCCGGCATCGGGTGTCGCCGACACGAACTCGACGCCGGTCGGGAGTTCGTCGCTCACCACCACCGCTTCTGCAGCAGACGGACCGTCGTTGGTGACAACGATCGTGTACGTCAGCTGCTCACCCGGCACGTACGGGTTGGGGGCGGACGTCTTGGTGATCGACAGGTCCGCAAGAGGAATCACCGACGTGTCGTGGGTGTCCGTCGCCTGGGGCGTCGGCTCCCCATCCCGGTCCTCACCGTCCACGGTCACTGTGTTCGTCACCGGATCCGGATCATCGACTGCGACCGTGTACGTCGCTTCATACGTCCATGCCTCGGTCGATTGGAGGATCCCGTCGTTGTTGGCGTCGCCGGAAACCAGCGTTGGTGTGCCGGCGACATCATCGGAGATGGCCACACCGGAGATGTCCGAACCATCGCCGTTCACGAGATCGTGGCTGACCACGAACGTGTAGGTGATGGTCTCCTCGACGCGAGCTTCTGCGGGGCCGCTCTTGACGACCACCATCGCCGGTGCAAAGTCGATGTCGAGCTGATGCGAGTCAGTCGCCTCGGGAACCGCCTCCGCATCACGATCCTCACCCGTTGTGGTGGCGATGTTCGTCAGCGGGTCGTCGTCCGTCGCCAGGATGGTGTAGGTGGCTTCGTACGTCCAGACCTCGCCGGCTTGCAGGATCCCGTCGCCATCATCCCCAGACACGAGCGTCGCAGCACCGGCGACGTCGTCGTCGACTGTCACGTTCGAAATGTCCGAGCCGTCGCCGCTCACGAGATCGTGTTCGACCGTGAACGTGTAAGTCACGGTCTCACCAACGACTGCCGTAGCCGGACCGTCCTTCACCACGGTCATCGCCGGGGCGAAGTCGATATCGGTGTCGTGGGTGTCGGTCTCGGTCGGCGCTGGGTCGCCGTCACGGTCGGTGCCGTCCACCGTCACTGTGTTCGTCAGCGGGTCGTCGTCCGTCGCCAGGGGCGTGTAGGTGGCTTCGTACAACCACACCTCACCGGCCTCGAGGATCCCGTCGCCGTCGTCACCCGACACCAATGTCGGGGTGCCGGCAACATCATCGGAGATCACCACGTCGGAGATGTCTGAGCCGTCGCCGTTCACGAGATCGTGTTCGACCGTGAACGTGTAGGTCACGGTCTCACCAACCGTCGCCGTAACAGGACCGTCCTTCACCACGGTCCATGCCGGGGCGAACTCGATGTCGGTGTCGTGGGTGTCCGTGGCGTCGGGTACCGGCTCGCTGTCGCGGTCATCGCCTGATGCCGTGACCGTGTTCGTCAGCGGATCGGGGTCCGTGGCCAGCACGGTGTAGGTCGCTTCGAACACCCAGGTCTCGCCAAGCTGCAGGATCCCGTCGTTGTTGTCGTCGCCTGAGACGAGCGTGGCTGAACCCGCGACGTCGTCCTCGACGACGACGTTGGAGATGTCGGAACCGTCACCGGCAACATCGTCGTTGGTCACATCGAACGTGTAGGTCACGGTCTCACCAACCGTTGCGGTGGCGGGGCCGCTCTTCACGATGGCCAGCGCAGGGGCGAACTCGATGTCGGTGTCGTGGCTGTCGGTTTCGCTCGGTGCCGGATCACCGTCACGATCGGTGCCGTCCACCGTCACCGTGTTCGTCAACGGATCAGGATCCGTGCTGAGAACCGTGTACGTCGCCTCATACACCCACACCTCACCCAACTGCAGAATCCCGTCACCATCATCACCCGAGACGAGCGTCGGGGTCCCGGCAACGTCATCGGAGATCACCACATTCGAGATGTCCGAACCGTCACCAACAATGTCGTCATTGGTCACCGTGAACGTGAACGTGATCGACTCCCCCACCACCGCGGTGGCCGGACCATCCTTCACCACGTCGAACGCAGGACCAAACTCGATGTCGACCTCATGGCTGTCGGTTGCCTGCGGGATCGGCTCACCATCGCGGTCCGTACCGTCCACGGTCACCGTGTTGACCAGCGGGTCAGGATCGGTCACCACGATCGTGTGCGTCGCCTCGTACACCCAGACCTCACCGGCCTGCAGAATCCCATCACCATCATCACCCGACACCAACGTCGGGGTACCGGCAACGTCGTCGACAATCACCACATTCGACACGTCGCTGCCGTCACCAGCGGTCAGATCGTGCTCCACCGTGAACGTATACGTCACCGTGGCGCCCACCACCGCAGTCGTCGAGCCATCCTTCACCACCGTCAGCACCGGAGCGAACTCGAGATCGGTGTCATGGGTATCGGTCGCTTGCGGCACCGGATCACCATCACGATCGGTGCCATCCACCGTCACCGTATTCGTCAACGGATCAGGATCCGTTGCGTCGATGGTGTGCGTGGCTTCATACACCCACACCTCACCGGACTCGAGGATCCCGTCACCGTCGTCACCCGACACCAACGTCGGGGTACCGGCAACATCATCGGAGATCACCACGTCGGAGATGTCCGAACCGTCACCGGCCACCACATCATGCTCAACCGTGAACGTGTAGGTCACGGTCTCACCAACCGACAGCGGTCGCAGGACCGTCCTTCACCACGGTCCACGCAGGGTCGAACTCGATGTCGGTGTCGTGGCTGTCGGTTTCGCTCGGTGCCGGATCACCGTCACGATCGGTGCCGTCCACCGTCACCGTGTTCGTCAACGGATCAGGATCCGTGCTGAGAACCGTGTACGTCGCCTCATACACCCACACCTCACCCAACTGCAGAATCCCGTCACCATCATCACCCGAGACGAGCGTCGGGGTCCCGGCAACGTCATCGGAGATCACCACATTCGAGATGTCCGAACCGTCACCAACAATGTCGTCATTGGTCACCGTGAACGTGAACGTGATCGACTCCCCCACCACCGCGGTGGCCGGACCATCCTTCACCACGTCGAACGCAGGACCAAACTCGATGTCGACCTCATGGCTGTCGGTTGCCTGCGGGATCGGCTCACCATCGCGGTCCGTACCGTCCACGGTCACCGTGTTGACCAGCGGGTCAGGATCGGTCACCACGATCGTGTGCGTCGCCTCATACACCCAGACCTCACCGGCCTGCAGAATCCCATCACCATCATCACCCGACACCAACGTCGGGGTACCGGCAACGTCATCGGCAATCACCACATTCGACACGTCGCTGCCGTCACCAGCGGTCAGATCGTGCTCCACCGTGAACGTATACGTCACCGTGGCGCCCACCACCGCAGTCGTCGAGCCATCCTTCACCACCGTCAGCACCGGAGCGAACTCGAGATCGGTGTCATGGGTATCGGTCGCTTGCGGCACCGGATCACCATCACGATCGGTGCCATCCACCGTCACCGTATTCGTCAACGGATCAGGATCCGTTGCGTCGATGGTGTGCGTGGCTTCATACACCCACACCTCACCGGACTCGAGGATCCCGTCACCGTCGTCACCCGACACCAACGTCGGGGTACCGGCAACATCATCGGAGATCACCACGTCGGAGATGTCCGAACCGTCACCGGCCACCACATCATGCTCAACCGTGAAGGTATAGGTGATCGTCTCCCCGACGACAGCGGTCGCAGGACCGTCCTTGACCACGGTCCACGCAGGGGCGAACTCGATGTCGGTGTCGTGGCTGTCGGTTTCGCTCGGTGCCGGGTCACCGTCACGATCGGTGCCGTCCACCGTCACCGTGTTCGTCAACGGATCAGGATCCGTGCTGAGAACCGTGTACGTCGCCTCATACACCCACACCTCACCCAACTGCAGAATCCCGTCACCATCATCACCCGAGACGAGCGTCGGGGTCCCGGCAACGTCATCGGAGATCACCACATTCGAGATGTCCGAACCGTCACCAACAATGTCGTCATTGGTCACCGTGAACGTGAACGTGATCGACTCCCCCACCACCGCGGTGGCCGGACCATCCTTCACCACGTCGAACGCAGGACCAAACTCGATGTCGAGGTCATGGGTATCCGTGACCTCAGGTACCGGCTCACCATCGCGGTCATCACCAGTCACGGTGACCGTATTCGTCAACGGGTCGGTGTCCGTCGCCAGCACCGTGTAGGTGGCCTCATAGACCCATGTCTCGCCTGACTGCAGAATCCCATCACCGTCGTCGCCTGAGACCAGCGTTGCCGCCCCTGCCACGTCATCGACGACGGAGACGTTGGCGATGTCGGAACCGTCACCACTCACCAGGTCGTGTTCGACGGTGAATGTGTACGTAACGGTCTCACCGACCGCCGCACTGGCGGGGCCATCCTTCACGACGGTCCACGCCGGCGAAAAATCGATATCAACGTCGTGAATGTCGGTCGCTTGCGGGATCGCATTGCCATCGCGATCGGTGCCGTCCACCGTCACCGTATTCGTCAACGGATCAGGATCCGTTGCAGTGATGGTGTGTGTCGCCTCATACACCCATACTTCGCCTGACTGCAGGATCCCGTCACCGTCGTCACCGGAGATCAGCATCGGCGTGGCCGCCACATCATCCAGGATGACGACATTTGAGACGTCGGTGCCGTCGCCGTTCACGAGATCATGCTCAACCGTGAACGTGTAGGTCACCAACTCGCCGACTGTCGCCGCCGCCGGACCATCCTTGACCACGATGAGTACGGGGGCGTTGCCGAGGTCGGTGTCGTGGGTATCGGTTGCCTGCGGCACAGGTTCGCCGTCACGGTCGGTGCCGTCCACCGTCACCGTGTTCGTCAACGGATCAGGATCGCTGGAGAGGACCGTGTACGTCGCCTCATACACCCACGTCTCGGTCGACTGCAGGATCCCGTCACCATCATCACCCGAGATGAGGGTCGGGGTCCCGGCAACGTCGTCGGAGATGACCACGTTGGAGATGTCGCTGCCGTCTCCGGCGACGAGGTCATGCTCCACCGTGAAGGTATAGGTGATCGTCTCGCCGACCACCGCGGTTGCGGGACCGTCCTTCACCACCGTCAGCACAGCAGTGAAATCGAGAACGGTGTCGTGACTGTCGGTCCCCTGCGGCACAGGTTCGCCGTCACGGTCGGTGCCGTCCACCGTCACCGTGTTCGTCAACGGATCAGGATCGCTGGAGAGGACCGTGTACGTCGCCTCATACACCCACGTCTCGGTCGACTGCAGGATCCCGTCACCGTCATCACCCGACACCAACACCGGCGTACCCGCCACGTCATCGGCAACCACGACGTTCGAGATGTCGCTGCCGTCACCAGTGACCAGGTCGTGCTCCACCGTGAACGTGTACGCCACCGTGTCACCGACCAACGCCGTTGCGGGACCGTCCTTGACCACGGTGAACGCCGGACCAAACGTGATGTCCACCTCATGGGTGTCCGTCGCCTGCGGCACAGCCTCATCGTCACGATCGGTGCCGTCCACGGTCACTGTGTTGGTCAACGGATCAGGATCCGTTGCAGTGATGGTGTGTGTCGCCTCATAGACCCACACCTCGCCTGCCTCGAGGAGGCCGTCGCCATCGTCGCCAGAAATCAGGTTGGGAGTACCGGCAACGTCATCGGCGATGACCACGCTGGAGATGTCGGAACCGTCGCCATTCACCAGGTCGTGCTCCACCGTGAACGTAAACGTGATCGTCTCACCCACGCTTGCGGTAGCGGGACCGTCCTTGACCACCGTCCACGCCGGACCGAACGTGATGTCCACCTCATGGGTGTCCGTTGCCTGCGGCACAGCCTCATCGTCACGATCGGTGCCGTCCACCGTCACCGTGTTGGTCAACGGATCAGGATCCGTCACCAGCACCGTGTACGTCGCCTCATACACCCACGTCTCGGTCGACTGCAGAATCCCGTCACCATCATCACCCGAGACGAGAGTCGGGGTCCCGGCAACGTCATCGGCAATGACCACGTTCGAGATGTCGCTGCCGTCACCAGTGACCAGGTCGTGCTCGACCGTGAACGTATAGGTCACCGTCTCACCCACGCTTGCGGTTGCGGGACCGTCCTTGACCACCGTCCACGCCGGACCGAACGTGATGTCCACCTCATGGGTGTCCGTTGCCTGCGGAACGGCATCGTCGTCACGATCGGTGCCGTCCACCGTCACCGTGTTGGTCAACGGATCAGGATCCGTCACCAGCACCGTGTACGTCGCCTCATACACCCACGTCTCGGTCGACTGCAGGATCCCGTCACCATCATCACCCGACACGAGAGTCGGGGTCCCGGCAACGTCATCGGCAATGACCACGTTGGAGATGTCGCTGCCGTCTCCGGCGACAAGATCGTGCTCCACCGTGAACGAATACGTCACCGTCTCACCCACGCTTGCGGTAGCGGGACCGTCCTTGACCACCGTCCACGCCGGACCGAACGTGATGTCCACCTCATGGGTGTCCGTCGCCTGCGGCACAGCCTCATCGTCACGATCGGTGCCGTCCACCGTCACCGTGTTGGTCAACGGATCAGGATCCGTCACCAGCACCGTGTACGTCGCCTCATACACCCACGTCTCAGTGGACTGCAGGATCCCGTCACCATCATCACCCGACACGAGGGTTGGCGTCCCGGCTACGTCATCGGCGATCACAACGTTCGAGATATCCGTGCCGTCTCCGGCGACAAGATCGTGCTCCACCGTGAACGTATACGTCACCGTCTCACCCACGCTTGCAGTTGCGGGACCGTCCTTCACCACCGTCCACGCCGGACCGAACGTGATGTCCACCTCATGGGTATCCGTCGCCTGCGGCACCGCCTCATCGTCGCGATCGGTGCCGTCCACCGTCACCGTGTTGGTCAACGGATCAGGATCCGTCACCAGCACCGTGTACGTCGCCTCATACACCCACGTCTCGGTCGACTGCAGGATCCCGTCACCATCATCACCCGACACGAGGGTTGGCGTCCCGGCTACGTCATCGGCAACCACGACGTTCGAGATATCGCTGCCGTCACCAGTCACCAGATCGTGCTCCACCGTGAACGTATACGTCACCGTGTCACCCACGTTTGCAGTTGCGGGACCGTCCTTGACCACCGTGAACGCCGGACCGAACGTGATGTCCACCTCATGGGTATCCGTCGCCTGCGGCAGCGGATCCCCGCCGGTGCTCTCAGCATCGACTGTGACCGTGTTCGTCAACGGATCAGGATCCGTCGCCAACACCGTGTACGTCGCCTCATACACCCACGCCTCGGTCGACTGCAGGATCCCGTCACCGTCATCACCCGAAACCAACACCGGCGTACCCGCCACGTCGTCGGCAATGACCACGTTCGAGATATCCGTGCCGTCGCCGTTCACCAGGTCGTGCTCCACCGTGAACGTATACGTCACCGTGTCACCCACGTTTGCAGTAGCGGGACCGTCCTTCACCACCGTCAACATCGGTGCGGCGAGGTGATAGCCGATCGGCTCTGCCGACGTCGACTCACCGGCTGGGGCGGTGATCGTGTGCGGATCGTTCCCCGTGGTGAGGAAGTAGCCATTCGGTACCGTTGCGTCGACCACGTCGATGGTGACGTCACCCGGCCGCACCGCAGCCGTATAGCTGCCGTCTGGGCCGGTCGTCACGACCACCACGTTGCCCTCGCTGTCGGTGATGGTGACGTCCACATTCGGGAGCCCGGGTTCGCCCGGATCCTGAATACCGTCGGCGTTGAGGTCGTCAAAGATGACGCCCGTGACCGTTGCCGGTTCTTGATACCCGAAGTTCACGTCTTCGACCGTTTCGCTGAGCCCTACCGTGACGACGGTTTGGCCGTCGAGGAGGCCGTCGAGGTCGAAGGTCTGCACGAGGTCGGGCGGCAAGGTGGTCTCATCCACCTCCACCGTGTAGTCCCCCGGGGCCAGACCGGGGAAGGTGTACGAGCCGTCAGGCCCGGTGGTCACCGTGGCCACAAGAGTGCCTTGGTCGTCGTAGAGGTTCACGTCGACGCCGGGAATGAAGCCCTCTGCGGGACCGATGGCCCCGTCGGCATCGTTGTCGAACCAGAGAACACCGGAGATGGATGCGGGGAGGAAACCTGCCGCCGAGGCGTCGACCGTCGGGCCGGAAGCCAACGTGACGTCGACTGTGCCGTCGGTGGGGTCGACATCCGAATCGATCGTTTCGTCACCGCCGACGTTCTGTGCGGTGAAGATCGCACCGGTCGGGGCGACCACCTCGACCGAGTAATCCCCGGGCGCCAGATCGTCGAAGGTGTACGTGCCATCGGCGGCCGTGGTGGTCGATGCCACCAGGGTGCCGGCGTCGTCGTACAGATTGACGGTGACTCCCTCGACGCCGGGTTCACCCGGATCCTGGAGACCGTCGGCGTTGAGGTCGACCCAAACTACGTCGGACAGCGATGCAACGAGAACACCGGCATCGCCCGTCCCCGAGTTGGCCCCCGAGTTGAGCGTGACGGTGACGGCGCCGGTGGCGTCGACGTCGCTGTCCGCACCCGGCGGTGAGTACGTGGCGCCCGGGTACGTGACCTGTACGTCGAAGTCGCCCGGGGGCAGGTTCTCGAACAGATAGTCGCCATTGGCGTCGGTGGTCGTCGTGTAGACGTTGCCGTTCGCGTCGGTGATCTCGACCGTCACGCCCTCGATGCCGTCCTCGCCAGGATCGAGTACGCCGTCACCGTTGAGGTCCAGCCATATCTTGGACGTGAAGGTTGCGGGGAGGATGCCTGCATCGGCGATGTCGCCCGGGAGGGGGCACACGAGCGGAGCGAACAGCTTGAATCCCACAGAGGCGCCGCCGGGTTGGCTGACGTCATAGACGATCGAGCTCAGATTCTGGGTCGTCTGATAGACCACGGCGCCGTTCGTTGAGGGGACAGCCGTGTCGAAGTTGTACGTGTTGTCGGCCGGCACGTACGTGAAGAGGCTCTGCGGGCCTCCGACGACCTTGCGAGTCGTGTAGCCGAGCCACGGCGCACCCGCGGTGGTGAGACCGGTTGCGGAGGCGTTGATGGTCTCGCCTGCTCCGAGCCCGTCAACGTCCGTGAACGCAACGAAGGTGCCCGCCGGCAAGTAGCCGACGTCCAGCGTGGAGAAGTCGAAGGTGTAGCGGTACTCGTTGACCGGACCGCCGGAGAAGATCCCACGGCCGTTGACCTTGTATTGAGTGCCGTTCTCGCTGACCACGGTATCCCAGTTGAAGTCGTCGTAGGACGTCACCCGGACCTGGGCCTCAGGTGCGGAGAACCAGGAGTGGAACGCACCGGAGAGGGCATTGGCGGGCGTGAGATGCTCGAATGTCACCCGCACGTTGCCTTCCCACGCCAGCCGCGGATCGGAGGGGTTCTGCCCGTTGAAGAAGCTCGCATCGAACATCTCGACGGCGCCGCCACCGCCGAATCGCTGTCCACCGCCGACGACCGGGTCCCCAAACGTGAACGAGGGGAACACGACGGGCGGGTCGGCGGCGTTGAGGGTGAGCGCCCCGTAGTTGATGAGGCAGGCGTTGAGCGGCTCAACAACTACGATCCCGGCGGCATCGGCGTCGCTGTCGATCGTGTCGTCGTCGCCGAAGTCCTGCGGCGAGAACGTCGCTGCGGGGGACACCACCTCGACCTCGTAGGCCGCGTCGGGGTCGATGTCGAACCCATAGGCGCCGTTGGCGTCGGTGACGGTCGTGGCAACGAGCACTCCGCCGTCGTCGTAGAGATTGACGGTGACACCCTCAACACCGGGCTCGCCTGCATCCTGAATACCGTCTTCGTCGAGATCGAGCCACACGAAGTCACCGAGCGGGTCGAGCGGCACGATCTGCACGACCGCATCGTCGATATCAGTCGCAGGGTCGACGTCGGGCAGGGGAAGCTGGTTGCCGTCGACCGGCGTTCCGGTCGCCGTCACGACGTTCGTCGTGTCGACGGCGATGTTGGCGGTTTGGGTGCAACTCTCGCTGTCGCCCGGCACCAGGGGACCGGCGATCGTGCATACCAGACCGAGCTCGCTGTCATCGACGGTGATGTCGACGAGATCGGTGTCGCCGGTGTTGGTGACCACATAGTTGTAGATGACGTCGGCCGGAGCGGGGATGAAATAGACGCCCCCGTCGGCTGCGCTGCCCGCGGTCTTGATGACTTCGACGGCAGGCGCCACGACGACAACTTCCGCGTCATCTGTTGCGGTCGGGTCGGTGACGCCGGGAAGGTCGTTGCCCTGATCGTCAGTCGGGTTGCCGGTCACGGTCGCCACGTTGGTGGTGTCCACCGAGACGTCGAGGTCGAACGTGCAGGTCTCGTTCCCGCCCGGAGCAACCGGACCTGCGAACGTGCAGACCGGATTTGTTGCGGCTTGATCGTCATCCACCGTGATGTCGGAGAGGTACGTGTCGCCGGTGTTCGTGATCGTGTAGGTGTAGGTGACGGTCTGTGGCGGGTTGGCAACGTACAGCACGTCGCCGTCTGCAGCGCCACCGGCAGTCTTCACGACCTCGAGGGCCGGCATCGCCACAACATCCAGGCTGTGGGTTCCTGACGCGCTCTCCGTGTCGCCGTCCTTGTCCGTGCCGGTCGCGGTGGCGGTGTTGACCAGCGGGCTTGCCGCCAGGTCGGCTTGGGTGACGGTGTAGTCGACCGTGAACTGCCACGTTTCGCCGACATCCAGAAGACCGTTGGCGTTGGTGTCTCCGACGTTGAACCCGCCGGATTCGACCGGACTTGTCGGGCCGGCGACATCGTCGTCAACCGCGACGTTGTCTACCCAGGAGTTGTCCGCACACCATGTCGGGTCGGCGTGGATCGTACAGTCCGTGGAATTCGCTACGTCGATGGTGTAAGTCACGACCTCGCCGACGCCTGCGGAGTCTGGGCCGGTCTTGACGACGGTGAGTTCGGGGTCGGCGGTGACATCGACGAAGGCTGTCGCCGTCGGCGGCGAAAGCGGAACGATATCGCCGAGCACGTCTGTGGATGTGGGGCTAGCGGTGTTGGTGGTCGGCGCATCGACGCTGGCCGAACAGGTGAACAGCCACGTCTCGCCGATCGACATGATGCCGTCCGGGCCATTGTCTCCCGTGTCGCCGTCGTTGAAGCCGTCTCCGGTGGAGTCGACCGGATCGACTGTGGCACAGTGGTCGTCGGTCACCACCACGGTCTGCAGCTCATGGTCGAGCTCACAGATGGTGTCGCCCGCTGCGCACACGCTGACGTTGGTAACCGTGAAGTCGTAGGTGACGAGCGTGCCGGGGTCGACAACGGTGGCGGATGGGGTCTTCGTGATGTCGAGCAGCGGCTCGTGCACCCGCACCTCAGAGGAGTCCGTGGCGGTTGCGGCGCCACCCGGCCCGTCGGCATCGACGGTGACGGTGTTCGTGGTGGTGACCGGAAGGGTCGTCATGCAGTCGTAAAGCCAGCTCTCCCCAACGGAGAGGACACCGTCTACCACACCGGACTCCGTCGGGCCGGTGAGGGGCGAGCAGGTGTCATCCGCAATCGTGACCGAGTCGAAGTCTGAGTCGCCGTCGTTGAAAACGGTGATCGTGTAGGTGACGAGGCCATCAGGGAAAACGAGCGCCCCGTCGTTCACTTTGCCGACGTCGATACTCGGCGTGAGCACGTTGACGAAGGCATCGTCGAATTCGTCCCAGGTCTTTCCGAGCGAGTCCACTGCGGTCACGTCTGCGACGTTGGTGGTGTCGTCGGTGAGCGTGGAGGTCGAGCAGGTGTAGGTCCACGTCTCACCAATGTCCAGTGTCCCGTTGCCGTCGTCACCGGTCGGTCCGGTCAACGGGGAGCAGGTGTCATCGGCCACGGTGACGTTGCTCAGCGGGTCGTTGCCCGTGTTGATCACGTCGACGGTGTAGGTGACGCTGTCACCGATTGCGATCGTGTCCGGTGTCGCCGTCTTCACCACGTCGAACGACGGCTCGATCACAGTGACGGTGGCCGTATCGGTGCCGGTTACGTCGATATCGGCGCGGTCGGTGCCCTGGGCGGTTGCGGTGTTGGTCGTCGTGGTCGCCAGGATGGCGGCGCAGGTGTAGACCCACGTCTCCCCGTCCTGGAGCACACCGTCGCCGTCGTCTCCCGAATTCGGTCCGACAACCGGCGAGCAGACATCGTCGGTCACGAACACGCCCGAGAGCTCCTCGACGGTGCCCGCAGCAAGGGAGACTTCGTAGGTGTAGGTCACCGTCTCGTTGGGACGGATGATGCTGCGGTCGACGCTCTTCACGACATCGATACCGGAGACGACGATCTCGACGGTGGCATCGTCCGTGTCGCTCACCGGATCCGCCTCGCCGGTGCCTGGTGTCACGGGGTCGCCCTCTGCCGTAGCGGTATTCACGAACGGGGAAACTGCGGAGGGCGGCGCCACCGTGCACTCGTAGACCCACGCCTCGGTGACGTCGAGGATCGAGTCGCCATTGTCGTCTCCTGACACCAACGTTGGCGTGCACCCGGCGACACCTGTGTCGGTGACGCTGACGTTCTCCAGCGGCTCGTTGCCGGGGTTGCTGACCGAGAACGTGTAGGTGACCAGATCACCGGCGGCGATAAGCGCCGGGGCGGCGTCCTTTTGCAGCTCGATCAACGGCACGACCCGGTCGACCGTCGCGACCGCTTCGCTCGGGGTCGGCTGCTCGACACTGGTGGTCTGAGCCAGGTTGGCGAGCTCACGCGGGAAGGTCTCGCCTGGAGCCTCCACCGTGGCGGTGATCGTTGCCGTCATCGTGCCGCCAGGTGGCAGGTCGACGTCGTCGGCCGCCGTGATCAAGTCGGGATCGAACGAGGAGTCGCGGGTGAAGGAGCTGAGGCACGAGATCGCGATGTTGTCGATCAGGATCTGCTCCTTGTCGTTGTCGATCCCCGACTTGACGCCTACGCCCCCTGCGGCGTGGAAGATTCCTGGGAAAGTCGCATCATCGAACGTCGTCGAGAAGGTGGTGAAGGCCGAAGGCGCTGCAACACCCGAGATGTCGATCTCGGCGACCTCGACCCATCCCCCACCCGCGTTGGTGCCGCCGACGCTGATGCGGCCGCCAGGGTCGTTCTCCGTGTCGAACACGGCCCAGTCGAAGGTGATCGAGCATTGCCCGAGGGAGGAGTAATCGGTAGGCCAGATGATACCGACGTCTCCCTTTTCGATGCCCACGGCACAGTCGCCAGGGATGTCGCAGTCGTTGAAGTTGCTCGAGTTGCGCGACCGGACGTCGCCGCCCTCCGCGTCAGCGGGGTCATTGTCGTTGAACTCGGCCCATCCCTCGAGGTACGCCTTCGACTTGAAGTACTCGAAGTCGTCGAAGAGCGAGTCACTGCCTGCGGTGAACGAAAGATTGTCGACGGCGATCTCGTGATTCGTGCTGGCCGGATCCATGACGAGCCCGAGGGCGCCACCGGCGATCTGGCAGCCCGCCGGGAGCGTCAGCGCAGTGAAACTCTCACTGTTGACAGGACCAGGGGTGTTGGGCACCGTGGTGTCGTCCTCGATCGTGAGCTGGGCGAGGGATTGCCACGCGGCGCCGTCCCAACAGGCGGCATCGAAGAACCCGTCGACGTTGTCGTTCTTCTGGATGAGCCAGTCGAATGCGATATCGACGGTCGTGACCCCGGACAGGTCCGTCTGCCACTGGATCGCGACGTCTTCCTTCTTGATGATGAGACAGTTGCCCGAGGGGCAATCGGGGGCACCCTTGTCGCTGAGGACAACGTCGCCACCACCCGCCTTGTCGTCGTCGTTGTACTCGCTGAGGTCGGTTCCGTAGAAGTCGTCGCCCTTGAGGTCCCGGTTGAAGTCGTCGGAGATCAGCTCTCGCGGCGCCACGATATCTGCGGACACGAGGGCGAGTCCGGCCGGCAGCGCATCACTCAGGGTGACGCTGTTCTGGGTCGCCGTTCCCGTGTTGGTGACGACGACCTCGTAGCAGACGCTGTCGCCCGGGTAGAACGCCGGGTCCACGAGCGGCGTCCCCGACGTGCACTCGATCGGCGTCTTCGTGATGCCCAGGTCGCGGTCGACGACCTCGTAAGGAGCATCGTCGGTGGCGGTCAGCGGGCTACCGCCGGGGTCGTAGGCGGTGGCGTCCACGGTGTTGACGTCGCTGGTGCCTGCGGCGGGAGCGGGGCTGATCGAGCAGTAATAGCTCATGGAGACACCCACTGGCAGGCTTCCGATGAAGCGATCACAGCTCGGAGCGGCAGCGTCGGTGACGGTGATGTCGAACAGGTCGACGTCGCCGGTGTTGGTGACAACGACCTCGAACACCACGTCGGCGTCGTCGGAGTGCTGCGCTCCATCGGGCCCCTTGGTGATCGAGAAGCCCGGGGCGATGGCTTCGACGTGTGCGGTGTCGGTCGCCGTAACCGGCCCGATGACGGGGTCATCGGCAGACGCGGTTGCGGTGTTGTCGGTGTCGGCCGAGATGGGGACCGTGCAGTTGAACTCCCATGCCTCACCGGGGTCGAGCGCGCTGTCACCGTCGGTGTCGCCGCCGACGAAGGTCGGCGTGCAGCCGGCGACATCCGGGTCGCTGATGGCCACGTTGGTCAGCTCGTTGGGACCTTCGTTGGTCACGATGAACGTGAAGGTCACATCGGCGGGGATGTTCGCCTCGTCGATGAAGTCGGGATCGGCGGACTTGTCGAGCCGCAGACCGTTGGGACCGACCTCGGTCGTATCCGTGGAACTGTCGTTGGATGGGTCGGGATCGAGCTGGCTGGCAGTCACCGTTGCGGTGTTGGTGATCGTGCCTGCCGCATCGTCTTTCACAGTTGAATCGATGGTGATCGTGGCACTGCCGTTGATGGCGATCTCGCCCAGGTTGCAGACGACACTGGTTCCGTCAAAGAAACACGTGCCCTGACTCGGGGTGGCGATCTTGTAGGTGAGTTGAGCAGGCAGCGGGTCGGTGACGGTCACATTGGTGGCGACCCCGGGGCCGAGGTTGTCGACGGTGAGCGTGTAGCTATGCGCTAGGCCGGTCTCGATGCTGGTGAGCCCGTCGGTCTTGTCGATGGCGAGGTCGGCGATCTCGACGATCTCCGTCGCGCCTGCGGCGAAGGACGTGCGGCCACAAGTGTCATCGACGACGAGGCGGATGATGCAATCCTGTGCGTTGGTGGGCGCCGTGAACTGGGTGACGACGTCGCCCGTGGCGGAGGTGCCGCTCTGGGTGGCGAAGGTGCCCCCACACGAAGAGGTCCACTCGTACGTGTAGTCAGGGGTCCCGCCGCTGACCGTTGCCGAGACGTCGACGGTCGAGCCACCAACGATGGGCTCGGGAAGCGTGACTTCGACGTCCATGCCCCGCTCGATACCGGCCATCAGGTGGAGGTTGAAGAAGGCACGGATGGCTGCGACCGCATCGGCGCTGCCCTTGTCGTGACTGTGGCCACCCTCGTACATGACGTAACCGTTGGTATCGTCACCAAAGCCGCGGCCGTAGACCAGCGCCGTTGCCTCACCAGGCGACTCGCCGCCCTCACTGATCAAGTCCTCCTGATCTGGGTCCCATCCGAGGACGGTTGAGCTCGGGCGCCATGCCGAACCCGGGCTCGGCATGTAGATCTGCTCAGACCCGTTTTGCTGTGCTTCGTCGGGCACGCCGATGAACTGCATGATCGGGTCGCTGCCCAGATCGGTCCGGTACGAGTACGGGGGGCTCCCGCCCCCATGGTCGCCGAAGTCGATGAGCCCTTCCGTCGACAGAAAGTTCATCTCGGGATCGGGGTCACCGTCCCCGGGGTCGGCGACATTCTCCAGGACCGACACTGCGTGGCATGCGGCCCAGATGTAGCCGCCTTGATCATTGAACGGAACGAGGTTCTGATGCGACTCCCACTCCGGGTCGGCATGAGGCATCACGTAGATGTCGTCGCAAGCGTCGAGGAGAGCGGGATCCTTGAACTGGTAGGCAGTCTTCGTGGTGCCATTGGCGGCGGTCACGACCTGCGGGATGCCGGCCTCCTCGTAGTAGCCCTGGGCGATGCCGCCGTTCTTGGCATCGAGAATGGCGTTCGGCCAGTTCGTCAGCGTGTCGAAGATCGGAGCCTGGAAGCTGGTGGCCGTCGGCCCGTCGACCACCACGCCGTTGGCCTGCCAAGCGGCGATCACGGGTGCGGCGGCGTCGGCATACGCCGCGAGCACGATGAAGGCGCCGCCCTTGTAGTCCTTGCCGTTGAAGGTGAAGTCGACTCCATCTTTGACTTTGGCGTCGTCGATCACCCATTCGACGGGAATCTGGTTGACGATCATCAGCTCGTAGATGAGCCCATAGGGCAGCAGCCCGTTCTCATACGTCTGCGGGGTGACGCCCATGTCGATGATGTAGGCGCCTGCATCAATCGTCGTCAGGGTCGAGCTGTCGGGAATGTCCGCAGCATCACCCGTCGCCGGTGCAAAGGTGACGACGGATGCAACCATGGTCACTGCTGCGGCGAGGCGAATCGCCCTACCAGTCTTCATGTTCCGATCCAGTCCCCTCGTCGGTTTCACGCGTCTCCGCCCGTGCCCCGACGTCCGAGAGGTTACGTACACCTCCAGGAATCGCCAAGGATTTCCCCTGCGAGAAGCAAACTGTCAATTGCATTCATTGAGGTCGAGAGACACTCCCGCGACCTGGCCCGGCAACGATACTGACACAACGACACCGTTCTGCAATGGGTCGGTGGCCCCAAGTCCGCACAGACCCTTCCCAAAAAGGCGCGAAAACAGACCGTTCACTTCAGGTTTACGGTGAGATCGGCTGGTGGGGAACAGCTACCGATACGGCACGCCGAGACCCGGTCGAGGCCGCTCCTCCACCACTTCGGGCCGGAAGCGAAACAGCTCGGCAGGGCGTCCGCCGGTGGAGGTGGAGCGCTCGCCGGAGCCTTCGACGAGCCGATTGCGCTCGACGAGCCGGCGGAAGTTCTGGGTGTGCAGCCGTACCCCGGCCAGCGCCTCAACAGTGCGTTGCAGGGTGGAGAGCGTGAAGAGATCGGGCAGCAGCTCGAATACCACAGGGCGGTAGGTCAGTTTGCCCCGCAACCTCCCGAGGGCGGAGGCGGCGATACGGCGGTGGTCGAGGGCCATCGGAGCACCACCGCACCCTTCGGGGGGAACGTCTCCTCGATCGATATGCGCTTCGGCGACCAGACCCGCCTCGTACAGCAACTCATAGCGGTCGAGCACCCGGATACCGTCCCATCCCACCTCGCCGCCGAACATCACGGCGATGCGCCGCCGCCGCTCGTCCGTGAGCAATGAGTCCTCTGCCGCCCATTCGTGGAGCGTAGGGAGCAGGTTTTCGTCAATGATCTCGGGCCGGCCGGATCGGTGGTCCTCCCAAGGGAACAATGTATAGAGAGGAATCCACGCCGCTTCCGGCGCCGTGTCCTCCAATCGAACGAGCGCGAGGTAGGCAACGGCAAGTGGGCGGGGATCGTCTGCGTTGCGCCGTGCCCGGTTGCGATCGCCAAACGTATAGAGCTGTTCCGCATACCCGATCTCCGTGCCTGCTTGTTCGGCGATCCAGCGTCGCAGGGCACGCTCGAGCGTCTTGTCGGCCTCGGGGTCGAGCGGGCCAGACGGGATGCGCGGACGCCCGTCGTCACCGCCGACGGTGAGGATCTGCGGTTGGTCGTCGCTGACGGCGACAACCACCGCATCGAGGCTCACGGCGATACCGGGTGTGCTCACGGCGCGATGGTACCGGTCACACCCCAACGGCTGCTGCCTTGGCGCAACCCAGCATCGGCGCCAGGACGGAACGATCCGGGATGGCGGAAACCATCCAGGCGGCGCAATCAGCTCCGTCGTCGGGGGCGTCTCGTGGCAGCCCCGGCGACGAGCACGAGCCCGGCGAACGCCATCATGAGCCCCAACCGGGTAGGCGGCGAGCATCAGCTCGCCGCCTACCTTTGTATTGGTCACTCGACGCACCGCTATCTGAGGCGGCCGGCTATTCCCATTCGATCGTGGCCGGCGGCTTTGAGCTCACGTCGTACGCCACGCGGTTGATGCCCGGCACCTCGTTGATGACGCGTGATGAGATGCGCTCCAGCACCTCGTAGGGGAGGCGAGCCCAGTCGGCGGTCATGGCGTCCTCAGACGTCACGGCACGGATGATGAGCGGGTAGGCGTACGTCCGGGTGTCCCCCTGGACGCCAACGGAGCGCACCGCAGGCAAGACACCAAAGCTCTGCCAGATCTCGCGATAGAGACCGGCTCGCCGGATCTCCTCGGTGACGATGGCGTCTGCAGCGCGAAGGATCTCCAGCCGCTCCCACGTGACGTCGCCGATGATCCGGACAGCGAGACCCGGCCCGGGGAATGGCTGGCGCCAGACGATCTCCTCCGGCAGCCCCAGCTCCTCGCCGATGGCCCGCACCTCGTCCTTGAACAGATCACGCAGCGGCTCGATGAGCGAAAACTGCATGTCGTCTGGCAGACCGCCGACGTTGTGGTGGCTCTTGATCTTGGCCGCGTCTTTGGTCCCCGACTCGATGACGTCCGGGTACAGGGTCCCCTGCACCAGGAACTCGGCATCGGACACGTCGGCGGCGACTTCTTCGAAGACGCGGATGAACGTCTCACCGATGATCTTCCGCTTGGCCTCGGGGTCGGTGACGCCTGCGAGCTTGTCGAGGAAACGATCCTGGGCCTTCACGTGGATGAGGTTGACGTGGAAGTTCCGCAGGAACGTCTCCTCCACCTGCTCGCCCTCGCCCTGACGGAGCAAACCGTGGTCGACGAAGACACAGACGAGCTGATCTCCGATCGCTTTGTGGACCAGCGCCGCCGCAACGGATGAGTCGACGCCACCCGACAGACCACAAATGACGGTGGCGTCGCCGACCGCGGTCCTGATCTCCTCAACGGCTTGCTCGATGATGCCCACATGGGTCCACGTGGGACGGGCATGGCACGCTTCATACAGGAAGTGCTTGAGCATCTCCTGGCCCCGCTCGGTGTGACCCACTTCGGGATGGAACTGAACGCCGAACAGGCCTCGCTCCCGATCTTCCATGGCCGCAACCGGCGAGTCGGTAGTCGAAGCCGTGACCCGGAAACCGCCGGGGGCCTCGGTCACCGCATCACGATGGCTCATCCACACCGCCTGAGTGGTCGGCAGCTCATGGAGAAGCACACCACCGTCGATGACATCGAGCGACGCACGGCCGTACTCGGCGACCTCGTTGTGCTCGACGCGGCCGCCAAGCGCCTGGGCGAGCACCTGATGCCCGTAACAAATCCCGAGCACAGGGATCCCGAGACCCAGAATCTCGGGATCGATCTCGTAGGCGTCGTCGGCGTAGACCGAGGCCGGGCCGCCGGACAGGATGATGCCCACCGGCCCGTGAGCACGCACCTCGTCCGCAGTGATGTCCCGCGGCACGATCTCCGAATACACGTGCGCCTCGCGTACCCGCCGGGCAATCAGTTGACCGTACTGGGCGCCAAAATCGACGACCAGGATCTTGTCGAAATCGCCGCCGGAAGCGTGCCCGGTGGCGCTCATCCCATTCCGATCTGTTGCGCCCGTTGGAGCTGCTTGCCTTCCGACTGGATGGCGGGGGCCACCATGACCTCGGCCTTCTGGAACTCCTTCACGTTGGCGTAGCCGGTGGTCGCCATCGAGACCCGCAGCGCCCCAAACAGGTTGCGGCGGCCGTCGTTTTCATGGGCCGGCCCGACGAGGATCTCCCGCAGCGTGCCCAGGGTCGTCGTCTCCACCCGTGCCCCCCGAGGCAGCGTCGGGTGGAACGTGGCCATGCCCCAGTGGTGCCCACTGGCGGGCGCCTCCTGGGCCGCCGCCAGCGGCGAACCGATCATCACGGCGTCTGCGCCGCAGGCAACGGCCTTGGCCACATCACCACCGGTGCGCATGCCACCATCTGCGATGACGTGGACGTAGCGGCCGGTCTCCTCGAGGTAGCGGGTGCGGGCTCCTGCCGCGTCCGCGATGGCGGTTGCCTGGGGGACGCCGATGCCGAGAACGCCGCGGGACGTGCAAGCGGCACCGGGGCCCACGCCGACCAACACGCCCGCCGCCCCGGTCCGCATCAGGTGGAGGGCGCCTGCGTACGAGGCACATCCGCCGACGATCACCGGGGCTTCGATGCCTGCAATGAAGCGGTTCAGATCGAGCGGTTCCTCTCTGGACGAAACGTGTTCGGCAGACACCACGGTCCCTTGAATCACCAACACGTGCAGACCGGCATCGAGGGCGAGGTGAGCCCACTTGTCGACGTGCTGCGGGGTGAGGCTGGCGGCGGTGACGACGTTCGCCTTCACCATCTCCTCGACGCGGCGGCCGATGAGGTCCGGGTTGACGGGCTCCTGGTATATCTCCTGCATCCGCCGCGTGGCCTTGTCGGCCGGAAGCGACCCGATCTCTTCGTAGACCGGCATCGGGTCCTCGTACCGGGTCCACAAACCTTCGAGATTGAGAACCCCGAGGCCACCAAGCCGGCCGATCTCGATCGCGGTCGCTGGGCTCACGGCGGAGTCCATTGCAGACCCCATCATCGGAAGGTCGAAGGTGTAGGCGTCGATCTCCCATGACAGGTCGACGTCGTCCGGGTCACGGGTCCGCCGCGAGGGAACAATTGCTATGTCGTCGAATCCCCAAGCCCGCCTACCGGACTTGGCCATACCGATCTCGATCTCCACCGATGCCTCCGCCTGAAGAGGATGAATTGCCAGCGCCCGGCGAGCGTACCACCGGTCCGTCGCCGTTCAGCGAACCTCGGCGCGGGCCGCGAAACTCTTTCACGGGGCCACGAGCCGATGCGATCTTCAAGGCAAGGCGACGGTGAATGTCGAGGTGTCGAAGGGGCTCTGCGTCCCGTTGCGGCCATGGGCCTGGGCGAACAGTAGTGGCCGATGAGCCAGAGACCGGTGTCGAGGTTCTGCACCTAGAGCTCGACTGTGGCATCGCCAGAGACCCCGATGCCTACCCGGATACGAACACCTCCCAGGTCTCGACGGAGCCGGGCCGGGGAGGGTCGACCGTGATGATCGGATCATCTTGGGCGACCACTCCGCCGACGGGGACTCACGGCATCGACCATTCCGACGACCACCAGGGTTCTGAGCTGCTCATGACACCACTCCCTTCCGCGGCCGCCGACGATAACCCGTCGGATAGGCCGGCGGTCTGATAGGCCGGCGGTCTGCGCGAACATGGCTGCGTCAACGAGCCAGGACCATGTTTGCCGCCCGCGTTCTCTTCCTACTGAGCTTCTTTGGGTTGGTCGGAGCGATCAACTCATTGCGAAGCGCCAACCCCGACCGTCACCCCGCCCTCCGGCCGTGGTGGTTTCCGGCGTTGCTGTCCGCCGAAGCCGTGCCCCTCCGAGTCGCCATCCACAGCCTCCTCTTGGTGCTGTTGATCTGGGCGGGCGCTCTCCAGTACACGATCGGCCGCCTCGCACTCGTCCTGACGGCGTTGACCTGGCTGGGATACGCCGCGATCCAGTACCAGGCGGTAGGCGCAAAGCGAGCGATGGCAGCGGCCCTCGTCGAGCTGGGTGTCGACTCCGCCGGCTACGCCCACGTCGACTGGCGGCGGGTGGCGAGGGCCTACCCCTACCGCATTCCGGCACACCTCGAACGCCTCGATGACATCGAATACACCGCAGGCCTCCACCTCGACGTCTACCGGCGCCGCGACCTGGGGCCGGGCCCTCACCCAGCCCTGCTGCAGATCCACGGCGGGTCGTGGCGAGGCGGGAACCGTCGCCAGCAGGCACGGCCGCTGCTCCATCGACTGGCCGCCGAGGGCTGGGTTTGCGTGAGCGTTTCCTACCCGCTGGCTCCTGACGCGACCTTCCCCGACCAACTCATCGGGCTGAAGCGGGCACTCGCATGGATGCGGGATACCGGCGGGTCCTTCGGTATCGATCCGGACTTCATTGCGGTCACCGGCGGGTCTGCGGGCGGCCACCTCGCCGCCCTGCTGGCGCTGACGGCAGGCCGGACGGAGTATCAGCCGGGGTTCGAAGACGTCGACACCACCGTGCAGGCCGCAGTTCCGGTGTACGGCATCTATGACTTCCTGAACCGCAACCGGACCAGGGACGATTGGCCGATCATCCCGACTGCGGTCATGAAAGCCACCCCCGAGGAGGCGCCGGAACGCTACCGCGAGGCATCACCCCTCGACCAGGTCCATCGATACGCTCCCCCGTTTCTCGTGATCCACGGAGCCAGCGACGGCGTCGTGCCGACCCGGGAGGCGCTGCAATTCGTCGATGCGCTGCGGTCGACATCAACAGCACCGGTGGGGTACGCCGAGATTCCGGGAGCCAACCATGCGTTCGACGTCCTGGATTCGCTGCGAACCCACTACGTGATCTCCGGCGTCTCGCGCTTCCTCCACACCCTGGCCGGCGAGCGGGCGCCGGGGCCGGACCGGTGAACCGCCACTCGAATGCCGAGGATCAGCGAGTGTCGAGCCTCCGTATCAGGCAGCAGCGGCGCGGCGCCCTCGAGGAACATCTCGGCACTCTCGACGCGGACGACCGGCATCCTCCTGCGGTTACCCGGCGCAGCCGAGCGGCGGCATCGGAACCGTCCGTCAGAACGAGTTCAAACCCACCGCCTTGCGGGCCATGCTCTGGTAACCCTCTGCCTTGGTGCGTGCGTCGAGGGCGCCCTTCTGCATCAGCCTGGCAACCTCGGCGTCTTCGAGAGCGTTGAACCGGGACCGCACCGGCGCCAGCTCGGCTATCACGGCGTCAGCGACAGCCTCCTTGAAACGGCCGTAGCCGGCTGTTGCGTACTCATCGACGAGAGCATCGATGGAGTCCCCGGTGCAGTCCGCCATGATCTCGAGCAAGTTGGCGATGCCCGGCTTCTCATCCCAGTCGTACCGCACATCCGGGTCTGAGTCGGTGACCGCAGACTTGATGTTCTTGCGGATGTCGTCGGCACTGTCGATGATGCTGATGCGGCTCTTGACGTTCGGCTCGGACTTGGACATCTTGGCCGTTGGCTCGACGAGCGACATGACCCGCGCCGACGTCGGTGGGATCAGCGCGTCGGGCAGCGGGAACACGTCGCCGTACCGGTTGTTGAACCGATCCGCCAGATCGCGGGTCATCTCCAGGTGCTGGCGTTGGTCGTCACCGACCGGCACCAGATCGGCGTGGTGCAGCAGGATGTCCGCAGCCATCAACACCGGGTACGAATACAACCCCACGTTGGCGGGCAGCCCCCGCGCAACCTTGTCCTTGTAGGACGTCATGCGATTGAGCACCCCCGTCGGCGTCAACGTGCCGAGGATCCACGACAGCTCCGCGTGCTGTGGAACCTGACTCTGCAGGTAGAACAGCGACTTCGCCGGGTCGACGCCGATGGCCAAGATGACCTTGGCGGTTTCGATCCGCTGCGCATGCAGCACCTTGGGATCGATCTGTTGGGTCAGCGCGTGCAGGTCGACGACGCAGTAGACGGTGTCGTACTCGTCCTGCAGCTTGACCCAGTTGCGGAAGGCTCCCAGGTAGTTGCCGATATGGAGGTTGCCGGTGGGCTGCACTCCTGAGAAGACCTTACGTTCGTCCACGCTGTCCATCTCCGTGTTGTTGTTGGTCGAGACATGAAAAACCGCCGGGGCTGAGGCCGCCGGCGGATACGGGTTTACAAGCGCGTGCGGACCTCAGCTGTGCCAGGACCACCAGCGCCGTGCTTCGTTCATGGCGGAGAGGTTACCGAGCCAACCGGCCGGTGGCAATGCCTAGGACTCAACGCTCGTCGACCATGCTCCATGCATCCGCTTCGAGGCCGGCCTGGTCGAGCAGCAGGATGCCGGGCGCAAAGGATTCCATCAACGGTCCGACATTCGTGTCAGCACCTCGGGGGCGGCAGGCGATGAGATGGAACCCGTTCATGTTCCCGCAGTTGGTTGCACCGTTGCCGCCGGCGATCACGCCCGCCGCTTGCCCCGGCTCGAGTACCGTGCCCGCCGGGAACGTGTAGGCAGGCTCGCCGTTGGCGGTGGCGAGCGACCAGCCTCCAAGATCGAGCGGTACGTCGCCGAGGTTCCGTGCCGACACGCTCTGGACGAACGGGTCCGTCCACGGCGTGTAGCTCACGGCCAGCCGGACGACGGGGGTGCCCGGCGGCACGATCTCGAACCGGCTCGTCGCCACGACATCGTCACCGACACGGGCTTCGGCGGTGAGCGGCATCGATTCGATCAGTCCGACATCCTCGGGATGGAAGTCGCACCACGGCGGAAGCCCTGCGGCGAGAGTGATGGTGCACGCCTGAAACTCGCCGGACGAACCCACCAGGACGATGGCCACATCGGCATCGGGGCGCGACGCACCGGCCAGGTCCACCTCGACCTTCACCCGACTCGCCGGAGTCGCCATATCCGGCTCGACCAGGACCGTCATGCCCTCCGGCTCCTCGAATGCGGGCAGCGGGGTGGCCGACGCCAGCCCTGGCGGCACCGGCGACACCCACACCGCACCACCCGTTCCGTCTCCCCCGGCCAGCACCACGATGTCGCCGCGCTGAGCGGCTCCTGCGGCCATCACCCACTCGGCGGGAGTGGTCCCGAGGTCGGTGCGGGTCCACGCTGCCCCGTCCGGCGACGACAGGACGACGGGATGACCCGCAGGCCCATCGGTTGCGATGCCCAACGCCAGCAGTCGATCGTCGAGCCGGGTGAGCGTGTTGAGGCGCAGCTCTCCCCTGCCGGCGCCGAACACCTCCGGGTCGTGCGGCACAGCAGCCCAGTTCACTCCGTCGTCCGACGTCCACACGGCGGCAACGCGGGAGCTCCCGAACCAGCCGCCGCCCGCGGCCACAAAACGGTCACCGCTCCAGATCACATCGGTCGCATACGATCGAGGATTTGTGTCGTCGAGCAGGGGGAGTGCGATGCGAGTCCACGTCTCGAGGTCCGTCGAGACCCACGCCACGGCGCGGTGCTCACCCTCCACCTCGGACCAGACCCCGGAGACGACCGTTGTCCCCGCTGCGTGAGCGATGCCGGTGGCGTCAACCTCGGCCACACCGGAGAGCGGCCCGCCCGACACCTGCTCCCACAGTCCATCGGTCTCCCGCCACACGACCGCACTGACCTCGTCGTCTGCGGCCTCGCCCGCGATGCCCTGCCCCACGGCGACCAGCGATCCGTCCACTTCTGCAAAACCGCGGACGGCCGCAACCGCATAGCCCCTTGCAGGCAGGGGAAGCCGGTGCCATTCCCCGTCGGGAGCCACGCGCCACGCGGCTGGGCCGAATGCGCTGTCGATGCCGCCGACGACGAGCCCATCGCGATTCACCAGGGCAGTGTCGAGGCTGGTGGCTGCCCCGGGGGCCGGCCGGCGGAGCCAATCGACCCCGTCGGCCGACGCCATGATCACGGCCCCGGATTCACCACTGCCGACCGCGACGAACTCGCCGTCGATGACGACGACGTCGCTCAAGAACATCTGGGCACCGTCCACCAAGGCATCTGTTGGAGGAACCCGGGCAAACTCGAGGTCGGCGAGCTCCCCAACCGCCACCTCGGTCGCGGCGGCCATGGTGGTCGTCGTCTGCGCGGCAACTCCCGGTTGCGCCGGACGGAGGAACCACCACGCGCCACCAATGGCAACGATGGCAAGGAAGGCAACGCCGAACGCCACGGGTGCGGTCGCCCTGCGCTTCGCTTGCGATCGAGTGATCGCCGCCTCGAGTGCATCGCCCAACTCGTCGAGGTACGGGATCAGGCTCATCGCGACTCCTCCAGTGCGACGCCAAGGCGTGCGAGGGCACGATGCACCCGCACCCTGGCGGCGCCCTCGCTGCAACCGAGCCGTGCGGCCACCGTCGAGTACGGCTCGCCGTCGAGGACCCGCAGCCGCAGCGCGTTGCGATCGGCGGCCGTCAGAAGGGCGAGGGCAGCCTCGAGCTCGCGGCGCAACGGACCGAGATCGACCAGCTCGTCGACACGGGCAAAGGCATCGCTCTCGGCCACGGGCATCACCATGCCGAGCTTGTGAACCGCGCGCAGCTCCGTGCGCTTGCTGCGGCGGAATCGCTTCAGCTCGCGGCCGGCGATCCCGTAGAGCCATGCCCCTGCAGGGCGGCCCATGTCTTTGAAGCGCCACCGCTTCTGATATGCAACGGCGAACGTCTCCGCCGTCAGATCGGCAGCGACCTCGGGGTCCCAGGTGCGGCGGTAGAAGTAGCTGAACATCGGCTCGGCCCATCGGTCGTACACAGTGCGGAAGGCGGCGGGATCGTGGCGCGACGCCATGACCAACTCGGCATCGGTGCGGTCATCATCGTGTGCCACGTCATCTCGCTCACGCCACGAGGCCGCAATCTGTTACACGCAGTGCTACCGCTGTTCGTTGGCCGCCATGAAGGCGGCGGCCTCGGACCGCCTGGCGACACCAAGTTTGCGCAACACCGACGATACGTAATTCTTGACCGTCTTCTCGGCAAGGTCGAGCGATGCGGCGATCTGCCGATTGGTGTTGCCCTCGGCAATCAATTCGAGCACCCGGCGCTCTTGCTGCGACAGGCGGGCGAGCGGCCCGTCGGGGTCTGGTCCCGACAGCGCGGCGTCGAGGGCGAGCTGCGCCTCTGCATCGATGCGAAGCTCTCCCCTGGCGGCGGCATGCACCGATTCGGCCAGCTCCGTCAGATCCATCCGTTTGAGCACATATCCGAGGGCTCCTGCCGCAAGGGCATCTTCCAGCAGCGCCGCGTCCGCAAAGCTCGTGAAGAGCACGACTGCGGTATCCGCCGACAGCTCGACGATGCCACTGCACAGGTCGACGCCCGATCCGTCCGGCAGTTGGACGTCCACCACGGCGACGTCCGGCTGATGCTCCCCGGCGGCGGCCAGAGCCGTTGCGCATGAGTCGGCCTCGGCAACGACGTGGAAGCCGTCCTGCTTGTCGAGGAACGAGACGACGCCCGCACGGACCACGCTGTGGTCGTCCACTACGAGAATCCGGATGCGCCGTGCCACGGGCTAAGAGAGTACACGGCGCAACACGCCTGGTTGCACGACCTCAGGCCGTGCGGGTGTCAGGTCACCCACTCCTCGGGGGGCACCGCGTCCGCCTCGTTACGCCGCATCCTGGCAACATACGCGGCAGCTTCGCTGCGGTTGTGGAAACCAAGCTTGCCGAGGATGCGGGATACGTGGTTCTTGACGGTCTTCTCGGCGAGATAGATCTCATCGGCGATCTCCCGATTGGTCAGACCGTCGGCGATCAGGTCCAGAATGCGGCGTTCCCGCTCGTTCAGCACATCGAGCCGGCTTCGCTTCCGTACCCCCCTGATCCGGTCGAAGAGCCGCTCGGTGACGGTCGAGTCGACAACAGCCTCCCCTCCCCCGACGCGGAGAACCGCGTCGACGAGGCGATTCCCGTCCAGTTGCTTGACGAGATACCCCGAAGCCCCGGCGCGGATAGCTTCGGTGATCGCTTCGTCATCGGCGTAGGCCGAGAGCATCACGACCTTCACGTTGGGAAACCGGTCGACGATGGACCGGCACACCTCGACTCCGGACATGTCGGGAAGCCGGACGTCGAGCACGACGACGTCGGGAGAGTCGTAACCCACGCGACGGATCGCAGAAGCTCCGTCCGCTGCCTCCCCGGCGACCTCGATCTCCGGGTGGCCGCTCAGGAGGTTCCTCAGGCCTTCGCGTACGACCTCATGATCGTCGACGAGCAATATTCGCATCGGCGTATCCAACGAGGCCACGCTACCCCCAGACGGCTCTTTCCTCGGCGGGTCGGCGGCCCCTTCGCTTTGGGCCTTTCGACCCCCGGGCGGATGGCCGGTATCGTAGGCAGCGTATGTCTGCGATCGCACTCGATGCTGGACTCATGACCACCCTTTTTGGCGCTGCCGTGCAGGTGTCGGGAGAGGGCGAGCTGCGCAACGTCCTGCGCGAAATCGTCGCATCGGCGAAAGCGGCGACCGGCGCCCGTTACGGTGCGTTGGGTGTCGTGGGGCCCGACGGCTACCTCATCGAGTTCGTTCACGACGGGTTCACCGACGATGTGGTTGCCAAGCTCGGTCATCAGCCGGTCGGCCTCGGGCTTCTCGGTACGATCACCCGGATGGGGCAAACGGTACGGCTTGAAGAGATCGCAGACCATCCCGATTCCAGTGGATTCCCCGAGCACCATCCGCCGATGTCGTCGTTCCTCGGGGTGCCGGTCCGGACCGGTGACACCATCTTCGGCAACCTCTATCTGACGGAGAAGGAAGGCGGCTTCACCGACGCCGATGAGGCGGCGATGGAGGCGCTGGCGTTGATCGGTGGGCTCGCCGTCGCCAACGCTCGCATCCACCAGCGACTCCGCCGCTCCGCCGTTGCCGAGGATCGGGCGCGCATCGCTCGCGATGTTCACGACGACACCATCCAAGATCTCTTTGCGATAGGTCTCTCCCTCCAGGCGCTGTCCGAATCGGCGCGGGACAAGGACATGGCCACCGCGCTGCGAACCGAGGTCGGTCGGATCGACCAGTGCATCACATCGCTCCGCCACCTCATCCTGGACCTCCGCCGCCTCGAACCCAACCGGCTGCTGCCTGCAGAGGTAGACGAACTCGTTGACGAGCTCGCGGAAGCGCACGGCGTCCAAGCGAGGGTGCTCGTCGACGGCGTGTTCGACGCCGTCCCCATGGCGGTCGCCGACTCGGTGTTGCACATCGTGAAAGAGGCCACGTCGAATGCATTGCGCCACAGCGGTTCACAGTGGGTCGAGGTCGTCATGTTCGGGACCGACGACTCCATCGCCATCAGCGTCAACGACGCCGGCAAGGGCTTCGATCCCGACGGCCACTACGGCGGGCTCGGTCTCATCAATCTCAGGGCAAGGGCGCTCCAGGCCGGCGGCACGCTGGAGATCCTGACGGGCGAGGGCAGGGGCACCACCTTGCGTGCGTTGATCCCGGTCGATCGCTCGATTCCCGGCAGACCGTAACGCCCGGAACCACCCCCAACCCGAACGGTTCCCCCCTCGCAGGGAGGGGAAAGCTTGGCGACCACAGGGTTCCTCTAGTTGAGCTCGAAGTACTTCGGCTCGTCGCCGACGGGTTGGAGGAACAACTCCAGCCCGGCTTCCACGCTCTCTGCAGCAACAGGAACGCAGAGCCGGGCCAGGAAACTGTCGCCGGGAGCAACCTCCACGACGTCGTAGATCGAGTCCGGGATGACGCCGCAACCCGGGATCGAAGGCGTGAACTCGTTGGCCCCGTCGGACACGGCCCACTCGAACACCGGCTGGGCGACCCGTTCGCCCAGGTAGGTGCCCTCGACGGTCACCATGACGTATTGGAATCCGGTCTCAGGTGCGGGGTTGATATCGGCAAAGGACAGGACCTCCTCTGCGGCATCCAGATTGACCTCCGTGACCACGATGTCCCAGATACCGGTGAACTCGAGCACTTCACCGACCGGAACGGGATCTTCATCTGTCGCGGCAGCCGTCGTCCGTGGCCCTCGCTCCGAGACCGGGGCCGGCAACGTGGTGGTGGTCCGTGCAGGTGCGGTTGTGCTCGTCCGGCCGGGGGGCGCCGTGGTCACCGGCTGATCTGACCCTGCCGGCGGTGCCTCGGACGTCACCGCCGGCAAGGCACCAAGGTCGCCGGTCGTGACATCAGCAGCCTCGTCGCTCCCACACGCGGCAGCGAGGGCGGCAAGCCCCACGAGCAACGTCGCAAGCCGAGTCCGGCTCATCACTCCTGCCCTAACTGCAGCCGTTGGCGACGTACGCCACGGTGGTGTCGAACATCGTCCACGCGTCGCTGGTGAACGTGACGGGCGCCGACTGGAACAGCGAATAGGTGATCCTGCACCCTGCTGCCGTAGACCCGTCCACCAGCGTGTCCCCTGCCTGGTACACGAACGTCGTGGCCAAGCCGTTGGCGGTGGCGATGATGTCGGCATCGCCGGACGGGAGACCCCACGACATGGTTCGGTTCGACGCCGTCACCTGGACGGAGCCGGTGAACCCTGCCGCCAGCGGATGCCCGGCGTCGACGATCGTGATCGTGGAGGCCGAGGTGGTGCCGAAGTCCGTGTTGGCGGCGGTACCCGTCATGTTCACATCATCGAACGACCACGGCTTGGCGACCCACAGCGGCTGTGCGATCCCGTTGAACGTGTCTGTCACCTGGTTCGAGTTGGCCGTAGAGGACACCAGGACGAATGAGGCACCCGCAGCGACACCGGAGGTGACGCCGTTGTCGTCGACAAGAGTCACGGTGAATCCGAGCCCTTCCGTGCGGGCGACCAATTCCGTTTCGCCGGCACTGAGCGACGCCGGGTTGCCGACGACCATGACGATCACGCCGCCGCCGGAGTTGTCGACCGTCACCGAGATGGCGTCCGTGTCCGTCCGGCCAAACGTGTCGGTCGCCGTCACCGTGAGCGCGACGGGTCCGTCGTTGCTCGTCGTTGTGTCCCAGACCACCGACCAGCCGTTACCGCCGTCGACATCGACGCCGATCGACAAACCGTCGGCGAAGAACTCGACCTGGCCGACTCCGACCGCATCGCTGGCGGCGGCTGAGACGTTCAACGCTGCACCGAACACCGTCGCTCCGTCGACCGGAGCGGTCAGCGTGACGGACGGGCCCAGATTGTCGACGGTGACGTTCACCTCGTCACTCCCCGTCGCCCCGAGGGCATCGGTGGCCGTCGCCGAAACCACGACCGGTCCGTCAGGTCCTGCGGTGGTGTCCCAACTCGCCGACCAGCCGTCGCCGCCGTCGACATCGACGCCGACAGAAACGCCGCCTGCGAAGAACTCCACCTGGTCGATCCCATCCGTGTCGGTGGCATCCGCGGTGACCGTGACCTCGCCTGTCGCAGTGGTTCCTTCGCCTGGTGCCGTGACGATCACCGCCGGCGGGGTGTTGACCGGCGGCGCATCGCAGTTGTTTGCGGTGTACAGCGCGGTCGCATCGAACATCGCCCAACCGTCGGCCGTGAAGCTCGACGGTGCGGACTGGAACAGCGAGTAGGTGATCCGGCACCCGGCGGCAGTCGAGCCGCTCGCCAGTGTGTCGCCCGCTTGGTAGACGAACGTGGTGGCTCGGCCCGCTGCCGTCGCAACGATGTCGGCATCGCCCGACGGCAGGCCCCACGACATCGTCTTGCTCGACGTCGTCACCTGGACGCTGCCGGTGTACCCGGCGGCGAGCGGATGCCCGGCGTCCGCGATGGTGACGGTGCTGGCCGAGGTCGTCCCGAAGTCGGTGCCCGAGACCAGACCGGTCATGCCCATGTCATCCAGCGACCAGGGCTTGGCCACCCACACCGGCTGCACCACCCCGACGAAAGTGGCACCGACGACGTTGGAGTTGATCGTCGACGACAGCACGACGAATGACGCGCCCTCCGAAGCGCTGGCCGTGATCCCGTCGTCGTCGAGGACGGTGACGGTGAGCCCGAGTCCTTCGAGTCGTGACTTCACTGCGGAATCGCCTGTTGACAGCGACCCAGGATTGGCGACGACCATGACCACGACGCCACCAGCGGAGTTGTCCACCGTGACCGAGATGGCGTCCGATGCCGTGCGGCCAAAGGTGTCGGTAGCGGTGGCGGACAATGCAACCGAGCCATCGGCAGACGACGTGGTGTCCCACGGCACCGACCAGCCATCAGCTCCGTCGACGTCCATACCGACCGAGACACCGCCGGCGAAGAACTCCACGCCTGCAACGCCCACGTCGTCGGCAGCGTCGGCCGTTGCAGTGACGGTGCCCGACACCGTCGCACCGTCGAGAGGTGCGGTGACCGTGACCGTCGGACCGTTGTTGTCGACGGTCACGTTGACTGCGTCCGACGAGGTCTGACCGCTGTCATCCGTCGCCGTCGCGGACACTGTGTAGCCGCCATCGGCGATCGCCGTCGTGTCCCAGGAGACGGACCAGCCATCGAGGCCGTTCGTGTCGACACCCAGCGAGGTCGTATCGACGAAGAACTCGACCTGATCGACAGAGCCGTCGTCCGTGGCATCGGCCGTGACGACCGTGACGCCTTCGAGTTCGGCACCATCCGTCGGTGCCGTCAGCGTCGTGACCGGACCTGCGTCAACCTCGTAGAAGAAGATGTCCTTGCCGGACCAATCGCGTCCGTCGACCCCTGGACCGCTGATCAGCACGTCGGACCCGGGAACCGGCGCGACGCCGCTCATCACGATGGAAGAGAGGTTCCCGTTTGCCTCGGTGAAGTAGAGGAGACCATCCGCATAGGCGAGGCCTCTGGTGTCGGTCCAGTCGAGGCCGTCGCCGTTGCCGCTGACCGTGAAGGTCTGGCTGCCGACGATGCCGCTCTCCAGGGAGAAGTACTGATACCGCAGCTCGTCGCTCCCCGTCTCGGTGTAGTAGAGCCTCCCGTCGATCCATACAGCCGACCGCGCATCGTTCCAGTCGACCCAGGACGGCTCGATCACCTCGGCGCCCATGGTGATTCCGTCGAACGATCGCGAACGCAAGTCACCAGACCCGTCGTCCATGTAGTAGATGCGACCGGCTTGATGGAAGACCCCCAGGACGTCGTCGAAGTCGAGGACGTTGCCGCCGACGGTCGACTCGGCACCGAGGCCGGCACCGTCGAAAGTCTGCGTCGTCAGCGTGCTGCCGTCACCGGCATACAGGTCCGTAGGGAGAGATGCAGGTGTGGGTACCGGGACCGCAGTGCCGCCGTCGAGCGGGAACTGGGCGAGTTTGGCGTGGTACTCGTTGGCCGTGAAATCGGTGTCGGAGCCGACGTAGAGACCCTGGTCCGAGAGGTGCAGGTCCCACACGGCGACGCCGCGAGCCTTGCTCGGGTTCCAGGAGTAGGGCACGCCGTTGATGGGATCGAGCGCAACGATGCCCTCCCGCGACACCGCCCCGATATTGGCCGTGTCGCGGCCGAGATGGTTGTTCATCCACCGCTGATGTCCGCCGATGTAGACCGCAACATCGGAGACGGCGACGGCCGTGAGCGTGTCGCCGCCGCTCCAATCGGCCCAGGTTTCCAGGAGATCGCTGCCCGACGCCGCGGATTCCCAGCGGGAGGCAGTGTCGCAGAGCGTCCCCGTATAGGGGCCACCTGTGGTCGCAACCACGAAGAACTCACCCTGTGGCTCGTACTCGATGTCGCGCATGTAGGTCCAGAAAGACCCACTGCAACCTGGGGCGAACTGGTCGGTCGACCAGTCGTCGACCACGGCGGTCGGCCCGCTGAGATCGATGACGGCAATCTGCTCCCTGGGGAGGTTGTCGACCTCGACGAAGTTGCCGATGATGACCATCTTCGAGCCGTCGGGGCTGACGTCGAGCTTGGCCACCCAGTCGACGGAGACCCGCGCTTCGGTGGTGCCGACCGTGAACGTCTGATCGACTGCGCCTGTGGCTGCATCTACTGCGGCAAGACGGGACCGCTGGAAGCCGTTGACCGACCAGATGTCGCCGCCGATGTAGAGCGTGTTGCCGTGGACCACGGCATCTCGCACCCGGCCGGCCGTCGTGGCGTTGAACCCCGCGACCTTGGCGCCGGTGGCGACGTCGAGCTTGGCCAATCCGAAGTTCGAGGTGCCGTTGACGTTGGCAAACTTGCCACCGACGAAGACTGATGTGCCGTCTGGTGCAGGGGCCAGAGTATCGACCACGTTGTCGAGCACGGGCACGAAGTCCGGATCGAGGTCGCCCGTGAGCCGGTCAAAGGCGAAGATGTAGTTGCGGCTGAAGACCGTGGGGTTGCCGGCTTCCTTCACCTCGGTGAAGGTCCCGCCGACGATGACCGTGTCCCCAATGGTGGTGATCGCGGTGACGTGCCCGTCGAGGATGTTGGGTGTGTAGTCCACGGGATCGTCGGATACGACCAGGCCTTGCGGCAGTGCGTTTGCGGCCAGAGGACCGGTGGCGAGGAAGACTGCAGCGACACCCGCCAGCACGACCAGCACGAATCTCAGAAACCACCGCGTTCTGTCCGCGGACGACGAAACCACCATCTTCGCAACCCCCCATTGTGCGCCCGCCCGCCAAGGCGAACGGCTCTCTGCAAAAAGCGTAGCATTAGAAGATTGGTGTCGGAAGACGCTCGCGCCGGAAACTGGCCATTCCCGGGAGTCTCGCCGCCATTCCTGGGAAATCTTGCAGCAGTCCGCTGAGCACGCCTAGAGTTGAGAAGCGCAGGGAGCAGGACGGGCTGAGCCAGGATGCCCATCGACCTTCTCCCTGGTTGTGTATTCGTAGGGCGCACTGGCAGATAGAGGGGGAGTTCCGTGACTTCAGCAAGGTCGTTCGACCTGAGCACAGAGCCGATTCAGCAGTATCCGTGGCAAGACGTGATGCCGACCGTGAGCCTGGTGATCCCCACGCTCAACGAGGAGGCCAACATCGCCCACGTATTGGCACGGGTCCCCGACTGGGTCCACGAGGTCGTACTGGTCGACGGACGCTCCACCGACGGCACCATCGAGGTTGCTCAGCGGGTATTCCCCAAGGTCCGGGTCGTTCACGAACGGCGACCGGGCAAGGGTGTCGCGCTCCAAGCCGGGTTTGCTGCAGCAACAGGGGACATCATCGCTGCGATCGATGCCGACGGGTCGATGGACCCGGTCGAGCTTCACTCGTACGTCGGGCAGCTCCTCGCAGGCGCAGACATGGTCAAAGGCACCCGATTCGCCCAAGGTGGTGGAACCGTCGACATGGAGTGGTATCGCCGGCTTGGCAACTTCGGCCTGCTCACCCTCGTCCGCACGTTGTTCGGGAGCCGCTACTCCGACCTGTGCTACGGCTACTTTGCCTTCTGGCGCACGTCTCTCGGCGTGCTGGCGCCCGACGCACCCGGTTTCGAGATCGAGACGCAGATCAACGTCCGCGCCCTCAAAGGCAAGCTCAAGGTGGCCGAGGTCCCGAGCTTCGAAGCTCGGCGACTCCACGGTGAGAGCAACCTCAACACGTTCCGGGACGGGTTTCGCATTCTGCGCACCATCCTGACCGAGCGCTTCGCCCGCCACCAGACCGAGCGGACGATGGAACTCGACGGCTGAGCCTTCTGCTCGGCAGACAACGCCTGAGCCTTCGCCGACACCGTGTCCAGTTTGCCGTCCCGTGAGCCATCGCGCTCTGTGATCATCTGTTGCTACACCGCGGCCCGCTGGGCACTGCTGACCGAGGCCATTCGGTCCGCGGCGCACCAACTCGACGCCGCTGACGAGCTCATCGTGGTCGTGGATCACAACCCGGAGCTCCTCGACCGTGTGCGGGCAGGCTTCTCCGACCTCGCAACGGTGCTGGAAAACGAAGCGGAACAGGGCCTATCCGGCGCCCGCAACACAGGTGTCGCCTACGCAAAGGGCGACGTCGTGGTCTTCCTCGATGACGACGCAGCTGCGGAACCAGGGTGGCTGGAGCAGTTGACGGCGCCATTCGGCAACCACGACGTGGTCGGCGTCGGCGGTGCGGCCGAGCCTCGGTGGCACGGCGGAGACGCACCCTGGTGGATGCCCGCCGAGTTCTACTGGGTCGTCGGATGCAGTTATGTAGGCCTCCCGACGGCTGAGGCCGAGATCCGCAACCCCATCGGATGCAACATGGCCTTCCTGCGAAGTGCCGTCGAGGAAGTGGGCGGCTTCTCCGCAGCGCTCGGACGGGTCGGCCTGCGGCCGGTCGGCGGCGAAGAAACCGACGTCGCAATCCGCATTCGGCATGCACGCGGCGGACGCATCCTCTACGCCCCCGAGGCTCGAGTCCGCCATGCCGTCGAGACGCCACGAATGGAGTGGGGGTACTTCGCGAGACGATGTTTCGCAGAAGGACAATCAAAGGCCATCCTGGCCTCTCGCGTGGGTACAATGAGCGCGACCGAGGCTGAGCGGACCTATCTGGGGACGCTCTTTCGTGGAGGCATTGCCAGGTTGGGCCAGACCGTGCATGACCGAAGCCTCCGCCCCCTCGGCCAAGCCGCCGCATTGGTGGCTGGATTGATGCTCACGACGTTGGGCTTTGTCCTGGGGTATGCCCGGGGAAGGGTCCGAATGCTGCGTCCTTCGGCGTAGGGATGGAAAGTGACACCACAATGAATGCCAATGATCCACAAGTGTCGGCGATTGTTCCGACGCGGGACCGGCCGGAGCTCTTGCGAAGGGCGCTGCGGGCGATCGCAGCCCAAGCCGACGAAGGACTCCTCGAGATCGTCGTCGTGTACGATCAGTCGGAGCCGGATCTGTCGCTCATCGACGAGTTCGCCCCCGTCAGCGTCAACGTGGTGTCGAACGAGCGCCTCCCCGGTCTCGCAGGCGCTCGCAACACGGGAATCCTCGCCGCCAAAGGATCGTGGATCGCCTTCTGCGACGACGACGACGTGTGGAGCCAGGACAAGCTGCTCCAGCAACGGGCCGCCCTCGTCCGCAATCCCGATGCCGACTTCCTCGTCGGCAACATCACCATTGCCATCGGTGACAAGCGGATCGAACGCAGCACCGAGCTCAGCGAGATCACCATTGCGGATCTGATCCGCGATCGGGTCATGGAAGCGCACCCCTCCACCTTCCTGGTCAGGCGAGCTGCAATCGACGACTATCTCGGCTTCGTCGACGAAGACCTCCCGGGTAGCTACGCAGAGGACTACGACTGGCTGCTGCGGGCGGCGCGGCAGCATCCGATCGTTGTGGCCGACGCCCCGATCGCCACCGTGCAATGGCACCGGAAGTCGTATTTCGGCAACCGATGGCAGATGATCGACGATGCCCTCGGGTTTCTCGTCGAGAAGACCCCTGAGTTTCAGGACGACCCCAAAGGCCTCGCCAGGATCATGGGACAGCGGGCGTTTGCGCAGGCTGCACAAGGCCACAGCAGGCAAGCGGTCGGCACCGCATGGCAGACCGTCAAGCTGGACTGGACCCAATTGCGAGCCTACGCATCTGCCGTCGTTGCCTCGCACATCGTGAGCGCCGACCGTCTCGTGCGCTGGGCCAACGCTACCGGTCGCGGTTTCTAGTGGTGCGTCGCTAGGAGGGAGCTGGCAGTGGAGCATCGGGACACCGATCTCGTCACGCTGGCGCGGGGCGGCACCTTGAGCTTCTTCGGGAGCGCGGCCGGTGCGGTCCTGTCGATGGCGCTGCTCCTCGTCCTCACGTGGGGCCTCGGGGCCGACGAAGCCGGGGCGTTCTTCGAGGCAATTGCCGCGTTCAACATCATCATCATCGCCGTCACCTTCGGCGCCGATACGGGCCTGCTGCGGTTCACCGCACGGTTTCTTGCGCTCGACGAGAAGGCGGAGATCCCTCGCCTGCTGGGCGTCGGTCTCGTTCCCGTTGTCGTCGTCGGCCTGGCTGCCGCCGCAGCAGGGGTGGCCCTTGCTGGAACCATCGGAGATGTGCTCGGTGACGAAACCCACGCCGCAACCATCGCTGAGTACATACGGGTCCTCGCCGTGTTCGTGCCGGTTGGCGCGCTGAACCTGGCGGTCATGGGAGCCACTCGCGGCTACCAGACCATGGTCCCCACGGTGGTCGCCGAGCGCCTCGGACGCCCTGCGATTCAATTGGCGTTGGTTGCCGCGGCCATCGCCGCCGGCGCAGGAGCGGCCAGCCTCGCCACCGCTTGGGCGCTCGGCTTTGCCGGTGCGCTGGCAGCCGGGTTGATTTGGCTGAAGGTGCTGGCCGACCGCAACAACGTGCACCTCGCCGCGGCCGACATCCGGCCCCGGTCGCATCTCGCCAGGGAGTTCTGGGCTTTCACACTGCCACGAGCGTTTGCATCGATATTCCGCGTGGGGGTGCTGTGGCTGGACGTCATCCTCGTGGGGGCCCTGATCTCGCCGAAGGCCGCGGCGATCTACACCGTGGCGACCCGATTGCTCCAGGCAGGCTTCATCGCCGTCGATGCCATCGGCCAAGCGGTTGAGCCCATGTTTTCCTCACTGCTTGCTTCGGGTCACAAGGAGAGGGCGCAGAGCCTGTACCAGGTGTCGACCGGATGGCTCGTAGCGTTGACGTGGCCGTTGTTTCTCGCCGTGTTGATCTACAGCGACACCGTGCTCGGGTTCTTCGGGAATGACTTCGGCGAGGGAACGTCTGTGGTTGCGATCCTGGCGGGGTCGGCGTTGATCGGCAGCGGCTTCGGTTCCGTCGACGTGCTGCTGGTGATGGCAGGGAAGAGTCTGTGGAGCTTCTGGAACTCCGCGATTGCGCTGACGCTCAACGTCGGCCTCAATCTCCTGCTGATCCCGTCGCTTGGCCTCAACGGCGCCGCGCTGGCGTGGGCCGTCAGCCGCATCGTCGCCAACATTCTGCCGCTCGTGGAGCTGCGTTCGTATCTCGGCTTCTATCCGTTCGGCGTCGGCTGGCGATACGCGGCGACAGCTTCCCTGCTGGCCTTTGGCGCCATCGGCCTTGCGTTCCGCAACGTCACCGGCGACAGCCTGCTGGGGCTCATTGCATATCTCGTCGTCGCAATCGCGGTCTACGCCGCCCTCGTCTGGAAGTGGCGCAAGCAGCTCGACATCGAGGCGTTCACGACACTGCTCAGGGGTCGGAAGCCGGTCGAGGTGCCCGCATGAGCGGAGCATCCGGCTCACAGCGCTCCAAGGCGATACGGAAGGCAGTACGCGAGCCGTTTTGGGCAGCAGCGACGGCAACGCTCCGCCCCACGGCGTCGCTGCGTGTCCTGCCGGACTTCGTCATCGCCGGTGCCCAGCGATGCGGAACGACTTCGTTGCAGAACGTCCTGACGCAGCACCCGAACATCACGTCGGCTCGCCTCATGAAGGGTGTCCACTACTTCGACACGGCGTACGACAGGGGCGCTGATTGGTACCGCACCCATTTCCCGACCCGGGCATACGCACGATGGAAGGAGCGCAGCACCGGAGCGCCGCTGCGTGTCGGCGAGGCGAGTCCGTATTACATGTTCCACCCGCTGGCTCCCGACCGGATCAAGGCGACGCTGCCGGGTGTCAAGGTGATCGTGCTGTTGCGAGATCCCGTTGAACGAACGATCTCGCACCACAAACACGAGACCCGGCGCGGCAACGAGACGTCGAGCCTGGAAGATGCCCTCGATCAGGAGGCCTCGCGCATCGCCGGAGAGGCAGATCGGATCCGCAACGAGCCGTTCTACAACAGCTTCCCGCACCAGACATACACGTACATGTCACGCAGCCGTTATGCACCTCAGGTTGCGGGTCTGTTCGATCGTTTTGGACGGGATTCGGTCCTCGTCCTGCAGAGCGAGGCGTTTTTCGAGGACCCCAAGGGTATCTACCTGCGGGCGCTGACATTCCTCGACGTTCCCCACTGGGTGCCCGAGGATTTCCCCCACATCAACGCAACCGCTTCGAGCAAAGTCGCCGAGGCGACTCGTGCCCGTCTCATCGAGGAGTTCCGGGAGCCGAACAACGAGCTCGCCGAGCTGCTCGATGAACGTTTCGCCTGGCAGTGAAGGCACGAATGGACCCGATCAGGCGGCTGACCGACGAGTTGTGGCGAGACGACGAGATCGCATCCACGACCCCCGACCCCGGTGCCGGCTGGGACGACCACGCCATCGTCGAGTCAGGCGAAACCATGGTGCTGGTGCCGCTGCAACCCCGAAGGTCGGCCGCAGCCGCGTTCCTGCGATGGACCGACGCCATGTCGCCGCGCGACACGGCCAGACGGATCGCGGCGTGGGGTGGCGTTCGTGTAGGAGTGGATGGCCCGCTTTTCACCCGCACCGTCGCCATCCGCACCGGAGGTGACGAGCCGACACTGCACGACCACCTCGCCGCTGCGCTCGGCCAAAGCTCCGTTGCCGTTTCGGGAACTTTTGGCCCGCCGCGCCCCAACCAGAAACCTGTCCTGCGCGTATTCGACCCCCGGGGAAAGACGGTGGCTTTCGCCAAGGTGGGTTGGAACGATCTCACCCGTGACCTGGTCGTCCACGAAGCCGAGTTCCTGGCATCACCTGGCGCCGGCGCCACCAAGAAGCTGGTGCTGCCCCGCACCCTCTCGGTCCTCACCTGGCGAGATCGCCTCGTTGCCCTCTCCGAGCCCCTGCTCGGACGGCCCCGTCTGCGCAACGCCCGTCCCCCTGGGGCCGACGTACTGGCGGAAGTCGCGGCCCTCGCCGACACCTATATCACCACCATCGCTGAGAGCCAACACCTTCGCCGGTGCCTCGCCGCCTCCGCCGGCATGCCTGACACAGCGAATGTGATCCAAACCATCGCCGAGCGCTGGGGATCCGTCCGGCTGCCGTACGGCCGGTGGCACGGAGACTGGACGCCGTGGAACATGAGCACAGAGCATGGACGGCTCATCGTGTGGGATTGGGAGCGTACGGCCGCGGACACTCCCGTGGGCTTCGACGCGCTCCACCACACGTTCCAGCGCCGGCTCGGCGAGAGCTGCGAACCCCCCATCACCGAGTTCGTGGACTCGGTGATGGCGACCGCACCCACCCTCCGCCTGCTCGGCGTCGGCGCAGACGCGGTCCCGGCTCTTGCGTGCCTCTACATCCTCGAGCTGGAGCTCCGCTTCGGGGGACCGGACCATGCTCCTGAGCAGGACGTGCCCTGGATGCACGGTCTCCTCACCGAGACCGTGCGCCACTTCATCGGCCGTTGAGGGCGTCTCCATGGTGCACACTCCCCCGCCACACGTCGAAGTAGATCGTGATCACGATGGCAGCCAGGAACGCCTCAGTGATCCGCGTCAACCAGTCGACAAGTCCATGAGCGGCGACCCCGTCCAGCGCACCACTCTGGGCGAGGATCGGCACAACGGCCAGGATGGCGTACCAGGCGATGCGCACCACGATGCGGCGCGAGGAACGGGCGACGACGTCGAAGTAGACGGGTATCAGCAGCGCAGCCCCCAGCGCCTCTGCGTTCAGCTGCAGCCAGTCGGCGACCCCGCCGCCGAGGATGGAATCGGCAAGCGCCTGATACCCGAAGCCTGCAAGGATGCCTACCGCTGCGTAGTAGACCAGCCTGTGCCGCCAGGAGACAACCGGCGCCCCGGCGGCGGGTTCGGGCGGCGAGGGGAACAGCCCCCGGCTCCATGCGAGGTAGACCGAGATGGCGACCGTCGCCACGAACGCCTCGCCGAGCGTGATCACGCTTTGCGGAAGATCGATGCCGAGTTCCTCGACGAGGGAAGATTGGGTGGCGACCGCGGCGGTGGCCAGCATCCCAAGCCATGCCGCATGCCAGCTCCACGGCCTGATGCTTCCACGGTCGGTGGGACGGCCTGCTGCCCCAGGCGACATCGCCCACGCAAAGATGTCCCAGAACGCCGGCACCAACGCCATCACGACGTATCCCTCGCTGTTGCGCCGGAAGAAGTCGGCGGCCTGACCGCCGACCACATCAGGGAAGAAGCCAGCATGGATCATCGCCGCACCCACGACGACCACGGCGTAGTACGACAGTCTGCGCATTGCGAGCCCACCTGGCATCCGGCGAGCGTAGCCGTGGCACCATCGGCCAGAGGTGCATCGTGACCAACATCATCGTGATCGCAGGCTGGGAGCGGAGCGGCTCGACGATCGTGGCAAACGCCCTCGGCAGCGCCCCCGGCATCGTCTCCGTCGGTGAGATCAACAACGTGTGGGAGCGCGGGTTCGGTGAGGACCGGGTGTGCAGCTGCCAGCGACCCTTCAGCGAGTGCGAGATGTGGCGACCGATCGCCAATGATGCCTTTGGGGACGATGCCCGTTCGGTTGCCGATACCGCAGCAGCCGCCATCGCTCCTCTCGGCAACCTCTGGTTGGTCCGCCGCCAACTCCCCCTCCTCGGCGCTCGGGAGGCAGGCAAGGACGCTGCGTACCGGGACCTGCTGCGCCCCCTGTTCCACTCGATCGCCGATCACACGGGGGCTCACACCATCGTCGACGCATCGAAGCTGCCGTGGCACGCCGCAGCAGTTGCCGGTCTGGACGACTTCAACGTCACCGTCCTGCATGTGGTGCGAGATCCCCGAGGCGTGGCGTTCAGCCATCTCAAGAAGGTCCGCTACGACACGGACGAGCAGCGATCCGTGTACATGGATCGCCACGGCGTGATCGAGTCGTCACTCGCCTGGGTCTACCGGAATCGACTCACGGAATGGGTGTGGCACCGCCGCCCGAACTACGTGCGTGTCCGCCATGAGGACTTCGTGGCTCGCCCCCAGGAAGTGTTGGCCGCCGTGCTCGACCGCGCCGGCACGACGGGAGCCCTCCCGGAGTTCACCGGGCCGCAGCAGGTCGTCATCACACCCACGCACAACGTCTCCGGCAACCCCGTCCGTTTCCAGCACGGCTCGGTGACCTTGAAGGCCGACGAGTCGTGGCGCGCCGAGCTGCCTGCAAAGACTGCTCGCCTTGTCGGTGCGCTCACCTGGCCCCACCGGAAGCACTACGGATATGTGTGATCCGATCGGATGGCTCATCGCCGTTGGCTATCCTCGACGCCACGTCGACACGACGAGGGGATGGCCAATGGACAACAACAGCCGCACCGGCGCGCAGCCGGCATCGCTCGCAGGAACTGACAGCTGATGTCACGCGGCGCACGCATCGCTGGAGCCATCGCCCTATGGATTGGGGCGCTCGCCATCGGGCTCTACTTCACGTCGAACAACGACAGCGACCCCGAAGGACCAGGCGCAGAGCTGGCTGCGCCGACCACCGCGGCCGTGGCCGAGTCCACGACGGCTGCGCCCGTGGCGACCCCGACAACTCCCGCCGAGACCACGACGACCGCGGCCCCAACGACCACAACGGCACCACCCGAAACCACGACCACGATCACAGCAGCACCCGTGGAGACCACCGTCCTCGTCGAGGCGTCACTCGTGGACGGACAGTTCTCCGTTGGTGGTGTCGTCCCCGACCAGGCGGTCGCCGACCAGATCCTGGGCGCAGCAGCCATCGTCTATGGCCCTGACTTCGCCTCAGATTTGACGGTTGACCCGGAGATCGAGACACCAGAGTGGCTCGCCGGAGCACCACGGGCCGTTGGCCTGCTCCCCATCATCGGCCAGGGCTCGATACGGGCGGACAGCGCAGGGGTCACGGCTTCTGGGACATCCCCGAACGCCGAAGCCCTCGCTGCTTTTGAAGGTGCGGTGACCGCAACCCTGGGTGTCGCCCCGGAAACCTCCCAGATCGAAATCACCGACCTGGGCTTCCCCAGCTTCAACGCAAGGCGCACCGGCGACGGCCTCGTCCTGACCGGAGAGCTCGCCAACGACGCGGTCAAGGGCAACATCGTCGGTGCCGCCAGGGCGATCTACGGCGAGGACGCCGTCGTGGACGAGATCGCGATCGGCGAGAACCTCGACGTCCCGTTCTGGAGCTACACCATGCCGGGAGTGCTCCAGCTGTTTGCAGCGTTCCCCGACTATGAGATCGCGATCGCCGACGGGATCACCGGGGGTTCGCTCAACGACGGAGCCAACTTCGAGACGGGATCGACGGCGCTCAGCCCGGCCACGGAGGGCATCATGCCGATCGCCCTCGGCATCATGACCCGCGACCCGTCCCTGGGAATGGAGGTCGCAGGCCACACCGACTCCTTTGGCGGCTCCGAGTTCAACCAGCAGCTCAGCGAGGCACGGGCGCAGTCGGCTGCGGATTGGCTGATCGAAAACGGTATCGACGCCGCCAGGATTCGTGTCGTTGGCCTCGGAGAGACGCAGCCGATTGCGAGCAACGAGACGTCGGCTGGGCGTGCCTCAAATCGGCGGGTCGAGTTCGTGTTCGGCCCCCTGGCCCAGATCGTCGGCGGCTGAGCGCGGCAGTCCTGGCGAACGGCTGCGCCAACAACGGGAGATCGCCTCGGCGTGCCAAGCCGACGACCCCCGGACCAGCAAGCTGACTTCTCGAGGCGAGTCGAACATGAAACCGGATCCGCGATTGTCGAGCCCGGCGAGCTGATCGGCAGATGGTCGACCGAGCTCCGGAGACGGTCACTCGAGGTCGAAGGCGGCCATGATGGCTTCGGTCAAGAGTGGTTCCTGGCTCGGCAGCAGGTAGCCGGCCACCCGTCCGAGGGACGCAGCCGGGATCGTGACGATGGTGTCGCAGCTGACCACGCCCGCTTCGGAGAGGCCGTTGTCGGGACCTACCTGAACCTCAGTGGCGAGACCTCGCCGACGGGTGGTGATCGGGGCAACCGTGACCCTGGTCATGGCCGGTCGGACGAGTTCGCGGGTCAGCACGAGAACCGGGCGTCGCTTGTCGAGCTCAGCGATGTGGATGGGACGCATCAATCGATGGGCACGGTGCGCGCAAACTCGGCGAGGTCGTCGAGTCTGTCGGGATCCTCGACGTCTCGTTCCGCAAGCAGGATGGCGAGGTCGTGAGCGGCACGGGTGCGACGGCGTTCACGTGCCAGGGCCCGGGCGACGGCATCGGCCCGGCTGGTCACTGCGCCGGCTCTGACCTGCCCGTCGACGTACTCCACGAGTTCCTCCGGGAGACGTACCGCGATCTGCTTGCTCATCCCGATATGGTATCGCATTCAATCCCGATCCGCTACCACATCGTTGGGAGCTGAGCGGAGCGTCAGACTGCCCGACACCAACGACGCTCCCGGACACCGTTGCTTTCGGCTCGACTTCGTCCTCGTGCTCCGCCAACACGAAGACCCGTGGGCGGAGCGCCAGCCCAATCCCCCACCGATCCAGCCAGAGTCACCGAACTCAGTGGTGGCATATGACCAGCCGCCCACTGACGCCCAGCCGCACCCAACCGGTATTCGGCGCCACCTGCCAGTTGTGCCACAGCGATCTATCGGAGCGTCGAAGGCCATCGCCCCGATCGGCGCTCCGAGCGTCGGCCAGGACGAGGGGGGGTTCGCCCGATCATTCACCGATGAGCTATCGCCACGAGGGCCGGGGCTTCTGGTCGTCGGACGACGGAGCCGGCGCGAGGCTCGCCGCATTCATCAGGACGAAGCCCGAGGTCGATACCCCCTTGCGGCTTCACCGCTCGCCCCCGATGGATCAGTCGGACGCCCTCAACATGTCGTCACGGCAACAGACCTGCGCTGCTACTCGTCTCCGAGGTGTTGTTCGGTGATGGCCCAGAGCACATCTTTGATGCTGGCGATGCCGAGCAGGGTCTGGTCGTCCATGACGGGCAAGTGGCGGTAGCCGGCCGCCACCATCCACACCGCGGCGTCGTCGACGCTCATGTCGGCGGGTACGGTGTCGGGACCTGGGGTCATCCAGTTGGTCACTACCTCGGTACCGAGGTCGGCCCCCGCGGCAGCTGCCCTGAGCACGTCGCGCTCGGTCACGATGCCGGAGAGACCCTCCCGTCCACTCACCCCGAGCGACCCAACGCCTTCACGGACCATGACCACGGCGGCCGCAGCCATGGTTGTTGTCGAGTCGCACATCTGGACCGAACCGCCCAGCAGCTCCCTCACTTCCATGACGTGTCTCCTCGCTTGTGCACGATCATTCTCCGCCACCGCCCGGATTCCGCCAGTCTGGCACGTCGGGGGCGTTCGGCTCCAAAGAGCGGAGGAATGTGGTCACCGCGCTGATCTGCTCCAGCGTCAGCGGGCCGCCGAAATCGATCGAATAGGCGTTCATCTGCGTTCCCGGGACACCCACTGCGACCAGGACCTCGATCTGCTCATCACTGGCTGACTGGAGGAATTGCTTCGAGTTGAGTGCAGGCCCGATGCCGCCTTCTCCGCTGACGCCGTGGCATGCGGCACAGTTCAACTGATAGATGCCCTCACCCTGGGTTGCCAACGACTCGAGGTGGGTTTCTCGGGCATCGGCGCGCGCCGATGGCTCGTAGAGCCGGTAGACCGGGAACACGAGCACCATCAGCACCATGATGACGAAGCCTGCCACCATCCACTTGTTGGTCGCCGCTTCGAGCTGCGGGTCGGGTGGTCGCTCAGCCATGCGAACCCTCCGCACATGCCGGCCCGCGGACCGGCTCGTCAATCGTCACGACGCCGGGCGCCGGACCCGGTTCGGCGCTCGAGGTGTCGATTTCGATGATGCCGTCCACGACCGTCGTCGGGTAGCGGTCCATTCCCCGAGGTGCGGGTCCCGACTCGTAGTCGCCGGCACGGTTGAACACCGACCCGTGGCAGGGGCACTCGAATCGGCCGGACGATGCGCACCACGGCACCCGGCAGCCCAGATGGCTGCACACCTCGGACAAGGCAACGATTTCACCGTCGATCTGCGTGAGGTACGCCCTCGCCGCCCGGACCTCGACCACCGAGTCTGTGGGCACAGTGTCGGGAGGCACCGTCCGCACGATGCCGCCGAAGCCTGCAGTGATTTGTGGCTGCAGCAGATCCCATGTCGTCCACGCGCCGGCTGCGGCGATGAGCCCTGCGCCGATCTTCCATGCGTTGGACAGGAAGTTGCGCCTCTGGAGGTCCGTCATAGTTCACCGTGCCATTCTTGCCATGGCCACACCCAGCCCCAGTTGGGGCCCCGGAACGCAAAGCCCACGAATGTGAGTGCGATCCACACCACGAGGAAGATGGTGAACGTGGTGCGGGCGACGCGGCGGGCTCGCGGGTTCAGACTGGGATTCCGGTCGATGTAGGGCAGCGCCGCCAGTGCGATGATGATCGCACCAGGGACCAGCACGCCGGCCACCAACGGGTGGAAGTGAGCGAGCAGCTCTTGGAGTGCCGCGAAGTACCAAGGAGCCTTCTCCGGATTGGGCGTGACCGTCGGGTTGGCAATCTCCTTGAGCGGTGCGTCGAATGCCAGGGCAAGGACCAGCACGACGAGGCTGACCGCCAGCGCAGCAACTGCGTGGCGGACCAGCAGGTGCGGGAACACCATGACCGGGTCCTCGTCTGGCAGCACCTTGCGATCGCCTGCCGCAGGCTGGCCGGGAACGATGCCGAGCACCCTTGTGTTCTTGTCGAGGATCACGGGTTCACGATCAGACATCGTCCACCTCCCGGTCCGTCGTGAGCATCGCATCCTTCCGCCATCTCCACAGGTGAATCGTCACGACGACCACCACCAGGAGCGGCAGGACGGCCACATGGAGCACGTAGAAACGCAACAGCGTGGCACTGCCGACGGTTGGCCCGCCGACGAGAATGCTTTGCACCTGGTCGCCGAAGATCGGCACGTACCCCGCCATCGATGTGCCCACCGTGACGGCCCAGAACGCCAGCTGATCCCACGGCAACAGGTAGCCGGTGAAGGACAGGAGCAGCGTCAGCACCAGAAGCACGACGCCGATGACCCAGTTGAACTCCTTGGGGGTCTTGTACGCACCCCGGTAGAAGACCCTCGCCATGTGGGCGGCGACGGCGATGACCATCAGATGCGCCGACCAGCGGTGCACATTACGGATGTACTGGCCGAAGGCGATATCGGTTTGGATCGTTTGAATGTCGCCGTAGGCGTTGGCGGGCGAAGGCACATAGAAGAACATCAGGTAGATGCCTGAAAGCACGAGCGACCCGAAGAGGACGAGCGAGGCGACTCCGAGGAACCACGAGTACCGGAACGTCAGCTCCTTGCGGCGGACCTTGACCGGGTAGATGTGAAGGAAGAAGTTCGACCAGTGCCCTGCGGCACGATCACGCTCGGTGACCCGATCGGGGCTACGGAAGATCGATCGCCCGACCGTCGTATCCCTGACCCGGTCCATGACGTTCATGTCGTCACCTTCATCACGTCACCTTCACGTTGCGGTCACGGCAAGTTGATTGAGCTGCACCGGCACTCCCACGCCGGTCCACACGCCCATCGACAATGCCTTGGTCGGGCAGCGTTCGATACACAACGCACAGCGAATGCACGCCTGCTCGTTCAGCGTCAACGCCGTGCCGCCGGGGTGAGCAGGATCGACTTCCTCGGAGGGCACCAGGGCAATCAGGTCGAGCGGGCACACGTCCGCACACAACGCGCACAGCACGCACTTCCCCACGTCGAGCTGGATGTTGGCAAAGCATCGCAGACACCGTTTGGCTTCACAGCGGGCCTGCTCCTCGGTGAAGCCCATCTCGACCTCCGCCAGGCCGACCCTCCGATCGGTAGGCAGCGTCGGCACGTCGACCCGAGGGATGCGGTCGTAGATGTCATCGAGACGATGGAACTGGGCCAACTCCACCATCTGGCCCTCGCGGTGCTGCTCTTCGGCACCACCAAATGCCTTGTGGATGTCCGCTGCAGTGCGGCGGCCGTCTGCAATGGCATCGATGAGGGTCCGCGGGCCCTTGGCGGCATCACCACCGGCCCACACGCCCTCGAGGGACGTTGCCCCCGTCTCTGCATCCACCTGGATGGTGCGCCGCGGCGAGATCTCTGGGCCGTCGGCGCCGAGGGCATCGAGGTCGATGGCCTGGCCGATGGCGAGGATGACGGTGTCGGCCTCGTGCACAACACGGTCGGTGTCGTCGAACTCGGGGGAGAATCGACCGTTCTCGTCGAACACCGACAGCACGCCGATGGTCTCCAAACCCGTGACGCGCCCGTTGTCCGCCAGCACACGAGCCGGTCCCCTGCGGTGGACGAACGTGATGTCCTCGTGACGCGCCTCCTCGAGCTCGAAAGGCGAGGCCGGCATCTCCTCCTCCGACTCCAGCGAGATCACGGTGATCTTCTGCGCCCCCGACCGGGCCGCCGAACGAGCTACGTCGATGGCCTCGGTCATCGAGCTGCGGGCGTCGGCATCTTCGTAGTCTGAGGCCAGGCGTGCTTCTTCGTAGGCCGCGGCACGGAGCGCCGATCGGGCGGCGTCCATGGCGACATCACCACCCCCGATGACGACCACACGCTCGCCAACCTCGACCTCGAAGCCTTGGTTGACGTTGATCAAGAACTCGATGGCCTTGAGGACGCCGTCGGACTCGTGGCCCTCGATGTCGAGACCGCGACCAAGCGTGGCACCGATGGCCAGGAAGACCGCATCGTGCCTGCGGCGCAGCTCATCGAAGCTGACGTCACGCCCCAGCTTCGTGTGATAGTGCACCTCGACGCCCAGTTCGACGATGGCATCCAGCTCGTTCTGGAGCAGGGTGCGATCGAGCCGGTACTCGGGGATACCCAGCTTCATCATCCCGCCGAGCTGGGCGGTGGCCTCGTAGACGGTGACCTTGTAGCCGTGCCGTCGCAAGTCGTGGGCACACGCCATCCCGGCCGGTCCGCCGCCGACGATGCCGATGCTCTCGGTGCGATCGATCGTGGGGGCTGCCGCCACGTCGAGCCACGTCTTCCCCGCTCCGGCCTCGACGCCGTACTTCTCGGTGACGAACCGCTTCAGCGCCCTGATGGCGATGGGGCGATCCACCTCGCCGCGGCGGCAGGCGTCCTCACAAGGCGCAGCACACACCCTTCCGCACACCGAGGCAAAAGGGTTGGGCAGCCTCGCCGTGAGATACGCACCGAGGTCGTCGCCGTCGGCGATCGCCGCCACATAGGCTCCGGCGTTCGTGTGCACCGGGCACGCAGCGAGACAGGGGATGTTCTCGTCGTAGAAGTGAAGCGGTTGCATCAGAGCACGTGGTCCCGCTGTCCACGGCGCAGCGCCCACAGCGTGAGCGCCAGGGCCACGAACCACACCCCCGACCCGATGAGATCTTGCACGAGACGCGGGGAGCCGCTGACGGTGCTGTTCTGCAGGACGAGGTTGGGAATGACCACGGTGAGGATCGTGACGCCGAGGAAGATCGCCAGCGCCTTCAGCCACGCCCTGGGCCAGTCGAAGATGTGCCGTTCGTCCTTCGCCAGGACGTAGGGAGCGGCGACGAGGGCGGCCACGACCAGGAACAGGAGGAAGCCGATGCCGTAGGTGATGACGACGGCGATGGGCAGCTCCGTGCCGGCGACATCGCCCGCCGCCACCTCGGCGCCCTCGGCAGCCGGGGCCGTCAATCCGTTCGCCACGAATGCGGCAACGGCCTCCACCTGGGCGTCGTCGAGAAGCTGGAACGCCGGCATCGCACCGTTGTACACCTCGCCGTTGACCTCGAGCTCTCCCGTGAGACCGTTGCGCACGACCCCTGCTACGTAGGTCTCGTCGAGGACTCGAGGATTGTCGAGCAGGGGCGGAAACGCCCCGGCGAGACCGCCCCCGTCCGCCTGGTGACACGCAACGCAGTTGGCGTCGTAGACCTCTTGGCCCTGCCGCAGAAGCTCGGCCCGCGGGTCTTCTTCGGTCGTGGCGCCCTCATCGGTTGCCGACGCCGCAGCCCCCTGCAAGACGAGGAAGAACACGACGCCGAACACGAGCAACCACCCGCGCCGAAGACGGGTGCCCTCCCTGAGAACGCGTGTGTCTCGCACGGCGTCGATCGTATGGGCCTCGTCGTTGCCGCGAACTGGGCCATGTGTCGCGCCTACGAGGGACCTTTTCCCCGGGAAACCTGGGACCCAGGTCACCAGTGTCGGCACCAGCGATCGCCAACATCCCTGGGAGGGATCCTGCATGCCCGATGACACGGGGGTCACCGACGACTTCGATGCAACGTTCCGTCCGACCGGCACGGTGACAGTCGTTGCCCTGTTCGTCGTCGTCCTCATCCTGCTGTGGCTGTCGATCTACCTCATCCTGCTGGCGAGGGGGGTCACCACATGAGCGACGAGCCAACCGCTCCTGAGGTACCGAAAGCCCAAGTCCCGAGCGGGGAGTGGATCGACCCGATCGAACGAAACTGGTTCCGCTTCTCGATCGTCCTCCTGGTGGCGTTTGCCATCACCGTCGGCATCGCCGGCTTCGCCCTGGGGTTCCAGCTTCCCGGCGATGCGGGGCGCGTCGACCCGAACACCGTGGCCGACGTGCCACCCTTCAACGAGCCCGGCCTCCGTGAGCTCTCGCCTGGTGAGTACGAGGTCTACATGCTCTCCGAGCAGTTCCTGTACAACCCCAACACGATCACCGTGCCGCAAGGCGCCTCCGTCACGTTCTACATCACGAGCACAGACGTCCAGCACGGCTTCAAGCTGCAGGACACCAACGTCAACATGATGATCGTGCCTGGGCGGGTGTCGAAGCTCAGCGCACAATTCGACGACCCTGGGGAATACCCGTTCATATGTCACGAATTCTGCGGACTCGGCCATGCTGCGATGTTCGGCCGCCTGATCGTTGAGCCGGCGGCCGAAGCAGGAGGGGAGTAGCACCGTGCTGGTCACCGAGACAACCACGTACGAGCCCACACAACAGGAAAAGCGGTTCATCGGGCTCCATCTGTTCTTTGCGATCCTGGCGCTGTCGATCGGGAGCCTGTTCGGGCCCCTGCAGGCCTTCGAGTACTCGGGCCTCGATCTCTACCCCTACCTCGAGCCGCTGTTCAAGTCCTACTACCAGGGGCTGACGTTGCACGGCGTGCTGAACGCCCTCGTGTGGACGACATTCTTCATCACGGGCTTCCTGACCCTGATGATGTTGAAGGGCCTCAAACGCCCGCTGGTGTACCCCAGACTGAACCAGACGGGTTTCTGGACCATGGTCGCCGGTCTCCTCATCACCGCGGTCCCACTGTTGCTCGACCAGGCGACCGTGCTCTATACGTTCTACCCACCCCTCGAGGCGAGTGCCTTGTTCTACATCGGGCTCACCCTCGTCGTCGTGGGCAGCTGGATCGAGGGCTACGGGTTCTTCTTCACCTATCGGGCATGGCGCAAGGAGAACCCGGGCATCCGCACCCCCTTCGTGTCGTTTGCGTCGCTGATCACGATGGCGTTGTGGCAGGGCGCCACGCTCGGGATCGCCGTCGAGATCCTCACCATGCTCCTCCCCTACTCCTTTGGGCTCATCGACGGCACCGACCCTGAGCTGGCCAGGACGTATTTCTGGTTCACCGGACACCCGCTCGTGTACTTCTGGCTGCTCCCGGCGTACCTGTCGTGGTACGGGCTGCTGCCGCGGCAGGCCGGCGGCAAGCTGTTCAGCGATGCCCTGGCCCGGCTCGCCTTCTGGCTGTTCCTCCTGCTGTCGATCCCCGTCGGGTTCCACCACCAGTTCGCCGACCCGGGAATCCCGCAAGGCTGGAAGGGCATTCACGCCGTGTTGACGTACGGCGTCGCCTTCCCGTCGCTGCTCACGCTGTTCACGGTGGTCGCCTCGCTCGAGTATGCGGGCAGGCGCCGTGGCGGCCAAGGTCGCCTCGGCTGGATCAGGACGCTGCCGTGGGGTGATCCTTCTGTGTCCGCACAGCTGCTCGCCGGCATCTTGTTCATTTTCGGCGGGATCGGCGGCATCACCAACGCCTCGTACGACCTCAACCTCGTGGTTCACAACACAGCGTGGATCGTCGGTCACTTCCACCTCACGGTCGCCACGGCCGTCACGCTGTCGTTCATGGGTATCAGCTACTGGCTGGTCCCCTACCTCACAGGCAACAGGCTCTGGAAGCCCAAGTGGGCGGTTGCCCAGACGTGGATCTGGTTCGTTGGGATGATCATCTTCTCGAACGCACTGCACGTGCTCGGGCTGCTGGGAGCCCCCCGGCGCACCCCCCTGGGCAGTGCACCGTACGTGCCGGAGGAGTGGGCTGGGCATCTGTTCAGGGTCGGCGTCGGCGGCGGAATCCTCTTCGTAGGCGTGGTGCTCTACGTGCTGATCATGATTCGCACCACCTGGAGCAAGGACAAGATCCCCGCGGGGGAGGCCATCGAGGTCCCGATCGCGGAGTCACTGCACGATCCTCAGCAGACACCCGAGTTCCTCGACCGGTGGCGGCCGTGGCTGGTCGCCACCGTCGCGTTGGTCCTGATCGGATACGGTCCGCAACTCCTCGACATGCTGCTCAATATCCAGCTGACCTCGCCCGGGTACTGAGCTTGGATCCACCGATTCATGGAGGCGCTCGCCCGGTAGTGCCACCCGCCACATGTGTTGCGCCCTTTCGACATTCACCGGGCGTGACCACGGCGATTCAGCCGCAGCCTGCGCCGGCATTGGCTGCCTGGCGACCCAGCCGATTCGAACGGTGGATTCAGGCTGAGGGGTGTGGAGCGGTGGGGCCACGGCTTATCAAGCGAGGCCTGCCGGGCAATCATGACGCATGGTGCTCCGGGGACTGCCCTCGGAGTTGCCGTTTTGCCCTTCCCCGCTCGTGAGTCGATCCGCCCCACGACCGGAGGCCGAGCAGGCCGCGCCCGCGACACCGGGATCCGTTGACTGGGATCAGCGCAGAGCCGGGCGGGCATCGCACCTCCTGATAGGGCTGGAAGGCGCCACGTTGCGGATCGAGCGGGCACTGCGGGCAGTGGTGCGGCGTCCGGAGCTGAATCCGGTCTACCACGTGGGCACCATCACGATCTACCTGCTGGGCATCGTGTTCGTCAGCGGCATCTACCTCACGATGTTCTTCCAGTTCGGCTTCGACGCCTCCTATGACGCCGTTGCCGCATTGGAGAGCAACTTGGTCGGGCGTTTCATGCGCGCCGTGCACCGGTATGCATCGATCGGATCGATCGTGACGGCGGCGGTCCACGGGTGGCGCACGTTCGTGATGCGACGGTTTGATGGGCCGCGCCGCATGCCGTGGGCGACGGGGGTGTTCACGGTCGCCGTGTTGTGGGTGATCGGCGTGACCGGCTACTGGCTCATCTGGGACGAACGAGCCCAGGTACTCAACGATGCGCTGACCCGAGCACTTCAAGGCACGACGGTGGGTCTCGACTTCCTCATCGACAATGTCCTGACCGATACTGCCGGCGCCGGATGGGCGTTCATCCTGATGCTCATCACGGTCCATGTCGGCCTGTCACTGGGGGTCGGAGGCCTGCTCTGGTATCACCTGCGACGTCTCAGCCGCCGGCATTGGTTGCCGCCACCCATGTGGTTGTGGATCGTCGGGGGGACGATGGTCGTCCTGAGCATTGCCATCCCCGTCGGTATGCTCGCACCCCTCGACCGCCACCTCCTGCCGGGCTCCATCCCCGTCGACCCCTTCTTCCTGTTCCTGCTCCCCGGAACATTGAGCTGGCCTCCCGCCGTGCTGTGGCCGGCGGCCACCGCACTGCTGGCCCTCGTGGTGTTCCTGCCCTGGGTCGTCCGTGTCCGTGAACTGCCCGCGGTCGTGGTCGACGAGGAACGATGCATCGGGTGCACCTACTGCGTCATCGACTGCCCGTATCGGGCCCTGGAGATGGTGCCTCGTGACGACGGACCCCACCAGCAACTCGCCGTGGTGACCCCCGAGCTCTGCGTGTCGTGCGGCATCTGTATCGGGAGCTGCCCGACGCAGGCCCTCGCCCTCGGCGATGCGCCCGCCGAGCCGCTCTGGGCTCAGGCCGCAGCAGGAAAGGGCAGACCGGTGGCCTTCGTCTGTGAACGTCATGCGGAACACGGCTCGCGCCGGCTGGCGTGGTCCGACGACCCCGGCGGGCCGGATGTGATCCCCGTGCCGTGCGTCGGCATGGTCCATCCGCAGCTGGCGGCTCACGCCCTCGAAGCCGGCGCCACCGACGTCACGTTGGCGGGGTGTCCTGCAGACGACTGCGCCAACCTCGAGGGAAACGTGTGGCTGGAGCAACGCCTTCACAGAGAGCGCCGGCCGCGGCTCAAGCGGGCCTACGCAGACGCACCGATCATCACCGCCTGGGTGCCCCCCGACACTTCTGTCGACGCTGTCTCGGCCACCGATGTTGCAGCACCTGCGACGATTCGCGATGCGATGCCCCCAGGCGGGTGGCGGCGGTTCGCAGGCCCAACGGCGCTCGCCCTCATCGTGGGGTTGGCCACCGTTTTGGTGACCATGGTGCCGTTTGACCCCGGCGGAAACGACGAGGCCCGCATCGAGATCGCCCTCGACCATCGCGACGGCGTGCCGCTGGCCCTGATCCCGGGCGACGGCGTTGCGGCCGGCGCACCTTCCCGGCTCATCGTGATCGTGGATGGCGACGAGGTCTTCGACACGACCTACTCGTTCGTCAACGCCGACGGTCCCGAAACCTCTCTCGCCTTCGAGCGGATCGCGGTCGAGGCCGGCGACCACGACGTGACCGTTACCCTCGACGCCGGGGACACGACCCGCACCGTCTTCGATGACACGGTGGCACTGGCCGCCGGGCAGGTCCTCACCATTGACATCCTCGACACCCAAGCGGTGCCGAAGGCTGAAGCAGGGCGATCGTTGTATTTCGAGACCACGATCGGCACCAACACCGGGTGCCGGATCTGCCACTCACTCGACGACAACGTCACGATCGTTGGCCCCTCGCTCGGAGGGATCGGCGCCACGGCGGCAACCCGAATCCCCGGCATGTCGGCCGAGGACTACCTCCGCGAGTCCATCCTCGACCCAGATGCCTTCATCGTCGAGGGATTCCCGGCAGGTCAGATGATCCCGACGTACCTCGACCTCCTGACAACGGAAGACATCGACAATCTGGTGGCGTTCCTCTTGACCCAGTAGTAGGTATCCGGTATCCGGTATCCGGTATCCGGTATCCGGTATCCCGTATCCGGTATCCGGTATCCGGTATCGGTGGGGGGATGGGAATGCGGCCGGGGTGCTGGACTCGGACAGGAGTGTGGAAACGAGCTTCAGCGGGGGTCGTCGTTGGGGAAAGCCTCTTCGGTTCCGACTCCCTCGACACCGGCGACCGTCCTGATACCCACGAGACTGCCGTCGGGCTGCACCGTGAACTCGGCGGAACCCACCGCGTCCTCGTCCACCCCGTCGACGGTCTCCCAGGTCGCCGAAAGCGTTGAGCCGCTGAGTGTGCCCGAACCGACTTGCACCCCGTTGACGATCCACTGAAGGCGGTATTCGCCGGGACTTTCGCCGGATTCGATCGTCAGGTGGCCTGCATACTCTGCGCCAGTAGGGTCGACACCGTTCAGCACGTACTGCCCGACGATCGAGTCGGGCCTGGCATCACTGCCCCCGGTGAGGACGCAGGCAGACGTGAGGACGGTCAAGGCGACGATGACGACGAGCATGCGGAGTGGGCGCATCGAGACCATGTGGCGCAGGAGTGTATCGAAGAAGGGCGCGATGTGATTCCCCGTTGGGTGTACGCCGTCGCCATCCCTCTCGTGCTGGTGTTCATCGGCGTGATGGCTTTCACGATCTTCGAACCCATCCAGGTGCTGCCCCGCATCCGGCTGGCACCGGGGTTTGCGATGACGGACCAGAACGGAGATCGCCTGACCAGCGAAGATCTTCGCGGGACGATTGTCGTGTACAGCTTTGGCTATACCGACTGTGGCGAGGCCTGCGAGGGGACAAACGCCACGATGAGAGGCATCCAAGAACGGATCGACGAGGTGGACCTCGGTGGCGCCGAGATGCGGTTCGTCACGGTTTCCTTCGACCCCGGCAACGACACGCCGGGCGCCTTGAGCACCTACGCGGCCGAGATCGGTGCCGACGGCGGAACGTGGACTCTCGCCGCCCCGGCCGAGGATCTGACGCGGGCGATCGTCGGCAGCGGATTCCGCACCTGGTACGAGAATCGCGGCGACCATTTTGCGTTCGATCCAACGCTGGTGCTCGTCGACGGCTGGGGCGTCGTGCGAGGCGAGTACCGGTATCAGACGCTCGCCGCAGACGTGGACAAGCTGCTGCACCACATCGACCTCCTCGGCGAAGAGCTGCGCAACAGCCACGGTGCGGCGTCGGTCGCGTACGAAGCCGCCCATTTCTTCCTGTGTTACCCATGAGCGCGTCGTCTTGAAGAAGCTCGCCCTCGTCATTGCGGCAACGATCGGCATCGCAGCCGTTGGGTGGTTCGGCGTGCTCCCCCGGCTGCGCCCCCACTCCTTCCACGGCGCAATCATCCAGTCGTCCACCGCGGCGCCCGCAGTCGACCTGCTGGCCCACACAGGCGAGCGAGTCGAGCTCTCGCAATATGAGGGCAAGGTGATCGTCCTCTACTTCGGGTACACGTACTGCCCCGACGTGTGCCCGACGACGCTCAACCGCGTCGACGATGCGCTCGATCTGTTGGGTGACAAAGCCGACGACGTCCAGGTGATCATGGTCTCGGTTGATCCGGAGCGAGACACACCCGACGTCCTGAGGCGATACCTGCCCGCTTTCGACGAATCATTCCTCGGCCTCACAGGGACCCGGGACGAGGTTGCCCGGCTTGCAACGGTCTACGGCGTGTATTTCGAGAAGACCGAGGTTGACAGCGCAGCCGGCTATCTCGTGGATCACACGGCAACGCTGATGGTGATCGACAAAGCGGGATACTTGAAGCTGGTGCTGCCATTCGATGTGGCGGCAGAGGACATCGCCGACGACTTGAGCTACCTCATCGGTTGAGGAGCGCAGTCTCGGCACGAGGAGAGGTCGGGTTTATGAACAGACGGTGGCCGGCGGTGGCACTCGGCCTTGCTCTCGTCGCAATCGGATGTGGTGCCGATGAAGCAGACGACACGGACGCAGTCAGTGTCGGAGCGATCACCGTGGAAGACGCATGGATGCGGCCCACGCCGGGTACCGGCGGCACGACTGCGGCCTACATGACGATCACCAACGGAGGCGACGAAGCCCAAACCTTGCTTGCCGCCACGAGCGCAGCCTGCGGAGTCACCGAACTCCACATGTCGGCCGAAGAGGACGGTGTGATGACGATGAGCCCGCTGACTGAGGGCGTGACGATTGGGCCGAAGTCGAGTGTCATCCTCGGGCCCGGAGCACTACATGTGATGTGCCTCGACGTCACAACGGAACTCGAAGAGGGCACCACAACCGAACTCACTATGGAGTTTGCCGACGGCTCCGCTGTCGTCGTCGAAGCCGAGGTCCGCAAGGGACAAGGCGCTCCTTGAACCGCGGGTGGGCCCACCGCTACGCTCGCCTCACGGTGGGCGGGAAAGATGGACGGGTCAGCCTTGGGGGCGAGGCTGTTTCGGTCGTCTCCACTCGCCGGCCGTGGCACATCCGCCAGCACAGGAGTGACACATGTCGTTTTGGGATCGATTGACCGAGAGCCTCAAGGACATCGGAACGTCCATAGGTGAGTGGACGCCGAAGATCCTCGGCGCCCTCATCATCCTCATCGTAGGGTGGTTCATCGCCCGAATCATCCGCAACGTGGTCAGGAAGGTCATGGAGTGGGGCCCGGTCCAGTCCGTGCTGAACGCAGCGGGCATCAACTCGGCGCTGGAAGGTTCCGGCTACAACGCGGCGGCGCTGACAGCATCGATCGTGTACTTCTTCCTATGGTTGGTCATCCTGCTTGCGGCGTTCCAAGCCCTCGAATTTGTGGCTGTAGTGGTGCTGCTGCAACGTTTCCTTGCTGTAATTCCGCTGATCTTCATCGCGTTCATCATCGTGGTGATTGCGGCGGCCGTCGGCAAGTTCGTTGCAGAGTTGGTGGCCCCGTGGGCCAACACGAACGGCGTGACGTGGCTGCCATGGCTCACTCGGGTCGGCTTCATCCTGTTCGGTCTGGTGACCGCGATGGAGATACTTCGGATTGGCTTCTTCGTCAACGCACTCACCACTGCGATCTTCGGAGGTATTGGTGTCGCGTTTGCGATCGCGTTTGGTGTGGGTGGCATCGACACGGCCCGCAAGTGGTGGGACAAGTACCTGAGCCCGAGCGACTCGGGCAGCGGCCACGACGGCTGACTTTCCTGTCGACACGATGTGAGAGGGGGCACCCGGGAGGTGCCCTCTCTTGCGTTGCGGCCGACCTTGACTCCCCTGCAGGTTGCCGTCATACTCGGCAGCCATGATGGCCAGCCAGTGGCGCAGCGGCTCTATTGTCGGATAGCGGCGCACGTTCGACCCACATCAGCGTGTGCCCTCGCCCTCCGCGTTGCGGAGGGCGTTTCATTTCCGGGGCTCACCTCCTAGCAACAAGGACCACCCAGTAGCCATGAAGACCGTCGAGATCTACGACACGACCCTGCGTGACGGCACGCAACAGGAAGGGATCTCGCTGACCGCCGGCGACAAGATGCGGATTGCATCTTTGCTCGACGATCTCGGGGTCGCCTATGTCGAGGGCGGCTGGCCGGGCGCCAACCCCAAGGATGACGAGTTCTTCGCCAGGGCCCGAGACGACCTCCACATGAGCACGGCAAAGCTGGTCGCCTTCGGCTCGACGAGGCGTGCCAACACCCGGCCGGAGGACGACGAGCAGCTCGCCGCCCTCCTGGCCGCCGAGACCGAGGTGATTTGCCTGGTCGGCAAGGCGTGGGACTACCACGTGGAGCACGCTCTGCGCACGAGCCATGCTGAAGCGATCGCGATGATCGAAGACTCCATCGCCTACCTGCAGAGCAAGGGCCGCGAGGTCTTCCTCGACGCAGAGCACTTCTTCGACGGCTACCGCGACAACCCCGACTTCGCCCTTGCCGTGCTCAAAGCCGCTCACGAGGCCGGAGCCGGGCGACTCGTGATGTGCGACACCAACGGCGGATTCCTCTCCCACGAGGTGCAACGCATCGTCGGCGAGGTGACCAACGCCATTGCAGACGCCACGTTCGGCTGCCACTTCCACAACGACTCCGGGATGGCGGTGGGAAACTCGCTGACGGCGGTGATGGAGGGGGTCTTCCAGGTGCAGGGCTGCGTCAACGGATACGGTGAACGGACGGGCAACGCCGATCTGTGCTCCGTGATCCCCAACCTCAGCATCAAGATGGGTTACACGACCATCCCCGAAGAACGCCTGAGCCGCCTCACCCCGGTGTCCCACCACATCGCCGACGTGGTCAATCTCACGCTCGATCCGCACCTGCCGTACGTGGGAGCGTCTGCCTTCACTCACAAGGCAGGCCTCCACACCTCTGCGCTTGCCCGCCGTGCGGACGCCTACGAACACCTTTCTCCCGACGAGGTGGGCAACGCCACCAGGGTCGTGGTATCCGAACTCGCAGGACGATCAACCGTCCTGCAGAAGGCGGAAGCCCAGGGCCTGGAGCTGACTGGCGTGGATGCGCAGATCGTCGTCGACCGCATCAAGGAACTGGAGCACCGCGGCTACCAGTTCGAGGCTGCGGACGGGTCCTTCGAGCTCCTGCTGCGCGAAGCCCAGGGCTGGAAACAGGACTTCTTCCGGCTCGAGTCCTACCGGGTCTTCGTCGAACATCGTGACGGCGAGGTGCTCGCCGAGGCCACGGTCAAAGTGCATGTTGGTGACGAGCGTGTCGTGATGACGAGCGAAGGCGACGGCCCGGTCAGCGCATTGGACCGGGCGTTGCGTGGAGCACTCGCGGGCCACTACCCCACCATCGATCGGATCCGGCTCACCGACTTTCGGGTCCGCGACCTCGACTCGTCGGACGGAACGTCCGCCAGGGTCCGCGTGCTCGTAGAGAACAGCGACGGCGACACCGTTTGGGGCAGCGTCGGGGTCCACGAGAACATCATCGACGCCAGCTGGAAGGCAGTCGTCGACGGCCTCGTTGTGGGGCTTCTCCGCATCCGAGAGCAGTCGGGAGACGCAGCTGTGCCGGCGGGCGAGTAGGTCCGCCGTCATGCCACCCGGCAGCGTGGGAAGATGCGGCACGTGAACGCCCCTCCGCCAGACCTCGACCAGACCAGAGCCGCCATCGCAGCCAACGATCTGACCGCCGATGCGTCTGCCTTCATCACCTACGAAGTCGCTGTCCATGTCCCGTTCGAGCAGCTCGGCGAGTTCAAGACCCTCCTGAAGCGGTTCTTCTCCACGGAACCGTGGGGAGCGGAGGAAGCTGCGGCGCTCAGCGACATCGTCACCTCCGCCATCGCCGATGGATGGTGGGAGCATCGCCTCGACGGCGGCATCGCCATGGCGCACGGCGTCCGCGACGGACGGTATGTGATCTGGGTGTCCGGTGGGACACCATCTGCGACAGCGTCGCTGTTCGACAGGGTCTTCGCCGGGCCCATCACCCCAGAGCCAACGCCCCACCCCCGCAAGGTGAAGTTCACGCTCGGTGGAGACCCAGGACCGGGAACCTGGCATCGTCGCACCGACGGCGACCCGCAGGACCCAAGAGTGGCCAGGCTCTTTGCCGAACCGGACATCACGGACGTGATGGTCGCCGGTGACTTCATCACCATCGGCCTCGAGCGCTCGTCGTCATGGGAGACCCGGCTCGACCCGCTGCTGGCCCTGGTCGGCAGCCTGTTCGGAGGCGACGGTGCGATCGTTGCTTCTCCGCGCAGCCGCGAAGACCTCCTCGTCGAGGCGGGAAGGGTCCACCTCGACGTCCGCCCGTCGGCGCTGCATTTGCTCGATCCAGACGCTCCGGCAGATCGAGACCGGCTCATCGAAGCCCTCCGCTCCGATGATGCACGACTTCGCCGGATTGCCGTCGCGATCCTGGCCGAGTCCTCCGATGTGGCCGTGCGCCACGACGCGGTCGAGCAGGGGTTCGCCGACGAATCGCCGATGGTGCGCCGTGCGGCCATCGACGCCGCTGCCGACACTCAGGACGAAGCGCAGCGCGAGCTGTTCGAGAGAGCCCTGGCGAGCCAGGATGCCTGGGTGCGGTGGAAGGCCGTGCGCTCCCTTGGAGAGCTCGGCGTGGGGCGAAGCCGGGATGCCGTGGCCTTGCTGGAACATGATCCTGATTTCCAGGTCCGCTTTGAAGTTGCCAGGGCGCTGCGTCTGTAGGGCCCGGATCGGTCAGCCGCCTCCGACCGCTACGAAGAGCCGTTCAGCGGCAAAGGCGCCTATGCCAACCGCATCGCCGTTGACGGCTGCGGTGACCGCACCGTGGGGGTCACGACGGCGCATCTCCACTTCGGCCCCGGGACGCAGATTCGACCGGTCCAGGTAACCCATCATCTCGGCGTCGAGCTCCAGTTCCTCGGAGATCCGCTCCAGAAGCAGCCGCTCCCCGACGTCCATCGCCGCAATGGGCTTCATCTTGGGAGGCTTGTAGCCGGCGCCAGGGATCGGATTGCCGTGGGGACACGTCTTGGGATCGTCCATGACCTCCCACATGGCCCTCTCGACCTCGTCGGAGATCGTCGTCTCCCACACTTCCGCCTCAGCATGCACCTTGTCCCAGGGAAGCTTGAGCACCTCCGACAGGAACCTCTCGGCGAGTCGGTGGCGGCGCACGATCACCTCGGCCAGGTGACGTCCCTCCTGGGTGAGGCGGATCCCGCCGTCGACGGCCACGAGACCCTCAGCTGCCATTCGCTTCATCATCTCCGAAACGGAGGCCCGGCTGACACCGAGCCAATCGGCGACACGGGCCTGGATGACCTCGATCCCCTCTTCCTCGATCTCCCAGATCGCCTCCGCGTACTCGCGGAACTTCACGCTGTACTCCGGCTCTGCCATGGTCGGCAGACTACCCGACACCCGCTGTCAGGGAACCCTGACACTTGCCGTAAGGGCATTTGCCCTATTCGGGTAGTGCAAATAACCTCAGGCTCTGCCTCACTCGGGAGCCGCCAGCACCATGGTCCGCCGCCTCATCCTCGTCACGCTCGCCGCAGCCCTCATTGCCAGCGCCTGCGGGAGCGATGACGCCACTTTCACCGTGTACTCCGGCAGGAGTGAGGAGCTGGTCGCTCCCCTGATCCAGCAGTTCGAAGACGAGACCGGCATCGACGTCGTCGTGCGCTACGGAGATAGCGCCGAGCTCGCTGCAACGATCCTGGAAGAGGGCGAGAACTCCCCGGCCGACGTCTTCTTCGCTCAAGACCCTGCCTCCCTCGGAGTCGTGAAGCTCGCCGATCACTTCGAGCCGATCGATGACCAGCTGGTCGCACGTGTGCCCGACCGGTTCTCGGACGACGATCAGCAATGGGTCGGGGTTTCCGGCAGGTCCAGGGTTGTCGTGTACGACACCACAAAGATCGACCCAGCCGAGTTCCCCGCGACAGAGGATGGCTTCACCGACCCCGAATGGAAGGGTCGGTTGGGCGTGGCTCCGACCAACGGCTCGTTTCTTGCGTTCGTCGCAGCCAAGATCCTGATCGACGGGGAGGAGGCGACGCTGGAGTGGCTCCGTGGGATCGCCGCCAACGAAGACCCCACCTATACCTCGAACTCGGTGATCGTCGCCGCGGTCGACGACGGAGAGGTGGATGCGGGTCTCGTGAACCATTACTACCTGTTCCGCCGGATTGCTGAGGAGGGCAGCGACGTGGTGGCGGCCAACCACTTCCTCGCCGGCGGCGGCGCGGGATCGCTGGTGATGCCGGCCGGCGCCGGGATTCTCCGTACCAGCGACAATGCGGACGACGCCACCAGCTTCGTCGACTTCCTCCTGTCCGAGCCCGCCCAGCAGTACTTTGCGGAAGAGACGTTCGAGTACCCGCTCGTCGCCGGCATCGCGGCGAATCCCGATCTCCCGGCCCTCGAGTCGCTCAACCCACCCGCGCTGCGGCTGTCCGAGCTGGCTACGGTCCTCGACCTGGCCACGGATCTGGTAGCAGAAGCCGGGCTGTTGTGACCGAAACGGTCGCCGTCGACCCGTCCGCAGCCGCCCCCGAGTCCATCCTCCCTCTACCGGCCACCGGCAGGAGCGACCGGACCGGGGCACCGAAGTGGATGTGGTTTCTCGGGTTCGCCGTCGTGCTGCCGGTCACGGTGCCCGTCCTGTTCCTCGCAGCTCGCGTGGTCGGTGCGCCCGGCACGGCGTGGGATACCTTGGGTACGGGCCGCACACTGTCGCTATTGGTGAGATCGATCACCTTCACCGCAGCGGTGACCGCCGGGGCAGCCATCATCGGCGTGGCCGCAGCCTGGCTGATCGTGAGGTCCGACATCGCGGGTAAGCGCACATGGACGGTCCTCGTATCACTTCCGCTCGTCATCCCTTCTTACGTTCTCGCCCTGGCGTTCCTGTCGTTCGCCGGCCCGAGAGGGCTGTTCGCCGATGTCACCGGTATCGGATTGCCATCGCTGTCGGGAGGGTTGGGCGCATGGGTTGCTCTGACCTTGTCGACGTACCCCTACGTGTTCCTCGTGTCCAGGGCGGCATTGCGCAACGTCGACCCCGCCTACGAAGAGGCGGCCCGCTCACTCGGCGCTGGGCCCTGGAAGGCGTTTCGGACGGTGGTGCTCCCCCAGGTCCGGCCCGGGGTGGCGGCGGGGGCGCTCCTGGTTGCCCTCTACACCCTTTCCGACTTCGGTGCAGTCTCCCTCATGCAGTTCGACGTGTTCACCAGGGTCATCTACGCCCAGTACCAGGGCCGTATCGACCGCACGCCCGCCGCAGTGCTGGCGGTGGTGCTGATCCTGCTCGCCCTCGTCATCGTCTGGGCCGAGCAGCGCACTCGGGGGCGTGCCGCATACTTCACGTCACGGCCCAAACGCACGGCGCCCGTCGTAGCTCTGCGCGGCGGCCAGCGCGTCTCTGCCTACACGTTTCTCTCCTCCATCTTCGTCTTCGGGCTGGCCCTTCCCGTCGGTGTGCTGACGGTGTGGTTGATCCGCGGGTTGGCCGGCGGTCAGGTCATCGACATGCGGTGGGGCGCAGTCGTAGGGTCGCTGGCGGGCTCGCTTGCGGCGGCCGGCATCGCCATCGTCGGGGCGTTGCCGATCGTGGTCCTGGCGGTGCGCTACCGGAGTCGGGCCAGCCGCTGGCTCCATCGGGCCGTATACGTGATCTTCTCGCTCCCCCACATCACGGTGGCCCTCGCCGTCGTGTTCTTTGCCGCCAACTACCTCGGCGGCCTCTACCAGAGCCTGACGTTGCTGGTGCTCGTCTATAGCGCCCTGTTCCTGGCGCAAGCCACCAGCGCAGGCGAAGCCACACTGCTCCAAGTCAACCCGCACCTCGAGGACGCCTCGCGGAGCCTGGGAAAGTCGATGTCGACGACGTTGTTCCGAGTGACCCTGCCCCTGATGTGGAAGGGCCTCCTCGCCGGGGGCGTGCTGGTGTTCCTCACCACCATGAAGGAGCTGCCTGCCACGCTCCTGCTCCGTCCCAGCGGCTTCGACACACTCTCGGTACGCATCTGGAGCACGACCAGTGAGCTCTTCTATGCGCGCGCCGCGGCACCTGCCCTGCTCCTGCTCGTAGCATCTGCCGTGCCCATGTACCTGCTCGTGATCCGACCCCGGCGCCTCGCGTGATCTCTCCCGTACCCGCAGCCATCCACTGCCACGGCCTCTCCAAGAGTTTTGATGGCGCCATCGCCGTCGCCGGGCTCGAGCTCGAAGTCCCCTCAGGGGCGATCCTCTCGCTGCTCGGCCCTTCGGGCTGCGGCAAGACGACGGCGTTGCGGCTCATCGCAGGCTTTGAACGGCCCGACTCCGGGTCCATCGAGATCGCAGGCCGCACGGTGGTCGATGCGACATATGCCGAGCCGCCTGAGCTGCGTCGCGTCGGCATGGTGTTCCAGGATTATGCGTTGTTTCCCCACATGACCGTCGCCGACAACGTGGGCTACGGCCTCGAGCGCGGCGCCAAAGCCAGAGTGGCCGAGGTGCTGAGCCTCGTGGGCCTCACCGAACGTGGATCGAGGATGCCCCACGAGCTGTCCGGCGGTGAGCAGCAGCGGGTCGCACTGGCCCGTGCTCTTGCCCCCCGCCCCGCGGTCATCTTGCTCGATGAGCCCTTCTCCAACCTCGACGCTTCGCTGCGGGACCGCATGCGGCGCGACGTGCGCGCCATCCTCAAGGAAGCCGATGCCACGGCCATCTTCGTGACCCACGATCAGGAGGAGGCGCTTGCCATTGCGGACATCGTTGCCGTGATGCGGGCGGGGAGGGTGGAACAGATCGGACCGCCGCAGCACGTGTACCGAAAGCCTGCGACGCCTTGGGTCGCCCGATTCGTCGGGGAGAGCGAGTTTGTCGAAGGCGTCGCCGAGATCGGTAGCGTGACGACGCCGCTGGGCACATTCCCTCAGTTCGGCAGCCTCCACGGCAGAGTCCAAGTCATGATCCGTCCCGAGTGGGTCCATCCGGTGCGCAGCTCCGACGGTGCGGCGACCGTGATCGAACGCGAATACTACGGACATGATCAGCGCCTCGTCATCGAGCTGAGCGACGGCAGGCTCGTGAGTGCCCGGGTCGACAGCAACGCCGGCGTGGCGCCAGGTGACCGGGTCGACATCGGCATCGACGAGGTCGTGATCTTCCCTGTCGGGGACTCGACCGAATAGCGACGCCGCCTGCCCCTGGCCCGGTTCAGACGCCGAAGTCCGGGGGTTGGTACCCGAGGTGGACCTGGAGCTTGCGCATCCCGGCGAGCCATCGGTCGTAGTCGTCAGCTTTCCTGGAGAAGAACGTCGCAACATCTGGGTGCGGCAGGATCAGGAAGCGCTCATCGCGCAGCCCGCTCACCACCACGTCGGCCACGTCCTCGGGACTGACCACGCCGCTCCTCGACCACGTCCGCATCTCCCCGCCCTGATCGAACAGATCCAACATCGGCGTGTCGACAAACTGGGGGCAGAGGCAGGAAACCCGGATGCCGCGGTCGCCGTAGGCCACCGAGAGCCACTCGGCCAGCGACACCACAGCATGTTTGGTGACCGAATATGGAGCTGCGCCGATGTTCGTCAGCAGCCCCGCCGCCGATGCCGTATGGACGAGATAGCCCTCGCCGCGGGCGAGCATCGAAGGGAGCACAGCTCTGGCGCCGTAGACGTGCGACATCACGTTGATCTCCCACGTGCGCTGCCACTCGTCGTTCGCCGCCTCGACGCCACCACCGGTGGCGATGCCTGCGTTGAAGCAGAAGACGTCGATCGGACCACAGCGGTCTTCAATGCCGGCGACGACGGAAACCGTGCGGCGCTCGTCGGCGACGTCGAGCTGCCAGGCGTGCGCCCCGATCTCAGCGGCGACGGCCTCGACTGCATCGCCGTCGATGTCGATCGCAGCCACCGACGCACCTTCGGCCACAAACCTCGCGGCGAGGGCACGGCCTATGCCGCTGGCGGCACCGGTGACCACGGCGACTCTGTCTCGTAGCTCCACGTCTCCTCCTCTTCGGTCACGTTAGACAGGGCTCAGCCTCGATCACTGCGGACGGCGGCCCGTCGTACCGCACCGCGACGCCTCAGCTGCGCAGCAGGGCCAGCAGTTGGCGAACCATGAACGCCGTTGCGCCCCACAGGGTGCCCTCTTCGAACTCGTAGAACCACAACGATCGCCCCATCCAGTCCGAGGTGCGCCAGCGAGATTCATCGAGCAACTCGGCAATCGTGGGCTCGATGATGACATCCACCTCGTGGGGATCGGCAACGAACACCTTCGGCCGCTCGATCCGGGCAACGACGGGGACGATCCAACTGGTGCGAACCCGGGTGGTGACGGGGTGGAGCCCACCGATGACCTCGACCGACTCGGGCGGCAGCGCAATCTCCTCCCATGCTTCGCGGATCGCTGCGTCTACAGGGGTCTCCCCCGCTTCGATCCCCCCACCGGGGAAGACGACGTCCCCTGGATGGGTCCGCATGGTGTCGGGCCGCTTGGTCAAAACGAGTCGCATCAGCCCGGCGCCGTCTTGATAGAGCGGCACGAGCACCGCCGAACGGGCGTCCGACTCCATGTCCACGTCGGGGAGAACGCGCAACTGCGTCCACATGTCGAGCATGGGACGACATTAAGCGCCCACACACGGGAAGCGCACAGCTCGGCGTCCAGACCCGGCCTTCGAGATCGAAACGGACGCCGACTTGCACCTCCACGCAAGCCAATCGCGATAGGCTGCCTGCATGACGGCATCCCCCAGCACCGTCCTGCACAGCCCGAGATTCACCCTCAGGCCCTTTCGCCGTCGCGACATCGGCTCCGTCCACGAAGCGGTGCTCGCATCGCTGCCCGAACTCGCCGTCTACCTGCCGTGGGCGCACGCGCACTACTCCCGCAACGTCACTCAACAGTTCATTCGCGAGTCGGCTGGAGCCTGGCACGAAGGCAGAGCATTCGACTTTGCGATCCGGACCGATGTGGAGCCCGGCAGACACCTCGGCAATGTCTCGGTGTGGTTTGTGTCTCGGGTCAACATGGTCGGCGAGGTCGGCTACTGGGTGCGCACCGACGAGAGCAGCCGTGGCGTGTGCACGGAGGCTGCTGCCCGGATCCTGAGGTTCGGCTTCGAGGACCTCGGCCTCCACAGGATCGTGGTCCGCATCGGTGTGGGAAACCGAGCCTCGGAGCGCGTGGCAGAGAAGCTCGGGTTTCGGCTGGAAGGGACCCTCCGCGACGAGGTCAAGGTGGGAACCGAATGGATGGATCACACGATTTGGAGCCTGCTGGAGCCCGAATGGCGAACGGAGCAGCAGCGGTACCGGACGGAGACGTGGATCTGACCGGGGGTCCGTCCCCGGGCGGACTGCCCGCTGTCTCGCCTTGGGGAACCAGGTATTCCTCGACAAGCGTTGAAATGACGAGTCAACCGCCGTCCACGCCTATCGTCCTGCATTCATGACCCCACGTGCATTTCAACTCGTCCAGAACGTGCTCATCACCGCGGTCGCGGTCGTTGTTGCGCTCGCGGTGTGGGCCGCGTTCCAGCGGGTGATCGAGCCTCCCGACCCCGCGCTCGTCGCCGCCAACGAGGCGCAGCGAGCCGCCGTCACGGCCGGTGTCGAGTTCCCAGGGGCACCTGTCACATCTGGGCCACCGGATCAGGCGCCTCCGCCGCAGGAGGCGGCGCCATCTACGAGCATCGTCACCGGCCCGGAGTGTCGCGAAGACCCGCCCGAGACCGGCTCAGGAACCGTCCTTCGGGTGTATTACACCTGCGGGCCTTCGCCTGTTCCGACTGCCGACTTCTTCGTTTACAGGGTTGTGCCGCAGACCGAGCTGGTCCTCACCGCAACACTCACCGAGCTGGTCAAGGGCCCAGAGCCCAACGAGAAGGAGGCGGGGTTCATCTCGTTCTTCTCGTCAGATACGACTGATGCACTGACCGACCTCTCCCTCAACGACGGCAGGGTCACCATCGACTTCAACGGACTCGAGGAGGTCAACAACCTGACCACGTCGAGCGGGTCGGAGTTCTTTCTCGCCAACCTCAACGCCAACGTCTTCCAGTTCGACACCATCGACGCCGCCGAGTATCGACTCAACGGCAGTTGCGACGAGTTCTGGAATCTCCTCCAACGGGACTGCCAACTCGTCACCCGAGCCGAATGGAACCGGCAGCTCGCCGTGTGGCGCAACCAGGGCTGAATCGAGGGCCCGGAGCGCCGTACCTACCGCTGCAGGTACGCCGGCAGGGCAGCCAGCAACTGTTGCGGCTCGTCGGTGCCGATGCGAAACAGCTTGCCGGAGGTGAGCTCGAGTTCGACGGCGTCGAGCCCCCACACGTTGAACATCGAACCCCCCGGGATCATGCGAAGACCCCACCCGTAGATCCACTGATTGCGAACCTGCCGAGCAGCGGCGATATCCGGCAGCGGGATGCGCTTCTTCGGCCATCCCATGCCGAACGCGGCGACAACCTCCGACTGGTCGACCGACACCGTCAGCCGGCTGAACAGCACGGCCACGACAATCACCAGCAGGATGACCAGAATCAACAGCACGGCGCCGCCGGGCGAGCTGTCGACCATCGACGGCAGTGCGATGCCGGCGATCACAACCAGTAGCACTGATGCCGGAATCGCCAACCGTCCGGTTTGCACGTGCTCGTACGACATCACCGTGATGTTGGCCCGCAGCACCCCGTGCCGCAAACCCCAAGGCGTACGGGAAGGGCAGTGCGTGCGACTCCTGCGACCTCAGCGGGACACGGTCCGGCAGCCTCCCTCCACGCAGCGCAGAAGGGGCCGGCGAGATCGCCGGCCCCTTCTGCTTGATTTGTGCGTCGGGAGCCCCATCAGGGCTCGACGACGTCGTGCTACATCATGCCTTCCATGCCGCCACCGCCGCCATGGCCGTGGCCTGCGGCCTCTTCCTGCTTCTCCTCGGCAACCAGTGCCTCGGTGGTGATGAGCAGGGCCGCAACCGAAGCCGCATTCTGCAGCGTCGAGCGAGTCACCTTGGCCGGGTCGATGATGCCGGCGCCGATCAGGTCCTCGTAGGCACCCGTGGCGGCGTTGAAGCCTTCGCTGCCCGCGCCGTGCAGGACCTTGTCGACGACAACACCACCCTCGTAGCCGGCGTTGACGGCGATCTGCCGCAACGGAGCCTCGAGGGACCGCTTGACGATCTGGCGTCCGGCCTTCACGTCGTCCGAGCCTCCGCGCACCTTGTCGACGGCGGCCGAGGCACGGAGCAGCGCAACGCCACCACCGGGCACGATGCCCTCCTCGACTGCGGCACGAGTCGCCTGGATCGCATCCTCGATACGGTGCTTCTTCTCTTTGAGCTCGACCTCGGTCGCTGCGCCGACCTTGATGACGGCGACGCCGCCGGCAAGCTTGGCGAGACGCTCGCTGAGCTTCTCACGATCCCAGTCCGAGTCCGAGTTCTCGATCTCACGGCGGATCTGCATCGTCCGAGCCTCGACGTCGGCGTGGGAGCCGCCACCCTCGACGATGGTGGTGTTGTCCTTGGAGACGACGACCTTGCGGGCCTTGCCCAGCATGTCGACCGTCACCCCATCGAGCTTGAGACCGACCTCCTCGGAGATCACCGTGGCACCCGTCAGGATCGCAATGTCCTGCAACATGGCCTTGCGGCGCTCGCCGAAACCCGGTGCCTTGACGGCAACCGACGGGAACGTGCCCCGGATGCGGTTGACGACCAACGTCGCCAGCGCCTCACCCTCGACGTCTTCAGCAATGACGAGGACCGGCTTGCCGGTCTGCATCACCTTCTCGAGCACGGGCAACAGGTCCTGCACCGAGCTGATCTTCGAGTTGACGATCAGCAGGTACGGATCCTCGAGCACCGCCTCCTGGCGATCGGCGTCCGTGATGAAGTACGGCGAGATGTAGCCCTTGTCGAACTGCATGCCTTCCGTGAACTCCAGCTCGACGCCGAACGTCTGGCTGTCCTCGACGGTGATGACACCCTCGTTGCCGACCTTCTGCAGCGCATCGGCAATGCGCTCGCCGATGGTGGCATCCGCAGCCGAGTTGCCGGCGACGTAGGCGATCTGGTCGTGAGCGTTGGAGTCGACCGGTGTCGCCATCTCACCGATGGCATCGACGACCCGCAGAACGGCTTCTTCGATGCCGCGCTTCATCTCCATCGGGTTCGAACCGGCGGCCACCAGACGGAGACCGTCAGTCACCATTGCCTGGGCGAGCACCGTCGCCGTCGTGGTGCCGTCACCGGCAACCGTGTTCGTCTTGTCGGCGACCTCACGAGCGAGCTGAGCGCCCATGTTCTCGTACGGGTCGTCGAGCTCGATCTCCTTGGCGATCGTCACACCATCGTTGGTGATGGTGGGAGCGCCCCACTTCTTCTCGAGGACGACGTTGCGACCCTTGGGGCCGAGCGTGACCTTCACCGTGTTGGCGAGCTTGTCCACGCCTGCCTGGAGGCTCCGTCGGGCTTCCTCGTTGAACTTCAGTTCTTTAGCAGCCATCTGTTCGCTATCTCCTAACCCAAAACGGCGAGTACGTCACGGGCGGAAAGGATCAGGTAGTCCTCGCCCTCATACTTGAGCTCGGTTCCGCCGTACTTCGAGTAGAAGACGAGGTCGCCGACGCTGACGTCGAGCGGGACCCGCTCGTCACCGTCTTCGTTCCAATTGCCGGGGCCGACGGCCAGCACTTCACCCAGCTGGGGCTTTTCCTTGGCGGTGTCGGGGATCACGAGTCCGCTCGCGGTGCGGGCTTCGTCGTCCTCCTTGGGCTTGACCACAATGCGGTCGCCCAGGGGCTTCAGCTTCATACAACTCCTCCTCGGTTCGGGGGGCTATTCCTGTGTGTCGTCGACGGACGACATCTAGCAGTCGTAGTCTGCGAGTGCCAGATCGTAGCACTCTCTGCCGTAGAGTGCTAGCGGAGCGTGGCGGAGACTGCCAGCAGGCTCAGGGCGCTCGAACGGGAACCTGCACGCCCGGCGGCCGGCGGCTTTCAGCCCAGCCGCAGGCCGGGATCGACGTCGGAGCGCCACGGAGTCTCTCGCCCTGCTTCCATCCAGAAGTTGGCGGCTGCGGCGATCATCGCACCGTTGTCGGTGCACAACTCCGGGCTGGGCAGGAACAACTCGACACCGGTAGCTTCGGCTTCTTCGATGAAGCGTTGTCGAAGGCGGCGATTTGCCAGCACTCCCCCACCGCCGGCGACCGCCTTCGCCCCGGTTTCCCTGACGGCATTGAAGGTCTTGTCCACCAGTGAATCGACGATGGCCTCTTGGATGGAGGCGGCGACATCGGCCAGCGGCGGAAGATCTCCAGCTGCCTTGGCCTTCTCCAGGTAGGTGGTGACCGACGTCTTCAGACCGGAGAAGGAGAATTCGAAGGGGCGATCGCGCAATGCCCGAGGGAACGCCACCGCTGCAGGATCGCCACCGTCAGACGCCAGGTCCACGGCGGGACCGCCCGGATACCCAAGACCCATAAAACGGGCGAGCTTGTCGAAAGCCTCACCGGCGGCGTCGTCAATGGTCCCGCCCAACACGTCGTAGTCGCCCCATTGGCGCACGTAGACGATCTGGGAATGCCCACCGGACGCAAGCAGCACGACGGCGGGCGGTCGGTAGCCTGCGTTTTCCAGGCGAGGGGCAAACAGATGGCCCTCCATGTGGTCGACCCCGATGAAGGGCTTGCCGAGGCTCCAGGCCAGCGACTTGGCGAATGCGTATCCGACGACGAGGGATCCGGCGAGACCCGGCCCTTGTGTGGCGGCGACCGCATCGAGGTCGCCCGAATGGGCGCCGGCTTCCCGCAGCGCCTTGTGCACGAGCGGACGGATCGCTTCGACGTGCGCCCTTGCGGCGATCTCAGGCACGACACCGCCGAACCGAGCGTGGGCGTCGGCCTGCGTGGCGAGGATCGACGATCGCACATCGAGACCCGAGAGCACCGCCACCCCGGTCTCGTCGCAGCTGGTCTCGATCCCGAGGATGAGAGGCCCGTCACTCATCGATGAGCTCCCGTATCCGCGCCAGCCGCGCCTGGTACTCGTCTTCGTGAATGTCGGTAGCCCACATGATGAGGGCATCTTCGTCCCTGTAGTAGTCCTTGCGAACCCCCACAGGGGCAAGCCCAAAGCGGGAGTACAACCGTTGTGCACTCTTGTTCGACATGCGCACCTCGAGGGTGAGGTGACGACCCCCCAACGCCAGCCCCCGTTCGACGAGGGTCAGCATGAGCCGCGTCCCCAGCCGGTGGCGGCGGGCGGCCGGATCGACGGCCAAGGTGGTGACGTGAGCATCGTCACCGACCACCATCAGCCCTCCATACCCGACGAGCTCACGGTCGACGACTGCGACCACATAGGCACGGCCCTGCTGTCGCAACTCGTCCGTGAAGACACCGGCGGACCAGGGCTGCGAGTAGATCGCCTCCTCCAAAGCCGCCACGGCGCCGACGTCGGCGTCGACCATGGGACGGAGCGTGAGCTGGCGGGCCGCTGGGGATGCGCTCACGACGTTGCTCCCGGCCACAAACCCTCCTCGCGGAAGTTCGACCAGTTGATCCTGGCGTCCGGTTCGCGCAGATACAGCGGCCGCAACTCTTCCGCCCCGGCGAAGTCATCATGTGAGGCCCGGATCTCTGCGATCTCCAAAAGGACGTCCGCAGACGGGTACCGCGGTCTGCCGAATCTCGTTCGGTGCAGCCCGTTGCGCACCGCCTCAGGCACCGCCCACCAGTCACCGACAACCAAGGTCTCGGCGGAATCGGCCTCGACGAGTCCGCGAAACTCCTCAGGTGAGCACAACTCCCGCGGCCCGTCCGGCACGACGCCTCCCGGCACGGGCTGGAAGGGAGCGGTGGCAATCTGCCCGCGTCGAATGTCGATGATGGGCCAGATACGCCGCCGCCCTGTTGCCGCCCTGAGCGCAAGAACGGTGAGCGAGCTCACCGTGACGACGGGCACGCCTACCGCTGCTGCGACCGCTTGGGCGGTCGCAATCCCGGCGCGCAAACCCGTGTAGGGTCCTGGGCCTACGTCGATGGCGATCAAGTCCAGATCGTCCGCAGACCATCCGGCCCGCTCGAAGCAGAAGTCGATTGCGGGCACGAGGAACTCGACATGCCCCCTGGCATCGACGTTGAGAGCCATCGCGGCCAGAGCGCCATCGTCTCCGATGGCGACGGAACTTGCCGGTGTGGCGGTCTCGATGGCGAGGATCCTCATGCCGCCAGCCCGTCGAGCGGCCTGCCCTGCCAGTCACCAACGGGAGTGAAGGCAAGCTCCCGCGTGCCATCCGCGGCGATCTGCATGTGCACGACCAGATGGTCGGGAGGCACGGCGCCGGCGACCACGTCGCCCCATTCGATCAACACCACGCCGTCCGCAGCGGATGAGAAGAGGTCGAGATCGTCGAACTCGCCCGTCGAGGTCAGCCGGTACACATCAGCATGGTGGAGTGGCAGAAAGCCGTCGTAGCTGCGCACGATCACAAAGCTTGGGCTGGTGACCGGCTCTTGTACTCCCAGACCCTCGGCGATGCCGGAGGCCAGCAACGTCTTTCCGGTACCGAGCCGACCCACCAGCAACACGACGTCTCCGGGCCGGAGCAGCGCGGCAAGACGTCTTCCCAAGGCAAGCGTCTCGGCAGGGGAAGCGCTGACGGCCTCGAAGGAAGATTCCGGTGTCGGGGTCGAGGTACTCATCGGAAGAGATCGAGTTGCTCCGGGTCGGCGGGATCGGCGGGTGGGGGGTTTGGCCTTGATCCAGCATCGTCTGATGCCGGCCCGGGAAGATTACCGTCCACGACGTCCCTTACGATCCCAAAGTCGTACCGCATCTCCTCGAGCACCCTCGCGCTCCCCCGCAACGCAGCAGCAGGGTGGAACGTGGGGACGAGGTGGCGGCCCCACCAGGCGTACGCCCTGCCGCGCAGCTTGGTGATGCCGGTCTCCGTGCGGAGTAGCAGCTTGCTGGAGAAGTTGCCGAGGGTGACCACGACTTTCGGGTCGACGAGGCGAAGCTGCTCGCGCAGGTAGCCCTTGCACGCTTCGATCTCGTCTGGTCGAGGGTCGCGATTCCCAGGGGGGCGGCACTTGACGACATTGGCGATGTACACCTCGTCTCGCTCGAGGCCGATCTCGCTCAGGAGCTGTTCGAGCAGGCTGCCTGAGGGCCCGACGAAGGGCAGGCCGAGCTCGTCCTCCCGCTTGCCCGGGCCCTCGCCGACGATCACGATGTCGGCGTCCGGATCACCATCGCCGAACACCACGTGCGTGCGACCCTCGTGGAGACCGCATGAGACACAGCCCGCTGCTTGCTCGGCCAGCACCGTGAGCGTCGCCTTGCGCTCCTCGGCAGTCACGTCGGGAGTCCGTTCGCCGCCGCAACGGCTGCTTCGATAGCCCGACCGGTGACTTCGAATGCGATCTCGCTGATGGCTTCAACATCGCCCTCCTGATCGCCGCACGCCACGGCAAAGACGACATCGCCATCGAACCGGGTGTGGGCGGGCCGCAGACACACGGCGAGCGCATCGTGGGCGCGGACGATGATGCGGCCCAGCTCGGCCCGGCTGAGCGACGCATCGGTAGCCACTGCAACGAGCGTGGTCTGTTCGAAGTCGCCGGGCACGACCTGCGGCGGCCCCGGAACCGGCTGCCCGCCGGTGAGCGGCGTTCCCTCCAGAGAGAACACGTCGCCAGCAGCATTCACGACCGTGAGCACGGCGACCGTTGCCGGCCCTGCACGGCCGGCGGCCGAGCCCAGGCCGCCGCGCCGCATGTGCGCCAGACCTCGCCAGATGGCAACGCTTGCCCCGGTGCCTGCACCGACGGCACCGGCACCCACCGGCCGGGTGGATCGGTCGTCGTACGCAGCGGCGCCGTTCGCGGGGCCCGGCCGGATCGCGGGGTCGCCGACCCCCAGGTCGAAGATGATGGCCGCGGGGACGATCGGGACCCGAGCAACGGGGGTGCGGTGGCCGCGCCCGTCGGCTTCGAGCCGCTGCACGACGCCATCGGCAGCGGCCAGCCCGAATGCCGACCCGCCCGCGAAGACGAGCGCCTGGATCATCTCGACACGCATGCCGGGAGCCAGCAGCGCAGTTTCTCGAGTCCCCGGGGCGCCGCCACGGACTTCGACGGCGGCAACGTTCGGCTCTGGGAACGTCATGACGGTGACCCCGGTGCGGGCCACGTCGTCGGTCCAATGGCCGACCTCGATCCCGGGGATGCTGGTGAGACTGCCGCCGGCGATCATGCGGCTCCGATCCCTCGATAGCGCCGCGGTACCCGCGGCCCGAATCCGCAGACGATCTCGTAGTTGATCGTGTCGAGGCGGGCTGCCCACTCCTCTGCCGAAACGACGGTGTCGCCTTGACGGCCGAGGAGAACGACCTCATCGCCCACCTCGACCGGGTCATCGCCGACGTCGACCACGATCTGATCCATCGTCACGGTGCCGGCGAACGGCCGGCGCCGCCCACCAATCAACACCTCGCCCCCAACACTCGACAGGCGCCGGGCGACACCGTCGGCGTAGCCCATGGGGACAGTCACCACGGTCGACTCCCGGTCGAGCGCCCGGCGCCGCCCATATGAAGGGCGAGTGCCAGGCGGGTACCGCCGCACGTAGGACACATGCGAGACGACCCGCATCGCAGGAAGGAGCGGGACGTCCGGGCCGATACCGGGGGCGGGCCGCATGCCGTAGATGCCCAGCCCGGGCCGGACCATGTCCCACCGGGCCTCCGGGTGCTCCATCGCCCCGGCCGTGTTGGCGGCGTGGCGGATTCCCGGGGCAATGCCCGCTGCCCCGAGGTCATCGAGCACACGAGCAAACCGAGTGTTCTGGAGCGAGGTGTATTCGTCATCTTCGTCGGCGACGGCAAAGTGAGTCCACACCCCCTGCAGCTCGAGGCTGTCATCGGCCACGATGCGCCGGGCAAGCTGGAGCGCAATGTCCGTTGGCGCTCCCACGCGGTGCATGCCCGTGTCGACTTTGAGGTGGACGGGCACCGGACCGGCTGCACCTGCGGATCCAAGGGCCTGCAGCAGCGTCAGGGTGTATGCCGTAGGCGTCAGATCCCACTCGACCACCACCGGAACGTCCTCCAGCGCCGGCTCGGAGAGAAGGATGACCGGTGCGATGATTCCAGCCTCCCTGAGCCGGACGCCTTCGGCTACGGTCGCCACCGCGAGACGGCCTGCGCCGGAACTCAGGGCGGCTTCGGCAACGGGCACGTCACCGTGGCCGTAGCCGTCGGCCTTCACCACTGCACAGACTGCCGCCGGAGCAACGAGGTCGGCGATCGCTTTCACGTTGTGACGGATCGCATCGAGATCGACCTCGACCCAGGTCGGCCTCACCAGGCGTATCTTCCGGCGGCGGCCACAAGTCCGGTCGCCGTCACGGTTTCCGACTCGGCAAGATCCGCCCCGGCTCGACCGTGCCAATACGCCCCCGACCGGGCAGCATCGTCAGCGTCGAGCCCGCGGGACCACAGCGCAGCGATGAGACCCGACAGCACGTCGCCGGTGCCGATGGTGGCCAGTTCTGAGCCGCCACTGGTCACCACCCACGGGGCGCGACCCATGACGAACGTCGGGTTGCCCTTCAACAGCACCGTGATGCGGGTGCCGGCTGCGACAGCGGCTGCAGCCGGGTAGCTGGGATCGAGACCGCTGAGGCGGCGAAATTCGGCGGCGTGCGGGGTGATGATGGTGGGAGACTGCCGAGCTCGCAGCGCACCGGTGCCGTCAAGCGCATTGATGCCGTCGGCATCGATCAACAACTTGTTCGGCCACTGGAGCACGAGCTGGGTGACGAAGTCGTCGACGTCGAGCCCGAGACCCGGTCCCACCACCATGACGTCGAACCGCTTCGCCGCCGCCAGCACCTCCTCGGCGTCGCCGGACCCGAGCCTCGCCCCTGAGCCGATGCCGCGCGTCATGATGCCGGGCGTTTGGGCGGCGTACACCGGCTGCAGCTTGGCGGGACACATCAGGGTAACGGCCCCGGCGCCGCCGTGGAGTGCGGCTTCGGCGGCGAGCAGAGCCGCTCCGGTGAGCCCCGGCGATCCACCGACCACCGCCACGGAGCCGGCAGACCACTTGTGGGCGGTGCGCGGCCGTGCGGGTCGTGGCGCATCCGTTGCGTCGCACACCAGGAGCGTTGGATCGCCCCCCTCCAGCCCGATGTCGACGACCTCGACCCGCCCGCAGCGCTCCGGCCCTTCACCAAGCAGGTGTCCGGGCTTGAGAGCATGGAAGGTGACACACGCATCTGCGCGGAACGCCGGGCCGCTGACGGCGCCGGTGGCGGCGTCGAGACCACTCGGGACGTCGACGGCCAGCACGGGTGCATCGGCATCGATCCAGGGCAGCACGTCCTGGCTGAGCTGACCGCGAAACCCCACACCGAACAGGGCGTCGATGATGAGGTCTGCAGGCTCCGGTTGCGCACTCCAGAGCAGCACAGGGACACCTGCACTCTGCGCAGCCCGCAGGGCGCGTTCGGCTGCCGATCCGGCACGGGGGGCTCCAAACGCATGGACCTTGACGGTGGCGCCACGTTTCTTGAGGTAGCGCGCCGCCACATAGCCATCGCCGCCGTTGTTGCCCGGGCCGGCAAGCACGATGATCCGCGTGGCGTACCCGGCGCCCATTCGCACCGCAGCGAGGTGCAGCCCGTAGCCCGCCCGATCCATCAACTCGTCGATGCGATCGGCCGCAGCAGCGTCGAGCCGGCCCGATTCTTCGGGGGTGATGACCAGCCTCATGGCGGGAATGGTAGAGGGTCGACGGCATCGGGCTTCTATCGGGCTGCTGCGTGCACTCTCCGGCCGCCAAGTCGATAGGACGAGTGCTTTGGCGAGGCTGCGGAAGACGACCTCGGGGCCGTGGCTGGGTCGGTCGTCGTCGACACGCCCGCGCCCGCCGGGTCACACCACGCCCCGAGCTCGAACCAGGCCTGCCTGCAGTGAACCTGTCAGTCTTTGAGCGACATCGCAAAGACCATCGCCTGCTCGTCGGTGTGGGTGATGGTGACGAGCACGCGAGTCACGCCGATCATCTCGGCCCGCCGTTGCGCGGTGCCGCTGAGGTTGACGCGGGGCGCCCCGCCACCGGTGATCTCGACGTCTTTCCAGTGGATACGCCGCCAACCGGCACCGAGACTCTTCATCACGGCCTCCTTGCCGGCGAACCGAGCAGCGAGCCGCGCCGAAGGATCGACATAGCGGTGGGCATAGGCCCACTCGTGGTCGGTGAAGCAGCGGTCTTTGAACCGGTCGCCGTACTTCTGGAGAAGCCGACGCACCCGAGGTACTTCCGCCAAGTCGATGCCAAGACCCGAGATGTCCATGGCGACAGACGGTAGCCGGGTGCGACGCTCCCGGCTCGGGCCGGTGCGTCAGCGAATCTGTGTGATCCGTCCGGCGTCGCCCCAACTGGAGTCCGCAGTGAGGACGGCAGCGTCGGTCCGCTCAGCGAGTGCGAGGCACAGTCGGTCGGCCAGCGAAAGGCCCTCCCCGCGCCGCCACCGTTGGGCGGCCCATTCGGCATCGTCCACGAGGACGGGTTCTACTTCCAGCGAGTAGCTGAGGAGGAGCGCTCTCACGAGGTCCCAATCTCGGCCCGCGGACAGCACCTTCTGGCCCACTTCGGACCAGTTGGCAGCGCCACACAGGGCGCCGTCCTCCAGGGCAGTTTCGACAGAGCCTGCGCCCGGTTCGTCCTGGAGGAACGCCAACACGGCGGACGCGTCCAGGACCGGAGTCACGATGCGTCCTCACTCGCTGCGGCCGATCGACGATCAGCGAGCAGCTCGGAAACCAAGTCCACACCCTCGAGCTCTGCTCGCACCCGTTGCCGGAGCTGTTCTCGGGTCAACAAGACCAGACCGACCGGGGTTTCCAGCAACACGAGCTTCGTCCCCACTGCCAGCCCCGCCCGGTCACGCACCTCGGACGGCACCACGATCCGACCGCGGTCTCCCACAACTACGCTATATGTCCCACTCATACGCACAACATACCACACATACAGCATGTGTGGGATGATTACGCATCGAGTTACCCCGTCCAGCATGCCCGCAAGCCAATACGCCGGCAACCTCGATCCTTGATATGTGAGTAGTTACTCACGTATAGTGCCCGTCATGGATGACGTGTTCAAGGCACTGAACGATGAGAGCAGGAGACTCTTGCTCGATCGGTTGTTCGTGGAGGATGGGCAGACGCTCGGACAGCTCTGTGAGCACCTGCCGGCGATGACACGCTTCGGCGTGATGAACCATCTCCGCATCCTCGAGGACGCCGAGCTCATCACCACCAAGAAGGTCGGCCGCTCCAAGTACCACTATCTCAACCCGGTGCCGATACGCCTCGCCCACGACCGCTGGATCAGCAAGTACACGGATCGCCTCGCCGGCACCGTTGCTGCGATCAAGACCACCGTCGAGAAAGGCGCCCAAGCCATGTCCAAACCCGCCCACATCTACCAGGCGTTCATCAGCGCTCCGAAAGACGAGGTCTGGAATGCCATCGTCGATGGCGATGTCACCGTCCAGTACTTCTACGGCACCCGCGTCGAGTCGGCCTGGGAACCGGGCTCCAAGATCGTCTACACATACGACGACGGAACCATCGCCGCCGACGGCGAGATCCTGTCGATCGAGCACGGAGCGAACGTGGAGATGACGTTCCATGCACGCTGGGACCCCGAGCTCGAAGCCGAGGGACCGGCCAGGGAGATCTGGATGGTCGAAGAGGTAGGGAGCCTCACCAAGCTGACGGTCGAGCTCTACGACGTGGCCGAAGGCTCCAAGACCCTCACCGACTTCGTCAACGGCTTCCCGCTCATCGTCTCCGGCTTGAAGACGCTGCTCGAAACCGGCGCCCCCCTGCCCCCGGCCTGGTGAGGACGGCCGACGCACAACTACCGCCGACGTGACCTTGTCGGCGGTAGTTGGCGTCGCAGATTCGGTTGTGCCCTTGGCTCCGCCCTACCGACTACTCGACGGTGACCGACTTGGCGAGGTTGCGCGGCTGGTCGATGTCGTGGCCACGGAGCCGCGCCACGTGATACGCCAGCAACTGCAGCGGCACGATGGATGCGACAGGGCTGAGGAGATCGTCGGTGTGGGGGATCCGCAGCACGGCATCCGCAAACGACTCGATCTGCTCGTCATCGTCGTACGCAACGGCGAGTACCTTCGCTCCCCTCGCTTTCACCTCCTGCACCGCCGACATCGTCTTGTCATACAGTGCCCTTTGGGTGAGCACCACGATGACCGGTGTGCCCGCTGTCACCAGCGCAAGCGTTCCGTGCTTGAGCTCGCCCGCAGGCATCGCCTCTGAGTGCAGATAGCTGATCTCTTTCAGCTTGAGCGAGCCCTCCATCGCGACGGCGTAGTCGAGGCCGCGGCCGATGAAATACACGTCCTGGGCGTCGGCGATCTGCTGAGCGGCCTTGACGATGTCGTCTTCGCGCTCGAGAACCTCTTCGAGCTGTGCCGGAAGCAGATGGAGACCGTGCGAGACCCGCTGCGAAAGGGCTTCGTCAACCACCCCACGAGCCCTGCCGATGCGCAACGCCAACAGGTATTGGGCGATCAGCATCGCCAGGTACGCCTTGGTGGAAGCCACCGAGATCTCCGGACCGGCCCGGGTGTACAGGATGTCGTCCGCTTCGCGGCTCAACGTCGAGCCGACGACGTTGGTGAGCGCCAGCAGCCGCGAGCCACGTTCCTTGGCGAGGCGGGCAGCCGCCAGCGTGTCGGCGGTCTCGCCCGATTGGCTGATGGCGATCGTCAGGCTCCCCGGCTCGACGAGGGGGTCGGCGTATCGCATCTCGTGCGCAAACTCGACCGATGTCGGAATGCGCAGGATGCGCTGGAAGATCTCCCTGCCGACGAGCCCTGCGTGCAGGGCCGTGCCGCAGGCGGTGATCCAGATCCGGTCGAGGTCACGGGCGAAGTCGTCGTCGAAGCCGACGTCCTCGAGTTGGACGTCGCCGTCGCCGTCGAGACGGCCGCCAACCGTTTCGGTCACGACCGTTGGTTGTTCGTGGATCTCCTTGAGCATGAAGTGGTCGTAGCCACCCTTCTCCGCCTGCTCGGCATCCCAGTCGACCCGCATGACCGGCCGCACGACGGGATCGCCTTCGATGGTCTCCACCTTGGCGCCCGTGGCGTCGACGATCACCATCTCGCCGTCCTCGATGATGAGGAAGTCGCGGGTGTGGTGGAGCACTGCCGGGATGTCCGACGCCAAGAAGGTCTCCCCTTCACCCAGCCCGACAACGAGTGGGCTCACCTTGCGAACGGCAACGATCTTCCCCGGTTCGTGGGCTGTCATCACCACGAGGGCGTAGGCGCCTTCTGCATGGGCGATGGCACGCCGGACCGCAGAGACGAGGTCCCCGTCGTATTCGTTGGCGACGAGGTGCGCCAGGATCTCGGTGTCGGTTTCCGACTCGAACTGGTGCCCCGCGTCGCCGAGGCGTTGCCGCAACTCGTGGAAGTTCTCGATGATGCCGTTGTGCACGACGACGAACTTCCCCGACGGGTCGGTATGAGGGTGGGCGTTGACGTCGCTGGGCTGGCCGTGGGTGGCCCACCTGGTGTGGCCGATGCCGACGGTGCCCGACAGCGGCTCACGATCGAGCAAGGTGCTCAGCCGGTGAATCTTGCCTTCGGCCTTGCGGACGCGGATCTCTCCGTTCGCCACTGCGATGCCGGCTGAGTCATATCCGCGGTATTCGAGCCGTCGCAACCCCTCGAGGATCAACGGCGCGGCCTCTCGCGGACCTACGTATCCCATGATTCCGCACACGCGCGCGGACCTCCTTGGTTCGGGACCGGAGGAAGGAACGGAAAGTGATTCCGTTGCCACGTCGAGACAGTCTCTGTCCCCGGAGTCGCCTCCGGGTTTTGCCCTGTCCCGTCACGACCGTGGTTGGCCGAGAGGGCATCCGCCGATGAGTTCGATGCTCCCTCCACCTCGTCACCTCACTCTGGGAGCGAGGCCTGGCGCTAGGAGTTTGGTCTCCGGTCTATGTGGTTGTCTCGACAGCTTAGGGCGGGATCTTGGCTGTGCCATAGGTCGGACGGTCCAGAAGCTGAGCCTGTGCGCGCGATCAGCCCAGTTCGGCGACCACGACTCTGCTGATCGTTGCGGCAACGGACTCGGCCGTCACGATGGTTGGCGCCTCGACCATGACCCGCACGAGCGGCTCTGTGCCAGACGCCCGGACCAGCACGCGACCGTCGTCACCGAGAGCTTCCTCTGCTTCTCCGACGGCGCTCCACACCGCTTCGGCCCGGGAGAGCCGCGACTTGTCCCGCACGGTGATGTTGTTCAGCACTTGCGGGAACTCGGCCATGACCTTCCTCAGCTCCCGCAATTCGGCACCTGTGGCCACCAGCACGCCTGCGAGACGAAGGGCGGTGCGCAGCCCGTCGCCGCTCATGCGGTCCTCCAGCACGATGTGCCCCGACTGTTCCCCACCGAGGACCACACCCGAGCGTTGCATCTCCTCGAGGACGTAGCGGTCGCCGACCTGGGTCTCGATGATGCCGATTCCCAGCTTCCGCATCGCCTGCTTGAAACCGAGGTTCGACATCACCGTCGAGACGATCCGGTCGCCTACGAGCGTCCCGACGCTCTTCATCTGGTCGGCGAGGATCGCCATGATGACATCGCCGTTGGCGGGCACACCGTCCTCATCGACTGCGATCAGCCGGTCGGCGTCGCCGTCAAAGCAGAATCCGACCCGACCGGCGACGACACCTGCGAGTGCTTCGGGGTGGGTGGCGCCGCACCCGTCGTTGATGTTCATCCCGTTGGGGTCGCCGTTGTGGACTTCGACGCCGGCGCCCAGCCGGCGGAACAGCTCAGGGGCCGCCTGGTAGGCGGCGCCGTTGGCGCAGTCGAGCACGAGATCGAGCCCGCCGAGATCGGGGTTGTCCTCGTCGGCGAGAACGTCGACGTAGCGGGCGACGGCCCGATCGTCTCTGAGCGCGATCCCGACGGCACTGCCCACGGGGGCGTGATACGGGGCTGACGACCGGTAGCGAGCCTCGATCGCCTCTTCCTTCTCGTCCGGCAGCTTGTTGCCCGTCGTCCCGATGAGCTTGATGCCGTTGTCGGGCGCCGGATTGTGGGATGCACTCACCATGACCCCGAGCTCGGCGTGGGTGAGGTGCGTCATCCGGGACACAGCGCCGACCGGGATCACACCAAGGTCAACGGTGTCGACACCGACGGAGTTGAGCCCGGCTTGCAGTGCGGAAGCGAGCATCGGGCCGGAGCGCCGCGTGTCGCGGCCGATGAGGACTGGCCCGCGGACGGTCTCACCAGCGGCGCGGCCGATGTCGAATGCCAGTTGCGGCGTCAGCTCGGCGTTGGCTACGCCTCGGACTCCATCGGTCCCAAAGAGTCGGCCCCCCATGACCTACCTCGACGAGCCGGGGGTCAGCGCTTCGTGAACTGCGGAGCGCGGCGGGCCTTGCGGAGACCGTATTTCTTGCGCTCGACACGACGGGCGTCGCGGCGGAGAAAACCCTCGCGCTTGAGCGGTGTTCTCAGATCAGGGTCGATGGCAACGAGGGCCCGGGCGATACCGAGTCGGAGCGCATCGGTCTGACCGGTGAATCCTCCACCTTCGAGGGTGGCCTCCACGTTGTAGCGGCCCGCGAGCTCGACAGTCTTCAGTGGTTCGAGGACCCGCAACCGGAGCGCCAACTGCGGGAAGTAATTGTCGAGGGTACGCCCGTTGAGCTTGAACTCGCCGGTGCCGTCGTACAGCCGAACGCGAGCAACCGAACTCTTGCGGCGGCCGGTGGTCTGGGCGAGGGGCTTCGGCATCAGGCGTTCACCTTTCCGATCTGGAGGGGTTGCGGGTTCTGCGCCGCATGCGGGTGGTCGGGACCGGCGTACACCTTGAGCTTGGTGATGATCTGGCGGCCGAGCTTGTTCTTGGGAAGCATGCCTCTGACCGCCGCCTCGATGATCCGCTCGGGGAACTTCTCCCGCATTTCGGCGAAGCTCATCTCTGAGAGGCCGCCGGGGAAGCCCGAGTGCCGGTAGTACATCTTCGACTGCTCTTTGGCCCCCGTCACCACGACCTTCCCGGCGTTGACCACGACGACGAAGTCGCCGCAATCCATGTGCGGGGCGAACATCGGCTTGTGCTTGCCGCGCAGGATCGAGGCGATCGGAGAGGCTAGGCGACCAAGGGTCTGTCCGTCGGCGTCCACGACGAACCAGTCGCGCTGAATGTCGCCGGGCTTCGGCGAGTAGGTCTTCTGCAGATTCGGCTTCATTCGCGCACCCGTCGAGAGAGACGTTGGACGTAAAAGAACGCTCCGGGACCCCGGAAGCGAGGCGTCATCGTACCGGAGAGGGAGGCTGTTGATCAAATCGTCGTGAGCGCTCGCACGACCGGCGAGGTACCGGTCATGACAATCGCACCGGCGCATAGTGGACGCGCACCAGCGTGAGCCCGTGGGGAGGTGCCGCCCCTTTCGCCGCATGCCGATCACCCGCTTCCAAGATGGCGGGCACGGCGGTTGGGTCCATACGACCGCGGCCTACTTCGACACACACGGCCACGAGTGATCGGACCATCTGATGGCAGAACGACGAGGCCACGACGTGGAAGGCGAGTGGTCCATCGGGTCGCCGCGACCATTCGGCACGGTGGACGAGCCGTACGGTGCTGCGGTCTCCCGCCTTCCGGCAGAACGAGGCGAAGTCGTGTTCACCGACGAAGTGCGATGCGGCCTGGTTCATGGCGTCTCCGTCGAGCGCACGCCCGTAGTGCCATGCCGTTGCCGCAAGGAAGGGGTCGGGGGCCTCCCGGTCGACGATGACATAGACGTACTCCCTGCCCATTGCCGAGAAGCGGGCATGGAACGCCTCAGGGGCGACCGTGCACGCCAGGATGGCAATCTCCGGGCCGAGTCGGCGGTTGAGGGAGCGGCGGATCTTGTCGCAGTCCAGCCCCGGTGCCGCAGTGAAGCTGGCAACCTGACCGGACGCATGCACGCCTTTGTCGGTTCTTCCGGCAACGAACGTGTCGACCGGGCCGATATGGTGCGCCAGGGCGACCTCGAGCTCGCCCTGGACGGTGCGGACGTTTGGCTGCCGGGCATAGCCGTGGAACCCGGTGCCGAGATAGGCCAGATCGATGCGGTAGACCGTCACCCGACAGGCTTCTAGATCAGACCGCGACCGAGAATGGAGGCCACGATGATCCATCCGATGAGACCGCCCCCTGCGGCGATCGCCGCCTTCTCGATGGGCAGGTCCGATGCGTATCGCACGCCATGAGCGACCACGGCGAGGAACCAGAGACTGCCGATGATCAACGCGATGTAGGCGTTGGAGAAGATGCGGGCCGTGGCGACGAGCAGCAACAGCGTGGGATACGCAAAGCCGGTGATGCGGAGGATGATGGCGTAGCCGCCACCGCCGTTGAGAAGGAACTTGGCGATTGCGTACACGATCCCGCTGTACGCCAGCCAGAAGACTGCGGCCGTGATGGCGATCGCGAGCGCAAACTCCAGCCCGGAGAGACTGGTCGTCAGACCCAAGAGCGTCGATCCGAAGCCGAGCTGGATGAGGATCCTGGTGGCCGCCACCAGGATGAGAGCGTCGCCCGTGGCGCGATCGTTGAAATCCATCCAGACGAACGCGTTGCGTTCGAAGCGGACCGCCTCCAGCAGCCTGCGCATGACCTCGCTCATGATCCTCCTTCGAAGGGCCGGCGCTGCGGACTCGGTGGCGTCGTGCCGCAGGCGAGCATACCGGCGCCCCCGATGAGGAGCACCGCCGTCTACGCACTAACCTCGCTGGTCCGACGACAAGAGGTGATCATGCGATCGAGACCGATCCTCGCGGCAGCCGGGGCGGCGGCGCTCGCCGCGGTGCTTGCGGCATGTGGTGGAGGCGGCGACGCAGACACCGTGGAGCTGGCAGAAACTCCGACGGCCGTCGAAGTCGCGATCTCCTCAGGATCGGTGCAGATCTCCGTCAACGCCAACGTCGGCGGGGCCACGGTGTCCACGGCGGTCGACGGAGACGTCGAGTCCACGATCGAGATCGTCGATGGCGTCCTCGGCATCGTCGACACCTGCGACGGGACCGATTGCTCCGTCGACTACACGATTACGACAGGAAGTGACGTGTCCGTGGCAGTGACCACCGACGACGGCAACGTCACCGTGGCCAATTCCGAAGGCGACGTGACGGTCGGGATCGGCGACGGAAACCTCAGCCTGGCCTCGGTCACAGGCGATCTCCAGGTGGTCATGGGCGACGGCGACGTCATCGGGACCCGCCTCCAGGCGGCTACGGCGACCTTCGACGTCGAGAAGGGCAACATCGACATCACCTTCGACGAAGTGGTCACCACGCTCGTGGCGAGCACCGGCGAAGGCGACGTGACGGTCCAGTTGCCGGACGGCGAGTATGCGTTCGACACGACTCCTGAAGAGGACGGCGTCGATCTCCTGATCGACTCCACCGACGGTGCGGCGAACACCGTCACGCTGGCAACTGGCGGCGGCGACATCACCGTCTACCGCCGGTAGCCGGGCCGAGCGAGCGGCTGGAATCCCTTTCTCAGGAGGCCATGGACTGCAGCTTTGCCGCCGCACGCCTGACCGACCGGTCCTGCGTCCACTCGCCCACCTCGCTCAGCCGCACCCACGCCGCGTCGTGTACCTCGTCGTTGGCCACGAGGCCGCCGCGGTTGGCGATGGCGTGGAACCGCACATCGAAGTGTTGGTGGGGCGGCTGCGATCCGTGTGCGGGGACCCTGTGCACGTCGATGTCGAATATGCCCGGAGCGGCGGGCTGGAGGTTGCGGAGCCCGGTCTCTTCGGCGATCTCCCGGTGAAGCGTCGCCAACACCGACTCGTCCTCCGGTTCGATGTGACCGCCGGGCTGCAGCCAGCTCCCGACCCTCCTGTGGTGGATCAGCACCAGATGCGCCATGTCGGGATCCGTGACGAACCCACTGACCGTGAAGTGCCCGGGATCGAACCAATACGACGACAGCACGTCGTGAGGGCTCCGCAGCAGCACCCGCATCTCCGCCATCGCCCGCGTCTCCCCCGCCCCCGCCGAATAGGCGTCGAGCAGCGACATCAATTCGAAGCGCCGAGACCCAACCGCACCCATCCCGGCAAAGTAGCCGAAACCCCCAGCCCAAACCCAGCGCACGAAGCACGCGACTCGGAGCGATCCTGAAGCGAGCGACTCCGAGCGATCCGCGAAGCGAGCGACTCCGAGCGATCCTGAAGCGAGCGACTCCGAGCGATCCGCGAAGCGAGCGACTCCGAGCGATGCGAAGCGAGCGACTCTTGGCAGGGGGAGTTTGAGGGGGAAGCTCCGCGGCTCCCCCTCAACAGGTTTTGCAGCGGCTTGCCGCCGCAAAACAAGAAACAGCCGGCCGAAGGCCGACCGGTTCAGCTCGCTCGAAACCTGTTTCGAGCGAAACTCAGACGAGTTCGATGACCGCCATCTCGGCACCATCGCCGCGGCGAGGTCCGAGCTTCACAATCCGGGTGTAGCCCCCGGGCCGATCGGCGTAACGTGGTCCGACATCGTCGAACAGCTTCGTCACGACTTCCGTGTCCTGGATCTTCCGCAGAACGAGCCGCCTGGCATGGAGGTCGCCGCGCCGGGCCTTGGTGATCATCTTCTCGACGTACGGACGCAGCAGTTTCGCCTTCGCCTCAGTCGTCGTGATCTTCTCTGATTCGATCAGCGAAGCCGCGAGGTTCGCCAGGATCTTGCGCTGGTGCGACGGGCTCCCGCCGAGGCGGGGACCCTTCTTGGGGCGAGGCATCAGGCGACTCCACCGTCGCTGTCGGCAATCGAGCGGAGGGAGAGACCCAGCTCATCGAGCTTGGCCGTGACTTCCTCGAGGCTCTTCTGACCGAAGTTCGTGATGTTGAGGAGGTCGTCCTCCGTCTTCTCGACCAGCTCACCAACGGTGTGCACCTGGGCACGCCGCAAGCAGTTGCGCGGCCGCTCGGAGAGGTCGAGCGCCTCGATCGGCAGGTCGAGGTCAGGCGAGCTCGGCTCGGCCAACACGACATCGCCCAATTCGAGGCCAACGCCCTCGTCCATGTCGGCAAAGAGGCCAAACAGCTCTCGCAACGTCTTACCCGCCGACGAAACGGCCTCGCTCGGCGTCATGGAACCGTCCGTCTCGACATCGACGACCAGCTTGTCGAAGTCCGTCATCATGCCGACCTGGGTGGTCTCGACTCGGTAGGCCACCTTGCGCACCGGGGAGAAGATGGAGTCGATCGGAATGACGCCGATCGTCTCGCTCTTCTTGTTGCGGTCTGCGCTGCGATAGCCGACCCCGCGTTCGACGGTCAGCTCCACTTCGAGCCTCCCGGACGACGACAGCGACGCCAGATGGAGATCGCCGTTCACGACCTCGACGCCCGCGGGCACCTTCAGGTCGGAGGCGGCGACATCGGCCTTGCCCTTGGCGGAGAGGTACAGCGTGGCAGGCTCATCCGTCTCCATCCGCAGGACCACGAGCTTCAGATTGAGGATGAAGTCGACGACGTCTTCGACCACTCCCTCGATCGTGGAGAACTCATGTTGGACGCCCTCGATCCGCACCGACGTGATGGCGGCACCGGGAATGCGGGCCAGCAGTGTGCGGCGAAGCGTGTTGCCGAGCGTGTAGCCAAAACCCGGCTCGAGCGGTCCGACGGTGAACCGCGAGCGGATGTCGGATACCTGCTCCTCTTCGATTGTTGGGCGCTGGACGATGAGCACTGGTTGCTCCTGGGGTCTCGGAGGGTGGAATACTTGTTACTTGGAGTAGAGCTCGACGATCAGCTGTTCCTGGATCTGAGTATCGATCTGCTGGCGGCTGGGGAGGGACACGACGACGATCCTGCGAGCCGATGAGTCGACATCGAGCCACTCTGCGGACCGGTCGATGGTGTCGACGGCGTGCTGCACGGGGAACACGTCGCGGCTGCGCTCGCGCAGCGTGATGACGTCGCCCTCGCGTACCTGGTACGACGGGATGTCGACCTTCTTGCCGTTGACCAGGAAGTGGCCGTGGTTCACGAGTTGCCGCGCCTGGGGGCGTGTCCTGGCCAGTCCGGATCGGTAGACCACGTTGTCGAGGCGGGTCTCGAGGAGGCGCAGCAGGTTCTCACCTGTGATGCCCTTCTGCCGGGCCGCCTTCTGGTAGTAGCGGCGGAACTGCCGCTCGAGCACCCCGTACATGAAACGAAGCTTCTGCTTCTCGCGGAGCTGGATCTGATACTGCGACTCGCGGATACGGCCGCGACCATGCTCGCCCGGCGGGTATGGCCGCCGATCGAAGTATTTCGCCTTGTTCTCATCGAGAAGCTGCCGGGCGCGCCTGCTGACTTTGGTGCGAGGTCCTGTATAGCGAGCCATCTATCTACCCACGCTTCCGCTTCTTGGGCCGGCAGCCGTTGTGCGGGACCGGTGTGACGTCCTTGATGCCGGTGATCTCGATGCCCATGTTCTGCAGCGTTCGGATCGCCGTCTCCCGCCCCGAGCCTGAGCCACTGACGATGACGTCGAGCTTGCGAACGCCCATCTCGCCCGCTCGGCGTGCTGCCTGCTCGGCGGCGACCTGTGCCGCGTAGGGAGTCGACTTCCTCGAGCCCTTGAAGCCGACGGAGCCCCCGGAGGTCCACGCCACAACTCCACCATCCTGATCGGTGATCGTGATGATGGTGTTGTTGAAGCTTGCTTTGATGTGTGCCTGGCCGTGCGGGATGTTGCGCTTGACGCGCCGCCGACCGGTTCGCTGTGCTTTCGCCACGTGTTATCCCTCGAAGCCCTACTTGGTGACTTTTTTCTTCCCGGCGACAGGTGCAGACTTGCCTTTCCGGGTCCGTGCATTCGTGTGGGTGCGCTGCCCCCGTACCGGCAAGCCGCGCCGATGGCGCAGGCCTTGGTAGCTGCCGATCTCGATCTTGCGCTTGATGTTCTGTGCGATGTCGCGGCGCAGGTCGCCTTCGACCTTGACGTTGGCGTCCACGTACTGGCGGATCCGCACGACCTCGTCGTCGGTCAGATCGCGAACCTTCGTATCGATGTCGATGTCGAGATCCTGCAGGATACGGCGCGAGGTGGTATCGCCCACCCCGAAGATGTAGGTGAGACCCACTTCAACCCGCTTGTCCCTCGGGAGATCGGTACCGGCGATACGTGCCATTCGTTACCCCTGTCGCTGCTTGTGACGCGGATTCGGGCAGATCACCCAGACCCGTCCATGACGGCGAATGACCCGGCACTTTTCACACATCCTCTTGGCGGAAGCTGAAACCTTCATTGGTGTCGGTCGTGATCCTGCCTCGTGTCGAAGTCGGTCCTGCACTTACGAGCGACACCCAGAACTTGCGTTCAGGAGTGGCGCGACGACCGTGCCTCCGGCTTCGATGACGTCGTCTTTCTTGCCACAAGAAAGTGCCAGCCCTGACGGGCCGGACCCGGCATGATAGAGGACGTCCCGAAACAGGGGCAAATCGCCCCGAGGACGCCCTTCGTCGTGCCTCCGACTGTAGCGCAGGAGACGTCGCTCGGGAAGGGAGAACCCCGGTCTACGCACGAAGAGACGATCCCCGGAATGCCGGCGGTCCCACGTGTCCGGCGGGGCCGAGGCCGGTCACGTCGAACGGGTCTGCCAGGTATCCATCCGAGGGGTGACCCGAAAGCCCCATATGTAGGATCTGGCGTATGCCTTCGGCGCCGCAGACGCAGTACGCAAAGTCGGGTGGTGCGCACATCGCCTACCAGGTGGTCGGCGAGGGTCCGGTCGATCTCGTCGTTTTTGGGGCGCTCGCCTCCCACGTCGAGATGATCTGGGAGGATCCCACCGCTGCTCGGTTCCTGAGGCGGCTGGCGAGCTTCTCCCGGCTCATCATCTACGACAAGCTCGGCGTGGGCATGTCCGACCCGATACCAGGTGGGGAGTCGAGTTTCGAGCAGAGGCTCGAGAGCTGTCGTGCGGTCCTCGATGCCGCCGGCTGTGCAGAAGGCGTGTTCCTCGGGATCTCGGAGGGCGGTGCGCTGGCGGCGCTGATGGCTGCGACGGACCCTGCGCGGGTCCGCGGCATCGTCACGTTCGCCTCGTACGCCCGCCTCGTTCGGGCACCCGGCTACCCGTACGGCAGGAGTCGCGAGACGCTCGAGCGGTTCTTGGACGAAATCGACGAGCACTGGGACACGGAATACCTGCTCGAGCTCGTACTCCCGAGCGTGATGCACGACGAACCCAGGAAGGCGTTCTGGCACCGGTACTTCCGGACGGCAATCACCCCCGGCCAATTCCGCCTTCAGGTCGAACAGAACGCTGCAGCCGACATCTCTGCAGCACTTCCCTTGGTCCAAGCCCCTGCGTTGGTGATCCACGGTGTCGACGACCGGTGGATCCCGATTGGCCACAGCGAGTACCTGGCGAACCTGCTTCCCCATGCGCGGCTCCTCGCGATTCCTACAGGAGACCATCTACCGTTTGCCGACGCCGGATTGCAGGTTGCCGTCGAGATCCAGGAGTTCGTCACCGGCACCCGGGAGGCGCCTCATCCCGAGCGCAGGCTCGCCACGATCATGTTCAGCGACATCGTCGACTCGACGGCGACGGCGGCGGCAGCCGGTGACCGCCGGTGGATCGACCTGCTGCAGCGCCACGACGACCTCGTCCGGCGGGAGCTGGCACGGTTCCGGGGTCGGGAGATCAAGCACACCGGCGATGGATTCCTGGCAGTCTTCGACGGTCCGGCCCAGGGCATTCGGTGTGGGCGAGCGATCGCCCAGGAGATGGCACTCACGGGCCTGCACGTGAAGATCGGGTTGCATACCGGCGAGGCGGAGATGCGAGGTGCCGACGTCGCCGGCATCGCCGTGCACATCGCCGCCCGAGTGGCTGCCTTGGCGGGTGAGGGTGAGGTCGTGGTGAGCCAATCGATTCCACCGCTGGTGGTGGGCTCGGGGCTCCAATTCACTTCGGTCGGTCGCCACTCACTCAAGGGCGTGCCCGGGGAGTGGGAGCTCTTCCGAGTGACCGGTTGATCCGCCGACAGGAGTGGCCGGACGGCGCCGCGTTGCCGGCGCCCTTTCGTCAGACCTCGGCGAGAGTCCTTGGCTTGGAGGCCGCGCCCATGAAGCAAGCTGTCGTCTCGCCGGACGAAGAGATACCGTCCACTCCAAGGAGACTGCGGAACAACGTCAGCTTGGGCTCGTGCGCGAGCTCGTGACGAGGCACTCCTTCGGTCCTGCGAGCCCGCACGACGCTTTGTTCAGCAGTCTCCCCCCTTCGGGCGGGCCGCTCAGGCCCCGGCGCTCCGAGATCGGCTGCGGTCTACTCTTTCGGCGATGTCTTTGCCTCTGGAGCGCCTGGCTCTCCCCGAACGCCTCGAACACGCCGCCAAAACGATGGCTCCCGCCTACCTGCGACGCCGGCTGACCCGCACCGCAACCCCGTTTCTCGATGGCCCAACCGCGACTTTTGCGTATGTGGGGAACGCCGAGGCGGTTCGCGTCATGCATTTCATGTCCCGCTTCCCCCAGATCCCGCCGATGGAGCGGCTCGAAGGAACCGAGCTGTGGCACGTGACCGTCGAGCTTCCCCCGCGATGCCGCATCGAATACCAGCTAGAGGTGACATGGCCCGATCGCACATCATGGATCGTCGATCCGCTCAACCAGCGGACCGCCCACGACCCGTTTGGAGCCAACTCTGTCGCCCACGGACCGGGCTACATCGATCCGCCCTGGTGCTCTCCGAGCGTCGACGCCAGCCCCGGCACCGTTGAGAGCGTCGAGGTTCAGTCCTCCGCCTTCGGTGGGACCCGTACCATGTCGGTGTACCTCCCGGCCGGGTTCCCTCGCCCCGAGCCCTACCCCGCCGTCTTCCTCCACGACGGCAGCGACCTGATCGAGTACGCCGCACTCACCACCGTGCTCGACAACCTGATCGGGGCACGGGCGGTCGAGCCCCTCGTCGCGCTACTCGTCGATCCCGTCGAGAGGAACCGCGAGTACATGGCGCTGCCCGAACACGGCCGGTTCATCGTGGACGACCTTCTGCCCCACGCCATCTCCGAGTTCGCCATCAGCACAGACGCCGAGGACCGGGTCATCGGCGGCGCGAGTCTTGGTGCCGTTGCAGCGCTGTCGACGGCGTGGCGACATCCCGGTGTGTTCGGCTCACTCGTGCTGCTTTCCGGCACCTTCATCACCGCAACCGGCGGGCCGTGGAACCGAAGCGAAGAACTCCAGCCGGCGATCGACTTCGTGCGGGCCTTCACGAAACAGCCGGGGACACCGGCAAAGCGTGCATGGGTGGCCTGCGGAGGATTCGAAGCACTCGCCGACGACAACCAGCGATTCCTCCCGGTGCTCGAGAAGAGCGAGATGAAGGTGTCGTACACGGAACCGCCAGATGGTCACCATTGGCAGAACTGGCGCAACAACCTCGGCGAGGCACTCATGGCGCTGCGGCCGCCCCGCGACAACGGGTAGGTTGTTGTCGTGACGAAGGAGACCCGCCATATCGGCTTGAGCCTTGGCGCAGACCTGTGCTGGCCGCAGTTCTACGAAGACATCGTTGCGCGTCTGGACCCGCGAGCCGCCATCGGCGACACCGCGTTGCGGTTCGAGGTCGAGCGAGTCACCATCGAACCGTTCGATCTCGCCCAGCCGGTGAGGTACGACGTCGTCCTCGACCGGCTGACGCCGTGGTATCCCACCAGTCGGGAATGGATCAAGAAGGCCGTCGTGCTCGACGACCTCTACGTCCTCAACAACCCCTTCACCCTCCAGGCCATGCAGAAGCACACGTCCTATGCGGCGATGATGCGGCTCGGCGTCCCGGTTCCCAGGACATACATGCTCCCACCCAAGGAGTACGACCCCGCAGACGACCTCGAGATCACTCTGGAACGCTACGCCCAGATGTTCGACCTGGCCGCCATCGGCGACGATATCGGCTACCCGATGTTCTTGAAGCCGTACGACGGCGGGGCGTGGGTCGGCGTCAGCAAGATCGACAACGCCGGGGAGCTCCAGGCCGCCTACGACGCCTCCGGCACCCGCATCATGCATCTCCAGGAGGCGATCCTCCCCTTCGACCTGTTTGTGCGCTGTCTTGCGGTTGGGCCTCAAGTCAACGTCATCAAGTATGACCCCGATGCCCCGATCCACGCCCGCTACATGGTGGAGTTCGACTTCGTCGACGGTGACGACTGGCAGCAGCTCGCAGATCTCACCCTCACCATCAACAGCTTCTTCGGATGGGACTTCAATTCCTGTGAGGCGCTCCGCCGCGACGGGATCTACCACCCGATCGATTTCGCCAACGCCAACCCCGACTCTCAAGTCACGTCGCTGCACTTCCACATCCCGTGGCTGGTCAAGGCGCTGATTCGCTGGTCGCTCTTCTGCGCTGCGACAAAACGGCCGATGCGGCACGACCTGGGGTGGCAGGAGTTCTCGGCCGTCGCAGCTGAGCACGAGTCGTATCCCGACCGCATCGCGGCGCTGGGCGCCCTGGCCAGGGAACGGTTCGACGCCGTCGAGTTCGAGGCGTTTTGCGATGCCTACCTCAGCGATCTCGACGAGGTTGCCCTCGACTATTTCGCCACCGAGCGCGCCAAGGGCATCATTCGGCACAAGGTGGAGGCCGTCTTCCCTGGCCACGAAGTGGACAAGTTCACCGAGCACTTCTGGGGTCTCATCGGGTTCTGGCGCACGACCGAGATCGACCGCCTCGAAGCCGGCTCGTCGGACTCGACACCCGGCTCGTGAAGGCAGTCGAGCGCTGGCACTCTGACCGCCTGGAACAGTCGGTGACCTTGGCTCGCTGGGGCACGTTCGGCACACCAGTCCTCGTGTTCCCGACAGCGGGCGGCGATGCGGAAGAGATCGAGCGGTTTGGCCTGGTCGATGCGTGTGGCGGTTTGCTCGCCGCAGGCAGGGTGAAGCTGTACTCGGTGGATTCGATCTCGGGCCGATCGTGGCTGAGGCGTGACGACCCGCGCCATTCCATGTGGCTGCAGAATGCCTTTGACGCCTTCATCGTCGAAGAGGCACTGCGAGCGATTCGTGCCGACTGCGGGAGCGACTCCATCGAGCTGCTGAGCGCGGGAGCGTCCATCGGGGCCTTCTGGGCGCTGGAGGTTCTGTGCCGCCACCCCGATGTCTTCAAGGGCGCCGTGTGCATGAGTGGGAGCTACGACCTCTCCGACCGGCTGGGTGGCCACTGGAGCGACGACTTCTACTTCTCATCCCCTCTGCACTTCCTCCCCGGTCTTGGCGGGTACCAACTCGACAGGCTCCGAGAACGCTTCGTCGTGCTCGCCGCCGGCAGCGGTCGATGGGAAGACCCTGACGAGTCCTGGCGGGTCGCTGGATTGCTCGGCGACAAGCGCATCCCCAATCGGGTCGATCAGTGGGACGCGGAGTGGGACCACGACTGGCCAACCTGGCGGCAGATGCTTCCGCTCTATCTCGACGACCTTGCATGAGCGCTCCACCGGCGCGGTTGGCCCGGATGCAGCGACTGGAGGAAATCGGGTTTGCCACGTGGCCGGCGTTCGAGCGTGAGCGCTATGACGGATGGGAGCTGCGGGCGACGGCGGGCGTGACCCGGCGGGCCAACTCCGTGAACCCCGTCGACCGTTCCACCCTCCCCCTGACCGAGAAGATCGCGTACAGCGAGGAGTGGTTCAGCGACCGCAGCCAACCGGCAGTCTTCCGTCTCACAGAGCTCGCCGACCCCGAACTCGACGCTGAGCTGGACCGCCGGGGCTATCAGCGATTGTCGCCGACGGACACGATGGTCGCCCCGGTCGTCGAGATCGACATGCCGGCGGGCCTGCGCATCGAACGCCACGTGTCCGACGAGTGGTTTGCGGCGTTCTGCAGCTGGAACGGCCGCGATCCCGAGCTCGCCGATCCGCTGCGGGCCTTGCTGGAGTCGATTCCTTGTGCCAGCGCGTACATCTCTGCGGATCGTGACGACCGCATAGCCGCCGTAGGGCTCGCCGTCTTCGCAGACGACCACGTTGGGATCTACAACATGAACACCGACCCCGCCCACCGCCGCTCTGGGCTGGCGACGAAGGTGTTGCGCGGGCTCGTGTGCTTTGGGGCGGCCAGAGGCGCTGAGGTCGCATTCCTCCAGGTGCTCCAGGACAACGACGGCGCACGAGCGCTCTATGCGGGTGCCGGTTTCGAGACGCTGTATCCCTACTGGTACCGCGAACGGGTGTAGCCCTCCACCACTACGTGCGGTACGGCTGCACGATTTCAGTACGCCACATGGCTGGGTCGGGCTCCTCGGCCGGATCCGAGTAGTAGATCTCCCATGCCGGTCCGTCGGGAGTTCCATCGTGGTCGGTGATCCACGCCGCCAGCTCCGCGTACGCAGGCTCCATCGCCTCATAGGGGCCTTGGTGAACGACGGTGGCCGCCGGGCCTGCAGGCAGGAACGACGCCTCGACGGTGCCGGCACCGTCGACCTCCTGCGCCACGGGGAAACCGGCCTCGATCTCGAACCTGGCGTTGTATTCATCGAGCGATCGGTAGCGCGCAAAGGGAGGGCCCGCAATGGAGACTGCCTTGGCGGCTGCGTGAACGGCAACCCCGTGGAACGCACCTCCGAGAAACTCGGCAATCCCGGCAACGGACTGCACCCCTCGCACCACGAGCGTCGGCTGCTCCTCCAGCTCGCGGGCGACAACTTCATGCATAGGCTCCTCCTCGTCCGCCCCAGCATCGAGCAGGTGCAGCCGAACGCACAAGGGCGAGAGGTCCCTGGCGGGTAACGTTGCACGATGCGTTGGGCAGCTTTCTCCCTGCAGGCACCGGATTTGGCGGACAAGGCGCAGCAGTTGTTCGAGAAGCCGGGAGTCGTGTTGGTCGGTACCGTGCGTGCCGACGGCTCGCCCAGAATCAGCCCCGTCGAGGCCATCATCAACGACGGTGAGCTCTATCTCGGGATGATGCCCGGTTCCTACAAGGCGCTGGATCTCGCCAGAGATCCCCGCTGCACCATCCACAACGCCGTCACCGACCGCACCGGCAGCGGCGGCGAGTTCAAGCTGCACGGAAAGGTCCGCCCCGTGACGGATCCGGACGAAAGAGATCGCTACGGCGATGCGCTCTTCGAGGTGATCGGCTGGAAACCGGACGGCGACTTTCCGCTGTTTGCCGTTGGCGTCGAAACCGCAGCGCTGTTCATCACCGGCGAGACGTCCCGGACCGTGACTCGCTGGCGGGCGGGTGCACAGGTCGAGGTGTTCGAACAAACTTGAATCGAACTTCCGCGACGGACGTCGGTGCTTCAGCCTGGGTTCAGCACACCCGTCGCATGATGAGCGTGAACAGCCCGCTTGCAGTACTTGGAGCAGCGGATGGCTCCCACGTCGGGGTTCCGGATGAGGATCGTCGGGTCGGCGGTGTTCGTCGGGCTCGTCCTCGGCTCCCTGGGCATCTCGGTAGCGGTTGCCTCCCCCGCCGCTCCGAGTGCGCCGGTGCAGGCGGTCGCGTCCTCGGTCGACGCCGCCGAGTCGCATCCTGAGCCGGCCACCGGACCAGGTCCAGTCGTCGCTGCGCCGCCCAGCTTCGCCTCGCCCACCATCGACACTCCCGACCCAGGGGTGGGTGTTGCGCTGGGTCTGGCCGGGGTGTCGATCTGGGCCCTCGTGCTATTCGCCGGTTGGGTGGGCCCCCCGGTCGTGTTCGCCCGTCATGAACGCCTCGTCCTTGCAGGCAGCGGGGGTGGGGTGATGGTTGCCGCCATCGGTCTCGGCATGATGCTTGCGACGGTCGTGGTCTAGGAGGCTCAGCGGACAACAGCTCTTCGCCCGGCGAGACGGCAGCCCGCCCTATCGGCGCGGCCTCTTGGTGTTGAGCGCTTCAGCGCCGCGCCGTCAGGCGTGAACCAGCTTGGGTTCGGGGAGCGTAGAGACGAGGGAGCCCTTTGCCGTGAGCAGCACAGTGTGCTCGAAGTGGGCAGACAGAGCACCGTCCGCGGTGACCACGGTCCAGCCGTCGTCGAGCACTGCCGTCTCTGCGGTGCCGAGGTTGAACATCGGCTCGATCGCCAGCGCCATCCCGGTCTTGAGCTTGAGCCCCTTGCCCCGCTTGCCGTAGTTGGGCACGTTTGGCGCTTCGTGCATGTTGCGGCCGATGCCGTGTCCGATGTACTCCCGGACAACGCCGTAGCCGTAGGGTCCCGCCGTCGCCTCGATCGCCGCTCCCACGTCGCCCAGTCGCTTGCCTGCCTGCGCCTGCGCGATGCCGTTCCACAGCGCCTCCTCTGTGACCTCGAGGAGTTTCGCCACGACATCGGGCACATCTCCCACGGCCATCGTGAACGCCGCATCCCCGTGCCAGCCCTCGTAGATCGCTCCTGCATCGATCGAGATGATGTCGCCCTCGACGAGGGTGTAGTCATCGGGAATCCCGTGCACGATCACCGAATTGGGCGAAGCGCAGATCGTTGCAGGAAAACCGTGGTAGCCGAGGAAGGAGGGTCGGCAATCGTGCGTGCGAATCACCTCTGCCGAAATGGCATCGAGCTCCTTCATCGTCGCTCCCGGCACGGCCGCTTCCCGAATAGCCGCGTGGACGGCGGCGACGCACTTGCCGGCGACGGCCATCTTCTCGAAAGCTGCCTCGTCCTTCATCGTGATGACGCGTCCGTTCATGCGGTCGCCACCTCGGCGAGCGCCATGACCAGGCGGCCGAAGACCTCTTCGATGGTGCCTATGCCATCGATCGCGACCACCGGGATGCCTCGCTCGGGATAGAAGTCCACGAGCGGTTCGGTCTCGTCGCGATATACGCGCAGTCGGCGCCGAATCGTCTCCTCGTTGTCATCGGTGCGGCCGAGCTCGCGCGCCCGGCCGAGCAGCCGATCGACGAGCTCCTGTTCGCCGACGTCGAGCAGGAGCGCAAGCTCGATGGCATCGTCGCCGGCCTTGGCGGCCAACGCCTCTGCCTGGGAGACGTTCCTCGGGAAGCCATCGAGCAGGTACCCGCACTTCCCGTCATCGGCGCTGAGCCGTTCGGCCACCATCGCCACGACGAGGTCGTCGGGCACCAAGTCCCCGGAAGCCATGATGGCCTCGGCCTGCTTGCCCAGCTCAGTGCCCTGGGCAACGGCCGCCCGCAGCATTTCACCGGTCGAGATGTGTGGCACGCCGAGTGCCCTCGCCAACATCGCGGCCTGCGTACCTTTACCGGCCCCTGGAGGCCCCAAGAAGAGAATACGTCGTCCCATGACCAGCGAGGTTACCGGAGTCGTGGACCCATCGTGCTGGCATGCGGTTCGGCGACGTCCGGTGCGTGGACAACAGCGGCGTATACCGTATCGCATCGCTCCGCTCGCTCCTCGTCGAACGAATCTGCACCGGTGGAGGGGGCTCCCCGATCAACCTCGCACCACGCCCAGCCACAAGACCCCAGGGACGTACAACGTATCGCATCGCTCCGCTCGCTCTTCGTCGAACGAATCTGCACCCGAGCTCACAAGGACGCTCCGATCAACCTCTCCCCGCTTACGAACAGTGAGGCGCCAGCCGAGCGATACCAAGAGCGAGGCCGCCAGGCCGAAGCGATACGAACAGCGAGGCGCCAGGCCGAAGCGATACGAACAGCGAGGCGCCAGCCGAGCGATACGAAGAGCGAGGCCGCCAGGCCGAAGCGATACGAACAGCGAGGCGCCAGCCGAGCGATACGAAGAGCGAGGCCGCCAGGCCGAAGCGATACGAACAGCGAGGCGCCAGCCGAGCGATACGAAGAGCGAGGCCGAGGCCGAAGCGATACGAACAGCGAGGCGCCAGCCGAAGCGATACGAAGAGCGAGGCCGCCAGGCCGAAGCGATACGAACAGCGAGGCGCCAGCCGAGCGATACGAAGAGCGAGGCCGCCAGGCCGAAGCGATACGAGGTACGCCCCCGCACACCGAACCGAGCACCAACCCCAGGTCAGGTCGAGCGACTTCAGGTCAGCTGAGGAAACCCTCGTAGTTGCGCATCATCAGCTGGCTTTCGATCTGCTTCATCGTTTCGAGCGCCACGCCTGCCACGATGAGGATCGAGATGCCGGAGAGCCCGACGGGGATGTCACGCCACCAGCCGATGATCGACGGGGCTACGGCCACGAGAGCCAGATACAGGGACCCGGGGAGGGTGATGCGGCTCAGCACGTACTGGAGGTGACGCACGGTCGCTCGTCCCGGTCGGATGCCGGGGATGAAGCCGCCCTGACGCTGGATGGTCTCCGCCTGGCGTTCCGGATCAAACTGGATCGCCGTGTAGAAGTAGGTGAAGAACACCACCAGGGCAGCCAGCACGAGGATGTAGGGAAGGGTCGGCGAGAAGCCTCCCTGGCTGCCGGTCCCGATGAGGTTGCGGTCGATCCAATCGCGGACGGTCGCTCCCCAACCATCGGAGGGAATCGCGGAGGAGGCCAGCACAGGGAAGTACATGATGGAGGTCGCAAAGATGACAGGGATGACACCGGCCATATTGACCTTCAGCGGGATGTAGGTGCTCTGACCGCCGAGGACCTTGCGGCCCCGCACCCGCCGCGAGAATGAGATCGGGATCCTTCGCTGCCCCTGGTCGATGAAGATGATCCCCACCGTCAGGGCAAGCATCAGGATGATCACTCCAAGGAACTCGACGCTGCTCGAGTTGGCCTGGAGGATGCCGAGCTGACTCGGCAGCTGACTGACGATGCTCACGAAGATGATCAGCGACATACCGTTACCGATGCCACGTTGGGTGATCAGCTCACCCAACCACATGATGATCGCCGTGCCCGCCGTCATCGTGATCACGATGGTCAGGACGTTACGCAACGTGTAGTCGGGGATGAGGTCGATGCCACCGGTGAACTGACCCGAGTGGAAGAGGAAGGTGAACCCTGTCGACTGGATGAGTGCAAGGGCCACCGTGACATAGCGCGTCCATTGGGTGACGACCTTGCGGCCCGCTTCACCCTCGTCTTGCAGCGCCTGGAGCTTCGGGATCACCACTGCAAGGAGCTGCATGATGATCGAGGCCGTGATGTACGGCATGATGCCCAGCGCAAACACGGACATGGTCTCCAGCGCACCGCCGCTGAACAGGTTCAGGATTCCGACGAAGCCCGCCTGTTCCTGCTGTTGGGCAAACGACTGCACGCGATCGAGGTCGACGCCCGGCACAGGGACGGCGGCGCCGAACCGGTAGACGGCGAAGATGAACAGCGTGAACAGGATCTTGTTCCGGAGGTCCGGAATCCGGAACATGTTGCGGAAAACAGAGAGCATTGGCGCGTGGGTCCTGTGATCGTGGTCGGTTCGAGGTTACCTGGTCGTCGATGGTATCCCGTAGCCCGTATCCAGTACTCCGTCGTTCTTTCGGGATACGGGATACTGGATACTGGATACGCCCGAGGGCATAGTCACTCGACAACTTCCGTCGAACCGCCCGCGGCGCGAATCTTCTCCACCGCACCGAGGCTGAAGGCGTGGGCCTTCACCGTCAGCGCTCGATCGATATCGCCGTTGCCGAGCACCTTCACCCGGCCCCGGTGCTTCACGAGGCCAAGGTCCTTGAGCAGCTCGGGGGTGATCTCGGTACCCGCCTCGAATTCGTTGAGGCGATCGACATTGATCAGCGCAAAGTATTCCTTGTTGCGGTTCTTGAAACCCTTGAGCTTCGGCAGCCGGCGCTGCAGTGGCATCTGCCCACCCTCAAAGCCGGGACGCACCTTGCTTCGTGCCTTCTGGCCTTTGGTGCCCCGACCGGCGGTCTTGCCCCGCCGTCCTCGCTCACCACGACCGACACGCACCTTGCTCTTCTTGGAGCCCTCCGCGGGCTTCAGATGATGCAGCTTCATCAGATCTCCTCAACGTCCAGCAGATGCTTGGCCCGGAAGACCATGCCGCGCACATCCGGTGTGTCGGGCCGTTCCACGGACTGACGGATCTTCCGCAGCCCGAGGCTCTCCACGGTCGCCCGCGTCTTCGGCTTCTCGCCGATCGTGCTCTTCTTCAGCGTGATCTTCAACGTGCCGGCCATCGTCAGTCACCCACCTGGGTCTTCATCAGCTCGGCCGAGCGGTATGCCGCCAGCAGGGCGGGCGGAAAGATCTCCTCGGCCTTCTTGCCCCGGGCGCGGGCAACTTCATCGGGGCGACGTTGCGCCTCGATGGCCACCATCGTTGCGCGAGCCACGTTGATGTGCGTCGGCGAACCGAGTGACTTGGCCAGGACGTCGCGAATACCGGCAGCCTCCAGGATCTGCCGCACCGCACCGCCGGCGATGACGCCGGTACCCGGCGATGCCGGCTTCAACATGACGCGGGAGGCACCGTGCTGGCCGATGACCTCGTGAATGATCGTCTGCCCCGCCATGGGCACGTCGATCATGTTCTTGCGGGCGATCTCGATGCCCTTCTGAATGGCCGTCGGAACCTCTTTTGCCTTGCCGTAACCGACCCCGACCTTGCCCTTGCCGTTGCCGACAGTCACGAGCGCGGTGAACGAGAACCGGCGGCCACCCTTGACCACCTTGGCAACGCGGTTGATCGCGATCACCCGCTCATCGAACTCCGAGTCGCGACCGCGGTCGGACGATCTCCTCGAACTCACCTGATGCTCCTTGCGTTGTCAATCATCGAATGCCCGGCCATCAGAACTTGAGCCCTTCTTCACGTGCCGCATCGGCAAGCGCCTTCAGCCGCCCGTGATACTGAAACCCGCCACGATCGAACACGACTTCGGTGACGCCTACTGCCGAGGCGCGGGCAGCGATGAGCTTGCCCACCTCCGCTGCGGTCTCCACGGTGAGGGTCTTCGACGCCAGCGCCTTCTCGCGAGAGGACGCCGAGGCCAGCGTATGGCCGTTGAGATCATCGATGACCTGTGCGTAGATGTAGCGGTTGCTGCGAAAGACGGCGAGGCGCGGCCTGCTGGTCGTGCCATGCACCTGCTTGCGCACGCGGTAGTGGCGACGACGACGGGCGTCGGTCCTGGAGCCCTTCATGAGATACCTGCCTTGCCGGCCTTGCGGCGGACTTGTTCGTTGGCGTAGCGGATACCTTTGCCCTTGTAGGGCTCCGGCGGGCGCACGCCTCGGATATTGGCTGCGGTCTGCCCGACGAGTTCCTTGTCGATGCCCGAGACGATGATCTTGGTCGGCTCCGGCACCTCGAAGTCGATGCCATCGGGCGCATCCATCCGCACCGGGTGCGAGAACCCGACCTGCAGCTCCAGCTTGCGGCCCTGCAGATTGGCGCGATACCCGACGCCCACGGCAGTGAGCTCCTTCGAGTAGCCCGTCGACACGCCCGTCACCATGTTGGCGATGAGCGCGCGGTACAGGCCGTGCATGGCGCGCGACTGCCGCTCGTCATCGGCACGGCTCAATGAGACCACGCCGTCGTCGACGGTGACGGTGATGCGCTGGTCGATGTCGCGCTCGAGGGTGCCTTTGGGGCCTTTGACCGTGACGTGACCTTGCTTCACCGAAACGTCGACGCCGTTCGGGATTTGGATGGGGCTACTGCCAATGCGACTCATGGGTCACCACACCTCGCAGAGAATCTCGCCACCGACGTGGCGGCGTCGTGCGTCGCGATCGGTCAGCAAACCTTGCGATGTCGAGAGGATGGCCACCCCGAGCCCGCCCTGAACACGCCGAATGTCGTCGGCGGGCTTGTAGACGCGATGCCCCGGCTTGGAGATCCGCTGGATGCCCTGCAGGACCCGGGAACGGTCGGAGCCGTAGCGGAGGCGAATCGTCAGTGCCTTGCCGACCCGGTCTTCCTCGACCTTGAAGCTGTCGACATACCCTTCCGCAGCCAAGATCTCAGCGATGCCGACCTTCATCTTGGATGACGGCATCTTGACCTCGAGGTGGAGGGCCTGATTGGCGTTGCGCAACCGGGTCAGCATGTCGGAGATTGGATCCGTGAACATGACTACCACGAAGCCTTTCTGACGCCGGGCAGCTCGCCCTCGTGAGCAAGCTCACGCAGCGCCAGCCGGGACATCCCAAACTTGCGGAAATACCCCCGGGGGCGTCCGCTCACCCCGCAACGATTGCGGTAGCGAGTGGCGCTCGAGTCGCGAGGTAGCTTGGCCAGCGCCTGATACGCCGCCCGCTTCTCCTCGTAGGTCGTCTCGGGGTTCTTGATGATGGCGGTCAGTTCGGCGCGCCGCTTCGCATAGCGCTCGACCAGCACTGCCCGCCGGTTGTTCTTGGCGATCTTTGATGTCTTCGCCATCACACACCTGCCTGTTGCCGACGGAACGGAAAGCCGAACGCACTCAAGAGCGCTCTTCCGTGGTCGTCTTCCGTTGCGGTCGTGACGAACGTGATGTCCATGCCACGCACCTTGGCCACTTTGTCATAGTCGATCTCGGGGAAGATCAGCTGCTCGGTCACGCCGAAGCTGTAGTTGCCCCGACCGTCGAACCCCCTCGGGCTGAGCCCGCGGAAGTCGCGGATCCTGGGAATCGCCAGCGTCACGAGCCTGTCGAAGAACTCCCACATCCGATCCCCGCGCAGCGTCACGGATGCCCCGATAGGCATACCCTCACGCAGCTTGAAATTGGCGATCGACTTGCGGGCGCGGTTCACCTTGGGATGCTGTCCGGTGATGATCCGCAGGTCCTCGACGGCGGAGGTCACGAGCTTCGCATCCGACGCCGCGTCGCCGAGACCCATGTTGACGTTGATCTTCATGAGACGCGGCACTTCCATCACGTTGTCCAGACCAAGCTCTTCCTGCAACTTCGCCCGGATCTCCGCGTTGTAGAGCTCTTTGAGTCGTGGTGCCATCAGAGGTCGCTCCCACACTTGCGACAGACTCGGTACTTGCGGCCCTCTTCGTCGAAACGGGCGCCGATACGCGTCGGACCGCACTCGTCGCACACGATCATCACGTTCGACACATCGATCGGCATGTCCTTGTCGATGATCCCGCCTTGCATCGTCTGGCCGGTCGGCCGCTGATGGCGTTTTGCCGTCGCTACGCCCTCGACGATCACTTTGTTCTTGTCTCGCATGACCCTGGCAACCTTGCTCTGGATGCCCTTGTCTTTGCCGGCGATCACCATGACGGTGTCCCCTGCCCTGATCTTCATCACAGCACCTCCGGAGCCAGCGACACGATGCGCATGAACTTCTTGTCCCGCAGCTCTCTGCCGACAGGGCCGAAGATGCGGGTTCCCCGCGGCTGCTGCTGGTCGTTGATGAGCACGCATGCGTTGTCGTCGAAGCGGATGTACGTGCCGTCTTTGCGACGGCTCTCCTTGGCGGTCCGTACGACGACGGCCTTGACGACCTCGCCCTTCTTGACCGCTCCACCGGGGATCGCATCCTTCACCGTGCCAACGATCACGTCGCCGAGATGTGCGTAGCGGCGGCGCGATCCACCGAGCACTCGGATGCACAGCAACTCCCGCGCTCCTGTGTTGTCTGCGACCCGCAGCCGGGTCTCCTGCTGGATCATCGGGCACGCTCCACGACTTCGGCGAGACGCCAGCGCTTGGTCTTCGACAGGGGCCGCGTCTCCTCGATCCGCACCGTGTCGCCGAGGTGGGCGTCATTGGTCTCATCGTGAACATGGAACCGCTTGCGGCTCGGCACGGTCTTCCCATACTTCGGGTGGCGCTTTGCGTCGACGACCTCGACCGTGACGGTCTTGTCACGGGCTTCCGAGACCACGACGCCTTGGCGCACCTTGCGGCGTGCTCGCTCCATCAGGCGTTCTCCTGCTGCCGGCGCCAGGCCTCGAGCTCTTGCTCGCGCATGACGGTTCGAATTCGTGCGATTTCCCGACGGACCCCCTTGAGGAGCGTCGGATTGTCGAGCTGGTTGGTGGCGAGCTGGAAACGAAGGTTGAACAACTCTTCCTTCGCCTCGTCCAGCTTGGCCTCCAGCTCCGTGTAGGTGTTGTTGCGCAGCTCGAGAGCCTTCATACGTCCTCCCTGGCCACAAAACGGGTCTTGATGGGGAGCTTGTGGGCGGCGAGCCGCATGGCCTCGCGAGCCAACTCCTCGTCGACCCCCGACATCTCGAACATGACCCGGCCGGGCTTCACCACGGCGACCCAGTATTCAGGGTTGCCCTTGCCGGAGCCCATACGGGTCTCTGCAGGCTTCTCGGTGATTGGCTTGTCCGGAAAGATGTTGATCCAGACCTTGCCGCCACGCTTGATGGCGCGGGTCATGGCGATACGGGCAGCCTCGATCTGCCGGGCGGTCACCCAGCCGACTTCCTGTGCCTGGAGGCCGTAATCACCAAAGGCCACTCGGGTGCCTCCCTTGGCTTTGCCCGCCATCCGACCCTTCTGCATCTTGCGGTACTTGGTGCGCTTGGGCATCAACATCAGGCGGCACCACCTTCGGGGCCGGCCTTCTCTGCGTCGGCGGCGGCATCGTCGATCTCGACAACAGCCTCCTCGGCCACCTCAGCCACAGCCTCAGCAACCTCCGCCTCAACCACAGCCTCCTCGGCCACCTCAGCCACAGCCTCAGCAACCTCCGCCTCAACCACAGCCTCGACAACAGCCTCCTCGGCCACCTCAGCCACAGCCTCAGCAACCTCCGCCTCAACCACAGCCTCGACAACAGCCTCCTCGGCCACCTCAGCCACAGCCTCAGCAACCTCCGCCTCAACCACAGCCTCGACAACAGCCTCCTCGGCCACCTCAGCCACAGCCTCAGCAACCTCCGCCTCAACCACAGCCTCGACAACAGCCTCCTCGGCCACCTCAGCCACAGCCTCAGCAACCTCCGCCTCAACCACAGCCTCGACGACAGCGTCGGAGGTGATGTCCGGAACCTCGACCTCGGTCGCGGCCGGGACCGCAGGTGCGGCGTTGTCTTCGCCCGCCGCCGCCGGCAGTTCCTCTTCGGCCTGGGTGCGAGCCTCTTCGAACTCGCTGGCTGCGTCACTCGTGGTGAGCCTGCGACCGCCACCGGCCTCGATCAGACGGCGACCACCGGGACGCTTGCCGCCACCCGCCTCGACCATGCGCTTGCCACCGCCGGCCTCGATCAGACGGCGACCGCCACCCTCACCGGCTGCCGCCTCGGCACGTGACTTGGCAGACCTGCGCCGGCGCTGCGCCGGGCCGCCTGCGGCCAGTCGGGCCTCGGCGGCGATCTTCTCGCGGCGACCGACGGCCGTGGGCAGCAGGTCGCCCTTGTAGACCCACACCTGGACGCCGATGGCGCCCACCGTGGTCCGGGCGGTTGCCTTGCCAAAGTCGATGTCGGCCCGCAATGTGTGCAGCGGGACCCGACCCTCGAGGTACCACTCACGACGGCCCATGTCGGAACCACCGAGGCGGCCCGATGCCTGGACGCGAACGCCCTCGGCGCCGGCCTTGAGTGCCGTGGCAACGGCTCGCTTCATCGCTCGGCGGAACGACACCCGACCCTCGAGCTGGTCGGCGACGCTACGGGCGAGCAGCGTGGCGTCGAGTTCGACGTTCTGCACCTCGATCACGTTGAACTTGACGATCGTGCCCGTGAGCTTCTCCAGCCCACTGCGAAGCCGCTCGGCCTCGGAGCCGCCGCGGCCGATGACCACGCCCGGTCGACCGGTATGCACGTCCACCTGCACCTTGTTGGTGCCGATACGTTCGATGTCGATCCGTGACACAGCACCACGCCGCAGCTCGCCCGTGAGGTACTTCCGGATCTTGTGATCCTCGTTTACCTGGAACGCATAGTCCTTCTCGCTGTACCAGCGGGACTTCCAGTCGGTGACGATGCCGAGTCGCAGACCGTAGGGATGAATCTTCTGTCCCATCAGCCTGTCTCCTCTTCGTCCGCGACGACGATCGTGATGTGGCTCGTGCGCTTGCGCACCCGAGTAGCGCGGCCTCGCGCCCTGGGGCGGAACCGCTTGAGTGTCGGACCTTCGTCGGCATAGGCCTCGCTGACGACGAGCTCGTCGCCATCGAGGGCAAAGTTGTGCTCGGCATTCGCCACTGCCGAATCCAGGACCTTCAAGATCGTCCCGGCGGCGCGGCGGTTCGTCAAGGTCAGCACGTCGCGAGCGTCCTCGACGGGAAGCCCCCGCACGAGGTCCAGCACACGGCGCACCTTGTAGGGAGACTGCCGGATGTACTTGGCCTGGGCGCGCACCTTCATCGACGCCTCGCCGACTTCTCGCCCGAGTGACCCCGGAACGTCCTCGTGGGAGCGAACTCGCCCAGCTTGTGGCCCACCATGGACTCGCTGATATACACCGGGACGTGCTTGCGGCCATCGTGCACCGCGATGGTGTGGCCCACCATCTCGGGCAGGATGGTCGAACGACGGCTCCAGGTGCGGATGACCTTCTTCTCGTTGCGGTCGTTTGCGGTCTCGACCTTCCGCAAGAGGTGCTCGTCCACGAACGGCCCCTTCTTCAGAGATCTGGCCATCAGCGGCGTCCCTTCTTGCTGCGGCGGCGGACGATGTACTTGTCGCTCGCCTTGTTCTTCTTACGGGTCCTGCCCTCGGGCTTGCCCCAGGGGCTGACCGGGTGCCGTCCACCGGAGCTGCGGCCTTCGCCGCCTCCGAGGGGGTGATCGACCGGGTTCATGGCCACACCACGGGTCTGCGGGCGCTTGCCCTGCCAGCGGCTGCGGCCGGCCTTGCCGATCTTCACCAGCTCGGCTTCCGCGTTCCCGACCTGGCCGACGGTGGCTCTGCAGTCGAGGGCGACCTGCCGCATCTCACCCGAAGGGAGACGAAGCAGCGCCATGTTCGATTCTTTGGACATGAGCTGGACCTGGGTCCCGGCCGACCGGCCCATCTTGGCGCCGCCACCAGGACGGAGCTCGACGGCGTGGACCACCGTACCGGTCGGGATGTTGCGCAGCGGCAGAGCATTGCCGGGCCGGATCTCCGCACCAGAGCCGGAGACGAGCATGTCCCCCACCTTCACCCCCACGGGGGCGAGGATGTATCGCTTCTCGCCGTCCACATAGTGGAGCAAGGCGATGCGGGCGTTGCGGTTCGGGTCGTACTCGATGGCAGCGACCTTTGCGGGCACTTCGTCCTTCGTACGGCGGAAGTCGACGACCCTGTAGCGGCGCTTGTGACCGCCGCCACGGTGGCGCGACGTGATCCGTCCGTACGTGTTGCGCCCGGACGATCGCTTCTGCTTGTCGAGCAGCTGCTTCTCCGGCTTGGACTTCGTGATCGTGTCGAAATCGGACACGGTCTGGAAGCGGCGACCCGGAGATGTTGGCTTGAGTTTCTTCACACCCATGGGCTCACACCTCGAAAATGTCGATTGAGTCGCCATCGGCGAGGCGTACGAGCGCCCGTTTGGTGTCGGCTCGTTTGCCGACCTTCCATCCGGTGCGCTTGACCTTGCCTTTGCGATTGATCGTGTTCACGCCGAGGACCTTGACATCGAAGATCGCCTCGATGGCCTGGCGGACTTCGGTCTTGTTGGTCCGCTTGTCGACGACGAACGTGTACGTGTTGTTGAACTGGATGAGGTCGTACGACTTCTCGGAGACCACTGGCTTGAGGATGACGTCGCGTGGGTTCTTCTTCATGCGTCCGTCTCCTCGGTGGTCTCGTCGCTGGCGGCCGCAGGAGCCACGGCCTCGGGCTCGACATCCGGCACGGGCTCGACATCCGGCACGGCCTCAACGGCAGCCACGGCAGGCACCGCCTCGACGGCCGCCACAGGGCTCTCGCCGGGCGTCCTTCGTGTGCCCTCGGCGTGCTCCTTCGTACCCCGAGGCGCAGCCTGCCCGAGATCCAACGTGCCTTGGCTCATCACGATGGTGTCGGCCCACAACACGTCGTACGTGTTGGCCTGCCCGAGATTCGAGGCGATGACGTGGTCGAGATTGCGGAATGACTTGATTGCGGTGCGCTCGTGGTCTTCGGCAATCAGCAGCACCTTGCCGGTCACGCCCATCGCCTTCAGCAGCGAGACCGCTTGCTTGGTCTTGGGCACGTCCCACCCATCGAAGCTGTCGACCACCTTGATCTGCTGCGACGCTGCCCTGGCGGACAGTGCGCTGCGGAGAGCGAGTCGGCGCATCTTCTTGGGGGTGCGCTGGGCGTAGCTGCGGGGTTTGGGACCGTGGGCGACACCGCCGCCGACCCACTGCGGAGAGCGAATCGAACCGTGGCGGGCCCGGCCAAGGCCCTTCTGGCGCCATGGCTTGCGGCCACCACCGCGGACTTCGGACCGCGTCTTGGTGGATGCGCTTCCTGAACGGGCTGCAGCGAGCTGAGCCGTCACGACCTGGTGCATCACGGCCGTGTTCGGCTCGATGCCGAAGATCGCATCGGAGAGCTCGACCTCTCCCTTGCGTGTTCCGTCGGCTGTGTAGAGCTCTGCGCTAGGCACTGGCCTTCACCGCCTCCCGAATCACGACAACGGCGCCCTTCGGTCCGGGAATCGCCCCCCGCACCATCAACAGGTGCCGTTCGGCGTCGACTTGGACGACCTCGAGGTTCATGATGGTGGTCTTGTCGCCGCCCATGCGGCCCGGCATGCGCTTGCCTTTGAATACGCGGGACGGCGTGGCACAGGCACCGATGGAACCGGGCGCACGGTGAACCTTGTGAGCGCCGTGCGAAGCGCCCTGTCCCTTGAAGTTGTGCCGCTTGATCGATCCGGCGAAACCCTTGCCCTTGGAGATCCCGGCCACGTCGGCCTTCGTACCCGCCGTGAAGATGTCCGAGACGTTGATTTCCTGGCCGATCTTGTACGCCGATGCGTCGTCGACGCGCACTTCGACGATGTGCTTGCTCGGCGTGACGTTGGCCTTGGCGAAGTGGCCGGCCGCCGGTCGGTTGACGTGCTTGGACCGCAGCTCTTTGAAGGCAATCTGGATGGCGGCGTAGCCGTCCTTCTGCGGAGTCTTGATTTGTGTGACGTGCACTGGGCCGGCCTTGATGACCGTGACCGGCACGATCCGCGACTCATCGTCGAAGACCTGCGTCATGCCCAGCTTCTCGCCGAGAATCGCTTTCATGTCTTGATTTCCACTTCCACGCCTGCGGGCAGGTCGAGGCGCATCAGGGAGTCGACCGTCTTCGGGGTCGGCTCGAGGATGTCGATCAGACGCTTGTGAATCCGCATCTCGAAGTGCTCGCGGCTCGTCTTGTCGACGTGCGGCCCGCGAATGACCGTGTAGCGGTGGATCTTCGTCGGCAGCGGCACCGGGCCCTTGATCTTGGCTTGGGTCCTGATGACCGTTTCGGCGATCTTGCGCGCAGACTCATCGACCACGGAATGGTCGTAGGCCTTGAGGCGGATTCGAATCCGGTGCTCGGTAGCCACGGTGCTGGTTTCCTGTCTCTCGGCGGAGATGCACGGTCCGGAGGCACGTCACGTGGCCAGGCCCGAACACCCCTCGCACGGGGGCCAGGACCGACCACCTGGCGAGCGGTACCGGATGGGTACATCGCGGGTTTGGCCGGGGTCGAGCGCACAGCAGCACCCAACCGTCGAAATCTTGCGGATTGCGCGCGCAGGCGGGGGTGCCTACGGCGAAACCGGGATAGTAGCGGCGCGTTGCCACGAGCGGCAAATCACCGCACCAGGCGGGTCAGGCTGTCACCTGCTTGAGGTGCCAGACCTTGGCCCGGGGACGGGCGCAACTCAGGTCACATCGTCAGCGGTCGGCTTCCCGAGCTGGTACCACCGATCCACGACGATAGTCGGCACTTGGTCGAGATCGGGGCCGAACAGGGCGAGCTTGGCTGCCTTCTCATTCGGCGATTCGCCGTCAGCGGCAAGCGCTGCCCAGCACATCTCCAGGAGCGCGTCGATGAAGCCTGAGAGCGTTGTGGCTGCGACGGTTGGGCTATCTGGTTCGCCTTCGCAGGCAGAGCGAGGCCCGTGCGGTAGAGCGACCCGATGATCACCCGGCGCGCCATGCCATTGCTCAGGGTCACTTCTGCCGCGTTGGCCGCGTCGGTCAGCATTGTCAGGAACTCTGCGGTGGTACGTCCTCCGACGCAGCCTTCCAACGTCCGGTACAGCAGCTCCACGCCGGCCCAGAACACCTGGTGGTCCTGAAGCGGCAGTTCGATGCCCTCCGACTTCAACGCGTCCCGGTACCGGCGCGCGAGCACGGCCGTCTCATCCAGCGCCACCGGTGCGGCTCCAGACGCCTTCTTCATGGTCACGGTCGTCGGTCCCGCCTTCCCGGCGCCCTTGATCACCACGCCACGCTTCTCGAAACGTTTCACAAACTCGGTGAAACCGCGTGCGCCGTAGCGCTTCTCGTCAAACGTCGGGTCATTCCGCACCATGAGTGCCTTCACCGTGCCGATGTTTTGCTCCATCGTGTCCGAACGGTCGACGAGCTGGAGATACGCCTGCTCGAAGAGGGACCAAGCCTCTTCGGGATCGTCGCCGTTACCGGCGTCGTCGACGTTGGAGCCGTCTTCGGTGATGAGCGAGCGGTAGTACTTGAACTCATTGCACGCCTTGACGAAGAACTCGCTGCAGCTCTCTCGCACGCCAACGCCAACAAAACGTCGTCCGCGCTGACGGCACCGTTGCGCAAGCGCAATGAAGTCAGAATCACCGCTCACAACTACGACAGTGTCGATGTGTTCGAAGCGGCGCAGGTCATCCGCGACGTCGAGGGCGAGACGAATGTCCGCGCCGTTCTTGGAGCCTTGGCTGCCTACCCCGAAACGTTGTACGGTGTCGACCGCTGCACTGTGGAGTGCCCGCCGGTAGTTCTTGAAGCCCGACCAATCGGCGTAGGCACGGTTGATGTTGATGGTCCCCAGGCTGTTCGCGTACGCGACGATGGCCGCAACCTCGACCAGCTCCCTCGTCCGACTCTTCCTGGGACCAGCCACGTATTGAGCGACTGACATGTGGATGTTCTCGAAATCCCAATACAGCGCGACGTCATCCGTAGTCATGCGTCCTCCCCGCATTCTCCGGGTCCGTCCACACGTGAGCACCACGTGATGCACCCGGTGCACCCAAGTGGCAACGGACGTCGGTTCGGGCAACAAGACCACGGGGCGACAGACCCAAACCGTCGGACGTCGAGCCGGGGCGCAGCTTTCGCTGCCGCTACTCGCCTCGGGCTTTGGCGACGATCTCCTGGGCGGTGCTGGTTGGGACTTCCTGGTAGCTGTGGAACTGCATCGTGTACGTCGCCCGACCCTGGGTACGGGACCGCAGATCGCCGACGTAGCCGAACATCTCCGCCAAGGGTGTCAGCGCCTTGACGACTCGCGCGTTGCCGCGGGAGTCCATGGATTCGACCTTGCCGCGACGCGCCGAGAGGTCGCCGATGACGTCGCCCATGTAGTCCTCGGGCGTGACGACCTCGACCTCCATGATGGGTTCGAGCAGCTTCACGCCTGCAGACTTCGCCGCGGCCTGGAGCGCCATGGAACCAGCAATACGGAACGCCATCTCGTTGGAGTCGACCGCGTGGCTGGAACCGTCGATGAGGGTTGCGCGGAGATCGACCAGCGGATAGCCGGCGAGGATGCCGCTCACCAGCGCCTCTCGCATACCCTTCTCCACGGCCGGGATGTACTCACGGGGGACGTTGCCGCCCTTCACCGAATCGACGAACTCGAATCCGCTGCCCGGATCGAGCGGCTCTAGGTCGATGACGACGTGGCCGTACATCCCGGAACCGCCGGTCTGCCGCTTCAGCTTTCCGTCGATCTTGTGAACCCGGCGCTTGACCGTCTCGCGGTAGGCCACCTGGGGGCGACCCACATTGGCGCCGACTTTGAACTCACGGAGCAGGCGGTCGACGATGACCTCCAGGTGGAGTTCGCCCATGCCCTCGATGATGGTCTGGCCGGTTTCCTCGTCGGAGCTCGCACGGAACGTGGGATCTTCCTCGGCGAGGCGGCCGAGAGCGTCGCCCAGTTTGTCCTGGTCGACCTTCGTCTTCGGCTCGATGGCAACGGCGATCACGGGATCAGGGAACGTCATGGACTCGAGCTGCACCGGAGCATTGACGGCGCTCAGGGTATCGCCCGTGCTGGTGTTCTTGAGACCCACTGCGGCGACGATGTCGCCGGTGAAGATCTCCTCGATGTCTTCCTGTTTGGCCGCATGCATGCGCAGCAGCCGGCCCAATCGTTCCTTCCGACCATTGGTCGTGTTCGTGACGGCCTCGCCCTTGCTGGCATGACCCGAATACACCCGGAAGTACGTCAGTTTCCCGACATACGGGTCACTCATGATCTTGAAGGCAAGTGCGCTGAAAGGCTCGTCATCGGCGGCGCGGCGCTCGATGATCTCGTCCTCGCGACCAGGCTTGAACCCCTCGACGGGAGGCAGGTCGAGCGGGCTGGGCAGGTAGTACACAACGGCGTCGAGCAGCGGCTGCACGCCCTTGTTCTTGAACGCAGAACCGCACAGCACCGGGACGAAGTCGCGACCGATGGTCCCCTTGCGGATGACCTTGCGGATCTCTTCAGGCTCCAGATCAGCTTCCTCGAGGTACTTCTCGAGCAGTGCCTCATCTTCCGAGGCGACCACATCGAGCATCTTGTTGTGCCACTCGTCGGCCTGCTCCCGGTATTCGTCGGGGATGTCGATGACCTCGCGCTCCTTGCCTTCGTCGTCGTGCCAGACGATGGCTTTCATCTCGACGAGGTCGATCACACCGCGAAACTCCGATTCCGCTCCCATGGGGATCTGAATGGCGACGGGGTTTCCGCCCAAGCGCTCAACGATCGAATCGACCGAGGAAAAGAACTCGGCGCCGATGCGGTCCATCTTGTTGATGAAACAGACGCGGGGGACGCCGTACTTGTCGGCTTGACGCCACACGGTCTCAGACTGGGGCTCCACCCCGGATACGGCGTCGAATACCGCAACCGCACCGTCGAGCACTCGCAGCGAGCGCTCCACCTCGACCGTGAAGTCCACATGGCCGGGCGTATCGATGATGTTGATGGTGTGACCCATCCACTCGGCTGTGGTCGCCGCAGAGGTGATGGTGATGCCGCGCTCTTGCTCCTGCTCCATCCAGTCCATGACGGCCGCGCCCTCATGAACCTCACCCATTTTGTAGGTGCGGCCGGTGTAGTACAAGATTCGCTCGGTCGTCGTCGTCTTGCCGGCATCGATGTGGGCCATGATGCCGATGTTGCGAATCGCATCGATCTTGATGGTGCGTGCCATGGCGTTTCAGTCTCTTCTGTGCGTCAATCACGTTGCTCCGCCGGGCGCGGCGGAGAGATTCAGCGGGCTCTCGTTCCGGTCGGCTTGACCCGTTACCAGCGGTAGTGGGCGAAGGCCTTGTTCGATTCGGCCATCTTGTGGACATCCTCGCGGCGCTTCACCGCAGCGCCGGTGCGATTGGCCGCATCGAGGACCTCGTTGGCCAACCGCTCGGCCATCGTGTTCTCTTTGCGCTTGCGGGCAAACTCCACGAGCCAGCGCACGGCGAGCGTCTGCTGGCGGCGGGGCCGAACCTCAACCGGAACCTGATAGGAAGAACCACCGACACGGCGAGAGCGAACCTCAACGGAGGGCCGGATGTTGTCGATGGCCTGCTTCAGGGTCTGAAGCGGGTCTCCACCGGTGCGCTTGTCGATGATCTCCATGGCGCCGTACACGATGCGCCGCGCTGCACCCTTCTTGCCCTTCCACAACACCTTGTTGATGACCTGGGTGACCAGGACGCTCCGGTAGACCGGATCGGGCTCGAGTTTGCGTACTTCTGCTGGGGCTCTACGCATGGCTAGCCATCCTTCTTGGTGCCGTAGCGAGAACGGGACTGCTTGCGACCGCTGACGCCGGCGGCGTCGAGTGCGCCGCGGATGACCTTGTAGCGAACACCGGGGAGGTCCTTCACACGACCACCGCGAACAAGCACGATCGAGTGCTCCTGGAGGTTGTGCCCCTCACCGGGGATGTAGGCCGTCACCTCGATCTGCGAGGTCAAGCGCACACGGGCCACCTTGCGCAGCGCCGAGTTCGGCTTCTTCGGGGTGACGGTGTACACGCGTGTGCACACTCCCCGCCGCTGTGGTGAGCCTGCGAGACCCAGAGTCTTCGTCTTCTTGGGCTTCGGCTTGCGACCCTTGCGGACCAACTGCTGTACGGTCGGCACGTGCCTTCTCTCTTCTGTTTGCGGTCTTTACACACGAAAATCGGCGCTGCCACGGCAGCCGCCGACCCCGGGGAGAGCTGCTCCGCTCACAACACCACTGACGTGGCTCAGGGTAAGCGGGAACTCGATCGGGAAGATCTGTGCGGCGGAGTATAGCTGTCTGCCAACCCCCCGAGTCCACAAGACCCCAACCGATACCGGATACGGGATACGCGGATACCGGATACCGGATACCGGATACCGGATACCGGATACCGGATACCGGATACCGGATACCGGATACCGAAGTATTCGAGGTCAAATCGGAAAGCTCGGTGGCTCTTCCGGTCGCTCGGCCACGGTCCGGGAGTCTGGGTGGGGCGGATCGAGCACTTCGGGCTGCTTGGTCTCCTCCGGGGGTGCCTGCTCGTTGCCGCCTGCCAGGCCCATAGCCGTGATGAAGAGAATGAAGAACGCCCCGAAGGTCTGACCCCATCTCCAGAGCAGAAGCGACACGCCCACACCGAAGACGACGGAGACGGTCTTGGCCACAACGAGGGCGCGGGACGGCCAGACGATCTCCAGGAAGCTCGTCATCATCGCACCGCCGTCGAGGGGACGAACGGGAATCCAGTTGAGCAGCCCCCAGCCGAGCGCGGCCCACATGTACCCGACCACCGCCACCTGCACCACGTTGCTTGCGCTGTCGAACACTCCCGTCACCCACAAGACGCCCAGCAGCGCACCACTGAGAATCCCCACGACCGACCCCATGGCGGAGATGACAAAACGGCGACCAGGGGTGAGCTCTTTGACTGCCGGGTACACCGTGACCCCACCGAGGGCAAACAGGGTGATGGTCACAGGCGTGGCACCATAGTGGCGGGCGGCAAACGCATGGCCGGCTTCATGCAGCAAGATGGCCAAGAACGCCACGAGCACCCAGGCCGCGGTATCGACCAGACGGCTTTGCGGGAAGATGAAGGCGATCAGCAGGAAGGTGAAGTGCACCCGTACCGGGATGTCGCCGAGTGAGAACTTGAGCACGACCTCCAGGGTACCGGCATCGGGCAGCTTGCAGCGCTGCCGGAATGAGGGACTTCTGGTCCCAGCACGCCCCGTCCTCATCGCGTAGCCTCCAAACACGGACAGAGGGAGGTCGGCTTCATGCGCCGCTGGTTGATACTTGCGTTCGTGACGGTTCTGGTCCTGGCACTCGCCCCTGCTGTGCCGGCCTCCGATGAGGGAGACGCCACCATCATCCGTGATGAGTACGGCGTGCCCCACATCTATGCCGACACCGAGGCATCGCTGTTCTATGCGTTTGGCTACGTCCAGGCGCAAGATCGGCTGTGGCAGGCCGAGGTCCTGCGCCGGCAAGGCACCGGCCGCCTTGCGGAGCTCTTCGGCGAAGGCTCGGTAGCGTCCGACGCCCAAAGCCGGCTGTTGTTCGGACCCAGCGAACGTCGCGCCGCCCTGCTGGCGGCGGCGCCGCAGAACACCCAAGAAGCCCTCGCCGCTCATGCGGCCGGGATGAACGCGTGGATCACGGAAGCGGCGGCGACCGGCCAACTGCCGCTCGAGTTTGGCGCATTCGGCGTCGAGCCGGCGGAGTGGACGGTCGATGACACGATCGCCACCTTCATGGCGATCGGGAGCAACTTCGGCTGGTTCGGCTCCGACGAGCTCTCCACCGCAGCCACCTACGGCGGGCTCATCACCGCACTCGGGCCTGAGGCGGGCACCGATGTCTTCGCCGATACTCATTGGCTCGACGATCCCGATGCCCCAACGACGGTCCCTGGCGGCCAGGTCACCACGGCGTTGCGGGCTGCGCCTGCACCGGCTGCCATCGACGCAGACATCGACCGTGCGGCCGCGCGGGTCGAAGCCGATCGTGAAGCGGCCGCACGAGGCCGGGCCCGCGCCGGATTGGCCGGCGACGGTCATGCCTCCAACGCCGCCGTCATCAGCGGCGAGCTCACCCGAGACGGCGTGCCCGTGCTCCTGGGCGGGCCGCAGATGGGCTACAGCGCACCGCAGATCAACCACGAGGTCGGGCTCCACGGCGCAGGGTTTGATGTGACCGGCATGACCATCGCAGGTTTCCCGCTCGTACCCATCGGCGTCGGCAACGGGTTTGCGTGGACGCTGACGTCGGGAGGCAGCGACAACACCGACATCTTCGCGGAGACCCTCAATCCCGACGATCCATCGCAATACCTGTACAACGGGGAATGGGTCGACATGGAGTGCCGGGTTGAGGAGATCGCGGTCCTCGGCGGCGGCGTTGTGCCCCAGACCATGTGCACCACGGTCCACGGACCCGTGATCTTCGCCGACGAAGCAACGGCGTATTCGCTGCACAACGTGACATTCGGGCATGAGCTGACGTCATACGATGCGTGGGCCCGGCTCGGGACCGCAACCACCATCGACGAGTTTGCGGCCCGCCTCGCCGACGTCGCCTACAACTTCAACGTGCTCTACGCCGACGACGACAGGAACATCGCCTACTGGCACATCGGGTACATCCCGATCCGTGCCGATGGCGTCAACCCGCTCTTCCCCACACCCGGCACGGGCGAGGCGGATTGGCAGGGCGTGCTCCCGTTTGCCGACAACCCGCATACCTTGAACCCTGATCAGGGCTGGCTGGCGAGCTGGAACAACAAGCCCATGGCCGGCTGGTCGAACTCGTCCGCCGGTTTCTGGCGGTGGGGCCCTGCCCATCGCGTCAACACCTTCATGAAATTCCTGGAAGCGGTCGAGCCCGGCACGGCAACAACGCACACCCTCGAGGTCCTGAATCGCACTGGCGGATGGACGACCGACACGCCGTCTGGCCAAGCCAGCACGGTTTTTGTGTCGAGCTACTTCGACGAGATGTTGTGGTCGGTCGACCGTTCGGCCGATGTGCGTCTGCCTTCGATCACCCGGCTGCTGAAGAAGTGGGACCACATGCAGACCGACCGCAATGGCGACGGGCTCTACGACACGCCCGGTGGAGCGATCTGGAATGCGTGGTGGGCCGCACTCGCCGAGCGTGTATTCGCCGACGACACGGTCGGGCTCATCGACCGCTCGGTGATGGGCAACCTCGTTGATCGGCTGCTTGCCGGTGACGATGCAGCCCTCCCCCTCATCCATGACTACCTGGACGGAGAATCGGTCGGCGAAGCCGTGACCGGGGCTTTACTCACCGCCCTTGACCAGTTGACGTCGAGCTACGGGAGCACCGATCCCGCGGACTGGTTGCAGCCGATCTCGACGATCACGTGGAGCCCACTCGGCATCGGCACCGTGCCCGACACCATTTGGATGAACCGCGGCACCTACAACCAGATCGTGCACCTCGGAACGGGTGACGGACTGTGGGGTCAGAATGTGATCTCTCCGGGCCAGAGCGGCGATTTCCGGAGCCCCCACTTCTCCGATCAGCTGGAGCTGTATGCCACGTGGCAGTACAAGCCGATGCGGCTGACACCGGACGACCTGCGGGGATACGAGGCGTCCGTCCAGGTGCTCGCCGTGCCGTGAGCACCTCAGGTTCGGGGGGCGCCCTCAGATCGGGCGCCCCGAACGTCATGGCACCCCGCTGCTCGGCAGACGGCTCAGGCTGGGCCGACGTCGACAGGGATCCCGTTGAGGATGGCGTTACCGGAGACGGGATCCATCGCGCCGGGCGAGAGTCGATTCGAATTCACGCCGGGCCTGTTGGCCGCCACCGCCATCGCGACGCCGGGCAGGTCGTGACCCCAGCCGTGGGGCAGGCTGACCACGCCGGGCATGATGTCCTCGGTGAGCTCGACGGGTGCGGTGAGCTTGCCAGACGCCGACGCCACCGCAGCATCGCCGTCGGCGGCGATGCCCAGCCGCGCCGCGTCCGCAGGATTGATCTGCAGGGTGCACCGCGCCTTGCCTTTGACCAGCACGTCCACGTTGTGCATCCACGAGTTGTTGGAACGTACATGGCGTCGCCCGACCAGCACCATGTGTCCGTTCGGCGTGCGGTCGGCCGCCGCTTCCAGCCGGGCGACGTCGTCGAGCAGCAACTCGGGGGCGAGGTCGACCGTGCCGCCGGGATGGGCCATGCCTTCTGGGATACGCGGCTGCAGCGGGCCGAGATCGATGCCGTGAGGCGCCGCCTTCAGCCGCTCGAGGGAGAGCCCGTCCGGGTCTGATCCGTAGCCCTCCCCGTAAGGCCCGGTGCGGACGAGGAAGTCGAGGATACGATCGGGGCCTTGGCCGCCGTCGGTCTCGGTGGCGATCTCGGCGACATCACGACCGTGGATCGGCGACGCCGGGTCGGCGACCGCCTGGCCGATCATCGTCATCAGCACCATGTCGTCGAAAGCGCCCAAGTCGGCATCGCCCGTGCCCGAGACGATGGCCGCCAGCCGCAGCAACACCTGCCACTCCTCCAGGTCACCGTTCGCTGCCGGGAACACCGGCGGCGAGTAGTTGGCAACGTTGCGCACCGACAGCTGGGTGAACGCAAAGTCGTAGTGGGGTCTGCGCAGTGGCGACGACCCGGGGAGGATCACGTCGGCATGGCGGGTCGTCTCGTTGAGATACAGGTCGACGCTGACCATGAAGTCGAGCGTCGCCAACGCAGCATCCAGTCGATCGCTGTCCGGCGTCGACAGCACCGGGTTGCCGGCAACGGTGATCAGCGCACGAACCTGCCCTTCGCCTGGCGTTTCGATCTCGTCGCTGAGGGTTGCGACGGGGAACTCGCCGCGCACTTCCGGGAGGCTCTTCACCCTGCTTGCCCAGCGGCCGACAGACCACCCGCGAGGCGAACGGGGCCGCTCGTGCGCCGCCTTGGCGAACATCGCCCCGCCGGGACGGTCGAGGTTCCCGGTGAGGGCGTTGACCACGTCGACGAGCCAGGATGCCAGGCTTCCGAACTCGGCGGTGTGGGTGCCGATCCGCCCGTAGGCAACTGCCGACTCGGCGGCCGCCATCTCCCGAGCGATCCGCCGGATGGTCGTTGCTTCGATTTCGCACGTCTCCGCAACGCGCTCAGGCGGGAACGCCTCGGCTGCGGCCCCCACCTCGTCGACCCCCGTGACATGAGCCTCGATGCCGCCGAGCTCGACCAGGCCTTCGTCGAAGAGCGTGTGGACGATGGCCATCAAGAAGAGCGCATCCGTTCCCGGTCGGATGAAAAGGTGCTCGTCCGCAGCGGCCGCGGTCTTCGTTCGCCGCGGATCGACAACGACCACCTTGCCCCCACGTTCGCTGATGGCCTCCATGCGGCCGGGCCAATCGGGAGCGGTGGCCAGGCTGCCGTTGGACTCGTAGGGGTTGGCGCCGAGCATGAGGAGATAGGCGGTGCGGTCGATGTCGGGGACGGGGATCAGGTCGGGATGCCCGAACATGGCACCGGCAGTGACGTGCTTCGGCATCTGATCGACAGTGCTTGCGCTGTAGATGTTGCGCGAGCGCAGCGCCTTCAACAGGACCCGGTTGTAGAGCGGCCCTGCCATCGAGTGGACATTCGGGTTGCCGAGGTAGACGGCAACGGCGTTGGGGCCACCAGAGGCGATCACGGTGGACAGCCGCTCCTCGATCAGCGCAAACGCCTCATCCCATGTGGCCGGCTCGTGAGCACCGTCGCGGCGGATGAGCGGGGACCGGAGGCGGTCGGGATCGGCTTCGAGTTGTTTGAGCGTCGATCCCTTGGGACAGATGAACCCGTGGCTGAAGACATCGTCGCGATCGCCACGGATCCGGATGACCTCTTCGCCCCGCACACTGATCTCCAGCCCACAGGTCGCCTCACACAACGGGCACGTTCGGTAGGCCGTCGAAGTCGAATCCGTCACGACGCAGCTCCCTCGCTCGGTGAGGGCAGCGTACTCGGCAACATCCTGCTCTGATGTGGCACCTACCTTGTACTCTCGTCCTCGATGACCCACGTCATACGCCGTTCCGTCCCCGACGATGCGCCCCGCCTGGGCCTGGTGCACGTCGAAGCGTGGCGCTGGGCCTATCGCGGACACATGCCGGACGACCTGCTCGACAGCCTCAGACCGGAGTCCCGCGCCATGGCATGGACCCGCTGGCTCACCGAGGAGTCCCCCAACGACTTCCAGGCTTGGGTGGCCGAGGTCGACGGGGTCGTCGTAGGGTTTGCGGCGTCGAGCAGGGCCGATGACGAGGACAGCCCAGACAACTGCGTCGAATTGCTGATGATCTACCTGCTGCAGGAGTTTCTGGGACAGGGCATCGGGCATGCCCTCATCACGACCGCCGAAGAACACTGGCGCAGCGCCGGCTACGAGGTAGCAACGTTGTGGGTCCTCGCCAGCAACACAGCCACCCGAACCTTCTACGAGCACCACGGCTGGGAAACCGACGGGTCGACGCGAATGCATCCGCTCGGCGATGTCGAACAACCGGTCGTCCGCTACACCAAGCTCCTCGACTGACCGGATCGGTTGCCAAAGAACCAGGTGTCGTTACGCTTCCGGTCGTGGGAGGGCCCCGATCTACTTTCCGTCTTGTTCTTGCGTCGTTGGTCGCCGTCACCGTGCTGGTGACCGCCACCCCGGCGCTGGCCGACCGCGTCCTGGAAGAGCCCTTCGAAGAGGACGAGTGGTGGCTCCCGGCCGTCGACGAGGACGACCAACCCATCGAGCCCACGTTGTGGCTGGACTTCCGCACGTCCGACGATGTCAACAGCGACATCAGAGAGGCCTACCGGGCCGACGGCCTCGACGTGGTGATCCCGGCAGGGCAGCGCCGCGGGTCCGGAGCGCTGTACCTCCTCCCCGACAACGTCGAGGAGGCCTGGTTCCGCTACCACGTCCGTCTCGACGACTGGGATGCGATCGACAGCGGGAAGCTGCCCGGTTTCGCCGACATCGGAGCGTCCACCGCCCGTGGCTGCATGCCGTCGACCGAGACCGACCCCGGATGGTCGGCCAGGGTCCTCTTCTACAAGACCGGCACTCAGGGCGCCGAGCCGGGCGACACACGTCTCGGGTACTACACCTACCACCTGGATCAGCCCGGCGCCTGCGGCGAGTTCATGCCGTGGTCGGACGCCGGCATCGTCCAGCAAGACCGCTGGTATTGCATCGAGGGTCATGTCGCCATGAACACTCCCGGATCCAACGACGGTGCCCTCGAAGCATGGGTGGACGGAGAGCGAGTCTTCCGCCGCACCGACCTCGCGTTCCGCAGGCCTGGCGAAGAATGGGTGGAAGTCAACACGTTTTGGCTGAACGTGTTCTTCGGCGGGTCGACCGTCGTCAACCCCGACGACCTCTCCCTTCGGCTGGATCAGCTCGTCGCCAGCGACACCGGAAAGGTCGGGTGCCTCACCCGCTTCACCGACGACGACGAGAGCGCCCACGAGGCCAACATCGAATACCTCTTCGACGAGGGCATCGTCGCCGGGTGTGAGCAGAACCTGTACTGCCCGTACCGCACCCTCTCCAGAGCCGAGTTGCTGGTGACCCTCAAGCGCTGGCTGAACCCCCCGGCGACCACCGTCGATTACTTCGACGACGATGACGGTCATTGGGCAGAAGCGGACCTGAACCGGATGGCCGCTGCTGGCATCGTCAGCGGATGCGGCGAGCGTCAGGTGTGTCCCGACGATCAGGTGACCCGGGCCCAGATCGCTGCGTTCTTGTACCGCACGCTCGGTCTCCCCGATGCATCCAAGGACTACTTCACCGACGACAATGCCAGCGTGCACGAGAAGGCTATCAATGCCATCGCCGCCGCACGCATCACCCTCGGTTGCGATGACGGCACGAAGTACTGCCCCAAGCTCAACAGCCGCCGCGACCAGTGGGCAACGCTGCTCGCCAACACCATCCGCTGGGCCGAGGGGTAGCGACCACCCGCCGCCGCCCCGACCCACGAGGCGCTGTGGGCCTGACGGCTCGCCCAGGACACTGCGGAACAGCATCTCTTCGTCCGGGGAGACGACAGCTCACCCTATCCACTCGGCTCCTTAGACTCACTCGGTGAATCGTGAACGACTGCTCACCCGAGACTTCTCGCTGGCGTGGCTCGCCAGCTTCTTCGAAGGTTTGTCGTGGTCGCTGTTCATCCACTTCCCGGGGTTCCTCGACGATCTTGGGGCGTCCGAGGCCGAAATCGGGCTCATCTTCGGGGTCGCGGCGTTCGCAGCGGTTGCCATGCGGCCAGGGATTGGCTGGGCGCTCGATCGGTTCGGGCGGAAACCGGTCATCTACGTGGGCAACGTGCTCAACGTCGGTTCGATCCTCCTGTATCTGACCGTGACCGTCATCGGCCCGTGGGTGTACTTCGTGCGGATCGTTCACGGCATCGGGCTGGCGACCCTCTTCAGCGCATTCTTCACCTACGGCGCCGACGTGGTGCCGGAGACACGACGTACCGAGGGCTTCGCCCTCTTCGGGGTTTCCGGATTGCTCCCGATTGCGGTTGCCGGCGTGCTCGGAGACATCGTGCTGAACGTTGCCGGGTTTCGTGAGCTCTTCTTCGTTGCGGGCGCCTGCGCCTCCGTTGCACTCATCGTGTCGGTTCCGCTGCGAGAGCGCCGGCCCGCCACCCGAGACGGCGCCCAGCGCCGCGGGTTCTTCTCCGTGGTGACATCGCGTTCGTTGGGCCCGGTGTGGCTGATGGCTGGTGGGCTTGCTTTTGTGCTGACGGCCTATTTCACGTTCCTCCGAACCTTCGTCGACGAGACCGGTATCGGCTCTGTCGGCCTGTTCTTCGCCACGTACGGAATCGCGGCAATCCTGCTGCGGATCGGCTTTGGCTGGTTGCCGGATCGGGTGGGCCAGAAGCGGGTGCTGTACCCGGCGATGGGGAGCTTGGCGTTGGGTTTCGTCGTGCTCTCCGGCGCCACGGGGTCGTGGCAGATCGCTACAGCAGGCGTGCTCTGTGGGATCGGTCACGGCTTCGGGTTCCCCATCCTCTCCGGCATGGTGGTGACCCGAGCCCACGACGCAGACCGCGGCTCGGCCGTGTCGTTCTTCACAGCGCTGTTCGACCTCGGAGTGCTGGTCGGCGGGCCTGCTCTGGGAATCATCATCACCGGGTTCGGCTACCCGGCAATGTTCACCTTCTCAGCCGTCACCATCGTTGCCGCAACGGTCGCTTTTGCCGTGTGGGACGGACGGATGTTGCGGGCTCCGGGGAAGTCGCCGGTGACGCAGGAGGTCTGAGCGTGATCGCGGAGGACCGGGCGTGTCATTCCTAACAGCTAATGTGTTAGGAGCTCTCACCAGAGCAACTGACACATAAACTTACAGGATGTTCGTAATGAGTCCCATGCCGGGCCGCAACCCGTACCGCCCTGGGGTAGGCCTCACCCCCCTCTACCTCGCCGGACGCGACGGACAGCTGCGCCGTTTCCGGTCGATCCTCCGCGGCGCCCCCGACATCCCTGCCAACGTGCGGGTCGACGGACTCCGCGGCGTCGGCAAGACCGTGCTCCTCGGAGAGTTCCAGAGGATCGCCGCCGCAGAGGCGTGGGACTCCGACATGCTCGAATTGGAGCATCGCCACGACGATCCCGATGCCCTCGTCGCGGCTCTGTCGACGTTGTGCCGCCGTGCCAGAGAGCGCATCTCTCGATCCGCCCGGATCCGCCGGCAGATGGGCAAGGCCGTCGAGCAGATATCGAAGATCGAAGTGGAGTTCAGCGATGTCCGGCTCGGCTTCGACCCGGAGGCCACAGCAAGCGACGTGGAGCTGGCCGAGTCGCTCTACGAAACGGTCGTAGCCTCTGTGCGGCGCGGCCGCAACGGATTTGTCCTGCTTCTCGACGAGGCCCAAGTGCTGGAGGATCCTGCGTCGCTGTCCGTGCTCGTCGCCGCCATCTCCGCCTTGCAGCGCAACGAGGTGCCGATTGCCCTCGTCGTGGCCGGGCTCCCCCACTTGGCGGCCAACCTGCTGAAGGCCAGGACCTACACAGAGCGCATGTTCCGCGGCGAGGAGCTGCTTGCCCTGGATGCAGCAGCGGCTCGCGACGCACTCGTGCGCCCGCTGGATGAGACGGGCGTGGCCATCGACGCCGACGTCGTTGACCATGTTGTTGCCGAGGTCGACGGCTATCCCTACTTCATCCAGCTGTGGGGAGCAGAGCTCTGGGACGCCGCAGACCATGCCGACATCCAGCACCTCGGCACCGATCTGCTGACCGTCGTCGCCCCGGAGATTCAGCGGCGGCTCGACACCGACTTCTACGAACCCCGCGTTCGGATCCTGACCCCGGCGGAACAGGACGTGTTGCTGACGACACGAAACTGCCCTTACCCCCCACTCCACGTCGCCGACATCATCGAGCGATCCGACAAGACGATGGGAAACATCAACGTCCTGCTCGGCCGCATGGTCCAGGCGGGCGTCATCTACCGCCTACGCCGCGGCGAGTACGACTACACGGCTCCCCAGTTCCACGAATTCCTCCAGCGCCGTACACCGTGATCAGCCAAAGTGGGTCCGGATGCACGACAAAGCGGGCCCCGAAGGGCCCGCTTCTCAGTCGTGAGGAACCACGTTCCTAGTCTTCGGCATCTCCGTCGTCCGACTGCGTGCCCAGGCTGGCCAGCCATTCGGCCGGGTTGGCAGGCAGCGTGTCGTCCGCCGCTTCCATCGGCGTCTCGCCGAACAGCCCAAGGGCGCTGACCACCGTCGCGTCCGGCAACGCCGGCTCGATCGACTGGTAGGGCTCGCTCCCCGTCCCTGCGGGGATGAGCTTGCCGATGATGACGTTCTCCTTGAGACCCCGCATGAAGTCCGACTTGGACTGCAGCGACGCCTCGGTGAGCACCCGGGTGGTCTCCTGGAACGACGCTGCGGACAGCCACGAGTCGGTCGCCAGCGACGCCTTGGTGATCCCCATCAACTCGGGACGGCCTTCTGCGGCCGTCTTGCCGTTGCCGACCAGATCCCGGTTGACCTCGCGGAACTCCTGAGTGTCGACCAGCTCTGCGGGCAGGAACGACGAGTCCCCCGAACTCACCACACGCACCTTGCGGAGCATCTGGCGCACGATCAACTCGATGTGCTTGTCGTGGATGTCGACACCCTGGCTGCGGTACACCTCCTGGACCTGGTCCACGAGGTACCGCTGGCAGGCGCGCACACCCTGGATCTCCAGCACTTCCTTCGGGTCGAGCGGACCCTCCGTGAGCTGCGTGCCCGGCTCGATGATGTCGCCATTGGCGACACGAAGCCTGGCGCGGCGCGGGAGCAGGTACTCGACGACGACATCCTTGTCGGTCACCTCGATGCGGCGGCCCTCTTCGTCGTCGACGATCTTCACCACTCCACCGTGCTCGGAGAGGATCGCCTTGCCCTTCGGGGTACGGGCTTCGAACAGCTCGACCACGCGAGGCAGACCGTGCGTGATGTCCTCACCGGCGACCCCGCCGGTGTGGAACGTACGCATCGTCAGCTGCGTGCCCGGCTCACCGATCGACTGGGCGGCCATGATGCCGACGGCTTCACCAGGCTCGACCATGCGGCCGGTCGCCAGGCTGAGCCCGTACGAGTCCCTGCTGATGCCATGACGAGAGGTGTCGGTCAGCGGCGATCGCACCCGGATCTCGGTCACGTCGGCGTTGTCGATCAAGGCCTGCATGGCTTCGCGCCCGATCATCGTGCCGGCGCGGAGCTTGTCGCCCTTTGCCGTCTCGACGAGCGAACGACCCACTTTCACGTCCTCGGCCAGTAGGCGGCCGTAGACCCGATTGCGCAGGTTGCGAATCGAGGCGCCGTCGGCCGTCCGTACCTTGACGAGCAACCCTGGGTCCTCCGTCGGCTCTTCGTGGATGATGATCTCCTGGGAGACATCCACGAGCCGGCGAGTCAGGTACCCGGAGTCGGCAGTACGAAGAGCGGTGTCGGCAAGACCCTTCCTGGCGCCGTGCGTCGAGATGAAGTACTCGAGCACGGACAGACCCTCGCGGAAGTTCGCCTTGATCGGCTGCGGGATGATGTCACCCTTCGGGTTGGCCACCAGGCCACGCATACCGGCGATCTGCCTGAGCTGCATCATGTTCCCGCGAGCGCCCGAACGAACCATCATGTCCATCGGGTTGAAACGGTCGGCCTCCAACGTCGCCTGCATGGCGTCCTTGACCTCGTCCGTTGCCTCCGTCCAGATCTCGATGAGCTCTTGACGGCGCTCGTCGTCGGTGATCACACCCTTCTGATACAACGATTCCACCTTGGCGGCCCGATCCTCGAACTTGGCAAGGATCTCCTTCTTCTCCGGCGGAGTCTTCACATCCTCGAGCCCGATCGTGAGACCGGCCCTCGTCGCAAAGTGGAAGCCGAGCTCCTTGATGTTGTCGAGCGTCCGCGCCACATCCGGCTTGTCGTACCGGTCGATCAGTTCTTCGATCAAGGTCCGGATGTCCGTCTTCAGGACGAGTGAGTCGATGAACGGGAAGCTGACGGGAAACGCCGTGTTGAGCAGTGCCCGCCCGACGGTGGTATCCGTCAGGGCATCGCCGTCTACCGGCTCGTCGGTGACGAGGTTGCGCAACGTCGGCTTCAACGCAGCATGCATCTCCGGGTCACCGGCAAGCTCGCCGACACGCATTTTGATCGGGGCGTGCAGAGCAAGGTTGCCGATGTCGTACGCCATGCGGGCCTCGTCGAGGCTGGAGAACGCCCTGCCGGCGCCCTTGGCGTCCTCGACGTACTCCGACAGGTAGTACATGCCGATCACCATGTCCTGCGAAGGCGTGACGATCGGCCGTCCCGACGCGGGCGACAACACGTTGTTGGCCGACAGCATCAGGATGCGAGCTTCCGCCTGAGCCTCTGCCGACAGCGGCAGGTGCACAGCCATCTGGTCACCGTCGAAATCGGCGTTGAACGCTTCACAGACGAGCGGATGGATCTGGATCGCCTTGCCTTCGACCAGCACGGGCTCGAAGGCCTGGATGCCGAGACGGTGCAGGGTGGGGGCACGGTTCAGGAACACAGGGTGCTCCTGGATGACCTCGGCAAGCACGTCCCATACCTGCGGGCGGCGCCGTTCCACCATCCGCTTTGCGGCCTTGATGTTCTGCGCCAGGTCGAGATCGACCAGCCGCTTCATGACAAAGGGCTTGAACAGCTCGAGCGCCATGATCTTGGGCAGACCACATTGGTGCAACTTGAGCTGAGGGCCGACCACGATGACCGAACGGCCCGAGTAGTCGACACGCTTGCCCAGCAGGTTCTGCCGGAACCGACCCTGCTTGCCCTTCAACATGTCGGAGAGCGACTTGAGGGGGCGATTGCCCGGACCGGTCACGGCACGACCACGACGCCCGTTGTCGAACAGGGCGTCGACGGCCTCCTGCAACATGCGCTTCTCGTTGTTGACGATGATTTCGGGAGCTCCGAGATCGAGCAGGCGCTTGAGCCGGTTGTTGCGGTTGATGACACGGCGGTACAGATCGTTGAGGTCGGATGTGGCGAAACGTCCACCGTCGAGCTGCACCATCGGGCGCAGGTCGGGCGGGATGACAGGAACAGCCTCGAGAACCATGTCCCGCGGGTCGTTCTTACCCTCGGAGAAGGGCGTGACGACCTTGAGCCGCTTCATGGCTCGCTGCCGCCGCTGCTGGGAACGTGCGTCGAGGTCTTCACGGAGCGACAAGATCTCTGCGTCGAGGTCGAGACGGGTGATGAGGTCCTTGATGGCCTCGGCGCCCATGCCGCCGACGTAGTAGTCGCCGTACCGGTCGACGATCTCGCGCCACAGCTGCTCTGACTCGATGAGCTGCTTCGGCTTCATCGAACGGAACGTGTCGAAGGCCTCCTGCAGGAGCTCCTCTTCCACCGTCGCCCGCTCTTCGCGGTCCTTGATCTCACGCTCGATCTCACGGCGGCGGGCGGAGACCTCTTGACCCTTGGCGCCTGCCTCTTCCATCTGCTCGAGCTCTTCCTCGAGCCTTTCGAGACGAGCTTCTTTCCATTCCTCGAACTCACTGCGGATCAGCTCGAGCTCGTGACGCGTGGCGTCTTCGAGCTCTGCGAGATCTGCCTGGCGCTTGTCGTCGTCGATCCACGTCACGAGGTACGCAGCGAAGTAGATGACCTTCTCGAGGTCCTTGGGCGACATGTCGAGCAGGTAGCCGAGCCGGCTCGGCACACCCTTGAAGAACCAGATGTGCGTCACGGGTGCCGCCAGCTCGATATGACCCATTCGCTCGCGGCGGACTTTCGCCCGTGTGACCTCTACGCCGCATCGTTCGCAGACGATGCCGCGAAAGCGCACACGCTTGTACTTGCCGCAGTAGCACTCCCAGTCCCTGGTGGGACCGAAGATGCGCTCGTCGAAGAGGCCATCCTTCTCCGGCTTGAGCGTCCGGTAGTTGATCGTCTCCGGCTTCTTCACCTCGCCGAATGACCAAGACCGGATCTGGTCTGAGCTGGCAAGGCCGATTTTCAGTTCATCGAACAGTTGTGGCACGTTCTATGTCTCCGTGGTGTTCGCTCGGCGACTCCTCGTCGCCCCTTGCGGACGGTCAACTCCGCCAACGCCTTCGCTTCTCACTGCCTCTGCACGATCTACAACCCGTGCGTATTCCCGCTCAGGGGAGCGGCGTCGTCTCTGCCTTCTCGGGGCGGGAGATGTCGATCCCCAGAGAGGCGGCCGTGCGGTACACATCCTCCTCCAGCTCCTTGAGCTCGACTTCCTCACCGGCCGACAGCATCTCGACGTTCAAGCACAGGCTCTGCATCTCTTTCACGAGCACCTTGAAGGACTCGGGAATGCCCGGCTCAGGGATGTTCTCGCCCTTGACGATCGCCTCGTACACCTTGACGCGGCCGCGGACATCGTCCGATTTGATCGTGAGCAGCTCCTGGAGGGCGTACGCGGCGCCATAGGCCTCGAGCGCCCACACCTCCATCTCGCCGAAGCGCTGCCCACCAAACTGGGCCTTGCCGCCGAGGGGCTGCTGGGTGATCATCGAGTACGGGCCGGTCGACCGGGCGTGGATCTTGTCGTCCACGAGGTGGACCAGCTTCAAGATGTACACATACCCAACGGTGACCGGCGAATCGAACATCAGTCCGCTCCGCCCGTCGTAGAGCATGGCCTTGCCGGTGCCGTCGACGAGTTTGTCCCCGTCACGGTTGGGCTTGGTGACGTCGAGGAGCTTGAGGATCTCGGTCTCCCTGGCACCGTCGAACACCGGTGTAGCCACCGTCTGCCAGCGGTCGGCACCCTGCGATGCGGGACTCTCCATGTCGTCGAACGGCTCCCAACCTTGGGAGGCCGCCCAGCCGAGATGGGTCTCGAGGATCTGCCCGAGGTTCATGCGGGACGGTACGCCCAGCGGCGACAGGATGATGTCGACGGGAGTCCCGTCCGCAAGGAAAGGCATGTCCTCCTCGGGGAGGATCTTGGAGATGACGCCCTTGTTGCCGTGACGGCCGGCGAGCTTGTCACCTTCCGAGATCTTGCGCTGCTTGGCGACGTAGACCCGAACGAGCTCGTTCATGCCGGGGGGCAGATCGAAGCCGTCCTCGCGGCGGAACTCCTTGACGGCGATCGCCTTGCCGGACTCCCCGTGAGGGACCTTCAACGAGACGTCCCGGACTTCACGGGCTTTCTCACCGAAGATGGCTCGCAGCAGCCGCTCCTCAGGGGTCAGCTCAGTCTCGCCCTTTGGCGTGACCTTGCCGACGAGGTAGTCGCCCGCCCCGACCTCGGCGCCGATGCGGATGATGCCGCGATCGTCGAGATCGTGAAGGACCTCTTCCGCCACGTTGGGGATGTCCCGCGTGATCTCTTCTGCACCGAGCTTGGTGTCCCTTGCTTCGATCTCGTGCTCTTCGATGTGAATCGACGTGAGCAGATCTTCCTTGACGACGCGCTCGGACAAAATGATTGCGTCTTCGAAGTTGTGGCCCTCCCACGGCATGTAGGCGACCAGCAGGTTGCGGCCGAGCGCCAGCTCGCCCTGGTCCGTCGAGGGACCGTCGGCGATGATGTCGCCCTCTGCCACCTGCTGACCTTCACGGACGAGCGGCTTCTGGTTGATGCACGTCCCCTGGTTCGACCGCTCGAACTTGCGCAGCGCCAACGTGTACTTCTTGTTGTCGGCAGAGCCCTTCACGATGATGTGCTCGCCTGTGACCTCGACGACCTCGCCCTTGACCGGGGCCAGGATGACGTCGCCTGAGTCCTGAGCGGCTCGCCCCTCGACTCCCGTGCCGACCAGCGGAGCGTCGGCGCGGAGCAGCGGCACGGCCTGCCGCTGCATGTTGGAGCCCATGAGGGCACGGTTTGCGTCGTCGTGCTCGAGGAAGGGGATCAGCGATGTCGATACCGACACCACCTGCTTCGGTGACACATCCATGTAGTCGACCTGTTCGGGAGCAACGGAGTCGACCTCGCCTCCGGTCCTCCGGACGAGAACTCGATCGTGGACGAACGTCCCGTCGTCGTTCAGGAGAGCGTTTGCCTGTGCAATGACGTGCGACTCCTCTTCGGAAGCCGTCAAGTAGTCGACCTTGGCGGTGACCTTGCCGTTGGTCACCCGGCGGTACGGCGTCTCGATGAAGCCGTACCGGTTGACCTTGGCGTAGCTCGCCAGCGAGCCGATGAGGCCGATGTTCGGGCCCTCGGGCGTCTCGATCGGGCACATCCGTCCGTAGTGGGACGGGTGCACGTCTCGCACCTCGAAGCCGGCACGCTCCCTGGAGAGGCCACCGGGGCCGAGCGCCGAGAGGCGGCGGCGGTGGGTGAGGCCTGCCAGCGGGTTGGGCTGGTCCATGAACTGGCTCAGCTGGCTGGTGCCGAAGAACTCTTTGATCGACGCCACGACGGGTCGGATGTTGATGAGGCTCTGCGGCGTGATCGCTTCGGGATCCTGGGTGGTCATCCGCTCGCGGACGACGCGTTCCAGACGGCTCAGGCCGACCCGGATCTGGTTCTGGATCAGCTCACCGACGGTGCGCACCCGCCGGTTGGCGAAGTTGTCGATGTCGTCGGTGCGGAAGCCGTTCTTGCCTTCGTGCAGCGCGATGAGGTATTGGATGGTCTCGAGCATGTCCTCATGGGTGAGCAGGCCGTGCTCTTCCACGTCGTAGGTTTCCAGCGTGATCGGCTTGCGACCAAACTTCTGCTGCAACTTGTAGCGCCCGACGAGGGTCATGTCGTAGCGCTTCGGGTTGTAGAACAGCGTGTTGATGAGGCCGCGGGCCGACTCGACCGTCGTCAGCTCACCGGGACGCAGTTTGCGATAGAGATCGAGGAGTGCGTCGTCCTTGGCGGTCGTCGTGTCCTTCTCGAGGGTGTTGGCGATAAGCTCTGAGCCCCCGAAGAGCGCCAGGATGTCCTCGTCGCTCTCGGCGAACCCGAGGGCCCGCAGGAAGGTCGTCACGTACTGGCGGCGCTTCCGGTCCACCCGGACGCCCACGGTGTCCTTCTTGTCGATGTCGAACTCGAGCCACGCACCGCGTCCCGGGATCACCTTGGCGGCGAAGACGTCCTTGTCCGAGGTCTTGTCGATCGACTGGTCGAAGTAGACGCCGGGCGATCGCACGAGCTGAGAGACAACGACACGCTCCGTGCCGTTGATGATGAACGTGCCGTTGGGCGTCATCATCGGGAAGTCACCGAGGAAGACCTGCTGCTCCTTGATCTCACCGGTCTCCCGGTTCAGGAAGCGGGCGGTGACGAAGAGCGGTTTGGAGTAGTTGGCGTCCTGCTCCTTGGCCTCTTCGATCGAGAGGGGCGCATCACCAAACCGATGATCGGTGAGCTCGAGAGCGAGGTTTCCTGTGAAGTCCTCGATCGGGGAGACTTCGCTGAAGATCTGCTTGAGACCGTGTTCGAGGAACCAGCCGAAAGAGTCGTGCTGGACCGAGAGCAACCCCGGGAGGGGCTGGACTTCGGGGATCTTGGCGAAAGAAAGTCGTGGGGTACGCGCAAGGGCCAAAGGGCGATCCTCCTGTGGAGTGGGGTCGGAACGAGACGACTATGGGGATGGTGCTCGAAAGGGCGGGGCTGGAGACAGCTAGACGACAGAAAAACCAGGATAGCACACAGCTATCCCGGCTCGGCAGGGCGAGGGTCGCAAAGAAGTCTTCAACTGGTGGTGCGACCATACAACGACATTTTGCGCGCTGTCAAGGATGAAAGCGCGAAGTATCCGGTATCCGGTATCCGGTATCCGGATGACGGTGGGCCCGGCAGCGAGCTTGCGGGTGCCTCAGCTTGCGGCTGGCCGGCGACCTCCAGCCGCCACGCCTTTCAGTCGCGACGCATCCGGAGCCGCGTCATAGTGACCAGGGCTGCGCCCAGCAGGGCCAGCACCAGACCGAAGAGAGCGACTCGATCGCTGTCTGCACCGGTGAAGGGCAATGTGTCGCCCGGTGCCGCTTGGACGACGACGGTCACGACCGCCGTCACGGCGTTGCCGTTCTCGTCCGTCACCGTGTAGGTGAACGTGTCGGTGCCAACGAAGCCGGCGTCCGGTTGGTACGTGATGGTGCCGTCTGCGTTCAGCACGGCGAACCCGTTGGCCGGGTCGGACACATTGGTGATCGTGTAGCCGACACCACCGACGAAGCTGTCGTTGCCGAGCACGTCGATGACCACGGCCTGGCCCTGCGTCGTTGTCGCAGAGTCGTCAACGGCGCCGGGCATGACCACCAGGTAGCCGAAGTCCAGTTCCCGGAAGGTCTCGCCGAGTCCGACGGTGACGACGAGCGACCCGTCGAGGGACCCATCCCACTCGTAGACCTGGGTCACACCGGAGGGAAGGGTCGACTGGTCGAGTTCGATCTGATATGTCCCGGGGACCAGGCCGGTGAAGAGGTACGGGCTGGCGGTGAAGGCGTCGCCGATCAGCACGTCATCAGCCGTACCCACGACTCCATCCGCGCCGGCCCACGTGAGCACGAGCCGAACGCCGGAGATCTGTGTCTCCGCACCGTCCTGGACCCCGTTCTCGTTGAGGTCGTACCAGACGATCCCCGTGAGCGCCGCCAGCGGACCGGCCACTACCGTCACCGTTGCCGTGTCGCACAACCCGTCCGGGTCGCACACGGTGTAGGTGAAGGTGTCGGGCCCCTCAAAGCCGGGGTCAGGGGTGTAGGTGACGGTGCCGTTGTCGTTGATGACCACGGTGCCGTTGGCCGGCTGGGTCACGGAGTCGATGGTGAGTGGATCTCCATCGACGTCGGTGTCGTTGTCCAGCACAGGCACGTCGATCGGTGCCCCAGGGTCACCCGTGGCGGTGTCGTCCGCGGCGGTTGGGGCATCGTTCACAGGGGTGACGTCGACGGTCACCGTTGCCGTGTCGCACAACCCGTCCGGGTCACACACCGTGTAGGTGAACGTGTCGGTGCCGTTGAAGTCCGGGTCGGGAGTGTAGGTGACGGTGCCGTTGTCGTTGATGACCACGGTGCCGTTGGCCGGCTGCGTCACCGCATCCACCGTCAACGTGTCGCCGTCAACATCGCTGTCGTTGCCGAGAACCGGGATGTCGACCGACGTGTCCTCAGCCGCGGTGGCATCGTCGTCGACGGCGGCCGGGGCATCGTTGACGGGATCGACGGTGACGGTCACCGTCGCCGTGTCACACACCTGGCTCGGATCGCAAACGGTGTAGGTGAACGTGTCGGTGCCGTTGAAGTCCGGGTTCGGGGTGTAGGTGACGGTGCCGTCGGCGTCGACCACCACCGAACCGTTGGCAGGCTGCGTCACCGCATCCACCACCAACGTGTCCCCATCGATATCGGTGTCGTTGGGGAGCACGTCGATGTCGACGGGCGTGTCTTCGTCGGTTGTTGCCGAGTCTTCCTCAGCAACGGGCGCATCATTGATGGGGTTGACCGTGATCGTGACGGTGGCGGTGTCGCATAGCCCGTCAGGGTCGCAGACCGTGTAGGTGAACGTGTCGGTGCCGTTGAAGTCCGGGTTCGGGGTGTACGTGACGGTGCCGTCGGCCTCGATCACCACGCTGCCGCTGGCCGGCTGCGTCACCGAGTCGAGCGTGAGGACATCGCCATCGACGTCGGAATCGTTGCTGAGCACGTCGATGTTGACCTGAGTGTCTTCGTCGACGGCCGATGCGTCGTCGTTGGCCACCGGCGCATCATTGACGGGGTCGACGGTGACGGTCACGGTGGCGGTGTCACACAACCCGTCAGGGTCACACACCGTATAGGTGAACGTGTCCGTCCCGTTGAAGTCCGGGTTCGGGGTGTAGGTGACGGTGCCGTCGGCGTCGACCACCACCGAACCGTTGGCAGGCTGCGTCACCGCATCCACCACCAACGTGTCCCCATCGATGTCCGAGTCGTTGGCCAACACGTCGATGTCGACCGCAGTGTCCTCATCCGTCGTTGCCGTGTCATCGTTCGCCACCGGCGCATCATTCACCGAGTTCACCGTCACCGTCACCGTGGCGGTGTCACACAACCCGTCAGGATCACACACGTCATACGTAAACGTGTCGACACCGTTGAAATCAGGGTTCGGGGTGTAGGTGACGGTGCCGTCAGCCTCGACCACCACCGAACCGTTGGCCGGCTGCGTCACCGCATCCACCACCAACACATCCCCATCCACATCCGAGTCGTTGCCGAGGACATCGACATTCACCGGAACTTCCTCATCGGTCGTCTCCGCATCATCGTTGGCGACGGGGGCGTCGTTGACGGGGTCGACGGTGACGGTCACCGTGGCGGTGTCACACAACCCGTCAGGGTCACACACCGTGTACGTGAACGTATCGGTGCCGTTGAAGTCCGGGTTCGGGGTGTAGGTGACGGTGCCGCCGTCGTCGATCACGACCGTCCCGTTGGCGGGCTGCGTCACGGAGTCGATCGTCAGCGGATCGCCGTCGATGTCCGAGTCGTTGCCCAACACGTCGATGTCGACCGCAGTGTCCTCATCCGTCGTTGCCGTGTCATCGTTCGCCACCGGAGCATCATTCACCGAGTTCACCGTCACCGTCACCGTGGCGGTGTCACACAACCCGTCAGGATCACACACGTCATACGTAAACGTGTCGACACCGTTGAAATCAGGATCCGGGGTGTAGGTGACGGTCCCGTCAGCCTCGACCACCACACTGCCGTTCGCCGGCTGCGTCACCGCATCCACCACCAACACATCCCCATCCACATCCGAGTCGTTGCCGAGGACATCGACATTCACCGGAACTTCCTCATCGGTCGTCTCAGCATCATCGTTGGCGACGGGCGCGTCGTTGACGGGGTCGACGGTGACGGTCACCGTGGCGGTGTCACACAACCCGTCAGGGTCACACACCGTATAGGTGAACGTGTCCGTCCCGTTGAAATCAGGATCCGGGGTATAGGTGACGGTGTCATCGTTCGGATCGGCCGGCGTGCCGCCGTCGTCGATCACGACCGACCCGTTGGCGGGCTGCGTCACGGAGTCGATCGTCAGCGGATCGCCGTCGATGTCCGAGTCGTTGGCCAACACGTCGATGTCGACCGCAGTGTCCTCATCCGTCGTTGCCGTGTCATCGTTCGCCACCGGAGCATCATTCACCGAGTTCACCGTCACCGTCACCGTGGCGGTGTCACACAACCCATCAGGATCACACACGTCATACGTGAACGTATCGGTACCGTTGAAATCAGGGTTCGGGGTGTAGGTGACGGTCCCGTCAGCCTCGACCACCACCTGCCGTTGGCCGGCTGCGTCACCGCATCCACCACCAACACATCCCCATCCACATCCGAGTCGTTGCCGAGGACATCGACATTCACCGGAACTTCCTCATCGGTCGTCTCAGCATCATCGTTCGCCACCGGCGCATCATTCACCGCATCCACCGTCACCGTCACCGTCGCAGTGGAGCAGTTCGGTGGCACGCCGTCGTCGCACGCCGTGTAGGTGAACGTGTCCGTCCCGTTGAAATCAGGATCCGGGGTATACGTCACCGTGCCATCGGTCTCGATCACCACACTGCCGTTGGCGGGCTGGGTCACGGAGTCGGTGATGAGCGGATCGCCATCGGGGTCCGAGTCGTTCACCAACACATCGACGCTGACCGGCGTGTCCTCCGGCGTCGCCGCCGAATCGTCGACGAGGTCGGGGGCTGTGTTGTCGGTCACCAGCACCGTCACGACAGCCGTGTCACAGAGACCGGCGAAGTCGCAGACCTGGTATTCGAACGTGTCGGTGCCGGTGAAGTCCAGGGCAGGCGTGTAGGTGATGGTTCCGTCGGCCTCCACGACTGCGGTGCCGTTGCCGGGCGTCGTGGTCACGGTGACTGACCCTGAGTCGATGCCATCGTCGACGTCCAAGTCGTTGTTGAGGACCGGCACCGTCACGGCGAAGCCCTGCTCGGTCGAGTCGGCGTCGTCGTTGGCGACGGGGGCGTCGTTGACGGGGTCGACGGTGACGGTCACCGTGGCGGTGTCACACAACCCGTCAGGGTCACACACCGTGTACGTGAACGTATCGGTGCCGTTGAAGTCCGGGTTCGGGGTGTAGGTGACGGTGCCGTCGGCGTCGACCACCACCGAACCGTTGGCAGGCTGCGTCACCGCATCCACCACCAACGTGTCCCCGTCGATGTCCGAGTCGTTGGCCAACACGTCGATGTCGACCGCAGTGTCCTCATCCGTCGTTGCCGTGTCATCGTTCGCCACCGGCGCATCATTCACCGAGTTCACCGTCACCGTCACCGTGGCGGTGTCACACAACCCGTCAGGATCACACACGTCATACGTGAACGTGTCGACACCGTTGAAATCAGGATCCGGGGTGTAGGTGACGGTCCCGTCAGCCTCGACCACCACACTGCCGTTCGCCGGCTGCGTCACCGCATCCACCACCAACACATCCCCATCCACATCCGAGTCGTTGCCGAGGACATCGACATTCACCGGAACTTCCTCACCCGTCGTCTCAGCATCACCGTTCGCCACCGGCGCATCATTCACCGCATCCACCGTCACCGTCACCGTCGCGGTGTCACACAGCGGAGTCGGGTCGCAGATGGTGTAAGTGAACGTGTCCGTCCCGTTGAAATCGGGATCCGGGGTATAGGTGACGGTGTCATCGTTCGGATCGGCCGGCGTGCCGCCGTCGTCGATCACGACCGTCCCGTTGGCGGGCTGCGTCACGGAGTCGATCGTCAGCGGATCGCCGTCGATGTCCGAGTCGTTGGCCAACACGTCGATGTCGACCGCAGTGTCCTCATCCGTCGTTGCCGTGTCATCGTTCGCCACCGGAGCATCATTCACCGAGTTCACCGTCACCGTCACCGTGGCGGTGTCACACAACCCATCAGGATCACACACGTCATACGTAAACGTGTCGACACCGTTGAAATCAGGATCCGGGGTGTAGGTGACGGTCCCGTCAGCCTCGACCACCACACGTGCCGTTGGCCGGCTGCGTCACCGCATCCACCACCAACACATCCCCATCCACATCCGAGTCGTTGCCGAGGACATCGACATTCACCGGAACTTCCTCATCGGTCGTCTCAGCATCATCGTTGGCGACGGGGGCGTCGTTGACGGGGTCGACGGTGACGGTCACCGTGGCGGTGTCACACAACCCGTCAGGGTCACACACCGTGTACGTGAACGTGTCCGTCCCGTTGAAATCCGGATCCGGGGTATAGGTGACGGTGTCATCGTCGGCGGCGGCGTGCCGCCGTCGTCGATCACGACCGTCCCGTTGGCGGGCTGCGTCACGGAGTCGATCGTCAGCGGATCGCCGTCGATGTCCGAGTCGTTGCCCAACACGTCGATGTCGACCGCAGTGTCCTCATCCGTCGTTGCCGTGTCATCGTTCGCCACCGGAGCATCATTCACCGAGTTCACCGTCACCGTCACCGTGGCGGTGTCACACAACCCATCAGGATCACACACGTCATACGTGAACGTATCGGTGCCGTTGAAATCAGGGTTCGGGGTGTAGGTGACGGTCCCGTCAGCCTCGACCACCACACGTGCCGTTGGCCGGCTGCGTCACCGCATCCACCACCAACACATCCCCATCCACATCCGAGTCGTTGCCGAGGACATCGACATTCACCGGAACTTCCTCATCGGTCGTCTCAGCATCATCGTTGGCGACGGGGGCGTCGTTGACGGAGTCGACGGTGACGGTCACCGTGGCGGTGTCACACAACCCGTCAGGGTCACACACCGTGTACGTGAACGTGTCGGTGCCGTTGAAGTCCGGGTTCGGGGTATAGGTGACGGTGTCATCGTTCGGATCGGCCGGCGTGCCGCCGTCGTCGATCACGACCGACCCGTTGGCGGGCTGCGTCACGGAGTCGATCGTCAGCGGATCGCCGTCGATGTCAGAGTCGTTGGCCAACACGTCGATGTTCACCGGTGTGTCCTCCGGCGTCGCCGCAAAATCGTCGACAGCGACCGGCACATCGGCGCCGGAGGCCACGTCGACCGTGACGGTTGCGGTGTCGCAGAGGCCATCGGGATCGCATGCCGTGTAGGTGAAAGTGTCGGTGCCGTTGAAGTCCGGGTCCGGGGTATACGTCACGGTCCCGTCGGCCTCGATCACCACCGAGCCGTTCGCCGGCTGCGTCACCGCATCCACCACCAACACGTCCCCATCGACATCCGTATCGTTGGCGAGCACGTCGATGTTCACCGGTGTGTCCTCGTCGGTGGTGGCCGCATCGTCGTTCGCCACCGGCGCATCATTGACGGGATCAACCGTGATCGTGACCGTTGCGATGTCGCAGAGCCCGCCGGGGTCACATGCCGTGTACGTGAAAGTGTCCGTGCCGTTGAAATCGGGATCCGGGGTGTACATCACGGTCCCGTCGGCCTCGATCACCACCGAGCCGTTCGCCGGCTGCGTCACCGCATCCACGACGAGCACATCGCCGTCCGGGTCGGTGTCGTTGGCGAGCACGTCGACGTTGACAGGTGTGTCTTCAGGAGTCGTGCCGGCATCGTCGACCGCATCGGGAGCGTCGTTGACCGGGTTGACCGTGATCGTCACCGTCGCCGTGTCACACAGCCCATCAGGGTCACAGGCGTCATACGTGAACGTGTCCGTCCCGTTGAAGTCCGCATCCGGGGTATAGGTAACCGTCCCGTCGGCCTCGATCACCACGCTGCCGTTGGCCGGCTGCGTCACCGCATCCACCACCAACACATCGCCGTCCACATCCGAGTCGTTGGCGAGGACATCGATGTTCACCGGTGTGTCCTCGTCGGTCGTGTCGGCGTCGTCGTTCGCCACGGGGGCATCGTTCACCGGGTCGACGGTGATCGACACGATCGCGGTGTCACACAGCCCGTCGGTGTCGCAGATCTCATACGTGAAGGTGTCGGTGCCCGTGAAATCCTGATTGGGGGTGTACTCGAAGGTCCCGTCGCCGTTGTTCGTCACGGTGCCGTTCGTCGGGCCGGTCACGACGGCGGTCGTCGTCGGGTCGAGGTTGCCGTCGACGTCGGTGTCGTTCGCCGCCGCATCCACGGTCACCGGGGTGTCCTCAGGCGTCGTTGCCGTGTCATCGTTCGCCACGGGGGCGTCATTGACCGGATCGACGGTGATCGTCACCGTCGCCGTATCGCACAGCCCATCTGGGTCGCATGCGTCATACGTGAAAGTATCGGTCCCGGTGAAGTCCAGGTTTGGCGTGTAGTCGAACGACCCATCGGCGTTGAGGGTGAGCGTGCCGTTGGCCGGGCCCGTCACCACGGTCGCCGTCAGCGCATCACCGTCGACGTCGGAATCGTTGCCGAGCACGCCGGGGACGGCGATGTTCAGCGGCGTTTCCTCGAGCGTGGAGTAGGCATCGTCGTTGGCCACCGGGGCGTCGTTCACCGGATCGACGGTGATGGTCGCAACAGCCGTATCGCAGAGGCCGCCGGGATCGCACGCTTCGTAGGTGAAGGTGTCGGTGCCGTTGAAGTCGGCATTGGGAACGTACTCGAACGACCCGTCGGGGTTCAGCGTGAGTGTGCCGTTGGTCGGACCCGTCAGCAGGGTCGCCGTCAGCGCATCGCCGTCGACGTCCGAGTCGTTGGCGAGCACGCCGGAGGCCGCGTCGACCGTCAGCGTCGTGTCCTCGGCCGTCGTGTAGCCGTCGTTCTCAGCCTCGGGCACGTCGTTCTCGGCGTCGACGGTCACCGTGACCGTGGCGGTGTCGCACAGCCCGTCGGTGTCGCAGACCTCGTAGACGAAGGTGTCGGTACCCGTGAAATCGACATTGGGGGTGTACTCGAACGTCCCGTCGCCGTTGTTCGCAACGGTGCCGTTGCCGGGACCCGTCTGCACCGTCGCCGTCGCCGGATCGAGGTTCCCGTCGACGTCCGTGTCGTTGGCGGCAACGTCGATGATGACGGGCACCTCCTCGGTGGTCGTTGCCGTGTCGTCGTTGGCGACCGGGGCATCGTTCACCGGATCGACCGTGATGGTCACGGTGGCGGTGTCACACATCCCGTCGGTGTCACAGACCTCGTAGACAAAGGTGTCGGTGCCGTTGAAGTCCGCATTCGGCGTGTACTCGACCGACCCATCGCCGTTCACGTTGACCGCTCCGTTGCCAGGTGTCGACGTGACCGTCACGGAGCCAGCGTCGAGGTTGCCATCGACGTCGGTGTCATTCGCCAGGATGTCAACCGTGACGGGCGTGTCTTCCGGCGTCGTCGCGGCATCGTCGTTGGCCACCGGCGCATCGTTGACCGGGTCCACGGTGATCGTCACCGTGGCCGAATCACACAAGCCGGTGGCATCGCAGATCTCATACGTGAAGGTGTCGGTGCCGTTGAAGTCGGCGTTCGGGGTGTACTCGAACGTCCCATCGCCGTTGTTCGTCACCGTCCCGTTCGCCGGACCGGTCAACACGGTCGCCGTCGATGGGTCGAGGTTGCCGTCGACGTCGGTGTCATTCGCCGCCACATCCACCGTCACCGCAGTGTCCTCAGGCGTCGTTGCGGCGTCGTCGTTCGCCACCGGAGGCATCTTCACCGGGTCGACGGTGATCGACACGATCGCGGTGTCACACAGCCCGTCGGTGTCACAGATCTCATACGTGAAGGTGTCGGTGCCCGTGAAATCCTGATTGGGGGTGTACTCGAAGGTCCCGTCGCCGTTGTTCGTCACGGTGCCGTTCGTCGGGCCGGTCACGACGGCGGTCGTCGTCGGGTCGAGGTTGCCGTCGACGTCGGTGTCGTTCGCCGCCGCATCCACGGTCACCGGGGTGTCCTCAGGCGTCGTTGCCGTGTCATCGTTCGCCACGGGGGCGTCATTGACCGGATCGACGGTGATCGTCACCGTCGCCGAATCGCACAGCCCATCTGGGTCGCATGCGTCATACGTGAAAGTATCGGTCCCGGTGAAGTCCAGGTTTGGCGTGTAGTCGAACGACCCATCGGCGTTGAGGGTGAGCGTGCCGTTGGCCGGGCCCGTCACCACGGTCGCCGTCAGCGCATCACCGTCGACGTCGGAATCGTTGCCGAGCACGCCGGGGACGGCGATGTTCAGCGGCGTTTCCTCGAGCGTGGAGTAGGCATCGTCGTTGGCCACCGGGGCGTCGTTCACCGGATCGACGGTGATGGTCGCAACAGCCGTATCGCAGAGGCCGCCGGGATCGCACGCTTCGTAGGTGAAGGTGTCGGTGCCGTTGAAGTCGGCATTGGGAACGTACTCGAACGACCCGTCGGGGTTCAGCGTGAGTGTGCCGTTGGTCGGACCCGTCAGCAGGGTCGCCGTCAGCGCATCGCCGTCGACGTCCGAGTCGTTGGCGAGCACGCCGGAGGCCGCGTCGACCGTCAGCGTCGTGTCCTCGGCCGTCGTGTAGCCGTCGTTCTCAGCCTCGGGCACGTCGTTCTCGGCGTCGACGGTCACCGTGACCGTGGCGGTGTCGCACAGCCCGTCGGTGTCACAGACCTCGTAGACAAAGGTGTCGGTGCCGTTGAAGTCCGCATTCGGCGTGTACTCGACCGACCCATCGCCGTTCACGTTGACCGCTCCGTTGCCAGGTGTCGACGTGACCGTCACGGAGCCAGCGTCGAGGTTGCCATCGACGTCGGTGTCATTCGCCAGGATGTCAACCGTGACGGGCGTGTCTTCCGGCGTCGTCGCGGCATCGTCGTTGGCCACCGGAGCATCGTTGACCGGGTCCACGGTGATCGTCACCGTGGCCGAATCACACAAGCCGGTGGCATCGCAGATCTCATACGTGAAGGTGTCGGTGCCGTTGAAGTCGGCGTTCGGGGTGTACTCGAACGTCCCATCGCCGTTGTTCGTCACCGTCCCGTTCGCCGGACCGGTCAACACGGTCGCCGTCGATGGGTCGAGGTTGCCGTCGACGTCGGTGTCGTTCGCCGCCACATCCACCGTCACCGCAGTGTCCTCAGGCGTCGTTGCGGCGTCGTCGTTCGCCACGGGGGCATCGTTCACCGGGTCGACGGTGATCGACACGATCGCGGTGTCACACAGCCCGTCGGTGTCACAGATCTCATACGTGAAGGTGTCGGTGCCCGTGAAATCCTGATTGGGGGTGTAGGTGAAGGTGCCGTCCCCGTTGTTCGTCACCGTCCCGTTGGCCGGATCGGTCAGGGCCGTGGCCGTGGTCGGATCCAGATTCCCGTCCACATCCGTGTCGTTCGCCGCCGCATCCACCGTCACCGCAGTGTCCTCAGGCGTGGTTGCGGCGTCGTCGTTGGCCACCGGCGGGTCATTGACCGGATCGACCGTCACCGTCACGGCGGCGGTGTCACACAATCCGTCGGTGTCACAGATCTCATACGTGAAGGTGTCGGTGCCCGTGAAATCCTGATTGGGGGTGTACTCGAAGGTCCCGTCCCCGTTGGCGACGACCGTCCCATTCGCCGGATCGGTCAGCACGGTGGCGGTGGCTGGATCGAGGTTGGCGTCCACGTCAGTGTCGTTGGCGGCTGCGTCCACCGTCACCGGCGTGTCCTCATCCGTGGTCGCCGCGTCGTCATTCGCCACCGGCGGGTCATTGATCGGATCGACCGTCACCGTCACGGTGGCAGTGTCACACAAGCCGTCGGTGTCACAGATCTCGTAGGTGAACGAGTCGGTGCCGTTGAAATCGTCATTCGGGGTGTACGTGAACGTCCCGTCACCGTTGCTGGTCACCGTCCCGTTGGCCGGATCGGTTAGTGCCGTTGCCGAGGTCGGATCGAGGCTGCCGTCGACATCGGTGTCATTCGCCGCGGCGTCCACCGTCACCGGCGTGTCCTCATCCGTGGTAGCCGCGTCGTCCACCGCGACCGGCGGGTCGTTCACCGGCAGCACCTCGATCGTCACGGTCGCCTCGGCACACAGCCCGGTCGTGTCACAGATCTGATACGTGAACGAATCCGTGCCGTTGAAATCCGCATTCGGGGTGTACGTGAACGTGCCATCCCCGTTGCTCGCCACCGTCCCATTCGCCGGATCAGCCACCACCGTCGCCGTGGCCGGATCCAAATTGCCGTCCACGTCGGTGTCATTGGCGGCGGCATCTACCGTCACCGGCGCATCCTCGAGTGTCGATACCTCGTCATCCACGGCTACGGGCGCATCATCGACCGGAGCCACGAACACCGTCACCGTGGCGGTGTCACACAAGCCGTCGGTGTCACAGATCTCATACGTGAACGAATCCGTGCCGTTGAAGTCCGCATTCGGGGAGTAAGTGAATGTCCCATCCCCGTTGCTCGCCACCGTCCCATTCGCCGGATCAGCCACCACCGTCGCCGTGGCCGGATCCAAGTTCCCGTCCACATCGGTGTCGTTGGCCGCAGCATCAACCGTGACCGCCGTGTCCTCCGGCGTCGAAGCCGTATCATCGTTTGCCACCGGCGGATCGTTCACCGGCGTGACGTCAATCGTGGCCGTCGCCGTGTCACACAGCCCGTCCGGATCGCACGCCTCATACGTGAAGCTGTCCGTGCCGTTGAAGTCGGCATCCGGTACGTATTCGAACGAGCCGTCAGGGTTCAGCGTCACGGTCCCGTTCGACGCCCCCGTCAGCAACGTCGCAGTCAAGGTGTCACCATCGACATCTCCGTCGTTGCCAAGGGTGCCCGGAGCCACCACCGTCAACAGGGTGTCCTCTGGGGTCGTGTAGGCATCATCATTCGCCACCGGCGCATCATTCATTGGATCGATGGTGATCGTCGCCGTCGCCACGTCGCACAATCCGTCCGGATCGCACGCTTCGTAGGTGAAGCTGTCGGTCCCGTTGAAATCGGCGTTCGGCACATAGTCGAACGAACCATCCGGGTTGAGCGTCACCGTCCCATTCGAAGTCCCCGTCAACAGCGTCGCCGTCAGCGAGTCGCCATCGACATCGGTGTCGTTGCCCAGCACGCCGGTTGCGGCGTCGACAGTCAACGTCACGTCCTCGTCCGTGGCGTACGCATCGTCGACCGCATCGGGGGCATCGTTGACCGCTCCGACGGTGACAGTCACCGTGGCCGTGTCGCACGCGCCGTCGGTATCGCAGATCTCGTAGGTGAGTGAATCGGTGCCGTTGAAATCCGTATCCGGCGTATACGTAAACGTCCCATCCCCGTTGCTCACTACGGTGCCGTTCGCCGGACCAGCCACCACCGTCGCCGTGGTCGGATCCAGATTGCCGTCCACATCGGTGTCGTTGGCCGCCGCACCCACCGTGACTGGCGTGTCCTCATTCGTCGACGCCGCATCGTCGTTCGCCACCGGAGGGTCGTTCACCGCTGCGACTGTGACGGTGACCGTCGCCGTGTCGCACAGGCCGTCGGTGTCACACACCTCATAGGTGAACGAATCGGTGCCGTTGAAATCGGCATTCGGGCTATACGTGACGGAACCATCGGCGTTGACGACAACGGTGCCGTTCAGCGGGGTCTGTGTCACCGTCACCGACGATGGGTCCAAACCACCTTCGACATCGCTGTCGTTCGCCAGCACGTCGATCGCTACCGGCGTGTCCTCATCCGTGGCTGCGGTGTCATCGCTGGCCACCGGCGGGTCGTTCACTGGAGTCACATCGATCGTCACCGTCGCCGCGTCACAAAGCTCGTCGCCCGTGTCGGGGATACCGTCGAGGCCGGTGTCGCACACCCGGTACGTGAACGAGTCGGTGCCGCTGAAGTCCTGGTTCGGCGTATAGGTAAAGGTCCCGTCCCCGTTGGCGACGACGGTCCCGTTCGACGGTGCGGTATCCACCGTGGCGGTCGCAGGATCCAGGTTGCTATCGAAATCTGTGTCGTTGCCCGTCGCATCCACTGTCACCGGGGTGTCCTCCGGCGTCGTAGCGGTGTCATCGTTCGCGATCGGCGGGAAGTTGACGTCGTTGAAGGTGACATTCGCCGTCGCCGTCGCAGAGACGGCCGCCCCGTCGTCATCGGTACCGAGCACGGTGACCGTGTTCTCGTGCACGTCGCCGAAGGTGCCGGCAACGAACTCGGTGAACGTACAGTCGAACGTTGCTCCGGGATCGAGCGTCACCGGCAGGGGCGTCGTGCACGTCGCTCCGATATCACCGAAGACGTCGTCTACCACCGAGGTTACGTTGACCGTGTCGGCCGGCGACGTGTTCTCGATCGTCACGTCGAAGGTGACGTCGCCCCCGGGCTCATCAACCGCGGGCGGTGTCGGCGTCTTCGTGACCTCGATCGACGACTCCACATCAGCGATCGTCACGGTGGCCGTGTCGAGCTCGGTGACGACTTCACTTTGGGCGTCCTGGGCGGTGGCTGACAGCTCGTTGACGATCACGTCCCCTGCATTGCCCGTTACGTCGAAGGTCGCAGAGCATGAATAGGTACCGCCGTCCGCTGCCAAATCTTGGGGCAGCGTGCAGTCGCCAAGCCCGTTCAGATCGCCGAAGATCGAGTCGGCCAAGCTCGTCAACGTGAGCGCCTCGAGAACCGTCGTGTTGACGATTTCGAAGCTGAACCTGACCGGTCCGCCATTCTCATCCACCGATGTAGGCGCTGCCGTCTTGGTGACGGCGAGCGTCGGGTCGGGTGCGGCGTTGACGAAGGTGCACGTGACGTCCTCTCCCCCACTGATCGCAATCGCCGCAGGATCAGAGCCGTCGTCGCAAGTAGCGGACAGCAGCGTCCACGGCGCTGGAGTTACCTCCGAAACGCTGTAGACGGGGTTCGGGCCGGCGGGAAGGTCGACGAAGGTCACCGACGCCGTACCCGAGCCGGTCGCATCCGGGGCCGTGGGCGACAAGGTTGTCGTGCCAGAAAATCCGGGGTCGCCCGCAAGCGTGAAGTCGAAGTCGTGGGTACCTCCGGCCCCCTGGATCTCTTTCACCAGGGTGATCGAACCAGGCAGCGGCGTGTTGGTCACGCGACAAGCATTGGGGTGGTTGTCGGAAAAGAGTATGAAGGGATCGCTGGTACCGCTCGCTGACTGCGTCGCCGGTGACGTCGACCCAGTTGCCGTCGAGATCGGTGCACTCCATTGTGAGGATCTGCCACTGCGATGGATCCACGATCTCGGTCAGTGTGTAGTCGTCATTACCGATGATCTCGACCGTGGCCACTTCTCCATCGGCGAGGCTGACGGTCTCCGACACGCTCGGTGCGCCATCGACGACATTCCCCGTGAGCGTGATGTCAAAGGTGTCGGGCAAGCCGCCGGGCACGGTCACCTTGCTGATGTCGACGGTCGAGCAGTTCGTCAGTGGCGGTTCGAACGAGGACGGCGGTACCCAATCCTTGACCTGAGCATCTTCGCGCGTTGCCCGTTTGTGTGAAACCACCGACCGACCCCAACGTGAGACACTGCGTGGCATTGGCGAAGACCGAGGCGCTGAGGTTGATGACGGCCTCGCCAAAAGCGGTCGTAGCATCGAGCGAAGCCTCGAAGTTGGGAGCATCAACTGGTAGCGGTGAACCGTAGAAGCCTCCCGAGAAGACGCGGTAGCTGACGGACACGCCGCCTTGGAAGTCGAATACGAACCGCGATGTCGCCATCGCTGCGAGAATCGAAGGGGTTGCAGTCGTCGCTCGGGTCGGGGGTGCCGTTGAAAGGGTCGGTGCACAGTGATGCGACTTGGCTCAACTCAAACACGATGACCGTTGACCCGTTGGTCTCACGCCGGTCCCACCCGAGGTAGAGGTAGGCGTCGCCGTCGGTAGCGACCTCGGAGGCCGCATAGATGTTGCAGAGATCGGATTTCCCGGGAGCGTTTCGCGGACGAACCACGGGAGGGACGGCAGTGGTCAACGAGTTGAAGTTGAGGCCACCGACGATGACCGTGTCCGTGTCTATGTTCTCGCACAGAGAATTGGTGTCTGGGATGGCCGCCGCTGCGGCATCCACAATGCCGTCCGTTCCGTCGAATGTACTAGCACCGACCGCGTGCGCCGGAGCGGCGAAACCTCCATCGGCGACGCTCAACGTGACGGAGATCAGCCCTACCACGACCGCGAGGGTGCCGACCCGGCGCAGATTGCCGATCCGCACCCGCCGTCCATGCGCGCGAGTCCTGAAGTCCATCGTATTGTCCTTTGACCTGGCCCAAACCGGGCCCCTCGCGGCACCCGTCCCTAATGTTGAGACACCTCGCAACCGCAAACGTTACATCTCGCACCGCCGAATTGGAGGATCTGGGGCGCTGGACCCGGACGCTCGCCTCGCTGCCTGAGGCTGAAGTAGAGGTCGAGGGTGAGCATTGCGGATAGCCTCACAGACCAAGCACGGCCCACCTCTTGGCCCGAAGCCGGACCGGATGGGCGGTCACCACGAGGCTGATCGAGCTTGACGGAGGTACCGCCAGCCATGCGTGTGCTCTTGGCCTCCTCGACGTTGTCCTTGTCCACTGCCTCAAGCACGGCAACGGGGGTGGAGGCCACATGGACCACCACCCCCTCACCAGACGAGAGGTGTCGCCGCCGGAGGACCGGCAGGTCTCGCCAATCTGGTTCTCGCTACTTCAGCTCCACCGAGGCGCCAACGCCCTCGAGCGTCTCCTTCGCCTTCTCGGCCGTTTCCTTGTCGACGGCTTCGAGCACGGCCTTCGGGGCGCCATCGACGAGGTCCTTGGCATCCTTCAGCCCGAGCGACGTGAGCGTCCGAACCTCCTTGATGACCTGGATCTTCTTGTCGCCGGCGGCGATGAGCATTACGTCGAACTCGTCCTGCTCTTCCTCGGCAGCGACGGCGGTGTCGCCGCCCACCGCTGCGGCAACCGCAACAGGTGCGGCAGCCGTTACCTCGAACCGCTCCTCGAACGCCTTCACGAACTCGGAGAGCTCGAGCACGGACATTTCCTCGAACATGCTGAGGAGTTCCTCAGTCGTGGCCATGGTTATTCCTCCTCAGCGGCAGGCGCCGCATCATCGTTGTCTTCGGGATCTTCATCTTCGGTCTCGGCAGCCGCTTCCACCGAAGCCTCTGCGCTGTCGTCATCGGCCGATGCGTCAGCATCTGCAGGCTCCGGGGCTGGCGCTTCCGGGATCGCATCGGCGTCGTCATCAGGAGTCTCGGCGGGTGCGTCAGCCGCAACTTCGGATTCGACCTGAGCCGCGGGCACCTCGGTGTCCGCGGTTTCGGCGCCGTCGTCGGTGGCCGCTTCTTCTTCTACAGGCGGTGCATCGTCTGCGGCCGCCTTTGGCTCGGCCGTCGCTGCAGCGACGGCGACAAACTCGCCGGCCTGCTTCTTCTCGAGCAGCTGCTGCATAGCCGTTGCCGTCCCCCTCGGCAGGGCAGCGAGCACGCTCGCCAATGCCGTCAGGGGCGCCTTCAGCGCACCGGCGAGCATCGCCAGAAGCTGTTCGCGCGGGGCGATCTCTGCAAGCTCGCTGATGCGTGCCGGCGTCAGGAAGTCTGTTCCCAGCAAGCCGCCCTTGATGGTGAAGACGTCGTGGGCTGCGGCGAAGTCCTTCAGAGCTTTGGCAGCGGTGACTGGATCGCCGTCCGCAAACGCAACACCCGTCGGACCGATGAGGAGTTCGTCGAGGTCGTTGAGACCGAGTGCGGCTGCCGCTCGTCGGGTCAACGTCATCTTGAGAACCTTGAACTCTGCACCCTGGGCGCTGAGCCCCCTGCGCAACTCCTGCTGCTCCTTCACCGACAGGCCGGCGTACTCAGCGAGGAACACCGCCTGCGCATTCTCGATGCGCTCGGTGATCTCAGCAACAGCCGCAACCTTCTCGGGTCTCGGCATCGTGCCATCCTCCAATCTGGACCGGTTCCATGTGTCAACGCTCCATCCGGTCCCAGAGACTGAGGAAGCTCCCCCGCAAAGCGAAGGAGCCTGCCAGCGATAGACATCGTGGTGGGCGACCTGCGCTGGCGTCCGCCGTTGCGAACTTATGCCGAGAACGACACCTGCGGTCTTGGGCCGGTATGTAGCGAGGCGGAAGCGTACTCAGTCGAGAGAGGGCTGGCAAAGCGGACCCGGTATCCGGTATCCGGTATCCGGTATCCGGTATCCGGTATCCGGTATCCGGTATCCGGTATCCGGTATCCGGTATCCGGTATCCGGTATCCGGTATCCGGTATCCGGTATCTGGATACGGGTACCGACGCGACGACACACCGAGCTGTGAGTCGCACAGCTCCTGACGAGGCCGCACCGCTCGTGACGAGAAAGAGCCCCACCTCGGTGGGGCTCTTTCTGAAGAGAACGGGGATCGCGGACCCTGGGATGGTTCGCTCTTGAGGATTCGGGCAGACGGCGGGCCAGGAAGCCATCTACACGCTCCACTCGTGGCGACCAGGGTAGGGGCTGGTCATATGTGCCACAGTGGCCGATTGAACCATTCCGGGACGGTGGTGGATCGTCCGGTGGGCCTCGCGATCCCCGTGTTCTGTCAAATATACAGCAATTGTAGCGCCTGCGCCCCGGTGTGGGTCAAGTGTTCCCGAGAGATCACCGCAGCGTCTTGACGAGGTCCTCGACGAGGGACGGATCGATGCGCACGCCCGGGCCCATGGTCGACGACACGGCCACCTTCCTGACGAAGCGGCCCTTGGCGGAAGCCGGTCGGTTGCGCATCAACTCGTCGGCGCACGCACCGAAGTTTGCCACCAGATCTTCAGCGGAAAACGACACTCGACCTACCGGCACGTGGACGTTGCCATACCGATCGTTGCGGTACTCGACACGGCCGGCCTTGAACTCGGCGACGGCTTTGGCGACGTCAGGAGTGACGGTCCCCGACTTTGGGTTGGGCATCAACCCCCGCGGACCGAGGATCGGACCCAGCTTGCCCACATGGGGCATCATGTCTGGTGAGGCAATCGCCATGTCGAACTCGATCGCTCCCCCGGCGCCGATTTCCTCGGCGAGTGCTTTGCCGCCAACGATGTCGGCCCCGGCCTCCTCGGCTGCCAAGGCGCTTTCGCCCTCGGCGAACACGATGATGCGAACTGTTTTGCCCGTGCCATGCGGCAAGCTGACGGTACCGCGTACGAGCTGATCTGCCTTCCGGGCATCGATCCCGAGCTGGAACGCCGCGTCGACGCTCTCGTCGAACTTGGCGCCTGCGAGCGTCCGCACCAATTCGAGGGCATCGTCAGGCGAATAGAGCGTGTTCTTGTCGTACCGGCGCCGCGCAGCAGCCTGGGACTTCGTGAGTTTGGCCATGTACATGCCTCCTTGTGGTTCAGACGGGGCCAGTGCGGCCCCTCCCACGTCGCGGTCCCGGTAGCGACTACCGGGAGTTGGTTTCTGTCGACGCCTCAGCGGTCGACGGTTATCCCCATCGAGCGTGCCGTACCTTCGATGATCTTCATTGCCGCGTCGATGTCGTTGGCGTTGAGGTCGGTCATCTTCGTCTCGGCGATCTGGCGAACCTGATCTTGCGTGACGGAAGCAACCTTCTCCCTGTTCGGCTCCGGCGAACCCTTCTCGATGCGTGCCGCCTGCCGCAACATCACGGCGGCCGGTGGCGTCTTCGTGATGAAGCTGAACGAACGGTCCTCGTAGATCGAGATCTCAACAGGGACGATGGTCCCCTGCTGGCTCGACGTGGCGTCGTTGTACGCCTTCACGAAGTCCATGATGTTGACGCCGTGCTGACCGAGCGCGGGCCCCACGGGTGGAGCCGGGCTGGCCTGCCCTGCAGGAATCTGCAGCTTGAGCGTCGTCATCAGTCTCTTGCGGCCCATCGGAAAACCCCTCCTGAGGAATCAGAACTTGAGAATCTGGTCGAAGTTGAGTTCGACCGGCGTCTCGCGGCCGAAGATGTCCACGAGCACGCGAACCTTCGACTGGTCGACGTTGATGTCTTCGATGACACCGTTGAAGTCGGCGAAAGGGCCCTCGACCACGCGGACGGTCTCACCGACCTCCCATGCAGGCTTGAAGCGGGGCTCCTTCTTCTCTTCTTCGTCTTTGCGGACACCAAGGATACGCTCCACCTCGCGGCGAGACAGCGGCGTCGGTTTCGAGCCGGAACCGACGAAGCCGGTCACTCCCGGAGTGTTCCGCACGGCGTACCACGAGTCGTCGTCCATGTAGAGGCGCACGAGGATGTAGCCGGGGAACTTCTTCCGCATGACGTTGACCTTGCGGCCGTTCTTGAATTCAACGACCTCTTCCATCGGAATGACGACGTCGAAGACCTTGTCCTCGAGGTGCATCGATTTGATGCGGGTCTCGAGGTTGGCCTTGACCTTGTTCTCGTAGCCCGAGTACGAGTGGACGACGTACCAGCCGCCTGGGAGGTCGTACGGGCTGCGAGGCTCGGTCTCGACCGCCTCGGCGGCCTCGATCGCTTCAGCGGAATCGGCGTCGTCGAGCGTCTCTTCGGTGTCGTGTGCGGTCTCGACCATGGTTATGTCGCTCCGAGGAGAGTGAGCATGCCCTGCTTGAAGACATAGTCGAGGCCGAACGTGAGCACCGTGACAACGCTCGTCACCACGAGCACAACGACGGTGTAGGTGGTCGTCTGCTCTCGGGTCGGCCATGCGACCTTCTTCAGCTCTTGACGAACCTCTCGCATGAACTGGCGGAACCCCACGCGCTCTTTGCGCCGCTGTTGCGGCGCCTGCTTGCGTCGGCGGCGAGCGCGCTCCTCTTCCTTTTCCTGAAGACGCCGCATCTCTCGGTTCACGTGGGATTCCTCCTGAGGGAGCAGGGGCGGCGGGACTCGAACCCGCAACCTCCGGTTTTGGAGACCGGCGCTCTGCCAATTCGAGCTACACCCCTCCGGGGCCGGAGCCCGGAGGCAAGAAGTATATGAGCCGGTCGGGTTCAGTGTAAACCTGAGGAGCTGTATCCGGGTCGACGACGCCACGGGCATCACATGACGTCCAGAAACTGGGCGGAGCCTGGGGCCGCAGGTAGTCTGCTCGCATTGGGCCACCATGGGAGAATCAGATGACTGGGGAGCAAAGCGCTGCTCGACGGCGCCTTGCCTTGCTTGCGGCGATGGCGCTTGCGCTGGTCGTCGTGTCCCCCATTCCTGGGTCACTGCCCGAAGCCGACGCAGTCGTCTTTGAGCCCTACGGCATTCGTTTCCAGACGACGGCCCCAGGCGACATCACGCTCGCGTCGAACACGCTGTTGACATGCCAGCCGAACAACGACTGCACGACGGCTCAGAACAGTGGTGGCAACTTCGCCAACAACCAGTTCAACATGCGGCGGGTCGACATCGACGGCGACGGCAGCACCTTCAATTCCAGCTCCGCAGACCTGTCCGTCCCGGCAACCGGACAGGTGGTCTTTGCCGGGCTGTACTGGGGAGCGCAGCTGAGCCGTGGCTCCGGCGGCCAAAACGCTCCAAGCCCCAACGACCGCGACGACGTGTTGCTGGAGACACCGACATCGGGGGCCTACGTTCCGATCACCGCGGATCAGGTCTTCAACGGCGGCGCCTCCAACGCCTATCAAGGGTTTGCGGACGTGACGGCCCTCGTCCAGGGTGCGGGCAACGGCACGTACACGATCGCCGACGTCCAATCGGCCTCCGGCACGAACCGGTTTGCGGGATGGTCGCTGGTCGTCGTCTACACCGACCCGACTCTGCCCGCCCGCAACCTGACCGTCTTCGACGGCTGGGGGGAGATCGCATCTGGCAACCCGGTCTCGCTCACCGTCTCGGGCTTCCTGACGCCCGTCGTCGGCGCCTTCGGCGCAAAGGTGGGCATGGTGGCGTATGAAGGCGACCAGTTGTACACGGGAGACAGCTTCATCTTCGAAGGTGTCGCCCTTTCCGACGCCATCCGACCGACCACCAACTTCTTCCGGTCACGCATCTCCGATTTGGGGGTGCGACTGACCGACACCAACCCCGCGTACGTTGATCAACTCGGGTTCGATGCGGCCATCGTTGACGCAGGTGGCATCCTGCCCAATAGCGCAACGAGCGCAACCGTCGACTTCACGACGGGCGGCGATCGCTACTTCCCCGGCACGCTCACCACGGCAATCGACGTGTTCATCCCGGACCTCACGACACCATTGACCAAGAGTTTTGTTGACCTCAATGGAGGCGACGTCAACCCAGGCGATGTCATCCAGTACACGATCACCACGAGCAATGTCGGGCTCGACCCGTCGATCGACACCGTGATCAGCGACCCGCTCCCGCCAGGCGTGACCTTCCTTCCGGGCAGCCTCGAGATCGTCGACGATCCTGACCCTGCCAACATCGGGGTCTACACCGATGCGGTCGGAGACGACCTGGCCGAGTACGACGGCGGGGCGAACACCGTGATCTTCCGTGTTGGCACCGGTGCCAACGCAACCACCGGTGGCCGTTTTGTTCCGGGCGAATCGGTTGCGGTCAGCTTCGCCGTGACGGTTGACGAGGGCACCGAAGACACGCCGATCGCCAACATCGCCGTCATCGACTACGTGAGCGAGACGTTGGGAACACCCTTCACAGGCACGGCGGATCCGCCTACCACCTTCACCCCGACCCCCCGCACCGACGTCGAATTCGTCTCCAAGGTCGACGCCGCTGATCCCGTATTCGCTGGCGAGATCGTCAGCTATGACCTCACGATCACGAACAATGGTCCCTCGCCGGCGGCAGACGTCGTCATCACCGACGTTCTCCCTGCAGGCTTCACCTTCGATGCAGGCAGCTCTGACGCCTCGTGCGCAGAGGTGGGCGGGGCCGTGGAGTGTGCCCTGGGCACGGTGGCCGTCGGAGACACCGTCACCGTGACCGTCGCTGCGATGGTCGATCCCAGTGTTCTGCCGTCCACCGTCACCAACACCGCATCGGTGACGACCAGCACGTTGGAATTGGCCGATGACCTGGCGAACAACTCGATCGACGAGACGACAACGATCGCAGTGAGCGCCGACCTGTCGGTGACCAAGACCGACAGCCCCGATCCGGCCACGGCAGGCGAGAGCGTCACATACACCATCACGGTGAGCAATGCCGGACCGTCGACGGCGGAGGCGGCCACGATGACCGACACGCTCCCACCGGGGACCACCGTGACGGCGATGGTGCCGAGCGCAGGCACCTGCATCGACGGTGGCGCGTCGGTGACGTGCGGTCTCGGTGACATCCTTCCCGGGACCGACGCCACGGTCGAGATCACCGTGACGGTCGATGCCGCGACGGCGGCAGGTGCAGTCCTCACCAACAGCGCAACCGGCTCATCGGCGACACCGGATCCGGACCCGTCGAACGACACCGCAACCGAGGACACGACCGTCGATCGAGCCGTTTCGCTGGACCTCACCAAGGACGACACGACCGACCCGGCGGTTGCGGGCCGGCTCGTCACGTACTCGCTGACGGTGACGAACACCGGGCCGTCGGACACGACGGCCGTCGTCATCACCGACACGCTGCCGGCGGGGGTCACGTTCGATCCGGTCACGTCCAGTGCGGCGTGCACGGAATCAGGCGGAACCATCGAGTGCACGATCGGCGACCTCGCCGTCGGCGCTTCATCCTCTGTGGCGATCAGCGGCCTGATCGACCCGGCAACGGCACCCGGCACGATCACCAACACTGCTACTGCGATCTCGGACGAGGACCCGACGGGCGCTACCGCAACCGAAGACACCGACATCGAACGTAGTGCGGATCTGTCGGTCGTCAAGGTCGACTCGACGGACCCGGCGACTGCGGGTGGGCAGGTCACCTACACCGTCACCGTGACCAATGAGGGACCGTCGGATGCCGCCAATGTGCTCATCACCGACACCCTGCCGGCAGGGATGGCATTCGCCTCCAGCCCGACCTGCACCGCGGCCGGCCAGATCGTCACGTGCGCCCTCGGCGACGTGGCCGCCGGCGGCACCGCCACTGCAGACATCACCGCCGACATCGATGGGGCCATCGCCAACGGGACCATCCTGGAGAATCTCGTGGCCGTGTCCAGCGACGATCCCGACCCCGATCCCAACAACAACTCATCGTCAGAGCTGACCCAGATCGAGCGGATCGTCGACCTCGAATTCACGAAGTCGGCCACGCCCGATCCCGTCGTGGCGGGCGAGAACCTCACGTACACGCTGATCGTCGAGAACCTCGGCCCTTCGGCAGCCAGCAACGTCACGGTGAGCGATCCGCTCCCCGCAGCGGCCAACTTCGATGCCGTTTCCACCACGGCAGGGACCTGCGTCGAAGCGGCAGGAACGGTCGACTGCGACCTCGGCGACATAGCCGTCGGCGACCTCGTGACGATCACCATCGATGTGACCGTTGATTCGGCAACCGCCGACGGCACCCAGCTCATGAATACGGCCGAGGCCAACGCAGACGAGCTCGCCGCACCCGTCGAGACCAGCGAGAACACGAGCGTCACCCGAGCCGCCGATCTTTCCATCACCAAGACGGCCAGCCCTGAGCCCGTCCTCGCCGGCGAGAACCTCACCTATACGCTCACCGTCACCAACGCCGGTCCGTCGGACGCAGGCGGCACCGCAACCCTTGACGCGCTGCCAGCAGGCGTCGGCATCGTGAGCACGAACCCCGATCAAGGTACCTGCGTCGAATCGGGCGGGGTCGTCGACTGCGACCTCGGCACCGTTCCGGCAGGCACGTCCGTCGGCGTCGAGATCGTCGTCGCCATTCCGAGCTCATTTGCGGACGGCTCGACAACCGCCAACTCGGCGTCGGTCACCTCCGACGAACCCGATCCGAACCCAGGCGACAACGCCACGACCATCGATACCGACGTCGACCGTGAGGCCGACCTGAGCTTGACCAAGACTGACGCATCGGACCCGGTTGTCGCCGGTGGCGTCGTCCTCTACACCGTGGAGGTCACCAACAACGGGCCGTCGGATGCCACGGCCGTCACGATCCAAGATGACGTGCCGCCCGGAACCGTATTCGATGCGGCGGCTTCCACTGCGACTTGTAGCGAGGGTGGCGGGACCGTGACGTGCGACGTTGGCGATGTCCCCGCCGGCACAACCGCATCAGTGGTCATCGCCTTCACTGTCGACGCTGCGACCGCAGACGGCACAGTGATCACGAACACCGCTTCCGTCACGGCCAACGAGACCGACCCCGACACCGCCAACAACGATGCCACCGAGGAGACGACCGTCGCCCAGGAGGCAGATCTCGCGGTGGTGAAGGTCGATGATCCCGACCCGGTCATCGCCGGCGAGACGTTGACCTACACGATCGACGTCACCAACAACGGCCCGTCGCTGGCGACCGCAGCAACGCTCACCGACGCGCTCGACGGGAACCTCTCATTCGTCTCCGCAACGGTCGTCACCGGCGGCGCCACCTGTGCCCACACCGGGGAGGCAAGCGGGGGAACGGTCACGTGCGGTCCAGCAGACCTCGCGGCGGGCGGCACGGCGACCATCGAGATCGTGGCGACAGTCCTCGCATCTGCCTCCGGCACGGTCGCCAACGGCGCTACCGCCACCTCGGACACGGCCGATCCGACGCCCAGCAACAACACGGGAAGCGCATCGACCGAGATCGCGACTCTGGCGGACCTGTCGATCACCAAGACGGCGACCCCTGACCCGGTCGTGGCAGGCGAACAGATCACCTACACCCTGACCGTCGACAATGCGGGCCCATCGGACGCCATTGCGACCATCGCCTCCGACGTGCTCCCTCCCTCCCTGCAATTCAACTCGGCAACGGTGACGGCCGGTACCGGCACGTGCACCCACACGGGTGAGGTGAACGGCGGAACGGTCGAATGCGACCTCGGGACCCTCGCAACCGATGGTGGGGCAACGATCGAGGTTGTCGCCACCGTGGACCCCGCGACCGTGGCGTTGTCGGCAACAAATGCAGCGACCGTGAGCAGTTCCACAGACGACCCTGCGCTTGGCGACAACTCGGCGAGCGTCACGACCGGCATCGAAACCGAAGCCGACCTCGCCGTGACCAAGACGTCGTCACCAGACCCGGTCCTCGCCGGCGAGACCTTGACGTCGACGATCACCGTCACCAACAACGGGCCGTCGAGTGCGGCCAGCGTGGTCATCGACGACGTACTCGACCCAGGCGTGGCTTTCGATTCGGCGACCACGTCGACAGGTTCCGCGTGCACCCACACGGGCGAGGCTGAGGGCGGAACCGTCCAGTGTCCCGTCGGCGATGTCGCCAATGGTTCTACAGTGACGATCACAGTGGTTGGCACCGTCTCCCCGGCCGCCGCCGGTTCCGTCGAAGACACTGCGAGCGCAGCCTCCGACACGACCGACCCCGACACCGCGGACAACTCCGCCACCGCAACGACGACGGTCGATTCGTCCGCCGACCTGGTACTCGTCTCCAAGACGGCGGCGTTCGACCCCGCTGTAGCCGGGCTTCCACTCACCTATGACCTCGAACTCCGCAACGACGGACCGTCCGACGCCCTGGACGTGGCGATCACGGACACCCTCCCGGCAGGGCTGACCTTCGACGGGGCGACGTCGGATGCGACCTGCGGGGCTGCGGGGCAGGTCATCACATGCAGTCTCGGCACCGTTGCTGCCGGTGCGAGCTCCACGATCACCATCGGCGTGATCGTGGATTCCGATGCCCCAGAGGGCACAGTCACGAACACCGCCGAGATCAGCTCCTCGACCACCGACCCGGACCCCTCCAACAACACAGCGGAGGAGATCACGACGATCGAGCGCCAGGCGCAGCTCGACGTGGTGAAGACGGCATCGCCCGATCCCGTCGTGGCGGGCGCCAACTTGACGTACACGGTTGCGGTCACCAACAGCGGCCCGTCCCTCGCCACCGGGTCCACCGTTGGCGATCCGCTGCCACTGGGCACCACTTTCGTCGGCGCCGCCGCCTCCAACGGCGGAACGTGCGCCGAATCCGGTGGGCTCGTGAGCTGCGACCTCGGCGACGTCGCCTCGGGAGACACCGTCACGGTCACCATCGTGGTCGAGGTAGCAGCGTCGGTCGCCAACGGTGCCGCCCTGGTGAACACTGCGACCGCCGATGCCAACGAGAGCGACCCATCGTCGGCGCCGACATCCTCAGGAGTGGTGCGTGAGGCCAACCTCTCGCTGGAGAAGGTCGACGTCGCCGACCCCGTTGCCGCCGGTGCCGGCGTGACCTGGCAATTGACCGTTACCAACGCCGGGATCTCCGACGCCTCGGCAGTGACCATCACCGACACGCTCCCTGCGGACACGACTTTCGACATCGGAAGCTCGACCGGCGGGTGCACGGAAGCCGGCGGGATCGTGACGTGCGACGTTGGCGACGTCGCGGCAGGCGCCACCGTGACCGTGATCGTTGCCGCCACAGTCGACTCTGCGGTGCCCGCCGGAACGACGCTCAGCAATACCGCAACCGTGAGCTCACCGGACCCGGACCCCGACATCGCCGACAACACCGCGACCGAGGACACCACCGTCGAGCAGATCAACGACCTGGCGGTCTTCAAGTCGGAAGAAGTCGATCCAGTTGTGGCGGGCGAGACCGTCACGTACCTGCTGACGGCCACGAACTTCGGCCCGTCCAACGCCACCGGGATCGTCCTCACCGACATCCTCCCCGGCCAGACAACCTTCGTCAGCGGCACGGCCGGCTGTGCACCGGCGGGCGGCCCGATCGTCACGTGTGACATCGGCGGACTCGCTGCAGGCGATTCCATCGACTTCGTGATCGTCGCAACGGTGGATCCCAGCGTCCCCGAGGGAACGACGCTGTTCAACTCAGCGTCGATCACCGGCGACGGCACCGACCCCAACGCCGACAACAACGATGTCCAGGAGACGACCGAGATCGTCAGCGAACCCGAGCTGACGATCGTGAAGTCCGGAGCACCGAACCCGGTTGTCGCCGGGGAGACGCTGACGTACACCATCGACATCGGCAACGCGGGCCCGTCGACGGCGGCCAATGTCACGTTCGCAGATCCGCTGCCCGCCGACACCACGTTCGCCAGCGTCACCACCACGGTCGGCAGCTGTGTCGACGGCCAAACCGTCACGTGCGCCTTTGGGGACCTGCTGCCGGGAGCCACCGTGGTCGTGACCATCGTTGTTGATGTTGCCTCGTCGGTCGCCGACGGCGGACAGCTCGACAACCTGGCCCGCACCGCCATCGACGGCGTCAATGACGTGGATTTCCGCCACCTTACGTCCGTCATTCGGGAGGCGGACATGACCGTGACCAAGAGCGCCGACCCCGACCCGGTGACCGCCGGGACCGAGGTCACGTACACGCTGACGGCCACCAACAACGGACCCTCCGACGCCACGGACGTGGTCGTCGTGGACACCCTGCCGCTCGGCGTCACCATTGCCGAGCTCGGTGCCGGCTGCACGGACCTCGGCGGCATCGTCTCGTGCGACATCGGCGACGTCGCTGCGGGCGACGACGGCAGCGCCACCATCACCCTCCTCACCGACTCGGGCCTGGTGTCCGGCGACGTCCTCACCAATGCTGTGGCGGTCAGCGCCACCGAGGTCGACCCGGATCCGGACAACAACTCGACGTTGCTCGAGACCGGCATCGTGCGTGAAGCCGACCTCTCGATCGAGAAGGTCGACGCTGCGGATCCGGCCATCGCAGGTGAGCTGGTCACCTATATCGTCACGGTCACCAACCTCGGCCCGTCCGACGCCTCCGGTGTCGTCGTCACCGACCCTTTGCCTGCGGGAACGACATTCGACGCTTTGGCCTCCACCTCGATCTGCACCGAAGCGGCGGGCGAGATCTCCTGCGTGATCGGCGACATCGTCGCCGGCGATGCGGTACCGGTCGTGATCAGCCTCCTGATCGACCCTTCGATCATCGAGGGCGACACGCTCGTCAACACCGCAACCGTCGCGGGCAACGAACCCGACCCTGATCCCGACAACAACACCGCGACCGAGGAAACGGTGATCGACCGCAGCGCAGACCTGTCGATCACCAAGACGGCTTCCCCTGAGCCGTTGGTTGCAGGCGAACAACTGACGTACACCATCGTTGTCACCAACGACGGGCCGTCTGATGCTGCGGACGTGACCGTGATCGACGCGCTGCCCGCCGAGGTCTCGTTCGTTTCCGCCACCCCCGCTGATCCGACATGTACCGAGGCAGCGTCCGTTGTGACGTGCAATCTGGGCACGGTTGCGGCCGGGAGCTCAGCAGAGGTCACGATCGTCGGACTCCTCGATCCCAGCGCAACGGGAACCACTGCCAATACCGCATCGGTGTCGACCTCCAACCCCGACCCCGATCCCGACAACAACACCACGCCACCCGTCGAATCCACGATCGACGTCGTGACGGACCTCTCGGTCAGCAAGACCTCGGCGCCCAACCCGTTTGTGCCCGGCGAGCCGTTGACGTACACGATCGTCGTGAGCAACGCCGGTCCTTCCCGTGCCGTTGGCGCTGCGGTGTCCGATGCACTCCCTGCGGCGCTCGTGACACCCGTGTGGTCGTGCGCCGTCTCGGGTGACGGCGCATGCGCCGATGCCGTGGGAAGCGGAGATGTGACGACCACGGTCGACCTCGCTCCCGGCGCCACGGCGACCATCACCATCGATGCAACGGTCGGCGCAACGACATCCGGCGTCGTGGACAACGGCGTCACTGTGACGGCCGGACCCGACGCCACCGACCCGGACGAGTCCAACAACACGGCTACGGACACCAATCCGACGATGCCGACCGCCGACGTGAGCATCACCAAGACCGCTTCGCCGTCGCCCTTCGTGCCCGGCGAGGCGATCGTCTACACGATCGTGGCGACCAACGCCGGGCCGTCTGCGGCCCCTGGGAACGGCGTCGTCGACCTGCTCCCTGACGGTGTCACCGACGCATCCTGGACCTGCACGGCCGCGGCGGACGCCGTCTGCAGCACTGCGGGCGGGACCGGAGATGTCGACCTGACCGTTGACCTGCCACCCGGTGCGTCAACCACCATCGTCGTTACGGCCATGACCGAGGCACGCCTCGACACAGCGCTGGAGAACACTGCGGTACTCCTGGCATCGGAGGAAATCGTCGACCCGGCGCCCGACAACAACAGCGCCACCGCCGTGGCTCAGCCCGACGTCAATCTGCCGCCAGTCGCCGTTGATGACTCTGCGACGACAGCGGTCGGCGTGGCGGTCACGATCAACGTCCTGGCCAATGACTTCGATCCCGACGGCCTGCTCGATCCATCGACCGTGCAGATCGTGACGCCCCCAACCACCGGCATCGCGACGGTCGATCCCGTCACTGGGGCGATCACGTACACACCACCGCCCGGATTCACCGGCATCGTGACCCTCGTGTACGAGGTATGCGATCTACGCGGGGTATGCACCACCGCAACCGTCACCATCACCGTCGAGGGCGAAGAGCCCCTCCCGAGAACGGGCCAGTACATGGACCGGCTGCTGTTGCTGGCTGCCGTGTTGCTGGCCTCGGGGGCACTGCTCACCGTGGCGGGCTATCGCCGACGGTTGTTCTGAGCGCTGGGCAACGATCGGTTCAGGCGGCGGAGTGTGTCCTACGCCACACGACGAGCACCGCAGCTCCTGCCGCCGTCGCCGCGACTGCACCCGCCGTCGCCAGCCGCAGCACTGCCGCCTGAACCGGCCCCGTGCGTTCGGGGGCTCGCTCGATCCCAAACTCGACGGTGGGCACCAGACCCTCGGGAGCCGTCTCCACGATGTCGCGCAGTGCGCGGAGTTCCCGGATGAGCCGGCGGCGGCGGGCCGCCTCTGCCTGACAGCGCAGGCACGAAGACGCATGGCGCCCCCGCACCTGAACGTCGGTAGCTCCGGCACGGGACACCCGGCAGATGACAGACGTGGCGGCGCCTGCACTCACAGCTCACCATCCAACAACTCACGCAGCCGCTTGCGGCCACGGTGAAGGCGGACCTTGGCTGCGGTTACCGAGATCCCGAGGTGTTCGGCGATATCAGGGTGCGACCAGTCGTACACGTCCTTCAAGACGACAACGCTGCGCAGCGGGACGGAGAGCTGCCGAAGCGCCATCGTCAGCCGCGTACCCATGTCGGCGTCCACTCCTGCCTGCTCCGGGGTCACCCCGGTTGCGGGTATCGATTCGGTCGCCGCTTCGATCGACTCGAGGCGGTGCCGGCGCCACCGCCGCGACGTTGACCATGCCGTGTTCACGGTGATGCGGTGCAGCCAGGTCGAGAACTTCGCATCGCCGCGGAACTTGGGGAGGGCGCGCCACGCCCGCACCAACGCGTCTTGAGCCACGTCGGCAGCGAGCTCTCTGTCACCGACCAATCGCAATGCCAAGGTGAACACCTCATGCTGGTGCAACCGGACCAGCTCCGAAAAGGCGGCCCGGTCACCGTCCTTCGCCCGATCGACGAGCGAGTCCGCATCGAATTGGACTCCACCTGCGTCGAGCGGGTTACCGGTCACGTTCGAGTCACCACCTTGGCCGTCACCAGATCGGCGCCGTCGCGGCGCAGGGCCAGCGCAAGCGTGGCGCCGCCGTCAGCCATCGCGCTGACATCGCCACCGGCCTCCGCCGTGTCCGCCGGCCGCAGCGCCGACCGGAAGCGAATCTTCATCTCAACCAGAGGAGCGAGAGACGCGGTCGTCACTTGGGCCAGCTGCGTCAGCCATGCCGACATGAGCAGGCCGTGCACCACGATGCCGTCGAGCCCTGCGCTCCTGGCCGATTCGTGGTCGAAGTGGATCGGATTGAAGTCTCCAGATGCGGCGGCGTACCGGACGAGATCGAGCCGGCTTGCAGCTCGCCGGACGGTTGGGATCGACGCCCCCACGGCCAGCTCACCGACGGGGTCCGCTCGTCCATGGACACTCCCGGTGCCGACCGGTGGTTCGCCCGTGTCACCGGCCGGCTCGGCGGCCGGCGTGCTGCCCATGAGAAAGGTCGAAACCGACTCGACCAACGTCGATTCGCCGGCATTGACGGTCGCCTCGAAGGTGACGAAGTTGAGACCACCACGCTCCCGCACCCTCGCCACCGTGCCGGTGATGGCTACTTCGATGTTGTGGGTCAGCGGGCCGGACCAGCGGAAGAGCTGGTCGGAGTGCACCAGGACTCTCGTGTGCTCGCCGACATCGGGATCGTGGATGAGAGAAGGGGCGATCGCAAACAGCAATGCGCCGGCATACGACGGCGGTGCCGCCCTGTGCCACCGGTCCGGGTCGTCGCCCGTCGCCGCAACGTACTCGGCAGACTTCGCCGGGGAGATGGTGGTGCGCAGCGGACCGTAGGTCCGGCCGACCAGCGCTTCGAGGGACATGACCGCAGCGTAACGCGCGGCGCCCCGGCGATGCAGTGATTCAGCCGGGGACCCAGACCACCGTGTGGTCATCCGGCCGAAGGATGCCGCCGATCTCGAGATTGCAGTCCTCGACGAGCCGGGGCACGTCGAGGACTGGCCCGGTTTGATCCGGATACCAGCAGAGAATCAGCCGGCCTCCAGGCTCGACCCACGAGTGCTGTCTGCGGACAAACGCGCCGCGGTCTTCGACCGGCACCGTCTCGATGCTGGACCGGACAAAGGTATAGCGGCGAGGCGGGACCCACGACCAAGCGTTGCCGAGATGGAACGTGCCGTGTGGAACCCGCCGACTCGCCAGCTCGAGAAGCTCTGCAACGAAGTCGAGACCGTGAGGTGCGATGGACAGCCCGCGCTCCCCCACCCACTGCTCCACACACTGAAGCAGAAGCCCGTTGGCGCAGCCGACATCGAGAAAGGTGCCCGACCTGTGGACACCGGCGGCGATCGGACGCCGCGTTTCCTCCCAGCGCCGCGCACCGGTCGATCGGCCCGATTGCTGATACGGGTTCGACGGATCTGCGAGGTAGTAGTCGCGCGTTGCGACTCGAGTCGCCTGGAACCATGCCTCGCGATCGGGGTCTTCAGCCACAGCCACCCGCGGCATACGCGGCCGCGGCGTCGAAAAGCGTCCATGCCTCCGCCGTCCAGCTCAGCACCGCGGTCGTGAAGGTTGATGCGTGCAAGCGGCACCCAGCCGCCACGGACCCGTCGGCGAGCTGTCCGCCGGCCCCGTAGACGAAGGTCGACGGCAGCCCATTTGCCGTGAGCACGGTGGTCCCGTCTCCGGCCGGCACACCAAACGACATCGTGCGCGCCGCCGGCGTGACGGTCACGTCACCGGTGAGTCCCGCAGCGAGCGGGTGGCTGGAATCGAGCACCAGGACCGTGGCAGAGCGGGTCGTTCCGTAGTCCGTTCCCGGCGACGTCGCAGTCATCCCCATGTCGTCCAGCGACCACGGCTTGGCAATCCACACCGGCTGAGTGACGCCGGCAAACGTCCCGCCGAGGGTGAATGAACTGATCGACGATGTGACGAACACGAACGAGGCGCCGGTCGCATCACCGGGCGTCGCCAGCGCGTCGTCCACCAACGTGACGTCGTACCCGTTCGACACGAGGTGGTCGTGCACCGCCGTGTCCCCGCTGGTCAGCGCGGCCGGGTTGGAGACGACCATCAGCACCGCAGGGGGCGCTCCGCTGTCGACGGTGACGGTGACATTGGAGGAAACCGTCTGCCCGATCGTGTCGGTGGCAGTGGCGGTGATCGTGGTGTCCCCATCGGGTCCCGTTGCGGTGTCCCAGGTGAACGACCAGCCGTCCGTCTCGTCGGTGTCGATGCCAAGCGACGCACCGTTCACGAAGAACTCGACGGACACAACGCCGATGTCGTCACTCGCCGTCGCCGAGATGTCCAGCTCGCCGCCCACCGTGGATCCAGCGGCAGGTTCGATCAGCGTCACGGTCGGTGGATCGTCCCCGCTCGGCTCCCCGGAGATCGCCAGGTCCTGCGCCGCGTTGATCACCGACTGCGGCACCGGCCCGAGATCGAGGAGATCGAGGGCGAGGTTCGCCACATCACCGTTGCGAATCGGCTGCGGCACCTGGTCGTGGTCAGGCAGGGATGCTCCAGGGTTCAATCGGCTCCCGGAGTTGAGGCCGTAGAGATCGGCCCCCACCGTCGAACCCGGTCCCCATACGTAGAAGGGAATGGTGGCGTTCACCGCCAGCGCGGCGTCACCATGATCGGTTCCCGACCCTCCGTGATCACTGGTGAACACCACATACGTGTCGTCGACGAGATCGGGATCGGCATCCAGAAGCCCGAGAACGTCGCCGATCCAGCCATCAACGTCGCGGACGGCGTCCTCGTATGCGAGCGACTCCCACCCTGAGTCATGGCCGGCAGCGTCCGGCGCCGCGTAGTGGATCATCGACAAGTCGAACGGTGCCGCAGCCGTCATCGCGATGAACGCCGCCGTCGTCTCGGCACCGTCGCCGCGCTCGTAGTGGTCGATCTTGTCTGTGCCGTTGTCGGCTCCGACGGTGTCCGCGGCACCATGCGCCCCGTCCCAGCTTCGATCGAGGAAGTCGAACTTGGGTTTTCCGGCGAACAGGGCGGTCGACAGGCCGGCGTCGTGGGCGACGTCGAACATGCTCGGGACGTAGCGCCCTGCGGTCTCGTGAACCGTTCCCCCATCATCCTCGTTGAAGGTCACGAGGTGACCATCGGGTCCCAGGACGGGCACCCCCGTCACAATCGAAGTGTGATTGGGAAGCGTGCGCGTCGAGTCGAACATGCTGCGGGCGTTGCCTGTCGCAGCCCCCTCGCTCATGAGCCTGTGGAGATTGGGAAGTTCCGCCGGTCCCAGAGCCAGGACGGTATCCGGGCGGAGGCCGTCGGCGCTGATCACGATCACCCGCGGACCACCCGGAGGATCGACGACCCCTCCCGCACACCCCGCAGCACCGTACGTCGCGACCGCATCGAAGAGCAGCCAACCCTCAGCCGTGAAGCTCTGCGGAGCGGACTTGAAGATCGACGAGTGAATCCGACATCCGGCCGCCGCCGACCCATCTGCCAGCTCTGCCCCGGCCGCATAGGTGAAAGTGCTGGGCCGCCCCGCCGCCGTCGTCACAACGACGGCTTCCGCCGCAGGCTCCCCGAACGACATGGTCGCGGGCGAAGGTGTGATCTGGGCGTCGCCGGTGAGCCCGCCGGCGAGCGGGTGAGCCGGGTCGGCGACCGATACGACGCTGGCATTGACCGTCCCGTAGGCAGTGCCGGCCGCCGGCCCGGTCATGGCCATGTCGTCGAGCGACCAGGGCTTGGCCACCCACACCGGCACACTCACGTCCAGGAACGTCGCACCAACCGCAAAGGAGCTGACCGACGACGTCACGATGACCAGAGAGGCTCCTGCCGCCGCACCGGCGCCGACTCCCGAGTCGTCTACGAGAGTGACCACGTATCCGAGCGTTTCCAGCCGGTCCCGGACTGCGGCATCGCCGCCGCTCAGGGCGCCGGGGTTTCCCACAACCATCACAACGGTAGGTGGCACAACGGTAGGTGGCACAACGGTAGGTGGCACAACGGTAGGTGGGTCGACCTGAGCGCCGGCCGGAGCGGCACTCAGCGCAGCCGCCGCCAACACGGCCACGAGCGTCAGAATCCACCAACGCCGCCGATGTGCCTGCACAGCCACCACCTGCCCCCTCCACCTCGAGGTCGTGCGTCCCACACTACAGCAGAAGGCCCCGCCGAGGCAGGGCCTTGTGCTGTTGACTGTCCGGGGTCTGCCAGTGGCAGACACCCGATGGTCACACGGTCAGCGGGTTTCCCTGTGGGGCCGGTGCTGCCGGCACCACCGGCAGTACTTCTTCAGCTCCAAGCGCTCTCGCGTGTTCGTCTTGTTTTTTGTCGTCACGTAGTTCCGCCGCTTGCATGTCTCGCATGCCAGCGTGATCGGCGGTCGTTTGTCACTTGCCATGGTCTACTCCGTATCCCGCATCCAGTCTCCAGTACCGCTACGGGATACGGGTGACGAGATATCGCTCCTACTTGATGATCTCGACGACGCGTCCGGCACCGACGGTACGGCCACCCTCACGGATGGCGAACCGCAGACCCTCGTCCATGGCGATCGGGTTGATGAGGGTCACCGTCATCTCCGTGTTGTCGCCCGGCATCACCATCTCGGTACCCTCAGGCAGCTTGACCGAACCCGTGACGTCCGTGGTGCGGAAGTAGAACTGCGGCCGATAGCCGTCGAAGAACGGGTTGTGCCTGCCGCCCTCTTCCTTGGTGAGCACGTAGACATTGGCGGTGAAGTCGGTATGCGGCGTGATCGAGCCCGGAGCCGCAACCACCTGACCGCGCTCCACGTCGTCCTTGCCGGTGCCGCGGAGCAATAGACCCACATTGTCCCCTGCGCGGCCTTCGTCGAGCAGCTTCCGGAACATCTCAACGCCCGTCACCGTCGTGGTTTGCAGCGGGCGGATGCCCACGATCTCGACCTGCGTGCCGGTCTTGATAATGCCGGTTTCGATACGACCCGTGACGACCGTGCCACGGCCCGTGATCGAGAAGACATCCTCGATCGCCATCATGAACGGCTTGTCCGTCTCCCGCAGCGGTTCCTCGATGTACTCGTCGACCGCTTCCATCAGCTCGACAACCTGAGCGGCGCCGTCTGCGTCGCCTTCGAGAGCCTTGAGCGCCGATCCACGGATGACCGGAATGTCGTCGCCGGGGAACTCGTACTCGGTGAGGAGATCACGAACCTCGAGTTCCACCAGGTCGAGGAGCTCCTCGTCGTCGACCATGTCGACCTTGTTGAGGAACACGACGATCTTCGGCACGCCGACCTGGCGGGCCAACAGCACGTGCTCCCGCGTCTGCGGCATCGGGCCGTCGGCAGCCGATACCACGAGGATGGCGCCGTCGATCTGGGCGGCGCCCGTGATCATGTTCTTGATGTAGTCGGCGTGGCCCGGCATGTCGACGTGTGCGTAGTGCCGGTTGGCCGTCTCGTACTCGACGTGAGCGATGGCGATCGTGATACCGCGCTCTCGCTCCTCAGGAGCCTTGTCGATCTGATCAAACGCGGTGAACGCCGTGTCGCCGCCGACGCCTGATTCGGCCATGACTTTGGTGATCGCAGCCGTCAGCGTGGTCTTGCCATGGTCGATGTGACCCATGGTCCCGATGTTGACGTGCGGCTTTGTCCGCTCGAACTTTGCCTTGGCCATCTGTGGCTCCTCGTGAGGGGTCTTACTACTGTCTGCCTGTGTGCGTAGCGGCGGGCGGACTTGAACCGCCGACCTCTCGATTATGAGTCGAGCGCTCTTACCGTCTGAGCTACGCCGCCCTGGGCGCTCTCCACGCGGGCACACCCCCAACTCCGTAACCACGGAGAGTGGATGGCGCGACGAGGATAGCAAGGCGATCTGGGTGCATGTTCAGATCGTCCGAGCCCCCTCCGGGATTTGAACCCGGGACCCCTTCCTTACCATGGAAGTGCTCTGCCACTGAGCTAAGGGGGCAAGTATTCAGTTGTTCTCCCGGAGCTGAACAGCACTTCCATGAATCATGGCTCTGCTTTCCGGCTCTTCGCCTTCGGCTCATCGCAAGCTCTGCCACTGAGCTAAGGGGGCAAGTATTGCAGTTGTCCGCCCGGAGCTGAACAGCACTTCCATGAATCATGGCTCTGCTATCCGGCTCTTCGCCTTCGGCTCATCGCAAGCTCTGCCACTGAGCTAAGGGGGCGTTTCGCGCGCGTGATTGTATCCGCGGATCCGCGAGGCGGGCGAAGTCGACTATGCCGACGTCCGTCGGCGTATCCAGTATCCAGTATCCAGACCGGAGGCGCTCGGACACGGCGATACCGGATACGGGATACCGGACACTGGATACCGGACACGTGGATACCGGACACCGGATACCGGATACCGGATACCGGATACAGCGAAGCTGCGCTTGTGCCGGGAGAAGGATTTGAACCTCCGAAGGCAATAGCCGGCAGATTTACAGTCTGCTCCCTTTGGCCGCTCGGGCATCCCGGCTCGAAGCGACGAGGATAGCCGCGCCAACGAACCACGAGTCACCACCTCGGACCGGGTTCACGTCAGATTGCACTCATCCCGTGGAGAAGGAACGCGACCAGCTCGTCGGCAACCTCGTGCATCCGGGACTTCGGGTCATCGAGGGCCATGAGGGTCTTGGCGGCTGCCATGGTGAGATCCTGGACGAACGCCCCTGCCAGGTCGGGCGGTATGGCGCGGAGCTCACCGGCAGCGACGCCTTCTCGGTAGATGCGGCCGAACTCGGCGGACAGCGCTCCGTGCGCCGCCGCGATCCGGGCTTGGGTGCCGGCGGCGAGCGTGGGAAGACCCTGATGTAGCTGGAGCCCGAGGACGTGATCAGTCGAGGCGAATTCGACCATTCGCACGCTCAGCTCTGCGAGTTGCTCCCTGGGCCCCACGTCTCGTGGGATAGCAGCCATGATCCTCTCGTACACCTCCGGAAGCCGCTCCTCGACGAGCGCCGCCAGGAGATCTTCGGTCCCGTCGAAGTACTCGTAGAAGGTGGTGCGCCCCATGTGCGCTGCTGCGGAGATGTCGGCAGGCGAGGTGGCGGCAAAACCGAACTCGCCGAAGAGCCGCTCCCCGATCTCGAGGAGCTCACGGCGGGTAGTTGCCTTTCGATCAGTGAGCGACCGTCGCGCATCGTGTGCCATGGCACCAAGGGTACGCCAATTGGGGACTCGACTTGGCGTCGGGTCGTTCGCCTGTGACGGTCCCTCCATGTGCGCACACCCCCCGGACGCCCGGCACCGCCCGAGGAGGTTGTTCTCCACCCGATCGTCTCTTGGATCCCTTGGGAGGAACCCGATGAACCACCGCATCCCCCGCCGCTGGATGACTCTCGTCGTCGGCGTGGTCCTGGTTGCCGCCGCGTGCGGCGGCGATGACTCCACGTCCGACGAGGGAACCGGCACGACTGTGACGAGCTCTGCGCCACCCACCACGATCGCACCGACGACCACGAGCGCTGCGGCCGCAGATACGACGGTCGTCGACGAGACGGGAACGGGCCGGGTCGTGGTGGGGGCGGACGGCGTCGAGCAAACCGTCACCGATACGAGCCGCATCATCACCCTGACCGGCGACCTCACCGAGATCGTGTACGCCCTGGGCCAAGGTGACCACGTCGTGGCCATCGACGTGACCACGACTTTCCCGGAGGAGGCGACCGCGCTGCCCGTCATCGGCTTTGCTCAGCAGCTCGCCGCCGAGCCGCTTCTTGCTTTCGAGCCGAGCCTCGTCCTCGCCGATCAGACCGTCGGCCCCGTCGAGTCCATCGAGCAACTGCGGGCTGCCGGCGTGCCCGTGGTGGTGATCGAGACCGCAACCACCCTCGATGGAGTCGCACCGAAGATCGAAGCCGTTGCAGGCGTCCTCGGCGTTGAGGCCGCCGGCACCGAGCTCGCAGCCAACGTTGCCGGGGAGATTGCGGCAACGACCGGCGGCGTCGAGCCCGGCACGGGACCGAGCGTCGCGTACGTCTACGTGCGAGGCCCCCAGACTCTGCTGCTCTTCGGCGCAGGGATGCCAACCCAGGCGATGATCGAAGGCGCCGGCGCGGTCGACACCGCTGCACAGACCGGCGTGTTCGGTGCGCTTCCACTCACACCGGAAGCGCTCGTCGCTGCCGCTCCCGATGTCATCGTGCTCCCTGAGGCGGGGTTGGCGGCCCTTGGTGGCATCGAGGCATTCAAGGCCATCCCGGGCGTGGCCGACACACCGGCCGGTGCCAACGATCGGTTCCTCTCCTACGACGAGGCGTACTTCTTCAACCTGGGTCCCCGTACCGGCCAGGCGTTGGCCCAATTCGCCGCCGACCTCGACGCCCTGACCGGTTCCTGACCTCGATGTGACCACCGCCGCCCCGCCTCGGAGCGAGCGCCGATGGGTGCTGCCTGCGCTCGGCGTCGCCCTGATCCTGGCGATGCTGCTGGCTGCTTCGGTCGGTGCCGTCACGATCCCGGTTTCCGAGATCGTGACCGCAACGGCCCGCAAGCTCGGTCTCGGCGTCGGCGCAACCGCAGGAACCGCAGATGCCGTGTTGTGGGGAATCAGAGTCCCCCGCATCGTGCTCGGTGCAATCGTGGGTTTGGGCCTCGGTGCTGCCGGTGCGGTCTATCAGGGCGTGTTCCGCAATCCGCTGGCCGATCCCCAGCTCCTGGGAATCGCCCCCGGTGCCGCGTTGGGCGCAGCCCTCGGCGCGACGGCCGGGGGGTTGTACGCCACCCTCGCCGGCGGCGCTGCCGGCGGTGTCCTGGCCGCCCTCGGTATCCGCCGGATCGGCGGCCGGTTCGCCGAAGCCGACCCCACCAGGATGATCCTCGTTGGCGTTGCCGTTGGTGCCGTGCTGAGCGCATGGGTGGGTTTCGTCGTCTTTGCATCCGACCGCGCCCGAGTTCCGCCGGTGGAGTTCTGGCTTCTCGGCAGCCTGACGGGCGCCACCTGGAGAGCTGTCGTCGTGAGCGCGCTCGTCGTGAGCGGTGGCGCCGCCCTGCTGGCGCTGTCGTGGCGCAAGCTCGATCTGCTGGCTCTCGGCCACCGGGAGGCGCGGCATCTCGGTGTCGATGTCGATTCGGTAACGACCGTCGTCATGGTCGCAACAGGGGCCATGGTGGGCGTCAGCGTCGGTGCAGTCGGAGTCGTGGCGTTCGTGGGGCTGGTGGCACCACACGTCGTCCGACCGTTCACCGGCCCGAGCAACCGGCGCCTCGTACCCGCCGCAGCGCTCACAGGCGCGCTCTTCGTGGTGCTCGCCGACGTGGCTGCTCGCACCTTGTTCGCTCCAGTTGAGATTCCCGTCGGGCTGTTGACGGCGGCCATTGGGGGTCCGTTCTTCATCTGGCTGATCATGAGGCGCGGCCGATGACCACGGCACTGCTCGAAGGGACGGCATTGCGGTTCACGATCGGCGCGGCAGTGCTCGTGGACGACGTCGATCTCACCGTCGGCAACGGGGAGCTCGTTGCGGTCATCGGCCCCAACGGCGCAGGGAAGTCGACACTGCTCAGTGTGCTCTCCGGCGACGTGCGCCCGCAGCACGGCAGCGTCCGCATTGCCGGAAGAGATACGCGGTCCATGGGGCCGTTGGAGATGGCCCGGAGCCGCGCTGTGGTCCGTCAGCACCTCGCATCGGACGTCCCGTTCACCGTGCGGCAGGTCGTCGAGATGGGTCGCCACCCTCTCCAGGTCACGGGAGCTACCGATGCGGCCACCGATGCTGCACGAGTTGCGGAGCTGCTGCGTGCCGTCGACCTCGGCGACAGGGCGCACTTGCCGCTCTCCGCATTGTCTGGCGGAGAACAGCGCCGAGTCGCTCTCGCTCGGGTCCTCGCCCAGGAAGCGCCGCTCCTGCTGCTCGACGAGCCGGCAGCGGCCCTGGACGTCGCCCACCAAGAGCTGACGATGCGGCTGCTGCGGGACCGCGTCGCCGCGATGGGCGGCGCCCTCGCCATCCTGCACGATCTCAACCTGGCGGCCAGTCATGCCGACCGGGTCGTGATCATGCACAGAGGCCGGGTGCGAGCGAGCGGCACGCCTGCCGAGGTGATGACCGCCGAGGTGTTGACCGATGTCTATACGCAGCGCCTAGAGGTGAAACCGCACCCCACCCGCGACCGCCCCCTCGTGATCGTCGTCGATTGAGCTACACGCCTACGCACGGAGTTCGCGATTTTTCATGATGCGAACGACCCAGAACGCGTCTAGGCTCCACTTCGTGTGGGGTGGCCTGTCCCCCCAAGAATGGCGTTGTCCCCGGTGGGCGCAGCGCCGGTAGGCCAACCTTTTACGGGACAAAGAGAGATCCCGGGAGAAGTCCCGGGGGAAGGGGAAACGTAACGTGTCGAGACGTTTATTTGTAGTGCTCGCCGCTCTTGCCCTCATGCTGGTCACACTTGTGCCTGCAGCAGGAGCCGAGTCGACCGTGACGGACAATCCGGTCAAGGTGGAGAAGGGCGCCTACGACAGCTACGTCGTGGTCATGCGCGCCGAGCCACTCTTGGCTTCCTTCGAGCAAGATGCGCTGAACGGTTCCGCCGCTCGCGCCGAGCGTGCCGCCCTCAGGGCGACCCACGATCGGGCGCTTCGCGACGCCGGGATCAGCACCGACAAGAAGGTCAACGACTACACCAATGCCGCCAACGGCTTTTCGGCGTTGATCACCCACGCTGAGGCTGAGCGGCTCGCCGCCAATCCGGACGTGCTGCTGGTCATGCCGGACACCCTTCGGCAGCTGACCACGGAGAATTCGCCCACGTTCCTTGGTCTCACCGACGAAGGTGGTGCCTGGGCAAGTGGCTACACAGGCGAAGACGTCGTCGTTGGTGTCATCGACTCCGGCATCTGGCCCGAGCATCCGAGCTTCGAGGACGACGGCTCCTATCGCCGTCTGCCGCGCTTCAGCTTGGACGAGTCGGTCTACTCGGCGTGTGACTTCGGCAATTCCGATCACAACCCGAACGACGTGGACTTCGAGTGCAACAACAAGCTCCTCGGTGCCCGGCAGATCCTGCCGACGTACCGTGCGCTGATCGGCGCAGAGCCCACGGAGTACGACTCGGCGCGTGACGACGACGGCCACGGTACCCACACCGCCTCCACGGCGGCGGGTAACGCCGGCGTCCAGGCTGAGGTCTTTGGTGTCGACCGCGGCGTCGTGAGCGGTATCGCTCCTCGCGCCCGCGTCATCGCCTACAAGGGTCTTGGCATCCTCGGCGGCTTTGGTTCCGACCTTGCTGCCGCCATCGATCAGGCCGTTGCTGACGGTGTCGACGTCATCAACTACTCGGTCGGCGGTGGTGCAAGCCTCACCGGTGCGGACGACCTCGCCTACCTGTTCGCAGCTGACGCGGGCGTCTTCGTGGCGACTTCGGCCAGCAACAGCGGCCCCGGCCCGGACACCATCGGTGGCCCAGCGTCGGTACCTTGGCTGACCTCGGTCGGCGCCAGCACGCAAGACCGCACCTTCGAGGGCTCGGCGTCCTCGAGCGACGGATGGGAGTTCTTTGGAGCCTCGATCACGAACGGCACCGACGAGCTGACGCTGGTCGACGCCGCCGATGCCGGCGACGAGCTGTGCAACATCGGTGCACTCGATGAGGACGTCGTGGCAGGCAACGTCGTGCTCTGTCTGCGTGGTGCGATTGCCCGGGTGGACAAGAGCCGTGCGGTGTACGAGGCCGGGGGCGCAGGAATGATCCTGTACAACCCGACCGACACGCAAGCTCTGGTCACGGACAACCACTGGGTCCCGAGCGTTCACATCAACCTGACGAGCGGCCTGGCCATCAAGGACTACATCGCCGGTGCCGGTGATGCTGCGGTCGCACAGATCAACGGTGGTTCACCGGTGGCGCAAGACGCTCCATGGATGGCGGACTTCTCGTCCCGTGGTCCCAATGGCGTGGCCGAAGACATCATCAAGCCGGATGTGACCGCTCCGGGTGTGAACATCCTCGCCGGCAACACGCCGACCCCGGTCGGCTTCTCGCAGCCGGAGAGCGGGTTCCCTGGTCAGCTGTTCCAGTCGATCAGCGGTACATCGATGTCGAGCCCGCACGTTGCAGGCCTGTTCGCGTTGCTGAAGCAGGCGTACCCGAGGTGGTCGCCGGCGGCAGCGAAGTCAGCCCTCATGACCACGTCCTACCAGGATGTCATGAAGGAAGACGGCGTGACGCCAGCCGATCCGTTCGACATGGGTGCCGGTCACGTTGATCCGAGTGGTGTGGCTTCCGCACCGAACTCGATCTTCAACCCCGGAATCGTGTACGACGCCGGATTCAACGACTATCTCGGGTTCCTGTGTGATGCAGCGCCTGAGATCTTCTCGGATCCAGCCGCCACGTGCGCATCCCTCGACGCTGCTGGCATCCCAACGGATGCGAGCGACCTGAACTTGGCGTCGATCGCAGTCGCCGAGCTTGCGGGCACGCAGACAGTCACACGTACGGTCACGAACGTCTCGCGCTCGCGGCTCGTGCTGCGTCCCGCCGTCAAGGCACCGGCCGGCTACGAGGTCGAGGTCTCGCCAAGAGTGCTCAGGGTTACCGCAGGTGGTAGCTCGAGCTACGAGGTGACGATCACGGCAACGGACGCCGCTCCCATCGGGGAGTTCAAGTTCGGTGCGTTGGTCTGGGAAGGCAGCGGCTACAGCGCCTACTCGCCGATTGCAGTCCGCGCTCAGCTGTTCAACGCTCCCTCGGTCGTGAGCGGTGCGGGTGAGGATGGGAGTGCAAGCTTCGATGTCACGTTCGGTTACAGCGGCGACTACACCGCAGCAGCCCACGGCCTCGAGGCGGCGACCGTTATCGAGGACAACGTGGTGCAAGACCCGGATCAGACGTTTGATCCGAATGATGGGTTCAGCAACGCCCACGAGTTCACGACGAGTGGCGCCGCCTATGTGCGCTTCGCCATCCCGCCAGATGGGGTGCCGACGGCCGATCACGACCTCGACATGTTCCTCTACGACTCCGCAGGCAACCAGGTTGCCTCGAGCACGTTGGGCGGGACGGATGAGGAGATCTCGGTCGTGCTCCCGCCGGACGACACGTGGACCCTCTACGTGCACGGCTGGCAGACGGTTGATGCCAGCGCCGACTACACGTTGTATGCCTGGATCGTTTCGGCGACACCAGGTGGCAACATGACGGTGGACAGCGCTCCGGCAGCGGCGACACTCGGTGCAACCGAGCCTGTCGATGTCAGCTGGACCGGCGCCACCGCTGGCGAGTGGCACCTCGGTGCCGTGTCCCACAGCGATGCAGCAGGTCTCATCGGCCTGACGCTCGTCGAGGTGGACAACCGCTAGCAACCATACGCACACGACAACTCGAGAGGGCGTCCCGCAAGGGGCGCCCTCTCTTGCGTGTGCGTGTGCTTCGCCGTGCAGGGGCTCCTGGCGTCGTGTAGGGTCGAGTTGAATCGAATGCGTGGGGTGGCTATCCCCCGTATCGGCCGCCTTGGGGCGCGAGGTTGCCAACGGCTGGCCCTCCCTGGAGAGAGACCCGGGTGTGCGCCCGGGGAAAGGGGAACGCATCGTGGTGCGACGCCTACTCGTAGTGTCAAGTGCCCTGGCCCTCATGCTCGCCGTTCTCGTGCCGGCTGCAGCCGGTGCAGCGGACGGTCCCGACCGATCGGATCGAGCTTCCGCTCCCGACCACGTCGCTGAGCTCCAACTGGATCGTCCGGCGACCTCCGGTGTCGGACTGGACGCCGAACTCCGTGCAGCAACCGGCACCCAGACCGTCATCGTCCGTCTCGTTGGAGATGCGGTGGCAGAGTCACCGGCACAAACCAAAGCAGCCCGGCGAGCCCAGAAGAAGGCTGTGCAGGCCGAGCAGGCAGCGTTTGTCGACCGGGCGAGTCGCATCGCACCTGATGCCCAAGTCCTCGCAGAAACGCAGACGGTGCTGAACGCGGTCTTCCTCGAGGTCGACGCAGCCGCCCTGGCAGAGCTGGCCGCCGATCCGAGCGTGTTGCGCATCAGCCGCGTGGCCGACTACGAAATGGACCTGTCCGAGACCGTGCCGTACATCGGCGCCGCGGCGGTACAGGCAGCGGGCTACGACGGAAGCGGCATCAAAGTGGCAGTGCTCGACAGCGGCATCGACTACACGCATGCAGCCTTCGGCGGCAGTGGGGACCCGGCGGACTACGCAGCCAACGACCCCAACATCATCGAGACCGACACATTCCCAACGGCGAAGGTCGTTGGTGGATACGACTTCGTCGGCAGCAACTGGCCGAACGCACCTGAGGCGCCTGACCCCGATCCCCTCGACGACGGCCCACAGGCGGGTCACGGCACCCATGTCGGGCACATCATCGGAGGTGTGGGCGGCGTCGCCCCTGCCGTCGACCTCTACGCCGTGAAGGTCTGCTCGTCGGTATCGACGAGCTGCTCGGGCATTGCACTCATCCAGGGAATGGACTTCGCCGTTGACCCTGATGGCGATGGCGATCCCTCCGATGCCGTCGACGTGATCAACATGTCACTTGGCTCGAACTACGGCCAGTCCTTCGACGACGACCTGTCGGTTGCGGTGGACAATGCCACGGCGCTCGGCGTACTCACGGTGGCGTCGGCAGGCAACGCCGCCGACAAGCCGTTCATCGTCGGCACCCCGTCGGCGACGTCCACCGCGCTGTCCGTGGCCCAAACCCAGGTGCCGTCGGCCTCGCTCCAGCTGATCAACGTGGACGGTGTCGACTACCCGGCGGTCTTCCAACCGTGGGCCGCACCGCTCACCGGCGTCGTCACCGGACCGGTGCAATACGGCGACGGCGCCGGCGGCAATCTGGACGGTTGTGCGCCGTTTGGAGGCGACCTCACCGGTCTCGTCGTCTTGATCGATCGTGGGGCGTGCAACTTCAGCCTCAAGATCAGCAACGTCAGCCAGGCCGGCGGTGCAGCAGGAATCATCGGGCTGGTGGCTCCCGGCGCACCGTTCAGCGGCGGCGACGGTGGCGACCGTCCGATCGACATTCCGGGCTACATGATCAGCCAAGCCGACTCGAACGCCATCAAGGCTGCAATCGGCAATCCGGGGACCGGCACAATCGATCCGGCCAACCAACTGCCGCTCGTCGGGCAGATGGTGGGCTCCTCGTCGCGGGGACCCAACTTCCAGACCTTCATCATCAAGCCGGAGATCGGTGCGCCGGGCGCATCCGTCTCGGCAATCGCCGGAACGGGCGTCGATGAAGGCCCGTTCGGCGGGACGTCGGGTGCCGCACCGATGGTCTCCGGCTCGGCAGCACTGCTGCTCCAATCGGAACCGGCCCTGAGCCCGGCCGAATCGAAAGCAAGACTGGTGAACACCGGCGATACGGACATCGACACCGATCCCTTCACGGGGTTGGCGCCGATCACCCGCATCGGCGGCGGTGAGGTCCGCGTGGACAACGCGGTGAACACGCCGCTCGCAGCCTGGGATGCCGACAATCTGCTGCCGACGTTGAGCTTCGGGCACGTCGACGTGGCCCAGAGCCGGCTGACGTTGCGCAAGCGGATCAGGGTTCAGAACTACTCCGACCAGACGATGGTCTTGGATGTGAACCCGACGTTCCGCTATGCGGATGACGAGGCCAGCGGTGCCGTAGCAGTGAGCGTGTCGCCCAGCACGGTGCGGGTCAACGCCGGAGCGTCGAAAGTCGTTGAGGTGCGGCTCACCATCGACGGTGGCCTGCTGCCCGGCAACTTCATGAACTCCGGTTCTGAAGGTGCCAACGGCGCCAGCCTGACGGCCAACGAGTTCGACGGCTACGTCAATCTCGAAGACGGCGGCGGCACGTCCATCCACGTGCCCTGGCAGGTGCTGCCGCGGCAGGCGGCCCACGTGGTCGCCGCCCCCCGCAACCTGAACTTCGGTCGGGGAACCACGACAACCGTGAACCTGAACAACACCGGTGTGGGGATCGCCCAGAACGATGCGTACTCGTTGCTGGGCGTCAGCCCAGACGTGCCGGAGGGCGATCGCGGCGGTCAGAGCCCTGTCCCCGACCTGCGGGCAGCCGGCGTGAACACCTTCCCGGTGCCGGCAGACTTCTGCTCGGCTGAGGAGTCGTTCATCTGGGCGTTTGCCACCAACACATGGGAGCGGCAGACCATGGCCGTGGCCGCACCGGCCTACTTCAGCTGGTTCCTCGACACCAACCAGGACGGGATCGACGACTACGAGGTGTTCAACTTCGATCTGTCGTTGTCCAGCGGCCTGTCGGACGGACGCAACGTGGCGTGGGTCACCGACCTCGCCACGGGTGAGAGCACTGCGTTCTTCTTCACGGAGCAGTCGACCGTCACCGGCAACACGGTGATGCTCATCTGCGGGGAGCAGATCGGCCTCACCGGCACCGACATGCTGAACACCAACGTCGACGTGACGGCAGTCGTTGCGTGGGACTGGTACTTCGGGGGTGGCGCCACTGATGTGATGGGGCCGTTCACCATCACGCCGCTCGGCGAGCAGTACGTCGGTTCCCCGGTCGACGTGCCCGGGCAGGATCAGGGGTCGATGGGGGTCACGGACTACGGGCCGTTCCCCGGCAACACGCCTGAGCTCGGTGTCATGGTCGTCACCAATGGCGACCGCGGCAGCGGCGCCCGCGGCGGGGCAGACGAGGCCACCGAACTCATCGTGCTGCCGACCCGAGCCAACGCCAAGTACGCCTGGAGTGTCCTCGGCGGCTGAACCAGCGTATCCACAGATCATTGAGGGGCAGGGTTTGCGCCCTGCCCCTCAATCGCGCAACAGCCCCTCGATCGCGCAGCCGAGCGAGCGCCTCAAGACGACGGGCTGGTGCCTCCGGCCCCTGTGAACGGACTCGTGCACAGCTTGAAGAACCCACCACCGCCGAGCCGGTAGTCAAACCCGACGCCGACGATCTCGAGGACGACCCAGTAGCCGGGAACCGGCGCCTGGGTATAACTCTGTCCTGCCTCGGCGCAGCCAAGCGACCCGTCAGGCCACACCATCTCCTGCGCCGTGACGACCTCGATATCGGAAGCATCGACGCCGGCACGCACCGCAGCATCGGCGATCACCGGGGCCAGCAGGTCTTCGGGAACCTCGCCCGTCACGGTGACCGGCGCATAACTCGACGGAGGCACGGTTTCCGGCAGCGTCGCCGGAGTACGGTCTCCTCGCTCCGGCGGCGCAGTTGCAGACGAAGTGGTGTCGCCCACGTTTGCTGGATTCACGCCTGTGGAACTCACGCTACCCCCATCGCCGGCGCCGCACGCCGACACGGTGATGGCGACCAGCAGGCACGACCCAGCGATCCGCGATGCGCCACACAGGCTCATGTCCTTCTGACGCAGCGGGAACAGATCGAGTTCCCGACCACGCGAACTCCTCGCTCAAGCCGTCCTGGTTGCGACGACAAAACGGCCGGGAGCGCCGTCCATCAACGCAACATCGTTGCGCGTAGAAAGCTTCGCGGCAAGCGCCATCTCCCCGGGCACCCTCGGCTCGGTCCCATCGCGGACAACGAGCATGCCGCCCGGCTTCACGCCGGGCCACCAGTGGTCGAACAGCTGCTGCATGCGCTGCTCAGGGAACGGAATGTCGAGGTACACGAGATCAAAGCGGCCGGGCTCAACGACATGCGTCACGGCGTCGTCCGGTACGAGCTCGACTCGATCGGCCAGCCCAGCCCGATCGAGTGCGGTCTGAACCGACGCACGGAACCCCGACCCAGTGCCCTGCCGGCGATCCCGGCCCTTCTCAAATGAGTCATCGTCAACCGACACTACGTGTGCGCCGGCCGCAGCCATCAGAAAAGTCGTTCCGCCCTTGGCTCTTCCCACTTCGGCGACCGCTGGCTGCCCCATGTTCCGGATGGTCCGGAAGAGCCACCCAGCCTCATCGAACATCAGCTGGCTCACGCCGCGGTTGGCGTAGTTCGGGGTGAACAACCAGGTCAGATCCTCGAGGTGGCCGAACTCTGCCAGATCTGCCGGCATCGCGTCAGCGAGTCCGGCATCGTCGTGAATCGCTCGAGCTCCGATCCGGTGCAGGAGGGTGGAACGGATCTGGTCGTCGTCGAGCAATCGATCGAGACGTTGCCGATACCGCGAATGGGTTTCCGCCTTGCGGATGAGATCACCCACGATGCCCATTGACCCTCCCCAAGTCGACGTGCAAAGCCACAGTTTACGACGGCTTCCTCGCACCGCACCGCGCCAAGCGAACATCTGACAGGGTGTCGGATGTTCGGCCGGCTAGATCGGCGTCACATCACGCGGCTTGAGGTTGCGCTTGGGTGGCGGTGGCGAGCGGCGCCTCGCCGTGTCCTGCTCACAGAGGAAGGGCGGGCGGCGGCCGCCTCCGTGGTAGCGATACGTCGTGCCATCGTGCTCGAGCACGATGCGGTAGCCGTTGACCAGCGCTTGGGTGTAGCGCATGCCGGGCTGCGGACAGCCGAGGCTGCCATCACGCCAAGTGACTTCCTCCTGGCAGACGGTCGTGATGGCGCCGGGGTCAACGCCCAGCCGCTGCGCCAAATCGGCGACGGCGAGCTCGTGCGGGCTCAGCCGCTCGCTCAGCGGATTCCCATCGACATGTCCTGCAGCCGCTGCACCCGCTCCGGGATCGGCGGGTGAGTGCTGAACATCTTGCCAAAGCCGCCACGTCCCCCCCGGCCCTGCTTCCCAAAGGCCTTCAGCGGGTCGGCGATGAACAGCTGCGACACGGCGGGGTTCACTTCCATCGGGATGCGGCTCGTTCCGGCCTCGAGCTTCTGCAGCGCAGAAGCCAGTGCGATCGGCGAACCAGTCATCTCTGCGCCGCTGCGATCCGCCTGGAACTCGCGGGAGCGCGAGATTGCCATCTGGATGACCATCGCCGCCAAGGGAGCCACGATGATGCCGATGAGCGCCCCAATTGCGCCGATGGCACCGTTGTCCCTGCGGCCGCCGAGCCCGCCCCAGAACGCCATGCGAGTCAGGAACGACAACGCTGCGGCAATGGTGGCAGCGATCGTTGCGATCAGAATGTCGCGGTTCTTGACGTGGGACAGCTCATGAGCCAGCACGCCCTCCAGCTCCTGATCGGTCATCAAGCTCAAGATGCCGGTGGTCACGGCAACCGCTGCGTGGCGCGGGCTCCTGCCCGTCGCAAACGCGTTGGGCTGAGGCGAGTCGATGTAGTAGAGCGCCGGCATTGGCATGCTGTGCCTGCTTGCGAGCGAGCTGACGATCATTTCGACGTTGGGCATGGATCCCGGCTCGATCGGCTTCGCCCGCGATGCAGCCAGGGCGATCTTGGAGGAGAAGAAGTACATCCCGAAGTTGAACAGCACGGCAAAGCCAAGGGCAAACAGTGCGCCGCTCTGGCCGCCCAGGAGGGCGCCAAACGCGATGAAGAGGCCCCCGAGCAAGCCGAGGAGCCCTGCGGTCTTGAGGTTGTTGTTCATGATCACATCAGTGTATTGACTCGGGGGACCTACCTCCGCGATCGTCGCCCCGGACGCCCCCCGGGCTCGAGCTCGCGAAAAACGCTGCGACGTCGGCCAGTCCGCCTCACTATCCTCGGGTTGGAACCGCAGACGGGTGGGGAAGTGATGGTGCGGAGGTGGGAAGGGCCCAACAGCCTCTTGCTGGGCGGTTTGGCGCGTATTTACGGAACCTTCTACCGTCCTTTAGATGGGCCGAGCGACCCTTGACCGTCGCGTCGTGCACGGGGAGACTGGATACGACAGAAATGGGGGAAACCCAGCCTTGAGAGTACGACTTGCTGTCGTCGCAGCGGCGGCGATGCTGCTTGCATCGCTGCCGGTTGTCGCGTCTGCAGTCGAGTCCGTGCCGGACGGCGATGTTGCTCACATCACTGCCAACAAGGCGTCCGAGATCTATCTGGTTCTCATGGCCGACGACCCCGCAGCTGCCTACGAAGGCGGCATCTCCGGGCTTGCGGCAACACGGCCAGGCGTAGGGGACCGCCTCGATCGCCGCTCCCCCGCCGTCGCCGCGTACGCCGACTTTCTGCGGGCTCGCCACGCCGAGGCGAGGGCATCGGCCGGCATCGCTTCCGACGCCGTCGTCTACGACTACGTCTACTCAGGCAACGGTTTTGCCGCCCGCATGACCTCAACCGAAGCGGCGCGCCTGGCCGCCTCTCCCGACGTCGTAGCGGTACTGCCGGACGAGATCCGGCACATCACCACCGACTCGTCACCTGATTTCCTCGGCCTCAGCCATCAGCAGGGCCCGTGGGCAACCGGCTATACCGGCGAGGACATCGTCATCGGGGTGATCGACACCGGGATTTGGCCCGAGCACCCCAGCTTCGCGGACGACGGGTCCTACGGTGCGGCTCCGGCCCGATTCGGCGGCACAGCATGCGAATTCGGGAGTGCTGTCGGCGGTGCACAGGACTACAACACCGACGACGCCGACCATGCCTGCAACAACAAGCTGCTTACGGCACGGGTGTTCGGTGAGGGCTATCACGGCGGCACCGGCGAGGGACTCGACCCCGGTGAATACCTCTCCGCCCGCGATGCCGACGGCCACGGCAGCCACACCGCGTCGACCGCCGGCGGAAACGGCAATGTCCCGGCGAGCGTCCTCGACCGCGAATGGGGCACCGTGTCGGGCGTGGCGCCGCGGGCCAGGATTGCCGCCTACAAAGCGTGCTGGAGCTCGAGTCCGACGGCGGGCGGGTGTGCGGTGAGTGACTTGGTGGCGGCCATTGATCAGGCCGTTGGCGACGGCGTCGATGTCATCAACTACTCCATCGGTTCCGACGCCACAACGCTTGGCGCCGACGACATTGCTTTCCTCGCCGCGGCCAAGGCCGGAGTGAAGGTTGCGACGTCTGCAGGGAACAGTGGACCGGGCTCGTCGACGGTTGGCTCCCCGGCCACCGTGCCGTGGGTGACCTCCGTAGCAGCAGCCACCCAGGCCCGCGATTTCCAGGGCACGGTGACTCTTGGCTTCGGAGCCGAGCTCACCGGCGTGACGCTGACCGGGGGCACCGAGGAACTACCGCTGCTCGGCGCTGCCGACCTCGGCAATCCCCTGTGCGACCCCGAGGTGGCGTTCACCGCACCGATCGACGGAGCAATCGTGCTCTGCGAACGGGGTGCAATCGCCCGGGTCGCCAAGAGCCTCGCCGTGTCGGAGCAGGGCGGCGCAGGCATGATCCTGGCCAACACCGACCCGGACGACAGCCTCAACACCGACAACCACTACGTACCCTCCCTCCACGTGTCCTCCAGCGACGGGGCCGCCATCGCCGCATACCTCGAATCTGCCGGACCTGATGCGACAGCAGAGCTTGGTGGCGGGCAGAAGGTCACTGGCACCGACTCGGTGGTCGCTGCGTTTTCGTCCCGTGGGCCCAATGGCCTCAGCGAGGACATCCTCAAACCCGACGTGGCGGCCCCCGGCGTGAACATCCTGGCGGCCAACACCCCGACCGCCCTGCTGGGCGCCCCCGGCGAGCTGTTCCAAGCCATCAGCGGAACCTCCATGTCGAGTCCCCATGTCGCCGGGGTCTACGCATTGATCACTCAGGCCCATCCTCGATGGACTCCTGCGATGGCGAAATCCGCCTTGATGACCACGGCACGGCACGACGTCTGGAAGGAAGACGGAGTGACCCCCGCCGAGGTGTTCGACACCGGCAGCGGGTACATCCAGCCGGGCGGGAACATCCACCAGAAGGGTTCACTGTTCAACCCCGGTCTCGTGTACGACGCCACCATCAGGGACTACCGGGCGTTCCTGTGCGGTGCAGGCTACGAGCTCGGCCGCCAAGGTTCGTGCGACCGCTTGGAGGGTGAGGGGTACTCGACCGCTGCGACCGACCTCAACGTCGCGTCCCTTGGCGTCGCCGGGCTCGTCGGCACGGAGACCGTCACACGCACCGTGACCAGCGTCGCCGACAAGATTCGTGCATATGAGGCACAGGTGCGGGAGCCGGCGGGCTTCGATATCGAAGTCGAGCCCGCCACGCTCGTCCTCGCCCCGGGTGAGTCAGCCTCGTTCACCGTCACGATCACCCGCACCAACGCACCAGCAGGTGAATGGCGCTTTGGGAGCCTCTCGTGGAACTCCGCCGGCTACAAGGTGCAGTCACCGCTCGCGGTGCGGGCCTTCGACTTCGTCGCACCCGACGAGGTGGTCGGTGGCGGCACGACCGGAGCGGCGAGCTTCGACGTGACGTTCGGCTACACCGGTGACTACTCGGCGGCACCGCATGGGCTCATTCCTGCTGCCACTGCCGCCGGGGTCGTCGTTGACGACCCGGCCAACGACATCAACGAAGCCTTGACGACAGGCGTCGGTGTCACGTTCCACACCATCGAAGTGCCTGAGGACTCTGCGTACGCTCGATTCAGCCTCTTCGATGACGCTACCGACGGGTCAGACGACCTCGACCTCTACGTCTTTGGTCCAGACGACGGGTTCATCGGCGGCAGCGGCTCGGGCACATCGGCAGAGGAAGTCAGCGTCACCTTGCCGGAAGCCGGCACGTACACCATCGCCGTCCATGGATGGGAAACCGACGGGCCAGACGCCGCCTACACGCTGTTCAGCTGGAGCGTTCCGCTCGAATCTGGAGGTTCGCTCGTGGTCGACTCTGCACCGAATGCAGCAGTCCAGGGGGACTCCGGCACCGTCACCGTCTCATGGTCGGCACTCGATGCGGAGACACGCTACTTGGGGGCCGTTTCGCACAACGGACCAGCGGGGTTGCAGGGGTTGACGGTCGTCGCCGTCGACACCGCGTCTGCCTCGGCGGCGACGCCGGCGCCGGCTCCCCGGCCGCAGGGGACCCGAGCCGTCCCGATCTCACACACGGACGGGTAGGCGGCTCAGCTCCTCCTGCCGATCGAAGAACGTGACTGCAGAGCCCGAAGATCTCGTGCTCTGGTGGTGCGCCGCCTCAGCCGGACTTGTCGGTGGGCACTGCGTTCTCGCACAGGAATGGAGCACGTGATGCGGCGGCGTGATAGTCGTACTGCTCGCCGTCCACCTCGAGGATGATCTGCACGCCGTCAACGAGTGCCTGCGTGTAGAACATGCCGGGCTGCGGGCAGCCGATGCTGCCATCGTTCCAGATCACCTCGGATTGCTGCGCCACCACGACGATCTCTTCATCGATTCCGAGGCGGCCGGCAAGATCTGCGATCGCATATGCGACCTGGTCGTCTCCGGGGACGAAATCCTGAGCGGGCGGCGGGTTGGTGACGGAAGCGGCAGGCCCTTTCGTCGTCGACGGTACAAGCGTGACAGGGAACGTCGTGGTGGTGGTCGACGGCGTCGTGGCCGGTACGGACGTCGCGGCATCGGCGTCCGCCGATGCCGGGTCGCCGTCACCGCACGCGGCGAGGAGCACGACGAATGCGACAGTGATGGCGATGTGCGATGCGTGTTTCATGTAGCTACGACGTCCAGAGTCCGAGCTGAGGTTCCCGAAGATACACCCGCCCCCGATGTGCAGCACCGGTGGCACGATCGGAGAGGCGTCGGTATGCTCGGACACTGGACGGCAACGTCTTGCGGGGGTGAGGAGAGGGGTCTCGGGCCACCCGGTTGTCTGCTGGAGTGGGCATGTGCGATGCCCGGGGCGATACGAAGGGGTGAAGGAGCCATGAATGAGATGCGGCTCGCTGCGTGTACGCAGGCTCCAGGTCAGGGACCACGTTCGCTCCATCCAATGACCTGACAAAGATCGCATAACGGAGGCGAGGGATAGAGGCGGGGCCGCAAGGTCCCGCCTCATCGCTTCTCCGGCGTGCGCCGTCAGCACTCGGAGAAGTTGACCGCAAGACCCCCGAGGCTCGTCTCCTTGTAGATCCGGTTCATGTCCCTGCCCGTCTGCCTCATCGTGGCGATGGCGGCGTCCAGAGACACGATGTGATCTCCGCTGCCTCGAAGCGACATCGACGCAGCGGCGATCGCCTTCACCGCACCGACGGCGTTGCGTTCGATGCACGGCACCTGGACGAGACCGGCGAGCGGATCGCAGGTGAGGCCGAGGTTGTGTTCGAGGGCGATCTCGGCAGCGTTCTCCACCTGGCGGGGAGTCCCCCCAAGTGCGGCGGCCAGACCAGCCGCAGCCATCGCACAGGCCGAGCCGACTTCGCCCTGGCATCCCAGCTCTGCTCCGGAGATCCCTGCGTTGGCCTTCAGGAGCGATCCGATCGCGGTTGCGGTCAGCAGGAACGCCAGCTCCGGGTCCTCACAGTCCGCCTCGCAGTGCTCGCTGAGGAACTTCAGGACGGCGGGAATGATCCCTGCGGCCCCATTGGTCGGCGCGGTGACAATGCGATGACCGGCGGCGTTCTCCTCGCCAACCGCCGTTGCCCACACCCCTGCCCAATCGCTTGGTCCCGTTGGGGGAAGACGCACCCCCGAAGGCTTGGTGAGCTCATGGGAGAGGCTGGCAGCCCGCCGCTGCACGTTGAGGCCACCCGGAAGGATGCCGGTTGCCGCCATGCCGCGATCGACCACCTCGAACATCACCTCCGCGACGAGCCGAACGCGTTCAGCAACTTCGCGGGCCGTGTGTGAAGTCTTCTCATTCGCCATCGCAACCTCGGCGATGGACAGGTCGTGCTCGACGCAGACTTCGAGGAGCTGGCGGCCGGAGCGGTACGGGAACGGAATCGTTGCCGCCCCGACCTCGACGGCGGCGTCCAGATCGTCGACCTTCAGGACGAAGCCCCCGCCGATGGAGACCCAGTGCTCCTCGGCGAGAACAGTGTCCCGCTCCCCCAGCGCCGTCAGCTCGAGGACATTCGCATGGGCGGGGTGGAACTCCTCGGTGAAGACGATGTCCCGAGCCACGTCGAAGGCCACGTCGCGGCGACCTCCCAACCGGAGCCGGCCGGTCGCGGCCGTCTCGCCCTCGAAACCCGAGGCGACGTCCATCGGCACCGACTCGGGCTCGAAGCCGGCCAATCCGAGCAAAACGGCGTTCGGGGTTCCGTGGCCGCGCCCCGTCAGCGCCAGCGACCCGAACAGCTCGACGGTGACGCCGGTGACATGGTCGAGGGGAACGCCTTCGACGAACTTCCGTGCCGCCACCATGGGCCCGACCGTATGCGAACTCGATGGGCCGATCCCGATCGTGAAGAGATCGAAGAAGCTGGTGTAGCTCATGACGGATCAGGCAGGTCGCCGGTGCAGTGGACATCGGCGACCAAGACCCGGAAATCGCCGAGACCGCGCGGGTGCAGCAACGTCTCGGCATCGACCGTTTCCGACCTGACCTGGAGACGCTTCATCACATCGCCGTCTCCGGCCAGCGCACGCTCTCGGTGCCGCAGCCGGGTGATCTCGTCACGCAGCCCCCACTCGGCGAGGAAATCGTCTTGGCGCAGGAGCCGGGCGGTCGCCCCGGCCTTTCGGGCAGCCGCCAACGCGGCCGTGAAGTTCACGTCCACGGTGACATCGGTCGCACCGGGCTCCGTGAGGGGATCGGGCCCCAAGTGGTGATTGCGGTACGTGCGCAATGTGCCGAGGGTGCGCCGCGGCTCCAGCTCTTCCATCGTGCCGCCGTAGTCGAACACCACGAGAGAGCCACGCCGCAACTTCTCCACGGCGTTTTGGATCCAGGCGCACGCCTCGAGCTGTACCTCGACCATTCCGCCCTCACCCACCTGGCCGCCAAAAGCGTCTGCCCACTCCGCGACGGCGGGCCTGGCGGGGGCGGCAACGAGCTCCAAACCGCTGTCGCCGCTGCCGACCCACCGCTCCTCCCAGGTCGAGCCACTCCGGATGGCAAGAGCGACCGGGAGATTGTCCAGCAGCTCGTTGGCGACGATCGTCCCTTCGATGTCTTCCGGTACCTCGTCGAGGCTGCTGAAGACGCCGTCGATCCCTTGGATCCCTCGCAGCGCTGCGCGAGCCGCAGGCGATGCCTCGACGGCGAGGACCTGCCCGACCACCGCAGCTTCGGGAGCCTCGAGCAGCGCTTGGAGCAGCGACCCCGAGCCCGCTCCTACGTCCACCAAGAGACCCTTGGCCGGTCCCAGGGCCTGGAGGTAGCGGGCGATCGTCCGCCCGAACCACGGGCTCACCTCAGGGCTGGTGAGAAAGTCGCCCGTCTTGACCGATCGCAGCGGGCCCGCGGCGAAATATCCATGGTCCGGGTCGTACAGACATGACCGCATGAACTCCTCGAAGGGCAGCGGCCCTGACGTGGCGATCTGGGAGCGCAGTCGATCAAGGAGCATCGCGATGAGGTTAGGGGGAACCCGAAGGGTTCCCGCTAGAGGCCGCTGGCCACCGTTTTGGCGACGTCGCCGGCGTCGGCGATGAGGTTGGGGAAGAAGCCCAGGACCAGAACGGCGACTGCGGTGATGGTCAGCGCCAGCCGCAGCGACGGCGCCATTGTGCGAGCGGTGTCTTTGAGCTCCGCTGCCGGGACGGCATCTGGCACAGGATCAAACCAGGCCGACTTGATGACCTTGGCGTAGTAGTAGAACGCCACGACCGAGTTCAGCACGGCGATCACGGCAAGGCTGATGGACCAGCCGCTGTCCATCCCCAGCACCGATGAGAACATCACCAGCTTGGCGAACCAGCCCGCAACCGGCGGGATACCGGCGAGCGAGGCGAAGAACAGTGCCAGCAGCGCTGCCAGCCCGGGGGCGTAGGTCGAGAAGCCGCCCCAATCGGCGATCTTGGTGCTTTTGAGCCGATTGGCGCCCGCAATGATCACGCCGAACGCACCCATGTTCATCACGGCGTAGATCAGCAGGTAGGTGACCGTTGCAAAGAACGCCGTCTCCAGGTCCTGGGCGCTGGCGTTGGAGGCTGCTGCCGCACCGAAGGGAACCAGGATGAAGCCGCCCTGGGCGATCGACGAATACCCGAGCAGGCGCACGATGTCGTCCTGGCGCACCGCGATGAGGTTCCCGACCGTCATCGACAGAGCAGCGAGGAGCCACAGCAGCGGGCCCCACACGTCGCGCAGCTCGGCGAAGGCCTGGTAGCACAGCGTCAGCAGGCCGATGAAGCCTGCCGTCTTGGAGACGACGGACAGATAGGCGGTCACCGGGATGGGGGCGCCCTCGTAGGTATCCGGCGTCCAGAAGTGGAAGGGAACGGCCGAGACCTTGAAGGCGAAGCCGAACAGTGTGAAGAACACGCCGATGGTCAGGAGGGCAGAGTCGCCCAGCGCCGCCGTTGCCGCCCGGATTCCGCCAAATGTCAGTTCGCCGGTCACGCCGTAGACGAGCGACATGCCGAACAGCATGATGGCCGCGGACAACACACCGATCACGAAGTACTTGAGGGCTGCTTCGTTGGATCGCGGGTCGCCTTTTCGCCAGCCCGCCAGCATGAAGGTGGGTCCGGTCACCAACTCCAGCGCCACGAACATCGTGATGAGGTCCCGGCTCGAGGCCAGGACGACGGCGCCAAACGCCGAGGCGAGCAGCAGGAAGTAGTACTCGCCTTGCCAGTAGCGATCGCCCTCGATGTACCCGACCGACAACAGGACGGCAAGGAAGGTGCTGCCGATCAGCAGGCCCTTCAGCACGAGCGAGAATGTGTCGACCACATACGAACCGCCGAACATCACCCGCTGCGCGGCGGCCGGCTCCGTGCAGAAGTCGAGCGACTCGCAGAGCCCGAGCGTGAGCAACGGGACAAATGCGGCGAAGAGACCGGCCAGCGCCACGACCACCGTCCAGTACTTGGGCACCTTGAGGAGATCCGTGATCAGCACCGCCAGAACGGTGAGACCGAGGATGATCTCGGGGAGAAGGGCGTGGTAGTCGATACTCATTGCGGTGAGCTATCCCCCGAAGGCCCGTGCGACCAGCTGGACGACCGCATCGTTGGTTGCGCCGAAGACGATCCGCGGGAAGATCCCGATCACGATGATCGAGATGATCAGCGGCACCCAGGCGGCCATCTCGTAGGCATCGACATCGTGGAAGTGGTGGCCGTCCCACTCGGCCTTCGGCTCCCCGAAGTTGACCTTCTGCAGCATCCACAGCAGGTAACCGGCGGTCATCACCGTACCGACGGCCGCGACCACCATGAGCGTGCGGAAGAGGTCCTCGTTGAGCACTGCGAGCGGGTTGAACGACGCCAGCAGCGACATGAACTCACCCCAGAACCCTGCGAGGCCGGGAAGCCCGAGGGAGGCCATGGCGGTGAAACCGAGAATCGCGCCCATGATGGGCATCAGCTTCTGGTTGCCGCCGAGACGGCCCATCTCCCTCGTGTGGTACCGATGTGACATCGAGCCTGCCAGGAAGAACAGGAGGCCCGTGATGACACCGTGCGCCACCATCCCGATGATTGCGGCGTTGATGCCGATGTCGGTCAGCGTGGCGATGCCGAGCATCACGAACCCCATGTGCCCCACGGACGAGAAGGCGATGAGCCGCTTCATGTCGGTCTGGGCGAGACACGCAAGCGACGCATAGATGATGCCCACGACGGCGAGGATCCCGATGGCGGGGGCCCAGTTCTCGGCTTCTCGCGGCAAGATCGGGAGGCTGATGCGGACGAAGGCATACGTGCCGAGCTTCAGCAGGATGGCCGCCAGCAGCACGGACCCAACCGTTGGTGCAGCGGTGTGGGCATCGGGAAGCCACGTGTGCAACGGGAACATCGGCACCTTCACCGCAAACCCCAAGAACATCGCAGCAAAGACCCAGAACCCGAAGGATCCGGCAAATCCACCGAGCGCGCCGATCTCAGACAGCGCTTCGATGCTGAAAGTGTTCACCCCGCTGGCGAGCTCGTCGCCGCTGCGGAAGTACAACGCCAGGAACCCCAGCAGCATGAACGCCGAGCCAAACAGGGTGAAGAGGAAGAACTTGATGGCGGCGTACAGCCGCATCTCCGTCACCTTGTTGAAGACCGGGATCGTGACCTCGTTCCGATCACCCCAGATGCCGATCATGAAGTACATGGGCAGCAGCACGACCTCGAAGAACACAAAGAACAGGATGAGGTCGAGCGCCACGAAGGTGCCACCCATGCCGGTGGCCAGCACCAGGATCAACGACAGCAGCGCCTTGGGATTGTGCGGCTCGGGCCAATGCTCCCAGGAGTACACGATCGCCAGCACGGTGATGAACGTCGACAGCACCAGCAGCGGAAGCGAAATGCCGTCCAAACCGATGATGTAGCGACTGTTGATCACGGAGATCCACGACAGATCCGCACCGAACTGGTAGGCCCCGGCGTCCGCATAGTCGAACTGGAACGCCAAGACGATCGACAGGGCGAATGAGGCAACAGCGAATACGAGCGCCGTGAGCTTCTGGGCCTGTTCGTTCGCTTTGGGGACCGCCAGCACGGCGCCTGCCCCGATCAAGGGCAAGAACACCACGAGGCTCAAACCCCATCCGTCCTCGAACCAACCCATCAGCTGTTTCCTCCCGTTATCAGAACTGTGTGAACCCGATGAAGCCTGCAACCAGGAGCACCGCCCCGGCCACGATGAACCCGGCGTAATCCTGCACCTTGCCGGTCTGCAGCTTGCGCAGCAAACCGCCCCAGCCGCCGGTCACGGCACCAGAGGCATTGATCGCCCCGTCGAGACCCTTCTGGTCAAAGGTGTAGACGTACTTCCCAACGGCCATCGCAAGGAAACCCGCCCCGTTGACGAAGAGGTCGATCACGTGGCCGTTGACCCAGTCGGTTGCTCTGGCGATCGGACCGCGAATCGGCCGGACGATGCCGTCCATGTAGAAGTCATCGATGTAGTACTTGTGCGACAGCAGCGGGTACAGCACCGGGATGTAGAACGTATCCCGCTCGGCCTGCGTCTTCGCATCGGGACCCCATATCCGATAGCCGATGCCGATCCCGACCAGGGCCGCACCGCCACCGAGGACGGCGAGCAGATAGTTGAGGCTCTCCGCGTGGTGGTCCAGGACAGGGGTGAACCGTCCGCCGACCAGTTCGGTGAAGGTCTTCGTGAAGCCGGGAACGTTGAGGAAGCCTGCGAACGCGGCGCCGACGGCGAGGCCGACAAGCGGAATCGTCATCACCTTGGGTGACTCGTGAGGATGGGCCTTGCCCTTGTAGTCTCCGAAGAAGGTGAGGAACACCGTTCGGGTCATGTAGAACGCCGTGACGAATGCGCCGGCGATAGCGAGGTACAGCACCACGTTGGCGACATCGCCCCCGCCTTCGGCAGCCGGGAACGCACCCGACGCGTAGTCGATCGATGCGAGGATCTCGTCCTTCGACCAGAAACCTGCAAGCGGGAAGATGCCGGCAAGGGCCAGCGAGCCGATCACGAACGTCCAGAAGGTATACGGCATGGACTTGCGCAGCCCGCCCATGTCCGACATGTTGTTCGAATGGACGGAGTGGATGACGGATCCTGCTCCCAGGAACAGCAAGGCCTTGAAGAACGCATGGGTGAAGAGGTGGAACAGGCCCGCGGTGTAAGCCCCGGCGCCCATGGCCGCCACCATGTACCCGAGCTGCGACACGGTCGAATAGGCCAGCACCTTCTTGATGTCGTCTTGGACCAGTGCGATGAGCCCAGTCGCAAACAACGTGATGGCACCAATGACGATGATGATGACCCGGACGTCGGCGGCGAAATCCGGCGACAGGTAGAAGGGGAACATCCTGCCGAGCAGATAGACACCGGCCGTCACCATGGTCGCTGCGTGCATCAGCGCCGAAACCGGAGTCGGGCCTGCCATGGCGTCCGGAAGCCACACGTGTAGCGGGAACTGGGCGCTCTTGCCCATCGCCCCGATGAACAATGCAAGCCCGGCCCAAAAGGCGAACTTGGACAGTGGGCTGTCGGTACCGCCTTGGGCGACCACGTCCATGATGTCGGTGAAGCGGAACGACCCGACGGTGAGGCCGACGATGATCGCACCGATGAACAGGGCGGCGTCGGCCACCTTGTTCGTCAGGAAGGCCTTGATCGCCGCCGATGAGTTCTCGTGCTCTTCCCAATAGTGGCCGATGAGGAGCCAGGAAGCGACCCCGACCAGTTCCCACCCCACGATGAGCTGGATCAGGTTGGGCGCCGCAACCAGCACCAGCATGCCACCGCCGAACAGCGTGAAGGAGGCAAAGAACCAGGTGTAGCGGATGTCGCCTTCCATGTAGCCCTTGGCATAGATGAAGACGAGCAGACCGACCACGCCGACGACGAAGTACATCATGATCGACAGACCGTCGACCATCCATCCCCACTCGATGTGGAGATCGCCAAATGCCGTGGTTCCCACCGTGGCCACGTCGATAGAGCCTTGGTAGGTGATCGGGTCGCCGACGATGGATGCTACGAAGAGCGCTATGCCGTAGAGGGCGACAAAACCCATGGTCCCGACGGCCATCCCCCAGCCCTTCAGCGGGGATCGCTTGCCGAAGAACACGATCATGAAGGCCATGACCATCGGCACGACCGGGATCAGCCATGCCCCGGCAGCCAGCCAACCCCCGTCGGAGAACTCAGCAGCATGCTCACCACCCTCCTCGGCCGTGGCGAGGACGATGGGTGCAAGGTGCGCCATGAGAACGTTCATGCAGCACCGCCCGTGGCGGAGCTGCACCTGGTATTTGGTACTCGGAGGCTCAGCGGAGAGGCGAGCCTTTTGGCGAGCCGGCCGCTGATGCCGGGGCCCGAGCGGCCCGCCCGAAGGGCAGGAGCGGACAGCATCTCTTCGTCCGGCGAGACGACAGCTTGCCCTATCCGCGCAACCTCTCGGTACTTGGTACGGCGGGGAACCCGCGAGGTCGTCCCGTAGTCCGCTCCCGTACGGTCCAGCCCGGTACGCCCGAATGCGTCACGGTTGGTGTCCCCCGCGGCGGAACGGGATACCGGATACGGGATACGGGATACGTCGGTCATAGCTTCAACAGATCCAGCTCGTCGACGTTGGCAGAACGACGATTGCGGAAGATGAGCAGGATGATCGCCAACCCGATGCCGACCTCGGCGGCTGCGACGGCGATCGTGAACAGCGCAAAGATCTGACCGCCCGCCAGGTCGTCGGCAAGCATCCGATCGAAGGCCACGAAGTTGATGTTCACAGCCGCAAGCATCAGCTCGACGGACAGCAGCACCATCACGGCGTTGCGCCTGGTCAACAGCCCGTAGACCCCCAGCGAGAACAGTGCAGCAGCCAGCACGAGGAACTGCGTGATCAGCATGAGCCCGCCCCTTCGGGGAAAGTAGCCGCACGTCGTACCAAATACGTCGTACCAAATACCAGGTATTGCGAGCGAAGCGAGCCGATCATCGTGCAGCCTCCGCTTCGGCTTCGGTCGGGTCGCGTCGGGCAAGGACGATCCCGCCGAGGAGGGCGGCCAGCAAGACGAAGGACACGACCTCGAAGGGGATCACGAACCGCTCGAAGATCGACAAGCCGATCTCGGACGTGCGGGTGGCATCTGCCGCTTCGGGAATCACGTCGTCGCCGAACTGGTCGATCATGGCCATGGCGAGGAGGAGGAAGAGCAGCCCCGACACCACTGCCGCGCCGAGACGCACCCGCAGCGAATGGCTGAGACTGACGTCGTGACCGAGCGGAGCCCTCGTGATCATGATCCCGAACAGGAAGAGGACGACGACGGCCCCAATCGACACGAGCACGACCGTCCACGCCACGAACTCGGCGCCGAGCAGGATGAACAGGCCGGCAGAAGCAGCGAGGGCCACGACCAGATACAGCACGGCGTGCACCACGTTTGCGGTCTGGACCACCTTGAAGCCGGCGAACAGCATCGGCAGCGCCATCACCAAGAACACCCAGTTCTGCGGGGTCGACGCCCAATCGGCAAACGTCATCAGGACTCCAGCGCCGGTGGATCGGGGACGGTTTCGAGCCAGTCGGTCAGGCGCTCCTTGTCGTGGAGCATCTCACTGATCTTGTACTCGGAATACTCGTAGTCGGGGCTCCAGAACAGCGCATCGAACGGACAGACCTCGACACAGATGCCGCAGTACATGCAGAGGGCGTAGTCGATGTCGAAGCGGTCGAGCTTTGCCCTCGCACGCACCCGGCCGCCTTCCTTGGCAGGCGGCACCTCTTCTTTGTGCCCCTCGATGTAGATGCACCAGTCGGGGCACTCCCTCGCACACAGCATGCACACCGTGCATGCATCGACGTCGAGGGCGATGACCCCTCGTGCTCTCGGCACGGGGGTTTCCTTCTCGAGCGGGTAGTTGACCGTGATGGGCTTCTTCAGCAGCTCCTTGAAGGTGATCTTCAAGCCGGTGAAGAGCCCTTTGAGCGGGAAACCGCCTTCGGTTGGCTTGCGAATGTCGGTCATGAGGCCACCGTCTTGGTCATCACATGACCACCTTGAATACTGCGGTGACGACGATATTGAGGAGCGCCACCGGGACCAGCCACTTCCAGGCGAGCGTCTGGAGTTGGTCCTCGCGCAGCCGGGGGTAGGTCCACCGCAGCCAGATGAAGACGAACGCGAGGAGCATGACCTTGCCGAGCAAGACGAACGGCCCGATGTAGGCGAGCGAATCCTCGGGCACCCCAGGCAACCAATAGCCGCCGAGGTAGAGCGTCGACGCGATGGCGGCCATGGAAACCACGCCCGCGTACTCGCCGAGGAAGAACATCGTGAAGCGGATCCCGGAGTATTCGGTGAGATAACCCATGGTGAGCTCGGACTCGGCGATGGGCATGTCGAACGGGATACGGCTCAGCTCAGCGAGGCTGGCAACCATGAAGATGGCGAACCCGACCGCTTGGCCCGTGAACAGAAACGGGAGAGGAATCGCCAGACCGAACAACTCCGAGCTTGCTTGCGCCTCGACGATCCCGTTGAGTGACAGCGTCCCGGCCTGGACCGCAACCGCAACCGCGGCGAGAACCAGCGGCAACTCGTAGGCGATCAGCTGGGCGGCGGCCCGCAGACCCCCCATCAGTGAGTACTTGTTGCCCGACGACCACCCGGCCATCAGGACGCCGAGGGTGGTGAGCGACGAGACAGCAAGGAGATAGAAGACGCCGAGGTCGAGATTCTCCGGCACGAGGTCGGGACTGAAGGGGATGATGACGAAGGTGGCGAGGGTGCCCATGAGCACGACGTAGGGCGCCAGTTTGTAGACGGTGGCGTCAGCTGCGGCGGGGACCAGGTCTTCCTTCTGCATGAACTTGAGGCCGTCGGCCAACGGCTGAGCCCAGCCCCAGCGCCCGCCCGCAAAGTAGGGCCCGATACGGCTTTGGATGTGGGCAGAGATCTTGAGCTCACCAAAGATGATGACGAGGGCAACCGGCAACATCACGGCCAAGATCGCGACGACCTTGAAGACGAGCAGAACCCAGAAGTTCATAGACGCACCTCTGGTGCGCCGTACTTGGCAGGCCGGAGTTTCGGCGAAGCCGAAACTCCCAACGGACTCGTTCCTCTTCCTCGAGTCCGCCTCATCGGTCAACGTCTCCGAGCACGAAGTCGAGCGAGCCCATGATCGCCACGAGGTCGGGCAAGAGCGCTCCGGCCAGCACCCAGGGAAGGATCGAGAGGTTGCTGAAGGACGCCGAACGGATCTTCACGCGATAGGGGATCCGGCCGCCCTGGCTCACGATGTAGTAGCCCATCTCGCCCTTGGGGTTCTCGGCCCTGACGTAGATCTCCCCCGGCGGGACCTTGATGATCCGCGGCACCTTGGCCTGCAACGGGCCGGACGGAATCGTGTCGACGGCCTGACGCACGATGCGGATCGACTGCCGGATCTCCTCGAGCCGGACAACGAAGCGGTCGAAGCAATCGCCGTTCCTACCGACGGGGATGTCGAAGTCGAACTGATCGTACGGCAACAGGTTTTCGTGCTTGCGCAGGTCGAAGCCGACACCCGAGGCGCGGAGGTTCGGACCGGACAGGCCGTACGCCATCGCCTTCTCGGCGGGAATGACGCCGACACCGACGGTGCGGGCCTGGACGAGCTCGTTGCCGATGACGAGGTCGTCCAGTTCGTCGCACACCGCGTCGATCTTGTCCATGGCGTCGCGGGTGCCCTGGAGGAACCCGGCGGGGAGGTCCTGCGAGACCTTTTTGGTGGCCGACCCACCACCGGCGGCGGGCTTGACCCCGCCCACCCGGTTGAAGTTCGGATGGAAACGTCCCCCTGTGACACCTTCGATGAGGTCCATGACGTGCTCACGCTCGCGCAACGCGTACATCAGCGGGGTGGCGGCCCCGAGCTCGAGCGGGTACGACGACATCAGCAGGAGGTGAGACGAGATTCGGGTCATCTCGGTGAGAATCAGCCGGATCCACTGTGCGCGCTCCGGGGCTTCGATCCCGAGCAGCCGCTCGACCGCGATCACGAAGGGCACCTCGTTGGCAAAGCCGGACACCCAGTCGATGCGGTTGACGAGAGCGGTGATCTGCGCGTAGGTGCGGACTTCGCTGATCTTCTCGTAGCCGCGGTGCATGTAGCCGATCACCGGTTCGACGGACTCGACGCGCTCCCCGTCGACCTTGGCGACCAGACGCAGCACGCCGTGTGTCGAGGGATGTTGCGGACCGATGTTCAGCGTCATGTCCCCGGTCTCGAGTTCGATCGAGACGGCAGCATCGGAGATGTGCATGGCGATGCCGGGGTCGAGCTGGGTCACGTGCCCACCCCCTGCGGGGCCACCGGATACGTGGCAGCAGACGCGCCGCCGTCCCCCGAGTTGCGAAGCAACTCACAAGGAACTCGAAGAGTTCCCGAGTACCAAGTACCCGTCATTCCTCGTCTCCGGTCTCGGGCACCTGGCCGGCAAGCGCTTGCGCTTCGGTGTTCTCGGTCGAGGGCATGTCCTCGACATCCACGGTGCCGGGCCACGGCTTGACTTCTCTCGCCAGCAGGGCGAAAGATTTCAGCAGCGGGTGACCCTCAAACCGGTCGGGAAGGTACAGGTTGGTGAGGTTGGGGTTGCCCCTGAAGTCGATCCCGAACATCTCGGCTGCCTCGCGCTCGTGCCATCCGGCGCCGGGGACCACGGCGACGATGGATTCGATCCACGGATCGTCCTTCGGAATCACCGCGGCGATGATCGCCGCATCGGCGTTCTCGACCGACGAAACCCGGCACAGAACCTCAAAGCGCTCCTCGAGATTCTCCACGTCGGCTGCGGGCTCGCCGACGGCGACTTCCCTGGACCAGTCGACGGCGGACAGCCAGGAGAAAAACGGCAGTGCCTCGAGACCCGAGCGAACGGCATCCACCCAGCCTTCGCGCTCGACGTTGATGCGCACGGTCCCGTGGTCGGCCGTCCAGGAAGAAGCACCAAGCCGTGCCGCCAGATCGGCGGCGAGGGCGCCGCCCCCGTCCGGGACTTCGTCGCCTTCGACCACCTCTTCGAGGGTCGAGTCAGACGGGCTGTCGGTCACGCCTGCTCCACTTCTCGCGCACGTCTTCGTTGGTGATCTGCTCCTGGAGCAGGACGATGCCCTCCATCAGGGCTTCAGGCCTGGGAGGACACCCGGGCACGTACACGTCGACAGGGATCACCTGATCGACGCCCTTCGTGACGGAATAGGAATCCCAGTAAGGGCCGCCACAGTTGGAGCAGGAGCCCATCGAGATCACGTACTTGGGCTCGGGCATCTGGTCGTAGAGCCGCCGCACGGCGGGGGCCATCTTGTCCGTCACCGTGCCGGCAACGACCATGAGGTCGGCCTGACGAGGCGACGCAGGCAAGGGGATGATGCCAAAGCGCATGAAGTCGTAGCGAGGACTGGAGGCCGCCATCATCTCGATGGCGCAGCAGGCCAAGCCGAATTGAAAGAACCAGAGCGAGTACTTGCGCGACCAGTTGAGGAGCCACGAAAGCGGCTTCGGGGCCCCAAACTTCTCGATCACTCCCACCGCAGTACCCCTTTGCGGATCGCATACACGAGACCGAGGACGAGGATGGCGACGAAGAGCAGCATCTCGACCAGCACAAATCCACCCATGCCGAGCTCGGAGAACGTCTCGAGTTCGATCGCCCAGGGGAAGATGAAGACCGCTTCAACGTCGAAGATCAGGAACAGCAGCGCAAAGATGTAGTACCGGATCTGCGTCTGCGACCACCCGCCGCCAACCGGATCGATACCGCATTCGTAGGACTCCGACTTCACGCGGCTCGGCTTGTCGGGTCGGAGTAGTGACGAAGCCACCATCGCACCTGCGACGAGCAATGCTCCCATTGCTAGGAAGGCGGCCACGGTGATGTAGTCACCGAGGTACTGGTCCAGCACGGTCCGTGATACCCCTTACGCGATGCGGATCGGCACGAGGGCCGATGTCCGGGGCGAGTATAGGTTGGGCGACTAGGCCACCAAAGTCAGTCGCCACGTCACGTCTGGACCGTCGGGAGACTCGCTCCGCGTCGTGCTGCCCATCGGGTACGGTCTTCTGATGCATCGTGACCGTCAGATGCCTCCCGGTGCCCTGGCCGCGGCAGCGGCCCAACTCCAGACCGCGCTCGAACCACGCCGGCGACCCGAGTCCGCGGCCGAAGGCGGCCTGCCGCCGGCGCTGCCTGACGAGGGCATCGGAGAAGAGGCCGCCCTGGCGCTGATTGCAGGGCCTGCCCTCAGCGGCGCCGCCCAGCTCGGTCACCCGGGATTCTTCGCCCACATGGACCCACCCACCCCGTGGATCACCTGGATCACCGCCATGTGGAACGCGGCGGCGAACCCCAACCTGTTGCACGAGGACACGGGTTCTGCCGCCCGTGCCGTCGAGCGGCAGGTCGTCTCGTGGCTGGCGCCGCGATTCGGCATGGACGGCGGACACATGGTCCCCGGGTCGACCATCGCCAACCTCACGGCGCTGTGGGCAGCTCGGGAGATCGCCGGGGTTCGTCGCGTCGTCGCTTCGGCCCACGCTCACATCAGCCTGCCGAAGTCGGCGGCAATCCTCGGTTTGGCCTACGAGCCGGCACCGCCACAGGATGATCACACGCTCGACCCCAGAGCCCTCGGCGATCTCAGCGATGCCGCCGTCGTACTCACGGCAGGAACCACCGCAACCGGAGCGATCGACCCGCTGACCGCTGCGCCCGCAGCGGCCTGGCGGCATGTCGACGCCGCATGGGCCGGTCCGCTCCGCTTGACCCCCCGCCACGGCCGCCTGCTCGACGGTATCGAGAGCGCAGACTCGGTGGCGGTGTCGGCGCACAAGTGGCTCTACCAGCCAAAGGAGTCGGCGTTGGTGCTGTTTGCGGACTCCCGGAGAGCGCACGACGTGATGTCGTTTGGCGGCGCATACCTGGCCGTGCCGAATGTGGGTGTGCTCGGGTCGCATGGCGCCGCCGGTATCTCGCTCGCCGCCACCCTCCTGGCCTGGGGGTGGACGGGTCTCGCCGCGCGCATCGAGGCGGACATGGCGTTGGCTGACAGGCTCCACGAGTTGGTTGCGGCCGACCCTCGCTTCGAAGCGTGGGGGCCGAACCACTCCGGGGTGGTGGCATGGCGGCCGCGGAACGCCGAGGTGCGTGCCGTCCGCGACGCCATGGAGGGGGCGTTCGTTTCTGTCACCAGGATCGACGGCAGTGACTGGCTCCGGTCGGTGGCGATCAACCCCGGCGCCGACCCCGACCGGGTGATGGGTGCGGCGGTCGCCGCCCTCGGGCGGCTCGCATGACCGCAACGACGCCTCCGGACTACGCCGGCGGTTCGCTCGTGAACCTCATCGCCGAAATCGAGCATCGCCTCACCGGGTCGGCACGGTCGCCCCGCCTCCATCCCCACCTCAGCGACCTCATCCCCGAGGCTCCGACGTACGTCGTGGTGCTGTTCGACGGTCTTGGTGCCCGGCAGCTACGCCACCCGAGAGCCGCCACGTTGGCCGGCGACGAGGTTGCGACCATCGACGCTCCGTTCCCCACCACAACAACGGTGAGCCTCGCCACAGTGGCCACCGGCACGCCACCGGCGCAGCACGGCATCGTCGGCTATCAGCTGTGGATTCCCGAGGTCCAGTCGGTGGCCAACACCATCAAGTGGACCACGCTGTGGGGCGAGCCGCTGCATGTCGACACCGCCGGCATGCTGCCCTCCCCGAACCTGTGGGAGCGGCTCAGCACAGCCGGCAAGGAGGCCATCACCGTCCAGCCCCACGGATTCGCCGGCAGCCCGCTCAGCAAGCTGTTGTACCGCGGCTGTAGGTTCGAGGGTGTCGCCACCACCGACGAGCTGGTCTCTGCCTCCCGCCAGCTTGCGGCCACGCCTGGCCGCCTGGTGTTCGCCTACGTGCCGCACGTCGACTTTGCCGCGCACGTCTACGGGCAAGACGACCCTCGCTACGCAGCCGCAGTGGCGACCGCAGACGACGTGTGGTCGCGGCTGGGCGCAACACTGCCTGCAGGGGCCGTCATGATCGGCACCGCCGACCACGGCCACGTAGACTTCCCGAAAGAGCGGCAGGTCAAGATCGACGCTGCCGCTCACCGGGACCGGGTGTTCTACGGCGACGGCAGAGCCATGTACGTGCGGGGTGAGGGCCAGAGTCTCGCTGCGCAGCTTCCCGCGACGTGGTTCGACCTCGACGACATCCGCCCATGGTGGGGCCCGGGGCCCGACCACCCGGCGCTCGGCGCACGAGCCCCAGACGGTGTCCTCCTGGCCGACGACGACGCCTTGCTCCTCCACAAACACTCCGATGACCGGATGGTGGGCAACCACGGTGGTCTCACCGATGCGGAGCGCCGGATTCCGCTGCTGGTGAGTACCGGGAGCGGCTGAGGCAAGGGGCCAACAAAGCGGTCGCCGTTCCCCCGCTACTCCACTACCCTTGAGAGGCCTGAGCGGCAGCCTCGGCAGGGCCCTGATCGAGCACACAGGGGGTGGGCTTGTGCCGCTGCATCATCTGATCAGACGATTCTTGCGCCGCCGACCCGGTGAGCGTGGAGCTTCCATGGTTGAAATGGCCATGGTGTTGCCGCTGTTCATCATCCTCATCTACGGCATCATCGAGTTCTCCTTCGCCTTCGCCCAGAACAACGAACTGCGGGCGATGGCGCGCGAAGGCGCCAGGTTGGCGGCCGTCGAATCCATCTCGAGCCAGGCCATCACCGATCAGCTTTGCCCGCGGATTCGCCTGCTCGATCCTGCGACCTTCGGGTTCAAGGCCGATGGCGCCGACAGCAACGGCACCAGTCCGGCGGGAAGCAAGGGCTCCATCGGCGAGGTGTATGCCGAGGCCAGCGTTCGCACCCTCACCGGGTTCTTCGACGGGGCACTCGACGGCATCTTGCTGACCAGCACGGTGCGCTTCCACGTGGAACGCCCTACTGATGCAGCGCCCGTCTGGTGGGGGCCAACAGGGAGCCCGATGTCATGTTCGTGAGACGCCGCCGACCGGATGACCGTGGCGTCGCCGCGGTAGAGATGGCAATGGTGCTGCCCCTCCTCGTCCTCTTGGCGTTTGGCGTCGCAGAGTTCGGCTGGGCATTTGCGCAGAAGATGGACCTGAATGCTGCCGCGCGGGAGGGAGCCCGCATCGCCGCCATCACCCCCGGCCCGACCGACGACGTCAAGGACAAGCTGTGCTCCACCCTCGATGTTGGCGAGATCGCCACCGTCGTCATGGACGCCAGCGGCGTCGATGCGCGCGATTCCGATCCGGCAGGCAGCCAGGGCGCTATCGGCCGCTTCTGGATCGAGGCCGACTACGACTCGCTCACGGGGTTCTTCAGCTTCCTCACATCCGGAGTCAACATGCGGTCATCGGTGGATTTCCGGGTCGAGGTCCCTGACATCACGCCGACCTGGTGGTCGGCCAGCGGAGGCTTCACATGCTGAACCGTGGCGGCGGGCACAAACAAGAGAGCGGCGCCATCCTCGTGCTCACCGCAGCCTTGCTGTTGGTTCTCATCGGCTTCGCCGCACTCGCCGTCGACCTGGGGAATGCGTGGTCCAACGACCGCCGCGTTCAAACCGCCGTGGATCTGGGGACGGTTTCGGCCCTGTACGAGATCCCCCACACCTTCCGCGCAGGCACCAACGCCGTGACCACTTTGGGCAAGGAGGCTGCGGAGACGGAGGTACTCAACGAGCTGACCAGCCTCACGGCCGTCAATGCCCCGGATGCGGTCATCGTGAGCGACGTCTTGTCGCCTGACTACACGGACTACGACGTCGAGCTCAGCATGCCGTCCAACAACTCCTTTGCCAGGGCCATCGGCGGCGGCAACGCCGTCACCGTCACCTCCTCGGCGGGCGGTCACATCGAGGTCAACGACCCCTCACTCGACGTCATGCCCCTGGGGTTCAACTCCACCGGCGGCAACCCGTACCGGTGCCTGTGGAACAGCCAGCCGTCGCCGGCCCCGCAGTTGTGTACCCACGACGGAGCCACGCCGTCGCCGTCGACGGACGTGCTCATGCTGGGGCAGCGACGCCGCGACTTGTCGCCTATGTGCGAGGACGTCGACGCCACCATGATCGCCAACTTCCGCACGGGCATCGACCACCTCGTTGATCTGTGGTCGACAGGGAATCGTGACGAGAAGCTCGCCTGCGACGACGGTCACTCGATGACGATGCCCACGACGTCCCAAGTCGTGCCTCCCATCCGATATACCGCCATCCTTCCTGAGGGCCTGGGCGCCGCAGCCGGGCGGCTCGCAGGCGACGCGGCTCAGTTGTGGGATTTCCTCGAGCCGAGCCTCGGTGGTGGGTGCGACGCCGCAGCCATCAACGCCCTCCCCGACCTCGAAGCGCAAGCATCGGCGATGAGCTCGTGTCTTTCGTCAGGGTTCGCCCAGTTTGAACCGACCCTCAACAGCCAAATCCGATTGGTGTGGGCCTTCGACACATCGCCTGGGGGCACCACAGTGGTCTACGACGACTACGTGCCGGTGTGGCTGCACCACGTGATCGATGCAACGGGCCAGGAGTTCATGGTGCCGCCCGGCGGAATCGAGGCGGCCACCATGTTCATCCTCGATGAGAGCATGCTCGCCACTCCCCTGGAGTTCGATCCTGGCGGCATCGACAACCTCGAGTTCATCATCACGAGCTGAGACCGGCCCCTCCCCCGTTCGTCACATTGCGGGAGTCAACCTGCGGTGGCGCCAGGCGCTGATCAGCCACGCCCCCACCCCCCACACCAGGGCGGCGATGAAGAAGGCCGAGCCGAGGAGCGGCACGAAGTAGGCGACGAGGCGCCACGCAACCGCTGCCGCCAGAAACCCTGCGAGCACGCCACCCCGCCCGCCGAGGAGGCGCACCCCGACTGCGGCAACCAGCGGCACGGTCCCGAACAGCAGACCGAGCATCATCACGAAGAGAAGAGCGACGGCCAGCGGGATGCCAACCAGGGTGACCGCAAGCACAATCAGGAGCAGCGGCACCCCGACGATGGCAACGGCACCCACACCCAACGCCTGCCACGGTGAGGCTGCGGCTATCGACACCGCATCGCCACCCGTTCTCCGAAAGAGCCACAACACGACGACGCCGCCAACGAGATAGCCGAGGAAGCCGAGGATGAGGGCCACCCGGAGCACCACCGTGGCAAAGAACGGCATCGTCGTGGGGATCTGGATGAGCTGGCCGGCGACATCGGCCCCGGTGGCAACTGCCACCTCGCGTTCGGCTTGATACACGACGTCGCCCCCCACCACCGCCGCCTCGTCGATCGAGATGCGGTTCACGGTGACCTCGACATCGCGATCAACTGCGGCACCGACGTCCAACGAGAAGTACCGCCCGAGGACGTCCCTGCCGACCGCGCCGTCGATCGCGGCGGATGCGGCGAGTCCCAGCACGTCTCGCCCGATGTCGCCGTCGACGTCCACGCTGCCCGCCGCGATCGCGAGATCGTCGCCGATCACCCCGCCATCGACAACGACCTCCCTTGCCCCGCCGCGCACCGAGCCCTCGACGGTGCCGGTGATGGAGACGGTCCCTCTGGCGGCAACGAGCACGTCACCCGTCACAGTGCCGCTGATGGTGAGGGATCCTGTAGCCACCACCAAGTCGCCGTCGATCACGCCGTCCACGACGGCCGAGGTCGCGGCCACGTAGATGTCCTCCGTCTGGACCTCGCCCTCCTGCACGAAGAACCGTCCCGTGTTGATGACACTGGCCATCGCAGCAGCCGACGGCACGACGACGAGCAGCAGGATCGCCCCCAGGAAAGGCAGCCATCTCTTCGGAGACCCCCGAGCAACGTCAGCTTCGGCTCGGGGGGGTTCTGTAGCCAGGAGGTCCCGTCGTCGGGCGGGCCCGCACGACGTTGTGTTCGGGGGCCGCCTATAGCGGGAGAGCATCGCCCAGGAAGTTCAGCAAGGGCCAGGGGACGAGACCGAACACGAGCGTGACAGCCCCTGCGATGGCGACCACGATGCGTCCCGATGTGGCGAGCTCGGGAGGGGCGGTTGCCGTGCCGGGCGCTTCCGCCAGCACCGGCTCCTGGAAGAACATGAGAACGACGATCCGCAAGTAGAAGAACAGACCGGCGGTTGCGGCAACGAGGGCGAGGATCACCAGCCACAGGTAGCCCGCGTCCACTGCAGGTGCGAACACGGACACCTTGGCCACGAAGCCGGCCGTGGCCGGGATGCCGCCCATCGAGAGCATGAAGAGCGCCAGCATGGCGGCCAGGAACGGGGAGCGTGCCCCAAGCCCGACGAACGACTCGAAAGGTGCTCGATCGCTCTTGGCGCCGACGATCAGCGCCACGATGGTGAAGGCCCCCACGAGCTGGAACGCATAGGTGCCCACGTAGAACCACATCCCTGCAACGCCCTCCAGACCGGCCACCAGCGCGATGAGGATGAAACCGGCGTGGGCGACCCCCGAATACGCCAGCATCCGCTTGACATCGTCCTGGGCGATCGCCAGCAGCGTCCCTACAACGATGGATATCGCGGCGATGATGGCCACCGTCGGGGCCCAGCTGTCTTGGAGTGCGGGGAAGGCACCGTTGAGGATGCGGGCCAGCGCAGCGAACCCGGCGATCTTCACCCCGGCCGCCATCATCGGCACAGCCGCCGCAGGGGCACCTTGATAGACGTCGGGCGCCCACTGATGGAATGGCGCGGCAGAGACTTTGAAACCCAGACCCACGATCAGCATCGCAAGGCCGATGAGCAGTATCCCCGGCTCGAGCACGATCGTGGTCTCGAAGAAGGCGCGCAGGCTGCCCGTGCCGTAGATCGCGGTCGAGCCCGCAGCCGCAAAGGCCAGGGCGATGCCGTAGAGGAAGATCGCCGAGGCAAACGAGCCCAACAGGAAGTACTTCATCGCGGCCTCGTCGGACCGCTGCTGATCCCTGGTGTACCCCGCGATCACGTACAGGCTGATCGAAGCTGTCTCCAGACCGATGAACAAGAGGATCAGGTTCGCCGAGATGATCATCGTGTGCAGACCGGCCACGGCAAGGAGGAACAGCACGACGAACTCGGCGCCGCGGGTACCGAGGGATGACACCAGCCGCCACGCCCCGACCAGCGACAGACCTGCCACGAGGAACAAGAGGATGCCGCCGAACGCCGACAGGTTGTCCATGACGATCATCGGGAGACGCGCGGCGGTGACTCCCCTCGCTGAGAAGTTGAGCTGGCCACCGATGTCATCGACCCTCAGCCATTGCAGCACCGCAAACGCGGTCGCAACGACCAGCGTCAGACCGGAGATCAGTGCCCACGCCCGTTTCCCGAGCTTCAGCGTCACTTCGGCCATCAGGATCGCCAGGGCACCGATGAGGAGCACGACTTCGGGGGCAATCGGGAGGAAGGCGATGTTCTGCATCTCTATTCACCTTCTCCGGCGACCGGCAGATCGGCGAGCCTGCCGTACTGCGGGGCGACGTAGTCGGTGGTGTTCTCGATGCGGTCGATGATCGCCTCGACAGACGGCTCGATGCGGTCGAGCGCCGGCTTCGGGTACACACCCAGAAACACGATCAACGCAGCGAGCGGCACCAAGATGGCGATCTCCCTGCCGTTGAGATCCAGCAGCTTCTCATTCTCGGGCTTGTCGAGCGGCCCCGTGAACACCCGTTCGTAGGCCCACAGCAGGTAGATGGCGGCCAGCACCACTCCCGATGCGGCCAGGATGGTGTGGGTCGGGTAGGTGAGGTAGCTGCCGAGCAGCACCGTGAACTCGCCGATGAACCCGTTGAGCCCCGGCAGACCCGCCGAGGCGAACGCCGAGAACAGGAAGAACCCGGCGAATACCGGCATGACCTTGGCAATACCGCCGTAGTCGGAGATCTCGCGCGTGTGACGGCGGTCGTAGATCATCCCGACGAGGAGGAACAGCGCACCTGTCGTCAACCCGTGGTTCACCATCTGGATGACGCCGCCTTGGAGGCTCTGCGATGTGAGCGCAAACGTGCCCAGCACGATGAAGCCGAGGTGACTCACCGAGGAATACGCGATCAGGCGCTTTACGTCGGGCTGGACGATGGCGACGGCTGCGCCGTAGATGATGCCGATCACCGCAAGCGTCACCAGCCAGGGAGCAAACCGCACGGTTGCTTCCGGGAAGAGCGTGAGGTTGAACCTGACGAAGCCGTAGGTCCCGAGCTTCAGCAGCACACCGGCCAGCAGCACGGAAGCTGCTGTGGGTGCTTCGGTATGCGCATCGGGAAGCCACGTGTGGAACGGAAAGAGCGGCACCTTGATGGCAAACGCGATCCCAAACCCAAGGAAGAGCCACGTCTGCGCCGTTGATGACAGATCGACATCGAGCAGCGCGACCCAGTCGAACGTGACACCGCCGAGCTGATCACCGGAGATGAGGGCGAGGCTGATGATCCCTGCCAGCATCAGCCCGGACCCGAGAGCCGTGTAGAGCACGAACTTGAGAGCGGCGTACACCCTGTTGGCGCTCCCCCACATACCGATCAGCATGTACATGGGAACAAGCGTCACCTCGAAGAACACGAAGAAGAGGATGAGGTCGAGGGCCAGGAACACGCCGAGCAAGCCCGCCTCCAGGACGAGCATGGCGACCATGTACATCTTGACGTTCTTGGTGATCGATGCTGAGGCAAGGATGGAGATCGGGAAGAGGAGCGCCGTGAGGCCCACCAGCAGCAGCGAAATACCGTCGACACCCATGTTCCACGACACGCCCCACGGCTCGTAGAGCAGGACGCGCTCGGTCATCTGGAAGGCAGCATCGCCGGTCTGGAAGTTCCACAGGATGTAGCCGGCGACCGCCAGCGGCAGCATGCTGATCAATGCCGTCACGGGGAGCACGAGCTCGCGCCGCGACGAGGGCAGGAACCCCACAACGATCGCCCCGGCCAGCGGTAGGGCGACGAGCAGCCCAAGCACGGGGATCGTCATACCCCGCCCCCGATCACCAGCAGCCAGACGACGAGCCCAACCGCACCGGCGAGGATCCCTGCGCCGTAGGTCCTGGCGTAGCCGGTCTGCAGCGGCCGGAGCATTCGGGAAACCCCGCCAACGAGCTTGGCGACGCCGTTGACGCCACCATCCACGACCTTGGCATCGACGGTGAATGCCATGACTTCAGATGCCTTCTCGCCAGGCAAGACGAGCGTGCGCCCGTAGAAAGCATCGACGTGGTACCCGGCCAACACGGTGTCCCACAGCCCGCCTGTCTCCACAGGGAGCACGTCGCGGGTGTAGCGGCGATAGGCAACGACCATGCCGACAACTGCACCGGTCGTCGCCACCAGCGCAAGCAACCCGAGTTCGACCAAGCCTTCGGGCGGGTGCACGAGCGTGACTCCCTCGAACACCGACTCCTCGAAGTGCTCCAGCCAGAAGATCCCAGGAGCATTGAGGAGCCCAGCGAAGGTGGAGCCGATGGCCAGCAGAACGAGCGGAACCGTCATGATCCTCGGCGATTCGTGGGGATGGACCCCATCCGCCCAGCGTGGCTCTCCCCAGAAGGTGAGAACCATGAGCCTCGTGGCGTAGAACGCCGTGAAGACCGCGGCGATGAGCGCAACGATCCAAAGGACGGTCGCATAGGAACCACTCTCGAATGCGGCAGCGAGAATCTCGTCCTTCGAGAAGAACCCGGCGAAGGGCGGGATGCCGATGAGGGCGAGCGAACCGATCAGCATGGTCACCCACGTCGTCGGCATCACTTTGCGAAGGCCACCCATCTTGAACATGTCCTGCTCGTCGGCCATCGCGTGAATCACCGAGCCGGCGCCGAGGAACAGGAGTGCCTTGAAGAACGCGTGGGTGATGATGTGGAACAGCGCAGCGACATATGCACCGAGGCCGACCGCCAGCACCATGAAGCCAAGCTGGCTGATGGTCGAGTAGGCGAGGACCTTCTTGATGTCGCGTTGCGCCACCGCAATCGTCGCCGCAAAGAGGGCGGTGACCGCTCCAACCGTGGCGACGACACCCATCGTGATCTCGGACAGCTCGAAAAGCGGTGCCGCCCGCGTCACCATGAAGACACCTGCGGTCACCATGGTTGCGGCGTGGATCAGTGCCGAAACTGGTGTCGGACCCTCCATGGCGTCGACCAGCCACACGTACAGAGGGATCTGGGCCGACTTGCCGGTCGCCCCCACGAACAGCATCAACGTGATGGCGGTCGCCATAGCCGTGGTGAGCACCGCAGGCGCCGCTTCGAAGACGACGTCGAACGACAGCGAACCAAAGGACGCGAAGATCAACATCAAGGCGATCAGGAACCCGAAGTCCCCGATGCGGTTGACGATGAACGCCTTCTTGCCTGCCGCAGCAGCCGAGGGCTTCTCGAACCAAAACGAGATCAGCAGATACGACGACAGCCCGACGAGTTCCCACCCAACGAAGAGGATCCCGAAGTTCGCACCAAGCTCGAGAATCAGCATCGAGGCGATGAACAGGTTGAGGAAGGCAAAGAACCGCGGAACCCGCGGATCGCCCTTCATGTAGCCAATCGCAAAGACGTGGATCACAAAACCGATTCCGGTGACGATCGCAGTGATGGCGGCCGACAGCGGGTCCCACAAGAAGGCGACATCGAGACCCAACGATGGGATCCACGTCCACAACGTCACCACGACGCCGTGCTCGGTCGAGGTCGTGACGAATTCGATGCTGGCGGCGGCCGCAAACACGAACGAGACCAGCACCAGCGCCGAGGCAATGATGCCCGATGCCCGGGCTCCGATCCGGTTCCCAAAGAACAGCAGCAGAGCGGCACCAAACAGGGGAGGAACGATGACCACCCAGATCCATGCGGCCGCCGTGGCGGACACGCCGGTCGCGGCGGCTTCGGCGGCGGCAAGGAGTGGCACCATCAGCCCCTCATCCCTGAGAGCTCGTCGACGCTGGCCGTCGAGCGGCGACGGAACACGGCGACGATGATGGCAAGCCCAACGGTCACCTCGGCAGCCGCAACCACCATGACGAACAGCACCGCCAACTGGCCTTCGATGAGACCCAACTCGCGGCCTGCAGCAACGAACGTCAGGTTGACGGCGTTGAGCATCAGCTCGATCGACATGAACATCACAAGCGCGTTGCGCCGCAACAAGAGCCCGGCGGCCCCGATGGCGAACAACACCGCAGAAAGCGCCATGTACCAGCCGGGGGTGACCATCATCGGGTCACCTCGCTTTGCGAGGTGGTCGTATTTGGTATTTGGGGTCGTAGCCGGTAGCCAGTATCCGGTATCCCGATCGACTGACCTCGACGATCACTCATCGCAATTCCTGGATACGAGTCACGGGACCCGGAATACCGAACCCGGGATAAGGGATGCGGGAGACGGGACACTGAGACACGCGGCGAAGACACGATCACTCTGGGTCCCCGCTCGTCTCAGCTCGCGACGTTGGGGCGAACTGGGCCAGGGCGATGGTGCCTACTGCGGCGATGGTGAGCAGGAAGACCGTTGCCAGGAATGGGATCATCCAGGTGCCAAAGAGCTCATCGGCCACGTTCTCGATGGTCCCGTTGATCTCACCGCCGGAGAAGACACCCCTGCCGGTGATCCATGCGGCCCGGCCGGCGACGAGGATGAGCGCCAGCAGGCCGGTGCCCAGCACGAGCGCGACGGGCCGCTGCAACGGCAATTGCTCTGTGGTGTCCTCCGATCGGTCGACACCGATCAGCATGATGACGAACAAGAACAGCGTCATCACCGCACCGGCGTAGATGATCACCTGCACCGCAGCCACGAAGTGGGCGTCGTTCAAGACGTAGAACACTGCCACCGAGAACATCGTGAGGAGCAGCCCCATCGCCGAGTACACAGGGTTGCGCGCTGAGATCATCACGATCGCGCCCGCAATCGACGCCGCCCCGAAGATGATGAAGACCAACAACTCAACGTTCACGCAGGCGCCTCGCTTCGCTCGGCGTCCAGGTGCGGGATACGCGATACGGCACCATCACTCGGTCTCCTGCTCGGCGTCGCGGGGCAACCCGGCCGCCTGCCCGCGTTCGGGGGGTCGGAGGCCGACGCCTGCCGAAGGCGTCCACGCCGGGACCCCCTCGTAGTCGACCCTGCCGGACGGGGCGGTCGCCCGCATCCACCCGTCGGCGATCTTCAGCTCGGCGAGGTTGATGAGCGGCCCGTCTGGCTGGGGATGGTTGGGAGTCCCGTCCGGCCTCACCAACAACTCGTCCTTGGTGTAGATGGCGTCGTTGCGGTTTTCGACCGACATCTCGAACAGCTGCGTCATCGTGATCGCCTCAGTCGGGCAGGCTTCGACGCACAGCCCGCAGAAAATACAGCGGAGCATGTTGATCTCGTAGACGAACCCAAAACGCTCACCGGGGCTGACCGGCTCGTCGGGCGGGTTGTCCGCACCACGCACGTAGATGCAGCGGGCCGGGCAGACGCCTGCGCAGAGCTCACAGCCGATGCACTTCTCCATGCCGTCCGGGTACCGGTTGAGCACGTGGCGGCCGTGGAACCGCTGCGGCTTCTGCCGCTTCACCTGCGGGTACGACGTCGTCACCCGTGGCTTGGACATTTGCCGCAACGTGACGGCAAACCCCCTGAAGGGCCCCAGCATGTCGGCGAACCAACCCATCAGCCGACCACCTCACACCGTGCCGGGACACGAAATCCGGGATACAGAAGATCCGTCATGCCCACGGCCAATCAAAGCGGCGCACGCCGATCGCCATGGTGGACAGCACGATCCACAGGAGGCTGACCGGGATCAACCTCTTCCAGCCGAAGGACATCAGCTGGTCGTACCGCATCCTCGGCAACGACGCCCGGATCCAGATGAACACGAACACGAAGAAGAACGTCTTGGCAAAGAACCAGACCATGGGGAACATCCACGCAATCGAGTCCGGGGTGCCGAAGGTCGGCCCGTTCCAGCCGCCGAAGAACAGCGTGACCGTGATCGCCGAGATGTTGAACATGTTGATGTATTCGGCCAGAAAGAACAGCGCGAACCGGAACCCGCTGTACTCCGTGTGATAGCCACCCACGATCTCGGACTCCGCCTCGACCAAGTCGAAGGGGGGCCGGTTCGTCTCGGCCACACCGGCGATGAAGAAGATGATGAACGACGGGATCAGCACCACGTTCCACACACCGAGGAAACCCAATACCCCACCGGCCTGCGCCTCGACGATCCCGCTGAGCGAAGTAGTCCCCGTGAACAGGATGACAGGGACCAGCGCCAGGCCCATCGCCGCCTCGTACGAGATCATCTGGGCCGAGGCACGGACGGCACCGAGGAGCGGGTACTTCGACCCGGAGGACCATCCTGCCAGCACGACGGCATACACGGCCAGGGAGCTGAGGGCCAAGATGTAGAGCAGCCCGACGTTGAGGTCGGCTGCCGCCATGGAGATGACACGATCACCGATGGTGAAGGGCCTGCCGATGGGGATCACCATGAAGATCATCAATGCCGGCACCAGCGCAGCGATCGGCGCTGCGATGTAGAGCGCAAACTCGACTTTGCGAGGGGTCAGGTTCTCCTTGAAGATGAGCTTCACGCCGTCGGCAACCGTTTGCAGGATGCCCCAGGGACCGGCACGGTCGGGCCCGACGCGGTTCTGCATGTCGGCAACGACCTTGCGCTCCATCCACACCAGGATGATCGTGACGGTGAGCAGCAGCGCAAAAACGATCACGACCTTGATCGCCGCTTCGAGGAAGATCTCCCAGCCGCTCAACATCAACCATCACCTCGCACCGGTTCGATGGTCACGGCAGGAGGCGAGCCAAGCGTCGACGTCTCCGCGAGGTTGGCAGGAACGTAGGCAACCCCCACCGCAAGGGACGGATCGATACGCACCGGCAGCTCCACCATCGTGTCGCCGCCACGCACCCTGACCGTTTCTCCCGCGGTGACCGCAAGGGCTGCTGCATCCCGGGTGTGCAATGCCACGAAGCCCGCTGGGCGGAGCCGAGCCATCGAGGGCGCCATCCGCACCCTCACCCCGTCGTCGTACAGCACCCTGGCGGAGTGGAGCGCAAGGCGGCCGCTGCGAGATGGGACTCCCGCATCCACCGGCACGTACTGCAGCGGTTGAGAGCCGTCTGGGCCCGGGACAACAACACCTTCCCGTCCGGCGCCCCAGTCCAAGAGATCCCACGAGAGGCCCCGATAGGCAGGCGCGAGCATGGCGATTTCCTTCATCAACGCCTCTGCGGAGTTCGCTCCAAGCTGCGCCCCCATCCGGTTGGCGAGGTCGTCGAGCACCGACCACGCCTGGCGGGTCTGCCCTGGACCGGGGAGCAGCTGATTCATCTTCTGGACGCGGCCCTCGAGGTTCGTCGCCGTGCCCTCCGTCTCCCCGAAGCCCTCGACGGGCAGCACGATGTCGGCTTTGCTGCTCGAATCCGTCAGGAAGAGGTCGAACGAAAGGACGAACTCCGCCGCGTTCAGGGCAGAGGAGGCGAGCTGTGGATCGGGGTGGTCACGCACCGGATCGGCCCCGTACAGGATCACGCTCCCGAGATCGCCGTCCCGCAAGCCTTCGAGGATTCCCGTGGCATCGCGACCGGCGCCGTCGGGCAGCGGGCCCCATGCCGCCTCGAGCGCAGACCTGCCTGCCGCGTCGTCGATCGAGACCCGGCCGGGGAGCAAGGTGGGGGCAACGCCCATGTCGAGGGCGCCGTAGACATTGGCGCGGCGCACGACAGGCATGAGCGCGCCTTCAGGAAGATCGCGGCCAAAGGCCGCCACGGCTTCGGAAAGCCTGGGGTCCTCCGTGCGGCCTGTCGGTCCCACGATCGTGACCACGGGGCCGGCGTTCAGCAGCTCACGGACTTCGCCGTGCGGATCGGCACCGGCGGCGAGCTTGCGCAGGAGGTCGGGGCCTTCGCCCGGCCGGTAGGTGATCTTGTGCGTAGCCACGTCGTCGAGGCCGGTGCGTCGCGGGTGCACGATGATCAGGTCTGCCCCCAGCTCGAGCACAGCCCGCCGCACCCGCAGATAGAGCACGGGGAGCTCTTCTTTGAGATCCCCGGCCCACAAGAGGATCGTCTTGGTACGTTCGAGATCATCGATCGTGGCGCGGGGTGTGACCCCGATCAGGAACTGCGGGTTGAGGCCATCGCCCATTTGGGCATCGATGTGGGGCGTGACGACACACGTGCGCAGGAACTTGCCGAACGCGAACGCCTCTTCGTTGGTGCCCTGGGCGCCGCCAAGACCCGCGACTCGATCGCCACGGAAGCCGCCAAGGCGCTCCGCCGCCCTCTCGAGGGCGTCGCCCCATGTCGTCTCGACCAGCTCACCGCTCCCACTGCGCACCAGGGGCATGGTGATGCGCTCAGGGGCCTGCAGGTATTCGAAGATGAAGCGGTCCTTGTCGGACAGCCACCCTTGGTTGGTCGGCCCGTTGTCGACCCCGTTGATCCGGACGACCTGGTTCTGGCTCGACTGCACGGAGACCTTGGAGTGGACGGAGTCGACCGTGGACACGCTCTCGACCGCCTCGAGGTCCCAGGGTCTCGCCCGAAACCGGTAGGGCTTCGCCGTGAGGGCGCCGACCGGGCAAATCTGCACCGTGTTACCGGAGAAGTAGGAGGCGAAGGGCTCATCGGGGAAGTTCAGCACCTGGGTGTTGCCGCCGCGTTCTTTGAACTCGATCAGCGGGTCGCCGGAGATCTCATCGGAGAAGCGGGTGCACCGGGCGCACAGGATGCATCGTTCCCGGTCGAGCAGCACGAGGTCGCTGATTTCGATCGGCTTCTCGTAGTGCCGTTTCTCTTCGACGAAACGGCTCTCTCCCGGCCCATACGCCATCGTCTGGTCCTGGAGCGGGCACTCGCCGCCACGGTCACAGACCGGGCAATCGAGCGGGTGGTTGATGAGCAGGAACTCGAGGATTCCTTCCTGGGCCTTGGTGACGACGTCGCTCTGCGTGTCAACGGCCATCCCCTCGTTCACCCGCATCGTGCACGAGGTCGTGAGCAATTTGCCCCTCGGGGTCTCGACCTCGACCAGGCACATCCTGCACATCCCGACGGGGTTCATCCGCGGATGCCAGCAGAATCGGGGGATGAACGTCCCCGTGTCCTCAGCGGCCTTGATGAGCAGTTCGCCGGCGGGAACCTGACGCTCCTCGCCATCGACACTGATCGTGACCATCTCCGGCTGCTCAGCCAACCGGCGCCCCTTCCCTCGCACTGTCACGGTCCGGAATCATCGCCTCGACCTCGTCGCGGAAGTGGGTCATGATCGACCGGATCGGCGACACGGCTGAGGGCCCGAGCGGACAGATCGTGGTCTGTGCGGGAGGCCAACGCAAGCCAGGGCTGATGTTGTCGCAGACGTCCAGGAGCATGTCGAGGTCCATCGGACGGCCGTGGCCGCTCAGGATGCGCCACAACATCCGCTCGAGCCACGTGGTGCCCTCGCGGCACGGTGTGCATTGCCCACAGGACTCGTGGGCGAAGAACTTCACGATGCGATGGGCGGCGGCAACGACGTTGGTGCTCGCATCCATCACCACGACCGCACCGGAGCCGAGCATCGAACCGTGTTTCCCGGTGTCGTCGATCGTGACGGGGAGGTCCAGATGCTCGGGTACGAACCAGGGCGCAGACGCCCCTCCGGGAATCCAGCATTTGATCGGGCGATCGTCTCGGGTCCCGCCGCCGAGCTCGAAGATGAAGTCGTGCCAAGTCATCCCCATCACGATTTCGTAGTTGCCGGGGTTCTTGACGTGGCCGGACAGCGAGAACAGCCGGGTCCCGGCGGAGGTCTCGGGCCCGAGGGTCGCATATGCCTCGCCGCCGTTCATGACCATCCACGGCACGTTCGAGATGGTCTCGACGTTGTTGACGATCGTTGGCTTGGCATAGAGGCCTTCGACGGCAGGGAAGGGCGGCTTGATACGAGGCTCGCCGCGGCGGCCTTCGAGAGAATTGAGGAGCGCCGTCTCCTCCCCGCAGATGTACGCCCCGCCCCCAAGATGAACGACGATGTCCAGGTCGAAACCCGATCCCAAGATGTCCTTGCCGAGATACCCCATCTCGTATGCCTCTTCGACGGCGCGTTGCACACGGCGGGCCGGACGGGGGTACTCGCCGCGAATGTAGATGAACGCCTGGTTCACGTTCAGCGCATATGACGACAGGATCACGCCTTCCACGAGCTGATGCGGATCACGCTCCAGGAGCTGCCGATCCTTGAACGTCCCGGGCTCCGACTCATCGCCGTTGATGACGAGGTAGCGCGGCGTCGTTGGGGCAAGAAAGCCCCACTTGACGCCGGTCGGGAAACCCGCGCCACCCCTGCCACGGATGTTCGACGCTTTGACCGCTGCTGCGATCGCGGCCGGGTCCATCGCCAAACCCTTGCGGAGCGCCTCGTAGCCTCCTGTGGCTTCGTAGCGGGCCAAGGTGTGGGAGTCGGTCCGGTGATCGACCATCCGCTGGGTGAGGATCAGCGGCGCCGTCATACTTCACCCGCCGATCCGTAGGGGCCAAACGCCGGTACGGCCGCAATGGCACCTTCCGGTTCGCTTGGGCCCCAGTCGAATGACTGCTGCCCACCAAACAGACTCTGCATCTCGTCGCCGCTCACGACACCTGGGCGTGCCGATTTCAACCATTGACAGAGCTCCATGGCCTTGTCCGGCTCGACCCCTTCGACCAGCTCGTAGTTGACCTGGACCGCCGGAGCGCCGCCGCACGCCCCCAGGCACTCGACGTGCTCGACCGAGAACATGCCGTTCTCCGACGTCTCACCGTCAGGGGTGGCAGTGCCGTGCTCGATGGCTTCGAGGACGTCGTCTGCTCCAAGCAAGTAGCAAGAGATCGAGGTGCACACAGAAATCAGGTAGGTGCCGACGTGATCTCGCTTGTACATCGTGTAGAAGCTCGCAACGGACTGCACTTGGGCGCTGCTCAGGCCGGTGAGCTCTGCCACCTGACGCATCCCCTCGTCCGTCACGTGGCCGTGCTCGAGAGATGCGAGATACAGCAGCGGCATGACCGCGCTCCGCTTCTCGGGATAGGCCGCAAGCATCGTCGCCGCTCGCTCCCGATTCGGGGCCGTCCAGTCAGGAACGATCTTGTCGAGGGTCCGTCCCGTCATCGGTCGACGTCCCCCAGAACCGGATCGGTCGACGCCAGCGTCGCAACGGTGTCGGCCATCAGCGAGTCGGTCATCATCACCGGCAGCGCCTGCACGTGGGCGAACGAAGGTCCACGTACGTGAACCCGCCACGGCTTGGCGCCGCCCTCGGAGACGATGTACATCCCCAGCTCGCCGCGGGGTGATTCGACGGCCTGATACGCCTCGCCGGCCGGGACCTTGAATCCCTCGGTGAAGATCTTGAAGTGGTGGATGAGCGCTTCCATCGATTCGTCGATGCGTTTGCGGGGCGGAGGAGTGACCTTGCGGTCTTCGGTGCGGTAGTCGCCGCCTGGGATGGTCTCCATCACCTGGCGGGCGATGCGCAGCGACTGCTTGATCTCCTCGACGCGCATGATGTAGCGATCGAAGACGTCGCCGTGCTTGCCGACCGGCACGTCGAAGTCATACTGCTCGATGCCGCTGTAGGGGAATGCCGTGCGGAGATCCCAGTCGATGCCGGAGGCGCGGGCCGTCGGGCCTGTGACCCCGAAGGCTCGGCACTCGTCCGGGGTGATCACCCCGACGCCCTGGGTGCGATCGAGGAAGATCGGGTTCTCGTTCAGGAGCTCTTCGTATTCGGCGACCCCGGTAGGCACCAGGTCGAAGATCCGCTCGAGGTCGTCCTCCCAACCGTCGGGCAGGTCGGCCGCCACGCCGCCGGGGCGGATGAAGTTGTGGTTCATCCGCAGCCCGGTGACTCGCTCGAAGAACTCGAGCACGATCTCACGCTCGCGCCATCCGTAGATCATCATCGACACGGCACCGATGTCCATGCCCTGAGTGGCGAGGAAGAGGAGGTGGCTCGATACGCGGTTGAGCTCCGTCATGAGCACCCTGATCGCCTGGCCCCGCGGCGGGATGTCGACGCCGAGGAGTTGCTCAACGGCCAGTGAGTAGGCCAGCTCGTTGTGGAACGGTGACAGGTAGTCCATGCGGGTGACGTTTGTCGGTCCCTGCAGCCAGGTCAGCGTCTCGGCAGTCTTCTCCATACCCGTGTGCAGGTAACCGATGATCGGCTTGACCCGCCGGATGGTCTCGCCCTCGAGCTCCAACTGCAAGCGGAGCACACCATGGGTCGACGGGTGCTGCGGGCCCATGTTGATGATCTGCCGCTCGTCCTTGTCGACCGTCTCGTCGATCACGTAGTCGTCGGTGATCAACGTCCCGCGCTGGGCGGCCAGACCGGGCTCCTGGGCCTCGGGGAGGAGCTCCTGGGCGCCCTCGTCCGTGGCCTGGCGGACCCACTCGGGTTCTTCGGTCCCTGCGACCCAGATCTCATGAAGCCTGCGGCGCTCGTCGGCACCTTCTGATGCGTCGGGCCGATCTGCGGGCGGCGCCTCGATGGTGAGGGCTTCGAGATCTCCCGTGACGACGTTCGGGGTGTCGCTCATGAGGCTTGGTGTGCTCCCTTGAACTGGACCGGTACCGATCCGACCGAGTAGTCCTTGCGCAGCGGGTGCCCTTCCCACTCGTCGGGCAGCAGGATCCGGGTGAGGTCCGGGTGCCCGGTGAAGATGATGCCGAAGAGGTCGTAGGTCTCACGCTCGTAGAAATTGGCACCGGCGAAGACGTCGGAGACCGTGGGCAGCGTCGGGTCCTCACCCACGACACCCGTGCGTATCCGCAAGCGCCGGCACCTGGCGTGGGACAGGAGGTTGACCACGACCTCAAACCGGGGGCGGCGGCGGAGGTAGTCGACTCCACACAGGTCCACGAATACGTCGTACCCCGCATCCCGCGCCGCTCGGATGAACGCGGCATGGTGCTCTGCGGGCACGTGGGCGACGTCGCCGGTGAGCCGCTCCTCGACATACACCGAGGGGAACGCCCCGACGAGACCGGCGAGAACCGGATCGTCGGGGATCGACACGGGGATCACGGGGGCCGCGTCGGTGTCGGGCTCTGAGGCGACAGCATCGGTCATGTCACGAAGCCTGGGTGATTCCGGGGCGGCGGATCTCGCCACTCATGATCTTCTCTTGCAGCGTCAGGATGCCGTGCATCAGCGACTGCGGCCCTGGCGGGCAACCCGGTACGTAGATGTCGACCGGCACGACCTGGTCGACGCCCTGGACGAGTGCGTAGTTGTTGAACATGCCGCCCGTCGACGCACAGGCCCCCATCGAGATGACCCACTTGGGCTCGGCCATCTGGTCGTAGACCTGCCGCACCACAGGAGCCATCTTCTGGGAGACCCGACCGGCAACGATCATGAGGTCGGCCTGGCGGGGCGAGGCCCGGAACACCTCCATGCCAAACCGAGCCAGGTCGTTGTGGGCAGCACCTGTCGCCATCATCTCGATGGCGCAGCACGCCAGACCGAACGAGGCCGGCCACATCGACCGGGTCCGCGCCCAGTTGATGCCTTTGTCGAGCGTCGTCATCAAGAAGCCGGATGGTTGCGCCTGTCCGGCCATCAGGCGGCTTCCTCAGCGGTAGCGGCTGGAGCCACCCCCGGTTTGTCACGCGCCTCGGCGACAACTCTGCGATAGCGCTCGCGAGTGGCGACGTTCCAATCGAGTGCCCCACGCTTCCACACATAGACCAGCGTCTCGACGAGGAGCGCCACGAAGATCGCCATCGCACCGACGCCTGCCCAGCCGAAGCTGTCGAAACGCACGGCCCAGGCGAACAGGAAGATCAGCTCGACATCGAAGATCACGAACAGCATCGCAACGATGTAGAACTTGACGGGGAAACGCTCGACGGGGTCCTGCAGCGGGACGATGCCGCACTCGTAGGGGGCGAGCTTCTCGGGCGTCGGCTTGTTCGGGCTGAGCTTCCACGACGCAAACATCATGACCGATGCGAAGCCGACGGCCAGGATGAGCATCAAGACGATCGGCAGGTAATCGGCGAGGGTCATAGCGGCAACGGCTCCTTCTCCGGACGTGAGATTAGGAACCGGTGCGGGCGGTCCAAAATCAGCGGTGCCTGCGCAGGTGAAGCGATCGGCTCGGGAACGCTCCCCGCAACGCAGTGACGCCACACGTTGACCGCGACACGCCTGGTTCGCCGGTCATCACCAACCGGAACGTCGAGCCGCACGACGCACGGCTCCAAGGGTCGAGCGATATCAGTGGCCCGACTTCTTCGCCTTCTTCTCGGCACGCTTCTGCTTGAGGGTCTTGGCTGCGGGCTTCTTGGAGCTCTTGCTGCCTCTGTCTTTGTTCGCCATCAGTACCTCCTGGTCGGCCGTCGTCACGAAGTGGCCTGTGGCCATTGTCTCACGAGAACGGCGATGACGCGGAGACCGTGCAAACCCAGGCCGCCCCCACCAAACCAAGCCGTCCCCCCGGGAGGTACGAACCAAGCGTCCCCCGGACCTGCGAACCAAGCGTCCCCCGGACCTGCGAACCAAGCGTTCCCCGGACCTGCGAACCAAGCATTCCCCGGACCTGCGAACCAAGCATTCCCCGGACCTGCGAACCAAGCATTCCCCGGACCTGCGAACCAAGCGTTCCCGGAGTTGCAAAGCAGGCGTTCCCCGGAGTTGCAAAGCAGGCGCTCCCCGGAGTTGCGAAGCTGGACAACTCCCAAGGAACGCGAAGCGTTCCCAGCAACCTCCCAAGGAACGCGAAGCGTTCCCAGCAACCTCCCAAGGAACGCGAAGCGTTCCCAGCAACCTCCCAAGGAACGCGAAGCGTTCCCGTCAGCTTCTGACCAGGGGCTCAGGGCCGACGGATACGATCCGCTCGACGGCCCGATAGATGCGCTCTTCCATGCCGATCTCGTCGGGCTCGAGCAGGTTCGCCATCACCTTCAGGACCCACTCCATCAGCGGCCGGGAGCGCAAGCCGACCCTGGTCAGGCTCCGCATCATCCTGGGGTTGCCGATGGCGATCGAGAACGCGCGCGCCACACGGTGGTAGGCGCCGTACTCATCCTCGAGCTGTTGGGGATAGCGCTGCAGCAGCGTGGTGTCGCCCGTGGCCACCGCCGCGGCAATGTGCGGTGCTGCCATCCGGCCCGTCTCGTAGGCGTAATCGATGCCCTCGCCGTTGAAAGGGTTGACCGCACCGGCAGCATCCCCGACGGCCAGCCAGTTGCGTCCAAACTTCGGGCCAACGGAGAACGACATCGGGAGCTTCCCCCCGACCGGTGCCGTGATCACGTCGTCCGCAGTGACCTGCCAGTGCGGCGGGAGCCCACTGATGTAGGCATCCATCACCTTGGAGGTGTTGACGTCCTTCCAGCCCTTGAAGGTGGAGAGGACACCGACTCCGACGTTGATCGCTCCGTCACCAAGCGGGAAGATCCACCCGTACCCTGGGAGGGACCGGCCCTCGGCGTCGCGGATGTCGAGCTGGCTCTCCAAGAAGCCGTCGGCGGAGTTCGGGCTGGAGTAGTAGCCCCGCACCGCAAGACCGTACGGATAGTCCTTGCGCCGGGCGGTGCCGAGGCTGCGACCAAACCTCGACAGTGAGCCGTCGGCGACCACGGTCACATCGGCCGTCACCCGCTGCCGATCGACGATGCCCGAGTCATCCTTCTGGATCAGGTCGGCGCCGACCAAGAGCCCGTCCTCGACGACCGCGACGGCCTCGGTGCGTTGCCGGATCACCGCACCTTGCTTCTCCGCAAGCATCGCGACCTGCATGTCGAGATCCGCTCTGCGGATCACCGCACCCCAATTGGGGTAGGTGGTGTGCTCAGGCCAAGGAAGCTCCAGCTTCAAGTCTCCCGAATACGCACGCAGCCCCACGATCTTGTGGAGCTCCGGCACGTCGAAGTCGAATCCCATGTCGGTGAGCTGTTTGACCGCACGAGGAGTCAGACCGTCGCCGCAGGTCTTGTTGCGGGGATACGACTTCTTCTCGACGACGAGCACCGAAAGACCGTTGCGAGCAAGCCAGAAGGCGGTTGCGGCGCCGGCCGGCCCGCCACCAACTACGAGAACATCGGTATGCATGAAAGGAAGCCTAGGAGGGTGTCGATCGCTGCCAGAAGTCGTCCCCGGCCGAATCTCCGCGTCGGCTCAGGGAGCCGCTGCCATCTCACCCTCGGCCACCAAACCGCAGTCGGCCTCAGCATCCGGCAGCGGCTGGCCGCCAAAGGCGACGCGCTCGTAGAGCGCCACCGAAGCGACCTCCTCCTCGGACAGCGTGCCCTCGAACCCCGGCATCTGGCCGAAACCGCCGACGGGTTTCGCCAGCGCCCCGTAGGTCGCCTCGGGGTAGTTGGCGGTCCCCAGCGCGATCCACTCGGCGTGCATCGTGCACTGGCCCTCGGGGAAACTCGCCAGAACCGCACCTCCGGACAGCACCTGCCCCGCGCCACCTCCGCCGCCTGCCCCGTGGCAGGAGGCACAGCGGCTGTCGTAGATCTCCTGACCAACGCTGAAGAAGTTGACCACATCCACCCCGTAGTCGGTGCCGTCACAGTTCTCGGCAACCCCCGTGACCGGGTCGAGCGCCAGTTGACCGGACACCCCGCAATCGGGCCCATCGGGTGCCCTGAGGAGATACAACATGGCCAGCGCGGGGATGATGATGAATGCGGCCGCAAGCCACCGCGGAAACCCGGCAAGCACGGAGCTGCCGGCAGGGGCGGCGCGAACGCCGTCCTCGTGGTCGTCGTCGTGGGCCTCCTCGTCATCAGCCGAAGTGGGTGCGTCTGCTTCGGCTGCTGGAGCAAGCACTTCGACGTCCGGTCCCGAAGGCTCGGCCGGGGCGCTGGGAGCCTCAGCAGCCGGCGCCGCCGGCGTTGCTGGAGCGGACGCCGCGGCCGGGGCGGCTGCCGGGGCGGCTTCGTCGCCTGCCCATCGCCTCAGGACGTCCTCCGTGGAGACTCCCTCTGCCACCGCTCGCGCCGCGGCCGAGCGCTCGACCATGTCGGCCGGGTAGCCGAGACTTTCTGCGATTTGGGAAATCAACTGCTCCATGAGCTCACTTCGAGGCAACGATGTAGGCGGCCAGTGCGTTGAGGTCCGATGCTGACAAGTGATCGTAGGAGGGCATGATCGAGTAGGACCGCTCCTGGCGAGGATCTTGGAGGTAGGACACGACCCACGCGATGTCGTCGGTGGGTGCCCGCGACCCGGCGTGCATCAGATCCGGTCCAATCCGTTGCACACCGAACAGCACGGGGGTCTCGTACACATAGTCACCGACGACGGACACGGGACCGAGGCCGACATCGGTGACGATGGGCCGCACCTCCTGGGTGTGGCAATACCAACAACCTTCCTGCAGGTAGATCTCACGACCGTCGGCGACCTCACCGGCGGTGCGGTACCGACGATCGGCGTCGGCGGTAATCGTGGCTTCGACGCCGGCGGTCTCCGCCCAAGGTACGACGAAGACCAGCACAGCGGCGACAACGAAGAGCGAAATCGCACCGGTCCGGAGCCTGCCGCTGCGGATCTCGCCGTTGAACACCAGCTCAGGATCCGGATCAGGTTCTTCGACATCGACGAGAATACGATCAACCTGCATCCCCCGGCCCCGGAAAACGGCCACGACAAACACGAGCTGAGCCAGGGAGAACACCGCGAGCCCGACAAAGGCGGCGATGTAGTACCCCTCGAGAGCAGCCAGCGTATTGGAGAAACCCAGCCCTGCTGGGGGCACGGCGGCATCGTTCGCTGTGGCAACCCAGGTGTACCCGGCGGTCAAGCCGCCGAGAAACGAGGCGCCGGCCCACACCAGCAGACCCAAGACCGTGCCGAAATAGTGGATACGCGCCAGCACGGGGCTCGAGGCGCCGCGCAGCAGGTACGGTGCCGCAAAGTAGGCAAAGCCGATCAGCCACGCCGACGCAAACCCATAGAAGCCGACGATCTCGACACCACGTACCCAATCCGTGAATTGGACGATCCCGCTCGACGCCCGGAAAGCCACCGCGAGGTTGGCGAGGGGCCACAGGGCGAGGAGAGCCCCGCCCAACATGACAAAACGGAGGGCGATACTCCCTCCTGCGATATCCCAGCGGCGGCGCAGGGCCAAGACGAGGTCGGCGAAGATCACCGCGGGTGGGATCAGCAGCCCCATGGAGAACAGGACCCCGACCGTCTCGAGCCAGTCGGGTGCCGGCGAGTAGATGAGGTTGGAGGGGGCGGTCAGTGCCCAGACGAAGGCAAGCGACCAGAACCCGAGCACGGTCAAGCGTGTGGGGGCATATGCCGCACGGCCGGCCAGTCTCGGGATCACGTGGTAGACGACGGCAACACCTGCAGATGCCAGCCACAATCCGATGAAGGACGCCCGGTAGAACGACGTTTGAAATGCGCCGGCGACGCCGGAGATCCCGGGGATGTTGCCGACGACGAAAGCCAGCACCAGCCACAACGACGCCCCCACCGCATACCAGCGCACAGGCCCGATATCCGAAGCGGCGCGGTGCGCCATGCTCCCGACGACCCATACGATGCCCACCATGCCGGCGACGATGAACACGTCCGCCCAGAGCGGGTACTCCAGATACTGCCGGCCCTCGCTGAAGCCGAGGGCGATGCCTACCGAACCGGCGATCACCCCGACGGCGAGCAGTGCGAGCGAAGCTGTCGCGATGCGAGGTTTGTCCACCGCAACGTTCCCGGCTCGGCTGACCACGTAGATGAGCGCACCGGCGAGCCCGATGGTCAGCCAGCCGTAGACGAACAGATTGGTGGCGACGGGATAGAGCCGGCCGTAGCTCAGGGGACCGATGCCCTGGAGCAGCTCGGGGACCAACAGCTCGAGGCCGGCCGCGGCACCGAGAATCATGGAGATCGCAAGGAAGATCAGCGACATGCGGAGGTAGGGCGCGGCGTCCGTGCTCGTCTGCATGCTCACGTCGCCGGACAGCGACGACAGGTCACTCCCAGACGTAGGTTCGCTCTCGACGGTCACCGCTCGAGGGTCCTCTGCTTCAACGACACCCTTCTTGCACGCCACAAACAGGTGGCGGCGGGCAGCCTACGCAGTTGACCCGAAAGAACAAAGCGCAGCAGCCACAACCCGGTTCCTCTCACGTCCAGCGACTCGGAATCGTGTATCCATCAGCCGGCGGCACGCTCCCCATCACCGGAAGGCGACGCGGGAAGCGCAGCGTCGAACGAGCATGGCGTTGTTACTCGCATCAATTGCGTCGGCCCTCTACGGCGCTTCCGACTTCGTCGGAGGCGTCGCCAGCAGGCACACGTCGCCGCTTGCGGTCTCCTTCGGCTCGCAGCTCGTGGGTCTGGTCGGGTCGCTGGCGATCATCGGCGCTTCGGCGGGGCACGCACGAATTTCCGATCTCGCCTTTGGGTTTGCTGCGGGGATCGTGGCCGGTCTTGGGGTTGCGTGTCTGTTTCGGGGGCTGGCGCTCGGTTCAATGGGCGTCGTGGCACCCGTCGCCGCGGCTGTGGGAGCAGTCGTGCCGGTAGGGGCAGGCGTCCTTGGCGGCGAGCGTCCCTCGGGCGCTACCTACATCGCCATCGTGCTCGCCGTGTTTGCCGTCGTGCTGGTGTCGATCGAGTCCCAGCGGCGGGGACGAGGCGGGATGCAGGAAGCCGTGCTTGCCGGCCTGTCGTTCGGCGCGTACTTCGTCCTCCTCGACTTGACCACCACAACCAGTGGCGCGTGGCCGCTGGTGACGGCAAACGCCGGAGCGGTGATCGCCCTCGGCTTGGTCGTGGTCCGGCTCGGTGAGCTCACCCGTATCCGGACCGCCTCCCCTGCGGCCAACGCCTCCCCTACAGGCCGCGCCTCCCCCATAGGGGCAGGGACTGCGGCCGCGATCCTGGCGACGGGTCTGTGTGACATCGGTGGCGACGTGCTGTATCTGGCGGCCGTACGGGCCGAGTTGCTCACGCTCGTCGCCATCGTGGTGGCGCTGTACCCGGCCACAACCGTCGTCCTGGCGCGCACCGTGCTCGGCGAGCGATTCAGCTCGCTCCAGATCATCGGCATCCCGCTCGCCCTGGCAGCAGTCGTGCTCCTCGCCGTAGCGTGACGAACCGCGATAACGTCTGCACCATCGACGTGGATACAATGGGCGAGCCCAGCCACGGCAACGTGAGCCATCACATCAGAGCGAGAACATGCCATCGACGAGTGACAACGAACTGCGCCGGTACCGCCAGATCGGCATCGCCGTGTCCGTTGCCGGCTTCGGCATCACCATCATCGGTGCGCTGATCGCACACTTCACCGGCCTCCCCGAGACGGACAACCTCAATCGGATCATCTACCCGGACATCCCCCGTGGATGGGTCTACGTGACGATCGGGCAGATCATCTCCATCAGCGGCTCCTTCCTCCTCATCGCCGGCATCGCTCTGGCCTACCTCTACAAACGCCCCGTGACGTGGGCGCGGGCGTCGGTAGGCGCCGCGTTGTTCGTTGCGCTCATGTTGATCCTCTTCGGCATCATCCCGAATGAGTGGCTGACCCTCACCCAATCCACGCTGGAGTGGACCCCGCAGAAGATCGCCGTGACCGTTCCCCCGGCCCTCGTACTCAACAACGAGGTCTCGATCAGCTACGCCGCGGTCAAGGACATCGTCTCCGGCACGTACGTCGTGGTCGTGCTCGGCGCCATCGCCGTCATCATGTACCAATGGCAGGAACGGTCGAAGAAGGCGGCAACGGCTCCGCCACCCGCACCCGTATCGACGTATGGCCGGCCGCTGACGAAGGTCGAGAGGTAGCCCGTGGCCAAGAGCGACATCTGGTTCGAGACCCCGCCGATACGCGACGACTACCAGCTCGCCGCCGTCGACGGCACCTACCTCGCTGCGGCGGTCAAGCCGAAGCAGTTCCTCCACATCGATCAGTCCGAGTGCATCCTGTGTGAAGGCTGCGTAGACATCTGCCCGTGGAAATGCATCCACTACCTGTCGATGGACGCCATCGCGGAGGGCACCAATGTCGACAATCCCGGCGAGAACACCGAGAACCAGGGGTTCTTCATCGTGGACGAGGACGAGTGCACCCGATGTGCGTTGTGTATCGACCGCTGCCCCACGGGGGTCATCACGCTGGGCAAGTTCTCCGGGTCGCTCGCCGATCAGGCGACCGAATTCGACCAGAAGCCGTGGGAGTACAACACAGGTCAGCGCGACTCGAAGAACGGCTATCTCTACGGCATGCGATGGTAACCGCGGAATGATTTTGACCAACGACGCTTGTCGGTGAAACTGCACCGCACGTCGGATCGGACGCACGAGGAGAGCAGGTGGCGAACGGAAACGGAAACGGCCGAGTAGGCCTGAAGGATCGACTCGCCGAAGCGGCCGATCACGTCCGTTCCAGTCAGGTGTGGTCGAGCATCTTCCGGCCGGGCTCACCGTTCAGGCATGGCTATTCAGATAGCCCGCGGAACCGGTCGTACGTCATCATGAACAACGTGCTCTATCACCTCCACCCGGTGAAGGTGAAGCGGCATGGGGTCCGACTGTCCTACACCCTGTGTCTTGGTGGTCTCAGCTTCTTCTTGTTCATCTTGCTGACGATCACCGGCATCTTCCTCATGTTCTACTACCGACCGACGTCACCGCAGGCCTTCCAGGACATCCAGGCGCTGGCCACCGATGTCGCCTTCGGTCAGCTCGTGCGGAACATGCACAGATGGGGCGCCCACGCCATGGTGCTCACCGTCTTCTTGCACATGGCGCGGGTCTTCTACCACGGCGCCTACAAGCCGCCTCGGGAGTTCAACTGGGTCGTCGGTGTCATCCTCCTCCTGCTCACCTTGCTGCTGTCCTTCACCGGCTACTTGCTGCCGTGGGACCAGCTGGCGTTGTGGGCCGTCACAGTGGGATCGAACATGGCGGCGTACAGCCCCGTCATCGGCGACCAGGTGACCTTTGTCCTGATTGGCGGAGTGCAGATCACCCCGGACACCCTGCTCCGTTGGTACGTTCTCCACGTCCTGTTCCTGCCGTTCGTCATCGTCATATTCATGGCGGTGCACTTCTGGCGGGTGCGCAAGGACGGCGGAATCTCCGGACCGCTCTGAGGAACACCGTGGCAGATCTTCCCGAACATATTCTCCGCCGCTCAGCGGAAGCCCGCGCCAAGGCGGAGGGACGCGACGTCGAAGAGGTCCTCGCCGAGATGAAGGGCGAGGCCCCTGCGGCGCCCGCTGCCCCGCAGGCGGCGGCCGCACCCGCGGCTGCTGCTGGACCCCTGGACATGGCCGCGGCCGCGGCCGCGGCAGGAATCCCCGAATCGCTCTACCGCCGTTCGGTCGAGGCCAAGGCCAAGGCCCAAGGCATCAGCGTCGAAGCTGCGCTCGCTGAGATGACGGGCGCCCCGGCTCCTCCCGCCGCTGCGGAGTCGACCGCCGCTGCGGCAACAGAGGCACCGTCGCCGGCACCGGCGGCCGCCGCCGCCGCACCCACCGGTGACGTCCGTGACCTGGCCACCGAGGAAACCCAGCTGGGGGTGCCTGCTCCTTTGCTGCGCCGGGCGGCTCTGGCCCGCGCCAAATGGGACGGCACGGCCCCCCCTCACTTCGCCGGCGAAGCCGCCCCCGCACCTGTCCCTGTGGCCGCTTCCGTCGGCGGGGCCGCCGCAGCCGCAGCCCCGGCTGCCGCACCGACGATCCCCGAGGGCGTGCGCACTCAGCGTCTCCTCACGGTGGTCAAGGCCGGGGCGATTCAGCAGGTCAAGGCCGAACCAACCGACAAGGTCAGCACCTGGCCGCACCTCGTCGCCGCCGAGTTCGTCGCCTTGATGGCGATCACCGCCGCCCTGCTGATCTTTTCCGTGTTCGTCGACGCACCCCTTCTCGAGTTCGCCAACTTCAACGAGCAGCCCAACCCGTCGAAGGCCCCGTGGTACTTCCTCGGCCTTCAGGAGCTGCTGTCGTACTTCGACCCCCAGGTCGCCGGTGTCATCATCCCCGGCTTCGGTCTCGGCGGCTTGGCCATCATCCCCTACATCGATCGCAACCCCTCGGTGCGCCCCTCGGACCGCAAGCTGGCGATCATGATCTTCAGCTTCTTCCTCTTCGCCGCCGCGATCCTGACCATCTACGGCTCGTTCTTCAGAGGACCTGGGTTCAACTTCACGTACCCATGGGTCGACGGCATCTTCTTCGACTTCTGATCGGATCACCATGACCGCAACCACGATTCTCATCATCGGTGTCGCCGCAACGGGCCTGCTCGCTGCGATCGGCATCTTCACGGTGGCTGCGCGGCGAGGATCGGGTGCAGGCCCCATCACAGGAGAACTCGACAAGAAGGCCGTCCGGCGCGATCAGTCGGGGTCCCGAACGCGGGAAGCGGCATCTGAGGGATCCGCAGCCTCTGTGGCGGTCATGGCTCCGCCGGAAGCCGAGGCAGACGCCGGCCCGCCGCCGGACCCGCTGCTGAATCGCGAGGAGATCACCGAGGCGGAGATGGGCGTCAACCGGCGCAAGTTCTTCAATCGGTCACTCGTCGCGCTGTTCGCCATCTTCCTCGGGCAGTTTGCGATCGCCAGCCTGGCCTTCGTCTGGCCGAAGCTGAAGGGCGGCTTTGGAAGCCCGATCAACGTGGGCAACGTTGACGACCTCCTTCTCGAGATCGTGCAGCCCGACGGCACGTTCGTGCCGAAGTTTGTCGCCTCGGCACAGAGCTGGCTCGTACCGATGGCGCTCGACAAGGTTCCCGACAGCTCGTTCGACGGGCTCCCCGTCGTCGGTGCGCTCGACGGACAGACCGTTGGGCTCATGGCGCTGTGGCAGCGGTGCGTCCACCTGGGCTGCCGCGTGCCGTCCTGCGTTCCCTCGCAAGGGTTCGAGTGCCCGTGCCACGGCTCCCGCTACAACTTCCACGGTGAATACGAAGCCGGGCCGGCACCCCGCAACATGGACCGGTTCGTGGTCGAAGTGGATCCCGCCACCAGTGACATCACCGTCCTGACCGGACAGGTCGTGCAGACGTCCAGGGCAAAGGTGAAAACGTTGCTGTACCCACAGGGTCCGTCTTGCGTGTGAGAACGTCCTCATGATCCGCCTCCTTCTGCCGCTGCTGGCCGTCACGGAAGAGACCGGCCCGACCGATCCCTCCAACGTGGGCATCGGCTCGGTTGTGCTCACCTTGCTCGCAGCCGCATTCCTCGTATGGGTCGGCTACCTGGTGATCAGTAGCAGGCGTCGCGCCAAGACGGTCGAAGAGACCCCGGCCAATCTCTCGCCGTATCTCTCCGACGACGAGCTGGAGAACAAGCGTGTCACCAGGGTGCTCAACGCGGCGGTGGTCTCCGCAGCCGTGCTCGCCATCGCGCTCCCGGTCTACTACATCAACGAAGGTGACCGGCAGATCGCCGCCGCAGAGAAGATCCACGAAAAGGACATCGAAGAGGGCGAGAAGTGGTTCACGGAGTTCTCGTGCATCAACTGCCACGGTCCCGGGGGTGTCGGCGGCGCAGCCCCGTTCATCGAGGCGCGCAGCGGTCTCGACGTCGCCTGGACGGCTCCTTCGATCAACGACGTGTTCCAGCGGTTCTCAGAAGACGAGGTTCGCTACTGGATCGAATACGGTCGCTCAGGGACGCCCATGCCTGCCGGCGGGCTCGAAGGTGGCGGGGCGATGAGCGAGCAGGAAGTCGATCAGGTGCTGGAATACCTGTGGAGCATCCAGATCAGCCAGGGTGAAGCGCTCGATGAGGTGGAGGGCATCGTCGACGATGCCGTGAGCCGCATCGAGGGCGGCGAGGCGACCGTCATCCGTCGGATCGCCGTTGAGGAAGCAGCCCTGGCCGACACCCTCGACGCACCCGACAAGTTTGCCGTCATCGACGAGTTGCCGGCAGAGATCCGTTTCCTGATGGCGGGCGACGGGACGTGCACGGACGCATCGGCCGCCCTCGTCGGCTCGAGCTGCGGCACACCCGGCCAGGACAGCGACCGCGACGGATTGACCGATTCCGTTGAGATCCGCTTGACGGAGATCGGCGCCATCGCCGACGAGACCCTCGAGATCCGTCAGATCGTCGACGAGACCGACGCGGACGGCGCAATCGTCCTGGACGAAGACGGGAACCGGATCTCTGTGGTCGCTTTCGTCGAGGACGGCAGCCTCCCGAATGTGTACGGCCTCGAACTCGACCCCAACAACGCTTTCACCGGCACCGATCTGACCGGTCAACCGGTACCGGACCTCGACAGGGTCGATGCCTTCCTCAGGGATCTCGATACCGCTCGCCTGACGCTCAGCGTCATCGATAGTCGCCTCGACGTCTTCACCGGCAGTATCGAGGACGGGCTGGCGTTCCTCAGGACGTCGCTCGACGAGCAGCTGTGGGAGGTCGATTATGACGAGATCGCAGCCGAGGCCGGGCTCTCCGTTGCCGAAGCCACCCGGGCCGTTGGACTCTACAACGGCTATTGCGCCAGGTGCCATACCGGCGGCTACCAGGCGGGCGTCCCCTACGAGCGGCCCGCAGGAAGCGGCGCCTGGGGGCCTGCACTGTGGAACGGACGGACCACGAGCCAGTTCCCGACCGCCGCAGAGCATGTCAACTTCATCATCAACGGCTCGAACGTCGACGAGGCGTTCGGTGTCAACGGCCTGGGTCGCGGCTGGATGCCGGCCTTCGGGCGAATCCTCAGTGTCGAGGACATCGAGTTGATCGTGGCGTACGAGAGGTCGTTGTGATGCACCGCCTCATGTCACAGTCGTTGGGACGCTTGCGCCGAGACGAGCGCGGGCTGTCCAATCTGGAGAAGATCGGTATCGCCGCGGTCATCATCTCGATCCTCGCCTTCGTCCCCGTGTTCCGGGGATGGCTCGGCGACGCGTACGACGCCGTCTTCAAGCAGGTAGACGGCGAAACCGGCGAGACCTCCGACTTCTCCATCGCCGCCAGGGGCATCCTGATCACGGTCGTCGCCATCGTGGCTTTCATCGGCACGGGCTTTCTGGTGCTCTACACGAACCTCGGGCGCAGGCTGGCTTTCCTCGTCACCGGAGCCGCCACGTTCGGCTGGATGGCAATCGGCAGCCTCCTCTTCGTGATCTACGCGCCTCGCGGTCTCAGGCCGCAGAACCTGGAGGGCCTCAACGCCTTCCAGATCCGTATTCCCGCCATTGCGGTGACGTTGGGATCGCTCGTGATCTTCCTGATGTTCGTCGTGGCGCTCGACGCCTACGAGAAGCAGGACGCCGAGGGCTGAGGATTCGGGCGGCCCGCCCGGACCATCCTGATTGTTCCAGGGGCTCAGCGCTGCTGCAGGTGATAGGTCAGGATCTGCAGCTCGGTCGACAGATCGACGCGACGCACTTCGACCCCGTCCGGGACGGTGATGATGGCGGGAGCGAAGTTCAGGATCGACCTGACCCCTGCGCCCGTCAGGCGATCGGCAACGTCCTGCGCAGCCCACGACGGCGTGGCAATGATCCCGATGGACACTCGCCGTTCGCGCACGAGGGGCTCCAGCTCGTCGAGAGAATCGACGGTGATCCCCGCCAGCGTCGAACCGACCTTGCCCGCATCGGCGTCGACGATGCCGACCACCTCGAAGCCCCACGACTCAAATCCTGCGTAGTTGGCGAGCGCACTGCCGAGATTGCCGGCGCCGACGATCACTACGGTGTAGCCGTGGGTGAGGCCGAGAGCATGCCGCAACTGCTCTCGCAGGTCCGCCACCCGATACCCCACACCACGCGTTCCCCGCGACCCGAGGAACGACAGATCTTTGCGGACCTGCGCGGAGTTGACGCCCGCCAGACTGGCGAGTTGCTCGGACGAGCATGTGCTCTGCGTGACCGGGAGCGCCGCAAGCGTCCTGAGGTACACCGGAAGCCGCGACACCGTGGCTGATGGAATCGGTGTCTTCACTCCAGCGAGAGAATAGTGAACCAGCGCGGGGCCCCATCCAGTTCGGTGGGATCCCGCCCGAGCAGGGTGAGCACGGTCTTCGATAGGATGGTCGGGTGACCCGCAGCATCGCCGTCCTGATCGCGCTGGTAGCCGCTGGGATGGCGGCGGGCTTGGTGTCCGCCGCCGCCGCCTTCGCCGACTGCGGGGCCCAGTTCCCTGAGGAGGAGTGGGTGCTCGTAGGCGAAACGGACCTGCTGACGGTGTCGTCTGCCGGCCTGTCGGATGCTGCCGGCCTCCGCTTTGCCGACGAGGCTGGTGCCACGGCCCGGCTGCTCGAAGCCGACTTCGGCACGCTGCCCCCTTTGGAGTTGTGCGTCTTCGGGCCGGACGTCCGGCTCGACCCCGAAGGCCTCGCCCCACGCGGCCAGCAACTGCACGCCGTCGTCTTCGCCGAAGAAGGGACGATATATGTCGGTGGGCTCCAAGCCAGCCTTTTCGACGAAGCTCACTCCTTCGGTCTGGCCTACGCAACACTGTGGGGTCTCGCCCGCCGGCACGGCCTCGACTCGTATCCCGAACCGCTGGCCACCGTGATCGGACAGTGGTACATGTCGCGAGTCGCCGGCAAGGTCGATCTCCATCACAGCCAGATGCGGAGCGGCGCCTTTTTCAGGGATCCCAGCGGGGGCGGCGTCGAGACCACCGACTGGACTGCCGACCGGCAGCCCCCCATCTACGTCTGGAATCCCCAGTTCCAAGAGTCGCCTGTCGGAGATCTGATCGGATTTGCCGTCGAAACCCACGGTCCCGAAGTGCTGTTGGACACCGACTCCGCACGATGGTCGGAGATCGAGCAGGAGTGGCAGGCCGCGCTGCGAGAGGAGGCCCTGCAGGGCTCCGGATCGGGCAACGCGTGGTTGATCGGGCTTGCTGTGGTTGTCGGGTTTGTCAGCCTTGCGATCCTCCTGGCGTGGCTCAACCGCCGGTCGCGACGAAAGATCAAAGAGAAGATGCGGACTGAGGCACAAGCGTCGCTGTGAACCTCAGCGGCTCATCCACATGCCCAGCATCGCCAGGCCAACGGCTCGTCGCGTCATCGGACCCTCCAGCACCACCCGCCCCCGGTTGACGAGCACAGGCACCCGCTCGCCGTAGGCAGAGGCCGCCACCGGGTCGTCGCTGATGTCCACCTGCGTGACCGTGATGCCGAGGAACGGAGCCATCGCGGTAACTGCCGACCACGCCTCATCACACATCAGGCAGGCGCCGGTCGTGAAGAAGGTTGCCCGCCGTCGATCACTCACCAGATCCCCCTATGGGCTCGGGTCCACCGCGCGTGCCGTCCCGATTGCTGGCGGTTCATCGCCACTAGTGTCCTCCGCATGCGTCCAACGACCGCCGCCGTCACGCTGGGTCTGCTGCTGCTGATCCTCGGTGCGTTCCTCATCAAGGCTCAGACCTCAGGGTTCACACCCTGAATCTGGATCCGGTTGCCGCCTTGGGGGCGCACGAAGGTCAGGGCGACATTGGCGGCGAGTGCAAAGTCCCCGTCGGCTCGTCCCCCGTGCACCGCTACTGCGATTTGGCCATAGGAGTCGACGTGCAGCAGGCCATCTCCCGCTGAGACGTCGCCGTAGGCGGTGACCCAGCGCAGCCGGTGCTCGGTGGCGCCGACACGGACGATGACGTCATCGCCGGGGCCGAGCCCGAGCATCGTCAGATCCGCAGGCGACACGTTGGTTTGGGCGTTCCCGAAGTGGTCCACCCACAGCACCTCCCCTACCGCAGCGTCGCCGCCGTGCTCGACCAGTGGCAGCATCAAAGGGGTGATCGTGTCGGCGTCGACCTCCGGTCCGAGGTCGTCGATGGTGGCCTGGCCAGAGGCGATCACCGCAGCCGCGGGGGCGAAGAGGTCCCTGCCGTGGAACGTGGCGCCCTCGGCAGGAAGACGGAGCTCAGGGTTCTCGATGGCGACGATGCGGTCCGCGCCGCCCACCATCGCAACGGCAGGAGCAAGGAGGCCGTTGTCCGGGCCGATGAAATGCCCCCAAGGCGTCCGGGCGCATATGGCCTTGCGTTCCGTCCCCACTCCAGGGTCGACAACCGCAAGCGCCACCCCTTCGGGAAGGTATTGCACCGCCCGCAGCAGGGCGAGCGCCGACGCCCGGATGTCACCGCGAGGAAAATCGTGCCCCACATCGATGACCCGTACCTCGGGAGCGATCCGGGCGATGACCCCGTGCACGACGCCGACGAACTCGTCGACACGGCCGAAGTCGGACAGGAAGGAGATGGGAAGCGACATGGCGGTTGAGCCTACTGGCGGTGAACCGGCGATCGATCCCCGGCTCGCTGCGAACGGCGCACCGGCCCGCCATGAAGCCGGGATACTGGACAGAGTGAGGTGGGATGCTGGTCAGATCCGGTCGTGCCCGCAACCGGTAGGGTCCTACCGATGACGAGCAAACCCCGCGTTGTGGTGATCGCCAATCGCCTCCCGGTGCGCCGGCTTCCCGAAACCGGCGAGTGGTCGATGAGCCCAGGCGGCCTCGTCCGGGCGCTCGAACCGATCCTGCGCGAGCGTGATGGCGCCTGGGTCGGCTGGGCCGGGGCGCCCGACCTCACCATCGAGCCCTTCGTCCACGACGGCATCGAGCAGGTTCCGATCACTTTGACCGCCGCTCAGCTCGAGGGGTTCTATGAGGGGTTCTGCAACGGCTCGCTCTGGCCGCTCTATCACGACGCCCTCGTTGCGCCCGAGTTCCACCGCCATTGGTGGCGGCCGTACGTCGAGGTCAACGAGCTGTATGCCGATGCGGCGCTGTCCGTGCTCGGGCCAGGGGAGATCGCTTGGGTTCAGGACTATCAACTCCAGCTCGTCCCCGCGCTGCTGCGGGCACGCCATCCGGCCCTCTCGATCGGCTTCTACCTCCACATACCGTTCCCCCCGCTCGAGCTGTTCGCTCGATTGCCGTGGCGGCGCGAGATCCTGGAGGGGCTGCTGGGCTCGGACGTCGTCGCGTTCCAAACCCGGCAGAGTGCACTGGCATTTGCGCGGGCGGCCAGGCGATTCACCGACGCCACAGGCACGTCGAGTGAGCTGCACTTCAGAGGCAGGAGAATCCAAGTCCAGGTTGCGCCGATCGCCATCGACTCCCAGCAGTTCGCCGAGCTGGCCTCGTCCCCCGCCACCATCGCCGGAGTGGCTGAGCTGCGACAGCAACTGGGCGACCCGACCCGCCTCGTCCTTGGTGTCGACCGCCTCGACTACACGAAGGGCATCGATCTTCGCATCAAGTCGTTTGCCAGCCTCGTCGAGCGGTACCCGGAGCGCCGCTATCAGCTGGTGCAGGTAGCCGTGCCAAGCCGTGAGGGGGTACCCGCCTACCAGGAGATGCGCAGCCAGATCGAGGAGATCGTCGGCAACGTCAACGGAGAGCTCGGCCAGCTCGACTACACCCCGGTGCAGTACATGTACCGCAGCCTGCCGCTGGAGGAGCTGGTCCGGCTCTACGTCGCGGCAGACGTGATGCTCGTCACTCCGCTCCGGGACGGCATGAACCTCGTGGCCAAAGAGTACGTGGCCACGAGAGTCGACAACACCGGCGTATTGGTGCTGTCGGAGTTCGCCGGAGCCGCCGAACAGCTGCGGACGGCGCTCCTCGTCAACCCTCACGACGTCGACAGCATGGTCGAGACGCTGGAGCGGGCGGTCGAGATGGATCCGCGGGCGGCCCGCCGCAGGATGCGGTCCCTGCGCCGCACCGTGCAAAGCCACGACGTGTACCACTGGGCGGAACAGTGCCTCTCGGCCCTCCAGCAGTGAGCGACCTCGCAACCGCGCTGGCCCAGGTGGCGACGTATTCACCCCTGCTCGTGGCGTCCGACTACGACGGCGTTCTGGCACCCATCGTCAACGACCCGGCAGCGGCGGCTCCGGACTCGTCGGCCATCGTGGCGCTCGCGGACCTCGCCGCCTCCGCGGGCGTGACCGTCGCCGTCATCTCCGGCCGCACGCTCACCGATCTGCGCCGCCTCACCGGCGAACCACCGGGTGTGTCGCTGATCGGGAGCCACGGCGCCGAGACCGACGTCCCGCTGGGGCAGAACTCCGCCGACACCGTGAGACTGGTTCGCATCGTCCGGGACATGCAGCTCATCGGATCCCGCTTCCCCGGCTCCTGGGTGGAGGAGAAGCCTGCGGGTGTTGCGTTCCACTACCGTAACGTCGCCCCACACGACCACGACGATGCAGCGAGGGCGGTGCTCCACAGCCTTGCCTCGGATCATTCCGACCTGCGGGTGATGGAGGGCAAAAAAATCGTCGAGGTGTCACTATCGGCGACCCACAAGGGCGACGCCTTGGCACGGCTCCGCACCGCTGTCGGCGCCGCCGCCGTGGTGTTTCTCGGCGACGACGTCACAGACGAGGATGCCTTTGCCACCCTCCGCCCCGTCGACGTGGGCGTGAAGGTCGGCCCTGAGCCCACGGCGGCGTCTCACCGCATCGCCGATCAAGCCGCGGTCGCGGGGGTACTGCAACGGCTCGCATCGGCTCGAGCAGCCAACTACGACCTGCAAAACGAATAGCGCTCGGCGGTCTCCGTCAATCGGTTGCTGCGGCGAGTACTTCCTGCAGCGCTCGGATCGGGATGCGAGCGAGCTCGGGGCGATGGTCGATCTCCCACATCAGCTCACGGGTTGCCTTCTCGATGGCGTAGCCGTCGAGCAGCCACTCCAGATGACGGCGCGACGACGGCAGGACCTCTGAGCCGCCGGCCTCGAGGTAGCCCCGCAGAAACGCCGAGCCGATCCACTCGTACCAGACCCTGCCCCACCGCTCGTACACCTCGAAGTACTCCTCCGAGATGGCCCCAGACGCAACCTCGGCGTCGAGTGCCACGGCTGCGGCGTAGTCATACGAGCGCAGCATCTCGGCCAGGTCCCGAGCCGGCGACGCCTTGATGCGACGCTCGCTGAGCCGGCGCGTCGAGTCGCCTGCGAAGTCGAAGATCACGAAGTCCGTACCGGCGGCCAATACCTCGTCGAGTCGGAAGTCGCCGTGGCACCGTAGACGAACCCCATCCATCTTCTCCGCCGCCACGCGCTGCAGCCGGGCAAGCAGCGCCGCCTCATTCGCCAGCAGATCACGAACTGAAGCGGCCGTGGAATCCTCGACCCCCGATCGTCCGCTGGCAGTGCGCAGCAACGTCCGCACCTCGGTGCGCAGCGATTGATACAGCGAACGCTGATACAAGGTGGTGAAGGGCGTGACACGGAAATCGGGGTCCTCCGGGTGGCCGCAGAGCGCCAGATGGAGCTCTGCGGTGCGCCTCCCCAGCTGCTCGGCCGCAGCGACGTCGGGCCCGAGCAGATCGGCAACCAACGGAGGCGCCGTCTCGTCGATCAACGCAACCACATGGTCCCCGGCGACGACGACCCGGTTCCGCTCCGCAGGCACCAGCGTCGCCACGGCCTCGTAGAAGCGTCGCAGCGAATCGGTGATCTGGTCCAGAGCCGTCCCCTCGTTGGGGATGAACGGCTCCAACGAGGCCAGCGACATCGTGCCATCACCACGATGCAACTCCAGCGACGCGATGACCCTCGCAAACGCCGTGAACGCCGTATGCGCGGTGAGGTACTGACGCACCTCGATGTCCGGATGGATGCCCGGCTCGAGGCGGCGCACCAGCTTGAGGACGTACTCGGCGTCGAAAATCAGGAGCGTGTGGCCCTCAGACGAGTCGTCGACGGTCTCACACGTTGAGTCACCCACCTCTTCCCCGGACGGATGCGCAACGAACAGATCCCCGAGAGGGCCATCGTCGCGCCGCAACAGGTCGAGAAGGGAGCGCTGCGTTTCTGCATCATGCGTCCCGTCGATGAGGAGGCCTTCGTCGCCGCCCACCCACGCCCGAGCGACGATCGCCTCTGCGGGGACGTCCAAACCCGCCGGCGGCACCTCCCGCACCATGCGCAGCGGCATCAGGTACCGAGCGGGATCGCCTTCTGGGTAGTCGACACCGAGGATCACCAACACGGCGTCGTCGTTGAACGCGTGCACTACATCGATGTGGGTTGCCAGCACCGGCTGGCGCCGATCGAAGTACCACGAGCGACGTGCCACGTGGCCGAGCAACACCCCTGCGAGCGGCGTGTCCGTGCCCCCAATCCAGCTCAGATTGTGACCCACATCGACCTCGGGGAGCACGTCGTGGGTGTCGGTCGAATCGGCCTTGCGCTCCAGCGAGAACCAGAGATAGCCATGCGGCCCCAACGTCAGGACATACGGGGTGGTGCTCACAGGGGGAAATGACGTGCGTCCGAATAGCTCAATGACCTCCGCTCCTACGTGTGCAGTGAGATCCAGCTCGACGTGTTGGTTGTGACGGGACAGGTTCACGACGACGAGCAACGTCTCGGTCTCGTCCTCCCGCAGGAAGGCCATCACCCGGGCATTCTCCGGCTGGAGGAACTCGATCGTGCCGCGGCCGAGCACCGGGTGCCGCTTGCGCAACGCGATCATCCGCTTCGTCCACCACAGGAGCGAGCTGGCGTTGTAGCGCTGCGCATCGACGTTGACGAACTCGTAGTGGTATTCCGGGTCGATGATCACGGGGAAGTAGAGCTGTTGCGGGTTGGCGTCGGAGAAGCCGGCGTTGCGCCCGGCCGTCCACTGCATCGGGGTGCGGACGCCGTTGCGGTCCCCGAGGAAGATGTTGTCGCCCATCCCGATCTCGTCGCCGTAGTAGATCACCGGCGTACCCGGCAGTGAGTAGAGCAAGACGTTGAGCAGCTCGATCTTGCGCCGGTCGTTGCGCAGCAGCGGGGCCAAGCGGCGACGGATGCCGAGGTTCAGCCGGGCCCGCCGATCCTCCGCATACGTGCGGTACATGAAGTCCCGTTCCTCCTCCGTCACCATCTCCAACGTCAGCTCGTCGTGGTTGCGGAGGAAGATCGCCCATTGGGCGTTGTCGGGAATGGGAGGCGTCTGCTCGAGGATGTCGATGATCGGGAAGCGGTTCTCCATCTGGATCGCCATGAAGAGCCGCGGCATCAGCGGGAAGTGGAACGAGACGTGGCACTCGTCGCCCTCGCCGAAGTACGCGACAGCGTCCTCGGGCCACTGGTTCGCTTCCGCCAAGAGCATGCGGTTGGAGTGGCGCTCGTCGACGTGACGGCGCAGGACCTTCAGCTCCTCGTGGGTCTCCGGCAGGTTCTCGCCGTTCGTCCCGTCACGTTCGTAGAGGTAGGGGATGGCATCGAGCCGCAGCCCGTCGACCCCCATGTCGAGCCAGAAGTCGAGCACCTCGTGGACTGCCTCCCGCACCGCCGGGTTGTCGTAGTTGAGGTCGGGCTGGTGGGAGAAGAAGCGGTGCCAGTAGTACGCGTTCGCTACCGGGTCCCACGCCCAGTTCGACGTCTCGGTGTCCTGGAAGATGATCCGCACCTCGGGATAGCGGTCCGGGGTGTCGTTCCACACGTAAAAATCCCGCTCCGTCGTGCCCGGTTCGGCTCGCCGTGCCCGTTGGAACCAGGCGTGCTGGTCGGAGGTGTGGTTGATCACGAGCTCGGTGATGACCCGGATGCCTCGCTCGTGGGCCGCACCGAGCAGGGTGTGGAAGTCGTCGATGGTGCCGTAGGAGGGATGCACCCTGTAGTAGTCGGCGATGTCGTATCCGTCGTCACGCAGCGGCGAGGGGTAGAACGGCAGGAGCCACAGCGCCGTGACACCCAGGTCCTGCAAGTAATCGAGTCGGGATGTCAGCCCACGGAAGTCGCCGATCCCGTCACCGTTGGAGTCGGCGAACGCCCGCACGTGGACCTCGTAGATGACGGCGTCCTTGTACCAGAGCGGATCGTCCGCCCCCTGCCCAAGGAACGGCGAGGCGACGGAGAGTTGCGGCGTTTGATTGGTCATGCGGCCGGCCCGGGTCGGTGAGAGTCCGAGCTTAGGGCGCGCCGCTACCGGCCGGTCGGACCGAAGAAGCCGAGCCGGTATCCGGTATCCGGTATCCGGTATCCGGTACGAACTACGAACTACGAACTACGAAGGTAGTTGGGAGCCGGTAGTTGGGAGCCGGTAGGGTCAGTGGGCGGGGATGCTGCGATCGTGGGCGTGGCGTGCGCGAATCTCGGGGAGATGGGTCACGTCGATCGGGACGACCACCTTGCCGAGGGCCTCGTTGATCACCTCACCCATCGCCAGGTAGAAGGCGGTTGCTCCGCAGAGGATGCCTTCCCAGCCGGCAATCTTGGTGATCGTGGCGTTGCCGGTCCAGTCGCCGATGGCGAGCAGGAAGAACAGCACCGCAAGCGTTGCGAACACCACCTTGAGCATGGTGACGCCGCGCAGCGTGCCGAAGAACATGAACAGGGTGAACACGCCCCACAGGAAGAGGTACCAGCCCATGAACGTGGCGGGCGTCGCCTCGGCCCAGCCGAACTCCGGCATCAACAGCAACGCAACGAGGGTCAGCCAGAACAGCCCGTACGACGTGAACGCAGTGACACCAAACGTGTTGCCCTTGTGGAACTCCATCCGCCCGGCGATGATCTGGGCGACGCCGCCGTAGAAGATCCCCATGGCCAGGATCATTGCGCTGATCTCGAAGAACCCGGCGTTGTGGATGTTGAGCAGGATCGTCGTCATGCCGAACCCCATCAGCCCGAGAGGAGCAGGATTGGCAAGCTTGGTTTCCACGAATGGCCTCCTTGGTGCGGCACGTCGTTGATGCGCCACCAGCGTGAGGCTTCGGCGTTGCGCCCGCTAGGGCCGTGCGCTGCTTTTGAACAGGGCCACGAAGGGACGAGTGGACCTCCAGCCGGATCAGCCCTCGGCCGGTCGGCTGGGGAAGCCGCCGGCCCGACCGAGGGACGACGGCAGGTCCTTGCCGAGCCGATCTCCGAGCCACCGGCCGGTGGCGATCGTCTGGTCCAGGTCGACACCGGTCGACACACCCATCCGAGCGAGGGCGTACAGCACGTCCTCAGTGGGGACGTTTCCCGTGGCATTGGGGGCAAAGGGGCATCCCCCGGCTCCTCCGACGGAGGCGTCGATGACGGCGACACCGGCAGTCAGGGCGGCGTAGACGTTGGCGACCCCGGTGTTGCGGGTGTCGTGGAAGTGCCCCCGCAGGTGAGCGTCGCCGGATACGGCAGCCACGGCGGCGAAGCGTTCGACCACATCGGTCGGGACGGCGACGCCGATCGTGTCCCCCAGGGCGATCTCGTCTGCGCCGGCGCCGGCAGCTCGGGCCGCAAGATCGATGACCGCACCGGCCGGCACTACGCCGTCGTACGGGCACCCAAACGCGACCGAGATGGTGACGGTGGTGGCCATCCCGGCGTTGCGGGCAACGGGCAACATCTCTTCGATCGAGGCCATCGTCTCGGCGACCGGGCCGCCTTGGTTCGCTCGGTTGAATCCCTCGCTGGCGGCAACGACGAAGTTGATCTCGTCCACAGGGGTGAGCAACGCACGATCGAGCCCGCGCCGGTTGAGCACGAGACCGATGTAGGCGACACCGTCGGGGCTGGGCCCGAGTGCTTCCATCACCGCTTCGGCGTCTGCCATTTGCGGGACCAGCTTGGGGTGGACGTACGAGGACGTTTCGATCCGCTGCGTGCCTGCAGCTACCAGCCGCTGGATCAGCTCGACCTTGGTTGTGGTGTCGAGCAGCGTCGCCTCGTTCTGGAGCCCGTCGCGGGCCCCCACTTCGACGATCGTCACAGCCGGCGGCAGATCCATGATCACGACGTTAGCCCTGCCGACCTATCCCCTCTTCGGCCGGGTAGCCGTATGGTCGATCCATGGCCGACATGAACAAACGCGTGACCAAGAAGCTGAAGGACCGCCTGGGCGTTGGCGAAACCGTCGACGCAGCGATCCTCGTCGAGACCAAGGGCACCTACGGTCTGGGTGTGTTCGCACTGGCTGCCCTCCCCGGCACAACGCAGCGTCGCCTGGAGCGGCAGGCGCAAGAGTCGAGAGACCAGCAGCTCGGGTCAGCCAAGGACTTCCCGACCGGCTCCAGCGTCGTCGTCGTGACCGATCGCAGGGTGCTGGTCGTGCCATCGAATGGCCTCACGTTCAGGGACACGGCGCTCGAGGTCCCCCGCGGCGAGCTGTTCGTCGGCGAGGTGTCCGGCAAGGTGCTGGCGCGGCGCGTCCAACTGCTCTTCTGGGACGGCTCCGGCGTCGAGGTCGACGTCAACCGCGGCCAGAACCTGACTCTGTTCACCGAGGTTCTCGGCAGAGCGACGGTTTGAGGCACACAGCTCTCTCGAGGCCTTGCCGCTACTGAGTGCCATCACCGCCAAGGCTTCCGGCGCGGCCTTGCTTCCGAATCGCCGCGAGGATCAGGGACGATCTGGAGCCCAGCAAGCTCCGGCGGCCGGACCGAGGCAGATGGAGCGATCCCCTGGTTGAAGCCCCCTGGCCAATACTGACCCCCTCTTGGGGTGGCCGCGCACAGGGGGCCAAGTACGGGGCGCACGGAGCCGCGGCGGCGTGCCTGGATCGGCGCGTACCCTTCCAACGTTTCTGAGCGCCATTGGCCCAAACCGGGATCCAGCTCGGCGCCTCAGATCGATGCCGTGACTGGCCCATCACCCAAGGGGTTGCAGCAAGTCCATTGCGACCCAGCCCTCATAGGTCTGCCCACCCAAAGATGCTCGGACCTCGAGCCATGGGTGGCCGTCGCTATGTCGGATCTCATCGGACAGGGCCGTGACCTGGGTGCCCTTGGGGAGTTCGACGATGATGTTGTCACCGGCGCTCGTCGTCGGTTGGCTGCGCATGCGGAGATCGTCACTCTTTGTCGCCACCCGGTGGGTGGTTCCCTGCACTGCGGCAGGCGCGGCCTCGTCGCGGGAGGGGATATCGGCGGTCGACGTCTGTGCTGCGCCTGCAACCGCCTCGAGCAAGTCCTCGGCAACCCAGCCCTCGATGATCTGGCCGCGATGACCCGCCTTGATCTTCACCCATGGGTGTCCATCAGCCTGCTCCCGCGGACCGGGCTGTGCAGCCACCGGCGTGCCCTTCGGCAAGTTTGCGACCACCGACGCATCCGTCGTCGGCCGGCTGCGGACGTTGAGGCCGCTCGTCTGCGTTGCCACCCGATGGGTGACACCCTCCACCTCAGGGGTCACGACCGGTTCCGGCTTCGACTCCGGACCTGGAACCGAGCCGGCACCGGGGACGGTCGACCAGTCGACGGCTGCCGCATGGGGACCCTGCTTGATCTGGAAGTGCATGCGGTCGACTGGTGAGTCCCAGGCACCGCCCCATTCCCACAGCGTCTGGCCGGCCGTGTTCTTGATGCGGAGCACGGAGTCGACGTGGTGCTTCTTGATCCGTCCGTCGTAGGGATCTCCACCCGTCGTCATCTTGTTGTAGTCCTCGTCGATGTCGATCGCCATGCCGTAGGCATGCAGCGACCACGACCTCGTCGAGCCGCAGTTGGCTCCAGTGGCGTCCTTTTGGCGTTGCTCCCACGAGTCGCCGATGTGGCGGCAGACGTACGTTCCTGCCTTCTGCGGAGTCGGGTAGCCCGCAGCCTTCAGGGCACGTTCAAGGGCTGTGTATGCGTCGTACGCAGGCGCCGGCACGGGGAGGCTCCTGCCGTAGAACCTCACTTCGACGTACTTCCCCGAGCCTCTCCTGCAGTGCCAGTCCTTCCACGCAGCCCGGACCTCGTCGTGTATGGCCTCGAGCCCACTGAGGGTCGGATCGCCGAGCTCACCGTCGCCCTCGTCGGCGGCGTAGTCCTCGTAGGTGTCCCAATCAAAGGGAGGCGGTGTGGTTTCCGTCGAATCCGTCACGATCTCTCTCCTGCGTTGACGTACGGCCGGGCCGGCACCCGATGCGTTGAAATGAGACTACAGATCGGGCGTCAGATGTGCGGCGGTGCGGGTCCTCCGACACGGCTCACGGGACGGGAACGAGCGATCTCCTCGTGACGGAGGGCTCAGGACTGGATCAAGGCTGCGGCCCAATGGAAGCCAGCGCCGAGGCGGTGTCAGGCGGCGAGGACAACCAGGTCGACGGCAGCGAGCGGCACCCCTCCCACCCACCCCCAGCCACTCCTTCGACTGCTGCGTCGAACTCGAGCGGCCACGAGAGCTGAATGTCGCGGCATGCGTCGAAGTCAGCTCAGCGACGGAGCGGAGCGACCGATGTCTGACGAGAGCGAGTTCCCGGCTTCCGCCCAGCCGAATCCCGACCGTGCCGAATCGGCGCGGGGCACCGAAATCGCCCGCAACAAAGCCGACAAGAAGGCCGACAAGAAGCGCAAGCAGCGGGTCGAACTGGCGGGCGCCATCATCATCGGCATAGCCGCCGTATTGACCGCCTGGGCCACCTATCAGGGAAGCCAAGTCGACGGTATCGCCCAGGAGAAGAGCGCCAGCGCCCTTGGCCTCACGCTCGACGCAAATGACTTGTACAACGACGCCAACTCCTTTCGGGCCGAAGAAAGGGATTGGTTCTTCGGGTACGTGACCGCCCTGGCGTCAGATGGCCAAGCATTCACGGCCGACCTTCTCCGCCGTGCGATGCCCGACGACGTGCAAGCGCTCACGGCCGAGTGGTTCGAACGCAACGCTGGGCGCCTCGACACCGAACAGCCGATCGACGATCCCTTTTCTGAAGGCGACTCCTACGAAACGTTCGAGCTACTTCCATCCGTGGTCTACCTCAACGTTGGAAACGCCTCCTACTTTGCGGCACAGTGTGCGCTGTTCGAGTCCCAGGTAGCGGGGGTGCAAGGCGACAACTACGGGCGGTCGACCGTGTACCTCGCCATCGCCCTGGTCCTAGGGGGAATCGCCGCACTCCTGAGCGGCAAGGCGGCCCAGACGATCGTTCTCGTGACGGCCAGTGTCAGCCTCGTCCTGGGTGCAGGCCGCGCTTGCGTTCGCCAGCGACGAGGCGGAAGCCCGAGCGGACGCGGCGGAAGAGGTCTTTCGCTCCGACCCCTTCGACGAGGCGAGCGTTCCGCTGTCACGGGAGGCGTCTCTGAAGTTGGCAGATGACCTGTGCCCGCAGGCTCTAGAGACGGCTGAAGGCGCGGCCGGCGCCGCGGCTTCAGAGTCCGCAACAAACGCACCGGCGACCGCAGCCACCGCCGCCACGACATCGGTTCCCACCGCGACTACAACCGGGCCGGCCACCACTTCACGGGCGCTACCGCCCAACGATTTTGTGCCCACGGAGGGCGGCGACGCCGTCGCCGTGTACCTCGACGTCATCGAGGTGTCGGACAGCTCAGGCAGTCTCGAGGACGACTTTGCCGACGCCATCGCCGCCGGTGACAGCCTGGGGTACGCCGTTGTGCCTGGGCCGATCGAATGCGACGAGGGAGCGGCCGAAGCGCTGGGGCTTGGTGACAGCTACCTCGTGGCTGCCGTCTACTTTGCGACGGTCGAGGACGCCACGGTGTTCGCCGATACGTGGGTAGCGACGTACCCGGACTTGAGCGTCTTCATCGCTGAAGTCCGGACGTTCTGTGTGACCTAGGTGTACCCGGCCGGGACGTTGGTGACGGTTCTTGGATAGGTGAAGACCTCCGAGTGGAGTGGTGATTGCAGTCACACCCACTGGGAGGTCTTCATGGCTCACCGTAATGCCCGTCTCACGGTTCATGGGCGTCGTCTGATTGTCCAGCGAGTCAGGAAACAGGGATGGCCCGTTGCTCACGTAGCGAAGGCAATGGGGATCTCACGTCAGTGTGCGCATCGGTGGCTGGCGCGGTTCGATGCTGAGGGTGAGGCGGGTTTGGAGGACCGGTCGTCGCGGCCCACGGAACCGCGTCACACCCAAAGCCCGGGTCGGCTACGACTATGTGCATGCTGCGGTCGATGACCATACCCGGCTCGCCTACTCAGAGATCCACCCCGACGAGCAAGGCGACACCGCGGCGGGATTCCTCCTCCGAGCCGCCGAGTTCTTCGCCTCATGCGGTATCGACCTGATCGAGGAGGTCATGACCGACAACCACTGGTCCTACACCAAGAGCCACGCATTCACCGACGCCCTCACCGTGGTCGGGGCCCGTCACATCACCATCCGGCCGCACTGCCCATGGCAGAACGGGAAGGTGGAGCGATTCAACCGGACCCTCCAGACCGAATGGGCCTACAAGCAGGTCTTCACCACCAACGACGAACGCTCCAACGCCCTGCCATCATGGCTCGACTACTACAACCACCATCGCAAACACAGCTCACTCGGACGACGCCCACCAATCACCCGAGTGTCACCAACCTGATGGCCGAGTACAGCGTCGCCGCGGTGCGAAAGGGCCGGCATGTCGAGGTGCCGGTGTTCTACGGCACCGTCCGAGAGCCAACGGGCAGCACGAAGCCATCCGAGTTCTACGGAACCGAACGAGGGGCACTGGGTCTTGGTCGCGTCACCGTGAGCATCCCCGACGACCACCGGATGGGGGAGCTCGAGAGGCCACGCAAGTGGCGACTTGAGTTCAGAGAGAACCCCGACAAACACGTCGTGCTGCTCTCGGTGACGCCGCTGGATCACGACCAATTCGTTGCCGAGGCGACAGCTGCCGGCGCCGCGGCCGCCGAACCGGAAGCGCTCATCTTCATCCACGGCTACAGCTGCTCGTTCGAGGATCGCCGGGGCGGGCAGCGCAAGTCTCCTACGACCTCGACTTCAAGGGGGTGCCCATGATGTTCAGCTGGCCGTCGGCGGAGAAGACCACCGGCTACACCATCGACGAGAACAACGCCCGCTGGTCCCAGGAGCACTTCGCCGAGTTCCTCGAGCTCGTCAGGACGAAGCTCGGCCTGAGCCGGTGCATGTCATCACTCACAGCATGGGCAACCGGCTGCTCACCGAGACGCTCCCCCACTACGGACCGCGAGGGTGCCGAGATCCACCGGGTGATGTTCGCCGCGCCCGACATCGACGCCGGCACCTTCCGCCAACTCGCCGCGGCCTTTCGCGGCAAGGCTTCCCGGTTCACGCTGTATGCCTCGTCGAACGACCTGGCGCTCGAAGCCTCCAAGCTGGTACATGGCGAAAGCCGAGCCGGCGACGCCGGTGCCGACCTGGTGGTACTCGATGGGATCGACACCGTGGATGCATCGACTGTGGACACCGCCCTGCTCGGACACTCCTACTTCGGTGACGAACGCACGCTGCTGTCCGACCTCTTCGTGTTGGTCCGATCGGGTGCCGGACCCGACGACCGGCCGTCGCTCGAAGCGCTCGACCGGGGTGGACCCAGATACTGGGGCTTCAGACCGTGATCCTGGATCGGACCTGCTTCCGGACGCCGCCCCGGAGTCAGATGTGGGTCAGAACTGGAGAGCGGCCGCAGCCCAGTGGAAGCCGGCACCGAACGCGGTCAGGATGACGAGGTCGCCTGCGACGATTCGGGCCGTCTCGTGGGCTTCCCACAAGGCGAACGGAACGGATGCCGACCCCGTGTTGCCGTACTCCTCGACGTTGACGTAGACCTGTTCTTCGTCCGCGCCCAGCCGCTGCCGCACCGCATCGATGATGCGCTTGTTGGCCTGGTGGGGCACCACGAGGGCTACGTCGGCCACGGTCTTGCCGAGGCTGGCAAGCAGCGCACCGACTACTTCGGTCATGCGCAGCACCGCCTCCCGGAACACCTCGCGCCCCTCCATCGTCAGTCGCTGATGATCTCCCGCCGCCGCGGCTTCGGCGGTGAAGGGATGGCGGGTGCCGCCTGTGCTGAGGGTCAGGATGTCGGCCTTGCTGCCGTCCGTCCCGGTGATGACCTCGAGCAGCTTGGCGTAGCCCCCGTCCGGCCCGAGCACGACCGCACCCGCTCCGTCGCCGAACAGCACTGCCGTGCTCCTGTCGTCCTTGGCGAGAAGACGGGAGATCAGCTCGACGCCCACGACCAGCACCCGCTTCGGCTTGGCGTAGACCCTGGACTTCGCCACGTCGAGCGCTTGCACGAACCCGGCACATCCGCTGCCGCCGAGGTCGTAGGTGGGGATGAAACGCGCCCCCAGCCGGTGCTGCAGCAGCGAAGCGGTGTCCGGCGTGTAGAGCTCAGGCGTGTCGGTGGCAACGACGATCTCGTCGAGGTCGCCGGCCGTCATGTTGGCGTCGGCGAGCGCCCGCGCTGCGGCCGTGGCCGCCAGATCAAGCGTCGACTCGTCGGCCGCGGCGATACGCCTCCGTCTTATCCCTGTGCGAGTCGTGATCCACTCGTCCGAGGTGTCGACGAGCTGCGCCCAGTCGTCGTTGGTCATCACACGCTCGGGCACGTAGCCGCCCAGGCCGAGCACTGCGGTCACTGACGTCCTTTCGGTCGTGATGGCAGCGTACCGATTTCACTTCACGACGTAGAACAACTACCAAGTACCAAATACCAAGTACGAAGTACGAAGTACCAGATCCTGCCCTGCTACAGGTTGCCGCGCTCCGCTTGGTCTCGTTCGATGGCTTCGAACCATGGTGCTCACCGGCCGCATGATGGACGCCGCCGAGGCCGAGCGCACCGGTCTTGTAGCGAGGGTGATACCAGCCGATCGGGTGATCGAGGAGGCAGTGGCCGCAGCCGAGACGATCGCGTCGTTCAGCAAGCCGGCCACCATCCTCGCCAGGGAGTGCGTCGACCGTGCGTATGAAACCACGCTCAGCGAGGGCCTGCGCTACGAGCGACGTGTGTTCCACGCCCTGTTCGCCACCGAAGACCAAAAGGAAGGCATGGCTGCCTTCGCCGAGAAGCGCAAGCCGCAGTTCGTCGGCCGCTAGTACCAGGTACTGCCCCGCTACAGGTTGCCGCGCTCCGCTTGGTCTCGTTCGATCGCTTCGAAGAGGGCTTTGAAGTTGCCTTCGCCGAAGCCGATGGCGCCGCGGCGTTCGATGAACTCGAAGAACACGGTCGGGCGGTCCTGCATCATGCGGGTGAAGATCTGGAGCAGGTGCCCACCGTCGTCCTGATCGACGAGGATGTTGAGCCGCTTCAGCACGTCGACGTCGGCGTCGAGATCGGGGACCCGCTCCATCACGTCGTCGTAGTAGGTGTCCGGCACCCGCATCAGACCCATGCCGCGTTTGCGGGCTTCAGCCACCGTATACACCAAGTCGTCGGTCGCAATGGCGATGTGCTGCACCCCGGCCCCGTGATAGAACTCGACGTACTCCTCGATCTGTGACTTCCGCTTTCCCTTGGCCGGCTCGTTGATGGGCAGCCGGATCACGCCGCTGCCATCCCACACCACCTTCGACATCAGCGCCGAGTACTCGGTGGAGATGGCCTCGTCATCGAAGTGCCGCAACAGGACGAACCCGAAGACCTGCTCGTAGAACTCGACCCACCTGTCCATCTCGCCGAGCTCGACGTTGGCGACGACGTGGTCGATGTGCTGCAGACCGATAGGGACCGCAATGCTGTCGCCACGGACCCGGAAATCGGGCGGCGGCCAAGCCGTGTCGGGGTTCTCGACGAGCGTGTGGATCGTATCGCCGTACGCCCCGATCCCCGACGCTTTCCACTTGCCGCGGTCGCCCTCGACCACAAACGGCTCGTAGGCCGGTTTCGCCCCCCGCTCCAGGGCGAGTTCGAATGCCCGCTCGCTGTCTGGCACGTGGATGGCGACATCGCGCACCCCGGGGCCGTGGAGCTTCAGATGGTCCGAGATGGCGTGCTCCGGGGCGAGGGCGCCTGTGAAGATGAGCCGCACATCGCCCTGCTCAACGGCGTATGAGGCGGTGTCGCGCACCCCCGTCTCGGGCCCGCGGTAACCCACGATGCTGTAGCCGTGAATCGCCCGGTAGTAATGCGCCGTTTGATACGCGTTGCCCACCCAGAACTCCACATGGTGAAAGCCCTTGATCGGAAAGTCGTTCCTGTGGGCCTCAACCGCATCCGTCATGTCTCATCCCTCCTCACCTGTTGCGCTGGGAGAATCGTCCCGGCGCACTCACCAAATCCAATGGACACCGCACCATCCATGTGACACCGGCCGCGGAGCACGACGGTGTCTCCGTCCTCGAGGAACGAACGCTCATCGCCGCTCGAGAGTTGCACGGGTCGTGCCCCGTTCCACGACATCTCGATCAGACTCCCCAGTGCATCAGGTGTCGCTCCCGACACCGTACCCGAGGCATACAAATCTCCGGTCCTGATCGTTGTTCCGTTGGAGGAGGCGTGGGCGAGTTGTTGCGACATCGTCCAGTACATGTCGTGGAACGGCACTCGCGACACGATCTCCCCGTTGAGCTCGATTTCGAGATCGAGGGCAAGCCCCGTCGAGCCGTTGGTCGCCAGATAGTCCAGTGGGGCAGGTTGCTGTCGCGGCGGCACGATCCTGAAAGGCCGCAGCGCGTCGAGTGTGACGATCCATGGGGAGATGGTCGTCGCAAACGACTTCCCGAGGAATGGGCCAAGCGGCTGGTATTCCCATGCCTGGATGTCTCTGGCGGACCAGTCGTTGACCAGGCACACCCCAAAGATGTGCTCCTCCGCACCACGGACGGGGATCGCGGCGCCGAGTTCCGTCCCGACTCCGGTGATGAACCCGACCTCGAGCTCGATGTCCAGCCGTTCGGAGGGCCCGAACGTGGGGCCGTCGACCCCTCTCCGCTGGCCGTTGGGCCTCGTGACCGGGGTCCCCGACACGACAACCGTCGATGCCCGCCCGTGGTAGCCGATCGGGATGTGCCGCCAGTTGGGCAGCAACGGCTCCGAGTCTGGACGGAACATCTTGCCCAGGTTGGTTGCGTGGTGGAGTGACGAATAGAAGTCAACGTAGTCGGCGACGGCGATCGGGAGGTGCAGCGCCGCATCGGCCTGGGCCACCAACCAGCGTGTCGTGCGTTCCTGATACTCACTGCCCTCGGCGAGGATGGCGGAGACGCGAGCCCTGGTCGCCCTCCATCGTTCCGGCCCCAGCTCCATGAACGGGTTGAGCACCCGCTGCGCAAACACACCCTCGGGCAGATCGACACCGGAGAAGCCGCCGTCTTCGTGGGCAGCCGCCAAGTCGAGGATCTCGTCGCCGATCGCCACCCCGATCCGCGGTTCTTTCCCAGCTTGGGAGAAGACGCCGTACGGCAGGTTCTGGATCGGGAAATCCGATCCGGCAGGCACGTCGACCCCCGACAGCAGGCTCGGCATGACGGTGGCGTCGGTCATGAGACTTCGGCCTCGAGCACACCCAGCGCCGTGAGGTCGGCGACGGGCTCATCGAAGCTACAACTGCCGTATGCCGTGAAGCCGTCCTGGCGGAGTGTTCGCAGTGTTGCCGCCGTCACCCTCCGATCGCGCCACGCAAGGCCGGTGGGGCCGACGCGGAAAGCAGCAGGGTCTGTCTCCTCGATCGCAGACACCAGGACGTCTTCAGGGGCGCCTTCCGTTGCCAGCGCACCGGCCGTCAGCAGGTTGAGGAAGCCGTGGCGCATGACATCTGCGTCGGCATCGTGGTGTCTGACCGGATGATGCAGCCCTGCGGTGGCCTTGTAGGCGACCCCGCGGTGACGGCAGGCCGCAATGAAGCGGGCGACCTGCTGTGGACTCGGGAACGCGTCTGCGGTGAGCCCGCCGGTGCGGATCTTGGCGCCGATTGGCCGCAGCATCGTCTCGCTGAGCCGGGCGATGCCTTCGACCGCATTCGGTATGCCCTGCTCCCACTCATCGGTGCGCGCCACTTCGAGGAATGGCCGGACCTCAGGCGACACGGCGCACGCCGCATCGGCAAACGGCGCCAAAAGGTCTCTTGCTGCGTCGGCGGACCGGCCATCGGCGGCTTCTGGCGGAGTGCGGAGCTCGACAGCAGTGACCCTGGCGGCGGGCTCCATGTACCTGTCGAACACCGCGGCGTGCAATGCCGCAGGGCCAGGGGGCTCGTCGAATACGGCCCCAACCGACCACGGCGGTTCGCCGGCCTCCATCGATGCCGTCAAACGGGCGGCGAGGTCCTCGATCTGTGACGTGGGGCACAAGAACCGACCGAGCATCCACCGGTGGGGCCCTGTGCGCGAGGTTCGGTATTCCGCCACGGCATGCGCGAGGTCGAGCGATGCGGGCGGAAACAGGCCCGCGTAGTCGACGAGCCCTTCGAGCAGCGCCTGGCGACCATCAATCAAGAGATCCATCGCGACGATCCTACGAGACCGGGCCGACACGGGCAGCGGACGAGCCCTCGACGGTCGTCTACGACGGCATCGAGCGAGGAGTGGTCGGCCGGTTCCGGTCCCGTTTGGTGCTTGCTTCGCACCCTCCTAGCCTCCCCTCATGGCGAAGCTACGGCTGTTTGCGAACCTGCGGGAGGCTGCAGGAACGGGGCGCACCGAGCTCCCCGGCACAACGGTCGGCGAGGTCCTCGACGCGGCCAGTGCGGCCTATGGTGACACCTTCACGGCCGGGCTCGCGGTCGCCAACGTCTGGGTCAACGGCGACGTCGCCGATCGGGACACGCCCGTCAGTGATGGCGACGAGGTGGCCCTGATCCCTCCGGTCTCCGGGGGTGCCCAGGGGCTCACCGATGAGGCGACTCCGGCGCTGCTCGGTTTGATTCTGCTGGCGACGTTCCTGATCGCCAATGTCGTCAACCTCCAGGCCCTCACCTTCGCCGCCGTCGGCGGGGCATTGGCATGGGTGTGGGACATCACCGACACCATGGCGGAACGGCGTATCTTCGCAACAGCCTTCCCGGCTCTCCTGGGAGCGACGGCCGCGGGCAACGCTGCCTATCGCTGGGGTGTGCCCGGACTTGCCGCCGGGGTTGCCGTTGGGGTCGTGCTGGCCCTGTGCTGGCCGCTGTTCGATGCGCGCTACCGCGATCTGGAGTTGGTCGGCTCGTCGGCGCTGACCGGCCTGGTCGCCAGCCTCGGCGCAGGTGGTCTGATCCTCGCCAGGGCGGAGTCGACGGTGAACGTCACTGCGTTTCTCGTCATCATGCTGTTCGGCGCAGTCGCGTCGTGGGCGGTACGGCGGTTCCTCCCCGAGGTGCAAGGACTCGACCCCAACCTGGCTGCAGGCCTCGGAGTCCTCATCGGTGCCCTCGTCGTGGGTTTCGCCGCCGAGAGCCTCTCCCCCGCCGTCGCACTGGTGGCGGGCGCTGCGGCAGTCGCCGGCTGGTTTGCCGGACGGGTCATCGGCTCGATCCTGCGCAGCGGTGATGTCGCGCACACCGTGCGTGGGCCCGGTTTGCTCACCGCGATCGACGGTGTCGTTCTGGGTGCCGCCGGATTCTGGCTCGGCCTGCTGCTGTTCGGCTGATCCGGCGCTCGGCACCGCTGCCGGGAAGCTCCTACCCGGCGACCGCTTCGCCGACGAGCACACCGATCCATGCGGCAGCAAGGCCGGCGACGACCGATCCCACGACATTCACGGCGCCGAGGGCAGCCGAACCGCTGCGCATCAGGAAGACCGTCTCAGCGCTGAAAGCGCTGAATGTCGTGAAGCCTCCGAGGAAGCCGACGACGAGACCAAGCCGCACGGTGTCGCTCATGGTCGTCGCCGCCAGGCCGGCCGCAAGCCCGATCGCAAACGATCCGGCGACGTTGACGGTCAGTGTCGCCCACGGGAACCCCGGCGTGGCGCCCATCAACCGGGCCACGACAAAGCGGGCCATGCTGCCCGCTCCACCACCGATTCCCACCAACAACACGTCACGCATAGCGGACGAGCCTACCGGGTGGGAGTGATCGGCTGCCGGAGCGAGCGGCTTGTGTAGGCGTTCGGGACAGTTGTTGGTATCCTCTTGTCCGTCATGCGACACCTGCGCTTTCGCGCCCTCTCTCTGGTCCTGGTCTTGGCCTTTCTCGGCCTGGGCCCTGTTGCCGCGAACGCAACTACCGAGCAGGACGTGGAGAACGCAGAAGCTGCCGCCCGCGAGGCCTACGACCGGCTGGTCGAAGTGAACAAGCAGCTCGACGATGCGCTCTACGACTACCAGGTCATCAACGGTGAGCTGGTCGAGCTCGAGTACCGCATCAGCGTGATCGTCGACCGCATCGGCGATCACGAGGAGCAGGTCCAGGACCTGAACGACCGCGCGCGAGAGCTGGTCGCGGAGGCCTACATGTCGGCAGGCACCGGGTCATTCCAGGTGGCGTTCGAGGCCGACAACATCCAAGATCTGTTGACCAGCCAGGAGCTGATCGATCGGGCGACGGATGCCGACCTCTTCGAACTCGACCGCCTTGACGCCGTCAGCCGGGAGCTGGATCGCCTACGCGAGCAGCTTGCCGAGGATCAGGCTCGCGTCGAGGATCTGAGCAAAGCTGCAGCCGACGTGGTTGAGCGGCTCGACGAACTGCAAACCGAAGCATCTGCCGAATACGCAAGGGAAGACGACGCAGCCCGTCAGGCTCGCGCCGCCTTCGCCGAGGAGCAGCGCCGCAAGGAGTTGGAGGAAGCTGCCCGCAGGAGGGGTGCCGCTGGTGGAGTTGGTGCGATCAACGGGTTTCAGTGCCCCGCTCCCGGCTCACGGTTCATCAATGACTGGGGCTTTCCCCGCTCGGGCGGGCGTACCCACAAAGGTACCGACATGTTCGCCCCGAGAGGCACCCCGGTCTACGCCGTCGGCAACGGCACCGTCACCTTCAAGAGCAACAGCCTCGGCGGCATCGTCGCCTACTTGCGCACGTCGAGCGCCAGCTTCTACTACGCCCACCTCGACGGCTACGCCCCCGGCATCAGCAGCGGGCAACAAGTGACGACGGGTACCCACATCGGCTATGTGGGCAACACGGGCAACGCCCTCGGCTCGTCTCCCCACCTGCACTTCCAGATCCACCCAGGCGGCGGGTCCCCCGTCAATCCCTTCCCGACGCTGCGCGCGTCGTGCTGATTCCCGCAACGGGAGACAGGTGGGAGCGGCTGGGTCACGCTCTGTCATCCTGAATCTGGGCCCTCCATGAACGAGTCACGCCGCCGCATCGACATCATCTCAGAGCCGGAGTTCCTCGCCGACATCCAGGAGATCGACGTCGCGGAGCTGCGGAGGCGCCGCACCATGTGCAGCGCCGTGGAAACGGAACTCTCGTACTACCGGCGTCTGCTCCATGGCCGGGTCGACCTGCTGCGGTTCGAGCGCCGGCGCCGCACCGGGGACGACACACGATCGGTGATCGACGCGCTGCCGGAGATCCTCGGCGACGCCCCTCGCCCAGGGACACCACATGTCACTGTGGCTACCGCCGCCACCGACCCTCCCGATGTTCCCGGCCCCGGACGCCGCTCCATCGACTATCTCCTCGGCGACGACTTTCTCGCCAGGCTCTCCGATCTCAGCAACGACGAGATCGCCGAGATCGAAGCCAAGCTCGAGGCTGAAGAGGCCGCCATCTCCCGCCAGCGCTCCGTCGCTCAACAGAGGCTCGATGCGCTTGGCGACGAAATCGGCCGCCGCTATCGCCTCGGTCTCACCTCCGTCGACGAGCTGCTGCGCGACTGACGTGCACTCGGCAACCATTCGCTCCGGGCTCGTGGAGTCCACCCATCCGTGGAGTGCCGTCGTGATCGACGCCTCCGGGCGGACGTTGCGCCAATGGGGCGATCCAGACCGGCCCTTGTACTACCGCTCTGCGATCAAGGCGTTCCAAGCGCTCATCAGCCAGGAGGCCGGCGCCGCCCTGCCCCCCGAGCACCTTGCCGTTGCGTGCGCCAGCCACAGCGGAACCGCCGCCCACGTCGCAATCGTGCGGTCGATACTCGCAGCGGGCGGCCTCGACGAGCACGACCTGCGTTGCCCGCCGGACTTCCCTCTCGGCCAAGGCGCTCGTCGCCTGGCGATTGGGAGGGGCGCTCGCATGCGGCGGGTGTTCCACAACTGTTCAGGAAAACACTCTGGGTTCCTCCGTGCCTGCGCCGCCCAGGGATGGCCGATCGAGACCTATCTCGAACCGGACCACCCCTTGCAGCAGCGGGTGGCGACGCTCCTCATCGAGATGACCGGCGTCGGCGGATTGCCTCCAGGCGTCGACGGCTGTGGGGCCCCTACCTTGCGCGGATCGATCCGGGGGCTGGCACGTGCGTTTGCCCGCCTCAGCACGGAAGACCGGTTCACCGAGATCCGCAACGCCATGTCGGCGTACCCGGCCCTCACCTCCGGCAACGATCGGCCAGACGGTCGACTCGGCATGTGGTGGGGAGGGCCGTCGAAGGGCGGGGCCCAGGGCGTGATGGCGGCCGCACGACACGGTGTTGGCATCGCCACCAAGAGCCACGGTGGATCGATCACCGTCGCCGTTCAGGCGCTCATCGAGATCGCAGACGACATCGGGATGCTGTCGCCCGCCGCAGCTCAGGCGTTGGAGCGCGATCGACGACCATCGGTGATCGGAGGCGGGAGGCCGGTCGGCGAAGTGGTTCCGCGGGGGGACGGCAGGCCGTGATCTACACCACCTGGGATGTCGATGGATTTGCGCTGCCACCGTTGGCGACGGGGATCGGCCCGTTCGCCGGCCGGGCTTTCCTGGAGACCTGGTGGACGACGAGTGCTCCCACCGGCGCAGATCTGCTCGTCGCCAACACGAACGGCGGGCTGATCGCCACGACGCTCGTCGACGGCGTGTTGTCACTCGCCGGGCACGAGGACGTCACCGACTATCACTCGCCGCGCGGCGAACCGTCCCCGGAACTCATCGACGAGATTGCGCGGGCCGCCGGCGCCGGGACACGCTTCCGGCTGGACAGCCTGCCGGCCGAAGCGGCGGAACCACTCCGCTTGGCGTTGCAGTCGGTGTCCGCAGAGGTCGAGATCGCCCAACACGAGGTCGCCGCGGTTTTGCCCCTACCGCCAACCTTTGATGATTGGCTGACCGCCATCGGCAAGAAGGAGCGCCACGAGACCCGCAGGAAGCGGCGGCGGTTCGAAGGAGAGCTCGGCGAGCCGCGCTTGGTACGTATGTCCGGACCCCAGGCGGTCGCCGACTTCGCTGCCATGCATCGCAAGGCAGCAGGCGACAAAGGTCACTTCATGACCGACGAGAGGGAGGCGCTCTTCCTTGCGCTCCACCACAAGGCCGGGGCAGTGATCGACGTGCTCTGCGGGACCGACGGGGTGCCCGTGGCAGCAGGGTTCAGCTTCGAGGACCCACTCGGGTACTACCTCTACAACAGCGCATATGATCCGGACGCCAGTCACGCGTCTCCAGGAGTCGTCTTGGTGAGCATGCTGATCGAACAGACCATCGACGCCGGGTTGAGTACGTTCGACTTCCTCAAAGGCGACGAGACCTACAAGTTCCGGCTCGGGGCCACGGAACGGCCGCTCTATGCCCTCACCGGCACGTTCAGGGATCGGTGATGATCAAGAGCGTCGTGTACCTGTCGATGCACACGTGTCCACTGTTGCCACCAGGGCAGGGGTACGCAGGCGGCATGAACGTCTACATCGACGAGCTCAGCTTCACCATGGCGGCGCGAGGTGTTGCAGTGACCGTCTTCACCCGCCGCACCGACGCGGAGACCGACGAGGTCACGGAGGTGGCCCCCGGCTACCGCGTGGTCCACGTCCCGGCCGGTCCGGCGACTCCGATCCCGATGGCCCAGATGCCGCAGCATGTCGGGGAATTCACCGAAGGCGTCCTGAAGTGGATCGAGGCCAACGACGTCAGGCCGGACGTCATCCACAGCCACTACTGGCTCTCGGGCTGGTCGGGCGTCCTCCTCAAGGAGATCCTGGACGTGCCGCTGGCGAACTCGTTCCACACCTTGGGGCGCGTCAAGGACCTGACCAGGCGAGCCGACGAGGAGCCTTCGAGCCCGATGCGAACGCTGACGGAGGAAGAGGTCATTGCCCAGTCAGACTGCGTCATCGCCTCGACACCGCACGAGTTCGACGACCTTCTCGATCATTACGGCGCCACCCCCGAACGACTCTGCACGTCTCCGCCTGGGATCAATCACCAGCTGTTCCGGCCCGGCGACAAGGCCGAGGCCCGGGAATGGTTCAGCTTCGCCGGCGTTGTGCCCATCGTGCTGTTCGTCGGGCGGATCCAGCCGCTCAAAGGCGCCGACGTGGCCGTTGCCGCCCTTGCCCGCCTCCCGCAGCTGCCGGGCCCCCAACCGCATCTCCTCCTGATCGGGGGTCCCAGCGGACCCTCGGGGGAAGCAGAGTCCGACCACCTGCGCAGCATGACCGAAGAGCTCGGGCTCGCCGAACGGGTACATTTCCTTCCGACCCAGCCCCATGACGCGCTCCCCGGCTTCTATCGGGCCGCAGACGTGCTGGTCGTGCCGTCTCGCAGCGAGACGTTCGGCCTGGTCGCCGCCGAGGCACAGGCGTGCGGACTTCCCGTGGTGGCCGCCGACGTGGGCGGTTTGCCGTACGCCATGGCCGACGGACGCACCGGTGTCCTCGTCCAGGGCCACGATCCCGACGATTGGGCACGCGCCATCCACCTCGTCATCGCCGACCCTGAGCGAGCGGCGGCCATGGGAGAAGCCGCGACCGAGTTCGCAGAGCGCTTTTCGTGGCCCGCCACTGCGGATCGGCTCCTCGAGCTGTACGCCGGCATTCAGCCATGAGCACGACCGAGCGGGCACGTCGGCTGCTCACTGAGACCACCAGGGCATGGTTGACCGACCCCGCATCCGACGTCGTCTGGGCCGGTGAATACGAGGGTCGGTGGGGTATTCGGATGGCTCAACAGGTCCGAGACTTCACGACGGTGTGGTTCAGCATCGGTGAGCGGACGATCGGCTTCGAGGCCTACCTGCTTCCCAGCCCGCCTCACGGTCATGCCGACGTGTACCGTCTGTGCCTGCACCGGAACTGGCGGTCCTGGCCGGCGTCGATTGCACTCGACGAGCGAGGCGACATCTTCGTCGTCGGACGGATCCCACTCGGACAGGTGAACACAGCGAGCCTCGACCGGGCTGTGGGAGCGGTCTACGAACTCGTCGAGCTCTCGTTTCGCCCCCTGCTGCGCGCCGGTTTCCAAAGCCCGCAGCCGGGCTAGATCCGGCGACAATTCCGCGAAAAATCCACCTGAAGAAACTTGTCGACACCCGGTTGTGCACAACAGCCTGTGGATTGGTGTGGATATGTGGAAAACCCCCCGATTCGACCATCAGCACGCCGCGCCTGGCGTCAGTTACCGCCGGTTACGTGACGTCGATCGCGCTCCGGACGACCAAATCCTTGCCGAACGATGGGGTTGAAACCCGGCCTCCAGCTTCGTATGGTCGACTCCGTAAAGCCCAAGGTGCTTGCGGGCGCAGACCTCGTTCGGGGAAGTGCGGGGGAAGATGTTCCGAGGGTTCCTTGGGCTTTGCGCACTCCCAATGCGGTCTACGCTCTTGCCGTGACCACTCCCCGTCTCAGTGCGTTGCGGCTCCCGCTGCCGTGGGACGAGTTCGATCTCCCGAACCCGCTGCAAACGCGTTCGACCGTGCTGCTCACAGGCGAGCCCGCATGGGGCTGGGAAGGCGACGCCCCCGAGCTCGGCATTCCTCCGTGCGAGCCGTCGCCCGCCACCGCGGCAGAAGGCTGGGATCTCGACCACGTCGTCCTGCTCGTTCCCGACCTGACACATGCTGAAGCGGCGTTTGCCGCGATTGGCCTGCAGCCGCGGCTCCGGATGGACGTGAGGGACCGACCTGCGGCGTTCTTCCGCGCCGGACCACTGCTGGAAGTCATCGAATCGCCCGTCCGTGCCCCGGCCCTCTACGGTCTCGCCCTGGTCACCGAAGAGTCGCTCGAAGTGGTGGTGCTGCGCTGGCGTGCCATGGGTCGCGACGTGTCCGATCCCACGCCCGCCATCCAGCCCAACCGCCGTATCTTCACCGTCCGCGCCACAGAAGCCGGCCTCGCCGTGATGTCCCCCGACGGCGCAAGCACGTAGTACTTGGTACTTGGTATCCCGCACCTGAGAACGCTGGTCACGAGCGCAGCAAGGTCACTGTGGAGGGGATGCTCGAAGGGGAAGCTCCGCGCCTCCCCTTCGATACGCGATGCGGCGGCTTTGCCGGCGTATCGCCAAGTACGGCCAGCCGAAGGCCGACACCAAACTCGACCCGAGCCTGCTCGGGTCGAAACTCAGATGCCGAAGAAGAGCTGACGGAGTCGGACACCGGTGGTGGCGAAGGTGTCGAGATCGATCCGAATCGAGCCCAGCCGGAGACCCTTCATGCTTTCGCCGTGCCGGGTGGCGACTCGCAGCACGCCTTCGCTCGAATCAACCGCACCCAACCCGAGGCAGCGCCCCTCCCCGTCCTGGATCCCGACCAGCATGCCTTCGAGTTTGCCGAGATCGAAGGCTTCGGGGATCGTCGGCGCAAAGACGGTTGGCTGGATGCGCCAGCGCTGGAGCGGCGGCGTGAACGCATCGGCGAACGCCTTGCTCCGCTGCTCGCTGCGCTCGACGGGGCTGAGCGGCACGTGGTCGACATCCGGCTCTGCCTTGGCCACTCTCGCTCCGAAAAATCGCTTCAGCATCCCGATGATCGGATCCATCTCGTTGCCGCGTTGCATCGCAATGACGAGTGCCGGGTTGCACAGCTCCATGAGGTGGTACTTCAGCGTTTGGCCGACAACACCGCCGACGACGCCTGTGGTGTCGAGCACCACGAAGTCCGCACGGCGTCGCGCCCCCTCCACCAGCGCTGCGGCAGCGACCACATGAGGGAGGACGACACCTTGCGGGTGAACCGAGCCCACAAAGCGCAACTCATCTGCGGCGTGGAGATCCGACAGGTCACGCGTCGAGTCCAGGAACTTCAGCCCGACGCAGGCCGGTGGGCCGACAGTGGCAGCCCCGACATCCCCGTCCACAAAGGCAACCGACCGGCCACTCATCAGGGCGTCGCGGGCCAGGTGACGGGCGAGGGTGGTCTTGCCCGTGTCTGCACCACCGATCAGCATCACGACGCCGTGTTCACCAATCACCCGCTCCCGAAGCGAGGCATGGGCATCTTCGGCTCGCACAGATGCTCCTTGTCGATCGCCGGCACCACGATTGTACGACTACTCGTCGCTTGCGCCGTCCGCCCGATTTGAACCGTGCAGCCGCCTGCCAAAGCGGCGGACCTGCGGTTCGCGAAGCCCCGGCCCGGAGCGGTCCGACGTCCACGGCGCCACCGGCGCCATCACGATTTCCGCCAGAGCCAGGAGGACGGTGTCGTAGTTCACCCGCCACCCGGCAAAGTCACGCCAGGCTTGCTCGCGATCCGGTTTCAGCGGCACGCCCTCCGCCGCCAGACGTTCCCACACCTGATCGAACTCATGGCGGGTGATCGAAATCGGATCGGTGGGAGCAGGGTCGGGGTCGAATTCGATGCCGAAGAACAGCGCAATTCGCCTGAGGGCAAGGAACCCGGCTCGCAAGCACACCCCCGGCGGCCCGATCTCGACTACCGGCGTGCAGGACACGTAGAGCGCCGCCGAGTCGAGCACGGTCCCAGCGGCAACGACCCACGAACGCTCGGGCTGTGGGGAGCGAAAGAACGTCAGCGCCGGGTAGCTGGTGTGGCTCTCTTCGAGTTCGGCGAACCATCGCTCCCACGCCAGCCACGTCGGCCCCAGGTCGTCGAGCCAACCGATGCGGTGATGCCGTTCCAGGAACTCGGCGGCGCTCGGCGGGTTGCCGGCCCGGACTTCGAGCAGCGCCACCTCGGCTTCCCGCCGCGAGAACGCCCCGTACATCGAGGGGAGATACGTCACCATCAGCGCCGCAAGAAACAAGCCAAAGCCCGCCTCGCTGAACGAAAGCACGTCTTCCGCAAAGGTCTTGGCGTTGGCAAACCCCAGCGTTGTGAGCGAGGAGCCGCTGAGATGGAACGCCTCGGCCAGGGAGAAGTCTCCAATGGCGAAGAACATCCCCATGTACCCGGTGAGCACGAGCACGAGCCACACGCCAGGCAGCGCAACCAGCGCCACCGGCGCATACAACGCCATCACCCGATCACGCGTGGCATAGGTGCGACGCTCGTGGGCAAGGATCCAAAACGGGACACGAAGCGCCCGAAACACCCACCGCGTGATGGCGACCTGCGCACTTCGCGGCAGGATGACGGTGCGGATCGCCGACAAGAGCGTCCATCCAACGAGGGCGAACCCCGCGCAGAACAGCAGCACTTCGAGGATGGTCATGAGCGTCGAGCCTACCGGCGACGGTATCGTCCCAGCGCGATGCCGTACATCGACGAGGTCCACCCAGACGATGCCGACCCGGTTGCCAAACGGGAGTACGACAAAGCCATGCGCCGGGCCGGACGCATCTGGAACATCGTCTCCATCATGAGCCCCAACGGCGAGATCATGCGCGACTCGATGCGCCTGTATGGAGCGTCGATGTTTGGCGACTCGCCGCTCTCCAGAGCGCAGCGGGAGATGATTGCGGTCGTCACTTCGCAGGTGAACGAATGCCACTACTGAATCAGGGCGCACCTGCACGACCTCCGGTCGGAGGTCCCGGCGACCACTGAAGCGCAGGCGATGATCGACCGCTTCGCCGTCGACTGGCGCACGGCAGGTCTGGACGATCCGACGGCTGCACTGCTGGCGTACACCGAGAAGCTCACGAGAACACCGGGAGAGTGCGGCGCCGACGACGTCGATGCGCTCCGCGCTGCGGGATGGAGCGACAGGGCCATCCACGATGCCACCCAAGTGTGCAGCTACTTCAATTACATCAACCGCATCGCCGACGGTCTCGGCGTCGCACCGGAGGACTGGATCGACGAGTTGGGGCGGCCCTTCGACGGCCACGCAGTTGAAAGCTGACCGCTGGGTTCAGCCTGTTGCACCGACCCGCTTCACTCGAGCAACCGCACGGACTCCAGCCACGCCCCGAACAGCTCCCCTGCGATGGCTTCGCTCTCCGCGCGGTGGTCGGCGAGTCTGCGGAGGAGCTCGTCCGGTTCGACACCTGCGTTACGAAGCCTGTCTGCGCCGATCGAGGGAACCCAGCTCTCCACGATCTCCGGCGTGACCTCCGGGTGCGGCTGGATCCCGACCGCCGAGCCGAGTCGGAACGCCTGCCGGTATGCGTCGCTCTCGGCCAGGAGAACGGCACCGGGCGGAAGATCCCACGTGTCTTCGTGCAGGGTCAGGACCGGTTCACCGAGAAACCGTGCGATCGGGTCGCTGCGACCAGCATCGGTGAGCGTGCAGGGTCCAAACTGCACCTCGAACGACGGCGCCTGATAGGCGGCACCGCCGAGCGCGTCCGCCAGCAGCTGGCACCCGAGGCAGATTCCGAGCACCGGCACCGCAGCCCCGACCGCTTTGCGCAGCATGGCCTTCTCCGCAACGAGGAACGGATACTCCTCCTCGTCGTATGCCCCCATGACCCCGCCGAGCACAACGATCCCGTCACAGTCGGACGGATCGGGAACGGCATCACCCCGATCGATGCGCACCACGACGGCATCATCACCGAGCACGGCTCCCAGATATCCAGGAGGAGCAATCTCGTTGTGCTGGAGAACGACGATCCGCATCGGGTAGACGTTAGGTCCCGCAGCAGTGCCGGGGGGAGGGCAAACCTGACCGACCGAGTTCTTTGCCCTCTCTGTCAGCGAGGGGAATCTTGCGATCCGTGGAGTTGCGAAGCAACTCCCAAGGAACCCGCAGGGTTCCCGTACTGATCTCGCAGCTTGCGGCGCATGACCTTTGCACTGGCGGTGCGGGGGAGGGCGCCGATGAAGACGATGTCGTGGATTTTGAACAGCGGGTTGAGCTCGTTGCGGATGGCCTGCTGCATCTCGGCCCTGAGTGCGTCACGGTTGGGCTCGAACGGTGGCTGGGGCACCACGTAGATGACGAGCCGGCTAGGGCCGCCGCCGGGAGGTGCCACGGCGACAGCTGCCACCTCGACCACACCTTCGGTCTCGCCCACCACCCGTTCCAGCTCGGCAGAGGAGACCTTGATCCCGCCCAAGTTCATCGTGTCGTCGATCCGACCTTGGGCCCGGTAGTAGCCGCCGGGGAGCCGTTCGATGTGATCGCCGTGGCGGCGCAACACCTCTCCCCCATGCCACGGCACCCCGTCGTGGTACACCTCGTGATGATCACGGTTGATCAGCTCGGTGCTGAGGCCGATCGACGGTGGCACGAGAAACACCTCGCCGCTGTCGGCATCGTCCCCGTCGTCATCGAGGATCCGCAGCGCCAATCCGAGCGCTGGGGTGGTGAACGTCGCGGGCACTGCGGGCTGCACCATGGTCCCCGTGATGTAGCCGCCGCCGATCTCGGTGCCGCCGCAGTACTCGATCACCGGGACGCCACCGGCGAGGTTCATCAGGTAGCGCATGTCGTCGGCGTTCGACGCCTCGCCCGTCGAGCTGAACCGGCGAACCGCACGCCAGTCGAGACCCTCCATGCAGCCGCTCGCCCTCCATGCCGCGACGAGGCTCGGCACCACCCCGAGCATCGTCACCCCGGCGTCCATCACAAACCGCCCGAAATCCTCGCCGGTCGGGGCATCGTCGTGCAGGGCCATCGTGGCGCCGTTGATCAGCGAGGCGTAGATGAGCCAGGGGCCCATCATCCATCCGAGGTTGGTCGGCCAGGCCACCACGTCGCTGCTCCCGATGTCGTGGTGGAGGTGGGCATCCATCGCCGCCTTGAGCGGTGTGAGCTGCGACCACGGGATGGCTTTCGGCTCACCGGTGGTGCCCGACGAGAAGAGGACATTGGTGTGACGGTCGGGAGGAGTCGCCGCCGGTTCGCATGTGGCGTCGTCTCCGAGGAAGGCCGCCCACCACCGATCACCCGCTTCGAGCCTCAGATCGGCGCCGGTGTCGACCACGATACGCAGGGCCGGACCAGCAGCGACAACCTTCTCGTACATGGGCAGCGTGCGCCCTGCCCGGTGGATGACGTCCTGGGTGACGACGCCGCGAGCGCCCGTGATGCGCAGCCGGGTGGCGATTTCGTGGGGGGCGAAGCTGTCGGCGATGGAGACGACGACCCCGCCAAAGGCAACGATGCCGAGGTAGGCGTACACCGACTCGACGGTCATCGGCATCGCGATCGCGATGCGGTCTCCGGCCACAAAACCCGCCTCCAGCAGACCGTTGGTGACTCGATCGACGTGGGACCGCAGCTCGTCGTAGGTCACCCGATGGAGTTCGTCATCACGCCGGAACACGATGGCATGATCGTCTCCCGGGGCAGTGAAACAGGACTCGACGATGCTCAGCCTGGCGCCGGGCAGCCAGCGAGGATGCTCGGCCCCTTGCGTTGCGTCGAGAATGGAGGACGGAGCGGTCCTGAACACGACGCCAAGTCGATCGATGACCGCTCCCCAGAAGCCGGCACGATCGTCGATGGACCATCGATACAGGGCGTCGTAGCCGTCGAGCCCCAGTTCGGCCGCCAAGTGCGTGACGTGTGCGTTGGCGATCGTCTCTGGGTCGGGTGTCCACGCTGGTTCGAGCACCATGCCCTCATCTCACCGGCTGGCAGTCGAGCGTAGTCGCCGACGCTGCGGCGACGGTGCAGAATGCTGCGATGACAGCGGAACGACGGCGCCGCCACCCTGCGTGGTGGGGAGGACGGGCGCACGTCGCCGCCACGGTGGTCGTGTTTGTCACCCTCGCCAGTCTCGACAACGCCGCCGCCGCGGTGATCCCTGCGATGGTCTTGCCCGTCAGTGAGGCGCTGGATGCCAGCGAGGCGGCCATCGGTTTCCTCACCGCCACGGTGATCCTCATCACGGCCCTGACCGCCACCGCTTGGGGGTACTGGAGCGATCGCGGGAGCCGCAAGCGACTCCTGTTCCTCGGCACGCTGGTGTGGGCGGCCGGGGCGGGCCTCTCGGCGACTGCCACGACCTTCTGGCAGCTCTTTCTGTTCCAGGTCATCCTCGCCGTCGGCCTCGGATCGATCGCATCTGTCGGCTTCGCCGTGATCACCGACTTCGTGGCACCCAAACGCCGCGGACTCGCCATGAGCTTCTGGGGTCTTTCCCAAGGTGTCGGCGGCCTTGTTGGCGGGCTTCTGGCCAGCCAGCTCGGGGCGGGCGATTTCCGCAGGCCGTTGGCGGTGATCGCCGTTCTCGGCGTGATCTTTGCGGTGATGTACCTGTTCACCTTCGATGCGCCCCGGGGGTTCAAGGAGCCCGAGTTGGCCGATCTGTATGCAAGCGGCCGGGACTACGAGTACCGGATCGACCGCAAGCAGGTCCCGTTGCTGTTCAAGACCCGCACCAACATCTGGCTGGTCCTCCAAGGGCTGAGCGCCCAGTTCGCCTACGGGTCGCTGATCTGGGTGCCGCTGCTGTACCAGGAGAAGGTGATCGCCCAGGGCTACGACGTGGCAACCGCCACCAAGGTCGGGGGGCTGCTCGGAGCGATATTCCAGCTTGGTGGGTTGTTCTCCATCATCGCCGGCCACGTCGGAGATCGGCTCCAGCAGCGAACATTGAGCGGCCGTGCCTACCTCAGCGCCGCAGGGATCCTGGGCGCCATCCCCTTCTTCATCACCTTCTTCTTCGTTCCGCTCCGCGGCCTCGAGGTGACCAACGGCGCCAGCACCGCAACTCTGGTCCCCGAGGTTCTGGCTCAGCTGGTCACCAACCCGTGGGTGACGACGGCGCTCCTCCTCTCGCTTGCGGCCCTGGCGTTGACGGGAGCCGACTCGCCCAACTGGTTTGCGTTGATCTCCGACGTCAACTTGCCGGAACACCGCGGCACGGTGTTCGGTCTCGGCAACCTGGCCAACGGAGTCGGCCGCTCGGCAGGCAATGCCATGACGGGAGCGCTTGCGGGCACGATCTCGACCGCCTTCCCGCCGCCCCTGAACTGGGCGATAGGGCTCACGACCTTCCAGGTGTTCTTCCTGCCGACGGGCTATTGCTACTGGAAGGCGGCCGGCACCTGTCCGACCGATATCACCACCGTTCGTGACACGCTTGCGGCCAGAGGTCACCCCGGCTCCGGCCCCCGACCCACGGCGACCCCCGGCGCGGGCGGCGACCTCCAGTAGCGTGGAGCCGCACATGACCGACCCCGACAGAACCGCCGAACTGGAGCAGCTGCTGCGCGATGAACGTGCGCTGCGCCACGCTGCGGAGAGCCGTGTCGCTGCGCTCACCGACCAAGCCGCCATCTGGAGGGCAAGGGCGGACGAACGCGCGGAACGCATCGACCGTCTCCTCGCCGGCCAAGACGCACCTGCCGTCCGCCGCTGGGTGGGTTCTGTCAGACGCGCCTGGCGGCTTGAAGGCGCTACAGCCGAAGGGGACGCTCCACAACACCTCCCCGACTCGGCCCCGACCCCGACCTACCCGGTGGTCCGCGTTGCCGCCGCCGTCACCTCCCCCGAACTCGGTGCCGTCATGGCCACCATGGACGCGGTCCCTCTCGATCGTGAGGGGCTCGCCGAGGCGGATCTCGTGGTGATCGAGCCCTCCGGATACCCGGACCTCCCGTCCGAGAACCGCCACGAGCTCGAGACATGGGCGGCGACGCCGGGCCGGTCCCCGCTCGTCATCGCCGGCGACGACGTCCCCGCACCACTCGATCGGCTCATCACCCCGAGAGACGTGGCCACCAGACTGGCAGGGTCGTTCGATCCGCGGCGACATCACCCGGGCGTGCGACCGGAAGCGTCCAGTGAGCGCACCGAAGCCGTGCCGCGTGACGGTGCGACCATTCACACCGGCGAGACCGGGCCCGTCGCCGTCAGCAATGCCACCGCGTTGCTGGCCCGACCCCCGACGTGGCTGATCGACCTCGCCGCATCAGGGGTCCCGATCGCGGGCGGCGATCTCGGCCAACTCGCCGACCTCGACGCTCTCGGCACGGCGGCCCGCCGCTGGGCGTACCGGCACCATGCACCGTGGGAGCGCGCCAGAGCCCTGCTCGCCCTCGCAGGCGTCGCCGCCCCCGACCCCACGCCTCGGGTCGCCGGAATCCTGGTGTCGCATAGGCCGGACGACCTCCCCGGCGCCATCGCAAGGTTCCTTCGCCAAACGCACCCGGTCACGGAGCTCGTTGTCGGCGTCCACGGCGCCGCTCCACCTGCCGCAGTCGCCGATGCGCTCACCGCGGCAGCCATCCCCACCACATTGCTGTCCTTCGATACTGGGCTCTCGCTCGGCGAATGCCTCAACCGAGCCATTGACGCCACCTCGGCGCCGGTCCTCGCCAAGATCGACGACGACGACCACTACGGCCCGGGGTATCTCGAAGATGCCGTCCATGCCCTCCACTACTCCGGTGCCGCCATCATCGGCAAGGGCGCCCAGTTCACCTACGTGGCGTCGGCAGACCGCACGGTCCTGCGGAGGTCTCGGCAAGAAGAGACCTTCATCGAAGGGTCCCCGACGGGCGCCACCTTGGTGTTCCGCCGGAGCATCTGGGAACGGGTCGGGTTCCCCCATCGGCCTCGCCGGGTCGACGTGCTGTTCCTCCGGGGAGCTCGCCGCGTTGGCGCCGACGTCTATGCCAACTCCCGGTGGGAGTTCTGTTACGTGCGCCGCGGCAACGCTCACACCTGGACCACGGACGATCAGACGTTCCTTGCCGGAAGCGCCGCGGCATGGGACGGGTTCCACCCCGAGCGCGTCGAGGTGCCTGATGTCGTCGTCCCCGCCTGAGGTCGGGCGTGTCCGCAGGATGTTCCGCCGCAAGGCCAAACCGGGATCACCCGCGTCGCCACGTCCAGACCGGCCACCGGTGGAGTCTGCGGCGCCACCTTCACCGGCTCATGACGGCGCACGGATCGGCCGCATCACCTCGTCGTTCCACCTTGCTCGCCTCGCCGCCTGGGAGGTTCCCCTGCATCCCAACCGGATCGACGACGTTCTCGCCGGTGTCGACGCGCTCGTCATCGATGCGTCTGCGGCACTCGGCGCATCGGTGTGGGCGGGTCTGGGAGGACCTGCCGCGTCGACCGCGACCCGCGCCGTCGAGGCGATCATCGCCGCCGTCACTGCACGCGGCGGGGCGGTCGTGTTCCGCTGGGATCTGGGAGCCGGGGCGCAAGCCGAAACGCAACTCATCCCGCTGGCCGGGCGGGCCGCGCTCCAGGTCGCCGCCCCACACAGCCCGCGAGCCGACGATCTCCCCGTGCTGCCCCACGGCGTTGCCGGCGCAGTCTTCACCGCAGGCGGCAGCCACGACCACGGTTTGGGCATGCTGGCCTCCGACGCCCTCGCCGGTTGGACGGACCCGGCACCGGACGCCGAAGCCGTACCGGATCATGCCTCCACGATCGGTCCGGCAGCACTCGCCGATCCGCATCGGCTGGCGACGTGGCTGGGCACGATCCGGACGCTTGCCCTTCCCCAGCCCCTCACGCCGCTGACGTACCAACTCGGCGCCGAAGCGATCGCGTGCGGGGTGATCCTCGACGATGAGGTCTCCGCCGAGGTGACGACACACCAGCAGGTGCGTGACGAGCTGGAACACCTCACGGCCGGTGCAACATGAGCCGAGCCCTCGTCATAGGCGATGTGGGACCGGTGGTGCATCGCATCCTCCACGCGGCCGGGATCGAGACCGCCGACGGCACGGATGCCGATGATGCCGCCATCGCCGCCGCAGACATGGTGATGTGTCTCACCGAGGACGACCGCACCAGGCTCGAAGTCCGCTGCCCTTCCGCTGCCGGCAAGACGTTCCTCGCCGACTCCCCTGCCCGCTTCCTCAACAGAGTCGCCGGCGCCGAGCCCGTCGCGGACGCCCCACGGCTCGCCGTCGTCGGCTACAACCTCAAGTTCATCGCCCCCCTCATCGCCCACTGGGGAAACGGGGGGAGCTTCCAGGTCACGGTCGATGCCTGGGAGAAGTTCAGGGTGCACGATACAGCAGCCACAGAAGCCGCCATCGACGCTGCCGACATCGTCGTGTGCGAGTGGTGCGGGCGCAATGCCGTCGTCGCCAGCCGCCGCAAACACCCGGGACAGCGGCTCATCGTGCGCCTCCACCGGTTCGAGCTGTACGAGCCCGACTGGCAAGAGATCGACATCGACGCCGTCGACGCCGTGGTGGCGGTCGGTGACGAATACCGGCGGCGCATCATCGCCACGACGGGTTGGCCGGCTGAAAAGGTCGTCGTCATTCCCAACGCCGTCGACGACCTGCAACTCGACCGACCGAAGCTTCCCGGCGCCAGATTCCGGATCGGCTTCGTCAGCCCCGCCACATCGCGGAAGCGCCTCGACCTCGCCCTCGACTTCCTTGCCGGGCTGCGCCGCAACGACCCCCGCTACACGATGAGCGTGAAGGGAGAGGCCCCGTGGGCAACGAAGTGGGTGAGCGACCGTCCCGAGGAGGTGCGCTTCTTCGGCAAGGTTCGGGAGCAACTCGACGATCCGACGTTGCGCGATGCCGTCCTGTTCGAACCGCCCGGCCCCGACGTACCGGCCTGGCTCCGCACCATTGGATGGGTCGTGTCGACCAGCGAGGACGAGAGCTTCCACCTCGGCCCTGCGGAGGGGATGGCGTCAGGAGCCGTCCCGCTCATCCGACCGTGGCCGGGCGCCGACAAGGTGTACCCCTTCGAGTGGTTGCTCCCCGACACTGCGGCGATGGTGCGGCGCACCCTCGAGATTGGTGCGACCGAGCAGTCCTGGAAAACCTCGGGCGCCCGCGCCAAGACCCAGATTCTCGACCGCTACCAGTTCGATGACGTCGCCGCACGCTGGCGGGCTCTGCTGACCGGGTGAGACTCCCACCGAGCCTCTAACATCAAGCATCATGCGCATCTGCGTTGCAGCGCGTCGTGATCCGACGCGCGATCCCCACACGAGGGCCCTGGTCTTCTCCCTGCGGTCGGTCGGCCACGACGTGACCGTGGTTTGTGGCGGCTCGGGTGACTCCACGATGCACGGTGACGTGCCGGTCCACCGGATCGGCGAGCCCCGACCGGGCGTTGTCGCCAAGGCCCGCCGCAAGCTGGGAGGCAAGGGTCCGTCCCGGTCGTACACAGCCGCCCTCCAGGAGGCGGTTGCCGCCACAAAGCCGGACATCGTGTACCCGGTCAGAGCAGACGACGCCGATCTTGCCGCCGGCACCGATGCCATGGTCGCTCGCCGCCCCGACTCTGAGCCGGCCGGCGCCCGCGACCTCATCGGCGCCGCCCCCCACGACGTGCGATGGAGCACCTCACCCGCCGGTCCCCCCGTGCCTTTCCATCTCCCCGGGGACGACCGCCCGGCGTCCCATCCTGAGCCGGGGCGTCACCGCGGCGTGACCGTCGCAGTCGCGGTGCGGGTCACTCCGACCAATCCCAGCCGCTACCTCATCACTGCCCTGGAGCGTGCGGGGATCGTGGTCAGGGTGCTCGACGGTGCAATCGATTGGGATGCCGTTCCCGACGACGCGGCCGCGGTGATCGTCGTCGAGAGCCCGTACCCGGCGCTCGATGTGCGCGGCGACCGCAAGGACATCCCGTTGCTGTTCTGGGCGCATCACGGCGAACATCACCTCGCCGCCAACATCCGCCTCACCAGGCGCTACGGAGCCGATGCCGTCCTCCTGGCCCACAGCTGGCACCTGGCCCACCGCTTCCCTGTGCCTGTGCATCGATTCCCGTTTGCCGTGGCACCGGAGGTGTTCGCCGCCGATACCGGGTTCACCGACCGCAGCTACGACGTCGCCATGGTTGCGGCCGGTCTCGCCGCCGATTCGGAGCGTTACCGGCGCCGATTCACGATGGCCTCCGACCTGACGGCTGCGCTCCCCAACCGCACCGCGTTCCAGTACGGACTGCTTCCCGAGGCCATGGCGGAGCTGTATGCCGACAGCAAGATCGTGCTCAACGACGGCGGGGCCCGCCACCTGCCGATCACGATGCGGGTATTCGAGGCGCTCGGCTGCGGCGCTCTGCTCGTCACCGAAGACCTTCCCGGCACCGATGCGCTCTTCACCCCTGGCGAGCACTACGTCCCGCTGGGCGACCAGCCCGTCTCCCAGGTGCGGGGTCTGCTTGCCGATCCGCGATCGGCGTCCATCGCCGCAGCCGGCCGGCAGCGGGCGCTCGATCATCACACGTACGATCACCGAGTCGACGAGCTCCTCGCCATCGCCGCCCGGACCGAGCCGAAGGCACTCCCGGAACGAGGCGCCCCTGCGGACCCCTTGGCGGCAATGGTCGACCTTGACGTCGATGTCCAGGGCGTCGCCGTCTTCGGCGTCGATCTCGACCTGCCCGATCGGGCCATCCGATCCGGGGCGGACGCAGCTGCCAGGCTCGATCGAGGGAAAACGGACGCGGTCGTGCTCGGCAACGGGCAGATCCCTGACCTCGACCTCGCGGTGCACGGCGCACGCCGCTACATGTACGCCGTCGGTAGAGTCGCCGACCAACTGCTGCCGGCAGTGGAGCGTGCCCACCCAGGCGCCGACGTCACGTGGGTGGGCGACGTCATGCGCGTCGACCTCCGCGCCCCGGGCTACCGCATGCGCCCGGACGACCACCCCCTCGCCCGATGACCGCGCCCGTATCCCCACCAGAGTGGACCGGGCCCGGCAACGACTACCGGGGGATCACCGAGCGTGATGCCGTCGGATCACCTCGCATCGGGGTCGTGATCCCCGCCTACGACCGCATCCACCTGCTCGAACGCACGCTGGCGGGCTTCGTCGCCCAGACGCTGCCGGTGGACCGATTTGAGGTCATCGTGGCCGACGACGGGTCACGGCAGGATGTTGCGGGTCTCGTCCAGTCCGTAGGCAGCCGGCTCCGTATCGGCACGGTGCGGCAAGAGCGGGATGGTTTCGGCGCAGGACGCGCCCGCAACCTCGGCGCCGCCGCCGTCGGCGGCGACGTGCTGCTGTTCGTCGATTCCGACTGCATACCGGACCCTGAGCTGCTGGAACGGCACGCCTGGTGGCATGCCCGCGCCTCCAATCTGGTGGTGGTGGGTACACGACGCAGCATCGACTCGTCGGTCTTCAGCCCCGGTGACATTGCGGGGCGAAGGGCCGATCTCGCCGCCGCGGCCGGCGGTGCGGATGGGCGCGGGGAGTTCCAACCGGACGACTGGCGGAGCCCCTTCTACCGCAGGACACAACGTCTGCTGCTCGGCGACGCGGCGTTCCGTGCAGGGACCAGCGCCAACCTCTCCCTCACCCGGGAGCGCTTCACCGCGGCCGGCGGGTTTTCACCAGACTTCCGGCAGTGGGGCGGCGAGGACACCGAACTCGTATGGCGGGCATGGAACGACGGTGCATTCGTCGTGCCCGACCAGAGAGCAATGGCCTACCACCAGACCCAGGACGATGCTGCCGACGCCGCCGACGCCCGCCAAGATTCGCGGCGGCGGGCGCTCCCGCTGGTCGCCGACCGTATCCCCCACCCCTTCTACAGGAAGGCGCCGACACCTTTCGCCACGGTGCCGCTGATCACCTGGATGGTGAGGGTCGAGACGGTCGATGAAGTCGAGCGCACATGGCGGGAGGTAGGAGCATCGGGATTCCAGGATGCCGAGATCATCTTCTGCGGGCCTGAGGGGGCCGTCGCCCACATCCAGCCTCTGGCGGAGACCAACCCGGCCGTCAACGTTGTCGTCAACGACGTCCCGCAGGCCTTCTCCCAGTCCATCCGGCTTGCCAGGGGGGCGTACGTTGCGATGCTCGATGCGCGAGCACGCTTCGACCGCGGGCTGCTCAGGAAGGCGGTCGACCGGCTGCACGCCGACACCAGGGCCGGTGCCGTTCGCTTTGCGTATCGCTTCGCAGACGGCGAGCGCTACTTGCGACTCGATGACCTGCTGGCGATCGATGAACAGATCGGGCGCCACGCCTTGCCGCTGTTCGCCGTTGTCCGGCGCAGGGAGCTGATGAAGGACTGGACGTTGCTGGCCCAACCCCATGCGCTGTGGGCGGCGGCGCTCGATCGTATGGAACGCGTCGAACTGATCATCACCGAGTCGGTGGCGATCGACGAGCCCGCTCCAAAGCGATCGCTTCGACCCCGGGCCAGAGACCTCGTCGCCGCCGGCCCCAGGGAGCTGGCCAGGGCTGCGGTCAAGCAGGCGCGTGCCGTGCGCGGCGGTGCTGCGGCTCCAACCCCGCCGGGAGAGCAGGACACACGGATCCCCGTCGAGTACGTCGGGCTCACCGGCAAGAACAACCTCGGAGACGATGCAGTGCGGGTGGCCATCGAGCGGCTCATGCCGTGGGCACAGATCGGCACCGACCACGCCGACCCCAAGATGCTGATGGTTGGGGGTGGGACGTTGCTCAACGGAAAGCGCTATTACCTCACGCGCATGTTGCGGCAGAACTCACCGACACTGGAGCGGGCGCTGTTCGGGACCGGCGTCCGCAACCCGGACTACTGGGGGACGACGGAGCCGATGGAGGAGTGGTTCAGCTTCATCGATTCCGCCTTGGTCGCCGCACTGCGCGGCCCCGACTCCGTCGCCAACCTCCACGCCCTCGGGTACTGGCGAGACCTGCCGATCATCGGCGACCCTGCGCTCTCCCTCGAAGCCCCGGCGCACACCGTTGCTGCTGATGGCCGAGTCGTGGTGTGCCCGGTGCACACGGCGGGCAACCTGCATGGCGGCGACGACAGTGTGGTCTTCAAGGCGCTGGCGGCAACGATCCGACGACTGCGCGACGAAGGAAGGGAAGTCGTGATGCTCTCGGCGTTCCCGGAGGACGATCGCTGGATCATCGAGTTGATGCGAGACGCAGGCGACGCGGCAATGCCGTACGTCGCGGGGTATGCCGATCTGGATGCGAGCCTCGCCTTGCTGGCGTCGGCCGATCTCGTCATCGGCGAGCGATTGCATGCGGCGATCCTCGCCGCCGCCGTCGGCACGCCGTTCGTGGCGTTGGAGTACCGGCCCAAGGTGCTCGACTTCACCCGGTCCATCGGGCAGGAAGCGGTCACGGTACGGACGGATGCGATGGGCGCGCTCGATGCGATCGTCGACCACGTGCTCGCGGAACGCGACGTTGTTGCCGCTGCGCTCGACGCCCCCGTGGCCGAATACCGGCGCCGGCAGCGGCAGGCCGCCGACGAGCTCAGGCTTGCTCTCGGCGGTTGAGGCTGCCGTCAGCCAAGCGGAACGGCAGTCGCCCGCCGCCCGACCCACCCAACACCGATGGTCGCCACGACCAGCGCACCCGCAACCAGCAGCCAGCCGGCGCCGAACCCACCCCAGTCGATGACGGCGCCGAGAATCACGGGCCCTGCGCCTGCACCCAGGAACACGCCGGCCTGGGTGATCGCCGACGAGGCCGCTGCCGACCCCGCATTGGCGTTGACGACGGTGTAGGTCATCAAACCCGGCCAGGCCCAGCCTGTGGCGAAGCCGACGATCACCAGCACCGCAAAACCCCAGCCCGTCGCCACGCTCAGTCCGATGAACACGGGAGCGCCGATGGCAGTGAGCGTGGCGACGGCGCCGAATCCCTTGCCGCCGACTCGGTCGACGACCTCGCCGACCGAGACTCGGGAGAGGATCGACGCCGCCGACCCCGCAAAGAGCAGGAGGCCGGCTGCCGCTTCGGAGATACCGACGTCCACGGAGGCCGCAACCAGATAGGTGCTCAGGGCAATTGCGGCCCAGGTCGCAAACGAGGAGGCAATCGCCAAGGCGGTGAGCAGTGGCGCGCCCATCGGGGCCACGAGGCGACGCTGGTCCGGCTCGAACCGCGAGGCGGACGCCGGGATGGTGTCGCGAGGGATCAACAGGAGGACCACGACGCCGAGGACCGCGGCCGCAACGTACGCCCAGCGCCAGCCGACCGTCAGGATCAGCGCCGGCACCGCCAGCCCAGCCACCAGCGACGACGACGGGATGCCGGCATGCTTGAGCCCGAATACGAGACCTCGGCGACGCGGATTCACATGGTCGGCCAGGGACTGGTTGGCGGCAGGGTTGGCGAGTCCGTACACCAGCCCGGAGAGGACCAGAAGGGCGGCAAGCGTGAGCGTCGAGCGGGCAAAGAGCGCTATCGCCACCGAGATGGAGAGTGACGCCACCAAGTTGATCCGCATCGCGCGTTGCCACCCGACCCGCCCGACAACCCGGCCGAGTGGGGTCGAGGAGACTGCGGCGGTGAGAAAGAAGGCCCCGGTCAGCGCACCCAGACCGGTCGGCCCGAAGTCCAGTTCTTCGCCCATCTGTAGGAACGCGGCGCCGAGAAGGAAGACAGGCTGGGTGCTGACGGTGACGACGAGGATCGCTACGACGAGCAACCGCACCAGGCTGGGGGTCCGCATCGCCGGGATGGTACGGCTGTTGCCGCACGCACAAACTCCTGGGCAATTGGGCAAGGACACTGCTGACCAAATCGTCGTGAGGGCTTGCGGGCCCGGCGACGTGCCTGGTCACAACCTCGGATACGAGCCCAAACTGACATTGATCGGCAGTGTCTTCCCTGATACGGTGGGAGCCTGTCTCAGCAGAGAGGAGGACCCCATGGCACACGTGACGTTTGCGGCGCGCCCGCATCTCACCCGAATCCCATGTTGCCGGGTGCTCCTCGAGGCAGGTTCTTCGATCCACTGATCGAGCCCAGTCTGTCGTGGGGCACCCCTTGCCCAGGAGTACAGACATTGCATCTTTCACCCGACGCCCACACCGCGGGCATCCACGCCGGTGAGCTCATCCATTACGGATGGACGAAGGCCACCGCACAGCGCTACGAGCCGTTCCACGCCGACGACCGGATGCCTGGCCGGTTGATTCGCATCGACCGCAACGGGTTCCAGGCGATTCTCCCCGAGGGGATCGTGACGTGCCATCCGCCCCACGGGGGCCTCGACCCCGGATCGGGACCGGAGCCCGCCGCAGCCGGAGACTGGGCGGCGATCCGGATGGAGCCCGGGTACGGCCCCGTGTTGAGCGCCCTCCTCCCCCGCCGTACCGCGATCGAACGCCACGATCCCTCCGGTTTGGGACACCAGGTCGTCGCCGCCAACGTCGACAAGGTCGCCATCGTTCATGGGCTCGACCGGCCCATCAATCCGGCGTGCTTGGAGCGGTTTCTCGTCATCGCTTGGGAGAGCGGAGCCGAACCCATGGTCGTCCTGTCGAAGACCGATCTCGTCACTGCGAAGCAGACCGCCGCCACATCCGCCGTCGTGACCGGCGCGGCACCAGGTGTGGAGGTCGTAACCGTGAGCAGCGAGACCGGCCAAGGTGTCGACGCCCTGAGGTCGCAGCTCCGGCCGGGAGCGAGCATTGCGCTCATCGGCGAGTCAGGAACCGGCAAGTCCACACTGATCAACCGGCTCGTCGGCTCGGTCCGCATGAAGACCGGCCCGACCCGGGAAGTCGACGGCGAGGGCCGCCACACGACAACGACCCGCGAGGTGATCCCACTGTCGGACGGCACGGTCCTCATCGACACCCCTGGGCTCCGCTCGGTCGGCCTGTGGCAGGGCGCCCAGGGAGTGGCGCTCACCTTCAGCGACGTCGAGGCGCTCGCCGCCACCTGTCGGTTCCGCGACTGCCGGCATGCAGCCGAGCCGGGCTGCGCCGTTGTGGAGGCAGTCAACGACGGCACGCTTGCCCGCGGGCGGGTGGCGAGCTACCGGAAGCTACAGAAGGAGCTCGATCACGTGGCCCTCCGCAACGACGTGCGAGCCCGCCGCGCCCAGTCCCGCGCCGACGGCCGACGCTACAGAAGGGCCCGCAAGAACATCCCGGAATGGTGAGGTAGCAATGACGTCGAACGGGTCAAGGCACCGACTCCAGCGCTCGCAGCAGGAACGAAGCGGACTGCGCGCGCGTCACCTGAGCATGGGGGCAGAACCGATCATTGTCTGGCGGATTGCAGCCCAGCGTCACCCGGTTCGACGCCAGGACGTCGATGTTGGCGGCATGCACCGAGGACGCAATGTCGACGAAGACCGCCTCGTACCCGTCTGCGGCCGTCATCCCGAACGCCCTGACCAGCATCGTGGCCATCTCGCCCCGATTGATCGGCGCACTCGGGCAGTACCGATCGTTGGCGGGCGGGTTGCACCCTTTGGTGATCCCGGCGGCAGCCAGCGCATCGATGTTGGCGGCATGGACCGAGCCGCCGATGTCGACGAATCCCGAAGGATGATCTGCAGCAGGTAGGTCGAGCGCCCGGACCAGAACCGTTGCCGTCTCGGCGCGGCTCAGCGACCGTTTCGGACAGTAGTTGGTGCGGTACGGCGGGTTGCACCCTGTCGTGATGCCGAGCTCAGCGATACCGTCGATCGACGTCTCGTGTACCGATCGGTCGTCGTCGAGGAACCGGCCCGAGTCGTCGCCGTGCAGCGCCAGGATCACTGCGCTCTTCTCTGCCGTCACCCCGGCCACGAGGACACGGCCGGACGTGAAATCGGTCGTTGCCTCGATCTGGGTGAGCTGACCGCCGAGGTCGATGGTCGTGTCGCCAATCCGGGCTCCGGTTGCGTCAAACCGAGTCAGAGCGACGCCGGCAGCGGCCGGGGCGACCAGCAGGATCTCGCCTGGCCTGGTGACCGCAAGTGCTCCCTCGAATGCATTCGGCACGTCCAAGGCAGAAAGGCGTGGAAATGCCGGATCAACCGAGCCGTCGGGGAGGAAGCGCATGAGGTCGAGCACATCGGTGTCTGGGAGCGGAGCGACTCCAACAAGACTCCGCGCCAGCGCTACGACCGTCCGCCCATGAGCATCGTTCTGCGACCGCAAGAGCGCAGTGTTGCCCGACGCGAGATCGGTCGAAAAGCGTCCCATCTCGTGGAGATCCGCATCCAGCGTCACAGCACCGATCGCCCAACCGCTCGCCGGATCGCGCAGCCCCAGGACGGCTGCGACGGTGCCGTCCGGCATCAGGTGTACGTTGTTGCCGAGCAACGTGAGAGCCGTGCCGTCCTCTGCGAGCCACGACGAGGGCTCGTCACCGTACGGCGTGCCGTCGGGCCGCATCCCCGAAACGGCGAACATCTCGATCTCGGAGCCGGTCTCGCCTGCGATTGCACCGCCGGCTCCATTTGCGACCATCGACGTCGGGATCATGAATGGCCCGCCCGTTTCCTTCTTCAATGTCAACTCACCGGATGCGTTGTACCGGAGAACCCGAGTCTCGAAGCTGTCGGATTTCAAGCCCGCCATCCATACGGCGCCGGTATACGTTGCTGCGAGACCCTGCAGCTGATCGAGCTCGATGCCGTCCGTTGCGTAGGCCTCAAAGCTGTGCCCGGAAGCGTCGAGACGGCCGAGCAGGATCGGGAAGGGATCGTCGACGCTGCCGGCAGCGACGAGCACACGTCCTCGGCCGTCTGCCGCCACCTTTGCGCCATACACAGCGCCAAGCTCTGCGACGTCGACCGCGCCTCCGTCACCGAACTCGGCGTCGACGTCGCCGGGGTCGGCCGCACCTGCGGCGGGAGCCATCCCTACCGTCAGGGCGAAAACACCAACCAGCACGAGGCCCCGCATGTCACGCCTCCTTGCGAGCCAAGGTCCTCACGCTAGGCGCGGAGGAGGGCCGTTACCAGGTCCAGAATGCCTCGATCAGTCGACGAGCTCGAAGTCCGTCCCGCCGATGACGGTGCCGTTGACCTGCACCTCGACCCGATGCGTGCCGGGGCGGTGGGTGCGTGTCGTGACCTGCACAAAGCTCAGCTTGCGACTGAGCTCGACGACGGAGCGTGGCTCCAGGTCAAAGGTCTTCAGCTTGAACACCTTCGGCGCCGTCGATCCGTTCGCCTTTACGTAGTGAACGGCGTAATCGACCATCACCGGCTGCTCGCCATCAGAGGTGGACGCAAGGGCGAAGTGAAGTCGAGCGGAGCCGCCGATGGCAGCAACGTCCGGATCGACGCGGATGCTGCGCAGCTCGACGTCGGCGTCGGGGCGGAAGCCGAGCAAGGTCATCGCCTCCGGGTCGCCGCGCTTCAGCAGCGTGCGCAGTGCGTGCTTGCGCAGAGCAGGAAGGTACTCATCCGGGGTCTCCCCCCAGCAGCGCAGCACCTCGAGGACGACGTCGGGGTGGTCCTTGGCGATGTCGTTGAGGTGGTTCGCGACGCTCCGCCGGACGTTCTCATCGGGGTCCGACCGCAGCTCCTCGAGGATGGGGAGCGCGGGCCGCGGGTCCACCACGAGCGCCTGCAACCGCATCCCCCACGGCAGCCGGGGCCGCGATCCCTCGGTCGCCAGCCGCCGCACCGCCGGGTCGGGATCTCCCGCCCAGGCGAGCATCTGGGCGAGGGTGCGATCCTGATCACTTGCGATGAAGGGCCTGATGGCGAACTCCGCCGACACCAGGGTCGTGAACCGCGCAAGGGCAGGCACGGATGCGTCCCAGTCGCCGGTCCCGAATTCCTCGACGAAGTCCGACAGCACCATCGCAGGGAACCCGATCCCGCCGGCGAACGGCACGGCATCGAGCAGCACGCCGAGCGCAGACCGGTAGTCGTCCGGCAACATGGAGCGGAGCACGATGGAGACGTGGCGCATCCGCTCCTTGAGCTCCAGGTCCTCCCATGTCGTGTCCAAGACGAGGTCGAGAAACCGGTCGACATCGAAGGTGGCGTCCGCCTGTGCGATCGCCACACCGAGTGCGCCGACGGAATCTCGGTTGAATAAGTTCTTGATGAGGAAGGGCTCGTCGCTCATGGCCACACCCTACGCAGAACCGCAGGGGTCGGGCCGCTTGCCACCCGCCGCAAACAGGGCTCCCGTCCCATGGTGGTGTGACCCGCGGGCCCTTACGCTGTCGTCACATCCACCACTACGGGGTAGGGAGATCATGGGACTCCGTCAGTGTGGCCGGGGAGCCGCACTTGTCGCATTGTTGTTGTTGCTGGCCGCCGCCGGCCTGTTTGTCCTGCCATCGGTGCTGACGATCAACAACATCACCAACGGCAGCCGGCGCGTGATCGTCGTGGCCGCCTTGGTGCTGAGCGCCGCCATGGTGATCGCCGCCTCCTGCCGGACGCGGACTCCGCCGAGTAGCGCCATCCGCCGAGCACCTCGCGAAAATCCGACGGGCATCGCGAAACAAAACCAGCGGCCCAGGTTGCCCGGAGCGGCACGGCGACCGGTAGAAAACGCTCTCTTCCCCGCTGACAACCAGTGGAATCACGCCTGCCCAGGGACCCCGTCGACCCGCGTACGAATACGCTTGACGTAGTTACGTTGGTGTAACTACAATCGACTCCCCTTGCCCAATATGTGGGGTTACCGAGACTTCTGTACCCCAACATGTTGTAGGTGTGGACATGTTTGTGGATAAGTGAGCGTTCGTTGGCCAGATGGAGCGAGCGCACGAGGACCTGGGAGGGACCCCCCGATGACCGATGGGTTGCGCATCGAACGACGCTTCACGACCGAAGGCCAAGACCCCTACGAGAGCGTCGAATGGTCTCGCCGCGACAGCCGGATCACCAATCCCGATGGGTCGATCGTCTTCGAGATGAAGGATGCCGAGATCCCCGACCAGTGGTCACAGGTGGCCGCCGACATCATGGTCTCGAAGTACTTCCGCAAGGCCGGGGTGCCCCAGGTGGACGAAGCAGGGAATCCGATCCTCGACGACCACGGCAACTCGGTGCTCGGTCCCGAGCGCTCTGCACGGCAGGTCATCAAGCGGCTCAGCTCGACGTGGCGCTGGTGGGGTGAGACCAACGGCTACTTCGCATCGACCGGTGATGCGCAGACCTTCGAAGATGAGATTGCCTACATGCTGCTGCACCAGATGGCGGCGCCCAACTCGCCGCAGTGGTTCAACACGGGTCTCCATCACGAGTACGGGATCACCGGCCCGGCCCAGGGCTTCTGGTTCGTCGACCCGAAGACCGACGAGGTGGTGGCCTCCCCCGACTCCTACAGCCGGCCCGCCCCTCACGCCTGCTTCATCCAGGCCGTCAAGGACGACCTCGTCAACGAGGGCGGCATCATGGATCTCTGGGTCAGGGAGGCTCGGCTGTTCAAGTTCGGCTCGGGGACGGGCTCGAATTTCAGCCATCTCCGCGCCGAGGGTGAGCCGCTCTCGGGTGGTGGCAAGTCGTCCGGTTTGATGAGTTTCCTCAAGGTGGGCGATAGGGCCGCAGGAGCGATCAAGTCGGGCGGCACCACCCGCCGCGCCGCCAAGATGGTCATCCTCGACATCGACCATCCCGACGTGGAGACCTTCATCAACTGGAAGGCGAAGGAGGAGGACAAGGTCAGGGCGCTGGTGGCCCACGGCTACGACCCCGACTTCAACGGCGAGGCCTACGCGACGGTGTCCGGGCAGAACTCGAACAACTCGGTGCGGCTCTCCAACGAATTCGTGCAGGCGGTGCTCGAGGATGCGGACTGGCATCTCACCACCCGCACAGACGGTTCCGTCATGAAGACCGTGAAGGCCCGCAACCTGTGGCGGCAGATCGCCGATGCGGCATGGCAGTGCGCCGATCCCGGGGTGCAGTTCCACACCACCATCAACGAGTGGCACACCTCCCCCGCCGGCGGAGAGATCCGCGCCAGCAACCCTTGTTTCACGGGTGACACTCGAGTGGCGACCGACAAGGGCTTGATCCGGTTCGATGAGCTGATCAAGCGCACGGCATCCGGGGACACCTTCGACGTCTACAGCCACGACGCAACACACGAGGAACTACCCAGCGAGGCCCTGCGGCTGAGCACGCCGAGCCAGGTGATGATCACCGGCACAAATGAGATCACCAAGCTCACCTTCTCCGACGGACGCCAGATCCGTTGCACGCCCAACCACCGCTTCTTCACCCACAACCGCGGATACGTCCGGGCCGACGAGCTGACCCCGGACGATCGTGTGCGCCTGCTCGATCGCGACATCGACTTCGGTATGGCCTCGTGGGCGCTCCCGGTCTCGACATCCGCAAGCGACTACCAGCGGTGGTCGTCGCGGAAGAATGCGGTTCGCCTGCCCGAGAAGTGGACCGAAGCACTCGCCCATTACCTGGGGTGGCTGATCGGCGACGGTTCCCTGACCGATGCTGCCGCGGTCACGATCTACGGCACCGAAGAGGAGCAGCACACCACGATGCTCATGCATCAGCAGCTGCTCAGAGAGATGAACGGGGGTGTCGCTCCCAAGCCGGCGGTGATGGCGAATGGGACCTATCAGCTCCGGGCTACCCGGGGTGCCATCCGCGGCTTCTTCGAGGCGCTTGGCGTCTCCGATTCGAAAGCACCGGACAAGCGCGTACCGTGGTCGATCTTCGAGGCACCGAAGCCCATCGTCGCCGCATTCCTTCGCGGTCTCTACGACGCCGACGGCTGTGTCAACTACGGCGAAACGACGCGCTACGTGGGGCTTGCCAGCGCTTCTGCGGCCCTTCTCCGCGATGTCCAGCAACTGCTCGACACCTTCGGCATCCACGGCTCGATCTACGGTGGGTACCCGTCCACCAAACGCTCCTTCGAGTACACGACGGTCGGCGGTGAGCACCGCACCTACCACAGCCACCCGATCTTCGATCTGAGGGTCATGGGCCGCGCTGTGGAGGCGTTCGGCCGTTCCGTCCACTTCGACCTCACCTACAAGGGTGACATCCTCGACCAGATGCTGCGGGAGACCACCCGCTACAAGACGCGGGACTGGGTGAAGCTCACCGAGCGGGCCGAGGATGGGTTCGAGACCACATACAACCTCACCGAGCCGCGCAACCATTCGTACATCTCAAATGGGCTGCTGGTGAGCAACTGTAGTGAATACATGTTTTTGGACAACACGGCATGCAACCTGGCCAGCCTCAACCTCGTGCAGTTCGAGAAGGAAGACGGGTGGTTCGACCTCGACGCGTACGCCCATGCGGTGCGGCTGTGGACCGTCGTGCTGGAGATCTCGGTGACGATGGCGCACTTCCCGTCGAAGGAGATCGCCAGGGGCAGCTTCGACTACCGCACGCTCGGCCTCGGCTACGCCAACCTCGGCTCGTTGCTGATGCGCTCCGGTATCGCCTACGACTCCGACAAGGGCAGGGCCATCGCCGGTGCGCTCACGGCCATCCTCACCGGATACGCCTACGCGGCATCGGCAGAGATGGCTGCGGTGGTCGGTCCGTTTGCGAAGTTCGCCGACAACCGCGACGCCATGTTGCGGGTGATGCGCAACCATCGCAAGGCGGCGTACGGCGTCGAGCAATCGATGTACGACGGCGTGTCGCATCACGTCATGGGCATCGATCAGCAGCTCTGCCCTGCGGACATGCTGGCCGAAGCGCACGAGGCGTGGGACACCGCGGTGCACCTCGGCGAGCAGCACGGCTACCGCAACGCCCAGGCGACGGTGTTGGCGCCTACGGGCACCATCGGGCTGTTGATGGACTGCGACACGACCGGGGTCGAGCCGGACTTCGCCCTGGTGAAGTTCAAGAAGCTGGCGGGCGGCGGCTACTTCAAGATCGCCAACCAGTCGATCGCTCCTGCGTTGCAGCGGCTGGGCTACGACAAGCACCAGGTGCAGCAGATGCTCGACTACGTGGTCGGCACCATGAGCCTGCACAGGGCGCCGCACGTCAACACGGCGACGCTCATCGCCAAGGGCTTCACCGCAGACGACGTCGACAAGATCGAGGATCTGCTGCCCGGTGTGTTCGAGCTCGGCTTTGCCTTCAACCAGTGGACGCTTGGCGAGGCGACGATGGAGCGGCTCGGGTTCGCCCCTGAGCAGTACACCGATCCCAAGTTCAACATGCTGAAGGCGCTCGGGTTCTCCGATGCCGACATCCGGGAGGCCAACGACTACATCTGCGGCCGGCAGACCATCGAGGGCGCCCCGCACTTGAAGGACGAGCACTTGTCGGTGTTCGACACCGCCAACAAGAACGGCAAGTACGGCAAGCGGTTCATCTACCACACGGGTCACATCAAGATGATGGGTGCCGCCCAGCCGTTCATCTCGGGGGCGATCTCAAAGACAATCAACATGCCCAACGAGGTGACGATCGAGGACATCGAGGAGAGCTACCACATGTCGTGGGAGCTGGGTCTCAAGGCGATGGCGCTGTATCGCGATGGTTCGAAGGCCAGCCAGCCGCTGTCGGCCACGTCGGACGACGGTGTGTCCGAGGAGGAGTCCGAGGGGCTCGAGGAGGCGCTGGCCGAGGAGCGGGAGCTGGTGACGACGGGTCACACCACGATCCATGCCGGCATGTTCCAGCCCGGCATCTCGCCGGCGGAGGCCTACCACGACCTGCCCCGGCCCCGATTCCTGCTGCCGGCGCGGCGTGGTGGGTACACCCAGGAGGCGAGGGTGGGCGGCCACAAGCTGTTCATGCGCACCGGTGAGTACGAGGACGGCACGCTCGGTGAGCTGTTCCTGGACCTGGCCAAGGAAGGGGCGACGCTGCGCGGGATCCTGTCCTGCTTCGCCATCGCCGTGTCCAAGGGCCTCCAGTACGGCGTTCCTTTGGAGGAGTTCGTCGACACTTTCACCTTCCAGACGTTCGAGCCTCGCGGAATGGTCGAGGGGCACCCGAACATCAAGATGGCCAACTCCATCGTGGACTACGTCTTCAGGGCGCTTGGTGTCGAGTACTTGAAGCGGGACGAGCTGGCCCAGGTGCCGCCGGACCGTACGATGGAGCTGCCGGAGCCCCCGAAGGGTGTGGCGTTGGACGCGGGCGTGCAGCTCGACCTCGAGGAAGCCGCCAAGGAGCGCGACATCGAAGCCCAGGTGGCCGCCGCGGAGTTCGTGGATACGGACGAGGCCGCGATGCCGGTGACGCAGGGCACGTATGTGTCTGGTGGCAACGGGGGCGTTCAGCTTGGCGCGGCGACGGAGGGGGCCGCGGTTGCGACGGCGGTCATGACATCGGACATCCAGACGGCGGCCGTCCAAGCGGTGCTGGCGGACAAGATGGGCGATGCCCCCCTGTGCGACACCTGCGGCCACATCACTGTGCGCAACGGGAGCTGCTACCGCTGCCTCAACTGCGGAGACTCGAAGGGTTGTAGCTGAGGCACTGACTGCTGCCAAAGGGGTCCGAGATTGAGCTCGCTGTGCTCGCACGAGTCATATCAGCGTATGCCTTTGAACAACGCGGGGAGTTGCCGGTAGACGTCCGAAAGGGCGATGACGAGCCGATGCCGTTCGATCGGCTCCCGACGTTCGATGATGAGTTGGTCGTCGGGCCCGAAGTTGTTCGTGCTGAGGCCCCAAGCCAAGTGGAGAACGTCGAACTGGCGTACCGGGAAGACCGGCCAGCCGGCGGATCAGCAGCCATGCCTTCGGAGCCCGTCGCCGATGCCGTCAAGAAGAACCGTCGACACGGGGAGCGGCTCGATCATGACGAACCTGCGTCTGCTAGCATTGCATGCATCGCTAGCAACAAGGCCAACATGGCGACGCTGACCATCAGAGATTTCGATGATGAGCTCCGGGATCGGCTGCGGCAGCGGGCTGCGGCGAGCGGGCGCTCGATGGAGGCCGAGACCCGTGAGATCCTGCGTTCGGTTCTGACACGGACACCGACGGAGCGCCTTGGAACCGCAATCGCCAACCGGTTCGCCGAGCTCGATGCCGAGGAGTTGCCGGTGCCGGATCGCAACGATCAGGCGGTCCCCGCCGACTTGGGCTGATGATCATCCTCGACACCAACGTCGTGTCGGAACTCATGCGGTCACGGCCCGATCCGCATGTCGTCGAGTGGGTCGACGCACACCCACCCCTCGACGTGTTCATCACCGCCGTGACGGCGCGCGAGTTGCTCCACGGAGTTGCCCGGCTCGACAGGGGACGACGCCGCAACCGGCTTGCCCATGCCGTCGACGGGCTCCTCACCGACGACTTCCACGACCGTGTGCTGCCATTCGATCTACCTGCCGCGGTCCACTTTGCGGACGTTGCCGCCCGCCGGGAGCGCGCTGGGCGGCCGATCAGTGTCTCCGATGGAGAGATTGCCGCTATCGCTCGAAGCCACGACGCATCCGTGGCCACCCGCAACGGGAAGGACTTCGAACTCACCGGCGTCGCGATCCTCGATCTGTGGCCAAACCCGACCGAGTAGTCGGAGCCGCTGCGGCAACCCGGAATCTGTCACACTCGCTTGAGACAATGACTCCATGTTCGACACATGGACAATCGACCAGCTCGAGCGCACCCTGATCGAGGCCGAGCAGCGGATCGGTCAGCTACGGGCGATGCAGATGGCGTTGCTCGACCACCTCGATGTCGCCCAGGTCGCCAGGCTCGACGGCTCCCGCAACCTCGGCGAATGGGTCGCCGCCCGCACCGACCTCGACCATCAGACGGCCCGGGAACTGGTCCGCACCACCCGTACCACCGCCGACCAACCCGAGCTCCGCATCCCGCTCGCCGAAGGTGACCAGTCGTTCGCCCGCTGCGCCGCCACCGCTCGGCTCGCCGCCACAGGAGCGCCTGCCGAGACCATCGAGCACTCCGCCCGACACGACATCGCAGGCGTGCGTCGTCTCGCCTCCCGCCACCGCACGTTCACCCAGGTCGACGAACGAGAAGCGTTCGAGCGTCGCCACCTGGTCATGCAATCCTCCCTCGACGAAGCCATGGGCCGCATCTACGGCGAGTTCGCCGGCTACGAATGGCGCCTCATCGAGAAGGCCATCACCGAACGAGCGGACTCGTTCCCCAAGAACCAGCACTGCGAGCGCACCGCAGCGCCGCAACGGAGAGCCGACGCCCTCGCCGCCATCTGCCAGGACGCCCTCAACAGCGCCGCACCCGACACCCCGTCGCAGACGCCATTGCTGACCGTGTTCGTCGACACCCGCACCAAGACCACCGATCCAGAACTGATCGACGCCAGGATCGAGGCCGGACCCCGAGTCGGCATCAACACCATCGAACGCATCCTCTGCGGCGGAGCCGTCGAAGCCATCGGCGTCAACGAGGACGGCACAGCCCTCGCCCTCGGTCGGACCGCCCGGGCCATCCCACCCAAGCTCCGCCGCTTCGTCTTGCACCGCGACGACGGCTGCACCGCAGACGGCTGCACGTCCCGCTACCGCCTCCAACCCCACCACATCACCCCGTGGTCCCAGGGCGGACGCACCGACCCCGACAACCTCACCACCCTCTGCTGGTACCACCACCACGTCGTCATCCACGGCCGCGGCTATCGCCTTGACCCGAACTCACCACCCCATCGCCGCCGCTTTCTCCGACCACTCGCCGACCGGGCACCACCTCAACACTGAGCTCCTGCATCCCGACCCTGCCAAACCCAGTCCTCAACTGTGGTTCCTATCGACACCTCGCCGCCCGATACCGGACTCGTCGCTGAAGCACGCGGTCAGCACCGCATCGGCGCCGACGATCGCGCTCGTACCAGCAACCCGCGCCAGACGTCTCCGTCAATGCATCACCCAGCCGATCGTGAGACCTGCACCCGCGAGAACGAATGTGGCAACGGCGGACGCCGTGAGGAGGTGGTATCGCTCGGTTCGGACAGCGGCCAGCAGGACCGCCGCAGGCGGGATCGCAACGGCCAGAGCAGAGGGGAGAACCCCGAAGCCCCAGCCAACGCCGCCGACCAGCGTCGCAGCCATCAACATCGCACTGATCAGCCGACGGGTGTGCATGGCACCAATCCGCACAGCCAACACCCGTTTCTCGGCCCGCGCGTCGCTTGCGAGGTCCGGTATCTCGAACGCCAGCATCATCGCCATGTGGAGCGGCAGCAGCACGGCGACCGACCACCAGAGCCCGACAAGGATCTGGCCGCCCTGAGACAGCAGGCCGATCGTGGGCACGAGCCCGGCGACGACAGTTGACGTTGCCAACTCGCCGAAGCCGGTTCCAAGCAGGCGGACCGGCGGCATCGAATACAGCCACGACACGGCGAGCGCAATGACACCCAACACGGCTGCCAACGGAGCGCGTTGACTCAGGACAACGGCCGTGACGACGGCGATGGCGGACGTGACGATCGCCGCCCGCAGCGCCACCGTCGGCTCGAGCCTTCCATCGACGAGCACACCGCTGCCGCCCGAGAACCAGGTGCGGTGCTCGATGCTGAGATCGGGGACCACATCGGCGTACTCGTTGACGTAGTGGGCCGTCACCTGGGCCGCCGTCACCATCGTCTGCCCCAACACATATCCTCTCACGTCCACCCGACCTGCAATCGCTGCGCCCAGCCCAAACATCAGCGCCCCACCGAGAAGAAAATGCGGCCGACTCAAGCGGATGAAATCACGGACGACCACGAGCGACACGTAGCGGAGTCTGCCACGACGTGAACCGCTGGGTAGGCCACTCCCAACCCACGCCTGAAACGCACCCCGTCCATCCGGACATGTGCATGATGTGATCGAGGTTGAGATTCTCGAACAGAGCACAGGGTCGTCGACGGAGGAGTGCCTCAGCGTGAGCGAACGGGAGCGGCGCCTCCGATTCGAACGGCTCTTCAACGACAACTTCCGGCCGTTGCTCGGATACGCCGCACGGCGGGTCGCCGATCCGACGGTCGCCGCCGACATCGTGGCCGAGGTGTTCACGGTTGCGTGGCGGCGTCTCGACGAAGTGCCGCCCGATGGCGAAGCGCGGCTGTGGCTGTACGGCACGGCACGCCGGGTGCTGGCCAACCACCACCGCTCGGAGCGCCGCCGCAGCGGACTCGTCGTCAAGATCGGGGCACATCTCATCCTCCACGTCGACCGCGCCATCCCGGAATCCGCAGAGACCGCCATCGACGTGCGCCGGGCACTCGACCGACTCCCCGCCGACGGCGCTGAGCTGCTCCGCCTCGTTGCGTGGGAGGGGCTCACCCCCACGGAGATCGCACAGATGTGGAGCATCCCCGCAGCCACGGTGCGGACTCGGCTGCACCGGGCCCGGCAGCGGCTCCGCGACGAGATCGAAGGGAACGCCGGGGCCGAACCGGACATGTGGCAGACGACGGGCAAGTCATCCAATCGGCAAAGCCCGTCCGAGACGACGAGGGAGGAACCGTGAACGACCGTCAGATCGACGAGCTGATCACCGCATCCGCTCCGGTCACCGATGACGCCATCACGGCCATCGACCTCTCCGGTCTCGACGCCGAGCTGAAGGAGCAGATCATGTCCACGCCGGTTCTCATGCCCGTCGACTCCCCGCCTGCCGATCACGAGCCCCAGCCGCGGCGCACAATGCGGCGCGCTGCCGCCGCCGTGGCGGTGGCTGCCGCCGTCATCGTCGGCATCGTGATGATGCCCTTCGGGTCGACCCGCGATGCGGCCTGGGCGGCCGAGGCGCTGGCAGTGGCCCGCTCGTCTGCCCGCTTGCTCGTCGACCTCCCCGGTTGGGAGGTCACCAGGGCTCACACGTTCACCGTCGAAGAGGGCGAGATGACCTTCGGCGATGGCAGCAGCGAGCTCGACCTCCATTGGCGGCCGGCCGCCGACCACGCCGACTACGTCCAGGATCGTGAGCACTCCGCAGAGACGATCCGGCGGGTGAGCGTCAACGGGATCTCGGCCACCCAGTTCCGCTACCAGGGATCCAACGACTACACGACGCTGTGGCTCGACGACAACCACAGCTACGAAGCCCGCGGCGTGTTTGCGGACCGGGCGGCCTACGAAACGGTCATCGCGGCCCTCTCGCCAACCGACGTCGACGGCTGGCTGTCCGCCATGCCGGAATCTGTCGTCAAGCCCGACGCCCGCCTCGCCGTCGTGCAGGAGATGATCGCCGACATGCCCCTCCCCCCTGGCTTCGACCTCGATGCCCTGGCCGCCTCCACCGACGTCTCCGACCGGTACCAGCTGGGCGCCGCCGCCAGCGGAGCGGTTGCCTGCGGCTGGATCGAGCAATGGCTCGACGCTCGCAACATGGGCGATGCTGCGGCCGAAGCGGAGGCGCTCCGTGCGATGCAGACGTCCCGCACCTGGTCGATTCTCCTCGAGATGCAGAACCAAGGCGCCTACCCGCAGGTGTTGTGGCTCCACGTCGATGCGATGGAAGCCGACGACGACGTGCCCGAGCCGATCTCGGTCACGCTCTACCGAGACGCCCTCGGCTGCTGACCGAGCCGACACCCCGGGCCGGCGGTATCAAACCGCCGGCCCGGTCCGCGCTTCACTGCTCCCAGGCGTCAGCCCACAGGGCGAATCGTGTCGCACCCGTTCGAGACACTTCCTGCATGTTCGCCCCGAGTGCTAGCATTGACAGCATCGCTGTCGTGAGGAGCGAAGTGGCGACGCTGACCATCAGAGATTTCGATGATGAGCTCCGGGATCGGCTGCGGCAGCGGGCTGCGGCGAGCGGGCGCTCGATGGAGGCCGAGACCCGTGAGATCCTGCGTTCGGTTCTGACGCGGACACCGACGGAGCGCCTTGGAACCGCAATCGCCAACCGGTTCGCCGAGCTCGATGCCGAGGAGTTGCCGGTGCCGGATCGCAACGATCAGGCGGTCCCCGCCGACTTGGGCTGATGATCATCCTCGACACCAACGTCGTGTCGGAACTCATGCGGTCACGGCCCGATCCGCATGTCGTCGAGTGGGTCGACGCACACCCACCCCTCGACGTGTTCATCACCGCCGTGACGGCGCGCGAGTTGCTCCACGGAGTTGCCCGGCTCGACAGGGGACGACGCCGCAACCGGCTTGCCCATGCCGTCGACGGGCTCCTCACCGACGACTTCCACGACCGTGTGCTGCCATTCGATCTACCTGCCGCGGTCCACTTTGCGGACGTTGCCGCCCGCCGGGAGCGCGCTGGGCGGCCGATCAGTGTCTCCGATGGAGAGATTGCCGCTATCGCTCGAAGCCACGACGCATCCGTGGCCACCCGCAACGGGAAGGACTTCGAACTCACCGGCGTCGCGATCCTCGATCTGTGGCCAAACCCGACCGAGTAGTCGGAGCCGCTGCGGCAACCCGGAATCTGTCACACTCGCTTGAGACAATGACTCCATGTTCGACACATGGACAATCGACCAGCTCGAGCGCACCCTGATCGAGGCCGAGCAGCGGATCGGTCAGCTCCGGGCGATGCAGATGGCGTTGCTCGACCACCTCGATGTCGCCCAGGTCGCCAGGCTCGACGGCTCCCGCAACCTCGGCGAATGGGTCGCCGCCCGCACCGACCTCGACCATCAGACGGCCCGGGAACTGGTCCGAACCACCCGTACCACCGCCGACCAACCCGAGCTCCGCATCCCGCTCGCCGAAGGTGACCAGTCGTTCGCTCGCTGCGCTGCCACCGCTCGGCTCGCCGCCACAGGAGCGCCTGCCGAGACCATCGAGCACTCCGCCCGACACGACATCGCAGGCGTGCGTCGTCTCGCCTCCCGCCACCGCACGTTCACCCAGGTCGACGAACGAGAAGCGTTCGAGCGTCGCCACCTGGTCATGCAATCCTCCCTCGACGAAGCCATGGGCCGCATCTACGGCGAGTTCGCCGGCTACGAATGGCGCCTCATCGAGAAGGCCATCACCGAACGAGCGGACTCGTTCCCCAAGAACCAGCACTGCGAGCGCACCGCAGCGCCGCAACGGAGAGCCGACGCCCTCGCCGCCATCTGCCAGGACGCCCTCAACAGCGCCGCACCCGACACCCCGTCGCAGACGCCTCTGGTCACCGTATTCGTCGACACCCGCACCAAGACCACCGATCCAGAACTGATCGACGCCAGGATCGAGGCCGGACCCCGAGTCGGCATCAACACCATCGAACGCATCCTCTGCGGCGGCGCCGTCGAAGCCATCGGCGTTGCCGAAGACGGCACGCCGCTTGCCCTGGGCCGGACCAGCCGAGCCATTCCACCGAAGCTGCGACGTTTCATCCTCAACCGTGACGACGGCTGCACCGCAGACGGCTGCACGTCCCGCTACCGCCTCCAACCCCACCACATCACCCCGTGGTCCCACGGCGGCCGCACCGACCCCGACAACCTCACCACCCTCTGCTGGTACCACCACCACGTCGTCATCCACGGCCGCGGCTACCGCATCGACCCGAACTCACCACCGCAACGCCGCCGCTTCCTCAGACCACTCACCGGGCGAGCCCCGCCGGATTGACGCTGGCCCCCTTTCGCATCCGCGACCCTACCGGTCGCCGACCTCCGCCTCACCGACACCAACACTGTGCACCACGCCAAGAGCGCCCTCGACCATCCTTGATCCCCGGTCTCCGGGCGGGCTACTGAATCGCGGCCTCTCCGAACCGCCGCACCGCAGCCTTTGCCATCGAGCGGGTGACTGGGCCGTGGAACACACTCACCGGAGCGAAGTAAAGGCGGCCCCGCCAGCCGTGCAACACCACCGTTGTCGTGATGCGGAGCAGCCGGCGGTCGATATCGATGCCGACCGCGGCACGGAAGTCGAGGTGACGGTCGTCGGTCGCGATCAGCGCCTCCTCGCCACGAACTCCAGCGACGTCGAACGCCGATGCGTCACCACGAGGAATACCGACAAGGCCAACGAGAGCCTGGCGCAATCCGAGCAGCGCCTGCACCCATCGAGGCGCCGACCGCACGTTGAAGACCATCCCCGCCCACCACTCGGGATCGGCCGGGATCGTGCCGGCGCTCGATGGGATGGCGACGATGACGACGTCGGCGAAGTCGGGGGCCGGCATGTCCTCGAACGCCATGGAGACGAGCGTCGGTTGGTCGGGTTCAGGCGGCAACGCCTCAGCCCCCGAAGAGCGGGGCCAAAGTTCTCGTCGTCAACTCCACGAGATCGGGACGGTGCCACGAGGCGGGGAGGTTGAACGTCAGCCCGGGAAGGCCGCGGTCGACGAGACGGGTCTGCACCTGCTCGGCCACCGTGTCGGGATCACCGGTGAACATCCGAGCCGCCATTGCCTGCCGCTGTTCGGCGGGCATCGTGGCGGGATCGAAGCCGCGGTGCCGCAGAAACTCGTCCTGCAACGTCTCCGCCTCTGCCGTGGTCTCGCCCATGATGACCGAACCAAGCCACGAAACGGCGATCTGCCCCGTCTCCCTGCCAAGGCTCTCGCAGTGACCGGCCAGCACCTCCATCTTGTGGGGAATCTCGTGGTCCGCGCAGATGAGATTGCTCTCATCGGCGTACTGCGCCACCATCCGCAGCGTCTTCTTCTCGCCGGCGCCGCCGATCATGATGGGCAGTTTCTCCTGAATCGGGGGCGGCTGGTTGATCGCCTCCTCCACCTTGTAGTGCTTACCCTCGAGAGTTGGCCGCTCGTCACGCAGCATCGGGCCGATGATCTGGAGCGCCTCCTCCAGCTTCTCAAACCGATCCGTGAACGTGCCGAACTCGTAGCCGAGCGAATCGTGCTCGAGCTCGAACCAACCCGCACCGATACCGAGCATCGCCCGGCCTCCCGAAATCACGTCAAGGGTGGTCACCGTCTTGGCCAACAAAGTGGGGTTCCTGTAAGTGTTGCCCGTCACGAGCGACGCCAGCCTCACCCTTTCGGTGACTCCTGCCAGCCCGGCGAGCAACGTGTAGCACTCCAACATGGCGTGATCCGGTGGCCCGAGGCCCGGAAGCTGATAGAAGTGATCCATCACGAACACGGTGTCGGCCCCACCCGCCTCGGCCGCCCGTGCCGAGTCGGCGATCCTGCCGAAGCGGTTCGAGTTGTCGACATCCGCGGCGTTGAACGTCGGTATCTGATAGCCGAGCTTGGTCATGGGGGTCCTCCGATTCGATCCAGACGAGCCTACCGACGGGTCGCCACGGCCGGCGCACCTCTTCCGCCAACCCCAGAAACACGCGTATCTGAAGCGTTTCTCCTGCGTCGTACCCTGCGAAACCAGCGCAAAGGGGATGGAACCATGCCGCTATTCATGATCGAACGCCAGTTTGCCGACGAACTGGATGTGACCCCGGACATCGCCATCGCCGTCAACGAGGTCAACGCCGATGAGGGGGTGCGCTGGCTGTACTCGTTCCTGTCTGCCGACAAGCGCAAGACGTTCTGCATCTACCAGGCGCCGGACCCACAAGCCCTGTTGGCGGCGGCCGCCCGCGCCGGGATCCCCGCCGACGCCATCGTCGAAGTCTCATCGCAGATCCTGCCAAGCGGCACACTGGTCCCCATACCCGATCCCGTCGCCTCCTAGCGGAGCAACCCGTTGTCGGCGGCGTAGCGCGACGCCTGGGTCCGGTTGGTCGAGTCGGTCTTCATCAGGATGCTGCGCACGTGATTCGCCACGGTGTTGCGGCTGATGAAGAGCTTCTCGCTGATTTCCTTGTTCGACATGCCCGTCGCCACCAAACGAAGCACCTCGATCTCACGGGACGTCAGCCAATCGTGCGGAACGTCACCGACAGGCTTGACGATGTTCTGCACCCGGACGCTGCCGATCCGTTCCGCGATCTTCGTGGCTTCACCGGCCATCGTTGTCGCACGCCGGCTATCACGTCCACGTACGTAGACGGCGTATCTCGCCAGCGTCTCCGCCCGGTGCACGACATCGCCCATCTTCTGGTCCATGGCGAGGGCCTTCTCGAAGTGATGCTCCGCGTCGAGCCCGGCGGTCGCAGCCAGGAGCCCGAGGTACCGATCTGCGCTCCCGAACACACTCACAAAGTGCCCGGTCAGCAGATTTGTGCCCGAGCGCGGCAGCAACGTCTCGTACATGCGCTTCGCCAAGTCGACCCGACCAACAAAGGCGATGGCCTCGCTGAGAAACGCTGTGGCGCTTCCGTGATACTTCGCCCCCGCCAAACCCATGTACGGCGAATGCGCCAGATCATCCAGCAGCGCACCCGCCGCCTCCACCATCCCGAGCTCCGTGTACAGCGCCAGCAACCCCAACCGCCACGTGCCCACCTCGGTGCTGGGATCGCCGGTTATGAGCGGCCGCACATCTTCGAGACCTGTCTCGCGACGAATCATGAACGTCGCCGCCGAGTGCAGCCCGTCCAGCCGCTCGGAATCGAAAGCATCACCGAGTCCGATCACGCCGTCGAGCGACTGGGCCGCCCCCTCGAAGTCACCGGAGATGAACCGCGAACTTGCCACCGACATACCGGTGCCTGCACGATCGAGCGGCTGCCCAGACCGATCGAGCGCGGCGAGCAGGTCCTGCGTTGCGCTCTCCCACTTCTCGGGAAGACCCAGCGTGTAGGCGGTCGATCCCCGGGTGAACGACACTTGAGTCAGCAAGCCGTCGTCGTTGAGCTTCTTGGCGATGCGCACTGCCTCGTCGAGTCGCTCCATGTCCACCGATCGCACTTCGGGCACGTAGGCAACGGGAAAATGCAGCGCCACGGCGAGCAGCCGCTCGTCACCGAACTCCCGCGCCTTCGCCAGCACCTGATCGCCCACCTCTTGTGCCTCGATATGGCGACCGCTGTATTCGAGCGCTCGGCTCAGGCTGGCGCGCAACTGAATGTGCAGCGCCTGGTGCGCTTCGGCATCGAGCACTCGGTCGGCAGCGGTCAGCTTCGCCGTGGCATCGCCGCCGTCGTACCCGGGCCGCCACCCGGCGTCCTCGAAGCCGACCGCCGCCAACGCCATCGTCTCCGGGTTGGCCGATTCACAGAGTCCGCCATACAACCGTTGCGCCTCACGGAAGGAGCCGCCCTTCACGTGATTGGCTGCGGCTTCCAGCAACAGACGCTCCCGTGCGTCGCCTGATCGCTCCAGCCCGGCGGCCCGCTCCAGGTGCTCCGCAGCTTCCTCGAAGGCAAGGCGCGTTGCGGCAAACCGACCGGCTCGCTCGAGATAGTCCACTGCCTTGGCAGGGTCGCCGAGGGCACCCGCTGCTGCCTCGTGATGCCCAATGAGCGCAGCCGCACCGGGACGATCGCCCAACCGCGACTCGAGAGTGCGGGCAATCCGTGCGTGGAGCTCTTGCAGCCGGGACGGTCGAATCTGGTCGACGATGGCCTGCCGCGCCAACTCATGCACGAACGCGTAGCCCGATGGGCGCACCATCAGCAGACCGGCCTCGACGGCAGCGTCCAGAGCAGCAAGCGCGACTTCCCGACCCGACCGGCTCGCGTCGACAACGGTGTCGATCTCGATGTCGACGCTGCACAACGCCGCCACCTCCAACGCATCGGTCTCGACACTCGCCAGCGCCGCGATCCGACCGTGCAGCGCGTCCCCAACGCTCGGCGGAATCGCCAGCCGACCGGCGGCCAGCCCCGCAAGTCCGCCTGACGCCACGATGCTGGACCACACCTCGTTCAGAAAGAACGGATTGCCGCCGGTGTGATCTCGCAGCAGGGTGGCACCCTGAAGCAGCGCCTCAGGCTCGTGCCCCGTTCGCCGCGCCAGAAACACCGCGATCTCATCGACGCTGAGCCCTTCGAGATCGATTCGGCGCACCCCAGGGAGTCGGTACAGGTCGGAGATCGTCCGGATGAGCAGCGCCGATCTGTCCGGCAACGTCGAGCGGAACGTGGCGATGACCACGAGCTGCCGGGAGTCCCGGGACCGCGCAACGTGTGCCAGCAACTCCATCGACGGTTGCGAAGCCCAGTGGAGGTCATCGATGACCAGCATCACGACGCGATCGCTCGACAGCGCTGCCACCACGTCGACGACTGCATCAAACAGATCGACCCGGCGGGCTTCGGTCGGATCGGCCGCTTCTTCGCCGTGAAAGAAGCGACGCACCAGCTCGAATCCCTCGGCGTCGGATCTCCCGATGGTCTCGATCACACCGCCAAACGCCTCCACAAAGGGCTGAAATGGCGTCGTGTGGTCGGCAAAACACCGGCCGTGGAGCACCAACGCACCCCGATGATGGGCTGCGGTGGCGGCCTCGGCAGCAAGCCGGCTCTTACCCGCACCGGGCGGGCCGCCGATGAACACGACCTGACGGTGACCGGCAAGGGCTTCGTCCCACGCCGCCTCGATGGTGCGCCGCTCCCGCACGCGGCCGACGAGTTCGGGCATCGTGCTGGCGTCGACCGATGCCGGGAGTCCGGTGTTGGAGACATTCGTCACCCGCCGAATGTACCGCGGCGCCCTCACCGATAGCCATAGTCATTGATGACTACTCGACCGCCTCCTGACAATGATCCAGACCGGTCATGTCAGCGCTCCACGGGTGCCATACGTTCGCCGAGAGGTCGTCGCACTCGCGATGACACGGACCCAAGGAGGAAGAAGACATGGCCAAGTACAAGGCAATGGTGGCGATGGCGATCGCCGCTGCCGCGCTGGTTGCGATGATCCCCGCTGCTTCAGCGGCCACGACCACCGACGTCACGACGGAGAACGTGTCGTGGTGGTGGGACGGCACGTCCACCGTCGGCACGTCGCACCTTGCGCGCACCGAAGACGGCCTTCAGGCCAAGTTCGTTGCGAAGGACCTGACTCCCGGGGATGCGGTGACCCTGTGGGTCATCACGTTCAACAACCCCGAGGCGTGCTCGACCACGCCGTGCTCGATTCCTGCCGACGTGTTCAACGAAGCCGCCGGTGCGGACTTCTACTGGGCAGCCGGCAAGGTCGTCGGCGCCAACGGACGGGCGGTCCTCAGCGGCAGGCTCAACGTCGGCCAAACCGCCTACTCGGGCAAGGTCGAGATAGGAGCCGGCGATGCGGTACCGCTCGACAATCCATTCGGAGCCGAAGTCGTGCTTGCGACGCACAGCCATGGCCCCGCGGCTACGGGAGCCGAGCTCTACGCTCAGCTCACCTCCTTCACGGGCGGCTGTGAGAAGTTCAACGGAGCCGACGGGTTTGCGACGGGATTCGGCGATCTCCCCGACGAAGCCGGCGAGTGCGCAACCATCCAACGCTCGCTGCATCAGTAGGCGACGTCCGACATCCGCACAACGATGCGCACCCCCACGATGGGGGTGCGCATCGTTGTGCGTAGTAGGGAGGCTCCAACCCTTTGACGTTGTTTGACAATGTCTACACGGGTTTTTAGCCTCTTTCCATGTCGACGTACTCGGGCGATCCCACCCTCATGGACGGCTTTGGCCGCAGCGTTGGCGTCGACGTCGGAGACGGTGTTCGGGCTGGGTGCATCAACCACCATGCTGCTCGCAAACCATGGCTACGGTGGTTCCGCAGCCAGCGTCGGCGCTGAGATCGGCGGTGCGACGGCTTTCCTCGACGCATGGGCAGCCTCACTACGCGATCGGGCGGTACGGCTCACCGACACCACGTTCCGCCATTTCGTCTATGTCGAACCCCGGGCGTTGACGGCTTCGGCGTGGCGGGCGCAGCACGTCGACCCCGAGCTGGTGCGGTTTGCGTCGTGGCGCCAGACCCTCATGGAAGATGCCCTGGCCGAGCTCGAGAGTGCCCAAGCCGCACGGGTCCAGCTCGAAGACGAGATCGCGGCACTTGTTACCGTTCCCTATCCGGTAGCACTATCCGTCGGACCGGGGCTCGAGCGGGATCTCGGACACGCCGTGGTCGCCGAGTTGGAGGCCGTGCGTCGGGTCACGCTTCTCGATGGAGGCGATGCAGCCGCCCTGGCCGAGCTCGACCCCCTCATCGCGATTCTCGAACACGAGCTGTTCGTCGGCGCCCCGAAACCCGAAGTCGATGGGACAATCGTCACGGAGGCGACGGACGCCATCCGCGACGCCCTCAACGAATCGTGGTTCGGGGATGTCGGCCGGGGCGACCTGCTCACGATCCAGCGAGCGCTGGCCGACCTCCCAGCCACCGAGTTCGATGCCGTCATCGCCAACCTCTCCGACGATGAGCTCTACCGATGGTTCAGCGATCTCGATGGGATACGTGGCGGCAACCTCAACACCGAAGAAGAAGCGGCGCTGTTCGGCATGCTCGCCGCCAAGGGCTCGGCGGAAACCCTGTGGCGACTCACGCTCGCCGAGCGAGGCGAGAAGCTCGCGGAGATGGCGGACGCCGTCCTTCTGCATGCACCGACCCCCGTCCGCATGCAGTACCTGGAAACTGCGGCAACGGAATACTCCAACGACAACGAGCTGTTCGTGGCCATGTCCGTCCTGACGTCGCTGACCGACGATCAGACCCTCGCGGTGTCCATTGCGCTGCACGAGGCGGGTGCGCTCGATCGGTTTGGTGAGGACGCCCAGCGACTCTACGACGCAATGGAACGCGGCAACGGTCGGGACGATGCGATCCCGGTCGAGTTCGTCGAAGGCCTTTTCGGCGGCGTGGTCGGGGCGGTGAAGGGCCTGACAGCCCTCACCATCCAGGGCCTGTGGGATCGACACACATTCAAAAAGGCATGGGGTGGCGTCGGCAACCTCGGCGTGATGCTGTTCACGGACCCGGGCGAATTCCTCAGCACGGTGCTCGACCTGGAGACCTTTGGCGACAACCCGAGCTACTGGGCGGGCCAGCTCATTCCGTCCCTGATCGGCGCCAAGGGCCTCACGAAGCTCGCCCGCACCGGGCGGCTCGGGACGGCGCTCAAGTCGCTGACCGCAAAGCTCGACCAGGTCGTCATCGCAGCCCGGGTCCGGCTCGCCGTTTCCCTCGCAGACGAAACCGGCAGCATCGGCAGGGGCGCCTCACTCCTCGTGTTTGCTGAATCCAAGTGGGACTGGATCTTCGGACTCGGCACGGGCAATCCTCACAACGTGCAGCGATCGGCTCACCTTGCCGAGACCTTTGCGCGCGTGGGGATCACCGACACGCCAGCAGGACGCGCCATCCTCTCTTCCCACTTGGAGCGGGTCGTAGGCGATCCGACCAATGTCGTCAGACGATGGACCAACGACCATGGCGTGCGTTTGGTCGAGCGCGAATCGTTGCTGGCCACGCCGTCCGGCAGGTTCATCAAGCTGCTCACGACGTGGGAAGAACTGCCCGGAGGCCTCTTCCGATTCGTTACCGTGATCCCGAAGGAAGGGTGAAGCCATGAGCCGAGAACTCGAAGTCCCCAGCCGTCTCCGGGTACTAGAGACGCTGTCCATCGACCCGGCGGTGGGCGAAGAGCCGTGGATCAGTCTGTATCGCTTCGATGACCTCGAGGGCCATGAGCTCCTCGTGTCGGTCGACGCCGTGGGCCGCAGCCTGTCGTGCAGCCACACGTCGCCGGCGGGCGCCACCACCCGAATCGACACCGAAGGGGTCACGTCGTTCCAGGTCGACCACTCCAACGGGGTGCGCTTCCTGTCGTGTGACGTATCGCTCGGCACGGCGTCGGGACGGTTGATGATCACCGTCGATCCGCAGCCATCGATCACATTCGGGTTGCTGAACTCCGACCCCGACGCCGGGTACCTTCCGGAAGCCGAATCGGGCCATTAGGAGACTGCTGATCAAATCGTCGTGAGGGCTCGCGGGTTCGACACGGTGCCTTGGCACGAACTCGGCCACGAGTTCGAGCTGACATTGATCGGCAGTGTGCTAGGCCTCCGGAACACGCGGCGAGAACGACCGTGGCAGCGAGGAGCCCCACCCACATCATCCTGGTCATCGTCCCAACCCTCCGCCTGGCCGGCCGTCGTCGACTCCGCAAGATCCCCGCTACCGGTCGTATTCGGTCACGGGGCGGTGCCGGCGGCCTGGCGCGGATCTGTGGCCGGGGTGAGAGCGGTGATCCGAAACCGGAAGAACTCGCCCTCTCTCCAACGGTCGGTGCCGTAGAACCAGCCCATCCGCCCCGAAGACGGAATGGTCACGCCTCCAAATGTCTGGTGCCGGTCGAACTCGCCGCCAAAGGGGTGGAGACTCCACGTCCCGGTCTCGTCGGGATCACCCCACCGGTCGAAGACGACGGAAGCGATGCAGGCGTCTTCGCCGAGCCGGTACTCCATGGAGAACGGGTGATCATCGATGGTCCACGCCGCTCGAAGATGGTCCTCGCCCAACGCGGTCCATTCGACACCGAAGCGGGGCAGTGCCGCCGTGGGGATCCACACCGCTTCTGCCGCACCGCGAGCGGCACCGGAGCGTGACACATCCGGACCGTCGGCGTGCACCAACTGCTTCAGCCCGAGCAGCTTCCAATCCATACCGCCCTCACCCACGGCATACCGGTCGGCCCCGCCGATGACCAGCGCCACCCGGGCAGTCCACACAAACCCGGCGTGCGGGCTGAGAATCTCCCTGGCGCGAAACGGCATCCACCGTCCGAGCTTGATACTGCCACGCATCCGGATATCGGCGGTCCGGGCAAGCGGAGTGCCAGGGACGATGGCTGAACGGAAGTACCGGCCGACCGATTCCGGCAGACCCGCCAGCTCGGCCTCGCTGAAGAACCCGGCCGGAGCCTGGACGATCTTTGCTTCGTGTCGTGGGGATTTGGCAACCATGGGCTCACGCCATGATCGCAGCCGCGGCTGAGCTTGGATCTACTATCGAACGAGACCGCCGCGGCGCTGGTGGGCGTGGCCGATCACAGTGAAGGCATCCGGATCGACGCCCTGGATAGCATCGACGAGCCGGCTGGTCTCGGCCCGGCTGACCGTGCAGAACAGAATGTGGCGGTTCTCGTCGGTGTACATCCCCGTCGCCTCCCATGCCGTCACCCCGACCCGCATGGTGTTGAACACGATCGCCGACACCGCATCGGGCTTGTCGGTGACCACGGTGACCGTGCGGACGACGCTTGGCCCCTCCAACACGTAGTCGAGCGCAAGACCGTTGACGAACAGCAGCACGACGCCGTACAGCGCCTTCTCCCACCCGAACGTCAGCCCCTGGAGCGCAATGACGAGACCATCGAGCATGAGGTAGATCTGGCTCACGGGGAGACCGGTACGCAGCTGGACAATACGGCTGATGACTCCGGTTCCGGCCGCCGTGCCCTGAGCACGGAACACCAGCCCGGCGCCGATGCCGGAAACGACCCCGCCGAACAGGGCCATCAGCAGCAGGTCGTCAGAGATCCCGGCGGGAAACACGCGGCCGATGGTGTCGACACCGACGTTGTAGAGCACCACGACATACAAGGTGCGGAGAAGGAACTGCTTGCCACCCAGCATGGCGTAGCCGAGGACGAGCACCGGGATGTTGAGGACCATCATCACGAGACCGGGGGCGTAGCCCAGCCAATCGTTGGCCACCAGCGCCAAACCGCCGACGCCACCGCCGGCGATGCCGTACGGGAGCATGAACGTGCGGAACGCATAGATCAACAGCACCGCACCGACCGTGAGCAACCCGAAGTCGATTGCGACACGGATCAGCTGCGGCTTCGACGGTTGGGGAAGACCGACCTTGGGGGAGAGAAGACTGACCATTCTTGGACCTACCTGACAACAAAGTGGCGGGAGTGTAACTGGCAAATGGAGCAGATATGCCACGTTCTGGCGCAAATGAGCCGAACGCCTCAGCCCGACTCGTCCTGCGTCGGGCAGAGGTCCGTCTGGGCTGCTCACGAAGGAGACTGCTGCGTCGATACGGAAGATCGGCAGCCCGACGCCGCCCATCGTCGGGTTGACGGCGCAGGGGGCGATGTGCCCGTCAGCTCGCCCACAGCCAGGCATAGACGGCCACCCAGAACAGCGCCCAAACGCCGACGACGAGGCGGCGTGGCAAGAAGCGCCGTCCCAGGACTCCGAGGATGCCCGCAGCCACGCTCGACAGGACAAACCGGAACGCACGGCCGGGGATGGTCCACCACACCAGACCCGGCACGCTCGCGCTCTGGTCCCCTGCCGCCAGCGCATAGAGCTTGTAGGGCTGCGCCTGGCGAGGGCCATCGAGCAGCGCCGCACTGCCGCCCGCCGCTACCTCGTCCGCCACCCGGTCGATCATGGCGGCATCGATCCCAGGGAGCCACGCCATGGCCAGTTCGCCGGAGCCGACATCCGCGGCACCCCACCCGTAGGTGAAGAGTCCGCCGACGACAGCCCCGGCCACGGCGACAACGCTGAGTCGTAGCGCCGGCCGCATCCCTTTCCGCACCGCCACCCAGGTGAGGAACACGTCGGGGATCACGAAGAACATCACCGCCTCGGCGAAGCCCCACAGCCCGGCCACTCCGGCGTCACCCCGGTTCATGCGAGCGCTTCGACCCGGCGCCGCAGCTCGTGGGCGCCGACCCTGGGGTCGGCGCCGACCAGCGGCACCTGCTCCCCCACCCGAACCGTGCACTCGTACCGCCGTGGCAGGCGCCGGTGTCGAGGCAGCACCTGGTCGCAGCCCCGCAGCCACACGGGGACGACGACTGCATCGGGATGCAACGTCGCCAGCTTGGCCACGCCGCAGCGAAAGCGCCCCAACCTGCCGGGCTCGCCCCGGGTGCCCTCAGGGAACATCATCACGATGTGGCCGCTGGCAAGCGCTGCCGATGCAGCCGCCAGCGGATCGCCTGCCCGGTTGCCGCGATCGACAGGCACCGCACCGAGGACCTGGCTGGAGAACCAGGCTACGAGTCGGTTGCGGAACCAGTAGTCGGCTGCAGCCGCAGGGCGCACGATCTCCACTACTTCGCTGGGGAAGGCAGCCAGCAACAGCGCAGTGTCAATATGGCTGTTGTGGTTCGCCACGACGATCGCCGGACCCTGCTGCGGCAGGCGTTCGGGATGATCCACCTGGATTCCCGTCAGCCTGCGCATCAGCGGCCGCAGCACACGCCGGTGGAGGATCTGCTTCATCCGGCCACCACCAGCACCACGAGGGGTGCGGCCAAGATCAGGCTGTCCACCCGGTCCAGGATCCCTCCATGACCCGGGATGAAGCGGCCGCAGTCCTTGACGCCACAGTCGCGCTTGATTGCCGAGACCATCAGATCGCCTGCGGTCCCGGCAATCGCCACCGCTACTCCGAGCAGCAAACCCCATACCCACGAGTGCGCGGTGAGCAGCGCTCCCAGACCGGAGCCGAGGGCGGCCGCCACGACGATGCCGCCCATCAGACCGGCGACGGTCTTGTTCGGCGACACCAGCGGCGCAAGCTTGGTGCGACCGAACGCCTTGCCACTCAGGAACTGGGCGACGTCGCCTCCTTGAGCGACGATCACGAGCCAGAGCAACAAGCCCGCTCCCCCGGCGGTGCGGACTTCGGTGGCGGGCAGCGCCAGCAGCCCGGCGAGGTGCGCCAGCCCGGCGCCGACGGCGGCGGCCACCATGGTGGACCCGACCCGTGCGGTGAAGCCTTGGGTGACGCCAGCCACCACCGATACCAGCGCCGCAGCCACCCCGGCTGCCACGACCAAACCGGGGAGCAGATCGGCAGCACCGGCATAGGCCATGCCGTAGGCGGCAACCGTCGCCGCAACCGCTACGGGCAGGACGACGGTCCCCGTCGCCCGGTGCAGCTCGACCACGGCAGCAACCCCGACCGCGGCCAGGAACACCAGCGTGACGGCTGGGTGCACGGCGAGGGCAACGATGAACACTGCGGCCATCACCCACCAGGACCGAACCCGGAGCCGCACTTCGGCGAGGTCGATGCTGGGCCGCATCCGCCGCAGCGTCGCCGTCGTGGCGCTGGCCGTGACCAGCGCCGCAAACACGCCCCCCATCGTCCACTGCATCGGCATCGCCATCTCCATCAGGCGCCCTCGGCGATCCGCATGCGGTTGCGAACGGTCCGCAGCCCAAGCCCGAGCATGAGTGCAAGGCCGCCTGCAATGACCACCGGTGAAGCCCCGATGAAGATCGCCATGGCGACGAACGAGAAGGCAAAGGCCCGGTCTGCCTTGCCGAGCGGGCCCTGGTTCCGGCGGTCCGGCGAGGAACCGGCAATCGCCGCCACCTCGGCCACGAGGCCACCGACGACAATCCCGACGACTGCCCACGCCGAGTCACCGCCAACCAGCACCGCAAAAGGCAGGTAGGCCAGCGCATCCCCCGCCACGTCGCACACCTCATTGAGGACCGCACCCGTGTCGGTGGGCAAGGTGCGGCGAGCGAGCTGCCCGTCGACGGCGTTCGCCGCCATCCGTGCCAGCAGCAACGGCGGCACCGCAAGGAGCGTTGCGGGCATGACCTGCGCAGCCAGCACCGCCGCCCCCGTGGCGGCCGACAGACCCAGGCCAAGCCACGTGATCGTGTCGGCACCAACCCGGCGCCGCTGCAACTGGGCGATGAGAGGCTCGAGGCTGCGCTGGAAGGCGGGCTTGATCGAATACAGCGTCATCGCCATGTCAGATCCCGTAGTACGAGAACGCGGCCACGACGTAGAGGATCATGAGCAGGTACAGCGCGGCTGCGATCGCGATCCCCGTCACCACCCACTTCACCCAGCGTCGCTTGACGGTTGGTTGGATTGCATTCCCCATGTCGACCTCCCCAGGTCTCGCCTGACGACACCATCGGCGAAACCGTGCGATCGAACCATGGGGCAGAGCCCGTGTTGCGCCTGGGGGATACCCCCAGGGTGGCCGGTCAGGACGCGCCTCAGCAGCCTCTCAGCGCCCGGCGCACTCCCTCACCGCGGCGCCCCGCAGGGGCACGACCCCTACGGCCGGAACACGTCGCCCTGGCTGTAGTCGCACACCCCGGTCGGGAAGATGGCGTCCAGCGTTGCCCGCTCGACGGGGTCGGGGACCCACGACCCGTAGATGCCTGCCGCGATCGCGTCATCGAGAGGCTGAAGCGCACACTTGAAGATGCCACCCGCAAGCGGACCGCCGGCCACCACCCGTGAGGTCGAGTAGGTCGGGAAGGCATCCGCACAGGTCCCCAACGGGCCGTCGTCGAGAATGCCGTCCCACACGCCGTCACCGGCGGCAACAACGTCGCCTGCGATGTCGAAGCACGTGTCCACGGCAGCAGCGGGCTTGGTGCCCGCAACGCCGCGGTCGGGGTGGGCCCTCAGATTCGCCATCCACTCGTCGATCACTGCGAACGCCATCGGGGTCTGGTCGAAGAAGTCGTCGTCGTCGACAAGGCCCCTCGTGTCGGTGAACCACACCACCTGGTTGCTCGCATCGCCGTCGTAGGCCTCCATCCTCGACCTCGACGCAAACGACTGATGCGAGTTGTGCATGTCGAGCGCTTCTTCGAGGTAGTGGCGCCAGTCGATGACGGGGATGTCGATGTCGCCGACGAACACCATGCCTGAGTCGTACGCTGCAGCTCCCGCCACCGGGTCGCCTTCGGTCCTGGGCGAGATCGGATCGCCGTGGAGTTGGTTGCGAGCGCTCCACGGGTCCCAGTTCTCCAGGTCGATCTCACCCGGCGGGAAGAAGGGCGAGCCTTCCTGCACCATGTCGGCGGCGTCCTTCCAGCCGCCAGCCGTGGCGTTGAGTTTCAGGAACTCCTCCGGCGTGATGTTGCCGTCGAGCAGCGCCTCCAACCCGTACTGCACGCCGACGTTGTCCCACGGGCTGCGAGCAAAGCCGCTGGCCGCAACGCCGTAGATGTTGACGAGGTCGGCCCAGTGCGTCCACTCGATGGCCAGCACCTCATCGATAGGGTGCCACAACTCCATGCCATCGACCGCTCCGTAGCGGGGGTTGAGCGTCAGCGGGGACAACCCGCGCCACCCGTTGACGCATTCGCTCGAGCCGGGCAGCCCGCCCGTATACGGGTTCGGCCAGGTGTCGCTGGCATTGAGGCCCTCCAGCCACCGCCGGTTCGACCATGTCGCCCATTTGGCGTTGTCGCCGTCGACGACGTCCATGAAGAACTCGAGAAGCTCGCAATCGCCGACGTGGATCGTCTGGGTCACCATGTCCGGATAGGCATACTGCGCCACTGCCGCATCGATGAGCCCACGGTGGTTCTGGCCGTAGACATACTGCTGGATCGCCCCGCCGGAGCCACCGACGCCCACCGTGTACAGCGGCTGGTCGTAGAGCTCCACGAAGTGCTCCTTCACCATCAGCGCCGTCTCGCCGCCGACTTCGAGGTTGTAGTGGGTGCCCGTCTTGGTCCCCGTCGAGTACACGACCGAATAGCCCAGGGAAAGGGCGTCGTCGTAGAGCATGCGGCTGGTGGACGTCGTGCCCTGGTCGTGGCCGATCGCCACGCCACCTTGGAAGTAGTACACCAAGCGGCCGTTCCAGGCGGCGGCGTCGAGATCGTCTGGGGAGGTGTCGTACGGGGCGAGGCTGGCAACGCTGTAGATGAACCGGTTGATGGTCCCGCGCTCCCACCGCACGACGTAGTCGACGGTGGCGCCGTCGAGGGTGGTCGTGGTCGCCATGTCCTCGGGACGATCCTGTCCCGGCACGTAGTCCGCCCATGCACCCGCCGTAGTGCGATACACGTACGTCGTCAGGGTGTCTGCCGAGCAGTCCATCGAGAACCCAACGACCTCGTCCGTCTTGTCGCCGGCCTCGTCAACGCCGAACACGGCGTTGCCCCGTTCCGCGCTGTCGACGAGAGGCTGCCCCAGGCCCGCCCGCTCGGTCTGGCAGATGAAGGGGTACTGCTGCGGGCCCGAGAAGATCGGCCCCTCGATACGGTGGTTGACGAGAGTGAGGGACTCCCGAGAGACCGCACCGCGGCGGCCGCCGGCGATGACGGTCACGGTGTTGTCGCCGATTCCGAGCGAGTCGACGACACCGGTCAACATCCGGCGGCCATCGATGCGGGAAAAGTGGTCGCTCTGGTCGTCGCCGTTGACGAGGACCTTCACGCCGCTGAGCGGGGTGTTGCCCGGTACCGCGATGTGGAGACGGGCGTCGCCCCCGGTGACCTGGTCCGGGGCGCTGGAGACCACCTCGACGACCAGCTCGTCGGCTGGGGCCGGCTGGGCTGCCGCCGTTCCAGGAGCCAGCACCGCCGCCGCGGTCAACAAGGCAACGATCGATCCCACACCACGACGTCCCATGGCTCACCCTCTCCAGTGGTTGCTCAACGGCCAATCTACCGAGTCGTCGCCGAAGCTGCCGGAGGGGCCTGCGGCATACCCTGGCCCATAGGGTTTCCCCTAGCGATCTTCGATGCACCCCTACATCAGCCCTACCGGCGTATCTCCACGACGATCTCCGCTTCTCATCGCCTGCCTGGCCGGACAGTCCGGCAGGCATGTGAAAGGAGACCAAGCATGAAGCGATTCATGTCCGCAGCGATCCTGGCCGTCACCGCAATGACGGCCGCATGGGCAACCCCCGGGATCGCCAACGCACAGATCGGGCCGATCCCGATCGACCCGTGCGTGTTGATCTACAACCTGTGGTCGTCGACGATGCTCAACCCCCCGGGGTATGACAATGTCGTCTCGGGTAGCGACCTTGCCGACGTGCCCTTGGACGGCACCAATGACCGGGACCTCATCTGCGGCTTTGACGGCGTCGACCTCATCAACGGCTTCGACGGAGATGACATCATCTTCACCGGCGGAGGCAACGACGATGTGTGGGCCGGAGCCGGCAACGACTATGTGTTCGCCGATGCCGATGGGGCATGGGTGGACGGTGGCGAGGGCGACGACGTGCTCCACGGCAGCCTCGGTGACGACTGGCTGTTCGGACGGAGTGGTGACGACACGATCTACGGCGGCGACGGCGGATTCACGAACATCCTCGACGGCGGGTCGGGTATCGACACCCTCTACGGCGGCGATGGCGTGTCCAACGACATCCGCGGCGGCGACGATGCAGACGTCGTCATTGGTGGCGACAACGGCACCAACTTCGTCAACGGCGGTGCAGGCGACGACGATCTCGAAGGCGGGAACGGCGACGACGACATCTCCGGCGCCGGCGGTGACGACACCATCAGGGGCTTGGGTGGCGCCGACATCCTCAACGGGAACGACGGAAACGATGTCGTACACGGGGGCGGCGGCGCCGACGTGCTCCTCGGCGAGGCTGGCAACGACGTACTGCTTGGCGAGTTGGGCGACGACACGCTGATCGCAGATGCGGGCGCCGACTTCCTGTTTGGAGGCTTCGGCGACGACGATCTCGACGGTGGCGCAGGTCTGGCAGATGTCTGCGTCGGCGGCTTCGGCGTCGACACGATTGCCGGCTGCCCATAGCACCGACGCCTCGAGATGTGACGTGGGTTGCGATCCCGGATCGCAACCCACGTTGCGCGTGGATGGCCGGAGGCCACGCCGGTCGGCCTACGCAGCTTCCCCAGTCTCGAGTGAGAGTTCCCCTTGCGTGACCAATCTGGCCAGCTCGGTGCGGGAACGGACACCCACCTTGCGGTAGATCCGCGTCAGGTGCGCCTCCACGGTGGCAACGCTCATGAACAATGCAGCCGCAACCTCCCGGTTCTTGGCGCCCTGCACCACCAACCTCGCAACCCGCGCCTCCGCTCTGGTCAGAACCCCCCGAGATCGACCCGGGCTCACCCGCTCGATCTCGGTGACCGCCTGCGCTTCCCACAGCGGGGCTCCGATCGTCGCAAAACGCTTGCGGGCATCGGCCAGACGCTCAGCCGCCTGCGTGCGGTGACCCGACCTCATCAGCGCCCTTCCGCAAGCCAACGTCGCCCGGGCGGCGTCAGGGGCGAATCCGAGCTTATCGAATGCCCGGACCGCTGCCTCGAGCTCAACCGTCGCCTCGTCGGCGTCGCCGTCCGCCAGATGCACGACTCCACGGGCGTGATGCAACATGGCTCGAGTGCGGACGTCGCCCAGCGTGTCGGCCTGGGCTTCGAGCCGGTGCAGAAGGTCTGCCGCTTCGGAGGTCGCGCCGGACGACGCACAGGCGATGATGGCATCAGGCAGCACCGGCACGGCCCCTGGGTGGGCGACGCCAACCCGCTCCAGCAGCGAGAGAGCCACACGCAACTCACCTGATGCGGCCGTGGCGTCACCCTCGGCCAGAGCCAACAACCCGAGTGCGCTGTAGGCCCGCGCCGTCCCCAGCCTCTCGCCGGGACGGCCGGGCCACTCGAGCAGCCGTCGGGCTGCCGACCTGGCTGCCGCGGGTTCGCCCAGCCATACGTGCGCCAGCGCCAACGGGTACAGCACCCAGCCCTCGGCATCGGCGTTCGCCGAGTCCTGGGCAGCTTCAACACCACGCGTGGCGTACTCCAACGCAGCAGTCGGGTTTCCCGCAGCGATCTCCAGCAGAGCCAGGTCGTAGAACCGGTAGGCCCGCTCGAGTTCGTTGCCGGTAGCCACGTGCGCCGACAGCACGTCCCCGAACATGGATCTGGCTGCTGCCAGCTCACCGGCCCACAGCCGCTGCTTGGCGAGCCATGCTCTCGGACCCCCGCCGAGAGTCGGACCTCCGAGTTCGTCCGATAGCGCCACCGCTCGCTCCATCGTCTCGACATCCGGGCTCCCAGCGAGCGCCTGCATGTGGGCGAGGTGCCCGGCGGCCAACATCCACAGCGCCTTGTCTCGCTCGGTTTCTGCGATGGCCACCGCTTCGGAGCATGCACTGATGCCGGCCGCCAGATCTCCGCCGAACACTCCGCGGAACCAGCCAAGGATGTCGAGCACTCGCCCCCGAAGTAGTGCGTCGGCCGCCGCATCCTCGAGCGCCTGTTGGAGCGTTGCGTCCGCGCTGGCGACGTCGTCGTTCTCAACGTAGAACCGATGTACGAGCGCAGCCGCCCTGTCGGGGCCGGGCGGCAGGGCGGCGACGAGACCATCGACGAGGTCGCGAGCGCGTCGCGCTTCGCCCGCTGCGGCGAGGTTGGCAATCTCCATCAACGCACGGCGCCGCCGATCGGCGACGTCGCCCGTGGGCGTGAGCCGGTGACTGTGCCTCGCAAACCCTGCGGCAACGTCGGACGCTCCCCGGCCTCGCGCCTTCAATGCAGCTGCTTCGAGGTCGGCGGCGATCGATGCGTCCGGAGCGTCGGTGGACAGCGCCAAGTGACGGACCCTGCTGTCCGGATCGTCCGCCACTGCGGCGAGACGTGCGTGAAGCGTTCGACGCGCGATGGGATTCATCCTCCTGTAGACGGCAGTCGCCATCAGTGGATGCGAGAACCTCACCCGAAGATCGTCTTCGACCACCAAGAGGTCGAGCGCGCTTGCCTGCATGACGAGCTCCTCCACATCAGAGTCGGGCAATGCCTGCTCCAGAAGGCTGCAGAGAGCAGGCCCGGAAACGGCGACGACGTCGAGCACGGGTAGCACCGCCGTCGGCACGGTCGTCAGCCGCCGTTCGATCGCGCTCTGCAACGACGTCGGCAGCGGGAGACCCTCGGGTATCTCGGCTGCGCCGTCCTCGTTGGCCAGCGACCGCATCAACTCGATGGCATAGAGGGGATTACCTGCCGAAGTGTGATGGATGCGGCGCAGGGTGATCGGCGACACCGTCGGCACGATGCGGCCGAGCAGCCGTCTGACGTCGTCTCGCTGCAGCGGACCGAGCGAAATGGCCTCGTGCCGGCCGGGGGGCAGGCACCGCATCAGGGCCAGGGGATCTTCGGTCCCGGACTCCGTGCGCAAGGTTGCGAGCACGCCGACCGGCTCGTCGACGAGGCGGCGCAATGCGTGCCGTAGCGACCTGGCGGACACGGCGTCGAGCCACTGCAGATCGTCGATGGCCAAGATCACAGGGCCGGCGGCAGCCAGCTCGCGGAGCGTTGCGAGGACGGCCGCCCCGCGCTCGAAGGGGTCGGCCCCGTCGGTCAGAGCCGATGCGGCAACGCTCGTGTGCTCGAAGAGATCGCGGAGGCCGACGAGCACGCCAGACATGTCCTCCTCGGATCCACGAGCGCGCAGCACGCGATAACCAGCACGGCGGCATCGCAGGATTGCGTCACTCCACAGCACAGTCTTACCGATGCCCGCCTCGCCGCTCACGACCAAGGAGTGCACTCCACAAGGCACTGCGTCGATGAATGCGCCAAGGCGGTCGCGTTCCCGCTCCCTCCCGATGACCTCCGGCGGTTCGGCGGCGCGCCGAGATCCAGTCATGGCCGACACGATGCAATGGCGGCAGTTGAGATACCGGATATCTCTCCATGTCGACCGCTCGGGTTTGGATGGCACGGCGAAGGGGTGTCGCACGTGCCCATCGGCCGCGCCGACGTGGTGAAGTCGGCGTGGGATCTGCCATTGAAGCTCGGCACCCGGTTCTCTCGGCTGATCGGCGGGATTCAGGACGGTGAGATCGACCGCTTCCGCCCGCACCTCCCCACGCGGACCATCAGCCTGTTCATCGGTCTCCATGTCGAGGCAGTGCCGGGCGAGTGCATCCTCCCCGACGTTCCCGAGCCGCTGGTTGGTGACGGCGATTGATCAGGTCGCCTCACAACGAGGGATCAAACCGCCGAATCGCAGCATCGTTGGGTTCGTCAACGGCCGTCCCCCTCGTCCTCGACCGTCAGGCGGTACCGAATCTCGCCTCGAAGCGCTCGGCCTTCCCAATGATGATTTCAGGCAGCGCCAGCAACTTCTCCTGGAACTCCGCCGCTCTTGGCGTCAGATCCTTGAGACCTGCGATGTTCCACTGCTTCAGGAGAGGCTGCACGACGTTGTCGTGGTGTACCCGCAGGTTGTAGACGCCGGCGCGGGCGACTTCCACAGATCGGCGGACAAAGCCAGGAATGCCCACGCCGGGCATCTGGAAGTTCTCGAACGTGCGATACATGCCCTCCATCACGACCGACGGCGCCTCCCTGAGCATCGCCGACATGACGCCGCGGTAGAACACGAAGTGATGGTTCTCGTCTGCGGCGATGTTGCGCATCAACTCAAAGGCCGATTCGTCCTCGGTGATCTTCCCGGCATTGCGATGCGAGATGCGCGTGGCCAGCTCCTGAGCCGCCGTGTACGAGAAGAGCTCTGCCGGCGATTGGGCGCTCGGCTCCCAGCCCACCCGCATGGTGGCCATCCGGTCGTCTTCGAGCTCCACAGGATCACAGTTCCGTGACGTCAACAGGTAGCTGCGGATGGCGATCGCATGCTGGCCCTCCTCGGAGGTCCAGATGCCGTTCCAGTTGCGCCAGACCTCTGAGTCCGGCAGGAACTTCTCGAGGGCAAGGTGATAGGAAGGAAGGTTGTCCTCGGTGAGGAGGTTGATGACCAGCGACGTGCGCGCCCGCTCGTTGATCGTGCATTGCGACTCTTCCCACGGGAGATCGCGGAAGTTGCGTCCCTGTTCCCACGGCACCAGATCGTGGAAGTACCAGTGGCTCCTTCGCTCGGAGTGTTCTTTGGCGAGGAGGGCTGCGTCGTCCTCAACGGCTGCCAGCAGCTCGAATTCTTCGTTCAGGGACATTCCGCCTCCTCGGCGCGGGGCTATGACATGGTCCACGAGGGACCGCGGGTGCAGGGCTTCCGGGGTGGGTACCCACGATAGGCCGCCGGACCAGCATTCGCCCGTTGGTTTCCCCATGCAGATTCTGCGTATCTCGGGCCACCCCCGCCCGTCAGGTTCGTACGTGCGTGTTTCTGCGCGCAAGATCTGTTGTGAGAGAGAGCATCATGAGCAAGGCCTCCAGGGGCTCATGGGCCGTAGCGTCTGTTGCGTCCTTCGCACCCCAAGCGGCAAACGTCGGATCACCGTCCGCAGCCCCCGCTCCCAAGCGGGATCCCATAGCGGCGATCGACCGCGTCGAACTGCGGGTTCTCGGTCCCATCGAAGCGTCCGTGGGTGGAGCGCGCCTCGAGCTCGGCGGCCCGAAGCAGCGATCGGTGCTCGCCGTTCTGGCTGCCTACATCGGCAGCACCGTCTCCACCGAGCGACTGATCGAGGCCGTCCACGGACAGAATCCGCCGTCGGGGGCGCGCAGGTCGCTGCAGACCTTCGTTTCCAACCTGCGCAGGAGCCTTGGCGACACCGTGCGGCGGGATCGGGACGGGTACCGGATCGACGCCACAATGGTGACCACCGACGCCGCCGACTTCGCCGAGCTCTACGAAAGCGCGCTGGCCGACACGGCACCGGAGTCGATCGCCTCGACACTGCGACTCGGAGAGAGCCTGTGGCGTGGCGCACCCTACGCAGACGTCGATGGACACACCGCGCTCGATCCCGAGATCACGCGGCTCACCGAATTGCGACTGAGTGCGCTCGAGCTCCGCATCGATGCGGAACTGGCACTGGGCGCCGACGAGTCCCTGATCGGGGAGCTGGAGACGCTGGCGGTCGCGCATCCATTTCGGGAACGCTTCACCTGCCAGCTGATGGTGGCGCTGTATCGAGCGGGCCGGCAGGCCGAGGCGCTGCGGGCATGCAATCGACTGCGCAGGCATTTGGTCGAGGAACTCGGCATCGATCCCTCTGAGGCGACGCGAGCACTCGAACAGCGCATCCTCGAGCAGGACGCGTCGTTGCTCGTCGCCGATACGGAGCCCATCCGCACCGTCAGAGGTTTTGAGTTGGGGGCTGTGATCGGCGAAGGCCGATTCGCCGTGGTCTACGAAGCTCGCCAACCGAGCGTGCGGCGTGCGGTCGCCGTCAAGGCGATTCGCTCGGGCTATGCGCATCACCCCGAGTTTCTGCGCCGATTCGAGAACGAGGCACGACTGATCGCCGGCCTGGAACACCCTCACATCGTGCCCATCTACGAGTACTGGCGCGATCCGGACGGCGCCTACATCGCCATGCGCCTGCTGCGCGGGGGCAGCCTGGCCGACGCCCTTGCCCTCGGGGCGTGGGCCGGGGATCGGGTCGCGCGGCTGATCGGCCAGCTCGCTGCGGCCATCGCCGCTGCGCACCGCACGGGCATCATCCACAGGGACATCAAGCCGGCCAACGTCCTGCTCGACGAGGACGGCAACGGCTACCTCGGCGATTTTGGGATCGCCAAGATCATCGGGGCGACCCACACACTCACCGACAAGGGTTCGCCGGCCACGCCTGCGTACGCTGCGCCGGAGGTGCTGGAGGGCGGAGAGCCAGGTCCCGGCACGGACATCTATGCGCTGGCCATCGTGACCTACGAGCTGCTGGCGGGCACCCACCCGTATCCGACGGAATCCGTTCCCGCCCTGATCACTCACCACCTGAAGGCGCCCTTGCCTGCACTCCATGTCGAGCGTCCCGCCGTGCCCACCCGGGTGGACGAGGTGCTCGCCAAGGCGACCGCAAAGAACCCTGCACTCCGCTATCGCGACGCTGCCGAGTTTGCGACCGAGCTTGCCGATGCGTTCGGCATCTCCTCGGCTCCCCATCCGGCAAACGGTCGGCGACCCCATGCGGACGTGCCCCGGCCCACCGTCGCCGACTTCGTGACGGACGAGACGCCGTTTGGACCCATCGCCATGGACGAGATCTCGACCAGGGACGTCTACGAGGCGCTGTACGACCGGGACAATCGCATTCACGCCGAGATCCTGCGACGACGCCCTTCCTTCATCGTGGGTCGACGCGGTGCAGGCAAGACGGCCCTCATGCGCACGCCGATGCTCGACCCGCGCAACCTGCTGGTGGAGTTCAAGTCCGCAGACCTGTTCGCCCATGTTCTGCATTGCGTGGAGACGATCGAGAGCAGCGGCGGCCGCCTGTTCGTGAAACAGGTTGGCGACATCTGGGAAGGCGTCGTGTGGAGCGGGCTCTGTCTCGCCACCTTGCAGTCGACCACGGCGCCGGACGAGATGCGCGCCGACATGTTCACGGTGCAGCGATTTGTGGCGGCACTCGGTGATCCGGCCGGGATGACCGTCGACGACATCGGGGCGGCGTACTGCCGAGCGCTCGCCGGAGCATCGCCGGAGATGATCGCCGGCGACGGCGCCCGGCTTGGCGAGGCCAAAGAGGCGTGCCGTTCGATCCTCGACCATCGGAACGTTCACGCCGTCGTCCTGATCGATTCGATGGAGGATCTGCACACCGAGCTCGACGTGCTGGCGCGGCCGCTGGCGGGCCTCTTCGGTTTGATCGGACGGTCCGACCGCTCAGCCGTCCCCGACTGCGACTTCCGATTCTGCTACCCGTCCGAGCTGTGGATGAAGCTGTCCGACTTTGCGGCCAATCCGCTCAAGGACGCCGAAAACCACATCACATTGCACTGGAACGCCAAGGAGCTGATCAAGATCGCCGGCAACCGGCTGGCGATCTACCTCAAGCTGCACCATCCCGGTGTCCTGGTCGATGCATTCGGCAAGCGCGCCTACAACCCACGCTCCTTCGACGATGCCAAGACGGTGTTGCTGGCCGTGCTCCCTGCAAACCTCACCAACCAACTCGGAGCTGATGAGGACACGATGGCGTACATCATGCGGCACACCCAGCTCGTCCCGCGACACCTGCTCCGGATTCTCAACGGGATCATGCGCCGCAACCGTGAAGTGGGCGGCGACCCCACATCGGTGACCGCCGAGGCCGTCATCGAGGGCGTGCGCCAGGTCGAGGAGCTGCTTGCGGCTGAGATCTTCAGCGCCTACTCGGCCGTCCACCCCTACGGCAGAGAGGCGTGTCGCCGCGCAATCCCGGAGTTGTCGCTGTCGTTCACCGACGGCGATCTGCACCGGGTCTACAACCGCACGGGTATCGCCAAGACCACAGGGCTCGAGTATTTCGGGTTCAAGGAGATGCTCGTCGAGATCGGCGCTCTCGGCCGCGTCAGCCGACGTACCGATCGCTACGTCGAGGCCGAATTCGACTACACGCTGCCCAGCCCGATGTTCACAGGCCACAACGACGACCTCTGTCTCCACCCGCTGTTCAGTCGCGTGTTTCAAGCACGCACGACCACGGCCCGCGGCGACGGTGCGCCCAAAGCGGTCTATCCGTACGGCTCCGACCCGGCCCATGCCGACGAGTGGTGAGAGCCGATGGGGTCATCCGTGCGGCCCGCGGGCTCCAGTGATCCCCACTTCGCCGATGAACGCCCTGCGGAGTCGACCGAGCGCCCGTGCCCTGGTCGGCCCGATGCTGCCCACCGGTCGCCCGATGAGCTCCCCGATCTCCTTGTAGGTCAGCGGAGGATCGGCGACGAGCAGTCGCAAGAGCTCCTGCATGCGGTCCGGGAGCACGCAGAACGCGCTGAGGATCGCGGTGCGTTCGCTGTCGGTCATCGTGGTCTCCTCCTCGTCCCATGCGGTGGCCACCACCTCTTCGATCGACTCTCCAACGAGGACGAGCCGATCACGTTTGCGCTGGGTATCGATCGCGTGCCGTTTGGCAGTGATGGCCAGCCACCCACCGAGCCGCTCGGGGTCGCGGATACCGTCGAGGTGGTTGAGCAGCTTCAGCCACACCGCCTGCGACACGTCTTCGCGAGTCGCCTGATCGAACCGGAACCCGGACACCACGCTCCATACGAGCCCTTGATAGCGGTCGATGATCGTGTTCCACGCCCGCTCGTCGCCGTCTCGGGCACGCTCAACGAGGATGGTTGTCGTGGCTTCGCCGTACCCACGGTCGCGGACGGCGACCGTTGCCGTTTCCGATGTGCCTCTCATAACCCGCCCCTCGCCGGTCGTGTGCTCGGTGCAGCATCCGCGCCGCCTGTCAAGACGTTGTCAACGGATCCCGTTGACCGACACCAGCAGCCAGGTGCGCTGGGCCTGCCGACCTTCGGCCGACGACGACGCCGGGTCGTGCACGACGGCTCGTGCACCACCCGGCCTCACCCCGACAAGGGTTCGACGCCGGTGGCCGCGATGAAGGCGGCCGCGATGCTCGCTTCGTCGTTCGGCTGGGTGCGGCCGTATCGTGTTGCGGTCTCGCCGAGACCCCACGCCAGCACGTCGGCCAGGTGCTCCTGACCCTGCTCCAGCCACGCTCCCGCCTGCCACTCGCCGACGCCTCGCAACGCCATGAACCGCTCCCGATCAGCGTCGGAGAGCGCATGACGGTCGAACACATGACCGAGTTCGTGCAGCAATGTGTAGTTCGAGTTGCACACGAACACGATGGCGGTCCCGTCCCGCCATGTGGCGAAGCCGCTCCGGGCCTTCAGCTCGGACCCGGCGCAGCCGCTACGGGTTCCGTGCATCCAGATCTGGACGAACGGCAACTCGATGCCGGCTTCCACATATCGACTCAGCGCCCATTGCACATCATCGACACGACGGTTGTTCTGCGCGTAGACGGTGGCGCCTTCGAGCTCGACCTTGACCGGGTAGTCGGCACGGGTGGGATCGTGGAGCTGTGGGACCTCCGGGTTCGTGTGAGAAAGGGCCGTGAGGTTGCTGACCTGTTTCCCCGGAGGTCCCGCGCTCCGCTCGCCCGCCTGTGCAGGCGAGACCACGAGCATCAAAGCGAGAGCTGCAACTGAGGTGCGGGTGAAGTCCATTCCCGCAAGGTCGGTCGCGGCAGTCGGCGACCTGCGAAAAGCGCGTCACAGCCGAGTCAACGGCGTCAAGAACGAGTCAACGGGCCGAGGCTCCGACCGATCCGATCAGAAAAACGGCACCGGGGCTACACTTTGCTGGATCGGTCTCCCAGAACCGATCCACCCACAGTTGGAGCACCACAAAATGATCATCGGATATCTCGACCCCGGAACAGGCACGCTCATCGTGCAGGCCGTCCTCGGCGGCGCCGCCGGAGCCGCCGTCTTGTTCAAGACGAAGGGTCGCAACCTGTTCAAGAGGGGCCGCACCGACGAGCAGGCAACGCCCGCCGCCACCGACGGTGACGCCGGCGAGGCGGCCGTCCCCACGGCCTCTACCGACTGACGCAGCCCACTCCTGTGGACGACGCTCCGTCGCTCGACGCTGCCCCGCGCATGGATGTAGATCCCGGCTCGTACCGCGATCCGGGCAGCCGCGTCTTCCGACGCAACAGCGACGTGTTCCGTGCGCTGGATGCACGAGCCATGGCAGATTGGGAGCAACTGCAGACCACACGGTTCTTCTCAGCAGGCGTTGCCGACGGGACGATCGTGTCCACCGAGCGTGTCGATGTCGCCCCGCCACCGGGCGAGTGGGCCGGCGTGCTGCGGCACGATGCGATCCCGATCATCTCGTATCCCTACGAGTGGACATTCTCGATGCTCCGCGATGCCGCCCTGCTCCAGCTCGACCTGATGAGCGCGGCGCTGGCCGAGAACATGATCCTCAAGGACGCCACGCCGTACAACGTGCAGTGGCGCGGACCCCGTCCCGTGTTCATCGACATCGGGTCGTTCGAGCGGCTCGAGCCCGGAGATCTGTGGGTGGGCTACCGCCAGTTCCTTCAGCAATACCTCTACCCGCTCATGCTCACCGCACGCGTTGGCGTTCCGTTCCAGCCGCTGTTGCGAGGCCAGCCAGAGGGCATCAGCGCCGACGAGCTGAGCCGCATGCTCTCGCCGAAGGATCGCCTCCGTAAGAGCTCACTGCTCCACGTCATCCTGCCCGCACGGGCGGAACGCCGGTACGGGATGGAAGGCGGAGACGTCGACGTGCGATCCGAGCTCCAACAGGCCGGCTTCACCACGAACATGATCGCAACCAACGTGACGGGCCTGCGCCGCATCGTCGAGAGCCTGTCATGGGACCCCGGTTCTTCCACGTGGAACCGCTACGCCGCAGACTGCGACCACGTCGAGCTGCAGCGGGACGCCAAAGCCGACTTCGTCACCGGCTCGCTGCTGGAACATGCCCCTGACGTCGTCTGGGATCTCGGGACGAACGATGGCTACTTTGCGAAACTCGCCGCCGTCACCACGGACCAGGTCCTTGCGCTCGACGCCGACCACCTGGTGCTCGACGAGCTGTATCAGTCGTTGCGGAACGCCGGCGTCCCCAACGTGCTGCCCCTCATCCAGGACCTCGCCAATCCGTCCCCAGGGATCGGATGGCGCGGCTCGGAACGGCCCCCGTTGCTCGATCGGTCGTCGCCCGATCTCGTGTTGTGCCTCGCCGTCGTCCATCACCTCGTCATCGGCCGCAACGTGCCCCTGCCGGCAGTGGTCGACTGGCTGGCCGGCCTCGATGCCCACGTCGTGCTCGAGTTCGTTCCCCCTGACGATCCGATGGTGCGCCAGCTCACCGCCAACAAACGGTCCCACGAGATCCACCGTGACTACACCGAGGACGCGCTTCGGGAGTATCTCGCACGCAGCTTTCGCATCGAACGGGAACAGGCGGTACCTGCAGGGAACCGGCGGCTCTTCGCACTCACTCCGCTCCGCTGATCATGACCACCGCCAACGGCCAGACGGCGACCGGCAGCCTTCGGCCGTCCGACGTTCTCCTTTCGATTGTTGCCATCTTTGCCCTCGCGGTCGCGCAACCCCTGCTCGACCTGCTCGGTCGCAACGCCGAGTTCTTCCTCGCCAGGGCTGCTCCACCCATCGACATCGCCTTCCTTGCGGTGCTCGTGGCCGTCGTCCTCCCACTGTTGATCGGCCTCCTCGTCGTGGCGGCGGGCAGCCTCAACACACGGGCGGGCCGCGTCGCCCACTTCGGAGTGCTGGCGCTATTGGGTGGAATCCTTGCGCTGCAGGTCATGTTGCGCACCCCCCTGGAGCGCCTGCCCGGGTGGGTCGAGATCGGCATCGCGGCAACGATCGGAACTCTCATTGCGATCGCCTTCTACCGCTACGCCACCCTCCGGACGGTCTTCCGCGTCGGCGCCTTCGCACCACTGGCGATCGTCGGGCTCTTCCTGTTCGGCTCGCCTGCGTCGCAGCTCGTGTTTGCGGGGTCGGCCATCTCCGAACCAGCGTCCGTGACCGTCGACAGCCCGGCTCCGGTCGTGATGGTCATCTTCGATGAGTTCCCGCTTGCGTCGCTGATGGATGCGGAAGGGAACATCCAGGAGGACGTCTACCCGAACTTCGCCCGCCTTGCCCGAGACGGTACGTGGTTCCGGAATGCGACGACCGTGCAGCAGCAGACGGAGAGGGCATTGCCCGCAATCCTCACAGGGAACGACCCCGGAGAAGACGGAGGGTTGCCGACCGCCAACGAGTATCCCGCCAACCTCTTCACACTGCTTGCGGGGAGCTACGACCTCCACGTGCGCGAATCCGTCACCGAGCTCTGTCCCGAGTTTGCGTGCGAGAACACGTCCCGACCATCCCTACCGCTCGGCAGCAGGTGGAGCGCACTCTGGAGCGACCTCAGGGTCGTTGCCGGCCACCTGTTCCTTCCGGAGGACATCGCCGATGGACTCCCACCCATCAATCAGACGTGGTCGAACTTCACCGACAGGACTGATGCCGAAGAGTTCGACATCATCGCGAGATTCCAGGCGCTCGAAGCGGCGGACCGGCGGCTTCCCGTCGCCGAGTTCATCACCGCCATCGAGCCGCCGGATGGCGAGCCACCCCTCCACTTCCTCCATGCGCTCCTGCCGCACGTCCCGTGGTCCTACCTCGCCTCAGGGCAGGCGTACCCATCGCCGTCTCCCGCACCTGGAAGCAAGAGCCCTGGATGGGGACCGGACGAGTGGTTGGTGGATCAGGCATACCAGCAACACCTCGTGCAAGTGATGTACGTGGACACCGTCGTCGGGGAGCTGATCGAACGGCTGGAGGATACGGGCCTCTACGACGACGCGCTCATCGTCGTGATGGCCGACCACGGCGTCACCGTGCGACCCGACATTCCTCACCGTCGCGTCGCCTACGAGTCGACGATCGGTGACATCGCCGCAGTACCGCTGTTCATCAAACAACCCAACGATCCGGGCCACGGCGTCGACGACTATCGCGCCGAGACGATCGATGTGCTCCCCACGATCGCAGACGTGCTCGGCATCGACCCTCCGTGGCAGACCGACGGCTCGTCCCTGTTCGATGCTGATCGTCCCGAGCGAACCGAAAGCCAGATCACGGGCAGCGAAGGCGTGATCACGTTCGGAACCGACGGATCTGAAGTGCGAGCTGTCGCCGCCCGCAAGGTGTCCCACTTCGGTGACCACGGCCCATACGGTCTTGCACCCGACGGCCATGCAGATCTGTTGGGCACGAGGCTCGTCGACCTCGACATCGGACCTTCTGACGGCATCAGCGTCACGATCCGCGATGAGGCCGACTACGCCGATGTCGACGTGGACGGCCCGTGGCTGCCCGCCAGGGTCCGCGGAGTGGTCAAGGGTGACGTGGACGACGATCTCATACTCGGAGTCGCCGTGAACGGCGAGGTCGTTGCCGTGACGAGGACCTTTGCCACCGACGACGGGACCACCGAGTACGGGGCGCTCATCCCCCCGGAATCGTTGGTCGACGGCGCCAACACGGTCGAGCTCGTTCTCATCAGGGACTCCGGAGCGGGACGCACGATCCACAGTACGGCCGGGTAGGAGGCTGCCGATCAGATCGTCGTGAAGGCCCGTCCACCGACGATTCGCGAAAACTCGCAGAGAAAACCGCTTGCGAACATATGTTCGACTGCGATACCTTCACCAACGTGACGGCCGCCGCCCCAAGCCCACCAGAGCCCACCTCACCAGAGGAGTTGCGGCGGCGTCTTGCTGACCTGAGCAAGGAGTTCGCATCGCAGCGGCGGCGGCTCGGCGCTCCGCCGGACGAGGCGGCCACCATCGACCGGATGCACAGAACGATTGCGTCGCACCGGGTCCGTTTGGAGCGTCTCGAACACGAGGCCGCAGCCATCCTGTCGGAGATCACCCGGCTCGAAGACGAGCTCCACGGGCGTGAGAAAGCCCTCGCCCTGCTCCTCGGCACCGTCGTCGAACGGATCGGTCAGACGTTCCGCGATGCATGGTCACCCGTGCCGGTTCTCGGCTACCGCCTCTGGTCGATGCGACGCGGTGCCCTCCATGGCGCCCGCACCTGCTGGCCGGAACCGACGTTCACCGCGACGTGTTCGGCGTTCAACGGTGCCGCACCGCACACGGACGGCCGCTGCGGGCGGCTCGGCTGCGGGGTGTACGCCACCAAGGAGCTGCCGTCACTGGTCTCGATGCACATCGACGCCGAGAGTCACAGCTACGTAGCGGCTCTGGTCGCCCTGACCGGCACGGTCGTGGAGCACGAACGCGGGTACAGGGCGGAGACGGCCCAGGTGGTCGCCGCCTACGCCGTCTGGCCGGACCGGGTGCTGGCGACTCACGACCCCCGTCAGATCGCCACGATCTTCGCCGGGTGTGATCGGGTGCCTTCCGAGTGGTGCGGCCCGTGGCCTCACGAACGCACCCCGGTCCCCGACCTCGTTCACTATCTCAGACAGCGCGCCAAGGAGGAAGCAGCATGGATATAGGGAATCAGATTCGCGTCATCACCGTCGAGCCGGCGGAGGTCCCCAAGGGCTCCGACGTCCCGGCGCCTGCAGTTGCCGTGGTCGAGGACCGTGAGGAGGTCGCCGCCGCAAAGGAGTCGAGCGGATAGGGCAGGCGTCGTCTCGCCAGACCAAGAGACCATTGCAGGGGGACGATCAGTCGTGGCCGTCGTGGGGCGGAGGGTCGGAGACCTTCCACTCGTCGGCGTGCTCGACCAGGTATTCGCTCACGTCACGGCAGCGGTCGAGGGTCTCGCACAATGTCTCGCGCCCGAGCATGACATCGACGAGGGAGACCTCGACCCGGCCGACGAGCGAGAGACGGCGTTCGGGCTGCTGTGAAAGTGCCCCGAACGAGTCCACCGCGGACACTTCGACGGGCAGGTCCGGCCCGCCGACGCCGGCGAGCTCGGCCGAGAGGATGATGAGATCCGGCGGATCGGCCAGCGGCGGCAGCGCCCAATTGAAGTACAGCGGGATCCGAAACTCACCTTCAGGCTCGGTGAACTCGTCGTCCATCTCATTGACCTGATCCTCGAGCTTGAGCAGCACCCTTGGCTCGACGTCGAACGCCAGATTGAGGTCGACCGGGCCTGTGCATGCCGACTCGGGGTGCAGGTCGACCTCGAAGGATTGGCGCAAGGAGAAGGTCTCGATGAAGTGGCGTTCGTCGTGCACGTGAAAGCCGTGCTCAATCGCATGGTCTTTCATGTAGGTGATGAACCCGGCAATGTCGATGGCCAACGCATCTGCTCCCGTCGTGGTCCTGCGCCAACGTTAGGCACATCCGAAGACATCTTGTCAGTCGTCGTCCAGCAGGGCCACGAAGAGCCCGCCCCACACCTTCGGTTCGAACCAGGTGGACTTGGGTGGCATCACCTTGCCCGAATCGGCGATGCGCATGACGTCTGCGACGCTCGTGGGGTACATCAGGAAGCATGCATCGCAATGGTGATCCTCCGGCACCACCGCCGCACTCGCCGCGACGTAGTTGAGCCGCGAATCGACCCGGGGACGGGTGATCCCCAAGGCCGGCCCGAGCACGACTTCTTGGAGCCGAACAACATCGAGGTTGTCGTGGACGTCACCCGCGATCCCTGGGGGCAAATCGAACCGATAGTCGTTGCCGCCGGCGCGCAGCACGACTTCCCCGCGACGCATCGGGGCCGGAGCGGCGGCGGACTCGAGCTCGACCGCCGCACCAACCTTCGCAACGATCTCGTCGGACGTCATCCCGAGATTGCCGACGCAGCGATGGAACGCCAGCAAACGCAATTCGGACTCGGGGTAGAGCGCAGCCAGCAAGTAGTGATACTCCTCCGACCCTTCGTGCACCGGATCGGCCATCGAGCGCTCTTCTGCATAGCGCAACGCCGCGGCACAGCGATGGTGACCGTCCGTGATGTAGAGCGTGCGGAGGCCATCAAGCCGGGCTTGAAGCGCATCCAGAGACGCCGCATCGTCCACCACCCACACCGACTGGCGCAGACCGTGTGCGGCAAACTCGACGTACGGCGTGCGGGTGATGATGCCGGCGACGATCGACGCAAGCTCAGGATCGTCGCGGTGGGTGAGGCCGACGGGATCGCTGTGGGCGCTGAGCCGGCGCATGTGGGCCACGAGCAGCTCCTCGGTTGCCTCCCGGGTCTCCTCGTGGCGGCGGATTCGCCCGTCGGCGTACCCGGCGACGTGAACCTCGGCAATCAGGCCCGTCGAAGTGTGCGTGCCGTCTTCGGTGCGGTACACGTAGTACGCCGGCGCCGGTGACCGCTGCAGCACACCCTCGGCGATCATCTCATCGAGTCGCGGCCGACCCGACGTCTGCGGCATCGCAGGATCCGGCCCACCCCCCTCACTGTCGATTTCCGTCCTGATGACGTGCAGGAAGCTGAGCGGATTGTCCTGCGACAACCCGAACCATTCCCGAGTCGTCAGCTCTCCCAGCGGCGGACTGGCAACAGCCTGCGCCAGCTCCGGATCGGGGAGCAATCCCGCAAAGGGCCGGACGAAGCTCACCCCCGGGCGACCGAGACGCCCAGGACGTCGTCGAGCGCAGCGACCGCGTCTGTGGTCGCATCTGTCAGGTCGCCATCCACGTGGATCGTCGCGATCGCCGCTTTGGCACCGGCGAAGATCGTGTTGGTCATCTGCTCGACGTTGAGGCCGGCAGACCTCAACTCGGTCAGGATGCTCACCAGCACCCCGACCCGATTGAGGTGGCGGACGGCAATCGTCACCGGCGCCAGGCCATCAGCGGCGACGTTGACACAATTGCGGATCTCCCCGCGGGCGAAACCCTCGATGATCTCGAGCACCTCGAGCGCAATCGCCTCCTGAGCCTGTTCGGTGGACGCCCCGATGTGGTGAGTCCCGTAGACGTTGGGATGGCGGGCGAGCGCAGACGTGAACTCCGCGACGCCGGAGCCCGGCTCGTCGGCGTAGACGTCCAAACCGACCCGCAACCCCTTCTCCTCGATGGCTTGGAGCAGCGCCTCCTCGTCGACGAGGTCGCCGCGAGACGTGTTGATGAGGAATGCGCCCGGCTTGAGTTGCGCCAGGAAGGCTGCGTCGACCATGCCACGGGTAGCGTCGGTAGCCGGGGCATGTACCGACACGACATCCGAGGTCGACAGCAGCGTCTCGAGGTCGGTGAGCGTGCAGCCCATTGCGACGATGTCGTGGACGGTATCGATGGCGCGATCCGGCTTGTCCTCGACGAGTACGTCCATTTCCAGAGCAATCGCCCGGGAGGCAACCGCGCGGCCAATCGCGCCCATGCCGATGATCCCCAGCCGGCGCCCAGCGAGGCCGTTCGCCTTGCTGTATTCCGACTTGCGCCAACGACCGGCACGCAGATCCTCCACCGCATCGGGTATCCGCCGGTCGAGGGCCGTCATCAGGCCGATGGTCAGCTCGGCAACCGCAACGGCGTTCTTGCCCGGGGTGTTGGCGACGTAGATGCCCCGGTCGGCGGCAGCCGCATGGTCGATCGTGTTGACGCCCGCCCCGGCGCGTACGATCAGGGCGAGGCGGTTGGCGGCATCGAGCGCGTCGGCCGTGACCCTCGTGGATCGCACCACCAACACGTCGATGCCGGTGAGCGCGGTGGGGAGATCCGTTGCCGACGTGTCCGGAGCGACGACGCATTCATGACCCGCCGCCTCGAGCGTGGCAACGTGCGTGGGAACAAACTTGTCGGCAAAGAGGATCTTCATGCGCTCACTTCTTGGTGCGGCGTGCACACATCTTCGCGTACCGGCTGGGTCACGGCACCGGGGAATGCCCCCGCCGGTCACGCGGTTGCGGGTTGGACCGTCAAGGAGATGAGGTGAACCATGGCTGAGAGCCGCGGGCGAGTGCGGGTGGAAGACGGACAGAAGCGAGTCCGGGTGCTGTTGGGCGGCGAGTACATCGCCGATTCGAAGCATGTGAAGCTCGTGTGGGAAAAGCCGTACTACCCCACGTACTACTTCCCGGCGGCCGACGTCCGCACCGACCTGCTGACTGCCTCGGGGGAGACGAAGCGGTCGCCGAGCCGCGGCGATGCCGGCATCTTCGATATCACAGCAGGGACATCGAAGGCGGAGAAGGCGGCGCTGCTGTATGCCGACGCTCCTATCGAAGCCATCTCGGGGTACTACGCCTTCGAGTGGGGGGCCGTGGACGCATGGTTCGAGGAGGACGAGCAGGTATATGTCCATGCTCGCGACCCCTACAGCCGCGTCGACATCCTCCAGAGCTCACGGCACATCGAGGTGAAGATCGACGGCGTGAAAGTCGCCGACTCGGTTCGGCCGCGGCTGCTCTTCGAGACCGGGTTGCCCGTGCGCTACTACCTGCCCAAGACCGATGTGAGAATGGACCTGCTCGTCCCAACCGACCTCCATACCGAGTGCCCCTACAAGGGAACGGCCTCGTACTACTCGGTGGACACCGGCAAGGACGTCCACGCCAACGTCGTCTGGTGGTATCCGGCGCCTGTTGCCGAAAGCGCGGCGATTGCGGGCTTCGTGTGCTTCTACAACGAGAAGGTCGACATCTCGGTCGACGGTGAACAGGAATCCCGCCCCAAGACGGTCTTCAGCTGATGTTCATCAATCGTTCATCGGGGTTGCGGAATCCCTGGCGGTAGCTTGCACGTTGTTGAGGGGACGAACCGAACCCCATGTGAAAGTTGACCCAGTGATGGAAGAACCCCTGCCGTTGTGGCGCCGAACCGGCGTGCGTATTGGTGCCGTTGCGATTGCGATTCCCGTCTTGGCGGTTGCGTGGTATCTCGGATCCCCGCTGTTCCTCGACGAGACCGTGATCGAGGAGTTCCCCGTCGCGGCGCCTGCCGAGAGCGACGTCGGTACGGCGAGTGTTCCGGCCGCCGCAACTTCTGATGGTGACGCGATCGACACAGCCGTTGACGACGATGCCGACCCGAGCGAAGAGGACATGACCGATGACGCCTCGGAAGCGACCGCCGCACCGGAGCCGCCGCCGACTTCGTCGGGTGCGGTGGAAGCCGGGCCTATCGCGCTGTTCGACGGTGAGTTCCGCGACGCCGATGCATCGCACCGCGGGAGTGGTACCGCCACCATCTACGAGTTGGAAGACGGGAGCCGGGTGCTGCGATTCGAGAATCTCGACGTGACCAACGGGCCCGATCTTCACGTCATCTTGAGCCCGACAGGCTCGGTGGAGAATCGGGACGACGTCATGACTGCCGGCTACGTCGATCTTGGTGGTTTGAAGGGCAACAAGGGCGATCAGAACTACGAGATCCCAGCCGACTTCGACCTGTCGGGTGATGTCACCGTCACCATCTACTGCCAGCCGTTCCATGTGGTGTTCAGCACGGCGTCCCTGGCAGCGTCCGAGTGATCGGAGATGCCTCATGGGCTTGACCAGCAAGCTCACGCCGGCGCCTCGCCCTCCAACCAGTCCCCCGAGCTGATGAACGTGAGGCCGTCCATCGTTCCATTCCACACGTATGCCCACGCCGATGTGCCTGGATCCACGAGCTCTACGGGTCGTCGGACGTAGAGGGACTCGGCGGGCTGCGCAGGGTCGTAACCCTCAAACCGGTCGAGCACGGCCACTGCGGCCTCGTCCTCAACGGCGAACAGGTCCCCGACGACGGATCCTTCGCCTTGGACGAGTGCTGGGTACCAGGTGACTCGATACAACCGTCCAGGGATGCGGCACGGTCCGATCCACGTGAGGGCATCGCTGAGACCCAGCCGCGCCGCGGCGCTGCCATCGCGGCGCAGTGTGCCGTAGAACGCAAAATGGGTGGGGAAGGAGGGAACGACCGGCACCATCCGCACGATAGAACCAGAGGCGACAGCCGCCACCCACGCAGCGGTGGCTCCGCGCATCTGGCTGCAAGGCGCACCAGCCGTGGCCCTGCGACATCGCTACCCTCGACTGGCCGCCTTCCCGGAGGACTCATGACGTTCGACCACTCCCACCCCATCTTCAGGCTGAGCGACCAACTCGTCGACGAGCTGTGCGACATCTTCCCCGATGAGGCGACCTATCTCGGGATCGCCGGCTACGACGACCGGTGGACCGATCTATCCCCACAAGGCGCAGAGACGGCCGTGGCGCGCATGCGCGACATGCTCAACCGGGTCAACGCCCTGCCGCCCCCGAAAACGCGCTGGGACGAGCTCGCCATCGCTGCCGCCACCGATGAGTTGGAGAACCAGCTCATCTTCTACGAGCACGACGCCCACCTGAGGGCACTCAACTCCATTGCCTCTCCCGTCCAGGGTCTGCGCGAACCGTTCGACCACATGAAGCGTGGCGACCAAGAGGCGTGGAGCAACATCGCCACCCGCCTCGAACGGCTTGACGAGGCGATCGATCGATACATCGAATCGCTCGACGCCGGCAGGACCGCAGGGAAGGCGGTGCCCCTCCGCCAAGTCGAGGAGGCGGTTCGACAGGCAAATGTCAACGCAGGGGATGAGTCGTTCTTCCTCACCCTTCCCACCGAATTCGGCGAGGCAGGAATCGACGACCCGGAACTCGCTGCCCGCATCACCGCAGGCGCAGACCGGGCACGCCAGGCCTACCTGAAGCTGACCACCTACCTGACGGATGTCTACGCACCAGATGCCCCCGGCAAAGACTCCGCCGGGGCCGAGGAGTATCGATGGCGGGCGGCCAGCATGCTTGGCATGGACATCGACCCGATGGAGACGTATGCGTGGGGTTGGACCGAGGTGACCACGCTCCGCGCCCGCATGGAGAGCGTCGCCAAGGACATCGTGCCCGGGGGCGGCATCCCGGAGGCTCTCGAGGTGCTGAAGACCGATCCGGAACGCCTGGCCGCCACACCGGACGACCTGGTTGCCTTCCTGTCGGCTCGCCTCGACGAAGCCCTGGAGCGGTTGGCAGGCTCTCACTTCGAAGTCCCCGAGCAGATTCGTGCCTGTGACGTGAAGCTGGCCCCTCCAGGCGGATCACTGGGCGCCTACTACGTCGGCCCCAGCGAAGACTTCACGCGGCCGGGATCCGTGTGGTGGTCGATCGACCGCAACGTTCCGACGCCGCTCTACGACAACGTGTCGACCGCATACCACGAGGGTTTCCCCGGCCACCACCTTCAAGTTGGCATCCAAGTGTCCCTGGCCGATCGGCTCAGCCGCATGCACCGGCTGTGGATCTGGAAATCGGGGAGCGGCGAGGGTTGGGCGCTCTACGCCGAGCGCCTGATGGACGAGCTCGGCTACCTCGACCGGCCGGACTACGTGTTCGGATTCCTCGCGGCACAGATGCTGCGGGCCTGCCGGGTGGTCGTCGACATCGGCTGCCACCTCGAGCTGGCGATCCCGGAAGGCCAACCCTTCCACCCTGGCGAAACCTGGAGCTACGAGCTGGCTGTCGAAATGCTCCAGACCTATGCCACATTGGACAAGGCCAACGCCGAATCCGAAGTGAAGCGGTACCTGGGCTGGCCGGGACAGGCGATCTCCTACAAGGTGGGCGAGCGGGAGATCCTCGAGCTACGGGCGGAGATGCAGGCCCGTGAAGGCGAGGCTTTCGACGAAAAGGCCTTCCACCGCCGCCTCCTCGAGGTCGGCCCGCTCGGGCTCGACCTGGTGCGGAGGTTCGTCCTGGACGGGTGAGTCTGCAACCGGTTGCCACGCCGCGGGGTTCTCCCCTGCAAGGGCAATCGAGGAGACCACCCGTGATGATCATGGATACCAGAGACACCGTCGACTTGCCTCAGCTTGCTCGCCGGCTTGCCGTTGGCCGCGACGAGGCATTCACCGACTTCGTCAGGGCGCTCCAGGGACCGATGTACTCGGGCGCGCTCCGGCTGACCGGAAGCCCCCAGGACGCCGAAGAAGTCACGCAGGAGACGTTTGTGCGGGCATATCGGGCACTTGATCGGTACCCACCCGAACAGATCAGGGACCTGCGGCTGCAGCCGTGGCTATGGACGATCGCGCTCAACCTGTGCCGCAACCTGGCGCGATCGAAGCAACGCAAGCCGAGACCGAGTCCCCTCGACAGTCACCCGGAGCCGATGTCCAGCGATTCGACGGAGGAAGACGCACTCGACGCCGTCGACGACGTCTGGCAGCGGCGTCTGGCGACGCTGTCCCCGCCGGTACGCACCGCGGTGATCCTCCGCCACGTCGTCGGGTTGGGATATCAGGAGATCGCCGAGGCCCTCGATCGCCCGACCGGCACCGTGAAGTCCGATGTGCACCGCGGCGTCGAGAAGCTGCGCACCATCGTTGCCAGCGAAGGAGCTGAACTGTGAGCAACATCCCCACCAGTCGCGATGTCGAAGCCGCCCTCACCGAGCTTGCCGTCGAGGCGCCGAGCCATCTCGAGGATCGGATCCTCGCCGCAATTGGGATCGCTGATCGTATGGCCGTCATCGCCGGTCCGCTCGGACCGCTGTGCATCGTGTTCAACGACCACGGTGTCGTCGGCTGCGCCCCCGCAGAGAAATGGGAGCACTACGCAGAGCACCATCCTGGCCGGCCCGTTGTCGAGGTCGACGACATGCCGGCCCGGCTGGCCGATCAGGTACGCCGGTCGCTGGACACGGGCAAGCTCGGGCGTCTCCCTGTCGACCTCTCCAACCTCACGGACTTCCAGCAGGCCGTGCTCCTCAAGACGGCGGAGATCCCCCCGGGCGAGATCCGTCCCTACGGATGGATTGCCAAGGAGATCGGGAAGCCCGGTGCGGTCCGCGCCGTGGGGTCGGCGCTCAACCGTAACCCCATCCCGGTCTTGATCCCGTGCCATCGCGTCGGCCGCAGCGACGGGCACATCGGCGAGTACGCCTACGGTCCCAGAATGAAGCGCAGCCTGCTCGAGCACGAGGGTCTCGACCCCGACGAGGTCGAGGCGCTGGCCGACCGCGGGGTGCGCTACGTCGGCACCCGGAACGGCCATGACTACTGCCTGCCGACGTGCCGGTACGTCAAGCGCATCTACCCGGAGAACCGCGTCGAGTTCCGATCGGCGAAGTCGGCGGCCGACGCCGGGTATACCCCCTGCAGCGTTTGCCGCCCTGAGGCGATGGCCGGCTGACCCGGGCGGCCGGACCGGTAGCGGTGGTCAGTCGTCCAACGTGAGATAGCCGTGTTTGAATGCCGCGCGCATCAGCTCGACGACGCTGTGGGCGTCGAGTTTCGCCATGATGCTCACCCGATGCCGCTCCACGGTCTTGACGCTGATACCCAGGTGGGAGCCGATGGCCCGATTGGTGAGACCATCACCGATCAGCCTCAGCACCTGACGTTCTCGCTCGGTCAACTCCCCAGGGGGTGGCGGCACCGCACCGTGATCACCTGCCGCCAACGCGGTGTTCGGAGCGAGGTATGTGCCGCCGGACGCCGCAACCCGGATGGCGAGCATCAAGTCGTCGACGATCGACCCTTTGAGGACATACGCCTTCACCCCCGCATCGACTGCACTCCGCACCAGCGCAGCGTCGTCGTGCATGGTCAACATCACCACTGCCGTCCGCACCGACCGGCGAGTCAGCTCTTCCGCCGCCTGTATGCCGTTGAGGACCGGCATGGTCATGTCCATGACCAGCACGTCCGGATCCGTCGCAATCGTCAGCTCGACGGCGGCAGCACCGTCCCCCGCCTCCCCCACCACTTCGATGTCGTCGGACCGTTCCAGCAAGGCACGAATCCCTTGCCGGACCAGTTCGTGATCGTCGGCGACGGCGACACGAATCATGCGACGGGCAGCGAGGCGATGACGGAGGTTCCCGCCCCGTTCCGCGACTCGATCTCGAAGGTCCCGTTCAGGAGCCGAATGCGCTCCCGCATGCCGGCGATCCCGATCCCGCTCGACGGAATGGCTCCGTCAAAGCCGGTGCCGTTGTCGACAACGCTGAGGGTCAACCTGCCATCAGATGCGTCAAGAGCCACGTCGACGGCCGTCGCCTTCGAGTGGACTGCGACGTTCGACAACGCCTCCTGCAGCAGCCGGTAGAGGGATATCTCGACGGCATCCGAGGCACCGGGCGGTTGGTTGCTCGAATAACTGATCGCCAGATGAGTGCGGCGGGCGAAGTCGGCGCAGAATGACTGCAACGTCCTGTCGAGTCCCAATCCATCGAGCACGGGCGGCCGCAGATCGTGGGCGATGATGCGGATCTGGTCTCGGGTCGTCTCGACGAGCGCGACGGCATCGTCGAGCCCGACGCCGAAGCCTGCCCCTGCGGTGTCATCGAGGTCGTCCCGCATCAACTGCAGGCTGATCTTGAGCGCTGCCAGCGCCTGCCCCGCCTCGTCGTGCAGCTCTCGCGAGACCCGGTGACGCTCTTCCTCCTGAGCTACCACGACCCGCCGGGCAAGCTCGTGCATCGCCTCCTCTGCCCGGGTCAGCGCGGTCACGTCGTGGGTGTAGACCCGGATGAGGACCTCGTCACCCACCGCGCTGAAACAGATCTTCTGCTCGAACACCTCGTCCCCCAGGTCGATTCTGCGGGTGACGTGCTCGTCGCGGCCTGTGGCAAAGCCTCCGATGATCTCGTGAATGCCCGCCAGCAGGGGGTGGCGCCATCCGACGGCAACGATGTCGGGGAAGCGCGCCATCGCCTCAGGGTTCGCATACCGAACCGTCCCGGCCGTGTCGGACTCGATGACGAGGTTCGGGTTCTCGTCGGGAAACAGTCGCCAATCGCGTTCAGCCATCGCCGCAAGAGGGTATACCGCCGACCGCACACATGGGTCGGACTGAAGACTTCGGCGCCTCGAAGAGGCACCGAAGTCTCGAGGAGTCCTCCACCGCCGTTGACGGCAACACCCCATACCGCGAGGCGGGCATACCTGATTGTGGCGGCAAGCGCTGCCATACACACTTGCAGGCATGAGGGGGAACATCAGTCGTGTCAGCGTTGTGGCGACTCTCGCAGTCGCCGTGGTCGCGCTATCGGTATCGCCCGCCCTCGGGCATGGAGAGAATGATGCGCGACCACTGACACGCGGTGCAACCGTAGGCCCGTACGTGATCTCGGTGTGGCAGGTAATCGGCGACCACGGCTCCGATCTCCCGTCGCACATGATCGTGACGTTCGACGGCGCCTCGCCGGAAGCGCACGACGCCGTCACCATCACGACCGGCCCGACCGGAACCGAGCTCGCGGGGCGCCGGCTGGAGACTGGATCATGGGAAACGGCCGGCACCGTTGCGTTCGGTGACAGCTTCACCGTCGCCATCGTTACGGCGGATGGTGCATGGGTTTCGGCGTCGATGATCGCACCGGAACCGCCGAGCAGCCGGCTCCCGATGCGACCACTCATGAGTCTCACGGTGTTCCTGACCACGGCAATGCTGCTGTGGCTGGGCCGCCGCACCAAGCGGGTGTGGACGTCTACACCCGTGAGACGGACACATCCATCTACGTGAACCGGGGGGAAGAGAAATGACGACAGCAACCACACACATGACCACGATGCAGACCACCGGTCTGATCGAAAAACTCAACGGCGCCTGGCACGAGAAGGCGCTGTGGGTGTTCATGGTCGTGGTGATCGGCCACTGGGCGGAGCACATCGCACAGGGTGTCCAGATCTGGGTGCTCGACATGCCGCGGCCCGAGGCGCTCGGCGGGCTCGGTCTGCTGTTTCCCGTCCTGGTGAGCTCCGAGGCGATGCACTTCGGGTTTGCGATCACCATGTTCGCCGGGCTGTACTTCCTCGGCAGGGGCTTCCAGGGCACGTCGCGGAAGTGGTGGAAGGCTTCGCTGGCCCTGCAGGGATGGCACTTCATCGAGCATGCCGTCCTGTTCGGCCAGGTGATCGTCGGCACGAACCTCTTCGGATCGCCCGTGCCGTCGAGCCTGCTCCAGCCGTTCGTCCCCCGTCCCGAACTGCACCTGTTCTACAACTTCATCGTGTTCGTCCCGATGGTGGTCGCCATGTGGCTGCACACCCGTCCCGGCGAAGACGACGCCAACGCCTGCTCATGTGCGCTATCGGTCGATGGACCCATGGTGTGCGAAGCGACCAGTGAATAACCTGGCGCCTGCATACCGACCCCGGGGGAACTTCTGAAAGCCGACCTGACCAGTGAAACGTCGCTCGACCTTGCGCGGCGTTGGGCCTATCCAGCTGCGCTGTTCGCGGTGTACGCGGTATGGCTGACGTACATGGTCTCCACCGACAGCTGGTGGTACTTCTCGGAGCATTGGCCCGTCTCCGTCACCATGGCCTTTGGCTCGTTCGTCGCCGGCGCTACGGCCGAGGGAGGGGCGGCCATCGCCTTCCCCGTGTTCACCAAGGTCCTGCACATCGAACCGGCAACGGCCGCACAGTTCGGGCTGATGATTCAGGCTGTCGGCATGACGATGGCGGGACTCGTGATCATCGTCCGGCGGGTCCCCATCCTGCCCAAGGTCATCCTCTGGGTCAGCCTCGGTGGTGTCGTCGGCCAGATCCTGGGAACGTTCTGGCTGACCGTCGGCTCGCCCTACTCGAAGATCTTGTTCACCTTCGTCGCCACGGTGTTTGGCGTCGCCCTGGCGATCTCGCGGTGGGTGCTCAAGTGGCAGCCTCTGAACGCCGTTCCCATCTGGGGCGGGCGCACGCAGTCGGCCTTCTTCGCCATCGGAGTCCTCGGCGGAACGTTCGCGGCAAATACGGGCTCCGGCATCGACATGCTCACCTTCATCGTGCTGACCCTGGCGCTGGGGATCAACGAAAAAGTCTCGACACCGAGCACGGTCATCATCATGGGCCTGAATTCGGTTGTCGGTTTTGCTCTGCACTACTTCATCAAGCAGGACATCGGCATCGCCTTCGAGTACTGGATGGTGGCCGTGCCGATCGTCATCCTCGGCGCACCACTGGGGGCGTACTTCGCATCCCGTGCCAAGCGTGACCACATCATCGGGCTGCTGCTCTTCCTGATCGGACTCGAGCTGGTAACGACGCTGATCCTGGTCCCCTTCTCGTCGGCGGCAATCGCCATGACCATTGCGGCGGTCGCCGTGTGCGTGATCTGGTTCGCATCGATGCTCCGCTTCAGGGGCAAAGTGATCCGGGTGTACTCCGATCGGATGGGGGAAAGTCCCGATCAGCCCGAGTTCGAGATGGCCACCAAGTAGGCGTTCCCGCGCGGCGAAAGCCGGTAGCCCGGGTTCAGGCTGATCGTGAGCCCGAGGTTCTTCAGCTTGCGGACATCCCGTTTGAACAGCGGCGTCTCGATACCGAACGATGCGGCGAGGTCGGGCGCCCGACGCTCGGGATTGGCCGCGATGCACTCGAGCACTTCGCGGGTCCAGGGTCCCCGCCGCGACGTCGCGTCAAGACGTGCCAACCGGCTGCTGATGGCCTCGACATCCGCAGCAGTCAGCACATCGTCTGCGGCCAGCTCGTCTCGCGGATCCGGTCCTCGAACCCGATGGAAGTGCACCCTGTAGAGCGGCAGATCGGATCCCCCTCGCAGGTCGGCAAACAGCGCTGCCGCGTCGGCGAACCCCGAACGCTGCGCCTCCGCGTCCGTCACCTCTCCCGGCTCGACGATGTCCACGGCCTCGACTTCGAGGATGCCACCCGGCGTCCGGTAGCGGTTGCCGACAACAACCTGCCGCCGCTTCCAGCGACGGAACGTCATGGTGATCGACCCGTCCTCCAGACCCGCCCAGAATGGCTTCGTGAACTGCACCCGTCGACAGTAGACGACGGATCACTACCATCCGCTGGTGAGTTCCGAACACCTGATCGAAGCGATCCGCACGTCCGTCATCGGTGACGACGACGCCGTATCGGGCCCGTTCGGCCCGCGTCGCGTCACCTACGCCGACTACACCGCTTCGGGCAGGGCGCTTTCGTTCATCGAAGACTTCGTGCGCGACGCCGTGCTTCCGCTCTATGCCAACACCCACACGGAGTCGTCGGGAACGGGTCTGCAGAGCACACGTTTTCGTGAAGAGGCTCGCAACATCATCCGCACCTGTCTCGGAGCAACCGATGAACACGCCGTCCTGTTCTGCGGTTCGGGCTCGACCGGCGCCATCGACCGGCTGATCAATGTGCTGGGGCTCCGTGTCCCGTGCAATCTCGAGGACGTCTATCACCTGTCAGAGCAGATACCGATGGCCGAGCGTCCCGTGGTGTTCATCGGGCCCTACGAGCATCACTCCAACGAGCTGCCGTGGCGCGAGTCCATTGCCGACGTGGTGACGATCGCCGAGGATGCCGACGGGCACATCGACCTCGGCCTGCTCGAGAAAGAGCTGCAGGCCCACGCCGACCGCCCTTTGAAGATCGGCTCGTTCTCGGCGGCCAGCAACGTCACGGGGATCCTCTCCGACGTTCGCGCCACATCGATTCTGCTGCATCGGTACGGAGCGCTGTCCTTCTGGGACTTTGCCGCCGCCGCCCCCTACGTCTCCATCGAGATGAGCCCCCACGACAAGGGCGTCGACGGCCATCTCGCCTACAAGGATGCGATCTTCATCTCCCCGCACAAACTCATCGGCGGACCGGGAACCCCAGGCCTGCTGGTGGCCCGCAAGGAGCTGTTCACGAACCGAGTGCCCGCGGTGCCCGGCGGTGGCACCGTTGCCTATGTCAATCCGTTCGAGCACCGCTATCTCGACGACATCGAGCACCGCGAAGAGGGCGGCACCCCCAACATCATCGGGTCCATCCGGGCCGGACTGGTGTTCCAGCTCAAGGAAGCCGTCGGCACCGAGGCGATCCGCGCCAAAGAGGAGACGCTGATCCGCGGCGCGATCAACCGTTGGGACATGCACCCCAACATCGAGATCCTCGGCAACCACGAGGCAGACCGCCTGTCCATCGTGTCGTTCGTCGTGCGCCGCGGCGCCCAGTACCTGCATCACAACTTCGTCGTGGCGCTCCTCAACGATCTGTTCGGAATCCAGTCCCGTGGCGGATGCTCGTGCGCCGGGCCGTACGGGCACCGCTTGCTCGGTATCGACCTCGAAACCTCGCACGAGTTCGAGCGCGAGGTCGCCCGAGGTTGCGAGGGGATCAAGCCCGGTTGGGTACGCGTCAACTTCAACTACTTCATCTCTGAGGCCGTGTTCCAGTTCATCCTCGACGCCGTGGAGCTCGTCGCCGACGAAGGGTGGCGGCTGCTCCCCTACTACCGGTTCGAGCCGGCGACGGGGCTGTGGAAGCACCGCAAGCCTGCGGCGGAACCACCGCTCAGCCTCCATGACATCTCGTATGCAGCCGGCCGGATGACCTATCGCCACATGGAGCACCGTCGCTTCCATTCGGACGAGGTGCTCCAGGGGTACATCGAAGAGGCGAAACGCATCCTGGAGGGAATCGCCGACGTGCCACCCCCGCCACCGGGCGACGTCCCTCTCGTCACCGCCGATTTCGAGCACCTGCGGTGGTTTCCGCTCCCCGACGATCCGGCCGCCGCGCAAGAGGCGTGAGCCGCGGACCGGCGGCTATCCGATGTCGTAGCCGACGTCGAACAGAACGTCGCCGATTGCTTGTGCGTCATATACGGTCTCACACGGCACCCCGTTGTGATCCGCATCCATCCGCTCGGGACGGCCGTCCCAGAGCCAATACTCGAAGGCGGCGAGGTAGTCGAGGCCTGCCGCATCGAGATCACGACACAACGCACCCGTCGCGACGCCCCGATAGACCGTTGCGCCCATACCGCGGTCGGTCCAGAACGACGCGACATCACCTTCGGTGTACACCGTCTCGCACGGGATCCCATTGCCATCCGCATCCATGCGCTCCGGCGAGCCGTCCCACCACCAGTACCGAACGGCATCGTCGAACGGGTGGCCACGCTCCTGGAGATCCCGGCAGAACAGCCCGGGCTCGTTGGAGTAGAGCGTGCCCTGCGGGGCCGGAAGCACCACATCGCCGGCACCATTGCCGGGGAGGAACGCGGCCTGCCAGCTCGGCCGGTCCGGGGCGGTACCGCCGTCAAGCATGTCCCGCCACTCTTCATCCGTGAGCCGGCCGTCCTCGGCGGGACGCCAGAACTCGTAGTACGAGTAGACCCCGCCCCGAGCGACCTGGAATCGACCCTCGTCGTTGGGCACCAGCACGTAGATGCTGTCGATCTTCCCTGTCCCGATTTCGAGCAGGTTGAAGGACGAACGGAAGATGTCGGCCACGATCGCAGCGTCCTGGTCGTCGGTGCTGGGGAGCCCGGTGTCCTCGTCGATATCGGCAGACGCCAGCCACAACGACTCCAGCAGAGCACCGACGGATTCGAGCCACAGGTTGTCGTCTTCGCTGATCGGTTGCCCGGCCAGCTCATCATCGGCAAGCCTCGCCAGCCGATCGACGAATGCGGTGAAGTCGTCGAAGAGGTCGTCGATCTCGCCCTCCAGCAGTCCCCTGGCGCTCAATCCGTCTTGGGCAAGTCTCGCGACGGCTGCGATGCGCGCAAACGCAACGGGGTCGGGCTCCACCCAGTGGCGGGGAGTGAATGCGGGAGGCTCTCCACCCGCCTCGGCGGCAAAACCTTGCTTGCCGTACAAGATGGTGTCGTGCTTGAGCTCGGCATAGGAGCCAAACCCCGTCTGGTGCGCCTTGGCCGTCCATGCTCCACTGCGCATGAAGTCGGGATAGGCCTCCCCGTGGGGCGCCCACATCGGCTCGAGAGCATACAGCCAGGCGTCGTACACCGTCCCCGCCCACTCACGGATGGTGCGATCGCCCATGAGGCTGCGCATGGCGTCCAGCTGTTCGTCGTAGTGCAGGTAGGCGGTCTCACCCGCCGCTTCTTGGATCGTGTAGGCGTACTCGGAGCCGAAGGCGGCGGCTACGTCGAGGGGTGACGGCTCAACACGACGAAGCTCGACGGGCTCCTCTTCTCCCACGTAGGGCCACGTCAGCTGATCGAGGATGAAGCTGTCGACAACGAACCGTGCCCCCATGACTCGAACGGAAGCCGCTTCAGCATTGATCCCGACGGACCGCCGTGCCAGCAACCGCTGCTCGACCTCGCGGATCACGGCATCGTCGGCCAGCTCGACCGGTGCCGTGAGACCGTCCGGAGTCACCTCCCGGGCGGCGTCGGCAAGCTCGAAGGGCGTGAAGTCGTCGGCAAGCCCGACGAGGAACGCCGTCGGCTCGTAGATCAGCTGCCACAGCCTCGCCAGCTCTGGGTCGGCCTCGAGAAGCCGGGCAACCACCATCCCGATACGCATCGAATCGGGCTCGCCCAGGAAGAAGCCCGTCTGCCCGAGCATCGACATCGCCCGGAAGTAGCGCTGTAGGTCTTCGGATCGGTTGTAGTGGCCTCGCACGCGGAATTGCGTGTAGTCGACGCACCCTGCAGGCGACACCGTGATCATGCACTCGGAGAACGACGTCACCGGCGAGGTCGCCATTTCGGCGGCGTCCCGGGCCAGCTCGACTTCGGCGGCAGCCCGTGGCGACAGGGGCCCGACGTCGAGCTCCAGCAGTTCGCCTGCAGCCTGGAACCACTCAGTTGCCCTGGTGGCGTGTTCTCCCAGCGGCGACCCGGCCAGCTCGGCTTCTTGGATGCGGGACGCCTCCAAGAGGCCCACGAGCAAGTCCTCCAGCATCGGCAACAGCACGCCTTCCTCCAGTTCGCGCAGCGCCTTGCTGAAGACGAGATGCCACACGTGATACGCCGCATCGGTGGTGACGAAGACCGGATAGGGGTCGTAGATCACCGGTTCGTAGTTGTTGTGGAACAGCCGGTCGAAACCCGGCACGACGACAAAGCCCTCGGTGGCGAGTCTCCCCGACACGGCCGGGTCGTCGAGCTCGCCGCGCAGTGCGCTCGCCAGCAAGACATCGGACAAGTCGGCAGGATGCGCCGGTCCTGGATAGGTGCCGGTCTCGCGAAGCGGTATGGCGGCGAGGTCGGCGAAAGCCGGAACGGCCCGTGGGCGCCCTTGGGTGGACGTTGTATCGGCACCACCCGGCGGGGAGCCGGTCGTGATTGCCGCCGCCGTCGTCACGGGAGCAGTCGTGGCCTGGGCCGTCGACGGCGGAGATGTCGACGAAGGCTCCGTGCCTGAGCCGGAGCACGCTCCGGCGACGAGTGCCATCACTGCGATGAGCATCGCGCAACGCCTCATGATCCCCCCCGGGGACGACGGCTGCCTCTCCTGCCCACGCTACGAGCCGGGGGCAGCCGGGCCAAGACGCCCTTGGTCACGATTCGTCCCGCAGAAAAACGGGCTCGGTACTGCCGTCCAGATCGACATCGAGGCAGGTGGCAACGCGCCCACCTTCCAGGTCGGGAGCGACGGCAAAGCCGAAGCCCTGCCACTGCCAGGCACCGCCGCCCACTGCCTTCGGATCCTGGAGATCTCCGTATTCGACGGCCAGGCCGTCATCACAGATCTGGACCGCGGTGATCGGTCGCGGCAGCGTGCCGGCGACCCACCGCTCTTCGAGGTCCCGGGTGTACACCCCCAGGTGTGCGGTCAGGCCTTGGGCATCGGTCCATGTCCGTTGGGAGAACCGTTGGTTGAGCAGCGTGGGCTGGTACGGCCGCCGCAGCGCAACGACAGTCTCACCGAGGCCATCCCCATCGATGTCGCCCTCCGCTGCAGCCTCCACCATCCCGAGCCCGGCAAGGCGGTCCAACGAGGGCCCCACGGCTTGCGGTAGCGACGCCGGCAACACCAGCTCCCACCACCCATCGTCGAGGTAGGTGGCGCTGCCGACGGGGACACTCCACTCAGGAGCGGCCACCCGCAGGTCGTCGTGACGGACTGTGCCCTTCCTGTACGCCCGCACTCCGCCCCCACCGACAACGACCTCGACCACCAACCCGTGCTCGGTCCCGGCGATGCGCTGGTCGAAAAGGAAGTTGCCGAGCCCGTAGGCGACGACTGTTCCCCGACCGTCGCCATCGGGATCGAGAAACGCAACGTCGTAGACACGATGCGATCCATGGGCCCAGACCACGTCCGCCCCCCATCCGGCGGCGGACTTCACAGCGCGCTCCAGGGCGGCATCGGGCTCAGGGAGGTACTCGACGCCGCCGTGGAGGCCCACCGTCACCACGTCGGCGGAGTCCTGCGCCTCGCGTATGGCACGCTGAGCGGTCGCGGCGTCCCAGCGTGCGATCCCGACCGACCCACCCGGAGCCGGCCCCTGACTGGTGAGGTCGAAGGCAAACATCGCAACTCGCAGACCGTACCGGTCGACAATCACAGGGACAGGAACCGCATCGCGGCCGCGGCTGACACCGACGGCGAACATGCCGGTGCTCTCGATGTGCCGTTGAGTGGCGACGACGGAATCGACACCGGCATCTCCGGCGTGGTTGTTGGCCACGGCGAATCCGTCGAAGCCTGCGGCAGCCGCCAGCGTCATCGACTGTGGATCGGCAACAAACCGGAGCCCGTCCGCTGTCGAGGCGTCGCCGACAGCCGACTCGAGGTTTGCCACGGCGAGGTCCGCACCTGAAAGGGTACGGCGGACGTCCTCGAAGAGAGAGTCTGGGTCGTTGGTCACCACCGTCGCCACGCCTCTGGAGAGCATCACGTCTCCCGCAAAGAGCAGCCGCACGGAACGATCTCCCGCTGCCGGATCGGCTCTTGCCGCCGGGGCGTCTTGGAGCGAGGCGTCGGGTGACGGCCCGCCGCATGATGCGAGAACCATCGCAAGGCCAAGTGCGGTCGACCAGATTCGACCGATTCCGGTACGGGCACCCGCTGCCCGCGTCACACGTTGCACCACCCCGTCAGTGTGAACCGTCCGTGGCCGGATCGCCAGGGGCTGGTGCCCCTTCTAGAGGTCCAGGGCGCGAACCAGGAACGCTGCCATCTGACCGCGAGTCACCTTGGCGTCCGGGCAATAGCGGTCGTCGCCGCAGCCGCTCGTGATGCCCGCGGCGGCAAGGCTGTCGATGTTCGCCTCGAACGTGGTGCCCGCAGTGTCGCTGAACCCCGCAGACGGAGCAGAAGGAAGGTCCAGCGCCCGGACCAGGAACGCCGCCATCTGACCTCTGGTCACCGCTCCGTCGGGGCAGTAGCGGCCGTTCCCGCAGCCGCCCGTGATGCCCGCGGCGGCAAGGCTGTCGACGTTCGCCTCGAACGTGGTGCCCGCAGTGTCGCTGAACCCCGCAGACGGAGCAGAAGGAAGGTCCAGCGCCCGGACCAGGAACGCCGCCATCTGGCCCCTGGTGACGTTGTCGTTCGGGCAGAACTTGCCGCCGCCGCAGCCGCTGGTGATACCGGCATCGACCAGCTTCTCGATCTCCGCCTGGAAGATCGACCCATCGTCGTCCCAGAAGGTGCCGACGCCGGCAGGCACGTAGCTCGGCGATGCGAAAAGCACCTCGGTCACCCAGGTCCCACCGCCGTCGATGTGTACGCCGGGAGCGAAGTAGCGGACCAAAGGATGGAGCAGGTTGGCACGGTGGGGGGCCGAGTCCATGAGGAGTTGATGGATCCCATCGCAGTCGTTCAGACTCGACGATGAAGACCAGGCAATGTTCTCCGCCCACGCGGTCGTGTCATTCGGCAAGATCGGATCACGCTCGGCATCGGTCATGTGCCGGAACGTGGTGTCGGACATGCGTGCCGAATGCACACGGACTTCATCGATCAGGTCACGGGCCATGACCAGCGTGACCAGTCCGCTGGCCGACCGGTCGGCATTGACTTCTGCGAGCAGGCAATCCTCAAACTCGGCTGCGGATACGGCCGCATTGGCAGGCGGTGCCGTCGCCACGGCCGTCGAGAAGAGCAGGAGCGCACCCACCAGGAGGGCGAGCAGGCGCCACGGAGCACGCGTTGATTCAGTGTTACGAGCCGACAAATGAATTCCTACCAAAGGGGGTCAATGGGATTCCGGGAGCGACCCTACCCCACATCCCGAATATATGCATCCTGAAATATGTGGAAATCGAGAGCGCGAAAACCGAGATCAGAACTCGGCGCAACGCGGTAGGCGTCACGATCCTATCGTACGAGCCATGTCGAGCAGCGCCGCAAGAGGACGCACCTATGACGTGGCGTGAGGTGAAGAACCCACCGCCGCCGTGGTTCGGCAAGGCGCTCGACACGGTGCCGACGGAGCACCACATCGACGTGGACGGCACGGACGTCCACTACCTGGATTGGGGCGAACGTGGCAATCCCGGTCTGGTGTTCGTGCACGGCGGAGCTGCCCACGCCCACTGGTGGTCATTCCTCGGTCCCTTCTTCACCGCCAGGTGGCACGTCGCCGCACTCGACCTCAGCGGTCACGGAGACAGCGGCCGTCGGGACTCGTATTCGCATTGGGCGTGGGCCGACGAGGTGATGGCCGTATGCGAGGATGCTGCATTCCCGGGACCGCCGGTCGTCGTGGGGCACAGCCTCGGAGGGATGGTCACGATCATGACGGCAGCCCGCTACGGCCACCGACTGGCAGGCGCAGTGATCGTCGACTCCCCCGTACGCAGGCCCGACCCCGAATCGGAGGAGGGACGGAGCGGTCGCGCCTTCCGCACCCCCGGTGTCTATCCGGATCTCGACACTGCCCTCGGACACTTCCGTCTGATTCCCGAGCAGCCTTGCGACAACGACTACGTCATCGATCACGTTGCTCGGCACTCATTGCGGGAGACCGCCGGCGGCTGGACCTGGAAGTTCGACCCCAACCTCTTCCGGCACACGCTGATTCCGCTCCGAGATCAGCTGCGTTCCGTGCAGTGCCGGGTGGCGCTGTTGCGCGGAGAAATGAGCGTTGTCGTTCCTCCCGACACTGCGGACTACATGTACGACCTCATGGGTCGAAATGCCCCCGTGATCTCGATACCTGAGGCCCACCATCACCTGATCCTGGATCAACCGCTGGCGTTCGTCGCCGCGCTGCGCACTCTGCTCGCCGATTGGCAACACTCGACGCCGCGCGGGGCGTGACGCCATCGACCAGGCATCCCGCCCGCACTCTGTGACACCACCCGAGCCGATCTATCGACTGCCGGGTGGCCGCATTGCCGTAGCTTCACGCACCGAGTGGGTGCGAGCGGCGCTCGCAGCAGCCGAGCTGCTCGGACCGGCCGCGTGGTGGACGCATCGACAGATCCGCACCCGGCCCGAACGCTTGAACGTCGCAACGGTGCAGTGGGCCGCACGCTGCCGCCGCCGGCTGGCCATCGACCTGGAGGTGAGGGGACTCGAACACATCGATCCACACCAGGGCTACGTCGTCGCCGCCCTCCACGAGAGCTTTGCGGACGCCGTTGCGATACTCGATCTCCCGCTACGCCTTGCGGTGGCGGCGCGGAGCGAGCTCCTGGAGTGGAACGCACTCGGAAAGTGGCTCAGCGCAAGCCACGCCCCTCTCGTCGATCCTGAGCGCCCCGTCACCGGCTACCGCACCCTGCTCCGATTCGCCGAGAACACCCTGCAACGGGACGAGAGTGTCCTCGTCTTTCCTCAGGGCACGATCCTCGGCATCGAGACGTCGTTCCATCGCGGAGCATTCCACCTCGCAGGCCGGCTCGATCGACCTCTGCTTCCCGTCGTCGTGGCCGGGGGTCACCGGGTATGGGAATACCCGTTCAGCCCGCGATTGCGGTTCGGGCAACCCATGCTCGTCGCGGTACTGCCACCCGTGCCAGGCCGGGAAGCGCTCTCTGCGATGCCGGAGATCGAACGGAGAATGAAGTCCCTCGCCGTGACGCAGTGGCGTGCCCCCGTGCGGCACTTCGTCCCCGAACGGGACGGCTGGTGGGACGGCTACGCCTACGGGATCGACGCCGAGCACCGCGAACTCGCAGGAAGAGTGGCGGCGCACCGCCGCAGGCATATCATCGATACATGACCCCGCCAGCACTCCGCATCTCAGGGCACGTCGCTCACGCTCTCTGCATCACATCCTCGCAAATGGCGGCGCTGCCCTCCGTGGTCGATGACGCGGCCGCAGTCGCCGAAGGTGCCGTCGGGCGGGCCGTCCGCGTCGCCGACGTCATCGCAGCTGCCTCACCCCGCTCGTCCGCCACCCACTGCACGGTGATCGGCGATGGCGGTGGCTACCGAGCGTCGATTCCTCTGGACAGTCTCAGCAACGGCGGGTGGCTGGCGTTTGCCCTCGAAGGGGGGCCCCTCCCCGCTGAACGAGGTGGGCCATTCAGGCTGACCGTGGCCGGGGGCGACACGCTGTGCTGGAACGTGAAGTGTGTCGAGGAGCTCGAGGTGACGGAGGGTCCCGAAGAAGACGACGTCCCGGCCAATCCTCCCCACTGACGAAAGGAGTGGCTCGGCTCCAAGCAGATTCGGGGGACAGCCGCAGCTGTCCCCCGAACCCGATTTGAGCCGGCGGCCGGCTGGGATCGGCGCCGGCGGGGACGATGCGCCCCTCAACCATCTACGAGCCCAACGCTGCGAGCGGATGACACCGTTGTGCGGCCGGCAAGGACTGCCGGTTGGCGGGGCACTTCCGCCACGACGTCACCGGTTGTCACGACTAGGCGACGAGGCCTTCGATCCGCCGAACTGCGACCACGAGCGCCGCGACGTCGTCGTTGCCCTCCAACGCAACCGAACGCATCAGCCGCACCAACCGCTCGTGGGCATCCGAGTGTTTCGCCACGTATGCGGCAACAACGTCACCCGCATCGGCGCCCCCGGCGACATCGGCGGCGGCGTCGTCAACCACCCGCTCGATGAGGTGGCGCCGAAGCCGCAACAAGTCGTCGGCCACCGTGCGAGCCGCCGCCCTCTGCCACCGATCGGTGCGAGGCAGCTCGGCAAGCCTCGTGGCAATGGTGTCGAGGTGGAACCTTGCGCCGACACAGAACGACAAGCGAGCCACATGGTCGATCGCCAAGTGGCGAGTCCGTGCGAGTTCGATGATGTCGGGGGCATGGACCAGTGCCCGCCGGTACGCATGGCGGCGCCCCGCCATCTCGGGCACCCCCAGGGCGGCGAGGTCTTCCACTCTCGCTTCCCGCGTCGCCACCCAGTCCTTGTCACCAATCGATCTCAGCTCATCGGCCAGTTCTGCAAACGCCTCTTGGGTGCGCTCAATGGTGAGCGGCATTGCATGCGTCTGCCCTCGCATCAGATACCACCGCGCCGTTGCTTCGACGAGGTCATCCACCCCAGTCATCAACTCGTGCTGAACGTCGATGCCGATTTTGCCTTCGAGCGCCTCGATTGCCGACCAGTGCTTCCCTGCATCCGTCACTATCCGAGCAATCCGGTAAGCCCGGACGATCCAAGGCGCATCGCCTCCGGTTTCCTCCGACAGGCGGCCGATGAACGTGACACCCTCCGAATTGATGACTTCGTTCGCCACCACGGTCGCGATCAACTCGCGGCGGAGCGGATGCTGCCTCACGAGGTCGGGGAAGCGCTCGACGACTCGGTCGGGGAAATAGGAGAGGAGATCGGATTGGAATGCCTCGGCATCCGGGAGATCAGATGCGAGCAGCCGGTCCGTGAGCTGCCGCTTGGCATACGCCAGCAGGACAGCCAGCTCCGGCGTTGCCATCCCTGTCCCCGTGCGCCCTCGTTCGGCCATCAGGTCGCTCGCCGGGAGCCACTCTATCGATCGATCCAACAGCCCCGATTCCTCCAGGCCCTGCATCAGATCCTCGTACCCGTCGAGGCGGTGCGGCGATGCGTCGTGTTCCTGGGTGAGGATCTGGGCTTGGAGGAAGTTGTCGTAGGTGACCCGCCTGGTGACGTCGTCGGCCAGGTCGGCGATGAGCACATCCCGCTCCTCTGTCGTCAGGTCGCCACGCTCGACGGCAAGCCCGAGGAGCACCTTCAGGTTCACCTCACGATCGGAGCAGTGAACGCCACCCGAGTTGTCGATGAAGTCGGTGTTGATCCGCCCACCGGTCAGGGCGTACTCGATTCGGCCGCGCTGGGTCAGGCCGAGGTTGCCGCCCTCACCGACCACTCGACACCGCAGCTGCCGTCCATCAACGCGAACGGCATCGTTGGCTCGGTCGCCCACAGACACATTCGGTTCGTCGGAAGCCTTCACGTACGTTCCGATGCCACCATTCCACAGCAGATCGACGGGCGCCTGGAGTATCTCGTGGATCAGCTCGGTGGGCGTCAGCGAACCACGCTCGGTGCCGAGGGCTTCCCTGGCTTCCTGCGACAGCTCGATTCGCTTCATCGTTCGCGGATACACGTCGCCGCCCCGCGAGATCAAGGACCGGTCGTAGTCGTCCCACGACGACGTCGGCGCCGCAAACAACCGCTCCCGCTCTGCGTAGCTGAGCATCGGGTCGGGGTTCGGATCGATGAAGATGTGGCGATGATCGAATGCCGCAACGAGCTGAAGATGCTCGGACAGCAGCATGCCGTTCCCGAACACGTCGCCGGACATGTCGCCGATTCCGACCACACGGATCGACTCGCTCCCCACATCCACACCCATTTCGTGGAAATGGTGTTTCACCGACTCCCAGGCGCCCCTGGCAGTTATTCCTAGAGCCTTGTGGTCGTATCCGGCCGAGCCGCCTGAGGCGAATGCGTCTCCCAGCCAGAATCCGTATCGAGCAGCGATCCGGTTGGCCTCGTCCGACAGGGCGGCCGTCCCCTTGTCCGCCGCGACCACCAGATACGGGTCCGGACCATCGTGGGCCCGCACCCCTTCAGGTGTGACGACCCTGCCGCCGTCGCGGTTGTCGGTGACGTCGAGTAGACCGGACACGAAGATCTCGTAGGCGGCGCGCACGGCTTCCCGCACATCACCCACCGGCGCGTGCCGCAGCACGAATCCGCCCTTGGCTCCCGTCGGCACGATGACGGCGTTCTTCGTCATCTGCGCCTTCATGAGACCGAGGACTTCCGTCCGGTAGTCCTCCTTGCGGTCGGACCACCGCAGACCGCCTCGGGCCACCATGCCGCCCCTGAGGTGAATCCCCTCGACCTCGGCGGCATACACGAAGATCTCGAACAGCGGCCGCGGCTTCGGCATGCCGGGAACATCCTTGGAGCGGAGCTTGATCGCAAGGCTGCGCCGATTCCTCCTGAAGGCATTCGTGCGCACCGTTGCATCGATGAGCTGCACGAAGCCGCGCAGGATGCGATCCTCATCGAGCGACTCGACGACGTCGATTGCCGCAAGGACGGAAGATCGCACCACCGCCTCGTCCCGCTCACTTGCCGCCGGATCGAACCGCGCCCTGAAGAGGTGCACCAGCATTCCCGTGGTCTGGGGATGGGCGGCCAGCGTGTCGTTCACGTAGTCGAGCGTGAATTGCGGATCGACTCGACGCCAGTAGGTGCGATAGGCCCGCAGGATTGCCACGTCGTCGTAGTCGAGATCGGCGTTGACGATGAGCCTGCTCAAGGAGTCCGATTCCGCAGTGCCGTTCCACACGGCGAAGATCAGCTCCCGGATCCGGTCGGCACAGCGATCGAGGTCGAGAGGTTTGCCGTCCTCACCCAGCACCCCGAAGTCGTGGATGAGGATCTCGGTGTCTTCGCCGCGCAGACGAGTCGGCACCTCTTCGATGACATTGAGCCCGAGATGCTCCAGCAGCGGCATCATGTCCGACAGCGCCAGTTTGTGCCCACGGTGATAGAAGCTCAACCGGGTCAGGCCTTCGGCACTTTCCGGTTCGTTCTGCACGCCGATGTGCAGCGCGCTGTCTGCCTGATCGAGATGGCTCAGCGCCAGCACGTCACCAACCGCGATCTCGAGCGGTGTCGACGTCTTGTAGTACTCGGGGAATCGTGAGGCCCAGCGCTCGGCCAGGGCGAGACCACGGTCGACGCCGGCCTCCTCCACCATTCTCTCGGCAAGGCGATCGTCCCAATTGCGGGTCAGTGCGACGACCTCGGATTCCAGCTCTGAGAACGAGACCTCGGGAATCTGATCGCCCGTCCAAACCGTGAAGTGAATGCGTGCCAGATCTCCATCACCGAGCGCCAGGCGGTAGTCGACGGATTCACCTGCAAATCGATCCAGAATGAGTTGCTGAAGCTGCTTCCGCAGCCGGGCGTTGAAGCGATCACGGGGCATGGCAACCATGACCGAGACGTTGCGCCGCAGCAGGTCACTGCGCACGAAGAGACGCACGTGCCGCTGCTCTTCGATGTCGAGCAAGCCACCGATCGTCTTGGCCAACTCCTCCCGCGGGACCGAAAAGAGCTCTTCCTTGGGGAAACTGTCGAAGGCCTGCACGACTGCACGATGATCATGGGAGCCCTCGATCAGGTCCTCTTTCTCAATGATCCAGTCGAGCTTGCGCCGCAGCAGCGGCACTGTCGATGAGGGCGCCATGTAGGCCTTCGCGGTGAACAGACCGATCAACCTGGCTTCTCCGGCGATCTGACCATTGGGGCCAATGTGGCGGACGCCGATGTAGTCCATCCGGGCACGCCGATGCACCGTCGAACTGCGGTTGGTTTTCGTGATGACGAGCAGATTGCCGCTGAGGTAGCGCTCCTTGCGGTCGTCTGGCAGGTCATCGATCAGCACAGGCTGCGCCATGTTCGATGCCGAAGTGTTGCCCAAGACCCCGAGTCCCGAGCCCTCGACCACCTGAATCTCTTTGCCCCGCCTCCCCTCGAAGATCTCGTACTCGCGGTACCCGAGGAATACGAAGTTGTCGTCGAGGAGCCACTGGAGGAACGCAACGGCCTCGTCGACCTCCTCCTGGCTGTAGTGGTAGGCGCCACGTTTGGCGATCTCGATCATGCGGCCGGTTCGCTCCGTCATCACACCGAAGTCGCGAACTGCGTTGAGCACGTCGGTGAGCACCGCGGCCACACCGGACGTCAAGGCCTTGCTCTCCGTGTTGGTGACCTCTCGTCCGAGCTCGTAGTGCTGCACGGACTCCCGTCTGCTCGCATCGCGGGCGCTCGTGACACTCACCAGCCGCCCGTCATGGGCGCGCTCGATGCCAACAACCGGGTGGACGACGCGCCTGGGTGAGAAGCCCTGCTCCTTCAGCTCGCCCGTCACGGAATCCACGAGGAACGGAGCATCGTCGGCGTTCACCTCCAGCACGGAAGCATTCCGACCGGTCGCACTGTCGAGAGCCGTGCGCACCCGCACCGCGAAGGGTTCGGCACGGCGCTCGTCGATGAAGTCGAGCAGAGCCTCTACGTGACCTGCAAGCACGTCGAGCCCTGCACGCCCGGTCTCCCCGTCATCTGCTCTGCGCAGCAACTGACCGGCGAGGTCGCACAGCAGGGCGGAGCGCTCCGGTGGGTGTTGTGCGCGAATGTACGCACAGAGCTCGTCGAGCAACGACGAGCGGCCATCGGAGTCAGCCACTGACCATCCCACGGACACCACGCTACTGCCGTCACGCCGTCACTCCTAGGAGCCGGCGGCCCCATCTCATCCCGTGGGGAGGGATCGACTCCCCGCAGCCGAATCACCGGCGCCTACCCGCGGGCAACCTGGCAGACTCGAAGGGTGGACGTGACACATGCATTCCGGCTGCAATCGGTGGCGTGTGCGCGCATGCATTCCCACCTCTACGCCAAGCTGTTGGAGGTTGCGGTTGATGACATGGAGGCCGGCGGCATCGTGACCTCGGTCATCGACCATTGGAACCGGAACCCTGTGGACGACGCCGTCGCGCTGAGGCTGATGGGCGGAGTGCACCGCAGTGTCCTCAGCGGAGGAGCCCCGCGACTGGCGGCGCACTACCCCTCAGTCGGAGGGGAACCGACATTCCCCGAGTGCGGCGCGGCATTCATAGAAGCCATCCGCGAACACGTGCCCGAGCTTCGGGAGGGAATGCAGCACCCTCCCCAGACGAACGAGGTGGGGCGGGCCGGCGTCCTGCTCGGTGGGCTCCTGGAGATCGCTCGCATCACCGGGTTGCCGTTGCGCCTGCTCGAATTCGGTGCCAGTGCAGGGCTCAACCTGCAGCTTGACAAGTTCCGGTACGACTTCGGCGCGGTCGGCTGGGGCGACCCCGAAAGCCCGGTGCGGGTCGACATTCCCTGGCGGGGGACATGGCCCGACCCCACGACGGATCTCCTCATCACCGAGCGGGCGGGTTGCGACGCGGCCCCGATCGATGTCGGCGATCCTGCACAGGCCCTCCGGCTGGTGTCCTTCGTCTGGGCGGATCAACTCGTGCGCTTCCGACGAACCGAAGCGGCTATCACCCTGGCTCAGGCGGCTCCCGTCGTCATCGATCGAGCGTCCGCGAGCGCGTGGCTGGCCGGCCGGCTCGCTGCGCCGGCTGCAGGTGTGGTCACCGTTGTCATGCACAGTGCCGTCGTCCAGTATCTCGGTACCGAGGAACGCCGTGCGGTGGACACGGTCTGGCGCGAAGCGAGTGGGCGGGCGACCCCCGAGGCGCCAATCGCTCGCTTGTCCTTCGAACCGGGGCAGGAGCATTTCGACCTGCGAATGCGCCTCGCCCCTCGCGGCGTCTCGTCGACCTTGGCGACGGCCCACCCCCACGGCGCCTGGGCAGAGTGGTACTCCGGATCCCCGGCCTGATGCGCGGCGACCCCCGTGCAGCGGGGCTTGGCCTTGACGGATCCGGCCACCTCTGAGATAGTGGCGGTCGGCCGCGATATGTCTTCTGAGTGTCGCGCCCATTCGTATCAGGGACCGGAACGCCGGTCGAGTCGATGAGGAGGGTCGAGATGCTGCTCAGCAAGAACCGCGCTGCACGCGTCGCCGCCCCGTCCTCTGTTCCGATGGTTCGGTAGCGCACCCACTGCGCTCCCATCGTTGCGGCGGCTGAGCCCGCCAGATCGACCCGGCTACCAGGAGGCCTCGCCTCCATCCTGAGAGATGTTCCATGATTCCGATACGAGCCTATTTCCGACTGCTGACCGAGTACATGCGTCCCATGAAGGGACGGGCTGCGCTGCTCGGCGTCGTGCTCCTGACCTCGATCGTGCTGCAGCTTGCCAACCCGCAGCTCGTCGGCCTGTTCATCGATCGCGTCACGGAAGGGGCGACACAGAGCGAGCTGCTTCCGCTGGCCGTGTGGTTCATCTCGATCGCTCTGGTTCACCAGATCCTGACCGTGTATGCGACGTACCTGGCCGAAGACGTTGGGTGGGCGGCCACCAACGAGATGCGGGCCCGGTTGACGGATCACGTGATCCACCTCGACATGGGATTTCACAAGGAGACCACTCCGGGCGAGCTCATCGAACGCATCGATGGCGATGTCACGGCGCTGTCCAACTTCTTCTCGGCCTTCACCATCCGGGTTGCCGGCAATGGAGCTCTGCTCCTCGGCATCCTCATCCTGTTGTGGGTCGAGAACGTTTGGGTGGGGCTCGGGCTCACGATCTTCTCCCTGGTTGCGCTCGCCGTCATGTTGCGGCTGCAGATCGTGGCCGTGCCGTGGTGGAAGGCGGTGCGCGCCACGAGCGCTGAGCTGATGGGGTCCATCGGCGAGCAGCTCGACGGCACGGAGGACATCCGCGCCAACGGCGGGGAGCGCTACATGGTCTATCGGTTCACCGACGTCCTCCGCAGCTGGCTGCCGCAGCAGGTCAGAGGGAGGATGGGTTTCGCCATGCTGTGGGGCACCAGCATTGCGACCTACGTGTTCGGGACGGTGCTCGTGTTCTGGCTCGGATCGTTGTTCTTCGGCCAGGGTGCGCTGACGCTCGGGTCGGTGTACCTCATCTTGTACTACACCGAGATGAGCAGGCAACCGATGGAACAGATCCGGACCCAGATGGAGGACTTCCAGAAAGCCGGCGCAGGCATCGAGCGGGTCGAGAGCCTCTTCGCCCGCGAGTCGCAACTCGGAGGTACCGGAACAGAGCACCTCCCCAACGGCCCGCTCCGGGTCATGTTCGAAGATGTCGAGTTCTCCTACGACGATGCCGCAGGGAACGACAGGGTCCTGCACGGTGTCAGCTTCGATCTGGCGCCTGGTCGAGTCCTTGGCGTGCTCGGCCGGTCCGGTTCGGGGAAGACCACCCTCGCCCGCCTGCTGACCCGTCTCTATGACCCGCAAGCAGGGCGCGTCGTGCTCGGCGGTGTCGACGCATCCGTCGTGGACACCGAAGAGCTGCGGCGCCGGGTCGGCATGGTGACGCAGGACGTGCAGCTGTTCCGCGCCCCCGTGCGTGACAACCTGACGTTCTTCGACGACAACGGCGGTGGCGACGACCACCTGGTCGACGTCCTCCATCGCCTCGGTCTCGAGGAATGGTTGGCTTCGCTCCCAGACGGATTCGACACCGAGCTCGAGTCGGGCGGCGGCGGGCTGTCGGCAGGTCAAGCCCAGCTCCTGGCATTCACCCGGATCTTCCTGCGTGATCCCGGACTGGTGATCCTCGACGAGGCATCGTCCCGGCTCGACCCGGCGACCGAGGTGTTGATCGAACGCGCCGTCGACCGGCTGCTGGCCGACCGTACGGGGATCATCATCGCCCACAGGCTCGCCACCGTGAACCGTGCCGACGACATCTTGATCATGGAAGACGGGGCCGTCGTCGAGTTCGGGGAGCGAGCATCCTTGGCCGCCGACCCCACATCACGGCTCTCGCACCTGCTCGCCGCCGGCATCGAGGAGGTCCTGGCATGACGCCACCACCAACGCCCCAGATGACGACGCTGCGGTTCATGGGCCGACTCATGCGGTTTGCCCCGTGGCGGTACAGCGCCAACGTGCTCGTGTGGACGCTGATCTGGCTGATCCCCATCATCCCGGCACTGCTGACGCGGGAGTACTTCAACCGGTTGCCGGATGAGCCCGGGTTCAACGTGTCCACGCTCGTTGTGCTGTTCCTGGTCTACGGCGTCGTACGCGTCGTCGTCGTCGCGGCGGGCATGTGGAACGACGTCAACTTCAGCTTCCGCATCGGCAGCCTGATGCGACGCAATCTGCTCGAGAGCGTCTACGACCAGCCGGGCGCCCAAGCGGTGCACGAGTCCCCGGGGGAGATGATCAGCAGATTCCGCGAAGACGTCGAGCACGTCGAGGAGGCGATCTCCTGGACCGTCGACATGGTCGGCACGGTGGTGTTTGCCGTGGTCGCTGCCGTGATCATGCTGTCGATCGACACCACCATGACGGTCGTCGTTTTTGCCCCGCTGCTCATCATCGTGGTGGTCGCCGAGCGTCTTGGTGGCCGCATCAAGCGGTATAGAGCGGAAGCCCGCAAGGCGACGGGGCGTATCACCGGCATGCTCGGCGAGACGTTCGGCTCCGTCCAGTCGATCAAGGTGGCGGGTGCAGAGAAGAGCACCCTGCAGGAATTCCGGCGGCTCAACGACGCCCGGCGCAAGATGATGGTCCGCGACCGGGTGCTGACGACCGCGCTCGAGTCGGTGTTCTGGAATCTGGTGAACGTCGGTGTTGGCCTGATCCTCATCATGGCCGCGACCTCGATGAGCAGCGGTGAGCTCGGTCTGGGCGACTTTGCGATTTTTGTCTTCTTCCTCGACTACGTGACGGACGCCGGCTTCTTCGTCGGCCTTTTCGTGGCCAAGGTACGGCAGGCAAGCGTGTCGATCGAGCGGATGACCGGCCTGCTCGGCGGAGCACCCGCCACCGAGCTGACGCGGCCCCGCGAGCTGCATCTCACGGGCGATCACCCCAAGCCCGTACCTCCCGTCCTGGCCGCCGACGACCACCTCAGGCGGCTCGATGTACGCGGTCTCGGGTTCCGCTACCCATGGACCGATGTCGGGATCGAGGACATCGACATGACGGTGGAGGCGGGGAGTTTTGTCGTCGTGACCGGTCGAGTCGGGGCGGGCAAGACCACCTTGCTCAGGGCCTTGCTTGGTCTCGTCCGACCCGACATGGGTTCCGTTGCGTGGAACGGACGCGTCGTCGAGGAGCCCGACGACTTCTTCGCGCCGCCCCGCTCCGCCTACGTCCCGCAGGTCCCGCGACTGTTCTCCATGTCGCTGCGCGACAACTTGCTTCTCGGCCGGCTCGATGACGACGCCGAGCTCGTGGAAGCCGTCCGATCGGCGGCGTTCGAACGCGACCTCAACTCGATGCCGAACGGTCTCGACACGTTGGTGGGGCCGCGCGGGATGCGACTGTCTGGTGGGCAGGTGCAACGCACCGCAACCGCCCGGATGTTCGTACGCAGGCCCGACCTGCTGGTGATCGACGACCTGTCGAGCGCGCTCGACGTCGAAACGGAGAAGACCTTGTGGGAGAGGCTGTTCCGCGAGCATGCCGGCACGACGGCCGTCGTGGTGTCGCATCGTCGACCTGCGTTGCAGAGGGCGGATCAGATCATCCTGCTCGAACGCGGCCGGATCAGCGCTCGGGGCACCTACGACGAACTGCTCGCGAGTGTCCCTGAGTTCCGTGATCTTTGGGAGGGCGAAGAGGTCGCCGCAGTCTCCTAATGGGGGCAACTTCACGAGACGACTCAGGACGCCGCATCACACAAGAGCGATGCCCGAGGAGTACCGCCCGACGTGCCACCCTGCCGTTTCGGTATCAGCCGACGATCGCCACCAAGGTGATCTCGAAGGTGAGCGCTTCGTTGGCGAGGGGGTGGTTGGCGTCGACGGTCACGGTGTCGGCCGTGACCGCGATGACCGTTGCCGGAGTGGTGCCCCCGAGTAGGACTTCGACGCCCTCGACACGGAACTCCTCGGGCACGTCACCGATGGGGAAGTCGAGGATGAGCTCAGGATCGGTCACTCCGTAGGCGTCTTCGGGCTCGATGCGGACGGTGACGGTGTCGCCGACGCTCAGCCCCCGCACCGCCTCGTCGAATCCGGCGATGACCTGACCCGTACCAACGGTGAACTCCAGCGGCTCGCGGTCCCGCGAGGAATCGAATTCCTCCCCGTCGTCGAGGGTCCCGGTGTAGTCCACAGCGACCGTGTCGCCATCGCCCACGATGCCGTCGCCCCCGGCGGCAGGTGCGGTGGTGACAGTTCCGTCGCCTGCGGGGGCTGCCGTCGTGGTCGTCTCGGGTGTGCCGGCAGCGTCTGCTGGCGCTTCGGTGGTGTCGGAGGTGATGTCGCCGCCGCCGCACGCCGCCACTACCAGCGCAAGCGCGCCCACCACCAAAAAGGTTCGCAAAAGGGAAGTCAAGAGGATCTCCAGAGATCGAATGCGGGCATCCTACCGACGGCAGGGAGCAATCTCGGCTCCGTCGCCGTCCTCCAAAGCCGACTCATCGGACGATGTCAATCGGTCTTGCGGTCTCCGCGCACGGCGGGATGGGAGGTCCGGAACTGCTTCCACGTCTTGACTTGTTCGAGCTCGCCATTCCGTCGTCGCTCGAAATACTCACCCATCTCCGGCATCGTGGCGATGAGGAACAGCACATTGACAATGACGGCGTAGATCACTTGAGCGGCGTCGCCGCGCCACCAGAACCACGGCACCAGCAGCCACATGCCCAGGGCGTAGGCAGCGAACATGTCGCGGAAGCCAAAGAGCCCGATCGTCGTCCCGATGACGGTCGTAACGGGGATGGCGACCCAGTCGATCGCCAGCAGCCCCCCGTAGATCGGCGTCTGGCCCCGGCCACCCTTGAAGTGGTAGTACACGGGATAGTTGTGGCCGACGACCGTCGCCACGGCAACCACCAGGTAGTAGTTCTCGTCGGGCCAGATCAAGCGAACGATGAGCGTCGGCACGAGGGCCTTGGCCATGTCGAGAACGCCGGTGATCACGCCCCATTTGGGCCCCCGCCGCACCCCGATCGATGTGGCACTCACCCCGCCGTAGTCGATGGTGGCGTCGCCGGGAAGGTTGAGGGTGGTGCTGGTGAGATCCTCGCCGGGAGCAACCCTGGCTCCCACGATCCGGGCAAACGACACCGCACCGATCAGATAGCCGGCAACCGCCAGCAGCGCAGCGATCCCCAGGTTCATGCGGGCTCCTCGAGCACGATGACACCACGATATCCGTCGACCGTCACCGTGGCGCCATCCGGAATCCGCATGGCCCCAACCACCGAAACCACGCACGGAATCCCGTACTCCCTGGCGACAATCGAGCTGTGAGAGAGCATCCCGCCAGACTCTGCCACAACGGCGCCTGCCTTGGCGAACAGGGGAGTCCAGCCGACATCCGAGTGCGGGATGGCGAGCACGTCACCGTCGTTGACTCTGTCGAAGTCGCCCATGCCTTTGACCACACGCACTACGCCACGATGGTGTCCCCGAGCCGTTGGCGTGCCGTGCCACGAGGTGGCGGCAGCATCGTCGGCGGGTCGCGGGATGAAATCGTCGCCGTAGATGACCTCAGGCAGGTCGATCTCCGCCACGGCGGCGATCTCCTCCTTCCGCCCCGCCACCAGGATGGCGTAGTCGAGGGGGTCCGTTCCTGCCAAGGCGCTCCGCACCTCCTCGTACGACAGGAACATCACATCCTCGGGCGCCCCGATGAGATCCCGCTCCACCAAGCGCCGCCCGATCTCGAGGAAGTAGCTGCGGAAGAGGCCATAGCCGTACGTGTAGGTCGAAGACACCGCCTCGCGATGCTGCACGAACGTCCGCGCCCGCTTGCGGAGACCATTCGCCAGCGGGCGTTGCCAAAGTGGCACCGCCTGTTTGGCCGAAGCCCAAGGGGTGAGGCTGGTCGGTCTGTCCCGCACCGTCCTGCCTGCGGCCATCTTCACCACCGTGTCGGGCTGCTCCCTCCACGGCGCGATCGAGAAGTCGTTCCCGGAGTCGCTGAAGTGGCCAAACTGACCGAGGAATTGGTCGATTTCCCTCCTGAGGTCTTCGGGGACGGCGTCGTAGCCGTCGCGAAGCACCGCCTCTCGGGTGGAGCGATCGAGCTGTTGGATGCGCACCGCGAGACGATCGAGATGGGGGCTCGGGTCAAACGCCGCCAGCTCGCCGACGCCTTCCATCAGGTCGACGGACTCGAGGTCGACGCCGCTCTTGCCGAGCCGCTTCCGCAGCAGCGTTGTGTACACGTTGGCCAGCAGCGGAGTGACGATGTTGACGCTCGCCGCCCGCACCCCGATCCTGCGCAGAGCATCGACGTCGGCCAGCAGCTCCTCGTCGCTCGCCGCCGACAGTTCATTGTCTGCGAAACGCCGGTACTCGGCCTCCAGCGCAGGCACGTGCTCGGTGATCTCGTTGGAGTACCGCATCTTGCGCAACGCCATCGCCAGCATCCGCGGCATCTTGCGCAGTGTCGCGGGTGTCGGCTTGAAGCGGGGTTGCTCCGAGCCGGCGGGGAGACCGAGGAGGAGCTCGAGCGACTCGCGGGGCATCCCCATGGCGGCAAAGACCTCACCAATCGCAGACATGTTGAAGTAGGAGCGATAGCCAAACGACTTGGCCAAGTCCTCAGGATCGAGATCCAGCTCACCCAGCGCCTCTTTGAAGAGGTCCACCCATGCCTCGTTGACCATCGGCACGTTCACCGACCACACCAACGGCTTGATGATGCCAGGCATGACCTCCTTGGAGATGCGACGCGAGTAGATGTGCACGCCGTCGATCCCGGTGATCGGGCGGATCTGCACCCACCACACCTTCCGGCCGTCGTAGACCCACTCCACGTCGATGGGCCTTCCGTACAGCTTGGCGATGTCGCCGAGCTCAGCGACGACGGAGGACACGACCCCCGGATCGACACTCGGTACCTCGGGCGCATCCACATAGTCGCCCCAACGGTGAACCCAGCGTTCAGGCGTGGCGCCGCCTGCCATCAACGCCTCACCGCTGCCGACTACGGCTTCGACAACCGTCTCGTTGAGACCGGTGATGGGGTTCTTGGAGAAGCCGACACCCGAGTACACGGGGTTGACCATCTCCTGGATGACCACCGACATCGCAATCGTTCGCTCGTCACCGACATGTTGCCGATACGACCGGATACCCACCCCATCCGAGGACGAAGCAACGCGGGCCACCGCAGCCACGACGTCGTCGCCACCGACGACGTCGAGCACTGAGAGGAACTGTCCTGCGTAGGAGATCGCGCCGCCGTCCTCCACGTTCGCTGAGGACCGCACCGCGTATGGCCTGTTGGCCTGCAGCACACCGGCGAGCGCCAGTCGCATCGAAGCTGCAGGGGCCTGCGGGTCGGGAATCACCCAGGTTGGAGGAACAGCAAAACCGTGCTCGTCGAGCCAGCGCAGCCCTTCGACCTTTCCCCCCCATCGGCCGTGGGCGGCCACCTCGCTGAGCGGCAGCAACACCACATGTTCCATGGGGACAAACTACTTCCCAGCAACTCGCTACGGGCAAGAGATTCGGTAACAGTCTGCGGACTTCTACCCTGATGCCACGATCGACGGAGGGGTTCATGACGGAGAGGGTTGCGGTCCTGCTGACCGGGTACGGGGAAGTCGAGCACTACGACGAATTCGCCGAGTACAACGAGCGGTCATTCCGGTTGCTCGTGTCGAAGTCGATCAAGTTCCCCGACTTCTCCATCCCGTGGCTCAGCCGGCGCCTCGAGCGCTCCCAGAAGAAGGAGTGGCACGCGGCCAATCACTACCACTCGCCCCACAACGACATCTTCGAAAGGCAGCGGGCGGGCATCGCTGCACAGCTCGCAAGCCGCTACGGCGACGACGTGAAGGTGTACAAGACGTACAACTTCGTGGAGCCCTTCCTCCCAGAGCAGGTCATCCCCCAGATCCGCAACGACGGCTTCGACCGCCTCGTGGTGTATCCCTGGCTCGTCGTCGACTCGGTCTTCACGAGTGGGTTGGTGCTCGAGCAGATCAACGGAGCGCTGGCGAACGACGGCTCTTGGGTGAAGGACATGCGCTACTTGCCGTCGTTCTGGGAGCGGCCCGACTTCCAGCAGAGGCTTGCCGACCACATCGAGGAGGGCATCGCTCCACTCCTCGAACGTTTTGCCCCGATCCAGATCGGGATTGCGCTGTGTCTCCACGGCTGCCCACTGGAAACCAAGGGCATGGAGACCGGGGTGCGCGAGAGCACCGCCCTCTACTACGCCATCCAGGAGCGCCTGATCCAGAAGTACCCGCTGATCTCGCCGGCGTGGATGAACCATCCCGTGCCAGGCAAGTGGACGACACCGGACGTCGACCAGGCAGCAAAGAACCTCACCACCCTGGGAGCGAAGGCGATCGTGTTTGCCCCCATCGGCTTCGTCACCGAGAACCACGAGACCCAGCTCGACATCGGTTACACCATCGACAAGATCAAGGACGAGGTCGAGACCGCCCACTTGCCGACGCTCAACGACGATGCGGAACTGCTGCGACTCGGCGCCGAGTGGATCCAGCCGTTGATCGACGAGCTCCGCAAAGGCTGATCCAGCTCCGCATCGACCGGAGCAGCCCGATCACGGCTTCCGGGTGATCAAACCGAGGGGGCGGTAGCGGATCTGCTCGGCCAGGGAGATCGCCGACGTCGTGCGATCGACGCCGGGGATCTGGAGGATCTGCTCGACGGTTTCCATGATGCCGCGGTTCGACTGGGCGACGACCCGGCACAGCAGGTCGCCGCCCCCGGCGATCGTATGCACCTCGATGACCTCGGGGATCCGATCGAGGTGCTCGACCACGGCAGTGAAGCTGCCCTGGGCGAGCGCAATCGTGGTGAATGCGGTCACGTCGTATCCCAGGGCCGCCAAGTCGATGTCCGGGCCAAAGCCGACAATGACACCGCGCTCTTGGAGGCGCTCGAGACGGGCGTAGACCGTGTTACGGGCAACACCGAGCAGGCGGGCAATCTCGAGGATCCCTGCCCTGGGCTGGTCGGCCAGTGTTGCGATGAGCTCGACGTCGAGCTCGTCGAGAGGTTGCGCAGAATGATCACGTGAGACGGCCATGCCTCCACTATCTCACACAATCTGTTCAGCAGAAGTGATTTCTATTGACGAACCCAGCCGCTGTGAGTTTGATACCTAGGCATATTGATCAACGCAGGAGAGCGCGCGTGCCGAGGTTCCGCAGCGACCTGACGGCTATCCCGGCCTACAGGCCGGGCCGGCCGATCGAAGAGGTCGCCCACGAGTTGGGGCTCGACGACATCGTGAAGCTCGCCTCCAACGAGTGCCCTGTGCCACCGTTCCCCGAGATCGAACACGCCATCGTCCGCGCCGCAGGGGAGGCGCACCGGTATCCGGAGTCAACGGCCGTTCACGTCCGCAACGCCCTGGCGCTGCACTATGCACTAGCCCCGGAGAACTTCCTCGTCGGTGCCGGCAGCAGTCAGCTGCTGAGCCTGACGACGCTCGCGGCAGGTGGTCCCGGCACCACCGCAGTCTTCGCCGATCCCTCCTTCGTCATGTACCGGATCGCCTGCCTGGTCTCCCACACCCGGCCCGTGGCGATTCCCGTCGACGTCGGCCATTGCCATGACGTTGCGGCAATGCGGGAGGCCATCACGGAGGACACACGCATCGTGTTCCTGTGCAATCCGAACAACCCGACCGGCACCCACCTGAGTGCCGGTGCGGTTGCCGACTTCATCGACGACGTTCCCGACGACGTGTTGATCGTCGTGGACGAGGCCTATGCCGAGTATGTGACCGCTCCTGACTACGCGACGGCGATCCCGGAGGCGGTCGAACGGGACAACGTCGTGGTGTCGCGGACGTTCTCGAAGATCTACGGGCTGTCCGGTCTCCGCGTGGGCTATTTCATCGGGGTCCCGTCGACCCTCGAGGCCCTCAGACGGGTCCAGCCGCCGTTCTCCGTGACCTCGGTTGCGCAGGCGGCAGCCGTCGAAGCCCTCCGCCACCAGCATCGCGTGACAGAGCGTGCAGAGATGAATGCTGCGGGACGAGACTGGGTGAGCGATCAGCTCAAGCAGCGCGGTGTGATGCCCATCCCGAGTGAAGCCAACTTCGTCGCCGTGATCCCCGGCGACGCTGCGACCGTCGAGCGGGAAATGCTGGCTCGCGGCGTCATCGTGCGACGACTCGGACCGCTGATCCGCATCACCGTCGGCACCGAACCGGAGAACACCCGATTGATCGAAGCCTGGGACGACATCGTTGTTGATTGAGGACGAGGAGCGAACCATGAGCGTGGAGGACGCCGGCTGGCGCAACATGCAGCAGGTCCTGGCACCCGACGGATCCGTCGTCGGTGACGTGCCGAATCTGACGAACGACGAGCTCGTCGAGCTCTACCGGTTGATGGTCCGATCGCGGATCTTCGACCGCCGCGCCATGGCGGCCCAACGGCAGGGCCGGCTCGGCACCTACCCGATGCTGGAAGGGCAGGAGGCCGCCCAAATCGGCTCGGCAATGGCCCTCGGCGACGGCGACTTCGTGTACCCGGCGTATCGCGAGCACGGCGTCCAGATCGCACGGGGTCTCCCCATCGAGGTCATGCTGGCCTACTGGCGCGGGCTGCCCGCAACCGAGTGGGACGTCCACCGCTATCAGGTGATGACGCAGTGCGTCCCGATCGCTTCCCACCTCCCCCATGCCGTCGGGCATGCCTACGCCTCCCGGCTGCGTGGCGAGAACGTCGTCACGGCCGCCTACCTCGGGGACGGCGCCACGTCCGAAACCGACTTCCACTCCGGGCTCAACTTCGCCGGGGTGTGGAAGACCCCAACGGTCTTCGTGTGTGAGAACAACTCGTATGCCATCTCGGTGCCCTACGCCAAGCAGACGGCGTCGGAGACCATCGCCCAGAAGGCTGTCGCTTACGGCATCCCCGGGATACGGGTCGACGGCATGGACGTGCTGGCGATGTATACCGCCACCAAGGAAGCCGTCGCCAGAGCTCGGGCTGGCGAGGGCCCGACCCTCATCGAGGCCGTGTGCTACCGGTACGGGCCGCATGCCACCGCGGACGATGCGCGGCGGTACCGGTCCGAGGCCGAAGAGAAGGAGTGGAGGGACAAAGACCCCATCGACCGCTACCGCACCTTCCTGCAGGGCCGCGGACTTTGGGACGACGCCCAAGAGCACGACCTGCTCGCCGCTGCCGAATCCGAGGTCGACGTTGCGATGGAACGGCTCGAGGCCATGGTCGAGCCCGACCGCGGCGACGTCGTCCGGCACGCCTACGCCCGCATCCCTCGCCTGCTGGTCGACCAGCTCCACGCCTCGCAAAGGGCAAGGGGCGAAGCGCTCACCGAGTTCGGTCCCGAGGAAGTGTGGGATGACGGCATCGAAACGGCACCCACCGGTCCGACGGAGCGTTGGACGATGGCCGAGGCCCTCAACGCCGCCATGGATCACGCCATGCAGGTCGACGACACGCTGGTGTTGTTGGGCGAGGACGTCGGATTGACCGGCGGCGTGTTCCGCATCACCGAGCGCCTCCAGGAGCGATACGGCGAAGACCGCGTCATCGACACCCCCCTCAATGAGTCGGGCATCGTCGGGGCCGCGATCGGCATGGCGATCTCCGGTTCTCGCGCCATCGCCGAGATCCAGTTCGACGGGTTCGTCTATCCGGCCTTCGACCAGATCGTCAGCCACCTCGGGCGGCTCCGCTACCGGTCGAGGGGCCACGCCACCGTTCCCCTGGTCGTCCGCTTCCCCAACGGTGCCGGCATCGGAGCCCACGAGCACCATTGCGACTCTCCCGAAGCGTATTTCGCCCATGCCCCCGGCCTGGTGGTCGTCGTGCCGTCGACACCTACCGACGCAAAGGGGCTCCTCGCCGCAGCCATCGAGTCCGACGACCCCGTCATCTTCCTCGAGCCCAAAGTGCTGTATCGCGCCGGTAGAGAGGACGTCCCGACGGAGCACTACACGATCCCCCTCGGCAAGGCGCGCATCCGAAGGACCGGGGCGGATCTCACCCTCGTCACCTACGGCGGCCTGGTTCCACACGCCATGGAAGCCGCAGAGCAGGCGGCAGCAGAGGGCATCGACACCGAGGTCATCGATCTCCGCACGATCTACCCGTGGGACGCCGCTGCCGTACAGGCGAGCGTCGAGCGCACCGGGCGGCTGCTCGTCGTCCAGGAACCGCAGCGGACCGGCGGCGTCGGCGCCGAAGTCGCCGCCGAGATCGCCCAGCGCTGCGGCTACTCGCTGGAGAGCCCGATCAACCGCATCGGCGCAACCGATGCCCCGTGGCCTCAGTTCGCCATCGAGTCGCATGCATTGATCGGTGACGCCGAGATCCTGCAGGGCATCCGGGACACGGTGGCAGGCTGATGGCGTTCGAGCTGAAGCTGCCCGACATCGGCGAGGGCCTCACCGAAGCCGAGGTCGTGGAATGGCTCGCCGGCGTGGGCCAAGCCGTTGCCGCCAACGAACCCATCGTGTCGGTCGAGACCGCCAAAGCAGTGGTCGACATCAGTGCGCCTCGTGCAGGTGTGCTGCTCCATCAGGGGGCTCCCGAAGGGACGATCCTCGAGGTGGGCAAGCTCCTCGCCGTCATCGGCGACCAAGGAGAGGTCTGGCAGGAGGCGGGGACCGCCACCCCACCCGCCACATCCAGCGCCGCCGCTGAGCCGGCCGAGACGACGGGGGCTGCGGCAACGGCGGCTACCGGCGCTCGGCCTGCCCGCGCAGTGCCTCTGGTCCGCAAGCTCGCCAAGACCCTCGGCGTCGACCTGGCTGCCGTGGTCGGTACCGGTGCCGCGGGTCAGGTGACCCGCGCAGACGTCGAAGCGGCCGCAGCCGGCACGACGGCCGCACCCGCCCCGGAAGTCGCCGGGGGTGGCGACGTCGCCCTCTCCGCAACCCGTCGTGCCATCGCCGCCAACATGACCCGATCCTGGACCGAGATACCCCACGTCACCGTGTGGGGTCCGGCCGACGGCACCGCCCTGCTTGCACTCCGCGAAGTCCAGGGCGCCCCCGTGGACGTGTACCTCATCCGTGCCGCGCTGCCTGTGCTGGCCGAGTTCCCCGACTTCAACGCCCACTTCGACGGCACAACCCTCACCCACGTCCCCGACGTCCACATGGGGGTTGCGATCGAAACGCCGGCAGGCCTTGTCGTGCCGGTGGTCCGCAACGCCCATCGCCTGAGCGAGCCCGAGCTCACCGCCGAGATCGCCCGGCTGGTCGAAGCTGCCCAGTCGAGGCGGCTCACCCCCGACGAGATGGCGGGCAACACCTTCACCGTCTCCAACGTCGGCGCCGTCGGCGGTGGCTACGGGACGCCGATCATCCCCCACGGCACGACCGCCATCCTGTCTGCCGGCCGAGCCAAGGACGATGTCGTCGTGCGCAACAAAGCCATCGCCATCGCCCCGTTGATCCCCGTCGCCCTCTCCTTCGATCACAGAGTGATCGACGGGGCCTCGGCATCTCGATTCCTCAACCGCTTTGTCGAGGAGCTGGAATCACTGGGAGCGGAGTAGCACGGTCTCCGCTACGGGAGCAACCAGCTCTCACGATCGTCGGGAATCGAACCCTCGAAAGGCGGCGTGGTCCTGATGAACCACTCCCGCCCAAAGACGTTGCCGAACATCTCCTCGGGCAAGGTCAAGAACCACGAGTCCTCCCCGATCTGGCTTGCATGCGCCTTCATGGCGCGGCGTTTCTGCTCCACATGCGCGCCGACGTCGACGACCGTGGTGATGTCGGCGTCCGGCACCCCTACCGTCAACTCCTCGCTGCCCTCGTCTGCGTCCGACGCCGGAGTCTCGACGCCGTCCGCACGAGCCTGTTCCGCCATCTCGGCGATCCGGTCCCGGTTGAGCGTCGCCTCGAACACCCGCGGAACGCCTGCGATCTCTGCGGCGCGATGGCCCACCCGATGAACTTGGATGTGGTCAGGGTGCCCGTATCCGCCGTTGGCGTCGTACACGGTCACAACGTCCGCGCCTTCTTCGCTGAGGATGGCGGCGAGCCGTTCCGCTGCCTCTTCCCGGTCGGCTTGCCAGAAACATGCGGGATGATCGTTGGTTGCTGTTCCCATCATCCCTGAGTCGCGATACCCGAGGAACGCCACGCGGTGCACCCCGAGAATGTCGGCGGCTGCGTGGGTTTCAACGCGGCGCCGGTCTTCGAGGCTCTCGTCTTCAGAGAGCACACCGTCGTCGACCTCGCCTTCTTCCCCGTCGGTGGCGACCACCAGCACGACCCGATGGCCCACCTCCGAGGCGCGGGCCATCGTCCCGCCGGTCGCAATGGACTCATCGTCGGGGTGAGCGTGAAAGAACACCATCGTTGCCAGGGCCAGCTCCTCGGTCGGCGGCGGCGAGAGTACCGCGGCTCGCGCGGTTGGATCACGTCGGACCGCCGGTTTCCGTGCCGCCACGCACGCCTGTATCGTCGGCTGGTCGGCTTCACATCGGGCACGACTCGGTGATGAATCGATACGCGGAGGGCTGGAGACGCCCACTTCTCAATGGGAGAGAGGGCCGTGCTGCCGACCGGTGGGGCAGCGGTGAGGGGCGTCTTCAGCGCTTCGCAACGCCGCGGGACGGCTACCGACCGGTCACTTCACCCAGCCGGCGCTCCAAGAACTCGCGCTCGACGGTGTTCTCTGCCAGTGCCAGCGCCGCCCTGTAGGCGTCGGCCGCCTCGACGAGGCGGTCTGCCCTCCGCAGCATGTCGGCCCGCGCTGCGTGGTAGGGGTGATACGCCTGGAGGTCGTCGTCAAGCACCTCCATCATCCGCAGCCCCACTGCCGGCCCGTCCGCCATCGCATGCGCCGCAGCACGATTGAGGGCAACCACTTGGGTCGGCAGGTGCCGATGGAGCTCTCCGTACAGCAGCGCGATCTGCGGCCAATCCGTTGCATCCGGATGGGGTGACGTTGCGTGCAGGGCGGCGATTGCCGCCTGCAGTTGATACGGCCCCGGTCGCCGCTCCTCGAGGGCGCGATCGAGCAGGCTCGAGGCCGCCGCGATCCGATCGTGATGCCACTGCGACCGATCCTGATCTTCGAGCAAGACGAGCCGGCCGTCGACCACCCGAGCGTCGCGCCGGGCGTCGTGGAGCATCATCAACGCGGCGAGACCGCCCGCCTCGGGCTCGTCGGGCACGAGCTCGACGAGCAGCCCCGCCAGCCGGATGGCCTCTGCGCACAGCTCGGCCCGCAGCAGATCGGCACCCTCGGTAGCTGCATAACCCTCGTTGAATATCAGATACAGCACGGCGAGCACGGCATCGAGCCGTTCCGGCACATGATCCGCCTCCGGCACCTTGTAGGGGATGCCGGCGCTCTTGATCTTGCGTTTCGCCCTGACGATGCGTTGCGCCATGGTCGGCTCGGCAACCAGGAACGCCCGCGCAATGGCTCTGGTAGTGAGGCCCCCAAGGGTTTTGAGTGTCAAGGCCACCTGCGCATCCAAGGCCAGAGCAGGGTGGCAGCATGTGAAGATCAGCTTGAGCTGATCGTCTTCGACCGCATCATCGGGCTCGATCTCGAACCCGTCCCGGCCTTGCCGATCGAGGTCCACGAGGTACTCGAGCTCCTTCTGCTTCTTGGCGTAGTTGGCTGCACGCCGCAGCCGATCAATCGCTTTTCGGCGCGCCGTCGTCGTCAGCCAGGCTCCTGGATTCACGGGAACCTCCCGCTCCGCCCACGCATCGATGGCGGCGACGAACGCCTCCTGCACCGCATCTTCGGCCAGCTCGAAGTCGCCCGTCTGGCGGATGAGCGTTGCCACGACGCGGCCGTATTCCTCACGGAAGGCCCTTTCGACGGCGCCGCGAGCTGAGAGCCCCGGCATGAAGGGTCGATCAGCCGGCGACGTCGTCCTCCCACTGATACACCGGGCGAATCTCCACCGAGCCGTACCACGACCCTGGCAGCTCCGCCGCAACCTCGATGGCTTCGTCCAGATCGGGCACGTCGATGAGATAGAAGCCGCCGAGTGCTTCCTTCGTCTCGGCGAAGGGCCCGTCGGTCGTCAGCGTGTCGCCGTTGCGCACCCGCACCGTGGTGGCGGCATCTGTGCCGTGCAGTGCGTCGCCGCCGAGGTTGATGCCGCGCTCGTTGATGGACGCAGTGAACTTCGTGTATTCGTCCATGACCTGCTGCGACTCGGCCGTACCGGGCTCGCTTTGCCCGCTCTCGTCGTAGTAGATCAGCAGTGCGTACTTCACGTGGTCACCTCCTGCATCGGGCGAATCTCACCCTCCACGCCTACTCGACGCTCGGGAGACCGCGGTTTCGACATTAAAGGATCAGCGGATTGGCGAGCCGGCCGCTGATGGCGAAACGACAGCTTGCCCTATCCGCGCAGCTCCTAGGCCCAACCCTACGCGTCTCCAAAGGCGAGGCAGCTGACAACACCCTCTATCCTTGGCGCATGAGCGAGTACCGAGCACCCGTCCGTGACATCAAGTTCGTCCTCGATCACCTCGTGGACATCGCAGACCTGGCCCAACTCCCCTCCTTCTCCCACGTCGATCCCGAGCTGGTCGCCGGCCTCGTCGACGAAGCAGGACGCTTCATGACTGAGGTCGTTGCCCCCACCAATCCCATCGGCGACACCGTGGGGACGCTGCGCAACGAAGACGGCACCGTCACCGCCCCACCCGAGTTCATCAAGGCCTACGAGCAGTACGTCGCCGCCGGGTGGAACGCCGTCAAGGGCACCCAGGAGTACGGGGGGCACGGGTTCCCAGGCGTCGTCGGCCTCGCCGTCCAGGAGATGCTGACGGAGGCCAACATGGCCTTCTCGCTGTGCCCGATGTTGACGATGAGCGCCATCCTCGCGCTGCAGCAGCACGGCACCGACGAACTGAAGTCCGTGTACCTCGAGAAGCTCATCTCGGGTGAGTGGTCGGGCACGATGGTGCTGACGGAGCCCGAAGCCGGATCGGACGTCGGGGCGTTGCGTGCCCGCGCCGTGCCTGCCGGCGACGGCTCGTGGCGAATCTACGGCACCAAGATCTTCATCACTTGGGGCGAGCACGACATGGCCGAGAACATCGTCCACCTCGTACTGGCACGGGCACCGGATGCTCCCCCGGGGACAAAGGGGATCAGCCTCTTCGTCGTGCCGAAGTACCTCGTCGGCCCCGACGGCAAGCCTGGCGAGCTCAACGACGTGTCGTGCGTGTCGATCGAGCACAAGGTGGGCATCCACGGCAGCCCGACGTGTGTCATGTCGTTTGGGGAGAGCGAGGGGGCCGTCGGCTACATCATTGGCGAGGTCCACCACGGCATGCGGTACATGTTCACCATGATGAACGACGCCAGGCTGAACGTCGGGTTGGAGGGTCTGGGCATCGCCGAGCGGTCCTACCAGCTGGCGCTGGGCTACAGCAAGGAACGCAAGCAAGGCCGGGCGATCGGTGCACCCAAGACGGAGTCGTCGCCGATCATCGACCACCCGGACGTGCGTCGCATGCTGATGACGATGCGTGCGTACATCGAGGCGATGCGTGGCCTGCTCTACGACAACGCAAAGACCATCGACCTGTACGAGCACCACCCCGACGCCGAGGTGCGGGCGCAGGCATCGGGACGGGCCGGGCTGCTGACGCCCGTGTCGAAAGCCTGGTCCACCGATCTTGGGGTAGAACTGAGCTCCATCGGCATCCAGATCCACGGCGGAATGGGATACGTGGAGGAGACCGGAGCGGCCCAGCACTGGCGAGACTCCCGCATTGCTCCGATCTACGAGGGCACCAACGGCATCCAGGCCATCGATCTGGTGCTGCGCAAACTCCCGATGGACGGCGGCGCCGTGGTGCATGCGTACCTCGACGAAATGGCCGACCTCGACGCCGACCTGGCTGCCGCAGGTGACGAGCTTGCCGGCATCCGCACCAGCCTGGCCGAGGGGGTCGAGCTGCTCCGCAACGCCACCGAATGGCTGCTCACACACGACGACGTGAACGACGCCCTCGCCGGTGCCTCGCCGTATCTGCGCCTGTTCGGCACCGTTGCCGGCGGTTACTACATGGCCCGGCAGGCCCTCGCCGCCCTCAACCACACGGGCAACGGGGACGCCGAGTTCATGGCAGCCAAAGTGGCTACAGCTCGGTTCTACTGCGAGCAACTCCTCCCCCAGTCCTTTGGCCTCGTGCCGGCAGTGACGTCGCACGCCGAGGTGCTGTTCGCCATCGATCCTGCCTTGCTCGGGGCGTGAAGAAGTACCTCGACATCTTCCTCGGCGTTCTGGCCGTCGGCGCCGCCGCGGCCGTTGCGACGCGGAGCCTTCCGAAAACAGATCCCGAGCCGTCACCCGCAACCGGGACCGCGCCTGCGGAAAGGGCGGCAGCCTCCCCGCTGGGCAGCTCCGCAGGGATCGTGGCTGCAGCGCCGATCCCCGGCCCAACCGTCGCCGTGCCGGCGAGACCCGGCATCGCCACCACCAAGGACACGGTGCTGGCAGTCATGGGGCGCATGAAGGAGCACGGGACGGTCATGCTCGCCGCCGGACTCTCCTACTACGCACTGCTTGCCGCATTCCCCGCCGCCATCGCAGCGGTGTCGATCTACGGTCTCGTCGCCGATCCCACCATGCTGGAAACCCAGCTCGCCGAATTCACCGCGGCGTTGCCGACCGAGACGGCCATGTTTGTCGAGACCCAGCTCGAGAAGATCGTCAACTCGTCGAGCAGCAGCCTCGGTCTGGCCACGGCGCTGTCGATCGGGGTGGCGCTCTGGTCGGCGTCTGCAGGGACCAAAGCGCTCATCACCGGCATCAATCTTGCGTACGGCGAGACCGAGACCCGGTCGTTCTTCGTGTTGCGAGGAGCCGCGCTGGCGGCGACGCTCGGCATCATCGTCTTCGGCGTCGGTTCGTTGGGAGTCGTGGGGTTTGCGCCCCAGTTGCTCGACGCCGTCGGGCTCGAGGAAGCAACCGCAGATCTCATCACCTGGCTGCGCTGGCCCGTGGTCGTCGTCGTCGTGATCCTGGGGCTCGGGGCGCTGTACAAGCTGGCCCCCAATCGCCCGTGGCGGATGACTCGGTGGGTCAGTATCGGCGCCGTCGTTGCTGCCGGCGTCTGGATGCTGGCGACCGTCGGTCTCTCGGTGTACGTCAACAACTTCGGCGACAGCCTCGGCGAGACCTACGGGACGTTCGTGGGGGTAATCGTGCTCATGTTGTGGTTCTTCGTCTCGGGTTTGATCGTGCTCGTCGGCGCCGAAGTGAATTCGGAACTGGAACACCGCGATCTGGCGACCTGATAAGGGCACAATCGGCCGTGAGCACTGCGAGCAACGCTAGGTTGAGGGGTATCGCTTCACTTCGCCAGGACTCTCGCACGATGGAAACCAATGGATTTGCAGCGCTCGGCGTTGCAGACGACCTCTGGGAGGTCCTGCAACGAGCCGGCATCGAATCTCCTTTCCCGATCCAGGAAATGACGATCCCTGACGTCCTCGACGGCAAGGACGTGTGCGGAAGGGCGCAGACCGGCTCGGGAAAAACCATCGCCTTTGGGCTGCCCATGGTCCAGAACCTCAAAGCAGCCGAGCCAGGGCGACCGCGCGGGCTGGTCCTCGTGCCGACGCGCGAGCTCGCCGTCCAGGTGACCGAGGTACTCGTTCCCCTCGCCAAGGTGCGGGCCATCCCCCTGCTCAGTGTCTACGGCGGATCTTCGATGAGCAAGCAGATCAGCGCGATGAAGAAGAGCAGCGGCATCATCGTCGCCACGCCTGGTCGCCTCATCGACCTCATGGAGCGCAAGGTGCTGCGTCTCGACGACATCGAGATCGTCGCCATCGACGAGGCCGATCAGATGGCCGACATGGGATTCCTGCCGCAAGTGCGTCGCATCATGCGCACCGTCCCGAAGGAGCATCAGACGCTGCTGTTCTCGGCAACGCTCGACGGCCAGGTGGGCGCCCTCGTGGATGCGTATATGGACGACCCGGTTCGTCACGAGGTCGAGGCCGGTGACGACCATGTCGAAACCATGGAACACCGCTTCCTCAAAGTGCACCACATGGACAAGATCAAGGTCGCGGCAGAGATCTCACGGCACAACGGGCGCACCCTCATGTTCGTCAGGACCAAGCACGCATGCGATCGGGTGGCGCGCAACCTCTCCGACGAGGGCGTGCAGGCCCGAGCCATTCACGGCGATCTGCACCAGCGGCAAAGGGAGCAGGCGCTGTCGCAGTTCAGCGATGGCTCTGTGCCCGTCCTGGTGGCCACCAACGTCGCCGCCAGGGGTCTGCACATCGACGATGTCGACGTCGTGCTCCACTACGACCCACCGGAGGACCCGAAGACCTACGTCCACCGCTCGGGTCGCACGGCACGAGCAGGAGAATCCGGGCTCGTTGTGACCCTGGTCGAGTGGGACCAAGTCAACGAAGTGTTGGGGATCCAACGCCGGGCCGGCTTGAACATCCCCATCGTCAAGATGTTCTCCAACGACGAACGGCTCGCCCATCTCGACGAGTGGGACCCTCCTGAGGAGTTCGCCCCGTTCGGAAGCTCGTCCAGACGCAAGCGACGCTTCTAGCCGGATCGGGGATTCCGCCCGCTATCCCTTCGGAACGAAAACCTCGACGTAATCCAGGCTGCCCATTGCCGGATCCCCGTGGGTGAACTGCAACTCGGCGTTCGCATCCAGCCAATCTTCGAGACTCGACGGCTGACGCTTTCCGCCGAGCACGACAAGCACATGGGTTGCGTCGAAGCCCGGCGACACCGGCTCCTCCTCAGTCCCAAAGGTCGCCGTCGCACACTCTGAGTACCACGCCACCTGGGGAGCGTAGCTGGTGACGATCCGGCAATCGTCCGGCCACTCGGTGTCCCGCGTCGTCTCGCGGATGATCTGGAATCGATCCGCAAGGAGGTCGGCACCGTCGGCCGTCGAGGCGGTCACCCCGATGCCCGCACCGAGGGCGAGAACCACCCCAAGCACGATGGCCGGCTTGCGCTCGAGGCTGCCCACCAACGAGCTGAGACCGACTGCCGAAGCAATCCACAACCACGGAAGCAGCGGCGACAAGTAGCGCAGCTCGCCGGACAACGACGTCGCCAGGAGCACGAACGTCGCGACGCAGATCCCCATCACGGCTCGGCGGGCGGCGCGCCGACCCGGATCGTCCATCTTCGCCACCAAAGCCAACCCGATTCCCGCAAACAGCACCATCACCGCAGGCTGCGCCAACAGCTCGGGCAGCTGGTCCCAGTACGCCACCCAACCGTCGGCCAGGGTGCCACCACGATTGGGTCGCAACTCCATCGCGGACGCGAGCGGTGGATCCTCGGTACGGAACACGGTGTTGGTGAAGAGCATGAAGTACAGCGGAACGGCCGTGATAACGCCGATGGCGACAACCCGCGGCCAATCCCGGACGACGGCGCGCCACCGCCAGATGACGATCACCGCTCCGCCAACGACGACGGGTCCAGGGGCGCCGTAGCGAACGGCGGTCGCCGCCAGCGTCAGCGGCACCGCAAGCACCGCCCACCACGAAACTCGGCCCCTCTGGGTCGCGACGATCACCGCAGCGAGGGCCATCACCCCGAGGACGGCGCCGGGAACGTCGGGCCACACATGCGTCGACGCACTGACCCAGATCGGCGATACCGCCAACCCGGCTGCGGCGATCACGCCTACGCGGCGCTCGAACAGGAATCGGCCCAACAGCCACGTGACCAGCAGCCCCAGCGCACCCCACGCAACCACAACCATGCGCAGGTACGGTTCGGTGGCGCGTACCCCCCAGACAACCTGCAGCATGAACGGGAGACCCGGCGCCCTGAAGTCGTTCCAGAAGCCGCCATCCGGGGAGCCGTCGACGAACGTTCGCGCCTTCGCCGAGTAGACCGCTTCGTCGTGCCCAAACGGCGCACCGTGCAGCACCCCGTCCAACGCGATGAGCCCGAACGCCACGAGCACTGCGGCCATCGCAACGAGCTCCCACCGTACAAAAGGCACGCCGTACCAACGTGTCTCGGTGCGATCGGAGACTTCTGTCGGGCCGGGGGTGGCGTCCGTGTGGGCGGTGTCGACCTGCATCGCAGCGGAGTATCAAGTATCCACGATCAACTCGCAAAAACGGTTGCGCGGTGGCCGCCGGTCGACAGGCGATTGGTCGCCGTTAGCCTGAGGCGCCCCGATTGAAGGACTCAACCACATGGCGCAGCAGTATTCCGATCCGCACGAATTCAGGCTCGATCCCGACACCTCGTACTCGGCGACCCTGAGCACCAATCACGGCGACATCACCATCGACCTCGATGCAGGGCGCTCGCCGCTGGCGGTCAACAACTTCGTCGCCCTCGCAAGGGACGGCTTCTACGACGGTGTCATCTTCCACCGTGTCATCTCCGGCTTCATGGTCCAGGGCGGAGATCCAACCGGGACCGGCCGGGGCGGTCCCGGATACAAGTTCCGCGATGAGCTGGAAGGCGACGGCACGTATTCCAGGGGAACCGTCGCCATGGCCAACGCCGGCCCCAACACCAACGGCTCGCAGTTCTTCATCTGCCATGCCGACGTCGGTCTTCCCCATTCCTACACGATCTTCGGCTCCGTCACCGACGGGATGGATGCGGTCGACAAGATCGCTGCAACCGCCACCGACCGCAGCGATCGCCCTATGCAGGATTGCACCATCAACACCGTCACGATCAACGAGTCCTGAAATCAACCGCATGGGCCAGGGGGAGGCCGCCCTCTTCCTCCCGAAGCCGCCGAGGTCGGAGAAGGCACCGTTAGACGTCGAGTACCACCCAGGCCGGGTCGTGGTCCGTGCCGTCGCCTGTGAGGCGTACCCGGCGATCGATGCCGGCACCGACGAGACGCCTGCCGAGGGACTCGCTCAGCAGGATCTGGTCGAGGAGCTCGTAGCGCGCCGGTTCGCCTGACGGCTTGAAGCGATGCGTCCAACGCGGCGAGGAGGGCCCTGGCCCGCTCCTGTCGACGGGCGGCGGCCGGGTCTCCACGGGATTCTCCAGCCCATCGACGAGACGGCGGCCCTCGACGGTGAGCAGTGGCTGGAGGGGTGCGGAGCCGGGAGCGTCGTTCATGTCCCCCAGTACGACGTAGCGACCGTTCGGCCGCTGCCGGGCGGCAACGATCCGAGCGACCGTCTCTGCCTGACGTCTCCGCCGCGCATCGTTGCTGCGGGCACCCTCGATCGGATCCAACGGGAAGGGCACAAACTTGCTCTTGAGGTGAGTCGTGTACAGCGTGAGCAGCCGACGGCGCCGCGATGCATCAAGCACCTCGACTTCGAGGAGGTCGCGGGAGAAGACTCGCTGATCGGGACGGTCGGGATGGACGCTGGTCTGATGCGACGTCACTGCACCAAGCGGAAGCCGGGACATCACGGCCACGTCGATGAAGCGGGCGTCGTTCCCTTCGAGGAGCACAACATGCGGATACATCGAACCGAGCCTCGTGGCGTTGAACTCGCGCAACGTTGCGATGTTCTCGACCTCTTGGACGGCCAAGACGTCGACCCCGATACGCATGATGCGTTCCGCCAGACGGTTCGTGTCCACAGCAGGCTTCTCGCGGACCAGTCGCCCCCGGAACGTCCTGATCCGGTACGTCGACGGGTCGGTGAACTCGTAGCGCAACGTCACGGCTCCCGAGGCGAAGTCGTCGATCGCGGCGGCGAAGTTCCAGCGAGAGAACAGGTTGTTGAGGTTGAACGTGCCGACCGAGAGGATCATCCCTGAAGACGCTCAGCATCTTCAGCTGGCGCGGCGCTCCCGTTCACGGATACGGCGCCGCAGCCTGCGTCGTTCGGGACCGGTCATCCCGCCCCAGACGCCTTCTGTCTGGTTGGTGGCGAGTGCATAGCCGAGGCAGGCCTCCCTCACGGGACACGCTTCACAGATCGCCTTTGCGGCGGCGATTGCATCATCTTCCTCCCCGACGGGGAAGAAGAGTTCGGCGTCTCCGCCCGAGCAGGCGGCATCGTCACGCCAATCTTCGTTCGGCTCCCACATCAGGTCGCTCAGCGCCAGCACCATTACGTCATTCACCTCGTTTTGGTCCGTCATCTAGCAACACATGCGGACCGTGTGTTTGTTCCCTCGGCCTTCTGCTGGGGAACGCGCATAATTGCGAACGCATAGCCTAAGCGGGCAATGGCGAGAACGCCAGGGACGTTAATCTGAGACACCGCACGCTGAACGATCCGGAACATCGTGAAATACATCTGGAACTTCATAGAAAAGGATCAGACATCGCTGGACCATCTTGGCGCACGCGGATCCATGTTGAGCGCTCTTGCCCAACGTGGCATGCCCATTCCGCCCGGGTTCACCATCAGCGACGTCGCCTGCCGCCGATTCCTCGAAGCCGGTGAGTTTCCCGAAGGCATGTGGGAGCAGGTCGAGGCTGCCGTCGCACACATCACCCACCACGAGGGACGGGCCCGGCCCGTCCTGCTTGCCGTGCGGGCCAGCCCTCCTGTCGAGATGCCCGGCCTGCTCGGTCGAGCCTTGTACAACGGCTACACCGAGCAGACCGGCGCCGAGCTTGCCGCATGGTCGTCGGCGGAGTTTGCGGCGCAGGTCAAGATCGACCACTTGCGCGAGGTCGCTGCATTGCGGCGGGTGCCCCTACATCGAGTCGATGCGCTATCAGCACCCGGTGCTCGCAAGAGGCCGATCGAGGTGCTGGCCGCAGAAGCGGATGCCCTCGCCGATCTCATCGTCCACGAGACGCAACGCCCGTTGCCGGACGAGCCACTCGAACAGCTCCGCGAGGGCATCGAGGCTGTGTTCGCATCGTGGGATGCCGGACCGGCGAGAAAGTTCCGGCGGCGCCACGGCGTCAGTGACGATCTCGGCACATCCGTGATCGTCCACATGATGGTGTTCGGACAGGCGGCTGCACCGTCGGGGGCAGGGGTGGCCTTCAGCCGCGACCCGGCATCCGGCGAGCCGAGGACCGGCGGGGTGTTCACTCATCATCTGTCCCAGCCGGCTTCGCTCCCGGTCTACCCCGGTCTCGGCAACGTGGAGGCCGACCATCCCGAGACGTTTGCGGCCATCAACGAGATGTTGTGCGACCTCGAGGGCACGGCCAACGACATGGTGCGTATCGATTTCATCTGCGAACAGGGCAGGTTGTGGGTTCTGGAGGCGCGCCGCGGGGAGCGGAGTGCGCGGGCCGCCGTACGCATCGCCGTCGACCTCGCCAACGCCGGTCTGATCACCCGTGAGCAAGCCGTGCTCAACATCGATCCGGATGGCCTGGAAGAGATGCTCCATGCCGGTCTCGTCCCTGGCCATCTCGCCGAGCCCCTGCTGATGGGTGGCGCTGCATCACCTGGAGCTGCCGCAGGAGCGATCGTGCTCGACAGCGACGCGGCGCTTGCGGCCGCGGCTGAGGGCCGCTCCGTCATCCTTGTGAAGAGGGAGACGACACCGGAGGACCTGGCCGCGGTCGTCGCCGCCGCAGGCGTGCTCACCAGTCACGGCGGCCCCACCTCCCATGCGGCCGTTGCCGCACGGGGCACGGGTACCCCCGCGGTCACCGGTGCCGCCGACATGTCGTGCGATCCTGAACGCGGGGTCGTCCACATCGGCGGGCGCACACTCAGAGCCGGTGACGCACTCACGATCGACGGTGCGTCTGGGGCGATCTACGACGCATTGCTCCCGATCCAACCGGCCGAGGCCTCTGCGGAGCTGGACACCCTGCTCGGCTGGGCCGACGAGTTCCGCCGTATGCAGATCTGGGCCAACGCCGACACGCCGAACGCAGCCACCCATGCCCGCTCGATCGGGGCCGAGGGGGTGGGGCTGGCACGCACCGAGTACATGTTCAGCGGCTCGAGACTCGCCGTGGTGCGTCGCATCATCCTGACCGAGGATGCCAAGGAGCGGACCAGGGCGCTCGAGGAGCTGGAGGAGCTCCAAGTCGGCGACTTCGAGCGACTCCTCGAGTCGATGGACGGCTTGCCCGTCGTCGTCCGGTTGCTCGATCCCCCGCTGCACGAGTTCTTGCCCGACCGCTGGGAAGTCGATGCGGCATTGCGGCGCGCCGTCGACGCCTCTGACGACACGGCGGAGCTCGAAGAGCTGCTCGCTGCCGTTGACCACTGGCAAGAGTCAAATCCCATGCTGGGGCTGCGTGGCGTCCGGCTCGCCGTCATCATCCCCGGCATCTACCGCGTGCAGGTGCTCGCCGCGCTGGAAGCGGTGCGGCGCCGGCTCGACGCGGGAGGTGACCCGCGACTCGAATTGATGATCCCGCTCGTCGGGACTGCGGAGGAGTTGCACATCATTCGCGACATGATCGACGAGGAGGTGCACTACGCAGGGCGCCAACTCGACATCACGGTGGGGACCATGATCGAGTTGCCCAGGGCGGCCCTCATCGCCGCAGATTTCGCACTCGAGTCCGACTTCTTCTCATTCGGGACCAACGACCTCACGCAGACGACGTTGGGCATCAGCAGGGATGACGCCGAAGAGGCGTTCCTTCGTACCTACCTGGAAAAGGGCATCATGCGCCACGATCCCTTCACCAGCATCGATCGCCGCGGCGTCGGGAAACTGATCGAGATGGCCATCGACGCCGGACGCCGCACCAACCCCGGCATCGTCATCGGTGTCTGCGGCGAGCACGGGGGTGATCCCGACTCCATCGACTTCTTCGAGTCCGTCGGGGTCGACTATGTGTCGTGCAGCCCGCCGCGCATCCCCGTGGCGCGGCTGGCGGCATCACAAGCAGCCCTCCGGTTGCGGCAGGCGGCGGAACCGCCGGATGGCTTCCCACCGGTGTGACCGGGCTGCCGGTTACAGATACTGGCCAGGCTGGGGGTGCATCCCGTCACCGGATTCGAGGGCACGGCGGCGCCGCATCTCCTCCAACTGAGCTTGCACCGCAGCCTGCTGGCTCCACAACGACGCCTGGATGCCGTGGAAGAGACCCTCGAGCCAGCCGACGAGTTGGGCCTGGACCAGCCGGAGCTCCGATTCGGAGACGTCGGACTCGTCGATTGGCTCGAAGATCGTCTCGAGCTCTGCGGCGAGGTCCTCGCTGAGTGCATCGCGGAGCTGCTCGAGGCTGCGGTGGTAGATGTCCCTGAGCCGCAGTCTGCCGGCTTCGTCGAGCGGCGCCTGCCGCACCTCGTCCAGCATGGCCCGCGTCATCGAGGCAATACGGATCAGCTTCGACGGCTCGTGGATCGTGCTGGTCTCGTCGTCGGTCTCGCCGGCCTCGTCGGCGGTCGACTCTTCGACGACCTGCGGGGTCAGCGGTTCCGCGTGATCTTCTGGAGCTTCGGTCATACGGCGGCAGCTTATCCGCTCCGGTGAAGGCACCGATCCGCGGGCACGGCGGACACCAACCTGATGACCGGGCGACTAGCCGGCGACGCCGAGCAACGCGATCGCCACGCCGACGAGCACAGCGGCAATGGCGATCACCCCGACAATGAGGATCCCGACAGGGATCGGGTGTGCACCACTCGGGTCATCGGCCTGCCTCCAACCGGACGTGAACGTCACCCCAAGGATCGGCAGCGTGAACAAGACGGCGACGTGGAGAACCCCGATCAGCAAGAGCAAGCCCCCGACACGTGTTGCCGCATCACTCAACTGACCGGATAGCACGTTCACGTCGAGGACACCGGGTCGATCGAGCCGGGTCGTCACCAAGGCGTAGCCGACCGTCACCAGGTAGAAGGCCACGTCGAGTACCGCGAGGAAGGCTCGGCCCGTCGCGGAGCTGGCCCGAAACACATCGACGACGAGAATCTCCCCGAACCGGCGCACCGCGGGGCCCAGGGCAACGATGACCGCAGCCATCACGAGGATCTCGAGCGCTTGCATCGTCCGCCAGTCGACGAACATGCCGGCATCGGTCCGCGTGAGGGCGGCAAGGGCGACCGCCATGACGCCTGTCGCGAGGATTGCGGTGCCCGCCGCAATCCGCGCGAGTCGCCGTCTGCGGATGTGGTCCTCCGAAATCGACCGCTCCACGCGCTCCCACAGATCCGGGCTCGGTTCGTAACCGGCAGCGCCGCGCAACGTGTCGCGCAGTCTCTCCTCGATGTTCACCGCACGCCCTCCAGTCGCTCGGTCAGCCTCGCCATGCCACGCCGGCAGTGCGTCTTGACCGAATTCGGCGAGATGTCGAGCACGGCGGCGATCTCGCGCTCGGACAGCTCCATGTAGTAGCGCAGCACCAGGCAATCCCGCTGCCTGGGCGGCAGATCCCTCAGGGCGTCGACCACCCGCCGGCCGTCGGTCGCCGCCACCACCACGTCTTCCGGGATCGCCGGCGATGCGCCCGCTGCGGCCGGCTCGCGATGCCGCAGCGACATCAACCCGCGCCGGTTGTGATCCCTCGCCAGGTTGAGGACGATTGAACGAAGGTAGGCGGCGGCTTTGGCGGGGTCTTCTATCCGATGTGCTGATCGGTGCAGGCGAATGAACGCCTCCTGGACGACGTCCTCTGCGGCATTGCGATCGTCGGTGAAGAGCCTGGCAAGCCGCACGAGGGACGCCCCTTCTTCGCGATACATCCTGGCGACGAGCGCTGTCGGGTCTTCGACGATCGGAGCCGCCATCACGCGCGGCGGTGCCGCGGCGAGCACTTGGTCACGCGGCTTCGACGCGAGGCCCATCGCCCTCATCGAGACGGCGGTTGATGGTGAACAGCCGGCCGACCACCGGCAGACTGAGCACGTTGAGACCGTGGAGTATGCCCATGAGGAGCAGCATCCCACCGATGCGCACCACCGAGGCCTCGAGTTGCTGCGCATTCACCTCGTCGGCCCAGCCCGTGTCCGGAGCGAACCGGACGGTGAAGAGCACATAGGCGCCGAAAATGAGGTAGTAGGCGAAGTCCATGAGCACGAGGTACGCCTTGCCCGTACGGGGGTTCGCCCTGAACACGTCGGCGGCGTAGCTCTTGCCGAACCGTTTGATGAGCGGCCCGAGCCCAACCACGATGCCGACGAGCACGAAGGTCACGATGAGTTCGAGTACCCACCAGTCCACGATTGCCTCCTTGTTCTCCTCATCCTGACAGACGAACGGCCGGCCCCGCGCGGTGACACGATCGGTCACCCGGAGCCGCTTCGAGATCGTCCGTACGGGTAGAAGTGAGATTTGCTCTCGAGGAGGAGCGGTACGTGATCGATCAACAACAAAGGGGCGCATCGGCGGCGGCGCTGCTGGCGGCGCATCCGGTGATTGGAGGGGCGACCCTCGGGTTGGCATGGGGTGTTGTCATGCGGGCGTGGATGCGCTTCATCTCGACCGACCCCGAGTTCAGCTGGAGCGGAACGTTCTTCATCTTGGCCGCCACCACCCTTGCCGGGACGGTCCTGGGGCTGGCCAGGCTGCGGCGGCGGTCCGGCGGTGAAGGGTGGTGGCGGCTGTCCCTGCTCGCTCTTGTAGGGCTCGGGGCCGGTGGTGCGGTGATGTGGCCAACCGTGATCGCGTGGGGGCTCGCATTTGGGCGCCGACGGCCGTGGCTTCTCGTGGTGCCGCTTGGCCTCGTCGGAACTGCGGTGCAGGTCCCGATCGTCCGCGACTCGATCCTCGACGGCTGGCAGCGCGGATCTGTGGCGGCCGTCGTGGCGGTGGTCATCTACGTCGCGATGCTGGCGATCGAGGCGTGGGCCTTCTCGGTGGTCTTCGCCCCGAGTGCCGCCGGGGTGGTGATGAAGCCATGGAAACGCACCGTGCTCGCCGTCCCGATGGTGATGATGGCGGGGTTCGCCGTGATAGCCGTGGGTCTCGCAGGCTGAGGATCACTTCGCGGCCGCTCCGGTGACGGCACCGATCCGCGGGCACCACGACCACGACGACGACCAGATCGCCCGCTGGCGAGTGGAAAGCACCTTCCCGCGGTTGCGGAACCGGAACGCCGTAGCTGCTGTAGCAGAAGGAACGCTGCGGCTGGTGCCAGCCAGAGGCTGAGTCTCTTACGTCGTGGTGAACGAGATGGTGTGGTAGCCGGTTGCGCCGTTGGGCGCCGGCGGGCCCTTGGCGTCGGTTTGCGTCTCCCCGGTCCCGTCCGTGGCGCGGACCTGCACCTTGAACTCCTGACCGGCCGGCAACTCTTTCTTGAGGAGCCACTGCACCCAGGCCGTGTCGGACAGCGGAGCCGACAACTCGGCGCTCTCCCACTCGCCGTCATCGACGCGCACCTCGACCATGGAGATACCCTTGAGTGGCGCCCAGGCAACACCGGCGATGGACACCTCGCCGCCGGGGACCGATCGACCCTTGGCGGGGACGTCGATGCGGGATTGCGTCTTGATTGGGCCCTCCTTGGACCAGCCGCGGGGAATCCAATACCCATCGAAGCCTTCCCACGTGGTGAGCTCGATCTCGCGAAGCCACTTCGTCGCCGACACGTATCCGTAGAGGCCCGGAACGATCAGCCGCGCCGGGTATCCGTGTCGAGGCGGAAGCATTTCGTCATTCATGCCGATGGCGACCAGGGGCTCCCGCCCATCGAGGGCCAAGGCAGTGGGGAAGCCTGCGGTCCAATCGTCCACCGACCGGCCGACGATCTGGTCCGCCCCCGGCTGCACTCCAGCTCGCTCCAGCAGGTCCGAGAGCAGCACCCCTGTCCACTTGGCGTTGCCAACCAGGTTGCCGCCCACCTCGTTCGACACACACGCAATGGTGACGTACCGCTCGTACAGGGGCATGGCGAGTAGATCGGCAAGGGTGAACGACAGCTCGCTGTCGACCATGCCGTGGATCCGTAGATTCCAGTTGTCGGCGTCGGGTCGCGGGACGATCAGCGCCGTGTCGATGCGGTAGAAAGCCGCGTTCGGCACGACGATCGTCTCCAGGCCCTCAATCGGGAATGAGTTCACGGCGGCCGGAGCTGCGAGGGTGCCCTTCGCCGGTGGGAGGTCGATCGCGGAGCGCACTTCTTCGGAACGCGAGATGATCAGCGAACGGCCGGCCGCTCCTATCACCAATGCAGATGCTCCTGCTCCGGCGACGCCAGCCATGAACTGGCGCCGACCGTTGTCGATGGGAACCCCGTCGACGGGGGTGTCGATTGCCGGACGGCCGATCGCACGGAGCAGCCAGATGAGCACCCCGTAGCCCACAACTGCGGCCACCACGATCGTGGCCATCGTCAGCAGCGGGTTGAACGAGGGTTGCGAGAACGTCGCCACGATCCCGAGCACGGTGAAGAACCCGAAGGCGGCGGATGCAACCCATGGGCGGGTGCGGGCCAGGGAACCGACGATGGCACCAAAGATCAATCCGAAGACGACCGTGCCGATTGCCAGCGCCCCCTTGTCGGCGGTGCCGAACACCGTGATGGCAAACTGCTTGACGAACGGCGGGCTGTAGTCGACGACGAAGGTGCCGACGGAAGCAATCGCCGAGGGGACCTGGTCGGTGAGCCCGGCGACGAGTTCGGTGATCGCAAGCGCAAGTCCTGCTGAGGTGGCGCCTGCGAGCGCCGCTCTGCGCCCGTCGTCAAGCGAGATGGGTGTGGTCGTCGTCATCAGTAAGAGGTTTAACACGGGAGGAGGCTCTATCCATAGCGGATCGCCCTTACGAATTCGTGAACTCGGGTGGGTGGCGGCAACCGTGGCGGTGCGTCACCCCGAAGGCGCCGCCCGCTCACGCCCGATTGCGTTTGGCGTCGGCCCACTCCAGGAAGCGCTTGGTGGGCCAGGTGTTGGCGACCCGCGCCGTGTCCACCCAACCGCGACGAGCGTTGCGGACCCCCCATCGCAGGTTGGAGTACTCCCTGACGTGGTGACTGTCGGTGGAGATCACGAAGACGAGATCCTCGAGGTCGCGGGCGGTGCGCAACATGTCGGCCGGCACGTCGAGCCGGTCGAGGTGTGAGTTGATCTCGAGCGCGGTCCCGGTGGTGATCGCGGTCTCGAACACGGCAGTGACGTCGAGCTCGATGCCCGGCCGTCTGCCGACCTTCCGCCCGGTGAGGTGGCCGATGACGTTGACGGCGGGATGCTCCATTGCGGCCAGCACTCGCGCCATCTGTTGCTCCTGGGGAAGATCGAAGTGGGAATGCACGGAGGCAACGCACCAGTCGAAGTCCATGAGGAAGTCGTAGTCATAGTCCAGCGTGCCATCTGGGCCGATGTTCAACTCTGCACCATGGAGGATCCTCAAGTCCGGGTACTCGTCACGGAGGCGCACGATTTCTTCCCGCTCGCGACGAACCTCGTCGCGCGACAGTCCGTTGATGGCGAGGTCCTCCGCGTGCTCGGTCATGGCGACATAAGCGAGGCCGCGACCTGAGGCGGCGGCGATCATGTCGTCGAGGGAGCTGCGACCATCACCCGACCAGGTCGAGTGAACGTGGAGGTCGCCGCGGATGTCGGCTTCGGTCACGAGAGCGGGGAGCGCACCTTCCGCGGCGAGCGCGATCTCGCCTGTGCCCTCCCTCATCTCTGGCGGGACGAAGTCGAGCCCGAGAGCCGCATAGATGTCGTGCTCGGTGGCGGCGGCAACGACCTCCCCCGTCTCGGCACCGGCGAGTGCGTATTCGTTGAGCGTTTGACCGGCAGCGATGGCCCGCTGGCGCAGCTCGATATTGTGCTCCTTTGACCCGGTGAAGTAGAGGCTTGCGGCCCCGAACTCCGAGGGAGCCACCACCCGCAGGTCCACCTGGAGCCCGTCCTTCGTGAGAATCGACGACTTGGTGGATCCGTGACCGATGACCTCGCCGACAACAGGTAGCTCCACGAACGCATCCATGATGGGCTCGCTTTTTCCGGCAGCAACGACGATGTCGACGTCCCCGATGGTCTCCCGGAAACGGCGGAGACTGCCACAAGCGGTCACCTGCACAACCCCGTCGAGCTCGCCGAGCGTCGCAACGAGGTCGTCGGCTACGGGCAGCACGCGGATGATCGGGGTGCGGCGATCCTTCCCGTGAAGACCGAGCCGTTCGATCGCTTTGGCGATCTTCTCCTCGGATTTGGCGCCGAGCCCTGGAAGCTCTCTGAGCTTCTCCGCGGCGATGACTGCCCTGAGGTCGTCGACGGTCTGCACCCCGAGTCGGTCACGCAGCATGATGACCGTCTTGGGGCCAAGCCCGGGGATCCGGGTGAGGGCAACAAACTCGGGGGGGTACTTGCCGCGCAACCTTTCCACGGTGTCCAGCGTCCCGGTGTCCGCGATCTGGCGGATCTTCGCCGCAGTGCTCTTACCTACGCCGTCGAGCGCCAGCATGTCGGCCTCCGACATGCTGGCGACGTTCCCAGGGTGGTCGCGCACGGCGCCGGCGGCCTTTTCGTAGGCCCGCACCCTGAACGCTTGAGGGCTGCCCTCCTCGAGCTTCAGCAACTCGGCGAGCTCCTGGAGCACACGTGCGATGTCGGAGTTCGACCGCATCAGAAAGACGCCACCGCAAAGGCGAGAAAGCTTGCGAGCAGGATGAGCGACTCACGACGATCGAGGATCCCGGTACGGGCAAACACCCCTGCCGCGACGACGGCCCCCACCATCCAGATGAGATCCACTCTGCTGAGGTCGACGAGCGTTGCCGGACCGACGACCGCCGCCGTCCCTGCCACAGCCAACGAGTTGAAGAGGTTGGAACCGAGTACGTTGCCGACGACGAGGTCTGATGCGGCACGCCGAGCTGCTGCGACTGCGGTGGCGAGCTCGGGAAGGCTCGTCCCGACCCCGAGCATGACACCGAGAAAGGTCGGCGAGAGCCCCAGGCGCTCTCCCAGGTCGAGCGATCCGCCGAGCAGGATGTTTGCTCCGACGACGGTCGCCACGAGGGCGGCGATCCCGGCCACCACCTCGAAGCGGACGCTCTTCCCAGACTCGGCGAGCTCGTCGACCTCGTCAACAGGGATGACCTGGTTCGGTCCATGGTCGCGGGCCCATCGCACCAAGAGGATGACCGCGCCCACCATGCCGAGCAGGAGTGCGGCACCCTCGAACCGCACCACCTCGCCGTTCCACAACACTGCAGCCAGCGCGATGACGGCAACCAGCATCAGCACGCCTTCTCGCCGCAAGACGTCGACGCGCGACGAAACCGCGCGATATGCCCCAGCAGCACCGAGGACGAGCGTGACGTTGGCCGTGTTCGAACCGACGACGTTCGCCATGGCGACGTCGAGCTCGCCGTCTGAGGCGGCGATGGCCGAAACCAACAGCTCGGGCAGAGAAGTGCCGAGGCCGACCACCAGCGCCCCGATCAGCACTGCGGAGATGCCAAGTGCCTGGGATATGCGCACGGCACTGGCGACCAGCCGATCCGACGCAAAGATCAGGATGGCGAGGCCACCAGCCACGGCGAGAATGGATGTGAGCATGTGCGATCCGGGCTGGACGAAGAACAGCGGCGATCCTAACGGTCGGCGGCGCCGCATCACGGGTCGACACGCGGCACGAGTGGCTACCAGACGTAGCGCCGCTACTGTTCTCTCCCCAGTAGGTGGGCCGTTGGGGTCCCGCCGCATCACCTCAGGTACGGCAATCCATGACCCACGAGACCGATCGCCTCTACCACACTTGGGTGAGCTCAGACCGCAGAGTGCCCTCCCGGTTTGTTCGTCCGTTGCTGAAGTTCACGCACGTCGAGGCTGCGGGCGGGATGGTGCTGCTCATTGCCACCTTCGCTGCCCTCGTCTGGGCCAACGGCCCGTTTGCAGAGTCCTACTCGACGTTTTGGAACACCCACCTGTCGATTGAGATCGGGCCGTTCCATTTCGACGAGTCGCTGAAACACGTCGTCAACGATGCGCTGATGACCGTCTTCTTCTTCGTCGTCGGCCTCGAGATCAAACGCGAGCTCGTCGTTGGAGAACTCAACGATCTCAAACGCGCAGCGCTCCCTGCAATCGCCGCCCTCGGCGGGATGGTCGTGCCGGCCCTGATCTACGTGGCCTTCAACGCAGGAGCTGCCGGAGAGGCGAGCCAGGGCTGGGGAATCCCGATGGCGACCGACATCGCGTTCTCGATCGGGATCATCTCGCTACTCGGCACCCGCGTGTCGGTCAGCGCCAAGCTGTTTCTCCTCGCATTGGCGATCGCCGACGATATCGGCGCCATCGCGGTCATCGCGATCTTCTACACCTCAGATCTTGGCGTAGGTTGGCTCGCTGCGGCACTCGCTGGGCTCGGCCTGGTCTACGCCGCGCAACGCGCCCAGATCCGATCCATGCTGTTCTACGTTCTGTCGGGGACTGCAATCTGGTTTCTGGTGTTCGAATCGGGCGTACATGCGACGTTGGCCGGCGTGACTCTGGGTCTGCTGACGCCGGTCCGGTCCTACATCCCGGACGGCATCTTCCGCCAGCGGTCGCGATGGATCCTCGACCGGTATGAGATGGATGCTGCCTCGACACGACCGCGGGAGCGCATCGACTCCGACGCTATGGAGCTGTCGGCCATCGCCAAGGAATCCGTGTCGCCGCTGGACCGGCTCGAAGCCGGACTCCATCCATGGTCGTCGTTTGTGATCGTCCCCCTGTTTGCGCTCGCCAACGCCGGCGTCCGATTCAGCGACATCAATGTCGGCGAAGCCCTCACCAGCACCGTGGCATTGGGCGTCACTGCCGGCCTCGTCGTCGGCAAGATCGTCGGCATCACGGTGGCTACGTTCCTCGCGGTGCGTTTCGGGATGGGCACGCTGCCGCGGCGTACCGGTTGGCGCCAGATCGTCGGCCTTGCAGCCCTCGCCGGGGTCGGGTTCACCGTGTCGCTGTTCATCACCGAACTCGCCTTCACCAGCGAAGAGATTGCCGATGCCGCCAAACTCGGCATCTTTGCCGGGTCGACCATCGCTGGGTTGCTCGGCTATTCCCTCCTCCGCTCTTCAAAGACGCCACAACAGGAGATCGACGAGGCGCGTGTCTCGATGGGCCTGGACGACTACGCATTCGCCGAGGACACCGACGGAACCGGCCCTCAGGCCACACCGACGTGAGCACACGCCTTCCTTCCCGGACATCTCGAGGTTCGGCGTCGTGACACCGGAAGAAGCGGCTGTCCGGCTCGAGGCGGCGGCGATCACCAGAACGAAGTTGCTGCTCCCGATCTGCTCTTTCGGCTGAGTAGACCTGCATGGACTCCCTGTCGCAGGCTGCGGCGGCTCACGACAGGATCGTCGCGGTCGGAGGCGACATCGTTTCGGTCGGGCAGCCAGACAGCACGGTTGGGTGGATCAGACGCGGCTGCGGCATTGGCTACGACCCATCCATCGATGGGGCCACGGCGGCGCTGCTCGAAGAGTCGCGGAACACCAGCCCTGCATGAACCGTTGACCAGCGCATGAGTACCCATCGTGGCCCCAACCCGTTGTTGGTTGGGTGGTCGGTTCTCCGCGCTCTACGGATCAGGAGGCCACAGCCCGCCGGCGCCGGCTCCGTCGATCATGCAGATCTCGCCGCCATCCTGAGCGGGCTCCAGCAACGCGGCGTCGCCGCCCTGCCGAGCATGCGCGGCGAGCTCGAGCGCTACCGGAACCGCCTGGAGCGCGTGGACCCTGATGAGCTCGAGCGCTCCGAGGCGCTGGCGTTCTGGCTCAACCTCTACAACGCAGGTGCCCTCGATGCGGCAGCCGAGGCGGTCGCCGAAGCCCAAGGCAGCGTGCTCCGGGTCCCGGGAGCGTTCCGCCGCAGGTGGACGACGATTGCCGGCGAGGGACTCTCGCTCGATGCCATCGAGCACGGCAAGATCCGCAGGTTCGGCGACCCGCGGATCCACGGCAGCCTCGTGTGCGGGTCTGCTTCGTGCCCGACGCTTCGGTACGAGCCCTTTGCCGGGCCCCTGCTCGATGCCCAGTTGGATGATCAGATGGCGGCATTCCTCACCGGTGGTGGTGCGGTGATCGAAACGAGTGCGAACGTCCTTGCGCTCAGCCGCATCTTCCTCTGGTACGGCGCCGACTTCGTCCGCCCGCACCGGATGCCGGCCTGGCTCCCGGTGTCGAAGAAGGCGATCGCCGATGCGATCACCCCGTGGCTCGATACCGCGACGCTTCAGTTGTTGAATACGGCCGAGCCGACGATCAGTTTCCAATCCTACGACTGGTCGCTGGCGTGCTCGATCCGATGACGCAGTCCGACCTGCGGACGCCAACGGCGGGCTCAGGGCGTCGACCGCACCGCCGTGCGGACGCCGAGAACGAACGCCGTGAGCGCCATCACTGCAGCGGCGAGATCGAACGGAAGCACGAGCCGGAGCATCTCGCCGGAATCCACGACCCACGCACCTTCGGGCCCGAAACCCACGACTCGTAGGTAGTTCCACACCGAGAGCACGCACACCGTGGCCAGAAACGCTCCTGCCACATATGCCCACCGGCTACCCCTCAACCACCGTACGCCGATCATGAGTGCGGCGCTCGCCCAGGCGATGTCGAGCGCCGACAGCAGTTGGAGGAACTGCAGCGAAGGAGCAAAACGCAGGGCTGCCGACGAAGCGAGCGTCACCAGCGCAACCACCCCGGTCGGAATCACCACGAGGGCTGCCGCACCGCTCAACCGGCGGCGATACGCCGACCATCCAAACGCCGGAAACCACGGGCCGTCCACCAACGGCATCACCCGAACCGCTGTCAGGACACCGAGGGCCACCACCAACGAAAGCTGCACGATGAACGCCACCAGCGGAGTTGCGGAGTTGGGCACCAAGAGGAGCGGCAGCGAGGCCGCAAGCCCTCCGACCAAATAGGGGAAGGCAGCGACTGCAGCCGCCTCCATCGGCGGGGAGTCTCCCGCCCCGGGGAGGTCAGAGTTGGTCCCAGTCGAGAGCGAGTCCGTCATCCGTTTGCTGCGACCTCGTCAGCGGCACGTAGCCGGGTACGGCATGGTGGGGCGTGTCGAGGTAGACCTTGGCCTCCGGCACCTGCGCAAAACGTCCATGGCTCCACCGTACCTCCACATGGCCGGCAACCATCACCTCGGAATCCTCGAGGAGGTCGGCGACGACCGCCCGCCACTGCACGACGGGCTGACGACGCGTCGTGTCGCCCCATGCTCGAATGGTCTTGAAGCGGTAGCGGTTGCGAAAGTCCCATGGTGTCCCGACCCGGTAGCGCAGCTCGGTGTGGCCTGCGGACTCGCCGAGAACGAAGTACGGGGCAGCCTGAAGCCGCAACAGCCGCCAGAGCATCTGCTCGCGGCGGCGGGCCGTCCCCATGTTGGCGAGCCAGCGCATGGCAGATGCGTCGGCAACCTCGTCCGCCATGCGGCGGTAGGCGGCGTGGACGTCCCCGGTGAGGTGGCGCGGCACGCCCCGCTTCAGCCGCTCCCGGTCCTGCTGTGACAGCGCCGATACCTCTGCAGGCAGGCGCATGTCGTCCAGATACCGCCGGCATTCGCGGTAGAACTCCTGATACGCATCAGGGGCCACTTCGAAGTACCAGTCCGATGCGGCATCGTGACGCTCTGAGAGCAGCCGGTCGAACAGGTTCGCCGGTGAAGAGTTGGTGAGGATGTTGGACCCGTACTTGCAGGAGATCAGATACACATGGTCGACTCGCAGGTCGGCAGGGAGCTGCTCGTAGCCGGGTGGCCGGTGTCGTCCCTTCCATTCGAGTAGCCACGGGGGACGTCCCCGCAGGCCCTCCTCCGATCGGGCGAACGCAAGCCCGTTGCGCCACGCCACGTCGAACTCTCTGGCGAACTCGCCGCCGGCATAGGCTGCATCGAGGTTGTCGTAGTGACCCGGTCCCACATTGCTGACGGAGCTCGGCCGCACCTCGAGTGCACGATCGAGGGACGGGAAGCCGAGCATCCCGAGTCCGGTGGTGATCTCGGTGACCTCGGTGCGGATGGCGGGCATCAGGGCGCCTCGAACAGCCGGGACACGCGGATCTCCATGGACGCATACTGCTCGTCGAGATGGTCTTCCGTCCACACCGGCACAAACTGCTCGTACACGTCGATGAAGGTGTCGAACGTCTCCATCCAGATCACGACGGCGTCCGCCCACCGTTCTTCGAGCAGGGACTGGCGCAGCGTGGAGAGCACGTCGGAATCGAAGGCCGCCGGATCCGCGGCTGCCACAACTCTCACCGCCAGCAGCCGAGCCATGGCCGTTGCGCTCTCGGCGAGCAGCACCTCGGGGGGATCGCCCTTGATGATGGCGACGGCCCCTGGCGTGACACGCTCAGAAGAGGGCATCCGGCTCCGCCGGCGCGATCAGGTCACCGATGGGCTCGTCGATCTGGCTCCCGCCAACGGCATACTCGGCGAGCCGCTCCTGGCCCTCCCGGGTGAGCATCTCGAGGGCATCCATGATGAGCAAGCCCTTGCGGGCGGCACGCAGCGCCTTCATTCCGACACTGCTCGCCGTCGGAAGATCAGTGGTCAACAAGACGAACCGCGGGCCGCTGCCGTCGTCCTCGGTCACCTGCTGCCGCATCGCCGCCTTGCCAAGCGACTTCCACAGCGTGTCGGTCCTCCGCAAACCGCTCCGTTCGCTGACGAACGCCCCAGTGACGTCGAAGTGCCAGCGGGAACCGTCCGGGGCGGTAGCGACAAAGTCGATCTCGATGCCGGTCGACAACTTGCAGTTGCGCCGCTCGAGGGTGAAACCACACTCCTCCAGAACGTGGGCGGCGAGGTCCTCTGCCTTGCGCCCCTCCCGCACGGCCCTGGCGAGCGGAGTCTCGTTTTCGACGTCCTCCGATGCGATCGCCGGGACGGTGACCTTGAGCCGGTCCCGATGCTCCCGAGTGGCTTCGAGTCGCACCCGCTCTTCAGTGACTCTTTGCTCGGCGCTCTCCACGTAATCGGGCTCGGTGTCGCAGCCGGCGTAGTGCCGCCCGGAGACCAGCGCAGCCACTGCAGTGGTGCCCGAGCCCATGTAGGGATCAAGGACGAGGTCCCCTTCGTAGGTATAGAGCTCGATGAGCCGCCGGGGCAGAGACACCGGGAAGGGTGCCGGGTGACCCACCCGGGAGGCGCTCTCGGTCGGCATCGCCCAGACGTCGGTGGTGTAGCGCATGAATGCCTCGCGGCTCAACGTCGACACGTGGGGCCAGCCTCGCTGCTCCCGCTGCTTGCGGGACACGGCGCGGTCGAAACGGCCCCTGCTCGCCACGATGATGCGCTCGGTCATGTCGCGCAGCACAGGGTTGGCCGCACTCTGGAACGAGCCCCAGGCCGTCGACCCGGAGAGCCCAACGGACTTCTGCCACACGATTTCGCCTCGGAGCAACAAACCGAGATCCTCGAAGATGCGGAGGACGTCTGCGGCCTGGGACCGGTAGGGGCGACGACCGAGATTGGCGACGTTGACGGCGACCCGACCACCAGGCTCGAGCTTCGCCACGCACGCCGCCAGCACATCGTGGAGGCGTTGCAGGTGATCGGAGTAGTCCTCGGGCACATGGCCCTCGCCCATGGCCTCCTCGTACGCCTTCCCCACGAAATACGGCGGTGAGGTGACCACCAACGCCACCGAGTTGTCCGCCACGAAATCCTGCCCTGCCAGCAGATCCTGTGCCGCTCCACAGCGGATCTCGTCCCGTACGACAGGAGGGAAATGAACGTTCTCCGCACCGCTGATCTCAGGCGGAGTGAACCGGGCATAGAACGCGGTGGCGTCGTGATTCTCCCGGCGACCCGCCCCGAAGTTCGATGTCGATGTCGATGGACGGCGTGCGCCCATGGCCTACTCCCGTGTGCAACGTGAGGTCACGATACCGGCGGGGTATGACGAGATCGCGGACTTCGATCAGCGCGGGCGCTCCATCTGCGGTACCAACCTCAATGCGCACGCCGGTATCCGGTATCCGGTATCCAGTATCCCGACAAGAGGAGTATCCGGTATCCAGTATCCCGACAAGAGAAGAGGTTGACCAGCGCATATGCCGCCCCTCACGAGATATACCGGCTACCGGATACCGGATACCGGATACCGGCTACGAGCTCACGGCTCACGGCTACTCGCGACCGACGTCAACAACAGCAAGCGAGGCACGCCGGTCCGGACGTGAGCAGGTAGCCTCGGGACATGTTGCATGAAGCTTCGTTTTCTTCGCCGGCGCGGCTGGTGTTGGAGGGGCAGGTCGACGGTGCGTCCCCCGAGGACGTCACGCGGCATTTCACCGAGCCCGAGCTCGTGACGACGTGGTGGGCTGAGCACGCCGAAGTCGACGCAGCAGGCTCGTTCATCATGCGGTGGCCGGCGCAGGAGTGGACGCTCCGGGGCCGCTTCATCGAAAACGACCCCGGCCGACGGGTCAGGTTCACATGGCATTGGGATCATGAGCCTTTGGTCCCGGTGCGCACCGTCCTCGTGACGACCGCACCGACCGGAGGGGGAACCCACGTGACCGTCACGCACGGTGACTACGGCCCCGACGACGCCGACGAGCGGCAGGGCCATGCCGAGGGATGGCAGTACTTCTTCGGTCGATTGGCGGCGCAGTTTGGTTGACGCCACACCCCACCTGCCGTCCGCCGACGAGATCAACCGCTTCCTCCCCGACGCTTTTCCCGCCGTGGTCGCTGCCGGCGTCACGTGCGAGAGCGTGGGCGATCGCTCCGCAGTGGCTCGGTGGCGATTTGACCCGGAAAGCCTCCGCCCCGGGCGCTACATCAGCGGCCCGACGATCTTCTCGCTCGCCGACAGCGCCATGTGGTTCGCCGTCTTCCGGGCCATCGGCATGGAGGCCATGGCCGTCACCAGCGAGATGTCGATCCGGTTCCTCCGTCCCGCCCAGGACGGCGACCTCATGGCAAAAGCGAAGATCCACTCCGTCGGCAACCGGCGCATCGTCGCCACCATGGAGCTCTGGGTCGACCACTCGCCGCACAAGCTCGTCGCCGTTGCCCAGGGCAGCTACATCCGTCCGTGACCGGCAGGTCCGGCTGGAGCCCGCCGCCCCCCGAAGCGCAGGCCCGACGCGAGAGCACCCGCCACCAGAATCGGAATGATCGCCAGCGGACGAATCCAGGAGCCATCGTCGGCGATCCCTCCCCCGGCGATCGATGCAAACCCGAAGCAGGCGAGAACGACCACCGTCAGCGCTGCGGCCGTCCCCATCGGCGACATCGCCGATGGACGCTCGTAGCGGCCGAACCAACGGAGCAAGCCCAGCGTGGCCGTGGCGTAGAGCGCCATCCACAGCGGCCTGGCCAGCCACCACATCTTCGAGGCCGGCTCGATCCCGAGGCCGAAACCCCCGGCCAGCGCCGCGGCACCGAGCACCAAGACCATGGCGGTCAGATGCCAGAGGTAGACCGTCATGATGGATCCGTTGACGAGGATCGTCGCTGCCCACGCCCGCCGACCCTCGAGCCATCTCGACACCGGCCTCGCCACGGCGAGCGCAATACCTGTCTGAGCCAGCCCGAGGGCGATGAGCGCAACGGTCGGCGGCGAGTTGTTGCCGACGTCGGCGCCGGGGACCCCGACCATGGACACCGGGTATGGTCCGGCGGTCACCAATGCGACCAGGGCCAGCAGGCCACCGGTCCCCACCATGAGCGCCCGCCCCGGATCGGCGAAGCGGCCATCCTTCCAGGCATAGCCGAGCTGGTGGACGGCCGCCCAGACGAAGAGGAAGTTGAACCAGCCGGCCAGGCCACCGGTCCCCAGGCTCAACGCGTCGACCATCGCAGCCAGCGCAGCCAGGGCAACGAAGGAGCCCATCCCCCACCGCTCCCACAGCCACAAGGTGATCGGTGCCAGCGCCACCACCAGGACGTAGACCGCCAGGAACCACAGGGGGATCAGGGCGGCCTGCGACCCGAGGCGCACCAGGTCGCCGCTGACACCCAGGATTCGAACCACGATGGCCAGGCCGCTCCATGCGACAACAAGAGGAACCGCCGGCATGACGAGCCGGCGCACCCGGGAGCCGAGCCACTCGCCATATCGGCCGCCGCGAGCTGCCGTCGACCGCCACGACGCCGCGTTGCTGAACCCGCCGACCACGAAGAAGATCGGCATCACCTGGAAACCCCATGTGAGCCACTGGGTCCACGGATCGGTTGCCAGCAGGTTCGCCCCGTCGATCTGCCCGCCGCGAACGGCCACGGCAGCGATGAGCCAGTGTCCGACGACAACGGCGAGTATCGACACCGCCCGCAGGAAGTCGGCGTAGCGGTTGCGGCCGGCGGGCGTCTCGGCGGCAAGCCGCTGTGCGGTCGCCCAGGCACCCTTTCGTTCCGTGGTCGTCGTGGACATGTGATCCTCCCTGGTGTTTCCCTAGGAGGAGTGTGTCTCAACGGCGCATCGGCGAGTATCCGGCCCGTCCCCCAAATCGCCCTGGGGGTACATGGGGGTCCGCCGCTGCCTCTGCTACGTCATTGCCCGGTAGCTCCCCAGAACCTGCAGGTGGGCAAGCGTCGCCGGCGGCGGATCGATCACATGGGCCAGACCGGCAGAGCCAGGGGTGTGCACGAGGTCGACGAAGAAGCGGTAGCTCCACGCCTCGGTGCTCGGCCGTGACTCGATGCGGGTGAGATTGGCACCACGCAGCCCGAGCTCGGTCAGGGCGAGGGCGAGCGCCCCGGGACGGTGCTCGGTGGTGAACACGACCGTGGTCTTGTCGTCGTCTGGGTCGACCTGCGGATCGCCGGGGGCCAGCACGAAGAACCGCGTCGTGTTGTGGGCACGATCCATGACGTCGGTGCGCAGCACGACGAGCCCGTGCGCCTCACCGGCCCACGGTGGGGCAAGCGCAGCCACGCGAGCGTCACCGAGAGCGGCCACTTCCCGCACCGCTCCGGCCGTGTCGGGCCGGGCCACCGGTTCGATGCCGAGTTCCAGCAGCGTTTCTTCTGCCTGAGAAAGCGCCTCCACGTGCGACCGCACTTCGGTGATCGCCGCAAGCGTCGAGCCGGGAATCCCGAGCAGTGCATGGCGGACCTCGATCAGGTGTTCTGCGATGATCGCCACCGGCCCATGGTCGGGGTTGCCCGGCAGCCGGTCGAGCACCGGGAGGACGCTGCCCGTCGTCGAGTTCTCGACAGGCAAGGTCAGGCGATCGACCTCGCCACGCTCCAGAGCGGCAAACGCCTCCGCAAAGCTGTGCAGCCCTACCCGATTCGCCCCAGGAAACAGCTCGCCTGCCACCCGGTGACTGTATGACCCCGGTTCGCCTTGATACCCGATCCGCATCGCCTGGAGAGTAGACGGTGGTCGGCTGCGACCACCGTCCGCAATCCGGTCACCGAGGTTCAGGTCCACGGAGGAGCCGAGCCAGCACGTCATCCAGGGTCGGGGCCGACAACTCCTTCAGACCAGCCATTGCGGTGTACAGGTCGGCAGCGGCAAGGTGGAATCCGTCGGGAAGCCCTGCCGCATCCATCGTGGCAGCGATCTCGCCCATCTCGGGGGCAAAACGCCATGCCTTGGCGGACGTGCCCGCTGCGATCCGCTCTACCCGACCAACCAGATCGGGCTGGGAGAGTGCCCACTCGGCGAGAAGCTGCTCCCCCACGCCCTCAGCCTCTGCGAGGGCGCGGACTCCAAGCAACAACGCCGCGCTCCCCTTCGTCCATCCGGCATAGGCCATCTTCAGCGCAGAAGCAGCGCCGATCTCGCCCGGGACTTCGATGGCGCCCAGCGGCGAGCCGGCGAAGAGCTCGACGACGGTTGCCGCCTCGGGTCCCGTGACGTAGAGCCGGGTCGTACTTGGCGTTTGCGGCGGGCCTCCGATGATCCCGCCGTCGACACACCTTCGAAAAAGTGTCGAGATCCGGCGCACGGTTGCGGGAGCAACAGCGTTGGCGTCGACGTAGATGCCGGAGAAGCCGCAACCGGCAACTTGCTTCGCAACGTCGACGGCCACGGCTGGTGGGCAGATCGACAATACGATCTCGGATGCCGAGACCAGTGCGTCGACTGTCCCGACGTCACGCAAACCGGCGGCATCGGCGCGGGCCGCTGTTGCCTCCGAGCGCCCTTCACCGGCCCACACGACCTCCGCCCCAACGCACGCAGCCACGGCGGAGCCCATTGCCCCGGGGTGGAGCACTCCGACGGTCGTCATCACAAGCCACCGATCAGCTCGATCACCAGATCCATGAAACCTCCCGCATCCACATCCTTCATCACCATGGCATTGGGCGGCTTCCCCGTCACGCCCCACCAGTCCACCACAAGAGCGCCCATCGTGGTCTCGGACGATGTCTCGACCTCCACGTTCACCTGCCTCCCACCGAACAGCCCGGGGCGAAGCAGATACGCGATCGTGCACGGGTCATGCAGGGGCGCTCCAGGGAAGCCGTACTTGTCGACATCCCAACGCTCGTAGAACGCCAGCATCCCCGCAACCGCATCCGCAACCGGGGTACCGATCGCACGGATCCGGGTCAGGTGGTCGGGAAGAACGAGCGCCTGATGGGTGACGTCGAGAGGAAAGATGGTCAGCGGCACGCCGGCCCCCGCGACGATTGCTGCGGCATGGGGATCGACGTATGCGTTGAATTCGGCAGCAGGGGTGGTGTTCCCTCCTGCGAAGAACGCTCCGCCCATCCAGACGACCTCGGCGATGCGCGCCGCGATATCGGGCTCGGTGACGACGGCGAGGGCGACGTTCGTCAGGGGGCCGATCGCAACCAGCGACACATCATCCCGGGTCGTGCACGCCTCGATGATGAAGTCGACGGCGTGCTGCGGGGAAGCCGGCCGACGGGGAGCGGGGAATTCGGCGCCGTCGATGCCCGTCGGGCCGTGTACGTACTCGGCGGTGTAGAGGGGCCGCAGAATGGGTCGCCGGGAACCGGCAAACACAGGCGTTTCCGCTCCGGCCAGCTCGACGATCGCCAGGGCGTTCTGAGTGACCTGCGGCTGCGGAACGTTGCCCGCAACGGTGGTGATGCCGACCACGTCGAGCTCAGGAGTCGCCAGCGCCATCAAGATCGCTACGGCGTCGTCCTGCCCTGGATCGGTGTCGATGATGATCGATCGGGTCATCGGCGGCGCAGCCTACCCGTGGCACGGGCCGGTCATTGAACAGCGGGACCATTGGCACCACGATCGGGGTCCACCGTCATGCGAAGGGCCAAACCACAGCGTTAAGCTGTCCCTTGGGCTCGCCGCATCGGAGGCAAAATCGCTGGGGCTGCCCTCTGTCACCGTGACAGACACCAATCTCACTCGTGAGGAGGATCTCTTGAGATCTCGCATAAAACTGATAGCGCTTTTCGCCGCGCTCATGCTTGTCTTTGCCGCATGTGGTGGTGACGATGATGACGCTGGAGATACCACAACGGCAGCATCCGACACCACGGCCGCGACAGAGACCACAGCTGCGACGGAAACCACGGCTGCGACGGAAACAACAACGACGGCAGCAGGCGCAACCGACACGACGGCCGAGGCGATGGCCGACGCCATCAAGACCTGCCTGGTGACCGACCTGGCCGGTGTCGATGACCGGAGCTTCAACGCTTCCGCATGGGCAGGCGTTCAGGCTGCAATCGACGCAGGGTTCGCCAGCGAGGACTCGTTCTTCCTCGAGTCGACCGATGCGTCGGACTGGCAGCCCAACATCGACCAGATGGTGTCCCAGGGTTGCCAGCACATCGTCACCGTCGGCTTCGCCCTCGGCGAGGTGACGGCGATCAATGCCCAGGCGTACCCGGACATCACATGGACGATGATCGACAACGTGCTGACTGACGAGAACTTCGCTCCGCTGGCACTGCCCAACGTGCGTGAGCTGGTCTACCAGACGGACGAAGCTGCCTTCGCCGCCGGCTACCTGGCTGCGGGCATGACCCAAACCGGCGTGCTGTGCACCTACGGCGGCGCCAACTTCCCGACGGTGTCGATCTTCATGGACGGCTTCACCCGTGGTGCCCAGCACTACAACGAAGTGAAGGGAACCGACGTCACAGTGCTCGGCTGGGATGTCGATGCTGCTGACGGTGTCTTCACCGGGAGCTTCACGGACATGGGTCTGGCGCGCCAGACCGCCGAGGGCCTCTTCCAAGAGGGCTGCGACATGATCATCCCCGTCGGTGGTGCCATCAACCTGCCCGCTGGTGATGCGATCAACGACCTCGGGCTCGATGCGGCGCTCATCGGTGTGGACGCCGATGCGTACGAAGCCATGGATGCCCAGTACCAGGACCTGTGGCTGACGACTGTGGAGAAGGCGATTGCGCCGTTCATCACCTTGTCGGTGCAGGAGCAGCTCGAGGGCACGTGGGCGCCGGGATCGTTCGTCGGCAATCTTGCCAACGACGGCGTCGGTCTCTCCGACTACCACTCGTGGGCGGACCGGGTTCCGGCTGAGCTTGCGGCGGAAGTCGACCAACTGCTCCAGGACATCAAGGACGGCAACATCCAAGCGGCGTTCACGCCCGTCGGGTACTAGGAGCCAAACGGACATCCGTCAGCAGCTTCCTGGAAGCCAGCTGATCCCAAGTAGCGCAAGCGGGGTCCCCCTTCTGGGGGGCCCCGCTGCGTAATGGGCAAGGCAGGCATGGATTCTCTAGGGTGCTGGAGACACGGGTCGTCCGGAGGGTTTGTTGGAACTCGAACTGAGAGGCATCACCAAGCAGTTCCCAGGTGTGCTCGCCAACGACGACGTGAACCTCACCGTCGGCGAAGGCGAGATCGTTGCGCTGCTCGGCGAGAACGGGGCCGGCAAGACCACCCTGATGAACATCCTCTACGGGCTGTACACGCCGACCTCCGGGGAGGTGCTCATCGACGGCAAGCCTCTCGACCTGCAGTCGCCCGGTGACGCCATCGCCGCCGGCATCGGGATGGTCCACCAGCACTTCATGCTCGTTCCGGTCTTCACCGTCGCCGAGAACGTCATTCTCGGCGACGAGCCGTTGCTCCGGGCGGGTTGGCTCGACAAGAAGCGGGCGCGCAAGACCGTCCATGAGATCTCGACTCGCTACAACCTCGAAGTCGACCCTGATGCCGTGATCGAAGATCTGCCCGTGGGCATCCAGCAGCGGGTCGAGATCATCAAGGTCCTCGAGCGTGAGGCGAAGTTCGTCGTGTTCGACGAGCCAACCTCGGTGCTGACTCCAACGGAAGTCGACGGGTTCTTCGATATCGTCAACGGTCTCAAGGCCGACGGCAAGGGCATCATCTTCATCAGCCACAAGCTCGGCGAAGCGCTCGAGATTGCCGACCGGATCGTGATCATGCGTCGCGGCAAAACGGTCGCCGAGGTCAAGCCCGCGGACGTCGACGAGGAGAAGCTCGCCGAGTTGATGGTCGGACGCCCCGTCGATCTCGTCGTCGACAAGGGGGCCGCAAAGCCAGGTGAAGTGGTGCTGTCCGTCCAGGACCTCGTCGTGCTGGACGACCGGCATCACCGTGCCGTTTCCGGGCTGTCCTTCGAGGTCCGTGCGGGCGAGATCGTCGGGATTGCGGGCGTGCAGGGCAATGGGCAAACGGAGTTGGTCGAGACGCTCACAGGGATGCGGCCCTCGCTCGGGGGCATCGTCAGGCTCAAAGGTGAGGACATCACCACCGAGTCACCACGAGCGATACACAAACGCGACGTTGCCCATGTGCCCGAGGATCGGCAGAAGAGTGGTCTCGTGCTCCCCTTCACCGTGGCCGAGAACGTCGTCCTCGACTCGTACTACGACGAGCCCATCTCCCACGGAGTGCGGATGGACTGGGACGCTGCCAAAGAGCGGGCCGCACGCCTCGTCGAGGAATACGACGTGCGTACCCCGGGAATCGACGTGCTGGTGTCGACGCTTTCGGGCGGCAATCAGCAGAAGGTCATCGTGGCCAGGGAGTTCGATCGTGACGTTGCGCTGGTCATCGCTTCCCAGCCGACCCGTGGCATCGATGTCGGCTCGATCGAGTACATCCACTCGCGCATCGTCGAAGAGCGGGACAGCGGCGCCGCGGTCCTCATCGTTTCGAGCGAGCTCGACGAGGTGCGAGCGCTCTCCGACCGGATCCTGGTGATGTTCGAAGGACGGATTGCAGGAGAGTTCGATGCATCGGCGTCCTCGACCGACATCGGGCTCGCCATGCTGGGGAGCGCGGAGGCCGTATGACGGACGAGACGCACACCGAACCCGATCCGGCCGATGCTTCGCCGCCGCCGGAGATGGAACCACGTCCCGAGTGGCTCGACCGGGTCACGGGTGTCGGGAGCTCCGTCGGTCAAGCGATCATCGTGCCCGCCCTTGCCGTCCTGACCGCGCTCATCATCGGCGCCATCATCATTGCGCTGACCGACATCGACACGCTCGGGCTGTGGGGCGAAGACCCGGGTCAGGCGCTGAGCGACACCTGGAGCGGCATCTACGAGGCCTACAAGGCCCTGTTCGTGGGCTCCGTCGGTTCGGGCCGCGCGATCTCTGAGACCCTGTTCGCTGCAACCCCGCTGATATTCGCCGGCCTCGCCGTGGCCGTTGGCTTCCAGGCAGGGCTCTTCAACATCGGCGTCAACGGCCAGATGCACATCGGCGGCATGGCGGCCCTCTGGGTGGGCTTCAGCATCGCCGTGCCTGCGATCGTCCACATCCCGCTGGCACTGGGCGCCGCCATCATCGGTGGCGGCATCTGGGCGGGGATCGCCGGATTCCTCAAGGCCAGAACGGGCGCCCACGAGGTCATCACGACCATCATGCTCAACTTCATCGCCCTGTTCCTCGTCGACTACTGGCTCAAGACGAGCATCTTCCAACAGGCCGGCCGCAACGATCCGATCTCGCAGCCGGCCGCATCGTCGGCGCAGTTCCCCACCTTGATCGGTGACTACCGACTCAACATCGGGTTCCTCCTCGCCCTCGCCGCCGTCTGGTTCATCTGGTGGCTGATGTACCGATCGACGATCGGCTTCGAGTTCCGTGCCGTTGGGTTCAACCCGCACGGCGGGCGCTACGCCGGCATGAGCGTTGCATGGATCTACGTCGCCGTCATGACGGTCGCCGGAGCCATGGGCGGCCTGGCGGGCGCAGGCCAGATCCTCGGGCTCGAGCCGTACCGAGGTATCTCGAACTTCGCCGGGACCATCGGCTTCGACGCTATTGCGCTTGCACTGCTCGGACGTTCCCATCCCGTCGGCGTCCTGTTTGCCGGTCTGCTCTTCGGGGCACTCCGCGCCGGAGGCCGCGAGATGCAGGGTGCCGCCGGGATCCCGATCGACCTCGTCCTCGTCCTCCAGGCGCTGGTCATCGTCTTCATCGCCGCACCCGAGCTGGTCCGGGCGATCTACCGGATCAAGACACCGGAGCAGGAGCAGATCACGACGGTATCGACAGGATGGGGCGCATGACAGCAGCAACAGCGGCATCCGGGGTCGAAGTCAGGACCCGCGCCACGCCAGAGGAACGCAGAGCCACCGCCATCGGCATCGTGTTGGTGCTGCTGGCAGCGTTCGTCCTCTGGGTGTTCGGTCTCGGCGTGGAGCAAGGGACCACGTCGACGTTCAACCTGTCGTTGCCAGGGGAACGATTCCAGGACATCAACTGGGAAGTCAACTCGCGATGGCTGGCCTATGCCGTTGCCGCGATCCTTGCCTTCCTCGGCGGTCTTTCGCTGCGCCGATCCCAGCTCAGGTGGACCAACCTGGTGCTGGCCGTCGGCCTCGCGCTCTTTGCGCTGGCGTTTCTCACCTGGGCTGCAGCGGGCAAGTCTTTCAGTCTCGTCGGCATGCTCCGGTCCACCGTCATCTTGTCGGTGCCCGTCACCTTCGGTGCGCTCAGCGGATTGATGTGCGAGCGTGTCGCGGTGATCAACATCGCGATCGAGGGTCAGCTTCTCACCGCGGCCTTCGTCGGGACGATCATGGGGTCGGCCTGGGGCATCTGGGCGGGACTGATCGGCGCAACGCTCACGGGCGCCATTCTCGGTGCGGTGCTCGCCGTGCTGGCAATCCGCTACAAGATCGACCAGATCATCGCGGGCGTGGTGATCAACATCTTTGCGCTTGGCCTGACGTCGTTCCTGGCGCGGCGCGTCCTGTCGGAAGCGCAGAACCTGAATTCACCTGGACGATTCTCGACGTTCAAGATCCCCATCCTCGGCGACATCCCCGTGATCGGCACGATGTTCTTCGACCACAACATCTTCGTCTACGCCATGTTCCTGCTGGTGATTGCCCTCCACTTCGGGCTGTTCTACACCCGGTGGGGTTTGCGATCGCGATCCGTAGGGGAGCATCCCAAGGCCGCAGACACGGTCGGCATCAACGTGTTCCGTACTCGCTACCGCAACGTGATCTACGGAGGAGTCATTGCCGGGTTTGGGGGCGCCTTCCTCACGCTGGCGCAGACCTCTCGGTTCGAGGAGAACCTGACTGCGGGCATCGGCTTCATCGGCCTCGCCGCCATGATCTTCGGCCGCTGGATGCCGATCGGTGCGCTCGGCGCAGGTCTCGTGTTCGGCTTCGCCCGTGCCCTGCAGCAGAAGCTCGGCATCCTGGGTACACCGATCCCATCTGAGTTCCTGTCCATGACGCCGTATATCGTCACGATCATCGTCGTGGCCGGCGTCGTCGGCCGAGCGCGGCCGCCTGCGGCCGATGGCCAGCCGTACGTCAAGGAGTGAAGGCCGTAGTCCCCGCCACGGCTGCTCTCCCGTTCAAAGGACCCGTTGATGCCAACACCGCACATCTCCGCTGAATCCGGCGATTTCGCCGACACGATCCTGTTGCCGGGCGACCCGTTGCGCGCCAAGCACATCGCCGACACCTTTCTCGAGGATGTCGTTGAGGTCACTGCGGTCCGCAACATGCTCGGCTTCACCGGCACGTACAAGGGCGTGCGGGTGTCGGCAATGGGCACGGGGATGGGTATCCCATCGGCGTCCATCTACGCCAAGGAGCTCATCACCGAATACGGCGTCACCAAGCTGATCCGCGTCGGCAGCTGCGGCGGCATCCGCAACGACGTGGGCATCCGCGACGTCATCGTTGCAATGGGCGCCTGCACGGATTCGGGAGTCAACCGCTCCCGCTTTCGTAACCTCGACTACGCGGCGATCGCCGACTACGACCTGCTCCGCGCCGCAGTGGACGCCGCCGAGGCGAAGGGCAAGACCGTCCGTGTCGGCAACGTGTTCTCCGCGGACCTCTTCTACCACCCGGACTTCAGCCTCTTCGACACCATGGAGGCGATGGGTGTCATGGCCGTCGAGATGGAGGCCGCAGGGCTCTACGGCGTCGCCGCCGAGCATGGTGCCAAGGCGCTGGCGATTCTCACCGTCAGCGACCACATCCGCACCGGCGAAGCAACGAGCTCGGACGAACGGCAGAGCACCTTCAACGACATGATCGAGATCGCCCTCGAAGCTTCGCTCGATCTGGGCTGACCAGAACCCGGAAGCCCCAGACGCTGGAGTCAGCCGCCGTCGGCTGGGACTGGGGGTACCCCGGGTGCAGGCTGCCGAAGACCCGATTCGGGAGTGTTCACCGACATCTCCGGGATACCGACCACGGGCGGCGGTTGCGGCGCCGAACGCGCCCCGGTCTCCGTCCATTCGTAGCGCTCCAGCGGGTAGAGGTTCCCGACCGGGCGATCGTAGATGTCCGTGCGGAACCTGATCTCGTAACCCTCCCAGATGAACGGTTCGCCAGGGGGGAGGTGGATGGCCTCCTCGTAGGCGTACTGCGGCAGCGTCTGGATCGGATTGCCGTAGCCGTCATAGAGCAGCACGTCGACAGGGTTGCCGTCGATGTCATATGCGTGCAAGTTCTGAATCGGACCATTGGGCCCAATGAGCAGAACCGGGGCACCGCCCTCTCCGCCGGCTTCCGGGTAGATGAACCCTTGCTCCTCGGGATAGGGGATGTACTGCGGTGTGCTCACGGCCAGCACGATGAGATAGGCCGCCGCGAGCGACGCCACCACGTCGAGCCGACTCCACCAGCGACCGTCGGCGGCACCAAGCCGCACCGACAGGAACGTGGCGAGTGCCAGCACCGCAAGCTGGACGATGAGCCCCGAGTCCCTCGGAAAGAGAACGTGATGGGTCCCGTAGGTGCCAGTGTCTATCGCCCACGCCGCAGCGACGACGGCGAGGATCCCCCTCGACCATACCCAGGCGGTGCGAATGTCGCTGCGGTGGTCGACCAGCGGTGCCAGCACCGGCTCGACGGTGCGGCGACCCCAATCACCGACCTGGCGGGCACGGGATGATGCTCTTCGCCACGCACGGGCAAGGCCCGAGCCTCCGGCAGCTTCCCCAGGGACGTCGAGCCCCGCGCTCGATCTGAACTCGGCCAGGAATTCGGACGGTGCGCCCAGCGTCGCTTCGATCTCGGCGGGATCGATCTCAGCGAGGTGCGCCTCGAGGTCTTGGAGGACCTCTTCCGCCTCGCCGTCGGCGAGCAGGTCGGCGAGTCCGTCGCGAACCTGGTCGAGATAGAGCCGTGCCGCATCCGGAACGGTTGTCGTGCTCATGTCGCATCCTCCGCAAGGAGATCGGTCATTACGTTGGAAAAGTGGGTCCAGGTCTTGGCGGCGATTTCGAGCTGGTCTCGACCGGACTTGTTGAGCCCGTAGTACCTCCGAGGCGGCCCCTCATCTGACGGCGAAATCTCAGACGTCAGATACCCACCGTTGAACAGCCGCCTCAGGGTTCCGTACACCGATGCGTCACCAACGTCGTCGAGGCCGCTGTCGCGCAACTTGCGAACGAGGTCGTACCCGTAGGTGCTGCCGCCTCGGAGAACCGCAAGTACCGCGGTATCCAGGACACCCTTCAGCAACTGGGTTGTATCCACTGGCTGCTCCCTCGGTTCACTACTACGAACTGCACACTAATACGTATAGCGTAATAGCTCAACTCTTTGGGTCGTTGGCTGCGGACACCACATCGGCGACACCGGAGCGGCCACCGGCCAGCTGGGTAGCATGGGCACCATGGATGATCACGGGCCCGACGCCCAGGCAACCGACGAGGACTTCGGGTCCAACACCTGGCTCGTCGAGGACATGTACGAGCGCTTCCGCAAAGAGCCCACCTCCGTCAGCGACTCCTGGCGCAAATACTTCGAGGGGTCCGCTCCGTTGCCAGGCGAAACGGGGAGCGAGACCGCCAAGGCGGCGCCGAATGGGCCCGTCGCCGGATCGCACGCCCCACCCGCTGCGCCTACGGTTGCACGAGAAGCCCCTGGTCCAACGGCAGCAACCACTCCAACTGCTCCTTCGGCCGGCGGAGGCTCAGCTATGGCTACAGCAACACCCAACGAATCCGAGGAGACGCTGCGAGGGGGCGCCGCAGTCATCGCCGAAAGGATGGAAGCGAGCAAGGACTTGCCGACGGCGACGTCGGTTCGGACCCTTCCGGCGAAGCTCCTCGAGGTGAACCGCAAGATCCTCAACAACCAGCTCGCCAGGCGACCGGACGGCGGCAAGGTGAGCTTCACCCACCTCATCGGCTGGGCGGTCGTCAGAGCGTTGCGCGAGCAGCCCTCGATGAACGCGGCCTACCGGGAGGTGGACGGAACCGCCAGCCGGATCAACTTCCACAACATCAACCTCGGCTTGGCCATGGACATGCCGAAGAAGGGGGGCGGCCGCACCCTGCTCGTCCCCAACATCAAGGCCATCAACGAGATGGACTTCTTCCAGTACTGGCAGGCGTACGAGCGCGTCGTCGCCCGGGTGCGCGGCGGCCAGATGTCCCCTGACGACTTCGCAGGCACGACCGCGACCCTCACCAACCCCGGCACCGTTGGCACGGTGCAGTCGGTGCCTCGGCTGATGCCCGGCCAGGGAGTCATCGTCGGCGTTGGTCGTATCGGATTCCCACCGGAGTACGAGGGTGCCGACCCGCGCACGATCGCGATGGCAGGTATCGGGCGAACGCTCACCATGACGAGCACGTACGACCATCGGATCATCCAGGGGGCCGAAAGCGGCTTGTTCCTGGCACGGGTCCACGAGTTGCTCATGGGTGCGGATGGCTTCTACGACGACATCTTCCACTCGATGGGCATCCCCTACGTTCCCGCACGATGGGCGGTGGACGACAACCCGCCTCCGGGCACGCAACAATGGGCAGAGAAGCAGGCGCGCGTGTTCCAGCTGATCAACATCTACCGGGTTCGCGGCCACCTCATTGCCGACCTCGATCCGTTGCGGCAGAACCCTCCGGCGATCCATGCCGAGCTCGACCCGCTGACCTACGGCTTGAGCATGTGGGACCTGGAGCGTGAGTTCGCCACCGGCGGGCTCGGCGGCCGCCCGATCATGTCGCTCGGCGAGATCCTCGGCCTGCTCAGGGACGCCTACTGCCGAACCTCCGGCATCGAGTACATGCACATCCAGGAGCCCGACCAGAAGTTGTGGATCCAGCAGCACGCCGAGATTCCCCCACCGGAGCTCTCGAGACAGCAGCGACTCCAGCTCCTGCGCAAACTCAACGAGGCCCAGTCCTTCGAGCGATTCCTGCATGCGAAGTTCTTGGGAGCGAAGCGCTTCAGCCTCGAGGGTGGCGAGACCCTCATCCCACTGCTCGATTCACTGCTCAACGCCGCTGCAGATTTTGGCACCGAAGAGGTGACGCTCGGCATGGCCCATCGCGGCCGCCTCAACGTCCTCGCCAACGTCGTACAGAAGCCCCTCGACCTCATCTTCCGCGAGTTCGTCGGCCACGACGAGCCGGAACACGACGCCAACTTCTCAGGCGACGTGAAGTACCACCTTGGCTCCACGGGCACCCACACCACGCCAGACGGCAGGCAGATCACCGTGCAGCTGGCGGCCAATCCCAGCCATCTCGAGGCAATCGACCCGGTGCTCGAAGGCATCACCAGGGCGCGACAGGACGCCATCGGCCCCGGCGCCGAGGACATCGTGCTCCCGGTGTTGATCCACGGAGACGCTGCCTTCTCCGGCCAGGGAGTCGTTGCCGAGACGCTGAATCTCTCCCAGCTCGACGGCTACTACACCGGCGGCACCGTGCACATCGTCGTCAACAATCAGGTCGGGTTCACAACAGCGGCCCGCGACGCCCGGTCGAGCTTCTACGCCACCGACGTCGCCAAGGCCGTCCAGGCGCCCATCTTCCACGTCAATGGCGACGACCCCGAGGCAGTCGTGCGAATGGCGAAGATGGCGTTTGCGTTCCGGGAGACATTTCACAAGGACGTCGTCGTCGACCTCGTCTGCTACCGGCGGCTCGGCCACAACGAGGGTGACGAGCCCGGCTACACCCAGCCTCGCATGTACCGGCTCATCGAGGGGCACGAGTCGGTCAGGGATCTGTACGCCGCACGCCTCGTGCAGAGCGGACAGTGCGCCCAGGACGAGATCGATGCGATGGTCGCGGGATACCGGGAGAAGCTCGATGCAGGTCTCACGGCAGCCCAAGACGCTGTTCCGCGCATCCATGAGCCCCACGGGCCGTCGACGACGCCCATCGTCACCAAGGTTGCCGCCAAGCGTATCGCCAAGATCGAAGATCGGCTCCAGACCCTCCCCGAGGGGTTCACCCTCCATCCGAAGGTCGCCAAGCTGCTCGACGATCGTGTCAAGCTCTTTGCGGGCGGGCTCGTCGATTGGGCGATTGCCGAAGCGCTGGCTTTTGGAAGCCTGTCGCTGGAGGGCCGGCCCATCCGGCTCGCGGGCGAAGACTCTCAGCGAGGCACCTTCTCCCACCGCCATGCGGTACTCGTCGACTACATCAATGAAGCTGAATACACGCCGCTCACGCACATCAAGGAGGGCCAGGCGCCGATCCGCGTCTACGACAGCTTGCTCTCGGAGTTTGCGGCGATGGGCTTCGAGTACGGGTACTCGGTGGCGTCTCCCGAGACGTTGGTGCTGTGGGAAGCGCAGTTCGGCGATTTCGTCAACGGCGCCCAGGTCGTCATCGACCAGTTCCTTGCATCCGGGATGGACAAGTGGAATCAGACGAGCGGTCTGGTGCTGCTACTTCCCCACGGGTTCGAAGGCCAAGGACCCGAGCATTCGAGCGCTCGGCTGGAGCGGTTCCTCACCAACGCCGCAGAGGACAACATGCGAGTCGTCGTTCCCAGCACTCCGGCCCAGTACTTCCACATGCTCAGGCTCCAGTCGCATCACCCGGAGAAACGACCGCTGATCGTGATGACACCGAAGTCGCTCCTCCGCACGAGGGACTCTTACAGCCCGACGAGCGAACTCAGCGAGATGGACTTCCGACCCGTGATTGGCGACGTCTCCGTCACCGAGAACGCCCGACGCGTGGTGCTGTGCTCCGGCAAGGTCTACTACGACCTCGCCAAACATCGAGAAAAGCACGGCATCGACGATGTGGCCGTCGTTCGCGTCGAGCAGCTGTATCCGTTCCCTTCAGACGCGATCAGCGCCACGCTGGCGCCCTATGGCGACGCCGAGGTCGTCTGGGCTCAGGAGGAGCCGGCAAACATGGGGGCGTGGCGCTTCATGTCGCGCTTCCTCTTCGTCGAAGCGGGTCGGTCGAGCCGCGGAGTGTATCGCCCCGAATCCGCGAGCCCCGCAACCGGCAACCCTCGAGCGCACGTTCGCGAACAGCAGGACATCGTCGACCGGGCGTTTGCGTAGATCGCGAGGCGCCGACGCCTACTGGGCGGCGCAACTGCCACGTCAGCCCGCGTCGAAGATGTCGCCTGCATCGGACGCGGAGAAGGTCCGTTCGATCAACCGGTCGCAGCCGTCCAACGCCTCGATGATCGAGAGTTTCCACTGCGGCTCGGCAACGACGAGGACCGCTGACTGGCCCGAGCCGAGCCCTTCCGCGATGTCGTGCAGAAGGTCGTCCTGGAAGCCGCGTGTGGAGGCCTTGCCGGTGAGGGCGCCGGCCACAGCCCCCATCGCGGCGCCGGCAAGCAGGGAAGGAGGGAACAGAACGCCGATGGCCGCACCGAGCAACGCACCGCGCTCAGCGCCTTCTGCCGGGGTCAACGCAACCTGATCGGTGAGCGAGAGTTTGCCGGAGAACCCACGGACCATGACCGCGACGTCCAAGAGCTCGATGGAGCCCGACTCATGGCGTTTCACGAGATCGTTGAAGGATGCCCGCGCTTCATACGTATTCGGGAACACCGCAGAGACGAATTCGACCTTCACCTGGTCTTCGGACATGGCACCCTGTCCTTTCGCGACGAGGTTCGCACCGCACCCGCGGCATGAACGTCTTCGATCGTATCACTGGTCCGATGAGTCGCCAGGACCGGATGACGGCCCGCGCTCAGCGGTCCTGTCCGCGTTGCGGCGGCTACGGGTCCACCACCACCAAGCGATGCCGCCCAAGGGGATGATGATCACCCAGCTGAACACCCGGTAGATGATTGCGGCAGCGGCGATCTTCCCTGTGAAGTCGGCCGAACCTCCCGCAGCCAGCGCGGCGACATACGCCGCCTCGGCGACACCAAGACCCGACGGCGTGATCGGCACCGAGGTCAGCAGCTGCACGAGGGCGAATGCTGCGAAGATGGCGACCCAATCGAGCTCGGCGGCGTCGATACCCACGACTCGCACAGAGACCAGCAGGATGGCGAACAGCGCAGCTTGGCCCAGAGCAGCAGCGCCGGCCGCCAGGTGGGTGCGGGCCCGCACGACATCGCCGGTGCGATCCCTGAAGTGCGCAGCCCGGTCGGCGAGATCGGCGGCGAGCGTCTCGGGGGTGGTGATGCGGAACCACGAGGCAATCCTTCGCGCTGCGGTGCCGAGGGCGTGTCCGAGGCGCCTGGCCGTCGCTTCGGACCGAAGCAGCAGCGCAAACAAGATCACGCCACCGAGCAAGACGCCGGCGGCGATGATCGCAAGGGTCGCCAACTGGGCGTCCGATCGCCCGAAGACGAACAACAGTCCCGCGGCCACGATTGGCAACGCAACCTTGGCGAAGGTGTTGTAGAGGAAGACGAGCATCACCGATGCGCTTGTCTGGGCGCCGGAGTATCCCCAGCTACGAAACATGGCGTACCGCGCTGCCACATCGGACGGCCCTGGGACCACGCTGGCCGTGGCAGCGGGCGCAAGGAACGCGGGCAAGGCGCGCCCCCAACGCAGGCGAGGTGTCGCCGCCATCAACAGCAGCGGCTCGATCGCCAGCCTCACCGCCGAAACGACGAACAGCGCCAGCCAGGCACGGGCCGTCAGACCCCGGACGGCCTCGACTACGTCGCTCCACGAAACGAGTTGGGTGAACAGCAGCCACAACACGACTGCGACTGCAACCAAACCAAACAGCCGTATCGCGATGTCGCGCACCTTCGTGCGGCGCTCGTCGCCTTCCTTCGCAGCGGGTTCCGAGCTCACGCCCACGCATTCCTGACGATGAGCCAGCCGGCGAGATATGCCGTGCCGTTGATGGCCCAGTGAGCCAGGACGGGCGACACGAGACTGTTCCCCCTGAAGCGAAGCCACGCAAACCCAAACCCGGCGAAGCCGGTGACGAGCACCTGGCCGATGACTGCTCCGAAAGCACCGGCGGCCCCTGGGACGACATCAACAGCTTCCGACGTCTCGAGCGCCGATATGGCAGGCAGCACGTGCCAGATGCCGAACAGAGCCGCGGACACGAGCATCGCCCGCAACGGCGATACCCACAAGAGCAGCAGCCCGAGCACAACTCCGCGGAAAGCGATCTCTTCGCCGAGAGCAGTAGCGAGCGGGATACGGACCATCGTCTCGTAGACCATCTCGCCGACTCCCTCGCCGAGAAAACGATCATCGGCGAGGAACGTGCGCGTGGCGGGCACCGCAGCAAGAACAACGGTCGTTGCGGTGATCACCGCCATCGCTGCGGCGCCGACACGGAGGCCGCCTTGCCATGTCCCAGGTCGCAAGCCGAGGTCATCCCAGGTTGCCCCTGCATGCCGAGCGATCACAAGGAGAATCGCCACCCCTGCGGCGCTCACCAGCAGCGACGCCGCCTCCGGAACAACCAGGTTGGCGGTGAGGTTCCACACGACGAGCATGCAGAGCACCGCCGCCTCGTAGGCCGGCCGCCTCCGAGGTTGGCTGGCCGGAGAGAGGTTCCAGCGAGACCGGCGCCACAGGTCGGCGGGGAGCGGGGGAACCGATGCATCACCAACCATGTGCAGCGGGTCCTTCGCCTCCGTGTCCGTACACGCTCGCCTCGCTGCTCCGCCGATCGATGTCGGATGTGGATCGTAGCGGCAGGTCGATCCCAGCGAGTCTCCGGTCTTCCCGCGCCCCGGTCGACGACGGCTAGGCTTGACCTATCCACATCTCATGAGGAGTCGACAATGCCAGCTATGCGACGCGTGGCACGCCGAACATCACGCCGCACGAGTAGACGGGTGAACCGTCGCCAAGATGCGATGTACGGGGCAGCAGAACCGGCCGACGCCCCGGAGGCCGAATACGCCGCCGAGCCTGCGCCCGCCGCAGAAGCACCCGATCGTCTCGAACAACTGAAGCAACTCGGCGGCCTGCACGAACAGGGCATACTCACGGACGAAGAGTTCGCCGCCGAGAAGGCCAAGATCCTCGGCAACAGCTGATCCAGCGAGCGCCGTCGTTGGATGCCTTCTGCATGACCTTTGCCGACGGCCATTGGGATCGATACCCGACACGGGGTCACCTCACGAGCGGGTCCGAACCGTGATCCGCGCCGTCAGCGGCATTGCCCTTGTTGCCGCCATCACGCTTACCGCTTGTGGCGGTGGCGACGACGAAGGGCTCGCCGACACCTCGTGGGTCGTTGCGACCCTCACCGACGATACGGGCGCGACGACGGCCCCGTTGCCCGACACCGAGTTGACGGCGCACTTCACCGCCGATGGGATCGACGGCGACGCGGGCTGCAACCGGTACTTCGGGTCGTATACCACCGAAGGCGACGGGTTTGCGGCCGGACCCCTTGGCGCCACACGAAGGCTCTGCGAGCCAGCAGCCACGATGGATCAGGAGTTTGCGTTCCTCGAGATCCTCGGTAGCGCCGACCGCTGGTTGCGTGACGGGGACAAGCTGCAGCTCTTCAGCGAAGACACCCAACTGGTCGAGTTTGTCCTCGCATCCGATTAGGACACTACCGACCCAGGCCATGGGCTCGGAGAGCCCGCAGGCTGTGAGTTCAGCCGGCGGGGGCCGCCGCCCGGGCCAAAGGCGGTCCTCCGCAACATCACCCGCCGCAGGAATGCGAGTTCGTTGCGGGCGTGTACGGCTGATGCTCGGCGGAACCCCTGGCAGACCATTCCATCGGTGACACCGGATCCGGTGGAACGCAGAACGACTGAGGGTCAGGGGCTCTGGTCGCCTGCCGAACTGTCGCGCGCCGCCGAGGATCGCCTGGACCCCAGCGAGCCCACCAGGTAGGCAACCAGCACGACGAGCAGGATCTGGCCGAAGAGCGTCTCGACCATGACCAGGGTCCGGCCGATGCTCGTTGCAGGGGACAGATCGCCGTACCCGAGCGTGCTGACGGTTGCCACCGAGAAGTACAAGTGGCTGCCCACGTACTCCACGTCACCCTGGGCAAAGAACGGCTCGTCCGACATGGCGGCCAGTCCTGAGTAGATCAGAGCAAACGTGAGGGCGAGTTGCACGTAGGCCGCGAGTGCCGCAATGACCTGCTGGATCGTGATGCGATCGTGCTCCAAGACACGCCGCAGGATTGCCACGGTCGCCACACCGAGCACAAGACCGATGGCGATCGCAATGCTGCCGCGAACACTTGGCTCGTCCGAGATGCTGCCCAGTGCAACACCCAACGCCAAGCCCGCACCTCCTAGAGCGGCGAGCCGCAGGAGCCGAGGCGGGGTGCCACTCGATCGGAGCGACGTCAACACGATGGTGATGACAAGCAGGCCTTGGACCGCCCGGATGAGCTGCGAATCCTCGGCGAACGCCGTCAGCACGAAGAGAAGCATCAACTCGATGAAGAGCAGTCCAAAACGGTCGGTGGCATACGCCGCGCCGGATCGTGCCTGCCCATCGCTCAACATGGGCGACGAGCGTACCAGTGCACACCGGATGTCCGGTTTCGCAGCGGCAACGCCGGCAGATCGCGATTGTGGCTTCCTACGATGGTCTCGGGAGGTGGGCATGCGCATCCGAGCACTCGGGCCTTTGGCCGTCGAAATGGCCAGCAACGACGTGCGCACGCTGCGAGGCAAGCCGGGACGAGTACTGGCGACACTCTTGGCGAGCGCAGGCAGCGCTGTGTCCTCCGACCGGCTGGTCGATGCCGTCTGGGGCGAGCGCCCACCCAAGTCTGCACGCAATGCGCTCCAGGTGTACGTGAGCCAGATCCGGACACTACTCGGAGAAGGTGAAGGTGCCGCCCAAGTCGTCACCAATGCGAAGGGGTATCTGCTCGACCTCCGCGACGCCCAGTTCGACGTGCAGCAGTTCGAAGTCGCCTTGGCCACGGCAAGAGAATCGAGCGTTCCTGCCACCAAGAGTGATCACCTCAGCCGGGCACTTGCGATGTGGTCGGGCCGCGCCTACGAACCCTGGGATACGGACGAAGACCTGCGCCCTGAAGCTGTGCGGCTCGAAGAGCTCCGCCTCGTCGCCGAGGAGGAACTGGCCAGCAGCGAGCTCGGCCTGGGACACCATGCCGAGCTCGTCGACAAGCTGCGCCTACTCGCCGACCAAGAGCCCCTCAGAGAGCGACGCTGGGCGATGCTCATGGTTGCGCTCTACCGCAACGGCCGGCAGGCGGAAGCGCTGCGAACGTACCAGCACGTTCGGGATCTGCTTGGCACGGAACTGGGCATCGAGCCGGGGCCTGAGCTGACAGCGTTGGAGGAGCGAATCCTCCTGCAAGACCCCGGGCTGGCTGTCGATGTGGCGTCGTCACCAACGCGCAACAACGTCCCGCAACCGATCGGCAGGATCGTTGGGCGGCAGCAGGACCTCGCGCACCTCGCAGACCTCCTGGAGACCGGATCTCGACTCATCACCATCTACGGCCCAGGCGGAATAGGGAAGACCCGGCTGGCTATCGAGCTCGCCAACAGCGCGGCAGACGCCGGCCGGTTCGACCAGGTCACGATGATCGCACTCGACTCGATCGATGTGGCAGAAGCCATCGATGGCGCCGTCGCCGCAGAGCTCGCCGGCAATCCCGACGTCGTCGCATCGGCTGTCGAGGCGATCGGCGATCGCCACATCCTGCTGGTGCTCGACAACTGTGAGCACCTCGCAGCACCCATCGCCGAGCTCACCGTCGGTATTCTGGGGAAGTGCCGCAACGCCACCGTGCTGGCCACCAGCCGGTCGACGCTGAAGGTCACCGGCGAGGCCAAGCTGGCCCTTGGGCCGCTACCCGCAACCAATGCCGCCAGCGAGCTGTTTCGTGTGCGGGCGGCAGAGGCCGGATTCATGCTGCCCGAAGGCGCAGAAGAGGACGTTGCCGCGATCTGTGACGCTCTCGACGGGATACCCCTGGCCATCGAACTTGCTGCTGCCCGGCTGTCGATTCTGACGTTGCCCGAATTGCGGATTCGACTCGGGGAAGCCTCGCTGCTCGAAGGTGATGCTTCACGAACCCAACGCCACCGTTCCGCCGTCGCCGCCGTCAGGTGGAGCTATGACCTCCTCGATGCGGAACAACAGCAAGCGTTCGAGGTGCTGTCCGTGTTTCGCGGCGGCTTCACAGCAGATGCAGCGGAGTCCTCCCTGTCATTCCACACCCACGCCCCCCCGTTGACCGTCGTCTCCGCGCTCCACGATGCCGCGCTGCTGATGCGAGGCGAAGGGCGGCTCCGCATGCTGGAGCCGGTCCGGCAGTTCGCCGAGCAGCGACTGATCGAGTCGGGCCGAATCGCGGATGCCCTCGATTCGCTGGCTCGCTGGGTCCTCCGCCGTGTGGATGACGCCACGAGCCGGCTCGGCACTCCCGCCAATATGGCGGCGATCCACGCGCTCGACGGCGAGCGGGGCAACATCGAGGTTGCGCTGCGGCACCTGATGGAGACCGACCACGACCGTTTCGTAGCCGCCGTCGCCGATCTCGCCGAGTACTGGTGGCGTATCGGGGATCTCGGCACAGGAGATCAGTGGATCACCGAGGCGCTCACCGTTGCCGAGGTCAGCCCGCGCCTGCTGCGATATGCGGCGATGTTCCTCTCGCGGGTGCGTCCCGAGTCCAATGCTGGCCCGTTGCTGGATCGGCTGGGCGCGATCGAGCCGAACGGCGCCAATATCCGAAGTGCGGAGGCCCACGTCGCCTGGAGCCGAGGCGACATGGTGGCGGCAAGGGACCGTTTCGAATCGGCAGCCGAGGCGCAGCGAGAGGCCCGCGACGGCGAGCTGATCGACACGGTGGCGCAGCTCTCCCGCATGCGGTTGGCGGAAGGCGACGCTGCTGGCGCCATCGAACTCGCCGACGAACTCGACGTGATGGGAAGGGCCGGTGAGAGGGCCGACGCAGTACCGCTCGCCGAGCACGTCCGCGGTCTGACGCTGGCCTTCGGAGGGGACTATGCGGCGGCAGCGCCCCATCTCGCCGTTGCGGCCAAGGGCTTCGAGCAGCTCGGTATGGAACGCCAACTGATCGGTGCGCTGCGCGGTCTCGGAATGGCCCGTGCCAACCTGGGTGACATCGACGCTGCCCAGCGGAACGTCGCCCGGTCGCTCGAGCTTGCCCGGTCGGCGGGTGATCGGTCGGCGGTGATGTTTGGCCAGATGGCGCTTGGTCTGGTGGCCACGGAGCGGAACGAGCCTGAGGTCGCCACCGGTCTCGTCGATCGCGCGTTGCGGCAGGCCGTGCTGGACCGGGATGAACAGGCAAAGGCCTGGTGCCTCTTCGCAGCCGCTCGCATCGCCCACATCAGGGGCAATCTCGAGAAGGCCGGAGTGTTGCTGGCCGCTTCCGACCGTCTCGTGGCGCACTGGAAGATGGGGGCGCCGAGCGCAACTTGGCGGCCCGACAGGCCGATGACAGCTGCGTTGGTCGTCGATCTTGGGAGGGAGAGCTTCGAGACAGCGCGCGCCGAAGGTTCGGCGCTCTCGGGCGATGCGGCCATCGAACTGGCCCTCGGCTACCCGATCGGATGGGTGATGGAGCCGGCGCCCCGGCGGTAGGGTCGCTGCGGGTCACGTCCGTCGCGGATGATCAGCTGCTCTATCCGAGCGGCGGTCTCCTCGACATCGTCGGTGCCTTCCACGGCTTCGACCAGGATCCCGGTAACCCATTGCCCGTGGCTCATCTCCCCCGCTGCCGCCAAGTCGCTCGGCTCATCGGCAACGGCGATGCCGCGAGCAATCCGCTTTGCAAGCGCAGGCGTGTGCTTGTCGAGACGCACGGTGTGGTCGTCGAGCACTCGCTGCAGGATCCGCAGCGCCCGCAGCTCTGCCTCCGAAGGGATGTAGATGACGGCGCTGTCGGCGCGGAAGTAGTTCGACGGATGCGCCAGAACCTTGGCGTCGCACTCGATCCCCGCTGCCTCGAGCGCCTCGAACACCGGCCCCAGGATCACCCAAGCATCCGGAGGCCGCACGTTCACGTAGATGCGAGTGATAGGCGTCTCCTGGTCCAAGCCGCCAGCGCGGTGAACAAACCCGGGAGAGTGCCCCAGCCGCAGCGCTGGCAGCCGGAAGCGGAGACGTCCGCCTGCGATCGAAGGTTTCTGTAGTCCTCGGCTGAAACCCGGATGCGCAGACCGTCATAGAGCAACGACGGCACCTTCGGCGTCACGTGCGACCTTCGCATCCGCAACTCGTACTTCGAACACTCGACTAGCCGTGTCAATCGCTTGACAAAGGCACGATCTTCAGGGGCAGTGTGGACAGCAGGATTGGCGAGCGATCCCGCCGACGGCCTAGACCGCCACCGTAGACGCCTAGGTAGGACGGCAGCCTCCGCAGGGGTTGTCCCGGTGACCGCCGAAACGGTCGCCGTCTGGACTGCGACCGCCAGGCTGACACTCATGCGGCCAGGCGGCTGCCGGCGATCCAATCGGCCACCACAACCCTCCGTTTGCGGCCGGCCAGCGCAGAAGCCCCGACGAACCTCGCCATCGAAGGCCGCGCCAAGCCAGCCATACGGCGGCCGCCCGCCAGACGGACGTTTGACGTCGAGGTTCGGACCGCCGGATCGATTGGCAAGGAGGAACTCGACCGATCTGTCGAGCTCAGCCCAGTCGACTCGTCAGGATGTCGCCGTGCTCGACCGCGAGAGCTCGCATCCAGACGTCAACCATCGTGCCCGACGATCGCTCCCACGTCCTGCCATGGCAGCCCCACTCCCGCCACGGTCCCAGTCCAGGACCACGATTCGACCACGACGCAACAAGATGTTGTCCAGCTTGAGGTCGCCGTGGATGATCCGGAGTTCCAGATCACACATGCTCCTGCACGCCTCGTTAGCCGCAACGAGCGGCCCGAGTCTTGGCAGATTCGCATCAACGTTCCACAACCGGGTTCGCCCAGCCCATCACCTGGCTGGGAAGGGGTCGATGGAGGGGTGTAGCGCCCGGGGGGCATTGTGCGCCACTCGAAGCTGTGCAGTTCACCCAACGCAGACCCAAGGATCCCAGGGCAAACGGACAAGACGCGGATCGGCTAGCTGCGACATCGGCAAGCGTGGGCCAAGTGCTGCAAGACGACCGTTGAGTCGCTCGTCTCGAGACACGGCCGGATCCACGGAGCCCGAGTCGAGACGTACGTCCGGTAGAACCAGGACTCACTCGACGGTGCTCCCCGCTGAGACGATTTCTGAAGGATCGGCACGCCATCGCGGCTGATGCCACACCAGATTTCGTGACGACCAGACGATGCGTGACGCTTAGCGTGTCGGCACTCTGGCGGAGGCGCCCATCACCGCGACTCGTGAACTCGGTGTAGAAGGGCTAGCCGAGACAATGTGCGCTCCTCGTCAGGCCTCCGCAGACATCACCTATCTCGCGGTTGTATCGGTTCAACGCCTTTGCGACCTTCTCCAAGGGGGTCCCGCCGCTCTGGCTCTGAGCGTCGCTCGCCTCCATGATCAAAGACCTCAGGCTTTGGAGTCGATCGTCACTCGTTTCGGCCTTCTGATAGAAGTCGTAGTACTCCAGGCGCTCCGAGCGCGTCAAGGCCAACAGGCCCACATCCGATTCCAGTGCCGCCTCCTCTCCCCCATCGACGCAGATTGATTTCCGAGTCTGGTCTGCCATAGCAATCCCCTCCTGTTCGTGACGCTTCACTCCGACCCAATACTGCCCGAACCGCTTAAGGCGTGCTGAAGTGGCTTCAGCCTGGCCTAAGCGCCGTCGCCCAGATTCGGATCACCGAACCGCTTTGGAGCGGTCCTTGACCCGAAGGGACGTCGGCCGCATCCTTGCCAAGGGCCTCACGAAGCTTGCGCACAGCCTCAGAACCGCGCTTCTCCACCGGAATGGGTTGCCGCGAGCCATCCGCAGGAGGGAGCCCAACGCCTTCCTCTGCGTTGTTCGCCAGGACGAGAAGGCTCAACGCCATCTTGCGCATTCCGGACCTGAGATCAACCGGGCTGGGAGTGCCGCCATAGGGTTCGGCATCGAGTCCAAGGCTCTGCGCGAAGTTCGCTTTCACTGCCTTGAGCTCATCCCGTGTGAAGGCCATCGGGCCGATCACGTCATCGGCCGGTTGTGAATGGTCCCCGCCGGCGCTCGTCTCATCCTTCATCGCAAACCTCCTGCTGTCGATGCGACAACTTCATACTGCCCGATCCACTTAAGCCGTGCTGAAATGGCTTCAGCCTGGCTTAAGTCCGTGACTGGATGCTGCCTACAACACGTCGCAAAGAGCGACGGTCGAGCAGAGGGGACACCAGCGTGACTTTGGACGACGCACTCGAGGCATACAACGCACTACCGAAGGAGAAGCAAAAGGAGTTCGACAAGCAGACAGGGAAGATAAGTAAGGTGAACATGCCGAGCGACGTGGAGGGGGTGCGTGACGTTTGTAGTCGTGGGTCATCGTCCCCGCCCGGCCCGGTGTCATCGGCAGTGATGGCTGGGAGCGTTCGAGTGCTTGGATCTGGGATTTCTCGTCGGCGCACAACACAACGGCGTGTTCGGGCGGGTTGTGATACAACCCGACGACGTCGACGAGCTTCTCCTCGAAGCGGGGATCGTTCGACAGCTTGAACGTTTCGATCAGCCAAGGCTTGATGTTCCGCGCCCGCCAGACCCGAGCGACGGTGTCTTTGCCGACACCGAACCGGTCCGCATGGTGCGTGACGCATGCGGGGTCTGTGGAAGATGCTTCTCGTCATACTCGGATCCTCATCGGATCTCGGGTGGCCGGCCCGCCGGTCTGATCCCCCCCGCCGTCCTGTTCTTACGGTTCCTCTCGTGGAACCTCGTCACGGACATGAAGTCGGCGGATGCGTTCACAGCCGTGGCGGCCGGCGCAGCCGGCGCACTTGGAGGCTTGCTGGCGCGACCGTCGTAGCCACCTCGTCGGGAGCCAATCGAGCCCGCACTCCTCTGTGAGTGGGGGCTCGATCGCGTCCACTGTCGCTCCTGCCCTTCGGGCGGACCCTCATGCCCGGCTTCAGCGCCGCTTAAGGGCCGTCACGCAAGATCCAGGAGCACAGCCGCACGAGGGGCGGCACCATCCGCAGAGGGAGTACACAATGGCAGACGACAGGGTGCGGTGGCCCGGCGACACCTACGACGCAGAAGGCTCGGATCTTGGTGACCCCCTGGTGTCGCTCCTCGAGCAGATCTCGCTGATCGAGGATCCAAGCAAGGAAGTCACGGCCTTCAAGACGCCTGACAGCGTCCAGGTGATTCGAGCCGGGGCGACCGCCATGAGCAAAGGCTGGGCGACCTTCATCGCCGCCGGCGGGGTAGGCGCCACGATCGTCGCCGCGCTGCAAGTTGAGTGGAACACGGCAGGCGACACGGTGCGAGTTGCCTTCATGATCGGGATGGCCATCCTCCTGGCGGCCATTTCGCTCAGCATCGCGATCATCGTGCGAGCCGACGTCACCTCCCGAGGCCGGGCATCGGCCGCCCGCATCGAGGCGCGCTCCCGGTTCGCTGCCGAGTTCGTAGGGCTGACGTCGCAACAGCAGCTCGAGCGTCGGCGCCGCGAGGAGCTGCTCAATGTGATCCGCGCCGCCCAGAAGGAGCTCGGCAAGGCAGCCTGAAGTTGCGACCGAGGGGCCCAAGCCGATCGAGCCGTCCGCAATGGGCGGCTCGATCGTTTCGAGCCACAGGCCCCTTACATCACCTTGCGCCGACTGTTATCATTGTTGCATGATCCGCACCCAGATCTCCCTCACCGAGGAGCAGATGCTGTCTGCCCGAGCCGTTGCCAAGCGGCGCGGGATCTCGCTGGCCCAACTCGTGCGCACTGCCCTCGATGATCTGCTCGAGTCGGCGCCCGAAGAAGCCATCCGGGCACGCGCGATCCAAGCCGTCGGGGGTTTTCGATCGGGGCGTTCCGACACGAGCGTGGACCACGATGATGCGCTTGCATCGGACGGTCGTTGGTGACGGTCTTCGTCGACACTTCTGCGCTCTACGCGCTGCTCGACGAGGATGACGGCAATCACCTACCCGCCGCGGCGACGTGGCTCCAGCTGCTCGGTTCCGACCGTCTGATCACACACGACTACGCCGTTCTCGAGACATCTGCCCTGGTGCAACGGCGTCTCGGGATGCGGGCCGCCTCCCAACTCCACGACGGTCTGTTGCCGGCGATTCAGATCGTCGTCGTGGACGAAGCGACGCACCGCCGGGCGGTTGCATCGTGGCGACAGTACGCCTCCCGGCATCTCTCTCTCGTGGACGTCACGAGCTTCGAGCTGATGCAAGCCCTCGGAGTGGAACGCGCCTTTGTGTTCGACAGCGACTTTTCGGCGAGGGGCTTCGTCGTCGAGCCGTAACTCCCCGACCGGTTCTCAGTCCAGCGAGCGGTCGGCCAGGAGCATGGCGATGTCCATCACCTGGACGTTCTCGTCGACACCGAGTTCCTTGACGCCGTCGTCCATCATGACGAAGCAGAAGGGACAGCCGGTTGCGACGATATCGGCACCCGTGGCAACCGCCTCCTCGGTGCGTTCGATGTTGACCTTCTTGCCGGTCTGCTCCTCCATCCACATGCGGCCACCGCCGGCCCCGCAGCAGAATGACCGAGTCCCGTTGCGCGGCATCTCCACGCGCTCGCCCACCGAGTCGACGACCGCCCGCGGCGCCACGAACACATCGTTGTGCCGTCCGAGGTAACACGGGTCGTGGAAGGTCACCGTCTGCCCGTTCGACTTCGGGGTCACCTTGCCGTCCTCGACCAGCTTCATCAGCAACTCGCTGTGGTGGATCACCTCGTAGTCCCCGCCGAACTGCGGGTATTCGTTGCCGAGGGTGTTGAAGCAGTGCGGGCACTGGGTGATGATCTTGGTGATCCCCAACTCGTTGAGCGTCTCGATGTTCTGCAGGGCGAGTCCCTGGAACACGTACTCGTTGCCGGTGCGCCTGGCAGGATCGCCGGTGCACAGCTCTCGCGGGCCGAGGATCGCAAAATCGACGCCCGCCTCGTGCAGCAACCGGGCCGTCGAGATCGTGACCTTCTGGTTGCGGTCGTCGAAGGAGCCTGCACAGCCGACCCAATAGAGGTACTCCGCCTCGACTCCGGGCTCGAGCACCTTGACCGGGAAGTCGAGCTGGTCGGTCCAGTCTCCCCGCGCCGCCTGGCTCATGCCGTAGACGTTGGACGAATTCTCCATGCTGACGTAGGCCCTGCCGAGCTCCGAGGGAAAGTCGGACTCCATCAGCGACAAGTAGCGCCGCATGTCGAGGATCTTGTCGAGGATTTCGATGTCCACCGGGCAGATCTCGTCGCAGGCCCGGCATGACGTGCACGCCCACAGCTCCTCGGACGTGATCCGCTCGAACACGTTGTCGGACGTGACGGTGATCTCATCGTCGACACCGACGGGCGGTGACAGCGGGTCGGCCGCGGTGGCTGTCGCGACGTGGCCGAGCTTGAGGACGATCTCCCGTGGATCAAGCGCCTTGCCGGTCGTGTTGGCAGGGCACACCGACGTGCAGCGGCCGCACATGGTGCAGGCATCCGTATCGAAGAGCTGCTTCCAGGTGAACTCGCCCACCACGGAAGCGCCGACCGTCTCGATGTCCTCTGCCTCCATGAGGTTGGGCATCTCGCGCATCGCACCCTTGGGGCGTGCCCGCGGAGACAGGTACATGTTGGCCGGCGACGTCACCATGTGCCGCAGCTTGGTGATGGGGAGCACCACGAGGAACACGAGGAACGTGATGATGTGGAGCACCCACAAGACCTGGTGCACTCCCGCAGCCGAGCCGAGAGGAACGAGGTAGCTCAAGGGGTAGCCAACGAAGCTCCACACCTCCCAGTCGGGACGACCCACTTCGGCGATTCGCCCCGCTTCGGCGGCAAGCCCTGTGACGCCGATGAGTCCGAGCGTGAGCAGGATGAAGCCGTCTTCCGGGCGGGTCTTCGACCGGATGCGCCACGGCTTGGTGCCGTACCTGCGGACCGCAGCCCACACCAGGCCGCCGAGGAAGACGAGAGCAAACAGGTCGAGGGTGAACGAGTAGCCCTGGTAGACGACTCCGTGCAGGAACTTGAGGTTGTTGGGGAGCAGGTGGTCGATCTCGAGCGTGACCGTGCCGAGGAAGAGCACGAGGAAGCCGTAGTAGATGGCCGAGTGCATGAGGCCGGCCGCACGGAATTCGAGCAGGGTGCGCATCTGGAGACCGTTGCGCAACTCGTGGATGCGCTGCTTGTACCGCTTGGTTCGTTCCTCATGGCTCCCCCGCTCCCAGTTCTTCGCTCTGCGGGAGAAGAGATAGAAGGTGATGAACAGCCCGGCAGACACCGAGACGTAGAACATGGCGACGACGACCGTCGGGATGTTCCCGAATACGTGCCGCCCGATTTCGAGTTCCGGCTCTGCGGGGACCGTCCCCAACCACCACAAGAGCATCGTGCCCACGGCCGACAGGCCGCCGAGGGCAACCAGCGCGGTCGAAGCCGTGATGCGGGGCCTGGAGCGCCGCTGTTCGCCGCTCTCTGCCGTCCGCTCGTCCGTGTCCGTTGCCACCAAGACCGCGCTCCTCCCTCCGAGTGCGGCGAGTGTACCGGGTGAATCCTGAGGTCTGGATTCCGGCACCGGGTTCGCGGTAGCCTGAAGACATGGACCCTCAGTTGGAGTCGGTCGCTGAGCGCCGGATCCGGGAAGCCATGGAGCGCGGCGAGTTCGACGACCTGCCGGGAAAGGGCAAGCCGTTGCCGGATGCCGGTGAACCCTACGACGAGTTGTGGTGGGTCAAAGCGTGGCTGAGGCGCAACGAGATCGCCGGGTTGCGCCCCGACGAACGGCCTCAGCCCGACTCCACATCATCAGACTCGGCTCCGTGAGTCACACCACGCCGCAACGACCGCCCGGATGTCGCCCGCCGCCGACTCGGTCCGACTATCCCTCCCTGCCGGGGGCGCCGCCGTCGATCCCGCCTGTTCGTTCCCAGATCCCGGCAACGTGGCGAGGGACGCGGTCCACGGTCACCTCGAGACCCGCATCCCGCGCCTCGCGGGCGAACTCCTTGAGGGCGGTCATGCCGGAGTAGTCGATCCGACCGAGCCGCTCCAGACTCAGTCGAATCTCCGTCGCTTCGGGATAGGCGGCAAGCTGCTCGTTCATGGCCTCGCTCAGTGCCGGGGCAGATGCGTAGAACAACACGCCAACGGGAATGATGCGGAGCGCCGGTCCCTCGACCTCTGTTCGTACCACAAACCGAGATGACTCTCGGTAGAGGTGCACCACGGCGGCGAGCCCGACGCCGACAAGAACCGCAATGTCGATCCGTGGTGACAGCGCCAGTGTTGCGAAGAACGTCCCCCACGCAACAATGGCCTGACCCCACGACACCCGGGTCAGGCGAATCATCTCGGGGATCCGCACCAGAGTGATCACGGCACTGATCACGATGGCCGCCAGAACCGCCCTGGGGAGGTTGGAGAGCAAGCCGGCGATGGGGGTGAAGGCCAACACGACGACGCCGGTCACCGCCCCGGCCCAGCGGGACGTGGCGCCTGCAAGTTTGTTGACGGAGCTTCGCGAAAACGAACCGCCGACCGGGAAACCGCCAGAGAACCCTGCCGCCAGGTTGGCGACCCCCTGCGAGACGAGCTCCTTGTTGGCGTCCCACCGCTCCCTGTCCTGGATGGCGAGGGTTCGGGCAATCGCCGTCGGCTCCGCGAAACCGACCACTGCAATGATCATGCCCGGCACGATGAGCGACGGCAGGCGACTCCACGGCAATGCAAGAGAGAGCGGCGGGAAGCCTTCCGGGATCGGCCCGATGAGCGCTCCTGCATAGGCATCGGTGCTCCCCACGATGAGGCCGATGACCACCGCAATCAGTGCTCCAGGGATGAGCGGGTTGAGGCGTCGTGCACCGAAGACCAGCACGACGGTCAACACGCTGAGGCCGACCGCACCCCAGCTCCATGAGCCGGGATGACCGAGGACATACACCAGCCGCTCGACCAGATTCTCGGGGGCCCCCTCGACGCCGAATGCAGCGGCGCTCTGCGACGCGACGATCAGAAGCGTTGCGCCTGAGCTGAACCCGAGAACGACGGGGTGTGACATGTAGTGGGTGATCGCCCCGCCCCGCAGTAGACCTAGCCCCAGCCGCACCACACCCACGACGACGGCCAGCAGCAGCGCAAGCTGGATGTACTCGGGGCTACCCGCCGGTTCGATGGCGGAGAGCGCACCAAAGGTCAATAGGGCCGTCATCGCCACGGGCCCCGTCTGCAGGTAGCGCGACGACGCAAAGAAGGCAGCGACCAGCGGCGGGAGGGCTGCCGCATAGAGGCCGGTGTGGGGAGGGAGGCCGGCGAGCTTGGCGTATGCCAGGCCTTGCGGGATCACGATGAAGGCGACACTGACCCCTGCGGCCACGTCACCGAAGCTCCACCGGGGAGCCGGGGACGTGCGCTTCAGCGGGGCTGCGGCCACGCCGGCTCCGTCTGCCTCATCCGGAGAGGGCGCATTCGTTGCGCCCCACCTCCAACTCCATCGCCTCGTCGTGAGCGGGGATGTGCCAACCGAGGTTCACCGTGCGGATGGTTGCGTACACCTCGGGAGGGTCGCCGAGGTGGCCAACCACGTAGTCGACGAACGCCGCCTCGTCGGTCATCGAGACCACGGGATCGTTCTCCAGGAGATCGCCAAGTTGCCTCCGGATGGTGCCGTCTGGGTGGGACTCGAGTCGCGACGTGTAGTGCGCGGGACACACCTCCAGTTCGGCCGCCAGCGGCGCGAGCTTCTGATGGATGGTCCTGAACAAGTCCTGCGCCCACGGCACCGTCTCGCCGCCAAGATCGGGCCGGCCGACACCGGTGACGAACACCGCATCACCGGTCATGAGGTATCGCCCGTCGACCTCGAGGCTGGTCGAGCCGGGAGTGTGCCCCGGGGTGGCCACGGAACGGACCACGACCGTCATGTCGCCGAATTCGAACTCCTGACCGTCCTCGAGCGCCGCGTAGGTGAAGTGGGCGCCCTCCGCGTCGCCCGGTGCGATGTGATACGTCGCCCCGAACTCGGCAGCCATCTGCACCCCGAGCGACAGGTGATCGGCGTGCAGGTGGGTATCGAAGACATCGGTGATCTCACACCTCATGTCCCTGGCGATCTTCTCGTACGCAGCTGCATCGGCAGCGGGATCGATCACCGCCATCGCCGCGCCTCTCGCCCCCACCGCATACGAGAGGCAGGCCTTGGCGATGCGATCGAGCTGAATCACGAACTTGGTGCCGTCGTCGTGCAGGGTCCTCGGCACGAGCGTGCGCGCCCAAGCGTCCATCCCGCCAGCAAGGTTTCGCATGTTGCCGAGCCCCACCGTCTCGACAACCAGATCGGAGGAGTCGCCGTGGGCGCACACCACGACCACGTCCCGGTCCGTCGGCACGGCGTCCTTCACGGCGTCGTCATCGACGATCGCCGTCCAGTAGGGAATGTTGATCGTGGGCAGCTCGGCCTTGCCCTCGATCTGCCACCTCTGGAATTGGTCCGGCGCACGCACATCGAGAATGAAGGGTGCACCACGGGGATCGTCGACTCGCTCAGCCAGCTCGCTCGCTGTGATCGAACCGCTCATCGCACGACCTCCCGAGGTCTCAAACATGCATCAACTCGCATGAAAGGTTATCGGCGGAGCCCGGTCAGCACAACACGTTCTGCCGTTTGGGTCAGCCACCTACCCGGGTGACGATCTGCTCCGCCATCACCTCGCGCAGGAGATCCATCGCCTGGATGATCTTGGGGGAGGTCACCGAGTAGAACGCAAACTGGCCGTCTTTGCGCGCCGTGACAAGACCTCTGTCCCGGAGCACGGCGAGGTGCTGAGACACATTCGCCTGCGGCAGATCCAGCTCGTCGACCAGTTGCGTGACGGTCCGTTCCCCGTCGCGAAGCGCGTTGATGATCAGCAGCCGCTTGGAATCGGCAAGCCCTTTGCACACGCTGGCGTGGAGTTGGATCAGCTCGTTGCGCACGGTAGACATGCCGACGAGTCTGCCATACGAGCGGCGCACTTCCAACAGCGGGACCCCTTGACACGACCGGCAGCAAAACGCTTAGATTCGTAGCTCTGCATATCCGCCAGGCTCGGCGGAGGGAGGGCGCATGACCATCCACGACCTCGACCCGACCGCAGCCAGCGACGCTGCGGCTGAGGCGCCGCCCGAACGCGAGAAGATGGTGATCATCGCCGCCTCGGGCGACCTCGACAAAGCCTGGCCCGTGATGATCCTCGCCACGACCGGTGCGGCGTACGGGATGGACGTCACCGTCTTCTTCACGTTCTGGGGTCTGAGCATCCTGAAGAGGCCCGACGCCGGAATCACTGGCGATGATTGGCGGCAGCGGATGATGTCGGCCTTTTCGAAGGGCAGCCCGGGCAAGCTCACTCTCTCCAAGCTGAACTTTGGCGGCATCGGGGCCAAGTTCATGAAGGACCTCGCCGACGACAAGAACGTGGCATCGGTGCAAGAGCTCCTCGAGCTCTCCCAGGAGCTCGGCGTCAAGCTGTGGCCATGTGGGATGACCATGGACCTCATGGGCTTGGAGGAAGGCGATCTGATCGACGGACTCGCTGAGCCCGCAGGCGCAGGCTCAGCGATCAGCCTCATGAAGGAAGCCTCCATCAGCCTGTTCATCTGAGCCACGAGCCGATAAGGAGCACCACACGACATGGCCGATATCACCGTTGACGCTCGGGGACTGCAATGCCCGATGCCCGTTATCAAGACCGCCCAAGCCATCGGAAAGATCGAGTCGGGCCAGACGCTCGAGGTGATCGCCACCGATCGTGGCGCCCTTTCCGACATCCCCGCCTGGACCCGCGACATGGGCCACGCCCTCAAAGAGGAGTTCACGGCAGACAAGGAATACCACTTCGTGATCGTGAAGACGTGAGGCGGGCGTGATCATGACGGCTTACGCGCACCGTCGCCCGGAAGGTAGCCCGATACGACAAAGACGTTGACCAGCGCACATGCCGCCCACCAACGGATATACCGGATACCGGATACCGGATACCGGATACCGGATACGGCGAGCGCCAGCGAGCTTGTTGCTAAAGTCCGTACAAATCTGGACGAGGAGATCGTTGCTTGAGATACGGCTTCGTGATCGACCAATCTACGTGTATTGGATGTCACGCCTGCACGGTCGCATGTAAGACCGAGCATGAGGTGCCACTCGGCGTCAACCGCACCTGGGTGAAATACATCGAAAAGGGCGCATGGCCCGAAACGAAGCGATTCTTCTCGGTCATGCGATGCAACCACTGCACCGACGCTCCCTGCGTCGACATCTGCCCCACCACGGCACTGTTCAAGCGGGCAGACGGCATCGTCGACTTTGACACCGACCGTTGCATCGGGTGCAAGTCCTGCATGCAGGCATGCCCGTACGACGCGCTCTACATCGACCCGGATCAACACACGGCGCAGAAATGCAACTACTGCGTGCACAGGGTCGAGGTGGGCATCGAGCCGGCCTGTGTCGTCGTCTGCCCCGAGCAGGCCATCATCGCAGGCGACCTCGACGACCCGACCACGAAGATCGCCCAAATGGTGGCGACCGAGAAGCTCTCGCAGCGTGCCGTCGAGCAGGGCACGTCACCCAACCTCTGGTACAAGGGAGCCGACGAAGCCAGCCTCGACCCCTTGGCAACCACGAACCCCGGCGACGGTGGGGTGTGGCGCGACCCCGGGGAGTCGTGGCTCGCCGTCGACCTCACTCCCCCAAGCGTGACCGCAGCCTCGGCCTCCGTCACCCCCGACAAGCCGGTCGGCATCGTCCACGACGGCCCCCACGCACCACCTCGAGTGGTCTACAACACCGACCACCCGATGCCGTGGGGCTGGCGGGTGTCCAGCTACTTCCTGACCAAGGGCGTCGCCGCAGGAATCGCCGTCGCTGCGGCGCTGGCGCTTGCCGCGGGAGCAGGCGTCGAGTCGATATGGATGTCGTGGGTCGCACCGTTGATCGCAGGTCTGCTGCTCGCCGCCACAGGCGCCCTTCTCGTCTGGGATCTCAAACGACCAGACCGCTTCTACTACCTGCTCACGAAAGGCAACCCCGGCTCGTGGCTGGTTCGGGGAGCGTGGATCCTCTCGGCCTACGCACTGGTGCTGGCGATCTGGTTCTTCGCAGGCATTGCCGGAGCGGAGACCCTCACCAGAGGTGCGATATGGGCCGCCGCCGGAATCGGTGTCGCGGTTGCCGGGTATACGGCCTTCCTCTTCGGCCAGGCCGAGGCGCGAGACCTGTGGCAGAGCCCAACGCTGGTGTGGCACATGGTGGCCGGCGCCTTCGTGGTCGGCGGCGGCGCATCGATGGTGGCATCGCTGTTCTCGGATGTCGACGCAGAGGCAACCGGAGTCACCACCCTCACGGCCGGCGGCGGTGGGATCCTCCCGGGTGTCGAGGCGTTTGCCTGGTGCATGATCGGCGGCGGTCTCACGCTCGGCCTGCTGGCGGCCATGGAGATCATCTCGCGCCACCCGACCCGGAACATCGCCGAGGCGGTGCATCACATGACCAGGGGTGTGTATGCGACGGAATGGTGGCTCGGGCTGATGTTTGCGTCGATCGCACCCGCTGCCGTCGGGCTGCTGGTGCTCGAAGGCTCCCCGACGTGGGTCGGTGCGCTCGCAGGCATCGGCGCCATGGTGGGGGTCTGGCTGATGGACGATGCCTTCGTCAAGGCAGGACAGAGCGTGCCGCTCTCATGAAAGAGGATGCATGACCACCAAGCGTGACGGGGACCGCATCCCCCGTTTGCTGCCCGGCAGCGAGCTCACCAACTTCCCGCCGCCGGAGCGATGGGATGACTGGGAGGAGTACGACGCCAAGGCGTGGCCGGAGCGGATCAAGCATGAGTACCGGCTCGTCCCCACAACGTGCTTCAACTGCGAGTCGGCATGCGGCCTCCTGGCGTACGTGGACAAGGAGACGGGTGCCGTCAGGAAATTCGAGGGCAACCCCGCCCACCCCGGGTCCCGCGGCCGCAACTGCGCCAAGGGCCCCGCCACGATCAATCAGATGTACGACCCGGAACGGATCCTCCACCCGATGCGCCGGGTCGGTGAACGGGGCTCAGGGCAGTGGGAGCAGGTCACGTGGGAGGACGCCCTCCAGGACATCGCCGGTCGGATGCGCACCGCCATCCAGGAGGACCGGCACGACGAGATCATGTACCACGTGGGGCGGCCCGGCGAGGACGGCTTCATGGACCGCACCCTCAAGGCATGGGGTGTCGACGGCCACAACAGCCACACCAACATCTGCTCCGCGGGGGCTCGCACCGGCTATGCGATGTGGATGGGTCACGATCGGCCGTCTGCAGACTTTGCCAACGCTCGCTTCATTCTGCTGCTGTCGTCCCACCTCGAGACCGGTCACTACTTCAACCCGCATGCCCAGCGGATCATGGAGGGAAAACAGGCAGGGGCCAAGCTCGCCACCATCGACCCGCGACTCTCCAACACCGCGTCGATGTCGGACTACTGGCTGTCGTGCTGGCCGGGCACCGAGGCCGCCATGTTGCTGGCCATCGCCAAGCTGCTGCTGGAGTGGGATGCCGTCGACCACGAGTTCATGCGCCGCTGGGTCGACTGGGAGGGTGCGCTCCAAGCCCGCGCACCTGGGGAGCCCGCCACCTACGAGCGCTTCGTCCAACTGCTTCGGGACACCTACGCCGAGTACACCCTCGAGTTCGCCGCGGAAGAGTCGGGCGTACCGGCGGAGAAGATCGAGGCCGTCGCCAGAGGGATTGCCGAGGCGGGGCACCGTTTCGCCTCCCACACGTGGCGATCCGCCGGGTCAGGCAACCTTGGCGGCTGGCAGGTCGCCCGGTGTCTCTGGTTCCTGCACGTGCTGACCGGTGCGGTCGGCACCAAGGGCGGGACATCGCCGAGCGCCTGGGACAAGTTCAAGCCACAGCATTGGAACATGCCGCCGCCGCACAGCCGGTGGAACGAGTTGCTGTGGCCCAAGGAATACCCGTTCACCCACCACGAGTTGTCGATCCTGCTCCCCCACTTCCTGAAGGAGGGCAGGGGCAAGCTGGAGGTGTACTTCTCTCGGGTCTACAACCCCATCTGGACCAACCCGGACGGGTTCTCCTGGCTGGAGGCGCTGACCGACGAGTCCAAGGTCGGCCTTCATGTGGCGCTGACGCCAACGTGGTCGGAGACGGCGTGGTTCGCCGACTACGTCCTCCCGATGGGTGTTGCCTCGGAACGTCACGACACCCACTCCTACGAGACCCATGCCGCACGCTGGCTTGGCTTCCGCCAACCGGTGCTCAGAGTTGCGGGTGAGCGCGACGGCAAGACCTTCAACCGCACCTACGACGCCAACCCCGGCGAGGTGTGGGAAGAGACGGAGTTCTGGATCGATCTGTCATGGCGGATCGACCCGGACGGCTCCCTCGGCATCAAGCAATGGTTCACCTCACCCAACGACCCGACCCGGCCGGTGTCCGTCGACGAGTACTACGGTTGGATGTTCGACAACAGCGTGCCCGGCCTGCCCGACAAGGCGGCGGCCGAAGGCATCACACCCCTCGAGTTCATGCGCAAGTACGGAGCCGTGGAGGTCGAGAAAGACATCTACTCCGTCCACGAACGGCCGGTGGCCCCCGACGCGGCCGGTGTCGATATCGGCGGTGAGCGCAAGACCGGCTTTGCGTCGCCGAGCCGGAAGCTCGAGTGGCACTCGGCAACGATGGCCGAGTGGGGGTGGGAAGAGGAATCGATCCCCACCTACCTCAAGACCCACGTCTACTGGCGGGACATGGACATCGCCGGCAACGAACGCATCCTGCTGCCGATCTTCCGGCTGCCCACGCTCATCCACACCAGGTCGGGCAACGCCAAATACCTGTATGAGATCAGCCACGGCCACCCGCTGTGGATGAACCCGCAGGACGCCGACGCTCTTGACTTTGCCACTGGCCAGATGATCCGGATCAACACCGACATCGGCTATTTCGTGATGCGGGTGTGGCGCACCGAAGGCATCCGGCCGGGTGTCGTCGCCGCCTCACACCACCTCGGTCGCTGGAGACTTGCCGATGACATGGGCAATGAGCGCTGGTCGTCTGCCTTGGTCGACATCTCCCGCAAGAACGGCGGGTGGATGCTGCGGCAGGAGAAGGGCATCGGTCCTTTCACGTCCGACGATCCGGACAGCGAGCGGATCTGGTGGCAAGACGCCGGCGTCAACCAGAACCTCGCTTTCCCGGTACACCCCGACCCTGTGTCCGGCATGCATGCCTGGCATCAGCGGGTCAGGCTCACCGCAGCCGAGCAGGGCGACCGCTACGGCGACGTCTACGTCGACACCGGCAAGTCCCACGAGATCTACAAGCAGTGGCTCGACCTCACCAAGCCCGGCCCAGGACCGGACAACCTGCGCCGCCCGATGTGGCTGGCCCGCCCGGTGAAGCCCACCCCGGACGCCTACCAAGCTTGACCCGCTGCCGAGGAGGATCCGCGGCCGGCCGCCACGATGCCCGCCCTCCAACCCGGCGCCCGCCCGCCTTGCGGCGGCCGGATCTCCGCCGCCGCAAAGCCGCTGCGAGTCAGCAACCACGAGATCACCGAGTTGGAGTTCCACATTTCACCTGCGCCGAGTTGATCCCGTCCCCAGACCATCGCAGGAACGGAATCCACCAAGTCGAGCACCTGCCTGGCGATGGCGGGATCCGCGGTCAGGCGCCGCGGCCCGCCCACTGCGTCGGCGGCGTCGGCGATGACACCATCCCGCCAGGAGCGCACCTCATACCGAAACAGGCGAAGGCGGGCGATGCGGTGGCCAAATACGGGACCCTCCATGACGACACCTCGCGACGCCCTGTCCGCGTCGGGGCTCGGCCACGCATTCTCGATGATGAAACGGCCGTCAGGAGTGTGGACCTCCAGTGCGGTGTGGTAGAGGTCGAGGGGAATCCGCCCCTCGAGGCGGGCGTGGACGGCCTCGTAGAGGCGCCCGTTCATCCGGACGAAGCCGACCCCTCCCGCGCCGAGGGGAATCCAGTACAGATCGACACCGGCCGGGTCGGACCCCGGATCACCACGCCACTGATCGGTCATGGGGGGAGCTTACGGCGCACCGATAAGCTGCAGTTCCCATGAGCGACGAGCACCACGACCCCAAGCTGGCGGCGGCCGAGGCGGCCGAGGATGAGGCGGAGTTGTGGGCCGAGCTCATCGACGCCGAGCCGGACGGTTGGGACGACGTTCCGCCGCTGGAGGCCGTCGTGGTGGGGTTCTTCGATCCGGCAGCCGATCTCGACCAGCGGGCAGAGCGTTGGAGCCACGAGCTCCCAGACCATCGTCTCGGCTCGCTTGCCGCGTTTGCGGCCGGTCTCGCGGTGGCAGAAGCGAACGCATGGCGCACCGATCAACCGCACATCGCCACCAAGGCTTACGAAGACCGCCGGTTTCTCGCCGCCGACCGCATCGTCCATTGGGCGGTCCCGTGGTTCGACGCCGTCGCCGTCGGCCGTCCGGACCTCAGCGATGATGCGCTCACGCTCCGTGAGGTGCTGTTGGAGCTCGGTGACCGGTTGCGGCTCGCACCGCACCTCACCGGCACCGAAGGAATCTTCCCGGAAGGGCACGACGGGTTTGGCCCCATCGAGCCACCCGGCAGTCTCGGTACGGTTCGGACAGGAGTGGTGCTGCTCGCCGCCGAGAAGGACACAGACCCGGCAGACCTCGCCGCGGCCCACGAGGATGCCGCCTCCCGGTGGAGGGGCCTTGCCTGGCTCCATCCGGGGACTGCCAGACTCTGGAACGACCTGGCCGCCCGCGCCGACGCCACCGCAAGCCGTCTACGAGCCTCGTGAGCGACCGGAGGGACAAGTACGCCGCCGGGGAATACGAGCGGCGTTTCCTGCTGCGGCGGCTCCCAGCCGGACTGTCGGACCCGCGGCGAATCACCGATCGGTACATCGACGGCACGCGGCTGCGAGTGCGCTTGGTTGCGGATAGCGATGGGGTGATCGTCCAGCAGAAGCTCGGTCACAAACGACGACTCAGAGACGACGACCCAACGGCCATCATGCACACCAGCCTCTATCTGGATGACGCCGAGCACCGGCTGTTGCGCAACCTGCCGGGACACGAGCTCATCAAGACGCGCTGGCCCATCGAAGTCACAGGCCGGCCGGCAGCGGTCGATGTCTTCGAAGGTGCACTCACCGGGTTGATCATGCTCGAAATCGACTTCGGCGCACCGGACGAGCTCGCCTCGTTCGTCCCTCCGGAATGGACCGGCCCCGAGATCACCCACGTTGAGACCTTCACCGGCGGCACCCTCGCACGGCTCAGCGCCGACGATCTCGAAGACGAGCTGCGATCCCGCTGGGGTCAATCACCCTCGTAAGGCACGAGCTCAGGCACGCCGACTTCGGAGTCTCCCGTCCAATCGACCCGGAAGGCGTACAGGTCGCCGCGCACGACGCTTTCACGCCACTCCAGGGGCTCCCCGCCCGAAAACGTCTTGCGAATGATCAAGAAGGCTGCGGCGTCCTGGTCGAGACCGAGCTGTTCCCGATCGTCCGGCTCGGGAATGATGGGTCGAATGAGCTCGCCACCCGTCTCCGGTTGTACCCCGCACATCGTGGCCAGCTCGTCGTAGAGGGCGGTACGGCTGAAGTCGACGTCGAGCAGCGGTGCTGCAATCCGGGCGGGGAGCCAGGCGCGATCAACAGCGAGAGGATCGTCGCCGGCGAGGCGGAGCCGCTCGATGAAGAACAGCTCCGTGGTCGGATCCGCCCCAAGGCGCTGCGCAACCGCGGCGTCGGTGCGGACATCCTTGGTGCGCACCACGCTCGTCTGCCCGATCCCGTCTGCTTCGATGGAACGGAACAACGAGTACAGAGTGCTGACCTGCTGGACGAACCCGGTGGGCCGGACATACGTGCCACGTCCGCGGCGCCGGTCGAGAATGCCTTCGGCCTGAATCCTGCGGACCGCTTCCCGCACCGTGTGCCGGCTGACCCCGTAGTCGTCGACGAGCTCCTGGTCGGTGGGGAAACGCTCGGAGAACTCGCCGGCGTCGAGCCGGGTGCGCAAGTCGCTCAGCAGCTGCGCCCACAACGGCATCGGGTGGGAACGATCGAGGATGTCTTGACGGGGCACTGCGGTCACCTCCCAACGATGGTACAAGCACCTTGGCCGACCCCGGCCAGAAAGGGACCATCCGCCGGTTGCGGCCGTCGCGTGTCACTCCCAAGCTGTAGATTCGACAGCACTACCAAGGGAAGGGGAGAGAGCGTGAGACGCTTCATGGGGATTTCGGTGGCAGCGCTGGTGCTGGTGGCATTGCTACCGGTGACCGCAGCGGCATCCGATCACGGAGAGTGTGGAGAACCGTTCACACCGATCTACGACATCCAGGGTGACGGACCCGACAGCCCGCTCGACGGCGAGGAAGGCGTGGTCACCGAAGGCTGGGTCACCGTCGACCTGCAGCGCGAGGACCAGCTCAGCGGGTTCTTCATCCAAGACCGGCGCGGCGATGGGAACCCGGCGACATCCGACGGGATCTTCGTGAGTCACCGTGACACCTGGTCGCCGCCGTTCGATCCGTCTGTCGGCGATCTCGTGCGTGTCAAGGGCGAGATCGACGAGCAGTTCGGCCAGACCCAGATCGAATTCATCACCGACGGGACCATCTGTCGCTCTGGTGGCGTGCCGATCCCCACCGCCCTCGACGCCCGCACCTACACGGCCAACGCCGAGTCCTACGAGGGCATGTACGTCCGGTTGCCCGCGCGGCTCGCCGTCACGGACACCTTCAACCTTCATCGCTTCGGTGAGGTGTGGCTTGCCGAAGGCGGCGTCGTGGAGCAACCGACAAATGAGTTTCCTGTTGGACCAGAGGCCGACGCCTTCGCTGCGGACGGCATTGCTCGCAGCTTCCTCCTGGACGATGGGTCGAATAGCTCTGATCCGCAACCCATCCCCTATTTCACCAGCGAGGACACGCTTCGGCTGGGCGACGTCACGACCCGCTTGACCGGTGCCGTGGGCTATGGCTTCAGCCAATACCGCATCCAGCCACAGGATGCGAGCGCCGTCGTCTTCGGCAACGCCAACCCGAGGCCGGCCCTTCCTCGCATGCGGGGGAACATCACCGTTGCCTCCTTCAACGTGCTCAACTACTGGACGACGCTGGGCGGACGCGGCGCAAGCGATGCCGACCAACTCGAAGTGCAGACCGACAAGCTCGTGGACGCCATCACCGAGATGAATGCCGACATCATCGGGCTGCAGGAGGTCGAGAACGACCTTGCCCACACGCCCATCCTGACGCTGCTCGACGCGTTGAACGCAGCCGAGGGAGCCGACGTGTGGTCCTGGATCGGCGAGTTGGACCACTACAACGTCTATCCCATCCGCAACGAGATCCTGTATCGCAACGACCGGGTGACGGCGGTGGGCGATCCGGTGACGGTCGCGGACCCGGCATTCGACACCATCCCAGACGGAAGGGAGGACCCTCTTGGTCGGCCTCCGGTCGCCCAGACCTTTGAGTACCGCGGCGAGTACTTCACCGTGGTCAACAACCACTTCAAGTCAAAGAGCTGCAGTGGAGCCGAAGGTGCCGAGGATGATCAGGGCGATGGCCAGGCCTGCTGGAACCCGGCGCGCGTCGCCCAGGCAGAGGTCGTGCTGCAGTTCGTCAACGATCTCATCGCCGCCACCGGCGACTCCGACGTCCTCGTGCTCGGCGACTTGAACTCGTACCTCGACGAGGACCCGGTCCTCACTCTCGAGAGCGAGCTGGTGAATCTGGTGCGTGCATATGATCCCGATCCGTACTCGTTCAACTTCTTCGCCGCATCTTCGGCGCCGTGGATCGGGCGTGGTCTTCTCGACTACGCCTTCGCCACCCCGTCGATGACCGCCAAGGTGCGCAAGACGTCGATCTGGCACATCAATGCCGATGAACCGCGAGCCCTCGATTGGTTCGACCCGAGCATCACGGCGCCAGGACCATATCGGTCGTCCGATCATGATCCGGTGCTCGTCGGGCTGAAGCTGTAGCGACCCGGCCGACCTGAATGCGTGAGGGGGATCCGCCTCGGCGGATCCCCCTCCTCGCATTGCGGCGGCGCCATAGTGCGATCATCGACCAAACCTCTCTCAGCCTCCCACCCGACGCTCGAGAAGTCCGCACGGGCGCGCAAACAGCGGGGCAACAAGACAGCGCCCCCAGGGATCACTCCCTGGGGGCGCCTTCGATCAGCTGATCGTCAGTTCTAGCCGGTGAGTCCCAGTTCTGCCTTGAGCTCTTCGAGCTTGGCGTCGGCCTGCACCATGTTGATGGCTTCTTTGAGCTCTGCCTCGGCGCCCGCAGGGGTCGCCTCGTGCAGCTCGGCCTTGGCCATTGCCTGCGCCTTGCGGGCCTCGATCTTCTCTTCGACCTTCTCGAGGGAAGGAGCCTCGTAGTCCATGGTGTTGGACATCGTGTCGACGGCCTTGTTGACCGACTCCTGCATCTTGGCTGCCTCGAGGGAGCCGAGCAGCTCCATCCGCTTGGCGGCAAGCTCCTGGACGCGCATCGCGTTGGCCTGGACCGCATCCTTGGCTTTGTCGGCCTGAGCGGCGGCGGTCTCGTACTGCGTCTTCAGCGTGCCGAGGTTGTTCTCTGCAGCCTGCAGCTTCATCGCAAGTGCCTGGGCGGTCTGCGTCCACTTCTCGACGTCCTCGGCATTGCCTGCCGACTTGGCATCTTCGGCCCTCAGAATGGCCTGCTTCGCCATTTCGCGGGCCTCGCCGACGTCGTCGGCTGCCTTCTCCATCTTGCTTTCGATCTGCGTGCGATGGGCGACGACCTTGGCGGCCTGGTTGCGCAGGTCCTGGTCGCGCTTGCGCGCCTCGTTGATCGCCTGCTCGATCTCAACCTCGGGGTTCATCGCCTTTTCGGCCGTCGACCGAAACAGCGTCGTGATGTAGCCCCAGAGGCGCTTGAAAAAGCCCATGAAAGTCCTTCCATGATTGGACGAATGAAACGGATTGTAGGAGGTGGCGAGGGGGCCGTCACCCGCGGCGGCGGCGACCACCTGTGCGGACCCGTCCGGTCTTGCCGCGGCGAGTCCTCGTGGACCTCGACGAGCTCGATGATCGTGATGAGCTGGAGGATCGACCCGGCTGACTCGGCGACGGAACGATGGGGCCGCCTCCCGATCTGCTGCTCGGCAGCTGGGGGAACTGCTGCGGCGGGACACGACGAGCCCTGGCAGAGGACGAGCTTCCACCGAGACCTCCGAGTATCCCGCCTCCCCCCCGGCTCCGGCCCGCCATCATCGCTCCGGCGACGCCGATGAGGAGTTCCATGATGCCTGACCCCCCCGAGTAGCTGCTGCGCCGGCCGGGCCGCCGGTCGTAGTTGGGCTGGTCGTAGGAAGGACGTGGCGGCAGGCTCGACCCGTCGGGGCGGGGCGCGCCCTGCGGTCCCGTGGCCGGCTCCGGCGTGGGAAGCCGTCTTGGCTGCGGGCGGGATGGTGGCTGTTTGCCGTCCAGAATCGCCTCTGCCGAGTCGAGTTGCCAGATCGCCTCATCGAGCTCGTTGGACAGGTCCAAGACACCTTGGGGCGTGTTGGCAATCGCAAACGCCTCGGTAACGTCGTTGTACGTGCGGCCGGCTGCGTTGTAGAACTCGTCGACCTGCTCGTTGTCGGCCTTCCGCACTTCGTCTTCCATGTCGATGATGTCGTTGGCGACGGCGTTGATCTGCTCTTGCACCGCTTCCTTTGCCTCGGCGAGACCGGGCTGGAGACGAGGTCCTTTGATCTTGTTCTGCCGGGAGCGCCACCAGAAGAACAAGATAAGGCCACCGCCCGCCAGCAGCAGGAAGATGAGGAAGCCGTTGCCGCCACCGGAACTCGACGACGTCGACGTGCCGGAACTCGTCGCAGCCGGCTCGACGGTGGTTGCCGTCGCCCCGTCGGAGCCGGAACCGGCTCCCGCCACGTCGAACCCCAAGAGCGTCTCTGAGAAGATCTCCACGACCTCGGCGTCGGAGCCTCCTTCAAACGACGCGATGACCGCATCTTCGATCTCGATGTCACCGTACTCCTCGGAAACGCCGTCGATCCCCACCGTCTCAGGGGCCACGACAAACACCAATCCGCCACCGATGCGGTTCGAGACGGCTCCTGCAAACGTCGTTGCGCCGGCCAGCGGCTCTTCGGCCAGCACGACGATGGAGATGTTCTCGCCCGACTCGCGCAGTGCGGCAACGTACCGGCCGACTTCGGACTCACTGGCGTCCGACCCGGCTGCCACGTACACACCGGTTTCGGCCACGACGGCAGCAACATCATCGGAGTCCTGGGCAGTAGCGGCCGGCAGCAGCACGAGGAAGAGGCCGGCAACGAGGGAGAAGATCATCCAGGCGCGTTTCATGAGCATGAAGCCTAACCCCGCACCGCGAGCGAGGGTCACCGGCGGCAGATCTCAGACCCTCTGCCGGCGGCGGAAAGCCGCAACGTTCTCCCGCGTGGCGCAGGTGTCCGAGCAATAGCGCCTGCTGCGATTGCGCGAGGTGTCGATGTAGACGTGCTGACACCCCGTTGAACTGCACACGCCGATACGTTCACTCCCGTGGTCGACGAGCACCACCGCAAGCGCCATCGCCGTGATAGCTCCCAGCCAGGGTGCAGGACCCGATGTCAGCGGTTCGAAATGAAGGTGGGGGGGCACGTCATCGTGAACACTCACCCTGGGGGTCGCGTGCACGCCGGTGAGCACGTCGTTGAGGACGGCCGCAGCGTCGGCATCGTTTGCGGCGTTGAACACAGCGCGGAGTTGGACCCGCAACCTTCGCACATCGGCAACATCCTGCTCCGTCAGCTCCCACCGGGGCATCAACCACTCAGGGCTGATCTCGGCGAGGAAGGTGGCAAGGTCATCAACCGTCTGCAATAGGTCGCGGTCGCGCACCGGGCTCCTGGTATTGACCAGGTCCATCGCCAGTCGTACCGGCTCACCACTGTAATGGGAGAAATCCACTTGAACACTTACTATAGTCTGGTATGCTGTAACAGATCAAGAGGTAATTGATCCTTACGCCCCACATGTGAAAGGCACATCATGGCGACGAGCCAGGAATTTGACACGCTGCTGGCGGAGCTGCGGCAGACACGCAACCGCTACGAAGAGTTGCGCACCGGCAATGCCTCCCTGGCAGAGCGTGCGGACACCATCACACACTTGCATACGCTGCGCTCGGCGATCGCCGAGTTGCGGATGAGCCTCTGAGGGGAGCTTCAATGTTCGACGTCTACTGCCCGCAGCACGGGTCGACGGTCCTGTTGGGCTACTCGGCAATCGAGTCGCTCGCCAACACCGATGAGGGCATCCGCGTGCGATTCCATTGCACGTGTGGCTATCGGGGCACCTGGGTCACGGGCAAGAAGGTTTCCGCGTAGGCGGTGCCCCAAGGATCACTTCCGGGCGATCACTTCCGGGCGATTGCGGCCCGGAGGAAGAACCACATGTTGGCCGGCCGCTCCGCGAGCCGGCGCGTCAGGTACGGGTACCAGGCCGATCCGTACGGAACGTAGATTCGCATCGTCAGCCCGTCACCCATCATCTCTCGTTGCATCTCGGGTCGCACGCCATAGAGCATCTGATACTCGTGGTAGCCGGCACGATCGGCGCCCAGCCGGCGCGCGGCCGCTATCCGGGCTCCATCGTGTGAGGCAATGGCGGGTCGCACTCCTTCGGCGCTCAGGAGCATCGCCGCCAACCGATCGAAGCTTGCGTCGACCTCGTCCCTGTCCTGATAGGCGACCGATTCCGGCTCCGCATACGCCCCCTTGCACAACCGCACGTGACCGCCGGTGGGAATGATGCGGTCCAGGTCGTCGCGCGTCCGACGTAGGTACGACTGCACGGCAATGCCGACATTCCCACTCTCTCGCTGCACCCGCTCGTATACGGTGATGGTCGCCTCGGTGTACTGCGACTCCTCCATGTCGACCGTCACGGAGGTCCCCACCGCCGCCGCCCTGGCCGCCAGCTCACGCAGATAGGCCTCGGCGAGATCGTCGTCCATGCCGAGCCCGAGCTGGGTCAGCTTGACCGAGATGTTGGCGTCGAGGCCATCGTCGTGAATCCGTTCCAATGCCCCGAGGTAGTCGTCGCGTGCGTGCCGGGCCTTGGACACCTCTGCAACGTGTTCGCCGAGATGATCCAGCGACACTCGGAATCCTTCGGCGTTGAGCGTCTTGGCAACCGCAGCAGCGTCATCGAGCGTCTCTCCTGCCACAAACCGCGTGGACAGCGCCCGCCCAGGACGAGTCGTCGTGAAGAGCGAACGCACCGATTGCCGTTCGGTCACGGCGAGAACGGTCCTGCCGAGGGCAGATACCACGTCAGCCCTGCTCGGTGCTTGCCGCTTCAGCGCCGAGCTCGCGTGATCGAGCCGCCGCTGCCCGCACTGCATCCTCCATCAGTGCTCGAAAGCCGCCGTCTTCCAAGGTGTGCATGGCGGCCGCCGTGGTACCTCCCGGTGAGGTCACCTCGGCGCGGAGCCGGAATGCGCTCTTCTCTGATGCCGACAGCAGGATCCCCGCGCCACGCAACGTCTGCTCGACGAGACGCTCGGCGGCATGATGGGGCAGACCCTCCCGGATGGCCGCCTCGGTGAGTGCTTCCGCAAGGATGAAGACGTAGGCGGGTCCTGTGCCCGACACCGCTGTGACGGCATCCAACAGGTCCTCGGACAGATTGATCGTGTCCCCCACCGCCGAAAGAACGGAGTCGGCACGAGCCAGCCCGGCTTCGTCGACCTGCGCACCACCGCAGTAGGCGGTCATGCCTTCGTCCACTGCTGCAGGTGTGTTCGGCATGCTGCGAACCACGGCAACGCCTGGGAACGCCTTCTCGAATACGGCGAGCGGTACTCCGGCCGCAAGGGAGATGACGAGCTGATCGGTCGTGACGACGTCGGCGAGCGACGCCACCAGGGCGCCAACGTCCTTCGGCTTCACGGCGATCACTACGACATCCCGGCCGGCGGCTGCCGCCGCAGCATCGAGCACAACCGTGATGCCGGTGTGGCGCTCCGCTTCCCTGGCACGCTCGGCTCGCCGTGCCGCCATGATCAGATCGTCCGACGTCCACCCGGCGCGCAACAGACCCTCGGCGAGGATCTCACCCATAGAGCCGGCTCCAAGAATCGCAATACTGGGACGCATGTCGAGATGATACGGCAAGCGCCCACGAGCGTGCCAAGATGCAGCGCGATGGCCGATCCTCCCATGGGCACCGACGACGACTTCGCCGATTGGGAAGCCCTGGGTCACGGAACCCCGACCCCGCAGGGCGCGACCAGGCTCGACGCCATCGTCTGGGTGGCCGTGCTCCTCGCCGTGCTGACGGTAGCCGGCATGGTGTTGCTGCGGCCCTCGGGAGCAAGCCGTGACCTCGCGCAGCTCGGGGTTCTCGGTGTTCCCAGCGAGCTCTACGCCGCTGCAATCGCCTCCGTGACCGATGAAGCGTGCTTCGACGGCGCCGACCTCGTGTGCACGTCCGTCACCTTCGAGTTGAAGGAAGGCCCAGATGTTGGGGCGGAGTACAGCCAAAGCTTCCCGCCCAGCTCGCTCAATCCCGAGTTTCGTGTCGGCGACATCGCGATACTGTCCCGCCGCTCGCCCAACGGCACCGTCACCGCGGTGCAGACAGAGGCATGCGAGTTCGACCCAAGCGCAACGTGCCGCCTGCTCACGCTCTCCGTCGGCGAGGACCCACCGCAGGAGGTCACATATGCCGCGACCATCCTCGAATCTGCGGCACGGCTCGGCGTCGGCGATGACGCCATCGTCGAGTTCCTTCCTGACGATGAGCTGACCGAGGCGCTGTCGGTGCAACCACCCGACGTGGAGATTGCCTATCAATTCTCTGGCGACTTCCAGCGTCGCCCGCTGCTGCTGTGGGCTACGGCGCTCTTTGCCGCCGCCGTCATCGCCGTGGGGAAGTGGCGGGGAGCAACGGCCCTCGCAGGCCTCGCCGCCAGCGTCGGCATCATTCTTCTCTTCGTGATCCCTGCCATCCTCGACGGCCGCAGTCCCGTGCTGGTCGCGGTTGCCGGGGCGACGGCCATCGGGCTCATCACGCTGTACGTGTCTCACGGCTTCACGAGAATGACCACCGTTGCGCTTCTTGGCATGGTCGCGGCGTTGGTCCTCACCGCCCTGCTGTCCGCGGTTGCGGTCTCCTTTGCCCAGTTCTCAGGATTTGCCTCGGAGGAGAGCACGCTGCTGAGCCTGTTCGAAGGAATCGACGTTGGCGGTCTACTCCTCGCCGGGATCGTCCTGGGGACTGCGGGTGCGCTCGATGACGTGACGGTGACGCAGGCCTCGGCGGTGTGGGCACTGCACGGTGCCGATCCGCAGCAGTCCCCCGCCACCTTGTACTCGCGGGCGATGCGCATTGGCCGCGACCACATCGCATCGACGGTGAACACGCTGCTGCTGGCCTATGCGGGAGCTTCCTTGCCGCTGCTGATCCTGTTCGTGCTTTCGGACCAATCCCTCGGCGCTATCGCCAACTCGGAAGTTGTCGCAGTGGAGATCGTCCGAACGCTCGTCGGCAGCATCGGTCTCGTTGCTGCGGTGCCCATCACGACGTGGCTGGCCGCACGCAGCGCGGGTTCCGCCACCACTGCCGCCCCTGCACACGAGCACTGACACGGGTACGCTGACACGGCGGCCAAGGAGAGGGTTGCCATGCAAACGCACAGCACCGTCTTCATCGATCGGCCTGCCGACGATGTCTTCGCGTTCATTTCCAATCCGGAGAACAACCCGGCGTGGCAAGGCGGAATGCGGGAGTGCCGCATCACCAGCGAGGGGCCTCTCGGCGTCGGGTCGACGTACGAGCAGGTCGCGTCGTTCCTCGGGCGGCGTATCAACTCGAGCTTCGAGATCGTCGGCTTCGAACTCGGGCAGATGATCAAAGGCACCACAACGGCCGGTTCGTTCCCGATCACGTTCACCCGGAGCACGGAGGCCCAGTCGGAAGGCGGGACCATGGTGTCGGCTCTGGTCGAAGGCGAGGCCGTGAGGTTTTTCAGGATCGCGGAGCCGCTGCTGCGCCGCATGGTGCAGCGGTCTATCGACAAGGACTACCAGAAACTCAAACAGCTTCTCGAGGGTTCGCAGGGGTCCTGATCAGCCTTCGAAGCTGAGCGACCCCCACTGCTGCGGCCGCTGGAAGATCCCGGACTCGTCGACGTTCGCCATGATGGCGGTTTGGGCTGGCCGGCCGGCGCCATCGTCTTCGCCGTCGTTGTCGAACACGGCAAAGAGGGCGGGGATGGTGCCGTCTGGGGGGCCGTTCAGCCCGAACACCGCCCACGGCACCGCAGCCTCCATGACATAGTCGGGTCCGGCACCGTCGATGGCCACGGCGACGGGGAGCTCCGTGGTGTTGGGGCCAAAGCCGTCGCCTGTGCCCGTGAAGCGCACACCTGCCGGTCCGGTGCCAGCGGCGTCCGGAGTCAACGTGAGCTGAAAAGTCGCCGCGTCGGGTCTGGTCGGGGCGGCCGCCACCGGCCCGGCGAACAAGTTGACGTCGACGGCGTCGCCGCGAAAGATTTGGTTGCCGGTATTGCGCTGGTCGTAGCGATCGTCGTCGACCTGATATGCGAGATAGAGATTGGCGTCGTCGAAGCCCACCATCACGGTCCCCACACTGTCCGAGCCCAAACGGCTGCCCGCGATGTCGTCGTCGAAGATCCGATGACGTGTGATGAACTCCGTCACTCCCGACCAATCGGAGAGGTCGCCGTCGAGTTGTGGAGCGCTCGCAAAGCGGACCGCGGTGACGTCCGGTGAGTCGAGTTGCTGGCGGCCGTCAGCATCTACACCGGTGTCGTCGACCGTCGTGGCAGCCGTCGTCCCGCCGCCTTCTGGACTCCCCTCGTCGGTTTCCCGAAACATGAAGAAGATGGCCACGAGCACCACGAGTCCGACACCGATGATCGGCCACAGCCGGCGGATCAGCGGCTGCTGTGGTGGCGGAGGCATCGGCGCAGGTGGTTGTACTGCGGGCGACGCTGCGGGTGGTGCCGCTGGTTCGGCCGGGGCCGCGGAGGCGGGCTCAGCGACTTCGGGGACCAGCGCATCGGGCTGAGCTTCGCGCAGCTGGGGTTCCACGGGTTCGTCCGGCAAACGAGACGACGCGACCGGGCCCACGGGCGCCGCGTCATCGTCGAGTGCCGTGCCTGTGCCCCCATTTCGGTCGACGGGCGCCGAGATCTCGATCTCGGGCTCTTGATCCGACACCTGCGCCGCGACGCCCTCAGCCCGCTCCGCGGCTGCGGCTGGAGCGACCACCGGCGCATCGGGTGCTGGGGTCGCCAGCGACGGGTCGATGGAGAAGAGTCGCCCGTCGTCGGTGCGAAGGTGCAGCACGGGCGTGCCCCACTCGACGCCACCTGCATCACCGAAGATGGCGCGACGTGCCTCGGTGATGGCGGCGTCCACGGCCAACCCGTCCGCCACTGCGGCATAGAATTCATGGGCGAAGACGATCGCCGCTGCGTCGGTGATCTCGAATTGCATGGCCACGACGGCAGGAATCCCGCAGAGGATCAGGCTGTGGGCTGCACCAGCGAATGGATCGGAGACCGACGTCCGAGCCCCTTCGCATGCGTTGAGAACCGCCAGCCGCATGCTCCGCTGGTCGGTCAGGATGGTCCCCAACTCGCGTCCGGTCACCTCCCGTGCCCTGCCCCGCTCGTCCTCGAGAAGCAGCACGCCGTCCTGTGAGCTCTCGTCGAAGCCGCCGTGACCGATGAAATGGAAGACGTGGAACTGGTCGTCACGGATTGCCCGCTGTAGGGAACGCAAGGTTGCGTTCTCGAGGGACGTCACCTCGATCAGACCGGCAGCGACGACGTCGGCCAGGCTCTCGCTCAGGCGCTCCCACTCTGCGTCCACGTCGAGCCCGGGGGCGTCGGTGGGCGAGGACACCATGGCGAGCATCTTCAGCGGTGGGGTGACGTTGAGGATCTCGGCGGCGCGGTCGAGGCTGACGTGGCGGACGACCGGGGTCCAGGTGGAAAGGGCGATGAACCGATCGGCCGCGGATGAGTACAGGTACTCCCAGGGCAGCTCGCGCAGCTCGGGGGCATCGGCCAGCCGCAGCCGCAGGCGCAGGCCGCGTTCGTCCCTCTCGGCGGCATCGACACTCCTCCGCCACTGCATCCCGACTTCGCCGGCGAAGACCGCGTCGAACATCTTGGTGCCGAAGGTTCGGGCCGCCTCGGTCTCGGGCGACTCCAGCCGCCGGACGTTGGCGCGGGGTCGTCCGATCCGGAGCAGGAAGTTCTCCAGTTCCATCGCCGAGAACGGCACGGAGAACTCTCCCCGCGCTTGACCACTGGGTGAATCGATGACCCTGGCACGGTACCGCCCGTCGCCAAGGCTCTCGATGCCTAGGTCGAAATCCAGGTAGTTGTAGTTGACCACCGTCTCCCTCTCCTCCGCACACGATACGCAGCGCTGCCTTGGAATACACGGACATCATCCACACCTTTCCTTTTTGCGATATTTAACGATATCTAGGCCTTGACATGACGTTGTTGAACTCGGTACGCTGCTCGCCATGCGCACACGACGACACCTTCGCCTCCCCCGTCGCCTCATCCCCGCGTTGATGTTGATGGCGACCTACAGCGCGTCGGGCCAGCGGCCGAGCGCCCGAGCGCTGGAAGAGCTCGAGGCGTTGGGCGTCGTCGCCGGCGGAAGGATCGCCGACGATGCGGCGGACATCGTCGAGGTGATGACCGACGCCCGACTCGTCATCTCTGTGGATCGGCGAACTGCCGATCTCCCGTTTCGTTCCACGATCTGGGAACGGAACGGAACCGCCGTGTGGGGACGCCCGGTGAACGGAGACGTCTTCGAGCTGCGGGCCATCGACCCAATCCAACTCCCACTGCTCCTCGCCCAACTCACGGACGTGGGCAGACGCCCGCTGCCGCCATTCTCCGGTGCCCTTCTGGTGCGTGTCGAGCCGTTGCATGCAGCCCTCACGAGCCACCACGACCAGGAGACCGCGTTTGGGATCCTCGTCGCATCCGGCCTGGATCCGCTGTGGGCCGACAGGCTCCTCATCGCCCATGACCATCGCCGTGCTGAATGGACCATCTCGAGCGTATGGACCGATCCGACCGGCACCCACGGGGTCCACGAGACGACGGTGCTCGATGCCGGCCCCGCTGGGTTCTGGCACCTTCACCGCACAGAAGACGGCACAACCGTGCGCTACACGGTTGGCTCGCTCGAGTCCGTCATGCGGAGTGTCCGCCGCTGCGTCCCTGACTGGTGTACTGCCGTCGCCTGACCGCGCTATCCGGCAAGGTCGCGGCCGAGCACATCACGGATCAGGTCTGGATACCCCGCATCGTCTTCGGGGCGGTAGCCGGCTTCGAGATGAGTGCCGGCGAGGAGGTGGGAAGCAGCGATCAACTCCGAAGCGTGCTCCGGCTCATCCACTGCAACGTCGAGGAACATCGCAGCCTGATAGGTCCGATGCAGCCTGACCAGGATGTCGCGGAAGTGCCACGCCGCATAGTCGCCGTCGCCGAGGGCCCGTTCGGCATCCTTCCTGACGTGCGCAAGCGCTACATCAACCCTGTTCCCTTCGTGGGTCCGCTCGAGGAGCGCCTCGATCCGATCGACCACAAGCGGCAGCAGTCCGAGCTTGGCCATATCCCGAGCGACCTGAGCGGTCAGCACATTGTGCGTGCCCTCCCATTGCTCATACACGACGCTGTCGCGGAGGAGCCGGGGCAGCGGGCTGAAGGTCTCGATGGCGCCGTTGCCGCCGAGCACCTCGATGGCGTCCCGCACCGCGGTTGTGCACGCTTGCGATGTGACGAGCTTGTTGGCGTTGACCAGGAAGCGGTGGAACCGCAGCTGATCCGGATCCGTGACGGCTTCGCCGGATCCGTGACGATCCGCAACCTCATCGAGAGCCGTCAGCGCCCACGTCGAGTACAAGCCCGCCAGCCATTCGACTTTGATGTTCGCCACCAGCCGTTGAACGGACGGGAACTCGATGATCGGTGACCCGAAGGCCCTCCGTTCGAGGCTGTAGCCGAGTGCCTCCAGGTAGGCCCTCCGCAGCATCCCCACGTTCCCCAGGGCGTTCATCCACCGGCTGGCGTTGAGCATCGCTCCCACCATCAGCCCAAACCCGTGCGAGGGGTCACCGACGGGGTGGGCCACAGCGCCCTTGAAGTCGATCTCACCCGAGGCCATCGACGTGGTGCCGAGCTTGTCCTTGAGCCGGCGAATCGAGAACCCATTGGGGACGCCGTCGATCTCGCGAGGCATGAGGAAGCAGCCCAGACCGTCCGTACCCTCGGGCGCTCCCGGGATCCGGGCCATGACGAGGAACACATCAGCATCGGCGACGGAGCAGAACCACTTCTCCCCCGAGAGCAAGAACATCCCGTCGGTGCGAGGCTCGGCGACGACCGCATTGGCGCCGACGTCGCTCCCTCCCTGCACCTCGGTCAGGTATTGCGCTCCACGCAGCGCCACCGCAGGGTCGGCGCTGGCGAGCCGAGGCAGATACTGCTCCGCCGACCCGAGGGGTCCAGCCCACCGCAGCACGCGGACCACTCCGCTGGTGCAGGTCGCGGCGCACATGTGCCCCATCTCGCCCTCCAGCGATGCGGCATAGAACAGGTAGGCCTGTTCGAACGACGAGCCTGGGTGCGCCGCATGGGCGAGCAGCCCCGAACGCCACACCGCGTCACCAACCCGGTGGTAGTCACCGTCGAACACGACCCGCTCCACCGGATTCCCGTGGCCGTCGTACTTCTCCAGTCGCGGCGGATGCGCCTGATAGCCGGCAACCAGTGGAGCAACCTCCGAGACGATCCGGCGTCCGAACGCCGCGGCGTCGGTCTCGATGGCCGTGCGGCGGGCATCGTCTAGAAAGCGACGTCCCAGCGCGCCCAAGTGGTAGTCGGAGCCTATCGGGTCGGCCGGCATGCGGCCTTGCCAGGCGGCCCAGTCGCGACGTGCCTCTTCAGGAGAACGACGTTCCATGCACGCCATTGTCGCACGCCCGGGAAGTGCTGCTTCAATCGCAGCTATGCGCTCGAGCCGGGTTGCCACGTCACGCGGGACGCTTGCCGTCCACTCGACAACGGGTGGTTCGCCCGTCGTCGTGTGCCTCCACGGCTTCACTCTCAACGGGGCGATGTTCAGCCAACTGGCGACGCTGCTCCCCAATGCGGTGAACGCTCCGGATCTCCCCGGCCACGGCGCCACGACGGTTGCGCCCGTCGATCTCGAGACGACGCTTCAGGCGCTCTCCGAGTGGCTTGCAGGAACGGCGCACCCGCCGGCGGTGCTCCTCGGCTACTCGCAAGGTGGTCGCATCGCCCAGCATCTCGCCGCGGCGTCCACGTCTCTCTTCTCCAGGCTCTTCGTCGTCTCGGCCTCCCCAGGCCTCTCCGGGGGGGCCCGCGCCGAGCGGGCGGCTGCGGACGAACTACTGGCACAGAGCATCGAACAACACGGCGTTGGCCCGTTTCTGGACGGCTGGCTGGACCACCCGCTTGTCGGCACAGGCCACGTCGACCCCGAGGTGAGGCGCATCGACCGCACCAGACGTGAAGCCAACACTGCAGACGGCCTGGCGGCTGCGCTCCGGGGGCTCGGCCAGGGGGCGCTGCCCTCCGCCGACCCGGATCAACTGACGATGCCCGTGACGTGGGTCGCAGGCGAACACGACGATCGCTACGCGGCCGTTGCGCTGCGCATGGCGAACGAGGGGCACGGTGCCGCCCGCATCATTCCCGACGCAGGACACAACGTCGTGTTGGAGAATCCGGAGGCCCTGGCTGCCCTGATCATCGAGCAAGGAGACTGCTGATCCCCCGGCTCAGTCGAGATACGCCAGCAGCAGCCGAACGAAGTCGCCGCTCCTCGTGAGGATCGCCTCGTGGCCCGCACCCTCCAAGCGGATCACTACGGCCCCGGGAATCAGACCGGCGAGCTCTTCCTGGGCGGCCGCAGGTACGAGGAAGTCCCGGGTTGGGATGACCACGGCCACGGGCACCCGCAGCCTGCCCACCCAGGACCTCGAATCAAAACGGATCGCAGCAGCACCCGCCTCATAGAACAGGTCGGCGTCGCGACGCATCAGCGACTCGAACATCCAGCGTTCGTGAGGAGGATCGAGCGCACCCAGCGACTTGAGCGCCTGCGTGGTCAGCAATGCGCCTTCCCGCGGGCTGATCCGACTCAAGGTACGGCCTGCCCAGAATGCTCCCCGAGCGGACCACCGGCGGGTCGGCACCGGCCGGGCTGCTGTCGCCGCCAGCACCAACCGATCGACAAATCGTGGGTGACGGCGAGTCAACTCTTGGACCACCATCCCTCCCAGCGAATAGCCCATCACCGTCGCTTTCGGGAGCTCGAGCGCATCCAGGACACCTGCCAGCTCGTCGGCGAGCTCGACGACCGAGTACCGGCCGCGAATCCAGTCGGAGCGCCCGTGGTTCCGCATGTCGGGCAGGATCACGCGGTAGCGCGTCACCAGCTCAGGGATGATGCGGTGATACGTCGCCTCGGCGTCGAGACTCCAGCCGTGCACGAGGACCAGCGGCGGGGCGTCAGCCGGTCCGGCTTCGCGCACGAAGAACTCTCGCTCTCCCACAAGCACGGTGCGCCCCGGAATGCTCAGCGGGCGCGTCTGGGGAAGCGGGTAGCGTCGCGGCACTTCCGGGCCGAGCAGGCGCCAGGCCAGCCAACCGCCTATCGATGCCGCAACGACGCGGCCTGCTGTGGTGAGCTTGCTCACCTGACAACCACGCGACCCGCCGGGCCATCGGCAAAACTCCGCTCACGCAGTGCCCCCACGGTGGCGCCGTCGACGCCTTCCTCCCGAAGGGCTTGGTGGAGGGCGGCCTCGAGTGGGCGCTCGATGGCGATCAACAACCCGCCGGAGGTTTGTGCGTCCGTCAACAGGATGCGCTCCCCCTCGACCATGTCGCCGAACTCGGTGTAGCGCTCGGCGGAAGCAAGGTTGCGCAACGTCCCGCCTGGCACCGCACCCGCCGCGATGAGCTCCCGTACGTGCGGCAACACAGGTACCGCAGCCACGTCAATGGTGGCGGAGAGTCCCGAGGCGCGCATCATCTCGGCCAGGTGGCCGATCAGCCCATACCCTGTGATGTCCGTTGCGGCACGGACCCCGACGCGGCGCATGGCGCGGGCGGCTCCAGCGTTGAGCGTGGTCATCACCTCGACCGCTGCAGCGGCTGCATCGTCTGGGGCGTCGCCACGTTTCACTGCGGTGGCGATGATGCCGAGACCGATCGGTTTGGTGAGCACGAGCACGTCCCCCGCCGCAGCGGCGTCATTTCGCACCAGATCGTCGGGATGCACCACGCCTGTGACGGCGAGGCCGTACTTCGGTTCCTTGTCGTCGATGGTGTGCCCGCCGAGCAGCACGCAGCCTGCTTCGGCGAGCACCTCGGAGCCGCCCTCCAACACGTCACCCAAGAGGTCGAGCGGCAGCGTGTCGCGCGGCCATCCGACGATCGACAGGGCGGTGAGCGGCGTGCCTCCCATTGCGTACACATCGGACAGCGCGTTGGCCGCGGCGATCCGACCCCACGTTCGTGCGTCATCGACGATGGGGGTGAAGAAGTCCACAGTCTGAACAAGGAGGAGGTCGTCACGAATGCGGAAGACTCCCGCATCGTCCGACGTGCCCAATCCAACCACGACGTCGGACCCGTGCGTAGGAGCTGTGGTGTTCAATCGGCGCAAGACCTGCGCCAGCTCGTCAGGACCGAGCTTGCAAGCTCAGCCGGCACCATGCGAAAACTGGGTGAGTCGCATGCCACACCTCCTCTCGTGACCTGCGAGTGTACGAGCCGGGTATCGAGCCCGATCCGGGGACTCCCCTCACACGGACGAGCCCTTGCGGAGCGCACGGTGATTCCGACGTCCCGTCGGCTGCTGCTTCGATATGATGGCCCGAGGCCCTGGGTATTTCCAAGGTCGAACGGGTCTCCTCGTCCCCCCTGGGGGGCCCGTTCACATGCTCGACCGTCTTTGGCGATGCTGAGGGCGGTCGAGTGCTTTGCCGGTCGTGGTCGAGTAGGGCAAACGCGGCGACCCCTACCATGCACTCGCCATGAAGCTCCCTTTCCAGCGACTCCTCACCGAAGGTCTGCGCGAGCTGGCGCGTCGCCGCCCTGACGAGGCCGAGGAGTACATCGAGTCCCACCACGACGAGTGGGAGGCTCTCGTCGAGGAGGACCCGCACAATGCGGCCGACATCCTCGAAGCGCTCGACTCACGATCTGCCGCAGGTCTGCTGACCGGTCTCGATGTGGAGGATGCCGGCGACGTCCTCGATGAGATGCGACCGCAAGCAGCGGCCGATCTGATCGAGGAGATGACGCCCGAGCAGGCCGCGGACGCCATAGAGGAGATGGACACGGATCAGGCGGCCGACCTGATCGATGCACTCGACGCCGACGCCCGTGTGGCCGTTCTGGCAGCCACGGACCCCATCAAAGCCGCCGAGATCGGCCGCCTACTCGCCTATGCGCCCGACAGCGCCGGTGGCCTGATGACCACGGAGATCGCCTACCTGCCCATCGGGATCACCGCAGGAGAGGCCATCGAAACGTTGCGGCGCATCCACGACGACCTGGGCTCCAACCTCACCTACGTCTACGTGGTCGACGACGATCGGCGGCTGCAGGGTGTCGTGCCATTCCGTGATCTGGTCTTCGCCCGGCCGGGACAGGGGCTCGAAGAGGTCATGGTCCGCGACCCATATCACGTCACCGTTGACGCCGACCGGGAGGTCGTGTCGGAGCTGATCCAGCGGTACCACCTCCTCGCCATCCCCGTCGTCGACCACAACCGCGCGCTGATCGGCATGGTGAAGGTCGGCGAGGCCCTCGAGGCGGTCGCAGCCGAGGCGTCGGAGGACATGGCGGTCATGGTCGGTGCGGGTGGCGAAGAAGGGGTCTACACCCCCGTCCTGACCTCGGTACGCCGCCGCCTCCCATGGATCATGGTGAACCTGGCCGCTGCCGGCGTCATCGCCGTCGTCATCAGCCGCTTCGAAGACGTGATCGCCCAAGATGCGATCCTCGCCGCCCTGATGCCCATCGTCGCCTTGCTCGGCGGGAACACCGGGGCGCAGAGCCTCGCAGTGATCATTCGTGCCATGGCGCTCGGTGAGCTTCCCCCCGGCCGAGCCATGCAGGCGGTACGGCGAGAAGTGGCCGTGGCGGCCATCAACGCAATGGCGATGTCGTTGCTGACCGGCCTCCTGATCGCGACGATCACGGGGAACGCCGAGCTCGGTGTCGTCATCGGGATCGCCGTGGTGGTGAACCTCATCGTGGCGGGACTCGCCGGGGCGGGCATCCCCGTGCTGTTCCGCCGGATGGGACTCGACCCGGCGCTGGCCTCGAACATCTTCCTGACCACCGTGACCGACATCGTCGGCTTCGGCGGCTTCTTGTTCACGGCCCTGCTGTTGCTCTGAGATGGCCGGCTACGAGCCGAGGATGACCTCTTGAGAGTCTTCGAACGGCCCGACGAAGACGATGCGAAAGCTCTCTTCGAGGGTCGCCAGGTGATGGAGGTCGAGCATGCCGCGGTCCACGTCGTCGAGTTCCTCTGCGGGCGCCAGCACGATCTCGGCGACGTCGGGGCTGTCGATGACGTGGGCAACGTAGACAGGCGTTGGGGAGTCGTCGACAACCTCAGAGATCACATTCTGCAGGTCGATGTCGGTCAACGACGAGTAGCTGGCCGGATCGAGCAGCACGACGACGGTGTCGCCTTCTTCGCCCGGCTCCCGGCTGACAATGCTGAACGTCGGTATTTGCGGCTCCCCAAGCGCTGCCGTCGTGGTCGTGGAATCGCCCGTGGCTGCGTCGCTCGTGCCGGTGTCGCCGGTCGAGCCACCGTCTGCACTCCCGGCCGCCACGCTGGTCACGGTTCCACCGGCTGCGGCGCTCGTCGCGCTCGATTCGCCGTCATCCCCTGAGCAGGCACCCGCCAGTAGGGCGATGACAAGAAGGCCAACGGTCGAGATTCGCAAACGCATCTGCGTAGTGTACCGCCACTGGGGGCTTTTACTCCTCGGCGGCCAGCCACTCCTCGTATCCGATGCCGTCCATCCAATGCTCGGAGTTGACGATGCGGAATCGTTTCTTCACTTCGTCGAAGAGCTCCGGTGACGGAGCAGCGCCCAGCGCAGCTTGGGCAAGCTCCAAGGTCGGGCGCCACGCACGGCTGCCGAGGGCAATGTCCACACGAGTCCTCCAGTCATCTGCGCTCACGACGGCGCGCTCCTTCGTCCAGAAGTCTCGGAGCTTGTCGGCCACGCGAAGGCATCGCCGGATCGCTCGCGCTTCTTCCTTGGTGAGCCCTCCGGCCGCGGCGTCCTCAGCCCAATCGGCAAAGGCCTGCCGGCCCCACTGCTCGGGGGTGGAGACCACGGATTCGTAGAGTCCGTCCACCGCCCGCAGCAGGCCGACCGCATCGGTCACGCCGCACCAAGCTCGCTCGCCACGAGCTCGTCGTAGAGGCGGTTCAGCCGATCCGCGTAGGGGCCGCGACGCAACCGGGTGTCCCCGACTTCGAGGACGGGGCGGACCGCCCGCAAGGTGGACATTGCCAGCACCTCGTCTGCGGCGAACATCCGCTCGACGTCGTATGTCCCTGGCACCACGGTGAGCCCGAGCTGCGGCGCGACCTCGCACACGGCCGTCGACGTCACCCCGGCCAGGACTCCCAGCTCGGGACCGGGGAGCTCGAGCCGATCCTCGATCACCCAGGCGATCGAGTAGGTCGGGCCTTCCAGCACCGCACCCGTGCGACCGATGAGCAGCGCATCGTCGAACCCGTCGGCCACGGCCGCCAGTCGCGCCGCCAGGTTGGGAGCGTAGGACAGTGTCTTCGCCCCGGTCAGCTCCGACCATTGACCGTCGGGATGCCACGGCGCAGATCGAGGTTGCAGCCGCAACGTCGGCGGGATCCTCGGCAACGAATTGGCGATGACAATCGTCCGGCTCTCCACGCCCGGCCGCTCGCCCTCGACGCCGCCGGTCACCATCGTGCGCACGGAGCAATCGCCCTCAGCAGCACGATGCCGGTTCCACGCTTCGAGATCGACCCTGGCAGGCAGCGGCAGCCGGAGCGCCGCAGCGCTGGCTTCCAACCGCTCGAGGTGCTGCCCCAGCCGGAAGGGCTTGCCTGCGTAGGAACGGACGCTCTCGAAGCAGCCGTACCCACGCTGCAGCCCGATATCGCGCACGGAGATCGAGGCGGCTTCCCAATCCACCTCTTCGCCGTCGATCAGGATCGGGCCAAGAACACTCATGGACGCCGCGGATCGTAGCCATTGGTGATCGGAAGCCGTCGGTCCCTGCCGAAGGCCTTCTTGGAGATCCGCACACCCGGTGCGGCTTGCCTGCGCTTGTATTCGTTACGATCGACCATGCGGGCAACCCTGTTGACCACGGCAGCGTCGAAGCCGCCGGCAACGATGTCGGCCACCGACATGTCCAGCTCCACGTACTGCCGCAGCACGGCGTCGAGCACGTCGTAGTCCGGCAACGAGTCGCTGTCCTTCTGGTCGGGACGGAGTTCTGCCGATGGGGGCTTGTTGATCGTCGACCAGGGAATGATCTCGGCCTCCCGGTTGCGCCACATCGCCAGCCGGTAGACCATGGTCTTGAACACGTCCTTCAAGACTGCATAGCCGCCGGCCATGTCGCCGTAGAGCGTTGCGTAGCCGACGGCCATCTCCGACTTGTTGCCGGTGGCCACCACCATGCCACCGAACTTGTTCGACATCGCCATCAGGACCGCGCCCCGGATGCGCGCTTGGAGGTTCTCCTCGGCTACCCCTGGCGGCGTCCCCGCGAACACCCGATCGAGTTCGTCGAGGAACTGACCGAAGATGGTGTCGATGGCCACGACGTCGAACCGGCAACCGAGGCGCTCGGCGAGGTCTTCCGAATCCTTCCACGAACCCTCGGAGCTGTAGCGGGCGGGCATCGTGATTCCCCACACGGCCTCAGGCCCCAACGCATCGACCGCGATCGCGGCGGTGAGGGCGCTGTCGATCCCTCCCGACAGGCCGACGACGACTTCGCTGAACCCGTTCTTGCGTACGTAGTCCCGCAGCCCCCTCACGAGGGCGGTGTAGACCTCATCCTCTTCGCCCATGCGGGGAGTCGACACCGGCGCAGCCACGGGAGCCGGCCGGGCTTCGGGCGTGCCCGACACCGCAACGACGTCGTCAGGTGTGGCGCCCGCTGCCACGGGCACATCGATGAGGAACCGCTCATCGGCGAACTGTGCCCCGCGGTACAGCAACTCTCCCGAGGCGTCGAACACCATGGACTCTCCGTCGAAGACGAGCTCATCCTGGCCGCCGACCATGTTGAGATACACGACGGGCGTGCCGGAGCGCCGTGCCTCGTTCGCCAGCAGGGCCGCGCGCTCCGTCCCTTTCCCCTGGTGGTATGGCGACCCGTTGATGTTGAGCAGAACTCGGGCCCCCCGTGCAGCTTGCCGGCCGGGAGGTCCGGTGTGCGACCAGATGTCCTCGCAGATGGAGATGCCCACAGGGATGCCTGCGATCTCCCACAACTGGGCGGGCCGGTCCCCAGGCACGAAGTAGCGAGCCTCGTCGAACACGCCGTAGTTGGGCAGGAGGACTTTGCGGTACACCCCCTGCACCCGGCCGTCGGCAAGGACCGCGGCTGCGTTGGCCAGGTTGCGAGGCAGGGCATCGTCTTGGTGGTTGTTCTCGCCGACCCGGTCGACGAACCCCACCACCACTGCGGTGCGGCCTGACGCCGCCGCCAGCTTCTCGACCACCGCGAGGTTGTCGGTGATGAATCGATCCCGGAGCAGCAGATCCTCGGGCGGGTACCCGGTGACGGCCAGTTCGGGAAGCAGCAGCACGTCCGCACCTGCACCCTCGGCCCAGGCCATGGCATCGGCGATGAGATCGGCGTTCCCGGCGAGGTCACCCACGACAGGGTTGATCTGGGCACACGCCACGCGGAGATGCATCCCGTCAGATTAGGAGCGCGCCCATGCCGCCAATACGCCGGGCTCGCGCTACTCGGTCGTCCAGATTGCCCGGTTGACGGCGTTCTCCAGCTTCTCCTGGCGACCCGACACCGGTGCCGGGTCGATGTCGCCGGCGTGGACCCTGGCTTCGAGCGACCCCAGCGACTCCGTTCCGTCCAAGATCGCCGCCCCCAGAGCCGATGACCACCCGGCGTAGCGTTCGGCGGTCGGCACCGACAACGTCTCCTCCTCGATCATCGTGGCTGCAACCAGCAGCGATCTCGCCAGGGTGTCGATGCCGCCGATGTGGCCGTGGAAGAGGTCGTCACGAGCCATGCTCTGGCGCCGCAGCTTGGTGTCGAAGTTGAAACCGCCCGTCCCGAGCCCCCCACCTCTCACGATCTCGTACATCGCAAGGGACAGCTCGTCGACAGAGTTGGGGAACTGATCCGTGTCCCACCCATTCTGGTAGTCGCCACGATTGGCGTCGATGCTGCCGAGGATGCCGTTCGCCACCGAATACGCCACCTCGTGGTGGAAGCTGTGCCCCGCCAGCGTGGCGTGATTGACCTCGATGTTGACGCGGTACTCGTCGACGAGGTCGTAGCGGGTCAGGAAACCATGCACCGATTGGCAGTCGTAGTCGTACTGGTGCTTCGTCGGCTCCTGTGGCTTCGGTTCGAGGAGGAGCGTGCCCTGGAAACCGATGTTGCGCTTGTGCTCCGCAACCAACGTGAGGAAGCGGGCGAGCTGCTCGCCCTCGCGCTGGAGATCGGTGTTGAGCAGCGTCTCGTAGCCTTCCCGGCCACCCCACAGCACGTAGTTCTCCCCACCGAGCAGGTGGGTTGCCTCCATGGCGTGCTTCACCTGGGCGGCGGCGTAGGCGAACACCTCAGGATCGGGATTGGTCGAGGCGCCTGCCGCAAACCGCGGGTGGGAGAAGACGTTCGCCGTCCCCCACAACAGCTTGACGCCCGTCTCGGCCATCTTCTTCTGGGCGTAGTCGATCATCGTCTCGAGGTTTCTCGCAGACTCGGCAAACGTGTCGCCCTCAGGGGCGATGTCGACGTCGTGGAAGCAGAAGTACGGGGTACCCAGCTTGGCGAAGAACTCGAAGGCGGCGTCGGCTTTCTGCTTGGCGGCCCCGATCGGGTCATCGGTCGAATCCAGCCACGGACGGTCGAACGTGCCTGCGCCGAAGACATCGGAGCCAGGCCAGTTGAAGGAGTGCCAGTAGCAGACGGCAATACGCAGATGATCCTCCATGCGCTTGCCAAGGACGATCCGGTCCGGGTCGTACACCTTGAAGCTCAATGGATCGGCAGACCCGAGGCCGGCATGCGGGATCAGACCCGGCACGGTGGAGAAGAACTCAGACATGGGTTACCTCCTGATCTGCGCAGTCATCCGCCAACGGTACCCGACTGCCGCAGGGCCGTAACCGGGCCAAAGGGCCACCGTGGCAGGCTCAGAGGTCGCGCACCGTCTCGGCGACGAGGAAGTCCACGACACGTTGCAGCGCTTCGTGAGTGCTGGCGCCCTCGGCCAGTGCGGTGCGGTATACCGCCACCTGCTGATCCGCGCTGGTGCCGCGTTGGAGGATCGTGCGGCCGTGAGCCAGCTCTTCGACGCAATCGAAGTCGACAGCATCTTGGGCCAGCAGTCCCAGCAATTCATCGTACAGTTCCCCGTAAGGGACGATCTCCCGTTTGCCAAAGTCGATGAGACCTTCGGAGAGCCCGTAACGCTGAGCGCGCCACATGTTCTCGCTCAGCAGCATCCGTGAGTAGTGCCGCCACCGCTGGTTGGTCTTGCGCATGCGATACATGAGGCCGAGCAGCGCAAGGTAGAGCGAAGCCACCGTCATGGCGTCGTCGATGTTCGTACAGATGTCGGAGGCTCGCATCTCCAGCGTCGGGTAACGGTCGCTGGGGCGGAGATCCCACCACAACTTGGTGGCATCCTCGATGACGCCGGACTCGACGAGCACATCGACATGCCGCCGGTATTCGGCCCAGCTCCCGAACTCGCTCGGCATCCCCGTCCTGGGCAGCGAGCGAAACACCGACGTGCGGTAGCTGGCCAAACCCGTTTCGATGCCCTGCCAGAACGGCGACGATGTGCTGATCGCCAGCAGGTGCGGCATGAAGTAAACGAGCTGATTCATGAGATCGATCCGAAGGTCCTCGTCCTCGATGCACACGTGAACGTGCATGCCCGAGATGAGGAGCCGCCGGGCCACCCCGCCCATCGCTTCGGCAAGAGCGTTGTAACGATCCTTGTCGGTGTTGAGCTGGTCGCTCCAAGCCGCAAAAGGATGCGTTGAGGCAGAGATGGGGGCGAGCCCATGGCGGTTGGCTACCTCGGCAACGTGCCTGCGCAGAGTCGCCAGCTCGGAACGCACCTGCTTGATGTTGGCGCAGACGATCGTCCCCACCTCGATCTGGGAGCGCATGAACTCAGGGCCGACCTGGCCTTCGGCGCGCTCGGCGATCTCCTCGAGCATTCCACCGGGCAGATCGCGAACGAGGTCTCGGGTCTCGAGATCGACGATCTTGTATTCCTCTTCCACCCCGATTGTGAAGGAGGGTCGTTCCACGGGCACTGCTCCTCGGTCGACTCGAATTGACTCTAGAGACTGCTCATCACCATCGTCGTGAGGCTGACATGCGCGGGACAGCGGTTGCGCCGTTGGGAAACGATGCCAACGCCCCATACCAAGCCTGGGTCGTCCCGTTACACTTGCCGTGCTCATGGGCCACCGCACTGCCACAGTCGTTGATCTCGCTCGCGCCATCGCTCCATCGATGGTGGATTTGCGGCGCGATCTGCACGCCAACCCCGAGATCGGCTGGGCAGAGCACCGGACGACGCGCAAGGTCGCCGAACACCTCCGTTCGTTCGGTCTCGAACCCTGGGTCCGCGCCGCAGGCACCGGCGCCACCGTTGAGATCGGATCCGGCGATCGCATCGTTGGCTTCAGGGCCGATCTCGACGCCCTTCCCATTGCTGAAGAGAACGACTGCGCCTATCGCTCCCAGCACCGCGGCTTCATGCACGCCTGCGGTCACGACGCCCACACTGCTATCGGCGTGGGGATTGCCGGGGTGCTCTCCCAACTCGACGTAGGCGACATCCCCGGCCGCATTCGCTTCATCTTTCAACCCGCCGAAGAGCAGATCCCGGGCGGCGCCCATGCCATGTGCGATGACGGCGTCACCGAGGGCCTCTCAGCCATCGCCGCCTTCCACGTCGACCCGTCCCTGCCGGTCGGCAGCATCGGGCTCCGCCGCGGGGGGATCACGGGGGCATCGGACCGCTTGACGATCCGGCTCCACGGGCCAGGTGGCCATACCTCGCGGCCGCATCAAACCGTCGACTTGGCGTATGCCGCGGGACGCGTCGTGACGGACCTTCCCGGGTTGCTGCGGTACGGCGTCGACCCGCGGGAGACGATCGCCATGGTCTTCGGGCGCATACAGGGAGGCTCGGCAGACAATGTCATCCCGACCCAGATCGAGCTCGGCGGCACGGTCCGCCTCTTCAACCTCGACCTGTGGCGACTGATGCCGAAGGTCATCGAGCAGCATGTCCACGATCTCGTTGCGCCGCTGGGAGCGACGGCACAAGTGATGTATGTCCAGGGCTCGCCCCCCGTGGTCAACGACGGTCTCGTGATCGAAGCCTTCGAACGGGCGGGCCGGGCGGTTCTCGAGGAAACCCAGGTCACCGGCACCCACCAGAGTCTCGGCTCAGAGGACTTCGCGTGGTACCTCGAAGAGGTCCCCGGGGCGCTCGTCCGTTTGGGATCGGCACTTTCCGATCGGGTCGTCGATCTGCACTCGGCCACGTTCGACATCGATGAAGGCTGCATCGAACACGGTATCCGCGTCGGAGCCGCAGCGATGCTCGAGCTGTTGGACTGACGGCTCCAGGACCGTCCGGTGAGAACTACCGACCGGACGGCGCCGCAACTCCGGGGGTAGGATCGCAACCCAGCGAGAGGGGTTGACAATGGCACTCGAACTAGATGGTGAACAGTCGGCGGATCTGCGCGCAGCCCTCGTCGACGCATACCGGGACTTCAATGCTGCGGCGCGCCTGGCCGAGAAGGCGCTCGACCTCAACCTCAACCTCATCACGTCGCCGGGGGAAGGTCTCGAACACGCCTTCTTCGAGCTGATCAACTGGAGCGAATCGCGGGGACACCTCGACCAGCTCGTCCTCGGAGCGATCAACTCCAACCCGGACAACCCCAAGCTCCAGGTCGTAGCCCTCAAACTCGGCCTCAGCGCCGCGACCGAGAGCAAAGCCACGCTCTTGGAGAAGGTGCTCCCCGGCAACACCATGTTTGCGGACGTCGCGAAGTGGCGAGCAGAGCTGCAGCGCAACGAGTGGCGGGTGTGCCGCATCGACCAGGGCGGAACAGGGGTCGGCACCGGCTTCCTCGTCGGCCCCGATGCGGTACTCACCAACCACCACGTGATGAGAGCCGCCATCGACGGAGCGGCCAAAGCCGCGGACTTCACCGTCCGGTTCGACTACAAGGAGACAGAAGCCGGCGTCATCAACAGCGGCGAGGTGGTCAGCCTTGCCGATGATGCAGCGACCTGGCTCATCGATTCGGCACCGCACAGCCCGCACGACGAAGAGACCACGAAGACCGGCGAGGCCTCGACCGAAGAGCTCGATTTTGCTCTCATCCGTCTTGCCGAGCGGGCCGGGGCACAGATCGTCGCAGGCGAGCAGAAGCGGCAGTGGATCACGATGCCCACCGCCGACATCGACTTCTCCACCAGGCGAGGGATCCAGATACTCCAGCACCCCAGCCGTTTGCCGATGAAGCTGGCGATGGGTGTGCCGGAGACGATCGAGGTCAACGAGCCCAAGACCCGGATCCGCTACACGGTGCCGACGGAGCCGGGTTCGTCCGGATCGCCGGTGTTCGACACCGACTGGCAGCTCATTGCACTGCACCACTCCGGCGATCCGAAGTCACTCAATCCCGAGTACAACGAGGGCATCCCGGTGTCGTTGATCGCCCAGCGCGAGAAGGTCAAGGCCTACCTGGACGCGCTCGCCAACGAGGAGTGACCGAACAGCGGTAGTGCTGGGGTCGGGTGCTGTCAGGGGCAGTCGATGAGATCCCGCATCAACCGGTCGAATTGTGCGTTGGCTCCCAATTCACCATTGACGACGGTCGCATCGCAATGGGTGACGATCTCGGCGCGATGCTGCGCTGCGGCCTCTTCGGTGAACTCGTCCAGGGGGAACCCGCACGTGGCGGCGAGCCCCTCAGCCGTGAAGAACCCCTCCTCCAGGCGGGGGTGGGCAACGACGACCGTCTGACCGTCAAACGACTCGCCCGTCGTTGCCATCACACCGACCTCGATCTCGAAGATGGTCATTCCCGGATACGGATCACCCTCGGCGACGAACTCCTCGTCGTAGTACGGCGGTGAGACATCGTCCGGCAGCGTCACGAACTCCGATTCTCCGAGGGTGTAGTCGAGGTCGAACGCCAGCAACACTTCTTCCTGATCGGCAGGGATGCGCCGTGGGGGATTGAGACTCACGCGCGCAGGCGCTCCGTCAACAAACTCGAAGATGGGCACGCTGTACGGCGGCAATGCAAAACCCCGTGCAAAGAGATCAAGCTCTGGTCCGCCCGTAGCGGGCAGCAGGTTGCAATCAAAGGCCGTGGCCCTAACGACCGTGAAGATGGCGCGATCGAGATTGACCGCAACCTCACCACTGTTCCTCAGGAATACCTGGATCGCCGACTGCTCTTCCGGCAAGTCCCCGTTGAACGCCCGCACCGAGGTGACTTCGAGTGTTGGAGTTGCGTCGGATGACGATGGGGGCGCACCAATGGGCTCGGTTGGGCTCGTTGTGGTTGCCTGGGGATTGCTCGTCGTGCCAACGCCCTGAGAAGCGATGCTGGCCGTGGTCGTTGTTGCGGGCGCTGCCGTCGCACCACCGTCACCTGAGGTGAGTGCCACCACAGCCACAATGGCGATGATCACCGCGGCCGCGGCACCGGCCAGGAGCCACCGTGAATCGATCTTCGATGGCGCCGACGACCCCTGGGTGCCTATCGGCGGGGCCGACCGATCCGGTTCGGCTGCTGCTGCGACCTCATCCAGCTTGCCGGATTCGGTTTCGCCGACCTGTGAGGGCGCACCTTCCACCAACCACTCGGCGACACGAGCGACCTCGGAGTCGGTGACTTCGTGTGAGCTTCGGGTTGCCGGGGTTCTTCTCCCTTGCCCCCGCAACCAGTTCTGGAAGGCGGCCCTGCGCACCGGCCCACCCAACCACCTTGCGGACGGCTTCAGGATCCGTGTCGCTGGGTGCCGTCACGGCACCCAGCCTCGGGATGTCGAGCTCAGCGGTGGCAAGATGCTCGAACTCGCTCCGGGTTTCGAAGGCCGACCACAGCGCATCGCAGAGCTTCTCGTAGAGTTCCCCTGGCGGGCTCGGCTCCACGGATCGAATCTCCTGTTCCGGATCGCGTCGTCGGCGTCGCATGAGCAGAGGTGCCATGCGCGTTCACTCAGCGGGGACCCTAGCTACCAATCGCGGCCGAAGCCCCGCTTGGTTGCAGGCTCACTCGGCAAGCAGCAGGCCCTCGTGTTCGAGCGCACGGCGGAGTGCGGTCTCGTCGCCGGCGCGGACGCTGACGGTGAGTACACCGCCGCCGCCGTACGGGGCGTGCCGCAGCTGCAGGTCGCGCACGTCGACGCCGGCGGTCTCGAAGGCATGACCGACTCGGGCGAGCTCGCCCGGCTCGTCGGCGAGCGCCACCCGCACCGCAGCGGTGTGCGGCCCGAGGTTCTGCCGCCCCTCACGAGCACGCTGCAGCTGGGCCGCTACTGCCCCGGCATCACCTGCGGCGATGTTGTCCGCCAAGCTGCGCAACCGGTCGACGAACTCGCCCAGCACCTCGAGCACAGCCCCGCGGTTGGCTTCCAGCAGCTCGACCCACACCGACGGGTCCGAGCTGGCGACACGGGTGAGGTCCCGAAAGCTCCCCGCAACGAGCTCCAGCGCATCAGTACGGTCTGCGGCCTCGTTCATCAGCGTCGAAGCCAGCAGTTGGGGGACATGGGAAATCGCCGCAACGGCGATGTCGTGGTCGGCGGCCGACATCCGCACCGGCCGGGCGCCCAAGTCGGCGATCAGGCGTTCTGCGAGCGCGACGTCGGGCTGCGCTGCATCACCGGGAACCACCACCCACGCCGCACCCCGAAACAGATGTGGGGTGGCCGCTCCCGGCCCGGTGACCTCGCGTCCCGCCATGGGGTGGGTTCCCACGTACCGCGGCAACCGGTTGGCGTCGGCCACAGGCTGCTTGACACCGCTGATATCGATCACGAGAGCGTCGGTTCGCAGCGTTGCGACGGCCTCGATCACCGCGGCGGGAGGCCCTGCGAGAACGACGATGTCGGCCCAATCGAGTAGTTGTTCGAGATCGAGGATCGCCTCGACGGCGCTCCGATCGAGGGCAATCTGAGCCGTTGCGTCATCGGGATCCCATCCCCGCACCACCCAGCCGGCCTGGCCCAGCCCAAGCCCGATCGAGCCACCGATCAGACCGGTGCCGACGATCCCTACACGATTCGGTTCCGGCGCGGCGATGGTCAGACCTCGAGGTGCATGACGGCGGCGAGGGCGCGCACGTCGTCCATCAGCTCGGCGAACTCCCCCGGCAATATCGCCTGGGCGCCGTCAACGAGGGCGGTCTCCGGGGAAGGATGCACATCGACCATGAACCCATCTGCGCCGCTGACGACCGCCACTCGAGACAGCGGGGCCACCAGGTAGCGGCGACCGCCGGAGTGTGACGGGTCGATGATGATCGGGAGATGGCTCAGCGACTTGACGACGGGCGCCGCGGCGATGTCGAGGGTGTTGCGAGTCGCTGTCTCGAACGTCCGGATCCCCCTCTCACAGAGGATCACGTTGTGGTTGCCCTCCTTGTAGATGTACTCGGCAGCGTTCAACCACTCCTCGATGGTGGCCGTGAAACCGCGCTTGAGCAGCACCGGCTTGTCCTGCTTGCCGAGCTCCGACAGCAGCGTGAAATTGGCCATGTTGCGGGTTCCGACCCGGATCAGGTCGGCATAGGCCGCCACGACGCCAACCTCGCGGGGGTCGACGACTTCGGCGACAAAGGGAAGCCCGAACTCATCCCGCGCCTCGGAGAGCAGCTCGAGACCTTTCTCCCCCAGACCCTGAAACGCATACGGAGAAGTGCGCGGTTTGAAGGCATCACCTCGCAGGATGCGGGCACCGGCCTTCGCAACCGCTTCCGCCGAGGCGAACAACTGCTCGCGGGACTCGACGGCGCACGGGCCGGCAATGGGGACGAAGTGACCACCACCCACCGGGACTCCGCCGACGTCCACCACCGTGTCTTCGTCTTGGAAATCACGGCTGACGAATTTGAACGGCTTGAGCACCGGCACCGCACGTTCGACTCCGGGGAAGGCCTCCCAGGGAAGCTGCTGGATCACCTCACGATCGCCCACCGCGCCGATCACGGTCCGGTGCTTGCCCCTTGACAGGTGTGCAGCAGCGCCGACGTCTTCGAGCCGGTCGACCACGTGCTGAATGTCGTCTTCGGTTGCGGCCTGGCGCATGACGATGATCAACGACTCGTCTCCTTGGGGCTGCTGGGTCGGCATAGCACTGCTACCTCCGTGGCCAGGCATGGTAGGTGTCTGCAGAAGACCGGCCGCCGAAGCCGCTGGACGTCGCCTGATGTTCGCACCGGGACGGACATTGGACGAAGGCTCCGGAGAGACTCCTAGGCTCGCGGGATGCGTCGCATCCTCATCACCGGTGCGTCGACGTGGACCGGGGGCCACCTCATCGCCCGTCTGGAGCAGAGGCAGGGTATCGAGGTGTTCGGCGTCGATGAGATCCCACCGCGGATCCCGTTCTCGTCACCGTTTGCACAGCTGAACATGGACCGCACCGAGCTCGCGGCCCACGTGCTCGACATCGAACCCGATACGGTCGTCCATCTCCTCACCGTCGACCGGGCTGCGGAGCTCGGCAAGGCCGGCGCCCACGAGCAGGCGGTGCTCGGCGTTCAGGCTCTGTTCGGCGCCATCGGACGAAGCCAAACCGTGCGCCACGTGATCGTGAAGAGCGACGCCGCCATCTACCCGTCGAGCCCTCGTAGCCCTTCGGTCTTCAGCGAGATGACACGGGGACGCAGCACGACGCGTTACGGCCGCGAGCTCGACGATCTCGAGTCGCTGATCGAGCAACTCGTACCGCTTCACGACCATGTCCGCTACACCGTGCTTCGCCTCGCCCCCATCTTCGGGGCGACGGTCGACAACCCGTTGAGCAGGTATCTGCGGCTCCCGATCCTCCCCACGCTCCTCGGTTTTGACCCCCGCCTGCACATCCTCCATGAGAGCGACGCCGTTGGTGCGTTTGTCGCTGCTATCGACTCAGGACAGCCGGGGACATTCAACGTAGCCAGCGGACCGCCGGTCTATCTCAGCCGCATCGCTCGGCTCGGCAAGCGGCGCACGCAGCCGCTCCCCAAGCGGGGCTTCGAGGCTGCCATGCGGGGGCTGGCGCGGATGGGTCAGCCGCTCCCAAGCCACGTGATCGACATGATTCACCACGGTGTCGTGCTCGATACCCAGAAGATGTCGGACACCCTCGGCTTTGCGCCGCAGGTGATGGGCAGGGAGGCCGTGCTGGCGGCCTACGGATTCGATGGGGCGACTGCGCGGTGAACCGGAGCGAGCTGCAGCAGATGCGAAAGACCGATCTCGTCGAGATCGCCCGCACCCGCGGCCTGCGGGGACGGTCCCGTATGACCAAAGCAGAGCTGGTCGATGCGCTCACCCATCCGGAACCCGCAACCGATGGCGACGTCACGGTGCGCACCAACCCGGCACCCGCTCGGCAGGACAAGAGCGATCGCAAGGCACGACGCAAGGCTTTCGACCAACGCCTCGGCACCTACTTCGATCTCGACTCCCGCTGCCGCTGGACGAGCGAAACCGGATCACCTTGTGGCCTGCCCACGATCAGCGGTACCGACCGATGTGCGCTTCACGGCGGCGTCGACATCTTCGACTGGGCGTTGCCACTCGCCGGTCGGCTCGGCTTCGACACGTGGCCGCTGCTCCTGCGCCAGTACGCGGCGGCGACGTACGACATCGACCCCGTCGGGCTGGATCCTGTGGTGGCCGAGATCGTGTGGCACCTCACCAATCTCCTCTACTTCGACTACTTCCGCGTGAGGGTCGAGGGGGCAGAACACATCCCCACCGACGGCCCCGCCGTGTTTGCCGGCAACCATGGCGGCGCCGCCGTCCCCTACGACGCCTTCATGCTCACCGCAGCCGTCGCCAATGAGGGGAAGGTGCCGAGGAGGCTACGCGTCATCGGTACCGAGATCTTCAACATGCTGCCCGTGGTGTCGCACCTGTACCGGAAGGCGGGCGGAGCATATGCAAGCCGCGAGGATGCGGACTTCCTCCTCCGCCACGGACGGCTCGTCGGTGTGTTCCCCGAGGGCGAACGCGGGTTCATGAAGCCTGCCTGGGATGCGTATCAGCTGCAGCGATTTGGCCGCGGGGGCTTCTTGACGCTCGCCGAGCAGCGTTCGGCGCCCGTCGTGCCCGTTGCCATCGTCGGCTCCGAGGAAGTGCACCCTGCGGTTGGTGTCTCGGAGACGCTGGCCCGTGTCGTCCGCCTGTTCTTCCCCCAGCAGCGCGTCGAGCAGATCGCCATCGTGCTCAACCCGATCCCCCTCCCCGTCCGCTGGCACATTCGCTTCTTGCCCCCGGTGATGCCCGAGGGCGACCGGGCCCTGCACGACCCGCTGCGGATGCTGGAACGTACCGAGGCTGTGCGTACCTCGATCCAGAGTGCCCTCGACGACATGGTCGAGAACCGAGGCTCCAAGTACTGACACTCGAAGACCTCTCCGACAACCAGCCCTCTGCTTGCAATAGTTAGCACTCTGCGATATATTGTTCCCGATGAAACAACCCCTGTCCGAGCTTGGCGAGTTCATCCGGGATCAGCGGGAACGCAGTGCAATGTCGCTGCGGAAGCTCGCAGAAACCGCAGGGATCTCCAATCCCTATCTCAGCCAGATCGAACGTGGCCTGCGCAAGCCGTCCGCCGAGATCCTCAAGTCCATCGCAAGGGCACTGTCCATCCAGGCAGAGGCCCTCTACGAGAGGGCCGGGCTGCTGGAGGGCATCGAACGACCCACCGTCGTCGACGCCATCAGCTCGGACAGTTTGTTGAACAAAGCACAGAAGCAGGCCCTGACGCAGATCTACGTGAGCTTCGTCGGAGCCGCGGAACAAGAGGAGTAGCCATGCTGGAGAATCAGCTCGAGCTCGCAAAGAAGACCATGTACGCCTCGCTCGGAGCACCGGTCGTGGCGACCCGTGTCGCCAAGGACATCAGCTCCAAGGCCGTTGAGCGGTACGGCAAGCTGACCGACAAGGCCGAGAAGCAGTTCGACGTCTTCGCCGAAGAAGGCGAGAAGCTGACGAAGAAGCTGCAGAGCGGCGACGTCGTCGAAGAGATCCAGAGCCGGGTCGACTTGGAGAAGGTCCAGGACCGGGTCGAGAAGCTGCGGGACCAGCTCGAGGGAGCCCTGCAGAGCTGGCGTGAGAGCTTCACGCCCGCCGAGCCGAAGCCCGCTGCAAAGAGCGTGCCGGTCGAGGGCGCCTCCAAGACGACGGCAGCCAAGAAGCCCGCCGCCAGGAAGGCTCCGGCCAAGACCACGGCAGCCAAGAAGGCACCGGCCAAGACCACGGCAGCCAAGAGACCGGCCGCCAAGAAGGCACCGGCCAAGACCACGGCCAGCAAGTAGTCGACCCCATCCACCGACCGCGCTCGAGCACGAAGCAGTAACTCCCTCCCTTCCCTGCTCCGTCAGACCGGTCGAGCAACGACCCCCGGCCTCCGGCCGGGGGTCGTTGTCTTTGCAGAGCTTGTGCGAGCCGAGCCCCGGGTCAGTACGAGACGATGGGGTCGAGTCCGTTGGCGTGGTCGATCCATCGCTCGACCATCGACAGCGTGGGCAAACGACGCACGAGGCGGCGCTTGGCGTTGACCTCGATCATCGCTGCGAGGAGGTTGGCAGGGTTGCGACGCCGGAGTTCCTTGACGGTGTCGACCCCAGCAGCTTCGAGCAGATCGGAATACTCCTCGCCGACGCCTTTGACGCGCATCAGATCGGCGCGGTTGACCCAGCCGAGGATCAGATCAACCGACAGACCAGTCGTCGCGGCGAGGTCTTTGCGCCCGGCTCGAGTTGCGCCGGCCTTGAGGAGTGCCTCGGTCGTGCGCACGCGAGCCTTGCGAAGCGTCGTCGCATACTTGTGACCGATTCCCTCGATCGCATCAATAGAGGCCATCACCTGGTCCTTTCGGTTTCTCGTCGCTGGCGACGGGGGGTGGAGAGATACCGACGTACCCGACGTGCAACGCCTCGTTCCGGCGCCGCCTCGGGAGGCAGGCTCCGGCTTCCCACAGAATGCGGAAGGTGCGGGAGATCCAACGAGAGCGTTCATCGGTGTGAGTCTCGGCACCCTCCTTCTCCAGCGATGTTCCGCATGGCGCCCGAGCATACCCGGCCACCTCGTGCCCATGCCAAGCGCCTCAATGGCGCGCCACAACCTCCTGCAGGTCCTCGAGCGAACCAATCGAGCGGGGGGGAATCTGATCGATCCACACCTCCGTCACCCATTGCGAGTGCGTCGCAAGCACGGCTTCGACGTGAACCGCGGCCTCGAGGCCCATCAACCTCGGCCACAGCTGCCGATCGAGCACCATGGGACGCCCAACGGCGTAGCGATATTTCGGGACCGTTGCCGGGAGACGGCGCCTGAGGCGCTCTTCGAGGAGGCTGCCGACCAGCGCTGCCGGAGCAGGGGGCTGGGCAGCGGATACCAGTACGACGGCCTCAACGTCGGCCTGGCGCTGGACATAGTCGAGGCCGGCTCTCACCGAGGCCGCTTCGCCCTCTGCCCATTCGGGATCGATCAACACGTCAAAGTTCCCGAAGTCGACCTGGTCCAGTATCTCCTCCGCATCTGCGCCGAGAACGACAACTCCCGAGGCCACGGGCCACGCCGCAATCCGAGCGAGCACGTACTGGAGCAGCGGAACACCGTCCCACGGCCAGAGCCAGCGGGACCCCTCGGCATCCGGGCCGTCGGCGGGTTGCGAAGCGAGAACGAGGGTGACGACCGATGCGGCCGGGGTGTCGGGAACCGGGGGATCGTACATGGAGCGGCAGCGTACTCGCATGGGTTGTGTGCCGAGGCGACATCGGCCCGGACCATCTGCCAGACTCATGCCGCTGCAGACCGCTCGAACGAAAGGTGGGCACGGCCGTGCGGATCGGAGTTCCCGCAGAGATCAAGACTGAGGAATATCGCGTGGCCCTGACACCCATCGGTGTCAGGGAACTGACCGCCCGCGGTCACGATGTGGTGATCGAGGCGCAAGCCGGCGCCGGTTCCTCGATCTCAGACGAGGAATTCGCTGCAACAGGGGCGCGCATCGTCGACACGGCACAAGAGGTGTTCGCCACGGCCGACATGGTCATCAAGGTCAAGGAGCCCCAGAAGAGTGAGATCGCGATGCTCCGCGAGGGGCAGACGCTGTTCACGTTCCTCCACCTTGCCGCCTACCGGGAGGCGGCCACCCAGCTCCTCGCCAGCGGCGCGACAGCCATTGCCTACGAGACGGTGCAGCTGCCATCGGGTGCCTTGCCGCTGCTCGCCCCGATGAGCGAGATCGCGGGCCGCATGGCGGCCCAAGCCGGCGCCCATCATCTGGAGCGTCCGCAGGGGGGCCGGGGCGTCCTGATCGGCGGGGTCGCGGGAGTCCCCCCTGCCCGGGTCACGGTCCTGGGCGCCGGGAGTGCAGGAACCCACGCCGCCATGATTGCGTCGGGCATGGGAGCCAACGTCACGATCCTCGACATCAACGTCGACCGCCTCCGCCATCTCGACGAGCTGCACTGGGGCCGGATCACGACGGTCCGATCGTCGGTCTATTCGATTGACGAGTTCGTGCCACAATCCGATCTCGTGATCGGCGCCGTGCTCGTCGCCGGCGCCAGAGCCCCCGTGGTGGTCACAGCCGACCAGGTCGCCAAGATGAGGCCGGGCAGCGTCGTAGTGGACATCTCCATCGACCAAGGTGGCTGCATCGAGACGGCACGGGAGACGTCCCACGCCGAGCCGACCTATCGCGTCGGAGACATCGTTCACTATGCCGTGGGGAACATCCCTGGGGCGGTGCCCAACACGTCGACGTATGCGCTCTCGAACGCAACGCTGCCGTACGTGGTTGCGCTGGCCGACGGCGCATCAGGGGCCATCGCCCGCTATCCCGAGCTTGCGCTCGGCTACAACGTGGTGGCCGGCAAGACCGTGCACCGTGCCGTGGCAGAGAGCCTCGATCTCGAGTACGTAGAGCCGGCGGCAGCGGGTATCGGCGGCTGAACCACCCGGTTGACCCAGCCTCGGTGGCCTACTGAGATCCCACCGAACGTTCGGCCCTCTTCAGCACCTTGCGCCCGGCCATCCGCGCCCACCACATGATGACCGAAGCGGCGATCAACATCACCGTGGTGAACGCTTGGTACCAAGTCGACCATTGGTACTCGTCGATCGACCACGAGTACAGGAACGCCAGCGCCGCAAAGGTCATCTGCAACGCCCCGGTGGTGACGAAGATCGCCCTCCCCCCCGGGCGGGCCAGCACGATGATCCCCGACACGGCCCACGCCAGCAGCACGGCGCCCACCCAGCGCAAACCGCCGAGCAGCGCTGCCGCATCCGCGTCGAGGCCGACCACGTCGAAGAACGTGGCCGGGAAGATCACCAGAGGCAAGGCCAGCAGCAGCGTGACGAAGATGTACACGACCATGGCGAGGTTCAGCATCGCCGCTTGATCTCGTGGTTTCTTGACCTGGATCGGACCGACCTCGGGGCCGGGGGGCTCGGCCGGAACCGCCGCTTCGTGCCCGTCAACCATCTCGTCCCTCTCCCAGTTGGGTGAGCGCGGCCACAAACTCATCCTGCACGACGCCCAAGAAGGCAACGATCGTGCCCTCGGGGGTACGACTCGCCGCTTGAAAACGATCCTCGTCAAACAAGCCGTTGCGTGCGGCGATGGCGATTCTCGCAGCACCCACGGTGCGCATACATGATTCGGCCTCGTCTGTGGTGAGGTGCGCCTCACCGTTCCGAAGCCGCTCCAGCACGTCGGAAAACACGTCGCGGTCTACATCACGGGCTCGTTCGATTTCCGGTGCGGCGAATCGGCGGAAGTCCCGATCATCTGCCTCCCCCTGGTAGGCCGCGGGAAACAGTCGGTCGATTGCAGGGTCGCCCGCTTCGACGCCGACTGTGGCGAGGAAGGCGGGGAGCGCACCAAGAACTGCAAGCTCACGCCGCCCGAGGCGGACATCGACCCCTCCGGCCACTGCGGTGAAGCGCAGGGTCATCCCCGCTCCAACGTGGCCCAGAGACCGTGGTGATGGAGCCGGACGACGGTGAGCTCAGCCCGTTCCCTGGGCTCCGATGAGACGATCGCTTTGCCCTTGTAGTGCACGTCCAGCATCAGGCTGGTGGCTTTGGTCTCGTTGTAACCGAACAGTTTGCGGAATACCCACACGACATACGACATGAGATTGACCGGGTCGTTCCAGACGACCACGTTCCACATCGGGATTGTCGACGTCGCATCGAGCGTCGCCGTGCCCTGCCCACGTTCCGGACTCGTCGTCATGCCGAAAAGGCTACAACCCGCTGCACCGTGTGTCCCCCGCCACGGCCCGCCCACGTTGCCGTCGTGGCCGCACGGGTCAGTCGGTGTCGCGATCTGCTGCCGCAAACCGCTGCGTATTGATCCAGTCCTCGAAGTCTCGCCGGGCCACTCGCCATTCCCTACCGAACTTGACACCGGGGAGCGTCCCCGATCGGAGCTGGCTCGTCACAACGAAGGCCGACACATCCATGTAGTCACAGATGTCGGGCACCGACAGCCACTCCTTGCCGATGTCCACCGTGATGCGCTCCATGGGGCCAGGCTATGGAATCGGAGTGGCATCGGCAAGGGGCGCGGTTGCGAAACGCTCCGGTACAGGGATACAGTTCGTATTGAAGTCACCGAGCGGAGGGCTGGGTTCGCCCAGTCCAAAGGGGCTTTCCATGGGCCGTCCACGAGGGCGGCCCTTGGCGCGAGGGAGGGGTACGAACATCACCGACACGTCCATGTCCATCGGCATCTTCGTGTTCGAGGAGGTCGAAGAACTCGACTGGGTCGGCCCGTGGGAAGTGCTCAGGGCGTGGGAGATCTCTTACCCGGACGACGGCGTGCACGTCTTTTCGGTTGCTGAGGACCAGGAGGTCATCACCTGCGCCAAGGGGATGCGCGTGCTCGCCGACCACACATGGGACACGGCACCCGATTTGGATGTCGTGATCATCCCCGGCGGCCGCGGCACACGACCGCAGCTCGGCGATGCAACGATCCGCCGCTGGGTCGGGGAGCTCGCTGCCTCAGGAACGCTGATGACGAGCGTCTGCACCGGCGCCCTGGTACTCGCAGACAACGGTCTCTTGGACCACGGTCCGGCGACCACCCACTGGAGCTCGCTCGAGCACCTCGCCGGCATGGGTGAGGGCATCGAGGTCAGACCGGCGGACCGCTTCGTCGACCGGGGCCGGGTCATCACCGCGTCCGGTGTGTCGGCGGGGATCGACATGGCGCTGCATCTGATCAGCCGGCTGCACTCGCCGGAACGGGCCAAGGAGATCAGGCGCTACATCCAATACGATCCACAGCCGCCTGTGTGAACGGGGTGAGGAGCTAGGACACTGCTGATTACCGTCAGTGCGAGCTCGTGACCGAGGTCGTGACCAGGCACCGTGGCGGACCCGCGAGCCCTCACGACGATGTGATCAGCAGTCTCCTAGGACACCGTTTCAGCAGCGGTGCGCTTGGCAATCTCGATCTCACGCGTTGGGCGGGTTGCGACGAACCACACCCCGTAGACGCCGAGGGCCACCAGACCGACGCGGAGCCAGGCGTTCGCGAGGACGAAGCCGGCAGACAGGGTGACGGCCAGGATGATGCTGGTGATGGCGATCACCTTGATCTTGCGGGGGATGCCGAGACCCGCCTTGTAGTCGAGCAACTGCCTGCCGAAGTACTTGTTGGTCAACATCCAACGGTGCATGCGTTCGCTGGATTGCGAGAAGAACCACAGTGCGATGAGAAGGTTGACAAAGCCCGGGAGACCGGGCACGAACCACCCGGCGATGCCGATACCGAGAAACAGGAAGCCGAGCGCGCCATACACGGATCGCAAGAGCCGTGACGTCGACAGTGCGGGTATGTCCACGCCGGCTCGACCTGCTGCGATGCGATCGGCCATGAAGGCACCCTATCCCAACCTGCACCCGACAGCTTGTCGGACTCCCGCCCACCGCCGCCGGTGCACTTGTATGCTCGCCGGCGGACCGGGACAGTGACAAGAAGGAGTCCAAACAAGATGAGCGGGATCCAGGTTTCGGGGCGTGGCGAAGCTGCAGGTCGACCCGACACCCTCTCGACGATCGTGGGCGTCTCGGTGCTGCGGCCGACCGTCGCAGAGGCGGTTGCGGTTGCATCACAACGGGCGAACGCCGTTGTCGAGACCTTGCGAAACCGCCAGGTCGCCGCCGACGACATCCGCACCCAGAGCTACTCCATCGGCGCCGAGTACGACCATCGTCGCGACACCCGAGAGCTCGTCGGGTACCGGGCCGACAACGCGCTCTCGGTGACGATCCGGGACCTCGACGCGGCGGGGGACGCCCTCGACGCCGTGACGTCGGCTGCCGGGGACGAGGTCCGGCTCGACGGTGTGCATTTCCGCCTGGAAGACGATGCGGCGCTGATGGTGGCGGCCCGGGAGGCGGCGTGGATCGACGCCCAGCAAAGGGCGCGCCAGCTGGCCGCCCTTGCCGGTGTGACGTTGGGTGCAGTCGAGAGCATCACGGAGACAGCCGGCCAAGGCGGCCCTCCCCTGAGAGCTGCGGCGTTCGAACGGGCTGCGACGGCCACGCCGATCGAACCGGGACAGCAGGCCGTGACCGTCCACCTCACCGTCACCTTCGACATCGCACCGTGACCGACATGATCTTCCCGGCGAGCGACGCCGGGGTCGTCGCACAGCTCATCATCATCACGCTGGTCTTCGCTGCGGCCGTGTGGCTGCTGAGGCGGCGACCGGAAGTGCGCACTCTCGCCATCGGCCTCTGGATGCTGGCCTACGGCGCAGCGGGCCTCAGAGCTCTGCACTGACCAATGACGAGACCACAATCGAAGAGCAGACCCTGAGCCGGACCACCAACCCCTATGCCTACGTGCCGGGGATCATCGCTGCTGCATGGGTCGTCGCAGCGTGGTTCCGGCCCGAAGCGGACTTCGTCGTGTTCCCGGTCCTCGTGGCCGCGTCGTTCCCGATCGGCTACCGCCTCGCATTGGGACCGCTGGAACTCCCGCTTGCGGCCGCGGCCGCCATTGCAGGCGTCATGACCGTCGTGGTGATCGCGCTTCTCATGGGGATCGCCGGGATATTGGGGGGCCCGCTGCTGGTCGAACCGGTCGGGCCGGTGGGCCAGGCAAGCCTCCTCGGCGCTTGCGGCGGAGTCGCCGGCTTCGTCGTGAGCCGATGGCCGCGGCGGCACGCATCCTCCTGACCGGATGGCACCCTGCCGTGCGACGAGCCGTGCGACGGCCTCACTGGTCGACGGCGGGTGTTTCCAGCGGGGCGATGCACTCGGGGACGTTGTTGGCCACCTTGTTGACCAACGTCGAGACAGGATGGTGGGCAAGAGCGTCATCTGGGGCGGCAACCAGCAACGCCTCCAACTCTCCGCGGTCGGCCTCGCCCTCGGAAAGCCAGGTGGCCCATGCGGACTCAGGGAGGATGACCGGCATCCGGTCGTGCAGCTCGGCAATGCGAGTATTTGGGGCCCCCGTGACGATCGTGCACGTGCGTACCCGCTCCCCCGACTCCGGATCCTTCCAACTCGCCCACAGCCCGGCCAGCGCCAGTGGACTGCCCTGCGCCCCGTGAATGAAGTGCGGCAGCTTGCCCTTCGGCTTCACCTGCCACTCGTAGAAGCCGTCTGCCGGGATGATGCAGCGCCGCGACGCAAAAGAATCGCGAAACGACGATTTTTCGGCAACCGTTTCCGCCCTCGCGTTGATGTTGCGAGCTGCGATACGCCGGTCCTTGGCCCAGAACGGGATGAGACCCCACCGGAACGCACCGAGGAGGCGCTCGCCGTCGTGTTGGGCGACCGCGTACACGGGATCCGTTGGCGCAACGTTGTAGGACGCCGGCAGCGGAGCAGCGACGATGCGGTCGACGTGGAACACGTCGGCGTAGGTCTCGGGCTCGGACGCCTGGACGAATCGACCACACATGACGCCATTGTCGCACTGCCGTGCCGGAGCGGTGACGTTCGCGATCCCAGGATCCGGCATATGATGCCTCAGGGCCGAGCCCCTCCCCCTTCATGGCATTCAACAGCATCCAGTACGCCGTCTTCCTGGCGACCGTCGTTGCCCTCTTCTGGTCGCTGCGGCGGCACAGGACGGTCCGCATCGTCCTTCTCCTCGCAGCGAGCTACGTCTTCTACGGGGCGTGGGACTGGCGCTTCACGAGCCTCCTCGCTCTGTCGACCGTCGTCGATTACTCGGTGGGACGTCGTCTCGAAGTAGCCACAGATCAGAAGCGGCGGAGGCGACTCCTCCTCGTCAGCGTGATCACCAACCTGACGATCCTCGGGTTCTTCAAGTATTTCGGGTTCTTCGTCGACTCCGCAGCCACGTTGCTCGAAGCCCTCGGGCTCGGCGCGAGCAGGCCGACCCTCCAGATCGTCCTTCCCGTCGGTATCAGCTTCTACACGTTTCAAACGATGTCGTACACGATCGACGTGTACCACCGCCGAATCCGGCCGACGAAGGACTTCATCGCGTTTGCGACCTACGTCGCATTCTTCCCCCAGCTGGTGGCAGGGCCGATCGAGCGTGCCGAGAGACTGCTGCCGCAACTCGAGCACCCGGCACAACGGATCAGCCGGAGCGACGTGGCCGAGGGAATTGCGCTCATCCTCCTCGGTCTGTTCAAGAAGGTGGCCATCGCCGATGCGCTGGCGCCCTTCATCGACGAGGTCTACTCGGCTCCTGGGGATGCGGGCTGGATGGCCGCGCTCGGCGCGACGTACGCCTTTGCGCTCCAGATCTACGCCGACTTCTCGGGGTACTCCGACATCGCCCGTGGCTCGGCCCGACTCGTCGGAATCCACCTCGTGCGCAACTTCGAGCAGCCGTACTTGAGCCGCAACGTCACCGATTTCTGGCGGACCTGGCACATCAGCTTGTCGCAGTGGCTGCGGGATTACCTCTACATCCCGCTCGGCGGGAACCGCAAGGGCCCGCGCCGCACCCTGATCAATCTGTTCATCACGATGTTGCTCGGTGGCTTGTGGCACGGCGCATCCTGGACATTCGTGTTCTGGGGCGGGCTGCACGGCATGTACCTCGCGGTTCACCGCATCTGGCGTGGTCGCACCCCAGAGGCGACCAGCCGCCTGCCCCACCGGTCCGAGTTGTGGAGCGTCTTCGCCACGTTCCAGCTGGTGTGTCTGGCCTGGGTGTTCTTCCGTGCCGACACCTTCACGACCGCGATTGATCTCCTGCGCAGGATCTTCACGCTCGCACCAGGCGTGCGCCCGCTCAACGGTCTCGCCTTGCTCTTCGCCGCCTGGCTGGTCACCCTGGCAATCGACATCGAGCAGAGAAGGACAGGACTTCACGTGCCCCACATCGAGCGAACGTGGATCCGCGGTGCCCTCGCCGGCACCGCGATCGCCGGCATCGTGCTCTTCGCCGGCCAGCCGGCCGTCCCCTTCCTCTACTTCCAGTTCTGATGCGAGCTGTGCGCACCATCGCTGCGCTGCTGCTGGTTCTGCTGGCGTTTGAAGGCGCGGCCCGATGGCTGGAGCCTCGCATCCCGGAGCCGGTGACCTGGAGCAACCCCTTTGCCCAGGCGAAATACCGCCAGCTCGAGGATCTCGCCGCAACGGGCGGCGCCGAGATCGTTTTCCTCGGATCATCGATCGTGAACGCCAACATCGACGCAGCTGCCATCGGCACCGAACTGGGCACCACCGCCTACAACGCCGGGCTGCCGTCCTCGAACATCCCGCTGTGGGACGAATACCTGCGCACGGTCGTGCTCGACCTGGCCTGCCCAACCGTCGTCGTCATCGGCGTAGGGATCCGGGACAGCAACGACAACCTGCCCGGGTTTGACAACTACGTCCCGGCGTATCGGGCGTCGGTCGGCCGTCGTGAACTGACCGGTGAGCTGTCGCTGCTGGAGAGGATCGAAACGTGGGCGGCAGACATCTCGGCGTTCGTGCGGCTCAGGCCTCGCCTCAGGGAGCCGGGGAACGTGTTTGCATGGTTGCGCACGGGCAGAGCGCCGGGATGGACGGAGAAGGACCTCGACGAAGCGGGTCGATACCTCGGCTTTGTCGACGACCCGAACCGGGCTCAGGAGCAGGTGGCGGACGTGCAGCAGCGCGTCTTCGCGGACTACTCCGTCGGGGGCCGCCAGTTCGACGCACTCATTGCCGCCGCCACCGCAGCACGGGAGCACGGCGCCCAGGTCGTGCTCCTCGACCTCCCCTCGATGGAGACCCTCACCGCAAAGGCGCTGCCGAACGGCCGCTCCGATCTCGATGCCTACCACGCAGCCGTCGACCACCTCGCCGAGCACCTCGACGCTCCGCTCTTCCGCGCTCCGGCCATGAACGATGCCGAGGACTTCTATGCGGACCTCTATCACATGAACGAGCGCGGCGCCCGCGTGTTGAGCGCACAACTCTCGGCGTGGCTCGCCGACCAGGACCTCGGCTTCGGCTCCCGCTCCGGCTGCGCCACCGGGTAGGGGACTTGCGGCGTCGTGCCGACCTCCCAGACGCACTACCTTTGGGTCCACATGGGGAATGCGATCACGCTTGGCCAGGTCGACCGCAACTTCGGGGAGATCCCCGCGGTGCGGGCGCTCTCGCTCGATGTTCCCGAAGGGTCGATCACCGTGCTCCTTGGGCCCAACGGGGCGGGCAAGACGACCACGGTCCGGCTCATCACTGGGGCACTGCGGCCCGATGCCGGTCGCATCGAGGTGCACGGGATGGATCCTGCCGACCACGGAGAGGTAGTGCGTCGCCGCTGCGGGGTCGTACCGCCGAAGCCGGCCATGTACGACCGCCTCACCGGGCGGGAGAACTTGGGCTACGCAGCGGCTCTGTATGGAGTGGGCAGGGAAGGCATCACGGCTTCTGCCGACCGGTTCGGCATTGCCGACGCACTCGACCTGGAAGTGGGCGGCTACTCGACCGGGATGCGCACCCGGCTGGCCCTTGCGAGGGCGTTCCTCCACGACCCCGACGTACTCCTGCTCGACGAGCCCACCGCAGGGCTGGACCCCGAGTCGGCCCGCGACGTGTTGTCGTTGATCACCGAACTGGCCACGACGGGGAGAACCGTCGTGATGTGCACCCACCTCCTGCACGAAGCCGAAGGCATCGCCGATCAGGTTGCCCTCATGGTCAAGGGCACGGCCAGGGTCGTCGGGCATCCTCGCCAGCTCGCCGACCAGTACTTCGACCGGCCCGTCGTCGTGATCGATGCCGAAGACCGGAGCACGCTCGCAGGAGTCGCCGAGCACCCTCGAGTCCGCAACGCTCGATGGAACGGGGGCCTCGAGGTCGAGATGGATGCCCTTGCATCGCTCCCCGACCTCGTAGCCGACCTCGTCACCGGCGGCGCCCGACTCACCAGAGTCGAGCCCAGGACGGGCAGCCTCGCCGACCTCTACTTCGAGATGCAACGCATTCACGGAGACGCCTCGTGAACTGGTACCGCATCCGCACCATCGCCATCACCGATCTTCGCCAGCTGTTCAAGAGCCGCGACTACTGGGGCCCGCTCCTCGTCCTGGCCGGGTTGTTCTTCGTGGTGATTCCCGGCATCGCTCTGCTCACCATCACCCGAGTGCAGGACAACTACCTGCTGGAACAAATGCAGGACGTTCTGGAGACCCTCCCCGGCGGTGTGCAGGCGGCGGTGCGCGGCAACGACCCTGCCAGCCGGGCTGCCTACTTCATGGCCGTGTTCCTGCTCGCCCCCATCGCAGTTGTGGTGCCGCTGACCGTGTCGTCTGCGGTGGGCGCGCACGCCATCGTCGGCGAGCGGGAGCGTGGCACCGGCGAGTTCTTGGCCCATGCACCGGTGTCCATCCGCGAGATCTACCTGGGCAAGCTGCTCGCATCGCTGGTGCCGGGGTACATCGCCACGCTCGGCGGCTTCGCCTTGTACTCGTTGATCGTCAACCTCCTCGCCGGTCCGTCGCTCGGCGGCTGGTTCTTCCCCACAGCAGGGTGGTGGATGCTGATCCTGTGGGTGCTCCCACCGTTCCTCGCCGTAGCCCTTTCGATCATCGTGTGGGTGTCGGGGCGGATGCGCAGCACCGCGGCCTCGCAGCAGGCGGCAAGCCTCGTGTCGCTACCGGTGATCTTGCTCGCCTACGGCGTTTCGGGCGGGGTGGTGGTCGATCCGACCCGGATCGCCCTGGTGATCGGCGCCGTTGCGTGGGTCATCGCCGGGACGGCATTGACGTTGGGTGCTCGTGCCTTCGACCGGGAACGGTTGCTCGGCTTCGGCGGCTGATCAGGATGTTGCGGCCGCAGGCGTCTTCGACCTGCGCCGCCGCCCGGTCCGCTCGCCGCCGCGGGGTTCCCAACGGAAGTAGCGCAGCGCCAGCACCATCGCCCCGATGCCCCAGATGAGCATCACGCCGAGCGCCGCCCACTGGAAGTGATCGATCCAGGACGTTTGCGCGGCCACGATCGTTGGGTTGAAGAGGTCCTGGAACGCCACCACGAAGTGCTTGAGCGGAAAGATGTTGGCCACCGTGTCGAGCCACGCAGGCGAGTTGGCGGTGGGTGGGATGAAGACGTCGGAGATGAAGGCCAGCGGCAGCAGCGTCGCATTCGTGACGGCGGGTGCTGAGTCACCGTTGGGGACGAGGGCTGCGACGAGCATGCCCAGCGCGGCGAAGCATGCCACCCCGACGAAGAACGTGACGACGAGGGCGGGAATCGTGTCCGGATACAGGCGGACGCCGTAGAAGGCCACACCACATCCGAGCATCAGCACGACCGCCAGCGCTGCGAGGTACGTCGCCGATCCGATCCGACCCGCGATGTACACCCACGGCGGTAAGGGTGTGCCACGGACACGTTTGAGAATGCCGTCGTCGCGGCTGATCGCCGTGGTGATCGCAAGATTGGTGTACGTCGCCGACACGGCGCCGAACACCGCAAGCGCCGGGGCATAGAACTGCGCAGTCGTCACGCCCAACTCGCTGATCTCGTCGTTGCCGAACACGAGAGTGAACACGATGAGGAACATGAGGGGGAATGCGAGGGTGAAGAAAGCCGAGATCGGCGTGCGCCAGAAGATGGCGTTCTGATAGCGCACCTGCTGCCACAACAGCCGCCAGGTTGGAGTCCTGTAGCTCATTCGGATGGCTCCCCCGTCAGCTCGAGGTAGATGTCCTCGAGGCTCGGCCGGGAGACACTCAGCCCGTCGAGCCTGAGATCGTGGTCGAGCGCCCATCCGGTGAGCGTGTGGAGCAGCCTGGTTGGATCATCGGTACGGATCGTGAGCGCACCGTCCTCCGCAGCGACGGCGTCGATGCCCGGCGGCAGTTGCAGCGGTCCTGACGGGTGAAAAGAGACGACGCTCGATGCCGTGGCGCGCCCGCCGAGGGTCGCAGGTGAGCCTTCGGCGACGATGCGGCCCTTCGCAATGACGGCAACCCGATCGGACAGATTCTGCGCTTCGTCCATGTAGTGGGTGGTGAGGAGAATGGTCTTGCCGAGGCTGCGGAGGTTGTCGATCACCGTCCACGCCTGGCGCCGCGCCGAAGGGTCGAACCCGGTCGTCGGCTCATCGAGGAACAGCAGCTCAGGATCACCGACGAGACCGAGCGCCAGCTCCAGCCTGCGACGCTGCCCGCCCGAGAGCGTCTTGATGCGGCTGGTCGCCTTCTGGTGGAGGCCGACCATGTCCACCAACTCCTGCGCCGGACGCCGCGTGGGATACATCCGGCCGTAGAGGTTGAGGACCTCGTTGACGGTCAGCTCCTTCTCGATGGCCTCGTTCTGGAGGACGACGCCGATACGCTCACGAAATTCGCGTCCGCTGTACTCCGGGTCGGTGCCAAGCACGCTGACCTCGCCGGACGTTCGCGGGCGATGCCCCTCGAGGATCTCGACGGTCGTCGTCTTCCCCGCACCGTTCGGGCCGAGCAGCGCAAAGACCTCTCCGGCGGCAATGCTCAGATCGACACCGTCGACCGCATCGACGTCCCCGTAGCGCTTGCACAATCCCCGTACTTCGATGGCAGCCGTGCGACACCTCCACTCGCTGCGCGAGCTTACCGGGACAGGCAGGGCAGCCGCAGGGTGCTCCCCATCGCAACACGCCCGAAACATGCGCTTCCCATACGCGTAACCGGCGGGCAACCGATGCGAAACGAACACGGGATACGTTTCCCGGCAGTCAATCAGCCATGAGGAGCATGATGAAGAAACGACTTGTGTTCATAGGTGTGATCACCGCCGCCCTATCCATTGGCCCCCTCGCCGGGGCCGCGTCGGCGCAGACGATCGAGGAAGTGGCCACGGCATCGAACGAGATGTGGCTGGTGCTCGCCGGCGCACTCGTGATGTTCATGCAGGCAGGATTTGCCCTCGTCGAGGCTGGGTTCACCCGCGCCAAGAACGCCGGCAACATCATCATGAAGAACCTGATGGACTTCTCCGTCGGCGGCATCATGTACTGGGCCATCGGCTTTGCGCTGGCCTACGGGGGTTCGACCGCTGGAGGTTTCTTCGCCTACGGCGACGTGTTCTTCTTCAACGACAACGCCCGCGCATCTGAATGGTTCTTCCAGGTCGTGTTTGCGGCCACGGCGGCCACCATCGTCTCCGGTGCGGTCGCCGGACGAGTGAAGTTCGTCTCCTACCTGGTGTACACACCGTTCCTGACCGGGCTCATCTATCCCGTCGTGACCCACTGGGTGTGGGACAGCAGGGGATGGCTGGCGGAGCTGGGCTACTCGGACTTTGCAGGCTCAGGCGTCGTGCACATGCTCGGTGGCGTTGCCGCGCTCGCAGGGGTCCTCGTGGTTGGTCCTCGCATCGGAAAGTACGACAAGAACGGCAAACCCCGGGCGATCCCCGGACACTCCTTGACGCTCGGTGCGTTGGGCGTATTCATCCTGTGGTTCGGTTGGTACGGCTTCAACGCCGGCTCGACGCTTGCTGCCGTTGGTCAAGACATTGCCACCCCGGTCGTCACCACCACGCTCGCCGCCTGCGCTGGGGCGATGGGCGCCATGATCTTGTCCTGGATCCTCAACGGGAAGCCCGACGTCGGGTTCACGCTCAACGGCGTGCTGGCAGGCCTGGTGGGCATCACGGCCGGCACCGCGGTCATCTCGTTCAGCGGTGCGGTGCTCGTCGGCCTCATCGCGGGCGTGATCATGGTCCTGTCGGTGATCGGGCTGGAGCGCGCAGGCATCGACGACCCGGTGGGTGCCATCTCCGTGCACGGCACATCGGGGCTGTGGGGCGTGCTCGCGGTTGGGATCTTCGCTTCGGGTGACGGGGTGACGCTGCTGAACCAGGCCATCGGCGCAGGGGCGATCATCTTGTGGACGTTCGTCACCAGCTTTGCGGTGTTCAAGCTCGTCGACGCAACGGTCGGCATGCGGGTCGGCCGCGAGGAAGAGCTGAGCGGACTCGACCGCTCCGAGCATGACAGTGACGCCTACCCGGAGTTCGTGTTCCAGGAACAGCTCGCCGATCCCAAGCTCCTCGACCCGGTCGGCTCCAACGGCGCGTGACTTCCGTGGGACCGAGCGGATCGAGCAACGAGTTGGGGCCACCATCGATGGTGGCCCCAACTTCTGCGCTCGGCGGATACCGAGGTCAGTCGACCCACTTGGTCGGGCGTTCCTCGAGCTGGGTGAACCCCAATTCGTCACAGAACGCTTCGAAACGGGAGCGGGGAGCGCCGTGCCATTCCAACTCGTCCAGGCTCTCGGCAAGCGGGACGTCACGACGAAGCTGGGCGAGGAAGCGATAGAGCAGCGCTTCTCCCATCTGGGTGCGCAGCGTGGCCGCCAGTTTGTCCGCACTGCGCACCTTCACCTGCCACTGCCCCACCTCGAGCGGGATCTGTTCGAGGTGGCCGTACTTGGCGAGTACGGTCGACGCCGATTTGGCTCCCCACCCGGGGAGCCCTGGGAACCCGTCGGCGGAATCGCCCACCAATGCGAGGTAGTCGGGAATGGACTCGGGCTGGACGCCGAACTTCTCGAACACCCCATCGCGGTCCATGAACGTCTTCTGCCGCACGTTGTACCCGACGACTTTGGGGTGTCCGTAGAGCTGGGCCATGTCTTTGTCCGGCGTCAACACCACCACTTGGTCGACGTCGTCCGCCCAGCGCGTCGCCGCGGTGGCGAGGGCGTCGTCGGTCTCGTACTCGTACATCGACCAGACGGTGACTCCGATGGCGTGCATCGCCCGCTCGGCGAGCGGAAACTGGGCGAGCAACTCCGGCTCGATGCCTGCACCCGTCTTGTATCCGGGGTACACGTCGTTCCTGAACGACTCGATGACGGAGTCGAACGCCGCGGCGACGTGGGTGACGCCTTCCTCCGCGAGCAGCGCCAGGGTCGAGGCCGTGATTCCGTAGGTGCCGCCCACCTCCCGCCCGTCCGGCGCCACGCGGCCCGGCGCCCCGTAGTAGGCCCTGAACAGCTCGTATGTCCCGTCGATCACGTGCAGTTTCACGCCGGTGACGATACCGCGCCGCGGTACTCGCCGTCGGCCGGAGTGCGGAATGCCACCGGTCTCGTCAGACCACTAGCGTCCATGGCGTGAAGAAGCAGTCGCGCATGCCGACGGTGATGGGTGAGGCCGAGCTGACCAGCCCGCTGTTCTCCAACCGCTGGACGCTGACCCAGCAAGGGACGGTTCTGGCTTCCCTGAAACGCCTCGGCAAGATCTACGTCACGGCAGCCGACCTCGGTGCAGGCGGCCCGCTCCTCATCGAACCCTGCGGGCAGGGAACCGTCCATGCGGTGGATGGTGACGGCGACGAGGTGGCGCGGATCGAAAGAGCATCGTGGCTGGGTCGGCTGTGGGAGATATCGGGCGATCGGTACGTCTACGAGCTCGTGAGTGATCACCGCCCGCGCTCGTGGCACATCGCTCTGGCCAACGCCAAGATCGCCGACATCCGCGGTTCCCTCATCTCCTACAACCGCGTGCGTGTCGCCTCAGGACTCGGCTTGCCCGTGCCTGCGCTGCTGCTGGCGTGGCACGTCATCGCCCGCCCGTGGGAGGCCGCCGCGGAGCCGCGGGGTCTGATACCCGTCGCCCGCCCACAGCAGGCATGAGCGTGCCGCTGATCGATGCCCGGTCGCTGGCGGCGTTGGCCGATGAGGCTCTCGTGCGCATCGTCGACTGCAGGTTCGACCTCGCCGACACCGATGCCGGCCGGCGGGCCTTCATGGCCGCACACGTCCCTGGTGCGGTCTATGCCCACCTCGACACAGATCTCAGTGCTCCCACAGGTCCCGGACGTCACCCGCTCCCCCACCCCTACGTGTTCGCCGAACGTCTGGGCAGGCTTGGCATCAGCAACGACTCGATGGTCGTCGTCTACGACGATGCCGGGGGTGCGATTGCCTCGCGGCTGTGGTGGATGCTGCGGTCGCTGGGCCACGAGCACGTGCGCGTCCTTGACGGTGGGTGGCAGGACTGGATGCGGTTTGGCGCCCCCACCGAGAGCGGGGACGCCGTCATAGCGGCCGCCGTCTACGTTGCGCCGCCGGCTTGGAGTGGGACCATCGACCGGGAAGCGCTGCGAGGCCGTCTCGGCACTCTGACCCTGATCGACGCCCGCGCCGCAGAACGTTACCGGGGCGAGATCGAGCCGCTCGACCCGGTGGCCGGCCACATCCCGACGGCAGTCAACATGCCCTTCGCCGCCAATCTGGGCAGCAACGGCCGCTTCCTGCCGCCGGTCGAGCTGGCGGAGCGATTTGCAGCTGCGGGCGCAGAGCAGGTCGTGTACTGCGGGAGCGGCGTCACCGCATGCCACGACATCCTCGCCATGGAGATCGCGGGCCTCCCCGCCGCCACCCTCTACCCCGGCTCGTGGTCCGACTGGTCCACGGCGGGCGAAGAGGTCGCCACCGGAGCTTCCTGAGAGGCCCAGCGGATAGGCGAGCCTCTTGGCGAGCCGGCCGCTGCGCCTCTGAGCTCTAGGTGTCCTCGTCGTCGTCAATCGCCGGGAGACCGAGCGCCGCCTCGACGGGCTCCAGCGCCTGATCGGCTTGCAGCGCGGGGGCAAACAGATCGCCGTACTGGCGAAGCCGGCCCCAGATGGTGGCGATGGTGGATGATGCCGGGTCGAACGTGTCGAGCTCGCCCCAGAGGATCGGCGTGGAAACCGTCGCACCTGGGCGGGGACGAACGGAGTATACGGACGCCATCGTCTTCCCGCCCACGTTCTGGTTGTGGTCGATGAACACCCTGGGCCCGCGCCTTGGGATGTCCCATTCCATCGTGGCGTTTTCGGGGTCGGCCGAGGCGATCATCCGACCCAGCGTCTCGACGAAGCGACGCACCCGGCGATAGGTGTAGCGCGGCTCCAACGGCACGTGGATGTGCAGCCCGGTGGAGCCCGAGGTCTTGAGGTAGCTGGCCAGCCCGAGCCGCTCCAGCAGCACGCTGACCAGCCTGGCGACGTGCACCACCTGATCCCACGTTGCGCCATCCTGCGGATCGAGATCGAACACCGCATGATCTGGTTGCCGCGGATTGGCAGCCTTGCTCAGCCAGGGGTGCATCTCGATGCAGCCCATGTTGGCCAGCCACACCAGGGAGTCACGGTCGGGGGCGGTGACGAAGTCGATGGCGTCGCCCCGATGGTTCGAGTGGATTGGAGCGGTGACAATCCAGTCGGGGGCATGCGTAGGGCACTGCTTCTCGTAGAACGTGTTGCCCTCGATGCCGTCGGGGTAGCGGGACATGGACAGGGCCCGTCCCTCGAGGTGGGGCAGCAGCACCGGGGCGATCGAGGCGTAGTACTGGATGAGGTCGCCTTTGGTGTACCCGGCCTCGGGCCAGAACGGTTTGTCTGGGTTGGTGAGCCGCAGGCGGCGGTCCAGGCCGGTCGCGACCCACGACTTGCCATCTCGCTCGATCGCGAGGGGGTCGGGGAACTCCACCAGCCCGGATCCGACCGATCGTCCGGCAGTGACAGACGCAGCAGTGGCTGTCCGGGTCGCGGCGAGCAGGTCGGCCAGGATCGCATCGTGGCTCTGCTCTTCCCGAGCCTCGGACACGACGATCATGCGCAACCCTGCTTCGATCGCAGCGCCGGCCAGCGGCCCGGCCCGCAGGCTGCCATCGCCGTAGGGAACGTGACGGATCTCCCCGGCGGCGCCAAATTCGTTGTCGGTGAACTGCGTGTGGAGCGGATCGATCGCCCAGCCGGGAAATTGGTCCCGCAAGAACGCGATGACCGAGAGGAACGCTTCTTTCGTGGTCAACGCCCCGCCCGATTTGGCGTGGACGTGCGCCCAGTCGATCACGGGCCGCACGAACGAGAACTTGTTGGCGATCAGCGCGATATCGCCGAGGGAGCCAAAGGCGCGATCGGTTCCACTCGTCTCGAGACCCAGGGCGACCCCGAGGTGACGGACCTTCGGCTCGATCCGCCGCAATCCTTCGTCGACGAGCTCGTGCAGCTCGTCTGCGTCGCGACCCTTGGTGTAGCCCGTGTGGGCGACGATCGTGTGCGCTCCGAGCGCCTTGCCGAGCTTCATGGTGTGTTCGAGCGCCGAGAGCGTCTTGGCCCTCCTCTCCTCGTCGTCAACGGTCAGCACCGCGAAGTATGGAGCATGCACCGACACGGCGATGTTGCGCTCCGCCGCCTGATCGGCGAACTCGCGGCACCGCCGCTCCTTCCACGGAAAGCCGTGGACGAAGGGGAGCTCGATGGCCTGATGCCCCCGCTCCAGCAGCGAGTCGAGCCACTCAGCGTCAGAGACGCCGTCCGGCGGCATCCGCGAGATCCCAAACGTCAACATCGCCAAAGGGTATCCACAATCACAAGAAGGTTGACCCGGACGCCCCGCCTCGGACCTCGGGATACGGAATACGCCTCCGATTCAACAACCGCGCTGTGACTCCAGCGGTCCGAACAACAACACAATGTACTTGACATATATGTGAGCTACATATATGTTATTGACATGCTTAATCCAGGACGACACCACCGGGGACCCCACCGAAGGGCGCGCGGCCGCCGCCGCTCGGAGAATGGGGAGTGGAGCGTGGACGCTCCCATGTCGCGATTCATCGAGCCGGCGGTGCTCCTCGCACTGCGCGACGGATCGAGCCACGGTTACGACCTGGCCGATGCCGTCGGCGAGCTCATCGGCACCGAGAGGGTCGACTACGGCAACCTGTACCGGTTGCTGCGATTCCTCGAAGCCGACGAGCTGGTGACGAGCGAGTGGAACGATCAGCTCCCAGGGCGCTCCAAGCGGATGTACGAGCTCACTCCGCAGGGCGCCAACCTCCTTGCCGCCTGGATCACCGCATTGGAATCCACGCAGGAGCGCATCGGCGCCTTCCTGCAGACCTATCACAAAGGAACATCATGAAGGGACATCACTCCCACCACGGTCGGGGCAACCCCAAGTTCCGCAGGGCCATGCGTGCCCGGCGCTGGATGAAGGAGAACCCGACACCGGAAGAGATCATCGCCATGCTCGAAGAGCATCAGCGAGACCTCGAACAAGAAGTAGAGAACGTGGCCGCCCGCATCCGCAGTCTCGAGGAAGAGCTGGCGAACGTCTGAGGGCCAGACACGGGGCGGCCTTCCAAGACGGGATGGTCGCCCCGCGACCCTTCATGTGCTACGTTGAAGCACATGAAGGAAGTCGGGATACGAGCGCTCAAACAGAACGCATCGGCGGTCGTGGCGGAAGCTGCGGCCGGGGAAACCGTGACGATCACCGACCGCGGGCGGCCGGTTGCACGCATGACGGCAATTCCGAAGTCTCGGCTCCAGGCATTGCTGGATGCTGGAGAGGCCCGCAGGCCTCGCAAACGAATCAGCGATCTGCCTCCGCCGGAACCCGGACCGGACGCCTCTGCGGCTCTCGCTGAGATGCGGGACGCCGAGCGCTATTGACGTGGCGCACTACATCGACACGTCGGCCCTCGTGAAGCTGGTCGTAGCCGAACCAGAGACGGAGGCACTCCAGGCGTGGCTGTCGGGAGGCGAACGCGATCCCATTGCCAGCGACCTTGCTCGCACGGAGCTGTTCCGTGCGATCCGCCGCGTGGCTCCGGATCTGCTCGTCGCCGCCCGCACCGTGCTCGACAGCGTGACACTCCTCACCGTTCCGACCCGAACCTTCGAAGAGGCCGGCCGCCTCGAGCCGCCGTCGCTGCGGTCTCTCGATGCAATCCACGTTGCCGCGGCCCTCGAACTTGGCGACGACCTCGAGGGTCTCGTCACCTATGACGAGCGGCTTGCACGTGCTGCCGAAGGAAGCGGCATTTCAATCGTCGCCCCGAAGTGAGACTGGCTGGTGAGCCTGACCCCTGTCGCCTGCCTGGATGGTCGGCAACCGTCGCTACCCTTCCGGCGGGCCCGTAGCTCAACCTGGCAGAGCAGCGGACTTTTAATCCGACGGTTGTGGGTTCGAGTCCCACCGGGCCCACGGGACAGAAGCCTTACGTATCAAGCCTGTTGGCCAATTCCTGTCGCAGCGGAACGACTTACCAGGGCTCTTGGGTCGCGTATGGGCCACGCGGCCGCGCGGGCCGCGGCGTAGCGCTCGTCGAGGGCGTCGGCGAGGGCTTCGAGACCGTCGTCGTGGAGGTGCCCGTACAGGTCGAGGGTCATCGCCGCTGCGGCATGTGCGGCCTGCCGTTGAACGGCCTCGATGCTGGCTCCGCTCGAGATCATGAGCGAAGCCGCCGTATGCCGAAGGTCCTGCATTCTGAGCCCAGGGTCGATCCCGGCAGCCGCGACAGCTCGAACCCAGACGTTGCGCCGGACGTTCGACAGCGTCTGTGACGGTTCCCACATTGTCCCCCGGCCGTTGCCAGAGTCCCCACGCGGTTCCCAGAGTCGTCCCCTCACTGCGTACGCGGTGGGCCGCAGCTGTCCGCCGCGTCATGCCGGCAAGGGTTTGGGCGTAGCGATGCACACCGGCGCGCCCGCCATCTTCCGGACGCGCACGCTTGAGATCGCTGCTGGGTGCTCGATATCGTGCAAGATGGTGAGTCCGGTCCTTCCGGTCAATGGCCGAGGAGGAAGTTCTTGACAGCGGCCACCGTGAGGCCGAGAGCCAGCACCAACGAGCCGCGAACGACGGACTGGATGGTGGATCGACCCGCCACACGTCGAGCGGGACAAGGCGGTCAACTCCGACCCTGCATCATGACTCCAGGGCACCTGGGCGCATCCGTTGACGACGGAGTGCGTGGTGCAGTACCTGGCGCAACGGCCGGGGGACCTCGTCGGCAGCCATCACCCGGACGAGGAGCGCCGCATATCTGACCTTGCGACGGCCGCCGCTGCCGAACCACCTCCGCAACTGGTCCTCGACCCTGCGCCCTCGCCACTCGGGCATTTGTTGCAGTGAGCGGAAGCGCCGCAGGTCTTCCCCCTGGGTCTCGATCACACCGACGACACGAGCGGCGCCCAGGGCGCTGATCAGCTGCGCCTCGAGATCCGGATCACACTGGAAGAACCCCAGCCCCTCCAAGGCTGCCGGATCGCGACCCTCCGTCAGCCCGGCCTCGGCCAAAGCTCGCACGATGTGGGCCTCCTCGCCCGCGTCGTACAGCCCCGCCACCGGGACGCCCTTGCAGACCGTCTCCCCGAGCAGCCTGACCACGTTGGTTGCTCCGTTCATGACCAGGATCGACGACGTGGTCAGCTCGAGCCCGAGGACGATTGCCGCCGATTCGAGCGCCGCCTTGTCGCTCTCGCCTTCGACCAAGATCACCGTGCCATCCATAGCCACCAGCCTCGCAGCAGACGAGTGAGCGCACCGACCACAACACTCTCGACGGAATCCAGGTTGACGGCTGAGCCTTGCGGGACCGGGTCCTGCCTCGTCGCCTTCACTCCGCAACGTCAGGAATGCGCCCTCGGCTCCGCTCCAAGACCTGGGCGGCGATCACTACCGCCACCACAACGAAGAGCATCACATTGGCGCGGACCTCCAGCGATGGCGCCATGAGCAGCGCCACGATCACGGCAACCGCAATCCGCTCCACCAGAACCGGACCGCCAACCCGCTTCATGATGACCGCCTGCGCCAGCAACACCAGCCCGATCGCCGTGGCGACCAGCAAACGGGAGAAGCCACTGAGCGGATCACCGGGATGGAGCACCACTTCTTCCGCTGCTGCGGCAAACAGCACGACTCCGGCGATCATCGGGAAGTGGCCCAGCGAGTAGGCGTCGCGCGCCACCGTTCCCTGGGAATCCCCTGCCGTCCGCAGCGCCTCCTCGACGGGCTCGGCAAAACGATCGAAGTAGGACCACCACAGTGCAGAGGCGCCTGCTATCGCCAGCAGCATGGTGACGATCAGCACGCTGTCGAGCTCTCGGCCGGCCGCAATCAAACCCACCGCAACGATGCCCTCACCGAGGGCGATGATGTAGATGAGGCCGTGGCGTTCGGCGAAATGACCTGCGTTGACGCGCCAAGCTGCGCCCCCGGCGATTCCGGCGGCGCCTATCTCAAGGAAGAACGCCAGCAGCCAAATCCAGGTGCGACCCGGCGGCTCCACGAATGCTCCCCACAGCAACACGAGCGGGCCGACCCACGAAACCGCTGCGAATAGGCGGGCGCTTGCCCGCGTGTCCGGATCAGTCGTCTCGGTGAGCTGGAGCCACACCCCGGTCCCCCGCACCACGATGTAACCGATGGCGATCCCGAAACCTCCGTCACCGAATGCAGTGGGCACGGAAACCGCCATGACGAGGGCGGCACCCATCGCCACGAAGAACGCAATGCGCGTCCTGTCCGACTCGAGTTCGATCGCGTTTGCGGTCCACGTGAACTGTGTCCAGCCCCACCACAACATCGCCAGGATGAGCGTGGCCCGCCACATCGCCTGGCCATCGTGGCCCTCCACCAGAAGCGCAACCGTCTGCGTGATCCCCAGCACGAACACGAGGTCGAAGAAGAGCTCGAGCGGCAAGACGGCTTTGTCGTCGAGAAGCTGGTCGTTGCGTTGGTTCACCGAGGGGAGACTATCTGTGTTGCACCAGGCTGTGTTGCACCAGGCTGTGTTGCACCAGGCCTGGTGACGGCCAGGGCGGACCTGCGAATATGCTGAGCCCATGAACCCTCCGAGCATCCCCCAGCAGGCCTCCGAACGTGAAACGCTGATCGCATTTCTCGACTACTACCGCGAGGTCTTGATCGACAAGGCATCGGGACTCACCGACGAGCAGCTCCATACCCGGCTCCCGCCGTCGACGCTCACGCTCGGGGGGATGCTCAACCACATGGCTCTGGTCGAGGACGATTGGTTCACGTCGCAATTCGCGGGGGAGAACCTCCCCGAGCCGTGGGCAAGTGCGCCTTGGGAGGAAGACCGTGACTGGGAGTTCACCACCGCACACGAGGTGCCCACCGCGGAGCTGTTCGCCCGCTATCGAGCCGCCATCGCTCGGAGCCGTGGCGTGCTCGAAGCCGTGAGTGATCTCGGCGAGGTGTCGCAGAAGACCTCACGAAGCGGCGAACCGTGGTCGATGCGATGGATTCTCGTCCACATGATCGAGGAGACCGCACGCCACTGCGGGCACGCCGACTTCATCCGGGAGTCCATCGACGGCGCCGTCGGCGACTTCCGAGACTGAACCGAGGGCTGCGTCCGATGGGCGGACGTTCAGCCACCCGGACGTTCAGGCACCCGCCAGATGCTCAGCACGCTCCTTGATGCCCAGGAGCATCTCGCGGCTCATGACGAACCCGATGGGCTCGATCAGCAGGGGCGAGAAGAACAGGCGGTCCGCAAAGGCGGTGCCGTAGATCGTCTTGCCCCGTTCGACGAGGCGACTGCGTCCCGGGCCGTCGGCCAGCACGTGGAAGGCCCAGATGTTGTCCGTCTCCCCGACAGGTTCCTCAACGGGTGCGCCGCTCAAGACCAGCGAAGCGCCCGGTTCGACCGCCACCACCTCGAGTGGCGGTGCGGTGGGGTGAAGGCGTATCTCGTCACCGACCTCGAGAGCCTGGAACTCGGGCAAGACGGTGTCGACGTTCGTGATGTGACAGCCGAGCATGTTCTCGAGTCGCTCGAACGAGTAGAAGCCGCCCCGACCCTGCCCGATCTGGGCGATCCACGGCCACACCTTCTCCGGTGGCGCATCGATCGACACCGCATGGGTGTACTCCCACGTTGCATCCCGGATGAGGTCCTCGCCGGGAAGCGACGGATCCGGTTCTTCGGGACGAGCCCCCCATCGCAGCCGCGACCCGCGCCGCCAGGGTGCGAAGACGTGAAATGCCAACTGGATGAGGGCGTACAAGGTGCGTCCAAGCGAACGTTGCCGGGATCGGTCGTGCTGCATGGCTCCATCTTCGACCCGAAGGCCATCCGCCGCCAGGTCCCAATGTCATTCGGCGGAATCGGCGTCCGCGACCTCGAAGAGCAGGACGGCATCGGGAAAGCCCTTCAGTGCGATCACACCAACGCTGCGAAACTCGATGCCTTTGCCGATCGCGAGATCCCGCAACGTTCCCGACACGAGCGTCTGGCCTCCCCGGGCATGGGCACAGATGCGGGCTGCGAGGTTCACGGCGGCGCCAAACAAGTCCATGTCGTTCTCGACCGGCTCGCCGACGGTGATGCCGATCTTGATAGCGAGCAACGGATCGCGCGATTGCTCCTCTGCCGCGGCGCAGTGGATCGCCACCGATGCTTCGAGGGCGCGTAGTGCAGACGTGAAGCTCGCCAGCACGCCGTCGCCGGTGTGGTTGACCACTCTGCCGCCGCTCGCCTGCAATGCCTCTGCGACGATTGTGTCGTGTCGCTTCACCAGTTCAACGGCGACGTCGTCTCCACGGCTTGTGCTCACGGCAGTGGAACCTTCGATGTCGGTGAACATGATTGCCCGCAACGCCGTGTCGGGATGATCGTCGACGGTGACCCGGTCGTGTTCGTCGGTCTCGGTGCGGCCCATGAACTGCGCCAACGTCGGCGCCTGGACCTCGATGACCTCGTAGGGCATCAAGCCGTGCGCCTTCTTGTGGCAGGACGCAAGCGAGGCTGCATCCGGAGCTTCGGCCAAGCAGAAAGCCTTTCCGTCCGGATCGGAAAACCAGTAGCTCAGGAAGCGAACGCCAAACTCGTCTTGGATTCCAAGATCTTGCCGATGCGCCTCAGCAACGTCCTCAGGGGTGGCATCGCCGAGTCCCGGATGAACGTCCATGTACAGCGGCATGTTGCCGAGCTTACGACGTTCAGCACCGCAGAAGTCCGCGAAGGAGATGGCCCGACGTGGTCCCCGGCAGCCGGGGAGGACCGTTTCGTCCCTCCAACGCGCTTGCTCCCGTTTGCGGCGGGAGTGGGCCGCCGCTTCGGTGGGCGGACGCCACGATCGGGGCCAGCTAGCTTTCAGACGGTGAGGATGGTGTTGCCGCGGGCGTGGCCCTTGCCGACGTAGGCGACGGCCTCGCCCGCCCCGATCAACGGGTACGTTCTGTCGATGACGGGGGTGACCTTCCCTGACTCGATCAGCTCCACGAGGGTCTCCAGATCCGCCCGCTTCGGCAGCGAGAGGAACGGACGGAGGTGCTGGCTCACGAACGGTGACATGAGGCGCGCTCCGATGATGCGCCCGACGCTCCCGAACCAAGGACCGCCCTCACCGCTGTTGGGGACGAGGGTCCCCTTCGGCGTGAGTGCACGACGGCGGTCGGAGAGGGAGGCTTTGTCGGCGATGTCGAGGATGAAGTCGTACTGCTTGCCACTGTTCGTGAAGTCCTCTTGCGTGTAGTCGATCACGTGGTCGGCGCCGAGTGATCGCACCAAGTCCAGGTTGGGCGTGCTGCAGACACCGGTGACCTCTGCGCCCATGTCTTTGGCAATCTGAACGGTGAAGGTCCCGATGCCGCCCGACGCTCCGTTGACCAGGACTTTCTGCCCCGCCTGCACGTTTCCCACATCGCGCAGCGCCTGCAGGGCGACCAGCCCGGCCATGGGAACGGCAGCGGCTTGCTCGAAGGGGAGGTCTTTCGGCTTTGGCACGAGATGCTTCGCCTTGGCACGCGCATGCTCAGCAAACGTACCCTGGCCCTGGCCCAGCACTTCGTCGCCGACCACGAGGGTCGTGACGTTCTTGCCGATCGCCTCGACGGTCCCGGCGACATCTGTGCCGCGGATGCCATGCCGGGGTCGGCGCACGCCATACATCATGCGCATCAGGTAAGGCACGCCTCTTGCGCCGCTCCAATCGGCCCAGTTGACGCCCGCTGCATGAACACGAATCAACACCTCGTCGTCACCAGCTTCAGGTGCGGTGACGTCTCCTAGCTTCAGGACGTCGTCCGGTGCGCCGTACTCGTGCTGGACCATCGCCTTCATGGTTACCTCCTGGCGAGCGCACCGAACATGATCCGCCGGCCACTGGCACGGTCGCTAGAGCCTCAATACCCGGCGGTCGGAGCACACGCCTTCAGATGCTGAGGACGTAGGCCGGCCGGTCACGACGTGACCTACATCAGGATGGAGCGAGGCGGTCTGGATGCGCACCGACATCTCGGCGTCGCGGATCGCCGCTGGTCGACATCGTGCAGTTCGGCACGAGGGGGATCACAGAGCAGACTTACCATGTACGTTAGGATTGCAGGGGAAAGGCGGATGTAGATGGCTCCACAAACGGACGCACCCACGCAGCCCAGAATCCCATTGAGCAGAGAACGGGTTCTCGAGGCAGCCGTCGCACTCGCCGACGAAGGTGGTATCGAAGCCGTCAGCATGCGCAAGCTCGGCCAGCAACTCGGTGTCGAGGCGATGTCCCTCTACAACCACGTGGCCAACAAGGAGGACCTCCTCGACGGAATGGTGGACAACGTCCTCGAAGAGGTCGATTTCTCCGAGGGCGGCTCCGATTGGAAGTCGGCCATGCGCCATCAGATGATGTCTGCTCGCCAAGTGATGATCCGGCACCCATGGGCGCCCAAGGTCATCGAGACGAGAACCACGATGAGCGCCCCCATGATGCAATACATGGACCGGATCATCGGCAACTTCATCGAGGGCGGGCTGTCGATCGAGCTCACCCACCACGCGATGCACGCCCTGGGAAGCCGCATCCTGGGCTTCAGTCAGGAGATGTTCGACGACTCTGAGGCGATGGAGCAAGACCCCCAGGTGGCCGCCGTCATGATGCAGCAGATGGCCGCCGCCTACCCGAACATCTCGGCGCTCATCTCCCAGATCAACCACGACGAGGCGGAGATCATCGGCTCGGGGTGCGACGACAACCTCGAGTTTGTCTTCGCGGTCGATCTCATCCTCGACGGTCTCGAAAGGCTGCGCGACAGCGCCTGAAGCGCCACCGCCATGGCGGGCCGGACCAGCGTGAGCCTGCCGAACGCCTGACGGTGCGCAGCCGTTTCCACGGGCTATCACTCCGGCCGTCGAGAATCCATCGATCACGCGTCGTGCTCCGCCGCCTGGCCGATCCGGCCAATTCTCCCTTGACAGCCTTACGCTGTACGTATAGCTTACGCCGTACACATACACCGTATGCATACGGTGTACGCCCACAGGGAGAGAGCTTCCATGAAACTGTCCACCGAAACGCTGGCCCGTGCGGCCGGCCACCGCCCATGGAGGACGCTGGCCGTCTGGGTCATCGCCCTCGTGGTGGCCGGCGCTCTGTCATCACAGTTGCTCGGCGACGCACTGACCACCGACACCGACTTCACCAACGAGCCCGAGTCCAAACGCGCATCGACGCTGTTGGAGGAGCGGCTGAGGGGTCCCAACGAAGGCGTCGAGTTCGTCGTCGTGACCGGCGAGACCAGCGTCGACGACCCCGAGTTCCGGGTCTACGTGGCCGAGTTGCAGGAGACGATCGCCGCCCTCGGGTCCGACGTCGTCAGCCACGTGGGGAGCTACCTGACCGGCGATGGTCTCGTGTCCGAGAGCGGCTACTCGACGCTGCTGCCTGTGACCGTGGCCGGCGCCGACCACACCGAAACCGGCGAGCACGCCGAGCTGCTCGTCGAAGCAGTGGACGCCACCGAAACCCCTGATGGCCTGGCGGCGCTGGTCGCAGGTCCGGCGACTCTGGAGAACGACTTCATCCGCCTCGCCGAGGAAGGACTGCAGCAGGGGGAGACCATCGGCTTGGCCGTCGCCCTCGTGGTGCTCGTCTTCGTCTTCGGTGCGGTGGTTGCCGGCTTGATCCCCATCATCCTCGGGATCACGGCGATTGCCATCGCCCTCGGGGCCGCCGCTTTGTTCGGGCTGGCGTTCGATCTGCCGTTCTTCATCGCGAACATCATCACGATGATCGGTCTCGCCGTCGGCATCGACTACTCGCTGTTCATCGTCTCCAGGTACCGCGAGGAGCGGGGTCGGGGCCAGAGCGATCTCGAGGCCATCGCACGCACGGGGGCAACGGCGAGCAGGGCGGTGCTGTTCTCCGGCCTCACCGTCGTGGTCGCCCTCACCGGCATGCTCTTGTTGCCCAACACGATCTACCGCAGCATCGGGCTCGGGGCCATCCTCGTCGTGATCATCTCCGTCGCCGCCTCGCTCACCCTCCTCCCGGCGGTGTTGGCGCTCATGGGCAACAAGGTCGATGCGCTGCGCATCCGCGGCCGCAGCGAGGCTTCACGGAAGCGCCAAGGTCGCTTCTGGGATCGCATCTCCGGAACGGTCATGCGCCGCCCCGTCGTCAGCCTGGTGCTGGCGGCAGGTGTCCTGCTGCTCGCCGCTCTCCCCTACTTCAGCATCAACGAAGGCTTCTCGGGCGTGAGCACGCTGCCCGATGACGTCGACTCCAAGCAGGCGTTCATCGTGCTGGAGCGCGAGTTCTCAGGCGGACTGGGCTCGCCTGTCGAGATCGTCGTCGACGGCGAAATCTCGCCTGCGGTCGCAACATCCATCGAGGAGCTGCAGACGACGCTGGCGGCTTCACCGTCGTTCGGCCCGTCGTCGATGGCCGTGAATGGCGTCGGTGATCTGGCTCTCCTGGCCGTGCCCCTGGCCGGCGACATCGCCGGCGACGCCGCCATGGAAGAGGTGCGCACGCTGCGGGACGTCGTCATCCCCGCATTCTTCAGCGGCGAGCCCGTCGAAGTGCTCGTCGGCGGCGCTACGGCGTACAACGTCGACACCCTCGATCAAACCAGCACGTACACCCCGATCGTGTTTGCGTTCGTGCTCGGCCTGTCGTTCTTGCTGCTGACCGTTGCGTTCCGTTCGGTGGTCATCCCGGCGAAGGCCATTGCGATGAACCTGCTGTCGGTCGGTGCCGCCTACGGGCTGCTCGTGCTGTTCTTCCAAGAAGGTGTCGGGCCGGCCGTGTTCAAGGACCTGGCAGATTGGCTCGGCTTCGGGCAGGTCGAAGCCATCGAGGCGGGGATGCCGCTCTTCTTGTTCAGCATCCTCTTCGGGCTCTCCATGGACTACCACGTGTTTCTGCTGAGCAGGATCCGGGAACGCTTCGATCAGACGAGCGACAACAGGGAGTCCGTCGCCTACGGGCTGCGGACGACGGGTGCCTTGATCACGGGCGCCGCCGCCATCATGGTTGCGGTGTTTGCCGGCTTTGCGGCCGGGTCGCTCGTGGCGCTGCAACAGATGGGCTTCGGTCTGGCCGTTGCCGTTGCCCTCGACGCCACCATCGTGCGATCGGTGTTGGTGCCCGCAACCATGACGCTGCTCGGCGATCGCAACTGGTATCTCCCATCGTGGCTGGAATGGCTCCCGAATGTCCACATCGAAGGTGGCCCGGCCCCGGCCGTGACCGGCGAGGCGATCGAGGCCGAGCCGGCACGAGAGCTGGTTCCGATCGGCTGAGGTCGGCGGGGTGTGCGGAGGGGCGCGACGTCGTCCCTCCGTGCACGTCGTCGGGTCCGACCGCACTGTTGGTTCCGGGGGTCAGGGGGGCGCCGCCCTGCCGCTGCGACGAGAGGCCCGGTGGAGCTGCCCGTCGAGAGGGTGCATGGCACTTCGGCCGCCCTGAGCGCTCAACGGTTCCATAGTGGGGACGGCAACGACGTCGACGGCGTGGTCGAAGTAGAGGGCGCCTGCGGAGGCCAGGTCGGTCTCGGCCGCCCGGCGAAGCGAAGGCGGAACCCCTGCAAAGAGGTGGTAGCGCACCGTCTCGTTGCGGCGCACGGTCACCTGCCACACCCCGATGATCTTGCCCTGGTGGACGAGCGTGGCCGCCGCATTGCCCCCGCCGTCGTACACGAAGTCGCTGCGCCGAGGTTCGAGGAAGCGGGCACGATCGCGGTAGCCCTGGACGTACGGGTCGAGCAGCGGCAGGGCCCTCACATCCGAGCCCGCGTCGCCGGCGACGGTATCCCCTTTGCCCCGGTGCAGGGGCCCTACCCACCCGTCGACCGCGACCGGCTCGAGGTGGGGAGCGAGGTCGGTGAGTGCCGCCCGGCAGCGCCCCTTGCTGAGACCCGTCCACCACGCCACGTCGTCGAGCGTCACCGGTCCGTACGACCGGACGTAGCGGTGGATCAGCTCCCGGACGGCCACATCGGGATCCCATCGGTCGAGATCGACTTCGGGCAACACGTCGCGCCATCTGTGGTAGCAACGGATGCTCGACCGCCACTGACGGGGCGGAGCGCCTCCCACGATCCGCCCGGCATCACACATCCTGCCCACCACACCCGGCAGGTCGATGGTCTGGGCAAGACCGAGCCGGCGGCGAAGGTCCCTCGCGGTGAGGGGGCCATCCGCCAGCGCGGCATCGACGCCAGCCGAGATCTCATCGAAGTCTGCCTGCGAGAGACCCGAGTCCCGCAGCCACCGTGCCGACAGGGAAGCACCAAGATGCCGGGTGGCCGCTGCGGCGATCTCGAGCAGGTCCGTCGGGAAGACGAACATCGTCAACCGCATCGCCCGGAATCGCACCATCCGCCAGCTGCCCCACATCGGACCGTCGAGCCGGCTGCGAGAGAAACCTGGCAGCCGCGCACGGAGCGACAGGTAGGGGCTCACCTGGCTCGTGTTGTGGAGCCCGACGAGCCCGGCTGCGATTCCCTCCACGGAGGTCCCTGGTTGCGACAGGCAATGATTCCGGATTGCTTCTGCCAGAGCGGCTTCGGCGGAGAGTGCCCTCATGCCGGCGGTCCACCTCGGATCGTGCTGTGTCGCACCATGGCAACAGACTCGGACGCCGGAAAGGGTCGGAGGTCATGTTGTCGCGGACTGCGGACGAAAAACTCCCTTGCACCTCACGCAGCGTGAGGTCGTAGGGTCGCAGGCATGAGACGAGACGACTCTCACGCAGGGCACAAGATCGGTGAATTGGCGCAAGCCTCGGGGCTGACGGTCCGTACCCTGCACTACTACGACGAGATCGGCCTGCTGGTGGCCTCCCAACGCACCGCAGCGTCGCATCGTTTGTACACCGACGCCGATGTCGAACGGCTGTATCGCATCACCCTACTGCAACAGCTCGGCCTGCCACTTGCAGACGTCGGCCGGGCGCTCGACGACCCGACGTGGGACATGCAGTCGGCCCTCACCGCTCACCGCCACAACATTGCCCGACGCATCGAGGCAGAGCAGCGTCTCCACGACCGGATCGTACGGCTGCTTGCGTCGCTCGACGGCTCTGAGCCATCCATCGCCAACGACCTGCTGACCATCCTGGAGGACATGACCATGTTGGACACCAACGTGCAACGCCGCATCTCGATCCTCGTCTACGCCGACCTCGCGACTGCGTACGACTATCTGGCCCGGGTCTTCCAGCTCGGACCCGGAGAACTCACCCGCGACGGCGATGGGAACCCTGTCCACGGAGAGATCCAGGCCGGCGACGGCGTCGTCTGGCTCCATCCCGAGAGCACCGAGTTCGGTTTGGCCTCACCGAGGTCACTGGGTGCTTCGACCGGGTGCACGGCGGTCCTGGTGGCCGACGTGGACGCTCACTTCGCACACGCTCGCGACAACGATGCAGAGATCGCCTATGAACCTGTCGACCAGCCGTACGGCTACCGCGAATACGGCGCCAGGGACACGGAGGGCCACCTGTGGTCGTTCATGAAGGCACTCGACTGAGCTCCGGTCACGATGAGCCCGGAGCGTCGATGGCCGGTCGGAGGCGAGCGCTACCGCTCAGCAGGCAACACGTAACCCGAGCAGGCACACTTCGGCACCGTGCAGCCTTCGATGTCGCGATGCTCACGCCGGGGATGGCCGCAATCGACACATCGCTGCCTGCCGCCGTCGATGATTTTCGGCGAGGCAGCCTTCGTCACGAACGGTCCTTGGCGACGTTGACGGTGAGGTCGCGGCCATCGAGGTTGTGGCCGTTGAGTGCTTCGATCGCGGCCCGAGCGCTGTCGGAGGACTCCATCTCGACGAAGCCGAAACCGCGGGAGCGTCCCGTCTCACGATCGCTGATGACCTGTGCCGATGTGACGGCACCGTGCTGGCCGAAGAGCTGCTCGAGCTCGGAAGAGGTGGCGCTGAAGGGAAGGTTGCCGACAAAGATGTTGGTGGACATGCGTGCTCCTTGCGTAACTACGAACCGTCGGGAAGAACCACCCGCGGGATCTGCGTTTCGGAAGCCGACCCTGGTCGGGCCGGGGAGGATCAGCATGTCCTACGTTCACTCCGCCAGACGGATCGGGGGGCGGCGGAGCAGGCGTTGTACGTCGTACACGTACCTGTGCGTATTCCAGTGTAGCGGTCGCTCGGTTCAGACGACCGAGCAAGGCGAATTCAGGCGGCCGCAAGAACGGTCTCGAGATCGCGGATCGCGATCGAGTGGGTACCGGCAGAGCTGCGAAGAAGGATGCGCCAGGTCTCTCCGGCCACTTCGATGCCGAGGTATTCGCCTGTGGCGACACGGCCGCGGTGGGTGGTGGCCTGGTATCGGGTGCCTTGGCGGAGGTGATTGAGGTCGGTGGATGCCGCCGATCGCGGCTCGGGAAATGGCGTCATAACGCCCCTTTCGATGGGGACCCAGGTGGCCCCCTCTTGATGCGAAGGCTGCAGCGGCGGCCAGGATGCCGCCGCTGCAGGACCTTCGGTAGTAGTCGTCGTGAGTCGGTTCCTCAGACGGGCTTGACGTTGACGGCTTCGGGGCCCTTGCGGCCCGGAGCGGTCTCGTACTCGACCGTCTGGCCCTCGCTGAGGGTGTTGGCGCCGCCGCCGACGATGTTGGACACGTGAACGAACACGTCGTCGCCGTCGGGCGTCGTGATGAAACCGAAGCCCTTTTGCTCATTGAAGAACTTCACCGTTCCGGTGATTGCCATTGTCGACCTCCTGGGTCGTTGTGTGCCGGTACGCCGATGGCGTCCGACTGCGATTCCCGCGGGTGTTCGAGACGCAGACCGGGAGCGGCGGGTAGAAGGAGTTGGTGATCCCCTGCCCTGCTCACGGGCCGGCTGTTACGCATTCGAGCTGCAGAATCCTGGGAATCGCGAGAAACGAATGATCGATCCGTTGCTTGTGAACGATCGACGTGGCGGGGCCCGAACTCGTTCGGGCACAGAGAACGTTAGTCGAGTTCCGGCGATCTGACGAACACCGCCCGCCTGGAAGGCCGGGCCGACGGCTCCGCAACGGTGCCCGGCAGTCCGTGCGGAGTCTGCACGGGAAGCCAGCTCCGGGCCACGACGGCCCGTTGACCGCGGCGTCGAAAGCCACGCCGCTGCTGGAATGCTCGACTCATCGATGTGGGCTCGCTATTGTCCCGCCTGCGCTGGACCGAAGACATCCACCTTGGCGGAGAAGAGCGATTGCCTCGCGACCTGCGGGCGATCCGGGAGCAAGTTGATGATCGGTACAGCAGCGATACTCTTGACGGTGGCCCTCAGCGGTGCAACCACGCCTGGTGGCACCTCCGCAGAACTCGGCTTCGACACGCCGGATCTTGCCAGCCTCCAACAGCGGCCGGCAGCCATTCAGTACGAGGACACCGGAAGTTGGGTCGCGACCCTCAACGACGAGCTCGCCGCAGCGGGGTTTCACGCCGACACAGGGGCGACGTTCGGTTACCGCACCCGCCACGCCGTGTACGCCTTCCAGAAGCATCACGGCCTCGAGACGACAGGTGTCTTCACCACAGCCATGTGGGACCTCCTCGACACCACGCCGGAGCTCACGTGGCGACGTGAGGCCGATCGTGTCGAAGTCGACCTCGCCAAGCAGGTGCTGTACCTCGTGGAGGATCAGGAGGTGGCGCTCGTGATACCGATCTCCTCGGGCAACGGCGAGACGTTCCAGAATTCCTCGGGGAGGCAGATCGCAGCGAGGACACCCGAAGGGAAGTACTCCTTCCAGCGGAGCATCGACGGCGTTCGCGTCTCTTACCTCGGCGAGTTGTACAACCCGTTCTACTTCAGCGGCGGCTACGCCATCCACGGCTCGCCCAGCGTGCCGAACGAGCCCGCATCCCATGGATGCGTGCGGATCACGAATTGGGACATGGACCTCCTCAAGAATCACTTCGAGATCGGGCAGACCTTGTACATCTACGGGCAGAACACTCCTGAACCGCCCAGAGAGACCGTCGCCAACCCCGCACAATCAGCCGTCTAGGACCAGCACGTATTCGTCGATCTCCTCGCCGCGGGCGTTCGCAAAGCCGCGATCCTCGCCGGTCACGACGAAGCCGCACTTCTCGAGGACCCGGACGGAGCCGGCGTTGTCCTTCGCCACCCGTGCCTGCAGAGGACGGAAGGTGACGATGTCGAGCAGCCCTCGCAGCGCTGCTGTTGCCACGCCCCTGCCCCAGAACTCCCGGCCGATCCAGTAGGTCACTTCGACGTCGCCGAACATCTCGAAGCTCATCACCTGCCCGGCGACTTGCCCATCCACCAGGATCGTGCGCTTTGTGATGCCATCGTCCGCCGTGAGGCGATCCCAGAAGGCTATGAAGGCGCCGTGATCGGCAGGATCCTCCGAGGTGAACGCCGCCATCGACCGCGCCTGCGCATCCTGTTGATGGTCGAAGAAGATGGGGAGGTCGGACGGTTCGACGGCGCGGAGCGTGATCCGTGGAGGTGAGGTCATCGCTCGCTATCCCGCCGTGAGCCCGCCATCGATCGACAGTGCGGTCCCGGTGACGAAGGCAGCATCGTCAGAAGCAAGATAGAGCACAGCCGCCGCCACCTCATCCGGGCCGGCGATCCTGCCGAGCGGATGCTTCTCCTCGAACAGATGCCGCACGGCGGTGACGCCGCCCATCTCCTCCATTTCGCCGCGGAGCATCGGAGTGTCGACCGACCCCGCACACACACAGTTGACCCGAACGCCGTTGGCGGCATGATCCAAGGCCATCGACTTCGTCAGCAGCACTACGGCGCCCTTGGATGCGCTGTATGCGGCGGCACCCCGCCCGCCGACGAGCCCGAGGTACGACGCGTTGTTGACGATCGCTCCACCTCCGCTCCGGATCATCTCGGGCAGTGTGTACTTGCACATCAGGAACGTGCCCCGGGTGTTGACGCCAAACGTGTCGTCCCACTCTGCGACTGAAGTGGCCGGCACGGTCCGTTCCCGGTAGATCACCCCCGCATTGTTCGACAGCACGTCGATCTTGCCGAAATGGCTCACAGTGGAGGCCACCGCCGCCTCACAATCCCCGGGCTGCGTCACGTCACACGACACTGCGACCGCCCGACCGCCGGCGGCTTCGATCTCAGCGATCACGGCCGCCGACTTCGTCGCGTCACGGGCGGCGACGGCGACCGATGCGCCTGCCGCAGCGAAACCGATTGCGACGGCGCGGCCGATGCCCGAGTTGCCCCCCGTGACGAGCACGCTCCTGCCCGTGAAGTCCACCCTCGGAAACTCAGCCGGTCAGTTCTGCCGACTCGAGCCTGCCATCGGCGATCGCTGCCGCAAAGGCCGTGTAATCCGCCACATTCTGGGCGGCGTACCGCATCGCAAACTCGCCCATGGCACGGTCGAAGACATCGCCGTTGCCGAGATAACCCGCGATAGCAGCAGGATCACCAGATACTGCGTGGGCGCGCGCCAAGGTCGCGCCGCACAGCTTTGCGTAGCCGGCGAGACTGCTGCGAGTTCCCTGATCAAGATCGACCGAACCCTTCCAGTCCTTGAGCTGACGCCAGTAGTACTCCCGACCGGTCGTCGACTTGCCCCATCCGAGGAAGATGTCGCTGGTCGCCTGGAGGAGTCGCTGACCCTCGACGACCCGGCGACCGTGGAGGTGGTATCGGCTGGGATCGAGATGCTCCTCGAGCACCGATTGCATCGCCTCCTTGATCTGGAGCAGCAACAGATCCGACGGGTGGCGGCCCAGGAACAGACCGACCGAGCATCTGGTCCCGACACTTCCCACCCCAACGACCTTCAACGCGACATCAACGAGGGCATACCGGTCAAACAGCCACCGCATCTGGCCGCTCAGACTTGCCCGGTACGTGCGCAAGGCCTCTTCAACCGACTCCCTGCGCCGCTCCGGGTGCGCCGCCTCGGGCAAGTCGCGCAGCGGTACCAGGAGCGGCGGCTCGCTCTTGAAACGGGGCGAACCACCCGACATGTCAACCAGCTTCCGAGCCGCCCTCAAGTGATCTTTCGACTTGGCTTTCTTGACGAACTTCTTGCCGCGCTCGAGTCGCTTCTTGGACGCGCCTTGCCTCTTCGCGAACCCGATGAGCTCCTCAACCGGCAGGTGGTCGTACCACATGTCCAGCCAGTCCTGTTTGGCGAAGCCTGCCATCGCGTTTCGATACGCAGCGGTCACCTCCACCGCCAGCTGACGGCACGACGCCGGGTCGAGGCCGCGGTGCTGACCCGCAATGGCGAAGCTCGCTGCAAGCCGCTTCACGTCCCACTCGAATGGACCGGGGAGGGTCTCGTCGAAATCGTTGAGGTCGAAGACGAGCTGCCGCTCCGGTGATGCGTACGCACCAAAGTTGGCCAGGTGGGCATCGCCGCAGAGCTGCACGATCAGGCCGCTGGGTCGCGACGCCGCGAGGTCCGTTGCCATGATTCGGGCAGCGCCTCGATAGAAGGCAAATGGTGAAGCCACCATGCGAGCGCGCCGAACGGGAAGCAAGTATGTGAGACGATCTGCGTTCTGGCCCTCGATGAGTTCGACCGGATCAGGGCGGTCCGGGGCTGCCGACCATTCTCCATGGCTCGATCTCGGGAGCACCGCACGAAGCGCCTTGGCTTCCTCCACGATCTGCTCGGCCTCGGGGCCGGCAACTTCCCTTGCGCTCACCGCACCGTCCTCTCTCTCCGCCTCTCGATGACACTACACCTCCGGCGCTTTCCGCTCTCAGTTCGGTGCCGCTCGGCATGCCGATGGCTCGAGGTTCTCTGCAAGGACGAGGACGGGCGTACCATCGTGTCACGATCACTTCAGGAGCAGCCATGCCAACCGATCCCGTCATTGAGCTCGTCGACCTTGGGTTCCCATGGACCGGTCTCGACCCATTCATCTTCACGGTCCACCACGTCGACCACTATCCGGCCGGCAACGATCAACTTGGACCGGTCCCGTCCTTGCAGGGCCGCCAGATCGGCGCCGACTTCTCCTATCTCGACGGGTGGAGCATGTACCACGGCGATGTCGTGCCCGGCTTCCCGCAACATCCGCACCGCGGCTTCGAAACGGTGACGGTGGTACGGCGCGGCTACGTGGACCACTCCGACTCGCTCGGCGCTACCGCACGGTACGGCGAAGGTGACGTGCAGTGGCTGACGACGGGGAGCGGGATCATGCATGCCGAGATGTTCCCCCTGCTCCGACCGGATGCGTCGAATCCCTTGGAGTTGTTCCAGATCTGGCTCAACCTCCCTCCCGAATCGAAGATGGTCCCCGCCCACTTCTCGATGTTGTGGGGCGAGGACATCCCCACCGTGACGGTGGCCCCAGGAGTGACGGTTGACGTCATGGCAGGATCGCTGGACATCCACCACGCACCTGCACCACCTCCCGATTCATGGGCGTCGCGGCCGGACTCTCACCTGGCGATCTGGCTGATCCGGGTCGACCCGGGAGCATCGTGGGACCTGCCCCCGACGGCGCCGGGCGTCAACCGCATGCTGCACTGCTTCGAAGGCTCAGAGGTGACGGTCGGCTCGACCCGGCTGACCCGGGACGTTGCCGTGCAATTGCGCTCCGACGTCACCGCCCCCATCGCCAACCAAGGTGAACCAGCCGAGTTCTTGCTGCTCCAAGGCCGCCCGATCGGCGCACCGGTCTTCCAGATGGGCCCGTTCGTGATGAACTCCCACGACGAGCTACGCCAAGCGGTCGACGACTACAGGCGCACCCAGTTCGGCGGCTGGCCGTGGTCGACGCCGAGCCCTGTGCATGCCCGCACGGATGGCCGTTTCGCCCTCCACGCCGACGGCAAGGTCGAGCACAGGGACATGCAACCCGCCACATGAGTGAAGGTCACCGGCGTTGATCGGAGAGAGTCGGTCGGGGTGGAGCGGGCTGTCCGCCGCACTCGATGACCTCCTCGCCAGGCTCGGGACGGGCTCTGGGCGCTTCGTCCTTGGGCTTGCCGGCCCCCCCGGCGCTGGGAAGAGCACGCTCGCCGAGCACATCGTGGAGCGGGCCGGGCCGACATCGGAGGTTGCCCCGATGGACGGCTTCCACCGCAGCAACGACGAGCTCCACCGGCTCGGATTGTCGGCCCTCAAAGGCGTACCCGACAGCTTCGACGCAGAGGCGTTCGTCGCCGCCGTCAGCAGCCTCAGATGGGAACCACCGGCCGATGTCGCGTGGCCAACCTACGACCGGGACGCCGAGTGCGTGATCGCCGCCGGCACGACGATATCCGCAAACACACGCCTGGTGCTGGTGGAGGGCAACTACCTGCTCCTGCAGACTCCACCGTGGGACCAGGTCCGACCCCTTCTCGATGCGGTCTGGTATCTGGACGTGCCGATCGGCGCCCTTCAACCGCGGTTGCTCGAGCGGCAGTCGCGAGACCGGTCTCCCGAAGCGGCAGCACGCAAGGTCGCTTCGACCGACCTCCCCAACGCCACGCTCGTCGCAGCGACGAAGGCACGTGCCGATGTCGTCCTGACCCGGGCGGGGTCCGCCTGAAGGGCTGTCGAGCACGGGACCTCCCGCTGCCGAGCGGGTCACCCTCCAATGCGTTGGGAGAGTCTTGTCGCGGTTTTTGCACACTCGGTCATTTCGTCGTGTAGAAGTAACCAAGAGAAGCACGCCCACCCCCCGAGGCGAAGAGTGACGACCCGAAAACGGCGCAGAGCGCGAGTGCTGAGGGTGGAGCCGGATCGGTTTGTCGCGGGAAAGCGACGACTCGGCGAAAGGCCGCCGCCGGACGATACGCCGCAGCCGGACATCTCGGTGGACGTCATCCGCAGCGCCGACCTGGTGGCGTTCACGCTCAGCGGGTACGGCGTCGAGCTGCGGTCCGGCGCCAAGCCTGTGCTCAGGGCGAGGAAGGGCGAACGTGCGTACCTCGTCGTCGAGTTTCCCTATCAACACCTCGGCGAGGCGGCGATCTACGAAGACGCCGCGCTCGTCCCCGACGACGATCCGAAGCTGCCCCCCGCACCCGATCCCAACACGGACGGCGTCGTCGACCACGACGCCCCCATCGATGCCCGACCCGCCAAGCGCAGCCGTCTGGTGTTTGAGCTCCCCGAATACTTCGACATCCCGTTCAGCACCGCGGGGATCCTGGAAGCGCTTGCGGAATTGGGGATGCGGGTGCATCCGCTGGCGACGCCTCGCCCCCGATCATCGCGACGGCCGGACTTGCCGACCCTCCCGCTGCCGGGCGGCATCGTCGCCCAGATCAGCGAGTCAGGCATCACGCTCTCCAAGGCGACGGCATCGGCAGCCATGCCCGACCCGGGCAGCATTGCCGGTGCGGCCATCTTGGCGCGCAACGTCCGTCTCGTGAGAGAGCTCATGGCAACGCGGGCGGTAGAGACCGTCCGCCTCGACGAACCCGACCGGGGCTCGCCCGGCTCCATCAGCCTCGGCGGCAGCGAGATGGCCGTCCGTCCGCTCGTGGGCCCCGGCTCGCTGAGCAGACCGCTGCGTGGGATTCGGATCCGGCCTCGGGTCCGGCTCAGCCGAGCCCCGACCGATCTCGAGACGGCCATCGAAGCGCCCTACCGGCTCATCATCTCCCCCAGCGACCACGGAGGCTGGGCGCACGCCACCGAACCGGTCGCTGCGGGCGATGCGCCGCACCGTGTCGAGCTGTGGCACAGCCGGCTTGGGGTACGAAGTGAAGACGGTGACGGCGTCGAAGTCGACGAAAGGGCCGACGCCCAGAGGATCGTAAGAGCCATCTGGACCCGCGATCGCGAGGCGATGCCGAACTGGGAAACGCTGAAGAAGCCGTCGCATCCGATCCCGCCGTTCGGGACCGTGTTGGACCCCTTCCGCATGTCCCTCGACTCGGCCGATCGCCACATGCTCGTTCGGCAGAGCGCCGAGACCCTCCAGGGTGACGGTCGGCTGATCCCGCCGACCCCGGTGGATGTCACGAGCCTCCACCTGTCCAGTCTCGGTGCCTGGCTGGACCTCCACGGGCAGTGGAACACCGAGCCGTACTCAGACGCAGACATGTCGTCGATACTGCTCTGGGACCACGTCGCTCCGCTGGGGCGCGATCAGTACGTGCGAGTCGTCTATCCCGGCTACCTGTTCCCCTTCGGCCACACCTGCACGCTGGTGAAGCTCACCGAACGCAAGATGAAGTCGGCAGCGCCATCTGTCGCCGGGCTCTACCAGCGGATGTTCCTCGTTGTCGGCGAGCCCGTGAAGACGTACACCCGGCTCAACATGCCGCTCACCGAAGTGCGGATCAACCCACTGGTCACGCCGACGCTGTCGCCACCACCCGCCGGTAACGAACCCAACGAGTTCTTCGTGCCGCTTGTCAACAACGGGCAGCGCTTCGAGTTCGTGCTCCATGCCCGCGACCAGGAGGGACGGCGGGTCGTGATGACGACCCCGCTGGTGTGGGTGGCCGAGGGCTTCAACCAGCCCGCCGACCTCACCTCGTTGTACACGTTCTACAACGGCGACCCGATGAGCACCATCGCCACGGCGGGTCAAGATGTGGCATTTGCGGAGGCGGAGAAGAGCGGCGACACCACCGCCCCCACCGATTCCATCACCTTCAGGGGCCTGGGCGGCGGTGAAGCAGGCGTGCCACTTGGCACCGCCGTGCCCAGCATGTTCCAGGCCAGCGTCCTGCTGAAGGCGGCGGAGCAACTCTCTCCCGTCGGCCCGCAGACCATCGCCTTCGTCGAGCCGTACCTGACCGACGGCTTCGATCCGACCGCCAACCAAGGGGCGGTCTGGGCTGCGCTCGACGGTGACGGCACCAAGATGGAGTTCGGCAAGCCCACGGCCTCCACGGACAAGTCGGGTGGCTTCCTCGCCCCCAGCGTCCCGATACGTGGGCTGTCCCGCTCGCTCGGTGCCATCGGCGATGTGGCAGGAATCGCAGCCGGAACCTTCAACCCCAATGCCTTCCTGGACGACGTGTTCCCCAAGCTCTTCGGCATCGTCGAGCTGAGGGACCTCATCGACCTCGCCGGCGATACGCTCGGCGATGCGCCGAACCTCGTGTCCGAGGCGCTCGGCAGGGTCGAAGGGTTCCTGTCCGACCTTGCCCGCGCCCAGCAGGCAGCCGAGGACGCATTTGAGGATGCGAAGAAGCTGGTCGATCGGGCCCAGGGCAAGGCTCAGGAGATCATCGACCGTGCCGAGGACACAAGAGACGCGGCCGAGACGCTCGCCAACGACGTCACCACTGTCGTGACGCAGATCCTGGATCTCGTCCGCGACCTGCCCAACGCCGCCAAGGACGACATCCAAGCCCAGTTCGCCGTTCCGCTCGCGACGCTCTCCGATGTCGTCGACGACATGGAGGGGCTGGCGCCGCTGCTCCCGCCGCTCATCAACCGCCAGATGCTCAACCTGGCAGCAACCCTCCGTGACATCCTCGATGCGGTCGACATCATCGAAGACCTGTTTCGTTTCCTCAACGGCATCGCCACCAACGGTATCCAAGTGGCGTTGCGGTACGAGTGGAAGCCGAGGATGCAGTCCGTGGCGGTGTTGGAGCTCCAACCGGACAGTCTTGTGCTCGCCGTCGAAGGCAAGGCCAGCACCAACGGCGAGTTCGGATTCGAGGTGCTTGCCGAGCTCAAGGACTTCGCTCTCGTGTTGCTGCCCGGGGCCGAGCTGACCCGTTTTGAGTTCGACCACCTGTCGTTCCGGGGCGGGTCCTCCGGCAAGACCGAGGTCGATGTCGTCATCCAGAACATCGAGTTCCTCGGCATGCTCGGGTTTGTCGAGCGGATCCGCGAGCTGATTCCCCTCGACGGTTTTTCGGACCCGCCGTACGTGGACATCTCGCCTGAAGGCGTCGAAGCCGGTTTCACTCTGGAGCTCCCCAACCTCGCCATCGGGGTCTTTGCGCTGTCCAACATGTCGCTGGCGGCGGACGTGCATGTCCCGTTCCTGGGACCTGCCGTCACCGTCGGATTCAGCTTCTGCTCGAGGGAGCGGCCGTTCACCCTGCAAGTCACGTTCATCGGCGGGGGCGGTTGGTTCCTCATGCGGCTGGCGCCGGACGGGCTCCAGGTGCTCGAGCTGGGCCTGGAGGCAGGAGCAACTCTCTCCGTCGATTTCGGCGTCGCCTCCGGCTCGGTCTCGGCGATGATCGGCGTCTACATGCGGTTGGAGGGCGACGGGGGATCGCTGACCGGGTATTTCCGCCTCCGCGGCGAGGTCGACGTGCTCGGATTGATCACCGCATCCATCGAGCTGTACCTGGCCCTCACCTACGACTTCCCGACGGGCAAGCTGATCGGTGAGGCGTCGCTGACGATCAAGGTCGAGGTCTTCCTGTTCTCGGCATCGGTCACCATTCGAGCCGAACGCCAATTCGCCGGGTCGAAGGGTGATCCCACATTCGCTCAGATCATGGTGGAAGAGGACGGCACCGCCCCGGCCTGGACCGACTACTGCTTGGCATTTGGAGCTGCATGATGGGTGCCAACACCTTCACCGTCATCGCCCTGCCGCACTCTCTGGCGGCCGATGCGAGGTACCACGTGTCCGTGTTCGTCGGCCCGCAGTTGGTGCCGGACGCCGGTGACGGGGTGCTCGAGGAGTTCGACGGGTTCGTGCAATGGGCTGCGCTGCTCCGAGGCGGGGCACACATCGTGCTCAGCGATCAGGACGGGGTCATCGAGGCGATGCCCCTGCTCGACCAGGTCGATCCGCAAGTGTGGGACGCCGTATTCCCGCCGACCACTCCTGTCCGCGGGCCACAGACCCCTGACCTCCTCGACCGCCATTGGCGCACCTTCAGCGCCGCGGCAGTTCACGATGGGCCAAAACTCGTCAACCTGCTCGGCATCTTCTCCGACGCCAGCTCCCCTCCGGCTCCCCTCGACCACCCGCTGTCCCGCTTGCTCGCCAACTACGGATCGGAGCGGGGGTACGACGAATCGTACGTAACGTCGGTCTACGACCAGATTCTCGGCGAGCCGACCTCCGACACGGACCGCCTGACCCTCGCCGGGATCGAGGAGAGAATCTCCGGGGAAGATCCGTTCGAACAGCTCATCATGGAGACCCATCGCACCCGGAGGTTCTTCGAGCGTCCTGAGGCGCAACGCGCCTATCAGGCCAGACCCACAGACGGAGAGACGCCGCCCAAGCTCGACCCCCCTGAGCCCGACTTCCACGAACGGTGTGCCCTGGCATCGGATCACCCGGCGCTGCAGCGCACCCTCGGCCTCGTGATCGACTTGCAGGTCACGGATCCCGAGCGGCTGCTGACCAGCAAGTGGCTCAGCGCAACGATCGAGTCCGCCGACGTCGCCCTGCTGCCGTCGGTCACGCGCACGGAGTGCCTGGCCGTCGGCGAAGATCTGGTCTCGGTGCCCCGCACCGCCGACTGGCACGAGGGCAAGCTCGTTGTGGGCGATCGGGACCAGTTTGCGCTGCTCGATGTCGACCCCGACGGCACAGGGCTCAAGTTCGACCGCTACTTGTGGGGCTTCCCCAGGCTGATGATCAGCGAGCGCAACGGCGACCCCGAGACGGCAGCTCCGCCGGCGCTGCGTTCCGTGGGCTTCACCGTCGTTCGCCACAAGCGCGGCCTACAGACCCAGCAGAGCATCGAGACCCAGAACGACCTCGGGGTACAGCTTCTCGGCGGGGACGCTCCCCTGCTGGCCACCGAGGACGTGACACAGGGGATGCGCGTCGAGGTGTGGGACGACACCAACCAGGCGTGGTGGACGCTGCACGCAAGGCGAATCAGGGCCGAGGCGCTGGGTCACGGCGAGATCGTCGCCAAGCTTCCGGAAGAGGGCTTCATCCAGGGGGCGACCCTCACCGAGACCCCCGAAGTGGCAGACAGCCCGGTCCATGTCCACGAAGCGCTGTTCGGATGGGCGGGATGGAGCCTCAGCGCCCCCCGGCCAGGCAAACGGGTCCGCCACGAGGCCGGTGAAGAGATCCCCGAGGATCCCCACCAGGTCGTCGACCCGGTGACGCCGCTGATCGTCACCTCAACCGTTGAGCCCGGCTCGCTGCCTCGCCTCCGCTACGGCAGGCGATATGCATTCAGGGCATGGGCGGTCGACCTCGCCGGCAACAGTCGGCCCCATACGATCGGCCCGCTGCCGCCTGCGCCGGCTCCTCTCGTCGATGCCGTGAAGGCGGCGCTGACCCGAATCCCCGAACCCAACCGGCTCGTCACCCGTCTCGAGCCGACCATGCGCAACGAAACGGCCGGAGTGATCCGGGACCGGCGCACCCGCCTCTCCGCACCGGCCCTCGAAGTGGCGGCCGATCTCACTCTGACCGGCGATGCTCTGGTTGATCGGACCGCCCTCGGAGCGTTGCGGGCTCGCCGCGGCGAAGCCCCGCTCCGTGCGGGCGATGCCGGCCGGGGCGTCATCGTCAACCGTGCGTTCGAAGATGTCGTCCTCGCCGAGGACGGTCGCCTGTTCCACGACACAGACCGGCTCGACGCCAGCTTGCTGGCCCAAGCCGCCGTTCCGGACCTCCAGGACTTCCGCAACGTCGACCTGCTGACCATCACCCCGACTCGCCCATTCCTCCGGTGGGATCCTGTGCTGCCACCTGCCATGGTGACCAGGCAACGGTTCACCGAAGGCGAGTCGCTACGCCAGATCGTGATTCGCTCCGGCGTCACCCAGGATCACCAGACGCTCGACATCACTGTGATACCTCCAGACCAGTACGGCGCCGCCCACGCCGATCACGACTACGCCGCCACCAGCGAACGCCACCTCGTCCCGCCCAAGACCAGCCAGCCGGACGCCGAGCTCCACGGCGCCTTCGACGATGCCATCGGCTCCGCCAACGCCGCCGACCATCTACGCCTGCTTGCGGTTGCCCTCAGGGAATCCGGCACCTTGTTCGACATGGCGGTGCCGAGCCTCGCCGACCCAAACGTCCTGGTGGATCAGGAGGGAATCCGCCTGGACGCCGACCCCGGGGTTGTCGACGACGACAAAGCGGACCTTCCCCTCGAACTCGGTGATCCCCCGGCCCCGGGGCAGTACATCGTTCACGACACCGACCAGCTCCACATCCCTTATCTCCCCGACGTCCTGGCGAGGGGTTTGTCGTTCGTGTTCCCTGAGGCAGGCGAAGGGCGCACCATCCTCTTCCCGTTTGGTACGGAAGGGTTCACGACTCCGTACTCGGGCGCCTGGCCCGAGATCGAGCCGTACCGGCTGGTGCTCGCCGGCTCAGGCGAGTTGTCCGGCCGGGTGGACGGAAATGTGGTCGAGTTCGCCCTCCCGCCGGCAGATGTGCAGCGCTTCCGGCTCGCCTCGTCGCTCCAAGCCGACGATCTCGATCTCTTCGGCTGGTGGAACGTGCTCCCGCCGATCCTGCGCGACAACCCAGACGTCATCAATGCCGCCATTGATGGCTGGCTATGGGCCTTCACCCCCTTCGACCGGGTGACCCTGGTGCACGCCGTCCCCCGCCCGCTCGAAGCGCCCCGACGCATCATCCTGAACCCGTTCCGGGTGAAGGATTCCGTCGAGGTTGCCTTGGTAGGCGCCATCGACATCCACGGGCCGTCGACGGACTCCGTCACTGCCGAGGCGACGTGGAGCGATCCGATCGACGACCTCAGCCTCCCCGCCTACGAGGACCGGCCCCAGAGCGCCACGGCCTTCACGACCGAGATCCAGCCGGATGAGGACCTCGCCATCCTCTGGCAGGGTGAGGACGATCGAGACCTCCTCGTGCCCGGGTCGGGGAAGGTGCGGCTCCATCGAGCCGTGCACCAGATCGGCGACACACTCCATCACGAGGTCACCTACCGGCTGCGGGCTGCAACCCGGTTCCGCGAGTACTTCCATCCCGACCTGCTGACGCCAGACGAAGGGGCCGATCCCCTCGACGACGGTCAGAGCGTCATCGGGGAAGCATTCTCCATCTCGATCCCCAGCAGCGCCCCGCCTGCACCGCCCGTGGTGCACTCGGTGCTGCCGCTCTTCCGCTGGAGCGAAGGCGCAGAGGCAGAGCAGCCCGTGGGTCGGAGGAGCCAGCGCCTCGTTGGCGTGCGCATCTATCTGGAGCGACCTTGGTTCTCGTCGGGTGTGGGCGAGCTGGTTGGCGTCCTGCTGGCAACCGGCAAGGACACCGGCCTCGAGAAGTACGTGAGCCAATGGGGGTCCGACCCGGTGTGGGTGGGGGCGCCCGTGCCGAGGCGGGCGATGTCATTGGAGCTCGACAGCCTGCTCCACATCGCCGGTCTCGACGACCGACCCCGCGACGCCGGGCCGGTGACCCAGCCTGCCGTGCTTCCCCTGCACGGCGTGCGCGGCAATCCCAACGTCACGGTGCTCGGATATGAGCCGCAGTACAGCCTCGAACGCAGCAAGTGGTATGTGGACATCGCCATCGACCCCGGCAGCACCATGTGGCCGTTCGTGCGACTGGGGTTGGCGAGGTACCAGCCGGACTCACTGCCCGGTTGTCACCTGTCCGCCCCGACACTGTGCGACTTCGTCCAGCTGCCACCCCCACGCACGATGAGCGTGAGCCGCACCGATGCCCGCGGAGTGCGAGTGGTCGTCAGCGGGCCGATCGGCATTCGGGACGTGCCGGCAGGGGCGCAGCCCCGCAAGGACGTGCCGGCGAACCCCTTCGTGCTGGCCGGCTGGGTGAAGGAGAACCGGACTGTCGTGGCACGACTGCAGCGCCGCGACCCCGACTTGCCGACCGACCTCGGCTGGGAGACGGTCGACGTCGAGGAATTGATCGTCAGGGGACATGGTCGCAACGACAACGAGGCTGCGTGGGTCGGCGAGTTGACGGCACCAGACGACCTGCCCCTGGCCACGCCGGGAGACCTCCCCGAGTGGCGCGTCGCCGTCGAAGAGTGGGAGCGGCTCCTCGGCGATCCCGCGGTGCTGCAGATCATCCCGATTCCGCGCCGACCTCGGGAATGGGAATCCCGTCTCGTCTATGCGGACGAGATGGACTTGTGATCACATCTCGGCTTTGAGCCGGATCGTGCTGTGCGAACCGGGGTGCTTGCCCGTGAGCGGTTCGTAGAAATCACGGAACGCATCCATGTCGGTGTTCGGATCCCCGCTGAGGGTGATCGTCGGGCCTACGCCGCCGACCTTGCGTGCATAGTCCAAGAAGCCGGTCACCACCGGAACACCTGCACCCAGCGCGATGTGATAGAAACCCGAGCGCCAGTGATCCGACGCACCCCGCGTGCCCTCAGGCGGCACGGCCAAGGCGATCCGCTCGGAGGAGCGAATCACTGCGACCATCTGATCCACCATGTTGTGTGCCCGGTCACGGCGCACGGGGATCCCGCCGAGCTTGCGCATCACCCAGCGGAACGGCCACCGGAAGATCTGCTGCTTGCCCATCCAGGACACCCGCACTCGCAAGATCGAGGCCACGGCGAGCATGTACGGCAAATCCCAGTTCGAAGTGTGGGGTGCAGCAATCATCACGTACCGGTCGACGTCGGGAGTTGCTCCCTCGACCCGCCATCCGGCCAGGCGAAGAAACGCTCGGGAGATGAGCTGCATCATGCTGTCGAATACCCCTCACGAGATCGTCCGAGCCACCCTCCCGGCCCGAGCCCAGCATTGCCGCCGCCAGTCCGCTGCGCAAGGGCCACCGTGCCGGTCGAATGGCTGATCGTCAAATCGTCGTACCGTCAACGAGTAGACGGGGAGCCAAGATGAAGGACAACCTGTTCTGGGACCTGGCATCGGAGATGCAGGCAGCAGATCCAAACAGGCGCTTCGCGTCTGAGCTGGGTCTGAACGGGTGAGGGTCCTCGGCGGGTAACAGGGACTCGACGAATCTGGCGGTGTTCTGAGCCGTCGAGATCCGGGAGTCCCTGTTGGTTGCTGATCCCATTGCCATGTGCGAACTGCTCGTCGGTCTCGGCGACGTCACCGTCCTCGACGTCGCGGACCGGGGCAAGCGGCTGCGAGTCATGGTCGAGACCCGTGGGGTGAGGCCGTCGTGTCCGGCCTGCGATGCTCCGGTGGTGGTCAAGGACCGGGATCTCGTGGAGCTCACCGATCTGCCATGTTTCGGGCAACCGGCGGTGTTGGCGTGGCGGAAGGTTCGGTGGGGATGCCCGTCGGGGTGCGGGTCGTTCAGGGAAGTCGCACCGCAGATCGCGGCTTCTCGTCTCAGGTTGGCGGATCGGGCGGCGAGGTGGGCCACGGTGCAGGTGGGTCGTCATGGCCGTTCGGCGTCCGAGGTCGCCAAGGATCTCGACTGTGGCTGGCATGCCTGATGGACGCCGTGGCCGCCTACGGGCAGGCGCTCATCGATGACCCGCACCGGTTCGCAGATGTCGCCGCCCTCGGCCTGGACGAGACGTTGCGGTGTCGGCTGGGGAAGTGGCGCCGCCAGGCGTGGACCACTCAGATCGTCGACGTTCAGACTGGTCAGCTCCTCGACGTGGTCGAGGGCCGAACCGCCCAAGGGCCGCTCGACTGGCTTGCCGAGCGACCCGCCGAGTGGCGGGACCACGTCGAGTGGGCCACATTGGATCTATCCGGTCCGTACCGCAAGGTGTTCGATGTCATGCTGCCCGACGCCGTCCAGGTCGCCGACCCGTTTCACGTCGTGCGCCTCGCCAACACGAAGCTCGATGAGTGCCGCCGCAGGGTCCAAAACGAGACCCGCGGATCACCCGTGTATCAGACACCGGGGCCGCAAGACCGATCCGCTGTACCGGGCCAGGCGGCTCCTCACCAAGGCCCATGAACGGCTCAACGACCGGGGCGACGCCAAACTGCGCGGCCTCCTGCGAGCCGGCGACCTGCACGGTGAGGTGCAGACTTCTCCTGCGGCGGCGGCACGGGTTTGCCCTCAGCGGTCTGTGTCAGCTTGTGTTCCGGCATCGATCTGCCATGGTTCGCCGCCACGTACTTGACTTGGTTGCCGCCGAGGTGGAGCACACGCCCTGGTGCCCGGCACCGAAGGTTGGCGAGGCGATCGTGCATGTTCGACGAGGAGCGGCACCGGGCACCCGACATCCGGGGTGCCGTGCGCCTCCGTATGACCTATGACGGCGCAAGGCCATTCGATTCCCACGCCGGGTCGAACTCACGAGGTGATCCCATGTCCGAACTCTTCATCCCCGTCATATTGGGCACGGCCCGGCCGGGTCGTCGATCAGCTGCCGTAGCGGCCCTCGTCGCCGATGCGCTGAAGGCCCGAGGGACGTTGACCCAGATCGTCGACGTTGCCGACTACGACCTCACAGGAACCGGCGCATCGGGAGATGGCCGCCTCGACACCTACCGGGAGACCGTTGCCGCCGCAGACGGGTTCGTGATCGTCTCTCCTGAGTACAACCATGGGTACCCCGGCGAGCTGAAGCTCCTGCTCGACAGCGACTACGCCGGTTACGTACGCAAACCGGTTGGTTTTGTGAGCGTCTCGGCTGGCATGCTCGGGGGTGCCCGTGTGGTCGAGCAACTGCGCCAGATCGCCGCAGCATTCCGAATGGTGCCCGTAGCTCCCGGCGTCCATGTGAGCAACGTCGAAGACGCCCTCGACGCTCGCGGCGGCTTCGCCGAGGCCACGCTCGATGCGGTGCTCCAAGACATGCTCGACGAGATCGAGTGGTTCGCCACGAGGTTGTCTCGGGAAGACACCACATCGTGAAGCGAGGACCCTGCGCACGACACCGGAGTGCCTGTTGAAGCACGTGCTGGTGACCGGCGGCACCGGCTTCATAGGAATCGAGCTCGTGCGCCGGCTGTGTGAGATGGGCCTGCGCCCGAGGGTCCTCGTTCGCAGGCCGCATCGTGCAGCGCTGTTGACCGCACTCGATGTAGAGCTGGTGGCCGGCGATCTGGCGAGCAACGAGACGCTGGCGCGCACCGTCGAAGGCATCGACACGGTCTTTCACCTCGGTGGCCGTGCGAGTTTCGAGTCCTACCGACGCCTCGCACCCACCCTCGTGGACGGTACCGAGCGACTGGGCCGAACGGCGGCTGCCGCAGGAGTTCGGCATTTCGTTTTCGCCAGCAGCCTCTTCGTCTACGGCGATCAGTCGATGCCCATCGGAGCCACGACACCGGCAGATCCCCAGATCGGTTACGGAGTCGCCAAGCTCGAGGCCGAAACCCGGTTGGGCGCCATCGCCGACACGACCGACATGACGATCTCTTGTGTGCGTCTGCCGCACGTCTACGGCCCCCAGTCGATTCTCTTCGATCAGGTCAGACGCGGTATCGCCGTGTTTCCGGGGGAGATGGCCAACCGCTGCGGCCAGTTGCACGTCGAGGACTCAGCCGCGGTGCTGCTCGCCGCCGGTGAGCAGCGGTGGGCGGGGACTTCTGCGGTTGCGGACGACGAGGTGGTGACGTGGCGTGAATTCTTTGATGTGGTGAGTGCGTACGACCCGCGCGTCCGGTTGATCGCATTGCCAAAATGGCTCAGCTACGCCGGAGCCGCAGTGCTCGAACCGGTCTTCTCGCGCGCACGCCGACCTACGCTCTACACCAAGGACACGGTGACCGGGTTCAATCTCGACGTTCCGGTGGCGCCACGACTGCTTGCCTCCGATCTTGGCGTCGACCTGGCCTACCCATCTGTCCGTACCGGGATTCCTGCCGTGTTCGACGGCTACCTCCGGTATCGGTGGCGCCACCCGATCATGGATCGGCGATGGCGGTGATCTCACGAGGGCGCATGTCGACGCGGCCGACATGAGACACGTCTCGGTTTCTCAGCACATAGAGGCGCCTGCGACCGTCGTGTGGCGCCTGATCACCGAGTTCCGGTCCTGGCCCCGTTGGGGTCCTACGCTCCGAGCGGTCGAGAGCTCCGCCGTCGGCGTCGCCGCAGGTGTCCGTGGCAGAGTGAAGACCCCTGCCGGGGTGTGGCTCCCGTTCACGATCACCGACGTGGTCGAAGGTCGCTCCTGGTCGTGGGAAGTCGCAGGCGTGTCGGCCACGGGCCACGTGGTAGAGCCCCTCGGCCCGGCGAGGTGTCGCGCCATGTTCACCGTGGCGTGGCCCTTCGCCCCTTACGTCATCGTGTTGCGACGAGGTTTGAAGCGACTGGCGACGCTGGCCGAGACGCCCACCTGAGGGGCAGCGGACCCGGCGACAGGCGTCGGTGAGTCGGCTCCGTGAGCGCCAGACCGGGGCGCTACCCCACCTGTGGCGAGCGTCACCGCCGGGTGTGCGCGCTTCAGGTCGAAGGACCGGTCGGGAAGGCCGGAACGGCCGGCCCGATCTGGCCGCGGTCGAGCACGGCTTGCCCCTCGGTGTAGGGCAGCGCCCGTGCGTCTCCCCACTGCCTCAGATCCCGGCGACTACGCCGTCGCGAGCGAGTGAGCGTTGAGATGAGTTTCGTCATACTCGATATACGACGCAGTGCCTCGAACCGGATGGTGGAGGGCTACCCCTCGTCGCTCCCGCACGGGTCCTCCGGGTCGTAGGCAACCTGAGGCACGGGGAGGCCGGGAGCTTCCATGAACACGGGAATGAGGCACGCATCGACCGAGCCGTCCGGGTCGAGCACGACCTGCGCCACCGCGGTCCGATTGCCTTCCTCGGCGTGAGTGGGCCACACGAGGTTGCCGAGCCCCCAGGCAACCGGCACTCCGTCGAGATCGCTACGGTCAAACTTGACGCCATTGAGTCGCCGGACGTCGCGCAAGCCTGCGATCTGAATCTGTCACCCTCTGACGTCGTCTCCAGACGGATCATCATCGAGGGGTCGGCTTCAAGCGGAATCACGCTCGACTGCAATGGGGCGCTCCTCGACGGCGGGGAGGGAGGCGTCAACGAGGGCCGCGACATGATTCAGGTTCGTTCGGTCAAGGTCGGTGAAGATGAGTGGGATCGACCTACGAGCGTGACTGTCCGGGATTGTCGGATTATCGGATCGGTCCGCACGTACGGGATGTCTACCAACCGTGAGGGTGCGGATGTCAAGGAGTCGTCCCACAACAAAGACAGCCACGTCACCGACGTACGCAGTGCCGCACCAACAGGGATCCGATACATCGGGCTAGATGTCGAGGGCGTTGGTCGCACTCCATTCTGTGTGGCCCCGGGAGTCACTTTTGTGGCCTTGGAGGACTCGCGTTTGCACGGGTGGGCCGACAGCGTCGGGCTCTATCTTGACGCAGAATCGGCATTCAACCGAATCGTCGAGAACACCATCGAAGTAGACACCAAAGAGGTGACGATTGCTGGCATTACGGGCGCTCCGCACATCGCCGAGGGCACCATCATGGGCTCGCGCTGCCTGCGTGCAGGCGGCGAGTTCTTGGCCATGCCGGATCACCGCACCGGGGGGCTCGTGGTGAAGCTCCCCCGCGAGCGGGTGCAAGAGCTGATCGGCGCGGGGATCGGCGCCGCGTTTGCCCCGGCAGGCAAGGTGTTCGAGGAATGGTTCGCAGTGGTCGAGCCCGATGAGGAGCGCCGGCGAGTCTTGCTCGCCGAAGGCAAGGCGTTCGTGGCCGGATGATCGACCGGACTACCAACCGCGGGTGCCCGGCGCACCCTTGAACGGACCGGAGATATCCGACGTTATCCAACCGCCGTAGAAGTCGCCCTCCTGTGGCACGACCTGCTCATCGTCGACGAAGCACGCATCCATGACCGATGGGTACACCGCGACGTGATCCCTCAGCATCTCGTACCCCGAGGCTGGTTCCGGATACGACCATGCCGCCGCAACGGCAGATCTGGCCCCGACTCGGACCGTCCAGTAGGCGGCGCGGCCCTTGAATTCGCAGAAGGTCGTGCGGGGATGGGCCTCCATGATGCCCGGCTTGACTGCGGCAAACGGCAGGTAATACACCGGGGGGTGGCTGGTCTCCAACACTCTGATGGACGTGTCCGTGTCGACGATCGTCTCCCCGGCGAACACGACCCGAATGTGCCGTGCAGAGGCTTCGGCTCGGGGAGGCCGAGGGTAATCCCAGACCGACTCCGTCACCGGGAGAGAACCTCTTTCAGCCCGGCGACCGCATCGTCGGCGAGCTTTGCAAATCGGCCCTTCAGCAGCGGCTCGGCGAAGCGCAACAAGCCGTGCAACTCGAAGACGGCGTCATAGCCAATCTGGACCCCGTCAACGGCTTGCGTGACCGTGATCGTGTCGGTGCTGGTGAAGTTGCTGGTGCCACCAACGAAGACGATGCCATTCGGCTCGTCGTATTCAGTCACCAAGTACGACGTTGTGAGCTCACGGCCGGCGAACCGTGCCACGAGCTCGAAGCCCGACCCCACGCCGATGGGGCCGTGGTCGGTACGCTCGGCAGATACGATTCCGGGGTCCCACTCCGCAGCGTTGGCGAAGTCGGCGATGTAAGCGAACACCTCGTCGGGCGCACCCGGCACGGTGATCATCCGGTGAAGCTTGGTGGCCATTTTTCGATCCTCCTGTAGCGGTGTGCACAGTAACGGGCGCCAGTGGATAGGTGAGGCCCCGGCGCCCCTCATCAAGCGCGCCGGTCCGCCGAGGCGAATCTCGGACCTCGGCAGCCGGGGACGACCGGGCAATCGCACCTTGGGTTTGCGGTCGATTGAGTCCGGATACGGGTGCGGGTGCGGACTCTTCTCCTCGTACATGACCAGGCAATACTCTCGGACCCGCGAGTCCTCACGACGATGTGATCGGCATCCTCCTAGATTGCTGCCTATGGACGCCAAGCTGCGCATCGCCGCCGACCAACTGAGCCGCATGCGCGGCATGACGCTGGAGTACCACAGGCGGTTCTTCGGCGACATCCGTCTTGCCGTCGTCGCCATCAGCGCCCTGTTCGTGGTCGGTTTCTGGGAGGTACCGGAGGCGTTCCTGCTCATCCCCGTCGTGGCGCTCTACACCGCGGTCCAGACGGCTTTTGATGCCTCGTACCTCATCTTTGCCCGCCAATACGCCGCCCGATTGGAGGCGTATCTGAACGACGAGCTCGGTAGCCGCATCCACGTCGGGGCAGCGATGGAGGACGCCTACCTGTTTCCCCTCGACGTACCCAAGATCGTCACGGCGGCCGGCGGCAGCGGTTTTTCGTGGTTCGGTTTCGTTACGCTGTTCTCCACCGCCATCGGGATTGCCGCCGCAGGGTTCGGCTTCGCCCTCGGGTGGGCGAACGCTCTCTCCGCCGCTACTGCCGCATGGCGCTGGTCCTACGTGGCGGCTGTTGGCGTCCTCGGGTCGGCCGCGTTTGTCACGGGAATCTGGTGGTTCGTCGGAGGTGAGGGCGAGCGCCGTCTCCGCACCGTTCTCGAGGATTTCGCCAAGTGATAGCCGATCGATGCCACGCCTGAGCTTCGTTGCGGCGTCGTAGAGTGTCCGCATGACGACGATGTATGGTGCGATCGAGGCGGGCGGCACAAAATTCGTCTGCGCAATCGGCACCGATCCGGACAATGTCATCGCCGAGGCCCGCTACCCCACAGAGGACCCGGACGTCACCCTGGACGCCGCGACGAGGTTCTTCTCCGACCATGCCACAGCGGGCACGATGGTCGCCGCCATCGGCATCGCCTCCTTCGGGCCCGTGGAGCTGCGGCGGGATCGAGCCGACTACGGGTTCATCACCACAACCCCCAAGCCTGGGTGGTCAAACACCGACGTTGCCGGCCACGTCGGTCGCCAACTCGAGGTACCGGTGGGCTTTGACACCGACGTCAACGGCGCTGCGCTCGGCGAGGGACGCTGGGGGGCCGCCACAGGTTTGGACACGTTCGTATACCTGACCGTCGGCACGGGCATCGGCGGCGGTGCGGTGGTGGGAGGGCGGGTGGCCCACGGGCTCGTCCACGCCGAGATGGGCCACGTGAGCGTGGTCCGACGTCCTGGAGATCAGTTCCCTGGGACCTGTCCGTTTCACGGCGATTGCTTCGAAGGCATGGCTTCCGGTCCCGCAGTGGCCGCCCGGTGGGGACGATCGGGTGACCGCTTGGCAGGCTCCGATCTCGAGACGGCCGTGGACATCGAAGCGTTCTACCTTGCACAAGGTCTGCGCAACATCGTCTACACCGTGGCGCCGCAGCGGATCGTCATCGGTGGAGGGGTTCCGAAAATGCCGGGGATCTTCCCCGCCATCAGCACCCATCTGACCGCAGCGCTCGCCGGCTACCCGGGGTTGCCGGAGCATGCAACAGACGCTTTTGTCGTTCCTCCCGGCCTTGGCGATCGCGCCGGAATCGCCGGCGGTTTTGTCCTGGCGGAGCTGACCACGAAGGGCTGACGAGACGGTCAGGGCCGTCTCGCTCGCATGCCTCCCGACGCCAGGCTGCTCAGTCGACGACTGCGGAGAACCCGGAACCCTCGGGGCGGATGAGCTGATCGAGAGTGCATTCCTCCGGGGGCTTGTCCGGGCGCCACCGTTCGAAGCGGGTGGCATGGCGGAACCGGCCACCCTCGAGCTGGTCGTAGCTGATCTGGACGACGACCCCTTGCTCGACGGGGATCCAGTCCAGGCTCTTGCCTGCCGACCAACGGCTCTGCATGCCCGGCACTCGGGTCTGCTCGTCTCCGCCGAAACTCTCGTCCGTCCGGATCTGCTCGAACTGGTTCAGCAACTCGGTGCGGTCGTGGTTCGAGAACCCGGCGCAATGACCCATGAAGTGAAAGTCGCCTGCGGCGTTGTAGAGGCCGAGCAGGATCGAGCCGATCTTGTCGCCGTCCTTGTGGATGCGGTAACCGCCGACCACGCAGTCACAGTCCCTGCGATGCTTCCACTTGATCCATTGCCGCTTGTCCTCCACATACGGTTCATCGAGGGCCTTGACGATGATCCCGTCGCACCCAGCCGCCTCGAACTCGTCGAACCACCGGGTGGCCACGTCGAGATCCTGCGTCACCGGCGTGAGATGCCAGGGCAGGGACAGCCCACCGAACAGTGATTCGAGGGCGGCCCGCCGTTCTGTGTACGGCGTGTCCCGCAGATCCTCTCCGTGCAGCGCCAGGACGTCGAACGCCACCAACTCGGCGGGAGTCTCCTCCGCAAGCCTGGTGATCCGGGACTCGGCGGGGTGGATCCGCATCTGTAGCGTGTCGAACTGCGTGACGTCGTCGACGACGACCACGACCTCGCCGTCGACCACGGTGCCGGGCGGAAGCTGAGCGAGCGCCGGTCGGAGCTCCGGGAAGTAGCGGAGCAGATCCTTGCCATTGCGCGAGTCGAGCCTTGGATCGTCGCCGGCCCAGGCCACGGCCCTGAACCCGTCCCACTTGGGTTCGTAGGCGAAGCCCGGGGGTGCGGGAGGAGTCTCCTTCACCCGCGCTTTCATCGGCTTGACGGTGTGGGCGAAGGGGAACTCGGTCACGCGTCGCACTCCTAGATCGAGGACCGCTCGGTCCGTGGCACAGCTTCGCGAGCGATCCGCTTGGAGAAGTAGTAGATCCGCTTGAGGTTGGCGATCACGTCGATCTCGAAGCGGTAGTTGGCGATGCGATCCGGAGCATCGGCCAGCAGCCTGTCCGCCTGGTGACCGGCGGCAGCACGCTCCATCCTGTTGATCTCCTCCTTCATGCTGGTTGCCCTGTGAGCGGCTTCGACATCCAGCTCGGTCAGCGCTTCCATCGACAGTGCCAGCGCTGCCGCAACCGCACCATGGAATTCGACGAGCATGAGGCGTGTTCCATCGCCAACCACCAGCCCCTGCTCCACGCGGGTGAGCCCAAGGGACACCATATTGGTCTCGATCACGTCGCCGATCGATTCGAGGTCGTTGGTCGCCTCCATGAGGCCGATCAACTCCTCGGTGTTCGACTTCGACAGCTTCTTCGTGCTCACCTGGCCGAGGTACTCGATGATTTGCGCGTGAAGGTCATCGACTTCGTCGTCGGCGCTCTCGATGTCGAGCAGCTCCCAGCGGGTCCCGTCGAGCAGAGCGGGCAAGATCGAATCCAGCATGGCCTGGACGCGCGACGCCATCCGCAGCAGCTCGAGCCTTGCGGAATCGAGGGCAAGGGCCGGGGTCCTCAGGAGTACTGGGTCGAGGTGCTTCGGCTTCACGGCGAACTCACCATCGCCGGGACGATCGGGCACGAGCCTGGTCACCAATTGGGCCATCTGGGGGACGAAGCCGATGAAGACCAGTGCATTGATGACGTTGAACAGGGTGTGGGCATTGGCGACCTGGCGCGCAATGGGACCGCCGATCTCCTGGACGGCTCGTGCGAGCACGCCGATGAACGGAATCCACAACAAGACTCCGCCGACGTTGAACAGCGTGTGGGCAACGGCAGCCCGCATCGCATCCCTGGGCTTGCCGAGGGCGGCCAGGATTGCCGTGATCGAGGTGCCCACGTTGGCGCCGAGCACCAAGGCAATGCCGGTTTCGATGTTGATGAGCCCTTGCTGGGCCAGCACGATGACGATGCCGGTAGTCGCAGACGACGACTGGATCAGCGCCGTGAAGCCCGCCGCAACCGCAATGCCGAGGAAGGGGTTTTCGAGCCGGGTCATCACATCGATGAAGGTCTGCGACGACCGCAGCGGCGACATCGCCTCGCCCATGAGCGCCATACCGAAGAACACCAAACCGAGACCCATCAACGCCGTGCCCCAGGTCTGACGGTCCGGGCGCTTCGAGAAGAAGCTGAACCCGAAGCCGACCGCGACGGCAACAAGCGAGTAGCTCGTCACTTTGAACGCCACGATCTGGGCGGTGATGGTCGTGCCGACGTTGGCGCCGATGATCACCCCGAGCGACTGGGTGAGGGTCATCAGCCCGGATGAGATGAACCCCACGACGAGGACGGTGGTGACCGACGACGACTGGATGACTGCGGTGACCGCGGCACCCGTGAGGAGCCCGGCAAATCGGTTGGAGGTGAGCCGCGCCAGCACGTCGCGGATGCGGCCGCCTGCGATCAGGCGCAACGACTCCGTCATCTGGTCCATGCCGAGGAGGAAGATGGCGAGGCCACCAACGAGGCCGACGACCAGCACGAAGGTGTCGATGTCGCCGGATGCGTCCGCTTCCGCGGCTGCAGCGAGGACCGAGTTCATCACCACGGCGTGCAGGCCATGTCCGAGCCGGTGGCGGGCGGCGTCACGTCAGGTCGCCGCGATCGTCCTTGGCCTTCGCCTCTTTGGAGGCACCCCTGCCAAAGACCGCTGAGCTGGAAGCATGGAACACCTCGAGACCGTCTTGGAGCATGGCGACGAGCCGGTGGACCACGTCCTCGATGGCGCTGCTTCCCCCGCCCTGCTTGGAGACATCGAGCACGCTCAGCCCTCCTTGCTCAAAGTACGACAATACCCATGATCGGTAGGACCACGAAGACCCCGACCACGTACACCGGTATAAGCGACTTGCGTCGCATTGCCACGTCGCCCAGCCTTTCGGCCAACGTCACCGGCAGGTACCGAACACGTTTCCGCGGAGAGAAGTGACCGGATAGGCACTGCGCGCGAGCAGGATCCCCGATGCCACCGGCGGGATGAGAATCGTCGTGGTGATCCATGCCGGCTCCTGTGGCGGAGGCCAGCCTCGCAGGACGCGACGATCGCCTGCAACTGGGAGGCTGCTGATCACATCGTCGTGAGGGCTGGCAGGCCAGGCGAAGTCCCGGTCACAGCTCGACGTGACATGTGACCGGAGTGGTGTCCGGCCGGTGCTCATCGCCGCCCTTCGTGCAATGCGGCAGAGATCCGGTCTCGCAGGGTGTTGGCGTCGTGGTCCGTGAGCGTCGTCGTGAGGTCGCGCAGGACGACCCTGACGAGCGCATTGACCTGACCGGCCGCGATTCCGAGACGCTCGATCGCCTGCGGGGGAAGGTCCTGATGGGGGGTCCGGGAGACGATCCGCACCTCTTCCACCCTGTCCGCGTCGTCCCCGAGTCGGGCGCGCAACGCATCGCCCAACTCCTCGTCCGTCGTGCGGGCGTCGACGGCAATCGAGATGTCGCGGCGGACCGGTGGCTGCTTGGACACGGGCCGGTAGGGTGCAAGATCGTGCATCTGACCGGCGACCCGATCGTCGTCGACCCGCAGCAGCCGGATGTCGGGGATGCCCTTCCGCAACATGAGCAGGCGATCGACCCCCAGCCCCATCGCCAGGCCTGACCACCCCACGAGCCCTGCGTCGGCCAGCACGTCGGGATGGGCCAGACCGCACTCCCCGATCTCAACCCACTCGTCGCCGTCCGCCACGTCGATCTGGCGACCGTCGGTGGTGTAGGGATGAACGCGGCTCTCGGTACGCCAGCCCCTGCCGGGCAGCGCCGCCTCTGCAACGGTTGCGATCTGTGCGATCAGGTCGGTCTCGGAAAGCGGGGCATGCCGCCGGATCCGCCACAGATCGAGTTGGTGTGGTGTTCCGGTGTGGATGCGATCGATCGCATCCCTCCGGTACACGATCCCGGGACAGACCAGGAGCACGTCGTCGACAGGATCGGCGGCGACCTTCCGCAGCGCCGGCGGGATCATCGCCGACGAATGTGAGCGCAACATGCGGTCTTCATCGATGTATCTCGTGTAGCGCTGGTCGCGGGTCACCGCGCCGGAGGGAATCCGCAACCGGTCGTAGTTTTCGGCAACGGACACGACACGAGGTCCTTGCTCCCAGCGGACCTCGCATCCCCAGCGGTCGGCCAGGGCTCCCACCATGACGTTGATGATGGTCTGCATCGCATGGTGGCCGGTAGATGGATCGGTGAGGTCGCGGAGTGCAACCGCACCATGGGCTTCCTCACGGGTGAGGGCTTGAGTTTGCATGATTCGACTCCTCGAGAATCGTCACGGAGCAGGTGGACGAGTCCCCCCAGGCGGGGAAGGGGTCGAGGAGCGTGCGCGTCAGGTCTCGCAGACCGCCCCGTCCCGCTTCCGGGCCGGGGGGCCGACAAATCGACGGCAGCACATACAGCTCATATTGAACATGATGGGCCAAACCGCCGCGAAATACCAGGGTTCGCTGCACGACACCTGGGTTGAGGGCCCGCGGCGGATAGTGCCGGGCGACCCAGCCGATTCGAACGGTGGATTCAGGCTTAGGGTGTCCGGCATGATCAGCGCTGCCGATGTCCTCGCCGCCCGTGACCGGATCGCCGGTCGCCTCCACCGCACCCCGTTGGTGAGGTCCGATGCCTCGAGCCGGCGGCTCGGCGCCAACGTGTACCTCAAGCTGGAGCTGTTCCAGAAGACCGGATCCTTCAAACCTCGTGGCGCCTTCAACGTCATGCTTTCCCTGACACAGGAGCAACGAGACGCAGGCGTCGTCGGGTTCAGCGGCGGGAACTTCGCCCAGGGCATGGCGTTCGCCGGATCGGCGCTCGGGGTCGACACCATGGTGGTCATGCCGGAATCGACACCGCCGCACTCTGTCGCCGCCACCCGTGGCTATGGAGCGCACGTCGAGCTCGTCCCGGACATTGGCGCCGCCATGCATGCGACGGAAGCTCATGCGGCGGCCGGTCGCACGCTGATGCACCCGTTCGACGACCCGCTCATGATGGCCGGCAACGGAACCGTTGGGCTGGAAATCGTCGAGGACGTGCCCGACCTGACCCACCTCTTCGTCTCCGTGGGAGGCGGCGGCCTGCTCACCGGGGTCGCCACGGCCGTGCTGGATGCGAAGCCGGACGTAAAGGTCGTTGGCGTGGAGACCGAAGGCGCCGATGCGCTGGCGCGATCCCTCGCCGCTGGGGAGCCGGTGACGATCACACCGACTTCGATCGCCAAGACGCTCGGCTCCCCCTATGCCGCCGCGGACATGATCGCCCTCGCCCGCACCCGCCTCGCCGGCGTCGCCGTGGTGGAAGATGCCGCAGCGTTCTCCGAGGTCGTCTTCCTCGCCGAGCGCGTCAAGGTCGTGACCGAGCCCGCCGCTTCGTGCACCATGGCCGCAGCCTTGACGTGGAAGGACCGCCTGGCGCCGGGCGACAAGGTGGTGTTGCTGCTGTGCGGGGGCAACGCCTCGGTGGCGGACATCGCCACGTGGTCGCAGCGCTTCGGTTGATCTCGAGCCTCAGCCGACGTCGACGCACTCAGGTGGAGTAGGAGGGCTCATTCCCCTTGCGCCACTTGATGTTGCAGCCCATGGAGGGGTTCTGCTGCGGAGGCGCCTCGGCTCCTGAACGCACCGCTTCGATGGCCGCCCGGAGCTCAACGCCGGTGACGGGGACTTCGGTATTGGGACGGCTGCCGTCGAGTCTGCCCCGGTAGGCGAGGGTGCCGTCCGCACCGAATAGGAAGAAGTCGGGGGTGCACGCTGCGGTATACGCCTTGGCGACCTCCTGCGACTCGTCATACAGGTACGGGAACGTGTAGCCCCGCGTCTCGGCCTCGGTCTTCATCGCCGCTGGAGCGTCGTCTGGGTACAGGATCGCGTCGTTGGAGTTGATCGCGACGATCGCCACGTCTGATCCTGCGTACTCCTCACCCAATGCCGCCAACTCGGCTGCGACATGCTTCACGTAGGGGCAGTGATTGCAGATGAACATCACGAGCAGGGCAGAGGCATCGGCGAAGTCGTCACGGGACACCGTGCGTCCCGTCACCACGTCTGGAAGCGAAAAGTCGGGCGCCATTGTGCCCAAAGGGAGCATCGTTGATGTCACCGCCACAAAATCCTCCTACTCGTTGGGCACGCCGCGGGTGCGGAGTGCTTCGGAAAGGCCGTCGACGTCGGCCACCGTCACGGTCATCCCTGGGTGCTTCAGCATGTCGCCGGGCACCAGCGCAGCCACAGGCTCGGCGAACTTGACGCACATGCCCCGCTCCACGTTGGTGCCGAAGGTCAGGCCTCTATCGGCGAACGACCCACGAGCACCAATCACCCGGTACCACGTGTACCCGCCCGAGAACTCCATGCCCGTGATATTCGACAGTGGGGTGTGCAGCCGCCACAACCCAAACCGAACTCGAAGCTCATCGTCATCGACGGTGACGTCTGCGTTGCCCGGATGCACGCCGATGAGTCGCAGCATCACGCGGTAACGTTCGTCAAAGGCAAACGGAAACACGTCCATCGCTGAGAGTCCAGCACATCGCAGGTCGTTGTCCACATTCATGCGCCGCTGCCGCCGATTCCGCGACGTGTCCTCGGTGATACAATTTGAGCAACTACTCAAAGTTTGTGAGGTCCCGTAATGGTGAAGGACAATCCCGGCAAGGTGAATCGACGCCGTGTCGCCATCGTCGATGGCCTGCGGACGCCGTTCATGAAGTCCGGTGCCGCGTACCGTGATCTGACGACGCTCGATCTGGCGGCGGCATGTGTCACCGAGATGATGGAGCGAAGCCCGGTGGACCGAACAGAGGTCGACCAGATCGTCTTCGGAGCGGTTGTTGCCGACATCGCAGGACCGAACATCGCGAGAGAAGTGGCGATGCGCTGCAACTTCCCGGCGTCCGTCGACTCCTACTCCGTGAGCCGAGCCTGCGCCACGTCCACGCAAGCCATCGTGAGTGGTGCCCAGGCCATCCTGACCGGTGATGCCGACATCGTGATTGCCGGCGGCGCCGACAGCTTGTCGTCGCCGCCCATCCTGTACGACGACGCCGTGGTCGATGCCCTGATGGCTGCCAACGCCGCCAAGGACGTGACGGCGAAGGTCAAGGCGTTCTCGAGGGTCCGCCCGAAAGACCTCGCCCCCAGAGCACCGGCGCTTGCCGACCTCTCCTCCGGCCTCACCATGGGTGATGCCGCCGAGAAGATGGCCAGGGAGAACGGCATCGCCCGGCAGGCGCAGGACGAATACGCCTTCACCTCTCACCAGAAAGCCGTGGAGGCGTGGGACAAGGGAGTGTTCGACGACGAGGTGATGGCGATGCCCATCCCGCCCCGCTTCAAGGACACCGCACGCCGTGACGGGATCCCACGTGCCGACACCTCGCGGGAAGCACTCGGCAAGCTGCGTCCCGTGTTCGATCGACGGTACGGCTCGGTGACCGCGGGTAACAGCTCACCCCTCACCGATGGTGCCGCCGCGGTGCTGCTGATGGAAGAGGCCACTGCTGAGCGGCTCGGGCTGGTGCCGCGAGCGTTCATCCGTTCGTGGGCCTTCGCCGGTCTCGACCCGTCGTGGCAGATGCTCATGGGGCCCGCGTTCGCCACACCGATCGCCCTCGACCGTGCAGGTTTGACGATGGACGACATCGACGTCGTCGACATGCACGAGGCCTTTGCCGCCCAGATGCTCTCGAACCTGCAAGCCTTCGCCTCGAACGAGTGGGCACAACGACACCTCGGCCGCGATGAAGCCGTGGGCGAGATCCCGGCCGAGAAACTGAACCTCTACGGCGGTTCGATCTCGCTCGGCCACCCCTTTGCCGCCACAGGCGCCCGGCAGGCGCTGACGATGGCCAACGAGCTGGTGCGGAGGGACGCAGGCACCGCACTGATCACCCAATGTGCAGCCGGTGGCTTGGGTGCCGCCCTGATCCTGGAGCGCTGACGATGACGACCACCGTGCCCCAACTGAAGCTCGAGAACATCCATTTCAGCGTCGATGACGCCGGGGTGGCAACGGCGTTGCTCGATCGGACCGGCGAGCCACTCAACACCCTCGGGCCTGAGATCCTCCTCGACGTCGAGAGGGTGGTCGACCTCGTGGAAACCGACGACACGATCACCGCCCTCGTGATCGGCTCGGCGAAGCGCGACAACTTCATCGCAGGCGCCGACATCCGCTGGCTGTCCGAACTCGACGATCCGGCAACGGCGTTGGAACTGCTCGGCAAGGCCCATCAAGTGCTCCAACGCATCGAGGACCTCCACCGCGATCAGGGCAAGCCGGTGGTGGCGGCGATCCATGGACCTTGCCTCGGTGGCGGGCTCGAGGTGGCGATGGCCTGCGGCATGCGCATCGCGACAGACGATGAGCGCAAGACCCAGCTCGGTCAACCTGAGGTGAAGCTCGGCATCATGCCCGGCGCAGGTGGGACCCAACGGTTGCCGCGGCTCGTCGGCATCGCGGCATCCCTCGACCTCATGCTCACGGGCAGGTCGCTCCGTCCCAAGCGTGCGCTGAAGATGGGGCTGGTGGATGAGATCTGCCCGCAAACATCGCTGCTCGAGGTCGCTCAGGCCCGTGCCGCGGCCGCCGTTGGCCAGGGCTCGCAGAGTGGGGGCGGTGCTGTCGCCAGGTTGAAGACCTGGCTGTCGCCGCAACACCTGCAGGAGCTGGCCCTCGAAGAGAACCCCATCGGCCGCAAGGTGCTGTTCAACAAGGCGACCGAACAGATGATGAAGGAGACGAGGGGCAACTACCCGGCTCCGAAGTCGATCCTGCGCGCCGTGCGCGTCGGCATCGACGACGGGATCGAAGCGGGCTATGCAACAGAGCTCGAGGAGTTCTCAAAGCTCGTCGTCTCCTCCGAGGCGGCTGCACTCATGCGCATCTTCTTCGACAGCAACGAGCTCAAGCGCGACACCGGCGTCGACGGCGAAACCAAACCACGAGCGGTGAACAAGGTCGGCGTCATCGGCGGCGGCCTCATGGGCGGCGGCATCGCTGCGGTCAACACCACCAACGCAGGCGTACGCAGCCGCATCAAGGAGGTGGACGACGCCGGCGTGCAGCGCGGGCTGTCCTACGTCGGGAACTACGTGGACGGCCGGGTGAAGCGGAAGCGCATCGCCGCTCGCGACGGCGCCCGCTTGATGCAGCTCGTCACCGGCTCGACGACCTACGCAGGATTTGGCGACGTCGACCTCGTCATCGAGGCCGTTTTCGAAGATCTGTCACTGAAGCACTCGGTGCTGCAGGACGTCGAGGGCGTCATCGGGGCCGAGGCGATCTTCGCCTCCAACACCTCGTCGATTCCCATCAGCGACATCGCCACGGTGAGCGCTCGACCCGAAAACGTCATCGGCATGCACTACTTCTCCCCGGTGGAGAAGATGCCACTGCTCGAGGTCATCGTGACCGAGACCACCGCCGACTGGGTCACCGCAACGTGTGTCGCCTTCGGCAAGAAACAGGGCAAGACCGTCATCGTCGTCAACGACGGCCCGGGGTTCTACACCACGCGGATCCTCGGGCCCTACATGAACGAGATCGGCCACCTGCTCGAAGAGGGGGTGCGGATCGAAGCCATCGATCGGGCCATGACCAACTGGGGGTTCCCCGTCGGTCCCGTCACCCTGATGGACGAGGTCGGGATCGATGTCGGCGCCAAGATCACCAAGATCATGCAGGAGGCCTTCGGTGACCGCATGACGCCGCCGGCTGCCTTCGCCAGGCTCAACGAGGACGACCGCAAGGGCCGCAAGAACGGTCGCGGCTTCTACACCTACGAGAACGGGAAGAAGAGTGGGGTGGATCGTTCGGTGTACGAAGCCATGGGCGTCCAGCCGGCGATCAAGCTCGCGGATCGCACCATCCAGGATCGCCTGGCTCTGCTGCTTGTCAACGAGGCGGTGCGCTGTCTCGAAGAGGGCATACTGCGAAGCGCCCGGGATGGTGACATTGGTGCCGTGTTCGGGCTCGGCTTCCCACCGTTCCGGGGCGGTCCCTTCACGTACGTCGATACCGTTGGAGTAGATGACGTCGTGACCCGACTCGACAACCTCGCAAAGGTTCACGGAGACCGCTACGCCGCCGCAGATCTGCTGCGCCGTCACGCCACGGAAGGCACGCAGTTCCGGGCGTAGCCAGGACTCGGTATTTGGTGCTTGGTGTCGTGTTCCTCAGCCGTTGCCCAGGATGCGCTCAGGGGTGATGAGGACCACGACGCGGTGCTGTTCGGCCATCACACGGTCGTACTCTTCATAGTCGTCGTGGGTGCCTCCGGCGGCTTGGAAAACCGCACGCAACAGAAGGCGGAGTGCTTCCGCGTCGATCCCGTCCATGGGATCGTCCGGACCGATGATGTCCACCGGGCCCTCGACGCCGGCCCAGCGCCATCCGTGGCGGAATGTAAGCGAGGCGCGGCCGTTCGACCGAAGCAGCGAGAGCTTCCGGGCGTTGCCGCGCACCACAAATCCCACCACCTCGTGGCCCTCCGTGGGATGAAGCAACACGCCACCGTTGACCAACGTCGCATGCACGCTGGCATCCGGCCGAGCGAGCGCCACAACACCAAGGCCTTGATTGCCCCCGATCATCCGCCGCACTCCATCGAGATCCGGCACAGTCCCTCCCGAGCTCGCAACGATGGCACCCTACGCCGATCGGCCAATGAGCCGAGCGACCCCTGGGCAGTTTCGAGGGAGATTCGTACAATGCCGCCCGTTCGATACGCGATCGGGATACCTGGAAGGAGTTGGGCCAGTGAGACTCCGAGCGATGCTTTTGCTCGTCGTTGCCCTCGTTGCCTCGGCGTGCAGCGGTAATGTCTTTGACCTCGAGGTAGGTCAGTGCTTCGACGATCCGGACGACTTCAGCGAAGTCTCCGATGTCGACATCGTCGACTGCGCAGAGCCGCATGACAACGAGGTGTATCACCTCTTCGATGTCGCAGATGCGGACGACTACCCGGGTCTGACGGTCATAGAGACCGCCGCAACCGATGGTTGCCTCGCCGCTTTCGACGGCTACGTGGGAACACCGTACGCGGATTCAGTGCTCGACATCCGTTACCTCTATCCGTCCGAAGACACCTGGGGTGAAGGCGACCGCGAAGTGATCTGCAGCCTCTACAACCTCAACGACGAACAGATGACCGGGTCGATGCGCAACGCGGGCATCTGAGTCTCACAGCGGACCCATGATCATGGGGGGCCGCATCAGGCCCCCCATGTCGCGTCCGGGGCAGCGGGAGTCGCACCGATGGCGACGACCGGCCTCAGTCCTTCTTCTCCGGTTGCACCGAGATCCGGGAGACGATGCTCGTGTGGCCGTCGTCCCACTTCACCTCAACCGAATCACCGTGCATCTCGACGATGACCCCGGACGGCGAGGCTTGGCCAACCTTCTTGGTGAGCTTGTGCACCTTCATGCCGGTCTTCAGCATGCAACACCTCCTTGCAGAAGAGCATGCGCCTACCAAAAGACTAGGCGGCGCCACGCTCACAAACAGGGGGACAATGGTCTTGCGCGTTCCGTACAAAGACCCTGCCCGACTCCAAAGAGGCGTGGCGGCGACTACTCGCCGTAGACGGGCGAGCCCTCGTTGAAGGCCGCCCACGCAAACCAGAACTCGTTGAGATGGGTCACGGCGTCGAGCTCCGCGCCGATCAGCTCACCGTCGACGGCAACACCGAGCAGGTTCCACGTTGTCCCCGTCTCTACATCCTCAAAGGTGTCGTCACCATTGGCGTCGAAGGTCAGTACCCGATCGCCGACGCGACGGTCGAACGCGATGCCGGTGCCGATGCCTTGCCCATTGGCGACCAGCCCAGAGTCGAGGGGGTCCGCGGTGTCCGCGGCGCCCCAGAAGACCGCTACCGGCACGCCGTTGATCTCATCGTTGACGGCGCGCTCCTGCTCGATGATGGCAAACGGGTAGGCCTTGGTGGCCCCGTCGACGCGAACACCGACGACCCGCGACAACGCTTCGTGTCGATCATCGAGCTCGCCAGGGAAGAACCGACCGTACGGACCTGACCGACTGGTGTAGCCGACGTAGGCGTTGGTGCCGTAGTTGCCGCGGCCGCTCGCCTGACTCAGCACGTCACCGTCGGGGTTGTTGGCCTTGAAGTCGGCCCACCGGATCAGAGCGGTCGACAGGAACTCGAGCTGCGTGCCGGCGTACTCACCAACGATCCCCTCGCCGGTTGCCTGCTGCCAGAGCGACGTCGTCTGGTCGTCCCACATCACCAGATCGCTGTTCCGCAACAGGCCGGACACCCCAAAACGGAGCACTTGCCCGTCCACCCGACGATCGAAGGCGGCCGCGGTGTTGCACAGCGGGCAGTAGGTGAGGGAATAGGGCACCTCGCCGCGCTGGTCGTTGACGATCTCGTGAGAGATGAGAATCCGAATCGGGTAGAAGATCGATGCGCCCTCGACTTCGAGGAGAATCCCCTGCTCGGGGTCCTCCAGCCAGGCATCGGCCTCGTCGACGGTTTCATAGATCGGCTCGTCGATGGGGCGGATCAGGTCGCGCGGATCGGCCGCGTTGAGCCCGACTCTGAGCTCGTCGAGCTGGATGGTGCGGCGCGCCCAGTTGGTAGGCCAGGCCTGACCGATCACACTCAGCTCGAACGGCAGCTCAACGTCGGCAGAGTCCCCTTCATCGATCACCGTGTCGCCTCCTGTTGCGCCGGATGGGGCTGCCGGTTGGCTCGGAAGTGAGGTGGTGGTGGTGGTGGTCGGCGCCGGTGACTCGGCCGCGGTGTTGGCGCCACCTCCGCAGGCAGCGACAACGATAACCAGAGCGGCGGCAAGGGCAAGGATGCGATTCATGTGTCAACTTCCGGCATCGAAATCAGGCTTGGCAAGTCATTCAACGAAACCTAGCCCTGGGTGGTGCGTCAAATGACGCCAAGTCGACACTCCGGGGCCGCGGGCAGCTCGGTCGGTGACCACGGGTCGCAGCTCCCTCCGGCGGCGCAGCCACCTGCGGTCACGGACGCAACGTCATCTCGTATCCGTGCGGCTCGACCGGGGTGAATCCCACCTTCTCGAGGTAGCTCCTGTGCGCGTCGGTTTTCGCCGTCGCACGCAACAGCTCGACACCGCGCTGCTCGAACACCGTGCGGTTGGCGTGGAAGAGGAAGCGAGCGGGCTTGAGGTCGCGGTAGCGAGCGATGACGTAGTCGAGGTCGACGTCCATCACCGGACCGCCCTGCCGGCGGGCAATGAACAGCCCCGCAGGGACCATGTCCCGGAGAATGAACATGGTGAGGTGGTCTTCGGTCGGCTCGTAGAGGAACTCGGGCTGGAAGGAGCGGATATCGGTTGCGTAGAACGCCAAGAACTGGTGCAGGTACATCGACTCGGGCCGCACCTCGAGCAGCGTGAAGTACTCGTCGTCCGTCCATGCTCTCCACAGGAAATAGGCATGCAGGCCGAGAATGACCACGTTCGTCGCCACGACGGGCCATGCCTGCACCAGAACGCCGTAGATCGCAAAGAGGGTGGCCCCGACCACACCAATCAACCGGAGACGCAACAAGGAGGTCATCGTCAGCGAGAGAACGATGACGGCCGAAGCGACGTACCCGAGTACCTGGATCACGCCCCCACTTTCGCACAGCACCAGCCGGACGAGTGTGACCGTTGGGCGTGTGCAGAGCGCTCCGCCGGTTGTGGCGCACAGCCGGCGACGGTGGAGTCTGACGCTAGATTGCCGCCACCGATCGTGGAGCCCCGTGGCCGACCCGTTTCCCGAGTACGAATCGCACGACGCAACGTCGCTCGCCGCGCTGGTCGCCTGCGGCGACGTCACTTCCGAGGAACTCGCCGAGGCCGCGATCCATCGCATCGAGGAACTCAACTCGACCATCAACGCCGTGGTGAGCACCCGTTTCAGTGCCGCCAGGCGAGAAGCTGCGGAGCACCGGGAAGGCCAGTTCGGCGGCGTTCCCTTTCTCATCAAGGACCTGACCCCCGAGCAGGGAGAGCCACTCACGATGGGGTCGGTGTTCTTCAGGAACTACAAGGGCGACGTCACACCAGAAGTCGTCGAACGGTTCCGGCGCGCCGGGCTCGTCTCCCTCGGTCGCACCAACACCCCTGAGTTCGGGCTGCTGCCGACCACTGAGCCGGTCCTCCACGGCGCCACACACAACCCGTGGGATCTGGATCATTCGCCCGGAGGCTCCAGCGGCGGTGCTGCGGCCGCCGTGGCTGCCGGCATCGTGCCGATGGCGCACGCCAGCGACGGTGGCGGATCGATCCGCATCCCTGCTTCGGCGTGCGGGCTGTTCGGCATGAAGCCGTCGCGGGGGCGCATCCCGATGTACCCGCCGGCAACCGCGGACTTCGTATCGACGTCGTTTTGTGTCAGTCGCTCGGTGCGCGACAGCGCCGGGTTGCTCGACGCCGTCGCCGGGCACCGTCCCGGGGCGCGGTTCACCCCGCCCGCGCCAGAGCGCCCGTATGTGCACGACGCCGAGCAGGATCCGCACCGGCTTCGCATCGCCTTCACCATCGCCGACTTCGAAGGTCGGCCGGTCCACCCGGATTGCGCCGCTGCAGTGTCGAACACGGTGTTCCTGCTCGAAGAGCTTGGTCACGAGGTCCAGGAGGCATCGCCGAAGTTCGACGGCGGTGCGATCGTCGCCGCTTTCCTCGACTGGTGGAAGGCCATGCCTCAGGCGGGTTTCCTGCTGATCCTCGATGCGGTGGAGCAACGACCAGGCGGCAAGGCGCTGCGGAGGATGCTCGGCGACGCCAGGACCATGCGGGCAGTGGCCCGTCTCGACCGCCGCAAGTCCGGCCTCGACGCGTTTGAGCCTTTCACGTGGAAGCTTGTCGAGCGGGCAATGGCAATGTCGCCTGGGGAGATCCTCCTTGCGACCAACCGTCTCCAGGAGGCCGCCTACGTCCTCGGCGACTTCCTCACCGGATACGACCTGTTGCTCACCCCGACCCTCGGCGCACCGACCAAGCTCATCGGAGAGATCGACCAGAACACGCCCTTCGACGAGTTCGAGGACGATCTCGGCCGCTACGTGCCGTTCACGCCGATCGCCAATTTCACCGGGATGCCGGCCATGTCGGTGCCGCTGGCTTGGAACGAGGATGGTCTCCCGATCGGGTCGCACTTCATCGGCCGCCACGGAGACGAGGGCACGATGTTCCAACTCGCCGGGCAGCTGGAGCGTGCGCACCCCTGGTTCAACCGCCGCCCACCGGTGCGATCCGGATCGGTGTGAGGGGTTCGGCCCGCCGATCAACCGGAACGAAGCCTCGCCAGATACACCAGGCGGGTGATGCGCCGTTTGGCGACGAGTTTGCGGAACCAGAACATCGTGGCGCCCCCGACCACGAGGGCGGTGGCCACGGCCACCCAGGCTGCCGGCTCAGGGCGCCCACCTCGATCGAGAGCCCAGGCCGTCAGCGACCCAACGACCGCTGTTGCGACGATGCCGCCCCCAACCAGCGCAGCCCACGTCCAGTACTGGCCCTGATACGCGGTGAACAGCGCGCCGTCGTCCGCAAGCTGCTCGACTTGTCGCTGCAGCCCGGGATGCTCGGCAAGGGCCACCTCACCCTTGCGGTCCCACCTCGCCTCAGCCCGTAGCGACCATCGGCTCGCCAGTGGGCCTCCGACGACTGCGGCGATCGCAGCACCGATGACAACGCCCACCCACAACATCTCAGCGGGCGGTGACGGTGCGTACTCCGCCAGGCCCCGCGATGAGTGCCTCGTCGGCGATACCGACGAAGAGCCCCGTCTCCAACACCCCGGGGAGGCTGGACAGCAGCTGGTTGAAGCGAGCCGGGTGATCCACTGGCTCGACCTGGAGATCGACGATGTAGTTGTCGTTGTCGGTGCGGAATGGCTCCTCGCCGAATGTGCGCAGCGTCGGGTTGCCGAAGCGGCGTAGGTGGTCCATGGTGCCCCGCAATCCGAAGCGGGCGACCTCGACGGGGATGGGGAAGGTCGAGCCAAGGCGGTCGACGAGCTTTGACTCGTCGGCGATCACGATGAACCGATACGCGGCGGCAGCGACGATCTTCTCCCGCAGCAAGGCGCCGCCCCCGCCCTTCGTCAGCGCCAGGGACGGCGTGATCTCATCAGCACCGTCGATGGCCAGACCCATTGGGCTGCGACCCACCTCGACGAGGGTGATGCCCTCCTGGACGGCAAGGGCTGCGGTTTCTTCAGAGGTGGGGATGCCCAGTACGTCACCCAACCGGCCCTGGCGGAGCCGTTCGCCCAGCTCGAGGATCGCAAACCGCACCGTCGAACCCGTTCCGAGGCCGACGACCTGGCCGGAACTGATGCGATCAACCGCGGCTATGGCCGCAGCCTTCTTGAACTGATCCACCCGCTCTTCAGCCATCCACACTCAACTCCTTGCGCTTGAGGCAGCATGATGACACACCACCAAAGCCACAGGATCACATGCGACCAGCTTCGGGCGCCGTGTCTGGTCGCGGGTGCGTCCCCCAGCTGCATTTCGCTTTGTGCGATGCAACTGGGGGACGCACCCGACAGTTGGGATGGTTCCTGCTCGCTGCTCAGACGACGTCGCGACGGGTGACGGCGACGAGGCCGGTGGCTGCGGGAACGAGGGCCCACACTGCAATGGCTGTGATGGCCGCCCCGATGCTCACGGCACCGTCTATTCCGGAGAGAACGTTGGCGAGGGTCCCCGGTATCCACGACGCGGTCTCACTGACCATCTGCACGGCAAGCGGCGGCAGGATGACCAGCAGCACGATGGTGCCGGTGACCGCACCGCCTGTGTTGCGGATCAGCGTGCCAACCCCGGCGCCGAGCACGGCACCGGCGCCTCCGGCAAGAGTCGATGCTGCGAGGACCTGTGCCAGATCGGCGGCAGAGACCATGAACCCGAAGTCGGTCGCCGTGAGCCCTGCTGCCACCGAAGCGGCGCTGACGACGGCACCGACGAGTCCAAGCACGCTGCCGGCGACGAACACCGCCGAGAGCTGCGCAAGGACGGCTTGGGGACGGCGTGGTGTGGTCAGGAAGGTGAGGACGATGGTGCCGTAACCGTATTCCCGAGCGACGGCGATGGCGCCGAACAACCCAGCAATCAAGAGTGCGTTCCCGGCAAAGGCCATCAACGATTGTTGGTCTGCCGCGGTGGAGATGAAGGTCTTGCTGCCGTCCATGTCGGTGCCGAACGCCACCGCGATCGCGGTCCCCGCACCGATCACGACAAGCACGGCGAGAAAGGCAAAAGGCATCTTTGTGCTGGTCAGCTTGCGGAGTTCCGACCGTACGATTCGAAGCGACTTCATGGCTACTCCTTTGTGGTGGGATGGGATCCGTCGCTGGCCGCAGCTCCGGTCCAAGCGAAGAATCGGTCTTCCAGCGAGTCGGTGTGGCGTGACAGTTCATAGAGGGCGACCCCGGCGCAGAAAGCCTGGTCCCCGATTTCGTCGAGGGAGAGGCCACGGACCACGAGAGTGCCTCGCTCCCCTGACTCGACGACGCCACCTGCCCCCTCGAGCGCGACCCGCAGGGTCTCCGGCGAGGCGGCCCGGACAATGGATACGGATTGCTGCATCTCGGCCAGCGACCCCTGGGCCACCAATCGGCCCTCGTTGATGACGACGACGTCGTCGGCGAGCTGCTCGACCTCGCCGAGCAGGTGGCTGGAGACCAACACGGTGTCGCCGTTTGCTGCTCGCGACCGCAGGAGATTCCGTAGAGTGCGAATCCCTTGCGGATCCAAGCCGTTGCCCGGCTCATCGAGAACGAGCACCGATGGATCGCACAGCAGGGCCGCGGCCAGTCCCAGGCGCTGTTTCATGCCGAGCGAGTAGCCACCCGCGTGCCGGTTGGCAGCGCCGCTGAGATCCACCATTTCGAGGACCTCGTCCACCCGCTCCACGGGCGTATCGGTGGCGTCCGCCAGGATCCGGAGATGGTTGCGCCCGCTTCGTCCTGGATGGAACGCATCGGACTCGACGCTGGCGCCCACGACGCCGGTGGGGTCGGGAAGCTCACCATAGGCGAGACCGCCGATGGTAGCTCGACCGCTGGTTGGAGAGGCCAGGCCGAGCAGGATCTTCATCGTTGTGGATTTACCCGCACCGTTGGGGCCGAGAAACCCTGTCACGCGTCCCGGCTTGACGACAAACGACAGGTCGTCGACGACGGCGTCGCCGCCATAGCTCTTGGTGACGTGCTCGATAGAGATCGGGTACGACCGAACCGTAGGCCCGTGCTTCTGTTTGGACAGTTGCGACCGAGCTCTCGACCCGGTCTTGTTGTCGGATAGCTGCTGCATTGCCGCTCCTTTGGTACGTGCCGACAACGTACGTACCTGAGGTGTGGCCGTCTCCGGGCAGCAGAAGGATTCTGGGCTCCCCCGATTGGGGGAAGATTCCCCGACGCCGGCCGGTCGGGATCCGCCGATTGGCGGAGTCGGATCAGAACCCGATGTCGCCGTCGCCGGGTTTGATCAGCCCGCTCTCATAGGTGAACGCCACCGCCTGCGCACGGTTGGTCAACCCGAGCTTGGTGAGAATGCTGGAGACATGTGACTTGACGGTTGCAGCACCGACAAACAGGTCCTCTGCGATCTCGATGTTGCTCGAGCCTGCGGCCACGGCGAGGAGCACCTCCCGCTCCCGGCCGGTGAGCCGGTCGAGACGAGCAACGACGGACGGGTCGAGGGACGGCGGTGCCGCAAACCGGCTGATCAGCCGCCTCGTCACCGATGGGGCCAGCAGGGCTCCTCCATCGGCCACGGTGCGAACCGCTGCGACCAGGTCCTCAGGCGAGATGTCCTTGAGCACAAAACCACTGGCTCCCGCTTGGAGCGCCTTGTACACATACTCGTCCGGATCAAAGGTGGTGAGAATCAACACCTTCACGGGCCAATCGGCGGAGTCAACGATGGCCTTGGTCGCAGCCAGGCCGTCCATCTCCGGCATGCGGATGTCCATCAGGATCACATCGGGGCGATGGGCACGGGCGATCTCGATCGCGGCCGCACCGTCACCAGCCTCGGCGACGACTTCGATATCACCTTGGCGGTCGAGCATCACGGCAAAGCCGCCACGCACCAGCGCCTGATCATCGACAACGGCAACCCTGATGCTCATGGGTCTCCTATCGGCAATCGTGCCCGAACCCGGAAGCCGCCCCCCGGGCGCGGTCCCGCTTCAAAGGTACCGCCCAGCACGATGGCGCGCTCTTGCATTCCTACGATCCCGTGGCCCGATCCCGGCAGCGTGCTTGCCCCCGTACCCGTGTCCGTCACCTCGATGTCGAGATGGCCATCGACTTCCTCGACACGCACCTGTGCCGCAGCGTCGACGCCGCCGTGCTTGAGCACATTGGTGAGCGCCTCCTGAACGATGCGATATCCAAATAGATCCACCCTGACGGGGAGTGCGGAGGTGACATCCACGGCCAACGAGATGCTCATCCCGGTCTGCCTGAGTTGCTCCACGAGTTGTTGAATCTGGTTCAGGGCCGGCTGCGGACCGAGTTCGCCTGATGCTGTGTCGGGACGGAGCACACCGAGAAGATGCCGGAGTTCATCGAGAGCCCTGCGCCCCGCATCCTCCACCGCACCAATCGCCTCCTGAGCTCGCTGCGGATCGTCCTCGACCACGAGGCGGGCGACACCCGCCTGCACGGTCATCACGCTCACGTTGTGTGCAACCACGTCGTGGAGCTCACGCGCAATACCGGCGCGGGCGTCGGCGATGGCCCGCTCGGCCTCGGTAGCCCGCTTCCACCCGAGATACTCGGCACGCTCCCGTGCAGCAGCCGCACGGAGTCGCACCCGGCGTCCCACGTACCACGGCAGCGTCGTCACAAGCAGTGCCGTGGCTACGTCGGCGACCGGGTCACGATCCACCACCTGGCCAAGACCGACAGCGGCGAGGGCAACAGCCAGCGCACCAAGACTGATCCACCACTCCCGGACATACCGACCAACCGCATACAGCGACACCAGAATGTGAAACACCGGGTTGCCGGGATAGCCGAACGCCGTCCAAGCGACCGTCATCACGAGCGCAACCCCCAAAACGGCCACGGACCAGCGGCGCCGCCAATACACGGCGACACTGCCGATCGCCAACAGGACAAACCCGGCAAGAGGGATCTCGGAGATCCCCGCCGCATCCTGGGAAGCCACGTTGACGACACTCGCCCCGAAGACAGCGGCCGCCACAGCGACGTCCACCCCGAGCGGCGAAGGACGCAGACGGCCACCGATCGCGGAGCGACCAACACCCATCGGACTCGTCCCGATGTCGCGGCTGTAGCGCGGGTCAGTCATGAGGCAGGCGCTCCACCGGCGACACCGAAGGTGCGTGAGTAGGAGACCCGTTTCCCGTCGAGGCGTTCGAGGTTGTGTTGCAGCTCCGCGATCTGGGCCACGACGCTTGGTGCAGTGCTCGGGGGCATCGCCACCCGCTCGCCGGCCATCCGCGATCTACTCCTTGCTCTTGAAGCAGCATGATGACACACGACCACGGCTCAGATCATCGGGGATCAGCTGCCACCGACCTGATCCCAATGACCTGACCGAACCGGCGTCAGGGCATGAGCCACATCGCGGTTTCGCGGAGACCCACACGGCCGCCGCCGTCTTCGGGTGAGTCCCACCACACGATCAAGGAGCCGATCTGTCGCTCCGCGACGTCGTAGGACGCGGTGAACGACATCGGTCCATATTCGGGGCCGCCACCGACCATCGAATGACCGGACGCCAGGAGCAGGCCTTCTCGATCGTAGAGCTCCCAGTTGAAGTCGCCCTCGAACGCCCTGCCGATGCCAGATACATCGATGGGACTTTCGACGAACTCGAACCAGGCGGGACGCTCCACGAACAGCTCAGGAACCAGTCCTGAGCCGATGACATCGGTGATCGTCGGGAGGAAGTCGGAACGGGTGAGACCATCGGAGATGTCGAGACCCTCGCCGGAGAACACGTCGATGTCTACACCGTCGAGGTACAAGTCGACCTCGTCGATGCCCTCGATCGCGGTGGCGGTGAACGTCAACATCGCCAAACGCGAGGTCATGCTGAACGTGCCACCGCCGTCGTCGAACTCACCGCTGAGATCCACGATGGCGACCCCGCTCGCCACGGTCACGGGCGCAACCCGCTCGCTGCCGTCGGGAATCGACGTGGAGAACGAGGGGCTCTGGGCCACTTCGTCCGGGGAGGGCCCGAGCAGCAGCTGATCCAATGCGTCGTCGGCCAGGGCAGCAGCATCGGTAGGTGCGGGGCCTTCGAGGTACCGGGCGGTCGTCACGAGATACGGCCCGCCGTCTGCATCCTGCGGTGACATCAGGTAGATCGCCAGCACGTAGGCGTCATCCACAGAGGGCGGCGGCAGCGGATCGAGCCCGCGAGCACGCATCAGGAACGTCGCCATCTGGGCCCGGGTCACCGGTTCCGCGGGGCAGTATTCGTCGTTGTCCGGGGGATTGCACCCCTTGGTGATGCCTGCCGCCGCGATCGCATTGATGGCGTCCTCGTGAACGTTGCCCTCATCGTCGATGAACGCATTGGGTGCATCCCCAACGACCAGGTCCATCGCCCTGGCGAGGAACGATGCCATCTGGGCTCGAGTCACCGACTCGGCAGGGCAGAATCGGTCGTTGTCCGGGGGATTGCACCCCTTCGTGACGCCTGCCGCCGCGATCGCATTGATGGCGACCTCGTGAACGTTGCCTGCGTCATCGACGAACGCATCAGGGCCATCGGGGAGCGAGTAGGCCCGAGTCAAGAACGACGCCATCTGGGCGCGGGTCACCGGCTCGGCAGGGCAGAAGCGGTCGTTGGCCGGAGGGTTGCACCCCTTGGTGATCCCGGCCTCGTAGATGGCCTCGATGCTGCCTTCGTGCACGCCACCGTTGTCGTCGATGAACGTGCCGTTCGGGTCGACAGGAACGGCGTACGCCGCAGCTGCGGCGAGCAGCGTGAGGACCGCAGCGAGAACGAACGATCGGGTGAGACGCATGACAGAACCCCCTGGCTTGCGACATCTCATCGTGCCGCCCAGCCGGACAGCCAGATAGGGGCCAATGGGAACGTCGCCGGCCCGATCTATCGGGAAAGGACGCCTGCGACGCCCGAGTGATCGGGCGAGGCCACGCCGGCTTCGACTCGCGCCACGCTGTAGCCGGTGCGTGCGATCGTCGCCAACCACCCCGGCGGGGACACCGATCAAAGACCAGAACGGCCGAGCCTTCCCCTACTGGTACGTCTCCATCGGTGGGCACGCACACATCACGTGACGGTCGCCGTAGGCGTTGTCGACCCTGCCGACCGGCGACCAGTACTTGTCGCCCCTCAGGCTGTCGACCGGATATGCGGCCAGCTCCCGGGGGTACGGGTGCGGCCATTCGTCTGCGACAACGTCCTCGGCGGTGTGGGGAGCATTGTGGAGCGGATTGTCATCGAGCGGCCACTCCCCCGCCGCCACCCGGTCGACTTCTTGCCTGATGGCGATCATCGCATCGCAAAAGCGGTCGAGCTCGCGCAGGCTCTCCGACTCGGTGGGCTCGATCATCAGCGTCCCGGGCACAGGGAACGACATCGTCGGTGCGTGGAAGCCGTAGTCGATGAGCCGCTTGGCGAAGTCGTCGACGGGGATGCCGTGGTCGTTCTTGAAGTTCCGCACGTCGATGATGCATTCGTGGGCGACGAAGCCCTGCGGCCCGGTGTAGAGCACTTCGTAGTGCCCTTCGAGCCGCTTGGCGATGTAGTTGGCGTTGAGGATCGCGACCTCTGTGGCCTTCGTCAGCCCCGTGCCACCCATGAGGGCGATGTAGGCCCAGGAGATGGCGAGGATGCCCGCCGACCCCCACGGGGCCGCCGCAACCGGGCCGGCGCCGTCACCCGGTCCCGCCTGGTCGCTCACCAAGGGATGACCGGGGAGGAACGGCTCGAGGTGCGCTTTCACCCCGATCGGGCCCACCCCTGGGCCGCCGCCGCCGTGAGGGATGGTGAAGGTCTTGTGCAGATTGAGGTGGGAGACGTCGCCGCCGAATTCGCCGGGCTTGGCGACACCGACGAGGGCGTTGAGGTTGGCGCCGTCGATGTACACCTGACCCCCGTGGTCGTGCACGACTTCGCATACCTCACGCACCGTCGCCTCGAAGACACCGTGGGTCGACGGGTACGTGATCATCAGGGCGGCGAGATTGGCGGAGTGGTCTTCCGCTTTCGCTCGCAGGTCGTCGAGGTCGACGTTGCCCTGCTCATCGGTTGCCACGACAACGACGTCGAGGCCCGCCATGGTGGCGCTTGCCGGATTGGTGCCGTGTGCCGAAGCAGGGATGAGACAGATGTTGCGATGCCCGTCACCACGGCTCTGGTGGTAGTTGCGAATCGCCAGAAGCCCTGCGTACTCACCCTGCGAGCCTGCGTTGGGCTGCAACGACACGGCGTCGTAGCCGGTGATCGCGGCGAGCCACTGCTCCAACTGTGCGATCAGCTCGAGATACCCCTCCGCCTGCTCCAACGGTGCATACGGGTGGATGTCGGCGAACTCCGGCCACGTCACGGCCAGCATCTCGACGGTGGCGTTCAGCTTCATCGTGCAGGAGCCGAGCGGGATCATCGTGCGGTCGAGCGCCATGTCCCTGTGTTGGAGTTTGCGCAGGTAGCGCAACATCTCGGTCTCGCTGCGATACGAGTGGAACACAGGGTGCGTCATGAACTCGCTGCTCCTCAGCAACGTCGCAGGCAGGCCGCTGGGCACATCGCCGAGGTCGGCGGCTCGGACGTCGAGGCCGAACACCTCGAAGAGGGCATCGACATACGGAACCTGGGTGGTCTCGTCGAGGGAGATCCCGACGGTGTGGTTGTCGACCAACCGCAGGTTGATGCGACGATCCTCCGCTGCATCCACGATTTCGTCAGCCCGACCTTCGACCCGCACGTTCAGGGTGTCGAACCACGTGTCGTTCACGAGTTCGACGTCGCCGCGACGAAGCCCGGCAGCCAGCATCGACGTCAGCGTGTGCACTCGCTCGGCGATCGTGCGCAACCCATCTGGGCCGTGGTACACGCCGTAGGCGCCCGCGATGATCGCCAGCAGCACCTGCGCCGTGCAGATGTTGCTCGTCGCCTTCTCCCGCCTGATGTGCTGTTCGCGCGTGGTCAAGGCCAGCCGAAGCGCCATGCGTCCCTTGCTGTCGACCGACACGCCGACCAGCCGGCCCGGCAACGAACGCTTCAGGTTCTCCCTGGTGGCCAGGTACGCAGCGTGCGGTCCGCCGAACATGAGCGGCACACCAAAACGCTGCGTCGTCCCGATCGCCACGTCCGCGCCCGATTCTCCTGGAGGGGTCAGGACCGTGAGCGCCAGCAGATCGGCGGCGACCGCCACCATCACACCCTGCTCCTTGAGTGCCGTGATCAATGTCGTGTCGTCGCGCACCACGCCGCTCGCCCCGGGATACTGGAGCAGCACCCCAAAGGCATCCGACCCGAGGAAGTCGCGATGCGGATCGCCGACCACGAGCTTGATGCCGAGCGGCTCGGCCCTCGTGGCCAGAACGTTGATGGTCTGCGGCAGGCATTCCGAATCCACGAAGAACACGCTGGAGGTGCTTCGGCTCGCCCGCTTCAACATCGTCATGGCCTCAGCCGCAGCCGTCGCTTCGTCGAGCAGCGAGGCGTTGGCGATATCCATGCCGGTGAGGTCGGCCACCATCGTCTGGAAGTTGAGCAGCGCTTCGAGCCTGCCTTGGGAGATCTCGGGCTGATACGGCGTATATGCCGTATACCACCCTGGGTTCTCCAGGATGTTTCGTGCGATCACGGGTGGGGTGATGGTGCCGTAGTAACCGACGCCGACCATGGACGTGTAGACCTGGTTTTTTGCTGCGATCTCGCGCAGCCGGGACAGGATCGTTGACTCGGTTTGCGGTCCAGGCAACCGCAACGGATCGGCTTGGCGAATACTGTCGGGGACCGCCGTGGCCAGCAGATCGTCGAGTGACTCGAGCCCGAGGGTTTCGAGCATGACGGCGATGTCGGCGTCATCGGGACCGATGTGGCGCCGGACGAAGTCCTCCGTCTGCAGCAGGTCGGCGAGCGGACGGGTCATCTGGTGCTCCTCGTGTCGCGGTTGAGCGAGTGCGCCCCGATCTGTCACGGTGCCTGAAAGATTCGCCGGTTGCCCGGTTTTCCTCTTCGGCGGGGCCACGCAGCCCACTCTCCAGATGTGCCTCGTTCCCGCGGTTCGGGTGCCTGAGAGATTCCCGGGGCGGTTGCTCCTTCGGCGCCGATGTCGGACTCTCCCGCAGGGTCTCGCCGGCCGGGCGATTCTACAACATCACCGCCAAGTACGACTTGGGCACGATCGACCGGGTGGCTGCGGCAGTGCGCCGGGACCCATTTGGGCACAAAAGGGAAGTGGGGCGACCGACCCAATTCGTGGCCGACGCTTGCGTCCCTTGCCCTGTTGACCCATACTCCCGTTCGGGCGTGGAGGGAACCAAAGTGGTGGGAGGTTCCCCATGAATGGAAGACGTCGCCTTGTGGTGACATCCGTACTCGTTGTGTTGGCATTGTCGATATCGACAGCCGCCTTCGCATCCTTCAGAGCCAATGTGGAGCGGCCATGGTTTGTGGCTCAGCTCTCGGGTACCCACGAGGTGCCCCCTGTCGATTCCGACGCGTCCGGGCTTGCGTTCTTTCACTACGACGAGGAGGACGAGGTCGTCAGGTATCGCATCAAGGTGAAAAACCTCGACGGCGTTGTGGCGGCCCATGTGCACCATGCGCCTGCAGGCCAGAACGGCGGCGTGGTCGCCACGCTCCTGCAGACGCTGTCGCCACCTTCCGGATCGGTCGACGGTGTCTTGGTGACCGGGTTCATCACACCGGATGACTTGACGGGCGACTTCGCAGGTGACTGGGAGACGTTCGTGCGTGCGCTTCACCGTGAGCGCCTCTACGTCAACGTTCACACGGTGACGCACCCGTCAGGAGAGCTGCGCGGCCAGCTCATGATGAAGGGCCCCAGCGGTCCGACGAGCCCCCCGGCGAGTCGGCCTGCTGCCCCGCAGTACGCGGGGTGAGGAGAGCCCAAGACGAGCTTGGGTCGAGCCCGGCGAGCGCCGGGACGTGGTGGTGGATGTGAGCAACTCGGCTTGCCGGGTGGCTCGCTGTCCCGGCCTCGTGGGCTCGACCCTTCCACCTCTCCTCCGCGTTGCGGAGCCAGAGAAGGACCGGGCGATGGAATCAACACGTCACCTCGGCGGACTCGGATTGCTGCCTCACGTCGGCGACCTCCCGGACCGGCACAACCTCGACTTCGCGCCACTGCAGGCAACGGCCGTCGATCTGAGGCGAGGCCGCCTCGCGCGCATCTTTGTCGCAACGGGAACACTGGTTGCGCCACTCGTCTTCGCTCCTTGGAGCGAGGAGACCTTCGCACAGCCCAAGCTGATCGCCCTCGTCATCGTGACGGTGGCCGGCCTCCTTGCCGCATCGGCGTCGGCCGATCGATGGCGCGGCGCATGGGTCGACGTGCCGCTGGCGGTATTTGTTGTTCTGCTGGTCGCCGCGACATTCGCCTCGCCCGATCGTGCAGGCAGCGTGGCGGGTCGATTCCCCGAATACCAGGGCGTCTTGGCCATGGGAACGTACGCCGGCGTGTTCGTGATCGCCCGGCTCGTCTTCCATGGCGCGGCCATTCTGCGGTGGATGCAAACCGTCGCCGTCGCCGGCACCGCGGTGGCGGCCTACGCCCTCGTGCAATCCGTCGGGTGGGATCCGCTCTGGGCAGACCTCGAGAACGGGCGAACGTTCGCCACCATCGGTCTCCCCAACAGCCTTGCCGCATATCTCGTTCTCGCCGGATCCGTGACGGCGGCCGTCGCCCGAACCTCGCAGCGGCCGGCGATCTGGCTGCCGCAACTCTTGGTGCAGGGAGCGGCGTTGGTCACAACACTCAGCAGGGGCGGCCTTCTCGGCGCTGCCGTCGCCGGCTCGGTGCTAATCATGATGGTCCGCCGCCGCGACGTCGCTCGACCAGGGAGGCGCCGCTGGAAGTTCGCGGCAGCCGGCATTGCCGCCGCTGCGCTGGTCATTCCGGGAGTCCGCACCACCGTCGGCGACACCGCAGCCCGTGTCACAAGCGCCTTTTCGGGGCAGAACACCTCGGTACGGCAGCACGTCGCCTTGTGGGACGTGGCCTGGACTGCCACGTTCCGCGACCCTTTGGTCGGCAGCGGGCCGGACCTCTTCCCGCTGACGTACGCCGCCACTGCGGGCGATGCGCTCGACACGGATCAACAGGCGCTGTTCGACGGCTTCCGGCCCGAAAGCCCCCACAACGTGCCGCTCGCTCTGGCGTCCGGCTCGGGGCTGCCGTCGATGCTGGCGTACTTGGCGTTCGTCGCAATGGCCGTCGTCGCCGGCCTACGCACATGGCGCCGCAGCCGCGGACTCAACGCCACCATCCTCGCCGGTCTGATCGCTGCCGTGGCCGGACACGTCACGACGGACATGTTCATGACCGCCGAGGTATCGGGATCGTGGACGTTCTGGGCAATCCTCGGTGCCATCGTTGCGGTCGGCGCCGCAGATCGGGGCACCGGAGGTAGCCTGCCGGAATGGCGTGGTACGACATCCTCGTTGTCGGAGGAGGGTTCGGGGGTGCCTTCGGTGCACGCCGCCTCGAAACGCTCCTGAAGGGCCGCGGCGAACGGATCCTCCTCGTCGCACCCGACAGCTTCATGCTCTTCTCGCCTCTCTTGCCCGAGGCGGCTTCAGGGACACTCGAGCCTCGTCACGCCGTGATCCCGCTACGCGAGCTGCTCCATCGAACCGAGCTGCTCATCGGCAGGGTCGTCGACTGCACACCGGACGAACACCGTGCGGTGATCGAGACCATCGCGGGCGAACGTCGTGAGATCGAGTTCGGTGCCGCGCTGCTCGCTCCAGGGTCGGTGCCGAGCGTCTTCCCCATTCCGGGGCTCCAAGAGCACGCCGTCGGGTTCAAGACCCTCGCCGATGCGATCTGGCTGCGCAACCGTGTCCTCCACCAGCTCGACACGGCCGAAGCCAGCAACGACAGGGACGAACGTCGCCGCCATCTCACGTTCACGTTCATTGGAGGCGGCTATGCGGGTGTTGAAGCCCTGGCGGAGCTGGAGTCGCTGGCACGGGATGCGGTGCGACGGTATCCGACCCTGTCGACCAACGACTTCCGCTGGGTGCTCGTCGAGGCCCAAGACTCGCTGCTCCCCGGGCTCCATCCCAAGCTCGCCTCGTTCACCGAGAAAGTCCTGCGGAGGCGCGGCATCGAAGTGCACCTCGGCACCCGGCTGGTGAGCTGTGTGGATGGCGTCGTGGAGGTCTCCGACGACCGGGTGGCGCCATTTCCCTCCGAGACCATCGTCTGGACGGCAGGCCAGAGACCGACACCGATTGCGGGCGGCTGGGATCTGCCCACCAACGAGCACGGCTTCATCCCCGTCGATGACGGCATGCGTGTGATCGGGAAGCCGGGCTACTACGCCGTCGGCGACGTTGCGGCGGTCCCCGATCCTGCCGGTGGGCTCGCCCCCAATACCGCACAACACGCCCTTCGCGAGGCCCACACTGCCGCGCAGAACATCGCATCGGACCTGGGCATCGGCGAGCCGGCCCGGTTCACCTACCGGACCCGCGGCCTCGCCGTCACGCTCGGTAAGTGGCAGGGCACTGCGCAGGTGCGGCGATGGACCTTCACCGGTCCGCTCGCCTGGTGGATGGGTCGCTCCTACCACCTGTTGATGATGCCGGGTGTCGGCCGCAAGTCCCGCGTCGTCAGCGACTGGACGATGGGTCTGCTGTTCCCAAGGGACGTCTCCCAACTGGGCTCCCTCGGCTCCCCGTCCAAACTCACCGACACCTGACGGCGGGCCGAGGCGCCTCGGACGGGATACGAGACCGTCGCGTGTCGCACGCGTCGTGTATCTCTAAGGAGGCATGGCGCTCGTGTGTACGAGAGGCCGCATCGCTCGAGAGAGAGGACATGAGCAATGCTCGAGATTTCGATGGAACAGCTGGCTCCTGGGTTTGCGGAGGGCCTGATCGAAACCAAGGAGGAGCGGGAGCAAGAACTGCTGGGGCTCGCCAACGTCGTAGGTGTCGGCCTCGGCCACAAGGTGAGCCATGGTGAGGACACAGGTACAAAGTGCGTCCAGGTGTTCGTCGAGCACAAGGTCGACGCCAGCCTCCTCACCACCAAGGACCGCATCCCCAAGACGCTCAACCGCCGTCCAACCGACGTGGTCGCCGTCGGAACGCTGTTTGCGGGCGGCTCGCTGCAGGCCGGCCCACAATCGCTGAAGAATCGCCGCCGCCCGGCGATGGGCGGAGACAGCGTCGGCCACCTGAACATCACGGCAGGGACGGCCGGCACAGGGTGCTACGACGCAAGTGCCTTCCCAGGCATCCCCACCCGCTACTACATCCTTTCCAACAACCACGTGCTTGCGAACTCGAACGACGCCAACATCGGCGATCCGATCTACCAGCCGGGCCCGTTCGATGGAGGCACCGCGGACGATACGATCGGACGTCTCGCCCGCTTCGTGCCGATCAAGTTCGGGGACGGCGAGGAGAACCTCGTCGACGCCGCGATTGCCGAGGTGGAGTTCCACGACTTCACCCGCGAGATCTACTACCAGGGGTATGTGCGCGGCAACTTCGCCCCGGTCGCCATCGGTGATGTCGTCAAGAAAACGGGCCGCACCACCAGCTTCACGACGGGCACGGTGATGTCGGTCAACGCAACAGTCAACGTCAACTACGGCGGCGGCAAGGTGGCGAGGTTCACGAAGCAGATCATCACGGGCGACATGAGCAGCGGCGGGGACTCGGGAAGCCTGGTGTTGGATCTCGAAGGCAATGCGGTGGGGCTGTTGTTTGCGGGCTCGTCTACCGTCACCATCATCAACAACATCAGCTACGTGCAATCACTACTCGGGATCCGGCTCGCAGAGAACTGAGGGACATGAACGACACCACGGCAATCGACGCTGCGGTGGCAGCCGCAGGCGAGCTGCTCGACATCGATGGTGTGCACGGCGTTGGGCAGGGGGAGTCGGAAGGCTCTCCTTCCATCCTCGTGATGGTCGCCGGATTGGACGACGTCACCCGGGCCACCCTCCCGACCGAGGTGAACGGCTTCCCGGTCGTGGTGTTCGACGTGGGCGAACCCCCGACAATTCTCGAGTCCGCCGCTGAGGCCACCCTGGAGATGGATATCGAACCCGACTGCGGCTGACGTCGGTCGACGGCGTCAGGGGGCAACGAAGCGAAGCTGGTCGATCAGCTCGAGGAGATGAGCCTCGCCGAGGTGGGTCCACACGACGACCTCGCCCTCCATGCCGCTCACGTGAATCGTCGCGAGCAGCGCGTCCTCCGCCCACTCCCCCGTTTCGGGGTCGCGGAACCGGACCCGATCCCTCGGCAGAGCCGGGTCTGCCTGCCGCCCGCCGTATTCGGCGTAGCTGCCGTCGGCCCACTCCAGCAGGTACGGCGGCCGCACCCGATCCACTGCAGGGTCGACCGCTTCCTGCCAGCCGATACCGACCACACCTCGCCCGCAGTCGACGCACGGCTCGTCACTGCCGGTGTGACCGGGGCCATCGGGACGATTCCAGGCCACGCCACCGCCCCACACCCGGATCGTGGCGTCGTCCATACCCTCGCCCAGCCCGGCGAGCATGAGTTCCGGTGCGTCCGTGTCCAATTCCTGACGCTTCTCGAACACCAGTGCATCGACGTCGTCCCGCGCCAGTTGAGGACCGTCCCACGGAGGCGCCCCGAGCGTGGTCGTCTTCGGGTTGTCACCAGGCGTGCGCAACATCACCGGCCCGGCGTTCAATCCTTCGACAAGACGGAGACTGTTGATGAGGCCCTCGAGATGGTCGTCGCCCAGGTTGGACCACACCTCATAGAAGCAGCCTTGACCGGCGATGACGATCTCGGCAAGGCGTTTCTGTGCAGTGTCGTCGAAACCCTCGCCACCCCAGCCGGCTCTGCTGCCGTCGTCCCACGTCTTCGTGTGCGATTGACGGTTACCGACGTTGGCATCGGGGGTGAGCCCGGCCCCGGCAACACCGAACGCGGACCGCCCGCAGTCCTCACAATCGGAACCATCGGCGTTCTGACCGGGACCATCGGGCAGGTCCCAGGCAACGGCCCATCCGCCGCCGAAGTCAGCGGCGCGAGGCGTCGCCGCCTCAGCCCCGGCTCCCAGTCGACCAGGGGCAAGGGCAGCACACCACGCCTGGTTCTCCGCGTTTTGCCACTCGCCGATCAGAACCTCGGAAACATCGGCCTTCCGCAGCTCCTCGTTGCTCCACGGTGCTGCCGCGGCCGCAGCCTCGCGCAGGGTGGTCGGGACCTCGCCGCTCAGCGACTCCACACCGTCGTCGACAACACCCGAAACCAGACCGGTGTCGTTGGCGGCCACGTCGCCGCCGCGGTCGGGAAGGACGAAGTAAGCCGTCGCCGCACCGAGCACCAGGACGGCTGCTGCCGCCGCCGAGGCCACTGCCCAAGGGGCCGGGCGCCGCCGCGACTCCCGAGCTTCGCCCAGGGCCACCACCGCCGTCCCTTCGTAGTCGACGGCGGAATCCTCGTCGGCGTGGACCCGGGCGAGTTCGGCCTCGACGCCGTCCCAGAATCCCGGTCGATGCGAGGGGACATCCAGGTCAGCGAGCTCTTTGCGAAGCGATCGGTCGCGCCTTTTCATGATGGATCACTCTCACCCAAGCGGCGTCGCATGGCAATCCTTGCCCGCGCCAGCCGCGATCTGACGGTGCCAACCGGTACGTCCAACACCTCTGCCGCATCTCCGTAGTCAAAACCCAGCGCATCCACGAGGACCAGCACCGAGCGGTGCTCGGCAGAAAGAGACTGCAATGCCGCACCGACGTCCAACCGGGCCACCACCCCAGCTTCGACCGACGGCCCGACGACGACGGTGCCGGGTGTCAGCGGGAGCACCTCCTTGGTGCGACGCAACAAGTCGATACAGGAGTTGTAGACGATGCGATACAGCCAGGTGCCGATACCCGACTCACCGCGAAACCGCGGTAGGGCCTTGTAGGCCTTCACGTATGCCTCCTGCAATGCGTCGTCCATGAGCGTTCGATCGCCCGTGAGGCGATAGGCCAGCGCCCTCAACCCGGCATCATGCCGATGCAAGAGGTCGGCGAATGCCCTGTGATCCCCCTGTCGTGCCCGATCCAGCAGCTCAGCTTCGCTGATCGCCGTCACGGGCCCGACTCCCCTCTCATCCAGATTGGACGCACCGCACCGTCCATCCGTTCCACGTTCTTCCTCACGCCTGACAATCCCCCCGGACACCAATCAACCACATGACGGGACGCTCGACCCGGATGCCGCACCCGACCAGAGCCCTAGTCTTCTCTCATGACCGGATTTGCTGCGCCGGCCACCGAACATCCGGTGCGTCCCGACATCGTCAACGCCTTCACCCGCGAGTGGGAAGCGCTGGCAGCGCCGGGGTCATTCTTCTCCGGTTCTGAGCAGATTGCGATTGCAGCCGCGTATCGGTCGGTGCGCAACGGGGAATCTGGAGTGGGCGAGCTTGCTCCAATGGTCGCCGAGGTGGTGGTGAAGCTCTCCTCAGATCCCGGAGCGATACGTCGCCACTGGGTCGAGTACCTGTTCGCCGGAGGCCTCGAGGTGGGGCGCTACGTCGAGATCACCTCGGTCGTGAGCCGTATCGCCGCCGTCGACGGTTTCCACCGGATGATGGGCTTTGCGCTGCCGCCGCTCCCTTCACCCACCCAGGGGAGCCCAACAGGGGAGCTCGACCCGAAGGCGGCGCCCGGCAAGGCGTTCGTCCCGATGATCAGGGGCACCAGCATCTGGTGGGCATTGACCCTCGTGCCCAAGGCCTACGACCGCATGGAGGACCTCCACTGCGTCCTGTACCTCTCGCCCGAGCAGATGCCATCCTCCGAGAGCCCACGCATGATCACTCGACCGCAGATGGAGTTGGTGGCATCTCGCACGTCGCTCATCAACGAGTGCTTCTACTGAGTGGCGTCGCATCTCCCGATGCTCCGTGAGAGCAGCCTCGCCAACTCAACCCCGCTTGATCTCGCCGCGATCAACGATCGGACTCTCGATCCGCTCACCCCAGGCGGTCTGGCAATTCTCGACCTGGTGGATGCGACGCTCGGTGTCACGCAGCTACCTCACGACATGGCGCTGCGCCGTGCGCTCGCCGATTTTGGTGCTGAGGCGGTGGTGGATATGGCCGCCGTCTTCGCCACGTTCGAGATGATGAACCGGGTAGCCGACGGCACCGGTATTCCCATGGGCAGAGGCCGGCTGGCGAGCACAGCCGAGGTGCGCACCGCAGCGGGCATCGATCACCTCTACCACGGGTAGCGACCCCGCCCGTCCTCACCGCTCGCTGACCGTGCCTTGGATCACACCTATACCGTGCTTGCCCGCCTGGATCGCAAAGTAGATGAAGTACACGTCATCGACCGCGACGCTGCTCATCCACAGCCACCCGTTCTCGTTGGTGAGCTCCACGACGGGATTGAACTCGTACCGGTCCCACACGAGACCGTCGCTGCTCGTCGCATACCCGAGCCAATCCCACTGCTCCTTCGACTTCGTGCGATCTTCGAACCAGCCGGCATAGAACATCTCGTACCCGTCGGCGGTGGCGAAGATGAGCGGGCTGGCCACGGCGGCGTGATCCCACGCTTCCTCGTCATCCACAGCAGGGACGAATACCGGGTCGTGCACCTCGAGCTGGGTGTCGGTCGTGGCCGGGTCGTCATGCGGCACCCAGTTCCCCGACCCATCACCCACGAGCGCACCGACCTGGAGCGTGTTGTTGCGGACGCCGTCGTAGTAGACCGTGTCGGTCCCAGGCAGGATGCTCTGCGGCTCGATGCGCGGTGCCCAGGAATCGGCAGGCGACACGAACAGCGGCTCGGCGTCGACCGTCCAAGGTCCGGCTGCCGCCGGCGCCGTCGCTCGCCAGATCCCGTTGCCCTGGGTCTTCAGGTCGACCCATTCGCCGACGAACATCTCCCAGGTGCCATCGTCGCGCACCCGAGCCACGGCCCGACCGGCCTCGACGGAGGTGTCACCGGGAAGAAGCTCGACGATCGGGCCCTGGCCCTGCTTCTCGAACTCGATGCCGTCGACGGAGGTGGCGTAGCCGATACCGAGCCCGTCTGCGCCCCACCCCGTGAAGAACATGTGGAAGGTCCCTTCGTGGAACACGACGTTGGGAGCGAACGTCCACCGGCTGTCCCACTCCCCCGCTTCGCCGTCGGGGATGACCGGGTTCTCCTCACCGCGCACGAGCGCAAAGTCGAAGACGAGAGGCCCCTGCTGTTCGGGCGGTGTGGTTGATGCCGTCGTCGATGTGATCGCCGGAGCGGCGGAGGTGGACGTTGGCACGGTCGGCGCCGGTGCCGCCGGGGTGCTCGTCGATGCTGCCGTTTCCTCAGGTTCGGCACCTGGGGAGACATCGTCGTCGCCACCGCCACATGCGCCGGCCACGAGCACGAGGGCCAGGAGTACCGTGACGGTGTGGGGCCATGGCGACTTCATCTCGAGGACCTCCAGAGGTGCGAGCGAACAACGGGTCCGTACCCGGACAAACCACCGGCGAGGCGTCCTACGCGACAATCAATCGGGCTCGCGAAGCCGGAGGGAGGCCTGCATGAAGACGATCGGGCTGCTCGGTGGCATGAGCTGGGAGTCGTCGATCGAGTACGAACGGATCATCAACGAGGAGACGCGGCGCCGCCTTGGCGGCACACACTCGGCCGATCTCATCATCCGTTCCTACGACTTCGCCGCGATCGAGGCACTCCAAGAAGAGGGCGACTGGGATGGGGCTGCAACACTGCTCGCCGCGGATGCGGTCCGGCTCGAGGAGGCGGGTGCCGACCTGATCGTTCTCTGCACCAACACCATGCATCTCGTCGCCGATCAGATCGAGGGTGCGATCGGCATCCCCTTCCTCCACCTCGCCGATACCACCGCTCGTGCGGTCGCAGCTTCGGGGATCAAAACGGTCGCCCTGCTGGGAACCCGCTACACCATGGAGGAGGCGTTCTACCGGGATCGCGTGGCGTCTCATGGTCTGCGGGTTCTCGTGCCGGACGAACCCGCCCTGACCAAGATCAACCGCATCATCTACGAGGAGTTGGTGCGGGGCGTTGTCCGGGAAACGTCACGACAGAACGTTCTCGACGTCATCGAGGAGATGTTGAACACAGGTGCCGAGGGTGTGATCGCCGGCTGCACTGAGATCGAACTGCTCGTGACATCCGAGCACGTCACGGTGCCGTACTTCCCCACCACCCGGCTGCACGCACTCGCCGCTGTCGAAGCTGCGTTGTCGCCCTGATATGCGGCGGTGGCGACGCGGGCTTAGCATTCGGACATGAGCTCCTTCTGGCACCCTTTTGCAAACATGGCCGCCGTCAGCGGCAACGAACTCGTCATCGAGCGTGGGGAGGGCATCTACGTCTGGGATGCCGGCGGCAAACGCTACCTCGACGGCACGGCAAGCCTGTGGTACGCCAACGTCGGATACGGCCGCAACGAGATCGGCCGCGCCATGGCCGAGCAATCTCAGAAGCTGGCCGCATTCCACACCTTCGGCGATTTCAGCAACCGACCGGCCATGGAGCTGTCGGATCGGATCGCAGGCATGGCGCCCGTTCCGGGATCGAAGGTGTTCCTCACCTCCGGCGGATCGGACTCCGTGGACACCGCAGCCAAGCTTGCCCGCCGCTATTTCGCCGAAACAGGCCAGCCCGACCGGACCGTCTTCATCATCCGCGAGTGGGCCTACCACGGGATGCATGCCTACGGCACGAGCCTTGCCGGCATGCAGCCCAATCTCGAGGGCCACGGCCCGATGGTCGAAGACATCGTGCGGGTGCCCTACGACTCCGTCGACTACCTGATGGACACGATCGAACTGGTCGGCGCCGACCGCGTGGCCGCGATGTACTGCGAGCCGGTGATCGGCGCCGGTGGCGTCCGGCCCGCACCCGAGGGCTATCTCAAGCATGCCCGCCGGGTCATCGACGATGCCGGCGCACTGTTCATCGCCGACGAGGTGATCACCGGTTTCGGCCGGGTCGGTGATTGGTTTGCCTCGTCACGCTTTTCCCTCGAGCCCGACATCGTCACGTTCGCCAAGGGCGTCAGCTCCGGGTACGCCCCGCTCGGAGGGGTGCTCGTGAGCCCCCGGATCGCCGAACCGTTCTGGAGCGGCGACGGGGCGATGTGGCGTCACGGCTACACCTACTCGGGGCACCCGGTTGCGTGCGCCGCCGCGCTGGTCAATCTCGACATCATCGAGCGCGAGGGCTTGCTGAGCAGGGCTCTCGAGCTCGAGACCGAGCTGATGGAAGCGCTCGAGCCCCTCGCCGAGCATCCCGCAGTTGGCTACATACGTGGTGGTGTCGGGGCGATGGCTGCGGTCCAGCTCGCCGACTCTGTCGTCAGCGACGATGCCAACGCTGCCGCCCGTGCCGCCCATGGGGCAAGGGAGGCGGGGGTCATCACTCGCGCCATTGCCGGTGGAGGTCTCCAGGCATCGCCGCCGCTGACCATCACCAGAGAACAGCTCGACGAACTTGCCGCCGGCCTCAGGGCCGGTCTCGACGCCATCTGACGTCGGGCGCGCCGAGGGCCCGGCTCTCGACGAGCCGGGCCCTCTCGTGTTCGTTGACTCCACCGCGTCAGTTCAGCGGGCAGCCCATTTCGTTCTGGTACTCCAACATGTCCTTGTAGAAGTTCCAGTCCTCGGTGTCGTACGCGGCCTGGACCTTGGCGATGACGTCGGCGGTGCTGAACTCGTAGCTCACGCCCGGGCTGCCGGCATTCAGCAGCGCAGCGACCGCATGGCGGGCCAGCGCATTCTCCTGGCCGCCCTTCGCCGAGACGCCGTCGAGCAGCGTATCGAAGCTTGACTCCACGCCGAAGGTGTCGTCGAAGCTATCGCCCGGGGCGTAGCCCGTGCTCACCCACGAATCGAAGTGGTGTTCCTGCTTCCAGTATCCGGGCGTGCACCCTTGCCCGCCGCCGTCCTCCGGCGTGATCGGCACGGCGAGGCCCGCTGCGATCCAGATCAATGATGCGGGAAGGTCGCCGGTGTCGAGATTGTCCTCGGACTGCACCTCCACCGTGATGGAGCTGACACCGGCCGGCACCGTGATGCTCGGCGTGAACGTGTCCCATTCGTATCCGTCGTTGCTGTCGAGCTCGTTGTCGAAGACCACGACCACCGTGCCGTCGGCCTGCACCGTGATGCCCGTCGGTCGAAGCGGCGGACCGTCGACGTCATCCGAGACGCTGGCCGTGAAGATCGTGAGGTCGGCCTGGCGGTCGACCGGCTCGGGAGTGAAGGTGAACGTGCGGGGAATGGTCACCTCGCGAGGCAGGTCCGGAGCGTTGATGAACGCCACGTCGGCACCGTCGACGATCCCGATCTCTGCGTCCGTTCCGTCCTCGTAGATCACCAGGAGACCGGCGCCATCGTTGATGCGATTGACCGGCACGCCCGGTGCGATGGGCGTCACGAGCAGCGAGTTCGCACCGCTTGCGACCAGGCTGGTCACGTCGGCTCGATACACCGTCGTCTGGTACCCGCTGAAGAACGTGGTGGGGCCCCCGATCAAGGTTCCCGTCACCGGCGTGGCGCCGACGGTGTACTGCTCGGTCGCGGCGATCGGTCCCTTCTTCTGCACCTCCCAATACAACAGCGCCTGTGCGGGCGTCCCCGGAACCGTGATGTCGATGGTGCCGGGGCCGGCCTGCAGGCCTGTGCCTGCGGCGACCGTGCCCGAGCCTGCGGCGATCGGAACCGACGGCGTGTCGAGAATCTCCGTCCCGTCGGCAAGGGCAATCCCTTGCACCGAGACGGCAATAGCGAATGCACCAAACAACGCCATCCAGCGTCGGATGCCCCGAGCACGATCGGCCATGGCTGGCCCCCCTCTTCTATCCCCCGGGGCATTGCCCCGCAAACCCTTTTCCCGAACCAAGTGTATGGCGGGCACGGATACGCCTCTATGGGTCGATCGACCTATCGCATGTCGCAGTGCCGGCATGGGTAGCCTCGCGAGGTGACCGAGATCCGACTTCCCGGTGTGTGCCTCGTCGTGCTGGTCGGGACATCGAGTGCCGGCAAATCGACGTGGGCGCACGCCAACTTCTCCCCTGACCAGATCGTGTCATCCGACCGACTCCGCGCCGTCGCCGGTGCGTCCGAAGCCGATCAGCGGGCCGGCAACGACGCGTTTGCTCTGCTTGACGAGATCGTCACCCGCAGGCTGGCTCGCAAGCTACTCACGGTCGTTGACTCGACGGGGCTCGATGCGGGGCGCCGCACCACCTACATCGCCATGGCGCAAAATGCGGCCGTCCCGATCTATGCGGTGGGGTTCGATGCCGCCCAGGCAACGCTCCTCAAACGCAATGCAGCAAAGCGATGGCCGCTCCCCAAACAGGCCGTCACAGGCCAGCACCGGGCGTGGCGGAAAGCCCGTGAGCAACTCGGCGACGAGGGTTTCGACGAGGTGTTCGACCCCGCACCCGTGAAGATCGTGCCACCCGGCTTCTTGGAAGCGCCCCACTACCACCACCAACAAGAGGAGTCTCCCGTGCCCATGAAGTTCGGCCTCCAGATCTCCAGCTTCTCGTGGGAAGGCGGTGCGGCTTCAACCTCCACCACGCTGCGCAGCATCGCCGAAGCCGCCGAGAGCGCGGGCTTCTCGAGCCTGTGGGTGATGGACCACTTCCGCCAGATCCCGCAGGTCGGCAAGGAGTGGGACGACATGCTCGACAGCTACACAACGCTGGCGTACCTGGCGGGAGTAACCGACCGCGTGACTCTCGGCACGCTGGTCACCGGGATCGGGTATCGGAATCCCGCCCACCTCGGCAAGATCCTCGCCTCCCTCGACGTCCTGTCGGGAGGCCGCGCCGTCTGCGGTCTCGGCATCGGCTGGTTCGAGAAAGAGGCGACTGCCTACGGGTGGGAGTTCCCCCCGGTCAAGGAACGCTACGACCTGCTGGAGGACACGCTGGAGTTGTTGCCGCTGCTGTGGGGGCCGGGCGCTCCTGAGTATCGGGGCAGGATCATCCACGTCCCCGAAGCCATGTGCTACCCCCGCCCGCTCCAGGATCCGATCCCGATCCTGATCGGCGGTTCCGGCGAGAAGAAGACGCTCCGGCTGGTCGCCGAGCACGCCGACATGTGCAACCTCTTCGGCGATGCGGACACCGTTCGGCACAAGGTCGAAGTGCTGCACGGGCACTGCGCCGCGGTCGGTCGTGCTCGAGAAGAAGTCACGGTCACCCACCTGTCTCAGGCCATGACGGCGTCAGACGCCGCCGCACTCCGCGAGAGGATCGAGGCCATCCGCGGCCCGAGCCAGTCGGCCGAGGAGGTGGCGGCTGCCACTGGAGCGGGCACGATCGATGACCAGATCGGCCGCTACCGCCAGCTGGCCGATGCGGGAGTCCAGCACGCCATCGTCGCCCTGCCAGACGCCTCCGACCTGGGAACGGTTGCCGCATTCGGGGACGTCATCGTCGCGTTCTCCTGAGTTCACCGCGGTGCGTGCAAGGACGGCTTGCACCACGTAGGGTCGACGTTGGGTCCTGAACGGAGGTCGAACATGGAAGATCTGCTCCCCGGCGTCTCGTCGCACACCGTCACCACGCCACGGCTCACGATGCACTACCTCGAGTCGGGTCCGGCAGACGGCGTGCCGGTCGTGATGCTGCACGGAAACCTGGCGACCAGCCGGTTCTTCGAGCACATCATGTCGGGCGCACCCGAGCGCTACCGCTTCATCGCGCCCGACATGCGCGGCTTCGGCGACACCGAGAAGGTGTGGATCGATGCGGCGCGAGGTCTGCGCGATTCGGGCGGGCCGCTCCGGCCCCGGCATCAGCCGCCTGCTCGCCAAGGAACTCGAAGAGTTCCCCAGCTCAGGAGTTGCGAAGCAACTCCCAAGGAACTCGAAGAGTTCCCCAGCTCAGGAGTTGCGAAGCAACTCCCAAGGAACTCGAAGAGTTCCCCAGCTCAGGAGTTGCGAAGCAACTCCCAAGGAACTCGAAGAGTTCCCCAGCTCAGGAGTTGCGAAGCAACTCCCAAGGAACTCGAAGAGTTCCCCAGCTCAGGAGTTGCGAAGCAACTCCCAAGGAACTCGAAGAGTTCCCATCCGCTGAGCCTCTGAAAAGCAATACGGGGACCTGCCGGTGGCGGGTCCCCGAAGAGGGTTTGCTGTTGCGATGCGGTAGCGATCAGGCGGAGATCTTGAGTCCTGGGTCAGTGATGGACACCGTGTGCATCTCGAAGTCCCCCCACCCCGGCGTCGGCCGGACGTGAGTGTCACCCAACTCGTTCTCGAGATACTGAATCCGGCTCCGCGCTCGCAGGCTCTGCAACTCGTACGAGTCGGAGACCGACGCCATCACGCGGCGTTCCGCAATGGCCCACGCAACGATCCACGTGACGACGATGGCCAGCAACAAAATGACCAGCTCTCCGGTGCCTTCGAACATTGCCCCACTCTCCCGATTCCGCTTGCTTCCGAGTTCGCCGCCGGCCCTCGAGCCTTGGCGAGCTCACGTAGCTGAGACACGGGTACAGCCCGGATCTTGCGGGACCGCACCCGATTTGGGTCGAGCGCACCACATCGGGTTTTCGCGACCTGCCAGGTTCAGAACCGGCCGGGCTTCGTTTCGCCTGCGGCCTTGCCCGTGATCGCCTCGGGAATGATCCGCACGACGTGGGCCACGGGATCGAGCATCCAGTCCGGCATGGAGTCCATGACTCCGTATGCCGCTCGGTACTTGGCGATGATCTGGGCGACGTAGCCGCTCGACTCGGAACGGTCCGCAATGATCTCGGCTGTGCCGATGACGAGGACGGTGCTCCAATCGGCAGCGCCTGGTCCGGTGCGGGTCACCGACATCGACACCCGAGGGTGTTGCCGTAGCGCATCGAGACGCCTGCCTTCGAGGGTGCGGAAGATGACGTCGCCGTCGGCGTAGATGTACGACAGGGGCCCGACGTATGGAGTGTCGCCATCTATCACGGCGACATGCGCGACGCGCTCCATCCGCAGCAGCTCGTCGATCTCCGCCTGGCTGAGGTCGCGCATGACGGGACCATAGACGCCCGAGAGGAGTCCCGGACCGCCGTCAGAGGTGTCGATCGTCGCGCTGCGTCTCCCAGATAGGACCAGCAACCTGGAATATGACAATGATGGACTCAGGTTATACACTCATACAAAACTCAGACAGCTTTGCGGCCTCGGTTTCCAGGGGCCCTTGTGACACTTTGAAGGAGCATGCATGGGACGTGCAGTAGGCATCGACCTCGGAACCACCAACTCGGTCATCTCGATACTCGAAGGTGGGGAGCCGAAGGTCATCAACAACGCCGAGGGCAACCGGACGACACCCTCCGTCGTCGCCTTCGCCAAGAACGGCGAAGTCCTCGTTGGCGACCAGGCGAAACGCCAGGCGATCACCAACCCGGATCGCACGATTCGGTCCGTCAAGCGCCACATGGGCACGGACTGGAACGTGGAAATCGACGGCAAGCTGTACACCTCGCAAGAGATCTCTGCGCGGATCCTCCAGAAGCTGAAGCGCGATGCGGAGGCCTTCCTGGGCGAGGACGTCACCGAGGCGGTCATCACCGTCCCGGCCTACTTCGGCGACGCGCAGCGTCAGTCCACCAAGGAAGCCGGCCAGATTGCAGGTCTCGAGGTGCTGCGGATCGTCAACGAACCGACGGCTGCGGCGCTCGCCTACGGCATGGACAAGTCGAGCGACCACCTGATCCTGGTGTACGACCTCGGCGGCGGCACGTTCGACGTGTCGGTTCTCGAGATCGGCGAGGGTGTCTTCGAGGTGAAGTCGACCAGCGGCGACACCAGTCTCGGCGGCGACGACTGGGACGAACGGGTCATCGACTGGCTCGTCAAAGGCTTCAAGAACGAGCACGGCGTCGACCTGGCCAAGGACCCCATGGCGTTGACCCGCCTGCGCGAAGCAGCCGAAAAGGCCAAGATCGAGCTGTCGTCTGTGCAGGAGACGGAGATCAACCTCCCCTTCATCACGGCCACCGCCGATGGCCCGATTCACATGCTCAAGAAGCTCTCCCGCGCCGAGTTCGAGCAGATGACCGAAGACTTGGTCGAGCGCACCCGCAAGCCCTTCCAGCAGGCCCTCAAGGATGCAGGCGTGACGATGAACGAGATCGACCACGTGATCCTCGTTGGTGGCTCGACTCGCATGCCTTCCGTGCAGACTCTCGTCCAGGAGCTGGCCGGCAAGGAGCCCAACAAGAGCGTCAACCCGGACGAGGTCGTGGCACTCGGCGCTGCGGTACAGGCCGGCGTCCTGAAGGGCGACGTATCCGGGATCCTGCTCCTCGACGTGACGCCCCTCACGCTCGGTGTCGAGACCGAGGGTGGCGTCTTCACGAAGATGATCGAACGCAACACGACGATCCCGACGCGGCGGAGCGAGATCTTCACGACGGCTGCAGACAACCAGCCCGAGGTGGAAATCCACGTGCTCCAGGGCGAACGGGCCATGGCAGGCGACAACAAGTCACTCGGCCGGTTCAAGCTGACCGGCATTGCTGCCGCCCAGCGCGGCGTACCGCAGATCGAGGTGACCTTCGATATCGACGCCAACGGCATCGTTTCGGTGTCGGCCAAGGATCTGGGTACAGGGAAGTCGCAGCAGGTGACCATCACCGGCGGCACGGCGCTCGACTCCGACGAGATCGACCGCATGGTCCATGATGCGGAGTCGCACGCCAACGAGGACGCACGTCGCAAAGAGGCCGCCGAGGCGCGCAATCAGGCGGATCACGCCGCGTACTCGATCGAGAAGCAGCTCGCGGAGCATGGCGACAAGCTGACGGACGAAGAGAAGTCCGCCATCGAGGACAAGGTCACCGCGGTGCGGAAGCTGCTCACCGAGGATGCCTCCGCCGAAGATCTGAAGACGGCCACCAGCGAGATGCTGACCGCATCACAGGTGCTGGGCGAGAAGATCTACGAGTCCTCGCAAACCCCGCCGGAGGGCGACGCGGATGCGGGCACCCCCGGTGAGGACGATGACGTCGTCGAGGCCGAGATCGTCGAGGAGGACGGTGAGGAGTCCTGAGGGCTCCCCACCGTCCCCGGCAGAAGCACACATCATGACGGACCACCAACCGATCAGCGAAGCGCCGGCACACGAGCTCGAGATCGTTCCCGAGGATGTCACCCACCATCTCGATGTGGACGACGTCGACGGGACGCCATCCGCTGCAGAGATGGGCATCGAGCTCCCGGACGACCCGGCTGCCGCACATGGCCTGCTCTTGCGCGAGCTTGCAGAGGCGCGGGCCGAAGCCTCCGAGTATTTGGAGAGCCTCCAACGTGTAGCCGCCGAATTCGACAACTACCGCAAGCGCATCGAACGCGACCAGGCGGAGAACGTGATGCGAGCCTCGCAGCGGCTCGTTGAGACGCTGCTGCCAACGCTCGACGCGTTCGACGCGGCGCTTGCGCTCGAGGCACAGACACCCGCGGAGGAGAAGATTCTCGACGGAATGCGCGGCACGCACACCCAGCTCATGGACAGCCTCGCCCGTGAGGGCGTCGCCCCCATCGCTGCCGAGGGACGGCCCTTCGACCCTGCGGTGCACGAAGCCGTTGCCGGAGGTGGTGACGGTGAGCTCATCGTCGGTGCGGAGCTGCGGCGCGGCTACACCCTGCGGGACCGCGTGCTACGGCCGTCGCTCGTGATGGTGATGCCGTCGCCGGCGGGCGACGAAGCGGAAGAACCGGAAGAGGCGAGCTGATCACGGTGCGCAAGGAATGGCTCGAGACCGACTACTACGCCGTGTTGGGCGTGGGGAAGGACGCGCTGGACAAGGACATCAAGAGGGCCTACAGGAAACTCGCCCAGCAGTATCACCCCGACACCAATCAGGGCGACGATACCGCTGAGCGCAAGTTCAAGGAGATCAACGAGGCTTACGATGTCATCGGGAATCCCGAGGCCCGCAAGGAATACGACCACGCACGCGAGATGGGGTACTTCGTCGGCGGCCCCGGCGGCGGGCAACAGTATGTCCGGGTGGAGGATCTGCTCGGGGGAGCAGGCGGAGCAGGGTCACCGTTCGACATCTTCGGCGGTATCGGCGATCTGTTCGGCGGCCGCACCCGCCAGGCCCCGCGAGCGCAGACAGGCCGCGACCTGTCCGCCGAGGTCAGCCTCTCGTTCCATGACGTGATGTCCGGCACCACCCGGGAGCTCACCGTCGACGGATCGCGGATCAAGGTCAAGATCCCTCAGGGCGTCGAGGATGGCGCCAGGGTGAAAGTGGCCGGAAGAGGCGGAGCGGGATACAACGGCGGCCGCCCGGGCGACCTCTACGTCAAGGTGCACGTCGGTACCCACCCGATCTTCGGCAGGCGCGGGAAGCACCTCACCATCACCGTTCCTGTGACCTTCATCGAGGCGGCCCTCGGCGCGGAGATCGACGTACCGACGCTGGACGGCAAGGTGCGGCTCCGCATCCCGCCCGGCACGCCGAGCGGCAAGACGTTCCGGGTACGCGGCAAGGGGGTCCCTTCGGCGAAGGTAACCGGCGACCTCCTGGTCACCGTCGAGGTGAGCGTGCCGACGGAGATGACCGATGAGCAGCGATCCCTGCTCGAGCAATTCCGGGAAACCCGACCAGACGACAACCCGAGAGCCCACCTGGGGGTGTGAAGATGGCCAAGCACACAGACGCGGTCTACATCATCTCTGTTGCCGCCGAGCTCGCCGGCGTACATCCACAGACCCTTCGTATCTACGAGCGCAAGGGACTGATCGAGCCGTACCGAACGCCCGGTGGGACCCGCCGGTACTCCAACGACGATCTCGAACGACTGAACCTGATCTCAGAGCTGACGAGCGCAGGCGTCAACCTCGAGGGCGTGCGACGGATCTTGTCGTTGCGCGAGGAGAATCGACGGCTCCGCGGCCAGGTCGACCGCCTTCGCCGCCTGCTGGTCGACGCCGAGGACCGGGTGACCGGGCGCACCGCCGCAGGCGGCGTCGTACACACGGTCACGATTCGGGAACGGCGCCACCTGCCGGACATCCCCAGGAAGAGCCCCTTCGGCTGAGGCCCCTCCCTCGTACACCCTTCTCCAGGCGGCGAAGACGCCGTATCCTGTCCAGATGGAGGCATTGAGGAGCCGGTGGGTCCGGTTTCCGTTCTACCTGGCGCTCGGATTCGCCTTGGCCGCTCTCGCTGCGAGGGTCTTTCACCCCCACTACCTACCGCTGTGCGATCGGATCAACTCGCGGCCGGGAGTTGATTGCACCGACGTGTCGGTGCAATCCATGGTGGGGCTCTTCGTGATCGCCCTCGGGATCATCACGCTCATGGTGGTCCCCATCGTTTCTGCGCTCTACAACCTCATCCGCCACGGCCACGATTGGGAAACGCCCCGCGGGACGGAATCGGCCCTCACCAATCTGCCAATTCTGGGAGGGTTCATCTACCTCGCGGCGGGAGCCGCCGTGGCCATCACAGGATATTGAGCGTCGGTGCGCCTACTCGTGGCCAGGCGAGCCCCCACGACGTCGGGTTCGATGGTCGCCTCACGCAACCACGGTTTCACCGTCGGGTTGCTGGATCACGAACGCCACCACGAGGCTGTCACGTGCGCGCCAGTCCGTGAGCGTGTCGAGCGCTCTGGCGTTGGCCGTAGGGCGAAACACGGTCCAATCGGTCGGTCCCTGCACTCGGATCACCATGTTGAGGTCCGGTCGGGGAGTCAGCGTCGCACCGTCGAGATCAAACCCCTCCATCTCGACCACGGCGAGGTCCAACTCGTCGCATCGTTCGATGAAGGCCTGCCCAATGCCCTGCGGGAAGAACCCTTCGCCGTCCGCCGTGCGATGTCGCGCTTGGGGATCAAACTCCGTCATCAGGGCAGCAACCGCCGGGTTTTCGCCATCCCAACCGGTTTCTGCACCGGCGGCAGCCCCACTCCCGAATTCCGACCGCAGCTCGGAGAACTCATCGGGGTCCGCCACGGGAGAGACGATTCGCTCTGCCGTGTCCAGGATCCGGATCAGCTCCCGCGCATCCAGATCCTTCACGTCACCGTCGTCATCCGGGTAGATCTGGACCACCGGAAGGTCGTCGTCCCAGAAGACCATGCCGATGAACTCGTCATCCCGCCAGATTTCGACGATGGGCTGATCGAACCCGTCCCGCTCTGATTCAACGATCCGCAGAGGAAGCATCAGCGCAGCGTAGAGCCTCGCACCACCACTTGCGCCACACGGGATGCGGGATACCGGCTGCCACGTTCGCCCCCGGCGGGCTGCGACGTGGTCCCGCCATCTCTCACGCGGTGACTTCGACTCCACGCCAGAAGGCCACGTGGTCCCTGATGTCGGCTGCGGCGGGTTTCGGCTCAGGGTACGTCCATGCTGCGCCGGGGTTGCGGGCGCCGTCCACCACGATGTCGTAATAGCTGGCGACGCCCTTCCAAGGACACACGGTCTGCTTGTCGTTCGATTCGAAGTACTCGGCCTCGAGGGCGGCCTTCGGGAAGTAGTGGTTCCCCTCCACGACGACCGTCTCGTCGCTCTCGGCGAGGACGGTCCCGTTCCAGATTGCCTTTGCCATTGCGCAGTCTCCTGAAGATCGTTGTGGCGGCCGTTCAACTCATCGCGAGCCAAGCGCATTCCCCACGCGCAGAAGCTCCACAGTATGGAGACCGAGCGATGCCATCCGAGACCGTTCTCGCCGGACGAAGAGATTCGTCCACTTTGGCCCTTCGGGCGGGCCGCTCGGGCCCCAGCACCAGCTGTCGGCTCGCCCAAGGGGGCTCACCGGCAGCTGTGCCTCATGGTACGGGGCCGCTGAGTCTTGCGGATCGGTCGCCGGCTAGTTGCGGGCCTTGAGGGCGTCGCGGATCTCCTGCAGCAGGACGATGTCCTCAGGCGGAGCCGCAGCTGCCTCTTCCTCACCGCTGGCGACGCGAGCCTTGTAGGCGTTGAATGGCTTCACGATGAAGAGGTACACGGCCAATGCAATCGACAGGAACGTCACGATCGCCGTGATGAACGTGCCGTACATGATCACCGAGCCGTTGACCGTCAACGTCAGGTTGTCGAACGATGGTTCACCGAAGATGATCCCAACGATCGGCATGACGACGTTCTCCACAAGCGAGGTCACCAGAGCTGCCGTGGCGAGTGCCATCACCAAGCCGACCGCCACTTCGACGAGGCTACCCCCGAGCGCGAACTCCTTGAACTCTTTCATCAGGTTCTTCACAAGCTGGCCTCCCGGACAGGTCGATTGAGGGGAATGTACTGCCATTTTGGACCCCGCCGCGGTATTTGAGTTCCCAGGTCAGCCACCGATTCTTGGGATCATGTCGAACGCCAGCTCGACCCACCACCCCTCCGGTATCGGCACCAAGCCTTCCGGGAGCTTGGCAAGCCCTGCAACCATCGCGGACCTCGTGTGCACGTCTGCTTGCGGCATTCCCGACGCCGACCCCTGCACCCCGCCTTCCTCGAGACGATCCACCGCAAACGAGGACCACACGAGGCCCTCTCGATGTCCGACGAACAGCAGCTCTTCCAGCCAGTTGACCAGCAGCTCCGGATAGGTATCGCCCGGCGACACGATTGGCCTCGAGTAGCGCGGAGGCACCGGGGTGATGTCGTAGGCTTGGTCGTACATGGCCCACGCAGCGTTCTCGAACAGCTCGCCGCGGGTAGGGCCAAAAGCGATCACCCGCAAGGGATCACCACCGAGCAGGCGGTAGCGCGTCATGCAGGCAAGCCTATGAGCACGACGGCAACGATTGCGGCGCCGACGCCTGCGATCTGACCACCCGACATGCGCTCATGGAGCACGATCCGCGCCAGGATTGCGGTCGCCGCCGGGTAGAGCGCAGACAGCACAGCGGCCACACTGATCAAGCCACGCTGCGCCGCCGAGAGAAAGAGCGCGTTGGCACCCATGTCGAGTGCTCCCGACGCAACCGCCAGGCGCCACGCCGAACCCGTACGACCCGATTGGGACCGCAGCGCAACCACCACGAGGATCGCCGGCACCGACACGGCTCGTGCCCCCGCCAGCGGCCACAGACCCGAGTCGGCACTCGTCTGGGCCAAAGCGATGAAGAACACCGCAAACCCCAGACCAGCTCCCAACGAAATGGCGACGATGCCGGTGCGCAAACGCCCCGCCGGCCCGTCCGACACGGTCACGGCCACGACGGCAACCAGACCGACCACGATCCCGATCGTGGCGAGCGTCCCCGGTCGCTCCCCCGTTGCGAAGCCCCACGTCACCGGGACAATCGCCGACACGACGGCGGTGATCGGAGCAACGATCCCCATCGGCCCCTCGCCGAGCGCGGTGAACAACAACAGTATTCCGACCAAGCCGAAAAGACCGCCAATCGCCCCCCACACCACGTCGACTGCGGCAACCGATGGCGACGCAACCAGGAGGAGCAGCGGCACCAGGGTCACGGCGCTCGCCACCTGCGCCACCGCGGTCACCCGCATCGGCGGTGCGGTGCGGCTGGCGAGACCGCCGAGAAAATCTCCCGTCCCGAAGGCGATCGCCGACCCGAGGGCGAGCAGCGCCGTCATCCAGAGAAAGGCGCGAACGCCCCATCGACTAATCGCATGTTCGACCTATCGTCATCCCGGTGAAGCAACGCCTGATCTCGATCGTGCCGCTCATGTTCGCGCTCTTGCTCGGTGCATGTGGCGGCGAGCCGTCTGCCGAGCAGCGGGCGCTTGGACGCGTGGAGATTGGACTCAACGGCCTCGCCTCGGACGTGTCCTTCGTCCATGATCAACTCGACGGTGTGTCCGGGCGCCTCGACGGGGCCGCCGACGAACGCACGGCCCTCCTGGCCACCATCGACGCGCTGTCCGTACGACTCGATGCCCTCGAAGCCCGCCAGCAGGCGCTGCTGGCGGATGCGGTCGAGGCGGAGATCGATCGAGCGTGCTCCGCACTCGCGGAAGACGACGAGCTGGCGCCGCAGGACGCGGTCAGGTTCAACGAAGCATGGGCCGAGGTGGCAGACCCCACCGACGTCGTGTTGCGGGCCGCCGCATGCGCAGAACGGAAGATCGAGATCGCCCAGGCACGAGCCGCAATACCGGAGCGGTGCCAGGTCGTCACCAACACGATCAGCGCAGCAGACCTGGCGACCTGCGGTCAGATCATCGCTCAATCCACTGAGCTCGAAGTGGCCTCGCTCCCGGTCACGGCCTCGGCAGGTCGAGGCATCACCAGCGTCCTCGAGGTCGCCATCCCGGCCCATGCCGGCGATACGTTCGACATCTCCGGCTTCTTCCAGGTCACCAACGACCTCGGCTACAACATCGGCGTGGGTGCTCATCTCTGGGCCATCGCCCTCGACGCCGAGAACCCGACGTGGTATCGCATCTCTCCATCGGCGGGTGACAACGTCGACAGCGCTCGCCACCACATGCCCGTCGAAATGCAGACCATCTATATCATCCCGGCCGATTGGGTGCAGGGCCACCGCATCCGTATTGCCCTCCGGGCCGATGCGCACTCGACCGCAGGCACGGGAGAACTCACCGTAGAGCCGAACGGGAACCTGATCGTGCGGGTGTCACGCGCCTGAGGCGCGAGCCTTGGCGCCGCATCCGACGCGGTGCCGCCTAAGGGGCCGCGCGGACAGGGACTTGCGGTGCTCGGGCCGGGCGAAGAGATACTTCCCGCTCTTGCCCTCCGGGCGGGCCGCTCAGGCCCCGGCATCAGCTCCCGGCTCGCCCAGGGGCTCGCCTACCCGCTGAGCCTCTAATGTCCCGTCATGGACCGTCCGCCCGTCCAGCTGTTCGTGACCTGCTTGGTCGACGCCTTCTTCCCGCAGGTCGGCGTTGCCTCAGTCAAGCTCCTGGAGCGGACGGGAGCCGACGTTGAGTTCCCCTACGACCAGACGTGCTGTGGCCAACCCGCGTTCAACGCGGGCTACCGCGATCAGGCGCGGCGCATGGTTCGGCACACGCTGGATGTGCTCGATGACACCAAGGGCCCCATCGTCATTCCGTCCGGATCCTGCGCCGAGATGCTCGTCCACCATGCACCGGACCTCGTTGCCGACGATGCGGTGTACAGCGCCAAGGCGGGACGAGTCGCAGGGCGAGTTCGCGAGCTCACCAGCTACCTCGCCGACCACGCCGTCGATGTGGGCGCCGAGTCGGCGTTCCGCGGCTCCATCACCTACCACCCCTCGTGTCACGGGATGCGGGGTTTGGGGCTCGGCGATGAGCCCACGGACCTGCTCGACGCCGTCCCGGGCGTTGCGCGCATCCCGCTGCCTGCGGCCACAGAATGCTGCGGTTTTGGCGGGTTGTTCTCCATCAAGATGCCGGACGTCTCGGCGGCGATCCTCGAGACGAAGCTCGAGAACATCGAGGCGACTGGAGCCCGATTCGTCGTAGGGGGAGACGTGAGTTGTCTCATGCACATGGGCGGTGGGCTGCGCCGCAGGGGCACCCCGATCGAGATCCGTCACGTTGCTGAGGTCCTCGCCGAAGGCGTATCGTGACGGAAACCCCCATCCGCTTCGTCGATCGCGCCGGAACCCGAGTCGGGACCGCCAAGGTCGATGCGGTCGGTGTGGCGGCGCGGCGGTTGGCCGACCTCCGTCGCACGGCGATGGCCGAGTACCCGCAATCGGATGAGATGCGCGACAGGGCGCGGGCGATCCGGCTTGAAACTCTGGCCCACCTCGACCGGTATCTCGCCGAGTTCGCCGACGCATTCGCCGCCATCGGGGGCACGGTGCACTTTGCCGCAGACGCCGCAGACGCCAACGCCATCGCCGTGGAGATCGCCCGGGGGGCTGCGGTGAAGCGGATCGTGAAGTCGAAGTCCATGGTGACGGAGGAGATCGAGCTCAACCACGCAATCGAAGCCGCGGGAATGGAGGTGGTCGAGACCGACCTCGGCGAGTTCATCGTGCAGCTCGCAGGCGACACGCCGTCGCACATCATCGCCCCGGTGCTCCACATGACTCGGCAGGAGATCGGCCGGCTGTTTGCCGACAAGCTGGGCGTCCCGTACACCGAAGACCCGCCTGAGTTGAACATGATCGCCCGCCGCCACCTCCGCAGCATCTTCCTCGAAGCCGACATGGGGATCAGCGGCGTCAACTTCGCCGTCGCCGAGTCGGGCTCCATATGTCTCGTGACCAACGAGGGGAACGGACGACTCACCACGACTGCGCCCCGGGTGCACGTGGCCGTGATGGGCATGGAGCGAATCGTGCCCAACTTCGAGGACCTGGCGACGATGCTCGAAGTGCTCGCCCGCAGCGGGACAGGGCAGCGGCTCAGCGTCTACACCAACATCGTGACCGGGCCGCGCCGCCCCGGTGATCCCGACGGCCCCGAGGAACTGCACGTCATCATCCTCGACAACGGCCGCAGCGCAGTGCTGGGGAGCGACGAGAGCGAGATCCTCGCCTGTATCCGCTGTGGGGCGTGTCTCAACGTGTGCCCCGTGTACCAGGAGGCAGGCGGGCACTCCTACGGGGACGTCTATGCGGGTCCCATCGGCGCAGTGCTCACCCCAGCGCTGCGCGGACTCGCCGGCTGGCACGATCTCCCCGATGCGTCGAGCTTGTGTGGCGCATGTGAGGAAGCCTGCCCCGTACGGATCGATATTCCGCGAATGCTGCTGGGCCTGCGCAGCAGGGCAACGGAGGAAGGCTTCGGCGACAAAGGGCTGCGCCGTGCCCTGTCCATGTATGCCTCAGCGGCAACTCACCCTGCACGCTTCCGGCGGCTGCTGAAGGCGGGCGGGCTGGCGGGCCGGGCGGTCAGGAAGACCGACGGCTGGATCCGGTCGGCGCCGGGTCCAGGAAAAGCGTGGACGGCGCATCGCGATTTGCCGCCCCCCGCGACGCAGTCGTTCCACGAGTGGTGGAAGAAGAACCGTGGATCGTGACGCATTCCTCGGTCGGGTGCGGGATGCCGCCCTGGCGGCAAACGTGCCAGCTCCTCCTGAGGTTGGGGACTGGACGGCAGCGACCGGGACTCCCGATGAGATGCTCGCAGCGTTCCGGAGCGCACTCGAGAACGTGGACGGCATCGTCCACTCCGTCGAGTCGGAGGCAGAGGTACCTGCGCTGGTGGGATGGATCATGGGTGCCGCGGGAGTTTCGACCGTCCTGTCGTGGGGTGCGGACCGGCTGCCCGTGGGCGGGATCGTCGAGCATCTCGTCGAGATGGGTGTGACCCGTGTGCCCCCGCTCGTGCCGGCCGACGCCGCGATGCGGCTGACCCATCAGCAGGCATACGCCGATGTCGATGCGGGAGTCACCGGCGCCCAGGCCGGCTTCGCCGAGTCCGGGTCCATCGTCCTCGCCGCGGCGCCGGGCCAGCCTCGCATGGCGTCGCTGATCCCTCCGCTCCACGTCGCCGTGTTGCGGAAGGTCGACATCTACCCGTCACTGTCGACGTGGGCCCGCCTCCACCCCAGGGCAGCCGCAGATACCGCCAACCTCGTGTTCATCACGGGGCCAAGCCGCACGGGAGACATAGAGATGCAGCTCAACCTCGGTGTCCACGGGCCGAGGGAGATCCACGTCATCCTCTGCTGATCGGCATGTGGCGCTCAGGCCGGCCTGTGCCGCCTCAGATCAGGTACGGGACCAAAGCTGCCTTCACCTCGGATCGATACTGTGCGTAGTTCGGAAAGACGGCGAGCAGGCGCTGCTCTTCGGATGCCGCCTTGAACCGAAAGAAGCCCAGAAGCGCACATCCGAGACCGACGGCCCACAACGACGGCCACGCAAGCCCGAGACCGATCCCGCCAAGCGCCAACCCTCCGTAGATCGGGTGCCGTACGAGCCCGTAGACGCCCAGCACGATCAGAACCCCGTCTCGGGTCGGTTCCGGAAACGGTGTGGCATGCCGGCCGAGCGCCCGGATGCCGCCGGTCACGAGGGCGGCACCACCGACCATGACGAACACCCCAACAAGCCGCAACCAGATCGGCAGCTCGGACCGCACGGTCAGCGCCCAGGGGAACGCCAGAAAGAACACTCCCTGGGCAGCAACCCACAGCCCACCCTTGTCGACAAACGCCCGCATCGCCCCGAAGCCTAGATGTCCCCGTCCGGTTGATTGCTGCAACGACTTCTCGCTGGTTGACCAGCGTCTCCGCTCGAGCGGTGCAGGCGTCGACCAAGCAAAGACTTGATAACACTACACTCAGATTTATTGGCATACACCTGGCATGTGAGGGGTTCTAGGATCGACAGACCCGAGCTGAACGACAAGTGAGCACCATGGATATCAACAGCTTCACCCAAAAATCACAACAGGCGGTGTTGGGCGCCCGCAGCATTGCGGAGCGGCGCCAGCACACCGTCGTCACGCCGGCGCATCTCGCCGAATCCCTCCTGGGACAGACCGACACGATCCTCTATCCACTGCTCGCCAAGCTCGGCATCAACCCTTCCGACATGAAGGCGCCGCTGGATCGCATGCTCGGCCAGATCCCCCAGGTCTACGGGGATACCGCCGAGATCACATTTGACCCCGAGACCGTGGCCATGCTCGACGCTGCCGAGACCGAACGCGACACGCTCAAGGACCAGTACGTCTCGATCGAGCACATCGTGCTGGCTCTCGCCGCAGCCCCGGGCAGCATCGGGCAATTCCTGCGTGGCCTGGGATTCACCAAGGATGCCATCCTCACCGCACTCACCGAATTGCGCGGCAGCCAGCGCGTCACCAGCCAGAACCCCGAGGACACGCTGGCCCCACTGGAGAAGTACGGTCGCGATCTCGTCCAGCTCGCCGCCCAGGGCAAGCTCGATCCCGTTATCGGGCGTGACGACGAGATCCGCCGGGTCATCCAGGTGCTGTCTCGGCGCACCAAGAACAACCCCGTGCTCATCGGCGAACCAGGCGTCGGCAAGACGGCCATCGCCGAAGGCCTCGCCCAGCGCATCGTCGACGGCGACGTCCCCGAGGGCCTGAAGAACAAGCGCATCGTCGCCCTCGACCTCGGCGCCATGGTGGCCGGGGCCAAGTACCGCGGCGAGTTCGAGGAGCGGCTGAAGGCCGTGCTCGATGCGATCAAGGCATCCGACGGGGGGATCATCACGTTCATCGACGAGATGCACACGATCGTCGGCGCCGGTGCTGCGGAAGGATCGATGGACGCCTCCAACATGCTCAAACCGATGCTCGCCCGCGGTGAGCTGCGCATGATCGGCGCCACCACTCTCGACGAGTTCCGCAAGTACGTCGAAAAGGACGCCGCATTGGAACGCCGGTTCCAGTCCGTCCTCGTCGAGCCCCCCTCGGTCGAGGACACCATCGGCATCCTGCGCGGGCTCAAAGAGCGGTACGAGGTCCACCACGGGGTGCGCATCACCGATGCAGCGCTGGTCGCTGCCGCAGTGCTGTCGGATCGCTACATCACGGCGCGGCACCTGCCCGACAAGGCCATCGACCTCATCGACGAGTCGGCGTCACGGCTCCGCATCGAAATCGACTCGATGCCAGAAGAGATCGACGATCTGGAACGGCGGCGCCGCCAGCTCGAGATCGAGAAGAACGCGCTCGAAAAGGAGTCAGACCGCGCCTCGGCTGATCGCCTCGCCGCCATCGAACAGCAGCTCGGCGACCTCGGCGAGGAGCTCGATCGGCTCACCGCCCACTGGCAGCTCGAAAAGCAGCAGATCGACGCCATCCGCCAGGTGAAGCTCGAGGTCGAGGAGACGCGATCCAACGCCGAACGCGCCGAACGCAGCGGTGAGCTGCAACGTGCGGCCGAGCTGCGCTACGGCACGCTGCCCGAACTCGAACGACGCCTCAGCGAGAGTCAGGAGGCGCTGGCCAAACTCCAGGCCGGCGGCGCCATGCTCAAGGAGGAGGTCGGCGAATCCGACGTGGCCGAAGTCGTCAGCCGCTGGACCGGGGTACCTGTGTCGCGCCTGTTGGAAGGAGAGATCCAGAAGCTGATCCGGCTCGAGGAGCACCTCCACGAGCGAGTCGTCGGGCAAGACGCTGCCGTTGCGGTCGTCGCCAACGCCATCAGACGCTCGCGAGCAGGTCTGTCGGACCCCAACCGGCCGATCGGCTCGTTTGTGTTCCTGGGCCCGACCGGCGTCGGCAAGACCGAGCTGGCGCGGGCGCTCGCCGAGTTCCTCTTCGATGACGAACGGGCCATGGTGCGCATCGACATGTCCGAATACATGGAGAAGCACTCCGTGAGCCGCCTCATCGGGGCCCCTCCCGGATACGTGGGATACGACGAAGGCGGCCAGCTCACCGAAGCCGTGCGGCGGCGCCCCTACTCGGTCATCCTGTTGGACGAGGTCGAAAAGGCACACCCGGACGTCTTCAACGCCTTGCTCCAGGTGCTCGACGACGGACGGTTGACCGATGGTCAGGGCCGGACGGTGGACTTCACCAATGCGGTGCTGATCATGACGTCGAATCTCGGCTCGGAGTTCATCGACCCCGACCTCCCCAACGAGTCGGTGGCGGAACGGGTGATGTCCGTGGTTCGCAGCCACTTCCGGCCTGAGTTCCTCAACCGGATCGACGACATCATCGTCTTCGATCGGTTGTCGAAGGAGGACCTGCGACAGATCGTGGACATCCAATTTGCCGCGATGGCGGATCGACTGGCAGCCCGTCAGATCACCGTCGAGCTGGATCCAGCGGCATCCGATTGGCTTGCCGAACACGGCTTCGACCCGAGCTACGGCGCCCGGCCACTCAAACGGCTCATCCAGAAGGCCGTCGGCGACCGGCTTGCGCTGCTGCTCCTCGACGGCACCTTCGCCGACGGCGACAGGGTGCGGATCGAGGTCGAGGGCGACGACCTCGCCTTCCGACGCGCCTCGTAGGCCGTCGGAGGTGGCGAAGCGGCGAGCCGCCAAGAACAAAGGAAACCACCGTTTGGTGCCTTAAACCCCCCGTCGAGGGCACCAAACGGTGGTTTCCTTGGGTCTGTTTCCCCCCTCAAGGATCCCCCACACGCAACATACGATGGCCGGCCACCCAGGGCCATGAGGCGATCGCCTCATTGAGCAACCGTGACCACAGACCACTATCGGCTGGGTCCGGTTCGCGTCTATTGTGGGAGCGGGAATCTGGGGGAACAAAGAGAGCCAGTGATGAGTCGGCCCGTTCCAGTTCGCGCTGCAGGACAGCGGGTAGGTGCAAAGACAATCGTCCGTAGAGCCGTGCGCAAGCCGTTGCGGCTCTCGCGCGGCATCGTCACGATGCCGGTGCTTGCCTCGTATGCGTACGGTCTGCGATCCACCGAGCAGTTGAGGCTCCCCCATTTCATGGGCATCGGCGGTGTACGCAGCGGCAGCACGTGGCTCCACCACAACCTGTCCGCTCACCCAGACCTCTTCTTGCCGAATACGAAGGAGCTCCACTTCTTCAACGGTCGGCTCCACACCGGTCTTGACAACTACCAGCGCAGGTTCGCCGAGGCGGGCAACAGAACCCGCGGCGAGATCACGCCGAGCTACGGCGTCATCGCCCCGTGGCGGATCAAGACGATCCGGAGGCTCATGCCGGATCTGCGGCTGGTGTTGATCGTGCGCAACCCGATCGACCGAGCCTGGTCGCACGCCCTCATGAAGACGGCTCGCGAGCACGACCGCGCGCCCGGGGACGTCGACGACACCGAGTTCGTCGCCCAGTTCCGCTCTCACTACTCGATCGAACGCGGGCAGTTCAGCAAGATCATCGACCAGTGGACGTCGATATTCGACGAGGACCAACTCCACATCGCCTTTTTCGACGACATCGTCGATCGCCCCAAGAGCATGCTGAGCGAGGTCCTCGAGCACATCGGGGCGCGTACCGACATCGACTGGAGCACCGTGCCTTTCGCCCAGGTGATCGACCGAGGCGTCCGCGGGCAGGGCGACGTCATCGGATCATCGTCGACCGCACTCCCCGCCCACCATCGTGCGCTGCTCGAGGAGTTGTACGCCGACGAGATCGCCACACTCGCCAAGACCCTTGGTGGGCCGGCAAAGACCTGGCTGGATCAGCTGTAGGAGACTGCTGATCAACGTCAGTTCGAGCTCGTGACCGAGGTCGTGACCAGGCACCGTGGCGGACCCGCGAGCCCTCACGACGATTTGATCAGCAGTCTCCTAGGCCACCAGCTGCCGGCACATTCCTCTCTAGCCAGCTGCGCTCGCCGCTCGGTTCACACGCTCTCTATGGGGCGGACGACCCATTCCGCGCGGCCGCCCCAAGGCTATCGTGCCCGTGGGTAAGTCACTCGGCCTTGGGTGGTGGAACTAGGTAGAGGCCGGGTGGTGGTGGGGGTTGACCGACGTAGGTAGGTAGGAAAGGTCAACCTGTGAAATTGGTGAACACCGCCACGAATACGTGGCAAGAATTTGGCTCGGCCCAATTGACGTCCGCCGAAGCCGTCCAGCCTTTCGGGCATGACGGCCTCCGCGACCTGATCCCGTATCAGGATCAGCTGCGTCGTTACGTCCGCAGACCGGCGCGGATGAGTCGTGGCGTCATCTCCATGCCGGAGATTGCGTTGTACCGGGCAGGAGTCTTGGCAACGGATAATCTGACGCTGCCATCGTTCGTCGGGATTGGTGGGGTGCGGACGGGTAGCACATGGCTCCATCACAACCTGGCCGCGCATCCCGGTCTCTTCTTGCCCGCGGCGAAGGAGTTGCACTTCTTCAACCTGCGCTTGCATCGTGGTCTCGGGCGCTACGCCCGGATCTTCGACGAAGCGGGAGATCGGAAGCCCGGCGAGATCACACCGAGCTATGGCGTGATGCCCGAGTGGCGCATCCGGTTGATGCGGTCGCTGATCCCGGATGCCCGCATCGTGCTGATTGTGCGCAACCCCATCGACCGGGCGTGGTCCCACGCCATCATGAAGCTGACCCGTACCCGCAACGTCCGCAGGGAGGACGTGACGTGTGAGGAGCTCTGGCGGCATTTCATGTCGGATGAGTCCCAGGTCCGCGGCCGTTTCACGGAGATCATCGATCGCTGGACGGGCATCTTTCCCGAACAGCAGCTGCACGTCGCGTTCCACGACGACATCGTCGAGCGACCCAAGGGGATGCTCTCCGACATCTTCGAGCACATCGGCGTGACAACAGACATCGATTGGAACTCGCTGCCCTACACCCAGATCATCGACCGTGGTGTCCGGGGCGGAACCGACGTGATCGGATCGACGAGCGGGACGCTGCCGCCGGTCCAGCGGGCGATCCTGCGGGACATCTACGCCGGCGAGATCGAAACACTGGCCGATCGTCTCGGCGGGCCCGCCAAACGTTGGGCAGACGAACTGTGATTTCGGGGGCGCAACCCAAACTGTGACCCCGAATTGACGGAGCCGCCACCCCCGGCTGCGCTCCAGTCTCGCCGGTGCGAGTGACCCAAATCGCTCGCACCGGCGTGCGGGGGGATGCTTCGGCGTCCCCCCGCACACTCCCCTGTTGCGCCCGGCTCGAGGGGTCCTTCGCACGGGCCAATACAGTCCCTCGTCTTCGAGTCGGAGGTCCCTTCACCTCGGCCAACACGGCTCAGAGAATGGGATCATTCGCCATGAGGAGACACGCCATGCAGAAGGACATCACCATCGACGTCCACATCGACGAAGACGACAGCACCACCACGGTGACGGCAATTCTGGACCTGCGCGGGGATCACTTCGAAGGACGGGGGACGGCCAAACGCAACCCCACCGACCGCCCGATGCCGGTCATCGGCGAGGAGCTCGCTCTTGCTCGGGCTCTCCAGGTGCTGACCGCAGAGGTGATGGACGGCGCACAGACCAAGATCGACGACTTCCTGGCCAAGTGAGCCTCCTACCGGCAACAGCCAAGACAACCGGGGCGAGCCGGCGGAGCGTCAATATCTGAGCAGCGCCGTTGCGGGCCGGCCCATTGGAGCTTGTGCGGCGGGTACCACGAGCACCGTGCCGCCGTGTCGTGCCGTTTCGATGGCTGCAAGATTGATGAGATCCTCTCCGTCGTCATCGAGGCGGACGTCGCGTTCGGCTGCGTCGTAGCTGCCCGGCACCAGGGTGCCCTCGGCGAGGACGAGCGATGCGACCCGGCCGTCGAACGCGGCACCGATGATCCCCTCGAGACCGAGGGAGGCATCTCCGATGCTCGCGGCGTCGGCAGCAGCCCGAACCTGTTGGTCCACCTCCTCCCGCTCCAGATCGGCAACGATCGGTGTCGCCAGCTCGGCAAGCTCGTGGGGCGCCAGATGCTCGCCGCTGCCCGCTATCGACTGATCCACCACACGCGAATAGTCGGAGACTCGACGGAATGCGGCAACGTTCTCCTCGGTTGCCGCCAAGACGAGAGGCTCGTCGTGGAGCGCCGCGTCAACGGCAGCAACGACGACGCGCAGGTACCTGAGCTCGTCCTCGGACTGGTCGGCCCGTCCGCCTTGACCGTGGAACGCTGCAACGACGCGGTTGGCCCCCTGCCGTGCCGAACTGTGGGACTGGAGCTGACGTTCCCTATCGTCGAAACGCAGCACCTCCTCCATCAGCACCGGCAGTCCTCCCATGCGGACCTCCTGGAGCCCGCGGCCGGCACCGCGATAGAGATGCGCCGACTTCTTGCCGAGGACGAGGACCGCGTACCGTCGTGCAGGCGGGGCTGCAAGCAAATGCAGGATGTGGAACTGCGATCCCACGACGGTGCGAGACGGCCCGTGGGGCGGACCTGGTGCGACAAACGGACCGCCCGATTCGAGGTAGATCGCCAGCGAGGCGGTGGGGCCGGTCCACCACTCGTGCTGGTCGAGAATGACGTCGACGGGAGCAAGCAGAGTGCGGGCCGCTGCGGGCTTGTGCCCACGCGCTTCGAGCTTGCGGTCCGCCGCCTTGGCGAGGTTCCGTAGTGTCAGCCTGGCTTCTGGTACCGGCAGCGGGGGCATGAGGAGGGACACGACGTCGCCGGGTCGACGCTTGGCCAGGGCGGCGAGGTCCTCAGTCGTCGGTTGAGCCGGCCCCATCGCGTTCATACATTCGCCTCCGATTCTTGATCTCGTGGACCACGACCTCGAGCAACTCGGCGACCGAGTCGGCGGCGATTCGGTGCATCAGGGCGTGGTCGGCCACCACCCCGACGGCACCCATTGGCGGCACGTATTCACCAACGATGGCGAGCTCGGTGTCATTGGGTGTTGTCGGAAACGCCTCGAGGAAAGCATCCATCACCGGGAAGAGGTGGGTCCCGCTCGGTCCGCGGAGCTGGAGAGGGATCCGGAGCGAAGGAATCGGCCCAGGCACGCGCTCGAGGTCCCCAATCTCGATGACGGCCTCGGCACCCACGGCAATATGAGTGTGAGGCACGTGAGCCGTCAACTCGGCGAAGATCTCGCCACCCTCGACCCGACCGGCGCCGGCTATGACCGCGGCCGTGTCTTCGCTGAGCACGCGGGCAACCGTTGCAAACGGCAGCCGCATCCAGCGACACTCCGTCACCTTGGTAACCGTGTGGCCTGACTCCGTGATGATCACCCGCCAGTTTGATCGACTCCAGATTGCCAATGTGCGCTCGGGGTGTACCTGTTCCTAGGGCCGGAGGTCCCGCACGACCGCCACAACGCCCTAGAGGCCGCGCAGACAAGGCAGGCCGACGTCTCGCCGGATGACGAGATATCGTCCGCTCAGGCCCCGGCATCAGCGGCCGGCTCGCCAAGAGGCACGCCGTTCCGCTGAGCCTCTTGGGCAGGGGAGCGCCACAGCCGAACCGGCTACCGAGTCGATAGTGTTGGAGCGAGCTGCGATTGGAGACTGCGTGAGTATTGCACTGGCGATCGGCACCCTGAAGGGCGCATGGATTGCGCGGTCAGATGACCGGGAAACCTGGATCATCGAAGGGCCGTACCTGAAAGGCTGGCAGGTCAACACGTTCGGGCAGGCGCCGGACGGTACCTACCTGTTGAGCACGGGCAGTACGTGGTACGGCGCCGCACTCCACCGCAGCTCCGACCTCGTCGAGTGGACCCAGGTCGTCAACGGGCCGGCGTACGAGCCGGACAGTGACCGCAAGCTCGAACAGATCTGGACACTGGCCACGGTCGGCGATGCGATGTTCGCCGGTGTCGCCCACGCCGGGCTCTTCCGGAGCGAGGACAGCGGCGAATCGTGGCAGCCGGTGCCCGGCTTCAACGACCACCCCACCCGACCGGGTTGGCAGCCTGGTTTGGGTGGATTGGCGCTCCATCGCATTCTGTCCGATCCGGCTGGCGAGACGATGTGGGTGGGCGCATCAGCCGTGGGCGTCTTCCGGTCGACAGACGGCGGCACCACATGGGACCTCCACAACGATGGGATTCCCGGAGCGGCTCCGAACGATGACTATCCGGGCATCGGGTTCTGCGTGCATTGCCTCACCCACGATCCCGCCGATCCCACCACCATCTGGCGCCAGGACCACGCCGGCGTCTTCCGTTCGACCGACGGGGCAGAAACCTGGGAGCGGATCGAGAATGGGCTTCCCGCCGGGTTTGGGTTTCCGATCGGGCGCGATCCGGCAAGTGGCAGGCTCTTCGTCGTTCCCCTCGAGTCGGACGAGTTCCGGATCCCGGTCGACGCCGACTTGGCGGTCTACGCCAGCGATGACGGCGGCGAATCGTGGCGAAGGGCCGGCGGCTGGTCGCGTCCAGGACATGACGGCGTGCTTCGTGACGCCATGGCTGTCGACGGCAGCGGCGGCGTGTACGCCGGTTCAACGGCCGGGCGTGTTGCCTACAGCGCGGACGCCGGAGACACGTGGGCGGAGCTGGACACGACGTTCCCGAGGATCACGAGTCTCCACACCTTCACGCTCTGATGGCGACGGTTCACGTCACGATTCCTCGCATGCTCGCCGACCTCGTCCGCAGCGAACGTCGTTTCGACGTTGCGGCTGAGACCATCGACGAGGTGCTCACCGCCGTGGCGCTGACTCATCCGGAACTCGGTGTGCACCTCCGCAACGAGACCGGTGCCGTCAGGGAACATGTCTCGCTGTTCCACAACGACCGGGTGGCGCGAGACCTGCACGTGCCGGTAGCCGAGGGCGACGCCGTGGTGATCCTGCAGGCCGTCAGCGGCGGGTAGCGGGGACAGCTCGAAACACGTACCCGTAGCTCGTGCTTGCCGGTCGTTGGTGCGGTGTCGGTCGCGGATCGAAGCTAGGAGGGTGTTGATCAACGTCAGTTCGAGCTCGTGACCGAGGTCGTGACCAGGCAGCGTGGCGGACCCGCGAGCCCTCACGACGATTTGATCAGCAGTCTCCGAGGGGCTGGGTGGCGGGGTGAGGAACACGATTTCTGTGTAGCCCATGCCTTCGAGGAACTCCGTGATGGTCTCGCGGGCGTCCTCGGTAAGACCGACGATGCCCCTTTTCGAGGGCGGCGCTGACGAGGACGTCCTCGGCTACCGCCCTGGCGTCGGACTCGAGCTGGTCATCGCCGCTGGTTTCCACCACCCGCCGAAGACGCCCCCGATGAAGAATGCTCCGGCGACCAGGACGGCGGCAATGACAAAGCCGCCGGCGCGTTTGGAGAATGGGCTGTCGGTGGACACGAGGCTCCGATCGTTGCTGTTCCTGGACCCACCAGGCGGGCGGAGGTCTCCAGATCCGCCGTAGCCTCTCACATGATGGTCGGAATCGAGAGAAAACACCTTGTCGGGTATCGCGACCTTTGGTAGGGTGCTAGGCAAGGTAGCGTGTAATGCACGCTAATCAGTCAGGCAAGGTAGTGACCACAGGACGGAGACAGGAGTGCCGGTGGAGCACAGCTCCCAGCTGCTGAAGGGTGTCCTCGACATGTGCCTGCTCGCACTCATCGCCGAGGAGCCGAGTTACGGTTACGAGATGGTCGACAAGCTGCAGAGAAGAGGACTCGAGCTGGTCAGCGAGGGCAGCATCTATCCCCTCCTGAGCAGGCTCCAGAAGAAGGGTTTCATCGAGAGCTACTTCGTGGAGTCGACCGGGGGTCCGCCCCGGAAGTACTACCGCATCGACGCTGCGGGACAACGGCAGCTCGATGAATGGTCACGGCAGTGGCGCACCCTGTCCAGGGGCGTGCACGAGGTGCTGAATGGAGGTGGAGATGGCAGCGCAGAAGAGCGCGGATGAGATCACCGCCCAGTGCGACGAGTACTGGCGGCGCACTCGCGTGCCTGCCGACGTCATGCCCCGCCTCCATCGCGAGCTGGCCGCCAAGCTCGAAGACGCTCAACGGAGAGGAAAGAGCCCACGCCATGTGGTCGGACGCAATCTCGCAATGTTTGCCGAGACCATGGCTTCGCAGTACCGGGTGCCACCCCCCACCCATCCACCGGTGTCGCCGTCGCAGCGGGCGCGGCAGCGATGGGTGGACTTCATCCCCGCCTACGGGTGGGTGGTGCCAATCGTCGGTTTTGCCGTGCTGTTGATGATGTTCGGTCCAAAGGAGGATGCTGTGGAAGACCCGGATTTTTGGAGATGGCTCTGGTTGGGAATCGCCGTCGTGCTGGGCGTTGGCGAGATGCTCACCGCCGGCTTCTTCATGTTGCCATTCGCCATTGGTGCGGCCATCGCCGCCCTTCTGGCGTGGGCCGACGTGTCGCTGACCGTGCAGCTCGTCGTGTTCATTACGACCTCATTGATTGCGGTGGTCGCACTACGCAGGTTTGCGTGGAGTGACCATGAGCCGTCCTATCCGGTGGGCGTGAAGCGGTTCGTCAACGCTCGCGGCGTCGTTGTCGAGCCCATCGACCCCGCCCAGGTCTCCGGTCGGGTGCGGATCGGGCCGGGCGAGACCTGGCGGGCCATGAGCGCTCACGGCAAGGCGATCAGTACCGGCACCCCCATCCGCGTCATCGAGGTAGATGGCACGCACCTGGTCGTCGAGCCGGTCGACAACGAATCATGACCGCCTCCCCCCGATTTCCGAGAACCGTCACAGAAGGAGTTGAGAAGTGACAGCCATTGCAGTCATCCTGATTGCGTTCATCGTCCTGCTGGTCGTCTACGTCGGCCTTGGGCTCAAGATCGTCCGCCAGTTCGAGGCCGGTCTCATCGAGCGCTTCGGCAAGTACAGAGAGACCATCGATCCCGGTCTTCATCTGATCGTGCCATTCATCGACAGGCTCCGCCGAGTCGACATGCGCGAGATCGTCGTCGACGTCCCCCCGCAGGAGGTCATCACCAAGGACAACGTGGTGGTCACGGTGGACGCCGTGGTCTACTACCAGGCCACGGACCCTGTGAAGCTGGTGTACAACGTCCAGAACTTCGTTCTGGCTGCGACCAAGCTTGCCCAGACCAACCTACGTAATGTCATCGGCGACCTCGACCTCGACGATGCGCTCACCTCTCGCGAGACGATCAACGCTCAGCTGCGGGAGATCCTCGACGAGGCAACCGACGTCTGGGGCACCAAAGTCGTGCGTGTTGAGATCCAGCGCATCGATCCGCCTGCCGACGTCACGGACGCCATGCACAGGCAGATGAAGGCCGAGCGCGACCGCCGCGCCGTCGTCACCGAAGCCGAAGGTGACAAGCGGTCGAAGATCCTCCAGGCCGAGGGCGTCAAGCAGTCCCGGATCCTCGAGGCCGAAGGTCAAGCTGAGGCCATCAAGCAGGTCGCAGAAGCCGAGCGGTTCCAGAAAGAGACCGTGGCCGAGGGTGAGGGCCGCGCCATCGAGCGCGTGTTTGCGGCAATCCACACCGGAGACCCGACGCCCGACCTCATCGCCATCCGGTATCTGGAGTCGCTGCAGCAGATCGCAAACGGCAACGCCACGAAGATCTTTCTCCCGATGGAGACCAGCGGGATCCTCGGATCCATCGGCGCCATCGGCGAGATCTTCGGTGACGCCAAGGACTCAGCGTCGCCCGACCAGAGGTGACCATGTGTTGATCGGGGCTGGGCCCTTCTCCGCAAGGAGGGGGCCCTTTCCCGTTGTCCTCATTGCAGAGCCGCTCGTGTGAGCGCACCGCCCAGATCCGCCCAGAGGTCCTCCACGTCTTCAATGCCGACGCTGAGGCGTAGCAGGCCGGGCGGAAGGTGCTCCTGGCCGGGGACGGCAGCTCTCCGCTCCATCGTGGACTCGACCGAGCCGAGACTGGTGGCGTGCTGAATGAGGGCGACGCCCCGGCACACCCGATCTGCTGCCGACGCTCCCCCCGCAACATCGAACGAGATGATCGAGCCGAAGCCGCCGAGCTGCGCTTGTGCGATCGAGTGCGTGGGATGTGACGGGAGGCCCGGATACCGCACGAGGTCAACTGCGGCGTGGGCTTCGAGCCGTTGGGCGAGCGTGAGCGCATTTGCCTGCGCACGCTCGAGACGCACCGCCATCGTCCTGACGCCACGCGTCGCCAGATACGCCTCGAGCGCACCGGGGGTGGCGCCGCCCAGCAGCCTGCGCTGCCTCAACTCGGCGGCCATCTCAGGACGCTGCGCCGTGACGATCCCGGCCATGAGGTCGGAGTGCCCGCCGATGAACTTGGTGGCCGACTGCACCGACACGTCGGCGCCGAGCGCCAGAGGTCGCTGGTTGATGGGCGTCGCAAAAGTGTTGTCGACGGCGAGCAGTGCACCGGTGTTCCGCGGCGCTGCACAGATCGAGGCGAGATCTGCGACCTCCAGCAGCGGATTGGACGGCGAGTCCAACCAGAGGAGATCCGCATGGCGGGCGGCGTCTACCCAGCCTGCGGTGTCGCCTACGCCGAGTCGGGCCAGCGACCACCGACCACTCCGTTCCCCTGCGGCGGCCAGGGCAGACACTCCCTGGTAGCAGCCCTCAGGCAAGACGATCTCGGCACCGACCGGAACCAGATCCAACACAGCGGAAACCGCAGCCATGCCAGAGGAGAAGGCAACGGCCTCACCCCCTTCGAGGCCCCCAACCACATCCTCGAGGGCATCCCACGTGGGAGTCCCATCGCTGCGGACATATTCACGCTCGCCGCCGTGCACGTAATTGGACGCCGGGACCAGTGGGACGTTGAGCGGAGCACCCTCTTCCCGGCGCCGGCCCGCCGCGACCACGAACGAGTCGACGCCCAGGTCGGTGTGATCCCCCAGCTTCATCTCACGCCTTTTCGGTTGCATCTGCCGTTGCGACCCCGAGCGGCCCGCCCGACCGCTGCCGCACCACGACGATCATCACACCGAGGGCCGCGGCGCCGATCGCCACCCAGGCATTGCGGGACAAGCCGAGGAGCCGGAAGGTGGTGTCCGTGCGCAGCAACTCCGTGACAAAACGGATGATGCCGTACATCACGAGGTAGACACCGATGGCCGCGCCGTGACGCAGCCGGCCCGAACGTTCGAGCCACAGGATCAGGGGGACGAGGATCAGGACGTTCCACAACGACTCGTACAAGAACGTGGGATGGAACAGCTCTGCATCGATGTATTCGGGGGGTCGTCGCACCGGATCGATCTCCAGCCCCCAAGGAAGGGTCGTCGGCGTGCCGAACAGCTCCTGGTTGAAGTAGTTCCCCCATCGGCCGATGGCCTGCGCCAGAGGCAAGCCGATGGCCGCCGCGGCGGCGAACGCCCACGGATCTCCACCGGCGCGTCGGATCATCACCACTGCGGTGATGGCGCCGGCGGTGAGACCACCGAACAGCGCCAAGCCTCCCTCCCACACGAAGAGCATGGCGTACCAACGACCCTCGAATCGAGCGGTGTGGGTCGACACATAGGCCAGACGAGCACCGAGGAACCCGATGATCACCGTCCACAGGATCACCCGTTCGAGGATGTCCGCATCACCACCGAAGGCGGCATACCGGCGGGTGATGGTGATCGCGGCAACCAACACTCCCAGACCGATCAAGATCCCGTAGACGTGGATGCTGAGGGGCCCAAGGGTGATCTCGTTGAAGCTCGGGGACGGGAGTGACGCAAGCATCTCGACCACCAGGTTATCGCCGCCCGGCGTCGGTGCGTTCAGTCGTCCGCGACCTTTGTGTCGGCCTCCTCGACCGCAACCTCGGGCGTACCGCCGATACCGCCGGTCTTGCTTTCGCCCCCAGGAGCGTCGCCTGCGGCGTCCACTTCACCCCGGGTCTCGGCTTGGTAGGCCGCATCCTGTTCGGCGGAAACGACGGGATTGCGCCGCCACCAGACGAACAGCAGCAGGCCGATCACGGCACCGCCGAGGGCACCCCACTGGCTTCCGGTGAAGGGTCCGATGACCGAATCCGCAATGGCCTCGACCACCCTGCCGTCGTTGAGTTCGATGCCATCCCGAGCGGCAGTGAGTCTCGTGAAGTCGATCAAGAAGCGCTGCATGCCATACCACATCACCCACACGGCGAAGAGCTGCCCGTAGTGGCGTCTGGCCCACACGCGTTGCAGCCAGAGGATGAAGACCAAGAGCAGGGCAGCGCCCAGCATGTCGTACAGCCCGGTGTGGTGATACGTCCCGCAGATACCGTCGACGGCCTGATCGACGGTGCACTCCAGGATGTCGTGCTGCGGCGAAACGTCGTACCCGGGCTTGATGGCGTAGGCAAGGAAGAAGTCGGTTGCGCTGCCGAGATGTTCGACGATGGCCAGGTCGCCGATGCGGCCGATCACGGCTCCGAGCGCCAAGCCGCTTGCCGCCAGGTCGAGGGTCACCGGGACCTGCATCGACAGCTGCCGCATCCGCCACGCACCTACGAGAATCCCGCCCGCATACCCACCCAGAATGCTGAAGTCGCCCGCGATGCTGATGGCATCGCTGAGGGTGTAGTCCGGGTCGGCGATGAGCTGCCCAGGAACCGTGAAGAAGCGGGCACCGAGAATCGACGCAACCAGCGCCCACGTCAGCACCGAAGCGATCTTGTCCGTGTCGAAGCCGCGGCGGCGCGCCTGACGGATCATCAGCGCGGCACCCGCAACGAACCCGAGGCCGGCAAACAGCCCGTGCAGCGACAGGCTCAGCGGGCCCAGCTCGAAGATCGGGATCGGGGGGTACGAAATGGCGGACAGCATCCACCGGAGCTTATCGCCGCCTGGGGTTGGGGACTACGCCTCCGAGAATTCCTTGTAGGCCTGCCAGGCGCGAGGCCCATAGATCGTCGCCGGCCCACCACCCATCTGGATGTTGACACCGATGGTCTCGGCAACCTCGGCGGGTGTGGCACCTTGACGGGCCGCCCCCCTGGCATGGGAAGCAATGCACCCGTCGCAGTGATCGTGCACCGCGATCGCCAAGGCAATGAGCTCCTTCGTCTTGGCAGGAAGCGCACCGTCGGCGAAGGCCGCCCTGTGCATGTGCGCAAACCCGGCATACACGTCGCCTATGTGCTCGCGCAGCTCGCGTGTCTCGTGATGTATCGACTTCAGCAGGTCGGCGTATTCGGCCATTCGAGGCGGCTCCCTGATCGAGATTGTCCGGATATTCTCAACGCCGGCGCTCCCGACCGCGAGGGGTCAAGGGTCCCCAGCGGCGAAGCCAGAGGTCAGGACATGGGGCCGGCAGCGGCACCTAGCCTGCGGATACGGCACCAACGAAAGGCATCGTGATGGATCGGAAGCAACTGTCGGCAGACCGCTTCAGCGCCGTCGAGACCGAGCTCCGTCAGATCTCGCAGTGGATGTACGGCAACCCGGAACTCGCCTACGAAGAGCACGAGTCGTCGCGACGGCTCGTCGAGTTCCTTCGCGACAACGGTTTTGAGGTCGAGTATCCCGCGTGGGGACTCGAAACGGCGTTCGATGCCCGGGTGGGTGCGTCAGGTCCTGAGGTCGTGATCTGCGCCGAATACGACGCCCTGCCGGAGGTCGGCCACGCCTGCGGGCACAACGTGATCGCCACGGCGGCATGTGGGGCAGGAGCCGCCCTCGCCGGCATCGCCGACGATCTCGGAATCCGGCTGCGCGTGCTCGGCACTCCCGCAGAAGAGGCCTACGGCGGCAAGGTCGACCTCATCGACGCCGGTGCGTTCGCCACTGCCGCAGCGGCGATGATGGTCCACCCGGCGCCCGACGACATGGTGAATGCGGGGGTGCTGGCCGTCGCCCACATCGACGTTGAGTTCCACGGGAAGGAATCCCACTCCGCATACGCTCCCCAGCTCGGCATCAACGCTCTCGACGCCGCGGTCCAGGCCTACGTCAACGTCTCGACATTGCGCCAGCACATCCTCGCCACCGACCGGGTCCACGGCGTCATCACCTACGGAGGTGGCGCGCCCAACGTCGTGCCCGCCTTCACCTCGATGGCCTGGTACGTACGCGCTGCCGACAAGGCCCGCCTCGACGTGCTGCGCGGCAGGGTAGAAGCGTGCTTCGCCGCTGCCGCAACGGCCACCGGCTGCACCTACGAAGTGAAGAAGCGCGGCCACACCTACACCGACCTCATCTCCGATCCGGTCATGGTGGATCTGTATGCCGCCAACTCGGCAGCGTTGGGACGGCCGATGCCGCGGCGAGATGGACCGCCAGAGGGTGGCTCGACGGATATGGGCAACGTGAGCTACGAGGTGCCCTCGATCCACCCGATGCTGGGCATCAACAGCCATCCGGCCGTCAACCACCAGAAGGAGTTCGCCGCCCACACCATCACTCCTGACGGCGAGAGGGCGATCCGCGACGGAGCCCTCGGCATGGCATGGACCGTCATCGATCTCGCCGAAGGCAACCGCTGGGCAGAGCTCGGAGCGGCCGCGACCGACGCATGACCAGCCGGTATCCGGTATCCGGTATCCGGTATCCGGTATCCGGTATCCGGTATCCGGTATCCGGTATCCGGTATCCGGTATCCGTACCTAGTACCAAGTACCTGTCTTCACTCCATCAGGATGTCGCCGTATTCGGCGCGGACGACCTTCTTGTCGAACTTGCCTGTGCCGGTCTTGGGGATCTCGTCGATGAAGAGGATCCGGTCGGGCTGCCACCACTTGGCGATGCGACCTGCGAGGAACTCATGCAGCTCCTCCTCCGTCGGCTCGGCGTTGGCAGCGGGAACCACGACGGCGATGGGTCGCTCCTGCCATTTGAGATGCTTGACACCGACGACGGCCGCCTCCGCAACGGCGGGATGTGCCATCAGCTCGTTCTCCAAGTCGATCGACGAGATCCACTCGCCGCCCGACTTGATGACATCCTTGGCACGATCCGTGATCCGGATGTAGCCCTCGGGCGTGATCTTGCACACGTCACCGGTCCGCAACCACCCGGCGGCGAATGACTGGGAGCTGCGGGGCTCGTTGTAGTACTCGGCGGCGATCCAGGGACCACGAATCAACAACTCGCCAAACGCATCGCCGTCGTGGGGCAGCGCGTTGCCGTCCTCGTCGACGATCTTGGCTTCGAGGCCCGGGACCAGGATCCCGGCCGTCTCCATCCGGTCGAGCTGCTCGTCGAAGTCCAGCTCCTCCATCCCCGGCTTGAGGAGTGCAACCGATGCGACCGGGTTGGTCTCGGTCATTCCCCATCCCTGCACGACACGAATCCCTCGATTCCGCCAGTACCACTCGATCATCGCTCTCGGGACCGCAGAACCGCCGCACAAGAACCGTGTGATCGAGCTCACATCGGCTTCGGGGTGCTCTGCGAGGTAGTGCTGGATCCCCAGCCACACCGTCGGAACCCCCGCTGAAAACGTGACACGCTCACTCTCGAGCAACCGGACGAGGCCCTCGGGAGACAGGTCCGGTCCGGGATAGGTGAGCTTCGCCCCCGCGACCGTGGCCTCGAACGGGTAACCCCACGCCGAAGCATGGAACATGGGCACGACGGGAAGCAGGTTGTCCGAGGCGGTGATCGGGAGCATTGCCAGGTTGCTGATGGTGTGCATGTAGGTCGAGCGTTGGGTGTACGCCACTCCCTTCGGGTTCCCGGTCGTACCCGACGTGTAGCAATACATCATCGGCGATCGCTCGTCGAGCATGGGCCACTGCGTCTGAGGCTCGACGTCGGCGATCAAGTCCTCGTAGAGGATCACGTTCGGCAGCGAGGACTCCCCAACGTGATCGCCCATGACCACGTACGCCTCGACCGTCTCGAACTGGTCGGCCACCGGCTCGAGAAGTGGCACCAAACCAGGGTCGACGAAGATCACTCGATCCCTGCCGTGGTTCACGATGTAGGTCAGCTGATCGGGGAACAGCCGGATGTTCAGCGTATGGCAGACGCGGCCCGTGTTGGCCGTGGCCCAGTACAGCTCGTGGTGACGTACGTTGTTCCACGCAAACGTGCCGACGACCGCACCCTCCCCCAGACCGAGCTTCTCTTGGAACGCGGTGGCGAGGCGCCTGATACGGTCATCCGTCTCTGCGTAGGTTTGGCGACGCAGCGACAGGTCCGATTCGACCGAGACGATCTCCTGGTCGGGGTACAAACGGACGGCCCGGTCGTAGAGCGTCGACAACAACAGGGGAAAGTCGTCCATCATGTGTGGCATGGGGTGAGGCTCCTCGATTCAGCTACCTGGACCATATCGAAGGTTGCATCGTTTTGGCACGCAAGACCAGCAAGACCAATGCGCTCCGGCTGCTGGAGCAAGCAGGCGTCCAGTTCGAGGTTCGCCACTACGACCTCGCCATGGAGGACTTCTCGGCAAGCGCCGTCGCCGCGCTCATCAACCTGCCCCCCTCCCAAGTGTTCAAGACCCTCGTCGCTCATGGCGACCGGACCGGCCACTGCTTCGCCGTCGTGCCCGCCGGCGCAGAGCTCGATCTCAAGGCACTGGCCAGGGCGTGCGACGACCGGAAGATGGCGATGGTGGCCGTCAAGGAGGTCGAGCCTCTCACCGGCTACCGCAGGGGGAGTGTCACAGCGATCGCTGCACGGAAGCAGCTCCCCGTGGTCCTCGACGCCTCGGCGGCGCGGCTCGAGCAGATCGCCGTCTCAGCCGGCGCCAAGGGCCTCCAGGTCGTGCTCGCCACCGATGACTACGTCGCCGCCACGGGCGCTCGGTTCGCACCGCTGACCTGACGTCAGGCGGTCATACCGCCGCGGAGGAATCGGACGCGAGATTCCAACACGACCTTCCCGTACTGGTGGAAGTCGCCGAGGGCGAGCATCTGGTCGATCCCGCCGACGAGCAGATCGGCGATCTCCTGGAACAGCAAGTCCACGTTGTCGGCATGGAACACGCCTTCGTCGACGCCGCGCCTGCACTGGCGCCTGAGCTCGTCGCTGGCGGGATGCAACGACTGCCACATCCGCTCTCTCGCTTCCGCCGGCAACTCTCGACCCACGATGAACAGCACATGGGCAAGATCGAGGTGCTCCTCGAGCGCTCCAAAAGACGCACGGAACACTTGCTCGATGCTGTCCGCGGCGTTTGCGGGGGGCAACCCCGCCATGGCTTCCGACAGCCGCGGTGGCACGCGATCCGCGATCAGTTCCAGATAGAGCTCTTCCTTGCTGGAGAAGTACTCGTATACCGTCGTTCTGCCCACGCCGGCGAAGCTGGCGACATCCGTCAGACTCGTCGCTGCGTACCCCCCGGCTGCAAACAGCTTGAACGCCGCGTCAAGCAGCTGCTCTCGCGTCATCACTTTGTGCTCAGCGATGTTCCGCGCACGTATCCGTGGCATGATCCCGCACCGTCCCCTCTATCTCTCCTGATCCCGACTCTACCCAATTGGTGCCTCGCGCAACTATCGGCACCGATCGCAGGCGAGTTCGTGCGGGACGCGAACGGCCTACACTCGCCGCGTTCCAACCCAAGGAAGGGAACGATGTCTGCCACCGTCGTGATTGGAGCCCAGTGGGGCGACGAGGGGAAGGGCAAGATCACCGACGTCCTCGCCGAAAACGCCGACGTGGTCGTGCGCTATCAGGGAGGCAACAACGCCGGTCACACGATCGTGGTCGGTGAAGAGCGGTTTGCACTGACGCTCATCCCCAGCGGAGTCCTCCAGCCTGCGGTCACCCCCGTGATCGGGAACGGCTGCGTTGTCGACCCCGCCGTCCTGCTGGACGAGATGGACACGCTCGCATCGCGGGGCATCGATCCGTCCCGGGTCCGCGTATCGAGCAACGCTCACCTGATCATGCCGTATCACCGGAAACTCGATGCGGTGATGGAGCGATTCCTCGGTCGCCAGCAGATCGGCACCACCAAGCGCGGCATCGGCCCTGCCTACATGGACAAGATCTCACGGCAGGGAATCCGCATGCAGGACCTGTTCGACCCGAAGATCTTCCGCTCCAAGCTCGAGATCGCAGTGAAGGACAAGAACCGGCTGCTGACCAAGGTCTACAACCAGCTGCCCATGGATGTCGAGCCGGTCGCCGAGGAGTACCTGCAATATGCCGACCGCCTCTACGAACACGTCACGGACACGTCGCTGCTCATCTGGGAAGCGATCCGCGACGGCAAGAACGTCCTCTTCGAAGGTGCCCAGGGCACCCTGCTCGACATCGATCACGGAACCTATCCCTTCGTGACGTCGTCGAACCCCACTGCGGGGGGTGCAGCCACAGGGGCGGGAATCGGGCCAACAGCGATCGACCGCGTGATCGGTGTCGCAAAGGCGTACATCTCCCGAGTCGGGAGTGGGCCGTTTCCCACCGAGCTCGACAACCCGATCGGTGAGCGCATGGTCGAGATCGGCGGCGAGTTCGGCACCGTCACCGGGCGGCGGCGTCGCTGCGGATGGCTGGACGGCGTGGCGCTGCGATATGCGGTCAGGGTCAACGGAATCACGGAGATTGCGCTCACCAAGCTGGACGTGCTGTCCGGCTTCGATTCTCTCCGCGTGGCGACTGCCTACGACTCCCTGGAAGCCCGCTACACCGAGTTCCCCCGCCAACAGCGTGTCCTCTACAACTGCAAGCCTGTGTACGACGACCTGCCGGGATGGGAAGACGACATCTCGAAGGCTACCCGCTTCGACGACCTCCCCAAGGAAGCTCAGCAGTACGTCGAGTACGTCGAGGACGTTGCCGGCGTCCCGATCCGCACCGTGTCCGTTGGCCCGTCCCGGGCGGCAACCCTCACCCGCGGGTAGCGGGCACCATGCGCGTTCTCCTGCTCGGTGGCGGCGGCAGGGAACACGCCATGGGCTGGAAACTGGCGCAGAGCCCGCAACTGACGTCACTGACCAGCGCACCTGGGAATCCCGGCCTGGCGACGCTCGGCACCGTCGTGCCGGGGCTCGATCCGACGGACTCGGATGCCGTCGTCGCCCACGCCGTTGCCAACACGATCGATCTCGTCGTCGTGGGACCGGAGGCGCCGCTGGCCGCCGGTGTGGCCGATGCTTTGGAGGCTGCCGGGATTGTGGTCTTTGGCCCGCTACGCGCAGCCGCCCGGCTCGAGTCCTCGAAGACGTACGCCAAGGACGTGATGTTGAGGGCGGGCGTGCCCACGGGCGGCGCCGCGGCCTTCACCGACCTTGCTGCGGCCGCCGGCCACCTCGAAGCGACAACGCCGCCGTATGTGGTGAAGGCCGACGGGCTCGCGGCGGGCAAGGGCGTGCTCGTCACGCCCGACCTGGAGGCGGCCCAGGCATGGGCGGAGCGCTGCCTGACGGGCGGTTTCGGCGACGCAGGCTCTACCGTCGTCATCGAAGAGCACCTGGCAGGGGACGAGGTCTCCATATTCGCCATCTGTGACGGCGCCTCTGCGGTGCCGCTGGCACCTGCCCGGGACTACAAACGTCTCAACGATGGAGACGCCGGCCCGAACACGGGAGGCATGGGATGCTATTCCCCGGTCGATGGCCTGCCACCGAACCTCGTGGACTCCACCATGGACGAGGTCATCGCACCGGTCCTGGCCACACTCGCCGCAGACGGCGTGCCGTACAAGGGGTTTTTGTACGCCGGGTTGATGCTCACGGCCGACGGCCCCAAGGTGCTGGAGTTCAACTGCCGCCTCGGCGATCCCGAGACCCAAGTGGTGCTGCCTCTCATGGAAGACGACCTCCTCCAATTGCTGACGGTAGCGGCACACGGCAACCTCGGCGACAGGGAGCTGACGTGGAGCCGCGACGCCGCCGTCAATCTGGTGCTGGCGGCTCGCGGCTACCCGGAATCCCCCGAGACGGGTCGGCTCATCACCGGTCTGGACGATGCGGGGTCCGGCGCCCTGGTCTTCCACGCAGGGACACGGCGGACGGGTGCCGGCATCACCACCGCTGGGGGAAGGGTCCTGAACGTGGTCGGCAGGGGCGCGGATGTCCGCACCGCCCGGGCCGCGGCCTATGCCGCAGCCGAGGTGATCGACTTCGAGGGAAAGCACTACAGAAGGGACATCGGTGAGTAGACAGCGCCGTCGAGCACACGACCACCCCTACGACCGGGCCACCGCAAACCCGGCAGTGGACGAGCCGAGGAGGAGCACGTGAAGGTCGCCATTCTGATGGGTTCGGTGAAAGACACGGATCTCATGCAGCCCGCAGCGGACGTACTCGAGGAGTTCGGGGTCGACCACGAGGTCCACATCATGTCGGCCCACCGCACCCCGCAACGGGTTGCCGAGTTTGCGACGGTCGCACGCACCGCGGGTTTCGGCGCCATCATCTGTGGCGCGGGCAAAGCAGCACATCTTGCGGGCGCCGTGGCCGCCAACACCACGTTGCCGGTCATCGGTGTCCCCATCGCCGCAGGCAAGCTCGGTGGACTCGATGCGCTGCTCTCGACCGTGCAGATGCCGACGGGGATTCCCGTCGCCACCGTGGCCGTCGACTCCGCGGCCAACGCTGCGTATCTCGCCGTTGCCATCCTCTCCACTCACGACGAGGAGCTGACGGCGAGGCTCGCCGAGTACCGGAAAGGCCTCGTGGGATGATCGAGCGCTATTCGCTCCCCGAGATGACAGCCATCTGGAGCGAGCAGCACAAGCTCGAAGTGTGGAAGGAGGTCGAGACGCTCGTCGTGGAAGCATGGACCGCCGAGGGCGTCACCCCTGATGCAGCCGGGGCGGCCCTCCGCGCGGCCCCCGAGGTGGACCCGGTGGCGTGGAAGGAGCGGGAGGCCGTGACCAACCACGATGTCGCCGCCTTCGTCGATCTGCTGGCGGAATCGGTTGCCACCGGTGGGGAGTGGGTCCACTACGGACTCACGTCGTCTGACGTCCTCGACACCGCCCAGGGTGCGATCCTTCGCGACGCCGGCGACCTGCTCGTCCGCCGCCTCGCCGCGCTCTTTGAGGTCGTGAAACGTCGTGCGTTCGAGCACCAAGACACGGTGATGGTCGGGCGCACCCACGGTATCTGGGCAGAGCCGACGACATTCGGTTTGAAGCTCGCCACGTGGGCGTTCGAGCTGCAACGGGACTACGACCGCCTGGTCAGGGCCCGCAACGCGGTGGCGGTTGGCAAGATCTCCGGCGCCGTCGGCACTTACGCCCACACCCCGCCCTCGATCGAGGCACATGTGTGCGGCGAACTCGGGATCGGCATCGAGCCCGCCTCTTCCCAGATCACGCACCGTGATCGCCACGCCGAGTTCCTCTCGGTGATCGCCCTCGTCGGTTCGACGCTGGAGCGGTTTGCTACGGAGATCCGGCACTTGCAGCGCAGCGAGGTGCGCGAGGTGCAGGAGTCGTTCGGCAAGGGGCAGAAGGGCTCGTCGGCCATGCCGCACAAGCGGAATCCGATTGCTTCGGAGAACCTCACGGGTGTGTCCCGGCTCCTGCGTGCCTATGCAGGAGCCGGGCTGGAGAACGTGGCGTTGTGGCACGAGCGGGACATCTCTCACTCCTCCGTTGAGCGCGTTGCGCTCCCCGACGCCTGCCTACTGCTCGATTATGCGCTCGCCCGCATGACCCGCCTCGTCGAGGGTCTCGTGATCAACACGGATCGGATGCGCGCCAACCTGGGGGCGACACATGGACTGGTCTTCTCCCAGGCGGTGCTGCTGGCATTGGTCGAAGACGGCCTGACTCGCGATGAGGCGTACCGGGTCGTGCAGCGGAATGCGATGCGGGCGTGGGATGAGGAGCTCGACCTGCCCGACCTCCTGAAGGCCGACGCGGCCGTGACGCTCACCGACGAAGCCATCGACAGATGCTTCACGACGGAACGCTTTCTCCATGCGACGGGCACCGTGTTCACCCGGCTCGCAGCTTGCGAGCTGGAGGACTCTGCCTAAGGTCTCCCTACCGCTGCCGTCGACCCGGGGATCTCGATGCCACCCGCAAATCTCTTCATCGCAGGCATGCCGCGATCCGGAACCACTTCACTGGCCTTCTGGCTCGATCGCCACCCCGACATCTCCCTCGCCAGGCCCAAGGAGCCCAGCTACTACGTGCTTGACCTCCCGATGCGAGAGCGGGCAGACTCCCTCGAGCAGTATGCGGCGACGTTCGCAAGGGCAACGACGGAGCGGTACAAGCTCGACGCCACGCCCTGGTACCTCTACTCCGAAGCGGCAATCCGCACCATCGCCCGCGACGTCCCCGACGCCCAGATCGTGGTCCAACTGCGCAACCCGGGAGAGCTGCTGCCCTCACTGCATGATCACCACGTGCTGAAGGGCTACGAAGAGGAGGAAGACCTCGCAACCGCGCTGTTCGCGATCCGGCCCCCCGATTCGTACGACTTCCGGTTTGCGCTCGACTACGTCGACGTCGGCCGCATGGGCTCCCACGTGGAGAGACTCCTCGACCATTTCCCCCGCGGACGCGTCCATTTCGTCGACTTTGCCCGCATGAGCAAGACCCCTCGTGTGGTGCACCTCGCATTGCTGGAGGCTCTCGGGCTCGAACCGATCGATCTGCCCGACTACCGCCGCCTCAATCAGGCGCGCTCAGTGCGGTCGATGAAGGTGCAGGCAGTGACCCGCCGGCTCACCTCGCGCACGTCCCCGCGGGTGCAGCGAGCAGCGCTCAATCGTGTCGCCAGACTCAACACGGTCGACAAGAAGCGCGCCGTGCCCGCCTCGGTCAAGCAACGCATCATCGACGCGCTCAGCGACGACATCGACCTCCTGGCGAAGCTGACCGACCAGAATCTCGACGACTGGAAGCTGGTATGAGCGGCTGCTGAGGAAGCGGCTTGCGGCCTCAGCGATTGCGCAGCCAATGTGCCGATTGGTGGAATCGGGCGTCGAGAAACTCGCGCAGCTCACCGTCGACGCCGACTTCATCGAGCGCTTCGGTCATGCACCGCAGCCACTCCTCGACCTCCTCGATCCCGATCGCAAACGGGAAATGACGCATCCGGAGCTTGGGGTGGCCACGCTTCTCCACGTACAGGCTGGGACCGCCCGTCCATCCCGACAGAAACTCAAAGAGCTTCTGTCTCGAACCGGAGTCATCGCGGGGAAGCATGGCCCGCAGCCCTGGCGCCGACCCGTCAACTCTGTCGTAGAACACCTCAGCCAGCCTGCGCACGCCCTCCTCCCCGCCGAGCCCTTCGTAGGGCGATGCGGCAGTTCCCCACGGGTACGGGGACGTTCGGGGCGGGTCGGGCATCATGGGGGCGCCAGATTAGGAAGGTGCTGAAGCAGCCCAGACGCAAAACGAGACGACCGCTGAAATCAACGGTCGTCCCGACGGCGGTTCTACCCGCCGGCCCCCATGCTTGCGTCAAGCCCCCGGAAGGTAACCCATGACGCACGCCCTGGAAATGGGTCGGTCGACGCAACTTGCTCCCGGCTGGTCGTGATCGAATGAACCGGCTGGACTGCGCGAGGCACGACTGCCCGAGCCAGGGCACTAGCATCCGGTTCCGTGCTGGCGCTTCACCACCTTGGGTCGGGCAAGGTCCGTGACCTCTACGAGCTCGACGACGACCGGTTGCTGATGGTCGCTTCCGATCGCATATCGGCGTTTGACGTCGTCCTACCGAACCCCATCCCGGACAAGGGCAGGGTGCTCACCGGGCTGTCGATGCACTGGTTCGATCTCCTCGACACTCCGCACCACCTGCTGTCCACCGACGTGACGGAGGTCCCCGGTCTCGACACCGCTACCCGGCGGGAACTGGCCGGCCGGTCGATGATCGTCCGCAGGGCCGAAGTGATCCCGATGGAATGCGTCGTACGCGGCTACCTGTACGGATCATCTTGGAAGGAATATGCCGCAGGCGGTGGCCCGACCACGGAGCATCTGCCCGCAGGGCTGCAGATGGCCGACAGACTCGACGAGCCGATCTTCACGCCCGCCACCAAGGCCGAGACCGGCCACGACGAAAACCTGACGGAAGCCGAGGCGAGGGACTATGTCGGCGACCCTCTTTACGACGAGCTCCGTCGGCGCAGCATCGAGATCTACCGCAAGGCTGCCGGCTACGCCGCAGACCACGGCATCTTGCTCGCCGACACCAAGTTCGAGTTCGGTCTCATCGCCGGCGAGGTGATCCTGATCGACGAAGTCCTCACCCCGGACAGCAGCCGGTACTGGCCCGCCGCTGCCTGGGCTCCTGGAGCTACGATGCCGTCCTTCGACAAGCAGCCGGTGCGCGACTGGTTGGACGCTCAGGATTGGGACAAAACCCCACCGGCGCCTGAGCTGCCGGACGAGGTCGTCGCCAACACCCGAGGCCGCTACATCGAGGCCTTCGAGAGGCTGACCGGCGCGTCATTCGACGAGTACTTGTCCCGATGATCATCGCCGCCTGCCGGGCTTCCTCGAGTTCAGGAATGGAACCCGCATGAGGGTGCGAGTTGCCGTCACCCGCAAGGACGGGCTGTCCGACCCCGAGGGCGTGGCGACGGCCCGGGCCCTCTCCGACCTTGGGTTCACCGACGTCGCCGGCGTCCACTTCGGCCGCATCATCACGCTCGAGATCGACGCGGTCGACGAGGCGGCGGTCACGGCGGAGGTCACCGCGATGTGCGAGCAGCTCCTGGCGAACCCCGTCATCGAGGATTACACCGTCGAGGTGCTGAGATGACCGTCGCCGTCGTGGTGTTCCCCGGCACCAACTGCGAGCACGACGTCGTCCACGCCCTTCAGTCCCTCGGTACGGATGCCGAGCTCGTGTGGCACCGCGACACGGATCTCTCCGGCGCTGCAGGCGTGGTACTCCCCGGTGGCTTTGCACACGGCGACTACCTGCGGACTGGGGCCATCGCCCGCTTCTCTCCCGTCATGACGGAGGTCGAGCGGCTGGCAAACGAAGGCCGATCTGTGCTCGGCATCTGCAACGGTTTCCAGGTTCTGTGCGAGGCAGGGCTGCTTCCGGGCGCACTCGTGGCCAACCGTGACTTGCGGTTCATCTGCCGCCCTGTGCACCTGCGCGTCGAGAGCACGGCGAGTGTCCTCACGGCAGCGGCCGCCGTCGGCGACGTGCTGGAGATCCCCCTCAACTCCTACGAGGGGAACTACGTCGCTCCTGCCCGGGACCTCGCCGATCTGGAGGCGGCGGCGCAGGTCATGCTCCGCTATTGCGATGCATCCGGGGTCGCAGACGACACGACGAACCCCAACGGCTCGGTCAACAACATCGCAGCACTCGCCGGCGCCGCCGGCAATGTCGCAGGCTTGATGCCGCACCCGGAACGCGCCAGCGAAGCGGTCCTGGGCTCCACCGGTGGCCGTGTGCTGCTGGAGTCGTTCGTGGCGTCCCTCGCCGCTCCGGTTCGGACGTGAACCAGCCCGTCCACCGCCAGCTCGGCATGACCGACGACGAATACGACGGCGTCGTGACGATCCTCGATCGAGAACCGGAGCCGGCAGAGCTGGCCATGTACTCGGTGATGTGGAGCGAGCACTGCTCGTACAAGTCGTCGCGGGCATGGCTGGGGCGATTCCCCACGGTGGCTCCGTGGGTGGTCGTCGGCCCTGGAGAGAACGCGGGAGTCGTGGATCTCGGCGACGGCTGGCTGGCCGCGCTGCGGATCGAAAGCCACAACCACCCCTCCTTCGTGGAACCGTATCAAGGGGCGGCGACCGGTGTAGGCGGGATCCTCCGCGACATCTTCACCATGGGTGCCCGCCCCGTCGCCGTGTGGGACCCGATCCGCTTCGGCCCGCTCGACGAGCCCAGGAACCGCTATCTGATGCAGGGGGTCGTGAGCGGCATCGCCGGCTACGGCAACGCGGTCGGGGTGCCGACACTGGGCGGCGAGATCGAGTTCGCCGACTGCTACTCGCAGAACCCGCTGGTGAACGTCATGGCGCTTGGCCTCCTGAAGCGGGAGCAGCTGGTCCTGTCCGCTGCATCCGGCGCCGGCAACATCGCGGTGCTGCTCGGCGCCGCCACAGGCCGCGACGGCATCGGCGGCGCCTCGATTCTGGCGTCCGCCAGTTTCGACGAAGCCTCCGGAGCAAAACGGCCTTCCGTGCAGATAGGTGATCCCTTCGAGGAGAAGAAGCTCATCGAGGCCTGCCTCGAGCTCTACGACCGCGGGCTGGTCGTCGGTATCCAGGACCTCGGGGCAGCCGGCATCTCGTGTGCAACATCCGAGAGTGCAGCCAACGGAGGCATGGGGATGGACGTCGACCTCGACGCCGTCCACCTCAGGGAGCACGACATGACTCCCGGCGAGATCCTCATGTCCGAGTCCCAGGAGCGAATGCTTGCGGTCGTGACGCCTTCCGACCTCGACGAGGTGCTTGCCCTGGCGGAGAAGTGGGAAATCGATGCCTCCGCCATCGGCACCGTCACCGAAGGAGGTGCACTCCGCATCACGCATCACGGGGAGCTGGTCGCCGAGGTCCCGGCGGCGTCGCTCTCGGAGGACGCCCCTCTCTACCGACGCAGGGCGGAGAGGCCCACCGACCTGGATGCGCTGTGGGCTGCCGGGCCGGTTCTGCCCGACCACGTCGACGTCGCAGAGACGCTGCGTGTGCTGCTGGACGATCCGGCGATCGGCGACCGATCGTGGATCTATGAACAGTACGACCATCAGCTGTTCCTCAATACCGTGGTCGAGCCCGGCAACGACGGCTCACTGCTGCGCATCAAAGGCACGAGCAAGGGCCTCGCCGTATCCACGGACGGCGACAGTTGGCGGTGCAGGCTCGACCCGAGGAGGGGTGGAGCGCGCATCGTCTGGGAAGCGGCGCTCAACGTAGCGGTCACCGGTGCCCGGCCATACGCCGTCGTCGACAACCTCAACTTCGGCAACCCGGAGAAGCCCGCCGTCATGTGGCAGCTTCGCGAGACCATCGAGGGCATGGCGGAGGCGTGCGAAGCGCTCCAGGTGCCCGTCGTCGGTGGCAACGTGTCGCTGTACAACGAGACCGACGGTGTCGATATCCACCCGACGCCCGTTGTGGGTCTGCTCGGGTTTTGCGACCCCATGCCCGAGCAGCCGCCGCGTCTCGACCGTGCCAGGGAGGGGATGAGCGTCTGGTTGCTGGGCCCCGAGGACCCTGACGACTTCGCCGCCTCCGCATACGCTCGAATCGTGCTCGGCACCGCGGAAGGACGACCCGCCGCCCCTGACGACGCCATGGGGGCTGCAGTCGTTGCCCGTACCGTCGATCTCGCCGGCTGGTGTCCCGTGCTGCATGACGTCTCCACAGGAGGCATCGCCGTCGCCATCGCAGAGATCTGCATCCGATCCGGCATCGGGGCAACCATCGCCGCCACCGACTGGCGCGAACTCCTCACGGAGTCGCCACATCGCGTGATCGCGGTGCTTTCCCGCGACGGGGAACCGAAGGACGAGGTACCGGCACGACGGATCGGACGGATCGGGGGCGCCACCCTCGACTTCGGCGAGTTCGGCTCCATCGAGGTGGCCAAAGCCGCCGAGATTTGGCGCAACGCCCTCCCCCGCCGCCTCGGCTGAAGGCGCATTACTGCAGGGCGGCGCACACCTTGGCGGCCAGATCCTGGAGTGCCGCCTCACCCACGATGGGGTGCCCATTGCGGCGGACGGAGAAGGTGTCGACGACTTCTCCTGCACGAGTGTCCAGCTTGGCGTAGGAGATGTCGAGATCTGCGGCGTAGAAGGCGGCGACGATCTCGGCCAGCCGCCCGATACGATCGCCACAGCGGACCTCGATGGTCGTCCAGCGCGGAGATGCCGACTGTTCCGGGAATCGCACCGACACGGGGACGTTCGCTCGCAGCCCGCTGCGGTACGCGTCTGCCCTCGCTGCAACGTCCTTCGTCAGATCGTGCTCGCCGCTCAGGGCTGCGGTCAGATCCGATGCGATCCGCGGCCAACGAGCTTCGGGGACGGCGCCGCCGGTGCGGTCGTCGGCTACGTCGAAGCTGTCGAGTGCGGATCCGTCTGCCCGCGTGAACAGCCGCGGCAGATCTGATCGAGACGCCATGCACGGCAAATGCAGCAGCGACCATCCCGAGAAAGCCGGTGCGGTCGGCGCCAACGACCACGACACGTTCGGTACCGTCGCTCTGCGCGACGTCGAGTGCAATCGGGCCGGTGAGACGGTGCAGAACCTCCATGTGCCACACCACCTCGTCCGGTGGCGTCGACTCGACGTAGCCGGCTGGGAGCGAAGCGAGGTGCTCCTCAACCTCGCGCGGATCCCACCTACCCGCGGCCTGCCGGATCACCGCCTCGACTCCCGAGGCCTGCGGAGGTGGGGCGGCTCCGAGGGCGGCTGCCGTCTTGACGTAGAGCGTACGCAGCAGCGTCCCTTTCCAAGCCGACCACATCGACGCGCCGGTCGCTCTCGTGTCGGCAATGGCGAGGAGGTAGAGCACCCGCAGCGTGTGCAGGTCGCCAACCGCATCGGCGATCAGCCCGATCACTGCGATGTCGTCGATGTCCCTGCGGGTCGCGGTCTCGGGCAGCAGCAGATGGTGGCGCACCGCTGCGCCGACGGTGGCCGTCGTCGCAGGGCCAAACCGCAAGCGAGGTAGCAGGCGTGCCGCCATCTCCGCACCAACGACCGCATGCTCCCCGCCCATCCCCTTGCCGATGTCGTGCAGGAACGCGGCCAGCATCAAGTCCTCGGTGCTGCCCACCTCGTCGAACACCTCTCGCACCATCGGGTCCGGGTCGGTCTCGAGCGCCCGGATCTCGTCGACGGTCCGCCACAGATGTGCGTCGACGGGATGCTCGTGGAAGGCTGCCAGTTGTGGCAGCGCCTGCACGTGCTCCCACTCCGGGAAGTTCATCGCGACCCATCCAAGATCGTCCAAGAGCCCCCATGCTGCCCTCCCTCTGTCGCCGGCAGCCAGCAGCCTCATGAGCGCTTCCCGGTCCGCATCGAGCCACTCGCACCGCTCAGCGGACCGGATACGCTCGCTGGCCAGGCCGTCCAACCACACGCCTCCTGACCTGGTGGCTGCCTGCACCGCAAGCTGGAGCGGCGTATCTGTGGGGGAGTTGCCCTCGGTACGTCTGCGAAAACGGCTCGTGATCCGGCCAACGACCGACCTCCCCATGGCAACCATCGGGTCGCCGTGCCCACCCAGGAGATCCGGCCAGCGCCGCTCGGCGAGTTTGTCGCCCACGTGGGTGGATCGACACATCATCTCGGCGATGCTCAATGCATCGACACCGAGCCAGTCTGCGGCCGGCCCGCGCAGATCGACCTCGAAGCGGTCGACGGCACGACCGGCCGCGGCGTGTACCGCATTCCGCACCGCAAGCAGGTCGCTGTAGGCGATGGTTTCTGCCGCAGTCGGCGCCATCGACCCGGGGCTGATGCCAAGCAGGGCTGCCCTCCGTCGCTCCCATTCGAACCCCTGAAAGGTGCGCATACCGCCGCGACCCTCCTTGAGATCGGCAGCCATCACGGGATACGGGTCGACCTGGCGGCGCTCCCACTCGGCCGCAGCAAGCCGGCTCGCCAGGGGCCGGCCCCGCAGCAGAGAGGCCAGTTCACCTTCCAACTCCGAAACCAGATGCTGATCGCCCGATAGGAGGCGCATCGTCAGGAGCGACGTCAGCGTTTCGAAGCTCTCCCTGGCGACTGCGGTCGCCTCGGCAACGGTGCGGACGGAGTGGCCCACTTTGAGGTGCGCATCCCACAGGGGGTAGAGCACGGCATCGGTCGCTGCGGCGACATCGGCGCTGCGGTGCAGCAGCATCACGTCGACATCTGAGTACAGGCACTGCTCTCCCCTGCCATACCCGCCGACGGCGACTACCGCCAGCGGTTCGCCTGCCACAGCAGAGCCAAGCTCAGCAACGGAAGCATCGAGCGCCGCGGTGAGCGCCCGGCACAGATCCCAGCCGCCGTCGCCGATGCGGTGTCCCTTGGCAGCGTCCCGCAGCTCCAGAAATGCGTCGAGACCGCTCACGACGGAGTCGCGAGCGCCGCGCCCCCACGGGGCGCACGCCGCATGTGAGCCATGGCAGGGAACTCACTCCGTTGCACCGCCCACCCCGCCTCCTGCTACAGCGCGTCCCGGCCGCGCTCGCCGGTGCGGATGCGCACCAGCTCGTCCACGGACAGCACCGCGATCTTCCCGTCACCGATGTCGCCGGTCTTGGCCGCCGCTTCGATGGCATCTACCGAAGCGGCAGCCAAGCCATCGTCGACCAGCACCTCGACCCGAACCTTGGGTACGAAGTCCACTTCATACTCGGCGCCGCGGTAGACCTCGGTCTGCCCCGACTGCCGTCCGAAGCCGGAAACGTCGCCAACCGACATGCCGGCAACACCGGCAGCCTTCAGCGCGGCCTTGACGTCGTCGAGCTTGAACGGCTTGATGTACGCAATGATCAGCTTCATGTCGCATCCTTCCTCGTGGCGGGTCGCATGATCGGCACCACCACTAACGCGAGTCGGCCAGGACGTACGCTCGCTCGTCATGTGTCGCGATGTCGAGCCCTTCGAGCTCGGCTTTCTCGTCGACCCTCAAGCCGACCGTAGCGTCGACGACTTTGGCGATGACGAACGTCATGCCGAAGCTGAAGGCCAGCACGGCGACGACGCCAACGAACTGATACCAGACGAGGGACACCTCGCCGAAGAGCGCCCCATCGACGCCGCCCACGGAGGCTTGGGCGAGCACACCGAGGAGCAGCGAGCCCAGCAGCCCACCGACGAGGTGAATGCCCACCACATCGAGCGAGTCGTCGTACCCGAACCGGAACTTGAGCGACACCGCACCGAAGCACAGAAGACCGGCCAGCAGTCCGAATACGACCGCCCCGGCCGGTCCCACGAAGCCTGCGGCGGGAGTGATGGCAACCAGCCCTGCCACCGCACCGGAGGCGGCGCCGAGCGTCGTCGGTGCACCCGTCTTTCGCCACTCGGCGAGTACCCAGCCGAGTGCACCGAGTGATGCTCCAATCTGGGTCGTCACCATGGCGTTGATGGCCGCTCCGTTGGCGGCAAATGCCGACCCGGCATTGAACCCGAACCAGCCGAACCACAGGATGCCGGTGCCGAGGAGCGTCAGCGGGAGCGAATGGGGACGGAAAGACTCCTTGCCGAAACCGCGGCGGGGGCCGAGTACCAGCACCAACGCAAGTGCGGCGACGCCCGCGCTGATGTGCACCACGAGCCCGCCTGCGAAGTCGATGGCGCCCAGATCGGTGAGCCACCCTTCCCACGCCCAGTGGGCAACGACGGGGTAGACGAGGAGGGCCCACAGACCGGTGAACATGATCCACGCCGAGAACTTCATCCGTCCCGCGACCGCTCCAGAGATGAGCGCAGGGGTGATGATGGCGAAGGTCAGCTGGAACATCGCAAACAGCAGATCCTCCCCGGCGAGCCCTGAGAGTCCTGCATCTTCGAGGTTGCCGATGAATCCGCCTCCCTCGCCCCCAAAGGCGAAGGTGTAGCCGACCGCGACCCAGACGACGGTCACGATGGAGATCGTGAAGAAGTTCATCATCAGCATGTTGAGGACGTTCTTGGCCCTCACCATGCCGCCGTAGAACAGGGCAAGTCCTGGTGTCATGAACAGGACCAGGGCAGAGCTGATCAGCACCCAGGCGATGTCGCCCGCAGCCATTTGCGACCTCCGTTGTCGGCGCGTGGCCGCACCCTGTCACGCCACCATTTCGTGCGTGTTTCGCACCGGTGTCTTTCGTGTTGCGGGATCAGGCGGCGATCGGAGCAATCTGCAAGGTGGCGGCGATCGCATCATCGAGCGGCGTCGTCGCAAACGGCCCAAACGCTGCCTCGAACTTGGTGCTGTCGAGGACGAAGGGCTCGGTCCACTGGTAGGCAATGCCGAGGGATTCGCGGGAGATCCGGTGGAAGGGCGCAGCCATGCGCAGCATCGCCGTTGACACGACACGCACCTTGCGCGGCTCCGCCAGATGAGCATTGACTGCTGCGGTGAACTGGCGGCCGGTGACGGCCGGGCCGTGCGGGAGGTGCCAGATCTGGCCGTCTGCGGCATCGCTGGTGCCGAGGACGACGTACGCGCTGGCGATGTCGGGCAGATATGCCACCGAGTGCGGGGCGTCGAGCGTCCCCATCCAGCGGAGTGCGCCTCTTGCGGCACGCGCCGGTGCGATGGCGAGCGCGGTGATACCACTGTTCTCGCCTCCTGGCCCGTAGTAGTCCGAGGCGCGGCCGATGGCGACCCGAAGCCGCCCGGAGGCCTGGGCGTCCAGCAGCTTGCGGGTCATTCGGCGCCGGGTGGCACCCTTCTTGTCGGTGGCTCGCTCATCCAAGTCCTCCGTGAGCGGCGAACGCCCGGGGCCGTAGCCGTAGGCGTTGTCGACCATCACGAGCTTCCCGTCGACGGCGGCGACAGCGTCGATGACCCGTTCCAGCATCGGTGGGAACAGCTCGGGCCACTGGTGATACGGGGGCTGGGCGGCCATGTAGACCACGGCGGCTCCGGCCACCGCACGCTCCAGATCGGCGCCGACGGAGATGTCGGCGGCGAGGAGCTCCACGCCTGCTGGGGCGGCAGCGTTGCCGGCTCGGTTGACACCGCGGACGGTCAGTCCGGCAGCGGCCAGCGCATGGACGATGGCATTACCTGCACCCCCGGTGGCGCCGAGGACAACGTGGAGGTCTGTGCTGGAGGTCATGGCTCTTCCTTTCGCAAATGTGAACGGTGTTCGCACTTTCCACTCTATGCGAACACCGTTCGCATTGTCAAGAGGTGTTTGCACTTCTGGCTCTGTGGCGCAACACTCGCGGCCATGACTGCACCCACACGCCGCGAGCGGGTCCGCGCCGCCACCATCGCCGAGATCAAGGAAGCTGCCCTCGCCCAGATCGCAGACGAGGGAGCTGCAGCCCTCTCCATCCGCGCACTGGCGCGGGCGATCGGGATGAGCGCCGCTGGCCTCTATCGCTACTACGACGGCAGGGACGCCCTCCTGACGGAGCTGATCACCGATGCGTACGCAGAGCTTGCGGATGTCGTCGAGGAGGCCACCCGCCCAAGTGGCGCACCGACCTGGGAGCGGTTTGCGGCAGGCGTCCGCGCCTACCGGAGATGGGCGCTCAACCAACCCAACCGCTTCCTGTTGATCTTCGGGACGCCCGTACCCGGTTACGCCGCCCCAGAAGGTGGCCCAACCGTGGCGGCCAATCGACGCATGGGGGAAGCGTTCTTCCGCCTCGCCGCCGAAGCGTGGGCGGCAGGGGAACTCACGGTGGCAGAGACCGCACGGGAACCAACAGAAGGCGAGCGTGCCTTGGCGGCAGAAATCGGTGCGGTCGCCGGGGGTTTTCCCGCTGCGGCAGTTCCCACGCTCATCGGGGCCTGGGCGCACTGGCACGGCATGGTGATCCTCGAGGTCACCCACCAGCTCGACTGGCTGTACGGCGAACCGGCCGAGGCGTTCGTCGAAGGCGAAATCGCCCGCATGCTCACGATGTTGGGGGCGGTTGGGCCGGGGGCGCCCTCGGAATAGGTCCCTGATCCCGGTAGTTTCCTGGGTACATGGACGAACGCCTCGACACCACGGTCTGCTACCGACACCCGGACCGCGCCACACGGCTCCGATGCAGCGAGTGCAACCGCCCGATCTGCGTCGAATGCTCCCACGACGCTGCTGTCGGGCAGAAGTGCCCGGAGTGCGCCAAGCCGCAGGGTCGCTACCGGGTGGTCCAGGCGCGCAACACGGTCGGGCGCCGGGCCGGCTTCAGCGCCGCACCCGTCACCTACACCTTGATGACGATCTCGGTCGCCATCTTTGCGATCGGATTCCTATCCCCAGATGCCGAACTGTGGTTGCTGCGGCACTTCGCCTCGATCAACATCCTCATCGCCCAGGGTGAATGGTGGCGAGTGCTGACGGCGGCGTTCCTGCACGGCGGGATCACCCACATCCTCTTCAACATGTACGCCCTGTACCTCTTCGGCCCGCGACTGGAAACGCAGGTGGGGTCGGTGCCTTTTGGGCTGCTGTACTTCGCATCGGCGGCGGGTGGTGGCGCCGCGTCGTATCTGTTCGGGCCGCTCGATCAGATAGCCGTTGGAGCATCCGGCGCCATCTTCGGCCTGTTCGGCGCTTGGCTGTACGCGGCCTACAAGCTGCGGGCAACGCCCGCGGGCCGGTCGATGTTCAACCAGCTCGGCGTGCTCCTCCTCGTCAACCTGGCGTTGCCGCTGCTGATCCCCAACATCGACTGGCGTGCCCACGTCGGCGGTCTCATCGCGGGTGCGGGCGTCGCTGCGCTGTGGGGGAAGTTCGCCGTCGGTCGTCGCGACGTCCTGCAGCGACGCAGCATTCTCGCTGCGCTGGTGCTGGTCGGGCTGATCCTGCTCATCATCTTGGCCTGAGTCGCACCGCGGCCAGGAGCAAAGCTGAACCCGGCGCGACACCGCCCCGGTCGCGGCCTACACTCGCCATGTGGCAAACACGGCCAGTGCCATCGAGCGGCCCGGTGAGGCGTGCGGGGTATTCGGGATCTATGGACCCGGCACAGACCCGGCTCGTTTGACGTACTTCGGTCTGTTTGCGCTCCAGCACCGCGGCCAGGAGTCGGCGGGCATCGCTGTCGCCGAGTCGGACGTGATCACCGTCGTGAAGGACCTCGGGCTCGTGGCCCAGGTCTTCGACGAGCAAACCCTCGCCAGCCTCGATGGTCACATCGCCATCGGCCACACCCGCTATTCGACGACCGGGTCTTCGGTGTGGGAGAACTCCCAGCCGATCTATCGCCAGGTCGGCGACAACGGCCTCGCCCTCGCTCACAACGGCAACCTCACCAACACACGCCGTCTCGCAACGGAGATCGGGAAGCTGTTCGCCACCACCGACTCCGAGTTGATGACCGAGGCGCTGGCAGCATCGATGCGAGGAGGCCTGTCGTTGGAGAAGGCGGCCCTGGAGACGCTGCCCCGCTTCGAGGGGGCCTTCAGCCTGACCCTCATGGACAAGGACACGCTGGTCGGCGTCCGTGACGCCCACGGCTTCCGCCCGCTCTGCCTGGGATTGCTCGACGATGCATGGATCATCGCATCCGAGACGGCCGCCCTCGACATCATCGGCGCCCAGTTCGTGCGGGAGATCGAGCCAGGAGAGATGGTGGTCGTCGACGGTGACGGGCTCCGCAGCCACATGCCGTTCGCCGCGGAGCCGGCACGGATGTGTCTCTTCGAGTTCGTCTACTTCGCCAGACCCGATTCGCAGCTGTCGGGCAGGAACGTCCATGCCGCCAGGCGCAGGATGGGTTATCGCCTCGCCGAGCAAGCGCCGGTTGCGGCCGATGTCGTTGTTCCCGTCCCCGAGAGCGGGATCCCCGCCGCCCAGGGTTTCGCCGCCCAGAGCGGGATCCCGTACGCCGACGGGTTGGTGAAGAACCGCTACGTCGGACGCACCTTCATCCAACCCGCCCAAGCCATGCGAGACCAGGGCATCCGCATGAAGCTGAACCCGATACCCGAGGAGCTCGACGGGCTGCGCGTCGTGCTCGTCGACGACTCGATCGTCCGTGGCTCCACCACGCGCCAGCTCGTGCAGATGGTGCGAGAAGCCGGTGCCGCAGAGGTGCACCTGCGCATCTCTTCGCCTCCCTACAAGTGGCCGTGCTTCTACGGGATGGATACAGGCGATCGCAGCACCCTGCTCGCCGCCGATCGCAACATCGACGAGGTCGGCGAGTTCCTGGAGGTCGACTCGCTGGCCCATCTCGAGCTCGACGGGCTCATCGAGGCGACGGGGGTTGCCGGAGAGGGCTTCTGCACCGCATGTCTGTCGGGCGAGTACCCGACCGATGTCGAGGGTGCGGGAGACAAGTACGTTCTCGAGCGCTCCTGAACATGACGTCGTACCGGGATGCCGGAGTCGATCTCGAAGCTGCCGATGCGGTGGTCGACTCAATCGGCCCGGCCGTCACCGCCACTTGGGGAGATCGGGTCATCGGAGGTTTCGGCGGGTTCGCCGCCGGCATCAAGCTCCCCGCCGGGTACCGCAAGCCGGTGCTCATGATGTCCACAGACGGGGTGGGCACCAAGGCCGAGGTGGCGCGCCTCGCCGACAACGTCGACGGGCTCGGCTACGACCTCGTTGCGATGTGCATCGACGATCTGGTGGCTGCCGGAGCCCGCCCCATCGCCATGACGGACTACATCGCGGTGGGTTCGATTGCGGTCGATCGCGTCGGCCGGCTGGTGCGGTCGATCGCCGACGCCTGTGCGGAAGCCGGGGTCGCGCTCCTGGGTGGCGAAACCGCGGAACATCCTGGCGTCATGGACGCCGACGCCTTCGATCTCGCTGGGGCCGCGCTCGGTGTCGTGGAAGAGGGGCACCAGCTCGATGGGTCGGCCATCACTCCCGGTGACAAGATCATCGGGGTCGGCTCGCCCAACCTCCGGTCGAACGGCTTCTCGCTGGTGCGGCGGGTCGTGCTCGGAGCGCTCGACCTCGGTGACGAGCTGCCCGGCACGGGGTCCACCGTGGCGGATGCTCTCCTGTCCCCTTCGGTGCTCTACACCCCCGCAGTCCTCGGAGTGCTCGAAGTCGTCGCCGTGCACGGGATGGCGCATATCACCGGCGGTGGCCTCCCCGGCAACGTCCCCAGGATCTTGCCGCAGCACTGCGACGCCCACATCGACACCAATGCCTGGGTGCCCCCCTCCGTGTTTTCCTCGATCCAGCAGCTCGGCAACATCCCGGCCACGGAGATGTTCCGCACGTTCAACATGGGAATCGGCTTCGTGATCGTGGTCGCCGACCCCGATGTGGCCGGCACGGTCGCCATACTCGAGTCGCTTGGCCACGAAGCGGCGCCCGTCGGCACGATCGTGGATGGCTCGGGGCAGACCCACCTCGGCTGACGGCCACTATCTTGTTGCCTCATGGCACGTCTCGACATCCTCTTCACCGGGTACGCGGGCGAACGAGTTGCCGGGACGGTGTCGCTGGTACGCGACGCCGGTCTGGTGGCCGTCGTCGATCCCGGCATGGTCCCCGACAGGGCGGCGATCCTCGACCCGCTGGCCGCCCTCGGCGTGAGCCCCGATGAGGTGACCGACGTGATCCTGTCCCACCACCACCCCGACCACACGTGGCACATCGCCCTGTTCCCGAGCGTCCGGGTGCACGACTACTGGGCCGTCTACGAACGGGACATCTGGACCTCACGGCCCGCCGAAGGCGTGCAGCTCGCCGACGGCGTCCGCCTCATGGAAACCCCCGGCCACACCCGGGAGGACATCACCACGCTGGTGACGACCGATGACGGGGTCACGGCACTGACCCACCTGTGGTGGCACGCCGAGGCAGCGTCCGACCCGCGGGCCGCCGACACGGAAGCGCTGCACCGGGGCCGCCGCAGGGTGCTTGACGTCGCCTCATCCATCGTGCCGGGCCACGGTGCGCACTTCGGCGTCGGCCCGGACACGCCTCCCTGAGCCGGATGAGTACCTCTGCCGTCGGCGCCGTCCTGGCGGGCGGGCAGAGCCGCCGTATGGGCACGGACAAGGCGTCGGAGGCGATCGGCGGCAAGCGCATGATCGACCACGTCGTTGCGGCTGTCACTGCGGCAGGGCTCCGTCCCGTTGTTGCCGGCGCGCGACGACCCGATGTAGCTGCGACGTTCGTCGCCGACCCGCCCGACGTTGCAGGCCCTGCCGCCGGCCTCGTCGCAGTGATGCGCCGCCACCCCGGCGCCGCAGTGGTCCTCGTCGGCACCGATCAGCCGTACGTCCGCCCCGAGACGCTGCGCGCCCTCCTCGACACCCCGGGACCGCTCGTTGCTCCACTCGACGGTCGCAGGCAGACGCTCTGTGCGGTGTACCGGGCCGAGGTACTCCCTGCTCTCGAGCGACTCATCGCCGTGCACGGCAATCCTTCCCTCCAAGCGCTGTTCGACGACCCTGAGGCGGTCGACGTGTCGGAGAGGACATGGCGATCATGGGGCGAAGACGGAAGGTCGTGGCTGAGCATCGATCTCCTCGCAGGGCTCACCGCGGCGAGGGCTTCCTGGCCCGATCCACCGCCAACTACGATCCGGTGATGACGAACGCGGCTCTCCCCACATCTGAAGTGATCACCGCCGAGCAGCAGGGGCATGTCGCCACCGTATGGCTCGACCGGCCGGACAAGCTCAACGCCATGGCACCCGACTTCTGGGTCGACTTCCCAGCCATCATCGGAGCGCTGAGCGATATCGACGACGTTCGGGTCATCGTCATCGCCGCCAGGGGCAGGGCGTTCACCGTCGGGCTGGATCTGGCGGCTTTCGGGCCGGCGATGGCGAACGGCGGCCTTCCGGGCACCACCGGCGGCGGGTCGGAGGTAGCCAATCGGATCGGCCTGTACCGGCAGATCAAGCGGATGCAGGAAACCTTCACCTCGCTCGCCGCCTGCACCAAGCCGGTCATCGCCGCCGTGCATGGCTACTGCATCGGAGCAGGCGTCGATCTGATCACGGCGTGCGACATCCGGTTGTGCTCCGCCGATGCGGTGTTCTCGGTGCGAGAAACGAAGATTGCGATGGTTGCCGACGTCGGCACGATGCAGCGGCTCCCCAAGATCATCGACCCGGGCGCCGTTGCCGAGCTCGTCTACACCGGCAAGGACTTCGGAGCGGACGAGGCCAAGGAGATTGGGCTGGTGCGGCGAGTCCTTCCCGACCACGAGTCGGTCTACAAGGACGCCATGGCGCTTGCCGAGGAGATCGCCGCCAATTCGCCGCTGGCGGTGCAAGGCAGCAAGGCGATCCTGCGCAATGCCGACGGACGCACCATCGCCGAGCAGCTCGACTACGTAGCGCTGTGGAACGCCGCCTTCCTGACCTCCAACGACCTCGGCGAAGCCATGCAGGCCTTCCTCGCGAAGCGGCCACCCGACTTCACCGGCTCCTGAGCCCGCCGCGGCACCGAGGACGACCCGTCGACCGGGCGCGCACTCATCCGAGATCGTCCGGGACGCTCCGACTTGTCGTGTGTCACAATGTGACCATGAGGACGCCCAGACGAGCCAGACGGCAACTATTCGCCGCTCCCTAGCCGCGGCAGCCACTTCCGCCGTCCCACCACGTGCCGCGCCCATAGGAGACACCAATGTCCGACCTCGTACAACGCCAATCTGCCGTCATGGCCCCCGTCATCGGATTCGACACCGAGATCGAAATCGTTGCGTCTGAAGGATCGTGGGTGATCGCAGCGGACGGCACCCGATATCTCGACTTCACGTGCGGCATCGCCGTCTCGAACCTCGGCCATCAGCATCCCGTGGTGAAGCAAGCCATCCTCGATCAAGTCGACCGGGTGTGGCACGCGGGCAGCGTCTTCCGCTACGAGACCATCGTCGCTGCGGCGGAACGGCTGAACGGCGTGACGCCCGATTCCATCAACAAGTTCTTCTTCATGAACTCCGGCGCAGAGGCAGTCGAAGGATCGATCAAGCTTGCGAGAAAGACCAGCGGCCGCCAGGGAGTGATCGTCTTCCGGGGCGGCTTCCACGGACGGACGATGGGCTCGGTCACCTATACGACGTCGAAGGCGAAATACCGCCAGGGGTACCACCCGCTGGTTGGTTCGGTGTTCGTGACACCGTTCCCCCGTCCCTTCCGCTGGCGGCTGTCACAGGAAGAGGCAACCACCAGGGCTCTGGACGAGCTGCAGTACTTGTTCAAGCACGAGATCACGCCCGGCGAGGTCGCGGCGTTTCTCGTCGAGCCCCTCCAAGGTGAAGGCGGGTACTACCCCGCGGGAGCGACGTTCCTGCAAGAACTGCGCAGGCTGGCCGACGAGCACGGCATCTTGCTCGTGATCGACGAAGTCCAGACCGGTTTCGGGCGCACCGGCGATTGGTTCACGAGCCAGGTGTACGGCGTGCGGCCAGACGTTCTGGTGATGGGCAAGGCCATTGCCAACGGCTTGCCACTCTCGGCCGTCGGCGCCAACGCCGAGCTGATCGACACATGGCCGCCCGGGTCTCATGGCACCACGTTTGGCGGCAACCCGATCTCGTGCGCAGCCGGAGCGGCAACCATCGACGCGTTGGGAGTCGTCGTGCCGCAGGTGCCAAAGCTGTCGGATCACGCATTCGGCCGGCTCAACGAACTCAGCGAGCTGCATCGCACCATCGGGGACGTGCGCGGCCTCGGCCTGATGATCGGCGTCGAGTTGGTGGAAGAGGATGGCCACACGCCGTCCAAAGCGGCGATCGACTACGTCAGGCAACATTGCCAGGAACACCAGATGCTCCTCCTGGCGTGCGGTCCCGACGAGAACATCATCCGGTTCATCCCCCCACTCAACGTATCCACCGAGGAGCTCGACTTGGGCATCGATCGCATCGCCGATGCGCTCGAAGCCTGGGAACAACGCTAGAGAACAACGGAATCGGCCCTGCGGAGGAGGAACCCGCAGGGCCGGAACCGTGTCGGTAGACCGCCGCTTCAGTCCATGGCCCACTCTTCTGTGAACTTCCCGCGAATGCGGGGATAAGAGACGGGCCGGTGCGTGAAGCACGTGTCGCTCCGGTTGTACCGGCTGACGACGGTCTCGCACTCTGGGCTGGAGCACACCCGTCCCGCCGCGTACACGCGTGGACGGCGGATGCGAGCTCCAGGGCGTGCCGCCCGGATAGCTGTATCGGCCATGTGGACCTCCGCTGGTCTGTCCTACTCCTAATACGGAGGAGACGTCGTCAGCGGATCTCGGAAATTGCAGATCTCGGCACGTCGTCCTGGCGACGGCCGCCGGGCATGACGAGCGCGGCAACGGCGCCAGCCGCTGCAACCAGCAGCACCCAGTCGCCAAATCGTGTGTAGACGGTCGGCGCATCGATTCGGAAGTTGACGACGCCTTCGAGGGTCCTGACTTCGAGCAGTTCCGTGTGGTCGACGATGTCGCCATTGGCCCGGATCACGGCCGACTCTCCGGTGATGGCGGCATGAATCAGATCTTGTCCGACTGCAGCAGCATTGACTCGCGTCATGGCAATCAGCTGGGCCGAAGCAGGCCCGCGCCCGTAACTGCTCTCGTTGGTAGCCACCACTTGGACTTGAGCACCCGCACGAGCCTCGTCGCGGATGTAGCGGGGGAAGGCGCCCTCAAAGGAGACGACCGAGCCGATGATGCCGGTGTCGGTGGGGAACACCACCGGTTCGGTGCCCCGGATCATGTCGCGTGGGACCTGGTCGAGGGCGGGCACGAACCCGAAAATGCTTCGCGCCGGGACAAACTCGCCGAACGGCACAGGATGCCGCTTGGCATATACGTCGAGCTGCGACCCCGTCGGACCAAAGAAGGTGTTGACATTCAAGAAGTGGTCCTCGTCGACGACGCGGGTGCCGCTGACGAGGAGGTAGGCATCGAGCCGGCGCGCCTCGGTCTCGAGCGCGGCACGCACGTCCGTGTTCTCCTCGGGCTCGTAAGGGCTGCCCATTGCATTCTCCGGCCACACCACGAGATCGGTCCTGGCGGGAACGAGGCTCTGAGTCAACTCGAGATGGGACTCATAGATGAGGCGGTTCTCGTCCGCGCAATGGGTGCCGGGACACGGTGACCCGCCTTGGACGATCGCCACCTGCAGTGCGGGGCCGTCGGTGGCAGGGGCAAAGAGGCCGCCGGCCAGCATCAACATGAAGGCGACCACGAGCGGATCTATCAAGAGACTCCAATGCTCCGTATTCTCGATCACGAGGACCAGCCCGGCCGCGACTCCGATGGCGAGCACACTCCAGCCGCTCGGCCCAATCCACTGGGTGGCGCCGATGAACCCGGGATTGCCCGCCGCGGCGTAACCGAGCGACCCCCAGGGAAAGCCACCGAGCGGAAAGCTCCCCCTGACGAGCTCCCAGACTCCCCACGTGGCAACAACAATCAGCCACCATCGCCCTGCGGGCCATGCACGAAACGCCCACGCAACCACGGCGAAGACCGCCATGAAGCTCGCCATGACCGTCGTCAACGGCAGCCATGCGACCAGCCCAAGAGTTGCGATCCAGTAGAGCATGGCGCCGAAGAACACGAGCCCGAACAGGAAGCCGACGCCGAGCGCCGCCCATGCGCTCTCCACGCGGCGGGCGGCCCAGAGCAGCGGTGCCGGCGCGATGAAGGCCAGGAGTCCCCAATCGAGAGGAGGAAAGGCGGCCCACATCAACACTCCGCCCGCGATGGCGGCGAGATACGGGGTCATGAAGGATGGAGATTAGCTTCAGCTGGGGGCAAATGACCTGGGGCACAAGGCATTCCGGCGAGACGCTGGCATGCCGTTGCGGCGGACTCCGGCCACGTTTCTGGCCGTAGCATCTGGCTCATGGATGACATCGACGTAGCCATAGCCGCCGCCAGGGTCGGAGGTGCGATCGTGGCCGCCGGCTTCGGTGCGCCCCGGACCACCAGCTACAAAGGACGTAACGACCCCGTCACCGAGGTCGACCATGCCTCCGAGGCGGCGATCAATCAAGTGATCAGTACCCATCGCTCTGCTGATGGCATCCTGGGCGAGGAGGGGACCAACCGCCCCGGTGCGGGACGCACCTGGCTGATCGATCCGCTCGACGGCACCGTCAACTTCGTCCACGGCCTTCCCATCGTGTCGGTCTCCGTCGCGCTCTACGAAGGCGATCAGCCTTTGCTCGGGGTGGTCTTCGACCCGATCCACAATGAGCTCTACGCCGCTTCCTCGGGCCGAGGTGCGACGCTGAACGGCAAGGCGATCCACGTGTCGACTACCCCTGAGATGAGGCGGGCACTCGTTGTGACCGGGTTCCCGTACGACCACCACGACCATGCTGCCGCCTATGCGGCCACCTTGCAGGCCGTGCTGGAGAACGTGAACGGGATACGCCGGCTCGGCTCCGCCGCACTCGACCTTTGCTACATCGCCGCCGGGCGCATCGATGCGGGATGGGAGTACAACCTCAAGCCCTGGGACATCGCCGCCGGCCTGGTGATCCTCCGTGAAGCGGGAGGCACGGTGACCACACCGAGCGGTGCGCCCATGACCCCGCACACCGAGCACATCGTCAGCTCCAACGGCGTGCTGCACGAACCGCTACGGACGGTCGTCGAACGGACGATGCCGGACCACCTTCGCTAGGGAGCCTGCCGATCACATCGTCGTGAGGCTCACAGGCCGGGCGACATTCGTGGTCAGTGGGGGACGGCGCGGGCGCAGACTCCGCAAAGAAACCCGTCGGACAGGAAGTGGACGTCGTCTCCGGTTTGGTCGGCGCACCGGCTGCAACGGCCCAGAACGAAATCTTCAGCAATATCGACGAATGGCCCATCGTGGCTGATCAGCTCGCCGACGAGCACGGCGCGATTCGATCCGTTCTTCATAGAGCCGGGGAGATTAGTAGGTGCGCAGCGCCTGCTAGCTCAGCAGCTCACGCAATGGGATCGCCACGTCCTCTTCGTATTCGGCGTGGCGGCCGGTGGCCTTCTTCGAGTAGACGAGGTCGTCACCCGCCATGACCTCGAACACCCCGCCCCTACTGGGGATGACCGTCACACCGTCGATCTTGTGCTCGAATTCTTCGAGCAGATTCTGAACCATGCTCACGGCACGGTCGGTATAGCCTCAAGCGGCGCAGTATTCGATAGAGAGTTGCATGTGGGCATGGTAGATCGACTGGTCACTCGTCGGTGACGCAGCCCTCTGTCGCAGATCGCACGGTGCGGATGTATCTGGCGAGAGCCCCCTTGGTTGCCTGCAGCGGTGGCGGCGTCCACCGTTCCCGGCGAGCCGCCATCTCCCCGGGATCGACCTCCAACTCCATCGTGCGGCGCTCGGCATCGATGGAGATGGTGTCCCCCTCCTCGACGAGCGCTATCGGCCCGCCGTCCTGAGCCTCCGGGGTGACATGTCCGATGATGAAGCCGTGGGAGCCGCCGGAGAACCGGCCGTCGGTGAGCAGTGCCACCTGATCGCCGAGACCCGCACCCATGATGGCCGACGTCGGCGTGAGCATCTCCGGCATGCCGGGCCCGCCCTTGGGGCCTTCGTAGCGGATGACGATGACGTCGCCGGGGCTGATGTCCCCTGCCTCCAAGGCGGCGATCATCGCTTCTTCACGGTCGTAGGGCTTCGCCTTGCCCCGGAAGTGGAGTCCTTCCTTGCCGGTGATCTTGGCGACGGCGCCGCCAGGCGCAAGGCTGCCGTGCATCATCTGGAGATGGCCCGTCTCCTTGATGGGAGCGGACCACGGCCGGACGACTTGCTGGCCCGCGGCAAGGCCGGGGAGATCGGCGAGGTTCTGGGCAATCGTCTTCCCCGTCACGGTCACGCAATCACCGTCGATCGCACCCTCGTCCAGCAGCAGCTTCATGACTGCAGGCGTGCCGCCGGCGTTGTGGAGATCCTCCATCACATGGGCGCCGCTCGGCTTGAGGTCCGCCAACAGAGGTACTCGATCGCTGATCGCCTGAAAGTCGGCAAGCGTCAGGGAGATGTCCACCGAGCGGGCCATCGCAATCAAATGCAATACCGCATTGGTCGATCCGCCGAGTGCCATCGTGATGACCATGGCGTTGTCGAAAGCACGACGGGTCATGATGTCTCGAGGCTTCAGGTCGAGCTCGAGGAGGTTGCGGATCGCGGCCCCTGCGGCGCGACATTCCTCGGTCTTGGCGGGTGACGTCGCCGGCGTCGACGAGCTGTACGGCAGGCTCATCCCCATGGCCTCGATCGCGGTTGCCATGGTGTTGGCCGTGTACATCCCACCGCACGCCCCCGCTCCAGGGCATGCGTGATCGACGACATCGGTCTGGCGCTCGTCGTCGATCCGGCCGGCAAGCCACTCGCCGTAGGACTGGAAGGCGGAGACGATGTCGATGGGTGCACCGTCGCTCGACACCCCGGGGCGAATGGTCCCGCCGTAGATCATCAGCGCAGGACGGTTCAGCCGACCCATCGCAATGATGCACCCCGGCATGTTCTTGTCGCAGCCAGGAATCGAGATGTTGGCGTCGTACCAGTGGGCACCCATCACGGTCTCGATCGAGTCGGCTATGAGGTCTCGCGACTGCAGCGAGTAGCTCATGCCGTCCGTGCCCATCGACATGCCATCCGACACCCCGATGGTGTTGAACCTCATGCCCACGAGGCCGGCCGCAATGACGCCGTCCTTGACGGCAGAAGCGAGGTCGTTGAGGTGCATGTTGCAGGTGTTGCCCTCGTACCACATACTGGCAATGCCCACTTGGGCTTTGTCGAGGTCCTCCCTGGACAGACCAGTCCCGAGGAGCATGGCTTGCGAGGCGCCCTGGACACGTTCTTGGGTGATCTGGCGGCTGTACCGGTTGAGGTCGCTGGTCATGACGCGATGGTAGGGCTTGGACCACCTTGCTGTTTGCCGAGGTTCTTGGGCATGGTCCGTATCCCGTGGTCCGTATCCCGTGGACGGTATCCGGTATCCGGTATCCGGTATCCAGTCCCTGGGGCGTGGTCTATTGGCTCGCACTATTCCGGTTGGCATCTAGACTTGCGGCGCTCTCTCTGAGCACTTCCTTTCTCCCTTTCGAGGCCTCCCAATGACCACCGTCGAAATCCCGCAGATACCCGTCGCGCCCCAACCTCCTGCGCCCCGCAAGCGCCGCGGCGCCCGCATCTTGTTGTGGCTGCTGATCCTGGCCGTGGTCGGCGTCTTCGGGGCCATCGGCTTCCTGGTGTGGACCGACTCGAAGATCGAGAAGATCCCCGAATCCGAGCTGCAGTCCCTCCAGCCGGTCGATGCCGGGATCCGCAACATCCTCATCGTCGGCACCGACAGCCGTGAGAACCTCCCGGACGACTTCGAGGGCAGCTTCGGCTCCTTCTCCGGCTCCCGCACCGACGTCATCATGGTTGCCCACGTCAACGACGGGCAAGCGCAGCTCTTGAGCTTGCCGAGAGACCTCAAAGTCGAGATCCCCGGTAACGGCACCAACAAGATCAACGCCGCGTTCGTCTTCGGCGGCCCGGATCTGCTGGTGCAGACGGTCCAGGACAACTTCGGCATCGACGTTCACAACTACATCGAGATCGACTTCCTCGGCTTCGCCAACGTCGTCGATGCGCTTGGTGGGGTCACGCTCACGTTCGACAACCCCGCCCGCGACGTGAAGTCCGGGCTGCTCGTGGAGACGGCTGGCGACCACACGCTCAACGGCGAGCAGGCGCTGGCGTACGCCCGTTCCCGGTCCTACCAGGAGCAGGTCAACGGCGAATGGGTGAGCGTCAACGGAAGCGACATTGGCCGCACCGGTCGGCAGCAAGAGTTGCTGCTGAAGATGTTCAACCAGGCGGCGTCCCCCGGCAAGGCATTCAACCTTCCCGGGTTCGCCACCACGTTTGCCGAGCAGATCCGCGCCGACTCCGGCATGTCGGTTGGCGTCTTGATCGAACTCGGCACCCAAGCCCTGCGCTTGAGTGGCGATGCGATCGACGCTCGCACTCTCCCGGTGGAGATCTCCAATTCAGGCGGCACCTCCTACGTCGTCCCTGTTGAGCCGGCTGCAGGCATCGTCCTCGATGCGTTCGCCTCCGCCTCCCCATTCCCTGTCGACGGATAGAGCGCAGCCCCCCTCGTTTAGGGCCACCCGGCCCTCCATCCTGGCGCCTCGGATCGGTAGATTCCGGTTGAGAGCCGAGGAGATCGGGAGGAGCCGCCCTCATGGAAGTCCTGACGTGCGAAGGGCTGCGGAAGACGTTCGACGATCTCGTCGCCGTCGACGGCGTGGGCTTCACGATCAGCCAAGGCGAGACGTACGGTCTCCTCGGCCCCAACGGAGCCGGCAAGACAACGACCATCTCGATGATCGCCGGGATCCTCGAGCCGGACGCCGGCACGGCAACAGTGTGCGGGGTCGCCGTCGGAACCCGCAACGTCGCTGCCAAATCGGACATTGGGTTTGTACCCCAGGACCTTGCGATCTACCCAGATCTCACTGCGCGGGAGAACCTCAAGTTCTTTGGTGCGCTCTACGACATGCGCGGCGCCCAGCTCGGCAAACGTGTCGACGAGATCCTCGACGTCATCGGCCTGGCCGATCGGGCCGACGACCGTGCGGACGAATACTCCGGCGGCATGAAGCGGCGGCTCAACATCGGCATTGGCTTGTTGCACGAGCCGCGCCTCCTGATCCTCGATGAGCCGACGGTCGGCGTCGATCCCCAGAGTCGCAACGCGATCCTCGAGAGCGTCGCCCATCTCAGCGACCAGGGCATCGGGGTGCTCTACACCACCCACTACATGGAAGAGGCAGAGCGGCTGTGCGACCGGGTGGCCATCATTGACAGCGGGCGCATCCAAGCCGAAGGAACTCGCCGTGAGCTGGTGGAGCTGATCGGCGGCCGGGACCGCATCCGCCTCGGGCTCGACGGTGACATTCCTGCTGCGGTGGCAGCGGTAGAGGCCATACCGAGCGTCGAGGGGGCCACAGGATCACCCGGTGCGATGGAACTGCTCACCGATGACGCCCGCACCTTGCTCCCCGAGTTGATCTCGACTGTGGCCGCGGCCGGAGCCGGAGTCACTTCGGTTGACGTCACCGAACCGAACCTGGAGGCTGTGTTCCTCCACCTGACGGGGAAGGCGCTGCGGGACTGATGGGCGCCGCGATTCGCATCGCGATCAAGGACCTCAGACAGCGGATCCGCGACCGCTCGGCCATCATGCTCGGCGTGGTCGCCCCGCTGGGGCTGGCGTTCATCTTCTCCCTGATCATCCCCGACACCACCACCGATTTCACCGTGTCCCTGGGTGTCGTCGACGAGGACGGCGAGGCAATCGCTGCGGTGTTCGTGGACGAGGTGCTCCCTTCCATCGAGGACGATGGCTTCCTTGCCCTCGTGCCGATCGAGTCGCGAGAGGAAGCGGCCGCCGCCGTCGACAGCGGCGACATCGATGCGGCCGTGATCGTCCCCGAAGGCTTCAGCCGGGCAGTAGCTGCGCCGGATCCGGGCACATGCGAAGAAGAGGGCTGTGTTGCGGCGACGCTTGACGTGCTCGGCCACGTCGACCGGCAGACGTCCGCGCAGATCACGAAGGCGATCGCGGAGAGCTTCACGGGCAGGCTCACCGCCGGGCGCGTGGCCACGGCCACGGCCATCGCCACCGGGTCGGGCAATCCCGCAACGGTGGCCGCTGCGGCGGCGACCGCCACGCCACAAGTCACGGTCACTGATGTCGTCGCCGGTTCGAAGCAGCTCAGCCTGAGCACGTTCTTCGCCGCGGGCATGGCGATCTTCTTCCTGTTCTTCACCGTCCAGTTCGGCGTGTCCAGCCTCTTGGAAGAACGCACCAACGGCACCATGCCCCGGCTGCTGGCCGCTCCGATCCAGTGGTGGCACATCGTGACCGGCAAGGCGCTGGCCGCGTTCGTCTTGGGAGTTGTCGCCATGACGGTGTTGATCGTCGGATCGACGCTGTTCATCGGCGCCAAGTGGGGCAACGCCTTTGGTGTCGGGATCCTGGTCGTCGCTGCAGTGCTCTCGGCAATCGGAATCATGGCCGTCATCGCCTCGCTGGCCCGTACCCCGGAGCAAGCGTCGAACTGGCAGGCCATCATCGCCGTCGTGTTGGGCATGCTCGGCGGGACGTTCTTTCCCGTGAGCCAGGGACCGGCCTTCCTGGCGCGCCTCTCGCTGCTCACCCCTCACGCCTGGTTCATGCGCGGCCTCGGTGACCTCGGCAACGGCGGCGGCATGGGCGATGCCCTTCCCGCAGCCCTGGCGATGGTGGCATTCTTCGTCGTCGCCATTGCCATCGCAGCCACCCGCGTCCGCAGGATGGTGGCCCCGTGAAGGCCCTGAACATCGCCGCCAACTCGGTGCGCCGCCTGCTGCGGGAGCCGTCCAACGTGTTCTTCGTGTTCATCTTCCCGATGCTGCTGATCATCGTTCTCGGCGCCAGCTTCGGGGGGGACTTCACACCGCGACTCGGGATCGTTGCGGAGGGCACAGGCGAGTTCTCTACCGCGTTGCAGGATCGCCTCGCGACCGAGGAGGGAATCACCGTAGAGACGGTTCGTGATCTCCCGGCGCTGAACGATGGCGTCGAGCGGGGCCGGTTTGAAGCAGGACTCGTCATTCCCTCCGACTACGACGCCGCGCTGAGCGACGGCCGCCCGGCAACGGTCGAATTCCTCGGGGGCAATGACATCTCCAGCCAGCAGCTCAACACGGTGGTTCAGGCTGCGGTGGCGGAGGAGAACATCGGTTGGCTCGCAGTGTCGGCGCTTGGCGCAACTTCTCCGGACGAGAGGGACACCACCCTCGCGGCCGCTACAGCCGTACGCGGACAGGCTGGGGACGTGCGGGTCGAAGTGACGACGACCGGGGAGGCCCTCTTCCCGCAAACGCTCGGGCAATTCGACCTCGGGGCGTCGCAGCAACTGCTGCTGTTTGTCTTCTTGACATCGCTGGCAGGCTCGGTCGCCCTCGTTCAAACCCGGAAATGGGGCGTCACGAGACGGATGGTGGCGACGCCCACGTCGACCCGCACCATCATCGGGGGCGAGGCTTTGGGGAGGTTCTTCGTGGCGCTGGTCCAGGGAGTGTTCATCATGGCTGGAGCGCTGCTGCTGTTCGGGGTCAACTGGGGCGACCCCGTCGGAGCCGTGGCGATCCTGATCCTCTTCTGTGCGGTAGGTGCCGGAGCGGGAATGCTCGTCGGGTCCATCGTCGACAACGACCAGCAGGCCGGCTCTTTTGGAATCTTTGCGGCGCTCGGCGTGGCTGCGCTCGGTGGCTGCATGGTTCCCCTGGAGTTCTTCCCCGACACGATGCAGACCATCGCTCACTTCACCCCGCATGCGTGGAGTCTCGACGGCTTCGCCGAGCTGGTGCGGCGTGACGGCACCATCGCCGACATCCTGCCTGAGCTTGCCGTTCTTGCGCTGTTTGCCGTAGGGCTCCTCGGTCTGGCGTCATGGCAGCTTCGAAGAACGCTGACCGACTGACCCTGACGCCACGGCGACGTGCGACGAGCAGCGCCTCCCCGGCGGTAGGGAACCGGAGAGGCGCTTGCTGCAGGTGTGGGCGCACCGGGCGGAAGGGAATCAAGCGACCGCATCTGGTGCCATCGGACGGGAGCAACTCGGAGCGGGCCAAATACATCGAGAATTGCCCAGAGTCCAGGAGAGCCCTCCCGGTCGATAGGCACCGGGAGGGCTCTCAGCGGTTGGCCCGCAGAAAGCGGGTTGCATCAACCTCGGTCAGCCTCGGATCACGGGAAGAGCGGCGTGCTGGAAGTGTCTGGCGTCGCCGACACCGTTGCCGTACCTGTCGTCGAGAACGTGCCGTTGATGGCGGCATCGACGATGTTGGCATCACCCGACTCGTACGCCCCGCAGAGCGCAAATGTGTTGGCACCTGCGCTCACCGGCAGGATGATGCTCCCTGCAGCGTTCCCAAAGCGGTTGACAGAATCGACCGTCGTGTAGGACGACGACTCATCGATATCCGGCGAACACGACGGATCCACCGACACTTTGATGATGAGCGCCGTATCCGTTGCGAGGTACAGGAACGAGGCGTAGTAGTCCAACGACACGTAGCCATCGGCCGGAGCGGTGTAGTCGACCGTCGTGATTGTCGCGGTCGTTCCGACCCCGAGCAGCCCACTGCGAACGAAGTCCCTCTCGAGGCTCTTGCCAAACACCTCGTTCGTGTACGCCGATGGCGCCGCTCCTGCGAGCATCTGGGCATTGTCGGCCTCATCCACGGTGCCATCCTCGGCGCCGAGGAACGCAGCAAAACGCTGCATGAACGCCGACATCTGCTTGCGGCTCACGGATGCGTCGGGACAGAACAGCGTGTTGTCCGGCGGGTTGCAGCCCTTGGTGATGCCGGTGTCCGCCAGCCACGTGATGTTGTCGTGGAACGTGTTCGTGTCAGGTACATCGTCGAACCGGTGGCCGGCCATCACCGCCGCAGGCACCACGAATACGGCCAAAGCAAGCACCACGAAGGTGGTGCGGGTAAAACGTCGAAACATTCTCTACTCCCTTGTTCCCCGAGTTCCGTCACCCTGACAGAGCGACGAGCTGCCGTTCAGATACCCCCTGTCTACACCATTTGCCCGCGGCGCGCCTGCCGGCTGCGCGCCACCGAAGCGCTACGTTGGGGAAATGGCATCTGCCGATCGTTTGCTCGATGCGCTCCGCAGCGAGGGGCTTCGCATCACCGCGGCACGTCGCGCCGTATGTGCCGTCCTCGCCGATTCACACGGTGAGCACCTGAGTGCGGCCGACATTCACGCACGGGCCAACCAAGCTGCGGGCACCTCGATCGACCAGTCGACCGTCTACCGCACGCTGGAGACCCTCGAGGAAGCGGACCTGATCTCCCACACCCACATGGGACATCAAGCCCTCGTGTACCACTTGAAAGACGAAGCGCCCCACCAACACATCGTCTGCGTCACGTGCGGCAAGATGGAGGCGATGCCAGAGTCCGAGCTCGACAGCTTCTTCGCCAGGATCACCTCACGGACCGGGTTCATCCCCGACCCGACCCACGTCGCCCTTTCCGGATGGTGTGCCGAATGCGCTGCCAAAGCAGGCCGGTCCGGGGACGACCCGACCTAGAACTGAGGCGCAAGACCCCTTTGCATAGCCAGACGGGCAGCGGTACCGTGGACTTATTGCAAGCGACTCGCAATAAGGGGGGACGTTGCACATACCCGACGGCATCATCAACGGCACGACATCGGCCGGCTTCGCCATCGCTGCAGCAGGTGGCGTCGGTGCGGCCGTGCGCCAGACGGGCCGGTACCTGAACGAGCGCCAGGTGCCTCTCGCCGGGCTGGTGGCGGCGTTCGTGTTCGCTGCGCAGATGGTCAACTTCCCTGTCATCTCGGGAATGTCCGGTCACCTGCTTGGCGGCGTGCTCGCCGCGGTGCTCATCGGGCCGTGGGCAGGGTTCGTCGTCATCTCCATCGTGCTCGTCGTCCAAGCCATGGTGTTCGCCGACGGCGGCCTCACTGCGCTGGGCCTCAACATCTTCAACCTCGGCTTCATCGGCGCCGTAGGCGGCTATTGGCTCTATCGGGGCGTCCTCTCGGTCGTGCGCCGCCGCAACAACCCGGTTCCCTTGGCTGCAGGCATCGCTGCGTTCTTGTCTGTTCCCCTGGCCGCGCTTGGGTTCGTACTCCAGTTCGCCATCGGCGGCACCGCAGACGTGAGCCTCACCGCGGTCACGCTGGCGATGGTCGGCACGCACCTGCTCATCGGTGTCGGCGAAGGCATCCTCACCGGGCTTGTCGTTGGTGCGGTCATGCGCAGCAGACCCGACCTGGTCTACGGAGCGCAGCAGTACACAGGGGAGAGAACCGAGGCCCTCACGTGAGCACTCGCACGCTCTTCATCGGCGGACTGGTTGCTGCAATCTTGATCGCCGTCGGCGCCAGCCAGTTTGCTTCGAGCCAACCCGACGGGTTGGAGTTCGTCGCCGAGCAGGAGGGATTCAGCGACACGGTCGAGGACCACGACCTCGCCGACAGCGCTCTTGCCGAGTATGGGGAGAATCTGACCGACAGCAGCACGCTCAACACCGCCATCGCCGGCCTCGTCGGTGTCGTCGTCACCCTTGGCGTCGGCTACGGAGTCTTCTGGCTCGTGCGGAAGCGGGACGACGACAGCCCCAACCCGGCTACGGGTTCCTGAGATGGCCGGCGGTCACGTCCACGCCCTCTACCGGCACGGCGACACCACGCTGCATCGACTGCCGCCACACACCAAGATCGTGGCGGCGTTTGCCTTCGTGTTTGCGGTCGTCGCGACCCCGCGGGAAGCCTTCTGGGCCTTTGGACTGTACGCCGCAGCGCTCGCCGGCTTGGCCGCCTGGGCCCACCTCGGGTTCAAGTTCGTCGCCACCCGCTTGGTGATCGAGGTCCCCTTCCTGATCGCGGTGGCCTTCCTTCCATTCATCTCGGGTGGAGAACAAACCACCGTTCTCGGCGTCTCCGTCTCGATCGAAGGCCTCTGGGATTTCTGGAACATCCTCGCCAAAGCCACGCTCGGTCTCATGACTTCCGTCGTGCTGGCCGGCACCACCCAGATCCCTGAGATGCTGCGTGGGTTTGACACGTTGCGGACTCCGCGCATCCTCACGGCGATCGTCGGCTTCATGGTCCGGTACATGGACGTCGTCCTCGGCGACCTTCGCCGCCAGCAGGTCGCCATGCGATCCCGCGGCTACTCCGCATCGTGGCTCGGCCAGATCCGGCCCTTCGCCCAATCCGTTGGGTCGCTGTTCGTCCGCTCCTACGAACGCGGCGAGCGTGTCTACCTGGCGATGGCCTCACGGGGTTACGCCGGCCATATGCCTGCGGTCGCGACCGACCACGCCTCTCCTCCAGTGTGGGCTGCAGTATTGGCGCTGCCTGCGGCGGCGTGGGTCGCAGCGGGCATCGCCGCAGGTGTCGTATGAGCGTTCCCACCATCGCCGTCGACGGGCTCTCCTACCGGTACCCCGACGGGACCGAGGCACTCAGCAACGTGCAGATGCACATCCACCCTGGCGAGCACATCGCCCTGCTCGGGCCAAACGGTGCAGGGAAAACCACGCTCATCCTCCATATGAACGGGATCCACATGCCGCAGCGAGGCACGGTGGCGGTCGGTGGATTGCAACTGACGAAGGACACGGTGCTGGAGATTCGGCGGCGAGTAGGCGTCGTGTTCCAGGACCCCGACGACCAGCTGTTCATGCCCACCGTGAGGGAGGACGTTGGCTTCGGACCGCAGAACCTGGGACTCTCAGACGACGAGGTACACCATCGGGTGCACGAGGCTCTCGACGCCGTCGACGTTGCCGACCTGGCCGACCGCCCGCCGAACCATCTCAGCTTCGGGCAGAAGCGGCGGGTCGCCATCGCAGGGGTGCTCGCGATGCGACCCGAGATCATCGTGCTCGACGAACCGACATCGAACCTCGATCCGGCGAGTCGCCGCGAGCTGACGACGATTCTCCAGGGACTGGACATCACCCAGCTCATCGTCACCCACGACATGCCGTATGCGCTGGAGTTGTGTGAACGGTCGATCGTGATCGACGACGGATCGATCATTGCCGACGGCCCGACGCGGACGCTGCTCGCCGACGAGGAGCTCATGCGGGCGCACCGCCTCGAGCTTCCGTACGGGATGACGCTCGCATAGACCGGCAGCCTCCTCCATGAAGTCCGACCACCGGTCGCGTAAGCTCGCCTCATGAGCTTCACAGATGCCGTTACCGCTGCCAGGCGGCATCGCGACAAATACGGGGCACTGATCCTCGGGCATTTTGCGAGCCTGCTCGAGATGCCCAACGTGACCAAAGACCTGCCCGCCCTCGAAGCCATCGCCACCGAGCTCGTCGGCCGGTTTGCCATGAAGCGCGCCGACGCCCGTGCCGTCCAGCTCGACGGTATCGCACCGGTCGTCGTGGGCACCATTCGGGCCGATAACCCCAGACACCGCATCGGGATCTACATCCACTACGACGGCCAGCCCGTGGATGCCACCCGATGGGACTCGGATCCCTTCACCCCGACGTTGCGGACCCGCTCGCTGCGCAACGGGGGGGAGGTCATCCCGATGCCCGGTCCCGGCGATGCCGTCGACCCGGAATGGCGCCTGTATGCCAGGAGCGCTGCCGACGACAAAGCGCCATTTGCGGCACTCCTGGCGGCCATCGACGCACTCGCTGCCGCCGGGGTATCGCGGCAGACCGAGGTTGTGCTCCTGTTTGAAGGCCAGGAAGAGTCGGGCTCTCCAAATCTGCGGAGGTACCTGGACCTGCTCGCCCCCGATCTTGCAGCCGATCTGTGGCTGATATGTGACGGTCCCGTCCACCCCACGGGACGACCCCAGGTCGTGTTTGGCGTGCGTGGGTACTGCGGCTTCGAACTGACGGTGTTTGGTCCTGACGAGGAGCTCCACAGCGGCCACTTTGGCAATTGGGTGCCCAACCCTGCTCACGATCTCTCCCGGCTGTTGGGAAGCATGAAGGACGATTCCGGACGAGTACTCATCGACGGCTTCTACGACTCGACGCATCCCGTCACGGCGGCAGACCTGGCCGCCATCGCGATGCTGCCGCAAGTCGAGGGCCGCTACCAGTCGGACCTCGGGTTTGGTGCGCCGGAGCCAGCCGACGGCTCGCACGCCGAAGCATTGTTGCGGCCGAGCTTCAACGTCCGGGGGCTGCACTCGGCGAACACGGGCGACCTTGCCCGCAATGTCATCCCAAGCCAGGCGTCTGCGTCGGTGGATATCCGTCTCGCCGCGGGCAACGACCCGAATGCAATGCTCGATCTCGTCGAGTCGCACATGATGAGCCAGGGCTATCTCGTCCTCGACCGCAACCCGACTCCGGAGGAGCGGCGACAGCATCGCTCGATTGCCCGCTTCACACGCGACGTCGGGTACCCGGCCGCACGTGCGCCCGTCGACCTGCCGGCGGCGGATTTCGTGGTGAACGCCGCGGCGGCGACCGGTCTGGGAGAGGTGGTGCGCTTGCCGACGTATGGCGGCTCCGTGCCGCTCCACCATTTCAACGAGTCGCTCGACGCTCCCGTCGTGATCCTGCCGATGGCCAATTACGACAACAACCAGCATGGCCCCAACGAGAATCTCCGCATCGGCAACCTCTGGTACGGCATGGACCTCATGGCGGCGCTGCTGGCAGGTGAGTGACGGGGCCGGGACCGTCACGCCCGATTAGCCTGCGCCCCCATGGCAGGTTCACACGGCACCAAGGCGATCATCGCGGCGTTCTTCGCCAACCTCGGCCTCGCCATCGCCAAGTTCGTGGCCTACGTCTTCACGGGCTCGGCGACGATGCTGGCGGAATCGATCCACTCCTTGGCCGACACGTCCAACCAGGCGCTGCTGTTCTGGGGTGGGAGGCGGGCCGTCAGAGCTCCGGACGAGCGCTTCCAGTTCGGCTACGCCAGAGAGCGGTACTTCTGGGCCTTCGTCGTCGCACTGGTGCTCTTCTCCCTCGGCGGGCTCTTCTCCATATTCGAGGGGTACGAGAAGATCCGGCACCCGGAGCCCATCGAGTCTGCAGGATGGGCTTTTGCGGTGCTGACCATCGGCATTGCGCTCGAAGGGTGGTCGTTCAGGACGGCCGTCCACGAGAGTCGCCCTTTCAAAGGAGACCGCACGTGGTGGGGGTTCATTCGCACCGCACGCACCCCTGAGCTCCCCGTGGTGCTCCTGGAAGACTTCGGCGCCCTCGTCGGCCTCATCCTCGCCCTGATCGCCATCTCACTCTCGATCATCTTCGACGCACCGTTGTGGGATGCCATCGGCACCATCACCATCGGGATCTTGCTCGTGGCGATCGCCGTCACGCTCGCCATCGAGATGAAGGGATTGCTGATCGGCGAGTCGGCCCGCCCGGATGAAGATGCGAAGATCCGCGCCGCGATCGCTGCTTCTCCCCACGTCGAGCGAATCATCCACATGCGGACCCAGCATCTCGGGCCGGAGGAGCTCCTGGTGGGTGCCAAGGTCGAGTTCCACGACACGCTCACCGCCGATCAGTTGGCGGATGCGATCAACGAGGTCGAAGTAGCGGTGCGGGCGGCGGTGCCCCATGCCAGGCCCATGTACATCGAGCCCGACTTCGTACGCACCACAGGGGCCGGCAGCGGTCCGCCGGACGAACCCACCGGCGACGCCGCCCACTGAGTTCTCGCGGCCCGGGCGACCGGTCACCCGGAGTATCTTGGGCTCTCACCAGCACGCAAGGACCACCATGCGCTTCCGTACCAAGCAAATCCACGCCGGCGTCGAACCGGACCCCACCACCGGCGCCATCCTCACCCCCATCTACCAGAGCACGACGTTCGTGCAGCCGTCCGTCGACGACTACATGGCGAGGGGCTTCACGTACTCCCGCAGTGGCAATCCGACGGTCAAGGCGCTCGAGGTGAAGGTGGCCGCGCTCGAGGGTGGCGCCAACGCTGCTGCATTCTCGACCGGCATGGCCGCGACCACCGCCGTGATGATGGCCCTGCTCAACGCCGGGGAGCACGCTGTCCTCTCCGACGTCGTGTACGGCGGCACCCACCGTCTCGCGACGCAGGTGCTGAACCGGTTCGGGGTGGCGTTCGACTTCGTCGACACCGCCGAACCCAAGAACGTCGCCGACGCCATCCGCACCAACACCCGCCTCATCTTCACCGAGACCCCTGCCAACCCGACCCTGAAACTCACCGATCTTGCTGCGGTCTCCGATATCGCCACGCAGCACGGGATTCCCCATGCCGTCGACAACACCTTTCTGACGCCGTATTACCAGCGACCGCTGGAGCTTGGTGCCGATCTTGTCGTCCACTCCACAACGAAGTACTTCGACGGTCACAACGCCACCGTCGGTGGCGCCGTGGTGAGCAAGACCGATGAACTGCACGAGCGGATTGCGTTCGTCCAGAACGCCACAGGGACGATCATGTCGCCGATGGTGGCGTACCTCACGATGCAGGGCACCAAGACCCTCACCGAACGTCTCGACCGCCAGTCGGACAACGCCATGCAGATCGCCCGGTTCCTCGAAGGCCACCCCAAGGTCGAACAGGTCCGCTACCCGGGCCTCGAGTCGTTCCCGCAACACGATCTCGCCAAGCGGCAGGCATCCGGCTTCGGGGCGATGATCTGGTTCGAGGTCGAAGGCGGAGTCGACGCAGGCAAGAAACTCATGGACTCCGTGCGGCTGTGGACGCTCGCCGAGAACCTGGGCTCGGTCGAATCGCTGGTGACCCATCCGGTGACGATGACACATGCAGGGATTCCACGAGAGGAGCGGCTGCGCGTCGGTATCCTCGACGGCCTTGTCCGGCTGTCCGTTGGGCTCGAGGATCCCGCCGACCTCATCGAAGACCTCGCCGAGGCGCTGGAGCGGGTCTGAGCAGCGACGCGTCCGTCCTTGCGACACTTGCGGTCGAGGCCGCAGCGCTTGGTGCTGCCGTCCATGAACGAGGCCGCAATCACGAGCTCCAGGTCGAGGCGAAGTCGGCGCCCACCGATCTGGTGAGCGCCGTCGACGCCGAGACGGAACAGGTGATCGTCGACTTCCTCCGCCACCACCGTCCCGACGACTCCATTCTCGGCGAGGAGGATGCCGACCATCACGGCACATCTGGTGTCGAGTGGATCATCGATCCGCTGGACGGCACCCTCAACTACATCATGGGGTTTCCGGCCCATGCGGTGTCCATTGGTGCGTCGATCAACGGCGAACCGGCCGTCGGGGTGGTCCGCGACACTGCGCTGCACCACACCTACACCGCGACAGACGGCGGCGGTGCCTTTGTCGACGACCGTCGGTTGCAGATCCGCCCCGCAGTCGCCCTCGATCACGCACTTGTCACGACCGGATTCTCCCCTGGCAGGGACGCACGCCGGCTGCAGCTCGGAGTATTCGCCGAGCTCGTGGCCGCCGTCGGTGCCATCCGCCGCACCGGATGCCCGGCACTCGATCTCTGTCGGGTGGCGGCGGGGCAGACCCACGCCTATTTCGAGATCGGGCTCGGCCCATGGGACTACGCCGCTGGCCGGGTCGTCGTCGAGCGTGCCGGTGGCAACGTCGTGGTTCGAGAAACTGCAGCGGGTTGGCCGGGACCGCTGGTCATCGCAGGGTCGGCGGAACTGGTCGACGAGCTGCTGGATGCGCTTGTGGCCGGCGGGATTCAGCTCGCCGACTGAACACGGCTCCTCTAATCGAGGAGTCCTTGCTCCCGCATCCAGTCGTCGTTGAAGATCTTCGACAGGTAGTTGCGGCCTGAGTCGGGCAGGATCACCACGGTGAGCTTGTCGGGGAACTCCTCGGCAATCCGCAGCGCCCCGACGACGGCCATGCCGCACGAGCCGCCGACGAGCAAGCCCTCTTCCCGGGCAAGCCGGCGGGTCATGACGAATGCCTCACGATCGGTGACCATCTCGTACCGATCGACCACTGAGGGGTCGAAGGTCTCCGGCCAGAAATCCTCACCAACACCCTCGATGAGGTAGGTCGTGACGTCCTCCTCCGTAGGTGCGGTGTAGATGGAACCCTCGGGATCGACTCCGACGACCATCACGGCGGGATTCTGCTCCTTCAGGTAGCGGCCGGCGCCGCTGATGGTGCCTCCCGTTCCGACGCCGGCCACGTAGACGCCCACCGTCCCGTCCGTTTGGCGCCAGATCTCGGGGCCGGTGGTTGCGTACTGCGCCTCAGGGTTGGCAGGGTTGGAGTACTGATCCGGCCGGTAGGCCCCGGGGATCTCTCGGGTCAGCCGATCCGCCACCGAGTAGTACGAGTTCGGATCGTCCGGGTCGACGTCGGTAGGGCACACCACGACTTCGACGCCGTAGGCCCGCAGCAGGTCCTGCTTTTCTTTGGACTGCTTGTCGGCCATGACCGCAATCATCTTGTAGCCCTTGAGCGCAGCGGCCATCGCCAGACCGACACCGGTGTTGCCACTCGTCGGCTCGACGATGGTGCCGCCGGGCTCGAGCCAGCCCCTGGCTTCGGCCCGTTCGATCATCGGCAGGCCGATGCGGTCCTTCACAGATCCGCCCGGGTTGGTGTACTCCACCTTGGCCACCAGGTTCCCCTGGGGATGGATCCTTCCCAACCGCACCAGCGGTGTATTGCCGATGGCACCAACGATGTCGTCGTGAATCTCCATGCGGCGCACACGCTATCAGGGGGAACGCCTGCGGCGTTCCTTGCGAGTTTGGCCGAAGCCAAACATCGGGGAAGGGAACACCAGCAGCGTTCCTTGCGAATTCGGCCGAAGCCAAACATCGGGGAAGGGAACACCAGCAGCGTTCCTTGCGAATTCGGCCGAAGCCAAACATCGGGGAACACGGGAACGCCTGCAGCGTTCCTTGCGAATTCGGCCGAAGCCAAACATCGGGGAAGGGAACACCAGCAGCGTTCCTTGCGAATTCGGCCGAAGCCAAACATCGGGGAACACGGGAACGCCTCCGGCGTTCCTTGCGAATTCGGCCGAAGCCAAACATCGGGGAACACGGGAACGCCTCCGGCGTTCCTTGCGAGTTTGGCCGAAGCCAAGAGGGCTACCCTCCGGTGGCGCCCGTTTTTTGCAGCTTCTTCAGCCGTTCGATTGCGGTGCGGAGCGTGTCGTCGCTCTTGCAGAAGGCGAACCTGATCAGGTCTGCGCCGTCTTCCGGGTCGTGGTAGAAGGCACTCGGTGGGATGGCAGCGACGCCGATCTCCGTCGCGAGGAACTTGGCGGCGGCGACGTCATCCCCAAGTCGAAAGGCTCGGTGGTCGGCCAGCACGAAGTACGTGCCTTCCGGCAGATAGACATCGAAGCCCACGTCGTCGAGAGCCTCGGCCAGCAGGTCTCTCTTGCGGCGATAGCCGGCGACCAACTCGGTGTAGTACGACTCGGGAGCAGCGAGTGCGGCGGCCGCACCGTGCTGCAGTGGGGTCGCGGTGGCGAAGGTCAAGAACTGGTGTGCTGCCCTGATCCCAGCGGTCAGTTCGGGGTTGGCAATCGCCCATCCCACCTTCCATCCGGTGACGGAGAACGACTTGCCGAGGGACGACAGCGTGACGGTGCGGTTCCACATGCCCGGCAGGGTGGCGATGGACCGGTGCGTCCCGTCGAACACGAGCCGCTCATAGACCTCGTCGGCGATGACGAGCGTATCGTGCTCGGTGGCGAACTCGGCGACCATCTCCAGCTCCTCGTCGGTGAAGACGCGGCCGCTGGGGTTGTGCGGGGTGTTGACCACGATGGCCCTGGTCTGCGGCCCGACGACCGCAGCCAAAGCGTCCCTCTCCAGCCGGAACTCCGGTGGCCGCAGGGTGACAAATCTCGGAGTAGCACCACTCATCGCGACGTCGGCGGGATACGAGTCGTAGTACGGCTCGATCAGCACCACTTCATCGCCGGGATTGATGAGACCGAGGAAGGTCGCGGCCAGCGCCTCGGTGCAGCCTGACGTCACCGTCACGTTGGCGACGGGATCGACGGCGAGACCGGTGTCGGCGCGAAATCGATGCGCAATCGCCTCGTTGAGCTCTGCCGTGCCGAACATCCTGGCATATTGGTTGTCGCCCGCAGCGATGGCGCTGCGGGCCGCATCCTTGACGAACCCGGGCCCGTCGAAGTCCGGGAAGCCCTGACCGAGGTTGATCGCACCGTGCGCTTTCGCCAATTCGGTGATCTCGGTGAACACGGTCTGGCCAAAGCCTGACCATCGATCCGCAGTCTGCATCGCATGGACTCTACGTGAAGCGGCGCTGCGCCGACCGTCAGAGCAGGGCGAGCACGACCGCCAAAGTCGCCACCGATGCGACCGTGGAAACGAGCACGGTCGTCGTCACCAGCTCCGGCTCCAGCTGGTACTCGATGGAGATGATCCCGGTGAGCACCGCCGCCGGCATAGCCGACATCAGGATGGTCACGCCCCCCGCATCACCTTCCAGGCCGACGATCGCCACGGCGGCCGCGGCAAGCAACGGGGCAGCCACGAGGCGGAGGCCGCTGCCGATGGCGACGTCGAGACCCAGCCGCACATCCCGGGTGGCCGCCAGCTGCAGACCGAGCGTGATCAGCATCGCCGGGATCAGGCCCGCGGCGAGGATGCCGACCATCCGGTCCAGGAATTGCGGCAGCGCCGCGTCGCTTGCGTTCAGCAGGACGGCAGGGACTGCGCCGAGCACACCCGGGGTTGCCAGCGCAGCACCAATCGCTCGCAGCGGGTGCGAGTCGCCCCACCTGATCGCCCCGACCCCGATGAAGAATGCGAGCACATTGACGGTCAGGAAGGCAATGCCGGCCAGGTCTGCAGCGTCTTCTCCGAACTCGAACACGTTGACCGCGATCCCGAGATTGCCGACGTTGCCGAAGACGGCCACGAGCACCCATGCGACCGTCACCGACCGAGTCCGCCGCATGCCACGGCCGAGACCCCACGCCAGCAACGCCACGGCAATCGTCGTGAGGGTCAGCACCCCGACGACGCGGACGACCGTGGCCCCGGCCAGCTCGGAGGTCACGAGCACGTCGAACACGAAGGCGGGGACGAAGACGTAGTAGGCGACTCTGGCAAGAGGTCTGGGATCGAGATCGAGAAGCCGTCCCACCAAGAACCCGATAGCCACGACCAGGAACACCGGGGCGAGCACGTCGACGAATATCGAGAGCAGATCGGTCACGGCGCCAGAGGTTAGGAGCAGCGGCGCTTCGTAGACTCGCCCCATGCAGTCCGATATCGACCATGTGGTGCACGCCGTCTCCGATCTCGACGTGGCGGCCGCGGCATACGCCGACCTCGGCTTCACCGTGACGCCGCGGGCGGATCACCCTTGGGGCACGGCCAACCGCCTCGTCCTTGTCGAGGGTTCGTACGTCGAACTGCTGGCCGTCGTCCAGCCGGGGAAGCTGCCAGAGCCAATGGAGGGACGGTTCAGCTTCGGCCACTTCAACCGCCGGTTCTTCGAGCGCGGTCCGGGGGTGTCGATGCTGGTCCTTGCTACGAACGACGCGGCCGCGACAAACCGGCGATTCACAGCGGCAGGCATCGGTGGCTACGAGCAGCTCGACTTCAGCCGGATGGCACGGCAACCGGATGGTTCGACCTCACAGGTCTCGTTCTCCTTGGCGTTCGCCGATTCACCGTTTCCGCATCTCGGAGTGTTCGCCTGCCAGCAGCGCACGCCGCATCTGGTGTGGCGGCGGGAGTACATCGACCATGCCAACGGTGCGGCCCGGCTCGCCGAGGTGGCCGTGGTCCAGGACGCAGACGCGGGCGACGTTCGGGAGTTCATTGCGGCGGCGACAAGGGCAACGGCAGAAGCCCACAACAGCGTCGCCACACCTGCGGGTGCCGGCACCACCCTCACATTCACAACCCCGACCGACTTCGCCTACCGCGCCGGCGCCCCTACTCAGGTGCCATCCCGACTACCCGCCATCGGCGGCCTCCGATTTGACGCTCCACCAGGCGTCGAGCCGGTCACAGCGGTGATCGAAGGTGCAGTGGTGGCGGTCGAGCCCCGTCCCCATCACCCCTCAGATGAGGGCTCAGATTCGGTGGTCAGCACGTAGATCGCCATCGTGCCGCCGGCGACGATCTTCTCACGGTCGATGGTGACACCAGCTGCGTCGGCAAGGCTGGGCACCCCACCCGAGGACTTGAAGCTCTTGTACCCCGTGTAGTGACCTGAGAACCGCTCCACGAACTCGCCGATTGCCGAGAACAACCGGCCCTTCCAGCCGCGCTTTGACCCGAAGCGATAGTCGATGACCAGCAGGCACCCCGCCGGCTTGACCACCCGGGACATCTCGGCGAGCAGACCCGCCCTGTGCTGGGCGGGGACCTCATGGAGCACCATCGTCGTGGTCGCCATGTCGAAGCGGTCGTCATCGAACGGGAGAGCGCCGCGTTCGACGAGGTGGAAACCGGCCTGATCCCCGAACCGCGCTCGAGCTATCGCGAGCATCGCGGGGGAGACATCGACCCCACTGACCGTGCAGCCGGCCTCGAGCAACAGGCTGATGCCACCGCCCGTTCCGCAACCCACATCGAGCACCTGCCAGCCGGATTGGGGGGTTACGACTTCGAAGGCCACGTCGCGGACTCCGGTCAGCATCGGATCGACGAGGCGGTCGTACACGCGTGCGATACGCCGATACGGATCGATGACGCTCATCGCAGGGAGCGTAGGCACTTCGCTGCTGGTCGCCGCTCAGTCGTCGAGGGTGCCTGCGGGTGCGATCCACTCTGTTGGTTGGTGGGTCACGGCGGCAATGCGCTCTTGCTGACCCACTACCCCTCCCCCGGTGGGGTGGGAATGGCGCTATACTACGGCGGGTTGGAGGTGTTCATGAAGCCCGAACACAAGAAGGCGGCGCTCAATCGACTGAAGACGGTCCGCGGCCACCTCGATGCCGTCATCGGCATGGTGGACGACGAGCGCTACTGCCCCGACATCATGAAACAAGTCTCCGCGTTGCAGGGATCGCTGGAGAAGGTCAACCGTGTCCTCCTCCAGAACCACGTCGAGACCTGCGTGTTGCACGCCGTCGAGGAGGGCCGTTCCGGCCAGATCGTCGACGAGCTCATGGAGACATTGCGGTACACGCCTGTGGTGACCGGGCCCAGAAACGAGGAGCCGACCCTATGACCACGACAACGCTGTCCGTTCCCGACATCTCATGCGACCACTGCAAGTCGTCCATCGAAGGTGCGGTGGCCGAACTCGACGGCATCGCCAGCGTCGAGGTTTCTATCGATGACCGCACGGTCGCCGTGACGTTCGACGATGCCACGATCGCCATGCCCTCCATCGTCGAGGCCATCGAAGGCCAGGGCTACGAGGTAGCAAGCTGACCCACCCCGCCCCCAGAAGCACGAGCCCATGAGTGACCAGACCGACACCGTCCGCTTCGACGTCGAGGGAATGACCTGTGCCTCGTGTGCCCTGCGCATCGAGCGCATCCTGGGCAAACAAGAGGGCGTCACCGAGGCAACGGTGAACTTCGCCGGGCAGGAGGCTCGCGCCACCGTCGCCCCCGGCACCGATGTCGCCGCTCTCCAAGCTGCCATCGAGAAGATCGGGTACGGCATCCGTCCCATGGCTCCCGGGGACGAGCGCGAGACACCCGTCCAGCGCTACGCCAAGGAGGTCGAGTACCAGAAGCGCAATGTGGTGCTCGCCGCCGCGTTCACGATCCCGCTGATGGCGCTGTCCATGCTGGGGCCGGACACGTTCTCTGCACGGGTGTGGCAGCTCGCTTTGGCGACGCCGGTGGTCTTCATCTTTGGTGCCCAGTTCCACACGATTGCGCTGAAGCGCTTGCGCGGGTTCGACGCCAGCATGGACACGCTGATCTCCATCGGCTCACTGGCCGCATGGGGGTATTCGGTCTGGGCCATGTTCGCCGATCAGCCCGTGTTCTTCGAGACCGCGGCGATGATCATCACCCTGATCCTGCTGGGCCGGTACTTCGAGGCGCGCGCCAAGGGGCAGGCCTCACAGGCGATCGTGAAGCTCCTCGAACTGGGAGCCCGCCAAGCGAGAGTGCTCCGCGGCGGTGAGCTGATCACCGTCGACCCGTTGGACCTCAGACCAGGCGAGACCATGGTGGTGCTGCCCGGCGAGAAGATCCCGACCGACGGTGTGATCACGGACGGTCGCTCCTCCGTGGACGAGTCGATGTTGACCGGCGAGTCGATGCCGGTCGACCGGCAGGTCGGCGACACCGTCTTCGGGGCGACGGTCAACCAGCAAGGCCGTCTCGAAGTCGAGGTCACCAACGTAGGCCCCAACACCGCACTCGCCCAGATCGTGCGGTTGGTGGAAGACGCCCAGGCCTCGAAGGCACCCGTCCAGAAACTCGCCGACAGGGTGGCGAGCGTGTTCGTCCCCGTGGTGATCCTCATCGCACTGGCGGTGTTCGTCGGCTGGCTCGTCGGCACCGGAGAGATCTCCACGGCGGTACGCAACGGCGTGGCGGTGCTCATCATCGCATGCCCATGCGCCCTCGGGCTGGCGACCCCAACCGCCATCATGGTCGGCAGCGGCCGCGGCGCGGAGCTCGGGGTGCTGTTCAAAGGCGCAGATGTCTTCGAGCGGGCGCGCGACGTCGACACGGTGGTGTTCGACAAGACCGGCACCCTCACCCGTGGGGCCATGACCCTCACCGACGTTGAGGCGGACGGGGAAGAAGCACGGTTCCTCTACCTCGTTGCGTCGCTCGAGGCAGCCAGCGGTCATCCCATCGGCAAGGGAGTGGCGCTCGGCGCGGAGGAACGCGACGTTGAATTGACGGTGCCTGACCACGTCGAGGCGGTCTCGGGAAGCGGTGTCGTCGGCACGGTCGACGGGACCGAGGTCACCATCGGCAAAGCGAAGCTGATGGCGGACAGGGGGCTCTTCGTCTCCGACAGGCACGAGACCCTGCTCGCTGGTTTCGAGGCGCAGGGGAAGACGACGTTCCTCGCTGGTTGGGAAGGCGAGACCCGAGGCGTGCTCGCGGTCGCCGACACGGTGCGCCCGACTGCGGCCTCGACCATCGCCGCCCTGCACTCCATGGGAGCGACCAGCGTGATGTTGACCGGCGACAATCGGCGAACGGCCGAAGCCATCGCCGGCGACGTGGGCATCGACCGGGTCGTCGCCGAGGTGCTGCCGGGTGACAAGGCGGACGAGGTTCGCCGCCTGCAACAGGACTCAACCGTGGCCTTTGTCGGCGACGGCATCAACGACGCCCCGGCCCTCACCCAGGCCGACCTCGGCATGGCGGTCGGCACCGGGACCGACGTGGCCATCGAAGCAGGCGACATCGTCCTCATGTCCGGTGACCCCCGACTCGCCGCCACAGCGATTGGCCTGGCCCGATCGACGTTCACGACCATCCGGCAGAACCTGTTCTGGGCGTTCTTCTACAACACTGCTGCGATTCCCCTGGCGGCGGCCGGGCTGCTGAACCCGATGATCGCCGCCGCGGCCATGGCGTTCAGCAGCGTCAGCGTTGTCAGCAACTCGCTCCGGCTGCGGAGATGGTCCGCCAAGAGCTGAAGCCGCCCCCCGGGCGGGAGCGGCTCCAGTTCTCCCCTTGTCCAGAGGCGGCCAGCTGCCGCCGGTTACCGGCGACCGTGGGCCGGCCGCCCTGCCTGTGTGTGGGAGCGAGCCGGTCTGCAACCACCGGAACCTCCAACGGGCCCGGAATGCGTGACGTTGAGAGGGGACCGCCGACCCTGGCGCGGGGCCGGCGCAGCGGCGTAGCGTCGCAGGATGAGATTCATCGACATGCACTGCCACCCACCCGTGCCCGAGTACCTCGATGGTCCGTTCGGGCCCTACCTGCCTGAGCTCGAGAAGAGATTCGGCCGAGCCGTCCCGCGGATGTCGCCGGCCGAACTGGCGGATCTGTATCGCTCGCTCGACGGCCGGGCGGTGGTGCTTGGGTGGGACGCAGAGGGCACGACTGGGCTGCCCCCCTTCTCGAGCCGCCAGGTCGCAGACCTCGTGGCCACTGCCCCGGACGTGTTCATCGGCTTCGGTGCCGTCGACCCTCACAGAGAGGACGTCACCTCAGGCGTCGACGAGGCGGCCGCATTGGGACTCAAGGGTCTCAAGTTCCATCCCTCGGCCCAGGTCTTCGACCCCACCGACGTCCGGCTGCGGCCGATGTTCGAGCGGGCCGCCGAGCACCACCTGGTGTGCCTGTTCCACACGGGCTACACCGCGCTGGGTGCGGGGCTGCCTGGCGGAGGGGGCGTGCAGACGCGATACGCCAATCCAATGCTGCTCGACGCCCTGGCGGCTCTCGTGCCCGACCTTCGTATCGTGGCCGCACACCCGTCGTGGCCATGGCAGGACGAGGCGATCGCTGCGGCCCGCCACAAGCCGTCCATCTGGCTCGAGCTGTCCGGGTGGTCGCCGAAGTACTTCCCGCAGCCGCTGCTCGACGCGTGCACCTCGACGCTTGCCGATCGGACGCTGTTCGGATCGGACTTTCCGTTCATCACGCCGGAGTTCTGGCTACGCGAATGGGACAAGCTCGGTATCAAAGAAGCGATCAGCAGGCGCATCCTCCACGACAACGCAGCTGCGCTCCTGGGACTCTGAGCAGGGTCGCAAGGGCGCGGAAACCGGTAGCCTGAGCTTCGTGGAAGCGATCCATAGATTCTCCAAGCCTGTCCTGCGCCGGCCGCGGGCCATCGTGGCGTTCGAAGGATGGAACGACGCCTGCGACGCAGCATCGGGGGTTGCCGAGTACACGCTGCGCCAAGCCGAAGTCACCGAGCCGTTTGCCGTGATCGATCCCGAAGAGTTCTTCGACTTCCAGGTACGCAGGCCTCACGTGTCGATCGACGAAGGGGGAACCCGCCGCCTGACCTGGCCCACGACGAAGTTCTTCGCCGTCGAGTATCCGCGGGAGGAGCGCGATCTGGTCGTGGTCCTTGGCGAGGAGCCAAGCCTGCGATGGAAGACGTTCGCCCGGCACGTGACCCGACTCCTGGCTGAGATGGATGTCGAGGAGGTGGTGCTGCTCGGTGCCTTCATCGGTCAAGTCGCCCACACCCGGCCGGTGCCGGTGATCGGGACGGCGACGGACCCCGACGTCATCACCCGCCACGGGCTGCGGCGGTCCAGCTACGAGGGACCCACAGGCATCATCGGCGTGCTCCAGGAGGCGTGCCGCGAAGTCGGGTTGCCCGCGATGAGTCTGTGGGCGGCAACACCGCACTACCTCGCCGCCAACGCCAATCCCAAAGCCATGCTGGCCCTCGCCACCAGGACGCAGGAGATCCTCAGCCTGGCAACGGACATGGCGGATTTACGAGTTGCCGCCGAGGAGTTCGATGCGAGGGTCGCCGACGCACTCGAGTCGTCAGACGACCTTGCCGGCTACCTCGCCGAACTCGAAGACGATCCGAACGCAGACCTGCTGCCCGCCCAGTTCGATCCCAACCTCACCGACGACCTCGTCCAAGAGATCGAGACGTTCCTCCGCGATCAAGACTGATCTCGAGGAAGTACTTGGTACTTGGGCGGCTCAGACGCTTTCGTTGATGGCTTGCCAGACGCGGGAGGGGGTGAGGGGCATGTCGATGTGGCGGATGCCGTAGGGGGCGAGGGCGTCCATCACGGCGTTGTGGATCGCGGGAGTCGACCCGATGGTTGCCGCCTCGCCGATGCCCTTGGCTCCGAGCGGGTTGTACGGCGTCGGGGTCTCGACGATTCCCCTCTCGACGAGGGGCAGGCTCCCTGCCGTCGGGATCAGGTAGGAGGTGAGGTTGCCGCTCAGCGGGTTGCCGTCCTCGTCGTACTGGACCTGTTCCCACAGCGCTTGCCCGGCGCCCTGCGCAAACCCGCCGTGGACTTGACCAGCAACGAGCAGCGGGTTGAGCACCGTGCCACAGTCGTCAACGGCGATGTGTCGCACCAATCTCACGTCGCCGGTCGTGGTGTCGACTTCCACAACGGAGATGTGCGTGCCGAAAGGGAACGTGGGCTGACCCTGCTCGAACACCACCGCTGCAGCCAGACCGGGCTCCTCTTCTGAGAGACCATCCGGATCCATGGCGATCGCGGCGACCTCGCCCCACGTCATGTTCGTATCGGGGACGCCAGCGACGCCCAGCCGCCCGTCGTCGGTCAGGACGATGTCCTCCACTGCCGCTTCGACATGGCCGGCAACAATGCCCTTCGCTTTGGCGACCACGTCTTCGGTCGCGCGGTAGATGGCCGACCCGCCGAGCTGCAGCGAGCGTGAGCCTCCCGTACCGGCGCCACGGGCAACGCGGTCGGTGTCTCCCTGCACGAAGGCCACCCGCTCCATCGGGATGTTGGTGAGGCTGGACACGAGTTGGGCGAACGCCGTTTCGTGCCCCTGCCCGTGACCGGAGGTACCGACCCGGATGGTCGCCACGCCCGCCTCGTCGATCTCGACCTCGCCCCACTCCTGCGGGTTGCCCTCCGGCGCCGTGATCTCGACGTAGCACGACAGCCCGATGCCGAGTTGGATCGGCTCGCCGGCGTCGCGACGGCGCGCCTGCTCGGCACGCAGATCGTCGTAGCCCGCCGTCTCGAGCGCCAGGTCCAACGCCCGCGAGTAGTCCCCCGAGTCGTACTCGGTGCCGGTTGGCGTCGCATACGGGAACTGATCGCGCGTCAGCAGATTTCGCCGCCGGACCTCCACCGGATCGACACCGACCTCGGCGGCAATCAGGTCCATGAGGCGCTCCAGGAAGTGGGTCGCTTCGGGCCGGCCGGCTCCCCGGTACGCATGCACCGGTGTGGTGTTGGTGACCACACTTTGCGACGTGGCGTGGACCTTGGGGATGGCATAAGGCCCAACCGCCATCAGTCGGGTCCATTCGGGCAGGTACGCACCGAACAGCGGGTAGGCGCCCACGTCCTGGATGACGTGGACCCGCAACCCCACGATCCTCCCATCCGAGCGCACCCCGGCCTCGACCTCGATGTCTTGGGCGCGGCCGTGGGTCATGCCGATGAGATTGTCGCGCCGAGTCTCGTGCCACCGCACCGGGACTCCGAGCTTGCGGGCAACTGCGCCCACCAGGATCTGTTCCGGGTAGGCGTAGAACTTCGCCCCGAAGCCGCCGCCCATGTCGGGAACAACGGCGTGGACCGCTTCTCGCTCCATCCCGAGGCTACGGGCGATGACGGCACGATGCCCGAAGACGTTCTGGCTGCCCACCCGGATCTCGAGCCGGTCGTCGTGGGGAATGGCCAGCGCAGAGTTGGCCTCCATCGGCACGGCTGCGAGCCGCTGGTTGTGGATCGTGGTGCGCACTCTCCGCTCGGCACCGGCGAAGAGATCTTCCGGCGCTTCCGACTCGACGGCCATGGCCACATTGGAACCCACCACTTCGTGGACGATGGGGGCGTTCGGAGCGAGGGCATGGGAGACGGATGTGACCGGAGGCAGGGGATCGATGTCGGCGAACACCATGCCGGCCGCATCGACCGCCTGTCGCTCCGTCTCGGCGACGACAACGGCAACCAGCTCGCCGGCGAAACGAACTGTGTCGGTGGCGAGCGGCGGTCGCGAGAATGCCCGATCGACTTCGCGGACGCCCGGGGACGGTGGGCGGACATCGAGATCGGCGGCGGTGAAGACCCCGAGGACGCCCGGCATCGTCTCGGCAAACGAAGTGTCGACGCCGTTGAGACGGCCGTGCGGGATGGGTGAGCGCACCGGTACCAAGAAGACGGCACCGGCGACGTGATGGTTGGGGATGTAGCTCCCCCGACCACGAATGAAGCGGGGGTCTTCGGCCCGTTTGACGGCCGCCCCGAGGATGGAACCAGACATGCGCCGACGATAGCCCGGTCATCGGGCGCCGGTCTCGATGCGAGATAGACCCGGGGGGCGCATATCCTGAGTCCCGTACGCGAGGCCCTGCGGGCCGGACCACAACGCAAAGGAACCACAAGTGCGTCGAGTATTGATAGCGCTCGTTGCCGCATCGCTGTTCTTGGCGGCGTGTGGAGGCGACGACGACTCCTCCAACGAGGTCGCTTCACTTACAGGACACGACCACAACGCTCGGCGAGAACAACGCCGACGCCATTGCCTCAAACGAGATGGCGGTGCTGGCGCTGACGGCGTGCCTTCGTGACAACGGGCTCGACGTGCGTGATCCGCGCATGGACGAGAACGGCAACGTCGACCTGCAAAGCTTCTTCGAGGTAGCGTCGGAGGTCGACCCCGAGGCTGCCGAAACGGCCCTCGAAGCGTGCTCCGACCTCCTGGACGACGTTCAGCTCGGCTTCGACCAAGTCGATCTGACGGGTCTCCAGGACACGTTGATCGAGTTTGCAGAGTGCATGCGCCTGAACGGCTACGACCTTCCCGACCCGGACTTCTCGATCGCAGCCTTTCAGGGCGAAGGTCCCTTTGGCGCCATCGACCTGGACGACCCTGCGTTTGAATCCGCTCTCCAGGAATGTGACGACATCCTTGCCGACATCAGCCTGACTGGAAGCGGATAGCGCTCCGGTTGACTTCCGAGCCCAACGAAGAAGCCCCGGTCGTGAGACCGGGGCTCTTGGTCACTTCTTCCGCTTGTGGCGGTTCGCCTTGATGCGCTTGCGATACTTGTGCTTGCTCATCTTCTTGCGGCGTTTCTTGACCAACGAGCCCATAGAGACAAAATCCTTCGAAATCCGGTGACAAATGAAACGCCCACGGCGGAAAGGCCGCCGCAGGCGGGAGGTACAAGGATCGCGGAATGTGCGTCCAACCGCAAGCCGGGGGCCGATCTGGGCGAACCAAGAACAGGTCCGCAGCATCATGGAGCGCGACTTGTCCTCACGCGTAGGCTGTGTCCACTCGGGACAAGAAGAGAACGCTGCGGCGGGCCTCCGAGACGAATCCGGAAGATCGGGATCCGGATTCGACTCGCGTAGCAGCCTCGGTTGGCATCCACTCGGGTTGCCGCAATCCGGCGCTGCAACCACGTACCATGGACTGCCATGAGCTGGTGGGAACGCGTAAAAGAGACCTTTCGCGGCGAGGCCGCGGATGTAGAGGACCACATGCGGGCCGTCGGCCGCAGCCTCGACGAAGAGCTCGCCCGCCGCGAGAAGAAGCTCAACGCAACCCCGGACGAGGGCCTCGATATCGTCCTGGAGGAAGCGGAGGCATCAAACCAGCGGCTCGACGAGCTGACCGACGAGTTGGCCCCTTCGGCCGAGCAGCCGGACCAAACGCCCGAACGTGAGCGTGCCCGCCTTCTCGATCGAACCGACGTCGACGATTCGCCGCAGATCGACACCGTCATGGATTGGCTGACCGTCGAGGCGCCACAACCGACGGATCCGTTGGTCGGAAGATTCGATCACTGCGTCTGGATCGAGGAGGACCTCGATACCGTCGTGACGGACGAGCAGCTGCAGGCGGTGGCTCACTCCGTCGCCGAGCACCCGCTGATCGAAGAAGTCCTCTACGAAGACCGCGACGTCATGTACGTGAGGGCGTCGACGCTCCACCACGAGGACGTCGAGCTGCTGGTGGCGGAGGCACTCGCCCGGCACGCTGCCCCTGAGGCATCAGACGAACCGGGGTCCTGAGCACGCGGTTCGCCCGCTCAGATCCAACCCTTGGCGGCGACTGCGAGCCTGGTCACGATCCCCGCACCATCGAGGGTTCGCTTCATCGCCGCCTCGACGCCGGCCGCATCGGCCTCCACCGTGATAGCCAGCGCCGTCGGGCCCGCTCCGCTCCACGCTGCGTGATAGGCGCCGGCGTCATAGGCAGCCGCCATCATCGCCGCGGTGACGGGAGACAAGTCGCGGCGTGGCTCCTCGTGGAGCTCGTCGCCGGCCGCCGCTCGCAAGGTCGCGGCGTCGCCGGTCCGCAACCCATCGACCAGCATCACGGCCCTGGCGACGTTGCGGGCCGCAGCGGCGTGGCGGACGGCGCCCGGCAGCGCAGCCCTGGCCTTGTGCGTCGAGAGGCGGGCATCGGGGATACCGGCAATGATGACCAGCTCAGGGGCTATCGGCAGATGTCTCACCGTGTCGCCCCGGGCCACGACGAGCCCCCCGTAGACGGCGGCGGCGGCGTTGTCGGGGTGGCCTTCCATCTCGTAGGCGATATCGAAGAGGCGCCGGTTTGTCGGCTCCTCGCCGGCGGCCCGGATCGCTGCCGCTGCAACCGCAACCGCAACCGCCGAGCTCGAACCGAGACCGCGCGATCGCGGCACCTCGTTGTCGATCTCGAGTCGCACCGGACGATCCCCGATGGCGGCGCGCACCGCGCGAACGACGAAATCTCCTTCACTGGGCACGTACATGTCACCCAGCTCCTCGACCCGCCACTCGTCGGCAATGGTCGCCTTGCAGCGGCACCGCAGCTCCAAGGCAACGGCGAGCGCATCAAAGCCCGGCCCGAGGTTGGCCGACGAGGCAGGTGCGCTGGCGATACCGGCGGTGCGTGCTGGTGCGGAATCGTCCATGACGCGGCGGAGGGTAACCAGCGCACTCTCGGCCGTCACACCGGCAGATTCCGATGATGCGGTACCCGTCGTGCCCTTGCCCCGGCTGCTACCTCTACCCTGGCGCAATGGATGCGGTGATCACCGCCGAGGCGCTCACGAAGTACTACGGGCCCACCCTCGGCATCGAGCAGGTCGACTTGGAGGTCGCCGCAGGCGAGGTCTTCGGTTTCATCGGACCCAACGGCGCAGGCAAGAGCACTGCGATCCGCATCTTGCTCGATTTCATCCGCCCATCAGCCGGAAACGCCACCGTCCTGGGTCTCGACGCTCACCGTGACACCATGGCCATCAAGCAGCGGATCGGGTATCTCCCCGGGGAGTTGGCACTGTACGACACAATGACCGGCAACGACCTCGTCGGCTTCTTCGCCGCACTCCGTGGTCGGGATGTCGTCGCCGGCGCCGAGGCCTACGCGGAGCGGCTCGACCTCGATCTGACGAGGCGGATCGGCGACTATTCGAGCGGGAACCGGCAGAAGCTGGCGGTGGTGCAGGCGTTCATGCACCAACCCGAGCTCCTGATCTTCGACGAGCCCACCAACGCACTCGACCCGCTGATCCAGAACGAGTTCTACCGCATGATCGATGAAGTCCGCGCCGAGGGTCGGACGGTCTTCCTGTCATCCCACGTGCTCCCCGAGGTCGAACGCATCGCCGATCGTGTCGGGATCATCCGGTCCGGGCGCCTCGTCGCGGTTGAGGCCGTTGCGGAGATGAAGCAGAGGGCGGTCCGGCGGATCGAACTCCGTTTTGGCCGGCCCGTTGATGACCTCGAACGGTTTGCCGGGCTGGCTGCGGTCCGCAGTGCTCGATTGCTCGAAGGGGGCGCCACGGCCGAGATCGTCATCGAAGGCAGCGTCGACACGGTGATCAAGGCTGCGGCGCACTACGACGTGACGAGCATCGTGAGCCATGACGGTGATCTCGAGGAGGCCTTTCTCGCCTTCTACCAGGAGGCCCCCGGTGCTGGATAGCGTCTTTGGCAAGACGCTGTGGGAGCGTCGTATCAGCATTCTGTGGTGGATGCTCGGTGTCGCGGCGTTGGCACTGCTGACGGTGGCATTTTGGCCGACGCTGCGGGACGAATCCGGTTTCGCCGACATCTTCGAGTCGCTACCTCAAGGCATGCTGGCACTGTTCGGGGTCAACAGTGTTGCCGAGCTGTTGACGCCTGCGGGGTTCATCAGCAGCCGGCTCTACGCCAGCGTCGGGCCGATCCTGCTGGTGGTCTTTGCGATCAGCGTGGGGACCGCAATCGTTGCAGGCGAAGAGGACCGCGGCACGATGGATCTCCTGCTTGCCCAGCCGGTCTCCAGGACCAGGATCGTCCTCGAGGGAGCCGTTGCGATGGTTGTGCTCGTCACCATTCTGGCTGTGACGCTGTTCACGGTGCTGCTGATCACCACGCCGGTCTTCGACCTCGAGCTCTCCCTGAACGGCCTGCTCGCCGCAAATATCGGTGTGGCGCTCCTGGCGCTCGTCTACGGCGCATGTGCGCTGGCGATCGGCGCCATCAGCGGCAATCGGGCGGTGACGCTGGGGATTGCCACCGCCCTCGTGGTCACCGGCTGGTTCGTCAACGGCCTCGCCGAGATCGTCGACCAGCTCGAGCCGGTGCAGAAGGTGTCTCCGTTCCATTGGTTCCTGCGTGGGAATCCACTGGCGGCGGGATTCGACGTGGGATCCCTCGTCCTGCTGCTGATCGTGGCAGTCGCATTTGTCGGGATCGCGGTGTGGGGATTCAACCGAAGGGACCTGACAACGTGATTTCTCTACCGACCGTGGCGGCCGGCGACATCCCGTGGCTCACCATCGAGCAGATGGTCGAAGCCGACCGCCTCGCCATCGACGACTTCGGCATCAGCCTGTTGCAGATGATGGAGCACGCCGGATCGAGCCTTGCCGAGCTCACCCACCGTCTTGCTCCACCGGGGCCGATCACGGTCCTCGCCGGTGGCGGCAACAACGGCGGCGGCGGGTTGAGCGCAGCTCGTCACCTCGTCGATCGTGGCCGGGACGTGAGCGTCGTCCTCGCAACCGACTCGCCCGGCCCTGCACCGACACATCATCTCCGCACGCTGGCGGCGATGGGCATCACCCCCCGCCCGGAACCCGATGACACTCCGATCGTCGTCGATGCGCTGGTGGGATACGGGCTCCAGGACGCGCTACGGGGCAGAGCCGCTGAGCTGGCGGCATGGACTCCCGGCCGCTTCGTGGTCTCCCTCGACTTCCCGTCGGGTAGCGGCTTTGCGGGTGGCATCGATGCTGACGCGACACTGACACTGGCACTTCCGAAAGAGGGCCTGCGGGGTGTCGACCCGCTCTACCTCGCAACGCTCGGGCTGCCGCCCGCCTTGTGGGCTCGTATGGATGTCCACATCCCACCCCTGTTCGGTGCGGGTCCGATCGTTCAGATCGTCGACTGACATGCCCATTGCCTCGCTTGCGTCGGTGGCCGTGGCCTACGAATCCCACGGCCACGACGACGACCCAGCCGTCGTTCTCGTCTCCGGGCTGGGCGGGCAACTCATCCTGTGGCCGTACGGCTTCGTACACGCCCTCACCGTGGCCGGGTACCGCGTGATCCGGTTCGACAACCGCGACGTCGGTCTCTCCACCCACCTCGGCGGAGGCAAGGTGAACCTCAGCGCCGTGGCGGCGGCGGTGCGCACAGGGTCGGTACCGCAGGTGCCGTATCTGCTCGGCGACATGGCTGCCGACACTGTCGGGTTGATGGATCACGCCGGCGTCCGGCGGGCCCACGTGGCCGGCGTGTCGATGGGAGGGGCCATCGTCCAGGAGATTGCGATCGACCACCCCGACCGGGTGCTCACGCTCACGTCCATCATGGGAACGACCGGCGCACCCGACGTGGGCCAGCCAAATGCGACAGGAAGCCGGGCACTGTTCCGCGCCCCTCCCCTCGATCGAGACGGAGCGATCGAGTCCATGGTCTCGGCAGCAGAGCTGCTGGCGAGCCATCCCTACTTCGACCCGGTGCGCACCCGGATCCAGGCTGCGTGGGAGCACGACCGGGCGTTTGATCCTGAAGGGATTGGCCGTCAGCTTGGCGCCATCTGGGCCTCGGGAGACCGGACCGAGCGACTCCGTTCCGTGACGGCACCAGCGCTCGTCATCCACGGGGACGCCGACCCTCTCGTGGACGTCTCCGGCGGCAGGGCAACGGCGGCGGCCATACCGGGTGCGGACTATGTGGAGATCGAAGGCATGGCGCACGACCTCAACGAGCGATTCTGGCCGGAGATCTTGGGGCCACTCATCCGGCACCTGGGCAGGGCGTAGGTGACGGTCACGCCTCCAACATCAGCACCTCGTCGCGCACACAGGTGCCGCCGATGCGGGCTGCGTTGGCCGTCCACGACAGATCGATCCGCGACGGGTGGCCCATCTCCTCGCCCTGATCGATCGTGACGGCGCCGGTGGTCTCGCCGTCCGCCACCAGCGCGGTGGCCATCGCCACCGCGGCGCTTCCGGTGGCGGGGTCCTCGTAGATCCCGCCTGCCGGGGCAAAAAAGCGGGCGCGCACATGGTCCTCGCTGCGGGAGAACACCAGGGTCCCGAACGCTTCGGCGAGCACGTCCGCCTCGGGTGCGACCGCGGCGACGGTAGACGGGTCGCCGTACTCGAGGAGGAGGTAGTCCTTCGGGATCGCCACGCTCCACGACCGGATCGGCCGTGGCATACCGGCCCTGACGGCGAAGTCCACGTGGTCGTCCGACCGGGCGTTGCCTGGATCGATGGCCGCCTCGATCCAGGCTGCGTCCCCCGCAACCCCGACGGCGACCTCGCCGATGCCACAGCTCAGCCGATCGATCCCGCCGGGACCCATCGTGAGCATCATCCACGCGGTCCCGACGAGAGGGTGACCGGCGAAGGGCAGTTCGACCACAGGCGTGAAGATCCGTACGTATGGGGACTGGCCTTCGGGCCAGTCGACAAACACGGTCTCTGAGTAGCCGAGGCCTGCGGCGATGGCCTGCATTCCGACATCGTCGAGCCCGACGGCGTCGATGATGACACCGAGATGGTTGCCGCCCTCGCCGTTGCGGGTGAACACTCTGAGCACTTGGCATGGACGTGACATGCACCGAGCCTACCGCGGCGGTTTTCGCAGGCGTGGGGCGATTAGCGTCTCGGCCATGGACAACATCACCGACGTCCTCGGTCTCGACGATCTCCTCGCCCAATTCATCCTCGCCGTCGGCGCCGCCATGATCCTGGGCAACGGTGCGGCCATCTGGATGCACAAGCAAGGAAAGACCCCGAAGAAGGCCGAAGGAGAGTTCCGCGCATCTCGCGCCTGGTGGCTGCTCAGCGTCGGTGCCGTCATCGCCCTGTGGGGCGCCGCCAGCCTCTTCTCGACCTGAGCGCAGACGCTGGACCGTCTACACTGCAGCCCCCCACGCGGGTGTAGTTCAATGGCAGAACATCAGCTTCCCAAGCTGAATACGGGGGTTCGATTCCCCTCACCCGCTCCAACTATCCGTGCTGGATCAGAAGCCCTGGTCAACGAGGCTGTCGGCCTCCGAGGTCGGGGCTTCTTCATGCCCGGCGTCCGAGGTGGGCACCATTCTTTCATCAACGTCAGCGGAGCGACGGTGCTCGGCTTCGTCACGTGCGTGTAGGGCGCCAGAGTGGGCGGCGGTCTCGAGACGTCCGACTTCGCCCAGTCGCACCCTGGTCTCGCTGCGTTCACGGTCGGCAGCATGGTGGCGCTCAGCCTGGCGGGCGCTCAGTCTGGCGGACGCCGGCGTCGGGCTCTGACTCGGCTCCTGACCCGGACGTCGCCGTCAGGTGACCTGCGGGGCCCAGGAGACTGCTGATCAAATCCTCGTGAGGGCTCGCGGGTCCGCCACGGTGCCTGGTCACGACCTCGGTCACGAGCTCGAACTGACGTCAATCAGCAGTGGCCTGGTTCGCCGCCGGGTCGGCGACTGAAGTCGGGGGCGGCACCGGCTTGAGCCTGGCCGACACCACATAAGAGACGACGACCGCCACGATCACCACCGGCGTCAACTGCAGCCCATCGGCTTGCAGGAACAGCACGACGAGCAGGACCGAGACGAGCGGCAAGCCGAGCATGGCGACCGTCATGGCGCCGATCCCCATCGCCACGCCGGCGATCATCGGCAGACCGGGCAGATGCGACATCAGGACCCCCAGCGCGGCGCCGATGAACATGCCAGGAAACACCGGCCCACCACGGAAACTCGTCAGCGCCGCCCCGTAGGCAAGCCCCTTGCACACCACGAGAAGCAGGAGCGCACCGACCGTCCAACCAGCTGCGCCGGTGATCAAGGGACCCAATTGATTCTGCCCGGAGAACAGCACATCGGCAGCGGTCCGATCGGTGGCGCTCACGAAGATCAGGGTGACCACCCCGATGAAAGCCCCGACCACGGGCATGAGCAGCACCATGCGACGCTCGATGATCGGTTGGAAGAACTGTGCGAACCTGGTGATCCCCGTACCGAGCAGCGCCGCCATCAGGCCGATCACGATCGCCCACAGGAACTGCCCGAGCGTCGGCGAGCCGACGGGCGGAAGGCCGGAGATCGCCAGCGAGAAGGTGCCGAACCCGGTCCAGTTGTCGAGCCCGACGTAGATGAGTGAACCGACGCCGGCGGCCAGCAGCCCGGGCAGCAGGACGATGCCCATCATCGACCCGCCAAGGCCGGCGGCTTCCATCAACAAGAACGCGCCAGCGAGCGGAGACCCGAGCAGCGTGGCGATCGCTGCGAAGCTCCCGGCCGCGCCGATCACCATGACCGCGGTGGCCGGCGCGTCCTTCTTGATCAGACGCATGGCGAGTACGCCCAGCCCGCTGCCGATCGCGATCAGTGGAGCCTCGGGTCCCAGCACGACGCCGAGACTCAGGGTGAAGAATGCGGCAAGGGCGATCCCGGGCAATTCGATCGGCAGGACCGGACCGCCGGTCTTGAAGCCTTCGGCCGGCTTGTGCCCCGCCTCGCCCGGCAAGTACCGGATCGTGAGCGCGACGAGCAGTCCGCTGAGGGCGAGCGGCAGAATGGGCCACCAACCTGGCTGATCGCCGAAGCCGAGATCGCTCGGCAGCGTGGTGAACACGTACTGCTGCACCTCGGCGACGCCTTGCAGGAAGAAGTACGCGACTGCAGCGACCGGAACACCCGTGATCGCTCCGAGCACCAACAACCGGACGTACTCCGGCTTCCGCAGCAACGCGGCCGGATCGGGAGCAGCAACCGTCGCCGAGTCAGTCATGGCAGCAACACTCGCGTCGTGGTGGGTGCACATCTTGCGGTCATGCCGTGCCGTTGGTGCCTCATGCGTCGGAGAGCGTACACCGGTTCAACGCGCGGCCTCAGCTGATTCTTGATGAACCTGCCCGGGAGACCGTCCAAGTCATCACCCACGGGTTGCTGATCCGCTTGCAGATCTCTCAGGACCAGCCCGAGCGTGTTCCGGGCGCGTCGCTTCGACCGTCGCAACGGAGGCGGACACCGAGGGTCTGATGGGGCTGTAGCCCGGCATCGTCGAAACCGTTGATCGATCCCGACATGTGGAGCAACCACACAGGGCACCGAGATTCGCCGACGAGGCCGGCGGCCTCGTCCCAGTTCCGTTCCAGATTGGCGACCCGGTGCCGCATCGTCTGGGCGTAGGGCTTGCGCAGGTTCTCCACATCGCGCACCTCGAATCCCGCCTGTTTCATGAAAACCATGGTCGAGACCCGTCATTGGCGGACAACGAAGATGCTCACTGACCAGGACATCTGCCGAAATCGCTGGGGTGTGGATGTTGCTCGGATTCCTTCCCAAGCTGAATACGGGTGTTCGATCCTGCTCACCCGCTCCAGGCAGAGGCCCTCGCAGGTTTCATCCCAACCTCGCAACCGCCAAACCGAGGCGAGCGGCTGCGGCGGCGAGGTCGGCATCGCCGCTCACGAGAACGAGGTCGGCGGCGGCGACCGTCAAGGCCGCCGCCAAGTGGATCGCGTCGTAGCCTCGCAGCGATTCAGACTGGGCCAACTCGCCCGCTTGCCGGACGACCGCTTCGGTGATCTCGACGTGATCGACCTCGGTCCCCAAGTCGTCGAGAACATCGACCGCCGAGCCCAGCTGGCGGGCCGTGAGGCGCCCCATTCGCTGTGCCATCGCCAATGCAGCACGCGCCTCGGCATACATGATGCGACTACTCACCACGTGACTCGCGTCGTCCCACAACCGGTCGCACACCGACGACGACGACTCCTGGACGAGCAGCGGGATCACCGCCGACGTGTCGAAATAGGCGATCACTGCCGCTGCTCGGCCACCAGATCGCTGACCGATCCCTTGCCCGCGACGCGCCGACCAGACCGCGGACGCTTGGTCGCACGGGCAGGCGTGACCAACCCCTCGCTGACCAATCGGTCGAGAACGCGTGGCTCCTCGAGCGGAACGAGCCGGGCCACCGCCTTGCCATGGTCGGTCACCGTCACCTCCTGGCCCTCGCCCACTGCAGCCAGGTACCGACTGAGGTGATCACGCAACTCTCGTACACCGACATCCATTGGCACATTGTGGCGCTTTTGCGGAGAGAAATCTAGCCACTTCACAAACGAGCGCTGGCCAACGATGCATCGGTTGCCATAGTGGCGAGCGGGATGCCAAGAAGCCACGGCAGCGTGGCGCTTCTGACGTCGGACCGGGGTGGCCTCCAGCCGCTCCTCACGGAACTTGGAGCGCCAGTCCGGATCGTTGCCGTCTGAGCCACCAACTGGCAGAGACCGCACCAAGCGGCAGCGCTACCATCTGCGCCGATGATCTTCTCTGATCGCACCATCAAGGAATCGGTCGCTGCAGGGCGCATCATCATCGATCCGTACGACGAAGCGATGGTGCAGCCATCGAGCGTCGACCTGCGTTGCGGGAGCACCTTCCGGGTGTTCGAGAACCACCGCTATTCCGTCATCGACCCAAAGGCGCCGCAGGCAGACCTGACGTCGGCAGTGGAAGGCTCGGAGGAAGAGCCATTCATCCTGCACCCCGGCGAGTTCGTGCTCGGGTCCACCGCAGAAGTGCTGGGTCTGGCCGACGACATCGTCGCCAGGCTTGAAGGGAAGTCGAGCCTCGGCCGGCTCGGGCTGCTCATTCACTCGACAGCGGGCTTCATCGACCCAGGCTTCAAAGGTCAGGTGACGCTGGAGCTGTCCAACGTCGCCAACCTCCCCATCGCCATCTATCCCGGCATGAAGATCGGCCAGGTGTCGTTCTACGCACTCAGCACGCCTGCGGACAATCCGTACGGCTCGCCGGGTGCCGGATCCAAGTATCAGGGTCAGTCGGGGCCAACACCGAGCCGCATGCACAAAGACTTCGGAGATGACTCATGACGACGGCCCCCATCCCCACCCTCATCTCAGTCGTGATCAACTGTGTCGACGTTGAACCGCTCGTCAGGTTCTGGTCGCACCTGCTGGACACCAAGGAGGCCCAGCGGTTTCCCGGCTTCGTCTGGCTCGAGCCATCCGGCGAGGGGGCGCCCGCACTGGCGTTCCAGCAGGTGGCCGATCCCACTCCGGGACGGAACCGGGTGCATCTGGACTTCGCGACCGACGATCGTGAAGGGCTGATCGAACGAGTCATCGAGCTCGGCGGCAGCCGGGTCGAAGATCACGAGATCGCCGGCTTCCACTGGACCGTCCTGGCTGACCCCGAGGGGAACGAGTTCTGCGCCGCCGGAGGGCACTGAGCCGCCGCCACTCAGCGAGCGGCGGCGCTCCGACGGCGCTGGAACCACTTCTCGATCTCGACACCGAGAAACGCACCAGTCGAGACGACGAGCACGACGCCGAGCTCACCGAGCGAGAGCGACTCGGTCTTGAGCAGTCGCTGTAGCGGCGCCCAGTAGATGATCACGATTTGGATCGCAAGCGTCACCAGCACGGTCCACAACAACGGCTTGTTCGAGCCCGCACCCAAAGTGAAGAACGACTCCTTCTCGGATCGCATCGCCAGCGCGTTGCCGAGCTGGAGCAGCGCCAGGGTGGCGAACACCATCGTCTGCCACGGCCGATCGGTCGCTTCACCCCACAGCCCGATACCGAGGGTGAGGAACCCCATCAGCAGCCCGATGATGATCACCTGCTGCCACACGCCGTGGGCGAAGATGCTCTCCTTCGGTGGCCGTGGTGGCCGTCGCATCACGTCGGGCTCGGCCGGCTCGACACCGAGCGCCAGACCGGGGAAGCCGTCCGTCACCAGGTTGATCCACAGGATCTGCACGGGCTGCAGCGGCAGGGGGAGGCCGATGAAGGGCCCGAGGAACATCACCCAGATCTCCCCCGCATTCGAGGTGAGGGTGTAGCGGACAAAACGACGAATGTTGTCGTAGATCCGCCGACCTTCGCCGACTGCGGTGACGATGGAGGCGAAGTTGTCGTCCGTGAGCACCATGTCGGAGGCCTCTTTGGCCACTTCGGTCCCGGCGACCCCCATTGCCACACCGATGTCGGCCGTGCGCAGGGCGGGAGCATCATTGACGCCGTCGCCGGTCATGGCGACGATGTCACCTCGCGCCTTCCATGCCTCGACGATGTCCAGCTTCTGCTCAGGCGAGGTGCGGGCGTAGACGGCGATGCTGGCAACCCGATCGGCAAGACCCGTGGCATGGAGCTGGGCGAGCTCGCTGCCCGTCATGACCTGCTCGCCGGCGTCGAGGATACCGAGCCGGCGTCCGATCGCCCGTCCCGTGGCGGGATGGTCCCCTGTGATCATCACCGGGGTGATCCCCGCCGTGCGGCAGGCGGCCACCGCATCACGCGACTCTTGGCGAGGCGGGTCGGCCATGGCGGCGAGCCCGTACAGCACGAGGTCCCGTTCGGACTCGAGCACGTCCCTGAGGTCTCCGTCGTGAGTCTCCCGGCCGGCGATCGCCAGGACGCGATAGCCCTCAGCGGCGAACTCTGCAGCCTGCTCGAGCACCATCGTGCGCACGTCTTCGCTGAGGGCGACGATCCCCGAATCGGTGGCGACCCCGCTCACCGCCTCGATGATGGCCTCGATGGCGCCCTTCGCCGCCACCAGCCCGATGCCGGCCCCAGGGGTCCTGTGAACGGTGACCATCCTCTTGCGCTCCGAATCGAACGGGATCTCAGCCGTTCGCGGGTGGAGTTGGTTCATGCGCTCCCGGTCGAATCCCACCTTGCTGGCGACGGCGAGCAGGGCACCCTCGGTGGGGTCCCCGACGATGCTCCACTCGTCTTCGTCCTTCGAGGGCGGCACGAGCACGGCGTCGTTGCACAGTGCCGCTGCCGTGAGTAGTGAGCCGAGCGCCGACTCGGCTCGGATCTCGAAGCGATCTCCATCTCGGATGATGTTGCCCGCGGGTTTGTAGCCGGATCCGGTGACGTCGTCCACCCGGTCCATGGTCCAGAGCTTCTCGACCAGCATCCGGCCCTCGGTGAGGGTCCCGGTCTTGTCGGTGCAGATCACGGTGACGGAACCCAACGTCTCTACAGCAGGCAGCCGCCGGATGAGTGCGTGGTGCCGAATCATCCTCTGCGCCCCGAGCGCAAGTCCGATGGTCACCACTGCAGGCAGCGCTTCGGGGATGGCGGCGACTGCCAGACTCACCGAGGTGAGGAACATGGTCTCGACGTCCTCGCCTCGCAGCACGCCGACCGCGAAGACGACGATGCAGATGACGATGGCCGCAGCCGCCAACCACCGGCCAAGCACCGCCAATCGATTCTGCAGCGGGGTGCGCGGCGCCTGGTGGCGTTGCAGCAGTCCTGCAATCTGCCCCAGCGCCGTGTCCATCGCCGTGGCGATGACGATGGCGCGGGCCCGGCCATAGACGACCGAAGTGCCCTTGAACACCATGTTGCGGCGGTCGCCGATGACCTCGCCGGCATCGGTTGCGATCACGTCGTCGGTCTTGTCGACGGGCACGGACTCCCCCGTCAGGGCCGATTCGTTGACGCGAAGGTTGGGGCATTCGGTCAACCGGGCATCTGCAGCAACGATGTCGCCGGCCTCCAGCACGATGACATCCCCAGGCACGAGCTCGAGTGCGGTGATGCTCGATTCGGCGCCGTCACGCACAACCCGGGCGTGCGGGGCGGTCATCGTCCGCAGCGCAGCCATGGCCTGTTCGGCTCGATACTCTTGGAAGAACCCGATCAACGCGTTGAGCACGACGATGATGCCGATGACCACGGCGTCGGTCGGTTCGCCGATGGCGACCATGACGACGGCTGCAACGAGCAGCACCACGATCATCGTGTTGGCGAATTGGGCGAGGAAGATCCGCCACGGCGGCTGGGTTGGCTCCTCTTCCAGCTCGTTGGGCCCGTAGCGCGCCCTGCGCTCCGCCACCTGTGCCAGGGTCAGGCCGCGCGTCGGGTTGGTGTCGAGCTGCGCCGCGATCGCTGCGGCATCATCCGCCCACCACGAGTGCGTTTGGGTGGAGCCCGGAGCCGTCAAGAGACCTCACTGATCGCGTCGAGAGCAGCCTATTACCGAAGACGAGAGTGCGATTCGGAGCGCGTGATTCTCTGATCTGACAACTGTCGGCGGGTCCAATGTTCGGTATCCGGTATCCGGTATCCGGTATCCGGTATCCCGTATTCCGTATCCGGTATCCGGTATCCGGTATCCGGTATTCGGTGTTTGGTGTTTGGTATTTGGTATTTGGTATTCGGTATTCGGTATTTGGTATTCGTATCGGGGGGCGTCGGGGGGTTGGGGGGCGGCGGTAGGGTGCGGCAATGGATCGGTTGCGGATCGTTCGCATCATGGGAATGTCGTTTGTCGGGCTGCTCGTGGTACTCGCCGTGGTCCTCATGGCGCTGTCCGGAGACTGGGACCCGGCGGACGACGAACTGGCGAGGCTGGGGATGATCGCTTCGGGAGTCGTCGGCGTGCTGGGGCTCATGGTCGCACTGTGGTGGCGCAGCCGGGCGACGGCGCGTCCTGTACCGGCAGCGAAGCTGATGAACGGCTTTCTGATCAGCGTTGCTGCCGCCGAGACCGGCATGCTGCTCGGGTTTGTCTTCGCCATGGGCAGCAGGAGCATGGCGCCGTTCTGGATCGGGGCCGCCATCTTCGCCGTGAGCCTCACGGTCCTGTTGACGGCACTGAACCAAGTCGAGATCGAGGATCCCGGTCCGTACTGATCGACTACCGGATCGGCCGCTGAGTCTCGATCGACGTGCCCTGCGTCAGCCACAATGAGAGCTCCTCGCGGGTGGGCTCGTGCAAGGTGCCGTCTTGGACGAAGAACGCCCGGTCCACGTAGTTGAGCGCCGCAGGGTCGTGGCTTGCCATGATCACCGCCGTGCCCTCGTGTGCCACGGTGCGCAGCAGATCGAGGATCGCGGCACCCGTCGCGGTGTCGAGCTCCCCTGTCGGCTCGTCCGCCAGGAGGTACGAGGGTCCGTGCACCAGGGCGCGAGCGATGGCTACCCGCTGTTGCTCGCCGCCTGAGAGCTCATCGGGACGGTGCCCAGATCGTCCACCCATCTCGACCGAGGCGAGCGCCGCATCGACCCGCTCTTTGGCCTTGCGTCCCGAGACGCCGAGCAGTCGCAACGAAACGTCGACGTTCTCCGCTGCCGACAGCAGCGGCAAGAGTCCTGCGGTTTGGAAGACGAAGCCGAGCTGCGTCCGCCGCACCTTGGCGGAGGCACCCTCGCCCCTGTCGTCGATACGCTCGCCGTCGAGAACGACCTCGCCGGAATCGGGTCGGAGCAGCAAGCCCGACATATGGAGCAGCGACGTCTTCCCTGAGCCCGATGGACCGAACAGCGCCACGAACTCGCCCGGCGCCACCGTCAGCGAGACGTCGTTGGCGCCAACGGCGCCCCCTGGGTAGAGCTTGGAGACTCCACTCAGTTCAAGCGCCATTGTCATCTCCATCCGGTTGCAGCAGGATCCCATCGTCGGTGAGCCGCGCTGTCGCCCGATCCCCGATCCCGGCTTCGAGCAGCATGTCGCGAGGGATCTCGACGGCTCCGCTCGCACCGATGGACACGATGGCGGACTCTCTGTGGTGATCGCCGGTCGCCATCTTGCCGTCGGCGAGGCGCACCACCCGGTCGGTGCGCTGAGCGAGCGCAACATCGTGAGTGACCACGAGGATCGACAGACCACCCTCCTGGTTGAGCCTGCGCAGCAGGTCGTAGATGCCCAGCGAAGTCTCGGTGTCCAACTCGCCCGTCGGCTCGTCGGCGAGCAACAGCTTGGGGCCAAGCGCCAGCGCCACACAGAGCGCCAGACGCTGCTGCTCGCCGCCGGACATCGTGTGGACGCTGGCGTAGGCCTGGTTGCGCAGTCCTACGGCTTCGAGCAGGGCCAGCGAACGGGCTTTGCGCCTACGGCCGCTGACCCCGGCGAGCAGCATCGGCAGTTCGACGTTCTGAATCGCCTTGAGATAGGGCAGCAGGTTGCGGGTGAAGTCCTGCCACAGGAAGCCGACGTTGCGCCGATAGTGCTGGACGAGGCCGCTCTCGGTGACGCCTGTGAGGTCGACGCTGGTCACCTCGACGGCGCCGGCAGAAGGCACGTCGAGCCCGGCGAGGATCTGGAGCAGCGTGGACTTGCCTGCCCCCGATTTGCCCACGACGGAGATGAACTCGCCTTCCTCCATGAAAAAGTCGAGACCCTGGAGGGCAACCACCTCGAGGTTGCCCTGCTTGTGGATCTTGATGACGTTGCGGCAGTCGATGATGGCCGGCATCAGCGTTCCACCTCTCGCAGGACTTCGCTCATGCGCCGAGCCGACACCCGCCTGGTCGACCACACGACCGACACGATCAGCAGCCCGGCGACGATGGCGATGTAGCCCAGGAGCGAAGCCCATGGCACCGCAAGCTGGATGGGCGGCTCGACCACCTCGGCCGCCTCGCCGAGTTGCAGGAACGGAATCATGGTCCACATCAGCGCAATCCCGCCGAGGGTTCCGATGGCCGCACCGAGGCCGAGTACCACGACCTGCTCGATGGCGAAGGTGGCGGCAACTTCGCGGCGTTGGAGACCGAGTGCCCGCAGCACGCCCATCTCCCGGGCTCGGCGAGCGACGGCGAGGAGCACGTACCCGGTGACTCCGGCGAGGGCCAGCACCACCGAGGTTGCGGCGCCCACGAAGAGGATGGCGACCAGGCCGACCTGAACGGGGCGGGACGAGAACTCCGAGGTGGTTCCCTTGACGCTGAAGATCTGATCCGGCTCGGTGCCTGCCGGGTATTGGGCGAGGATGCGGCGTTCGGCGGCGTCGGGATCGTCGGTCTTCACCCAGAGCTCACCTGGTGCATCGAGCCGCCCGAGCTGGGTGCTGTAACTCCATGTGGGGATGCCGTCGTTCCATGCGTTGAAGGCGTCGAGGTCGATCACCATGCTGCCCTCACGGGTCGCATTGTTCATCGTCGGCACCCTGCCGATGTAGCCGACCATCTCCCCGTTGAACACCTGGCCCGACACGCTGTAGCTCGACGTGTCGCCGGGGATGAGACCCGCCCGCGCCGCGACCTCGCGGTCGAGCAGCACCCTCAGGTCCTCGGGGATCCGGCGGAACGAAGGGACGGCGAGGTTGACGCGGGTGCGGGCGGCGGGGAGCTCCCACCGCTCGGCGGCTCCCTCCCGATACAGAGGCGACGCCTGGATGTCGGCGCTGGTGGGCGGGGCGACACCGTCCGGCAGGGCTGCGTAGAACGCATCAACCGCCTCGGTGGCTGCAACGTCCCTGAACCGCCGCATGCCGTTGGTGGTCTGCAGCTCCTCGATACCGGAGGCAAATGCGACCTCGCCTCCCCCGGTCTCGATCCGGTAGTCGCTCACCAGCAAGCGCTCGGAATCCACGAGCGTCCCGCTGGTGGTGTCGGTCTGCTCCACCCACATGGCGTGCACCGCAAGCGGCGGCTCCGGCGGGGTGGGGTACGTCGTGTTGAGGCCCGTGGTCAGATCCACCGCCACGGTTCGCCACTCGTCTTCGACGAAGTCCCGGTCGGCCTGCATCGTCCACACCCGGCCGTTGGCGTCGAAGACCTTCAGCATCAGGCGCATGCTGTGGTCCGGCAGGTCCTCGCCGGCGGCGGTCTGGTCGGCGAGGCTGGCGGGGATGACCACGCCATCGACGAGCAGCGTGGTGCCGTCCATGGGGACCTCGGCACCCATGTCGGGGGCGCCCTCTGCTCGCAGCGGGCCGAACACTTCTTGTGGCGATGCACCGAAGTCGGACCGCCAGGTGACGACGTTGGCGAACTCGCCTGGCCGGATCGCCAGCACTTCTGCCTGTCGGGACGACTGCCGGGGTGCGCCCGAGGTCCGCAATGCCGGCGTTGTGGTGGTGCCGTCGGGGGCGAGCAGCCATCCCGCACCGTCAGAGACGACCCGCAGCTCCGCGCCAGAAACGAAGGCCGCCCGGTCGTTGAACGACGTGTCGAGGGTGTGGGCATACGTCAACGCAAAGGCACCCAGACCGGTGGTGAGCCACACGAGCAGCGCAAGGCGGCCGTAGGGAATCGGGTTGCGGCCGAGGTGCCAGCCCGGCAGTGCAGCCGACATCGAGCGGCCCTTTGTCATCAGCCAGCCGACAAACCGCAGGACCCACGGCAGGATGCGCAGCAGGAGGAGCGCCCCGGTGAAGAGGAGGAGCGCGGGGAAGACGATCGCCAGCGGATCGAGTTTGACCTCGTCGCCCGGTGGTGTTGATGAAGCCTCGCTGCGACAGCTGGAACAGAATCACCAGCGACAGACCGATGGCAAACAGGTCGAGGTTGTAGCGCTGCCACACGGAGGACTGCGCGGGCCGGGCGGTCAACGAACGCAGCTCCAACACCTTGCGGCGGGCAAAGGGCAGGATCGCCAAGCCCATCGCCACAAACGTGATGATGCCGCCGGCTACGACGAACGGGACAATCGACCGCACCTGGGCGACGCGGAGGGGTTCACCGCCGGTGAGGTCGGATAGGGGTGGGACCCGCCCGGTCAGACCCACCATCGTCCTCGCCACCCAAGGCGCGACAAAAGCCGCCAACACGGCGATACCCAGGGATTGGGTGATGTGGATGCCGATCGTCTGCCAGCTCGACGCCCCCCTGGTCTTGAGCAGCGCCAGCTCAGGACCTTCGCGCTCCACGGTGAGGGCGGCGGTGTAGACGAGGAAGTAGAGGGCGCCGCCGACCACGAGGGCGAGCACGGCCAGGATTGGGGCACCGATGGTGACCGATCTCGTCGTGAAATCTTCGAGCAGGTTGCCGAGCAGCGTGTTGGCGGCGATGTTCCCGCCGCTGTCGCGGCTGATCTCCGCCCGCAGCGCGACGACGCCGTTGGCGACGGATTGCAGGTCCTCGAGTACCACTGTCGCCGGATCGAACTGCATGATGAACCGTTGGGCCACGGTCTGCGCCGGGAAACCGCGTTCCGTCCGGCGCCACGGGTCGCTGCCCGGGTCGATGGATTGCGGCAACGTCCATGCATCCATGGTCTCGAGCGGGAGGTAGACCATGCGGCCGGGGTCGTCGATCCCCCAGATGACGTCGCCGCTGTCGACCGCATCGACGATGGCCGCAACCTCGACGATCTCGAACGTGCTGGCAAATCCGCTGAATGGCTTGAGTACGAAGGTGTCCCCTACTTGCCGGTTGATGGTCTGCGCCACATCGGCACCGAGCGCGATGCGCAGCGGGGTGGCAAAACCGTCGTCTGGACGGGTTTGTGGTTCCGGGAACGTACCGTCGATCACCTGGAGGCGTTCTTCGATGTCGGGGGCGGTGAAGATGCGCACCTGGGTTGCTTCTTGCGGCGGACGTGGGTAGGGCGGTTCCGGCAACTCCTCGACATCGGTGCCGGCTTCGACGAGGGCGTCGTATTCCTCCCGCCATGCCTCGGCTTGAGCCAGTGCATCGACGGAGCCGTCGATCGGGATGACGAGGAACTCTCGCGACTGCGAGCGCTCGACCATCGTCGGGTACCACTCGGCAACGTGCTGTTGCCACTTCTCGTTGACCAGAGCCCGGTTGGCCGCAGCCGTGCCTCCGTCGTAGGACGTGGTCTGGTTGGTCGCGGTGATGTCCACCTCGCTGGCGGAAGCACCCCGCAGAGTGAAGAGCAGATCGACTGCCTGCACCGAAGACTCGTACAGCGGCACGATGACCAGCAGTGCCGTGACCAGCGTCGCTCCGAGAAACGACCCGAAGAGGATGCCGCGTTTCGACCACAGCCGTCGCGCGACCAAGCCGAGATACGTGACAATGCGCATCGTTGTCCCTTGCCTCCGGACAGCAAAGTACTCTACTACGACAGTACTTCGCCTGCAGCTCCAAGCAGCCTAGAACCGAGCCACGCTTCTTCTTTCCCTGCCTCGGTCCCCTGAGCGAGGGAAGGAGCGAGCTTCGGGTGGTACCCGGGTGAACCCCCTCGACCTCCGCCAGCGCTCCGGCCACTCCTCCCTCTCAGGGGGGAGAAGGTTGACGGCCGGTTCCGAGCACAGACCACCCCCCGCCCGTGCCGGCCGTCATGGATCAGCAGCCGGTGGCGACGGCCAGCGCCTCACAAACCTCGCGCATCGTCACCGCATCGAGCTGGGTGATGCGCTCCGTGCAGAACGTGGGACGGATGAGCGAAACGTTGTCGAGCGACAGGACGCATGGAACGGGCATCCCGTGATCCTCGTTGAGCGGCACCTCGGTGGGGATGCCGCGAATCGTCCGCGTCGCCGGAACTGCGAGAACCTGGTTCAGGACCGGAATCGCGTCGCCGCGGGTGAGCACCAGATGCGGCCGCCGACCATCTATCGGATGTTCGTACCACCACACCTCTCCGCGAGCTACCACGACGGAAGCCCTTGGGCGCGCTCCTCGGCGGCGAGCCGTTGCATGGTCTCGGTCGTTGCGCGGTCGGCTTGCGCTTCGAGATCTCCCCACTCGTCGGGGACGCCGACCGGGATGCGGGTATATCCATCGACAATGGCTCGTCCGAGCTGCGCCTGCCGCGACTCCTCGAGCAAGACGGTCACAGCCTCCCGGATGAGCGCCGAGCGAGAGACACCCCGGCGTTGGGCCTCTGCGTCGAGCAGGTCGATCAAGTCGTCTGAGAGTTGCACCATTGTCTGCGTCCGAACCATAGGGCCATCATAGGGCTATTGCCCCTGACAAAGTACTGCACAGCTGTGACACGGCGTGAACCTCCTGGTCGAAAGCGGCCCTCACCAGGAATCGATGCCCGCTGCCAGCAGGCGGCCCAAGGCACAGTCGATGATGCCCTTGCCGATGCCTCCCGTGCTACCGGAGGTGGCACGCCTCGTGAAGGTCACGACGAACTCTGCCGTCCCCGGCTCGATGCCGTCGTGGGAGGCGCGGGTGATGCGGTTGACCGTCCATGCGTCGCCCCAGGGGCGTCACTTGCGGACGCCCCGCAGGTCGAGCGTGCGGGTGCGAATACAGGCCGCCGTCCCGTCGCCGATGTGGATCGACGGCGGCTCGCTGTCCCGGCATTCCGGGATCTCGTAGGGGCAACGATCGGCAAAAGCGCACTCGCCGGTCGGAACGTCTACGAGGCGAGGCGTCTCTCCATCGATCGGCCGGAGGCGATCGACACCGGCCCACGGGATCGAGCCGAGGAGACCCTCGGTGTAGGGGTGGCGGGGACGGCGATAGATGTCGTCGACCGAGGCGTCCTCGACGATGCGCCCGCCGTAGACGACGCCGATCCGGTCGGACAGTGAGGCCACTTGGGCGAGGTCGTGGTTGACCATGATCATGGCCAGCCCCCTGCGGCGCTGCATGTCGCGGATGAGCTCGATGATGCCCTGCGCCACAGGAGGGTCGAGCCCGGTAAAGGGCTCATCGGCGACCAGCAGCGACGGGCCGTTGACGAGCGCCGCCGCCAGCATGGCTCGCTGTGCTTCCCCCCGACTCATCTCGTGGGCGAACGAGTAGAACTTCTGCTGCTTCGGCAACTTCACCTCGCCCAGCACGTCGTACACGCGTTGCTCGATCTCCTCCAACGTCATGTCGGTGTGCTCCTCGAGCACCTCACCGGCCTGGTGACCGATCAGCGGCAAGGGGTCCCACGACGAGATCGGGTCCTGGAACACGATGCCGAGGTGGTTGCCCATGATCCGGGCGTACACCGGATCGAGAGACTCTCCGAGCCAACGGCTCTCATGATCGCGACTGCGTCGCCACCACCTCTGCCTGGGCTCATCCACGTCGAGCAGCCTGGCCGGGTCGAACCGCTCCCCGTCGTAGAGGATCTCGCCGCTGGTGACCCGAGCGGTCGGGTGGAGCAACCGCAGCGCAGCCATGACGAGCAGCGTCTTGCCCATGCCGGATTCGCCGACGAAGGAGAGCACTTCCCCCTTGCGTACCGAGAAGCTCACATCGCGGATCCCCGGCACCCATCCGGCACCCAGCGGCTTGTTGGTCACGGCATCGGTGAAGCCGTGATCGACTCTGTTGATTGCCGCATCTTGATCGAGGACGGCAACGTTCAGATTGCGCACTTCGAACAGTGGGCGGGTCATGATCGGGTCCCGACACCCTCGAGGGTGATGTCTCCGACCCTGAAGCACGCCGCCTTTGCCGTACCCACCGTCACAAGTGGCGGCTGCCCGCCGAGGCACCGCCGCTCGGCATAGTGGCACCGCTCGACAAACGAGCATCGCCCGCGAACGACGTCGACGATGCGCGGGGGCGAACCGTCGATGGGCCGGAGGCGTGTCGCCCCCGGCCAGGGGATCGAGCCCAAGAGGCCTTCGGTGTAAGGGTGTTGCGGCGCATAGAAGAGGTCGTCAACCGAGCCTTCCTCAACGATCTGCCCGCCGTACACCACGGCAACCCGGTCGGCCACGGACGCCACTGTGGCCAGGTCGTGGGTGACGAACACCATGGCAAGGCCTCGCTTCACCTGCATGTCCCTTATCAAATCGAGGATGGCCCGCGCGACCGGTGCATCGAGGCCAGAGACGGGTTCATCGGCGATGAGGAGCGAGGGCGACTTCAACAGCGCCGCCGCCAGCATCGCCCTTTGCGCCTCGCCTCTGCTCAGCTCGTGCCGGAAGGAGAGGTACTTGCCGGCACCGGGCAGTTTCACCTCGCCGAGGGCGTCGAGCACCCGGTCGGCGATCTCATCCTCGGTCAGGTCGCTGTGCTCCGCAAGCACCTCACCGGCCTGCTTGCCGACGACCTCCGCAGGGTCCCAACTGGCGATCGGGTCCTGGAAGAGGATCCCGATCTCCGTGCCCATCAGTTTGCGCCACTCCTTGTCGAACAGCTCGCCCATGTATGCCTTCTGCCGTTTCCGCTGGCGGCGGCGCTCCCTGAACGTGTTCTTGCGTCCACGCTCTTCCGGGGTGGCGGCAACGTCGAGACGGTGGCCCTTGAAGGTGACACTGCCACCGATCACCTTGGCGCCACTGCCGAGCAACCCCAGGGCACCCATCAGCGTGAGTGTCTTCCCCGAGCCCGACTCGCCGACGAGGGCGAGCGACTCGCCGGGCTGGAGCGCAAAGCTCGTACCGGGCACTGCCTCGATCCACCCCTGCCCGAGCGGCTTCCCACCCGGCCTGACCAGCAGGCCTGCGTCTTCCTTGCGATGGGCGGCAGCCTCGTCGAAAACGGCGATGCGCAGGTCGGTGACCTCAAAGAGCGGCGGGGACAACGATTTCCTCCTCGGCTCTCGTTGCGGCGGCTCCTGCCAGTATGCCCCCGCTGAGGACGAATGCGATCCCGATCCACGCCAGCAGGTCCGGGGTCTCGTCGAGAAACAGCATCGCCCACACGACCGCACTCGCCGGTTCCAGATACATGATGACGCTGACGGCGGCAACGGGGAGCTGGTTCATGGCCCCCCAGAAGATCCACCCGGCGATACCCGTCAGCACGGCTCCCAGCACGAGGAATTCGAGCCAGAACTCGTGCGACTCCACCGCGGCTTGTATTGCCCATGGTGTCAGCACGATCGAGGCGACCGTCAGCTCACCGGCGGCAACGACGAGCCCGCCGAACGCCTGGGCGGCGGGCTTGGCGATGAGCATCAGGGCCGCCAGCGAGACGGCGCTGAAGACGGCGGCTGCCAGCCCGATTGCCGACGTCTCGCCGCCGGGTCGCACCACCGCCAGCACTCCGGCGAGCGCGAGCCCCAGCCCTGCGTACACCTGGGGGCGGACCCGTTCGCCCAGCACCCGGGGTGCGATGACCGATGCGATCACTGGACCGGTGTACAAGATGGCGAGCGCGATCGCCACCGTGGTCTCCGTCAACGCAAAGAAGAAGCTGGCCCAGTGCGCCGCCAGCAGCGCCCCCGACGTGGCGATGCGGGCACGGTGGTCCGCAGGCAGACGGAGCCGCCTCTGCAGGGCGAGAATGCCGAGGAGTGTGATCGCACCCAGCCACATCCGGGCCGCAACGAGCTGTTGCCACGGCACGTCGCCCCGCACGATCAACGGAATGGCGCCCCAGGAGACGGCGACGAGTGCCAAGAGAACCGCAGCTCCGCCCCTGGTGTGCAACATCGCTACAGGATACGAGCCGCCGGCTGCCGGTAGGACGGTGCGGGTCGTGTCACGTCCTCGAGGCCCGCGCCGAGATCCTCGGCGCCGACCACGTCGCCCACTTGTCAGAGGCCGTTCTCCCGTGGAGTATCGCCGGGGTCATCGTCTGGGGGAATCCCTGGGCGGCTCGGTTCGCCTCCGCCGCCCGGCGTGCAGGCGGCCAGCTATCACCACCGGCCGCATCCCGATCCAAGCAAACGCCGCCTCACTCGAGACTCTCAGCCGGGACCTGACATCCGGCGTACGCACGCCCATCCCGACCATGGCGATCGATGTCAGCCGTCCATGGCAACGAGGCGGCCGGCGGTGACCGCCTCGTGAACGGCCGCATAGTCCCGTTCGTTCTGGTTGGCGTACCGCTCGGCGAAGGCGGCCATTGCCCGGTCGAACGCGCCGGTGGTCCCCAGATATCCGGCGATCGCTGCTGGGTCGCCGGAACGGGCGTGGGCCCGAGCGAGTGTGGAGCCGCACACCGCGCCGTAGATCCTCAATGAACCGGCGTTCATCACCTCGAGGTCCGCCGACCCTTTCGCATCCCATAGCTGCCTGACGAAGAAGTCCCGCTCGATGCCGTCGATGCCGACACCGCGGTGCCAGCCCAGCAGGATGTCGCTCGCCGCCTGCATGAGGTGCTGCCCGGCCACGATCCGTTCGCCGTGGGTCCCGAACTCGCTGGCGCCGAGGAACTCCTCCAGCACCGATGCCTGTGCCTCCTTGAATTGCAGGAGGAGCGGATCGTCATCGTCGCGCCCCACCATCAGCAGCACCCAGGCGCGGGTGCCGACGCTGCCGACGCCGACCACCTTGCGCGCAAAATGAACGTAGCGATATTTGTCGAGAAGACGCTGGCGGTCTGGAGTCAACGACGAACGGAACGACGCGATGATCCCGACAACCGATTCATGCACGCGGTGCAGGTCCTCGACAGGCACCAGGTCCTCGATCGGGACCAGGGTTGGAGGGTCTCGGCGGAAGGTCCGTTTCCCGTCGACAACTCGAGTGAGCTTCGCCAGCGCCCGCAGGCTGTTCTTCGTCTCGGCCTTCCGGATTTGCTGGGCGAATCGCTTGCGCGCCTGGACGGTGGCGCCGACACCGAACCGATCGGGGATCTCGTCGACGTTCAAGCGGTTGTACCAGACATCGAGTGTCGGCATCGCCGCGAAGTCGTGCATGGCGTGTCGATACGATTTCACAACGGTCGAGACGATGTCAGCGCACGTCGAGCGATCGAACCCGCGGTGGCGGCCTGCGATCTGGAAACTGGCGACCAGGCGCGCCACGTCCCACTCGAACGGTCCGGGAAGGGTCTCGTCGAAGTCATTGAGACTGAATACGAGTCGGCGGTCCGGAGCCGCGTAAACCCCGAAGTTCGCGAGGTGGGCGTCGCCGCAGAGCTGAACGGTCAAACCGCTCCGGGGGAAACAGGCGAGGTCCGCCGCCATCAGCAGTGCGCCTCCGCGATAGAAGGCGAACGGCGAGGCCAGCATCCTCCCGTATCGCAATGGCACGAGCGATGGCTCCCGAACCGCCGCTTGCCGCTCGAGGAGATCGACGGGGTCGGAGCGATCGGCAGCGGGTTCCCACGAGGCGGCCGTCGATCTCGGGACCTGCTTCCTGATCAGCCGACCCAGTTCGCGTCGTTCTTGGACGGATGTCAGGGCCGGACTTGGTGGGTCAACGGCGTCGACGCTTGCCATGGGGCGCTCCTTCTGTGGGTTGTTCGACATGCCGGTTGATGTGCGGCAGTCCGTCAGGACTACCGGGGGCCGGTGAGTCTACGCACGGGTGGGAGTTGGTGGCGGCCGTCGAGCATGGGGCCGTGGCTGGTGATTGCGCAAGATCGGTCGGGATCTGCCGCTCGGGGCGGGAAGCCAAGTCGCGACGTCCTGGTCGGTGGGCTTGGCGTGCTGCATGAGGATCGTGACCGAGCCGTCAGGTTGGTCGCGAGTCCGGGGGGTGCGGTCGCCGCTCGAGTAGCGATCGATTTCGTTCGCGGCCAGGTAGTACTCAGGTTCGTCGTACATGGTGAGCGACCAGAAGGCATCAACGAGTGCCAGCGGCGGTTTCCCCGGAGCACTAGGCTCCCGAACCACCCGATCAGTGGGACGCCGACGAGTCGGCGTCCCCCTAGGTTGAACCCTCGAATCCACCGGAGCCGCCTGACATGGGGAGACCATGAGTACGACGCAGCGAGGTCAGCGAGGACCATCGTGAGTGCCGAAGCTGCCAAGAGCCCGAAGGGGGCGCACCGGCGCGGACCCGCGGTCACGCTGCTCGAGGGCATCCTTCCGTATCAACGCTCCGTGCTCATGCGCGACATCGTCGCGGGGGTCACGCTTGCGGCGCTCGCGATCCCCGAAGTCATGGGGTACACCAAGATCGCGGGGACCCCGGTCATCACCGGGCTCTACACGATTCTGATCCCTGCGATCGCGTTCGCCTTGTTCGGCTCGTCGCGCCATCTCGTCGTCGGCGGAGACTCCGCGACCGCCGCGATCCTCTACGCCGGAATCGCCGGGCTCGGCGTGTCGGGTCTCCAGCCGAACTCCTCGGAGTGGCTCGCCTACGCCAGCCTTGCCGCGCTGATCACCGCAGGCCTGCTGATGCTTGCCCGTGTGGCGCGGCTCGGCTTCCTTGCGGATTTCATCTCGCGCACTGTCCTTGTGGGGTTCCTCACCGGTGTTGGCATCCAGGTCGCCATGGGTCAGCTCGATGGGATGCTCGGGGTCTCCGCGCCCGACGTGAGTGTCGACCGTGTCAGCGGCACGGTGATCAAGTTCTGGGATACGCTCGGGGAGATCCCCGACGCATCGTTGACCACAGTCGCGGTGACGGTCGGGGTGATCGCCACATTGCTGGTCTTCGAGCGGTGGATCAAGGCGATCCCGGGTGGGCTCGTCGCCGTCGTCGGTGCCATCGCCGTCAGTTGGGCCTTCGATCTCGAGTCGCACGGGGTCTCGGTGCTCGGCTCGGTGCCGAGCGGGCTTCCTGCCATCGGTCTGCCGAGCGGGGTCGGCTGGAGCGACGTGGTGCCACTCCTCGCGACCTCGGCGTCGATGGTGCTCGTGATCCTCGCGCAGAGCGCGGCGACATCGCGCGCCTACGCCATCAAGTACCAAGAGCACTTCGTCGAGAACAACGATCTAGTCGGGCTCAGCGTCGCCAACCTGGCTGCAGGGTTCAGCGGCACGTTCCCGGTCAACGGCAGCCCGACCAAGACGGAGATGGCCGACGAGGCGCACAGCAAGACACAGGTCGCGATGCTCACGATGGCGGTCACCGTTGGGATCGTCCTGCTGTTCCTCACCAAGCCGCTGCAGTACATGCCGAACGCGGTGCTCTCGGCGGTCGTCTTCCTCATCGGGGTCAAGCTCGTCAAGATCGCCGGCATGAACGAGATTCGCCGCCTGCGTCTCGACGAGTTCGTCATTGCGTCGATCACCGCGGTCGTCGTCGTCACCATCGGCGTCGAGCAGGGGATCCTTCTGGCGATCGTCCTGTCCCTGCTCGATCACGTACGGCGCCATTACGACGCGCCGGACGCCGTCATCACACGGGACGAGCAGGGAGGCGTCGTCGAAATCCCGGTGTCGCCAGGCGTTCGAACCGAACCCGGGCTCGTCGTGTTCCGGTTCGGTGTCGGTCTCTTCTATGCCAACTCGACGCGGTTCACCGAGGACGTACTTGCCCTCGTCGATGCCCCCGAGCCGCCTCGGTGGTTCGTAGTGCTGGCCGATGCGATGGACGACGTGGACTTCACCGGCGGCAAGACGTTGCTCGAACTTGCCGGGCAACTCGCTGACCGCAACGTCGTCCTCTGCGTGGCCGGCGCCGAACGGGTGATGCCCGAGCTCGAGCGATTCGGAGTCGTGGACGCCATCGGGGCCGAGCACGTCTTTGCGTCGGTCCGTGAAGCCATCGCCGCGTTCCATGGTTCTCAGCCGGCGCACGGTGACGAGTAAGGTCACTCGAACCGTCCGGACCCTGCTACTACGAGTTCCAAGATCGCGTTGAATGTCGGTCGAGAGACGACGTCCTGACGAAACTCCTGCGACGCCGACGCGAGAGAACGGCATGCATCCGGTACCACTCGTCGTGCTGATCGAGGGCGATAACCAGCAGTTCATCACGACAGAGCCGGCGCAAGATCGACGCCGAGCCGTGGCGGCCGAGAACGGCGTCGCATTGCTCTCCAGTGAAGCGACCGAGGCATCCGACCTCCGTGAGGAAGACCTGGTCCTCGCCGCTGAGTCCTCCGAACCATTCCGTAGTGACGTAGTCCGTTACCTGGGTGAGGTCACCCAGGTGCGTCAACGCCACCTCGCCGCCGGTGCTTCGTGTGGCCATGACCTGACCAGCCAGCAGGATGCCGGCCGGCCAGCCCTCAAACTGGCTGGCGATGGCGGTGACCATGTCGATGTCGGGTTCGATCCCGAGCAGGGCCAGCAATCGTTCGGTCTCGGCAAGATCGAAGGCCAACGCGTTGACGTCGATGTCTACCACGCCGGGCTGGAGCCGGTACCGAGCAATCCCCTCGGCATGATGATGCGCACGTCCAGCGAGGACGATCGTCGAGTCCGGCGGCAGGCTACCGATCATCCGATTGATCAGATGCGTCGACTCCTCACCGACAAGGTGATGGATGTCGTCCAGCACCAGCAGCAACGGTTCATCGAGACTGCCCACCAGACGCGCAACCTCATCGAACGGCGCGCCACCCGCGGGATCCGAGACATGGTTTGCGGATCGGCAACCGGCGAGACCAGTACCCAGCGCATGACTCAACACGACCGGGTCATCATCAATCGGCTCGAGGTCGAGCCAGCAGACCCTCCGTTCGTCGCGGGCAGCCCAGCGTGCCACCAACGTCGACTTCCCGTAACCCGCAGGCGCCAACACACGGACAACCCGCCCAGCCGCCGAATCGAAACACGCATCGAGATGCGTGCGCTCCACCACCGTGGACACAACACTCGGCCCCGCAAACCGAGCCCAATCCCGGACAGCTGAAAGATCGCTCACGGGGCCGGTCGGCTCCTCGCCAAACTTCGACACCACCGGCAAGAGGCGTCGATATAGAGCCAGCACGGCATCAAAACAGGATAGATCTAGCCGTCACCACACGTCGATTCCGCCGCGCTCCACCATCCCACCACGACCAACCCATGGGATTCGGGGGCGTCCTGTAGCCTCGGGGGGATGAAGGTCGCGCACATCATCTTGCGGGTCGCCGACATGGACAGCTCGGTGGCGTTCTATCGGGACGTCGTGGGGCTCGACGTGCTCTCGGAGTCGGCAGCGTTCACGTTCCTCGACGGGGGCGGAATCCGCATCGCGCTCAATGCCGGGCCCGACCGGGGTCAGGGAGCCGAGGCGTCGCTGACCGAGATCGTCCTCGAGGTCGACGACGTGCGGGCAGCACACGTCGCAATGACCGAGCGCGGGGTGCCGTTCGAAGTGCCGCTTCGGGCCGTCATGGAGCACGACGGACGCTCGCTGCTTGCTGCGCACTTCCGCGATCCGGACGGACACCTACTGTCGATCACCGGGTGGGTCACCGAACGGTGAGACGACTCGCACCGGAGATGCCGGGAGAGCGACGGGCCACTCGGGTGCACCTTGGGCCCACGTGGCCAGCCGGTCCACCAGGCGGGTAGACCGGCTGTCGATTTGAGTCGTGCCATCGTCTTGCGCCCAGCTCCATGCGTCGCTGTATCGATTGGCGACGGCGTCGGCGAACAGCCGAAGCGCAACCGTGCCGGACACAGTCGTGACGAGGTAGGTAGGGATGGACCGGATGGCGCTCATCGCAAGCACGCAGACCACCGCAGCTGCTGCGGCAAGCACGAGGTAGGTACGCACGCGCAGGTCTTCCCGCCTTTCACGCTCCAACGCTGCGGCCTCCATGAATGCATCGCGGAGCGACTCATGCACGGACGGGCAAGGTGTACGCCGGGAGGCCGGGATCCGGAACGACGCGGGCTCCAACCGCCAGCGAGCAATCTCCCGCATCCGCCGAATCCGGTAGAACCGGCTGGCATAGCCTTGTTCCGTCTTGTTCCACTCGATGGACATCAGCCACCTCGAACATCAGCATGCCCTGTGAGCGGCCCGCCGGCAAGCCCAAGCGGGCCGGATTCAGT